>NZ_PVYX01000001.1 GCF_003001695.1 Flagellimonas meridianipacifica | reverse complement strand
GGGAACGGCATAGCATCGACAGTGGACAACGGTAACGGGACCTTCACCCTCAACTTTACCGACGGGACCAGCTTTACCACAGCGGACCTTACAGGACCTCAGGGACCGGCGGGGACCAATGGAACAAACGGAACCGATGGTACAAATGGTACCAATGGGACAAACGGTGCGGACGGGAACGGCATAGCATCGACAGTGGACAACGGAAACGGGACCTTCACCCTGAACTTCACCGATGGGACAAGCTTCACAACAGCGGACCTTACCGGACCTCAGGGACCTGCGGGGACCAATGGAACAAACGGAACCGATGGTACAAATGGTACCAATGGGACAAACGGTGCGGACGGGAACGGCATAGCATCGACAGTGGACAACGGTAACGGGACCTTCACCCTGAACTTCACCGATGGGACAAGCTTTACAACAGCGGACCTTACCGGACCTCAGGGACCTGCGGGGACCAATGGAACAAACGGAACCGATGGTACAAATGGTACCAATGGGACAAACGGTGCGGACGGGAACGGCATAGCATCGACAGTGGACAACGGTAACGGGACCTTCACCCTCAACTTTACCGATGGGACCAGCTTTACCACGGCGGACCTTACGGGACCTCAGGGACCGGCTGGGACCAACGGAACAGATGGAACGAACGGTGCCGACGGGAACGGGATTGCATCGACAGTGGACAACGGCAACGGGACCTTCACCCTCAACTTTACCGATGGGACAAGTTTCACAACAGCGGACCTTACCGGACCTCAGGGACCTGCGGGGACCAATGGAGCAGATGGAACAAACGGAACAGATGGTACGAACGGTACAAACGGTGCCGACGGGAACGGGATTGCATCGACAGTGGACAACGGTAACGGGACCTTCACCCTGAACTTCACCGACGGGACAAGCTTTACAACAGCGGACCTTACCGGACCTCAGGGACCTGCGGGGACCAACGGAACAGATGGTACGAACGGTACGAACGGGGCCGACGGGAACGGGATTGCATCGACAGTGGACAACGGAAACGGGACCTTCACCCTCAACTTTACCGACGGGACCAGCTTTACCACAGCGGACCTTACAGGACCTCAGGGACCTGCGGGGACCAACGGAGCAGATGGTACGAACGGAACCAATGGTACGAACGGTACAAACGGTGCCGATGGGAACGGCATAGCATCGACAGTGGACAACGGAAACGGGACCTTCACCCTCAACTTTACCGATGGGACAAGCTTTACCACAGCGGACCTTACAGGACCGGCCGGGACCAACGGAACAGATGGAACGAACGGAACCAATGGTACAAACGGTACAAACGGTGCCGACGGGAACGGCATAGCATCGACAGTGGACAACGGAAACGGGACCTTCACCCTGAACTTTACCGATGGGACAAGCTTCACAACAGCGGACCTTACCGGACCTCAGGGGCCAGTTGGACCACCTCAAACACTATCCAAAGCTGGCACTACTATTACTCTAAGTGACGGTGGTGGGTCAGTTAACGAAACAGTTACCAACCTTGCGCAAAATAATACGACTGGTGTCATCACCTATACCAATGAAGAAAATACTGCCCAAACTGCCAATGTAGTTGGGACTGAAACCAATAATAGTATCACAGTAGGCACCAATGGGGGTGCTTTTTACGAGAGCCCAATCAAGGCATTTGGCAAAATTGCATCAAATGGTTCCGTAGTAAAAGCAACCGCAGGTATTACGGTCACAAAACTTGGTGGAAATGGTCGATACAGAGTGAACCTACCAGCCGGTTTAGTTTCAGATGCCAATTACATTATCCAGCTAACACAACCTGGACGAGGTGGTGCTGGCAACGATGACCCTGGAATATCCTACAACAGTCAGACCACTACTAGTTTTGAGGTTATTGTAGGAGATAATGATAACGGTGGTTCCGATAGAAATCGTTTTAACTCTGAATTTATGTTTACCGTACTTGATTTATAGATTTATGATATTTAAAAAAACTCTTTTAGTTGTTGTTTTACTTTGGGCTTCTTTTTTAAAAGCACAGGTAACCGCAGGTGATTTAGTGGGTATTCACAACGTCAGTGGAACAGAAATGAACGCCATTTCAAATCCTATTGAAGGGTCATTAGTTTACAATACAACAACCAGAAGCATACATTTCTACAGTAACTCTGGCTGGGTAGAGGTACCTAACATTTCCAACAGTTATGTGGGAACTTTTCAAATAACAGGAAGCGGAAATCAGAATATAACCGGTATTCCTTTTGAGCCTAGCTATGTAACTTTTGCAGCCTATGCCAATGTTGAAAGTTTCAGTCTAAATTCAGATAATTCTGTTCGAAACAACGAACGGGGAATTGCCAATTCCTTCGGCTCTATGACAGGATTTGCGCGAAATGATGCCAGCAGTATTACAGAACAGGTGATTTATGTTGGTGGCCACGGAAACTCCATTAATGATATTTCTCGTTTTGCATCAAACTCCCATTGTATAGGTCTACGCTATGGTAATCAAAATGGAGATAATCTGGGCGTCACCTCAGCTACCGTTACAAGTTTTAATTCTGACGGTTTCACCCTAAACACAGATAGTTTTGCTGATGGAATAGTCGTTATTTATCAAGCCTACAGGTAAAGATGAGTTTGAAAAAGTCCATATCAAGAAATAGTATAATCCCTATTCTGCTCATTTTGGGGTCGTCCGCAAATGCCCAACAGGCATTTCATAATTTTGGTTCATTACAATTTCACTCTGAGGCGTCCGTGGGTTTCCATTTAAACCTGATAGATGATGGCTTTTTTGTAAATAACAGAGGTTTAACCGGTTTTTATAGTGACTCAAGATTAACTATTTCTGGAAATTCGAATCCTGTATTCAATGACTTGGAAATCTTTGCTGATAATGGGTTACAATTGGAAACTTGGGTTGGGGTCACCAATAATGCCAACTTCATCTCTGGCAATATCTTGACGGAAAAGAATACCTTGAACAACTACCTCAATTTTATCAATGATGCCTTCTTTACCGGTACTGGAGATGAAAACCATATCAATGGATATGCTGGAGCTAGTAATAAATCGCTGATTACTTTTCCTGTAGGTGAGGGAAACAGAATACGTCATCTAACTGTGACTTCCAATAGTGTAAATAGTTTGGTTCGGTGTGCCTATTTTTTTGAAGACCCCAATGCTCCAATTTCGTTGAGTGAATTTTTTGACACAGATATTGTTGCAACAGATGATCTTCAAATAAGCAACTTTGAGTTTTGGACATTGGAGGGCAGTGAACCCTCAGTGGTTACCTTAACATGGGATTCGCAAAGCAATATTTCTTTGTTAGCTGAAAGTACCGAAAATGTAATGGTTGTGGGTTGGAACAGAGAATCCAATCAATGGGAAAGTCTCGGTAATACTGGAGTAAACGGTAATTTAAACAACGGAAGCATTACGTCTAACACCTTTTTGCCAAGTGATTATGAAATAATCACACTCGGTGGCACAGATGAACTTTTGGAACCTTTCTCAGTTTTAGAATTAGATAATTATTTTTTGACGCCAAATGGGGATGGGGTCAACGATTTCTTGTTGATAGAAGGTATAGAAACAGTACCCAACAATATTTTGAATATTTATAATAGATATGGCGTATTGGTATATTCCAAATTGAATTATGCCAATGAATTTAACGGACGCTCAAACAGAAATGCTGTAATCAGTAGGAACTCCGGTTTATCGGCAGGGGTATATTTTTACGTACTTACCGTAAACGATACAAGAGAGAAATTTCAAGGGTACCTTTATATCTCAGATTCTCAATAATAGATATAGGACTGCTTCCCGTGTGTAGACTTCGAAATACTTCTTAACTTGCTGCAAATTCGTCAATCATTTATGAAAAGAAGATCTTTCGTTAAAACAACCGTTGCTGCCAGTACGGCCCTGTCCTTTCCTTTTGCTCTTCCAGCCAATCAAAATAGTTCCGAATACACCATTTCAGAATTAATGGGTAAAGAAGATATTCCCCTATTTGGTAAGGACATAAATCTGAGGGAGGAAGCCCATGACGCTTTTGTAGAAATGAAAAAAGCGGCCTATCAAGATGGTTTTAACATTAAAATGGTTTCTAGCTTTCGCGATTTTTACAGGCAAGAAAGCATTTGGGAAAGAAAATTTATTCGATACACGGAAGACGATGGTATGTCTCCATTGAATGCCATCGACAAAATCATTGAATATTCTACAATACCTGGAACCAGTAGACATCATTGGGGTACTGACATAGATATTATTGATGGATATCCAAAAACCAATGGCGGTGTCTTAGTTCCTGAAAAGTTTGAAAGCGGGGGACCTTTTGAAGGTTTAAAAAAATGGCTGGACGAGCATTCCGAGAGTTTTGGTTTCTACTTGGTTTACACGGACGAACCCAAACGAAGAGGCTTCAAATATGAACCTTGGCACTATAGCTATGCGCCAATTTCCATTCCAATGTTGACCGCTTTCCGAAAGAAAAATATTGTGAAACTACTTCAAAATGAGGAATTTATTGGTTCTGAACATTTCACCTTGGGTTTCTTAAAATCATACATTAGGGATAACATTCTGGATATTAATCCCAAGCTGTTATAACCTATTTTTCGTATCTTCCTTTCACTATAACACTAACACCATGAGAAGAGGAAGTTGGAAAATCCGAATACTTATTGGATTGGCAATTGTGGTCTTTGCCTTTATTCAACGCTGTAGCAACCAAGAAGAAAATCCATATACAGGCAGGGTACAAAATATAAACATAACCGCAGAGCAGGAGATTGCCATTGGTCTCCAAAGTGCTCCAGAAATGGCCCAACAACATGGAGGGCTCTATCCGGATGAACGTATGCAATCTCTGGTTGATGCTGTTGGCCATCGTTTGGTCCAAAATAGTATAGCTCGTGAGACTCCCTATGAATTTCAATTTCATTTGCTTGCAGATGATAGAACAATCAATGCCTTTGCCCTTCCAGGAGGACAATGTTTTATTACCTATGCCCTTTTTTCTCAATTGAACGAATCTCAACTGGCCGGAGTTTTGGGGCATGAAATTGGTCATGTAATCGGTAGGCATTCTGCCGAACGTATTGCCGAAAGTAGTTTTTGGCAAACCTTGACCATGGGAGCTAGTGTTGGTGGCGATATGGGCGGATTGGTAAGTGGAATAGGGCAAAATACCCTACTTAAGAATGGAAGGGGCGATGAGCTGGAGAGCGACGAACTTGGGGTGCTTTTAATGATTCAATCTGGATACGACCCAAATGAAATGATAAAGGTGATGCAAATTCTAAAAAGAGCTGCCGGCCCCAATCGAGTTCCAGAGTTCCAAAGCACGCACCCTGACCCAGAAAATAGGATTGAAAAAATCAGAGAAGCTATCAAAAAATATTCAGGTCGATAGAATTTGCACATTCATCGATTAAAAAATAGGATTGTTTAGTTTTCATTACCTTTGAGTAACCCCAAATCAATTACTCTTTTCTTCAACCCGTTTGTGCTACCCTAATACGAGAACAGATGGGAACACTATTACATTTTAAGTCGCTTTATCAAGAAGCCTTTGACGATTGCAAACCAAGCTACTTGGTGTTGTTTTTAAAGGCGTATTCAATTTTTTGCGCCATTCTTATAGGAATGGCACTTTATGCTTTTTTGTACAGGGCCTTTACTGGCTTTGAGTTTTAAGAGAACTACTCTTTTACAAGAACACTATACATTTGAAAAAGAAAAGCCCTTGCAATTGCAAGGGCTTTTTTAATTGGACGAATAAACTCCTTTCTATTTTTTCACAGCAGAATTTATTACTTCCAAAGCCTCCATGGCTCCAGAAAGCTCGGCATATTTTTGTGCCGTATATCCTTTATCACATCTTTTTTTTGCATTTGCTCCATTCGCCAAAAGAACTTCAGCAATCTCTGCACGATTGTAACGGGCAGCGTAGTGCAATGGCGTCATGCCCATAGACTTTCTGTTCACATCTTCTCCAAGCTCAATTAATTTTTTAACAGTGTCAATGTCCCCTTTGACGATGGCCATACAAAAAGAGCTAATCTCATAAGAGATTGAGGTTTCTACTTCTACCGTTGGGAAAGAAGTTTCGTTTGCGCTTACGCCAGCTACCAATAATAGACATGCTGCAGTCACTGTTAGGATTGTTTTTTTCATGATGAATAAATTTTTGATTATAAATAAGTTTTATATCATGATAGACTCGTTCTATCTCCAAATGTTACACGATTAACACTTCTATAACCAAATTTTAACAAAGTTTGCAGTTTTTTGGTCGAAAAAATGTAAAAATCACAAGTTTAAAACCTTCAAAAACGCTAGGGCATCCAACTAAATCATCCTATTTTTGAATTTCAATTTTTCACTATGGACAAGAAAGTCATTCTTATGATTTTGGACGGATGGGGAAAATCTCCAGACCCAAAGGTTTCGGCTATTGAACAAGCCAATACCCCCTTTGTTGATTCACTTTACAAAAAGTATCCTAACGCGAACCTTCTAACCGATGGGATGAATGTGGGACTTCCAGAAGGACAAATGGGCAATAGTGAAGTTGGCCACATGAATCTTGGAGCAGGTAGGATTGTATATCAGGATTTGGCCAAAATCAACAAAGCAGTACAAGAAAATACCATAAAGGACGAAAGAGTTCTGTCAGATGCTTTTGCCTATGCCAGTAAAAACAATAAAAATGTTCATTTTTTAGGTCTTGTCAGCGACGGTGGTGTTCATAGCCATATAGATCACTTAAAAGCTTTGATTTCTGCTTTTGAAGGAGCCCAGGGCTCAGGCAAGGCTTTTGTTCATGCTTTTACGGACGGAAGAGATGTAGACCCTAAAAGTGGAAAGGGATTTTTAGAAGAATTGATTAATTTCTGTAGTGGTAAAAAAACTCAAGTATCCTCTGTTATTGGTAGATACTATGCCATGGATAGGGACAAACGTTGGGAAAGGGTCAAAAAAGCTTACGATTTGGTTGTTAATGGAGAGGGAAAACCAAGTTCCAACATTGTCCAGAGTATGCAGGATAGTTACGATGCCGGAGTTACAGACGAATTTATCGAACCCATATTTGCCATTAATGAAACCGGGCATGCCATAACAAAAATAGCGGAAGGTGACGTGGTAGTCTTCTTCAACTTTAGAACGGACAGAGGAAGAGAGCTTACCCAAGTGTTAAGTCAGCAAGACTTCACGGAATACAATATGAAAAAATTGAATCTTCATTACGTCACCATGACCAACTATGATGATTCTTTTGAGGGGATTCATGTTATTTATGATAAGGAAAATATACGTGAGACTTTGGGAGAGGTTTTGGCCAAGGCCAACAAAAAACAAATCCGAATTGCGGAAACCGAAAAGTATCCACATGTCACTTTCTTTTTTAATGGTGGTCGTGAGGAACCTTTTGAAGGGGAAAGTAGAATTCTTTGTCCTTCACCAAAAGTGGCAACCTACGACTTAAAACCGGAAATGAGCGCATTTGACATTAGGGATGCCATTGTTCCTGAACTCCAAAAGGGAGAAGCTGATTTTGTATGCTTAAACTTTGCCAACCCAGATATGGTAGGGCATACTGGAATAATGGAAGCTGCAGTAAAAGCTTGTGAAACTGTAGACACTTGCGCAAAAGATGTCATTTCAACCGGATTGGATAATGGATATACCACCATTGTTATTGCAGATCACGGTAACTGTGACACTATGGTGAATCCAGATGGAAGCCCTAATACCGCACATACAACCAATCCTGTGCCCTTGATAATTGTTGATAACGACATTAAATCGATAAAGGATGGAGTGCTTGGTGATATTGCTCCTACTATTCTTTCGCTAATGGGAGTTGAAAAGCCAAAACTTATGACTCAAGAATCATTGGTTTAACGACGCTTTGGTATTTACTGATTGGATTCATCCTAAGATGTAGTTAATTCATTTCAACCTATCTTTGCAGGCATGATAAAAATCAAAACTCCAGAGCAGATTGAGATGATGCGCGAAAGCGCCCTTGTTGTTTCCCGAACTTTAGGGATGCTCGCTTCTGAAATAAAACCTGGAGCAAACCCATTAAAGTTGGATAGACTTGCCGAAGAATTTATCCGTGAACAAGGAGCGGAACCTGGATTCTTAGGTATGTACGATTTTCCAAATACGCTGAATTGGAGTCCAAATGCCCAAGTAGTTCATGGCATTCCCAATAATCAACTTTTAAAGGACGGAGACATTATTTCCGTTGACTGTGGTGCCCTTAAAAATGGATATTATGGTGATCACGCCTACACCTTTGAAGTGGGAGAAGTTGCCGAGGAGACCAGAAAACTACTCAAAGTCACCAAAGAGTCACTTTACATAGGAATTCGGGAGTTAAAAGTGGGTAACCGGGTAGGAGATGTTGCGTTTGCCATACAAAAACATTGTGAGAGTCATGGTTACGGCGTAGTGAGAGAATTGGTAGGACACGGTTTAGGGACCGATTTGCACGAAGATCCTCAAATGCCAAATTATGGAAAACGGGGGCGTGGTAAAAAATTCGTTGAGGGCATGGTGGTTGCCATTGAACCTATGATAAACATGGGAACGAGAAGAATTAAGCAGTTAAATGATGGATGGACCATTCTTACCGCGGATGGTAAACCCAGTGCACACTTTGAACATGATGTGGCCATTGTGGATGGTAAACCGGAATTGCTATCTACCTTTCAATATATCTATGATGCTCTAGGTATAGAAAGTAACGAAGAGGAAGAATTTCGTAAATCACCTATTATCCTGTAGATTTCAAAATTCGAGAGCACTATTATAAATTGACGTAATTCGTGTCAAAAGTCTTTAAGTTTTTTCTAAACCTGATTCCCAGACCGTGGCTTATCAAACTGAGCTATTGGGTAAGACCTTTGATTGCACTCTCTATGAAAGGTTCAAAATACGTGGACCCCATTGATGGAAAGTCCTTTCGAAAATTTCTACCCTACGGTTACGAAAGTCCAAGGGAAAACGTACTCTCCCCCTCTACCCTCTCTTTAGAGCGTCACCGTTTGTTATGGGTTTATTTACAGAGAGAGACCAGTTTATTCGAAGAGAATTTAGAGGTATTGCATTTTGCTCCAGAACAGGCTTTTCATAATAGGTTTAAAAAGCTTAAAAACATCGAATACACCACCACAGATTTAAACTCTCCCTTGGCCGAAGTGAAAGCTGACATTTGTAACCTTCCCTTTGACTCCGATAGCTATGATGTAATTCTATGTAATCACGTACTGGAGCATATCCCAAATGACACCAAGGCCATGCAAGAACTATATCGAGTGATGAAACCCGGAGGATGGGGTATTTTTCAGATTCCACAGGATTTGAAACGGGAAACTACTTTTGAAGATGATAGCATCACAGATAAAAAGGAGCGTGCTAGAATCTTTGGTCAATATGACCATGTTCGTATATATGGCAGGGATTATTTCAGCAAATTAAGAAGTATTGGTTTTATTGTGGAAGAAGTAGATTACACTGCTCACCTTTCCGAAAACGAAGTGGAAAAATATCGGCTAGCCAAAGGGGAAATAATTCCGCTTGTCAGAAAACCTATGGTCAGTTAACTACCAAGTTCTCAAACCCTGGGGTCATATATTCCTTGGTTTTTCCTTCACTATCCAAATAAACAACATAGACCTCAGGACCTCCTAATATGTTCGATATCAAAAGTAACTTCTTGGTATCATCCAAATCCATTGCCATAAAAGCTGTGGCCAAGGCATCTGCTTCTGCACAGGTGTTAGCGATAACACTGGTAGCCAAAACCTTAGAATTTTTTGTGAATCCGGTCTTAGGATTGATGGTATGCACATATTTCTCTCCGGTTTCAGAATCAACACGAAACTTTCTATAGTTCCCTGATGAGGCCATTGCCCTATCCTTTAAGCGAATTATCCGTTTCAATTTTCTTTCATTCTCCGCCTGAGGGTCGTCTATACCCACCGTCCACTCTTTTTTTGAAATCATATTGGTACCCTGGGTCAATACTTCACCTCCTAGCTCAACCAGATAATTTTCAATTCCCTTAGATTCAAGCAATGCTCCTAATCTATCTATGGTATATCCCTTTGCAACCGCATTGAAATCAAAATAGATTTCTTTTCGTTCCTTGCGAATTGTATTGGAATCAGTCAACCCTACTTTGTTAAATCCAACATATTGCAACAGACTATCAACACGTGTACTATCCAATTCCATCGCCTTTTCAGGACCAAACCCCCATGCGTTCACCAAAACACCTACAGTTGGGTCAAAATACCCGTTCGAAACGTCATGTATCCGTTTTGAGAGTTCAAAGACTTCTTGAAACATATGGTCGACCACCAAGGTTGAATCCCCCTTATTGATTTTAGAGATGTCTGAGTCAGGAATGTATGTTGACATCGATTGGTTCACCACTTGAAAGACAGAATCGATTTCCTTTTGTAAATCAACTTGCCCATCGGTTATATACAATATGGAATATGTTGTGCCCAGAGCATTACCAACGTTTTGATTTTTCACTGGACCGTTTTTACATCCAAAAAAGGATATCAAGCATAGTATCCCTAAAACTTTTCGCATCTTATCGTATTTCTATTAGTCCCTGATATTCAACTACATACTCCTCATTGAGATACACTGGAAGGCTTTGGTTTGAAGCATTGGAAAGACCCACTCCTGCAAAGTAGGTTTTAGCCTCAAACTTATCAGCGTGATTTTTTACCTTTTCCATCAAACCCTCATCGTATACCATTGGATTTTCAGGATAGCTTACGTTTCTAACGACAATGAAGTGCAATATCTTTTCCTTCAAACATACGTATTGTGGGTTCTTTTGAAGCTTACTGTTGATGGCCATAAACTCAAAGCCATCGGCCTCCAATTGTCGCCCTACTATGTTCATGGCAAGGTTGTGAAGTTCTTGTTCTGTAAGTGGTTTTCCCATAGTGCAAAATTAGGGCTTAAAAGTCATTTGAAGCGTACGAATTTTGAGCTTTGGAAGGTGTAATTGGACACAGGAATAACCCTATCTTTTTCTAAAGTATACCAGGGCGACATTGACGGTTCCTCAAGATTTTTGACCAAGTGTATATTTTGGGCCGGGGTATTGCCTTGAAACAACAAATACACTTTTTCTCCATCCGAATTGACCGCTTCATCGCATATCATCACAATATGACCTGGACTCCCTCCTTTTATTAGCATGTCACCTAGTTTTAAGTCCTTGGCGTTTTCAACTCTAGGTAGTTCGTGATAGAGTGAAAGGGTTCCAGCATAGGTGTAAACAAGGTTCAGGTATCTATAAAAATTTGCCTTGGAATCGTCAGGCAGTGCTATTTTATGGAAACTCACCTTATTTCCATCTATTTTTGGACGATAGCCCTCGGCATATTGCTTCCATGCACAATGATGTCCGCTAGTAAAGTTAAAACCAATCTCTTCTTTTCTATCGTTCTCCCATAAATATTCACTTCGAATACGAATCAAGGCATCTGCACATTGTTGAAGGCCATTCTCAGGAACCGGAATCTCAAGAATTCCGATGTGTCCATATTGCCAAAAATATTCCGTGCCATCATAATTGATAATTTTACTTCCGTAGGGTTTTAACTTGTAATTCCTTAGGTATTCTTCGAACGACCCGTCAGGATATTCAATACGTTCATAACCGACAGGCACGTTTACCCGGGATACAATCGTAAGACTATCCTCATTGATAAATTTTGGTTCAGTTACAAGAGCTGTCACTGTATGCTTTACGGGCTTTACTTTGTAAACAACAAGGCAAAGCAATGAAATGCCAAGAACTATCAACAGTAGTTTCTTCATATTCATTGAACAAAAAAACCGACACTTTCGCATCGGTTTGGTTTATTTTGTACCTCTCGACTGCGCTCGAGGTTAAATCCGTGGTTTCTATCCACCAAAATCATCAAAGCGGATGTTCTCATCTGGAATACCGAAGTCCTCTCCCATTTTCTGAACCGCTTTGTTCATCAAAGGAGGACCACAGAAATACAATTCAATATCCTCTGGAGCCTCATGATGGTCCAAGTAGTTATCAATCACACAATTATGTATGAACCCGACAAATCCGTCCCCTTCTTCGTCATTGATATCCTTCTTTACTTTCCAATTGTCTTCTTCCAAAGGTTCAGACAACGCCATATAGAATTTAAAGTTAGGGAAGTTCCTCTCCAAATCTTTAAAATGTTCTATATAGAAAAGTTCCCTTTTAGAGCGCCCACCGTACCAGTAGGTTACCTTTCTATTGGTTTTTAAGGTCTTGAACAGGTGATACAAGTGTGAACGCATGGGTGCCATACCTGCTCCTCCGCCTACATACAACATTTCAGAATCAGATTCGTTGATGAAGAATTCACCAAATGGTCCTGAAATCGTTACTGGGTCTCCAGGTTTTAATCCAAAAATATAAGAAGAGGCAACACCGGGATTAACATCCATCCATCCGTTTTTGGAACGGTCCCATGGCGGTGTGGCAATACGGACATTCAACATAATCTCACGACCTTCCGCTGGATAAGAGGCCATGGAATAAGCTCGTTCTACAGTCTCGGGGTTTTTCATCACCAAAGGCCAAAGCCCGAATTTATCCCATTCCGTTTTAAATTTATCCGGAGTCTCATGTTCCTCTGGATGGGCCGTGATATCCATGTCTGCATATTTCACTTCACACGGAGGAATCTCAATTTGAATATAACCCCCGGCCTTGTAATTCATTTCCTCAGGAATCTCTACAACGAACTCCTTGATAAAAGACGCTACATTGTAGTTACGAACTACTTTCGCATCCCACTTTTTGATACCAAAGACTTCTTCAGGAATGGTAATTTCCATATCCTGCTTTACCTTTACTTGACATGCCAATCGTGCTCCGTGTTGTAGTTCTTTTCTAGAAAAGTGAGGAGTCTCCGTAGGAAGAGCTTCTCCACCACCTGAAAGTACATGACACTCACATTGGATACAGGTTCCACCGCCTCCACATGCCGAAGGCAAGAACACCTTTTGGTTACCTAAGGTAGACAGTAAGGTTCCCCCTGAGGCAACTTCAATCTTTTTTTCTCCATTTATGGTCAAGGTAACAGGACCTGATGGAGATAGTTTTTCCTTGGTAAATAGCAAAAGGGCCACCAAGAGCAACAATAAAACAAGAAACGCTACAACTGTAATTAGAATGGTACCTCCCGTACTTGTGGCTAGAATCATCTTTATTTGTTTAGAACTTCGTTATAGGAAACCGCTTTTTCTTCATCTTCGATTTCCTTATTTATTTCTTTTTCTTCAATGGTTTTTTCAACGGTAGTATTGCTGGTACCTTCAGGTGGTTCGTTATCACCAGTAAGCATACCTCCAAAACTCTGGAACCCGATTCCCATCAATCCAGTTATGATAAATGTGATCCCCAACCCTCGTAGTGGCGGTGGCACATTGGAATATCTAATTTTTTCTCGGATAGCTGCGATAGCCAAAATGGCCAAGAACCAACCTATTCCTGAACTAATCCCGTAATTGAGTGCTAATCCCAAAGAGGGTATTTCTCTGGCCTGCATAAACAAAGAACCTCCCAAAATAGCACAATTTACCGCAATCAATGGCAAGAAAATACCCAATGAATTGTAAAGCGCTGGAGAAAATTTCTCCACTACAATCTCTACCAATTGCACCATGGTTGCAATTGTTGCAATAAACATGATAAACGAAAGGAAGCTCAAATTATAATCAGCGTACTCTGGACCCAACCAAGCCAAGGCACCATCTTGTAAAAGATATTGGTCCAAAAGCCAGTTAAGAGGAACGGTTACGGCCAACACGAAGATTACCGCTGCCCCCAATCCTACAGCCGTTGATACTTTTTTTGATACGGCCAAATAGGAACACATTCCCAAGAAGACCGCGAAAACCATATTGTCTATGAAGATGGACTTAAAAAATAACTCTAAATGCTCTAACATGCTTCCTTATTTATGCTTCTTCAATTAATGCCTTGTTTCTAGTACGTTGCACCCAGATAATGATACCAACCACAATCAGTGCAGCAGGAGGAATAATCATAAATCCGTTGTTCTCATAACCAATAGAGTACAGTCCCGTCTTGGCAATAGGGTCACCCAAAACAGGGATTCCGAATAAAGTTCCTGAACCCAACAGTTCCCTGAAAAATCCAATAATTACCAAAATAACTCCATAACCCAAGGCGTTTCCAATACCGTCTAAAAAAGACCTCCATACCCCATTACCAAGAGCGAACGCTTCAAAACGCCCCATAATAATACAGTTGGTAATGATCAACCCCACGAAAACTGATAATGTTTTACTCAGTTCGTAAGCAAAAGCCTTTAGAACCTGGTCCACCACAATTACCAATGTAGCTACCACTATTAGCTGGGCAATAATCCTGATTTTAGACGGAATTACGTTTCTAAGTAGCGAGATAACAATGTTACCAATTCCCATCACGAAGATTACGGAAATTGCCATCACCAATGACGCCTTTAGCTCCGCAGTAATTGCCAAAGCAGAACATATTCCCAGTACTTGAATGGTAATTGGATTGTTATCCGCTAATGGATCTAGTATAAGATTTGAATCTTTTTTTGAGAGTAATGCCATTTCTAATTATTTCTAATTGTTTCCAAATAAGGTCTGTATAACTTCAAAGTTTCCTTTATCATTGCTGATACCCCATTTCCAGTAATGGTAGCACCGGCAATTGCGTCAACCTCATTATCTTGTTTGTCTTCGTTAAGGGGGTCGTTATTGGTCTTTGAAACCGCTATACCGGAATAACTTTGTCCTTCCATTAGGGACTCTCCAATAAAATCGTCCATGAAGAACCTCAGTTTAATGTTAGCTCCCAATCCGGCGGTCTCACCTTTATGGTCAAAATATACCCCTTGAACCACCATATCTTTGTCTACGGACATAAATCCCCAAATGGCATCCCAAAGTCCTTTACCATACATGGGCAATACATATAATTCCTCTCCATCTTTTTCACCCATAAAAATGGGCAACCTTGCATCATCTCCAGCTTTTAAGGCCGCAAATTCCTTTTTTATATCAATAAGGAATGCTTGGTCATCTTCTTCAATTTCACCATTCACCCAAACATACTGACCTTTAACTTCTTCCAGAAATCTATCTTCAACCACGTTAGTTGGGATGAAATTAACTCCACTATCCTGAGTGTTTTCATTAATCCCCATGGCATATAAAATATTCTGTTGCTTTTCAAAGCGCTCATTTTCTTTAATTTTTCCACTGAGACTGGATGCAAGAAAGGCCAATAGCGAGCCTACAACAGCCACCATAATCACCGCAAACAATACGGTATAACTATTCTTCTCTGTATTCAATGCCATGATTAAACGGTTTCGGTTTTAAGTTCTTCAACTTCGCCTGTCACTTTGGGAAGTATTGTGGCGTTTTTCAATCGCTTCATTCTTCTTTTCACGTTTCCTCTCACCACATAGTGATCAATGGTTGGTGCGAATACATTCAGCAACAGAATAGCCAAGAAAACACCTTCAGGATATCCTGGATTGAACACCCGAATCATAACCGACATAAATCCAATCAAGAATCCATAAATCCATTTTCCCTTGTTGGTTTGAGATCCCGTTACAGGGTCGGTTGCCATATAGACAATACCAAATGCCAATCCACCTACTAAAAGATGTTGCCAATATTCAAAACTCATCAATCCATAGAATTTGCTGTATTCAGGAATCCATCCAGCTTCAACAACGCCATTAAATATCAATCCCATGGCCAACGAGCCTAAAACAGCACTCAGCATTATTCTCCAGGAAGCGATTTTAGTGAAAACAAGGAACAAACCGCCGAGAAGAATCAAAAAGGTTGATGTCTCCCCTACCGAGCCTGGGATAAATCCGAAAAACATATCTGAAAGTGAGTATGAAAAATCAGAATTTCCTTGTGCCAAATATCCTAAAATGGTTTCTCCAGAAATAGCATCGGCCGTACCTGCCCTCTCGACTGCGCCGTGTACCCAAACCTTGTCTCCACTCATCCAGGTTGGATAGGCAAAGAATAAGAAGGCACGGATAGTCAAAGCAGGATTTAATATGTTCATTCCAGTACCTCCAAACACTTCCTTACCAATTACAACACCAAAAGCTACGGCAATGGCCAACATCCAAAGAGGAGTATCAACTGGAACAATTAATGGAACCAACATTCCTGTCACCAAATATCCCTCTTCCACTTCGTGGCCTTTAATTACCGCAAACACGAATTCAATAGCAAGTCCCACTCCGTAGGATACAATAACCAATGGCAATATAGTGATGGCACCTAACCAGAAATTATCCCAAGTAATGAAATGTTCCATTACAGAGAAATTCTCTGGAAAACCATTAATTGCTGAATAATGTTGATAACCCGCATTGAACATACCAAAGAGTAGACATGGAACCAAAGCCATGATCACAGTGTTCATGGTTCTCTTTAAATCGTCTACTGAACGAATATGCCCTCCCGAATGGGTGGTTTCGTTTGGTGAGTACAAAAAGGTATGTATAGCATTGAATGCAGGGGCCATCTTTTTCCCCTGATACTTAAGTTTGGTCTGATGTAACTTTTCTTTCAATCCCATGTTTTATCCAATTTCTTGATATAATAAATCCAATCCTTCTCTGATTATTTGTTGGTGTGGTTGTTTAGAAGTACAAATGAATTCCGTCAAAGAGAAATCTTCAGGAGCCACTTCATAAAGTCCCAACAGCTCCATTTCGTCCAAATCCTTAACCATACAAGCCTTCAACAATTGTAATGGATAAATATCCAATGGAAACACTTCCTCATACCTACCGGTAACCACAAAAGCACGGTGTTCACCGTTTGTATTGGTATCCAAGTCATATTTCTTGTTGGGCTGCATCCATGAAAAAGTGAGAGCCCTTGTAGAAGAAATCTTGTTGAAAACAGGTTTATTCCAACCAAAGAACTCATAATCATCTCCTTCTGGTATAACACTAACCGTATTATTATAGAAACCAAGATATCCCTCTGGATGAGTTTTACCGCCCGTTAAAACATCTCCATTGATTAATCTGAATTTTTCCTGATTTACACCAGCGGCGTATAAAAACGTAGAAATCTCCGCTCCAATCTTGGTAGTATAATATTTAGGCGACTTAACCACCGAACCAGCTAGGGCTATGACTCTTTCAGCATTGAACTTTCCTGTTAGCAAAAGCTCTCCAATGATTACCAAATCCTGAGGCGAAATGGTCCAAACCACTTCTCCCTTATTAATAGGGTCAATTTTATTGATTTGCGTACCGACTAATCCGGATGGATGTGGTCCGCTAACCTTATGTAAAGTAATTCCATCTAGGTTAGCCAAAGGTGAATTACTGGATTTTCCTACCGAAACATGAATCTTGCCCGGAGTCAGTTTTCCAAGTGCCGTTATGGCAGCTTGCAACTCAGCTTCCTTTCCTTGAAGGGCAAAATCAGCGTCCGCTGCCAAAGGAGCAGTCGCGTAAGCCGAAATAAAAATTGCTTTTGGAGTGGATTCTGGATTGGCAATAATATCATAGGGACGTTGCTTTATAAATGGCCATGCTCCGGACTTTAACAAAAAATCACGAACAACTTGATCATCGGCCGAGCTTAAATCCAATACACCATGTTCTGCATATTCTTGGCTTTTATCCGCAAGAATTTTAAGGGTAAGTATCCTTCTTCGTGCCCCCCTTACGATTTCCACCAACTCTCCACTTACAGGAGAAACGAATAGCATTTTCTCATTGGATTTATTGAAGAAAAGCGGCTCTCCCGCCTTAACTTCCGCCCCTTGTTTTACCAACATTTTTGGGGTTATTCCATGAAAATCGTCTAGATTTAGGGCATACACGTTACTATTAACGGCTTTGGAAAGAGTCTTTTCAGCTGCCCCGACAAGGTTGATGTTCAACCCCTTTTTAATCCGGATGTCTTTAGACATATTGTTGTAGACCTTTTGTTAAAAATTGAACGCAAATTTAGTACTAAAAGCATTGTTTTCATAATAATTAAACATAAAATTGGGATTACTGGGAGCTAAATTCAGTAGGCACACTTTTTGTTTACCTTTACCCAAAATTCGAGGTATAAATGCGTATTTGGATTAAACAAATTATATGGTTTTTCCTTGTGTGTTCGGTTTCAGCACAAGTTCAGGAAGAAGTCAATCCTCCCTCCAACATCAAAACCATTATTTTCAAAGGTCCAACTGAAGATCAGTTTCCTGTAATAAAATTGGGAGAGCCAATGACCTTGGAGTTTGATGACCTGACTGCAAATGAGCAGGATTATTATTATAAAATCATCCATTGCGATTATGATTGGACACCCTCTCAGCTGCTAAAATCCCAGTATCTCGTTGGGATGGATAACCAACGTATAATAGATTACGAAAACAGTTACACCACACTTCAGCCCTATTCCAATTATAGACTTACCATTCCCAATGAAAATGTCCGCTTAAGGGCAACTGGCAATTATGTTCTGGAGATATACAACATGGCTGGGGACTTACAGTTTTCTAGGAGATTTGTGGTCTACAAAGACTTGGTCCAAGTCGGTGGAGTAATTCGTCGTTCTAGGGATTTTGACTTTTTGAATGAAAAGCAGGTTGTGCAATTCTCCATCAATACTGCCGGTTTCCCCGTGGTCAATCCAAAAAAAGAAATCAAGGTCGCCATTATTCAAAATCATTTTTGGCCTACAGCGCTGTATAACATTGCACCCCAATTTACTTTAGGCCAAGAATTGATTTATAGATATGATAAGGAAACTGGTTTTTTTGGCGGAAATGAGTTTTTGAATTTTGACACTAAGGACCTAAGGACGACAAACTTTGCCATATCCAGAATCGAACTCACGGACCTCTATCATCATTACCTTTTTGAAAACACGTTTAGGAACAACCAAGAATATACTTTTTTCCCTGATATCAATGGTGATTTTGTGGTTCGCACCCTTCAAGGAGAAGATGTATCGCGCGAAGCGGAATATACAAAAGTGCATTTCAGCCTACCTTACACCAACGAAATTGGTTTGGACAATGTCTATGTCATCGGAAAGTTCAACAATTACACCATTGAAGAGGAAAACAAAATGACCTTCAATGAGGATGAAGGAAGAATGGAACTAGTGCTGCCTATAAAGCAAGGGTTTTACAACTATAAATATGTCATTGAGCGTGAGGATGGCAGCATAGATTTGAATACCGTTAGCGGCAACTTTCACTTTACAGAAAACAACTACCTTATTTTGGTCTACTATCGGGATTTTGGGGAAATCTTTGATAGCATTATAGGCATAGGTTCCGTCAATTCCAGAAATATTACCAATTAAACTATCTTTAGCCTCAAACATTGCAAAGCAATGGATAACAAACCAAGCTTAATCAAAAGGGGGCGTTTTGAGCTGAAGTACCGTGGCACAAAATGTCTCAATTGTGGACATGAATTGGATGTCAGCGATAAATTCTGTCCAAACTGTTCGCAAATGAACAGTACCAAAAAAGTAACTCTAAAAGATTTCTTTGATGAGTTTTTCTCCAGTTTGGTAAACTATGATTCCAAGTTGCTCAAAACACTTTCTGCACTTTTGATAAGGCCTGGAAGCATTACCAAGGACTACATCAACGGGAAAAGAATAACCTATACCAATCCTTTTCGTTTTCTGCTAAGCTTGGCCTTTCTATACTTTTTGATGTTTACCTACAATACTACATTTTCTGACTTCGATAGGCAGTTTAGTGGTTTTGATGAGAAAATAATAAATCAAGTGCGACCACTTTCTTATGCACTTGACTCGACCAATGTTTTCAATGACACAATTGCTTTAAATGAAAATGCTCAAAAGGCATTGAAACAATTGGATTCCCTAGATAAGAACGAACTTAAAATATCGGAGACATTGAAAGGTTTGGATTCTATCACAAACTTTGACCCAAAGAAATTCAAAGAAAACAATGACTCATTGATATTATCCAATCCTTCCAAATACTTCGCATCCATTCAAAAGGAAAGTTCCATGTTTGGAAGAACAATGAAGAAAATGGATTTTTTTAGCGTGGTCATTCGAAAAGACACTATTTATTCCTTTAAGGAAGCAGTGGCAAAGTATCAAATCGAAGACCGACGAAGTAATCGGATGCCCTTCAATGCAGCTGCCAGTTTGCTCCGGGTGATTCAGGCCCCTGGAAGCTTTATAAATGCTACCATTGGAAAGCTTCCTTTCGTAATATTTTTCTTTCTTCCCATATTCACAGCCTTTATCTGGTTGGTGTACATCAGAAAAAAATATACCTACACCGATCATCTTATTTTTAGCTTCCACAACCAATCCTTATTGTTTATCTTGCTCATCCTTAGTCTGATAATAGATACCATTTTTGGTACCGCCAGTGCAGGTTGGTTTTTGACGATTTTCGGATTTTATCTGTATAAAGCGATGCGAAAATTCTATGGGCAAGGAAGATTTAAAACGATTGTTAAATACATCTTTCTGAATACGATTTTTGTCTTTTTGGCATTCTTTACGGCAATTTTGCTGTTTGCAGGAAGTGCATTTACTTATTAAGCTTATGTTCACCCAAATTACCAAAGGAATTAAGGTCTCGGTAAAGACGAATTTTGAAGGAACTTTTTTCAAAAACTATAAAGTACACTACGCATTTGGTTACACTGTGACCATTGAAAACCAGAGCAAGCACCCTGTGCAGCTCATGGCAAGGCATTGGGATATTTTTGATACCCTCAAAGAAATGGAGACCGTGGATGGTGAAGGTGTAATTGGAAGAAAACCGGTTATCCAGCCTGGCAAATCCCATACCTATAGTTCGGGATGCCTATTGGCTTCCCCTATTGGAGCCATGATGGGATATTACCACATGGTAAATTTGGGTAATTCTGAGGACTTTGAAGTGGAAATTCCACTATTTAAGTTTGCCGCACCCTTTGCTATAAACTAGTCCATTTTCTTTTTACTATCGCTGTACCTTTTAGTACCTTTGTGGGCATTTTAAAATTTAAAAAATACCACCATGGGAAAAGGTTTCTTTCAAGTTCCAACAGCATTTAACGAACCGGTAAAAAGCTACGCACCTGGTACGCCAGAGCGTGAAAGTGTGCTTCAACAATATAAGGACTATTACAGTTCCCAAGTGGAAGTTCCCTTATATATTGGCTCGGAAGAAATTAAGACTGGAAACTCAAAACCCATGTCACCGCCCCATGAGCATCAACATGTGGTAGGACACTATCATGTTGCCGAGAAAAAACATGTTGAAGATGCTATTGCCAATGGACTGGAATCCAGAGCAAAATGGGCGAATCTAAAATGGGAACAGCGCGCTGCCATTTTCCTTAAAGCAGCAGAATTAATCGCTGGACCGTATCGCGCCAAAATCAATTCTGCGACAATGATGGCTCAATCCAAGACCATTCATCAAGCAGAGATTGATGCTGCCTGTGAGTTAATTGACTTTCTTCGGTTCAATGTGGAATATATGTCCCAGATTTACGCAGAACAGCCTGACTCTTCTGACGGTATTTGGAACCGAGTGGAATATCGCCCACTTGAAGGTTTTGTCTATGCCATTACCCCATTTAACTTTACAGCTATTTCTGGAAACCTTCCTGCAAGTGCTGCAATGATGGGGAATGTGGTTTTATGGAAACCAAGTGACAGCCAAGTATATTCGGCAAAGGTAATAATGGATGTGTTTCAAGAAGCTGGTTTACCCGGTGGAGTGATCAACATGGTCATGGGAGACCCCGTAATGATAACAGAAACTGTATTGGCAAGTCCAGATTTTTCTGGGTTGCACTTCACGGGATCAACATTTGTCTTCAAGGAGCTATGGAAACAAATTGGAACTAATATCCACACATACAAGACCTATCCAAGAATAGTTGGAGAAACAGGGGGGAAAGACTTTATCGTAGCACACCCTTCAGCCAAACCACAACAAGTAGCCACTGCCATAACGCGTGGCGGGTTTGAATTCCAGGGACAGAAGTGTAGTGCAGCTTCAAGGGTGTATTTACCTAAATCCACAGCGGACGAAACACTGGAGTTGGTCAAAAAAGACATTGCGTCTTTCAACAAACCTGGTTCACCTGAAGACATGTCCAACTTTGTCACAGCAGTAATCCATGAAGGTTCATTTGACAAGTTGGCCAAATACATAGATCAGGCAAAAACCGATACCAATGCAGAGATAATTGCTGGTGGGGGTTACGATAAATCAGTTGGATATTTTATCGAGCCAACAGTAATATTAACTACTGACCCAAAATATACCACGATGGAAACCGAACTTTTCGGACCTGTGGTCACTGTTTATGTCTATGAAGACAATAAGTGGGAAGAAACCCTTCAATTGGTAGACTCCACTTCAGAATATGCCTTAACCGGTGCAGTGATGAGCCAAGACCGCTATGCCATTGAACAGGCCACTCATGTATTACAAAACGCTGCAGGTAACTTTTACATCAATGATAAACCAACCGGTGCCGTTGTAGGTCAGCAACCCTTTGGAGGTGCAAGGGCTTCAGGAACGAACGATAAGGCAGGTTCCGCGCAGAACCTTTTGCGCTGGGTATCTCCGAGGTTGATTAAAGAGACTTTTGTCACCCCAGAGGATTATCGATATCCATTTTTGGGATAGCCGGTTTCGTACAGTTTGCGAGACACATTTTTTGAATCTCGTTTGATTGTGACCATTTGACGGGTCAGGTAAGTTTTATATGGATATGGCAAATTCAAAGCAACCTATTGTTTTGGTGGACATCCTTATGTAAACCAAGACAACGATGGCCAAGCACCTCTACTTCATCTTATTTTTAACATCCCTGTGTTTTCTGGGCTGTTCCTCTGACGATTCCGAAGAGGGACTAATAAACCTTAGGGTAAACTATTTTACACTGGATTGCACAGGAGCCTTTCCAACCCAATGCTTGCAGGTTCAGGAAGGTGATGAGATTGGTGGGGATAGTTGGTTCAATTTCTTTGACCCCATTGAGAATTTTGACTTTGAGCCCGGTTTTATCTACGATTTACGGGTTGAGAGAACCAGAGTTGACAATCCTCCACCCGATGGCTCTTCTTTCAGGTATCAACTTATCCAGATTGTTTCCAGAACAGAGGTTAGTTGTGAGTTTGAAGAACCAGCAACAGACCTGGAATGGCTTCGAATAGAAATTGAAAGAAGGGAATTGAATATCAATGAACAAACCAAATACTGCTACATTTCACAAGCAGAATATGAAGGAGAACCAGTCTTCCTGTATTTTGACTGCAACCCGGTAATCAACAAAGTAATTCCAGTCTTAGATTGTTTGGGAACGTCCATCGGTTTTTTAGGAGATAGTGAAATTGACCAAAATGAGTTGTCGGACCTTAAGATAATTTGGCAACCAGATGATTTTGCCTGTTTTGTCACTCAAAAATAGACTTGTTTATCTTTTCATAATGCTTTAGGAATATCCAATCCTAGGAACTTTTTTATTGATTATCTTTAAAAGTTCCTGAAAATCGGGTAACATTCAACCATTAATTCACTATCACTATGAAAAAAATTCTAATTCTATTCCTAGGAATGGTTTGTTTTTCCGCTATGTCACAAGAAGACAAACTCGTACAACAGACCATTAAAGGAATCTTGACCCAAAACCAAGGCCAAGTAATCCAGCTTGCTGAAGCTTTTTCCGAAGAACAATACGATTGGAGGCCCATGGAAGGGGTAAATTCCGTGGGAGAAGCCTTGTTGCATGTCGCAGGAGGGAATTACTTCCTTGCTTCAAAGTTAGGGTTTCCACCTCCTGAAGATGTAGATATGATGAACTTAGGTAAGATTACTGGAAAAGAAAACATCATTGCTGCCTTAAAAAAATCGAACGAGTTTGTTCTGGATAAAATTACCCAAGTGGAATCTTCCAAATTTGGCGATGAAGTGGATTTCGGTTTTGCAAAACTGAATACACTCTCCGGCCTTCTGGTTATCATGGAACATAACGGAGAGCACAAGGGACAGTTGATTGCGTATGCCCGTTCAAATAAAGTTACTCCCCCCTGGAGTCAACCGCAATAGAAAAATTGAGGCTGTCTAAAAAAGGATGAAAGTCGTCATTCTGAATTCACTTCAGAATCTCAATAGTATGAAATACAAATATTCAAGAGAACCTGAAACAAGTTCAGGTTGACAAGACTAAACTTTTTAGACAGTCTTTTTTTATAAGTTTTTTTAAAAATCAACCCTTAAACTTCTGCGGTAGATAAACCACTTTTTTGGTTTCAAAAAAATCCTCTGAAAAAAAATCCTTTAGATCAAATATCTGAGCCGTTGAATAATCCTTTAACTCTTCGGATAAATCGCCACCTTTTAAATAAAGGATTCCATTTCTACGCTCATGGGTTGAATTTTTTTTGATTTTACCCTTGGTCCAATGCACAAAGGTGGGCATGGCAGCTACTGCCCTGCTAACTATAAAATCATATTGGCCTTTCAAATCTTCGACACGCGTATGAAATGCCTTTACATTTTTTAGTTCCAACCCATCAATGACCTCCTGTACTACTTTAATTTTTTTGCCAATGGCATCCACCAACGTAAATTGGGTTTCGGGAAACAGTATGGCCAAAGGAATACCCGGGAATCCTCCTCCCGTGCCTACATCTAAAATCTCTGCTCCTTCATTAAAGTTTTGAATCTTCGCTATTCCCAATGAATGGAGTACATGCCTAAGATATAATTCATCAATGTCCTTGCGGGAAACCACGTTGATTTTGGCATTCCAATCTTGATATAACTCTTCCAGTCCTTCAAAATGTCTTTTCTGCTCATCATTCAGGTTAGAGAAATACTTCAATATCAAGTTTACGTCCATTTGGTAAGGATGTTAATTTTGGCTAAAATAATACTTTTGCTTTCCCATGCCCGTTTTCCAATTAGAGATGGTCCGTAGTGGGCATTTTCATTACATTTGTAAAAAACCTTTTTATGGAAAAGAATACCGTACGGTTTTCACGAAAAGACTCTGCCCAATTTTTCAGAACATTAAATAAAAGAGTCAATCAGTATTTTAACGAAAATGACCTCAAGAAAACCGGGAACTGGAAACTCCACCTTAAAACGGTAATCATGTTTGCTGTTTTCTTAACACCATATTTTTTAATGCTGACCCTCAACTTACCGTTTTGGGCCTATTTACTTCTGTCCATTACCATGGGAGTGGGAATGGCAGGAGTGGGAATGAATGTCATGCATGATGGTAACCATGGCTCCTATTCAAACAAAAAATGGGTCAATAAACTTATGGGAGGGTCAATTTACATCCTGGCAGGGAATGTATACAATTGGCAAGTTCAGCATAACGTATTGCACCACACCTATACCAATATCCATGAACACGATGAAGATATGGAGGCAGGAAGAATTCTTCGTTTCTCCAAGCATGCGGAATGGCAAAAGCACCATCGTTTTCAGCACTATTACTCCATTTTCTTATATGGGCTATTGACCTTTAATTGGGCCATTACAACGGACTTCCAACAAATGTATCGCTATATGAAGCGCAAATTATCCTATGGAAAGCTTCCAAGCCCTGCTATGAATTGGAGTACATTGGTCATTACAAAAGTCATTTATTTGACCATTTGGATTGTACTTCCCTTGATTTTTGTGAAAATTGCATGGTGGCAAGTACTTTTAGGATTTTTTATCATGCATTATGTGGCAGGGGTGATTTTGAGCGTCATCTTTCAGTTGGCACATATTGTTGAAGATGCGGAGACCCCACTTCCAGATGAAACCGGAAACATGAAGAACACCTGGGCCATTCATCAACTCTTTACCACAGTAAATTTTGGAACCAGAAACAAAATTATAAACTGGTTTACTGGAGGTTTAAATCATCAAGTGGAACATCATATTTTTCCTAACATTAGCCACGTACACTACACAAAAATTTCAAAAATTGTGAAACAGACAGCTAAAGAATTCAATTTGCCATACAACGAGTATAAAACTACCAGAAAAGCTATAATTTCGCACTTCAAACATTTGAAGGAGCTGGGCAGAAATCCGGCACTGCAGTACCAATAAAATAATGGCATTTTATGAGCGACCAACTTTCGGATAGAATCAATAACCTAGTTCCATCCGCGACTTTGGAAATGGCCGCCAAGGCCAGGGAACTTAGGGCAGAAGGCAAAGACATCATTGGGTTAAGCTTAGGCGAACCAGATTTTAAAACTCCAGACTATATAAGAGAGGCTGCGATACAGGCGGTCAATGATGGATACAATTCATACACTCCTGTAGATGGATATGTCGAGTTAAAGGATGCCATTATCACCAAATTCAAAAGGGACAATGGTATTGACTATGACCGCTCACAAATTGTGGTTTCCACCGGAGCCAAACAAGCACTCTATAATGTTGCCCAGGCCTGTTTGAACAAAGGTGATGAAGTTATTTTACCCTGCCCTTATTGGGTAAGCTATAGCGACATCGTAAAACTGGCGGATGGAGTTCCAGTGGAAGTAGAAACCTCGATTGAAAATGATTTTAAAATGACCCCTGCCCAATTAGAGGCGGCGATAACTCCAAAAACCAAAATGCTTTGGTACAGCTCCCCCTGTAACCCTAGCGGTTCCATTTACAGCAAGGAAGAATTGAGAGCCTTGGCCGATGTCCTTCAAAAGCACCCTCAGATTGTAGTGGTAAGTGATGAAATTTACGAGCATATCAACTATGGTGTGACAGCTCATGCTTCCATGGGTGGCTTTGAGGATATGTATGATAGAACTGTTACCGTAAATGGTGTGGCAAAAGCTTTTGCCATGACAGGTTGGCGAATTGGATATATTGGTGCCCCTAAATATATTGCAAGAGCATGCAATAAACTTCAGGGACAGGTTACCAGCGGAGCGAACTGTATTGCCCAAAGGGCTGTGATTACCGCATTGTTGGAATCACCAAGCCGGGTACAATACATGGTGGATGAGTTTAAAAATCGTAGAAAACTAATTCTTGAATTACTAAACGAGATTCCTGGTTTCAAATGCAACGAACCGCAAGGTGCGTTTTACGTATATCCGGATATTAGCTCATTCTTTGGTAAAACTTTAAACGGAAGACAAATCAACAATGCTTCTGACTTTGCCATGTATTTACTGGAAGAAGCCAATGTTGCAACCGTAACGGGTGATGCCTTCGGAAATGGAAATTCTATTCGGATTTCTTATGCTGCCAGTGTGGATGAGATAAAGGAAGCTATTTCAAGAATCGCTGCTGTAGTCTAATTTTTTTTTTGATTCCCTAGGTTTTTTTCCAAAAGTAAGGAGTAAGGAGTATCAGTACGGTAAATAGTTCCAGCCTTCCCAAAAGCATCAGGAACGCACACCACCATTTACCAGCATTGGGCAAGCTATTGTAATTGCTGACAGGATTGAGGCTGCCAAGAGCAGGCCCCACATTTCCCAGTGACGATGCTGAGCCTCCTATTGCTGAAACAAAATCCAATCCTAAAAATCCCAATACCAAGGAACCTAATATGAAAAGGAGCATATAAAGCACAAAAAAAGCAATTATGTTGTAAACGATGTGTTCGGTCACCGTCTTACTATTATACCTTACGGGAATAATGGCATTGGTGTGAAGGGTGCGCTTAAATTCCAATAGCCCATTTTTAATGATCAATAAGTGACGCATTACCTTTATTCCACCGGCGGTTGAGCCCGCCGAGCCTCCCAAAAACATAATTCCGAAGAAAAATACGGTCAAAAATGGAGTCCAACCTGTAAAATCAGCAGTAACAAAACCCGTAGTGGTGACCACTGCAATTACCTGAAAAAGCCCGTGTCTAAAAGCACTTTCAGCTTCGCCCCAAACCATGGGATGGAAGTCTGAGACAGGAACATTTGCCTTAAATAGGACAACCAAAGCAACTATAATCGTAAAAAGAACAATAAAACTGGTATAGTACTTAAATTCCTCATCCTTAAGAATACGCTGTACTTTTCCGGTAAAGGCAAAATAGCTCAGCACAAAATTGCTCCCGGCCAAAAACATAAAAAGGATGATGATGTATTGAATCAGCGGTTCATGGTTCCAAAATGCAACACTGGCATTTTTTGTGGAAAATCCTCCCGTTGAAAGGGTTGCCAAACTGTGGTTCAAGGCATCAAAAAAGGACATTCCTGCCAACTTTAGTAAGAGGGTTTCAGCAGCCGTGTAACCAACATAGATGAGCCATAAACGTTTGGCTGTATCCGTAATTCGCGGGTGTAGTTTGTCTCCTCCAGGACCAGGGGCTTCGGCAGCAAATAACTGCATTCCACCAATACCCAATAATGGTAAAATAGCAATGGCCAAAACAATAATTCCCATACCACCAATCCAGTGGGTCAAACTTCTCCAAAGCAGTATTCCTTTAGGTAAGGACTCAATATCATCCAAAATGGAAGCGCCAGTGGTGGTGTATCCCGAAATTGTTTCAAAAAATGCATTGGTAACCGTAGGTATTGTTCCAGAAAAGATATAGGGCAAGGAACCTGAAAGCGACATGACCAACCAGCCCAAAGTGACCACCAAATATCCCTCCCTTCGTTTGACTTCTTTTTTATGCCCACGTGTATAAAACATGGCCATTACACCAAAAAGCATAGTCACAATGGCTGCCAAAGTGATGTCTAAAGTGGCTCCATCCTTATATATGCCACTGGCAAACGCTGCCAATAGCATGAACGAACCATTGCACAAAAGCAACAGCCCCATAATATGCACGATAATTCGCGTGTTGAGGCCCATTATCGGAACAGCTTTTCTATTTTGGAAATGGCTTTGGGTTTGGAACAGACAACGACTCTATCTCCTTCCATAATTCTGAAATCCCCTAAGGCAATAATTCCTTTTCCATCTCTAATGACCCCACCTATGATGGCATCTCTAGGAAAATCAAGTTCCCGAATAATCTCCCCATTGACCAATGAGTCTGCTTTTACTTCAAATTCAAGAATTTCTGCAGTCAAGTTGTTCAAACGGGTTAATGCCAAAACCTCTCCCCTACGGATATATCTAAAGATATTGTTTGCGGCAAGTAGTTTTTTATTGATCAAAGTATCGACCCCAATGGAATGCGAAAGCTGGAAATAATCCATGTTCTCAACTAGGGCAATGGTTTTCTTTATGTTTTTGGACTTGGCCACCAGACAAGACATGATGTTTGTCTCCGAATTTCCTGTAACGGCTATAAATGCATCCATGGATTCTAGACTTTCCTCTTCCAAAAGCTCTACGTTTCGTCCGTCTCCGTTAATGACCAATGCATGGGGAACATCATCCGCAATATCAAAGGCCTTTTCCTTGTTCTTTTCAATAAGCTTTACGTTGAACTTTTTTGCACAAAGGTCTCGGGCAGTTTTGTATCCAACTTTACTCCCGCCAAGAATCATAACGTTCTTTATTTCCCTTTTTTGCATACCTGTAAGCTTATACAGCTCATCCACCCCTCCTGCTGAAGTGATAAAATAAACCTGGTCCCCCTCTTTGAACACTGTATCTCCCCGAGGAATTACAGTAAACTGGGTTCCCATTCGTTGCAAGGCAATGGGCATAAAGTGTAATTCTGGAAAGATTGTGGCCGCCTCCTTCACCATTTTCCCCACAAATGGGGCGGATTTGGGTAAAAATACCCCTATCATGGTCAAGAGTCCCTCTTCAAATTCATAGGTGTCATTAAAAGCGGATTGATTGAGAAGCAATTGTATTTCAGTGGCTGCCAACTCTTCGGGCGAAATGAGCTCATCAATACCCAACTCATCGAACTTGATTAAGTCCTTGTTATCAACAAATTCGGTATTGGAGATACGTGCAATGGTTCTTTCGCAACCCAACTGTTTCGCTAAAAGACAAAGTGTCAAATTCGTAGTTTCGGAAGCTGTTACACCTATCACCAAATTTGAATTTTCCACTCGGGCTTCCTTAAGCACTTCAATCGATGTGGCATCTCCACGCAGCACCCGAATATCCAAATGGTTATCCGCATATGCCAAACTCTCCTTATCCGTATCAATCAAAGTGATATCCTGAGCTTCATAAGACAATAACTTCGCCAAATGAAAGCCAACCTCACCGGCTCCCGCAATAATAATCTTCATCGGTTGGAAAAAAACTGTTTTTCTAAATAGATTCTACTGTACGCTATGCTATAAAAACTGTATAAGCTACAATCCAAAGGGCTAGTACCTCGCATATAATGGAAAGATTTCCGTATTTCCGGGTCAAAATTACACAAATATTTTATACTCCTTCCATATTCCGAAGTTGTATATTTGCGCGGAAATTGCTGTTATGTCGAAGAAAGTTAACCCCTATAAAGATTCCGAACTAGGAAAAAAGGAACAGGTACGACAAATGTTCGATACCATTTCTGGGAATTATGATGGGCTTAATCGGGTTATTTCTTTCGGAATAGATGTAAAGTGGAGAAGAAAAGTGGTAAAACTTGTCGGTGAGAAATCGCCAAAAGCCATAATGGATATTGCCACGGGAACCGGTGACTTAGCCATCGCATTGGCCAATACCGGTGCTAAAAGGGTTGTTGGCCTGGATATTTCTCCAGGTATGCTTGAAGTAGGAAAAGAAAAAGTATCCAAAAAAAATCTCGAAAACACTATTGATATGGTGATAGGAGACAGTGAAAATCTGGCCTTTGAGGACAACACGTTTGATGCTATTACCGTAGCTTTTGGGGTAAGAAATTTTGAAAATCTTGAAAAAGGTCTCGGAGAAATCCTTCGAGTGCTGCGCCCCGGGGGTCAATTGGTCGTTTTGGAAACCTCAGTCCCTACAAAATTCCCCTTTAAACAAGGGTATGCATTTTACACCAAATACATTCTTCCAGGAATTGGGAAACTTTTCTCAAAAGACCGCTCTGCATACAAATACCTTAGCGAATCAGCCTCCGTTTTTCCCCATGGAAAAGACTTCAACAATATTTTGGCCAAAATTGGGTTTATAGGAATAGAGAACATGCCCCAAACATTTGGGGTAGCATCCATTTATGTGGCGACAAAATAATTGAATGAAAAACATCCTATTACCTCTTTTCCTGTGTCTCTTCCTTAGCACAAGTGTTCTGGCCCAGTTTGCAAAAGACCCCATACTCAATCTTCAAAATGAAGATAAGAAACTGTTGAATTGGGGTTATTACCTGGGTTTTAACCAATATGATTTCCAATTCGAATATCAAAATGATATAGGTCAAGACATTTTAGTTGACACCAGCTTTGGCTTTAACGTAGGATTGATAGGAGAGTTAAGAATCAACGATTTTTTGGACTTGCGCTTCGAACCAGGATTGCTCTATACTCAAAGATTACTTGGTTTTCCTGGATTCACCTCCGAACAGGATGCTTTGCGAGAAGTGCGCTCTACATATATAAGGTTCCCTCTCTTGCTAAAAGTAAGTGCCAAAAGATTCGGAAACTGGAAACCATTTATTACGGGAGGATTGTACACCTCACTAAATTTGGGTGCCAAAGAAGACAGCTTGGACGATAATAGTAGCGGAGAGTTTCGCATGAAGCAAAATGTATATGGTTATGAGCTAGGATTTGGAATTGATATTTATACGGAATACTTCAAGTTCTCACCTTCTATACGAGGCGTATTTGCATTGACCGACGAACTTGTTCCTGACAATGACCCAAACAGTCCATGGACGGGAAATATCAACGCCATGCGGACGCGTGGGATCTTCATTAACTTTACTTTCGAATAAGGGATTAATTCAACCTCTTCGTATTTCACTGAGCAAAATGGCCGTTGCAGATGCTACGTTCAAGCTTTCTGTTGAATGTTCTCCAAATTGAGGAATACCTATACGATGGGTAACTTGTTCCTCAATAGGATTTGAAATACCGTTGGCTTCATTTCCCATGATTAAAATTCCACGCTTCGGGAAAGACTCCTTGTACAGGGGACTTCCGTCCATAAAAGTACCCATTACTGGGACAGAATCATTCTTGGAAATAAAATCAATCAAGTCCATGTAATGAACATTTACCCTAGCAATTGAACCCATGGTGGCTTGAAGGACCTTAGGATTATAACAATCCACAGTATCCTTAGAGCAAACCAGATGTTTTACATTGAACCAATCACAAAGCCTAATAATAGTACCTAAATTACCTGGGTCACGGATGGCATCCAAGGCGATGATCCAATTATCTAAAGAAGGTTGCACTGATTCTGGTATATGAAAAACACCAAGGATTCCACTTGGGTTACTCTGACCGCTCATTTGTGCAAGAACCTTGGGAGAAACTAAAAATGTCAAATCTCCCAAATCAGTTTTATGTCTTTCTTGGTCAACAAAGATGGCATAGGGCTTCAATTCCGAATTCAATATTTCGCGAACCGTTTTTAAACCTTCAACTATAAATAGCCCATGTTGATTTCGGTACTTTTTTTGCTGTAAGCTTGTAACTAGTTTAATTTGGTTTTTGGTAACCATCTAAATCGTTAATTTTGGCGCCTATGAGGGTTCTTTTCCATGAAATGGGTAACAAGGCAAAAATAGGGTTATTGTTGCTCATGGCTACCTTTATGGGATGCAATACCTTAAAAAAGGTAGGTGATGATGAACTTCTGCTCACCAAAAATTCTGTTTTTGCAGATGATGAAAAGATTAGGGATGAAACCATTAGCAGTCTTATCGTCCAAAAACCGAACAGCAATTTATTGGGATATCCCCTTCGCTTAAACCTATATAACCTTGCTAAAGAAAATCCGGATTCTTCTTTCCAAAATTGGTTGTATCGTAAGGAAAAAAGAGAGAAAAGATTAAATCGCCTTTTATCCAAGAAACAAGTGGTTCGTTTACAGGAGTCGTTTGTGGTTAAAGGCGCCAGTGAGTTTTTAAAACGAATTGGTGAGGCTCCAGTGGTTATTGATACCAGTCTATCCCAAAAAACAGTAGACCGAATCAAGGCATATTATAACAGTAAAGGATATTTTAACAATACCGGAGCCTATGAAATAGAAAAATCCAGAAGAAAAAAAAGGGCTCAGATAGCTTACAAAATAAATTTGGGCAAACCTTATGTTATAGATACCGTCTATAAAAACATCCTATCTCCTGACCTAGACTCAATCTATAAAAGTACCGCTGACCTTTCCTTGATAAAAAAAGATGACCAGTTCGATTTGACCCAATTCAATCTAGAAAGAGAGCGGCTTACCGCTTTGTTTAGAAACTCCGGCGTGTACAATTTTCAGGAAAGCTCCATTAATTACGATATTTCCAGGGATACTATAAAGGCTTCGGATGACCAGCTGATGGAAGTTCAGCTCAATATTCAAAATCCAGCAGGAACAAGCCCTACGGATTCAACAAACACTTATAAAGTACATAGATTCAATAAGATAAATATTTACAGTGATTACCTCATAGGAAGTTCTTCAGACTCGCTGAAGTCCATTGAATATGAAGACTATACTATTTTCTACAACGACGAACTAAAGTATAAGCCAAAAGCATTGGCCGATGCCATTTTTTTTGAAAGCGACAGTATTTATCGTGATTTGGATAGAATCCGTACCTATCGGCAAATCACAAACCTGAACACCTTTAAATATCCTAATGTTGAGTTTATACCAGATTCAACGGACACCCAATTAAATACCAATATTTATTTGGCGCCTCGCCCCAAATTTTCCTTAGGTCTGAATTTTGATGTCACCCATTCCAATATACAACGGTTAGGAACGGCCCTAAGTGCTTCGGTGATTACCAGAAATGTATTTGGAGGTGCAGAAACACTAAATATTACAGCGAGGGGGGCAATTGGTCTGCTAAGCGATGTGGCAGCCTTCTCGGGAGAAACGTTTACCTCGGAGATTGGTGGTGATATCAACATTACATTTCCAAGGATATGGTTTCCAATTAACACGGAGAAAATTATCCCGTACTATATGCTCCCACAATCCAGATTTCTGGTGGGAACCAATTTTCAACAGAACATTGGACTCGATAGGCAGACTTTGAATACCATATTATCTTATAATTGGTCCCCTAACCTAAGATTAAAGCATAATATTGAGTTGATGAATGTAGAGTTCGTCCGCAATACGAATCCAGAAAACTTCTTCAACATCTATCAAAACACCTTCAATAATTTAGATCAGATTGCCGATCAAATCCAAGATGACCCACAATATGCCGACTTTTTTGATATTGATGAGGACACCTCAGAGCCTATTCTAAGAATCCCTGGTGGGGCCGACGATTTCATTGATGCGGTACAAAATGGTGAAATTCCAGAAATAAATGAGGAAGATACCCGTGAGGTAAACAGTATAGAAGAAAGACAACAACGTCTTACCGAAAACAACCTCATTTTTGCCAGTAGCTACACCTATACAAAAAACAGTAAGTCCGATGTCAACGATAACGACTTTTATCAGATTAGGGCCAAAATTGAAAGTGCTGGAAATGCACTTTCGCTTTCTTCAAGTTTTATCCCCTTCAATGAAAATGAAGACGGTCAATTGTTGGTATTCGGAGTACCTTTCTCTCAATATATTAAGACGGAACTTGATTACATAAAGCATTGGGGTTTGGGAGGTTCGGAGGTATTTGCACTTCGGTCCTTTTTAGGTTTGGCCATTCCTTATGGAAATGCCGAAAGTATACCTTTTGTACGTAGTTATTTTGCTGGTGGTTCCAACGACAATAGGGCATGGAATGCATATGAACTCGGACCGGGAAGTACAAACAACCTGAATGATTTCAACGAAGCCAATCTAAAGATTGCATTAAACTTCGAATACAGATTCCCAATCGCTGGTGACCTAAAAGGCGCATTGTTTGCTGATGCCGGTAACATTTGGAACGTTTTTGACAACGAGGACAATCCAGATGCTATCTTTAGTGGTTTTGCTTCACTGGCCGATATTGCTTTGGGGAGCGGAATGGGTCTACGATATGATTTCAGTTACTTTGTTTTTAGGTTAGATGTCGGTTTTAAGACCTACAATCCTGCTCTTGAACAATCCAGGAGATGGTTTTCCGAATATAATTTCAGAAACTCAGTCCTTAATGTTGGTATCAATTACCCATTCTAGCAGAAATATTTTATTACTTTTGTTGCCTAATTTTAACCCTTACTAACGCACATTATGTCCCACGATATAAAACCAGGAGTTGCCACTGGCGACGAGGTAAAAGCAATTTTTGACCACGCCAAAGCCAATGGTTACGCATTACCAGCGGTAAATGTTATAGGTTCCAATACCATCAACTCCGTACTAGAGACAGCTGCCGCCCTAAATTCACCCGTTATTATCCAATTTTCCAATGGAGGGGCCCAATTTAATGCTGGAAAAGGTCTTTCAAACGATAACCAAAGAGCGGCCATCCTAGGTTCAGTTGCTGGAGCTAAACATGTTCATGAAATGGCAGAAGCCTATGGAGCAACTGTCATTTTACATACCGACCACTGTGCGAAAAAACTATTGCCCTGGATAGACGGCTTGCTGGATGCTAGTGAAGCGCATTACAAGGCTACTGGAAAATCCCTTTTCAGTTCGCACATGATAGACCTTTCTGAAGAACCTCTCGAAGAGAATATTGAAATATGTAAAAAATATCTGGAGCGCATGAGCAAAATGGACATGACTCTAGAAATTGAACTAGGAGTAACTGGTGGTGAAGAAGATGGTGTGGACAATACAGATGTAGATAGTTCCAAACTATACACCCAGCCTGAAGAAGTAGCTTATGCCTATGAAGAACTCTCCAAGGTTAGCCCAAGATTTACCGTAGCTGCCGCTTTTGGAAATGTGCATGGGGTTTACAAACCTGGTAATGTTACCCTTACGCCTAAAATTTTGAAAAATTCGCAGGAATTTATTTCCGAAAAATATGGAGTAGGTCATAATCATATTGACTTTGTATTCCATGGAGGTTCAGGTTCTACGGTTGAAGAAATTCGCGAAGCCATTGGTTATGGTGTAATTAAAATGAACATTGACACAGATTTACAGTATGCATTTATGGCTGGTGTCAGGGATTATGTAGAGGGTAAATCTGCTTATCTTCAATCTCAAATTGGTAATCCTGACGGAGATGAAAATCCCAATAAAAAGTTCTATGACCCCAGGGTTTGGTTAAGGGAAGGGGAAAAATCCTTTGTAGAGCGTTTGAAAAAGGCTTTTGAGGACCTGAACAACGTCAACAGTTTGTAACAAAAAGTGGTATAACTAAATTTCTATTACATGTCGTCTTGGTTTAAAAGAAAGGAAAAAGGAATTCAAACTGCCACTGAGGAGAAAAAAGACACCCCAAAAGGTTTATGGTATAAATCTCCCACAGGCAAAATTGTTGAGTCGGAAGAGCTTGCTAAAAACTTTTATGTAAGCCCTGAGGACGATTACCACGTTCGAATTGGAAGCAAAGAGTATTTTGAAATATTGTTCGATGACAATAAATTCCGTGAGTTGGATACCAAGCTTTCCTCAAAAGATCCACTCAAATTCGTGGATACCAAAAAATATTCAGAGCGTTTAAAAGCAGCTGAGCAGAAAACTGGACTAAAAGATGCGGTCCGTACCGCTGTTGGCAAGTCTATGGGCAGGGAATTAGTAATCGCTTGTATGGATTTCAGTTTTATTGGAGGTTCCATGGGTAGCGTTGTGGGTGAGAAAATTGCCCGTGCCATCGACGTGGCAAAAAGACGTAAGATTCCTTTTCTTATGATTTCCAAATCCGGAGGAGCACGAATGATGGAGGCTGCACTTTCCCTTATGCAGTTGGCCAAAACATCGGCCAAATTAGCCCAATTGGCAGAAGCCAAAATTCCATACATTTCATTATGTACAGACCCAACTACGGGAGGAACAACGGCATCATATGCCATGCTAGGCGACATCAACATTTCCGAGCCAGGGGCACTTATTGGTTTCGCTGGTCCGCGAGTAGTAAAAGACACAGTGGGGAAAGATTTACCGGAAGGTTTCCAAACCTCTGAATTTGTAAAGGAACACGGGTTTTTGGATTTTATCTCCCATCGAAGGGACTTAAAGAACAAAATCAATCTATACATCGATTTGATTACCAATCAGCCTGTCCGAAGCTAAGGGAATGGTCAAATTGCTTCCTCTTCATTGGATTCTTTTAGGCCTCCTCTTTGCTTGTGGTTCCGCGGGTGAAAATGCAAAAGAAGAGAGTGAAGAAATCGGAATGGCTTTCGAATCTATTGATTTGGCTAAAGTAACTGCAGTTTCCATTTCCGGAAGTGAGAACGCCTATACCTTCCAAGTGACCATATCAAGTCCCGACTTAGGTTGCAATCAGTACGCAGATTGGTGGGAGGTAATCGACATGGAAGGAAATCTAGTTTATAGAAGGATTCTGGCACATAGCCATGTTAATGAACAACCTTTTACCAGAAGTGGTGGCCAAGTACAAATCTCAGCGGGTACGAAAGTTTATATAAGGGCTCATATGAACAATTCCGGCTATGGCATAAATATCTTTCGTGGTAGTGTTTCCGATGGTTTTAACGCCTTTGAGCTTTCCAGTGATTTTGCAAAAAATCTAGAAAGTGAACAGCCCTTGCCCAGTGGTTGCGCATTTTGAAAAACTCAGTCGTTTCAATCCAGGATACCACTAATCTCTTTGTATCTGGAATATCCCCACTATTTTTTTGGTCTGCGCTTGTTCTTCGTTGGGGTACTCCAGAATACTTAAATCTTGATATTTTTGCGCTGCAAGAACAATGTCGGACTTTGCTAGTTTGAACTGGCGCTTGAGTCCAAATGTATAATTTGTACTCCCTTCTATATCATTATGGTCAAATCCCACAGAGTCTTTTGAAATGTAATTCACAAAAAAATCCACGTCGTAGGGTGAGGAAAAATATGAAGATTTATACCCTGCGGATTGTCCATTCATATCGGTAACCCGGTCAACACTCAATATTTTAAAAGTATACAAATCTCCTATTTCTGGTGTTTGAGCCAACTTTTGCTTCTCAGAAATTCGGGTATTCTTCGCCAAGGCTTTACTTATTCCATTCGATGAAACGTTGATGGTACCATAAACTACATATCCCAAAAGAAAAAGAACCGGAAGTGCAACGATTATCAAACCTGTGTAGCTCCAAAATGGACTACGTTTTTTAAGCATCTTCAAATCAAGGGCAGAACGCATTGCTGAATTGGTCTCCTCAACCTCCTTCTTTGTGGTGCCATCCAGTATTTTCCAATGTTTCTCTACCGGAAATATGGGAACATACCAAATATGAAACACCTTTTGGTAAACATTGAAGATCAACTTTTCAGAAACGTTCTTTAGCCCCAATTCTTGGGCAGTATACGATTTAATTTTTAGGGAATAGGAGCCTAGTCGTAGTCGCATAAAGATTTGGTTTGTTCTAAAAACGACACATTTTGATTCAAATTGCGCTATTGAATCTGTATTAGGAGGTATTTCCAATAAAAAAGGCGTGTTTCAACAAACACGCCTTCTCAAACTGAGATACAAAGCCTACTCTACTTTAGAAACCTCCTTAAGAAAACCTCCGTTTCAGTGCCATCAGGTTGGGTCAAGGTACCTTTGGCATCACAATTTCCGTCCCCAAAATCGAGACTAGCAGTATTATCATTTCTTGATATTTCCAAAATACCGCTTACAATAAACCTACAGGCCAACTCTCTACGCAATGGAACTATCACCTCTTTCATGTATACATTGCCAAGTCTACCTATGTATGTTCTTTTACCAGTGATTAGGAACACATTATCCCCCCAAAAACCAGTACCAAAACCTTCTATCCATTCACGGGTTCGAGTACCTGTGAAGGAAGCCGTGTCGCCATTTGGCCAAGTAGCTTCAAAGGAGGCATTGACAGTTCCTTGGGGATTTCCATTTTCATTGGAGCGCACTCGCAAAATATCCGCAGAACCTTCTACGGCAACACCATTAAAGGTAAAATTCTCCAAGGTAAGTGCAATGGATTTTGAGGCAGCCTCCATATCCTTGGCATAGCTCAAGTTTATAATACCACTTAGCATATTTCCATTTGGTAATTCGCAACCTTCGCCAAAATCAATGGTTTTTTCACGGGTTGTATCCGTTACTACGGTAGTAATCGTGACACAATCTGGTAAATAGTCAGAAGCATAGTCACTTTTGGCAGTAAGGGAAATTTCATCCGCAGCATAAACATCTTCAGCGATGGTTGAAACTTCTTCGGAAATCATTTCAGTTTCATCACTAACTTGCAGTTCCGCCACAGTAATCAATTCGTCATTGGAAGCTTCCACAATGGGGTCTTCCTCTTCGTTGGTACAGGAAGCGAGCACAAAAAAGGATAGCACCAAAGCAAATGGAGCAATTTTCATAAAGTTCATTGGATTGAGACTCTTTTTCATAATGATTGAATTTTAGGATTTGTCTCTATGACCAGAACTTTTCAAAAAGGTTTAATTCGCATTGAAAAAATTTTTCAATCTAAAAAAAGGATTATCTTTGCACGCTGATTGAAAGACAATCAAATACATAAAAATCATTTAAAATAATATTGGAATGTATTTATCTAAAGAAGTAAAAGCGGATATCTTCAAGAAACACGGAGGTTCCGAACAAAACACAGGTTCTACGGAAGGACAGATTGCTCTGTTCACCTACCGTATTAACCACTTGACGCAACACCTTAAAAAGAACCACAAAGATTATGCAACTGAGCGTTCTTTGGTGAAATTGGTAGGTAAAAGGAGAAGCCTTTTGGATTACCTAAAGAAAAAAGATATTGAAAAATACCGTTCTCTAATCAAAGAACTAGGTATTAGAAAATAAATATAGGGGAGGTCTTGGCCTCCCTTTTATTTTGGTTCGTTTTGAACCGCATTTCCTGGTAGCTCCAGGATATACTGAAAAAGCTACATTCAGTTTTTCATTGGTCAACACAACAACACAACCCGACCGTCCGGAAGGCGGTAGACCAAATGTTTAACGACTCGGAACGTTCCGAGTAAGATTATTTTTATGATTCCAAAAACTTTTAAAGAGGTCATTGACCTCGGTGACGGTAGGGAGATTTCTATCGAAACCGGAAAATTGGCCAAACAGGCCCATGGTTCTGTTGTGGTCCAATCTGGCAAATGTATGTTGCTATGTACAGTTGTTTCCAATTACAAACAAAGTGATGTCGATTTTCTACCACTAACTGTGGATTATCGAGAGAAATTTGCAGCAGCCGGACGTTATCCTGGAGGGTTCTTTAAGCGTGAAGCTAGACCAAGTGATGGCGAAGTATTGACGATGCGTTTGGTGGATAGGGTACTAAGACCATTATTCCCCAAGGATTATCATGCCGAAACTCAGGTGATGATTCAATTGATGTCCCATGATGAAAATGTTATGCCCGATGCAATGGCAGGACTTGCTGCTTCAGCAGCCATCCAACTTTCAGATTTTCCATTTGAATGTGCTATTTCAGAGGTTCGCGTGGGTAGAGTCAATGGAGAACTGATTATTAACCCAACCAGAGCGCAGCTTAAAGATTCAGATATTGATATGGTTATCGGCGCCTCTGCGGATTCTGTAATGATGGTTGAGGGTGAAATGGACGAGATTTCTGAAGAGGAAATGGTTGAGGCCATCAAATTTGCTCATGAAGCTATTAAAGTACAGTGTGAGGCACAACTTAAACTGGCAGAAGCTTTCGGAAAGAAAGAGACTCGTGAATACGACCCTGAGGTTGAGGACGAAGAACTTGAAAAGAAAGTTCACGGTCTTACCTATGATAAAGTATATGCCATCGCCAAGGCAGGTTCCGCCAAGCATGAGCGTAGTGCAGCTTTCGAGGCTATTAAAGAAGAGGTTAAAGGAGCATTTTCTGAAGAGGAATTGGAAGAAATTGGAGACTTGGTCTCAAAATACTTTTACAAAGCGGAAAAAGAAGCTGTACGTAACCTAACCTTGGAGGAAGGCCTACGTTTGGATGGAAGAAAGACGGATGAAATTCGTCCCATCTGGTGCGAAGTGGACTATCTACCATCTGTTCACGGTTCTTCCATTTTTACCAGAGGAGAAACCCAAGCTTTGGCCACGGTGACTTTAGGAACTTCCAGAGAAGCCAATGTGATCGACATGCCATCTTATGAGGGCGAAGAAACCTTCTATTTGCACTACAACTTCCCTCCTTTTTCAACTGGAGAAGCTAGACCAATTCGTGGAACATCCCGTAGAGAAGTAGGTCATGGAAACCTTGCACAGCGAGCGCTTAAAGGTATGATTCCTGATGACTGCCCATATACTGTAAGGGTAGTATCCGAAGTATTGGAATCTAATGGTTCCTCCTCTATGGCCACTGTTTGTTCTGGAACTATGGCACTTATGGACGCTGGTGTACAATTGAAAAAACCAGTTTCTGGTATTGCCATGGGATTGATTACCGATACCGAAACAGGCAAATACGCAGTACTTTCCGATATTTTAGGTGATGAGGACCACTTGGGAGATATGGACTTTAAAGTGACCGGTACTTCTGATGGTATCACCGCTTGTCAAATGGATATTAAAGTAAAAGGACTTTCGTATGAAATCTTGGTAAAAGCTTTGATGCAGGCCAAAGACGGGCGTTTACATATTTTGAAGCACCTGACAGACACCATTGAGACTCCAAGACCAGAGGTTAAATCCTATGCTCCAAAAATTGTTACCAAAATTATTCCTGGTGAATATATTGGTGCAGTTATCGGTTCTGGTGGAAAAGTAATTCAAGAATTGCAAAAAGAGACCAATACTACCATTGTTATCAACGAAGACCCAGATACTGAAGAAGGTATTGTTGAGATTTTAGGTACTGACCAGGCGGGTATTGATGCTGTAATCGCAAAAATCGACGCCGTTATGTTCAAACCTGAAGTGGGGAGTATTTATGAGGTGAAGGTGATTAAATTGCTTGACTTTGGTGCCGTAGTTGAATATAACGAAGCTCCTGGTAACGAGGTACTGCTGCACGTTTCTGAATTGGCTTGGGAACGTACGGACAAAGTAACCGATGTTGTGAATCTTGGTGATGTAATCGATGTAAAGTATTTTGGTTTGGATCCAAGGACCAAAAAGGAAAAGGTTTCACGAAAAGCCTTATTGCCAAAACCAGAGGGGTATGTAGAAAGACCTCCAAGACGTGATAAAGGTGATCGTAGAAGTGGCGGTGATCGTAGAAACGACAATCGTGATCGAAAACCAAGAAGAGATTAAACCTCTTTTTAATATGTATCAAAAACCCTGGACAATCATCCAGGGTTTTTTCATTTACAAAAAATATTTCAAATAAAATTTATCAAATTGTAACTTTTTGAAGTTTCCTACGTATAAACTAATGAGCTCTGCTCACGAACTAAATATTGAAGGGAAATTAAATGAGACAGTTAAAGATTACAAAACAGGTTACCAATAGGGAAACCGCATCGTTGGACAAGTATTTACAGGAAATCGGTAAGGTGGATTTGATTACTGCCGATGAAGAAGTAGAATTGGCACAGCGAATCAAAGCGGGAGACCAGATAGCCTTGGAAAAATTAACTAAAGCCAACCTCAGATTCGTGGTTTCTGTTGCAAAACAGTATCAAAACCAAGGATTGACGCTTCCCGATTTGATAAATGAAGGAAACTTGGGATTGATTAAAGCCGCGCAGCGTTTTGATGAAACCCGTGGATTTAAATTCATATCCTATGCCGTATGGTGGATTCGTCAGTCCATTCTTCAGGCATTGGCAGAACAATCCCGTATTGTTCGCTTGCCATTGAATAAGATTGGTTCTATCAACAAAATCAATAAGACTTTTGCTTTCTTGGAGCAAGCTCATGAACGTGTGCCATCGGCAGAAGAGATTGCCAAAGAATTGGACATGACTGTTGAAGATGTTAAACAATCTTTGAAAAACTCTGGACGACACGTATCCATGGATGCACCATTGATTGATGGTGAGGATTCCAACTTGTACGACGTATTGCGAAGTGGTGAATCTCCAAATCCAGATAAGGAATTGTTGCATGAGTCTTTGCGTACCGAAATTGAGCGCGCCTTGGAAACTTTGACACCAAGAGAAGCTGATGTTATCAGGCTATACTTTGGTTTAGCGGGGCAACACTCCATGACCTTGGAAGAAATTGGTGAGACTTTTGACTTGACCAGAGAACGTGTTCGACAAATAAAGGAAAAAGCTATTAGAAGGTTGAAGCACACCTCCAGAAGTAAAATTTTAAAGACCTATCTGGGGTAATTGACCTAATTATTACCACAAATTACAGTTAAACAAACCTTAAATTGGTTTTTTGGCAAGAAAGTTGTAATTTGTAACCCTATAACAGTTTATCATGACTGTTCGTTTTTTGATTGATGAATAAACTCCGGCTGATTACCGGAGTTTTTTCATTTATAAGCTCTTCTCCATAAAAATCCCCCGTCTAAATACTGGTAAATTCTCATTTACACATCAATTCAAATAAAAACGGATTCCCAATCCTAAGAGCAACTTTATCTCCTCAACCTCGCTATTGTAGTGGTATATACCCGTGGTGGGTACTATCAATGATAAAGAGTCCGTCAAGTAAAAATTCATCTCAAAGGACGCAAAAGCTCTATAGACCCATGTACTTTCTGGAGTTTGAACTCCAAAAGAGACCTCAACCATATTATCATTAATAATTTCATATCCCAACGAAGGTCCGCCACCAAAAAAAATGGATATTCCTCGTTTCGTAGAGGTCAAAACTGTAGTGAAATAGCCAAGGTTTACCAGATAATCCTCAAATGGGAATGCTGCAGCAGAGTTAGGCTGTTCTTCGGAAAAGGCAGCCACCAGTGATATTTGAAAATAATCCGTAGCATTATGATAATAGTTGAAATTCCCACTAATTCCATATCCATTTACCTTGTATATAGGTAATACACCAAAGGAAGCATTACTTCGCTGCGCATGTACTATGGACATAAATAGAATCAAAAAAACCAAACTAAAAACATTTCTTTTACTCATTTTTATCAAACGGATAAGATTTAGGCTACTACCAGTTTTTAAAATTTCCTTGATTAGCCACTCAAAGTATAGATTGTTTTATTGGCTCAAATCACCAATTGACGGTTGAGGTATATGAATTGATAAAAACGGAAAACAGTATTGGTGTAGCTCGGTCTTTAAATCGTCAAGTAGATATAGGGTTTAATCAAACTTCTTTCAGCATACATCAATTAGACAGGATTCTTTTAAGCATAACCTCTAGTTTTATCACATGATCGCCTTTTGGACAATAGTGATTTTAGCTGCACTGGCTTTATTATATATATGGTATCGTTTGATACAATTGGTTATTCCTTCCAAAACCTTGGAAATTGAGTCGAACCCATATGCAGAAACAAGTGAATTGCAAAAATCAAATGATGGACATGCACTCAAACCTCCAGTATGGAAAAGGTGGATACGCTTCATTTTCCAATAAAAAAAATCAAGAAGCGATGAGGCAGATACTCGTACGACCACAGAAAAAAGGTTATCCCCATACATTGATTATTTTTAAAGAGTAGACGTCCCTATCCAATTTTTTTAATGTTTGAACAGACAGAAGAATCCATCTTGAACCATTAAGAAATAAGAATCGCTACTCGGCTATCGGTATAAAAGCATACCGATTCATTTCGCTACTTTTGTACCCTAAAACAAAATGAACGATGAGTGAGCGTTTGGTAGCCCCTTCTTTACTTGCAGCCGATTTTGCCAACATGCAGCGGGACATTGAAATGGTCAACCAAAGTAGGGCGGATTGGTTTCATTTGGATGTAATGGATGGCGTTTTCGTCCCCAACATCTCCTTTGGGATGCCGGTTATAAAATCCATGGCTGAACATACCCAAAAAACATTGGATGTACATTTAATGATTGTTGAACCAGACCGCTATATTAAAACCTTTGCTGAGCTGGGTAGTGATAACTTGACCGTACATATTGAAGCATGCAATCATTTACATCGTACGGTACATGCTATCCATGAAGAAGATATGAAGGCTGGGGTTGCACTGAACCCACATACTTCCGTCAATCTTTTGGAAGACATTATCCAAGATATTGATTTGGTTTGTGTAATGAGTGTGAATCCAGGTTTTGGAGGACAATCCTTCATCGAAAACACCTACAAAAAGGTTAGTAACCTTAAAAACCTAATTGAAAAGAAAAATTCTCAGGCATTAATTGAAATTGATGGTGGTGTAAGTACGACAAATGCCAAAAAGTTAGTTGAAGCTGGAGCTGATGTATTGGTTGCAGGTAGTTTTGTCTTTGGAAGCGAAGACCCTACCGCTACTATATCGGCCCTTAAAGATGAAATCTCGTGATGCAGGATTATGATTTGGCTATAATTGGTGGAGGCCCAATAGGTATAGCCTGTGGTTTGGAGGCCAAAAAAAAAGGACTCTCCTATATAATTATTGAAAAAGGAACCATTGTAAATTCCCTTTTCAATTATCCCATAAACATGCAGTTTTTCTCCTCATCTGAAAAACTGGAAATTGATGATATTCCTTTCATTAGTAAAGAGGCCAAGCCCAAACGGAATGAAGCCTTGGAGTACTATCGGAGAATTGTCACTTCAAACAAACTCAATATTCATCTATTTGAATCCGTAGATGATGTAGAGAAATATGAAGATTCTTTTGTCGTCAACACCTCCAAAAATAGGTATAGGACTAAAAATATTATTGTGGCCACGGGATTTTATGATTTACCAAATAAAATCCATGTTCCTGGCGAAGATTTACCCAAAGTCTCGCACTATTACAAAGACCCACATTTTTACGCAAGTCAAAAATTGGCGGTGATAGGGGCAAGCAATTCAGCTATTGATGCCGCACTTGAATGTTACCGAAAGGGAGCAGATGTAACTTTGATTATTCGAGGTCCGGAAGTTGGTCAGCGAGTAAAGTATTGGGTTAGACCGGATATCATCAACCGCATTGAAGAGGGAAGTATCAAGGCCTATTACAATTCCACAGTAAAAGAAATTCTTGAGGAGGAGCTTATTGTTGATACACCTGATGGAGTAATCAATTTACCAAACGATTTTGTCCTCGCCTTGACAGGGTATATGCCCAATTTCGAGTTTTTGGAACAGCTTGGCATCCAACTTTCCAATGATGAAAAAAGACTACCTCAATACAATCCAGATACCATGGAAACGAATGTTGAGGGGCTTTATTTGGCAGGCGTCATATGCGGAGGCATGGAAACCCATAAATGGTTCATTGAGAATTCAAGAATTCATGCCGAAATCATCATAAGATCGATTTTGGAAAAAATGCAATTGGTCCCAAGGGCTTGATTCTGAAAAAATAAGGCCATAAATCCTTATTTTTAGAAGACAACCTTAAACCAATAGTATGGACATGCCCATGCAGCTGCATTTGGCAGCACAGTACCTAGCCACAACAGCAATCAGTTTTTTGGAAAAAAAAGAGGATGACAGTCACACCAACTTGGCCTTTTCGAACACAGAAAAGGGTCTTGAAACATGGCCTTTGGACCAGAAAAGAACTAAACTTTGTTTGGACTATCCCAGTTTTTCCTTGAAGTGGGTATCTGGTGAACCAAAAACATTTGCCCTTCATGGAAAATCACATGAAGAGGTGGTCAACTGGTTAAAAGAAGTCTCGGCCCATTTGAATTCTTCAAAAACCTATGAATACAAGCTTCATTATGATCTTCCTTATCAAATGGGTACAGATGAAACATTCCAGCATAACAATCCGGAGAAAGTGGAGGAGCTGGTTCAATTAAGAATAATGGGTAATACGGTCCTTTCCGAGGTCTTAAAAGAAAATCACTTGAGTTCTGACATTCGAATTTGGCCACACCATTTTGACACTGGGGCTTTCTCACCTTTGGACGAGGATTTGGAAACCGCAGTAGGCATGGGGCTCACCATTCCTGATTCACTTATGGATGATTATTATTTTTATATCAGCGGTTATCACGGACACACAGGTTTGGACACTTCTAACTTCAAACCCTTAAGCAAAGGACACTGGGTGGATGATGGTTTTAAAGGTGCCGTTCTTCCAGCTTTCCGCACTAATAAGAAAGAAGCAATAACGTTTTTTAATGAGGCCATTCAAGCATATAGGTCTTAAAACACATAATGACTTCTTACTTGATGTCATAAATGGGATTTTCAACCATGTATTTTTTAATGGTTTTGGGATTCATATAACGTTCTTTTGCCTCTGGAATATTTCCTGATTCCAATACTTCCGAAGCACCTTTCCATTCGGCTACCTTAAGTTCTTTACGGACAAAAGAGCTCCAACCAAACAGTTGATATCCCAAGCCGTGGGATATGGTGCGCTCATCTGTCCTAAATTCAAACTTATCGGTAAAATGAGGGTTTCCCAGTTTGAAACCCAAGGCAATCAACTGAAAACTGGTTTGTGTCCTATATTCCAGAACATGGGCAATTTCATGACCCAATACTCCTATTTGCGCATTATATGGAAGCCTTGAGAATAAAATCGGAGCAAAACTCTCAGTAGTTTCCGAGCTGATTGTAATTATGTAGGTTCGCCATTTTTTAGGCAAGAAGACGTGCATTATTCTGGGCCTTGAGGTCAATGGGGTCTTTCTCTTTTTGAATCGAAACTTAATGCGAGTATCCAGCAATTGTGGATAAAAAGACAGGGCAGTTAGTACTTGAGCCTCTATTTCTTTTGGAAATTTTTTCTTCAAAGAATATTTCTCGTAATCGGAAGCTCGAAAATCCTCTGGAAGAAACTTCACTTTCGGAGTTTGGCTAAAAGCTGGACTGCTTAAGCCCATAAAAAGAATAAGAAACGAAAATTTCAAATTCCTTTTCATGAAATCAAAACCTAAAGGCCAAACATAAACTGAAGAGCAATACTTGCGATAAAGTCCTGTGCCACCTCATCGCCATCTGTAACAATATTGATTTCACGCCCAAATCCAAGGGTGAGACCAATTTGCGAAGAAGAATTCTTTATGGGTAGAAAGTAACCCCCTTCCAAATAGGGTTGCAATACCAGAATATCTGTGGTACCAGAAATTGGGTTGTCCGCTGGCCCAACATCGGTCCAATCAATTTCCAAACTCCATAAATCCGTAATCAGTCCTGCCACGATTTTTCCGGTTTTTAAAGGAAAATGCTTTCTAAACCCTATCGAGCCTCCAAAACCCTCTCCTTCTTCCGTCAGGTTTACATCGCTGAAGTCTTGTCTATCTGTAAAATTGGCTCCCAACCTAAACAAGAGTGAAGATTTTTCATTTAAATACGTCTCCAGATTTACAGTGGGAATAATTCCAGCAGGATAGGCTTGCACAGATACCCCGAGATATGTTCCCTCATTTGCTGGGGTTTTCTGGGCAGATACTGAAATCGCAGATAAAATGAAAAGCGAAAACAAAAAAGCAAACTTCAGTTTCATCTTAAATAGCTTTTATTTGTTGTTCTACAATATTGCTATCCTTCAACATAGCCCTACCGTCCTTGAAACTAAGATAGGTATATCCCTTTTTGTGATTCATGATACTGATATCATTCATCATTTTCCAATGCCTGAAAATTTCCCTCCAAGCAAAGAAAACCGAATGTTTTGGGTCATAAATATGGGTCGGCTCCCCTCCTGCTCCATTAATCTCTATTATGCTGAATTTTTCGCCTCTGCTCAATTCTTCAAAAGAATTATAGAGTACATCCAAACGTCCATAATGAAAGCCTTCCACTTTGGAACAAACTCCATCTATGGTTTCCAAAAGCTCATCATTGAGCAAGTGGCTAACATCTCTAAATTCAGCTCCTCTTGTGTGACTTCCGAAGGGAACCAAAATAAATTCTTTTCCTTCATCCAAAACCATGTTCAATTTGAAACCGTATTTTTTTTGCAACGCCTTCAATTGAAAGTGACTTCGAGGGTTCCGCTTAATTAATTGTAAAATCGAGCTTTTTCCATCTCCAATGACAGATAAAAACTTCTTGGATACCATTCCAGTAATCTTTCCCTTTTCTTCTCCTGGTTTTCTGACATAAAAAATACCCAATTCGTTTTGGTAGGGAATCAATTCTTGCACCAAGAAATCATCGTGCATTCGCAAGAAATAACTGCGAAATTCTTCTTGATTCCTAATCTTATCCACCCCGAATGATTTCATTCCAATATCTGGCTTTACGATAAAAGGATATGAAATTCGAGATGAAAAGACTTTGTTCAGGGCGTTTTCCAAATTCTCTTGTTTGGAAATGTATATCGTGTTTGGATAATTTCCCTGCGGAATCAAATCGTAAATCTGCATTTTGGATTCCATTGCCATCCCTCCATTTTTCATGGTCGGGTTAGCGGCATTGAAAAAGAAAAAAGAACGTGCCCTCAAAGAGAAGTACAGCCAAACTGGAAACATAGGATAGTAGACCAAGGGGAAGGGCCAATACTCCCAGTGTGTCCATTTATGTAGTTTTAGCTGCCAGTTTTTCATTTTAATAGAGGGTTAACTGGTCCGTATTAAATGAAATAATTGATTTCTTATCGTTCAAAAGGTCAAAATGCCCTAAGGAAACTTCATCCTCTTTTAAAACGGCTTGGGTGACACTGAACGTTTTCAAACCCGTCTTACGGTCTATAATAAAGCCATTTTCAAAATCTGAATGATTGTTGGAATGGAAATCAACCACATCCTCCGGATTAACATCTGAAACATTCCCCATAAAATTGGAAAAAAGCGATTCTCGGTGTCGTATCACTTCTTCATCATAAAGGGTTGCCGAAGACCAAATATAGTTCCCTGAAATGTTTAGGTTTTTTTTGTGTTGTTCGTTTTCATCCCAACGCATCTCCAATAATCGACCTTGTTGGAATAGCACTACAGTGAACGGTTCTATCCCTTCCAGGTCAATTTCATCAAGGTATTTTTCTGGTGATTCCTTTGACATAATATCCAAAAGGACCAAACCCCTACTTTTTCTATAGTTCCCCAATGATTTATGCCTCTGGAAAGCTCCATTCAACAACACTCCCGCATGTCCCATTTCATTAATGGCAAACCAAGTACCTCCAGCTTTGGGATCTTTTGGAAACAAAAGGTCCATACCGTTCACGATTTCTCGTTTTGGCTTAAAAGCCGTGGGACGGGAAATGTGTTCGTCCCTATTGGAAGTGATATAATAGTTTCCCTTATTTGCAATGAAGCTTACTGTGCACATGCCTTTCTATATTGCATAGTTGATGGTGCCACACCAAATGATTCAGGTAAATCCAACTCCGTAAAGTGTTGAATTCCGACCTTTATAAGAGCGTGGTGATGAATGGCATGTTCCAAGTTATACATCACTTCACGATAATAATTGGAATCCAAAGTATTATCCTCACCAGCCAATTCGTACGTAACCTTCAAAGTTTTATTCGGTTTTTCCAATTTCTCTTGAATGAATTCCAGTTGCTCTATGGCAAATAAAACCTCATTTTCAATTCTTGGATTACGCTCCCTTCTATCATACGAAACATCCTCCGTTTCATAGCCGTTGATAAGGCATAAATAAAGCTCAATAACATGTCTTGTATGTTGTCCTATACTGGAATTGGAGAGTGTTGCACAAGGAGAATTATAACAATCCGCTGGGAGTTGTTGCAATATATGCTTGAATTGTTCTAAAGTATTTAATGATGAAATGAACATGAAGGTTTATTGTAATTTAAGGTTAAGGCGTTTTTTAATCAACAAGAACGTAAGATAAAGTGAAAATCCCAGATATAACAGCCCCATAAAAAGATTGGTCACTTTGCTATAGTCTTGGTAATTACTGAATACATATTTGCCTAAAAAAATAAAAATCAGAAGTGCAATAATGGAACCTACCCCAATACCCCATATATAAAAAGAGTAAGATCTACTGGAGCGTTCCAAAACTCCTTTTGTTGACAAAACCTTGGTCCATGTCATCCAAAAAGGAAAATGCAAGGGGTTAAGTGCGCTTAATAATAATCCTAAAACAAATGAAGAGCCTATTTCTGGAAGTGCAGTAAACTGTGGTCCTGTTTCTGAGACTTGGCTTGCATCCATAAAACTGAGTATCGCCAAATACAGAAGTAATATGATTCCCAAAGGGAAAAGGTAATTGCTAACCCTATCGGTTAACGTGAGTTTTTCATTTCCATAAATCGCCAATCGAACAACTACCAATTCCACCAATACCACTGCAATGGCAAACCAAATAGCTGAAACAACACTTTGTGATGCCGCTATATCAAACGCGGTCAAATTCAAAGTGCCCAAAGGCAAAGCTCCAAGGAAACTTATTGAAAAACCTGAAAATAAAACCTTTAGACTTTTTCTCATCTAATACCCTGCTTATCCAAAAACGGAGGAACTACGAATTACACTTCCGATAGTCTCACTTTTTGTTTTTAATTTTTTCCCAATTCACGTCAGCTTTGGCTTGGAGTTCAACAGGTGACTCTTTTTTCCAAAATTCCAAGGTGTTGGTTTTTCCCTTGTTGTAAAATAAGTACAATTTATCGTCCCTTATCTCAAAAGTTTCAGGATTTATGCTCACTTTTTTACCGGAAACAGCTACTGCATAGGCACAATACCCGCCGTATTGAGGAGCATATTTTTCAGGATTGGCGGTGAACATATCCAAATTTCCCTGAGATGAAAACTTATAGCTAACCCCATCAAACTTTGTGCTAAACTCAGTTTTACCTTCTACGGCTTTGTCTTCGAAATAAGAAACCACATCATACCCATTGGCGGCGTAGCCCTTTTTAGTGTTGTAATCGATGGATTGGGCCGAAACCAACAGCCCCATAAATAAAAACGTTAAGGAAACAAATTTTTTCATATCAATAAATTGATGATTCTTTATTCAACTTTCTAATTTGGGAAACGTCAATACGTAAAATGTGCCAATCTCCCAATTTTTCAGCCAATCCATTTAAGATTGAAGGTTGGCCTATATACGGTAGTATGTCTTTATGAATGGGATTTCCTTTCAAATCAGTCAATAAAAAATAATCTGATATTGCATTTGGGTCATCTGAAACCAGCACTGGAGGGATACCGCCAGAAATGCAAAGTGCAGCACAACTCCTATGAATTTTACCATAGCCGGGCTTCATAACTCCAAAATAACATTTGGGGTCAACTATCTCACCTTCAACACTAATGGCACCCAATGATTCTGTAGAAATAGACTTAGTGCGTTTGGAATTGGTGAGACTTATTTTTTGGCCATCATCAATTTGTAATAGGGTCTTACCATTGTAATAAATCAAATTTCCTTCAATGGTAAGATGTTTGCCTTCCAAGTCTCCTTCTTGATTACGGATATCCTTCAAATAAGGGTTTGGTCCAAATTTTCCAAAGCCCAAAAGCACAACATTCTTATAGATACCCTCAGTCAATTCTACTTGAAGCATGGGATAGGGCATTTCATGATAAACGCCCGAAACCTTGGTTGCAGAATCGAAATCAAAAGAACTGTTACTGGCCGTATTCTGAAAAATTCCAAATAACAGTGCTCCCAAAATAAGAAACCCTATTCCGAATAGAACAAAGTTCTTCAGGCTTTTCTTGGTTAGGTTTCCTACAGAATCTTCTACATACCCGATATAAAACTCGTCTTTTTGTTTCATTTTAGATTTTTGCAGGTTCCACTTCAGTTCCTTCTGGGAAAGCTTCTGGTTTGATAAAAACCCATCCATTTTGCACTCTTAACTCATAAGTCGCCACTTTTTCTGTAAAGGGAGGTGGTGACTGACCATTTTGAGGTAAATACTGGTAACCATGCCAAGGACAGGTAACACATCCGTCCACAATTTTACCCTCTCCCAAAGGACCTCCCTGGTGTTTGCATACATTATGAATCGCCGATAATTTCCCTTGGTATTTAAAAATTGCCACGCGCTCTTGATTCACTGTAAATATTTTGGCTCTATTTTCCATTATCTCCCTTACCTGGCAAACCTTTAACCAGCCATCTTCTTCTTTCTTTTTCTTTATGTTATCGTTTTTTGTTTCCTTGAATGCAGCAGTAAGGTGTAATCCAGAAACCAGAATAAATCCCACTAACATTATTCCAATGGTTGGTAGTGATGTTTCTTGCTGAAAAGCCCCTAAAAAAACATGGAGTGTAATTAAGGCATAGGCCACATAGACCATCATATGAAGCCCTTTCCAAATCTTAGGAGATAGATTTTTCAGAAAGAAGTCATGACTCGTAGAGGCCATGAAAAACAAAATGAGTAATGCTAAAAATCCTAAAACCTGAAAAGGAAAATTGGTCAAGGAGCCATAGTCCAGGTTTGAAGTAAAAACAGAAACAATTGGATTTGTATTTCCCAAAGTATGAAACTGAATAATGGCAAAGGTTCCATGAATCAAAGCTGCTAAGAACATGCTTACTCCCAAGTGTCTTCTATTATATAGAATAGGAAGAAATTGTGGATTTAACCGACAGAGAGGGCCAATAATTAAAATGATATGCAACATTAGAATTGCCAAAGACCCAAAAGCCCGTATTATCAAAGTTTCTGCTGTTCCTTCGGGGTTCAAGAGTAAGGTAAGTACTATGAACAACACCAAATACAACACTATGGACAAGGCAAAAATCTTGTCATACTTTTTCTTATGCTTGTTCCAAAGCACCAATTTATAGTCCAGTCCCATTAGAATTCCAATTTTAGAATTTGTTGGTTCTTTATTTCATCCATCACGATAAAGCCCCTGATAATTCCTGTACTGGGAAATGAGTAACTCCCTATTCCCTGCAATTGGCCGAGCACTTCACCTTTTTCTCCTTTCCCATTAATTTCGTACACCACCGAAGATGTAGCTCTTAAAGGAGACTTAAGCCAAATGTTTAGCAAATACTGCTCAGATGTATTGGATAGTACAACTTTCATTTCGGCATTCTCAATTTCCTCAACCACATTTCCTTTAACCTCAGCCATATAAAGGTTTTCCGATGAAGAGAAAAAGTCAAGGTTTATTGCAGAAAGAAATAGGAAAATCGCCAATGTGGGGGTCAAAATCATCCACATCCATTTATGTCTTGTTCGTAATCGATAATCCATTTCTTATTCGTTTTTGTTCTGGAACAGCCGCTTTATAAGAAAGGGCCATGTGGCCACTACACCAGGAAAAAGCAATAGCCTGATAACCTTTTTACTATTTCCCATTAAGGGGTCGATTCGTTTTGCGAAAAGAATGAAGTAAACTCCAAATGCCAATCCTGCCAAAAAGTAAATCTGAAGGATAATCAGAAATGTAAGTATTGCTGTCTCCATGTTAAATCAGATTTACATCCGTGATAACTTCCAAAACGGCAGGTCCGGGTTGTTCAAAAAGTGATTTCATTGTCTTCATAAGGTCTTCTTGTTTCTCTACACGTTTTCCCCAAGCACCGCAGGATACTGCAAAGTCTGCAAAATTTGGGTTAGAAAGTGAGGTTTTCCATACATCAAACTCTCCCGCTCGCTGCTCTTTTGAAATTTTACCCAACTCATGGTTATTCAATACAATCAGCTTTACAGGCATATTGTATTTTACCAATGTGGTGATTTCGGCCAAATATTGACATAAACCTCCATCGCCTGCAACCGCCACCACCGGTCTGGAACTCCCAACAGCGGTCCATGCTCCAATTGAAGCGGGAAGTGCAAAACCTATGGAGCCCAAATAGCCAGACATTAGAAAATCGTGTTCTTTGGACTCAAAATACCTACCGAAAGAGTAGGCATTGTTACCCACATCCACACACATTACCGCATCTTCCGGGGTAAGCTGGTCCATAGCATCAAAAACAGCTATGGAACTAACTCCATCATCCGAAGTTTCCAATAATCGCTTCGCCTTTTCACTTCTCCAAATCTTCCAACGCTCAGCGATTTCATTGGTTTGGTCAATGGTGTCGACACCATCCTCCAATTCGGATTCAAATATTTCCAAGGTTCTTGAAATTTCTCCCCAAACGGCCACTTCCACCTTATGGAACTTACTCAAGGCCAAGGGGTCAAAATCAACTTGAATTATGGGCTTTTTGGGAGTTATACCCGTATGATTGGAAAACGAAGCTCCAAAAACAATCAACACATCTGATTCATTCATAAACCAAGAAGCAATGGGGGTGCCACTTCTGCCCAAAACTCCTCCACCCAAAGGATGGTTATCAGGAATTAAGCCCTTTCCTTTAAAGGTTGTAACAACAGGGGCATTGAGACTTTCAGCAAACTTAATAATAGCTTTTTTATGTGCCCTAGCTCCATGACCTATGATTATTACGGGCCGTTTTGATTTTTTTATAAGGTTTACAGCATCTTTCACTGATTCCTTTGGAGGCGCAATTTCCAGTGAGGTTATTCTTTTTTCGGGAGTCTGTGGTTTTGCATTAGGCTTGGCTTTTCGCTCTTGAACCTCATCCGGAAAGGTAAGATGCGATACATCCCGTTTCAAAATTGCATGTTTAATAGCAAGTGACATCAATTCGCTGTGTTTGGAATCACTCTGTACCCTGTGATTGAATTCGGCCACACTACCAAAAGCCTGAACCAAGTCCACTTCTTGAAAATTACCTGTACCCACTACTTGGGTGGCCACTTGACCGGTCAAGGCCAATAAGGGAGCTCTATCGACCTTGGCATCCCACATTCCAGTAAACATATTGGTTGCTCCAGGGCCCGCTATAGAAAAACAAGCTGCCGGTTTTCCGGTTAGCTTTCCATATGCGGAAGCTGCGAAAGCAGCAGCTCCTTCATGACGGATTCCATAAAAGTTGAGTTTTCCCTTTTGTTCTTGGCGTTTCATAGCATCCGCAAAACCCAAATTGGAGTGTCCCACCATACCGAACACCTTGGTCACACCCCAGTTTACCATGGTTTCAGCCATAATATCTGAAACCGTAGTTTCATGTTCGGCTTCTTCAGGCACTCCAACAAAGATGGCTTCTCCTTCTTCTTTTACCTCAAATGTTTCAATACCATCATCATAACCTCCAGGAGGTAGTCCCGTACATGGATGGAAATCCCAACCATGCCATGGGCAGCGTAGCATACCATTTTCAATGGACCCCTCTCCCAAAGGACCACCTTGATGCGGACATCTATTGTCCAGCGCAGAAAACTTACCTTCAAAATGAGTTAAGCAAATACCCTTATGTGCAGCAGTTACAGTTTTCACCCGACCTTCGGGAAGCTCTTTTTTGTTGTCGAGCACTTTGTACCAGATACGTTTTTTTTCATCCATAGTAAAGTTTATTTCGATTGATGGTGTTGTGTATTTTTGTTTTTATGGGATAAGGAAAAGTTAATCAAACACCCGAGGGTAAAAAAGTGATCGTCCAAATCACTAATCACATATTTGTATTCGGTGAAAAAGAGCAGTCTTCCTTTGGCATAGTGAAATCCCGCTCCAACATTCAACCCAAAAGCTCTTTCAACATTCTCTTCTTGAAATGAGGTAATATTTTCCGTTTCTGTTTCTACCGAATAATTAAATCCCGAAAGAGGATAGAACCCCAAACCCCCACCCAAATCCAAAATATAATGAAGGTTTGCATTCGCTTCAAAAAAAGTGATTTCACCCTCTTCAATATCTCTTTTGAAAAATGATACTTCCGGACCGAAGCAAAAGTGATGATCTGTGGCATAGTATAATCGAGCATTCCAGCCTAGAGTCTCCAATTCAGAAGAATAGACCCCTGAAAGTCCGGGCATTATTGTAGGAGGCTCTACTTGAGCCTGTAAATGAAAACTTGACAGAATAAAAACCACAATAAAAAAGACAAATCTTTGCATTTAATTCTATATTAAAAGTTTTCTAACAAGCATTCAATTCTCAAACTAGGATTGAAGAGCATCACCATGACATAGGGGATAAACAATATTGTTTGGATTTATTGGAGAACCCCTGCGTATCTGATTCCTGTCAACTCGTGCATTTCCTTGTTAAAGGTGGATAAATCATTATGGTTAAACTTGGTTATATTGTCATACCCACAAGAACGTGCTATAACCTTGATTAAATCATTGGTCGCCGTAAAATAGTTGTGGAGTTGTTTGGCCGAAGCATCAATAATCAACCTGCTTCGTAGATGTTCTTTTTGAGTGGCTATGCCAACTGGGCAATTGTTGCTACCACAAGCCCTCATACCCAGACAACCTATGGCTTGAATTGCAGAATTGGATACCGCAATGGCGTCCGCTCCCATCATCATGGCTTTGGCAAAATCTTCGGCTATTCGAAGACCTCCGGTAATAATTAAAGATACATTGGTAACCCCAATTTTATCCAAATACTTTCGAGCACGTGCCAAAGCAGGTATGGTAGGTACATTTATATTATCCCGTAGGATAGTAGGTGCCGAACCAGTTCCTCCTCCTCGACCATCCAAAATGATATAGTCGACACCTGCATCCAAAGCAAATTGGATATCCTTTTCTATGTGACTTGCCGCAATCTTAAATCCTATAGGTATACCGCCTGTACGTTCCCGGACTTTATCAGCGAATGCTTTGAAATCCTTTACTCCATGAAAATCAGGGAATGTGGCTGGACTAATAGCCGTTTGACCTTCTTCCAACCCTCTTACCTGAGCGATTTCCTTACTTACTTTATTTCCAGGAAGGTGGCCTCCAGTTCCTGTTTTTGCACCTTGCCCGCCTTTGAAATGAAATGCTTGAACGTTATCCAGTTTATCCCATGAAAAACCAAACTGAGCTGAAGCCAATTCGTAAAAATATCGGGAGTTGTTCCTTTGTTCATCTGGTAACATCCCGCCTTCCCCAGAACAAATACCCGTTCCCGACATCTCCGCGCCTTTGGAGAGGGCTATTTTTGCTTCTCGCGATAACGCCCCAAAACTCATATCACTTACAAAAAGTGGAATGTCCAAAACCAAAGGCCTTTTAGCTTTGGGCCCAATAACCACTTTGGTGGCTACTTCTTCATGGTCCAGTAAAGGACGCGTAGCCAATTGAGCTGGTAAAAACTGTATGTCACTCCATTTGGGCAATGTGTTTCTGTCCACTCCCATAGAGGCAGAAAAACCGTGGTGCCCCAGATTCTTGAGACCATTTCTCGCCAATTCCTTGATATAACCGGTGTATGGCTCTGTATCCTCGGGATGGGTGTCCGCATAGGTTCCCAAATAAGCATCACGGTCAAACGGCTGAGGGTGTTCTAGTTCGAAAGCCTCTATCTCATTTTCATCAATTTTTAGAGAGTCATCTTCAACGAATTCTTGAAACTTATGAAGTTGTTCTTCATTATTATATTCACTAATACCCGTATCGTAGCGATAATCCCATCCATGGACCCCACATATCAAATTCTTTCCATCAATATGGCCATCTGCAAGCAATGCCCCCCTATGGTGACAACGTCCATACAAAACTGAAATTCCAGTTTCGTGTTTGATGACTACTAAATCTGTGTTTTTGACTAAGGCGTAAAAAGGTTGTTTTTCCTTTAGCTCTGAAATCTTGGCGATTTCGATAAGGTTACTTTGCATTATAAAGTTTGTTGTCAGGTTGTTACGAGTTCAGTCGAACTCTATTTTTTAACATTACGCCTTAAGTTATGCTAAAATTTTCTTAAAGTCGTCACCTGAATCAAAAAAGCGCAGAAAGCAAGCACCTTTAGACCAAAATTGAAAATAAGAAATTGTTTTTCTAGGAGTTAAGCCATTGTTTAAACTCAGCAGCACGATTTTTACTTATGATGATATCAACTTCTGAGTTGGGGTCCACCAAAATCTTAAGCTGGTTATTCCCATATTTTATAATCTTGCTTATAGCCGATATAGCTACGATAAACTGCCTATTTGCCCTATAAAAATGGGTTTCATCAAGGTTGGAAAAAAGGTCGTCCAAACTGGAGTTGGATGTGGATTGGCTTCCATCGAAACAGACCACGTAGGTAATCGTGCTCTCCATGAAAATATAGGCGATATCATCTGTGGAAATAGGGCGAAGCTCATTGCGGACATAGGTTAAAATACGCTTCTTTCCCTTATCTGTTTGTGTGTTTTGTGCTTCTGGAGCGCTCTCAATTACCCTTTGTTGATAATTATCCAAGTCCTTATTCAATTTGACGAGATTTACTACCTCATCTTCCAGTTTCTGATTCTTGGCTTCCAATTTTTTCTCATAAGAGCTACCTATCAATCGCACCATTATAACAGAACAAAGTACAATGGAGAAACCCATAATACTAAATATGGTATAGAATTTAGTCCGGAGACTATCTATCTGCTCCGTTATTTTATCCGTATTGGCATGAGCTGCAATAATCCAATCCGAATTTGGCACTGGATTCAGATAAATGATTTCCGATTGCAGTTCATCTCCATCTTCAAAGCTTCGAATACCTCCAAAGGTCCGTTTACTGGTAAGTAAATCATACAAATCTTCCGGACTCATTTCGCCATTAACTGAAGAAATTGAGGATTGGTCCGGGTTTACTTGTTGTCCTACCTGAGTAATATCTGGGTGACACACCTCTCGCCCTGACCAATCAAACATACAGATAAAACCATTCTCCGTATTCGTATTTTCGATGCTTTCTTGTACATTTTCTATAATGGTCTCTTTATCCACCCCATTTTCCAATTGAAAACCTATCAATTTTGCCACCTCATTCGCCTCTCTCTTACTGGCCTCCAATTGAGCTTCCAGAAGTTGACTTGCGCTTACTTTGATAAAAGAGCGAACAGACACTCCAGCAATTAATATGAAAATAGCCGTAATGGCCAAAAACGTAAAAAAATAAAGTCGGTCTTTACGCATGGTTGAGGTAGAAAATTTTAAACGACTAAGATAAGAGATAAGTTTCTCATAAACCTCACAATATATTTAGCTAGATAACTTCCCTTTTATTCCTTTTTAAATCCAAATTTTCCCTCTCACCAACATTTTGTTCTCTTAACCCCTTGATATGGAATTGTTTTGGGCAAACAAAAAACGAAGTCCAATTCTAAATTCCAACAGATGAAAAACGTAATTAAACTCTTTTTACCTCTGGTATCGCTTCTGATTTTTAGCTGTGCAAATGACAGCGAAAGTGATTTACTGGACCCAATTCCAGAAAATGTTGACGATGTCAATGATGATGAAATTGTTGACGCGGTCACATTTACTGCAGACATCCAACCCATCATTGCCAACAATTGTCTAGGATGCCACTCAAGTCCCCCTAGAAATGGTGCTCCTTTCGCTCTGGTCACTTTCCAGCAAGTTAGTTCCAGAAATGGCGGTGTACTTCGCACAGTTTCACTACAAACTGGGCAACCGGGAGCTATGCCACCTGCAGGGAGAATCCCTCAAGCATCAATCGACCTAATCAATCAATGGATTGAGGATGGGTTGATAGAGTAAAAACGTAATCCAAAAATAAACACCAATGAAAAATCTTAAAAACACACTAATTCTAGTATTTGCCATTTCAATCTTGGGTGGCTACACAGCCAACGCCCAGAGCAAATACATTGACAAAAAAGGGAAAATTGTATTTGAAGCGTCAGAAAAGCTTTTTGAAGAAGTAAAGGCGCAAACTGAATCCGCTACGGCAATATTCGATTCTGAAACCAATCAAATTGCCTCCTTGGCTTTGGTAAAGGGATTTCGATTCAAAAACTCATTGATGCAAGAGCATTTCAATGAAAACTACATTGAATCCGACACCTATCCCAAGGCCACTTTTAAAGGCAAGCTGATAGATTTTGATGCCTCAAAGCTTTCTGAAACGCCTTCTCAAGTTTCAGTGGATGGGAAAATGAAATTGCATGGAAAAGAAAAAGACATTCGTACGGATTTATTGATTTATAAAAAGGACGATTCCATTGTGATGGAAGGCGGTTTTAAAGTCAAACCCGAAGATTTCGATATCAGTATTCCCAAAATTGTACGAAACAAGATAGCCAAAGAAGTATTGGTACAGATCAACTTTAACCTTATCAAAAAATGAAAGCCAAGAAACGTATTTCCATCATTTTATCCGGGGTTCTTATAGTTGTGGTATTCGCATTTTTAGCTCTCAACTACATGTACAAACCTCATAGAAACATTGCTGAAGAAAGGGCTATAAGCTCCTTGTCAGCTATTGAAATTCATGAAAAGTTCACCAATCCAAATACTTCCCTAGAAAACCTAGCAGATAAGATAGTGGAAGTGAACGGGTCCATAACCGAGATAGAACAGGTACACACCATATTCATTGATAACAAAGTACAGGTTGACTTTGATACGCTTCAGCAAGTGAAAGGGGTATTTGACAATGGATCTAACATTACAATAAAAGGTCGCTGTGTAGGATTTGACGACCTGCTTGAAATAGTAAAAATAGATCAAGCCATCCTCATCAATAACCAATAAAAACAAACAAAATGAAAATAATTTATATCATCATTTTCCTAATACCCTTATTAGGGTTTACACAGCACGACCTTCTGTCTGAAATAGACAACAAAGAGGTCAACGATTACGAAAGTGCCGCATTTAAGGGGCTTAAAATTGTAAACTTTGAGTCCACCAAAATGGTATCAAAAAAGGAACTGTACTTTGTGGTTTCCCATAGATTTGGTTCCATTAAACCTGGTTTTGAAGATTTCTTCGGATTGGACCAGGCAGTTACACGACTCAATTTTATCTATGGTGTTTCAGATGGGATAAACATTGGCGTTTCCCGCAGTTCTTTTCTGAAAACCTATGAGAGCTCCATAAAACTTAGATTGATACGTCAAAAAAAGAAAGGTTCTCCATTTACCTTGGTAGGGTTCGGAACCCTACTGATAAATGGTGCTTTGGATGACGCCAACTTGCCCGGTCTTGAATTTAAAAATCGTTTGGGATACACCGCCCAACTCCTGATTGTAAAAAAGTTCAATAAAAACTTTTCACTGGAACTGATCCCTACTTTTTTTCATGAGAATTTGGTCCAATTGGATGAACAAGAGAATTCCCAATACGCTATTGGATTTGGTGGTAGACATAAAATCTCCAAAAGGGTGTCGCTTAATATTGACTATGGACTGCATTTAAATAGAGCTTCAAACTCTCCTTTCAACAATCCGCTTTCAGTAGGTTTTGATATTGAAACGGGGGGACATGTGTTCCAATTACATTTTACAAATGCTCAACCGATGAATACCAATGGTTTTCTCGGACAAGCAACTGGCGATTGGTCGGAAGGAGACATTTTCTTTGGATTCAATCTTTCAAGGGTATTCTAAAAGGCAAGAAATATGAAAACCAATATTGCGAGAATACCGGTACAAAGAGCATTCTGTAATCGATGCTCTATTAAAATAAAAGACGCCCTACTGAACATAAAGGACATTACGAATGTAAACCTATATCCCATGGATTCGCTGATTGTATTCAATTTCATTCGGGCCAATGAGATTTCAAAAGCCCTTAATGTACTCACCGAACTGGGTTGCCCTGAAGAAGGTGAGAAAGTTACAGACAACTTAAACGTCACGTTTTGTAACTGCGAGAAAGTTCAGGTTCAGAATCAAGATTATCTAACTAAAAATTAATCGAAAGGTGGATAGCTAATTAAAAGGTCACCGTTAAAGTATTCCCTTTTAAAGTCAAATATTCCCTTTCACCAACATTTATAATGCTATGAAGCCCCCGTCTTGGTTGCTTTGTAGCCGTAATTCATTAAACCTTAAAAACAATTAAAATGAAAAAGTATGTATTTGTAATGGCCCTGCTTGCCATGACTTGGAGTTGTTCCGAAGATGACACCGAAATTATTATTGATGATCCTGTGGTGGACAATCCAACTCCCCCAGATCCAACTGGAAGTGCTTCGGTAGTAATTAACGAAGTAGCTTATTTGGAAGGTTCTGTCGAACTCTTTAACGATGGAGACATAAACGTAGATTTGAGCGATTATTTCCTATGTCTTGGCCCAGGCACCTACAGAAGAATTGGTGATTTGGAAACCGAAGGAAATGTTGACCTAGCACCTGGAGAATACTTGGTAATTGGTTATGACATGCCCAATGAAGAAGGTGGAATAGGTCTATATGCCAACAATGATGGTTTCGGAGACGCCGCCAATATTCGTTCTTTCGTACAATGGGGAGCTGCTGGAAGTCCGAGGGAAAATGTTGCCGTTGAGGCCAATATCTGGACAGAAGGCGAATTTATACCGGTTGTAGAAGATGAAGATAACAGTATCGTTTATGATGGTGAAGGAATCAGTGCTTCGGATTGGTCCGAAACTACAACACCTTCATTGGGAGCTGAAAACGAGTTCAATGCTCCAGTTCAAAGTGCTTCGATAATATTGAACGAAGTTGCTTATTTGGGCGACTCCATCGAACTATACAACAATGGAGCTATTGATGTAGATGTAAGCGATTATTTCCTATGTCTTGGCCCAGGGACCTACAGAAGAATTGGGGACCTCCAAACTGAAGGCGACGTGAACATGACACCAGGTTCGTTTTTAACTGTTGCATATGAAATGCCAAACGCAGAAGGTGGAATAGGTCTATACGCGAACAATGCTGGTTTTGGTGATCCTGTAAACATCCGTTCTTTCGTTCAATGGGGTGCTCCTGGAAGCCCAAGAGAAAATGTTGCCGTAGCCGCGAATATCTGGACAGAAGGTGAGTATGTAGAAGTTGTAGGCAGTGCAGATAACAGTATTGCTTATGATGGTGAAGGTTTTAGCGCTTCGGATTGGTCAGAAACCACTGAGACTACCTTTGGTGCTGCCAATATCTTTACTGCTCCTACAGTAAGATCTATTGTAATCAATGAAGTGGAATACTTAGTTGATGACCTTATTGAGCTTTATAATAATGGAACAGAAACCGTAGACCTTTCCAACTACTGGATGTGCCTTGGTCCTGGTCAATACTTTAGAGTTGGAGATGCAGCAGCAACTGAAATCGTAAGTGGTAACGTAAACTTGGCGCCAGGTGAATTTTTGGTTATCTCTCCGGTATCACTTGAAGCATCAAATGACGCAGGTGGACTTGGTCTATATGCCAATAATGACGGTTTTGGAGATGCTGCCAACATCCGAAGCTTTGTACAATGGGGTGCTGCTGGAAATGCACGTGAATCTGTTGCAGTAGAAGCAGGTATTTGGAATGCTGGTGGATTTGTGCCCAATGTTCCCTTTGGTTCAAGTATAGCATATGATGGTGAAGGCTTTACCTCTAATGATTGGGAAGGCACCTCTACCCAAACTTTTGGAGATGCTAATGTATTCAGAGAACCATTAGAAAAAAGATCAGTAATTATAAATGAGGTGGAATACCTAATAGACGATGAGATTGAACTATATAACAATGGCAATGTAGCTGTGGATCTTTCCAACTATTGGATGTGCCTTGGCCCTGGTCAATACTTCAGAATCGGTGATGCGGCTGCTACAGATATTGTAAGTGGTAACGTAAGCTTGAATCCGGGTGAGTTTTTGGTCATCTCTCCAGTGTCTCTTTCTGCTCCTGACAATGCAGGAGGTTTAGGTCTCTATGCCAATAATGACAGTTTTGGAGATGCTGCCAACATCCGAAGCTTTGTACAATGGGGCGCCGCTGGAAATGCACGTGAATCTGTTGCAGTAGAAGCTGGTATTTGGAATGCCGGTGGATTTGTACCTAACGTGGCAGCTGGTTCAAGCATCGCTTATGACGGTGAAGGATTCACTTCCAATGATTGGGATGAAGATACTACTCCGACACTGGGTTTATCCAATAGTGCCATTCTTCAGTAAAGCAATTCACAAATAATATCTAACCTTAAAACAACAACATCATGAAAAAAGTAAAGTTCACAGCAACTATTCTGTTAAAGACCATGGCCCTGGTATTACTGACTTCTGTATTCTCATGTGATGACGACTATGATGACGATTATGAGAATATTGATGAGTCAACACCCCGCGAGGGCTTGGTCAACTACGAAAGGGAAATGAATTGCTATGTTTAATATTAGTTTTCCAGTTTAGTTGTTTACTGCCCACAGGAGATGATATCATACAGATGTCGCTTCTGTGGGTTATTTTTGTACAACTAACATCCTAATAACGCATTTCACAAACTATTGATGAAATAGCATGACCTTAAGAAAAAGCCTCATATTATTCATAATCCTACTATTGGGTTTGTTTTTATTGCGCTATGTAAATGATACCATACAAAAAAAGCCCAATGAAAACGGTGTTTCCACAGAGGCCGAACTTCATGTTACATCCAAAGATTTAGTGGCTTCCTTTCTATCCAATGAAGAACTGGCAAATGCCACTTATGTAGAAAAAACCCTTGAAGTAGAAGGTATTGTAAAGGAAGTTACTTTTTTGAACAATAGATATACTGTATTATTGCAGGGCAGTGGAGAATATATGTGCATAATGTGCGATATGAAAGAAGATCAGGTCGCACAAGTACAAACATTGTCCAAAGGTGATTCAGTTGTTCTTAAAGGTATTTGCAAGGGATTCTTAATGGATGCTGTTTTATTGAATTGCGTACTGGTAAAAAAAACAGATGAATAGATTTCTTTTACTTCTAGCCTTATCCCTATCCCAACTCTGTCTTGGGCAAGCTGGGGAACGAATTATTACCAAACAGGGACAGGTGAGTTTTTTTTCACACACCTCCGTGGAAGATATTGAAGCTACCAACAATCAGGTACTGAGTATCGTGGATTTTACTTCTAAAGAAGTGGCCATTAGCATGCTTATGCGAGCTTTTGTATTCAAAAAGGCACTCATGCAGGAACACTTCAATGAAAGCTATATTGAGTCCGACATCTACCCGAAATGTTCCTTTGAAGGTAAAATCCTCGATTTGGAACGACCATTACCTCAAGAGCAAACCAAACTTATTAAGGGCAACATTACCATCCATGGGGTTTCTAAAGAATTAGAGATAAAGACAAAAATTGAAAACGACCAAGATAAAATCAGTTTTTCCGGGACCTTCAATTTAACGGTAGCCGATTTCAAAATCAAAATTCCTCCCATAGTTGCAGGAAATATTTCAAAGACCATAGAAGTTAATTTTAGATTTGAAGAATATCTGCCCTATGAAAATTAAGATATATCCTTTAGTGGTTTTATGTACTTTGGCAATATCCAATATGGGGTATTCCCAAAGTCTGTTGGAATCTTTGGAAAAAGAACAAGAAGAAACCAGTTACCCAATACAAGCTACCTTTAAAGCTACACGCATTGGTCTTGGACAATCTGTGGAGACACGAAAACAAGGAGGACTGGAAATTTCCGCGAATACGCGATTTTGGAACATTCCACAGGAAACACAGGCCTTTGTTGCAGATAGGGTGACTTCAAGGTTTGGCACCTCCTATGCATTTACAGATAGATTTACACTAGGAGTCGGGGTTACCACTTTTGATGGTATTTTTGATGCTTACGGAAAATATAGATTGGTCTATCAAAAAACAGGAAAAGGCTCACCTATTTCCATTACACTTTTTCAGAATGCCAGTTTAAAGACCAATCCCGGCAGGTCTATTAATCAAACGGGTTCTTTTTCCGAAAAACTGTCTTTTGGAACCCAGCTATTATTGGCAAGAAAATTCACAAGGAATTTTTCGCTTCAGCTATCCCCTACTTTTATTCACAGAAACTCTACAATAGATCCAGAAGATCCAACCAACCATTTCGCATTGGGTTTTGGGGGTAGATATCGGATTGGAGGACATGTTTCCGTTACGTCAGAATACTATTACTTAGCCAATCCCATTGAATCTTCAACTACGTTTGATGCCTTTTCTTTGGGAGTCAATTGGGAGCTGACAGACCTTATGCTCCAGTTCTACATGACAAATTCCCATAACATTGCCGATGATGTCTTCATCACGCAAACACGTAATAACTTTAATACTCGTGATGGTAATTTTTTCTTTGGGTTCAGTGCCACTATTCTTTTACACCTGAAGCAGAATAAGGTAAAAAGGGTGAAATAAAACGGACTATTCTTTGTTGGCAGTTGTTCCTATCAGTTGATATAAGTTTTCCGAAGAAAGAATAAAGGGTGATTTTGAAATTCGTTCTAACCATCTTTTGCTAACACTATCACTTAGGTGCAAGCGAGCGTCTATTCCCTTAAACGTTGGATTTTCCTTCCACATAGGGTGGGAGTCCCAGTGACAATTTATATAATGTACAGCCTTGACTACGTCCGCATTTTCTTCAATGGTCCTAAAAAAAGGTAAAAACCACTTTTGCCATGCCTCTTCTGCCTGTTTGGGATTGCTTAGCTGAGTTTCTTTGGTAATTCCGTAGAGCTTTCCGCCGTAATCGGAAATAGTCGGGGTGGCTTCAGCAATAAACACCGGCTTCCCCTTTCTTCGGGCAAACTCAAACATTTCAATCTCTTTCCAGCGATTAAAAAAGGATACACCACACCAATCTACATAATCGTCGCCTGGATACCATCCTTCCAACTGTTCTTGATTTGAAATATAGCCTGTGGATTGCCATACATAGGCCACATTGTTTACTCCTCTAGCGCGAAGCTTATCCACGATTCGTTGATAGGCCTTAACGGTAGTTTCCCTATCATAATGGTTCCAAGGGTCACCGTCGAATTCGTAGGCAATTCGTAAAAAAACAGGACGATTATTTATGGATAGCAAAAAATTACCTAACCTATCAATATACTTGTCATGGGTCCCATCCGCAACCTTTTCTTCATGATTAATAAAACTCAACCCAATTGCCATAATCATATTGGTGTAATCTGAATCCAAATGTTGTATATGGGCATTGTAAACATTGTCCCCCCAATCTGCATTCTCCCATAGTCCATCCAATCCTTCAAATCGAAGACCAAATGAATACTCTCCAGGACTCATATTCGTATATGTGGTCCATCCTGCCGGTTTTGGAAAATGATTCAAGTACCCATCACTATATTCTTCCAACCCGCCAACCGCCTCCAATTCCTGGCCAACAAACAACAAAACTCCTTCTTTGGGTTCAAATTTTGCGAATGCCCTTACCTCTTTTGCTGAGCTAAAATCTTTGACTTCATAATCCTGACAGAAACATGTGAAAGAAACCAAAAACAATAAAAGAAATGTTTTTTTCATCTCGAGAATATATGTTCTCCAAGTTATGAATTGTGTGAAACAAAAAGAAAATCCCAGGAAGTATTGCTCTTCCTGGAATGCTACCTAAACTAAACTTAAAACGCTAACTCAAAGTCTTTAATTGAATACCAAACCGCCACGAATAACGATCAAGGGAGAAAAGGTTGTGTTGAACTCATCATTACCACCAGCCGCTTGAGTAATGAAGCCGACATCCAAAAAAGGTGTAAAACTATTAGAGATATGAAATTGAAGTTCGTTGGTAAGGTTTAGGCCAAGACCTTCAATTGTCCCTCCGTCCTCACTTAATTCATCTGAAGTAATTAGCCTATAGCCCAAATTGAATCCCGGTTTGTAGGATACTTTGTCACTTAGTGAAAATCTAGGTTTCAATGCGAGGGCCAACTCATAAAACGTCACATTTTCATCAATTAGTGCCAAATAAGGCAATGCTATGCTTCCGTTTAAACCTACCGCAAACCCATCAGTAATAAAAAAATCGTAGAAACCTAGTATAGAAACACCACTTTCTAAATCGAAGTTTTGGTCTAACTCAGCAACGTAGACATCCCCTCCTGTAAGTAGTCCTACTGAGAAGCCATATTCGTTTGTCTTTTTGTCTTGGGCCTTCAAGCATATAATGGCAAATACACTTAATAATAGTCCTAGTGTTGTGCTTGTATTTTTCATTTTTAAGGTTTAGTTGAGTTTTTACTTGTAGGATGATGGTCTATCTTACCATCCTTAAATCGACGAAGGTATCTTCAAAGCTACCGTCAGAATCAAAATCCAACTCTAGGATACCATCTACTTCCAGCACATCATCAGATGTCAAGTTGATATTTAAAAAAGCCTCATCTCCGGGTTCATCTTCATCATCCAAAAGGACCAGAAGAGACTCAAAGAATCCCAATTGTCCAGAAAACTGTTCGGCAGCTTCTCCAGGAAAACCAATTGTGGAGGTAAATCTTCCATTACTTTGAATATTCAATGTTACATTACCCCCTTGCGAAACAAGTTCTATAGTGCTATTTGAGTCGGAAAGCAATTCAAATTCAGCAAACGTTGCAGTCCAATTTCCAGTGATGTCAGCTATGGATAGGTTGTCACCTTCCAAAGAATAATCAAACTCGTCCCCATTGTCGTCATTGCTACATCCCAAAACAAATAACGACGTAATCGTAACGATTAAAAGACGGTTCAATCCATCTTTACTCCAAATGCTTTTGAATACTGTAAAATATGTGTCCATAATACCTAGTTTTTGATATAATCAAAACTAGAAATGTACTATTGGTTCAGGTAGCAAGGAGGTTACCATCTTTAATACAGTGGTTACATGGATACAAAATGAATCACTATTCAAGTTTTGATACAGCATGTTCCTCTACAACAAAAAAGAATCATTGGTTTCAAAAGGAATTGAGTCAGTACTCTTCTTTCAACTTGTTTTTTGAAGCATTTCAGAGGGTTTGAGGTTGTACGCCTCTTTGAAGGCTTTGGTGAAGTATGACAAATTGTTAAATCCTACGTCGTATGCTATCTCGGACACCGTGCCCTTACCACTTTTCAGATATTCGTAGGCTTTTTTCAATCGATATTGCCTAATAAAATCAGATACACTATACCCAATAGTAGCTTTCATTTTACGATATAGTTGTACGCGGCTCATGCTCATTTTATCAGCAAATTCATCTACAGAAAATGAACTATTGTCCAGATTTTTGGCAAGGATATGCCCTACCTTTTGCAAAAAACGATCATCACTAGAGGTAATGGCCTCTGCCTTTGGATTCGTCAAGAATTGAGATTTATGATAATCCTGTATGCGTTTTCTTTGTTCCAAGAGACTTTTAATTCTTACTCTGAGTTCTTCAATTTCAAAAGGCTTTGTGAGAAAATGGTCTGCCCCTTTTCCAATGGTCTTCAATTTACTTTCCTGCTCTTTTCTAGCGGTTAGCATAATAATGGGGATATGCTGGGTCTTTGAATCACCCCGTATTTTTTCTAAGAAGGCCTCTCCATCCATTTCTGGCATCATCAAATCTGTGATAATGAGGTCAGGCAATTCTTTTTCTGCTACTTCCCAAGCCATACGCCCATTTTGAGCTTCTTTTATAGAATACATGTCACTCAATTGCCCACTAACATAGCTTCGAAGGTCACGATGATCCTCTGCCAAAAGTACTATGGGTAAGTCGGTTTGGTTTGCAGGGTCTAGTGATGATTCTTCGGATAAACCCACTTCCGGTGTACCGTTTTTAGGGCTTACGTCTTTTGGTTCAACCTTAATTTCTGTAGCATAGGAATCATCATTTAATGGCAGCAACAGGCTAAATGTAGTATACTTTTTGTTGGATTGTACCGCAACCGAGCCATGATGCAGTTCAGTAAGTTCCTTCACCAGAGCAAGTCCAATTCCCGTCCCCTGGGAATTATCGTGTATATCCGATTGATAGAAACGTTCAAAAATTTTGGTTTTGTCTTCCTCTGAAATTTGTGGTCCTGTATTTCTAACTTCAATATTGAGGTCTTGACCATTTTGCTCTACCAGTAATGCAACCTTCCCTCCATTTGGGGTAAACTTTAAGGCATTGGACAGCAAATTTGAAAGAATCTGCTCTATCTTCTCTTTATCAAAAAAGGAGATGATATCCGTTTCGGGAAAACTTTGGGTGAACGTGATATTCTTACTATCTGCTAATGAGGTAAAAGAGGCCGAGATTACTCGTAACCAGGAAATTATACTGTCTTTTGCCACATGTAGACGTAGTTTACCCTCCTCTAATTTAGAAAGGTCCAATATCTGATTGATTAACTTTAGAAGCCGATCAGCGTTCCGATGGATGAGTCCCAGCATCCCATAGGTTTCCTTTTCGTTTTGATACTTTTTTTGAAGTTGCACGACCGGAGCTGAAATCAAGGTAAGGGGAGTTCTAAATTCGTGGGAAATACCAGCGAAGAAACGTGAACGAATAGCCTCGGTTTCACGTTGATTCTTTTCGACGAGCTCTTTTGCTGCAAGCCTTTGTTTGTAACCATACACAATTAAAAAAACCACTATCAACAACACCGCAACACCAACAAACAAAATGTTTCGTAGGAGTTTATTGGCTCGTAGGCTCGCTTCTTGCTGCACAAGTTGGGCTTGTTGCAGTTCCTCATTTTTTTTCAGTAGAGCAATTTCGCTTTCCTTCTTTTCACTATCGTAGCGCGCCTCCAATTCTGTTATTTTCTTGGTTTTTTCTGCATTCAATAAACTATCGTTTAACCTTAAGAAGTGCTCATAGGATTCCAGCGATAATCGGTATCGCCCTTGATTCTTATATGATTTGGCAATTCCCTCGTAAGCAATTTTTGAAGCTTCCAAAGATCCTGCTTGCTCGGCATGGCCTAAAGCCGATTGGTAAAACCCGAGTGCTATGGCTGGAACACCTTTTGCCAGATAAAGTTGTCCTAAATTGTTTTCAGTGGAACTCATTCCATATAGGTCACCCAATTCCTCACGCATCGACAGGGCCTTACGGTAATAAGATTCTGCAGTGCTATATTCATTCAATTCCTTGTGGACCGAACCGAGGTTATTATACTTTAATGCAATACCACCTTCGTTGCCAAATTCTTCTTCGAGTACTAAACTCTTTTTATAGAACTCCGCTGCTTTCTTGAATTCCTTCTGTTGAAAATGAATGGATGCAATATTGTTGTAGGCGTGGGAAATTCTAAGTTCCTGATTTTCCATGGTCTCGCAAGTTGCCACAATGTCAAGATAGTACTCAATGGCCTTATCGTAATTTTTGAGGTAATAATTGATGTTTCCCAAGCTCATTTGGGAGGAAAGAATACCTTGTTTATACCCTAAGTCCTCATCAATTTTCAAGCTTCTAAGTGTATACGAAATAGCATCTTCATAGCGACCTAGATTTATCAACACCAGACCGGAATTGTTACTCGCAGCAGAAACGCAGGTTGAATCACCTAACTGTTCACAATAGGAAAGTCGTTCCAAAAAATGATATAGGGTTTGGTTGTAGTCCCCTTTATAAAAATATGCGGTACCTGCATTATCATGATTACGGGCCAGAGCCAATATGTTGTTTTGCTCCTTATCAATTTCCAGTGCTTTTTTGTAATAGATTACTGCAGAATCATAAGCTCTTGTTTTTAGTTGATAATGCCCAACACTCTCAAAAGCTTTTGCCTTGTCATCAATCCTATTCATTTGGCGAGCTATGGTTAGGGCTGATTGGAACAGTGAATCGGCTGAGCTCTTATTCTTGGCATCCACCTCAATTTTTGCCATTTCAATAAGGGCATTTACCCTAGTAGTATCCGTTAAATCCCGTGCAAGAAGTTTTACCAAGCTGTCTCTCTTAGCTTCCTGTGCGTGTGCCCCAAAGCACAAAAGAACCAATACAAAACACAGATATCGGGTCATAGCTGGTTATTTGCTAATTAATAACATCGCTATCTGCTTTTTCAGCATATCATGGAAAAGAATAAAATTCCATGAGACAGGTGATAGCGCAAATCAATTTTGACCAAGCATCAAATCTTGGGTTCAACCCTTTTAAGTTACGGCTTTATACCCTTATTTCTGAATTAAATCGATGTAAAACCAAAAGAACAAAACCTCTGATATTCCAAGCTTTTGTGTTTATGGACAAATATGCTGATAACTGTTACCCGCTTCCATCCTTTTCATTGGAATATCATGCATACCCGAAGTAACCAAATTGTCAAAATGTGTAACAAGGTTGACAATCAAAAGGAACCACTTAAAATACATTAGCTGAAACACTAATTCAATCATCATGAAACAGTTGAAAGCACTAATATTGATAAGTTATCTCTGCATTGGTTTTTGTACAAATGCCCAAGAATTGTATGAAGATCCACAAGGTCAATTTATAATGGATTTATACGATGGTCTTAAAGGTATGGAACAACAAAATGCCTTAGTTTATCAATTCAAGAACGCAGGGTATTCAATAATTGCCCAAAAAACCGAAAACACAAACGATATTGATTCCGCATACAAAACCTCAGTTGAAAACCTTAGTGGTTCAGGCCTTAGAAATCTGGTTCCTTTGGAAAAGACAAAACAAATGCTGATCAATGGCAATAAGGTTATCAAAACAACCTATCAAGGAGATTACTCGACAGAAGGAATAGTAGTAAAACTGATAGGGATTGCCTATGCCATAGCCCTTGAGGAAAATACCTTGTCCCTTATCTCGGTTCTCAATGACTCCAGCTACAAAAAATCCATGGGTTTTATTGAAAACACTTTACATAGTATACGAATGCCATCCCAGGATGCTAGCGGTATTACCCATGAAGAAACCCTTGAACTATCAGTACAAGAAATTTTAAAAGATTCTTTGGATGAAACTTCCTTGGAACCTACCAGTGTGGTATATGATGGCATTTCTTTTACACTTCCCCCTGGATGGATGAATCAGAAAAAAAGCAGAAGCGATGCCGAAAATATCATTGGAAAATTCAATAATGAAGATTTAGCGGCTGGTGGCTTTGTCATGGGCCTAAAAGGTATTATTTGGAACATAAAAAGAGCCAATCAGGTCGCTTTTGATGTTGGGAAAAACGCTCTGTCAGAATCCGAATTGGTACAAAGCAAGGAGATAGTCTTGGGCAAAAAGAAAAAGGGATACCTCTACGAATATGACGGTATCGTTATTAATGAAGGAAAAGAGGTTAAAATGAAAGCAATGACGATGGTACACAAAGTGAAAAAACACTTTTTGGTCTACTTTGTAAGTACCGGAAATCTAAACAGCACAAAGATTGAAGAAGATTTATTGGCTATCGCGAATTCAGCTAACTAGATACAACAATCTTTTCTAGGATGAAATCAAGAATAAGTTTAATAGTTTTCCTCTTTTTGCTCTCACAACTCCTTTTTTCTCAAAGAGAAATGTGGATGTCCACTACGGATGAGAACATTTTGAAGCGAGCGACAGTACAATCCAAGGTTCTCTTTCAACTACCTTTGGGCCATCAGCTTTTAGAGAACATGCAACTTGTTGATGAAAACAAACTTTTGCTTGGTCTGATAGAAAATACGCCACAACTACGTTCTTCATCTTATATGATGATTGACTCCAATACAGGAAAAATCAATTGGCAATATACTTGTGAAAAAGGGAGTTACAGTACTTTTTGGGTTTCAAACTCCTCTATTGTGCTCAAAAGAGAGGAAAAGAAAAAGACCTCTTTTGTTTGCTTGGATTTGGACACAGGAAAACTACTTTGGCAAAGAGACTACCCTAACAACTATGGATTTGTGTTGGAGACCAATACTGAAATCTTTATCAATTACAGCGCCCAAAAGGATGTAGTTGTCCTTGCAGCTGTTTCCTTGAAAAATGGTGAATCGCTATGGGAAACTGAAATAACGACTTCATGGAACAAGCAACCCTTTGTATTGCTGGATGGGGGAAAAGCTTTTGTTTTTTCCGATACTATCACAGTGGTTGATATAGATACTGGCAAAGTGGAAACGGATTTTGGTGCAAAAAAAATAGGAGAAGTATCACCCCTTATTCCGAGTTTAGACGAAACACATCTTTTTTTGGTCAATTCAGAAAACCATCTATCATGTTTTTCCAAAACAAGTGGTGAATTGCTCTGGGAAATGGAGTTGCCTAAAACTATGACCCCAACCAACCTTACCTCGCAAACTAATCACCTTTATGTTCGAGGAGAAGACAAAACCTCAAATTTTCATTTAATCTCCGTATCAAAAAAGGATGGAAAGATTAAATGGAGCCAAAAACAAAAAGAAGCCCTTACGAGCAATCTGATAGAAAATGACGATTTACTCTATTTTGCTAGTTCAGCAACTTTATTTGCTGTCAACGCGGAAACAGGACAACCGATATTTAATAAATCCATTACCCGAACGGGCCGTAGTTTCCCCGTTTCCTTAAGAATCAATAAAGACCGGGTAGCTTTTATCGGTGAATTGATTCTTGCCGGATATGATAAAAACACCGGAAAACTGATATATAAGCATGGCTTTTCTCCAATAGATATCAATTTACACTACAACGGATTGGATAGTTCCTTGCCTAAGCTGGAAAAAGATTTGGAAAGAATGCAGAACTACGAGAACAGTGGCGCGGCCCAGATGGCCTCCAACCAACGTGCTTATTATCAGAAAATGTCCGATAAGAACTATTCAGATTTTCTTAAATACCGTTCACAAAGACGACCAGGCATTGAATATAAGGCTAATATGGCAAGATATCGTTCTAGAATGTATTCCAGTATGGCAAGAATGCAGGCTGGTTTAAGTTTAAGTTTTGCAATCTTAGAGCTTGGAAGTGCCCTGGAACAGCTTATGCAAGCCAATGCCACTCAAGCTGAAATACGGAAGCAAGAGTATTATAGAAAAAGTATTTTGGATGTGTATACTTCGGCTTTATCAGAAAATTATGTTTTTCGACCCAATCTGAAATACTACAAAACTGATGACCAATATGTTAGTGTGAGTGTTGTCGATTTATACTCGGGAAAAAAGAAAGATTTCCTTCTGTCACCTCAATTTCTGGAATATGGATTATGGAACCTAATTGATTACAAACGCGGAGTAATCTATCATCATGGCGTTGGTATGAACCCGGAAAAATATAATCTAAGTAAATCCAGAAGAGTACCCCTTGTAAAATTCAAAACCGTGGAAACCTTTTTGGTAGCACAGCCTTTTTCAATTGATTGATTCAAAAATGATAAAATCGGACAGATTCAATCTGTCCGACCTTAACCTTCAATTGGAAATGTGCTGTTCTTTATTGAAATTGAACTTATCTAGTCCCAAAAGATAGCATCGAGTTTGGAACATGCCCGCTCATCTACCTTTAGGTAGTTCGCGCCTTGGCTTGACTTTATTCCCGTACCAGAATAAAATCCAAAGAACATAGGCATTTTATAATTTGATTTTGTTTTCATTTTGCATTTGTTGATTGGGTTATTTTGTCGATTCATTTTTATGATTGATGATTATTTTGATTATATGTTATTTGGTATTGAAGACTTTACCCCTTTTCTTGCCCGTTTTGTGAACGGAATGAGCATTGGTTTTTTGGCCTGGTAAGCTCTATATGTATCGCCAAATTCATTGACCAAATCCTTTTCTTCATAGCTGGTACCAATAACCACATAAACGGTAATGGCTATGGCAAAGGTCAAATGGGTTATAGACATTAACGGTGTGGCCCACATGCCCAACAACATTCCAAAATACAATGGGTGACGAACATACTTATAGAACGAAATAATTTTGAAATTCAATTGCGTATAGGGCTTGTTCTGTAACTCTAAAAATGTCTGGCGTAATCCAAACAAATCAAAATGGTTGATTAAAAAAGAGCTGATGAACAAAATCGCCCACCCCATAAAGAACAGTACGTACAGAACATAGTACCACATACTGTCTGGACCTATTTCCCATATGGTTCCTCCCAAGGGCTGCCAGTTGTACACTAAATTGAATAGTAACAATCCGGAGAACAATACAAAGGTGCTGCGTTCAATAGGTCTAGGGAAATATTTAGCGAATAGCTCCTTAAACCATTTTCTGGCCATAACACTGTGCTGGACTCCAAAAAGAGATATCAACATCAAGTTGTAGAGAATGGCGATTAGGGGTGACATTTGTGGCTCCCTATCAATTCCCAGACCAGGAATTAGGTTACCCACCGATGCAATCCAAAATAAAATGGATGCGAAGGCAATCGCATAGGCGATTACGGAATACAAAAACATGCTTACTTTTTTCATGACTATTAGATTTTTAATTCGGAGCAAACCTAGTCACGGTAAGGCTCTACAAAAGAAAAATGAATGGTTACAAAAGGGTTACACAGTCCCTTTATGGGGATTACAAATGGGTTACAAAAGCTACAAAAACATTTTTAAGTAATTCAAAATCAATTATTTACATAATTATTTAAAACGCGCGTAAAAATTCCGATAAATCATCCTCTGGGGATAGACCAAGCTTTTTTCTAAGCCTATTTCGACTCATTTTTACAGAAGCAGGGTTGATGTTTTGAAGTGTGGCAATCTGCTTGGTGTTCAAATCAAGCTTAATAAAAGAGCACAAACGCACCTCGGTTTTGGTCAAGCCTTCAAATTTTTCGTGAAGTCTATTATAAAAAGAACTGCTCAGTGCATCCACTTTTTGATAAAAGTCATCACTGTTTTTATTCACCCATATCTTGTTCTTTATTTCTTCTTCAAGAAGTTGGAGTTCCTTCAACCTTTTTCTTCCGGTAGCAGCCTTTAAAGAATCTAACCTCACGGCCAAGGATTCTGCCCACTCTTGGTTGTTCGAAATGTTTACGGCCAGTGTGGTCAAGTCCTTTTTTTTGAATTCAATTTCGGAATTCAACAATTCGTTCTCCACTTTCTTCAACTTTAGGTTTTGCCTGTGTTTCCAATACAAAAAACCCAAAAATGAAATAATTCCCAGACTTATAAGTAGGGTGTAATAAAACTTTGTACTCTGTTTGTTCAAATCTCGTTCATGAGCTACCTGCTGTTCTGTTTGAAGTTTATGATACTTAATGCTATCGGCCAGTTGTTTTTTTTCAAACTGATAGTTCATTTCTGCCTTGGTGATTTCTTGTGCCTTTTCGTTATTCAACAATGAATCCTTAAGAATAGTCAATCGTTGATTGAAACGTAAGGCTTCCTTATAGTTTGCAAGTGCTTCGTACACTTTGCTCAAGCAATCACAAGCTAAACTTTGATAAATTAGAGCTCCAGAAGTTTCAGCCATTTTAAGCCCCTGCGTACAATCTTCCTCGGCTAAGGAAAACCGCTTCATTTCCCAGTGATTTAGACCACGGTAAATCAAAGTGGTCGCCAGCCCATCATCATCTTGAATTTCTTTTTTAATTCGAACCCCGTCATTTAAAAGGGTTAAAGCCTTATTGTACTCTTTTAGTTTTGAATACTCTATGCCTAAATTGGCATAGGCTCTTGAAAGGGAACGTTTGTCTCCAAGTTCTTCACTTATGGCCACACTTTTATCTAAATTTTGAATGGCCAACTTGGAGTCTCCCATTAGTGAATAGACCAGACCAATGTTGTTGTAAGCTGCGGGTAGGCGGTTTCTTTGACCCAGTTTTTCTTTTATATCCAGACTACGATGATAGTAATCCAAGGCTTCAGATGGGTTTTTTAAATCATTGTGCACATTTCCCAAATTGTTCAACGCTCTGGATATCGCCCCACTATCTTTTACTTTTTCAGAAAGTTTTAGCGACTTTAAAAGATAATCCTGGGCCTGGAGATAATCTCCCATTTCGTAAAACACGGTGCCAATATTGCCCAATGAAGTTGCGATTGCCTTTTCATCATCCAGTTCTAACAACAGTTCATGACTTGTAAAAAAGTATTCGTGGGCTTTTGTAAACTGTCCTTTTTCAGCATGTGTAATCCCTATCCATTTATTGGCCAATGCCTCCCAATTCTTATCCTTGCTTTTTTTGGCCAAGGCAAGTATTCCTTTTCCAGTGCGGCGTGCACTATCCATATTTATAGGCAATTGCATACGCAATAGGCTGTAACCAGCTTCAAAACGGAGAGTGTCAGGTAGTTCGGAATCTACGAAAACAGTTTTTAGACTATCTATTCCTTTTTTTTGGCCATGGGTAACAAAAGTAAAACCAAAAAAAAGCAGCCACACTGCGATGTATCGGTTCATTTGATGGTCAGTTTTCCTATTAAATGTAAAAAAAATTACAAAAAGACTGACCTAAGTATTTAAAAGCAAGCAGAGTATACAATAAATGGTAAGCTTGAAGATAAACATGATCTAAAGAACAATACGTCTTTAAAAACTGAACTTAATATGGTAACAAAAATGAGTTTTTATGTTTAACCTAATTCCCTAGTAAACCTGCCAAATCATAATTCCACACATTGATTGAAACACTGATTATTGCTTGCTTTTTTTAAATCTCGGGTGATTTCTATCTAACTCATAGGTAATAGAGTATTCCAGTGCTGTAATTCAATTAAATTTCCTTCGGGGTCTCTGGCATAAACAAACGTTATTTCGCCAACGTCATCAACCTTTTTCTTGGTAATCTCCCCAAATGACTTTCCTCCATATTTTATAAGGTCTTCAAGAACCTCTTGCACATTATCTACTTCAAAAGCAATATGAGCAAATCCTCTCTTGTTGGGCAAAATCGCTTTTTGATTTTCAATGGTTCTGTGTTGATAAATCTCCAAGGTGGGTCCGTTTTCTCCATGTCCAGGAAGTAATAGATGTGCCCCCTCCAACTGGGCATCTTTTAATCCCATTCCTTTCTCAAGCCACTTACCGGATTGCCTTCTGATTGGAGGTATAAGACGACATTGAAATACTTCTACATAAAAGGCTACAAGTTTTTTCCAATCTGCACTAACAATATTTGTATGGGCGTATCTCATCATTTCCATTCTAATTTTTTGAAGTCAAAAGTGATTTCGTTTTTAGAATCCATTTTTAACAATATTCGGAATAAATTCGGATTTAGTTTACTCCATTGAAACGCATTTTAATTTTTAGAAGAATTCTCTATCTCCCTTAATAAAGTTTTAGCTTTTTCACCAAATTTCCCGTTTGTATCCAGAACTATACTCTTTTGGAGTAAATCCTTAGCCTTTTCTTTATCTCCTGCCTTCAAATAGGCTTCTGCCAAGTTTTTCCATGCATTTGCAGAATTTGGGAATAATCGGGTAACAAAAGAAAAAACACCTATCCCTGCCTGAATTGCGGGCATTCTGCCACTACCTACCAAATGCGTCCCTGCTTTACTAATTTCAGTTTCAAAATCAAAAAAATCGTATCTCGGGTCTTTCACCATTTTGGGTACCTCTTTATCCAATTGTTCTATATCACCCCTTACGAATAAATCTGTAATGAACCGCATGGGGTTGGGTTTAAAGTCCCTATCAGAAAAAGCCAGAGCAGCATTAAGTACAGGATCCTTGTTGGTTGAGTACTCTTCAAAACTTATGTCAACTGGAATAGCCGGCGCTAACCATTCCTCGTTTTGCCATGCAGGTTTATCTTGCCACCAGGCAAACGATAAAGAAACTGGTAGCAGGCTGTTAGGTAAAATTACTGGTCGGCTATCGCCATAAAAATTAATGTTTTCGGATGTCGGCTCGCCTAAAAAAATGGTATTGGTATAGTTGTGCAACTCATTGACCAAATTTTGACATGCTGAAAAAGTTCTTCTACCAATAATAACAAAAAGACTTCCAACCGTATTTATCTTCTTGTTCTCAATGATTTTTGTAACAAGAGACCTATTCTTGAAGTTGTTGCCTCCTCCATTTAGTCTTACATCAATAATTAACTTTTCAACTTCTTCCTTTTCTATAAAATCAAATAAGCGCGAGTAAAAAGACTCCATACGCTCATTCGGATCGTCTTCAATTTGGCTGAGTCTAACGAATACCGCTTTTTCTTTAGGCAAGTATTCCAAAAAATACAGCTTATCCAGTTGATCTAAATACAAAGGAGTTGTATTTTGATCTCTTGCATCCAACCAATTTTCGTCTTGTAATATATAACCATATCTTGAAGGGACCACTTCACCCGCTGGTAATGATTTGAACTCACGCTTAAACGTTTTTCCGTCTTTTTCCAAGGTAAACTCAACAGAATTCCGAAGCTTGTCCGTAATTCCCTGTGCATGGATGACTTCCATAACTCCCAACATATTTATCCCTCTCGCTTTAAAAAATTGAAAGTTCTCCGCACTTACCACCGGGTAAATTTTTTCCAGGGCCTCTTTAATGTTTAGACCATTGATTTCTAAAACTCTAGCTCCTAAGGCATCTTTGTAATCCTTGTGAACCCCTTGCACATAAATACCATCTGAAAATTGGTAGAGGTTTAGTGGCAGAAAGTGAAACTTGAAGGGTTCCAAATTATATCCCACAGCCATATGGCCATATTTAAACAATGCGATAATTCGAGATAGCCCAACTATAATTTCATGATTTTCTAAAGAAGGAATACGGTTGTACAATTTTTCAACTTCGGCATTGAAAGTTTCCTCTGTAGTTTTCACAAATAAAAAGGGGTAATCTTCATGCACTGTTTTTTGTAAAAACCTAAGGTCCTTTTGCCAATCTTGTGCAGTTGGACTTTTTTTAGTTTGAGCTGATATCTGTGAACAGAATAAAGCAAATAGTATTACGTTAATCTTTTTCATGATTTATTAGTATTAATTTTTTCGGTTAAAAAAGTTGAGAAATAGTTAACTCCAATTTTTATTACCTCCTCGTCAACTTCGAATTCCGAAGTATGGGGCAAAGCATGGATTCCTTTTTCTTTGTTTGAAGCTCCCAAAAGAAACATTACCCCAGGCACTTCATATTGATAGTAGATAAAGTCTTCATTGGAATACGGCACCTGACCGTAAAAGTGTTGTACATTTTCTTTACCATGTAAATCCTCTAATATGAACAGGCTTTCGCTAGTCAACTTTGGGTCATTTATAACTGTTGGTCTCTCAGCTGTAAATGATGTACCGATATAAAACTCTCCATATTCAGAATCTAAGACCTGATTCGTAATCTGTTTTGAAATAGAATCCAATCTTTTGGAGTCTGTTTCATAATACGTGCATTCGAATGAGGTGGTGTTTTTTTTATGTCGAGTGGAAACATTTGAACCTAAAATGAAATAATCCTTGTAAATCGTATTCGGATTAGCGAGACCTTTTTGAGAGTCTGTTAGGTAATCCAAAGACCAAGGTTCACTATTGGTTTTATAGCGCGTAAATCCTTCCAATACTTCTTGGAAGAAATCACTGAAGGCCTCTGGGTCAATAGTATTTTCAAATGTCAACTTAATTCTTCTCTGATAGGCGAACAGTTCATTGGGCTTGGAACTAACGGTACCAATTTCAGTGGGAAAAACATGAAGTCCAAAAATTTCATCTGGTTGAATTTCTTCGAACAACCCATCTTCTATCATTGATTTTGCTCCCTGGAAAGACTCTTCTGCTGGTTGGAAAATAAAATATAATGTACCCTGGATATCATCTTTACATTTAGAAAGCACATTGGCAATACCAAGGGCAATAGATGTATGCACATCATGTCCACAAATATGGGCTACCTGGGGTTTATGGTTAAGCTTATTCTCGAACGCATGAAGCGCAGCATCCATATCGGCACGCCAAGCAATCTTCCTCCCTTTTCTGTTTCCGTTTAAAATTCCAACCACGCCATGACCTCCAATACTTGTTTTGACCTCTAGGCCTAAATCCAATAAATAGTCTTTCACAATTTTGGACGTCCGCTCTTCTTTTCCTGAAAGTTCTGGATGGTTGTGCAAATCATTCCGTATGGCAACGAGTTCATTAAAAATCTCGTCGGACAACTGAATCCTGTTCTTCAGGTCCAAGCATTTTTTGGCGGGACCATTTAAAGCAAAGAACATCAGCAAACAGCAAGTAATCGCAGGTTTAAGGTTCATCTTTTTTTGTTTTAAAAAGGCAGTAAAACATGCCTGTATTTTGAAATCACTTTCCAAAGAGAATTCAAAAAACAAAGCATCGCTAAAAAGAGTGACGAATCGGTGTTTTTGTTGATGAAGAAGTAAGCAGAGGGCCCAAATTGTAGATTTTAGGGCTAAACCAGTAGGGAGGATTTTATGTGCTTATAGTAGGTATTTGATAAAGGAATCTCCAAATCATAATTAAATTCAATTCTTGCATTTTGTGAATTGCCTTTTATCTGTTTTACGCTAGAAGTATTCACGAGATATGACCTATGGCAATACTGTAAAAAAGGGGCTTGTTCATTAATCGAGGCCAAGGTGTTTCTGAAAATAGTATGTTGCACACGGTTATCCTTTTCGTAAAAAATCTCTACATAATTCTCAGATGATTTGACAAACAACAACTTGTGCTTTTGAATTTTTATTCTTTCTCCTTTATTGGTGCCGAACAACTCGATTTCCTTCAAAGGTTCCGGAGTATGCAATTCTCCAAATTTGTTTCTGAAGTAAATAAAAAAGGGCAACAGTACCAGCATGATTGGAATCATGGAACTTCGGAAAAACCATATACCGTGCTGAACATATTCTTTTACTCCTAAATCTTGAATAAAAAAATCATTAAGAAAAACCTGATTGTATAAATGAATGGGAATACTAACGAAAATTACCAAACAAATGAATGAAAGCGCTTCATGCTTAATGGTCCACTTATTGTTGAAGTATCGATAGCTCAACGTTTCCACCCTTGAATAAATGAAATAACATATGGAAAATACAAGACCAAAGCCTCCTAAAATCAGATGCTTATAATTTGATTGAAAGCGATCAGTATCAAACGGTCCCAAAAAAATCATGATAAGCGCAAGTATACTTCCTAAGACAAGTGCAACCACCAGTTGATTTTTATAACTGAAATTAAAAGGAGTGGTTTTGTTTAAAAATTTAATCATTTATCACACTTCTAAAACACTTTTGCTATCTACCTCATCAGTTTTATGAAGTGATGAATATAAACTTTTATCAAAAAATGGATGTAAAAAAACACATTTGAAGAAACAATTAATGTGTATCCCAGGTGAGGATTGGATATACTTTTAAAGCTCCGCTTTGAAAATAGTTCGAACAAAAAAACGCTCAAGTAAACTTGGCGTTTTTTCTTTTCGAACTACTTATTCGTGACCCAGGGAGGATTCGAACCCCCAACCCTCAGAGCCGAAATCTGATATTCTATCCAGTTGAACTACTGGGCCAATTATGTTATGAACTTAGTTTTGCCTTTACAATAGAGGAAATTGTTTTTCCATCGGCTTGTCCCGCCAATTCTTTAGAAACTATTCCCATCACTTTTCCCATGTCCTGCATACCGGATGCACCAATGGAATCTATAGCTTTTACCACGGCTTTTTCAATATCCGCTTCGCTTAATTGCTCAGGTAGAAACTTCTCAATTATGGCGGCTTGGGCTAATTCCGGTTCTGCTAAGTCTTCCCTTCCCTGCTCTGTAAAAATAGTGGCACTATCTTTTCGTTGTTTTACCAGCTTTTGTACCAATTTTATCTCATCTGCCTCAGACAATCCTCCGGAAGCACCTTTTTCGGTACTTGCCAATAATAAAGCCGATTTGATGGCGCGCAAAGCCTCCAAAGCCACAGTATTTTTGGCTTTCATAGCGGCTTTCATCTCCGTTATCACTTGTTCCTGCAAACCCATTCTCATTCAGTTTAGGGCTGCGAAGATAAAAAAATAAACCCGAAAGTTTTACAACTTCCGGGTTTAAGCTTTCCATATAAAATGGATGCTTTTTAAACACTACTAATCAACATTATCGTGTAAGAATGAGTTATTGGAACGCAGTTGCATTTCATCGTTGCTATCCTCACTCAACGTGGTCCTAGAGACTTTCTGCTCTGTAGGTGTGTCATTTAAATCAACCCCCTGTCTTTTGTAGGCAGGTTGTTTCTCAATTTCATCAATACTGTTTCGATTGTTCTGAAATTTGTAATTGAAGTTTTTTAGCTTTTTTCTACGCTCATCAGCTCGTTCCGCCAGTAGGTCATTTATGGAACTGTTCATAGGGTCCTTACTGTTCTGAGGTACATTCTCATTTTCCGGCTTACCCTCAATTTCCAAAGTCTTTTTTTCAAGTACCAATTCATTATCCACCAATTTGGGCTCATGGGTCTCGGCAACTGATTTAGCTCCTGTCAATTGGGTTTCCAACTCCATGTACTCTTCAAGATTGTAACGAGTCTCTCCTTCTTTCTTGAATTCCAATACTGGACTCACTTCTACATACTCGTTTACCTCAATATCATTCACATCACTGTCCAAATCAAAGACTATAGTATTCTCAGACTCTTCCGTCACAGGTTCATTGATGGGCATGTCGAAGGTAAGGGCAAACTGGTCTTCTTCTTTCTTTGGAGAAACCACCTCTGGGTCTACCACCTCTATATTGTTCAGAATCTTCTTGGCTTCAATAATGACAAAGTCGTCCTCCACATTTTCCGGAACTACTTCCTCATAAAACACATTGAAGTTCCTTATGTATTTTGTACTGGGAATTAAGTCCATGCCTTGATTGCTAACCATGACCTCCTCTTCAACTTCATCATCCATATCAAGAGTATGCCTCACTACCGGTGTAGGTTCAACAACCTCGGCCTGTACCTTTATGTCTTGTATTGAAGTGGATTGTGTTGTAAGCTCCTGCTCGGCAGTTTGCTCATCTTCCAGGGTGTAGAATACTTTTTTGGTTTCCGTATTCACTATTTCATCCTGCTGGTCAGCATGAAAACCCGTGGCTATTACCGTTACTGCAATAGCATCACCTAAATCGTCGTCTTCACCAACACCCATAATAATGTTGGCTCCATGCCCCGCTTCAATTTGGATATAATCGTTGATTTCCCCTATTTCATCTATAGTGATTTCTTGTGTACCAGAAACGATGAGCAACAATACGTTTTTGGCACCATTGATTTTATTATCGTTTAACAATGGAGAATCCAATGCTTTCATAATAGCTTCACCTGCCCTAGCTGAACCAGATGCCGTGGCAGAACCCATAATGGCGGTTCCACTATCTGATAAGACTGTTTTAGCGTCGCGTAAGTCAATGTTTTGGGTATAGTGATGCGTAATTACTTCGGCAATACCTCGAGCTGCAGTGGCCAAAACTTCATCCGCTTTGGAGAAGCCCGCTTTAAATCCAAGATTTCCATAAACTTCCCTTAACTTATTGTTATTGATAACAATCAAAGAATCCACATTGGAGCGTAATTTTTCTATCCCCAACTGAGCTTGTTTGTTTCGCATGGCACCTTCAAATTGAAAGGGAATCGTGACAATACCTACGGTCAAAATATCCATTTCGCGGGCCAATTTAGCAATCACAGGTGCCGCACCTGTGCCCGTTCCACCACCCATTCCTGCTGTGATAAACGCCATTTTTGTAGTACTTTCCAACATAGCCTTGATATCTTCCATACTCTCCAAAGCCGCTTGTTCCCCAACTTCTGGGTTGGCTCCTGCACCAAGTCCTTCGGTTAATGATACACCTAACTGAATTTTGTTGGGAACTGAACTGTTCTGTAAGGCTTGCGCATCGGTATTGCAGATTACAAAATCTACACCATTTATACCGGCTAAAAACATGTGATTGATGGCATTGCTACCACCACCTCCTACTCCAATTACTTTTATAACGTTGCTTTTGTTCTTGGGTAAATCAAAAGCTATGTTGTCAAATTCGGTGCTCTTACTCATGTCGTTCTTTGTATTGTTTATTTTTTTGTTGCTCAAAAGGGTTATTATTCCGCGTTGTCCAAAAAGTCCTTCAACTTTTCAGACCATTTATCGAAAATAGATTTGCGCTCTTTATTGTAGGTGCCTGAAGTCTGTGCTTCAGATACTTCATGCTCCACCAATACCTGTTCCTCCTCCATGGACTCATCCATGGTATTCATATTCTTTTTTTGACTTTCAATGGCATTCATCAACAATCCCACTGCTGTGGCATATAATGGACTGGCAATTTCTTCATCAGAATCTCCTGCTAAATGCTCATTGGGATATCCTATCCGAGTATCCATTCCGGTAATATATTCCACCAACTGCTTCAGGTGTTTTAGCTGACTTCCGCCACCAGTTAATACAATGCCGGCAATCAACTTTTTCTTTTGTTCTTCGTGACCATAGTTTTTGATTTCCACATACACCTGCTCAATGATTTCCACAACTCGGGCATGGATTATCTTTGAAAGGTTTTTCAATGTGATTTCTTTCGGTTCACGACCTCTTAATCCAGGAATGGAAACAATTTCATTGTCCTTGTTCTCTCCCGGCCAAGCAGAACCAAACTTCATCTTCAACAACTCGGCCTGTTTTTCGATGATGGAACAGCCTTCCTTGATATCTTCGGTAATCACATTTCCACCAAAAGGAATTACAGCGGTATGTCTGATAATACCATCTTTAAAGATGGCCAAGTCTGTAGTTCCACCACCTATATCGATTAGGGCTACACCTGCTTCTTTTTCTTCTTGGCTCAGTACTGCATCTGAAGACGCTAAAGGTTCCAATGTAATGTTCCCTAGGTCCAGTCCGGCACTTTTAATGCATCTACCAATGTTTTTAATGGAAGAAACTTGACCAACAACTACATGGAAATTAGCTTCCAGCCTACCACCATACATTCCTCTGGGCTCCTTGATTTCGGATTGACCGTCAACTTTATATTCCTGTGGAAGTACATGGATGATTTCTTCCCCTGGAAGCATGACCAACTTGTAGACTTGATTGCACAACTTATCCAAATCATCATCGCAAATAACTTCTTCAGAATTGGAGCGGGTGATATAATCGCTGTGCTGAAGACTTCGAATGTGTTGACCGGCAATACCCACTACAACAGAACCAATTTTTAGTCCGGCATTGAGCTCAGCCTGTTCCACTGCCTGTTGAATGGAGGAAATGGTTTGGGTGATATTGTTCACCACGCCACGATGAACTCCCAAACTTTTTGATTTCCCAGTTCCTAGAACTTCGATTTTACCGTATTCATTTTCCTTACCAATAATTGCCACAATTTTGGTAGTTCCAATGTCCAATCCAACTGAATAATTACCTTGTTCCATACTTTAAATTTTGGTGCAAACCACTTGATTGTTGAATTCGAGGCTTACCACTGCATATTTCTCCAAAGAGTTGTCCTTGGTCGCCTTTGCATAGAAAGCCATGAAATTTTTAAACTTTTCATTTAGATTATCCACTCCACCCAGATTGACCACAAAATTTTCCATTCTGAATCGCAGTTGATAGTTTCCTTCTTCTTCAACATGGATACCAATCACATTTTTTCTAAGAAAGTCATCCGCGTTGATATAGTTTAGAATTGTGTATGCATCTTCCAATGTTTTACCCGTGATTTTTCCCGTAATGATGGGAACACGAGCAGAATGATGTTTTGACAATGGCATACGTTTTCCAACGTCATCCAAGTAAAACTTTGATGCGCCTTCTATTCTTCCAATGGGTTTTCGCTGAACAATCTTAGAAACAAGCTTGCCATCTACCGTGAAATAGATTTGGGCTTTTTTTACCATATCGTTGGACTGAATTACCTTCTCTATGGTATTCAAAACTAATTGTTCTTTAGTCCTATTTTTGACGCTGCCGTAATTTTGTATTAACAATTTATTAACTGAGGCCTCATCAATAAATAAGTCATTGTCTCCCAAGAAGTTGACAGATATTTCTTCTACTTCTCTTTGATTGCTCCTATAATCTGAAAAACCATAAAGTCCAATCACACATAGGATTAAAACTGATAGTTTTAGTATGTCCCAATTAACTCGCATACGCCAATTCTTCTTTTATTTTAGGTACTTCCAGACCAATATCACCAGCTCCCATGGTGACCAATATCTTGGTCTTCGTCTTTTTCAATTCATGAATTAGATTCGATTTATCCACTAATTTTTTATTCGGGTTTTTAATCTTTTCCAATAACCATTCTGAAGTCACCCCCGCTATTGGTTCTTCACGGGCGGGGTAAATGTCCAACAGCAGTACCACCGTAAACTTTTCAAGACTGCGGGCAAAATCATCTGCAAAGTCTTGTGTTCTCGAAAACAAATGGGGTTGAAAAACGGCAGTTACCTCCTCACTAGGATACATCTCACTAACGGCATCAAAAACCGCGTTGATTTCAGTAGGGTGATGTGCATAATCATCTATAAACACCAAACCTGCTTCTTTAATTTGATAGGAAAATCTTCGCTCCACACCTTTAAAAGTTTCCAAAGCCCCAGCTAAACGGTGCAACGGACAACCCGCATGCACCGCCATTGCAAAGGCAACTAATCCATTGAGCAAATTGTGCCGTCCAGGTTGATTGAAGCGGGTTTTTTCCAATCTTCCCTTGGGCGAGATCAAATCAAAAATGTAGGTTCCATGTTCAATTTTGATATTTTCTATACGATAATCAGAATCATCTTCAATTCCGAAAGTCATACCTTCCAAAGGCAGTCCATTCTTTACAAAAAGGATACCTCCAGGTTTTATTTTTTTTGAGAAATCACCAAAAGTCTTTTTTAATTCTTCTGAATCCCCATAAATGTCCAGATGGTCGGCATCCATTGAGGTAATGCATGCCACATCGGGTGATAAGTGTAAAAACGAGCGGTCGAATTCATCTGCCTCAACTACGGAATATTCCGTTCCCTCCAATAAAAAATTGCTATTGAAATTTTCGGAGATTCCGCCTAAAAATGCCGTAATCGGCATTCCGCATTCATTAAGCAAATGAGCCAAAATGCAGGAGGTTGTTGTTTTTCCATGGGTTCCAGCAACGGCTAAGCAGAAAGTGTCTTTGGTGATGATACCCAAAACCTCCGCCCGCTTTTTAATCTCAAAACCATTTTCTCTAAAATATTGGTGTTGCGAATGGGTTTCGGGAACCGCAGGTGTGTACACAATCAAAGTATTTTCTTTTGATTTGAAAGATTCTGGAATCAAGTTCAAATCATCCTCAAAGTGAACAGAAATGCCATTTTTTTGAAGTTCCTTGGTGATAGGAGACTCCACCTTGTCATAACCTACCACTGTCTTACCAACATGCTTGAAATAAAGTGCCAAAGCGGACATACCAATACCACCTATACCGATAAAAAAGACGTTATGGATATCTTTCAAGTTCACTTTAGCAGTTTTTCTATTTCGTCCACAATATGTTCTGTCGCCTCAGGCAAGGCCATTTTTTTTATGTTTGCTCCAAGTTTTTCCTGTTCTTCTTCAGAAGCCAAAAGCTTTGAAAAAACAGAGTCAAACTTTTCATCTAACTCGTTTTCTTTTAAGACCAGTGCTGCATCCTCTACTTCCAATGCTTTTGCATTTTTGGTTTGATGGTCTTCCGCCACATTGGGTGAAGGAATAAATAGCACAGGTTTCCCTACTAAGCACAATTCAGAGACAGAACCTGCACCTGCTCTGGAAATAATGACATCTGCAGCTGCATAGGCTAAATCCATTCTATTTACAAAGGCTTTCACCTTGACAGTTCGAGAATTATACTTTTCATAATCCTCTGAATATAACTTCCCACATTGCCATAGCAATTGAACTCCTTGAGTTTCAAAAAAGCTAAGTTTGCTTTCAATAAGTTGGTTTACTCTACGCGCGCCCAAACTTCCTCCTAAAACCAAAATCGTTTTCTTGCTTGTATCAAGTCCAAAAAATGAAAGGGCCTTCTTCTTATCCGTATCGATACTTACTAAATCTGCACGAACGGGATTCCCTGTTTTCACGATTTTTTCTTTTGGAAAGAATCGCTCCATATTATCGTAAGCAACGCAAATCCGATTTGCTTTTGCCGCCAGTAGTTTGTTGGTAATACCGGCATAAGAGTTTTGCTCTTGAAGCACATAAGGGATGTTGCGACCAGCTGCCTTTTTAAGCAATGGCCCACTCGCAAAGCCTCCCGTGCCAATGGCAACATCGGGGTTAAATTTTTTGATTATGTTCCCTGCCCTAATCAAACTTGTTATCAGTTTTAGTGGAAACATTAGGTTTTTCCACGTTAATTTTCTTTGTAATCCACTTATCCAAAGGCCTTCTATTTTGTAGCCCGCCTTTGGCACCTTTTCCATTTCCATTTTATCCTTTGCTCCCACAAACAGAAACTCTGCTTTAGGATACCTTCGTTTTAGCTCATTTGCTATGGCAATGGCCGGATAAATATGTCCACCTGTTCCCCCTCCAGAAAGTATGAATCTATAGCTGCCCACTTAATACTTCCAAAGGGTTACTTTCATCCATATCATAAGATTCCTCCTCCAGATTTTCCTTTTTATTGCTGGCGCTCAATACAATTCCGATGGCCATACAGGTCATCCAAATAGACGTTCCTCCCATACTTATTAGGGGAAGAGGTTGTCCCGTGACTGGGAATAATTGAACTACCACAGCCATATTGATAAAGGCTTGGAACACGATTGGCAATCCAACCCCTATGACCAACAATTTTGAAAATATCGTCTTGGCCGAATTCGCCACAACCACAATCCGGAACAGTAACAACAAATAGAAAAACATCAGGGCTCCTCCACCCAACAAACCGTATTCTTCAATAATGATGGCAAAAATGAAATCCGAGGTACTCTGTGAAAGCATATTTTTTATGACACTTTTCCCAGCTCCTTTTCCGACGAATCCACCTTCGGCAACCGCAATCTTCGCCAAAGTAAGCTGATGCAAATCGTCACTATCTGCTTTCTCTGGGCTCCAAAAAGTTTCTATTCTCGATTTCCACGTACCTGCACGTTGTGGGAGCATCTCTGGCGCCTTGAAAAGCACAAAAAGAAACATGCCTCCCAAAACCAATCCAACCCCCATCATAGAGAACAGATATTTTAATGGGTAACCTCCTAAAAAGCACAACACCAATACCAGAAAACAAATGATAGCAGCCGTAGAAAAGTTTTCAGGCAAAATCAGTAAAACCACCAACGCAGTCGGCAGCCAAAGGGGTAAAATGCTTTCTTTAAATGTGATTTGTGTGTCCTTTATCTTGGTCAAATACCTTGCTATCCAAATCATCAAGACCACCGATGCCAAGGTGGACGTCTGAAAATTGACACCAACAAATGGAATCTTAATCCATCGGTTTGCGGTTACCCCGCCTATTCTGGTTTCTACGGTTAGCGTATAGGCCAACAGAATCAATACAATAGGTAGGGCGATTATGGAAAGCCCTTTGAAATAGTGGGTTGGAATACGGTGTACCGCATAGATAATACCAAATCCAAGAAACAAAAGCACCCCATGTTTTACCAGATGCCCTAAAGTTGTTCCGTCATCATTAACATACACCAAATTGGTACTAGCACTGTATACCGGCAAAAATGAGAAGAGCGCCAAAAGAGCAACTACGCCCCAAATGGCTTTATCTCCTTTCAAATTTTTCAGCAATGCCAACATCCTCTTACAGTCTTTTTATTTCTTCTTTAAATTGATTTCCCCTGTCCTCATAGTTTTCGAACAAATCAAAGCTCGCGCAAGAAGGTGAGAGCAATACACTATCCCCTCGTTCTGCTATTTTATAGGCTACTTTCACTGCCTCTTGCATGGAATAGGTCTCCACCATTAATTCTATCACGTTTCCAAAAGCATCTTTGATTCTGGTATTGTCCATTCCCAAGCAAATGATGGCTTTTACCTTTTCGCGCACCAAAGGCATCAATTCTGAATAATCATTTCCTTTGTCCACACCACCAACTATCCAAACTATGGGTTTCTTGATGCCATCCAAGGCATAATACGTAGCGTTTACATTGGTTGCCTTGGAATCATTGATGTATTCCACATGATTGATTTTCAAAACTTTCTCCAAACGATGTGGCACCCCTTGGAATGTCTGAATACTTTGACGAATGGTTTCCTTCCGTACATTGACCAAAAGCGCGGCCAGACTTGCTGCCATCGTGTTCTTTAGGTTGTGTTGGCCTTCCAAGGCCAAAATATCTGTGCTCATTTCCAAGGTTTTATGTTCTATTTCAATTATTATTTTATTGTCTTCTATCCAAGCTCCAGTTTCCAATTTTTGCTTTATGGAAAATGGTACTAATTTGGATTGAATTGGGAATTTTTTGAGTCCTTCGGCTATAACAGGATCGTCTGCATCATAAATGAAAAAATCATTTTCCGTTTGATTCATTGTTATTCGGAACTTCGAAGCGACATACTTTTCAAACTGATTATCATATCGGTCCAAATGGTCAGGAGTAATGTTGGTCAAGATGGCAATGTGTGGTTTGAACTGTTGAATACCATCCAACTGAAAACTGCTGATTTCCAATGCATATAGGTCAAAATCTTTTTCTGCAACCATTTTAGCATAGCTATCCCCAATGTTACCGGCCAATCCTACATTCAATCTTCCATTTTTCAGCAAATGATGGGTCAACATAGTTGTAGTAGTCTTTCCATTGCTACCAGTGATTCCTATAACAGTTGCCTCTGAAAATTGAGAAGCAAACTCCATCTCAGAGATTACTGGAATCCCCTTTTCCTTCAATTGCTTCACTAATGGCACCCTATCCGGAATTCCGGGACTTTTCATGACAACATCAGCTTGAAAAACCCTATCTCCAGAATGCTTTCCTGACTCCCATTCAATCTCAAAATGTTCAAGAACTTCTTTATACTTTGGTTGTATCTCCCCTTTGTCCGATACAAAAACTTGATACCCCTCTTTTTTTCCTAAAATGGCCGTTCCCACTCCACTTTCACCACCTCCTAGAACCACCAAACGTTTCATTTACCTCACCTTTAAGGTCACAATGCTGATAATGGCCAATAGAATTCCTATAATCCAAAATCGTGTGACTATTTTACTCTCGTGGTATAATTTCTTTTGATAGTGGTGATGCAATGGAGCCATGAGGAATAAGCGCTTTCCCTCCCCATATTTTTTCTTTGTTCTTTTGAAATAGCTCACTTGCAACATAACTGAAACCGTTTCGGCAAAGAAAATTCCGCAGAGCAAAGGAATCAGCAACTCTTTTCTAACAATTATGGCAATCACCGCGATAACTCCTCCAATGGTCAAACTACCTGTATCGCCCATAAAAACTTGGGCGGGATATGCATTGTACCAAAGGAATCCAACCAAGGCTCCTACAAAAGCCGCAATAAAAACCACCAACTCACCGACTCGTGGCAGGTAGAAAATGTCTAGATAATCGGAAAACTCAATATTACCAGAAACCCAAGCGAAAATGCCCAGCGTAAGCACGATTATGGCCGATGACCCAGCAGCCAAACCGTCAATACCGTCCGTAAGGTTCGCTCCATTGGAAACCGCAGTAACAATTATGATTACCACGGGAATAAAAATCAGCCAAGCGTAATCTTCAAAACCTTCTCCCATCCAAGTAATGATTTCTGCATAATCCAACTCATTGTTTTTGAAGAAAGGGACATTTGTCCTTACCGCTTTTATTTCTTCGCCATATACCTCTTCCACTTTGAAGTTCTCTGTAATTCGAGTGGAATCTTTTTCTTTAATGGTTACCGCGGGATGGAAATACAATACTGCTCCAACGATGAGTCCCAAACCTACTTGACCCATCACTTTGAATCTTCCTTTTAATCCCTTTTTATTTTTTTTGAAAATTTTGATGTAGTCATCGACGAATCCAATAATACCCATCCAAACGGTCGTAATAATTAAGAGGATTACATAGATGTTTTTAATATCTGCAAACAATATGACAGGAAGCAAGGTAGACATGATGATAATCAAGCCACCCATGGTTGGCGTGCCCGCCTTTTGTTGCTGACCTTCCAGCCCTAAATCACGGATACTTTCACCTATCTGTTTCGCTTGAAGGAAAAGAATAATGCGCTTTCCATAAATCATTGCAATCAATAGGGACAATAGGACAGCCATAGCCGAACGGAAAGTCAAGAATTGAAACAATCCCGCTCCCGGCAGTTGATATTGTTTTTCCAAGTATTCAAACAAATAGTATAGCATCCTATTATTTATTCAAGCTTTCCAAAGCTTTTTGCAATTCTTTATAATCATCAAAATCCGTTCGTACCCCCTTGGTCTCCTGATAGGTTTCGTGTCCCTTTCCAGCTACCAGAATGATATCATTGCTAGCGGCCAATTTGCAGGCTGCCTTAATGGCTTGTCCCCTATCTTCAATGGACAGTATTTTTTTGGTGTTTTGAGGCTCCACCCCATTTTCCATCTCCTTAATAATATCCATGGGAGGTTCACTTCTGGGATTATCTGAAGTGAAAATCGCCTGGTCGCTCATTTCTGAGGCGATATGACCCATAACCGGACGCTTCGACTTGTCACGGTCACCACCACACCCCACAACGGTGATGACGTTTTCATTTCCAGTCCTCAATGCATTGATGGTAATCAATACATTTTTCAGTGCATCCGGCGTATGGGCATAATCGACAATAGCCTTTATTTTGTCTTTTGAAATAAAATATTGGAATCGCCCATCCACTGTTTCCAGTTCGCTGATTAGGCGTAGAATTTCAATTTTATCCAAGCCCAACTCACAAGCGGTGGCATATATGGCCAATAGATTATAGGCATTAAAATCTCCAATAAGCTTCGTCCAAATTTCGTTCTCATCAATTTTTAGAAGCTGACCATCAAACTGCTTTTCCAAAATTTGACCTCTATAGTCTGCATAAGATTTTAGAGCATAGGTCAACTTTTTCGATTTGGTATTCTGCAACATGACCAAACCATTCTTGTCATCCACATTGCTAAGACAAAAAGCGGATTTAGGAAGATCATCGAATAACTTCTTCTTCGTATCCCGGTATTCAGCGAAAGTCTTATGATAGTCTAAATGATCGTGGGAAAGGTTAGTAAAAATGGCACCTGCAAAATGCAACCCCTCTGTTCTTTTTTGATGAATTCCGTGAGAGCTTACTTCCATGAAACAAAACTCCACGCCCTCTTCATTCATTTGGGACAAATACTTATTTATGGAAAGTACATCTGGAGTGGTATGTGTTGCCGGATATTGCTTATCATGAATCATGACCCGTATTGTGGAAAGCAGACCCACTTTATATCCTGCCTTTGTAAACAAATCATACAAAAGTGTGGTTACGGTGGTCTTACCATTTGTTCCTGTAACACCCACCAACTTTAGATTTTTGGATGGGTTTTCATAAAAATTGCTCGCTATAACGGCTAAGGCACTATTACTGTTGTCCACCTTTAAGTAAGTGACTCCATTTACCATTAACTCTGGAAACTCTTCACAAATCACCGCAATAGCTCCAGATTCCACAGCTTTGGAAATGTACTCATGTCCATCGGTAATTGTCCCGCGAACGGCAACAAAAACATCGTCCATTTCCACTTTTCGTGAGTCAAAATGAACCTCATTCACCATTATGTTGGTACTTCCACTTACCGCGGAAAGACTTACACCATATAATATGTCTTTGAGCAACATCATGATAGTTCCAACACAATTTTCGTGACTTTATTCAATGCAGTTCCTTGTTCAACCGACTGGTTTTTTACCTTTCCATTGCCTCTTATTTCCACCTGTAATCCCAAATTTTCCAAAAGAGAAATAGCATCCATACCACACATTCCTTTTACATTGGGAACTTGGTTGTACTCCTTGCGGACTTTTGCATAGTATTGTTGATAATCCTTTTCCAATTCCTCAGACTTAGGCATATCGTCATCTACTTCATCCACAACAGGTGAAATCGTATGTATTTTTTGTGCCATCGATTTGAAAACAGGTCCAGATACATCTGCCCCATAGTACCCAACACTTTTATCGGGTTCGTGAATTACTACGATACAGGAATACTTTGGATTGTCTGCCGGAAAGTATCCTACAAAAGAGGAAATATACGCTAGCTTATCAGGGTCTTTTGCTACATAGTTCTTTTGGCAAGTCCCCGTTTTCCCTGCCATGCTAAACTCGGGAGAGTATAAATCGTGACCGGTACCAAAGTCTTTTTCCACAACATCCTTCAAAAGTTGCTGGACTTGCTTCACAGTTTCTTTAGAGCAGATTGATGGATTGATAACTTCTTTATCAAAGGCCTTTATGACCTTATTACCGTCTTTGACCGATTTTATCAATTTGGGCTTGATAAACATCCCATCGTTTGCAATGGCATTATAAAATGCAAGTGTTTGCAAGGGTGTCATGGAAACTTCATACCCATGTGACATCCAAGCTAAGGATATTCCCGACCAACCCTTATCCCCAGGATAGCGAATAACAGGTTTGCCTTCACCAACAATGGGCAACCCAAGCTCGTTGTGCAAATTCATATTCATTAAACGGTCCACAAAGCGTTCCGGTTTTTCCTTGTAGTTTTCATGAATCAGCTTCGCAAAAGCGGTATTCGAGGAAAGTGCAAAGGCCTTTGCAAGTGATATTTTTCCATAGCCACCCCAACGTGAATCCCTCACAACCCTGTCATACACTTTGTACCGACCCTTTTCCGTATCAAACACGCTACTGGTATCCACGACTTTGTCTTCCAAAGCTGCAATCAAAGACATCAATTTAAAGGTTGAACCAGGCTCATGCGATTCCCCGACAGCATAGTTTAACTTTTCATAATACTTTCCCTCGGATGTTCTTCCTAGGTTGGATATGGCCTTAATCTCGCCAGTCTTAGTCTCCATCACCACCACACTGCCATGGTCCGCCTTGTATTTTTCGAGCTGCTCCAGTAGAGCGTAGTGTGCAATATCTTGGATATTTATATCAATTGTCGAAACAACATCCCTACCGTCTTGTGGTTCCACGATGTTATCCAACCCAACGGGCTTCCATTGCCCTTTTGCAATTTTTTGTTTTAGCCTTTTCCCTTCTTTGCCACGCAAATAAAGTTCTCCGAAGGCGCCATCCATGCCTACCCGGGTGTAATATCCGTTTTCATCCACTCTTTCGTACCCAATGCTACGAGCTGCCATTTTTCCCAAGGGATACTCGCGAACCACCTTATGGGTTTCAATAAAACCTCCTTTATAAGGGCCCAGTTCAAACAGCGGAAATTGTTTGACCTTCACATAATCCAAATAATCCACATTTCGGGCAATCAATTTGTACCTGTTGCCATTGGCACGCGCCTTTCTAAACAATTGTCGGTAATATGAAGATGGTTTTTTGAATAAATGCGCCAAAGAATCTGACAAAGCAGGAACATACTTTTCAAAATTCTCGTCCGAAACCGTCTTAGCATCAAACCGAATTTCGTATTTGGGTACGGACGCCGCCAATAAGCTTCCATCGTGGGAGTAAAGATTACCTCGATTTGGCTCTATGGTGAACATCTTCTCGGTCTTGTTGAGAGCCAATTCCTTGTAGTCATTACCTTTGACCATTTGAATATCCACCAACTTGAACACAATGCCCATTGAAAAAATGAACAGAGCACCTGCTATCAGGTACAGTCGATTCATGATATTTTTTTCCGTAATGGCCATTAATTCTCAGACTTTACTTTTATTTTTTTTGGTGGATTTTTTGATGGTTCCAATCCAGCTTCTGCCATAGATTTCCGTATGGAGGATTCAAGCCGCATTTGCTGCACAGCAGACCTACCTTCAACAAACTCACTTCTCAACTTTCGTACTTCTTCATTCAGAGCTGCTATTTCATGTACCTTTTTATCGGCACGATGGCTACTGGAAATCATCAGGGCCGCCAAAAAAGAAGCGAATAGTAGAAAAAGCCAGTTCTTGGGAGCGTCTCCGCTTACCAAGAACTTTCCTTTTAAAATGTCCAATAATCCCTTTTTCATTTCCTGTTCCTTAATTGAATTCTATACTTCAAATTCTTTCGGCTATCCGAAGCTTTGCACTTCGTGCCCTATTGTTTATGGCAATTTCTTCAGCTGATGGAACAATCAATCCTCCTACTTTTTTTAGGGGAACATTCACGTTCCCATAAAAATCCTTTTCCGCTTCCCCTTCGAACTTGCCATCCCTTATAAACCTTTTCACCAGCCTGTCCTCCAAGGAGTGATAGCTTATCAAACTCAATCGCCCACCTGTTTTCAAAATGTTTGGCACCTGCAGAAGAAACTCTTTGAGTACCTCTATCTCTTGATTCACCTCTATACGAATGGCTTGATAAACCTGGGCCAGGATTTTGTTTTCCTTCGCCTTGGGCAGAAAAGGTCTTAAAACCGTTTTTAGCTCTTCTGTTGTTTTGATTGATGAATTTTCTCTTGCCGCAACAATTGCTCTGGCAATAGCTTTGCCATTCCGAAGCTCGCCATACCCCAAAAGAATCGATGCTAAGTTTTCTTGGGAATATGAGTTGACCACTTTGAAAGCCGACAACTCATCATCTTGGTTCATCCGCATATCCAAATCCGCATTGAAACGAATGGAAAAGCCTCTGTCCGCTTTATCGAATTGATGTGAGGAAACCCCAAAGTCCGCCAAGATTCCATCTACCTCCCGAATGCCATAGAACTTTAAAAATTGATTGAGAAATCGAAAATTCTGATTAATCAGTTGAAACCTGGAATCTTCAATGGTATTTTCCAATGCGTCCTTGTCCTGATCAAAAGCGAACAGCTTCCCATTTTCACCCAACCTTTTCAATATTTCCTTGGAGTGCCCGCCACCGCCAAAAGTGACATCCACATACACTCCATCTTCTTTTATCGCCAATCCGTCCACTGACTCTTTCAGAAGAACTGGATTATGGTACTCACTAGTCATCGTCAGCAAAAATCTCTTCCGCTAAATCTGCATAATCCTTTTCCCCTTCTTCAAGGACTTTTTCATACTTCTCCTTATCCCAAATCTCGATTTTATCAAAAACTGCATTCAATACCACTTCCTTGCCGATTCCAGCAAAATCCACCAAGTTTTTAGGTATTTGAAGCCTTCCTGAATCCCCATCAATTGTCACCTCCTTCATTCCCGCTACAAAATTCCTCACAAAGGCATCGTACTTTCTATTGATTTTACCCTTCTTCATCACCTTCTGCATCAACACATCAAATTCGGCTTTGGGATACAGCTCCAAACATTGTTGAAATACCGACCTCTTGATGACAAACCCATCTTGCAAAACAGGCAACAACTGATTCTTAAGGGAAATGGGTAACATTACCCTTCCCTTGGTATCAGCTTTGCAATCATGTTGTCCTATGATATGGGTCACTAGAAATCAATTGGTTAGTAATAACAACTCAAATATATAGATTTTATTTCCACATTTATCCACATAACTCCACATTTGTTAATAAATTCTCCACATTTATAGATGAATGGTAGGATTTTCGTGTTAAAACTGAAAAAACAGACATTTCTCTGATTGGCGGTAAGTATCTCAAGGGACATCAATACATTGTCCAGAAAAACCTTTGTTGTATGAATTGCCTATATTTGCCCTCCCAGACCAACTAACTTTAGATGGAAGACCAAATCATTCGAGAAGGCAAATTCAACTACATTGAGCAAGGCGAAGGGAAACCCATAATTATCCTACATGGTCTTATGGGTGGTTTGAGTAATTTTCAAGGTGTTTCTGAGCATTTTCCATCAAAAGGATATCAAGTTCTGATTCCTGAACTTCCGATTTACGATATGCCCATGCTTAAGACCACGGTAAAAAACTTTGCCAAGTTCTTAGAAGAGTTTATTGAATTCAAAGGATTAAAGGACGTTATCTTACTTGGAAATTCATTAGGAGGACATATTGGACTGCTCCACACCAAATTGTATCCTGAGATGGTCAAAGCTTTGGTGATTACAGGCAGTTCTGGACTTTATGAAAAAGCCATGGGCGATGGCTATCCCAGAAGAGGGGATTACGATTTTATAAAACAAAAGGCCCAAGACGTCTTTTACGACCCGGAAGTTGCAACAAAGGAAATTGTGGATGAAGTTTTTGCCACAGTAAACGACCGGATGAAATTGGTAAAAACCTTGGCCATTGCGAAGAGCGCCATTCGACACAATATGTCCAAAGATTTGCCCCATATGAAAACACCGACCTGTATTATCTGGGGAAAAAATGATACCGTGACCCCACCCGAGGTTGCAGAAGAGTTCCATGAGCTGTTACCCGATTCCGATTTGTTTTGGATTGAAAAATGTGGTCATGCCCCCATGATGGAACATCCCGTAGAATTCAATACTATTTTAGAAACTTGGTTGGATAACCGTAACTTCTAGCCATGAAAATCACTTCGGCCGAATTTGTAATGTCCAATTCAAATGTGGCCCAATGCCCCAAAGACGCTATTCCTGAATATGCTTTTATTGGTAGGTCCAACGTGGGTAAGTCTTCATTGATAAACATGCTTACTGAGCGAAAAAGCTTGGCAAAGACATCGGGAAGACCGGGAAAGACTCAGTTAATCAACCATTTTAAAATAAACAATAATTGGTTTCTGGTGGATTTACCTGGGTATGGTTATGCACGAGTATCCAAAAAGGACAAAAAAACCTTCCAAAAGTATATTACCGAGTATTTTCAAAAACGCAAACAGTTGGTGTGTGGTTTCGTTTTGGTTGATATTAGACACGACCCGCAAACCATAGACCTTGATTTTATGGAGTGGTTGGGCTCCAACGAAATTCCTTTTTCCATAGTTTTCACCAAAGCTGATAAATTGAAGCCTGGGGTAATTGAAAAACAGGCACAATCCTATCTTCAAAAACTATTGGAGGGAGTTTGGGAAGAAGCTCCACCGCACTTTATAACTTCATCGAGCAATAGAATGGGTAGAGAGGAACTTTTGGAATATATCGATGGCATCAATAAAGAATTCAATGCATCTTAACCACTACTTTTATTTCGCTCTTTAATGAGCTGAATCAATTCTTTAGACGATTTTAGTTCATTTAGTTCGTCTGTACCAATAAACACCTCCAATCCATTTACTCCTTCCACCAACACAATGGGAAAAGTAAACTTAGCCCCAAACTTGGATGCATATTTCTTGGTAAATTCATCTCGGTGCAAAAAAATCATATCATGCGTACTATCCTCTCGAAATTGCTTCCAAGTTCGGTTTTCGCTAATCACACCATAGGTGATATCACATAGATTGCAATCATAAGTAGATGGACTGAAGACCTTGTGCAAGCTATCCACAATGGCATTTTTTTTACCGGAGTTAGCGTTATATACGAAGACCAGTTTTTCACGAATTTTCTCATTCATGTTTCAAAAATACAATGGTTTTCAATGGTTAAGAGAGGATTTAAGTGTATTTTAATTTTTCTAAAGACAGAAAGATGATAGCACGTATCTGGAAAGGAAAAACAAGGTTGGAACATGCAAAAACCTATGAAAACTTTATGAATGACAGAGCAGTCCCAGATTACTCAAAAACCAAAGGCTTTATAAAATTGCTTTTTCTGAAAAGGATGGACGAACAGTTTGCCCATTTTGAGTTGATTACTTTTTGGGAGAATCTGGAGGTCATAAAAAACTTTGCAGGTGAAGATTATGAAAAAGCCAAATATTATCCCGAAGACCAAAATTATTTATTGGAGTTTCCTGAAAAAGTGATTCATTTTGAGGTTTTTCAAGGGTTTTAGATTTACTTCTTCAATTCCAGTTTCTCCGCAAAATAGTCGCAAAAGTCCTTCATGGTCGCGGTCATTTTTTCGTCTTGGGTCGCTTTCATAAAAGTATCTGCCATGGTAACCAAAGTTTGATGAAAAAATACCTTCATCTCATCCACGGGCATATCCTTGGTCCACAGGTCAATTTTCAAGGACTCTTGGTTCTTGCTATCCCAAACCGATAGCATCATAGCTTTGGCCTCCTCATTTTCTATCCCCCCATCTTCCGCAGACCAGTTTAGTTCTTCCGGTACCCTGTTCTCGTCTAGACCAACTTTTAATGTGATTTCTGAAGTATGTGTTACGGCCATCTATCTTTTCGGTTTGTAGTTTGAGTTTTTAAATAATTCGTCAGCCGGCATATCCAATAGATCAACCAACTGCACTTTAGGATTTTTTTCCATGTAAGCTCTTACAATCTGCCAGCCCATATATCTACCAAGCCTTCCAGGAGATTCGCTGTCCAGTACTAATTGGAATTTTGAGAAGGGGGCAGGGTCCAAAAACCGTCGGTCCAAACTGGACTCAGTGCTATACAAAAGCTCCCGCTCCACAAAATAGCGCCAAATCCGTTCTTCATTGGCTTGGGCCCATTCTATCTCTTCTTCGGTATAATTTATTTTTTGGGCATCGGTGTTTTCGGGTAAAAGTATATCCTTAAGATATAGTTCCTTACCATAATGGACCATCCTTGAAAGAAATGTTCTGTTCCTCGGAAATTTTAAAACCTTTTTGGTAAAAGCACTTGCTATATCGGAAGCCAGGTATTCTTTATTTAAACCTTGGGCCACATAACGTGGAATGCTTTGATAGAAGCGATGCTCTTGGCCCAGATAATTATCCAATCCCACAAGCAAAAGCGAATCTGTCAGGATGATTCGGTCTTCATAGCGAACATCTGAGATAAGCGTAATTATCTTAGGCGTTTTTGCTTTGGGAAAATAATAGGAAATATGTTTAAATAAAGACTCCAGTTGTCTGGTTTCCTGTTTAAAATCGCCGAAAGCATTGTCAACCTCATCAGACAATTCAATTTGTAGTGTATCCCTAAGCTTAGCCTCCCAAATACTATCAGGAAACTGTGCAGGAAATAAATAAGGGTATCTTGATTTTAAGGTAGGTATATCGTTAGGTTGAGCGGTAGCAAATTCACGGTCAAAGCGATGCACCTCTACATCCAGTTCTATTTGATTTATCTTTTTTTCGGTTTCATCCTCTTTTTTGCATCCTACAACTGACAAAAAAAAGACAAAAATCAAAAAGCCAGATATTTGATATTCAAAGTATTTGGTCAACCCCTTCATTATTATAATGCCAGCGTTTATTTTTACAGGGCACAAAGGTAATTTTTTGAATCTAAAAAGTAAGCTATGAAAACTGAAAAGGTAATTACGCATATTGTAAATTGGTTAAAGGACTATGCCAATAATGCCAACATAAAGGGATTTGTAATTGGGGTTTCTGGAGGAATTGATTCCGCGGTCACATCTACCCTATGCGCAAAAACCGGGTTGGACCTTTTATGTGTAGAAATGCCAATTCATCAAGGGGAAAATCAAGTGACTCGGGCTGACCGCCATATCAATTGGCTAATGGACAATTTTAAAAATGTAAAGCGACAACCGGTAAACCTCACTCCGGTGTTTGATAGTTTGGTGGCTGCCCTGCCCAAAGTGGAAAACGAAGAAGAACGTTTTATGTCTTTGGCCAACACCCGTGCTAGATTAAGGATGACCACTTTGTATTACTTCGCAGCTTTCAAAGGTTACTTAGTAGCAGGGACCGGAAACAAAGTTGAGGACTTCGGAATCGGTTTTTATACCAAGTACGGCGACGGTGGAGTAGATCTAAGCCCAATCGCAGACCTATTAAAGACCGAAGTTTATGAATTGGGAAGTGTACTGGGAGTGAACAAGGATATTATGGAAGCGGCCCCAACAGATGGGCTTTGGGGAGATCATAGAACGGACGAAGACCAGATAGGAGCATCATATCCGGAGTTGGAATGGGCGATGAAAATGGATGACGAAGGGAAAAATGAATCTGATTTTACCGGTAGGGAAAAAGAGGTCTTTGTAATTTATAAAAGGTATAATTCAGCAAATAAACATAAGATGATTCCTATACCTATTTGCGAAATTCCTGATAGCTTGAAATAGCAACTTGTCCGAAAAAACCCAGCTTAAGACGAAAAAAACCCCAGAAATTTTAAGGTTTTAAGAAAAAAATCACACTTTTATGTCATCAATTGGTTAACTTGCCGCCACGCCGTGTAAGTAAATAATTACTAATCAACTTATAATTTCTTAAAACCCAAACCGAATGATAAAAGTATTAATAGCGGACAACCATCCCATAGTTCGTCTTGGCATTAAGCAGGTCATTGAATCTGGCGATGACATGGAAGTCATTGCAGATGTTGCGACCACTGGCGAGCTGTTTGAAGTATTAGAAAAAGTTACCCCTGACGTTGTAATGTTGGAAATGGACATTCCAGAAATCAACGGGATTGCCACCTTGCGCAAAATGAAACAAGAGTTTCCCAATGTTAAGGCATTGATGTACAGTGGACAATCTGAAGATGTATATGCACTTAGCACTATTCGAGCAGGGGCTTTTGGTTATCTTTCCAAAACTGCTGATTTGGATTACATTATCTCTGCAGTAAGAAAGGTAAGTGAAGGAAACATGTTTATCACCAATGAGCTGGCCCAACGACTAGCTTTTGATGAAGGTACCCAAAAACCAAGAAGGTTTTTCAGAAAACTGTCCTCGAGAGAAGTCGAAGTACTCAAGCTATTGGCTAGTGGAAAACGAAACAAGGAAGTTGCTGAAGGTCTAAACCTGAATGAGAAAACCGTAAGTACCTACAAAGCCCGTTTGATGAAAAAATTGAATGTGGACAATCTTGTGGATTTATTACAGCAAGCCAAAGCATTGGAGCTGTACTAAGCATAAACCAATACCAGATTAAAATCCCGGACACCATGTTGTTTCGGGATTTTTTTATGACAACACCCTATTCAACTTGGCGTTCAGTAATTTGTTCAATTGAAGGTAGTTCATGATTTCCTCCAAGGTTTCAGAGTTATCACCAGTATTATCCTCGGTATTTGTCTGTAATTCATTGATTCTGGCCTTAATCAAATTACATCGTAACGTAAGAATGGTTTCACCTACCAACTGGGCTACTCCCCTTTCCTTTTCCTTTGGATAAATGTCTTTTCGTTCCCAGTCATGCAAGGTATATCGTTCTTCTTCCATAAGAATGGAGGATACCTCTCCCACCAGGCCTTGTTCCAGACCTGCAAGAAAGCTATTTATGGTAAACTCTTCCCTTTCGTTCAAATCGCCAATAAGGCGATAATAAATGTTCTTAAACTGTTCGTTGGTCAGCTCAATCTCATCTTCCTGAAGGTCTAAATAGACTTTTTCATACACCTTGGCCTCAACCACTTCTGGTTCCAAAATCAACTCGCCCTCTTCATTTTCCTTTAGCACCAAATCTTCAAATTCCTCCTTCCGATTTCCATATAGCAAGAGCATCTCGATGATTTTCCTTTCCAGTTCATAAAGTACATCCACTTTTTCAACAACCGCATCATGCTTCACCACTTCAAAGGCCTTCTGTTCTTGCTTAACTCTCTTATTGGCCTCTCCTCTTTCTTTTTTATTGATTTGAGCAAGGGTATTGTACAAAACCTCCTCAGAAATCTGCATCATTTTGGCGCACTCCTGAATATAGATTTCCTTTTTTATCTGATCAGGAATCTTACTAATGCTATTGACAATATCTCGAACCGTATCGGCTCTCTTGATAGGGTCATCTGCGGCTTCCTCCGTTAAAATTGATGTCTTGAACTGGATAAAATCTTTGGCATTTTCCTCCAAATACAGAACCACATCCTCATAGGTGTTGTTCTTGGCAAAACTATCAGGGTCCTCTCCTTCTGGGAAAGAACAGACCTTTACATTCATACCTTGTTCCAAAATCAAATCGATTCCTCGGAGTGAAGCTCGAAGCCCAGCAGCATCTCCATCAAAAAGCACGGTAATGTTCTTGGTCAACCTGTTTATTAAGCGAATTTGTTCAGGAGTCAGCGCTGTTCCGCTGGATGCCACCACGTTCTCAATGCCCCGTTGATGCATTTGGATAACGTCGGTATAGCCTTCCACTAAATAGCAGTTATCTTCTTTGGCAATAGCCTGCTTGGCAAAGTAAATACCATACAACACCTTGCTCTTATGGTAAATATCGCTTTCCGGAGAATTAAGATACTTGGCCGCCTTCTTATCATTGGTTAGAATCCGACCTCCAAAACCCAATACCCGTCCACTCATAGAATGGATGGGAAACATGACCCTTCCTTTGAACCTATCAAACTTTCTACTGGTTCCATCCGTTTGCTCCTTTACAATGGTGAGTCCCGTCTTCTCCAAAAACTCCAGCTGATATGATTTTTCCAAAGCTGTTTTGGTAAAGGCTTCCCATTCATCCAAACTATACCCTAATCCAAACTTCTTAATGGTGTTATCGGAAAATCCCCGTTCTTTAAAATAGGTATGGCCTATGGCCTTCCCAGGTTCCGTGTCCCACAGAGTTTCGGAAAAATACTTTTGTGCAAACTCAGAAACCAAATACATGCTTTCGCGCGCGTTGGCCTCTTCTTTTTCTTCATCGGTACGTTCGGTCTCCTCAATCTCAATATTGTACTTTTTAGCCAAATACTTAACGGCCTCGGGATAGGTAAAGTGCTCATGTTCCATCAAAAAAGCAACCACATTGCCCCCTTTACCACTACTAAAATCCTTCCAAATTTGTTTGACAGGGGATACCATGAAACTTGGTGTACGTTCATCACTAAATGGACTGAGGCCCTTAAAATTGGAGCCAGCCTTTTTCAACTGGACGAAATCCCCAATTACCTCTTCAACCCTGGCGGTTTCGTATACTTGGTCTATGGTAGTTTTTGATATCAAATCTGCAGATAAAAATAGCTTTTAAAGGTACACAAAAATCAAAATTATCAGCACCTTTAAAGATTCCCTTGTTCAATTCTTGGACATATCATACAAAGAGATTTACTATCTTAGTTTTTAACCCCGAAGGGCAATTAATAGCGTATGTCCATCTACCAAAAACTTACCAAGGTCGGTTCCAAATTTTTAGGAAAACATATTCTTTTTAAACATGGTTTTAATCTGTCGCCCATGTATCGTAGAAGCACGGGACGAATTGTTACCGTTTCTAAGGATTTGATGGACATTAGCGTTCGCCTTCCCATCAATTATAAAAACAGGAACTATGTCAATTCCATTTTTGGAGGGAGTATGTTCTCCTCGGTTGACCCAATTCCCATGGTTCAATTGATGAATATTCTGGGTGAGAACTATGTAGTTTGGGATAAGTCTGCAGAAATCCTTTTTAAGCGACCTGCCCGCGAAACTCTTTTTGCGGATTTTACATATTCCAAAGATGAAATAGAAAACATCAAGGAACGGGTTGCCTCAGACAATGAGATTACCATTGTAAAAACCACCCAGCTAATGGACAAAGAAAAATCCAAGGTGTTTTGTGAAGTAAAGAAGACCATCTATGTGGCAGACAAAGCCTTTTATAAAAGGAAACGGTCCAAAACAAAAAGTAAGTCCTAACCAATCTTGAGCTATCTTTAAGGTATGATACTTTTCTTTGGCACACGTCCTGGCAAGGCTAGCACTAAGATGCTGCATGGTGTTGCCTGTCCCCATTGTGGGCAGGTGAGTACCTTAACCGCTGTCTCGCAACCTAATTATTTTCATCTTTTTTGGATTCCCTTATTCACAATAAACACATCCAAATACGTTGAATGCTCTCATTGCAAAAGGGTATTCTATAAAGAAGAATTCTCCGCTGAAATGAAGATAGCTTTCAAAGAAATTTGAGCGGAATCAGGAGTTGATTTTCCTAATTCCGCCCAGATTGGCTAACTTGATTATGCTCTTACAAATCAAACCGAAGGCCCAGGGAGATATTGTTTTGTTCCACTAACGCGTCCTTAAAAATGGGGTTCAGATCGTACTTGGCGTAAAGTAAAATTCCGTCAAATCCTATATAACCACTTACACCATAAATTAAATCACTTGTGTTATAGTCACGTTTTAGTTTTTCTTTAATACGCTCTCCATTCAAATTATACTTTAACTTTTGGCGTGTTCCTAAGTTAAAACCTCCATATCCACCTATTCCAATTCGAAATTGATTTTGAAGCGAATAGCGAATACTGTTTTCGGTTTCCCGAACCCTTGAAGGTCCAAACTCTAAATGAACAGGAAAGACCAGATTGTCCATCCTTAGCTTAGCTTTGTCCAATTCAACTTCAAACTCTTCTAGCCTGGTTTGGTCACCATCTTGAACAAAGAACTGATTATCATCCACCTTAAGTCCGTTGAACTGAAATGAGAAGCCATAATGGAATCGTAGGAAATTAGAGTTTCTAAAAACCCTTGTACGCCATTGCCAGCCCATTTCAAAAAAACGACTACCACCTATCCTGTAGGGAGAGTCATCCAAAGACTGACCTTCTATTATCGCATTGTTCAACCCCACCGCAAAGACAAAATCTGAATACGTTCTTCTGTCGTATTTTACTCTTCTCCTCCAGTCTTTTCCCCTGAACAAAAATGCAGGTTTTCCATTGACATCAACCCCTAGACGGACTCCTTTTTCTGAAATGGTATCCAGTTCAAGCAGCACCAAAGTCTTTCCCTCATTCCGTTTCAGGAGTTCAATTTGATTTTGAACAATGGCTACTCTGTTCTCTATATTAAGTGCCCTTTTCCTCGCTGCCTCCTCTTTGAGTTCATTTGCTTTTTCGAAGCTAATGTTTCCACGGTCCAAACGTCTGTTAATGTCCTTAACCTCCAATTTTAAGGCTTCTTTTTCCTGTCTGGTTATTTTTTCCTTTTGTTCCTCTAGCACCTCAATTTTACGCTCATACTTTTTTTGGGCGTTTAGGTTTTGACTTATAATTAAAAGAATTAAAGCTGCTAAATACAGGGTAATGTGTCTCATTTTGATTGATTTTGGAACCTTCGGTTCCTGCCTCCCCAAAAAATGGGGAGGAGAAAACAAAGGCTTTTTGATTGATGATTAATTATTTCTATCCGCCACTGCAGTCTTTACCTTAAGGTAACCTTGTTTGAGTGCTTCAAATATTTGATCTCGAAAAGATTCGTCCAACTCGTCTTCTACTTCAGTCAACAAAGCCATGGCGTCCACTTTTCCTTCTGGATTAAGCAATTTATCCGTCAATATATCCCGTTGTGCGGCTCGTAACAGTGAATCTACCTCAGCATCCGTGATTTCAGCATTGGCCATATCCTCAAGCATTATTACCTGGTTCATTACTTCGTTTACCTTTTTGTTGATAATATCTTCCGAAATGGTAACCGATGAATCTTTTAAGGGAACTTTATTGAACTGTTTATTTTCTTGTATTTCAACTACGACCGGATCAGTTAAGGTTTCTTTTGAAATCTCCTTGTATTTAGATTCCGTTGGGGTTTCTTCTGGAGACTCGGCTACCTCCATTTGCTGCACCTTAAATTCGGGTGATTTCTCTTTTTTCAATTGTTTTTTTGGTACGTTGTCTTCTTCCACAATCGGAATCGCATTTTCATTTGATTCATCATTAAAAAGAAGAATTCCAAACACTAAAAGCAATCCTATAAATCCCGCGGCAATAGCGTACACGTACTTTCTTTTTCTTTTTGGTTTTTGAATTGTAGAAAGTTCCTGGGATATTTTTTCCCAAGCTTTCGCAGAAGGATCTATTTTCCTGGCCTCTAGCTTTTCCTTAATATGTTTTTCAAACTTTTCCATATCCTTTTCATTAATTCCTGCCCGTACTTTTCATCATCCACTTTAAGTTTTCCTGCAACATTTTTCGCGCCTTGAACAATTGTGACTTTGATGTTCCTTCAGAGATTTGCAACATCTCTGCAATCTCATGGTGTTTATACCCCTCTATAGCAAAAAGTAAGAACACCATTTTGTATCCCTCGGGCAATTGGTCTATCTGATTTTGGATGTATTCCACATCAAATGCGCTATACGCTGAATCCAACACTTTTTCTTGATTCTCCAGAACTCCATCATCGTAAACCACAAACTGTCTTTTTCTTAAATAGGAAATACTTTCCCTAACCATGATTTTCCGAATCCACCCTTCAAAACTTCCGCGATACTCAAAACTGTTAAGATTCTTGAACACTTTCACAAAAGCATGAACCATTACATCCTCAGCAAATTGAACATCTTTCACATATTGCCTACAAACACTCAACATTTTTCCCGCATACCTATCATAAAGCATTTGCTGTGCTTTGGAATCACCAGACACTGCCCTTTTTATCCAGGCCTTTTCATTATTGTTTAGCGCTATGATTTTCAAAAGCGGTTTCAAGTTTGTGTTCTATTTAGATAGACGTAATTGGGATGGAAAGCGTTGCCCAACGTTTCATCTTTTTTTGTAAAAAGTTGAAACTATTTGATTATCAATACTTTGTTTTATTACTTTTTCCGGTCAACTACATAATTGACCATCAAGACAAGTGAATCCTTGTATTGGGAATCCGGATATTTATCCAAGAGGGACAAGGCTTGATCTTTAAACTCCAGCATTTTGGCAACCGCGTATTCCAAACCTCCCTTTTCCTTAACGTAGGCGATAACCTCACGCACCCTTTTCTTGTTCTTGTTATGGTTTTTGATAGAGTTTATCAACCACCTTCTTTTTTCCGCATCACTATGATTTAGCGCATAGATGAGGGGCAGGGTCATTTTTTGTTCTTTTATATCTATACCCGTTGGTTTTCCTATTTTTTCTGCACCATAATCAAAGAGGTCGTCTTTTATCTGAAATGCCATTCCACAGAGTTCTCCAAACTTTCTGAAGGTTTCCACATGCTCCGTTTCCGGTTTTACAGAACAGGCCCCCATGCTGCAGCAGGCAGCAATCAATGTGGCCGTTTTTTGGCGAATGATTTCGTAATACACCTCTTCGGTGATATCCAGCAGTCGGGCTTTCTCAATTTGCAGCAGCTCTCCTTCACTCATGTCCCGAACGGCATTGGAGATAATATGAAGAAGGTCGTAGTTTTTATTATCCAAAGCAACCAACACCCCTCTTGAAAAGAGAAAGTCACCCACTAAAACGGCAATTTTATTCTTCCAAAGCGCATTTACGGAAAAGAATCCTCTGCGTTTGTGGCTTTCGTCCACCACATCATCGTGGACCAAACTTGCAGTATGTATAAGTTCTATTATAGAAGCACCGCAATATGTTCTATCGTTTACGGAACCATCATTCAATAATTTGGCGGTAAGGAAAACAAACATCGGTCTCATCTGCTTCCCTTTTCTATTTATAATGTAGTATGTTATTCTATTGAAAAGCGCAACTTTGGAGGACATGGATTCATGAAACTTTTCTTCAAAAAGCTCCATCTCTTTATCGATGGGTTCCTTAATTTGCGAGACAATTTTCATCCAAAGTCAAAGATACGTCAGGATTTTTTTAACTAGCCGTTAGGAGCTAATTATTATTTCTAGCCTTAGCTTTAACAATATCAATCAAAAAATCAGAAAATGAATTACAAAAGTTTCGCTTCCGTATTCCTCGTTCTATTATGTTGTTCCTTGTCTTTCGCACAACAGGTGAAAGTAAATCAAATGGATATTTCCTGGAAGTTTGAAGACAATGCCATAACCTTTACCGCATCGGCTCCGGATGACGGCTGGATTGCTCTTGGTTTCAATAGCAAAAATGACATTGTTGGCAGTAATTTGATTATGGTCAACGTAGTCGACGGAAAGGTGAATACTGAGGATCTCTTTGTTTTGGGGGTTGGAAACCCGAAACCTGTAAATCAATTGGGGTCCCAATCCCAAGTAATGGGTGCAAGCGGTAAAGAATCTTCAGAAAAAACATGGGTAAGCTTTTCCCTCCCCACCAAAGCCTTCGACAAATATCACATGGATTTAAAAAAGGGCGACACCATTTGGCTCATTTGCGCCTATAGCATGGAAGATGAATTTGACCATCATTCGAGAATGCGAAAACATGTGGAGGTTGAACTTTAACTCTCAGGACTTATTGGCCAATTGACCACAGGCAGCGTCAATATCCTTTCCACGGGATTTACGGACCGTGACCGTTATCCCATTTCGCTGAAGGGTATCCTGATACATTTGAAGCGCAGAATCCGAAGCTTGTTGAAACTCCCCGTCATCAATGGGGTTATACTCAATAAGGTTAACCTTGGAAGGAGCAAATTGACAGAATTTCACCAAGGCATCTACATCTTTTTGAGTGTCATTTATGCCCTTCCAAACCACATATTCATAGGTAATTCGGTTTTTGGTTTTGGCATACCAATATTCCAAAGCCTCCCTTAAATCTTTTAATGGAAAGGTGGCATTGAACGGCATAATTGAAGTTCTAATTTCATCTATCGCGGAATGCAGGGAAACTGCCAAATTGAACTTGACCTCCTCATCTGCCATCTTTTTTATCATTTTTGGTACTCCAGATGTGGATACGGTTATTCTTTTAGGGGACATTCCCAAGCCTTCCGGCAAGGTGATTTTGTCTATAGCCTTTAAAACATTGTTATAATTCATTAAGGGTTCCCCCATTCCCATAAAAACAATATTGCTCAAGGGCCTATCAAAGTAAAGCCTACTCTGGTTATCGATGGCCACCACTTGATCATAGATTTCATCAGGATTCAGGTTGCGCATCCTTTTAAGGCGGGCAGTTGCACAAAACCTGCAATCCAAACTACACCCCACTTGACTTGAAACACATGCAGTAGTTCGTGTTTCAGTGGGAATCAAAACGGATTCCACTATAAGCTCATCATGGAGTTTAACCGCATTTTTAATGGTACCATCGGTACTTCTTTGCATCTGGTCAACCTGGATGTGGTTGATCACAAAAGATTCCTCCAACATGCTTCGGGTTTCCTTGGAAATATTGGTCATGGCATCAAAGGAATGGGCGGATTTCTTCCAAAGCCATTCGTACACCTGATTACCACGAAAGGCTTTATCCCCCGAATCCACGAAAAAATTGCGAAGTTGGTCTTTGGTCAATGCCCGTATGTCTTTCTTTTTAACTTCCACAAGGATAAAGATAGCTACAAAAAATCCCGCTGGGAAGTACTTGACTTTCAGCGGGACTTTATTATTGTTTTAATTGATTATATAATCAACATTGCATCTCCGTAGGAGTAGAATCGGTATTGTTCCAATATAGCCTGTTTATAGGCTTTCTTCATCAAATCATGTCCTACGAAAGCCGAAATCATCATCAGAAGTGTTGATTTAGGAAGGTGAAAGTTAGTTACCATACAGTTTGCAATACTAAAATCATATGGAGGGAAAATGAACTTGTTCGTCCAACCTTCAAAGGTATTCAACGTGTGTTCTGACGATACCGCACTCTCCAAACCGCGCATTACAGTGGTTCCCACGGCACACACTTTTTTCTTGTTGCTCTTGGCCCTGTTTACAATTTCAGTCGCCTTTTCATCTATCACCAACTCCTCACTATCCATTTTATGTTTGGATAAATCCTCAACCTCAACTGGATTAAACGTACCCAGCCCTACGTGCAATGTCACTTCTGCAAAATCAACACCTTTAATCTCCAAACGCTTCAATAGGTGTTTGGAAAAATGAAGCCCTGCGGTAGGTGCAGCCACAGCTCCCTCGTGCTTTGCATATATGGTTTGGTAACGCTCTTCGTCCTCTGGCTCTACATCTCTTTTGATATATTTAGGTAGAGGGGTCTCGCCCAACTCGCGAAGCTTTCTTCTAAAATCCGTATAAGATCCGTCGTACAAAAATCTCAAGGTTCTTCCTCGAGAAGTTGTATTGTCGATTACCTCTGCCACCAAACTTTCATCATCTCCAAAATAAAGTTTATTTCCAATTCGTATTTTTCTGGCCGGATCTACCAGAACATCCCATAGGCGCTGCTCTTGATTCAACTCTCTAAGCAAGAATACCTCGATTCGTGCCCCAGTTTTTTCCTTGTTCCCGTAAAGTCTAGCTGGAAAAACCTTGGTGTTGTTCAAGACCATTACATCACCTTCATCAAAGTAATCGATAAGGTCTTTGAACATTTTGTGTTCAATTTTTCCTGTTTCCCTGTGTATTACCATCAATTTGGACTCGTCCCTGTTTTCAGCAGGGTATTCCGCCAATAATTCTTTAGGTAATTCAAAGTTGAAGTTTGATAATTTCATCTAGACTTTTTTAGATTTTTATAAAGGATGGCAAATATACAATCCAGAGATAGGGGATGTCAAGTAATTTGATGATTAAATACGGTTATACTTCCACAATATGTAAACCGATTGTCTTAAGGTCTTCCCAGAAATCTGGATAGGATTTGGAAACTACTCCGGCATCGTTTACAAATAGATTGGTTCTTAGTGCCAGCGGAGCAAATGCCATGGCCATACGATGGTCATGATAGGTGTCAATGGGAACTCCTTCGTTGATTACAGACGTAGACCGTAAAGTCAAACTTTCTGCATCTATATCAACTTGTGCACCCAATTTGGTCAGCTCCGTTTGAAGAGCCGCCAAACGGTCCGTCTCCTTAATGGGAAGGGTGTGGAGGCCCGTTAAGTGGCATCCTATCCCCAATCCCAAACAGGTAACCGAAATGGTTTGAGCCAGGTCTGGAGCATTGGAAAGGTCATATTCAAAAAAATCCGTTTTATGCCGGCTTACCTTGTTCAGTGTAACTTCAGTATCCGAAAAAGAAGTTTCCACACCAAATTGGGTATAAATCTCTTGAAGTACACTATCTCCTTGCAACGAATTTTTCTTGTATGCAGATAGCTTTATTTGGGAACCCACTCTACACATTGCCGCAATACTGTAAAAGTAACTTGCCGAACTCCAATCGGATTCAACAACCATAGTTTTGGTTTCGACATCCTTTTTGGGATGGACGCTAATTTTGTTCCCTTCAAACGAGGTTGAAATTCCCAATTCATCCAATAAACTCAAGGTCATTTTTATATAGGGGACCGAAGTGATTTTGCCAACTAACTCGAGTTCCAGACCATTTTCAAGACTTGGAGCTATCAGAAGTAATGCTGAAATGTACTGGCTGCTTACATTTGCAGGAAGCGCCACTTTGTTTTTGATCAGCTTTTTTCCCGAAATCCTTAGAGGAGGACACCCACGCTTATTTACATATTCTATTTCCGCACCAAGTTCCTTAAGGGCATCCACCAATACTTGTATGGGGCGTTCTTTCATTCGGGATGAACCAGTTAAAACAACTTCTTTGCCTTCTTGGGAAGCAAAATACCCAGTAAGAAATCTCATTGCGGTTCCGGCATGGTGAATATCCACTTCGCCCTTAATTGCAAGCAGTCCTTTTTGCATTACCCGCCCATCATCGGAATTGGAAAGATTCTCAATTTGAATATTGGGAAAAAGCGCTCGAAGCAGCAAGAGTCTATTTGTTTCGCTTTTGGAGCCTGTAATCCGAATTGACCCGTTTACAAAAGGGTCTTGAAGTTGGTTCAGCTTAAGTTTCAAATGGTCATTCTTTAAGAAGACCAAAGCTAGAAAAAACGAACTTAATGTCCCTTTCGGGGAATCACTTTATTTCAGTTTTTTGTTGTTTTGGTGACGGTCGTGATCCCTTTTGGTTTTCAAATCCAACTTACGGTCAAATGCCTCTTGCAAGTCTATGCCGGTTTGATTGGCCAGACAGAGCACTACAAAGACCACATCCGCCAGCTCTTCGCCCAAATCTTTAGCCTTATCCGATTCTTTTTCGCTTTGCTCTCCATATCGTCTGGCAATGATGCGGGCCACTTCGCCCACTTCTTCGGTTAGCTGAGCCATATTGGTCAATTCATTAAAATAACGGACCCCGTGATTTTGAATCCAATCGTCGACAGCTTTTTGGGCATCCTGGATATTCATGCTTTAGATTTTAGACAAAACTAATTGTTCTGACTCTTTTGTTATTACTTGATTAAAGAATTCCTTTAATAGTGGGTAATACGATGGAGCAATGATTGAAGATTTAATCTCAAAATTCACCATGACATCAACCTCATTCTCTCTAGGTGTAATATTAAACCTAAACAATCCTAAACCATCAGGCAACTTTAGTGATTTTGATTCTGGACACGATTCTATTTTGTACCCTTCAGGTAAATTGAGTTTTACCATATATACATCTTTAAAGGGAAAGCCAAAATCTACCGGGTACACTCTTTCTTCAACTTTAAAAGGATTTTCTCCCATAGCTAAAAAGCCTAAAGGTTTTAAATACAATTTTCCATCTATTTCATCCGCTCCATAGTCATTGAAAAAGCTAAAGGACTCTCCAACACGGCCTTCATAATTCTCAGCATTCTCTGCATTGTATTCATCAATTTCAATATCAGAAAGCATACTCTCTTTTGCAGACAAAAAGGATTCCATATCCTTCGACTTATATCCATTTCTAAAGTTTAAAGCACTATGCCTGTCAAACCTAGCTTTACAAGTACCTTCTGCACTACCATCTTCATTCAAATCGACATTTAGGGAGTACATATTTGAGGAAGTCCCTGGGGAAATCAAATTAATCTGTTTCCATTGCTTTCTGTTGTTATCTACTAAAATGCCTTTCCAATTGTAGTCTTTAATTGGAAGAACATTAATATCACTAAATTCCTCAGTTCCATCCATAAAGTATGGTTTATCATTGATTTTTGCATATGCCAATACGTAATTAAGCCTATCAACCGTTGGGAAAAATGGAATAAGATTATCTTTGGTACTTATTATTACGGGATTAGCGTCAATCCCAGCATACCTTAACATTGCCACCAACAATAGATTTATGTCTGCGGCATTGCCCTTTTTTTCTTTGAGGGTTTTTTTTAATCCATTGAAAAAATACTTTCCATCCAGACCGTTCCAAGAGATATTGCTTTTTACATACTTAAAAATAGCTTTCATCTTATCAACTTGTGATGTTTCATTGGCCAATAGGTTGTCTAACTCATCGTCAAAAGACCTAGTCTTGTCAAGTTCATTCTTATAATCATCAGAACTGCCGATAGTCTGGGCTACATCCTTCCAGCTTTGCGCATAACTTCTAAAAAAACCTGGCAATTCCACAGAAACGAGTTCAAACATTACACCACTCCTGTAGTTATGGATGTTGTCCACATAACTTTCAGCCTTCATTGCTGGCATGTTGGTTACAGTGTATTCATTAACGACTACGTCCATACCAATTCTGTTATCTTTCCTAGTGTATTTTTTGGGATAAACCGAATAATATCCTTTGGGAGTTTGACGGAATCTAAAGCCCTTCGGAGTTCTTATTGAGGCAAACATTTTATGCACTGGAATATCATATTGGAATCGGAATTCATCTATATTCCAGATAAAGGGTGAGTTTACCCTGTAGGAGAATTCAAGAATGGATCCTTCCTTTACGTTTGGCATGGTAAATTTGACCTGGTTGTAGTTGTAACTCAAGTCGGTTTCAAATACTTCATCCTTGCCTAATTCAGTTTCTACAACTTTTCCATTCTCTAAATTATAGGTGACTGCTTTTAGCTTTTTGACCTGTTCTTTTGCTGATCTGTTTTTATAAAGATTAATCTCTTTTGTAGCATATTCAAAACCCTCTTTAGTGTATATCTTTATACGTTCATGTATTTCCGTTACCAACCTACTCTCTCCATTGGATGAAATCAAATAGGTATCTTGTTTTTTGTATAGTATCGCTGCACTGGCTGAATTGTCATTCATGTAACTTTCCTGGGTCAGTTCTTTATCCGAGACTTTTCCAAATTTTATTTCTTGCCCCAAAGTACAGTTTAGGGTGCCAAGCAATACGAATATGGTGATTAGTAGTGATTTTGACATAGTTAGGTTTTTTTGTTAAGTATAATTTTTGAATTATCAAGTTTGGTTATTTTTCTTTTGAAACTTCTGTATTTATCATAATCCAGCTTAGAATAGGTTCCAGATTTGATTAAAATTCTACGTTTCACCCGTATTTGACTTTTCTCTTTCCAAAACTCAATACTATATTCCCCGAATTTTTCCGAAAACGAGTTGGACTTAGGTAATGAAAGGACATCGAAGTTTTTTGGTAAGCTTATGATATATTCATCAACGTCTAAGTAGCCCCGTTGAATTTCCATTGGAAATCTGCGATTTCTGTACCTTGGGGGAACACTTTGTACATTGTTAAAACAATTGGGTATGAAAATTAATTTACCATCATCGGTCTTACTGGCATATTTGGATGCGGATAGAGCTATCACTTCCTTAAAGGTTACTTCATCTTGATTGTTTTCTAAGTAATACTTTCCCAGGATAAGGTTATTTATTTTTCGTAAGTAGTTTTTATAATACTTTACGAGCTCAGTATCAGGTAAATTCTGAATTCCAAAGTGTTCTTCATATTGTATACCCTTTGTGGTTATCTCCATTTTTCCCAAAAGGTCTCCTTCCTCATCTAAAGAATATATTCCTTTAGTGGTTTGTAGATTTTCCTCATCAAGATATGCATCAGTATAGGTAATTTCTCCTCCCTCCGGTTTCATAATAAGAACTCTTCTATCATCGGTGAAATCTCCTAAAAATCCAAAGGGATGAATTTGGGAGGTGCAATCTACCCAATAGTACTTGTCGTTGTATGGTATGGCCAAAATGACATGGTTTCCTTGAGCTAAAGAAGCAACTCCATCTTCAAAATCTATTTTTTCCTTGCCCGCCTCCACATGGACATAATAGGATTCAACTCCTACCTGTTTCAATAAGGCTTTGGTATAATTGGATAACCCCTTACAATCTCCATACTTCACCTTATCTACTTCTATGGCGCTTATTGGTTTTAGACCTCCAATACCTACTTGAACACTTATATATCTAGTATTTTCCTGAACGTATTTATATACTATTCTGGCTTTTTCAAGGGAATCTTCTACTCCCTTAACCAGCTCGTTTATTTCACTTTTTGTGGATGGTAATAGTTCATCCTGGTCTCTTAAGAGGTTATTGTTCATCCATAAACCAACGTCTTTCCATCCATAAATCTTCCCGCTGTATCCTTCATAATAAAAGTCGACAGGACAAATCACCAGTGAAGGGAAAATGTTTTGAGTGGAAGGTCTTAAATATTCATCCCTTAAAGCTGGAATATTTGCAACAGAATATTGTATTCCATTTAGTGTTTCTTTACGGGTTATGGCGTAGCCTTCAAAATTTTTTTCCAAAATATTGGGTTTTAAAGCGGATAGTGCATACTCAATTTCGTAACTACACTTCTCCGTGCTTGCCATAAAATCATCAATAAAATACCATGAGGGTAGAGTCCCTGTGTTTTTCGTTTTCATTTCATATGAAAAGCTTACTGTATAGGGATATTCCGTTGGTAGGTAACTCATGTAAAGCACACGGGAATCCGAATAAAGAGTCCCGCCATCCACAGCACTTACATCAACAAACTCTTTTTTCTTGATACGTTTTATGGAATTGCCATCTTTATCAAAAATCTCTGCTTGGATGCTTCGAATGGTTTGACTGTTATTATAGCCAGCAAAGGCCCTAATGTGCTTATTACCTTCTTCGTTCAAGACAGTGACCACGCGATTATGGTGAACCAGCATCTCTTCCTTAGATAGCAAAGCTACTTTCATTTCATGATTTCTTACAACGGCCTCAGCTCCAATGAGTAAGGTTTCAGGAATCTCAGAATATGCTAAGGAATTTTGTGCATGTACGAATTTAAAGCACAAAATGAGTGAAAGTACTAGATAAGGGCGGAACAATTTTGGTCTTAATTAGTCGGTTGAATTTCTACCTCTAAGATGCCAAAATTCCTACAAAAAAGAAAAACTTATTCGATAAAACTACTTTATTCCTTGTTCTTGGTATCTATCCAAATAGTAACAGGGCCATCATTTAATAGCGATACTTTCATATCTGCCCCAAAAATACCAGCACCTACTTTTTTTCCTAAGTCCTGTTCCATTTGAGCAAGGAATTGATTGTACAACGGAATGGCCATATCCGGTTTGGATGCTTTTATATACGAAGGTCTATTTCCCTTCTTGGTTTGGGCATAAAGCGTAAACTGGCTTACTACAATTACTTCACCATCCTGTTGAAGAAGCGATTGGTTCATGATGCCGTCAACATCATTAAATATGCGTAGGTTGATTATTTTTTTGGATAACCATTTGATATCTTCCCCAGTATCTTGGTCTTCGATTCCCAAAAGAACAAGTAAACCACTTTTTATTTTTGAAACTACCTTATCTTCAACGATAACACTTGCTCTGGAGACTCTTTGAACTACTGCACGCATTCTTATACTTTATGAACATCCATACGATAACTTTCCTCCTCTCCTGTAACCATCTGAACGTAACTACGATACCTGCTCCATGCAATAGTACCTTCTTCCAGAGCATTTTTGATGGCACATTTGGGTTCATCCAAATGCAAGCAATTGTTGAACTTGCATTCGGATTTTAATTCAAAGAACTCAGGAAAGTAATCCCCAATCTCATCCTTTTCCATATCTACAATACCAAAGCCTTTTATGCCAGGGGTATCAACGATTCTGGCATCAAAACTGAGGTCATACATTTCGGCAAAAGTAGTGGTATGCTGACCCTGAAGGTGCTGCTCGGATATTTCTGCTGTCTTCAATTGTAGTCCGGGTTCCAGTGCATTTACCAATGTTGACTTTCCAACACCTGAGTGACCGGCAAACATACTTGTTTTACCCATCATATAGTCTTTTACTTTGTTCACGTTAAGTCCTTCCTTGGCTGCAATTTCAATACAAGGATAACCTATTCTCTCATAGAGTTGCAAAAGGTAGTTCACCTCGACCATTTCGTCTTCATCATAGATATCCATTTTGTTGAACAATAGTACTACTGGAATATCATACGCTTCACAGGTAACCAAAAAACGGTCAATAAAACTTGTAAAAGTCATAGGGTTGTTCAAAGTAATCAGTAAGAAAACTTGATCAAGATTGGCTGCAATTATATGGGTTTGTTTGGAAAGTTTGACCGATTTACGGATGATATAATTCTTACGTTCCTTGATATTGGATATAACCCCAACGGTTTCATCACCTATTTCCTCTAGATGGAACTCCACCTCATCCCCAACAGCAATTGGGTTAGTACTTTTAATGCCTTGTATTCGGAACTTTCCTTTTATTCGGCAGTCATAAAATACACCCTCCCCTGTTTTTACAGAGTACCAGCTACCAGTGGATTTATAAACAGTTCCTCGCACTTAATGTTTAAAATTTTCTTTGCAAAGAAACAATAATACTGGATTTTGAACGTATATCTTTGTTTACATATCAATAATCAATCATATCTAATTTTATTATGAAAAAAATTTTATTCGTAGCGGCTATCGCGCTTGTATCGACATTTTCTGTCAATGCGCAACAATTTAAGGTTATTACCAGCGTAGAGTCCATTGTTCCCAACGGTCTGGGTAGGTCTCGTATCGTGAACGCTCTTGAAGACAAAGATTACAAAGAATACACAAGTGTGCAGACCGAAGACGACAATACGAGAAACAAATCAAAACGTGGAGAAATCCGTGTAAAGAATTTTGAAGAAACTAAATTGTTAAACTTTTACAATTTAGGAGGTATCCGTTTTCAGAACATTGCTGCAAACGATGCTTTATTAACTTCTATGATTAATGACATGGTTGCCAATGGATGGGAACTGGCTTTTGTAACCAGTGCTGTTGAAAGCGAAGGTGGAAAAGGAGATGGAAAAGGAATTTTCATCACACGATATATCTTCAAAAAGTAAGGTTCTTACCAAAAGAAAAAATTAAAAGGCTCTGTATATCAGAGCCTTTTTTTGCTTAATCCACCATGCGAACCCTTCCTCCTACGAAGGTGTTCTTGTTTACTTTTTTGGGTTGACCATATACATCCACATCACCTCCTGCCTTAATGCTGATATCTATTTCTTCCATCGCAAAGACTTCTGCTTCTCCACCAGCAGATATTTTTACTTTGGCAGAAGAGGTACGAAGATCTCTTCCCTCAAAAATACCTCCTGTGTTCAACACAATACTTTGACTTCTTGCCAAACCTGAGGCCTCAACAATACCACCGGTAACCGCCCTAATGTTTGCATGGCTCACATCCATGCCAATTTTGATTTTCGCCCCTTCCTGAGCTTTAAGCTCTATCTCATGCTGGCTTACCATTTCATTGCATGTAATTTCGGCGCCTTCATTTCCATCAATGACTTTTAAGTCGGTATAGTATACCTCAATAAAAGTGTCTTCACCAGTAAATTTTTTATCCAATTGCATCCTAAGCTTTAGAACCCCATCTCTGTTCATCCAAACAATGTCATCTACATTTCTGCCCTTTATCATGATACGGTTTTCATCCGACTGTATCAGATTTACCTCAATTAGGTCAAAAACCTTGATTTTGTCAAAATCTCCAACTTCGGTGTCAATCGTTCTTTGCCCAAAGCTTGATATCGTAAACGCCAATATGAGTAGAGTACTTAGTGCCTTCATGTTTTCTGTTTTTTCTAAAGATAAGGCCTACAAACAATTGTTACACTTAACGCAAAAAAAATGCCGTTCAAACTTAGTTTGAACGGCATTGGTATTCCTTCTATAAAAGACTACGCATTGATAATCTTTTCTTGATGGTTTATGGATTCTTGGTGAATGGCCTTGAACATTCGAAGCACAAATTCCTCGCTAAGTCCACGCTCCTCGCCCTCCAAAATCATATTGCCCAAAATTGCATTCCATCGGTTGGTCTGCAGAACCGCTACATTTTTCTGTTTCTTTAGTTTTCCAATCTCATCCGAAATTTTCATTCGTTTGCCCAACGTCTCAACCAATTGATTGTCAATCACATCAATCTGAGCCCTAAGATTGCTCAATTTGCTATTGTACTCAGCCTCTAAATCGGTTTCTTTCCTCATCTTTAAATCAATGAACATTTGTTTCAAGGTATCTGGAGTCACTTGTTGGGCGGCATCGCTCCAAGCATTGTCTGGATCAAAATGAGTTTCAATCATGAGTCCGTCAAAATTCAAGTCCAAAGCGGTTTGGGAAACATCGAATACCATGTCTCTTTTTCCTGTAATGTGACTTGGGTCGTTAATTAGTGGTAAATCTGGGAAACGAGTCTGTAGCTCAATGGCCAGTTGCCATTCCGGAATATTCCTGTACTTGGTCTTTTCGTAGCTGGAGAATCCCCTATGAATCACCCCAAGCTTTTTGATATTGGCAGAATACAAACGCTCCACCGCACCTAACCAAAGGGAAAGGTCTGGATTTACTGGGTTCTTTATCAAGACAACCTTGTCGGTCCCTTCCAGAGCATCCGCTATTTCCTGAACAATAAAAGGACTTACAGTAGAACGAGCACCTATCCAAAGCATATCGATATCATGCTCCAAAGCAAGGTCTACATGGTTTCTGTTGGCAACTTCCGTAGCGGTTTTTAGCCCGGTTTCTTCCTTCACTTTTTGTAACCACTTTAACCCAATGGCTCCCACTCCCTCAAAATTTCCAGGGCGTGTTCTTGGTTTCCAGATACCTGCACGGTAATAGTTCACATCTGAATCTTTGAGCTCATGGGCTATTTTCAATACTTGTTCCTCAGTCTCAGCACTGCACGGGCCTGCAATGACCAATGGATGTGGCAAAGCCATATCATCCAACCATTTTCGCATTTCTTTACTGTTCTCCATGGTATAACTTATAGTTTTGTAAGTGGTATTCCTTTTAGTATTTGTTTTATTCGATTCGTATTGTTCATTTCATTGTAAACCTTCTCAAAGTCACCATCCAAAAGAAATTGCTTGAATTGTTCCAGATTTTGAATGTATTCCTCCAAAGTCTCTACAACATTATCTTTATTTTGTTCAAAAATAGGGGTCCACATATCCGGAGAGCTTTTGGCCAAACGGACCGTACTTTCAAAACCACTGCCGGCCATATCAAATATGTCTCTCTCATTTTTCTCTTTCTCGATTACCGTTTTTCCCAACATAAACGAACTGATATGGGACAAATGCGAGACGTAGGCAATGTGTTTGTCATGGGCCACGGGGTTCATGTACCGAATGCGCATGCCCATACCCTGAAACAATTCCAAAGCTTTTTCCTGAAGTTTGAAAGCTGTTTTTTCCACTTCGCAGATGATATTGGTCTTTCCTTTGTAAAGTCCATTAATGGCTGCAGAAGGGCCAGAAAATTCCGTTCCAGCGATTGGGTGGCACGCCAAGAAATTTCTTCGTTTTGGATGGTTTTCCACGGTTTCGCAGACCAGACTTTTGGTGGAACCCGCATCAATCACAACAGTTTCATCACCTGAAGCATCCAAGATTTTTGGCAATTCTTCAACCAAGGCATTAACAGGTATAGTGACCAAAACCATGTCCATTTGAGACAGCCCGTTGTAATCCAATTTTTCGTGGATTATTTCCAAATCCAATGCTTCTTGAAGATGTATTTCATTGGAATCAATTCCGTGAATTTCTGCTTCTGGCCAAAGCTGTTGAATATCTTTTGCAAAAGAGCCCCCGATTAAACCAACACCTATTACCGCTACCTTCATCTTCTAAAATCTTTTAAGTGCTTCTTCAATTTTTTCCTTTTCCACGCAGAGTGAAAATCGGATATACCCTTCTCCATTGGAGCCAAAAATGGTTCCTGGGGCAATAAAAATGTCTTTGTCGTATAAAACCTTATCTATAAACTCTTCAGAAGGCTTGGAACCTGCTGGCAATTTGGCCCAAACAAACATCCCTGCGGCATTCTTATCGTAGGTACATCCCAACTTGTCAACCAACTGAAATAGTACATTTCTTCTGCTTGCGTAGATTTCATCCAATTGGTCAAACCAGGCTTTGCCGCTGTTTAAGGCCGTAACTGCTCCTTTTTGAATACCATAGAACATTCCAGAATCCATATTGCTCTTTACCTTAAGAACTGCAAGCACATGCTTGTGACTACCCATAACCATCCCTACGCGCCAACCTGCCATATTGAAGGTTTTGCTCAAGGAGTTCAATTCCAATGCCACCTCTTTGGAGCCTGCTACCTGAAGTATACTGGTTGGATTATCGTTAAGCACGAAACTATAGGGGTTATCATTCACCAACAGAATGTCATGGGCTTTGGCAAATGCAACCAAATCTTTCATGGCCTGCTTTGTGATGGTAGCGCCAGTGGGCATATTGGGATAGCTGAGCCACATTAGCTTCACTTTTGACAAATCCATCTGTTCCAACTCAGAAAGATTGGGAAGCCAACCATTTTCTTCCCTTAAATTGTACATTAACGGCTCTGCCCCTACCAATTTTGTGACTGAAGTATAGGTTGGATAACCGGGATTGGGAATAAGAACGGCGTCTCCAACATTCAAAAAAGCCAAACTAATGTGCATGATACCTTCCTTGGAACCAATTAAGGGAAGAATTTCTGTTTTAGCATCAAGTTTCACATCAAATCGCTCTTGGTAAAAAGTGGTCATTGCTTCCCTTAGTTCTGGAAGCCCCTGATAACTTTGGTATTGGTGTGCACTGGGCTGTAACAGGACATTTTTGAGTTCTTCAACGGCTTCCGGGGGAGGAGGTAAATCTGGACTCCCTATTCCCATATTAATGATTGGCCTTCCATCGGCAACCAACTGCCTTACTTCCCTTAACTTTTTAGAAAAGTAATATTCCTGTACCGTATGGAGTCTATCCGCAACTATCATGACAGTAATGCATTTTTATATTCACCCAATACTCTAAAGTCTTCGGACATGATTTCCAATAAGGATTTGGCCTTTGCAAAATGAGTGTAATCCTCAAAGGTCACATCCACAAAAAAGGCATACTTCCATGGTGTCTCAATAACAGGTAGGGATTGAATTTTGGTTAAATTCATATTACAATCACTCATAACATTGAGCACTGTGGCCAAGCTTCCTCTCTTGTGGTCGGTAATGAACCGTAGGGACGCCTTGTTGATTTCATCCGGTGGCAACACCTTGTTTATCTTTTTAAGAACAATGAAGCGTGTTGCATTATTTTTGATGGTCTGAATGTCTGAAGCTATCACATCCAAATCGTACAATTTAGCTGCAACTTTAGGAGCAATAGCTCCAATGTGATGCAACTTTTGCTCTTGTATTCGCTTTGCCGTTTCCGCCGTATCCACATCTTCCACAAGTTTTATTTGCGGATGCTCTTTAAAAAACTCTTTGCATTGCAACAATGCCATAGGATGGGAATGTACCTCTTTAACATCTTTCATACCCTGTCCCTTCAACACCATAAGGTGATGATGAATACTCAAATAATGCTCGCCAATAATATGGATATTGTTATGGTAAACTAGATTGTAATTCGGAATTATGGAACCCGCAATAGAATTTTCAATGGCCATCACCCCTTTATCCGCATTGCCAGTCAACAGATGGTCAATCATAGTATCGAACGACAAGCATTCTACCAAATCAATATCATCCCCAAAAAAATCATGGGCCACTTGGTGATGGTTACTCCCTTGTATTCCCTGTATGGCTACCTTAAGTTTCATGCAATAAAAAAGCCCCGATTTTATGTCGGGACTTTATGTGATTTTTATACCTATCGTATACTAAAACAGTCCCGTACTTCCTTTAAAAAAGAAGTAGAAATAAAAACCGTTCCAGAAATACGTCTTTGACATTGTTCTTTATTGAGTGGCTAAGATTGTCCTTTCCTTTTAAAAATCAAAGTATTGCCACTACTTTTTTTGATTCCTTCTCAAATTCCGTTTTTTCTTTATGAATATTTTTATCATTCCAAAGCTATTTTAGGAATTCTTAAAAATTCTTCCCGTGTACTTAGAATAGATTTGTCAATTGGCTTATGCATTTATGAGAAATCTAAATAGTACTTTTGAAGGTATTTAGAAAAACATGTCCATTACCGTTACAAATATTACCAAAACCTTTGGAGCGCAAAAAGCGCTGAATCAAATCTCATTTTCTGTAAAAAAGGGAGAAATAGTTGGCTTTTTAGGACCTAACGGAGCTGGAAAATCCACAATGATGCGGATATTGACGACCTATTATAAAGCTGATGAAGGAGAAGCCAAGGTGAACGGACATGATGTATTGACTTCAGCAAGAGCAGTACAAAAAAGCATTGGATATTTACCAGAACACAATCCACTCTACTTAGAAATGTTCGTAAAGGAATACTTGGAATACAATGCCAGTGTTTACAAAGTTTCCAAATCCCGAATTAGTGAAGTCATAGAACAAACCGGCTTAACCCCTGAAGCGAATAAAAAAATTGGACAGTTATCCAAAGGTTATCGTCAGCGGGTTGGTCTGGCAACCGCCTTACTACACGACCCAGAAGTTCTTATTTTGGATGAGCCCACTACGGGATTGGACCCCAATCAGCTTATTGAAATCCGAAAATTGATTCGTGAAATCGGAAAGGAAAAGACCATTCTACTATCCACTCACATCATGAAGGAAGTAGAGGCCGTTTGCGATAGGGTCATCATAATTAACAAGGGAGAATTGGTCGCCGATAAGCCTCTTGAAGAACTTAGGGAAACCGAAGAACAAATCATTGAAGTAGAATTTGATTACCGGGTTGAGGAAGTCCTTCTTAACCAACTCCCCCATGTTTCGAAAGTAAAGAATACCGGGGGGTTTATTTATGAAATCAGTTTTAACACTTCAAAGGATATGCGACCTGAGGTTTTTGATTTTGCCCATGACAATCAACTGAAAACACTTCAACTGAGTCGAAAGAACAAAAATTTGGAGAGTTTGTTTGCGGAACTAACTAGTTAATTCGGTCGATGTTCTCATCCACGCTCTTGTTTTTGAATTTACCCTTCGTTTGACCTCCAATGGTATATTTCAAAGACAAGGCCACTTCTCTTCCATCTACAAAATAAGTCCCATTGGATTCAACCCCGTCAACAGTATACCTTTCCTCAAAATTCAATTCCCGAAAGATATCATTGAATCGTAAGGAAAATTGTATGGCTTGACCAAATGTCTTGACTAAGGATGCATTTGCCACCAGCATGGAGTTTCTTTCAAAGATGCCATCATTCCTTCTTGTGAACCCCCAGCCTCCAACAGTAATAGTGGTATCCTTAGCTACCTTGAATTGATGGTCCGTGTACGCGTAAACAAAAGGTTTGCTTGCGCCAATTATTGCATTATTGTCCTCCAATCGGTTATAGTTAAGGCTAATTGATGTGTTTGAAGTCCAAATCCCTTTAGAAAAGGGTAGGTTGAGATTGGCATAATAGCTTTTTTCACTCTCAAGGTTCGTCAGAGATAAAATAGCTACTCCGGCATCCTCATCAAACTGAATGGTAAAACTTGATGGATTCTGAGTTTTAAAATAACCCAATGTGATAGACTTGTTCTTATATTGAAAAGTACTGGAAATCTCATTGGTGATTTCGGGTTGTAGATTTATGTTTCCGGTACCTTCCAATACTGGATTTATAAAAGCGGATATGGTATTGGTCCTTGAAAAATTAGGGCGTTCCACACTTTTTGCATAATTAACCGATAATGTTTTAATACTATCCAAAGACATCTTAATGGTAGCCTTAGGGAAAAGACGTGTGTTTTCGCGTTCTATTAATGGTGTGCTTTCTGAAGCCAGTTCGCTTTCCACTTTGTTATGTTCCAACCGCAGACCAGAAACAAAATTTACTTTTTTGCTTAGATTTCCTGTCATGGAAGCGTAGGATGCATATAAGTCCTCTTTGTATTGAAAATCAAGAACATCTGTGATTCCAGGATTCAGGTTTTGAAACTCAGAGAATGCCTCCGCCCCAGCCTCGTTCCAATTAACTCCAAAATCCAACTGCAGTTCTTCTCCAAGCCTTTGTTCAAAATCAACCCGGAGGGCATAAGACTTTAAATCATATCGCTGTTCCCTTAACTGTTCCAAAATAAAGTCAACCCCATTGGTGTTGTTTTCGATTGCAGTATCTAAAGTGGTCACATATTGGGAATATTGAAGTCCCGAGAAAAGATTTAGGTTTTTGGAAAGACTTTTATTGAAGTTCAAGCTTCCCGTAAAATAATCCCGTGTGTTATCATTAGTTGTATCCGTTAAAATGTCGCTTTGGTTCTCATCAATTTCTAAAAATGAGTCTGTGAATATTGAAAACTTGTTTGTTTGTAACCGTAGTACCGAATTGAATGAGATATAGTCTTGTTCGGAAATGGGAAAATATAATCCCAAACCTGAGTTAATCTGTCTCCTATTGTTAAAAGGACCGGGGATCAAAACCAGATAATCAGAGAATATATTAGCTTCGGGAACATTAAATTGAAACGTATTGCTTTCCCAAAGACCCAAATTGTTCAGTCCAAAATTGCCACGAACCTCAAATCCTTTTTTGGAGTAACTCGCATTACTTGAGATATAATTATTATAATTTCTCTTCCAAGAGGCCGTTTCCTGAAAACTTATCGTTGTACCCGAATTAGCATCTCGCTTGGTTGTAACCAATAAGACTGCTCTTCCACTAGCTTCGTATTTGGCTGATGGATTTTGTATGAGCTCTATACTCTCAATGGCATCCACAGAAAGTCCGGTCAATACCTCAAAATCCACCTGTTGTCGGTTTAGATAAATTAGCGGATTCCCCTTTCCAATTACGGTAAGTGATTGCCTGTCTGCAGCTATTTGTACACCAGGTAGTTTTGTAAATAGTTCCAAAGGCTCTGGAACGGTGGCAAAAATGGGATGCTGTACGTCAATTTTGGTATTTCTATTTAATGTGGTGATTGGATTCTTCACAACGCTCAATTCAACCTCTTCCAAAACCTGCGCCTTTTGCTCTAATTGAATGGAAAAGTGTACATCTTTGTCAAGACTTACTTCTTTGGAGAATTTTGTATATCCCAAAGCCGATATTTCAAGAACATAGGTTTTATTTCCTGGTGCTTTCAATGAAAAATCACCATCTATTAAAGTAGTATAAGTAACTAGATTTTCTTGAGTAGAATTATAGAGCAGAACATCGGCAATAGGTATAGGAGAATTGCTTTCGTCACTAATGTGACCTTTTAGGGTGTATTCTGTTTGGGAAAACACAATGCTTTGAAAGCACCAAAACAAGATGAAAAAAAGATATCGCTTCAAAACCTGATTTTGAAATCAAATTAAAGAGAAGCTAGCCCGCAATGGAAGAAATCCAGGTCTGATTTAGGTACTAGTACCTGTACTTTTTTGGAAGAGCTCTTGGCGATTGGCCACATTTAACTTGTTGTAAATATGGGTAATATGGGTTTTTACCGTACTTAGACTTATGAAGAGCTCATTCGCTATTTCTTTGTTGGTCTTTCCTTGAAGAATAAGATTGCGAACGGTAGCTTCCTGTTTGCTCAGTAAGGGATTTTTCGATGGCTTATGTTTCCTGTTCAGAAAGAAAAAGCCTAAAATCAAACTTATGCATAAAAGCACCAACCCAACATTCAACCACTGGCTCATTGCCAATTCATTCTCTAGAACAGATTGATTGATAAAAGCCATTTTTTCTTCCAAGAACAAGTACTCCGAAGGGGATATTGTACTTTCTTTCAACTTGTCTAAGACCGTGATATAGTATTCCTTGTTTTCGCGAATATCCCGGTCCAACAATTTCTTTTCATCCAAAAGTTTAATTGCCATTAACTTTACACCAAGAATTTGAATGGAATCTTTGGCATATGAACGTAGCTGACTTGATTGGGTAAAAGTGCTGTTTTCACCAATGTTCAATTTGGTTTCAAACCGTCTGAATTTTTTCCATTCTATCAGAGATAGCTCGTCATACTTCTGTTTGTTCTCGACCTTTTTAGAGGGAATACTTTCGGTTTTCTGTCCAAAGGAATTGAAAGAGACCAAAAGAAAGGTGCCTATCATTAAGAGTTTAATTGCCTTCATTGGAAAGGTTTTGCTAAAGTTCCATAAAATCCAGATACTTTGCAAAAGGCACATAAAGACGTGTTGGGTGCCTTATGTTGCGGATTCAAATTCAGGACAATCCAGTCTGATCTCTGAGTCTTCGAGTTTTTTCTCCAGTAGATTACAATAATGCCCTTCTTGGCCTTTGTCATAAAATCGGCATCCGAAACATGTTCGCTGAACAGTCAGTATACCCCTTCGATTCATTCCAAAAATTAGCTTTTTAAGAACGTCAAAGAATGTTGCTCTATCCGTATCAGTTAGGTTTGCTAGAGGTTCATACAAAGGGTTTGCAAAATCTTGTGAAACATCAACTGCCGAAATACCTTTTTCTGATAAAACAATAGTGTAGGAACGACTATCTGCTGAGGAGAAGTCTTTTAATATGAGATTTTTTTTCTCAAGTGCTTTAATTGCATCACTTATTGTGGGTTTGGTTACATTGAATTCTTGAGCCAAATGACTTACGTTGGCCAAGTGCCTATCGTGATGTGCAACAAAAATCAGAATTTGAATTTGTATGGGACTCAATCCCAATTCCTTGGCCTTCTCCCACAACAAGACCTTAAATGCCTGAGAAATACGCTCTAGTCCTGCAGTTATCTTGGCAGTTAAATCTTTTTCCTGACTTTCTGGGTCAAATACGTGCATTTTTTTCATAGAAAAGCCTGTCGGATAGTACCGACAGGCAAAGTTAGTATTCCTAATTATTTTAGGAACAATTTTCCATCTCTATGATGAAATAACCATCAAGTTGAATGCCTTCCACAACTCCAGGAGGAGCGGATTGCATATGGCAAAATCTACATTCCTCACTACTTAATTTTCCCGTTTTGAACGATTTAGAGGTCAAATACTCCTTACCAAACCCAAATATGGTGTTTGTATCCTTCAAGTCACTTGGCACCAAAATATCGAAGTGCATAACCTTACCGTCCTCTCGCGGAACATATGTATCCCATACCGAAACCTCCATAGCCTATTCTTTTACTAAATATGGTAAAGACAAATCTCCACTCGCCACACTAAAGACATCATAAACCCCTAGCAAAGGTCGGTTTTCATCGCTTGTATTGACCTGCATAAAAGCAGTAACGGCATCGTACTTAAAATCAGTCGTATTGTGGATTCGGTAATCGGGTACTACCACTTTTATAATCTTGTTCTTAGTCAACACAGGATAACCGGGCGAATCCATATACATGGACATACCTGGGTTTGTGGGGGGCAAAACAACGGTTTTGTCGGCTTTTTTGAATTGAATAACGGAAAGACCGCCAGCAACACGTTTGTCTTCACCCAAAATCACCCAATGTGGATGCCATATCACACCATCATTGGCAAAGTCTGAGTCATTGTTTTCATCCCAAAGTGGGGTATCATCAAAATCGGGATGTGACGTTAGAGCCAATGCCACTATTCCCTCTACTTTTCCAAAGCCCACATCCGTAGAGCTTAAGCTCGTTGGAAAAACATAGCCCAAAACTGGAGCTCCATCTAACTGTCCTGCAGGATTGGGCACAGTATTTCCAGCCAATCCGTCTACCGCGATCTCCCACACAGTGACTGCCAAATCTTTTTCATGGGTAACTTGTACCGCATTAATCGAAAAATCATCATTGTTGTATGGATTCTCTTGAGCGCAAGAACTCAATAAGGTTCCCATAAGGACGGTACCTAAAGAGAAAATTGTTTTTGTTTTCATAATGATAAGGATTCCTAACTATTTTGATTAAAAAATTATCTAATATCGTCAATCGACGCTCCAAAATTGATATGTAGCACATTTTGGGAAGGGGTTACCAATGCTGGAACAGAAACTACTCCTAATTTCTCAGCTGTTTCTATTTCCGATTTGTCTTCACCCAAATGGACAATATCAACATTTTCAGAACCTATCAATTGAATAACATCGTGTTCAGCGCTCACACAAACAGGGCATCCTGCGTGGTAAAAAATTGTTTTTTTCATGTTTCTACTTATTTGATTATTGCAAAATTACAATACAAATATAGTTAGGATTCCTTACTTTACAAATTTTTATTGAAAATTTGTTTGATTGCCTCGTCTAAACCTCCCTGAGCTTTAGGGTCCGTGCAATTGATTAAAATGGAAATAACCACCTTTTCATCAGGATACACAAAGAAGTTGGTATATGCCCCAACGCTATTTCCAACATGGCCCACATAGTGCCTCCCCTCGATATCTTGACTTACCTGAAATCCCAATCCATAGTAAACGGATTGACCATTCACATTTTGAGCTGCAAAGAGTTGTTTGTAGGTTTCTTCCTTAAGAAGATTTCCATTTAAAATGGACTGCCCCATTTTTATAATATCCGAACAGGTTGACAAGTAACCGCCTCCCCCCAGTTTGTATTGATTATTTACGGTTATGGCTTTTTTGGGCGTTTTTCCTTTTAGGGTGTAGAAATCAGCCACAGAAATATCGTCATCCATAAAAGAAGAGTTTTCCACTTCCTTTGGGGTATATGTATTTGCCATCTGCAAGGGTATCAGCACCTTTTCTTTCACATACTCTTCAAATGCCATGGAACTGGCTTCCTGAATGGCCAATGACAACAACACAGAGTCAAAACTATTGTACAGATATCCTTTACCCGGTTCAAAGACCAATGGGTCATTTTTAAAAACTTCTATGCTTTCTTTAATCGCATAGGGTTGATTTAAGGCAAACTCCTTGCCTCTATATCCCCGTATTCCGGCGGTATGGGATGCCAATTGACGAATTGTGAAATCGAACTTCTTTTTAGGGTAGTAGGGAACAAAATCATAAAAAGAAGCATCCCAATCCATCAAACCTTCCTCAACCATTTTTCCCAAAGCCAACCCTGTGATACATTTTGAAATACTGGCGATTCTGAAAACAGTACTTCTAGAGTTTACCTGATTTCTAGTCTCCAAGCTTTCAAAACCGTATCCTTTTTCGAGTATTGTCTTGTCATCTTTTACTATACAGATAGACATTCCAGGTATTCTAGCTTCTTCTACTAGATTTTGAAACATTAAATCCAATTGGGATGAACCTTTCACTTTTGGTGCGACCCTATCCGGCAAAAGATATTTAAGGAAATCAAACCAACCGCTCATATTTTTATTCTCTGAAAATCAAGCGTCCATTAAAAATTTCCTCCACATCAATGGTTGTGGGTCTATTGAAGCTTATCACATCCCCTGTTCCCCGGATTACACCAGATAAGCTCTGTTGTGGATTTATGAAGATATCATTTGTCCCGCGATGGTCCAGACTTACATTTTGTGCCGTCAAATCTTCAGCTTCAATTCTTGAATCACCTGCTGCTATGGTTACGTTAAAATTTTCCGTAACCCCATTTAGCTGAAAAAACGCAATGCCATTTACCACTATGGATAGTTGTTCAACATCCAAAGAAAGGTCAAATGAACCATCGGTGGTCTCAGTTTCTGAATCTATAAAACTCTCGGTCAGCAGGGTCAAACTTGGATAGCTCAAAACCCCATCACTAGAGATTAAAAGGCCGGTGCTACTCCTAATCTCAGAAATGTTCGGAGAGGTAACATAAATGGTTGATATGTCAAAATCACGAAAAAAACTGCATCCATTATCATTTCTGACCACTAACCTGCCGTTTTCAACCTCCGCCGAAATTTCATTTACTAAAAACTCGCCTGACTCAATTTCAACCCGTTGTTCATCTCCCTGTCTCAGAACCAAATTGAGTTTTTCGAAAACCGTGATGGTCGAAAAATCCGGTAAGTCTACCTCAACCCGTACCAAATCTCCCGCACTTTGAAAACAATCTGGTGCATTTTCCGAATTGCAGGAAATAATTAGTACAAAAAGAAACAAGATAGATTTCTCGACTGCGCTCAAAATGACTTTGCCATTAAATGTACGTCTTCTGTAACCTAACATCTCTCTTCTATAGTCTAATATCTGATTTTTCTATAATCTTACTCCAACTCCAAATTCAATGGCTTCAGCCGAAGCTCCATGCGACTTTAGAGTAACTGCTCCAAACAATTTATTCCCGAAATATCGTTTCAATCCTATTCTGTTGTACACCCTACTTTCAAACTCAAAAGGATAGTAAACATAGTACCCCAGTTGGGTTATGACACTCATTTTATTCACAAATAATTCATGTCCAATAAAAATTCCAGCACGCTTAAAATCAGTATCCGCATCAACTTCCATTTCAGGAAACGAAATAGATTGAAAACGTATCAACTCCTGAAGGAAATTAGAAAAAAAGACTTCGCTTCCCAATTGGATAGCACTTTTACGGCCCAACCTTTTATCAGCATAGGCGGAAAAAATCCAAAAACCGTATTGGCCAAGTCCAATCACATCACTTTCGTTCAGTCCTCCACGTAAAACCAAATTGTATTTAACAGGCTCTGTAATTTTCTCTCTCTTTTCTGGTTTTTTCAACTCAGGTGTGTTTTTCCCTCTATCCAAGTCATAAGTCAATCCAAAATTAAAAGCCATGGTATTTGTAGAGGTATTGGGGGCCTTAAAATTCCCATTGGAATAATGCACAAGGGTCAATCCTGCCCTAATACCCAATCCATGAAAAAGGTCTTCTTTATGATAATTGAACATCGCCAAAGTTGCACTCAGAAGATGACTTCCATAAGCGTTGTTCCTAAAATTCTGGTTTCTATCGTACGGATTGGTATTGTAGGAAATTCCCTGACCTATTCGGAATTGCAAATTTCGTTTCAAAAAGTAAAAGTTGTAATGGGCGAACAATCCATAGTGATCGCCTAAAGTGCGGTTGTTCATATTTTGATAAACAAATGAAAAACCTGTATCCGGATATCCGTATTCAGATTCCCAAGATTCATTGCCAAATCTTTTTCGGCTATAACCTAAGACAAAGCCACTGGGGTTTTCGGTAACCAAATGCGAGATATCTGGGTTATGAAGTAAGATGGAACCATAAAAAGAACTCACATCCACTACATACTTTTTGGTTGGCTTGGTTTCTTGGGTTATTCCAAAAGCACAACATAAAACAAGGATGGTGGTAAGTAGGCGCCTCATAAAGCGCTAAAGTAGAAAATTAAAATACCTCTTTGGCAATCGCTTTAATGTTATCTGATTTTCCCATGGAATAATAGTGCAAAACGGGCACTCCCGCCTCCTTTAATTCTTGAGATTGTTGAATACACCACTCAATACCCACCTGGCGAACATCTTTATTTGTCTTACAATTTTCAACCGCATCAATCAAATCTTCAGGAATATCCACTCGGAATACTTGCGGCAATAGATGTAAATGCCTTTTGACCGCTATTGGTTTAATGCCTGGGATAATAGGCACTTCAATTCCAGCTTCACGAGCGGCATCCACAAATTCAAAATATTTTTGATTATCAAAAAACATTTGGGTCACCACATAGTCAGCACCTAAAGCAATTTTTTCCTTCAAGCGTTTAATATCAGATTTGAGTGAGGGAGCCTCCATGTGTTTTTCAGGATAGCCAGCAACTCCAATACAAAAGTCTGGGCAATTATCCGTTTCAATTACTTCATGAAGGTAATTTCCTTTGTTGAGTCCTTTGACCTGTTTCACCAAATCAGATGCGAATCTATGTCCGCCCCGGGTGGGTTCAAAATACTTTTCTTCTTTCATGGCGTCACCGCGTAGCGCCATCACATTATCAATACCCAAGTAGTGGCAATCTACCAAGAGGTATTCGGTTTCTTCTTTGGTGAATCCACCACAAAGAACATGTGGAACGGTATCAACATTGTATTTATGTGTTATTGAAGCACAAATGCCCAAAGTTCCCGGACGCATTCGAGTCAGCTTTTTATCCAGGAGTCCATCCCTATCAATGTACACGTACTCCTCCCGTGAAGTCGTAACATCAATAAAAGGAGGGTTGAACTCCATTAATGGGTCTATGTTATCATACAATTCTTGAATACTTCTTCCCTTGACCGGAGGAATAATTTCAAAACTAAAAAGCGTTTCTCCTTTTGCTTTTTTGATATGTTCGGTAACCTTCATAAACTATGCTTCAACTATGTTTGGAGCCAACCATTTTTGGGCTTCCTCAACTGAAATTTGTTTTCTATTTGCAAAATCCTCTACTTGATCTTGCTTTATTTTTCCCAAACCAAAATACTTGGCCTCTGGGTGAGCAAAATAATATCCGCTTACACTTGCCGCCGGCCACATGGCCAAACTTTCCGTGAGTCCAACTCCTATCTTTTCCTCTACGCCCAAAAGTTTCCAAACGGTCAACTTTTCCAGATGGTCCGGGCAAGCAGGATAACCGGGTGCAGGACGAATCCCCCGGTATTTTTCATCAATCAAGTCCTCGTTGGATAGGGTTTCGGATTTTGCATACCCCCAATGCTTTAACCTTACCTCTCGATGTAAATATTCGGCAAACGCCTCTGCCAACCGGTCTGCCAAGGCCTTAATCATAATAGAACTATAGTCATCATGGTTTTTTTCAAACTCTTCAGCAAGCTCTTTAGTGCCGAATCCGGCCGTTACACAAAAACAGCCCACATAATCCTGAATTCCACTTTCCTTTGGTGCAATAAAATCAGCCAAAGCTATATTGGGAACCCCATCCCTCTTTTTTATTTGTTGACGAAGAGTCCTGAAAATGGTTTTGCTATCCTCAATTGTGTTCGAATGGACTAGTATGTCGTCATCGTTTATTTGGTTAGCAGGAAATAGACCAAAAATGGCCTTTCCTTTTAGTAGTTTTTCATCTAAGACTTGCTTGAGCATTTTTTGGGCATCTTGAAATAGTTCAGTGGCCTGTTGCCCCACAATCTCATCTTTAAGAATGTTAGGATATTTTCCATGCAAATCCCAACTTCTAAAAAAGGGAGTCCAATCAATAAAATCTTCCAATTTCCTTAAATCAAACTCTTCCTTAACCTGAATCCCCAATTGTTTAGGCTCTACAATATCTGGGGATTTCCATTCTATTTGGAGTTTATTCTCTCTCGCTTCGTCCAAACTCAAGTATTCTTTTTGCTTGGTTCGATTCAAAAACTTTTCACGGAAACTTTCGTAATCCAGTTTTACTGATTTCTTATAGCTATGGGATGTTTCCTTTTGAAGTAAATCGCCAACTACGGTAACTGCTCTGGAAGCATCGTTCACATGAACTACGGAATGACTGTACACTGGGTCGATTTTCACTGCAGTATGTGCTTTACTGGTGGTGGCCCCACCAATAAGCAAAGGTACCTGAAATGCTTGACGCTCCATCTCTTTGGCCAAAAACACCATTTCATCCAAAGAAGGAGTAATCAACCCGCTCAAGCCAATGATATCCACTTGTTCTTCCTTTGCCTTTTGAATGATTTTTTCAGGAGGAACCATAACACCCAAATCCACAATTTCATAGTTATTACAGGCTAAGACTACACTCACGATATTTTTTCCAATATCATGTACGTCCCCTTTAACTGTAGCCATTAAAATTTTACCCGCAGAATTGGTGGTGGAATCCTTGGATGCTTCAATGAATGGGGTCAAATGTGCCACAGCTTTTTTCATTACCCGGGCCGATTTCACAACTTGCGGCAGAAACATTTTCCCACTGCCAAACAAATCGCCCACCACATTCATTCCTGTCATTAAATTACCCTCAATGACTTCCAAGGGTTTTGACGCTTGTAGCCTGGCCTCTTCAACATCTTCCACAATAAATTGGTCTATTCCCTTAACCAGAGCACGGGTAATCCGGTCTTGAAGAGGTTCTTCGCGCCAAGATAAGTCCACCTTGCTTTCTTTGGATTTACCAACAACCGTTTCGGCAAACTCAAGTAGTCTCTCCGTAGCATCCTCTCTTCGATTGAGCAGAACGTCTTCTACATGATTCAATAAATCTTCCGGAATATCATCATAGACTTCGAGTAAAGCTGGATTCACAATACCCATATTCATTCCAGCCTTTATGGCATGATATAGGAATGCGGAGTGCATTGCCTCACGAACCGTATTGTTTCCTCGAAATGAAAATGATACATTGCTAACTCCCCCACTCACACTGCAATACGGTAGATTTTGACGAACCCATCGAGTGCCCTCAATAAAATCCAGGGCATTCAATTTATGCTCATCCATTCCTGTGGCGACGGGAAAAATATTTAGGTCAAAGATGATATCCTCAGGTGGGAATTTGACTTGGTCAACCAAAATTCGATACGAGCGTTCCGCAATTTCTATACGTCGTTCAAGATTGTCAGCCTGCCCTACCTCATCAAAAGCCATCACGATAACAGCTGCACCGTAACGCTTTATTAACTTAGCTTGCCGAATAAATTCCTCTTCACCTTCTTTTAGGCTAATGGAATTGACGACACATTTTCCCTGTACTACTTGAAGACCAGCTTCGATGATATCCCACTTGGAGCTATCAATCATGATGGGAACTCTAGCAATATCCGGTTCTGCGACAATAAGATTTAAAAACTTGACCATGGCCTCTTTGCCATCAATCAAGCCATCATCCATATTGATATCAATGATTTGAGCCCCTCCTTCCACCTGATGGCGTGCCACCTCGAGGGCCTCCTCGTAGTTTTCTTCCTTAATAAGCCTAAGGAATTTTTTGGAGCCAGCCACATTGGTCCGTTCACCAACATTTATAAAGTTGCTTTCTGGGGTAATGACCAAGGGTTCCAGCCCACTTAGTCTCAAATATTTTTGGGTAATCTCCATTATCGGATGGATTCCTTTTTAGACAGGAACAATAAGTTTTCTGGGTTCATATTTTTTGGCAAGGTCAGCAATAGCCTTAATGTGGTCTGGAGTTGTGCCGCAACATCCTCCAACAATGTTGACCAATCCTTTTTCCAAATACTCTTCAATTTGATTGCGCATTTGTTCTGGAGTCTCGTCATATTCTCCAAAAGCGTTGGGAAGTCCAGCATTTGGATGTGCCGAAACGGCAAAGTCCGATTTAGCAGAAATTACCTCTAAATGGGGTACCAACTGTTTTGCTCCCAAAGCACAATTGAATCCCACAGAAAGAATGGGAATATGGGAAATGGATATTAAGAAAGCTTGAGCTGTTTGTCCAGAAAGCGTTCTCCCTGAAGCATCGGTAATGGTACCACTTACCATAACAGGAATTTCTATCCCACGTTCGTCTTTAACTTCTTCTATGGCAAAAAGCGCAGCCTTGGCATTTAAGGTATCAAAAATGGTTTCTACTAGAAGAATATCGGCACCTCCATCCATTAATGCTTCAGCTTGTTGCTTATACGCAATTCGGAGTTCATCAAATGAAATTGCTCGAAAACCTGGGTCATTGACATCTGGAGACATACTTGCCGTTTTGTTCGTTGGCCCCATACTTCCTGCTACAAAACGGGGCTTATGCGGTTCCTGCTCCGTAAATTCATTTGCAACCTCTTTGGCAATACGCGCCGACTCGTAATTCAGTTCATACACCAAATCCTCCATATGGTAATCCGCCATGGCCACAGTAGTGCCAGAAAAAGTATTGGTTTCTACAATGTCCGCTCCAGCGGCAAAGTACTTGCGGTGTACTTCTGCGATTGCTTCCGGTTGAGTCAAAGACAGTAAATCGTTATTCCCTTTTAATGGGTGTTCCCAATCCTTAAATCGTTCTCCACGAAAATCTTCTTCTTCAAACTTATATCGTTGCAACATGGTACCCATGGCACCATCCAAAACCAATATTCGTTCTTTTAATATTTCTTCAATTCTAGACATAAAATCTTTTTGTCATTACTATGACGTGTTTAGATGCTATCAAAAAAATGGAAAGAGTGCTTTCTTATGGTCATCTTTTTCCGCATAAGCGAAATAGAACGTAGCACCTTCTCGAAGACGAGGGTTGCTAAGGTTTCTAAGGGTCTATTCCCTCCACCTTTCTTGATAACATTTCAATTTATACATGAACTAAGCTGCAAAGTAAAGGTACAGAGTTTTCAAAAGCAAATGAATTACCCCCAAAATCGAAAGCCTCCCAAATTTTGGGAGGCTCATAGCTAAAACAAATAATTTTCATCGTTACAAAATACTTTGCACAACTTCTTTTTTTGCTTCTTTTTTGGTTCCGTCAAATCCTTCAACACCGCCAACGGTGGTATACTTCATAACAAATCTCTTCCCTGGATTAATGAGTTGATAGGCATATTGACACATTACTGCGGCTTCATGGAAACCAGAAAGTATCAACTTTAACTTTCCCTCATACGTATTTACATCTCCAATGGCAAAAACTCCCGGTACGTTGGTTTGGTAGTCCTTGGCATTATTGACTTTAATCGCATTTTTTTCAATTTCCAATCCCCAATCACCGATAGGACCCAATTTTGGGGAAAGACCAAATAGGGGTATAAAAAAATCGGTTTCAACATAAGTTTCCCCCTTGGAATCATCTTTGTGTTTAATCACTACTGATTTTAGTTCGTTTTCACCATGCAAAGCTTTCACTTCAGCTTCGGTAAACAATTGGATTTTACCCAATTTGGCCAATTCCGACGCCTTTTCAACAGAATCCAAGGCACCTCGAAACTCGTTTCTTCGGTGTACCAAAGACACTTCTGCGGCTACATCTGCCAAGTAAATGGCCCAATCCAACGCAGAATCCCCTCCGCCGGCAATCACAACTTTCTTGTCGCGGTACACTTCGGGGTCCTTAATCATATAAGCCACCCCATTGTCTTCGTAATCGGCAATATTTTCAATTTGTGGTTTTCTAGGTTCAAATGAACCCAAGCCTCCTGCTATCACTACGACAGGGGCATGGTGCCGTGTTCCTTTGTTCGTTGTCACAACAAAGGAGCCATCTTCTTGCTTGTCTAATATTTGAGCACGTTCTCCCAAAGTGAAACCTGGCTCAAAAGGCTTAATTTGTTCCATAAGCCTATCCACTAAATCTCCAGCCAAAATTTCCGGATATGCAGGAATATCATAAATTGGTTTCTTTGGGTAGATTTCGGAACATTGTCCTCCTGGTTGTGGCAATGCATCAATCAAGTGGCACTTTAATTTAAGAAGCCCGGCCTCAAAAACAGTAAACAATCCTGTTGGTCCCGCTCCAATTATAAGTATATCAGTTTTTATCATTTTATTACTTTATTCTGAAAAGACTAATTCGTTTTGCTCTTTTTGGATTTCCATTATTTTTTCTCGGTGCGCAACTACTTCACCTATAACAATAATTGCAGGATTGGATAACTGCTGCTCCTTTGCCTTGTACTCAATGGAAGCAACAGTTCCAATTCCTATTTTTTCTTTTTCAGTGGTCCCATTTTGAATTATGGCCACGGGAACGTCTTGTTTATTCTCTTTTCGAAACAAATCCATTATCTCTCCCAATTTGGACATGCCCATTAGGATGACCACAGTTGCACTGGATTTTGCTGCCAAAGCTATGTCACCGCTAAGTTTGTGTTCTTTTGTGGTACCTGTAATAACCCAGAAACTTTCTGATGCTCCACGTTTGGTAACGGGAATATTCTGCATGGCCGGAACGGAAACTGATGAGGAAAGCCCAGGAACCACTGCTACGTCCAAACCAAAAGCTATTGCATATTCCATTTCTTCCGCACCTCTTCCAAAGACGAAAGGATCTCCACCTTTTAGGCGAACCACATGCAGTCCTTGAGAAGCTCTCTGTACAATCAATTCATTGATTTGTTCCTGTTGATATCGATAGCAACCTTTTCTTTTCCCAACAAAAATCTTCTCAGCATTGGGAGCATATTTCAGTAATTCAGTATCAATTAAGGCATCATATAATACAACATCGGCACCTTGAAGCGTTTTTACGCCTTTGAGGGTGATTAAATCCACATCACCAGGTCCGGCTCCAACTACCGAAAGCTTTCCTGTTTGATTTTTCAAAAACGAATCCTTCTTTTCTTTTAATTCCATCTTATGCTTCTTGAAGTTCCAGTTGTCTATAAGCCTCAAATTTTCGTAGAACTTCCTTTGAAGTATTTAAGTAAGATTCTGCAAAATTCTTGGAAGGCGCGGTTTTATTCATTTCCAAAACCAAGTCTTCAAAACTACCTTCAAGGATGACCTTATCTGTATCCACAAAAAGCCTATCAAAGTCCCTAATAATACTTGAATGGGTATTGGTCTTAGTCTTCTCTGCGGTAAGCAAGGCTTTTGCAGAATTCACCATAGATTGATAAGAGTAATAGATACTGGCCGCCCATTTCCCGGCTTGCAAAGCTTCTTCGGCGTTTGCAATCTTCTCTTCACTTTCAAAAAAGAGGGTAGCCACTAAATCAACAATAACACCGGCACATTCCCCAATACCTATCTCTTTTTTATACTTCTCAGCGTTGCCCCAGTCGATAAAATCTTCAGCAGTCAAATTATCGACACTAGACAGGTGTTTGAGAAAATCATAGAAATAGGTTTCTCCTTTTTTAGCATAATAGTCAGCAAAGGATAGCCCATTTCCATTTGTATTGAAGTCGTCCAAAATTAACCGAAGTGCCTGAGGACCTCGTTTACTTGGAATTTTAACTACTTTGTCCGCGAACCTCCCGTTTCCATCTCCAAAATTGCCCCCACCCAACAACACTTGCAAAGCAGGTGCTACTAGTTTGTCCTTGGTTCTAATGGACATTCCTTGGAAACCGATATTAGCCATATTATGCTGGCCGCATGCATTCATACACCCACTAATTTTTATGACCACATCTGGATTGCTGATATACTGGGGATACTCTGCCTTAATAACCCTTTCAAGTTCGGCAGCGATTCCAGTGCTACTGGCAATACCCAAATTACAGGTATCTGTTCCGGGACATGCGGTAATGTCCAACGCCTTGTTGTACCCAGCTTCTGTAAAATCTAGTTTTTTCAATTCTTGATAAAAGAACGGGATAAGTTCTTCTTTTACGTATGGGATAAGAATGTCTTGTCGCAAAGAAAGACGGATTTCTCCAGCAGCATAATCACGAACCAACTTGGCCAGTTCCCTTGCTTTATCCGTATAGAAATCTCCGAGTAGTACCTTTATTCCAATAGCTACATAACCTTCTTGTTTTTGGGGTATAATGTTGGTAGATTTCCAAGATTCAAATTCTTCCCCTTCAACAGGTTCCATAAAAGCCGAGGTAAGATTTGCCAATTGCGGTTTTGGATAGTTTTCAGAATCTATGGGATATGACTGCACTGGTACGGCCAGTCTTTCTTCCTCCAACAGCACTTTAAACCCTTCCAAACCAATATCCTTGAGCAAGAACTTCATTCTGGCTTTGGCTCGGCTCTTACGTTCCCCGTATCTATCAAAAACGCGAATAACGCCTTCCATCAAAGGAACAATTTTATCCGAAGGAAGAAAATCATACAATACATCCGCATGCCGGGGCTGTGATCCCAATCCGCCTCCTAACATCACCTTAAAGCCTCTTACCCCATCTTTGATTTTGGCTATGAATCCCAAATCATGCATATAAGAAAGACCTGTATCGGCATCTGTTGCTGAGAAGGATACCTTGAATTTTCTTCCCATCTCTTGACCTATGGGATTTCTTAAAAAGTATTCAAAAACAGCTTGTGCATAGGGAGATACGTCAAAAGGTTCATCCACGTCAATACCGGCTGTTTCACTTGCGGTAACATTACGCACGGTGTTTCCACAGGCTTCACGAAGCGTCACTTCATCTTTTTCCAATTGCGCCCACAGCTCTGGAGTCCGTTCCAAATCCACATAATGAATTTGAATGTCCTGTCTTGTGGTAATATGCAGCCTACCTGTGGAATATTCATCAGCCACATCAGAGATTCGTTCCAACTGATTGGATGTTACTTTACCATAAGGTAGCTTAATACGAACCATCTGAACACCCGGTTGTCTCTGTCCGTATACTCCTCGAGCCAAACGAAGACTTCGGAACTTCTCCTCGTCAACTTGACCTTCTTTGAATTGACGTATTTTTTTCTCCAACTCAATAATATCCTTCTCTACTATCGGGTTTTCAATTTCTGTTCTAAAGCTTTGCATAATTTTTTATTGTAAATGAATACCACATTCTCTTGATTCCAGTGCTTTAACAGGGTCGAAATAAGTACTGTTCTTAGGTAAATCGTAAGCCATTAAATAATCGTCTAAATCCTCATCGGTCCAATAATAAAATGGGCTTACCTTAAGAATACCATCTTTACTAAAACTTAGAATATCTTTTGAGCTGCGTAAAGCGGTTTGACGAATACGTATGTTTGTGAACCACACATCTGGCTGGTGTTCCGTGAGGGCTCTATTGAACGGTTCTAACTTTACTATTTCAGAAAACTCGGCATGTTCCGGCAGGTCCGAAGTTGGAAAACCAAGTCGATACTCAGTAGAAGCTCTTGTCTCAAGAGGCACATAGGTGTTTAAGTTAAGACTAAATCTTTTGGTTAATTGCTGAGCATGTTGGTAGGTTTCTGGCAGATTGTATCCTGTATCGCACCAAATCACATTAATCTTCGAATCAACACGTTGAAAAGTACTTAGTAATACTGCTGAATACTTACCAAAACTGGTTGTTACAATTCTTTTTTCGGACAATCCAGTAGCCCATTGAATAATCTCCTCTGGCGGTATGCCACGAAATTGGCGATTGTAATATTCGATATCTATGTCTAATTTCATTTTTCCCATGGATTTACTAGGATAATCAAAAATAGAGGTAATTCTAAGAGTAAATCGTTAAAACATCGATAAAATTACTTTTACCCTATAGTTTTAATAGATTATTAAATAAATGACGATGCGTTTATTAAATTCTCAGTGAAACTTGTAATCTTAGGAAATTCTATTAAGAAATAAGATCTGCCAGGGTATTGTTTCTGTAAACTTCCAAAGCGCTATCCCTAACCTGAAGCATTAATTTATGAACGGAACATTTGTTTTCATCCGGACAATCATCACACTTTTCATAGAAGTTAAGGCTTACGCAGGGAATCATTGCTATAGGTCCCTCAAGGACGCGCATTACGGAGGTCATCTGAATATCCTTCGGGTCTTTAATTAAGTAATATCCTCCACCCTTCCCTTTTTTTGAGCCAAGAAACCCATTTCTGCGAAGTGTAAGCAATATGCTTTCCAAGAACTTTTGTGAAATGTTTTCGTGTTTTGCAATCTCGGCGATTTGAACAGGGGTCTTACTATCTATTGAAGCTAGATATGTTAAGGCTTTAAGACCGTATTTTGTCTTCTTGGAGAGCATCTCACGAATATAGGGAAAATTAGCTAGTACCCTATTTCTGAAACTATCCCAGAGCTTGTTCTATGTCCCGTATAATGTCATCAACATGTTCCAATCCAACCGAAACACGTACCATCCCATCTGAAATGCCCACAGATTCCCTTTCTTCCGCACTCAATTTACTGTGTGTTGTGGATGCTGGATGGGTCACTATGCTTCTGGAATCTCCTAAGTTTGCCGATAAGGACAAGAGCTGTATTCCATCAAAAAACTTTTTCCCAGCCTCCAGTCCTCCCTTAACTTCAAAAGCAACCACACACCCACCTGCTTTCATTTGCTTTTTGGCCAGTTCATATTTGGGATGAGATTTAAGGAACGGATATTTAACCCAGTTAACCTTGGAATGGTCTTCCAAAAAAGTAGCCAATTGCAAAGCATTGGAACAATGTCTATCAACACGAAGTGCCAAGGTCTCTAGACTTTTGGACAAGACCCATGCATTGAATGGAGAAAGGGCTGGGCCTGTGATTCTGGAAAATCGATAAATCTTGTCAATGAGTTCGAAGCTTCCAACAGTAATACCCGCCAAAACGCGTCCTTGCCCATCCATCAACTTTGTTCCAGAATGAATCACCAAATCCGCACCAAATTTTATGGGTTGCTGCAAGTACGGAGACGCAAAGCAATTATCTATTATTAAAATCAGACCATGCTTTTTAGCAATGATTCCTAAAGCTTCCAAATCCAGGATATCCACTCCAGGATTGGTGGGCGATTCGGCATAAATTACCTTGGTATTGGATTGTACTAATTCTTCAACCCTTTCCAAATTGTCTATATCAAAATAACTTGTGGATATATTCCATTTTGGAAAAAATTGGGTGAATAAACTATGTGTAGAACCAAATATGCTCTTTGCAGAAATGATATGGTCACCGCTATCCAGTAATGCTGCAAAAGTTGAGAAAACTGCCGCCATCCCTGAAGCAAAGGCAAAACCGCTCTCCGCGCCTTCCATTTTACAAACCTTTTCGATGAATTCTGAAGAATTTGGGTTAGAATATCTGGAGTAAATATTCCGGTCCTTTTCCTCAGCAAATGAGGCACGCATATCTTCGGCATCTTCAAACACAAAACTGGAGGTAAGATATAGTGGAGATGAATGCTCCAAATACTGGGTTCGTTCCAACTGCGTTCTTACCGCTTCTGTTTCGAATTTATTGTTCTTCATCACTATGCTTTTTCAGCTATTCTTAAAATGTCACCAAAAACCCCTCTTGCTGTCACTGCTGCACCTGCTCCCGCTCCCTGAATGACCAATGGGTTCTCACCATACGATTCTGTATAAATCTCTATTATGGAATCGGAGCCATTAACTTGACCTAGTGCGCTTTCTTTGGGAACCGAAACCAATTTTGCTTCCAAAATTCCCTTCTCCTTTTGTAAATCTCCATGTAAGTCACCTATATACCGTAACACATGCCCATCCAATTGTTGGTCCTTTATTTTCGAAAAGGTTTCATCCATCGTCGACACTTTACTTAAAAATGCATCTGGGGCTAGATTTTGTAATTCATTTGGTATCAAGTTATTGATGTCTATATCTCCAAACTCATTTTGCAGATCTAATTCCCTAGCCAGTATCAATAATTTTCTACCCACATCGTTCCCGGATAAATCTTCACGCGGATCAGGTTCGGTATACCCTTTTTCCTTTGCTTCAAGCACCACTTGAGAAAAGGGAACATCCACTTCGGAAAATGTGTTAAAAATATAACTCAAAGACCCTGAAAAAACTCCTTTAATACGGGTGATATTCTCACCAGAAAGGTGCAATAATTTAATGGTATCTATCAAAGGTAAACCGGCACCTACATTGGTTTCGTACAAATACTGTTTTTTGTTCTCCCCAAGGTTGTTTCGGATGGATTTGTAAAAATCAAAATCCAAAGTGTTGGCGATTTTGTTGGAAGAAACCAAATCAAAGCCATGCTCGATAAGCTTTTCGTATTGGGATACAAAAGCCTCACTGGCCGTATTGTCCACAGCAATTAAATTCTCCAAATGATTGTTTTCAGCATATTCAATTATATCTTCTATGGTATATGCTTCACCGTGTTGCTTTAGTTTTTCTTTCCATTGCTTGTCTATTCCCTTGGAATCCAATATGACCTTTTTGGAGTTGGCAACCGCAAAAATCTTTAGATCAATTCCCTTCCTTGATTCTATTTTTTCCTCTGAGTTTAAAATTTGGTCTATCAATGTACCTCCCACATTACCATGACCAAAAACAGCTAAATTGATTCGTTTGGATACCCCAAAAATTTGTCCATGGATTACATTCAATGCCTTATGCAAGTCGGATTTTTCCACCACCAAACTCACATTCCGTCCTGTAACCGTATTATTGAAAAGCAGTGGAGTTATTTGATTTTTTATTAAAGCATTAAAGGGTTTATGAAAGTTCCCCAAATCCATTCCTATTATGGAAATGACTGAAACATCCTTATTTACAGAAATTTGGCTGATATCCTGAAAACTATAATCTGTTTCAAATTCCTCATCAAGCACTTTTTTTGCCTTTTGAGCCTTCGAGGCATCCACCACCAAACCGATTCCCCGTTCGGAAGAACCTTGCGAAATTATCCCGACATTGATATTGTTCCGTCCCAAGGTTTTAAAAATTCGCGCATCAACACCTACTTTACCAAGTAGTCCCCTACCCTCCAAATAGACCAACGACATGTCCTCCTGTATGGAAAGCGATTTGATACCTTCATCACTGGGGTTCGCTTCAATCCGAGTACCTGGACTATCCAAGTTGAATGTATTCTTAATAGTCAGCGGAATGTTTTTCTCAATTAGAGGTACGATAGTCTTTGCATGGAGAATAGTAGCTCCAAAATTTGCAAGCTCATTGGCCTCTTCATATGAAATGGAATCGATAAGCTTGGCTTCTGATACCAAATCGGGATTAGCTGTAAATATTCCATCGACATGGGTATAATTTATGAGTTCCTGAGCGTCCAAAAAGTTGGCTAACAGAGCTGCAGTATAATTGGTGCCATTTCTACCTAAGGTAGTGGTCACTCCATTGTGATTGGAAGCGATAAAGCCCGTAACAATCGGTAACACATCTTGGTCCAGATTTTGGAAAACCCGAATCGTATTTTCTTTAGATTGATGTTGATCTACTTTTGCATTGGTAAAGGCGTCATCTGTTTTTATCAGTTCCCGTGAATCCAACAATTGTGCATTAATCCCTTTTGAAACAAGCAAGCCCGTCACTACTTTTCCAGAAATCAACTCACCATATGACAAAAGCTCATCTTTAGTTTTGGGGCTGTAATCCGCTGTGAGCGAAACACCATCCAAAATCCTTTTGATTGCCTTAAACTCTGCAGTAATATCAATATTACCTAAACCATTTTGCTGATAACTAGAAAAATCAGAGAAATCTTCTTCATAGTCCTTACCTTTTGAAGCGTTCCTCAACATTTTCTCCAGTTCGTCTGTTGCCTTTCCTCTTGCAGAAAGCACAACTACTATGTTCTCCTCGTCATTTGCCCTATTTTTCACAATGTCCAGAACATGCTCCAATCCCTTTCCATTTGCCAATGATTTGCCACCGAATTTCAAAATTTTAGGACGCTCTGTTTTCTTGTTTTGATTGAAAACGGGCTCTAAAAGTTTTTCCAATTGTTGAAACTCCATCAAAAAAGCATCGTGACCATGCAAGGACTGAACCTCTCCATAGGTGACATTGGTGTTTGCCAATGCTAATTTCCTATAAGTCTCCTTGTTCTCCTCCGCGGTAAAAAACAAATCTGAATTTACCCCTATGATATGAATCTGCGTATCGCTGTTCTCCAGTTTTTCAAAAGCAGCTTCCCCGTTTCGGGTGATGTCAATGGTTTTGAGCAATTGGTTCATCAGCTTATAGGCAGATAGTTGAAATCTTTCTTGCAACTTCTTGCCGTGATGCATTAACCAGCTTTCAACGTTGAATACCTGAAGTTCCTCGTTCGTCGTTCTTTTGAAGCGTTCTTTAAAAGATTCGGGAGTTCTGTAACAAAGCATGGCATGCATTCTAGCATCATGGACAGGCTCTTTGGAATTTGTTAGAATTTGCTCTTGGATTTGACAATTGGCTATCAACCAATCCGTAGACTTCCAATCTGAAGCGACCGGTATCAAATGCTCGGTAATTCCGGGGTTCAATGTAGCCATTTCCCAAGCCAGACCTCCTCCTAAAGAACCCCCAATAATTGCAAAAAGGCGTTCAACTTTTAGCTGTTCCAACCCGAATAGAAAGATTTTCGCAACATCCCCAGCAACAAAATCCTTGTAGTTTTCAATCACAAAACCATCATAGCCATTTCCAGGAATGTTGAAAGCAAGAACCGTATATTTTAGGGTATCAATACACTTGCCGTCCCCAATCAAATCTGACCACCAACCAGTATCCCCAGTAACATTGGAGTTTCCTGTCAGCGCATGATTTACCAGTACTATGGGAGCAGAGTGCAGTGGCAAGCCAAAGACCTCATAAGACAGCTTTATGTCCTGTTCACTTCCCGAATGGGTAACAAAGTTCTTTATATCCAAATGATGAAGCATGCAGCGTTGTTTATTTAATTGTTATATAGCCTGAAAAGCTTGTTCCAAATCGGCTTTAAGGTCATTTAAGTTTTCCAACCCCACAGACAAACGAATCAAGTCCTGTGTGACTCCAGCACTTGCTTGTTCCTCTTCCGTCAACTGTTGGTGTGTTGTACTCGCTGGATGGATAATCAAGGATTTGGTATCTCCAATATTGGCCAACAAAGAGAATATTCGCGTAGCATCCGTCAATTTTTTGGCTGCTTCAAAGCCTCCTTTCACGCCAAAGGTCACCAAACCACTTTGTCCGTCGGGCAAATATTCTTGGGCCAATTCGTAATACTTGTTTCCTTTAAGCCCAGGATAATTTACCCAAGCTACTTCTTCCCTATCCTGCAACCATTGCGCCAATGCCAAAGCACTTTCACTATGTTGTTTGATTCGGACGGGTAAAGTTTCCAATCCTTGGATAATCTGAAATGCGTTAGTAGGGCTTAGAGCCCCTCCAAAATCACGTAGACCTTCTAAAATTAGTTTAAATGTAAATGCCGCAGCTCCCAATGCCTCACTATATACTAGACCGTGGTATCCTGCTGAAGGCTCAGTAAACTCGGGAAATTTACCATTGGTCCAATCAAAGGTACCTGCATCTATTATAGCACCTCCCAAGGCCGTACCATTACCGTTGATGTACTTCGTCAGTGAATGAATCACCAAGTTTGCTCCATGTTCAATTGGATTCAACAAGCCAGGAGTCGCAACCGTATTGTCCACAATAAAAGGGACTTGGGCCGCTTTTGCTTCCTTGGAAATTCCTTTTAAATCCAGAACGTCTAATTTTGGGTTACCCAAGGATTCCACAAAAAAGGCCCTTGTGTTATCCTGCACCGCCTTTCCAAAATTAGACGGGTCCGAAGCATCCACAAAAGTTGTGGTAATCCCCAATCTAGGCAATGTCACATTCAATAAGTTGAATGTTCCCCCATACAAACTGCTTGACGCTACAATATGGTCTCCCGCTTTTAAAAGCGTCATTAATCCTGTGGAAATAGCTGCTGTTCCAGAAGCGAAAACCACAGCGCCTATACCTCCTTCAATGGCGGCAAGTCTTTCTTGTAAAACTTGATTTGTAGGGTTATTTAGACGGGTGTAAATGAAACCTAATTCCGCCAACGAAAACAAGTTTGCAGCATGGTCCGTGTCATTGAATACGTAGGAGGTAGATTGGTAAATAGGTACAGCCCTAGTACCCTGTGTATGGTTTGTGTCATGACCTGCATGCAATGCATTGGTCGCTAATTTGTGTTCACTCATGATTTTAGTTTTTTAATTAATTCCATCGATTAAAAAAGCCAAACCTTCCCTACAAACGAAGTAGAAAAGCAAAATCAAAAAGTTATAAGAAAGTGAATCGAAAAAATCGATTGATGTTATCTATTCCTATTCCAGTTTCGGTCGTTGCCGTCCTGAGATCCTGAAACAAGTTCAGGACAAGGATAGAATTTAGCACCTTCTTGTAAAGTAACAAGGGTTGCTAAGGCTTCATAGGGTCTATTCCCTCCACCTTTCTTGATAACTATTCAATACGTGTTTGAACTTGTGATACAAAGATTAAGTTAGATTTTTCTAAAATCCTAATCTTTATCGAAAAAATAACAAATCGACCTTTTTAAGGTTCTAAAACCGAAAATTCAATACTGGAATCTGTAAAGACAGTATGTGTTTGTGTCTTGAAATCTTCTTCCTTGGCCTTAAAAATGTTATCCACATAGGTCTGCGGATTTAAATCTATCAATGGGAACCAAGTACTCTGTATTTGAATTTGGAGTTTATGACCTTTTTTTATGGTATGGAAAACATCTTGTAGTTTGATGTTTACTTCGGTCTTTTTATTTGGCTGAAAAGGCTCAGGTTCTGAAAAGCTGTTGCGAAAACGACCTCGCATCACTTCGCTGCGCACCATTAGGTGGTAATTAGATAGTTTCAAATGGTCCTGCATTTCTTCGTTGGTTTCAACATCTTCAGGATGTACATCTATCACTTTAACTATCCAATCTGCCGCTGTACCTGTAGTGGCCACATTTAATTTGGCCAAAATATCTCCCGCCAGAGTGAAGTCCTCTTCCATTACCTTGGTCTCAAAAACCAGCACATCAGAACGACGTGCAGCAAACCTTTGGTCATCCGTCATGTATTTTCTTGGAGTGAAAACAGTTTTTATATCCTCAGAATAAGGCACCGGTTTTTTCACATCACTAATGAATTTTATCCCCGAAGTACCATCATGCCCTTCGGTCAATTTTTGATCTTCTGAAAGGAAGAATGTCTTTTTTACACTTTGCTTGGGTGGCCATGTTTCCAAAGTAGCCCATTCTTTGCTACCTGAATCAAAAACATAGGCTTCGGGCAAACCCGTGTTGCCATCACCTTCACCCTTTAGAAAGTGGTTGAAAAACTTGGTTTCAATTTTTTCTTGGAAAAACTCGGAAATTGAATCCCCAAAATAATAGTTCCCAACAGCGTTTCTACCCTTTCTCCTCGCCCAAGCGCCATGGTCCCAAGGTCCAAAAACCATGGTATTGTAATTTCCTTCGTTATATTTTTCGATGTTCTTGTAGGTTTCCAAGGGGCCATATAAATCCTCTGCATCAAACCATCCTCCAACTATCATGGTTGCTACATGACTCTTCACATTCTTTAAGTGCTGAATGAGTCCTTTACTTTGCCACACCTCATCATAATTGGGGTGCTCTTTCAATTCATTCCAGAAAAAATCATCTGTCAAACCTTCCGGTCTTATTTTTGGTGTGTCGGCAGTTTCATATTCAAAAAAGGAATTCAGGTTCTCCAAAGACCCTGAATCCAAGAAGAACTGATACTGGTCTTCAGTCCCGATATCTGGTAGGGTATACCAAGCCGTGTCAATGGGACTATCGTTGTTTGGCCTAGGAGTCCCAAAGAGGGATGTTGCCCTAAAATAACTCAACAAATAAGCCCCGTTATGATGAAAATCATCAAAAAAGAAGTCTCCAATACATGCCTGGGGTGAAGCAGCTTTTAAGGCAGGATGGGCATCCACAGTGGCATATGTGGCGTAAAAACCAGGATAAGAAATGCCCCAAACCCCAACTTTTCCATTGTTGTTTTCCACATTGTTCACGAGCCATTCAATGGTATCATACGTGTCCGAGCTTTCATCCACGTCTTCATTCGATTGCTTATTGGGAATATAGGCTCTCATATTATCGTAATGCCCCTCGCTCATCCACCGACCCCGCACATCTTGATACACGATGATATTTCCCTCTTGCATTAAATGAATATTGGGACCGATTTGTTTCCTGAACTGATCCTCGCCGTAGGGTCTTGAGCTATATGGAGTTCGCTGCATCAAGATGGGATACTCTTTGGAGGTATCCTTGGGAGAATAGATGGTAGTGTGCAATTTCACACCATCCCGCATTTCTATATCGACTTCTTTTTTCGTATAATTTTGGGCAACATAATTTTCTTCTACAACCCCTTTTTGGATGGTTTTCTTACAAGAAGAGATAACAGCTGAAACTAAAAGTAGTGTAAGAAAAAAGCGCAAAGTAAACTTCATGTTCAAATTGAATTTTTGAGTTGCCTAAAACTACAAAGAAATCTAATTCCTATTAGGCTGAGAAAAAGCGTATCTAGGATAAATCAAAAGCAGCTTTTACTTCTTGAATCATATCCAATTTTTCCCAAGTAAAAAGTTCTATTTCTTTTTCTACCTTCCCATTGTAAGGGGATTCAAAAACCTTGGTAACTGTCCTCGGGGTTTTTCCCATATGACCATAAGCAGCCGTCTCCAGGTACATTGGGTTTCTAAGCTTTAACCTCTCCTCTATCGCGAATGGCCGCATATCAAACAATTCCGAAGCCTTTTTTGCAATTTCCCCATCATTCATATCCACATTGGCTGTACCATAGGTGTCCACAAAAAGGGATGTTGGTTCTACTACTCCGATGGCATAGCTTACTTGAACCAAAATTTCATTGGCTACCCCAGCGGCAACCAAGTTTTTGGCAACGTGTCGCGCTGCATAGGCGGCACTTCGGTCTACTTTACTTGGGTCTTTTCCGCTAAAAGCCCCACCTCCATGGGCACCCTTTCCTCCATAGGTATCCACAATAATTTTACGCCCAGTTAGTCCTGCATCGCCGTGAGGGCCACCAATAACAAACTTTCCTGTTGGATTGATGTGATAGGTAATGCCATCAGTAAACAAATCTTGAATTTCTGAAGGAAGAAGCGCTTTTACCTTGGGAATAACCACCTCGATGATATCTTTTTTGATTTGCTCCAACATTTTTTCATCGGAATCAAATTCGTCATGTTGGGTAGAAACTACAATGGTATCGATTCTTTGTGGAACGTTATCGTCTGAGTACTCAATAGTAACCTGGGCCTTGGCATCCGGACGCAAATATGAAATTTCCTTTCCATCCTTACGCATATCCGCCAAAACTTGTAAAATCTTATGTGAGATATCTAGGGCCAAAGGCATATAGTTCTCAGTTTCCTTTGTGGCATAACCAAACATCATTCCTTGGTCCCCAGCACCTTGTTCTTCTTTGTTGCCTCTATCAACTCCTTGGTTGATATCCTGTGATTGTTCATGAATCAAAGAGATTACACCACATGAATCCCCGCTAAACTGATACTCACCTTTTGTATATCCTATCTTATTGATTACATCACGGGCAATATGCTGAACATCCAAATAGGTGTTGCTTTTCACCTCCCCTGCAAGTACTACCTGTCCGGTGGTCACCAGTGTTTCGCAGGCTACTTTGCTTTCAGGGTCAAAGGCTAAAAAATTATCTAAAAGGGAGTCGCTGATTTGGTCTGCGATTTTGTCTGGGTGTCCTTCGCTTACGGATTCGGATGTAAATAAATATGGCATTCAGAATTTGTTTTATTTGAAAGATTTGACGAATGCCCTGAAGAAGTACACTTCACTTTTTAGCATTTTTTTTCGAGGTTGCAATCAGTCAAATCTTTCCTCATTTTGCGTGGCAAAAATATGGTAAAAGCCAAAACCTGCAAAAAAACTATTCCAAATTCTAAGTACACTATAAATCATATTTTACCTTAAGCAGGATATATCTAGGTTGAACGGAGTATTCTGTAGTTCTAAAAAATAAATCGTTGAATGTATCTTGATTCAAATCCTGATTGTTGGTCAAATTCGTCCCCTGAATACTAAACTCCCATTTACTTTCTGGTTTTTGATACGATAGGGAGGCATTTAAAAAGCCATACTCGTTTTCAATGGTTTGATTTCTATCTCTGTAGAAATAATAATCGTAATCCGCCAATAAAACAAAACCATTGAGGAACGCTATATCCAATCTTGCAAATGGTCTATCGGTGAAAAATGTGGTCTCAATTCCACAAGTATTATAGCGATTCACTGTATATCGATATCCTAACTCCAAATTAGGGGCTTTCCGAAAACTACTACCCAAAGATGCCTCATAATCCTGAGTGAATGACCTTGAATTTTGTGGCATATCATTCACAATATTAAAGGTATTGGTATATGCCAAAGTACTTCGACCACTAACTTTTATTCTACCAAATGTCCTTTGATAATTTCCTGTTCCGCTTAAAGTTTCATCATCCAAATTTGAATTAATTGTTGTATTCACCTGATTGATTCCGACAATTCCGGTATTAGTTTTAAATGCATCAATTCGTTTGGAATAAACGAGATTGGCAAAAATATTCTGCTGATTGAACATGCTGAAGCTAAAAAAGTTTAGCTGCGCTGTATGAAACAGGGCACTTTCCAAATCCCTATTACCTTGGTATAAAGCATTATAATTAGTAAACACATACCCTCTTGCAAATTGATTGATATCCGAAAACTCACGTTGAATGGTATAGGTGAATCTAAGGCTTTCCGATTGTTTAAGTTGAAGGTTTATGAACACATCAGGCACAATATTGAACATAGTGTCCACCACTTCTGTACCCAATTGCTCATTTCTTGCCGTATAATCGTGTATATGAAAGCCCGGGTTAAAGGTGAACTTACCTGAAATCAACTTGTAATGAACTCCCAGATAATAATCTGAAAAGCTAAATTTTACGGTATTTCCCAGCTCTTCGTTCCCAAAGGTGTTTTGGTCCCCAGAATCCAAAACCTGAAAAATGGAAGAGTTGAATCGTTGACTACTTTGGATGGTTCCAAAAGTAAAGTTAAGATTACTTTTTGGTCCCAACACCCAAAAATAATCCAGCTTTGCATCTATTCGATTGGTTTGGGTGTATTGTCTTTGCCCAATATTGAAACTATTCTGCTGCATATCCACGGGAACAATTCCCACAAAAGGCTGCACATCACGAATCGCATTATAGAATGGATCCTCATCAGAATATTCATATTGAGTTTCTAGGGCAAAAATGTTCTTATCGTTCAGCGTATAGTACAAATTTGAGTTTTGAGTTACTGTCAATGGATTTTGTTCTTGATTCTCAAAAATTGTATCACTGATATCAGCTACGGAAAGTGTGGAGACATCTTCTTCATCATCAACAGTCCGTACCAGAACCTCATAATCCCACTGTAATTTATTGGAGGGCTTATAATTGGAAGTAAATTTTGCCAAACCCAAACTGGTACTTTGATCAGCAACGGTTTGTGTATTTTCAATTTCATTGGTTGATATGAAGGTTCGCCTAGCCATGGTTTCCAACAAGGTATTCGTATTGGAGAATATCCCATACCCCGACACTCGCCAAGAATTTGATGGCTTATAACTAAAATTGACCGCACCAAACCTACTGTCTATGGAACTTGCCCTATTGTTTTGGGTAATGCTCAAACCAAGCCCCGATGTACTTGTATTAAATAAAGTACCTGTATTTGGTCGGATATTACCTCTAGCACCCCCAGTAAAATTCCAGTAGTCTCTAAGGGAAAAAGGAACCTCTCCGACATTATTCAAATCAGTTAGAACGTTTAGACTGAATTCGGGACTGTAATAGAACAATTTAGGATGGGCCACATATCGCTCATCCGGGCCAAGACCACCCGTGATTTCGCCAAACCAGAATTTTTTCTTGCCCTCTTTCAGCTTAATGTTTAGGGCAATATTATCCTGATTGTTCATAAGACCGCTTAATTGTGAAACTTCGTTGTAATTACGAAGAACTTCTACTTTATCCAGAGCATTGGCTGGAATATTTTTTGAAGCCAGTTTTGAATCTCCATCAAAAAAATCATCACCCTCTACCATGACTTTAGTCACTGCCTTTCCCTCCACTTCAATTTCACCATCGTCATTGACCTCTATTCCTGGAAGCTTCTTGAGGACATCGGCTAGTTTTTTTTCCGTACCGGATACGAAAGAATCCGTGTTGTACACTATAGTATCCCCTTGTATGGTAATTGGTATTTCGTAGATCAATTCGACCTCATCCAAGTTTTCAGGTTTAGAAGACAAGGCTACATCCAGATAAATGTCCTCCTCTTGGGTTTGAATTGGGATTTCCTTGGTTTCAAAACCCAAAAAGCTAATTTTTAGGGTGTATTCGGTATTCTTTTTTACGTTGATTTTGAATTTTCCTTCCGGTGTTGTTATTCCGAAACCATCAAGAGTGTTCGTTTTCTTATTAATGGCCACTACGTTGGCTACATCCAAGGGGTTTTGCAGGCTATCGGTTACTTTTCCAGAAACAGTCAATCCTTGACTGAAAGCAATACACGACCAGGCCAAACAAATTGGCAGCAAAATATGTTTCAAATTCATTTGAAATACTTATCCCCGAATCATGATTCTTGCCCCGTTTCCACGCCCCCCTGAACGAAACCGTTCTGACATTTCCTCCATTTTCTCAGCCAGAATACGGTCATACTCTTCTTGGGTTACCTCCTTACCCTTACTAGGCGCTTCGATTTTTAGTTTCTCTTGGGAATTAAGAACCAATTTAGAACACAGAATCGCAGTTCTACCGTCATTGACCTCTAAAATAAGGCCTGGCAGACCCCAATATGGCCCAGGGCCTTGACTAACAGGTATTTCTGGAGCGTACCACGCGATTATTTCCACGTTTTCAGGTTCTTCAATTCTAGCTAAAATGGAATTGCCGTTGCCCTGAGAAGTAGAATCTTTGGTTTTTTCCTTGCTTGAATCAGTGTTTCCATCAAAGACACGACGCATGCGAGTCACCATTTCTTCGTCCATTTGCCTAATGGCCGTAGCTTTATAACATGTGTAATTGCCTATTTGCTTTGTTTCAGCACCCAATTTCCATTCCCAAGTATTCAAACTATCCTTTATTAAGAACATTTTTCCAAACATTTCGGTCTGGTTGGCATAGGTTTGATTTTGGATATTTTTATAGTATTCTCCACCACCCATACCGGCAAAAGCCATTCTAACACCGGATTGTGTTCCTGGAGCTTCAAGTTTCTTTTCTTGGGTATATACAGAGGTTGTCCTATCAAACTCGAGTTCAAAACTCTGTTCCGTTCTGTTTTTAATACGTTCTCGTATACGTTGTTTCATCGCTTCGGGAATTTCACGATCGTCAAGATTTACTTCAACATTGGTTTTTGTTTGGTAAAATGCCTTGCCCTGAAAATCCTGAGCCAGTGCGGCGCACATCAGACAATTCAACAGGATTAAGCTTATAACAAGTCTTTTAGTTTTCATCTTTTTGTTTTTCTTGATTGAACTTGTCACAAATATGAAATGTAATCGCAAGATGCTTGGTTAACTAGTGTTAACGTGTGTTAACCGGCCCAAAACCTCAATTCATATTAATAGATTTGGAATATGGAAAACAAAAAATTTGGTTATATCCTGTACCTAATTTCGTTTACCATTTTGGCGACAATTGCCATACAGGTGTATTGGAATATCGGTAATTACAAAACGAATAAGTTGGCTCTCAAAAATGAGGTGCAAAATAGTTTTGATTCAAGTGTTGAGGCCTATTATGCCAATTTGGCCAAAGCTGATTTTTTCACCTTTTTGGATACCGACACCCTAAACATCCAAAAAAAAGGTGATTTTGTAAGTATTATTCAAAGTGATAGCATCATCAACATTGATGTTCCGCCAAATGATGGTAAAGTTGCCATTGGAAAAATGTTGGAGAGAATAGATAGCGCAAAAATTAGAATACGCCGGCGTAGACCACCTCGAAGATTTCCCAGAATGCATTTTTTTAGACAGAAGATGAGGGACAGCTCTGGTTCTTTTAGAAAGTTGTTCAATCGATTAATTACATCTGCTTCAATTCAAACCCTAGATCTTGGAAAACTGGACAGCCTGCTGAACCAAGATTTGAAACAAAAGGAAATTGATTTGGCTTATCAATTGAACCATTTTGAGGATGACTCTTTATTGAACAGTTTTTCAAGAGGAAATGCCAAGAAATATGCCATTACCACTGTTTCAAAATCTAATTATCTACTTGATTATCAAAAACTTGAATTAAAACATAACAATCCCGTTCTTTCGGTATTGAAAAAGAGTCTAATGGGTATTGTACTGTCTTTCCTCCTTTCAGGATGTATTGTTTACAGTCTTTTCTATCTTTTAAGGACCATCAAAAAACAAAAGCAGCTATCCGAAATAAAGAATGATTTAATCAGTAACATTACCCACGAGTTTAAAACCCCCATAGCTACAGTCTCAACCGCTATTGAAGGGATAAAAAATTTCAATGCCTTACGGGATACACAAAAAACAGAAAAGTATCTCGAGATTTCTCAACAGCAGTTAAAAAAACTCAATTCAATGGTTGAAAAGCTACTGGAAACTGCCACTTTGGACAACGACCGTATTGAACTTGAAAAGGAACCTCATGATTTAGTTGCTTTATTGGATAACGTTTTGGATAGACTCAAACTAATCACGGACAAAGAGCTTGCTTTCAAGAGCAATTCCAACAAACTCATCAAAGAAATTGATGCTTTCCATTTTGAAAATGTCATCACCAACTTATTGGACAATGCAGTTAAGTATGGAGGAAATCGTATTGAATTGGCTCTGAACTCAACAATAGACCAAATTGAGATCACTGTTTCTGATGATGGCAAGGGAATTCCGAAACAACAAAGGGACAAGATATTCGATAAGTTCTATCGTATCCCTATGGGAAATCGTCATGATGTAAAAGGATTTGGAATAGGTCTTTATTACTCCAAAAAGATAATTGAAAAGCATGCTGGAAGTCTATTCTTGGTTCCAGACCCAACCCATACCATTTTCAAAATTATACTATGAGTGGTCCAATCAAAATATTGTTGGCCGAAGATGAGCCGGCCCTGGGACAAATTGTGAAAGAAAGCTTGGAGACCCGAAACTTTGAAGTTATTCTGTGTGAAGATGGAACCAAAGCATACCACAGTTATCTAGAATACAAACCCGAACTTTTGGTATTGGATATCATGATGCCAAAAAAAGATGGTTTTACCTTGGCCGAGGAAATTCGAAAAAATGATATGGAAATACCCATTATTTTTCTAACGGCCAAATCACAAACCAAGGATGTGGTCAATGGCTTTGAAATAGGTGGAAATGATTACTTAAAAAAACCTTTTAGCATGGAAGAACTCATTGTCCGGATTCATGCGCTTCTACATAGATCCAGAAAACAACAAAAGGACAATATACTTCTGGGCAAGTTTACCTTTAATTATACGAAACAACTTTTGATTCTTGGAGAAGAAGAGCAAAGTTTGACACATAAAGAAGCAGAATTGTTGTACCATCTCATCCAAAAACAAAATGATGTTTTGGACCGTTCGGAAATTCTCAAAAAACTATGGGGTGATGATGATTTTTTCAATGCAAGAAGCATGGATGTTTTTATCACAAAGCTCAGAAAAAAGTTGAAAAAGGACGAAAACATACAGATAATCAACATCCGTGGATTGGGCTATAAATTGATTTGTTAAGCTAAGCTTCATTTCAACTGAAATCTTTCCTCCAACTCAATATACTTTGTATATTGCGACCTCCGACTTTTTAAAAAACTTTTAAACCCGACCTAGGATGCACATTGCCGTCGCCGGAAATATTGGAGCAGGAAAAACCACTTTAACCAATTTATTGTCAAAGCATTATAAATGGGACGCCCATTTTGAAGATGTAGTGGACAATCCCTATTTGGATGATTTTTATACCCAGATGGAGCGATGGAGCTTCAACCTGCAGATTTATTTTCTAAATAGTCGGTACCGTCAAATTTTAAAGATTAGGGAAAGTGGTAAAAATGTGATTCAAGATCGTACCATTTATGAAGATGCCCATATTTTTGCTCCGAACCTACATGCAATGGGTTTAATGACCAATAGGGACTTTGAAAACTACAAAAGTCTTTTTGAGTTGATGGAAACTTTGGTTCAACCACCAGACCTTCTTATTTACTTGCGAAGTTCAATTCCAAATTTGGTCAACCAGATTCACAAACGGGGCAGAGAGTACGAAAATACCATCTCCATAGACTACCTAAGCCGATTGAATGAACGTTATGAAGCTTGGGTGGATACCTATGAAAAAGGCAAACTTCTTGTTTTCAACGTCGACAACCTAAATTTCGTTGATGATCCAGAACATTTGGGAGAAGTCATCAACAGGATTGATGCTGAACTGCACGGCTTGTTTTGAGTTATTTCCTAATTCAATTCCATTTACTCAATAGAAAGTAGCTTTCACTCAATTAGGGTTTTTGTTACACTGAATTACTTATAAGTTCATAATACGTTAACAACAAAATAATGTATTATGGAAACTAAAAAAAGTCGTGAACTTCAGTTGGAGCGAAACTCCAATCTTTATTTCGCCATTGGTCTAGCAGCTATTCTTGCTTTGATTTATTTGGCGTTGGAATGGAAAACGTACTATCCTTCTTATGATGAATTTGCTCAGTTAGAGATTACCGATGAATTGATTGAGGAAGTACCCATTACCATTCAAAAACTACCCCCTCCACCCCCACCAAAAATTCAGACTCCTCCGGTAATTGAAATCGTCCCTGATGAGGAAGATATTGTCGAAACGGTCATAGAATCTAATGAACCGGACCAAGACACCGAAATAGCAGATGTGAGTGATATCGAGGTAATTGATGATGATATTCCAGATGAAGTGCCCTGGGTTAGCATCGAAGATGTTCCTGTATTTCCAGGTTGTGAAAACGCCGATGACAAACGTGTCTGCTTTCAGGAAATGGTGCAAAAACATGTTCGCAAGAACTTTAGATACCCTAAACTGGCCCAAGAAATGGAATTGCATGGCAGGGTGAATGTGATATTCACCATTCAAAAAGACGGTAGTATTGGAAATGTACGCATGCGCGGACCCCATCAACTTTTGGAAAGGGAAGCGGAACGGATAATCTCAAAACTACCCCAAATGACACCAGGGAAACAGCGAGGAACACCCGTTAAGGTTCCTTTTGCTATTCCTATTACTTTTAAGTTGCAATAGATATCTCGACTTCGCTCGATATGACAACACAATCCATAAAAAAACCACGCTTAAAGCGTGGTTTTAATTTTATCTAAAAAAGGTATACCCTTAGTTCTTCGAACTTTTATACTCATCAACCAGTTCTTCCAATTCTTCTTTGGTTGCAGCGGTAAACTCTTTTACCTCTTTTTCAACCTCTTCTCCAACTTCAGTAGTAGAAGTTACCACAGCCTTAAAAGAACCGTCAACTGTATTGCTGATTTCAACTTTCAATTGTTTTTCAATCTGCTTTGATTCTTTCATACCATCTGTAGTTATCGAAATGGTGGTTCCGTCAGCTTTTATCATGCTAACCTCATCAGCCGGAGAAAGACTCACCAAACTTGGTGCAATAACCAAAGCAACCACAGACATCAATTTCAATAAGATGTTCAAAGATGGTCCTGAAGTATCCTTAAATGGATCACCTACGGTATCACCAACAACAGCTGCCTTGTGCGCATCAGAACCTTTTCTTCCTTCACTTTCAATGGTCTTCTTTGCGTTATCCCATGCACCTCCCGCATTGGATTGGAAAATGGCCATCAATACACCAGCAGTGGTAACACCAGCTAATAAGCCACCCAACATTTCAGCACCACCAATGAATCCAACGGCAACCGGCACAGCAATGGCCAAAAGACCTGGAAATACCATTTCCTTAATGGAAGCTGTGGTTGAAATTGCAACACACTTGTCATATTCAGCAACGCCATCCGCTGCATCGAAAGTTGCTCTTTGAGCGTCAGTTGCTTTTGACATATCTGAATCTACAGCTCGCATTACTTCTAAAGCTGCTTTCAATTGAGGAATATCCCTAAACTGACGACGTACTTCTTCAATCATGGCCATAGCCGCTCTACCTACCGCATTCATTGAAAGAGCTGAAAAAACGAAAGGCAGCATCCCTCCTATTAAAAGTCCGGCCATAATATCCGGTTGAGATACATCAATTGAAGTAACCCCGGCAGTTTTCATGAAGGCAGCAAACAACGCTAAAGCTGTTAGCGCCGCTGATGCAATCGCAAATCCTTTTCCAATTGCCGCCGTGGTATTTCCAACAGCATCCAATTTATCCGTACGCTCACGTACTTCACTTGGGAGCTCAGCCATTTCGGCAATACCTCCAGCGTTATCAGAAATAGGTCCGTAGGCATCAACAGCCAACTGAATACCTGTATTGGCAAGCATACCAACCGCAGCGATTGCTATACCATAAAGTCCAGCAAAATAATGTGAAACCAAAATTGCAGCTGCAATTAGGATGATTGGAATTGCAGTCGACATCATTCCTACGCCCAATCCTGCAATAATATTTGTAGCGGCTCCGGTGTCTGACTGACGTACAATGGAATTCACTGGTTTGGTACCTGTTCCTGTGTAGTACTCTGTTACCTTACCAACGGCAAGACCTGCCACTAGACCAGCAATAGTTGCCCAAAAAACACCCATTGAGGTAAATTCTTTTCCACCTTCTACCCAAGATTCAGGTAACATTCCAGTTATCAAAAAGTAAGAAGCTACCAACATTAGACCTGCAGAACCAAACTCTCCAATATTCAATGCGGTTTGCGGATTTCCTCCATCTTTTACACGAACGAAGAAAGTACCGATTATAGACATTACGATTCCAACGGCAGCCAATGCCAAAGGCAAATATACTGCCCCAAGACCATCAAATGAAGCTTGAAACTCGGGTAAGGTAGCAAACACTGCTCCCAAAACCATAGTACCGATAATAGAACCTACATAAGATTCAAAAAGGTCAGCACCCATACCGGCAACGTCCCCAACATTGTCCCCTACGTTATCAGCAATTGTAGCAGGGTTCAAAGGGTGATCTTCAGGAATACCAGCTTCAACCTTACCAACCAAGTCAGCACCAACATCGGCCGCTTTGGTATAAATACCACCTCCTACACGGGCAAAAAGTGCTATGGAAGAAGCTCCAAGGGAGAAACCAGAAAGTACGTTCAATACTTCTCCTAAAGCCCATCCTTGACCACTATAAATCATGAAAAGTCCACTAAGACCCAATACTCCAAGTCCTACAACACCAAGACCCATAACAGCTCCACCAGCAAATGCTACCTCTAAAGCCTTCCCCAAAGAAGTTCTTGCAGCATTTGTGGTTCTCACATTGGCTTTGGTGGCTACTTTCATTCCAATAAATCCAGCCAAAGCAGAACAGATGGCACCAACAATAAAGGAAACGGCAACCATTCCGTTGGACCCTTCTTCATTGGTTCCTTTAAAGAAGAGCAAAACGGCCACAGCCACAACAAAGATGCTCAGTATTTTGTATTCTGCCTTAAGGAAAGACATGGCTCCATCGGCAATGTTTTTGGCAATTCTTGCCATTTTATCATCGCCAACCTCTTGTTTTGAAACCCATACGTTTTTAATAAAAACATACAGTAGTGCCAAAACACCGAATACGGGCAGAAACTGTATCAATAAATCCATAGTTATTTAGTTATTTAAGAATTTTTTAATGGAGGCAAAAGTAGTAAAATACCCACTAATAAAAAAAATGCGCTTTTGGGTTTCAAAAGCGCATTTTTGGCCTATTTATTTTTATCTAAATCGTAAATGTCCTGTTCTTTTTGTGGTCGCTTTCCTCGTATCGTTTCACACATTGGTGATATATTTCAACGGCTTCATCCACATTACCCCAGCCGCCAGTGTCAACCTTCTTTTCCTCCAAATCTTTGTATACCTGAAAGAAATGTTCAATTTCCTTCAATCGATGGGGATTCAGGTCACTTATATCATTTCTCTTGCTCCAGATGGGGTCGTTTACCGGTACACAAATAATCTTCTCATCAGGCCCCTTTTCATCTGTCATATGGAAAACGCCAATGGGTTTGACTTCCATGACCACCATAGGATAGGTGGGCTCAGTACCCATAACGAGGACATCCAATGGATCTTTATCCAATGCGAGTGTCTCAGGAACAAAACCGTAATCTCCAGGGTACATCATGGATGAAAAAAGCGTCCTATCAAAACGGATTTTATTTAGGACAAAATCATATTCATATTTGTTACGACTTCCCTTAGGGATTTCAATGAGCACATCAAAAGTTACTTGCTTCTTGGCCATACTTTTATTTTTTGCAAAAGTAGCCAGTTTGTTGAGATTTCAGCCTAATTTTCCCGGATGATTGTTAACTAAAATTTAAATCCGAAAGAACCGGTCACACCAAACCGCCTTGCATCTGGATTATCCAAGTAATTACCTCTGAAGTTGAAGTCTATCCTTAGGATTTTAAATATATTTCCAATACCAAACGAATATTCCCAATAAATCTGCTCGTCTGGTGCTATGAGTGGGATGTTGGAAGGTGAGTTAAGAGCGATATTCTCATCAGACAGTTGTCCCCATGCTCCGCGGAGACCAAAAATTTCCCTAAGATTTAGTTTTCTAAGCAAGGGGATTCTGGAAAATAATCTTCCATTGAAATTATGCTCTAAATGCACTGTGGCGTACGTATCCGTAACAAACTCATAGAAATCCAAGTTTGGGAAGGTGTTATAGATGGAAAATAATGTCTGGTTTCCTGGAACCACGCTCAACAAGCTCAAGGGAACCTCTCCGAAGGTCTTTCCCAGTTCAATGGTACTGGTCAATCTACCAAAACCTCCCACTTGCCAAGGTTGTGTATATGAAAACTGCAGGCGTTCATAATCAAAATCACTTTCAAGAAAGCCCTCCACACCTTTGGTATAGTTTAAGAGTAGGATACTGTGGTTATCATTAATATTTACCCGTTCCACGCCATATCCAATGGTTCGTTTACCTGGAGTATATATTAATGTGGAATTGATATCGAACTGCTTTACTTCGGATGAAATCCCTGTTGGAGAAGTAGGGTCCAAATAATCCAAATTGAACGCTTCTGGCAAAGCTGAGCTCAAAGTCCTAAAAGACCCTCCCAAGCGAAACCTGAGATTGGTAACGGGTTCAATTTCAAAATTGAGTGTAGATAGGTTGATATTGGTCAGTCTGTCATTGGCACCTACGGTTACCAAGGATGACGATGCTATACTTCGCCCTAGAACATCATTGGTGCTGGTAAGACTCAATCCCAATTGTTCTATATCCCGTCTATTCCCTCCGGAAAGAATGAGTCGGGTTTTTCGGTCCAATAAAAACTTCCCTGAAAGACCATGTTTGAATTTTCTATCCCTAAAACCATAGGCCATATAGCCTTCCAAACGCCAAGTATCGTTTTGTCCAAAATACGTACGTGCCCCTGCCCTCAACCTATAGCCTTCAGCATCGTTGAAGCCAAAAGTGCTGTAGATATCCCCGATATCCAGGTTCCATTTGTCTATTTCGATATATCCAGAACCTAAGACGCTGACAATGTTGTAATAGGTTTTGAATTTAGGAACAGTTTTGAGCGTATCCAATAACTTAAATATCCCAGATTCGTCTTCACTAAGTCTTTCTAAACGAGCGTTTTTCCAAAAAACACTGTCCCTGTTAAAGACCCTTGGGTCGTACGGGTCGGCTACCTGTTTGTAGAAAGCTTCTCCTCGGGGTAAATTAAATTCGTAATTATCATAAACCGTTGTACGCTTTCCATACACTCCTCTAGATTTTTCCTTTTTGGAAAAACTGAAATCACTCAGCATGTAATCCCTCTTCAGTAAAAAAATCGAATCGTTTACCACATCAAAATCCTGCTCAATATAAATCTCCTTGACCCAGTTGATATTGGCACTTTTTGTTACCTGAAGATTTATCTTTTTAATAGCGAAAGTGGTATCATTCACCCAAAAATCCCCTTTAAACGTGAGTTCGTTCTTACGTCTTGGATAGTATATAATGTTGTAGCACCATTTGTCATCAATAAAAGTGCTATCCGAAAGCACATAATTATAGGTGTCAACTCCGGTTTTGGACAGTGGACTGGTAAAACTCTTATCGAAAAACTTGAGGTAGTTGTTATATATATCGTAATCCGAATAAAGATCTTCAACAAATGCTGTGATTGCCTGATTTCCTTGAAATCCTGAATTTTTGTTTCCTAAAACATCCTCTTTTTCTTTTTTCAGAACATTGTCCCCGTAGACCTTGGAGAAATTCTCGTTTAAAAATAAGGGCAGATAGGTCTTTCCTGTGATTCGGGAAGTATCCAAATCATCAAAAACAAATTCCAATCCTTTGAAGAGTTTGCTTTTAATCACGTTGCTATCAATGGTATTCAGGTCAAATTCTATTTTTTCGTATTTGTCATATTTGTACTGCTTGAACTTGCGAACACCATTTTCCCTTTTTTTAGCCCATATCTTTTTCAAGATATCAATTGCTGGATTGTTCTTTTTAGATTGTTTTCCCGTATAAACCACTACTTCTTTCAGTTGTTCTGTGGATTCGACAAGTTCAATCCTCATATTATAATTTACCTTTTGCGATAAATCTATCTCCAAGGTTTCGTATCCTATAAATGACACTACCAAAGTATTGTAGGTATCATCCGATTCCATATAGAACCTACCATTATCATTGGTTATCGTCCCTTCAGAAGAATTTTTGAAAACAAGATTAGCGAATGCAATAGGTGAGCCTGAATCATCAACAACGATTCCACCAACCTTGGTTTGTGAAAAAATGGTACTTGAAAAAATCAGGAAAAAGAAGAAAAGGAACTTTTTCATGTATTAATGGCTATGTCAACTAAAAACACTGCATTGCATTTTCAGTCTTTTCTTGGTCATTTTAGAATTAAGGTAATTTCTTATCAAATACCGTTCCTTTAAAAAAGCCTCATCAACCTAAAGGTCGATGAGGCTAATGTACCATACAAATATACGTTAGTTTTTGTCTGGATTACTTATATAACACTTTCTTAACAGCCTTTATCACATCTTGGGCATTTGGCAACCATTCTGCTAACAATACAGGCGAATAAGGTGCGGGAGTATCCGCAGTATTCAATTTTACAATGGGGGCATCCAAATAATCGAAAGCTTTATCCTGTACATGATAAATAATTTCGGTGGCCACATTGCCAAAAGGCCATGCCTCTTCCAAGATAACCATGCGGTTTGTCTTTTTTACAGAGTTTAGAATGGCCTCATGATCCATAGGCCGTACGGTACGCAAATCTATTATTTCGCAACTGATACCCTCCTTCTCCAATTCGTCAGCAGCTTTATAGGCTTCCTTGATAATTTTTCCAAAGGAAATGATGGTCACATCAGTTCCTTCTCTTTTGATATCGGCAACCCCTAAAGGAATGGTATATTCCCCTTCTGGCACTTCACCTTTATCGCCATACATCTGTTCGGATTCCATAAAGATAACTGGATCATCATCACGAATGGCGGATTTCAAAAGCCCTTTTGCGTCTGCAGGATTTGAGGGAACTACCACCTTCAAACCTGGACAGTTGGCATACCAGCTCTCAAAGGCTTGTGAGTGTGTAGCTGCCAATTGACCCGCAGAGGCCGTTGGACCTCTAAATACTATTGGACAAGGAAACTGGCCAGCAGACATTTGTCTTATTTTGGCCGCATTATTGATAATTTGGTCTATACCAACCAACGAAAAATTAAACGTCATGAATTCAATGATAGGTCGATTTCCTATCATCGCCGAACCTACACCAATACCGGCAAAGCCCAATTCAGATATAGGGGTATCTACTACCCTGTCTGGACCAAATTCATCCAGCATTCCTTTTGAAGCTTTGTAAGCTCCGTTATATTCAGCAACTTCCTCTCCCATCAAATAAATGGAATCATCTCTTCGCATTTCCTCGGACATGGCCTCAGCTATGGCCTCTCTGAATTGTAATGTTTTCATTGAGTAGTTTGAAAGGTTTAATTATTCGATTCTACTTAAAAAGGCAAGCAAAAATAGGAAATAATAAAAGAAGAACCACCTTTGTAAAAAGCAAAAAAAAGAACAAAATTTATTATGCATGCATAATAAATTTCGGATTTTATAGCTATCTTTGAAAGGTCAAAATGTAAAAGTATATGAAGATTTTAGTTTGCATTAGCAACGTACCCGACACCACATCCAAAATCAACTTCACGGATGGGGATACCAAATTTGATACCAACGGGGTCCAGTTTGTTATTAACCCCAATGATGAGTTCGGCTTAACACGAGCTATGTGGTTCAAGGAAAAGCAGGGCGCGGCTGTTCACGTCGCTACGGTTGGAGGACCTCAAACCGAGCCCACAATACGCAAGGCTCTGGCCATAGGTGCAGACGAAGCCATACGAATCAATGCTGAGCCTACAGATGGTTTTTATGTAGCTAGACAATTGGCCGAAGTGGTAAAAAACGGAGGATATGACTTGGTAATCGCTGGAAGGGAATCCATTGATTATAACGGAGGGATGGTTCCCGGTATTTTGGCCACCCTTTTGGACATGAACTTTGTAAACACCTGCATCGGTTTGGAAATTGATGGAAACAATGCCACGGCCATGCGTGAAATTGATGGAGGAAAAGAAAAAATAAGCACCTCGCTTCCCTTGGTAATTGGAGGGCAGAAAGGGTTGGTCGAAGAAAGTGATCTGCGTATTCCCAATATGAGAGGTATTATGATGGCTAGAAAGAAAGCACTCAATGTAGTAGACCCCGTAGATGGTCCTATTCCTACCCAAGACCAAAAATTTGAAAAACCTGCGCCAAAAGGACCTGTTAAGTTGGTAGATGCCGAAAATGTGGAAGAATTGGTCAACTTATTACATAACGAAGCAAAAGTTATCTAATCCAAAAGAATTATGTCAGTACTCGTATATACAGAATCCGATAAAGGAAAATTCAAAAAAAATGCATTTGAAGTAGCTTCATACGCACATGCTGTTGCCCAACAAATGGGTGAGACCGTTACAGCGGTCTCGATAAACGCAGAGGATGCTGGTTCCTTGGGGAACTATGGAGTTTCAAAGGTCTTGAACGTATCCAATTCAGATTTGGAAACCTTTAATGCCAAAGCCTATGCAAACGTAATAGCCCAAACCGCTGAAGCCGAAGGTGCCAAAGTTGTTATCTTTAGTTCGAGCGCCGATACCAAGTTTTTGGCGCCTATTGTGACTGCCAAACTGAATGCAGGCTATGTACCCAATGTAGTTGCGGCTCCAGAGAGCACGTCACCGTTTGTTGTAAAAAGAACCGCATTTAGTAACAAAGGCTTTGCATTCACCGCAATTGAATCAGAAACGAAAATCATAGGGGTATCCAACAATGCGTTTGGAACGATAGAAAATAGTACATCCGCTTCTGTGGAAGAATTTAGTCCTACTTTGGGTGATTCTGACTTCACAACCAAATCCGTTGAGGTGGACAAAGTAGTTGGAAAAGCAACCATTGCTGATGCCGATGTGGTTGTATCTGGAGGTAGAGGATTAAAAGGACCTGAAAACTGGGGCATGATTGAAGAATTGGCTGATGTTTTAGGAGCAGCGACCGCTTGTTCCAAGCCTGTTTCTGATTTGGGATGGCGTTCCCATGGAGAGCACGTAGGCCAAACAGGAAAGCCCGTCGCCAGCAATTTATATATTGCCATAGGCATCTCAGGCGCCATTCAGCATTTGGCTGGGGTAAGTGCCTCAAAAACCAAAGTGGTCATCAATATTGACCCTGAAGCTCCTTTCTTTAAGGCAGCTGATTATGGTATTGTGGGCGATGCTTTTGAAGTAGTACCCAAACTCATCGAAAAATTAAAGGAATTTAAAGCCCAGAACGCTTAAATTTTGTTAATTTGCCCACTTTAAGGGGCTGTTCAGATAACTGGTTCCGCCACTTATTTGAACGGCCTTTTTTGGTTTTAGGAGGAGATTATGAGTTTAGTACGTTTAAAGATAAAGGGGATATCATACAGCCAAACCCAAAATGGTGCTTATGCCCTTATTTTGAATGAGGTGGATGGAGACAGAAAGCTACCCATTGTGATAGGGGCTTTCGAAGCCCAATCCATTGCCATTGCCTTGGAGAAAGAAATCAAACCCCCTAGACCACTTACACACGACCTTTTTAAAAATTTTGCGGACAGGTTTCAGATTTTTATCAAGCAGGTAATTATCCATAAACTGGTAGATGGAGTTTTCTATTCCAGTATTATTTGTGAAAGGGATAAAGTTGAAGAGATTATAGATGCAAGAACTAGTGATGCCATTGCCTTGGCACTACGTTTTGATGCTCCTATATTCACATATAAAAACATTTTGGACAAAGCTGGAATCTTCCTGAAATTTTCCAACAAGGACGAAGAGGAAAATGACGACGACAGTATCGTTGTGGATGAGATTCTTCAAGAAGGAGAAACCGTAGAGATAGAATCCGGTGCTTCCTCCCAAGGATATCGAGAACTTACCTTGGAAGAACTTCATAAAGAATTGGACAAGGCCGTAGCCAATGAAGACTACGAAAAGGCGGCAAAAATTCGAGACGAAATCTCCAAGCGAAAATAGCCAACATATATGGGTAAATACCACAGAGGTTTTCTTTTACTCTTCCTTTTGATATGTTCTCATGCTTTTGGACAAAATTCCCTTCCCATAGATTCGCTGAACCTGTCAGTGGACACTACCATTATTGATGACCTAACAGTGAACGAAACCCCGGAACTGGTTCCCAACCAAGGGTTTTCCATGAACAGTCTGTGGCGTGGTGCTTTGGGAATGGCGGTTCTGGTGTTAATTTCTTTTTTGTTCAGTTCCAATAAAAGAGCTATCAGCTGGAAAACCGTGGGTATTGGATTGGCCCTGCAGCTTTTAATCGCAATAGGGGTATTGAAAGTACCTTTTGTAAAATTGATTTTTGAAAAAATTGGGGAGGTCTTCGTAAGTATTCTAGACTTTACCCGAGCAGGCAGCAAATTCCTTTTTGAAGGCCTTGTTGTTGATATGGATACCTTTGGGTTCATTTTCGCCTTTCAAGTACTCCCTACAATCATCTTTTTCTCGGCATTGACCTCTGTTCTATTTTACTTGGGCATTATCCAAAAAGTGGTGCGCGCGTTGGCATGGTTGCTTACCAAATCCCTAGGTATTTCGGGTGCAGAAAGCCTTTCCATTGCTGGCAATATTTTTTTGGGACAAACCGAAGCTCCTTTACTTATAAAGGCTTATCTAGAAAAAATGAATCGTTCAGAAATCCTTTTGGTGATGATTGGAGGTATGGCCACTGTTGCTGGTGCCGTACTTGCCGCCTACATCGGATTTTTGGGTGGGGATGATCCTGCTTTACGATTGGTCTTTGCCAAACATTTATTAGCTGCTTCCGTAATGGCGGCGCCAGGGGCAATCGTAGTTTCGAAGATATTATATCCACAGACCGAAAACGTAAATACGGACGTAAAAGTCTCTTCGGAGAAAATTGGGGCCAATATTCTGGATGCCATCGCGAATGGTACCACTGAAGGCTTAAAGTTGGCCTTAAATGTAGGAGCTATGCTGTTGGTATTCGTAGCTTTTATAGCCATGATAAATGGTATTTTGGGTTGGATTGGAGATCTAACCACTTTTAACAATTGGATTGCAGCCAACTCTCCTTATGATAGTTTTTCTTTAGAGGCTGTTTTGGGAACTGTTTTTGCTCCACTCATGTGGTTAATTGGTGTAAATGGTGAAGATGTTATGCTTATGGGGCAGTTACTCGGGATTAAATTGGCCGCTAGTGAATTTATAGGGTACATCCAACTTGCGGAACTTAAAACCATGACCAATACTCTACATTTCACCTATAACAAATCTGTAATTATGGCTACTTACATGCTTTGTGGCTTTGCCAATTTTGCCTCTATTGGAATTCAGATTGGGGGAATAGGTTCTTTGGCTCCAGGTCAACGTAAAACCCTTTCTGAATTTGGTATGAAGGCCGTTCTCGGTGGTTCCCTGGCCTCCCTACTTTCAGCTACTATTGCAGGGATGATTCTCGGTTGATAAATTCTTTATAAGTACATCCACTTTCTTTTCATTTTTCCTTTAGGTTTAAACTATTTTAGATGGATTTATTTTTTGTTACATCCAATGAAACAATATCACGATTTACTCGAACATGTATTGGAACAAGGTAACCAAAAGGGGGACCGAACGGGTACGGGCACTTTAAGTGTTTTTGGATATCAAATGCGATTTAATCTTGCAGAGGGGTTTCCCATGGTGACCACCAAAAAGTTACACCTTAAATCCATCATCCACGAATTGCTGTGGTTTTTGAATGGAGATACCAATGTAAAATACCTTCAAGAGAACGGGGTGCGCATCTGGAATGAGTGGGCCGATGAAAATGGTGATTTGGGTCCAGTCTATGGTCATCAATGGCGCAATTGGAATTCTGAGGAAATCGACCAGATAAAAGAGGTAATTCGTACTCTAAAACAAAACCCAAATAGTAGACGCATGTTGGTCTCTGCCTGGAATCCCAGTGTGTTGCCGGATACTTCGGTATCGTTTTCGGAGAATGTGGCCAATGGAAAGGCCGCGCTCCCACCCTGTCATGCATTCTTTCAATTTTATGTAGCGGATGGCAAGCTTTCTTGTCAATTGTATCAACGTAGTGCAGATATATTTTTGGGTGTTCCCTTTAACATTGCCTCCTATGCGTTGTTCACCCTTATGATGGCCCAGGTATGCGGTTATGAACCTGGTGAGTTTGTACACACCTTTGGTGATGCGCATATTTACAACAACCATAGAGAGCAAGTAGAACTGCAACTGAGCCGTGAAATCCGTCCCTTGCCCACCATGAAACTCAACCCAGCAGTAAAGAACATTTTTGACTTTTCTTTTGACGATTTTCAATTGCTCAACTATGACCCGCATCCTCATATAAAAGGAGTTGTGGCAGTATAGAAGTTTTCTGTTTTTGTACTATTTTAGGGGTATATGGATGTAATTTACATTCCTATACAAAAACAGATTCACAACGTAAATGCGTTCATTGATTGACTTTTTCACCAAAAAATTCAGCTTATCAAGTTTTTGGGTCCGTAATGGCCTTGCCGTGGTCATTATCGCCGTTGTGGTAAACCATCTGGCCCTACCGGAAAGCTTCCCTCTCAACGAATCCTATAAATTTCCCTGGTTATCCATTCTTATTTCAATCGTGTTGGGTAGTGTAATCATTGGCATTGCCAAATTGAATTTTGACTACTTCAAAAAAAAGTATTTTGTTGAAGAAATCAATGTGCGACTACTTTTGCGTTTTTTGCTGTCCACATTAGGGTATTTATCCCTTTTTTATAGCCTTTTTTACTTGGTAGTTGTTGCAATTGTCAACGGCGTTGAAGGGTATAGCATTTATTATTTCCTTACTGGGTTTTTCGTAACGCTGCTGATTAGTGTTATCTCCATTGCGCTTTTATTTGCAAAAGAGTTGTACCAACTGTATCGGTTCTCATCCATAGAGGGCAAACTTAAGGTGGAACATGGAGGCAAAATTACCCTGGTGAACTATAATGAAATTGCGTTTGTTTATACCGAAAACAAAATCGCCTACATCGTAAAAACCGATGGCAGTTCAGTATACACAGATTTTACATTAAATGAAATTGAAGACAAAATCAACGTCCATAGCTTTTATAGGGCCAACCGACAAACCATTCTCCACGCCTCGGCCATTGAGCAAGTACAAGCCATAGAAAACGGTAAGCTATCCGTGCGGCTCAAATCTGACCTATCACAAGAAAGAGCTCAAGAAATCAACATAAGCAGGTATAAAAGGCAGGAATTCCTGAATTGGTTCGAAAACAAGTTGTAATATCCACCGACCATTCAGCAATTTCTTTGATACCATTCAGGTAAAAACCCAGCATTTCTTGGGGTTACATCAGCTTCTCCATCATTTCTTTGTTTCAAACTTTAAAATCAAAAAATGATGAAAACAAACGTTTTAAAATCCACACTCACGCCCATAGTGGCCCTACTTTTATGCGTTGCCCTCTATTTTTTGGGGTATTTTCAAGTACTGTTTGCGGCCCTAATCGTAATTGCAGCCAGTGGCATAGAATATGGCAGGGGGTTATTTACCTCCTTAGGTTTTCAACGCCATAGATTAAAAGCCCTAAACCTTTTGGTAGTTGCTCCCTTGGTAGCTGGCGTTATGTTTGCCTTATATCTGTACGTACTGATACCCGGCATCACCTATCTTACCGGGCAACCCATAGATTTTTCCGCGTTCAAAGTCTATGAAGGCAAACTACCTGCTATTTTAGGTCTTTTTGTCTATATCTGGGCCTCCGCTGCCTTTGGGGAAGAAATCCTGTTCCGTGGTTATCTGATGCGTCAGTTTATCAAGTTCTTTGGGGATAGCAGAATAGCCCTAATACTGAACATTATCCTCTTGTCAGCTGTTTTTGGATGGATACACGCCTACCAGGGTATAACCGGCCAGATAATCACAGGTATTATTGGGACCACCATGGCCACTATTTTCCACTTCCGTAAGTACGACCTTTGGTTCTGTATTGCCATACACGGTTTTTTTGATACGATTGCCTTGGTGTTTATGTATTATGGGATTCAGTAGTGTAGAAGTTGGTGTTTTTGTGATATCTTAGAGGGTATGTGGATGTGTTTTGCATCTATATCAAGAAGCTGTGGACAACTTTTAAAATGGAGCTTAAACCTAACATTGGAATCGGAGAATTAGAGTTTGGAATGTTTCAAAAGATGATATATGAGGCGATTGGAATACCCGATAGAGTTCGTGAGGATGAAGAGGATTCAGATAATATATATCTCGAGTATAACAAACAAAAACTAAGATTAACTATCTATAAGAATGAACAAAATCGTTTAGGATATATTTTTTCTGCAAATCCACAATTAACATTCAATGGACTCAAGATAATAAATCAGGATGCCAACTTTGTAAAAAATAAAGTTTTCGGAGAACTAACTAAAAATTGGGAAATAGACGAATATGATTTTTGGTATACTCATGGCAATGATGAAAATTGGCTAACACTTAATGTAGAATTTGGAAGGGTAAACAGCGTTGAAATTGGTGCTCCATGGAAAAATGAAGAGGAGTATGATTGGCCTGAAATATTCAAGATTATTTAGAGTACATACAAAAAAGCATCTAAAGTTTATTATTGATATTAGAATCTAAAAAGGATTCACCCCCTCAACACCCCAACTACATCCCGTAGCGCAGCCACTACGTTTTGCACTTCTCTTTTGGTAAAGGCATTATCCTCTAGATAAAACAACATTTCTACGGTCAAATTCAATTGTTGGGCTAGAGCTTCAGGAGTTCCGTAGGTGTCTTTAACTAGATGATTTAAACGCTCCAATTGTTGCTTTGAGACCATACCCCAAATTTCATTCTAATTTTTGGATTTTGTAGCCCTATCTATCGGACCATAACCCACTTTTTTGATTTTTTTGGTACTTTTCAAATATGAAACAGCTCTATTCCATCCTTTGTATTCTTCTTGTTTGCAGTTGTTCCCCAAAACCCGAAGAAAATAAAGAAGAGAGCGCACCCATTCAAAAAATAGTGGACCTCTCCCACGATTATTCCAAAGAGACCATCTATTGGGTCACTGCAAAGGAATTTGAGCTGGACACAGTTTTTGAGGGACAGACCGAAAAAGGGTACTATTATTCTGCATACAATATTGCTACGGCCGAACACGGGGGTACGCACATTGATGCACCTATTCATTTTGCGGCAGGCAAACAAACGGTGGATCAAATCCCACTGGAACGTTTGGTCGGTCATGCCATAAAAATTGATGTTTCAGACAAAGCAATGGACAACCCCGATTATTTAATCAGCGTACAGGATTTTTTGGACTGGGAAGTGGAACAAAAACTTGAAGTACCGGATAGTTCTATTGTGCTACTCCAAACCGGTTTTTCAACGTACTACCCGGACAAGGTGAGATATATGGGTACTGCCCTAAGGGGTAACGCTGCTATAAAATTGATGCATTTCCCAGGTTTATCCCCAGAAGCGGCAGAATGGCTGGTCAACAACCGAAACATCAATGCTATTGGATTGGATACCCCAAGTATAGATTATGGCCAATCCCAATTTTTTAAAAGTCATGTGATTTTGCTTTCGCACAATATTCCCGCCTTTGAAAACTTGACCAACTTGGACCAACTGCCCAAAACAGGTTTTGAAGTTGTAGCGCTTCCCATGAAAATTAAAGGTGGCAGTGGTGCGCCTCTTAGGATTATCGCCTTGGTGAGCGAATAGCTCAATCTAAATTGAGTGTAAAAATTTCGCTGATAGCCTTCCCGTCTTCGGTAATGCCTTCCACCCGAACATGGTAACTTTTTGCATCGGAGGTTCCAGCGCAAAAACGCAAGGTCTTATGCTTAGCTCCTATAATGCGCACATTAGGTTCCCAAAACACGGTGCTATGGGTGCTTATGGTTTGGGAAGTTGGACACGGAAGATTTAAAAATACCTTAGCGCTATCAAAACCAGGTTGTGTAAAGGTCAACATATGAGGTGATGCTCGATTTCCATTGCCAATATCCCCTTGGCCACCGGCATAATCCAGTCCAGTTCCCCTTCGAGTATACACCGCAATAGCGCCGTTGGCGCCTCTTATCCCATAAATAGATGCCTCCGCGCCTTTCAAGACATCTATGAACATCACATCTAGGCTATTCATGATTTTTATCGCATCAAGAGGAACCTGAACACCATCAACCAAATAAATGGGTTCCGTGGGCAAAAGAATACTATTTACACCATAGCGAATTCGTACCGTTTCACCTCCTATTGGACCTTTAACTTGCACCCCGGGTAAGGTTCGAAACAAGTCGAGCACGTTTCGGATACCGGTATAGGGCAAAGAGTCTGCAAAAACACGAAAACTCGGTCGATTGTACAGGGTGATTTTTTTGATTTGTTCCGCAATCAACTCTTTTTTCGTTAATTTTTTTTCGGTGACCACAACCTCTTCCAATTTCGTAATGTCCTTCCCAGTTTCAAAATCATAATCCCCAGGAGCGTATCTTTTTTGTGTAGTGGCAGGCGCTACCTTATCGGCACTCTCACTTTGTTTCCCAAAATCTCTGGATTTCGTCACTTTTACAGGAAACTCAAATGGACCATCCTCATCCAGGTCAATCACTACTTTCCGCCTTTCTGATTTACTCCTTCCGCTCAGTTTGGAGGCTTTCAATACCATAGTTATGCTATCGGTAAAATCAAAGGGGCCAAACTTGAATCTTCCCTCGGAATCTGTTCTTTTTTGTGTCTGATAAAAATCCGCACCAAGGATATCCAAAGAGATTATGGCAGGAACAATCTGTAAAGGATTCGATATTGAGGTTACTTTCCCGTTTATGACTATCCCTTTTTCTGGGGCAATATAGGTATCGATGGGCCTTTCATGGACCCAATTTTTCCAGGAGAATCTTTTCCAACTACTACAGAGTAAAAGCACGTCCAAAGTTTTTCTTCTCTTAATTGGATGGGGTTCTGCAAGAATCGCGAAAGCCAAGGGTTCATGTCCCAAATCTGAAAGCAAGTTGAGCCAGTCCTTCATGCTTAGGTCCAAGTCGTTCTTGTTGCTTTCCGTTTGGTTTTCCAAAACGCTAATTGAAAAATCACCCGAGGTGTACGCTCCATCAGAATCGGAAAGCGTGAATTGAAGGCTAACCTCCCCGTTTTCAGAGAGCTTTTGATTCGTAAATTTAAGTTTTGGAGGGTTTCCAGTATTTTCAACATACACCAAACGTTCACATACGGGTTCTCCTTTTTCGGTGAAAAGTGTAAAATGGGCTATGCCATCATTTAATGGGTCTGATGGAATTCTGATATTGTATTCTGAATTGTGTATCTGGGTTCCCTGGAACCATAGAAACCGTTCCCCGCGCGTATGACCCACTAGCACGGTCCCTTTCAAGCCATTGGGTTGATTGGTCTTGGCAGAAATAATCATTTGTGGTCCCAAGTTTTCAATCTGAAGGGTATATCCTGAGTCAAGAATTGTTGGAAGTGGGTATTTTCCATCTTCTGAATCTGATGTAGTTCTTATAAAATAAATATTGCCTTTGATGGGTTTGAAAACACATTTGGCCAAGCCATAGTCTCCGGTATCAAAACTGGTTATCACCTCATTATAGTCATTAATAATCTCTCCCCTTACGGAAACCGGTCTGCCAAAGCTGTCATTCGCTTTTACCCCAATTGCCCCTTTTATGCCATATATCAGATGTCCTCCTTCGGCATGTACGGACAATTGGATATCACTTAGTTGGGTTTTCGCATCAGTATCTGGTGAAGTTCGATTTTCAAGTTTCTCAACATAGCCCACCCGGGAATTTCCAATAAACAGCTCCTGTTCAAAATAAAATGGTTCCAAATCGTTCAACATGAATTTTGAGCATGCACGGATTGTATAGGTCCCACTGGCAACATTATTGGGAATTTCAAAACTTATCTCTGCTCCAGGTTTATCCCTAAAAACCCTCTTCTTTGATATGGTATTTCCATTCGGGCCCAATATCTCAAAGTAGAAAATATTGCTGTTTGTGCCATTTTTATGGGTTATTCCATCCAGAATGTAGGCTTTGGCCCAAATGGTCTCGCCGGGTCTGTATATTTTTTTATCTGTGTGAACATATATCTTTTCTGGGGTCCATATTCTCCCATAAGCGCCCAATGACTTGTAAACATTTGCCATTCCCTGATTGCTTTCTTGGGCAGTCGATATAAAAAACATAAGCAAACAGAGCAGAGACAAAAAAAAGGATGTGTTCTTTTCTAGCATTTAGGGAAGGCCATAGGTATCCTTCCTAAATTAACTATACGGCATTTTTTATTTGGAAACACCGATAAGATCTATCCTGTTATTGCGTACCGTTTTCTGTTTTAAAAGGAGATTCTTCAATTATAAAGGGAAGCCATTAAACTTCCCCTTCCATTCGTTACCCCAACATAGAAGTATTGATTAAAATTCAGGTTGGGGCAAAACAAACTCTTCACTAATGGGATTTCCATCCTCGGAAAGACCCACAACACGAATAAGGTAATTCCCCTGGGCCAAATCATCTGGACAAAAAGTCAATGTCTTATGTCTTTTTCCAAAGATTTCAATATCAGGTTCCCACAGAACTGTTTTTGCCACAGGAGCAGGTATTTTGCCCATAACCGGAGAGTCACATTCCTCTAATTTGAAAGGTTCAGAGGTATCAAACCCTTTTTTGGTCATGGTAAGAATATGGGGGGACCTACGTCCGTCGGCCCCTACTGATTTACCTTTTCCATTGTAATTAAATCCGGACCCACGATTGGTATACACAGCAATTACCCCATTAGTACCTCTTGACCCATAGACTCCGGCATCTGTTCCCGAGAGCACATCCACCATTAGGATTTCTGCAATGGGTAAATTCGCCACTGCTCCCAAATCAACGGTTACACCATCAATCAAAAAAAGTGGTTCGGTAGATGAGAGAATGCTAGTAGCCCCCCATCGTATTCGTATAACTGGAGGTCCTTCCGCCGGCTGATTAACCTGAACACCTGGCATGAATCTCAAAATATTCATTGCTGTATTTATCCCATTTTGTGAGAGAGAGTCTGCAAACACCCTACTTGTCGGCCTGTTGTAATAAGGTGTTATAGTTTCCAACTGCTCCTCTATCAGTTCTTTTTGGGTCTTTTTATTCTCAGTGACAACAACCTCGTTTAATTGGGTTATCTTCTTCCCGGTCTCAAAATCATAGGTCTCCCTAGAAGGTGAATCATATCGCGCAACACGGATTGTATTCTCCCTTTTTACTTTTTTTCGTTTTGCCACATACCTTTCCTCATCCAAATCTTCGCTTTCTTTTGAAAAATAGAAATCCGCCTCCTCTTCCAAAACTATAACTACCTTCTGTTTTGCCAGCTCATTGCGACCACTAAGACTTGAAGCCTTGAGCACCATGGAAAGATTATCGTTGAAGTTGAACGGTCCAAAAACGAACCTACCATCTTTGTCGGTCTGCTTTTTGGCCTGGTATAATTCTCCCCCTAAAAGTTCCAAAGATACCATAGAGGGAACTCCTTTTCTGTTCTTATCCAAAGATTCAGTCCTCCCTTTTATGAAGATTCCCTTCTCCGGTTCCATATATTGGTCAATTGGTCTTTCTTTAGAAATATCATCCCAAGAAAACCTTTTCCAGCTATTGGTTACCATCAAGGCGTCTAAGATATTTCTACGTCGAATAGCATCTTCTTCTTTCAACACCTCATTGGCCTGATGAGATTTATCATAATCTGAATATAACTCTAGCCAATTTTCAATATTGCTGAGATGAGCACTTTTATCGTCTTTAGCATCGGTCTCTAAAACACTTATGGAAAAATTACCTTTGGCAGGTATGCCCTTTTTATCTGTAAGTTCAAAATCCAAAGACCATTCTCCATCCGAAACTTGTCTTGTGCCAGCTAACGAAAGTTTAGTTGCGTTTACTTGGTTCTGAACGTACGCCAAACGTTCACAAACGGGCTTACCCTTATTAGTGAACAGGGTAATATGGGCAATGCCGTCCTGCATTTCGTCAGTGGGGACCCGAACAATATATTTGGAACCGTGGGTCTCATCGCCTTGAAACCAGAGAAACCTATCACCCCTTACATGACCTACCATGGTGGTACCATCCAGACCCTCGGATACCGTGGTCTCGGCCTTAACCACTAAATATTCGCCCATATTCTCCAAACTGAGTGTATACCCGTTTTTCAGGATATCAGGAATACGTTGCTCCCATGTAACGAGTCCCTCATTGAATCTTGCGAAATAAGTATTTCCAGCTATGGGAGTAAAAGCACATTTGGCCAATCCATATTTTCCAGTATCAAAAGTGGTAACGACATTCCCAAGATTATTAACCACCTCGCCCTTAATCTCAACCGGTTTTCCTGAGGAATCCAGTGCTTTGATTACAAGTTCACCCATGATTCCATACACTAATTGACCTCCCTCTGGATAAAAGGACAACTCCACATTGCTGCTTTCATCCTGATAAGCTTCTTTCTGCTCATTTAAACCTAATTCCATGGGCAAATCCACATCGCCGATATATATCTCACGCTCATAATCGAAGGATTTCAAATCGTTTTGCATATACTTAGTAAAGGCACGCATTGTATACACCCCATCTGGTATATTTCTATGGATGTGGAAGCTCATAGAGCATATTAACTCTTCCGCAAAACCCTTTTTCTTGGACATTACGTTTCCATCGCTGTCTACCACCTCTACATAGACCACATTGCTGTTCGAACTTTTCGTATGGGTAATTCCATCTACTAAATATACACTTGCCCAAATGGTCTCATCTTGGGAATAGTGAACTTTATCGGTATTGATAAAAATCTTCTCTGGAGACCATGTAGTCTTATACGCGCTGAGTCCTTTTGAAATATTCCGGGCATATGATTTTCCGCTTTGGGAACTCAAGGTCTGGACAAAAAATGGGATGATCAATAGGGAAAGTAAAAGTGACTTTTTCATAGATTTGGCAACGAGAAGTTTAACTTTTTGAAGATAAAAATTCTTCTCTTAAAAAAATCCTAAAGGATTGATTTTTAAAGGGTAATAAACCAAAAGAATAGTTAATAAAACACCCAAGATTTCGCTTGGGTGCTTTTTGATTTAGCCGGCTAAATCAAATACTAATCCTCTTTTTCATATTGATCAATGTACTGCATTACGTGTTACCCGAATGGAATTGGAAACAGCGTAGTAGCCCTCCAATCCAGACAACAGGTTATTGCCTTGCTCAAGACCCTGCAATCCTTCTTCATAGGTAATGTGCCAAATAAGGCAAACCCCAACGCCAGCCTCATCAAAATCTACCCCTTCCACGGCCTCCAGCGTTGGCGGTAGGCCTAATATATTGTTTTTGTCATCTGTAATTACCCATCTTTGGATGCTTCCGTTCAACTTAGAATCGTCTAAAGCAATACCGCTTACCATATCGGGTGTGCCATCTACCTTAAAGGTGAAGGGTCCTCCGCTTATTTTTCCAGCATGCAAAGGATTTCGGTTTACCACCACAAAATTAGATAGGGCAAAGTTTCCAGAAAGGTCCGCCAAATTTTGACCTCCTTCCAAGCCATTTACCTCGCCAGAATAAGTTAAATGGAAAATATAGCAAGAGCCTACACCTGCCTCATCAAAATCAACGCCCATTACTGCATCCAAGGTTGGTGGAATGCCTAAAATGTTTTTGGCATCATCCGTAATTACATAAGTTTGGACGTCTCCAGTTAGTTCACTATTATCCAAAGCAATGGTACTTACCATATCCGGAATACCATCCACAACAAAATTATAGGGTCCTCCAGAAAGGGTTCCAGCATTTAACCCTATACGATTTACTACCACAAAATTGGATAGCGCAAAGTTTCCGGACAGGTCGTTTACATTTTGGCCTCCTTCCAATCCAGAGATTTCACCCGAATAGGTAAGGTGATAAATGTAACATGTTCCAACGCCTGCCTGATCAAAATCAACCCCCTTGACGGCTTCCAATGTTGGCGGAACGCCCAAAATGTTGTTCGAATCGTCGGTGATTACATAGGTCTGCATATCTCCCGTAAGTTCCGTATCATCAAGAGCAATTGTACTTACCATATCTGGTGTCCCATCTACTATAAATGTGTAAGGTCCGCCAGAAAGCGTACCAGCATTTAGACCATTTCGTACAACAACCACAAAGTTGGACAAGTCAAACCGCCCTTCCAAATTATCCAGATTGGCTCCGGCTTCAAGACCCGCCAACCCATCTTCGTATACCAAGTGATAAATGTAGCAGGTACCTACCCCTGCTTCATCAAAATCAACACCCATCACCGCCTCCAAAGTGGGAGGTATCCCCAAAATGTTATTTGAGTCATCCGTAATGACATAAGTTCGATTACTACCTAGTAATGAACTGGCATCTAAAGTGATAGTACTTACCATATCAGGAATTCCATCCACGACAAAGGTGTAAGGCCCACCAGATAGTGTACCAGCATTCAGTTCGACCGGGGTGTCGTCCGTTTCCCCTTTATTGCATGAGACTAGGATAATTCCCAGACCCAGCAAAGACAAGAAAGATTTTAAGTTGCTCATTGTATGTGTTCTTTTAGTTTCAATCACAAAGAAATATGTGATTCATTGCAGAAGTATCACACAAAAGTCAACATTCATTATTCCCTCATTTTCAAAATATTACAATAAAAAGATTGTAAATCTGTAAAGAATTTCAATAAAAATGGACTTTAATAAGGGTATCCTGTTCAAAATCCCAAGATATCGGTGAACATTTCGTGATACTTTACCACTTAATTCGTTGCGCATGAAAAAAGTACTGATTGTTGAAGACGATACCGAAATCATACATCTTTTGGAAATTCACCTCAGGGATTTGGGCTGCAAGGTCCTGACCAGTTCCAATGGAGCCGAAGGGTTGAGGAAAGCCATAAATGAAAATCCAGATTTAGTCATTTTGGATGTAATGTTGCCAGAAATGGACGGTATTGAGGTGTGTCAAAAAATTAGGGCCAATCACATTACCTCTCCTATCATGATGCTTACAGCCCGTTCTGAGGAGATCGATAAAGTTCTGGGATTAGAGGTTGGCGCGGATGACTACTTGACCAAACCTTTTAGCGTTCGTGAATTCATTGCTAGGGTGAAGGCTATTTTCAGAAGGCAAAAAATGGATGATGGGGCGCCGAAATCTGAACAAAATGCAAAATTGATTGAGTTTGACATTTTATCCATAAACATTGAAATGCGAAAAGTACTTTTGGATGGTAAAAAAATAGATCTCTCCCCCAAGGAATTCGAATTGTTGGTACTCCTGTCCTCCAACCCAGGTAAAAGTTATGATCGTACCCAATTGTTAAATATGATTTGGGGATATGATTTTAAGGGATACGAACATACGGTCAATTCACATATAAATAGGCTTAGGTCCAAAATTGAGCCAGATATGAGCAACCCTAAATTTATACTCACTACGTGGGGCGTTGGATATAAGTTCAACGAAGATCTTGCCGAAAGCTAAAAACAGCATATGAAAAACAGTATTTTGACCACAAGGTTTGTCATTAAATTATCGCTTTCTTTCCTAGCCATTCTACTGCTGGCAGGAATCGGTTATACCATTACTTCCATTTATTTATCCAACAAATACTTTTACGAAACCACTCAACGCCTCCATGCCAATCTAGCTAAAGATCTCATTGAAGAGAAATTTAAAAACAATCGCCCTTTTACGGAATCTGGTGAGGTGAACAAAGCGCTTTTTGGGGATATTATGCACGATATGATGGCAGTGAACAGGGCCATTGAGGTCTATCTGTTGGATATAGAGGGAAATGTGCAATATTCAGTGGTCTTGGACCATGATGCGCCGGAAACGCAACAGAAAAAGGTAAATCTGGAACCTATACAAAAGTTTATTGCCGAAGATGGTGCTTCATACACCTTGGGAGATGATCCCAAGGACCTCAGCCAGCAAACCATTTTTTCCGCGGCCAAGTTCAACTCCGAAGGTCGTGAAGGCTACGTCTATATCGTTTTGGCCGGTGAAGATTTTTTAGCTACCCGAAGCGACTTGTTTAATAGTTATTTTATGCGTTTGGGCCTTGGAGGTTCTTTGTTGACCCTTGTTTTTGCCACTTTATTGGGTGTTTTGGCCATTTGGTACCTAACCCGAAGCTTGCGAAAGATTATCTATGCTGCAAAGAGATTCCAACAGGGAGATTTGCAATATCGGATTGAAAATGCGGAGCGAACGGATTTGGCCAACGTGGCAACCACGTATAATCATATGGCAGACACCATACTCTCAGACATTGAAAAACTAAAATCCGTTGAGCAATTGCGGCGTGAGTTGATTGCCAATATTTCCCATGACCTACGTACCCCACTTGCCATAATCCAAGGGTATATTGAAACCCTGCATATGAAGGATTCGGAGCTATCAAAGGAGGAACGAAATGAATATTTGCAACGCGTAACCAAAAGTAGTGAACGCCTTTCCAAGTTGGTTGCACAGCTTTTTGAGTATTCAAAACTAGAGGCCAACCAAATAGAACCTGAAAAGGAGCCCTTTTTAATCAGTGAACTGGCCAATGATATTCACAGGAATTACATGATTCTGGCAGAGCAAAAGAATATAGACCTTAAACTCTCCATGAAAGAGAACATTCCTTTGGTCTTTGCCGATATTTCCCTGGTGGAGCGTGCTATCCAAAACCTGATGGACAACGCTTTGAAATTCACCCCAGAAGGCGGAGAAGTCACAGTTAGAATTGAAGCAGAGGGGCAGAATGTGGAAGTGATTATCCAAGATTCAGGCCCAGGTATCAAAAAAGAAAACCAAAGCTTGATTTTTGAACGATACCGTCAAACCAAAACAGGGGAACAAAAAGAAGGAGTTGGACTTGGGTTGGCCATTGTACGCAAAATCATGGAAATTCACGATTCGCGGATTAAAGTGTTCAGTGAACCCAATGAGGGCACAGCTTTTAGTTTTAGTCTTCCCGTTTACACAATAGGCTAAGGCGAGAATTCCTTATCTTTAAGGAACAAAATCTTTTTATGATCCTGACCGATTCCTTGCTGGATTTCTTTTTGGAAACCCGCAAACATTCAGAAATCATTTGTGAACCCCTGGAAATAGAAGATTACGTAGTCCAACCTGTGGTCGACGTAAGTCCACCTAAATGGCATTTGGGACATACAACTTGGTTTTTTGAGGAGTTTATCCTTAAACCCCATAGTCCAGATTATGTCCAATTTGATGAGGATTTTTCCTTTGTCTTCAATAGTTATTATGAGACCGTGGGAAAAAGGGTGATTCGTTCGGACAGAGGAAATCTTTCCAGGCCCTCTGTAAAGAAAGTATACGAGTATCGGGCCTATGTTACGGCGGGAATCAAAAAGCTTTTTTCCCAGAATCAGGAAAAAAATCTAAATACCCTGCTTGAAATTGGGATACATCACGAAAAACAGCACCAAGAGTTGTTACTTACGGATATCAAATATATTTTGGGTAACAATCCATTATTACCCGCTTATTCAAATACTTTTCAAGACCATCCGGTGGAAACCCATCAACAGGATTGGCTTGGGATGCAGGCTGGAATTTATGAAATAGGACATGATTCTGAGGAGTTTTGTTATGACAATGAGTTGGGAAGACATAAGGTATACCTTCAAGATTATGAAATATCGAATAAGTTGGTAACCAACGAAGAATACATCCAATTTATAGAGGCAGGTGGGTATGGACGTTTTGATTTATGGCATGCTGAAGGTTGGGATTGGGTTCAACAAAATCAAATACAAGCTCCCTTATATTGGCACAAAGTTGATGGTGAATGGCATCATTATACGGCTAAAGGTCTTGAAAAAGTGAATACACATGCTCCCTTAACCCATGTCTCTTATTTTGAAGCCTTTGCCTACGCCCAATGGAAAGGATTTCGATTGCCAACAGAGTTTGAATGGGAGGCGGCACAGTCTTTTTATCCCTGGGGCAAGCGATGGGAGTGGACAGAAAGTGCCTACTTGCCCTACCCCAATTATCAAAAGGCCGATGGTGCGCTAGGCGAATACAACGGCAAATTCATGGTTAGCCAAAAAGTACTCCGTGGCGGTTCTGTTGCTACACCCGAGAAACATACTAGATTTACGTATCGAAACTTTTTCCACCCCAATTTGAGATGGCAGTTTACCGGAATCCGGTTGGCTCGATAAATCCTAAACACAAACATGCATAACAAGGAAATCCCAACTTTTGCCTCAGTTTTTGAGCAAGAGGTTTATGAAGGCTTAACCGCCTATCCCAAGTATTTATCTTCAAAGTACTTTTATGATGAAATTGGAGATAAACTCTTTCAAGATATCATGGCCATGCCGGAATATTATCTCACCAATTGTGAGTTCGACATTTTTGAAGAACACAAAAAAAAGATTGTTCAACATTTTATAAATGACGGATCTCCCTTCAGTTTATTCGAATTGGGGGCTGGCGATGGAAAAAAGACCAAGGTTTTATTAAAACAGTTGGTTGATTCAAAAGCAGATTTTGACTATCGCCCCATAGACATAAGTCATAATGTATTGAAGCAATTGGAGGATGCTATCAAAAAAGAAATTCCTGAAGTTACCATCAATACGCTCCAAGGCACTTATTTTGAAACATTGCGGGACATTGGAAGTGCCAATGGAAAGAGAAAGGTAATTCTGTTTTTGGGTTCCAATATTGGGAATCTATTACATCCAATGGCCATTGAATTTCTTCAAAATATGCGAGATTCCATAAATGAAGGAGACCTTATTTTCATGGGCTTTGACCAAAAAAAACACCCTCAGGTCATTTTGGACGCCTACAACGATAAGACTGGAATTACCGAGGCATTCAATAAAAACGTTCTCACCCGAATCAACAAAGAGATGGGTGGCAACTTCAATACAGACAATTTTCTGCATTGGGAAGTATACGACCCCGAAAGTGGAACGGCCAAAAGCTATTTAGTATCCAAAGAAGCCCAAGAAGTCAATATTGAAAGTTTAGAGCTCAATATCCGACTGAAGCGATGGGAAACGATACATACCGAAATTTCCCAAAAATATGATGATGAAGTTGTAGAGTGGTTGGCCGAAAAGGCAGGTCTAACTGTGGTCACCTCCTTTTCTGATGCTGAGGACAATTATAAAAACTATGTATTTAAAAAATAAGCTATGAAAGCTATTTGGAACAACACCGTTATTGCAGAGAGCAATGATACCCTAGTGGTAGAGAACAACCACTATTTTCCTCCTGAAAGTTTAAAAAAAGAATACTTTAAGTCCAGTGAAACACATTCCACCTGTCCTTGGAAAGGTGTGGCTTCCTATTACACTTTAGATGTTGATGGCAAGCAAAATGCAGATGCCGCTTGGTACTATCCAGAGACCAGTGAGTTGGCTAAGGGAATTAAAGGAAGAGTAGCTTTTTGGAAGGGAGTCACCATCGAGGAATAGTCCCCAATGGTGACCAAATTTTTGGTTACAGTTCTATCACTGCATTTTCCGTACCTGCGAAATCGTTCCATTGGTAACGATCCGCCGCCTCATCGTTCACATAGTTTCCATCAACGATATAACGGAACTCAAAGGAATTCTCTTTAGGTAGGTCGAAGGTTCCTTTAAAGGTTCCATTCTTAAGTTTTTTCAACAAACTGCCTTTTGGATTCCACTCATTGAAATCTCCTACTACAGCTACTTTCTTAGCTTCTTCAGCTGGTACAGTAAAAGTTACTTTACAAATCGGCTTACTTTTTAGATATTGTTTCTTTATTGCCATGGTACTAAATTTTGTTTTTTAAATACTGAGCAAAGCAAAATATAAAACCTCTTATTTACAATAAGTTAAGGTCGATTTATCATATTGATAAAATGAACTTTACAATTGCCTTATTTTGGCAAAATAGCCGATTTATTTTTTGGAAAATATGATTCTCGTCAGTTGGACCTGAGAATATCCACAATGGTATCTACCTCATCTTCGGTGTTATAAAAATGAAAACTTAGCCGTATACCCGCTCCTCGCTGCGCACAGACTACACCTTTTGATTGCAAAGTGTCAAAAAGTTTTTGATCTCCTTTGATGTTAAAAATGGTGCTGTGTTCTTTTCTTTGCTGAACGGATTCTTCCAAGAGCCCCAATCTAGAAAACTCGGTATGGGCCTTTTGGGATAGTTTTTTTAGACGTTCTTCTATTTTATCCAATCCAACATCTTGAAGAAATTTCAAAGAAAACTGTAGGCTTCCAAAATTAAGCGAGTCTAAATGGCCGGGCTCAAGATGCTTGCAAAATGGAATGGAATTTCTTTTGGTAATATCCCTGTCCACAGAACCATTGCCGATGGCTTTGAGATCAAACCTTTGTTTGATTTGGTCTTTTACTAAAACAAAGGCATTGCCATATCCGGATAGTAACCATTTGTATGTGCTAGCTCCAAGAATATCAATTCCTGAATCTTCGAAATCAAATACCTGTGTACCGCAGAATTGGGTTCCATCAGCAATTATCATAAGTTCAGGAAACTCATTTTTAAGTCTTTTAAGAAAATCTAAATCTACTTTTATGCCGTTTATCCATTGAATCACGCTCAGCGCCAACACATTAATATCATTTTCTTTTACGACCTTATATATCTTATCCTCTAGTCTTTCATCAACGTCCAGATATATTCTTTCGTAGTTTCTTGTTTCAAAAACCCAATTTAGAGATGGGTAGTCATCCTTTAAAAGCAACACATGCTGTTTTCTTGGCATTCCCTCAAGAAGCAAGTTCAACGCAATTGAAAAGTTGGGAACCAATGCGACATTTTCTTTTTTGCATCCAAAAAAATCCCCAACAGTTTGATTAATTAAATGCGTGTTTTCAAAACTTTTTTGTTTCATATGGCTCCCTCCCAGCAAATACTGTTGGTCATGCTCTCTTCGCCATTCGAACAAATCTGTACTAAGAAGTCCTGTAGCAGCGGTGTTGGCATAAATGCATTCCTGAAGGGCTGGGAATTTTTCGCGCACCTTTTCCAATTCAGAAGTATTGCTCACAATTCAATTATCTTTGTTGCTAAAGATAGCCATTCCCATGCTCTCCTTTCGAAAAAAGAAATCCAATCCAGTGGACCATGAACAGCACGAACTTTTGGAATATGCGCAAAAGCGTGTGTCTCAAAAAAAGCGTCTTTTCTCCCATTTTGTAATTTTTCTGATTGGGAGCGTATTCCTTGTATTGATAAACAAAATATTAAAGTATGGGGAACAATATGATTGGTTTGTTTGGGCGATACTGGCATGGGCTTTTCTATTTGTGCTCCATGCCTTCAATGTTTTTGTAACCCATAAGTTTATGGGACAGGATTGGGAGCGCAGGCAACGGGAAATCCTTGTAGCCAAGCAGAAAAAACGCATTTCCGAGATTCAAAAGGAAATCGAGACCGACTTTCCGCTATCTTCCATCAATAAAAAAAAAGAATAGTGCAGGAACTTATCATCATCGCAGCTTCTGGGGAAAACAACGCCCTTGGCATAAACAATGATTTACCTTGGCACCTCCCAGATGATTTTAAACGTTTTAAGGCGCTTACCTCTGGCCATAAAATAATTATGGGGAGAAAAACACTGGAGAGCTTTCCAAAGGCATTGCCCAATCGGGAGCATATTGTAGTTACCCGTGACACTTCCTATAAACCCAAATTCCCTTGTGTTATAACACATTCCATTGAAGAAGCAGTTTCTGTAGTTGGACCAAATGAACGTGCCTTTATTATCGGAGGTGGAGAGATTTATAAGCAATCCATGGAAATTGCAACCTCTATCGAGCTCACTCGAATCCATAGCTCCTTTGAAGCGGATACTTTCTTTCCAGATATAGACACCTTAAAATGGGAACTAGTAGACGAGGAATATCATCCCAAGGATGATCGTCATAAGTTTGATTTTACCTATCAGACCTTCAAAAGAAAATAGACTAAAAGTCCAAATAGTCTACCGATGTCCAATACTCTTGAACAAAACTTTGGAGCACTTTTACTTCAGCATTGGAGTAAAACTTGAATTCCCCTTTTTTGGTTGATGTAGTCAAGAGATTTTCCTGCTCAAGTATTGCTTTGGTTTGTCTGGCCACTGCTTCACCAGAGTCTATGATTTGAACGTGTTCTGGGAGTATCTTCTTCAATAAGGGCATAAGATAGGGATAATGGGTGCAACCCAAGACCAAGCAATCCACTTGGGCCAGTATCATAGGTTCCAAATAGGATTGCAATAGCGCTTCTGTTTCCCCGGTATTTTCCTTCCCCTCCTCAATCAATTCTACCAAACCCTTTCCCTCTTGTTCAATGACTTCAATTCCTTCGGCATGGAGCCTTGAAGTACTATGAAAAAGTGAGCTGGACAATGTGCCTTTTGTGGCCAGCACCCCTACTTTCTTGGTTTTGGTTTGCAAAGCTGCCGGCTTAATGGCCGGTTCTATTCCGATAAAGGGAACTGAATAGTTTTTCCTTAAGTAACTTATTGCATTAGTGGTAGCCGTATTGCAGGCAACAACGATAAGTTTGCAATCTTTGGCAAGCAATAACTCAGTATTTTTCTTACTAAGCTCTAGAATTTCAACTTCTGATCTAGTACCGTAAGGCGCATTTTTGCTGTCAGCTAGATATATGGTATCCTCAAATGGGAGTTTTTTTCGGATTTCCTTCCAAATGGACGTACCTCCTATACCTGAATCAAAAATCCCTATAGGTCTATGCATGTTTAAAAATAACTAGATTGCAGAAAACAAAAAACCGTACGTTCAAGTGAAGTACGGCTTTTATTTTATTAGAAGTAAAGATTTTTAGAAGCCCAACTCTCTTTTAACGGCTGGTAACAAATCCTTTCCATTGGCCACGATAAGCCCAAGACCTGGGCTGGCATCCATTACGTAATTGATACCTTCTGCGGCAGCCACTTTTTCAATGGCCGCTTTAGCCTTTTCCGAAATGGGAGCAAACAATTCTTGTTGCTTTTTCTGCATTTCTTGGACTGCAGCCTGTTCTGCCTCTTGTATGTTCTTTTCAAAACCTTGAAGCTCTTGAGCTCTTTTCTCATTTTCCTCTTTCGACTTAGATGTCGCCTCGTTTGAATACTGCGTGTATTTATTCTTGAGCTCAGTCATAGAACTCTCTATGTCAGCTCTATAAGTTTCCTGTAATTTCTTAAGCTCAGCTTGGGCCGCTTTCATTTCCGGCATTTCAGACAACAATTGCTGCACATTGATGTGGGCAGTATTGTTTTGAGCGTTAATAAATCCTGTAGCCGCTACAAACAAAACCAGGGCTACAGCCATCTTCTTTACATTTTTCATAATCTGAGTTACTATTTGAATGTTAATTTTAGTGTTTTTATTTTATTGCTGAATAGAATCTTTCGGTTGTTCTTGGGCTTTTTTACGCTCCTCCAATTTCGCTTGCCTTCTAGCCTCGCGTTCTTCCAACAATTTCTTTCTTCTTGCTTCGTATGCTTTTTTACGTTCTTCTCTTAATCGTAACTGCTCTGCTCTTCTATCCTCTGCTGCCTTTGCCTTCTCGTCCCTAGACTTCTCAGCATTTTCTTGCCTTTGTCTAAGAGCCTCGCTTATTTCCTTATCAGCCTCAGCTTCTTCCGCTTTAAACTTGTCCAGCCTGTTTTTTTCTTGCTGTTTCTTATTGGATTTGCTCACTTTTCTAGTACGAGCTATTTCCCTAAGGACCAAGTCACTAATGTCATGTCTTTTTTCGGAGTACAACATTACGACATCTGCTGATTTATCGAAAATAAAATCGTATCTTTTATTTCCTCCAATTTTTTGTACTTCGCTGAAAACTTGGTCTTGGATAGGCTGAATCAATAGCTTTTTCTGCAAAACCAAATCCCCTTGAGGGCCAAAACGGTCTTGTTGATATTCAATCATTTCCGTTTCCAACACTTGGATTTCCTCTTCTCGCTCAGCAATTAACTCATCTGTCAATAGCACTTTCTCTGCCATCAAATCCTTTTTCATTTGCTCTACGACGCTTCGCTTCAGCTCTATCTCTTGTTTCCATTTCTGTGCCTTTGCCTCCAATTGAGTGCTTGCATCTCGGTATTCCTCTACATTTTCAAGAATATATTCCATATCAACATATCCTATCCTCACACCCCTCTGAGAAAACGTTTGAGCCGAAACCAACAAAACCAATAATGCCAAAAGAACTTTTCTGTTCATCCTTGTTCCGCTTTTTAAAAGAAAATATCGTGCCAAAATAGTAACATTACTGAAATTCAGGTGTTTACGAACAGAGTGTTGGCTGTATTTCCACATGGTTAAAACTGCTGCCCGATAATGAAGTGTGTTTGCCAGCCACTGGGTCCTACGGAGCCTGGTCTGGCATCTGTGTCGAAACCATAACCAAAGTCAATTCCCAATAGACCGAATGCCGGCATAAAAATACGAAGCCCCACTCCGGCAGATCTTTTTAATTCAAACGGATTAAAATCACTAAAATTGTTGAAAGCATTACCAGCTTCTAAAAATGATAGTGCATAAATTGAAGCTGCTGGCTTTAGAGTTAACGGGTATCTAAGTTCCAAAGAAAATTTGTTGTAAATAGTGCCCCCATCTTGTTCTTGACGACCAGTAATTGGATTTATAATAAAAGGAGTCAAGGAACTATTCTCATATCCTCTAAGCTGAATAATCTCCCTACCATCCAATGTAAAGTTTCCTAAACCATCTCCCCCTACAAAGAATCGTTCGAATGGAACGTCTCCAATATCATTGTTATAACTTCCCAAAAAACCAAACTCGGCATTGGTTCTAAGCACTAGTTTATCAACAAGCTGTGTGTACCAATCTCCCCTAAATTTTATCTTATAAAACTCCAAAAGCTTAAAACGTTCTTCTTCCAAGCGTTCCAATTCGTCACTTAAGTCTTCAAACTCAAGTTGCTCTTCAATTGTTCCAGGGTTTGGTCCTATATCAAAAAGATCTTGGGTTATTTCGTCTATCCTTGTTCGTATTGCTCTAAAATCTTTGTTTGAAAACAGAGAATATGGCGGGGTAAATTTTGCTGTAAATTCAAAGTTGGAACCGCTCAAAGGGAATATTCTACTTGGACCTTGGGAACTTCTTGAAATACCAAAAGTATAGTTCAATGAATTAGAACTACCATTTCCGAAATTAAAAAGTCCATTATTGAAATCGTTAAAATCATATAACTGATAACTCAATGCATGGGAAACAGTAAAAAAGTCATCGGGCCATTGAACTCTTTTGGCCAATCCTAAGGAAACACCGGTAATTGCAAATCCTCTACTTCTATCCACATCTATTCTACCCCTGTTGTCAAAGTTTGTAGCGAACTGTTGTGTTCTGGATAACGATAAGTTAAAACGTACAGGTTTTTTACCCCCAAGCCAAGGTTCGGAAAAGTTTAAGCTGTACACTCTAAATGACCTACTCGCCTGCAATCTCAAAGCAAAGGTTTGTCCATCACCCATAGGTACTGGCTTATACGCTTTACCATTAAATATATTCTGCAACGAGAAGTTATTGAAGGAAAGCCCTAGTGTACCAATAAATCCACCACCGCCAAATCCTCCTTGCAGTTCTATTTGACTGGAACCGGATTCAACGAGACTATACTTGATATCCACTGTCCCCGCATTTGGGTCTGGATTCTGTATGTCAGGAGCAATCTGTTCCGCATCGAAAAAACCTAGCTGACCAAGTTCACGGATACTTCGCACAATATTGTCCTTACTATACTTTTGACCTGGTCTTGTGCGGAGCTCTCTAAAAATAACATGGTCATTGGTCTTATCATTTCCTACTACAGTAACATGGTTCAGAAAGGTCTCTTTTCCTTCAATGATTCTAATTTCAAAATCAATTGTATCGTTCACAGCAGAAACCTCAACCGGGTTTATACTTGAAAAGAGATAACCATTGTTTTGGTATAGGTTAGTCAAATCGATAGCATCCGGTTTGGTATCATCAGCTATTCTTTTTTTAAGTAAAACCCCATTATAGGTTTCTCCTTTTCGAATACCCAATACCTGATTCAATTGTCTATCCGTATAAACCGAATTGCCCACAAAATTGATGTCGCCAAAATAGTACTTGTTCCCTTCTTCTACCTTTATTTTTAAATCAATATTGTTTTCATTTACCTTGATAAAAGTATCAGAAAGTACTCGAGCATCACGGTATCCTCTTTCCGCGTAAGTATCGATAAGATTGGAAAGATCTTCTTCAAAATCGGCTTCTATATATTTTGATTTTTTCCAGAAACGATACAGTTTCTTCTTCTTGGTATTTTTTAAGGCTTTTTTCAGGCGTTTGTTGGACAGTTTTTCATTACCCTCAAAAACAATGCTTCTGATTTTAACCTTGTCACCTTTGTTCACATTAATGACCATACTTTGCGTATTGGTATCAGAGGTATCTTTTGCTGTAGCGATGTTTACTTTTGCATTTAAAAAGCCCTGTTTCTTGTACTTGTTTTGAAGATAATTCTTGGTGTTTGCTATTAAGCTTTCCGTAATTTTCTTCCCTTTTTTTAGGTCAGTATCATTAATGATATCATCAACTTTTCGCTTTTTAACACCATAGATTGTTACTTTAGATAATGTAGGTCGTTCCAAAATATTGAGCTCCAAGAATATTTTATCTCCCTCAATTCTGGTATAATACATACTAACATCACTAAAGAGCTCCAAGCTCCATAACTTTTTGATAACAGCACTGATTTCGTCCCCAGGAACCGTTATTTGTTGACCAACTCGAAGTCCTGTATAGGTTTTTACTGTCTGCTCATTGTAACTTTGTAGTCCCGTTACCGACAAACCTCCCAAAATGTATCTCTTGCCATTTTCAAAAGAAGTGTCCTGGGCTAAGCTCGGGTTAAAGTAAAGGAGAAGAAGTAGTAATGTAAGGTAAGGTTGTAAAGTTTTGGTGGTCCTTTTAATTGAGTTGTTCGCTAGTCTTTCCAAATCGTCTTTCTCTATTTTGGTAACTTAATATTGCTTCTACCAAATGATGCTCACTAAAATCAGGCCAAAATACGTCAATAAAATATAATTCGGCATACGCTATCTGCCAAAGTAAAAAATTGCTTATTCTACACTCTCCACTGGTGCGAATAAGCAAGTCTACATCTGGCATGAAGTGCGTGTAAAGATGAGTATTTATAACGGCTTCGTCAATATTTTCAAGTGAAATTATATTATTTTTAACTTTGGAACTTATCTCTTTTATTGCGGTTTTCAGCTCCTCTCGAGAACCGTAGCTCAATGCCAAGGTTAAAGTCATTCCCGAATTTTTTTCGGTTTTTGCAATTACTTCAGATAGTTCTTTTTGTGCTTTGGATGGTAATGTATTTATATTTCCAATAGCCCTCAAGCGGATGTTGTTCTTGTTAAGGGTATCCAATTCTTTACGAAGTGAGGATACCAAAAGTTTCATTAAGGTTTCAACTTCCAGCTTGGGCCTGTTCCAATTTTCTGTTGAAAATGCATAAAGGGTAAGAAAATCTATTTGAAGTTTTGCGCAGGACTCAACCGTTTTTCTAACGGCATCAACACCATTCTCGTGTCCAAAAACACGAAGCTTTCCGCGTTGTTTTGCCCAACGTCCATTACCATCCATAATAATGGCAACATGTTTAGGCAATCTATCCTTGTTTACGTCCTCTAGTGTTAGCATTTACTCAAAGCAATCCTGGCAAGGTTTGCGTCCAAAGGTATAGGTTAAGGTTATACCTGAGAAGACGTACCAGTCATCACTTAGAATGTTTCCAAATCTAAACTGCTCAAAATTGGAACCTTCGGGATTGCTCCCATCTAGATTATCCGTAAAGGTATATCTTGCCCCAATCTCAGCTCCAAGAATAAGAAACTGATTCAAACGATACTTGGCCCCTACCGTCATTGGAATTGCAAAACTACCTTCTTTTTGGTTAATATCCTGCACTTGTTGTGCATCAAAATAATTGAAATCGTACCTAAAATAGGTTAAACCCGTGTAAAGATAGGGGGTAAAGGCGGGTCCAAGCTTGTGAAGATTGTATTCTACAAAGTTAAATTCTAGTCCTACAGAAGCTTCCAGAACCGAATTATCGATTACAAAACCCCTTTGTTCCCTTGAAGATTTGGAGGATTTTGTATCATCCGCTGTAAAACTTCCATAGATTACACTGGCGCGCCATGCATATCTTTTGCTTTTGTTCCATTTAAAAAGACCACCCACGGCAGGTCCTGAAGGAAAAATATAATTGGTCCTCCCCACATCGCCAATAACATTCGCACCACCTGCAAATAACCCCACCTCATAGGTTTGGGCATTCAATCCAAACGCTGCACACAAAAAAATAGCAAAAACTATTCGCATACCATCAAAAATGTTAACCTAAAAGAAGTAAAGGAAAGTCTATATAATTCCGGGTTTATATGTTCTCCTTTGTTAAACAGTTTTTAGCTGTTTTTATTGTTTCCAAATAAATCAATTGCGTTTGTCCTCGCCCCAGAGGAGTTTATTGCGAAGTGTTTTGAGAAAACTTCCGGATTTGTACTCAATCATATTAATGGTGAAGTCTGATTTTTTTATTCTAATTTCTTGTCCGTTGGGAATACTGGCAATTCGGGAATCCAGCGATATTAAATGATTCTCCTCCCTACCAGAGACTTTTAGACGTATCTCCGTATCATCTGAAATTACGAAAGGTCTTGCATTTAGATTGTGTGGAGCAATTGGCGTAAGCACAAGAGACTTAGTGGACGGTGCAATGACCGGCCCTCCACAGCTCAACGAATATCCCGTAGAACCCGTAGGCGTGGAAACTATCAAGCCATCCGCCCAATAAGAGGTCAAGTATTCATCATTTAAATAGGTCTCTACCGTAATCATAGAAGTGGTATCCTTTCTGCTTACGGTAATCTCGTTGAGGGCAAAATTTAATCCGTCAAATTCTCTTAATCCCGAGCTCAGTGAGACTTCAACCAGTGAACGACCCTCTACAGAGTACGCCCCTGACATAAATTCAGTAACCACTTTGCGAACATCTTCTTTTTTAAAAGTGGATAAAAAACCTAACCTACCTGTATTAACCCCAACAATGGGTATGCCCGAATCTTTTACGTAGGTTACCGCTCTAAGCATGGTGCCGTCCCCCCCGAAACTCACAAATAAATCAAAAGAGCTATCAAGACCTGAAGACTGGGTAAACTCTTCATTCTCTGAGGTAACACCCAAGCCATTAAGAATTTGCTGAAAACCAGATTCAATAAAAGTCTCTGCACCAACGGATTTAAGCTCAGCTAGGAGCTCCAGAACAAAGATTCTGTCCTGCTCCACGATGCTCTGGCCATAGATGGCAACCTTCATATTATATATTGAGATATTTTTCCAGGTAATCGGAACGTTCCTTCAAATCCTCAATGAACTTATCATCACTGTTCCCGAATACAATCGTATAGTTGTACCTCCTGAAAGTCTGTGCTACTTCATTTAGGTTTTCCGAACCAATCTTCAAGGTAACATGAACAATGTCGTTGAGGGATTCAGAAATAAATGCCCCCAACAATCTAGCGTTATTGCCCTCTACAATTTGCGCAATTTCACTAAAGGAATAATCCTTAATTCCGATGGATACAACCAGGATACTTCCCGGTTCTTTAAAAAAGGGAGTGTCGATAAAGTAATCAACTACTTCTTCCAGATTATAATATCCGGCAACCATTTGGTTATCGTCAACAACAGGTATAACATTGGCTTCGTTTCTGGAAAACATTTCCAAAACATCCATCCACATAGTTTCTTTGTTTACATGAAACCGTTCCATTTCAAATCTAAACTTCTCTATGCCCTTATCCGGTTCAAAACAAGGAAGATCATTTTCCGATAAAACCCCTAAATATTCACCGTTCTCCGTAATCGCAACATGCGAAAAGGTTGTTTCCTCAAAAAAGTGAATTACCTCCTTCAAGGTTTCTGAAACCTCAAAAACAGGAATTGACGATATGATTTTATCTTGAATTTGCATAGCAACACTCTAAGGTGCAAAATACTAATTTTATATAGCAAAAGGCATGCCTATTGTTTAATTTTGACTCCTTAAAAATGAATATATGACAAAGTTGAGCGTCAATATTAACAAACTGGCCACCTTAAGGAATTCAAGAGGAGGAAATGCCCCTGATTTATTAAAGGCCGCTAAAGACATTGAATCCTTTGGTGCACAAGGAATTACAGTACATCCAAGACCCGACGAGCGTCATATAAAATACCAAGATACCCTCGATTTAAAGGAAGTGGTTACCACCGAATACAATATTGAGGGGAATCCAATTCCGAAGTTTATCGATTTAGTCCTTAAAGTAAAACCAACACAGGTAACCTTGGTCCCAGATGCGGAAGACGCCATTACATCCAATGCAGGGTGGGACACTTTGAAGCATAAGGATTTTCTGGTCGATGTAATCAAAATCTTCAAAAACGAAGGTATTCGAACCTCTATTTTTGTAGACCCTGTAATAGAAATGGTAGAAGGTGCAGCTAAAACGGGAACTGACCGAATTGAATTATACACTGAAAGCTATGCTCAAAAGTTTGCAATGGGTCAAACGGATGAGGCGGTAAAACCGTTCACGGATGCTGCGATTGCAGCACAAAAATCCGGTTTGGGATTAAATGCAGGGCACGACTTAAGTTTGGATAATATCAAATTTTTCAAGGAAAACGTGCCAGATCTTCTCGAAGTATCCATCGGACACGCTCTTATCTGTGAATCTATTTATCTTGGGCTTGAAAACGTAGTGAACATGTATTTAAATCGATTAAGATAATGGAACTACTCCACTCTAGAATTTTGGGTGATGGTAAGCCTCTTTTGATTCTGCACGGTTTCTTGGGCATGTCCGATAACTGGAAAACTTTGGGAAATCAGTTTGCCAATGATGGTTTTCAGGTTCACCTAATAGACCAACGAAATCATGGAAAGAGTTTTCATTCTGATGAGTTCGACTATGAAATCTTAAGTCAAGACCTATCGAATTACATGGAACATTACCAAGTTTCAGAGGCCAATATCATAGGTCATTCCATGGGAGGAAAAACTGCAATGAAATTCTCCATTTCCCATCCAAACCATGTTTCAAAATTGATTGTTGCCGATATTTCGCCCAAATATTATCCCCCGCATCACCAATATATCGTTAACGCATTAACCCAACTGGATTTTAATAGTATTGGCAGTAGAAAACAAGCTGACGAGATATTATCCCAACATCTGGCGGATTTTGGAATACGGCAGTTTTTATTGAAAAATCTATATTGGGTAGAACAGGGAAAACTCGGTCTTCGATTTAACCTTGATGTACTTAAAGACAGAATGGAGGAAATAGGAGAGAGTATCCCAGCCACTTCCACTTTTGAAGGCCCAACGCTTTTTTTAAGGGGCGACCGATCTGAATATATCCTGCCCAACGATTACTCGGAAATACAAAAACACTTTCCTCAAGCAGATATCAAAACAATTGACAAAGCAGGACATTGGCTTCATGCTGAGAATCCAAAGCAGTTTTTTGAAAAGGCGGCAAACTTTCTGAATTCTTAAAATTCACCCCTTTTTATTATGCATGCATAATTTTTTTACCCATTTAATTGTCTGTATAACAAATTTCCTCTAGATTTGGTTAATACTGATTTAACTGTAAGGTTAACTTAAACTAACTCTAATTAAATTACTTATGAAAAAATTCTATGCCCTATTTCCCTTACTAGGGTTATTGCTGATAGCATGCTCGGATGATGATGATGCTCAAACCACTACTCCAGATCCGGACCCTATTGTATTTACATCCGGTACGGCAGATTTTTCAAATTATGTTTCCATCGGAAACTCCCTTACCGCAGGATTTTCGGATAACGCACTTTTCATTGCCGGACAAGAGGCTTCTTTTCCCAACATGTTAGCTTCAAACTTCGCTTTAGCCGGTGGTGGTGATTTTAATATCCCCTTTATGGCTGACAATTTAGGTGGTGCTACGATAAATGGCCTGACTGACTTAGATATGGATGGAAGTCCAGACATTGGAAATCGTCTTTTCTTGGCCTTTACTGCGGATGGTCCCGCACCAACTCCCGTGCCTGGGCAAGGAACAACTGAAATCACCGAAAAATTATCTGGAACCTTTAATAATATGGGATTGCCTGGGGCAAAGAGCTATGAATTATTGGCAGAGGGATATGGCAGTGTAGCTGGACTTTTAATGGGTACCGCCAATCCATACTTTGTGCGTTTTTCCTCTTCTGAAAGTGCCTCAGTGCTTGGAGATGCCGCAGCACAGGGCGCCACATTCTTTTCTCTATGGGCAGGTTCCAATGACATATTGCTATACGCTACCAATGGAGGTTCAGGAGTGGACAGAACGGGTAATCCGAACCCTTTGGAATATGATAGAAATGACATTACAGACCCAGGTCTTTTGGCCAATGCACTAGGAGCAATTGTACAAACCATGACGGCTAATGGAGCCGGTGGTGTTATTGCCAACTTACCAGATGTTACGGATATTCCTTTTTTCACTACGGTACCATTTAATCCGGCGCCCCTAGATGAGGCTACGGCCGCCGCACTCAATGGTGCATATGCCGCTTACAATGGTGGCTTGCAATTAGCATTCGCGGGCAATGCCATAGATGCGGATGAGTTGGCAGCGAGAACAATTACCTTTACAGCCGGAGAATCCAATCCGGTAGTTATACTGGACGAGGATTTAACTAATTTAACGGGTATAAATCCCGCATTGGTCAATTTAAGACAGACAACATCTGACGATCTGTTAATATTGACCTCAAGAACTTTCATAGGAACTTTAGCCAACCCTAACGATCCAACTTCTGTTAATGGATTAGCTGTTCCTTTGGAGGACCGTTGGGTGCTTACCCCAGAAGAACAAGAAGCAATTGCCACAGCACTAGCGGCGTACAATCAGACCATAGAAGCAATTGCCGACCAGTTTGGTCTAGCCTTCGTTGATGCCAATGCCTTGTTAGCTGAACTTAATGCCAATGGTTTGCCTCAAGCAGACGGAAGTGTAGTGACATCAACTTTTGCAACCGGAGGAGGTTTCTCTTTGGATGGGGTTCACCCGTCACCAAGAGGATATGCAATTTTGGCCAATGCTTTTGTAGAAGCCATCAACGAAACCTATGGCTCTAATCTACCCGGTGTCAATCCTTTGGATTTTACAGGATTGTACATCGATTAATCACAAAAAGACTTATCTTAAGAGCACCACTTGATGTGGTGCTTTTTTTATTAATTGAATTTCTTCTATCATGAATCTTATTCTCAGACTATTGCTCAATGCCCTAGCCGTTATAATACTTGCCTACGCCCTACCCGGCGTTGGAGTGGATTCATTTGTTACCGCTCTTATTGTAGCTATCGTATTAGGTGTTCTTAATTTCTTGGTGAAACCTCTATTGGTTATTCTAACACTGCCCATAACCATTATAACTCTGGGACTCTTTTTACTAATTATCAACGCAATTATTATTCTGATTGCCGCAAACTTTATTTCTGGATTTCAAGTAGACGGTGTTTTATGGGCTATAATATTCAGTGTTTTACTGTCTATCCTTCAGTCCATTCTGCATTCCCTTTTAAAGGATGATAAAAAGAAATCATAGACTTTGGTATTCAGTAACTTAAAAAGTTGTTGTGATACGGAAAATACCGTACTTTTGCCACCCATTTTTCAATAGAAATTATTTAGGTAGCAGATGAATATTACTAAACAGCAGATTGATGAGCTTAATGCAGTTGTAAAAGTTGCCATAAGCAAGGAAGATTACCAAGAAAAGGTTGACAATATCCTAAAAGACTACAGAAAACAAGCAAACATTCCAGGGTTTAGAAAAGGTCAGGTTCCAATTGGTTTGATTAAAAAGCAATATGGAAAAGCGGTTTTGGTTGATGAGGTGAACAAATTGTTGCAAGACAACCTCAACAAATATCTTACCGAAGAAAAGCTGGATGTTCTGGGCAATCCGCTGCCAAAACAGCAGGACAACTTTAATTGGGACAATGAGGTTTTGGACTTTGAGTTTGAGTTGGGGTTAGCTCCTAATTTTGACGTAAAACTGAAAAGCAAAAAGGCCATTACCCAATACAAGATTGTTGCTGACAAAAAAATGATTGATGAGCAAGTTGAGCGTATTCAAAAACAATATGGAAAATTGGTTTCCAAGACGGAAATAGGCACCAAAGATGAGGTAACTGGAGTTTTCAAAAATGAAGATGAAGAGATTGAAAACAAAACCACTATTGAACTTGACAAGGTAAAAAGTAAAAAAGCAATCAATGCTTTGGTGGGTAAAAAAACGGGAGAAACTGTCACTTTGAATACCAAGGGATTATTTAAAGAGGATTATCTTTTGATCGGTTCCTTGGGCATAGACAGGGAAAAGGCTGAAAAGCTTAACATTGATGTAATTTTTACCATTGAAGAAATCAATGAGAGGCAGCCTGCAGAATTGGACCAAGAATTGTTCGACAAGCTTTTTGGAAAGGACAATGTGAAATCCGAAAAAGAACTTAAGGACAAAATCAAAGAGGATTCTGAAAAACAGTTCGAACAACAGTCGGACCAGAAGCTTTTAAACGATGTTACCGAAAAACTCATTGAGGATACAAAATTTGAACTTCCTGCGGAATTTTTGACCAAGTGGATTCAGGTAAGTGGTGAAAATCTATTGACGGATGACCAAGCTAAAGAAGAATATGATAAATCTGAAAAAGGATTGAGGTACCAATTAATTGAAGGAAAAATCATAAAAGACAATGACCTGCAAGTGCAACTTGATGAGTTAAAAGAATTTGCCAAAGGTTTTATCAAATCACAGATGGCCCAATACGGTCATTTGGACCCTAAAGAGGAAGAACTTGAAAATGTGGCCAATCGAGTTTTGGGCAATCAAGATGAAGTAAAGCGACTTTCGGAACAATTGATGAGTCAAAAACTTCTGGATTTGTTTAAAGAAAAGGCCAATTTAAAGGTAAAAGAGGTTTCTTACGACAACTTTGTAAAAGAGGTTTACGGCTAAATTTCCGCTAAAAGAAATTTAAGTATCTTTATAGTGCCGAAAGTTAAACTTTTCGGCACCTTTTTTTTAAAGCTAAATTGAACGATATCCTATGGATTACGCTAGTGAATTTCAGAAATACGCCACCAAACACCACGGAGTAAATAGCATGTACTATGATCAAATCATCAGTAGCATGTACCCCGTTAATATGACACCCAATATTATTGAGGAAAGGCAATTGAACGCAATTGCCATGGATGTTTTCTCCCGATTGATGATGGACAGAATCATTTTTATGGGAACGGGCATCAACGATCAAGTGGCAAATATTGTTCAGGCCCAATTGTTGTTCTTGGAAAGTGCCGATGCCTCCAAGGACATTCAGATATATATTAACTCTCCCGGAGGAAGCGTTTATGCGGGTCTTGGAATATACGATACCATGCAGTTTATTAAACCCGATGTGGCCACCATTTGTACTGGGATTGCAGCTTCCATGGCTGCCATTCTTTTATGTGCAGGAGAAAAGGGAAAAAGAAGCGGACTTACCCACTCTAGGGTAATGATTCACCAACCTCTTTCAGGTGCCCAAGGACAGGCAAGTGACATCGAAATTGCTGCCAAGGAGGTACTGAAAATCAAAGACGAACTTTATCAAATTATAGCCAATCATTCTGGCCAGACTTTCGACAAAGTGTATGAAGACAGTGATCGAGATTTTTGGATGAAGGCTGAAGAAGCCAAAAAGTACGGTATGATTGATGAAGTTTTAGCTAGGGAAAAATAACACTGACTTAAAAGCAAGATTCAAAAAACAACGTAAAAAACGTATGATTTACCACATTTTTTACGTTATTGTGTATTGAACCTCAAGGTTATATGGCAAAGGAAAATTTAGAATGTTCTTTTTGTGGGAGAAAAAAATCAGAGACCAATCTATTGATTGCTGGTTTAGACGCCCATATTTGCGACAGGTGTATTGAACAGGCATACAGTATTGTTTCTGAAGAATCCAAACAATCCAACAATAAGGATTTATCTTCAGAATTGATTCTGAAAAAACCTCTGGAAATCAAGGATTTCCTAGACACCTTCGTAATAGGACAGGAACGCACCAAAAAGGTAATGTCGGTTGCGGTTTACAATCACTACAAAAGACTTCTTCAACCTAAAGGAAATGATGACGGGGTTGAAATTCAGAAGAGTAATATTGTAATGGTAGGGCAAACTGGAACGGGTAAGACCCTTATTGCCAAGACAATTGCAAGAATGCTCAATGTACCATTGGCAATTGTAGATGCCACAGTCCTTACGGAAGCAGGTTACGTAGGTGAAGATGTAGAAAGTATTCTGACACGATTATTACAGGCAGCAGATTACAATTTAGAAAAGGCCGAGAGAGGTATTGTCTTCATTGACGAGATTGATAAAATTGCGCGTAAAAGTGACAATCCCTCAATTACAAGGGACGTTTCAGGTGAAGGCGTACAGCAAGGGTTGCTTAAGCTTCTGGAAGGTACCGTTGTCAATGTTCCGCCAAAAGGAGGAAGAAAACACCCTGACCAAAAGTTCATTGAAGTAAACACAGAGAACATTCTGTTCGTTGCTGGTGGAGCTTTTGATGGTATTGAACGCATTATCAACAAACGCCTCAATATGCAAGCTGTGGGATATAGTGCATCCAAAGCTGAAGATAGCCTAGACAGTAAAAACATTCTTCAATATATAATCCCAAAGGATTTAAAAGAATTTGGATTAATTCCGGAAATCATTGGTAGACTTCCAGTTCTTACCCATATGAATCCTTTGGATGCCAAAACGTTACGTGCTATTCTTACTGAACCCAAAAATGCCATCATCAAACAATATGAAAAATTGTTTGCTATGGATAACATTACGTTCAGTATTACGGAACAGGCGCTAAATTACATCGTTGAGAAGGCTGTAGAATATAAGTTGGGAGCTAGAGGGCTTCGCTCTCTATGTGAAGCCGTTTTCACGGATGCCATGTTTATCCTGCCCAGCAGTGAAGAAAACGAGTTTAAAGTCACCAAAGCCTATGCGGAAGAAAAGCTTTCGCATGAGACTATCAAAAAGTTAAAGGCGGTTTCTTAATCAGCTTATTTACTTATTGAACTTGTGGCTTTTTGCAACAGTCCAAGACTTATATCCGAAATTATTTTTTCATCGGAGTATAGGTCGTGTCCAAATCCAGATACGATTTCCAGATTTGCTCCCAAATGATTGGCCCATTTTAGCCCTGGTTTGAACTCATCACATTCTCCAAACATCAAACGGGTGGGAATGTTTGGTTTTTCTTCTTCAAAACGAATACGAGTGGGTGAAACAGCGGTCAATGATTTCATAGGAAGACCTCTAAGGGCTGCCTTCCATGCAATGGTACCACCGGTACTAAACGCTAGATAATGAGAAGGTTGGCTTTCCTTTTTTAGCAAGTGCGCCACAGCTGTATCAATTCCGCCTTGTACAAAAGCATTGTGTATATTTTCTTCAGTGGAAACAGTAACATCCAAATTTCCAAGCTGTTGTGCATCGTAAAAAACAATATCAAAATATTGCTGAAGGTATCCAAAATAGGATGTGATCCACATTCCTTTTTTTACACCCCACATATCAGAAATTACAACGAGTTTCTCAGCCATTATCAGTTTGTTTGATTACTTCAATTAAGATTTCGTTCAAGAAAGTTCTCAATAAACAACGGAAAAAACACAATTAATTGTTCATTTGAAGTAATTCTTCGATGTAAGCGCGTTCGTTGGACAATCTGGGAATCTTGTGCTGCCCCCCTAATTTGTTTTTGGATTTAAGCCAATCATGGAATAAATTCTTACGGGCCAAATGTACTTTTGGCATGGCCAAGGTCATGTTATTATAGCGCTTTGCTTCATAATCTGAGTTCAAGGATTTTAGGGCATTGTCCAGAAACTCTGTAAAATAGGCTATATCCAAAGGAGGTTTTCTGAATTCGATGAGCCACTCATGCCCTCCCTTTTCGGAACCATTCATAAAAATTGGTGCCGCGGTATAATCCATGATTTCAGCATCGGTCTTGATACATATCTGCTTTAAGGCCTCTTCCGCATTCTCAATAATTAGTTCTTCGCCAAAAGCATTAATATGATGCTTTGTCCGTCCTGTAATTCGGATTCTATAGGGGTTTTTGGAAGTAAAACGAATGGTATCGCCAATTTTGTAGCGCCATAATCCTGCATTGGTCGTGATAACCACCGCATAGTTCACTCCTACCTCAACTTCCCATAAAGGAATGGCACGTTCCTCCCCAGGATGATTTACCGGAATAAACTCATAGAATATACCATAGTCCAGCATGAGCAATAAGTCTTCAGAGCAATTACGGTCTTGTATGGCAAAAAAACCTTCCGAAGCGTTATAGGTCTCATAGTAGTTGAAGCTCTTCCGAGGCAGTAGTTTTTTGTACTGCTCTTTGTATGGTGTAAAGCTTACACCACCATGAAAATATACTTCCAGATTCTCCCAAACCTCAAAAATGTGAGCCTTTTGGGTGCGCTCCAAGACATCGTTCAACAATACAAGCATCCACGAAGGGACTCCGGCCAAACTGGTAACATTTTCATTTATGCTTTCCTTGATAATAGCCTCCAACTTCATGTCCCATTCACTCATTAGGGAAACCTTACTACTCGGCGTACTGCTATATTCGGCCCACAAGGGCATGTTATCAATTAGAATTGCCGATAAATCACCAAAGAAAGTGCCATTATCCTCATAAAGTTCCTTGCTCCCTCCCAATCTTAAGCTTTTGCCGAGAAACAACTGTGAGTTTTCATTATTATTCAGATAAAGACATAACAAATCTTTACTGGATTTATAATGGCAATCCTCAAGTGCCTCGGAACTTACAGGTATAAATTTGCTTTTGGCATTGGTTGTTCCACTGCTCTTTGCGAACCACTTGATTGGCGTGGGCCAAAACAGATTTTGTTCCCCTCTTCTGGATCTTTCAATCAGTGGGGCGATGTCTTCATAGTTCACCAATGGTACCCGTTCCCTAAACTCGTCATATTTTAAATCTCCAGAAAATCCATATTGCCTGCCCACCGCCGTATCCTTTGAAAAATCCATGAGCTGGTGCAACACTTCGTTTTGTACATCCAAGGGATATTTTAAAAAAAGTTCTATTTGATGATAGCGCTTTTTCAACAACCAAGAAGCGATGCTATTGAATAAAGGTATTGGCATTTTAGGTATATTTGACCTATATCGATAACAGGTCTAAAAGCTAAAATAGCGCATCCTAATCTCATTATCAAATCAACTAAAAACAATTAAAATTCTCTATGCTGTACGAAGGTGTGATACGAAAAATGCAAACTGAATTAGGAAGTCCTATCCAATACTTTTTGGTTTTTGAGAACGATTTTATAAACATGAACCAAGTCTTGAATCGAAAGCTCAAAATAGAGTTTATCAAATACCAATGCCTTGGCACTGGAAAAAATGAACCCATCTACCGTCAGGGGTTTTGCAAATCCTATTTTTTTGAGTCCGCGGCAGCAGGTGATTGGATTATGAAACCCGAACTCAGCAAGGCTCACTTGGACATAGAGGACCGTGATTTGGAATACGAGAAGCGCGTGCAACTACAGCCACATATTGTCTATCTGGCCAATTCAAGCAATGTAAAAGTAGGCGTTACCCGTAAAAGCCAAGTTCCCACGCGCTGGATAGACCAAGGTGCCCACGAGGCCATTGAAATTGTAGAAGTCCCCAACCGGTATTTGGCAGGAATTACAGAAGTAGCGCTTAAAGCCCATGTGAGCGACAAGACCAGCTGGCAGAAAATGCTGAAAAATGACCTCGAGGATGTTGATTTAATTGAATGGCGACAAAAGTTGAAGTCGTATGTTCCGGAGGAAGTTGCTGATTATTTTATCGAATCGAATGGCGAAACCCATTTGGATTTTCCCGTTTTGCAATATCCTGAAAAAGTGAAAAGTGTCAACCTAGAAAAAATACCAAAACATAGCGGTATTTTAAAAGGTATAAAAGGACAATATCTCATTTTTGAAGATTCTACTGTCTTCAATGTTAGGGCTCACGAAGGATACTACGTCGGCATCGACATTAACTGAATTATTTGACCGAATCCTTTTTCTTCTTTTTCCCCAACAATCCTCCCAAAAGGGACTTAGCGGTATTCTTTACCGGGTCTTCCTCAGCTTGTGTAGAGTCTTTGCCTTTCTCGGATTTTCCCAACAGACTACCAAGCACTTCACCTGTTGTTGACTTTTTTGTGCCCGTGGAATCATTTTCTTTACTCAAAACACTGGATAGTAAATCCTTGGCAGAATCCTTTCCTTTATTGAGTAATTTTTGCTTTTGTATCTCTACCAATTGATTGGTCAACTTACTCACCCCAGACGTTAAATCTGTGGTAACCTTGGGATTCGTGTAATTCCCTCCAATATTAGCGACCACTGGAATGGTAAGATTTTCCATTTCCGAATCATCCAGTTGGGCAATGAGGCTGTTCACTTCAGTACCCAAATACTTTGCTGGCACATCCAAGGTGGCTTGGTATTGCAATTCCTTTTCAAAATTGTGGCTTCCTGAAACATTAACGGCAATGTCCTTATAATTCACAGTGAAAGGTTTGACTTTTACCGCACCATTGTCAAAACTTAATGCCGTTTTTAAGTCACTCAAGTTAAGGTCCTTAACATCCAGAAAATTTAATTGCCCGTTAAAAGCTGACAATAATGGTGCTTTTTCGGTATTGACCTGAGTGGCCAGAAGCTCAGCCAAGACATCTCCAGAAAGTGAAGTTAGATTTGGCGTCAAATCTTTTTTAAGATTTCCAGAAAGTTTAATGTCCGAGTTAAGTTTACCCTGAAGTGCGCTAGCAATCGGAGCAACTACCTTGAACAATTCCAGAGCTTGGAAAGATTCGCCAATATTGAAATTTTCCATTCCTAGACTCATGTCGAAAACAGGAGTTTCCTCTTTGGTGGAAACTACACCTTGCAGCCCAAGTTGGCCTCCAAAAAGATTGGATTGCAGGTTTTTAAGTACCGCACGCTCGTCCTTAATTACCAAAGTGCCCTCTACATCCTTCAAATTAAGATTATCGTACAGAACTGACCCAGCTTTGGCATTAATGGTACAATCCAAAAAAGATGGAATCTTCATCACTTCGCCATCATCAGAAGAGGTTTGTGAGCTTTCCTCTCCCTCCTCGCTATTAACCATAAAATCGTTCAAAGCAAAAGTGTTCGAAGTCAAATCAAAATTACCTTCAATCGGTTCTTCATTAAAAAGATACCCCAATATATTGGTCAAAGTGCCAGAGGCTTTAAAATCGGACTGCCCCGTTTTGCCATCAAATGAGTTTAAAGAAACCGTTTCGGGATTGAAGGTCATTGACGCTTGATTTATCACTATAGGATTTTTGAGCTCCTCGCTCTTGTATTCAAAACCACTAACTTCCATATTGCCCGAAGTTTTGGTGTTTTCGTACCGTTTGTTTTCCACAGAAGCCATATCAAAAGCAGTGGTTACATCAGCATTTAAAAGTCCTTTTAGGTTGTAATCCTCCGGCATAGGATAGGCCTGGGAAAGGTTTGTCAAATTGATTTTTCCATCTGCATGCGCATTTACCTTGGTATTCCCCAACAAATCCGTAATTCTTGAACGTAGATTAAACCTATCTTGACCAATGGCAAAGGAAAGTTTTTTGATGTCCACAAAGGTATCTTCCGTAATTCCAGTTTTGTTTTCAACCAGGGCGTCAATCATTATGTTCCTTACGGTTTGTGGTAAATCAGGATATTTAAAGGATGCATTGGTAGAGTTCATCTGAATGGAAAACTTCGGAATATGCTCTTCATCAACAATACCCTTGAATTCGCCATTTACCTTGAATTCACCAGTGGTCTGGACATTTTCAATGTTTTTTGAGTAGGCTTCAGGAATCACAGCCAGAAAGTTCTTGAAATCGGAAGAGGGGGTGGCAAAACTGATGTCCACTTCTTGATTGTCTTCGTTTACCTGAACAAAACCATCAAAAACCAGTGGCAGTTGGTTGACCAAAGCCTTATTTTCCAAAAACGTGTATTTGCTGTTCGCTAAATCGATACCTATTAAAGCATCCAAAAAGAGTTTGTTCTTATTCAAATAACGTGTACTGTCCAATTCAAAAGAGACCAAAGCATTCGTTGTCGTTTTAAGCTCAGAGGTTTCCAAAGACAAGTCTCCAGACCCGGCATGGTTCATTTCAGTGATCTCCAGATGCATGCCACTTACAAAATCATCATAGCTTATGTCGGTATTGGTGATACTGTATGATTCCAGAGCCAATGTGAAGCCCTCTGAAGAATCCGATTCTTCAACTGTACCTCCGGTATCTTTGGATACATCGTAGTTTGCGTTTTCCGCTTCGTCTACTTTAATGGACAATTGTGCATCCGAAATATTTAGAGCTTTAATGGAAATGGGGTCCTCAGTACCTTTAAAAAGTTCACTTATGGCCATTTTAAGTTCCACCTCCCCAGAAGCAAAAAGGGTATCCCCTTCAAAAGGGGCATGATTTGTCAACGCAATCCCCTTAAGTGATACATGGGCATTCGGGAAGCTTTTGACAAGACTCAAATTGGCCTCCTCAAAATCCAAAGTGGCATTAATACTATTGTTTACTTTATTTTTAATGATTTCGGCAATCTTGCCCTGTAGGAAAAAAGGAAGGGCAACCACCAAAGCAATAAGAACTACCAAAGTAATTCCCGTGATTTTAAGGAGCTTTTTTTTCATGCTTTAAGATTTGAGATAACAAAGTAAAAGAGAAGGGATTAATCCAGCAGTATCTCTTCCCCTATTTTTAAGTTAAATCTTCTTCGTAATAGATATACGAAGAAATAGAGCAAAGGGGTGTCCAAGAAGGCAATAAATACTTTAAAGACGAATCCACTTATCACCAATCCATAAAAAAGACTCCAAGGGATTTCACCAAAAGAGCACAGCAACAGTACCACAGTGAAAGTATCTATAAACTGGGATGAAAATGTAGAAAAATTGTTCCGTAGCCATAAATATTTACCCTTAGTGACCCTTTTCCAGAAATGATAAATCTGAATATCTACAAACTGGGCCAGCAAATAAGCCATCATGGAGGCAAAGACGGCCACAATGGTATTTCCGAACACATCTTTGAACATAGCATCCGAGACCGGGGACCAGTCTGTTGCTGAGACCGCGGATGATGTATAAACAATACCCAACGAAAAAAAGGAGGCAAAAATACCTGCAACTACCACTTGATTGGCCTTTTTCTTTCCAAAAATCTCCGAAATCAAATCTGTAATTAAAAAGGTAAGTGGATAAGGCAAAATACCTACTGATATTTCAAACAATGGTGCACCAAAAATAGTGATGTCCCCAAAGGGCTTCCAATAAAAAAACTTTTGAAAAATAAGATTGGACACCACTAAGGAAGTGATGAACAAAGCGCCTAGATACAAATAGATAGAAAAGGCAACCCGTTTGTCTTTTTGCGTCATTCCCTATCTAATGTTTAAGCTAAAGGGCATTTTGGCTTGTATGCCCTTTTTTTCCGAAAACTGTTTAAAATCCTTTAAAATCATGTAGGCCTCAGAGCCAATTTCTTCTTCAATAATAGCCGAGCCAATTTTGGCCCTTGCATTGCTAAAATCTTCCATAAACTTTTCAAAACCCGATTTGTACCTCGGATATTTACGGATACCATAATAATCCAAATCTGCCATTTGCGCCGCAGCATCAATGGCATCATCCAAACTTCCCAACTCATCCACCAATCCCAATCTTTGGGCTTCGACCCCACTCCAAACCCGTCCTTGAGCAACTGCATCTACCTCTTCAACGGTCATATTTCTACCTGCAGAAACACGCTCCAAAAAAGTGTTGTAGGTATCTTCTATACCCTCACGTAAGACACCCCTAAAACCATCCGTCATGGGTTCAAAAAATGAATAATCCACCGAATTCTGATTGGTACCCACCTGCTCTGCATTGATTCCAACCTTATCCGCCAATTCGTTTATGTTGGGGATTGTTCCAAAAACACCGATGGAACCTGTAATGGTGGTGGGCTCGGCAAAAATCTTATCGCCACCAACACCAATGTAATAACCTCCAGATGCCGCAACGTTTCCAAAGGAAACGACTACAGGTTTGCTTTTTTTGGAGACTTCCACTTGACGCCAAATGATATCGGAAACCAAAGCACTTCCCCCGGGCGAATCTATTCTTAGCACTATTGCCTTAACGTTGTCGTCTTTTACGGCTCTTTCCAGTGATTTGTTGATAAGGCCTTGACCTATGAATTCTTTATCGCCTTCCCCATAAAAAATCTCCCCTTGAGCATAAATCACGGCTATTTTGTCCTGCCCCGATTTTAAGTTTCTATTTCTGACCTTATCCATATAATCAAAGAAGTTAACGTAGTTGGGTTTGTCATCTTCCTCAAGGCCCAATTCAATTTTTAAAACTTCCTCGTATTCGTCATGGAACAATAAGTCATCCACCAATCCAGATGCCAAAGCATGCTCTGGTGTACGTGCCCCAAGAGTATCCGCTATAGTGTTCAAATTGATTTGGTTGATACTCCTGGAATTGGAAATATCATTTATCATGGTGTTCCAAATCGAAGAAATCAATTCACGAATTTGAGTCCGATTTTCTTCACTCATGTTATTGGACAAATAGGGCTCCACGGCACTTTTATACTTACCATGACGAATCACCTCCATTTTAACTCCCGACTTTTCCTGTAAATCCTTATAATAAAGCACTTCTGAAGCCAATCCTTTAAAATCCATGGCCCCTACCGGATTAAGGTATACTTTGTTGGCCACACTGGCCAAGTAATAATCTTTTTGCGTGAAAAAATCTGAATGCGCAAAAATGAATTTCCCAGATAATTTGAAATCCAACAGCGCCTTACGTATTTCCTGTGTCTGAGCCAATCCGGCTTGCAGAAAACTAGTGGTCAAACTAATACCCTTGATATTATCGTCCTTACTGGCCTCTTCAATGGCATGAAGAATAACATCCAGGCCCACACCCTCTTCCCATAAACCTCCAAACGGGTCGGCTTCATCACGCCCCACATAATCTTTAATAGGCTTAGTAAAACCAAGCTCAAGCACCGAATTCTTTCTGACCACAACTCCATTGTCCGACCCTCCTATAAGCAGCGTAAAAATGAAGAACATGACAAACAAAATGCCAAATGCCAAAAGGGTTCCCAAAATAGACGCCAAAAGATTCCTCAAAAACTTCATTCCCTAACATTTTAATCGATGCCAAAGATAACTAATGTTGTATTGTTTTGCTTATTTTGCCAAGCTGATTATGAGTAAGGAAAACAGAGCATATTTATCATTGGGCAGCAATTTGGGAAATCGTTTTTACACGCTCCAAAAGGCTATCTTTGAAATCAACCGTAGAGGTGGAAAGGTAGTAAAGATTTCTTCCATTTACGAAACCCCTGCGGAAGGCTTTGAAGGAGAGGATTTTTTAAATGCTTGCTTGCTTATCCAGACGGAACTGGAACCTTTAAGTTTGTTGGAAACGATACTTTCCATAGAACGTTCTTTTGGAAGGGAGCGCAAACAGAGTGAAGGCTATGAATCCAGAACACTGGATATTGATTTACTGCTGTACAACAATGAAATAATCCATACGGATACTTTGGTGGTCCCCCACCCCAAAATGCATGAAAGGGCCTTCGTTTTGAAGCCTTTGGCAGATATTGCCCCCCAGTATTATCATCCGGAGGAAAACAAGGATATTCGAAATCTATTACAGCAGACCAAGGGACGGGAAAAATTGCGTAAAAGTCCCTTAAAGTTTTTCAAGGACCGTAGTTCCTTATTTGCGCAACTCCATTTCTTGGCCATTGAGGGAAATATTGGTGCAGGAAAGACCACCTTGTCCAAAATGATAGCCAATGAATTCAATGCCAAATTGGTATTGGAGCGTTTTGCAGATAACGCCTTCTTACCCAAGTTCTATGAAGACCAGGCCAGGTATGCTTTTCCTTTGGAAATGTCTTTTTTGGCAGACAGGTATCAACAATTTACGGATGACACCACCCAATTTGATCTCTTCAAAAATTTTATGGTGAGTGACTATGATATTTTCAAATCCTTGATTTTTGCCAAAATCACTTTGCAAGAAGATGAATTTAATCTATACCGAAAGGTTTTCAATTTCATGTACAAGGAGGTAAAGAAACCGGATATCTACCTTTATCTCTATCAAAACACAGAGCGATTATTGGAAAACATAAAAAAAAGAGGTAGGTCTTATGAGCAAAATATACCCTTTGATTACCTTGAAAAAATAAACAGGGGCTATATGGACTTCATCAAGGGGCATCCCCAGCAAAACAGTATCATACTGGATTTAAGTGATATGGATTTTGTATCCAGACCATCCGATTATGAGTCTATCTTGGAACAACTGGAAAACAAGATTCTTTTAACCCGTTTTTAAGAGAATTTTTGGAAAATGTTTGGATATAACGAATGGTTTTATTTTATTAGCCATCTCTTTAAGAGAAACTAACTAACTCGAACTATATGTTGAAGCCCTGAAATTTCAGGGCTTTTTTTGTGCATTGAGTTTGGTCCATACGTCCCAGACCACTACCCCTGCACTAACCGAGATATTAAGAGAATGCTTTGTACCAAACTGCGGAATCTCCAAAACTAGGTCACAGGCAGAGACCACTTCCTGAGAAACTCCCTTTACCTCGTTTCCAAAAATCAATGCAATTTGTTCTTGCTTTTTCGGGTTAAAATCCTGAAGATGGGTAGCTTGCTCCGCTTGTTCAATGGCAACGGTTCGAACACCCTTTTTCTTTAGTTCTTCAACAACCTCCAAAGTATTTTCCCGGTATTCCCATTCCACACTTTGTGTGGCGCCCAACGCCGTTTTTCGAATATCTTTGTGTGGTGGCGTGGCGGTAATTCCGCACAAGAATATCTTCTCTACAAGAAAAGCATCAGCAGTTCTAAAAACCGAACCAATATTGTTCAAACTGCGAATATTGTCCAAAATAACAATTACAGGCATTTTTACCGCTTGTCTGAATTCCTCCACGTTCAACCTTTCCAGTTCACTGTTCTGCAGTTTTCGCATATTTACTTTTCAACTTTAGGATTCAAAATATCAACAAAAATTTTTGAGGTCTGGGGAAAAAGGTATTTTCGTCTGTACCGATTTTGAGCAAAATTAAACGAATACACTCGCCTTGGCAACCAAAAAACCATCCAAAAAAGTAACTCCCTTAATGCAGCAATACAATGCCATTAAGATGAAGCATCCTGATGCTTTATTGCTTTTTCGAGTGGGTGATTTCTATGAAACCTTTGGTGAAGATGCCATCAAAGCCGCTAAGATTTTGGGCATCATTCTTACCCATAGAAACAATGGAGGTGACAAAACTGAACTTGCCGGTTTTCCCCATCACTCTTTGAATACATACTTGCCCAAATTGGTAAAAGCTGGCCAACGTGTGGCCATTTGTGACCAACTGGAAGACCCAAAACAAACAAAAAGCATCGTAAAACGTGGAGTGACTGAATTGGTTACCCCGGGAGTGGCCTTAAATGATGACATTCTCAACTCGAAGAGCAATAATTTCTTATGTGCCCTCCACTATGGACCCAAAAAATTTGGTATCGCGTTCTTGGATATTTCCACGGGAGAGTTTCTGACCTCTCAAGGCTCTATGGAGCAAGTGGATAAATTGCTCCAGAACTTTTCCCCAAATGAAGTCCTGATTTCCAAAAGCCATAAAAGAGAGTTTGCGGAGCATTTTGGTTCCACATATCATACATTCTTTTTGGAAGATTGGATTTTTCAGGATGATTTTGCCCATGAAAGACTTACCCAACATTTCAAAACACGTTCTTTACAAGGTTTTGGAGTTGACCACTTAAAAGATGGAATAGTAGCTTCCGGAGCCGTCTTGCATTACCTCTCTGAAACACAGCATACCCGTCTGCAGCACATTAATAAAATTCAACGGATAGTAGAGGAAGATTATGTGTGGATGGACCGATTTACCATTCGCAACTTGGAATTGTACCATTCACATAACCTCAATGCCATTACCCTAATAGATGTCATAGACAAGACTTTGTCGCCAATGGGCGGTAGACTTTTGAAACGATGGCTGGCGCTACCCTTAAAAAATATAGACACGATTCGGGAGCGACATCAGATTGTGGCGCATTTAAAGGAATCAGAAACTTCACTTCAAAGAATCCGACACTGGATATCCGGCATGGGAGATTTGGAGCGCTTGATTTCCAAATTGGCAACAGGAAAAATCAACCCTAAAGAGGTAATTCAACTTAAAAACAGTCTTGAAGCTTTGATTCCCGTGCGGGAAGTTGCTTTGGAAAGCGATAACGAAGCATTATCACAATTGGGAAATGCCATGGACCCCTGTGATGCTTTGCGCACCAAAATCAAGGAGGTTTTAAATGAAGAGGCTCCCATTCAAGTTGCCAAAGGGAATGTTATCGCCGAAGGGTATTCTGAGGAATTGGATGAGTTGAGAAATCTTGCATTCTCTGGTAAGGACTACTTGGACAAGATGCTGGCCCGGGAGATGGAAGAAACAGGCATCACATCCTTAAAGATTGCCTCCAACAATGTATTTGGCTACTATATTGAAGTACGCAATACGCATAAAGACAAGGTGCCGGAATCTTGGATTCGTAAACAGACTCTAGTCAACGCAGAACGCTATATTACCGAAGAACTCAAGGAATACGAAGCCAAAATATTGGGAGCCGAAGAGCGCATCCATAGTTTGGAACAGCAGCTTTTTGAGCAATTGTTGGTATGGATGCAGGAATATATTGCCCCTGTACAGAAAAATGCACAATTAGTAGCTCAATTGGATTGCCTTTGCGGTTTTGCTTGTCTGGCCCAAGACAACAACTATAGCTTGCCCAAAATGAACGATTCCACCACTTTGGAAATCCGGGATGGGCGGCATCCAGTAATTGAGAAGCAACTTCCTCCTGGGGAGAGCTATATTGCCAATGATGTGATTTTGAATCGAGAAGAGCAGCAAATCATCATGGTTACTGGACCAAACATGAGCGGTAAGTCGGCCATACTCCGTCAAACTGCTTTAATTACCCTATTGGCACAAATGGGAAGTTTCGTGCCCGCATCTTCTGCTAAAATTGGAATGGTCGATAAGATTTTCACCCGTGTTGGTGCCAGTGACAATATTTCGTTGGGTGAATCCACTTTTATGGTGGAAATGAACGAAACTGCCAGTATTTTGAACAATCTTTCGGAACGAAGCTTGGTATTGTTGGACGAAATTGGTCGGGGTACTAGCACTTATGATGGTATTTCCATTGCGTGGGCCATTTCGGAGTATCTGCATGAACACCCGGCCAAAGCAAAAACCCTCTTTGCTACCCATTATCACGAACTCAATGAGATGACCAAAACCTTTTCCCGAATCAAAAACTATAGTGTTTCGGTCAAGGAGGTCAAAAACAATGTGCTGTTCTTGCGCAAACTGGTTCCTGGTGGAAGTGAGCACAGTTTTGGTATCCATGTGGCCAAAATGGCCGGAATGCCCCAACAAGTGGTCCAAAAAGCTGGAAAAATCTTGAAAAAACTGGAAAAATCACATTCCAGTGAGGAGATTACGGATAAACTGGAACAAGCTTCGGCCGATGAAATGCAGCTAAGTTTTTTTAATCTGGATGACCCTCTTTTGGAAGAAATCAGAGATGAGATATTGCATCTTGACATCGATACTTTAACCCCAGTGGAAGCCTTGATGAAACTCAACGAAATTAAGCGCCTTCTTACTAAAAAGAAAAAAGCTTCCTCTTAAAAAGCTTTTCTATTTACAGAAATGTATTAAATTTGCATCCGCATCTTTGAAAATGGGTGCAAGTTCTTTAAAATGCGAAAATAGCTCAGTTGGTAGAGCATCACCTTGCCAAGGTGGAGGTCGCGGGTTCGAATCCCGTTTTTCGCTCCAAAACGCTGCTTGCAGCGTTTTTTTGTTTAAGTCTGGCTCGAGTGGTGGAATTGGTAGACACGTTGGACTTAAAATCCAATGGCCATTGTGGCCGTGCGGGTTCAAGTCCCGCCTCGAGTACCAATTAATGAAAAACCAAGGAGTTTCCTTGGTTTTTTTATGGAATAAAATGAACCAAACTGGTTTGAGTGAAATTTTGTTTCAACCAAAACAATTCTTTCAGAATTGCTTTTTCATTATCAACAGGTTCGAAGAGGGACTCGCCGGATGGCAATTCCTGCCTCGAGTACTACAAAACCCTGTTAATCCTATGATTTTCAGGGTTTTTTATTTTTAGAAGGTATGCATATCGTATTCAACATTACAAATCGCACAACAACTTCTTTCTTACCTCAAAAATTCAGTTTTATCCGTAATGGCAAGTGGTCCGAAAAACCTTTAGGGTCTGGGTTGTTCAAATCCTTTTTAAATGTAAATCTCTTGGGCCTTTTTGAAGAAGTGGCCAGTGGATCATCCGCTATGATTTCAAAAGTGTCCAAATTAGCGGTAAGTCCATTTCCCGATAAAAGTCCTCGTGTAACAATCAACTGGTCCAAGACCTGGTAGCGGTTAGACATCTTCCCCCCTCCTCTAAGCCCATCCAAAAAATAGGTACCTGTCCCCCCAAGAGGATCCCTTAGCGCCGCAGCACTGATATTGTAAAGGAATACATCTTGTCCGCGATATTGGGAAACTTGGTCCTTAAAGCCATCTATATCATTCGTGGCACCTTTAACACGGTCCAGATCCCAGGTGGCCTTAAGATTTTGAACCACACTTCGGTCAAATGGTTCGTCATTAAGGTCACCCACCACAATAACTTTGCCTTCCCATTTATCAATCACAGGTTGCAGATTGTTGGCATTTTTTAGATTGGCATATTCCTCTGGGGTCACCTTCACATAGTCCTCAACCAAATAAGCAACATGTTCGGCGACAGCAATTCGCAAAGGTTCCGATTCATACCGACCTTGACTTCTTGATGGCCAATGACAAGCGATTACTGTAAATTCTTCATTAGTTTGATTTACCCTAAAGACCACTTCAAAAAGGTCCCTAGTTCGGTATCTAAGATGAACCAAATGAGATTCCACCGAAACTACTGAAAGTTTGTTTGGATTGAATGCCATGGCTACATCTATACCTCTTAAATCATTCGTTCCTGATAGGTCTTGGACAACCTGAAGGTTTGAATTCCCAACAAGATCAACCAAATCTTGTAATAGGGAATCTTTCTCAATCTCACATACAGTCAATAAATCGATTCCCTCATTGGGCCAAATCATTTCCAAGCCCGTTGCAAGATTTGTCTTCTTCGCGTTAAAAACACTTTCAGTATAAAAATCTGAGTTTCCAAAGGCAAAATCATTTGAAATTGGGTCGTCATCCGTATCAAAAAAGTTCTGGAGGTTCCACCATCCGAAGTTAATATCTGGCATATTATCTGTTTTAAAAAATTGAAACAATGGGGAACTAATTGGATAGTCAAGTTAATGATTTACAAAGAATTAGAGCTAAATAAAAACCTTAAAAAAACTGGGGTTTTCTCATAAAAGGGCAATACTGCGAATGTCCAATGCCCAAAAAATTAGTTTCTGTCCTTTGCTCCTCCAATTGTTTATAAAATCACTTAAAAATAAGTAACTTTAGTACATGCAAATGCTTAGGAATTACTTTAAGGGATTTGGCGATATTTCATCTGAAAATATGGATTTTCTATTAAGCCATTGTACAAGTCTTGAAGTTCCTAAAGGTACTGAGTTGATAAAACCCAATCAAGATGTAGATGCCGTTTACTTTCTGGAAGAAGGATTTCTCCATTACTATACCTATTCCGATTTTGGAGAGCGGGTTACCTTAAAAGTAGTAGAAGCAAATTATTGCTGGACAATGATGGACAGCTTCGTAAACCATGTTCCCAGCAGTGATTATTGTGTGGCCCTGAGTTCGGTTCGGCTTTGCGAACTGAAAAGAGAAAACTATCAGGCCATTAAATCTAAAAACAAGGAACTCAGTAATTTCATTCAAAGCATTGTAGAACAAATTTTATCCGCCAAGGTCATTGAAGCTAATAAAAAGTCGCGAATGACCATTGAACAGCGATATTTGGATTTACTTGAAAACCATACCAAAATGGTTCAAGAAGTTCCTGTTCAAATTCTCGCCTCCCTAATAGGCACTTCACGAGAAACGCTTCACCGTATTCGGCGAAAACTGGCAGCTGCCTAAGATTTCTTAAAATTTTGTTAGTGTGTCAAATGACACAGCTTTTTCATGTATTAGATTCGAATTTTAGGGTATAACTCGAAATAAGAACCAAAACACTGTATCATGAAAAGAATTCCATCCGCCCTGTCCGTTATGATCTTGCTGTTCACAATAAGCCCAGGAATTGCTCAAAAGAAACAGTTTACGCACACTGTTGAAATCAACAACACCCCAGAAAACGTATGGAATGCCCTTATGGATTATTCCAGCTTCAAGAAGTGGGATAGTAATATAGTAGATGTCCGTTGCCCAGACGAGCTTAAAAAGAGAGAAAACTGCCAAGTCATCGTAGAATCTGGACAAATCTATAATATTGAAATTGTTGACATTGTTGAGAAGGAATCCTATACCCTGCGCTATAACCTTCCCACTGGAATGCTCTATATCCAACGCAAGTTAACTTCAGGGTCTACGTTAGAACTCACTGAAAACGTATGGTACAAAGGAATTTCTCAAAAGACATTTGAAAGATATAAGGGGACGGACTATGAAGAAACTGTGAAGAAAAAACTGGAAGGGTTTAAAAACTACATTGACATGTGAGTGACAAGGGAAAATAGCTATTATTTTTCTCCACCATTTTAAATGAAAGCCAGGACTTTGTCCAGGCTTTTTTTATAAAACAATCTTTAATCAAAACCGCGTGCACTCCACCCACGTTTATCAAAAACTATTGAAAACCTCAATTTCCTAAATGCTGAAGTTTCTCAACACGGCATAATCTATCGAATCAATTATTTAAACTGGAAGCTTTAAAACCCTACCTGGCTTTTTTTAAGTTGTTCTTTTTTGGATGATTAGAAACTAATAAGAAGTGTACTAACAAATTGTTCACTGACAGGTTATACATACTTACAGAGCTCAAAAGTATATTCGGTTCTCCATGTCAGAAATCAATATCAAATTGAATCCTTCATCCGTTAGTTCAAATAAAGCATCCATCAAACCGTGTTCCTCGGCCTTTTAGCCATTTGGTAGTTTCGCCAAAATATCAAACAATAAATTATGAGAAAATTCAATTTACTTTATGTATTTAGCTTAGTGTTTGCCCTGGCACTGGTTTCCTGTTCTGGAGAGGATGGTGCAGATGGTGCAGATGGAATAAATGGTATAAACGGCACCAACGGAACTAATGGAACAGATGGTGAAGATGGAGCTGACGGGGCAGACGGAGCAAATGGCGTGGGCTATGATGAGCTCATTCGCTTTGGTAGCATTACCATGGTTTTGGAAGGCACAAGACCCGATTTTCAAGTATTCAGGGATTCCACGGCCTTTAAATTTACTTCAGTTGAAGGATCTGATATCTCTTTTATCAATCAACTGGACATCACAAATAATGTGCATGATTTTGATCTCCGGCGTTTTCTAAGTTCACCTGATAATGCTTTCAACAATTCTTATATTGATTGGGCTCTAACCATTCAAGATTTGGGGGAAGAAAATGAGACCGTGACGTTAGCCAATATTCAAATTGTAAACTACGCCGTGGTTGGAGAAGATAACAAATATTTTACCTTAAGCGATTCCTTTGAGTCAGGCATTGATGGGGTAAGCGAGTTTGAATTCTCCGATATTGCATTTAATCCAGAGACCAATAATCTGACTTTTGATTACCGTTTTATTGTAGATGGCGAATCTAATGATTCAGGAAATACCCTAAATGTTTCCGGAACTGTTGATGTCATCGTATTGCAAGAGGTACAGGGTCTTTAATAAGATATGGATATTCACTCAATTTTAAGTAGTTATGAGAAATAATATTTTATATATCCTATGCATCGCTTTAGGAGTATTGATGGGCTCATGCTCTGATGGCGAGGACGGAATGGACGGTGCTAATGGTACAAATGGCACTAACGGAACAAACGGCATAGATGGTAATGACGGAGCTAATGGAGCCAACGGTCAGAACGGTGCAGGTTTTGACGAGGTGGCCGAGTATGGGTACATCTCCATGGTCATGGAAGGTACACGTGCGGACAATGTGGCCTTTAGGGATTCCACTTCCTTTAGGTTTACTCCCATAGACGGATCTGATTTGGAAGATTTTAATGACTTGACCATTAGCGAAGTCGACGATACCATGATTTATGATTTAGGTTTTCAGCGTTTTTTTAGCGCTGCGGATGATATTTACCAAGAATCTTATGTTCGCTTTGATTTGAGGATTGAGAACATTGGTGAAGAAAGTGAAGAGCTTTTGGAAGCTTTTAGTTTTTTCACCATTGAGAACTATGCCGTTATTGGAGAGGATAACAAGTATTTTATAATGGACAGTGCGTTTTCTCCTTTTGACAATGCAGTCAATGATTTTAACATTACCGACATTACTTTTGATTCCGAAACCAACCGATTGACCTTTTCTTACAGCCTTAACGTAGGAGAAGAAAATTTTGGAAATCCAACAGGGAATACGTTGAACATTTCTGGAACTGCAAATGTTATTGTATTGGAGGCTTTGAAGGTTCCTTAAAATCAGTTTTCATTGTTTATAAGACAGTTAAAGGACAGGACGTAGTCGTTTTGTCCTTTATTTTTTTGGCTGTATTCCAAGAATCTCCTTAATAAATCCGTTGGTTTCTTTTTCAACAGCATCCAAATCTTTTGAAGTAATATTTGAAGCAATAACGTGATCTCCAACTTCGGAGAAAGCCTTTTTGCGTTTTAAACTATTTGGCGTTCCAAGCTCTTTGTACATGTTTAGCATAGCCGGTACTGAAACTACCTTATCCTGAATGGAATCGTTTTTAAAAAAATAGCCCATAAAAACGGGTTGGGTCACTTTTTGGAAGGTTTCTGGTTTCATAGTATGGTCTACCAAAGCCTGAAGATGGGTCAGGGCTTCAACCCGATATTTTGATGTCCAATACTTCCTTTTAATTTCATTGGCCTCAAATTCATGGTAATCTCCTTGCTTGACCAATCTAGCCAGTTGAAGACCCCATGGTCCCGCCAATACTTTGGCATTCTGGTCATAAATCTCAATGTTAGGCGAATATAGAATCAATCCAGCAATATCTTCGTCCCCTCCTGCCAAATGTAATGCCAAAGTGCCTCCCGTGGATGTAGCAATAAGAATTACCTTCTCTCCCAATTTCTTGCCAACCGCAATCGCCTCCTTTGCGGATGCAATGAGCTCATTGGCGGTTAAATTTAGCATCGGCTCTTCTTCCTCCAATCCATGGCCTGCCAACCTAGGCAAATATAGGTTGCAGCCATACCGTTTTGCCGTCTTTATATGCAACGGATTTCCTTCTGCTTGACTCGCGGACCAGCCATGCAAGTAGACAATGCTATACTCTGTTTTTTGTGGTACACTATCATACCAAACAATTCTTGCTTCATTATCGGCCTTAATATTGGGCATCTCTTTTTCCCGTGCCATAATCATCTCTTCCAAGGCCAACAAATTAGAAGGCACAGTGGGCAAAGTGGTATCCAAATTGGGTTTTTCTACTTCAGGACCCACAAGAAAGAGAATCACCAAAAGTGCTATCACCCATAATATTCCCTTAAAAACCTTTTTCAAAAACTTCATAAAACAGGTTTAACCAGTTACGTTTTCATTATTGCATTGGCGATTCCTTAAATATACTATTTTCGTAAAACGTACTTTTAGGTCGTTGATGACAAAATTTAAAACACTAGTCAAGTACCTTGGACCAGGTCTGCTTTTTGCCTCTATGGCCATTGGCACTTCCCATCTTGTACTTTCTACCAAAGCAGGCGCACAATATGGTTGGGTCATGATTATACCTATTGTACTGGCAAACGTACTCAAGTATCCTTTTTTTGAATTCGGTATCCGATATACAACGGTTACGCAAAAAAGCTTGATTGAAGGCTACTTAAATATGGGCAGAGGTTATCTATGGGTATATGCCTTTGTTACCTTAGTTTCCACATTTACCATTTTAGCTGCTCTGTACATTGTTACCACCGGGCTTTTCATGAACCTATTTCAATTGAGTACGCTAAATATTGGCTTGGTTTCCTTGGGACTTTTTGCATTTATCAGTGGTATTCTGATTATTGGACGCTATAAATTTTTGGAGGATTCTTTGAAAGCGGTGATTACGGTTCTTTTTATTGCCCTGCTGATTACAACATTTTTAGTAATTCAAAAAGGTCCAGTAAGTCCTATAGCAAATTATCAGGCTCCTGAGATATTCAATGAGGTTGGCATTCTTTTTCTCATTAGCTTGATGGGTTGGATGCCAACTGCAGTCGAAGCTTCAGGCTGGGTAAGCCTATGGAGTATTGAGAATCAGAGTACCCAAAGGGATAAACCTTCTTTAAAGATTGCTTTGCAAGAATTTAATCTAGGATATGTTTTAACGGGCGTCCTTGCCATTTTCTTCCTAATTATTGGATGGCTCACCCTATACGGTACAGGAACCGAATTAAGTGGAAGCGCGGTTGTTTTTGCAGACCAAGTCATTACTTTATTTACGTCACATATTGGAGGTTGGACCTATAGTCTTATAGCCATTGCTGCTTTCGCCACGATGTTCAGCACTTGCATGACAGCTCACGATGCAGTTACTCGGGTCAGTATAGACGTATTGAAGAAGTTAGCCCCAAGCAATAACACTTTTAAGAGTAAAAGCTCCTTTACTGTTGGAATTATACTTCTGGCTCTTGTTAATTGGACTGTGATTATTGCTTTTGGCTCCAACATGGGAGATTTGGTGGCTCTTGCCACATTTGTTTCCTTCGTTATGGCCCCCATTGTGGGATGGATGAACCTGAAAGCCGTTAAAAGCAAAGAAATGCCCAAGAAACACCACCCAAGGACTGGATTAAAAATCCTTACCTATTCTGGCATTCTTTTTCTTTCTTTATTTGCGATTTACTATTGCTGGTTGATCGTGAACTGATTACTCACTGAAAAGAATGTTGTCATTTAAGACGACTATTAAGGTTCTTTGATTCCTTCTATGAAGAACTTCCAAACAGTACACTCCATTTGTACAGTTGTTTAGAATTTTCTGTTCCCCATAGCCCAAACTATAAAGTATATTGGAAGCTGGAACTCCATTATCAATCAAATACTTCTTCACAGCATCTGACCTAGCTTGGGTAAGTCTAAAATTGGTACTGTTTCCTCCTCGACTATCGGTATACGTCTCAATCCGTAATTGAGCTGATGGAAAATTATTGATGAAATCAACTACTTTGTCCAATTCCACAGTAATGCTCGCATCAAGGTTGGTACGCCCCCTACCGAAGAAAAACTTTTGAAACTTGACTACCTTTTGGCCTTCCCTTTCTTCTACCAAATCATCATATAATGCCAATCCTATGTTATAATCAGTTTTCAGCACGGTTTCAATTTCTTCTCCTTTCAAATTCTTTACAAAACTGGAAAAACGGTTTTTGGTTGACCTTATGGTAATTGAGTCTTGCCATGGTATTTCCAACCTATACTTTCCATTTAAGTCCGATATGGTTTCTTTCAGAACCTCTCCACTAGCTCCCAACAACTGCACTGATGCATTATTTATATTTTCAGTAGAATCATAAGCTTTCACCACCCTACCCTTTACAGTTATTGTTTTCAACCCTGGTTTTTCCTCCACCCGGAAACCATAGATATCATCACCCCCTTTTCCTCCTTTTCTATTTGAAGCAAAATATCCTAAAAGCCCGGCTCCTTCATTTCGTATGACCATTCCAAAATCGTCATGTACCGAATTGATTCCAGAACCTAAATTTACAGGTATGCTAAATCCATCCCCTGTTTCAATAGTACTCTGATAAATATCCATTCCCCCAAGACCATAAAAAACATCCGATGCAAAGTAAAAACTGTTCTCAAAAATGAAAGGGGAAATCTCGTTTCCAGGAGAATTTATGCGAGGCCCTAAGTTAACAGGGGCCGACATAATCTGACCGTTATTGGTAGCCACATAATACAAATCCGTGCCGCCATACCCGTCTTCAAAATCAGCAGCGAAATATAGCCTTCCAGTAGCCTCTTCATAAAATGGATAGTAGAAAGACGTGCTTAAATCCCTGAACAAAAGTTGCGGTCTACCACCCAGGGCTATTTTGGCGATGGAGAGTGCATTTTTGCCATTCTCATTGAAGACCAACTCGCCATCATCTGTATTCGAGGCAACATAAAAAACAGTTTTCAAATCCTCCGAATAAGAAGGTGTCGCTTTATGGAAATTTGAAGCAGGTATATCCGAAAACACTTTTTGGTTATTCACTTGACCATCATTTAGGATATCAGCCTTAAAAATATTAAGGTATCCTGCTCCAGTGGGAGCATATTTTTTCTTTGTATTTTGATTTCTATCGCTGGAAAAAAGAATCTCATCCCCAAAAAAGGTGGGAGAAAAATCAGATTGGGGACTATTGACCTGAGCATTGAATATTTCATACTCTAAGCCTTCCGCCTGGTCTTGTTGGCTCAAAAGAGATACATTGAATTCTTTATTTTCAAATAATTCTTTAGAAAATGAGGTAGCTTTTTTGCTTAAAAGGGAATCTACTTTGTTAAAATCAAACATTACAGAAAGACTTTGCAACATCATGTTAAATTGAAGACTATTCAACAAGGAGCTATCCTTTTCATATAACCGTGAATAAACTGTTGATGCTTCTTCAAATCTTCCCACTTTGTAATAGGAGTCCGCCAGATTCAATGTCTGTCTTTCCGTCAATAGAGTCCCTTTGGCCTGTTCACTTTCATATGAAGTGATAGCTTGCTTATAGGCATATTGAAAAAAGTAATCGTCCGCCTTTAGTCTTTTCTCCTGACCAAACAATGAACATGCCATCAAACCAAGGACCAAAAACAAGTGTATGTTTCTTTGAAGAGTCATATTAGAAGAATCTTGGTGAATCTATTTGTTTCGGTTTGCCTTTGAGTGATTTATCCCTATTCTTAGAACCTCTTGAATTGGAACCTCCTCTACCCAAATAAAACTTAACAATGGCTTCGTGTGAACCTCCACTAAAATCCCCCAATCCATTTGTATTGTAGTCATAATTATACCCTACAAAAAGACTATTGGATATCTGAAAGCCAGCTAGACCACTGACTGCGTTGTCAAAACGATATGCAGCCCCAATGGTAAAGGCATCCAAAAATTGAAAGTTGGCCGACAGATTAACTGTTACCGGCAATCCTTCCAGGTAGTTCACCAAAAAGGCGGGTTTAAACTTGGTCCTATCTGATATATCAAAAACATACCCTCCGATAAAGGTAAACTGTAAATTGTCTTCAATCACTGTGGCCACTTCATCATTATACAAACCATTGGTAAGGAAATTTGGCACCGAAACTCCAGTATACCAATTATCCTCGTAAAGAAACAAGCCTGCGCCAACAATGGGATAAAAATTACTTACGGTTTCACCTGTAGTTGCGGGATCATTTGGATCATTAAAAGTTCCTTCGGAAAAATCCAAATTCAGCAAGGACCCTCCTCCAGAAAGACCAAAAGACAATTTAGTTGCGTCAGATAGATTGATTTGATACGAATACGAAACGGTTATAAACGTCTGATCTGAAGGTCCCAAGGCATCATTTATTACATTAAATCCAAGCCCGGTTTTTTCATTATTGAGCGGAGCATTTATTCCAAATCGAATAGTAGTTGGTGCACCGGGAATATCTATCCATTGTGCTCTGTACAAACCGGAAATATCCATAGTTTCAACCGTACCCACATAGGCTGGATTGAAACTACCAACGTTGTACATGTATTGCGTATACTGGGGTTCTTGTTGCGCAACGCAAAAACTTATGGAAACCAAAAATGCGACAAGAGCGCTTTGTATTAAATGTATCCTCTCCATCATCATCCTATCTTATTATTTGTATCCATCCTTTTTGAGGTTCGGTTCCGTTACCCAAATCCAAGACGTAGAAATACGTACCTAAGGGTAAATTTCCATTACTTCCTGTCCCATCCCATGAGCCGTCGTAGCCATTTGCCTCAAATACACTGTTACCATATCGATCAAACACTTCCAATCTATTGTTGGGAAATTCGTTGTTCGGGTCGACAAACCTTAGGGTATCATTTATCCCATCCCCATTGGGAGAAAATATATTACATAAAGTACCAGGTTCCAAACATGGACTTTGGGATACGTTTATTAAGACCGTAGCGGTATTGTTTGTGGCATTATCATCTATAGGGAAGGATGAATCAATAGTAGCTGTATTTGATAATTGTCCTATCACCAAGACTCTAACGGTTATTTCCAAAGTCACTGATTCCTCATCCCCTGAAAGCTCAGGAATGGTCCAAAGACCTGTTGCATCATCATAACTTCCTATAGAAGCGTTATCTGATTCATATTGAAATCCTGGGTTTAGTTGAATTGGGTCATTGACCACAACATTCAACACTCGACTCATCATGGCATTTTCTAAGGTAATCCTAAAGGTTACATTCGAACCCAATACAGGTGTCACACTTCCGCTAACCACTTCTTTGGTAATTGCTAAATCAATGGGCAAAGGGTTACAAGAAGGAATTAAGAATGGATCACATGGATCTAAAGGATCAGTTGCCACTTCAGGAATGGCCGTTGTACTAGGGTCATCCACAACTAGCACCTCTTCACCATCTGTTAAACCATCTCCATCCGTATCTGGGTTGTTTGGATTTGTTCCTAGGCTCAACTCCTCAGAATCCCTGAGTCCGTCACCATCACTATCCACAATACAAGCACTTACAGAAATGGTAACCTGAACTGAGCTGTCAACACATGGGGGTACCGCGCTGTTGGTGGTATATTCAAATACGTAATCTCCACTAGGTTGCCCTTCAAAATTTGTAGCATTTCCAGAACCAATAACCACTGTACCACCTGTTGGCTGTGTTATCACAGCCCAAACCCCAGGTTCAGCACCCGTCAGCGTATCATCCAAATCGATTATGGTCGGACCTCCGTTGCCAGCAACATTGCAAGCGAAGGTATCTGTGGGGGTTCCAGGAGAAGGATTGTTATTGACCGTAGCCACCACTTCGGTTCTAGGGGAGGTGCAGTCATTCAAAGTTGCTTCAACAAAGAAAGATGTCGTCGTTGTAAGGCTTGGCGTTACAAAAGAAGGTCCTGTACCCAGAATTGTTCCTCCTGACGCACTGGCATACCAAGCCAATGTACCTTCACTAGAAGTAGCACTTAAGGTTACAGTACCCTCCCCGCAGCGGGATGCAGGTGTTGTAGTCAGAACAGATGGTGTAATCGTTCTGCTCAAGGTAATGGTTAGGATTGGACTGGCACACAGATTAACTTCATCGTAGAAAAAACCAAAATAGGATGAGGCTGCCACAACAATCCCATCAAAAAAGGCTCCAGTGTTTGTTATATCGGAAGAAGTGCTCCAAGTAAGTACGGTTCCTGGTGGTGCTGTATTTGTGACATAGTCATTTAAGTCGGCCATGACCACATCACAAAACTCCAAGGGTTGAGAAGTATCCAAGGCTGGAGCCACATTTCCAGCGTTGCAGGGACCAGCAAAATCATCATTCACGATTGTCCCTATCCCAGTCCCATTATTAATGGTAGCGTTATTCGGAGCACTGAGAACCAACGTAAAATCTTCATTCCCTTCTATATCCGCATCCCCATTTACTGTAACTGTAACAGTTGTACTCGAAGTGCCATTTGTTATCGTTCTAGGACTGTTTACTATCGCCGTGTAGTCCGTACCAGCTTGGGCTGACCCATCATTGGTGTTCACTATAAAGTCAATATCACCTATTGCATTATTTCCACCATCCACACTTACGGTAAAGTCAAAATCAGTTGTGCCAGCATCTCCTTCGGATAAAGTGACATCGTTTATGCTGATAGAAGCTATATCATCACTGGTTATTGTTACCGTTGCACTGGAAGTTGTCCCAATCGTATAGCCTGTTCCTGTGCCAAGAGTCAAGATGACCGTCTCGTTGCCCTCTACATCGTTGTCATCAACAGGGATAAGGGTTATTGTGGCCGTATCTTGGCCATTGGGGATATTAACGCTGCCAGAAAGTGCAGCAAAGTCATCTATTGAAGCAGCGGTACCTCCTACGTTGTAATTCACGGTTATCGCACTGCCCGTGTTATTCACCGCATCCAAACTTACTGTGAACTGGCCCGTATCTATACCTGCTTCCGCAGCAGTGTTATCGTTTGCCGTAATAGTGGCAACAAATGCGTCGTCGTTGGTGATCGTGCCAAGCCCCGTGTCATCGCCCGCAGTGCCGCCCGTAATTCCGCTGAGCACAACCGAGAACTCCTCGTCCCCCTCAACATCCGTGTCACCGTTGACCGTAACCGTTATCGTGGTGCTGGGAGTGCCCGAAGCTATCGTGCCCGAACCGCCCGTTATCGCTACGTAGTCCGTCCCGGAAGTCGCAGTGCCATTGACCGTGTTCACCGTAAAATCTATGTCTGTGCCCGCATTGCCGCCGCCGTCCACGCTCACCGTGAAGATGAAGTCCGTCGTGCCAGCATTTCCCTCAGCCAGGGTCACATCGTTGATGCTGATCGCGTCAAGGGGCGCCACGTCGTCGTTGGTGATCGTGCCAAGCCCCGTGTCATCGCCCGCAGTGCCGCCCGTAATTCCGCTGAGCACAACCGAGAACTCCTCGTCCCCCTCAACATCCGTGTCACCGTTGACCGTAACCGTTATCGTGGTGCTGGGAGTGCCCGAAGCTATCGTGCCCGAACCGCCCGTTATCGCTACGTAGTCCGTCCCGGAAGTCGCAGTGCCATTGACCGTGTTCACCGTAAAATCTATGTCTGTGCCCGCATTGCCGCCGCCGTCCACGCTCACCGTGAAGATGAAGTCCGTCGTGCCAGCATTTCCCTCAGCCAGGGTCACATCGTTGATGCTGATTGTCTGACTATACCCGTAATAGGCAAAAAAGAAAAAAATAAAGGCTAGAAGAAGCCTTTTTGCCAGGCAAAAATTATCCTGATTTGAGGTTTTATTTAGCATAAAATGAGACCTAGTCCATTTATTTTAATTGGGCCTGCACAAGTAATTATTCAAAATTTGGGAGGGAGCCAATATTACTAAAAAAAGGAGGATTCGCCCAACTTTGTAGTTTAAATCTAAGTTTATTAGGTAAACTACGTATTACATTTCATATGAAGTTTTATACCGTTGCCGAAGCAGTATCCATTCCAGAACTGATTTTTCGCACCAACCCTTGTAGAACCTTGCCTGGACCTACTTCGATAAACGATGTCGCACCATCCTTTACCATATTTTGAACACTTTGGGTCCATTTTACAGGCTCTGTCAGTTGTGCAATTAGATTCGTCTTGATTTCCTCTGGTTTATTCACCGCTATTGTAGTCACATTCTGATAAATTGGACATGATGGTGTATTGAAGGTAGTTGCCTCAATAGCAGCAGCCAGCTCTTCACGAGCTGGTTCCATAAGCGGAGAATGAAATGCTCCTCCCACTGGGAGTAATAAAGCCCTTCGTGCTCCAGCAGCTTTTAAAGTTTCACATGCTGCATTCACCGCATCCACCTCCCCGGATATGACCAGTTGGCCAGGACAGTTATAATTTGCTGCCACAACAATACCAGGGGTTTCCTCACAAATTTTTTCCACAACCTCATCATCCAATCCCAATACAGCCGCCATAGTACTAGGTTTCAATTCACATGCTTTCTGCATGGCCATCGCTCTTTGGGAAACCAATTTAAGGGCATCTTCAAAATTCAAAGCATTATTGGCCACCAAAGCGGAAAACTCTCCCAATGAATGCCCTGCGACCATATCTGGCGTAAAAGAATCTCCCAATACTTTACTCAATATCACCGAGTGGAGAAAGATAGCGGGTTGCGTAACTTTGGTCTGTTTCAGTTCTTCGGCAGTACCTTCAAACATGATATCCGTAATCGAAAATCCTAAAATATCATTTGCTTGTTCAAAAAAATCTTGTGCTACAGGATGGTTTTCATACAAATCCAAGCCCATTCCCACAAACTGCGCTCCCTGTCCAGGAAAAACATATGCCTTCATTGGTGTTTATTTAGTTGGTTATAAAAGTAGGGATTTTTTGGCACGCATTATTCCTTAAACCAACTTGCATATTTTACATAGTTGTTTGCGATTCTATCTATCTCTCCCGACATCAATTCGAGACTTACATCCTTTATCTTTTTGGCAGGCATTCCAGCATAAACGCTTCCTGATTCGACATGGGTTCCTTTGGTGACCACCGCTCCTGCCGCTATAATTGAATTGCTTTCCACTACACAGTCATCCATAATAATGCTGCCCATTCCTACAAGTACATTATCCTTAATGGTACATCCGTGCACTATGGCATTGTGACCAATGGAAACGTTGTCTCCGATATTCGTCGGGGATTTTTTATACGTACAATGAACCACAGCCCCGTCTTGGACATTTACTTTGTTACCAATTCTAATATAGTGCACATCCCCTCTTAATACAGCATTGTACCAAATACTGCATTCATCCCCCATAGAAACATCACCCACAATCACCGCATTTTCTGCAATGAAACATTCTTTACCCATTTGAGGGGTTTTACCCCGAACTGATTTTATTATCATACTTCTTTATTGAAAATAGGCCAACAATGCCGATTTTTTTGATGCTGAAACTGAAAGCTCTTTTCCATTTGACAATACTACACTACCCCCTTTTCCTTTCCTATATCGTACCACTTCCCCAACATTTACAAGATATGATTTATGGATACGCGCAAAGGGATACTCCATCAAAGCTTCTTCAAAATACTTTAAGGTCTTACTGACCAGTATTTTCTTGTTTTCCAAAAAAATTTCTGTGTAGTTGTCATCTGCCTTGCAAAAGAAAATCTCCGAGACATCAAGCACCTGAAAACCATCTTGTTGTGGTACCGTAATCTTACCTTCTGCTTTACCGGATTTTGCCTTCAGCACCTGACCTTCCAATGCATTTTCCTTTTGTTTGATATCAACTACGTAATCCACAGCCTTGACCAATTCGTCAATGTTTATGGGCTTCATCAAATAATATGCAGCATGATTGTTCAGGGCATCCATGGCGTATTGATTGTATGCAGTGACGAAAACCGTTTCAAAAGTGCGGTCGGGAATTTTATCCAAGAGGTCGAACGCGTTGCCGAATGGCATTTCCACATCTAAAAAAACCAAATCAGGATTATATTTCCTTATCAGTTCCATACCTTCGGTTATGTTGGGAGCTTCTCCCAAAACCTGTACAGACGGACAATACTTGGTCAAATAGTTCTGCAATATTTCCCTACTGGTAGCCTCATCCTCGACTATTATGGTTCTTAATTCGCTCATCTCTTCTTCAATTTTAGGGTAACCTTTGTACCTGAACCATCTGTTTTTAAATCATTCACCTCTACCTCAATTTGGTTACCATGCATCCCGTTCAAAATATCCAGACGTCTTTTAATATTGCCCATCCCTTTGGACTTTTGTTTTTTCTGATGCTGCGTTTTGAGTTTGGCCGACTTTTTCCTTCCTATTCCGTCGTCGGTAATTTCAATTTTAAGAGTATCCGCATCCAACGAATTCATTTTGATGTTGAGCATGCCTTTTTCCTCTTTGTATCGAAGCCCATGCCATATCGCATTTTCAATATAGGGCTGCAACAACATTGGGGGTATTTGAAAAGCCTCTATGTCTATGGATGGGTCAATATCAATTTGATAATCAAACTTGTCTTCAAATCGAGAATGTTCCAGTTTCACATAGAGCTCCAGCAATTCCAGCTCTTTGGATAAAGGAATGAAATCTTCTTCTGAGTTCTCCAATACGCTGCGCATTAAAATTGAAAACTCACTTAAAAATCGATTTGCACTTCGTTCATCACTTTTTGCAATAAAATTGTTCACTGAATTCAACGCATTAAAGATGAAATGGGGATTCATCTGCGTACGAAGTGATTTCAACGCTAGAAGATTGTTGGCAAGTTTCTGTTGCCTGTTGCTCCGATAAAAGAAAAAGGCGGTGGAACCCAATAACAGGATTCCCATCAGGAGGGTATAAATTATCCATTTTTGTCTCTTACTGGTTTCCTCGAACAATTGTTGTTCGGTCAACGCAAGGTCATATTTACTTTGGGACAATTGCCGTTCCTGCTCCAAGCTTGAGATTCGATTTTGACTGGTAGCTATCTCCCGATTAAAACGTGCAGCTCTAGAAATCTCTTGTTCTTTTCGGATATATAAGCTATCTACAACTGCCACATAATTCTGATAGGATTCCAAAGCTTTGGTAAAATCCCCTTTGTAACGATACACTTCAGATAACTTCCGTGTGGCATCCTTTTTTACCACCAGATCGTTTTCCGTATCGGCTTCAACAATGCTTTTTTGCAAATACGGTATTGCCTCATCCAACTTATTTTGGGCTATGTATGCATTGGCAATCTTATAATTGATTCGCTGAGCGGTAATAGAATCTTTACCGACTTCTGAAACGAGTCCTCTATTATTCTCCTTGGGCAACTGTTCCAACTCGTCCAAGCTTTGTTTTCTTAGTTGAATCTCCTCATCAAATCTATTCTTGTCATTGTAAAAATCGGCTACCTTTTCATTTTCCTTTACCACCCTTGACGGTGCCGAACTTCGTGATAAGTTAAGTGAATTGGTGTAAAAACCTTCAGCTTCAAGAACCTTATTCTGTTTCGCAAAACTGTCCCCAATTTTTGAGTTAAGGTCTATGATTTTAGAGGACAGCTGATTTTTTTCGGCAATCTTCAAACCTTCACGATAAAAATCTTCTGCTTTTCCAAAATCAGACAATCCATTGTAAGCATCCCCTAAGGTTTCATAAAGTTCTATGCGTTGCACTGCGGTAAGATTTTTGACCTTGATTAAAGGGGTTAACTCAGCTTCAGTTTTGCCATATTCCATGTTATCTAGGTAGGCTTTAGCCAATAGCAATGTGGTCTTCGAGCTCTTTTTTGCTGTCAAGGCGTCTTTAAAGTTGGCAATGGCTAAGTCGTATTGTTGATGATAGGAATAGATTTCCCCTAGAGCAGTAAGTGATTCTGAAAGCTCATTTTTATTACCCCTTCTACCCAAATCGGCAATAGATTTGGCTATAAAGTCAATACTTTTCTCAAGGTCCGTAGTCTTATAAAAAATAGCGGAATCCAGATACCTTTGATGATTCAGAACACCTCTGGACACTCTCTTTTTTGAAACCGAACCCGCTTTAGAGTCTGCATATCCCTCGACCAAAACATCCACATCTTCACCCGAAGTGATACGATGCTCAACGGTTTCAAACTCGGGGCTTTCAAAAATAATGATATCCCCTATCGCTGCTTTGATTCTGAATTCTCCCAAGGCATTGGTAAGTGTATATTCTCCCTTATCTGTGGATACTTCAACCCCACTTATAGGAGTATAGTTTTCCTTACCCCTTACCGAACCTTCTATGGTGATAGGTGACCTGCTGGATTCAATCTGGCTCCATCCCCAAGTGCACCCTAACAGTAGCGTTAATACTATGTGTATTACATGTTTCATTCTAAGAGAATACCCTGTAAACTTAGTTCATATTGCTGGGTTTAAAAAATGATGAAAAGTGTCAAACCAGCTAGTATATACCAAAATTTCCGGTCTTACGAAGCAAGAAAAACCATTCGCTCACCGAAAGAGACGATTCACTCATTACTGATTTTTAAACCAAAAAGATGGAGATACTTTTAGCTTGAATTTTTTAAAGATTTAATCATGAAACGAAGACAACTTTTTATTGGAATAACCGTGTTTGCATTCACTCTGGGAAATCTATATGGGTGCAACCTCAAATCCAACACTTCTGAAAAAATAGCACTGACCACTAATTACATATCGGAAAAACCAGCCAAGCAATATGTAAAGCTTGCCCTGCTATTAGATACCAGCAATAGTATGGATGGACTAATCAATCAAGCAAAATCCCAGCTTTGGGACATTGTGAATGAATTCACCTATGCTCGATGCGGAAATGAAGTAAGACCTTCCCTGCAAATTGCTCTATATGAATATGGTAATGATAATCTTTCTGCAAGAGAGGGATATATTCGACAGGTATTGGGCTTTAGTAGTGATTTGGATGAGATTTCGGAAAAACTCTTTTCGCTAACCACCAATGGTGGAGAGGAATTCTGTGGAGAGGTTATCCACACTTCCTTAAAACAGTTGGACTGGGGAAAAAATGCGGATGATTTGAAAATGATTTTTATTGCTGGAAACGAACCCTTTACCCAAGGCAAGCTAAATTATAAGGATGCAGCTCTGAATGCCAAAGAGAAAGACATCATTGTTAATACCATATTCTGTGGAAATTATCAACAAGGTATTTCCACAAAGTGGAAAAATGGAGCCACATTGACCGGTGGGGAATACATGGCCATTGACCATAACAGACAGGTAGTCCATATAGACACCCCGTATGACGATGTTATTATCAAACTGAATACGCAATTGAACAATACGTATATCTCGTATGGTTCATTGGGAGCGGCAAAAGTGGCATCCCAGGCTGCGCAGGACTCTGAAGCCTATAATGTGAACAAAGGTGTTGCGGTAAAGCGTTCCGTCAGTAAAAGTTCAAGGCTTTATAAAAACTCCAAATGGGATTTGGTAGATGCTGTGGAGGAAGCCGAAGTGGAATTGGATGAAATCCAAGAAGAAGATTTACCCAAGGAGCTGCGCGGAAAATCAGAAAAGGAAATGAAGGAATACATCCAAAGTAAAAAAGAAGAGCGCAAACGCATTCAGAAAGAAATACAAGATTTGAACGTGAAGCGAGAGGCCTATATAGCTAAAAACCAAAAACAGGAAAAAGGCGAATTAGAAAATGCTTTGTTGAATGCTATTAAAAATCAAGCGGCTAAGAAGAATTATACGTGGGATTGATTGAATGGTTTAGCTGCTGAAAAATGGTCCGTTGGTAACAGCGGGCCATTTTAATTATTGGCCGCAGGGCAATAACAATCGTATCTTTTTTCCTGATCGTTCTGACCAAAGTCGTACCCCAAGGTAATCTGATGAAAGCCTCCATTGTCAAATCGGATATCACCTGACTGATACGAATAGTTGTAGGAAACCAAGAAATTCTTGTAATTAATACCCACAATTGGAGTAAAGAGCTGTAATCGTTGCTCTCCAAAACTTCCGTCTTGCTGGAATTGGGCCCCATCAAAACTTCTGCGGTATGAAAGTCCGCCCCAAATGGTACCAAACTCAACATCTCTATAAACCTTGGCATTGAAATCAACAGTGGCCTCTTCCGTAAATTCTGTCAATTGCAATAAAACTGAAGGTTCTATCCTAGTTTTTCTTCCAAAAACATATCCTACAGAGAACAGGTATCTCCTCAAATTATCCACCCTTGGCACAACAAGATTATCCGGATCATCCGCTCTACCAATACGGTATATTTCACGTGTTGATGCCAGAACGTTAAGTATGGTAAAATGAGAATAAAACTCACGATAATTATAGGACACACCCAAGTCAAAATTGAAATATGAGCTGGTAATCTTTGAACCTGCAATAGCGGGGTCAAAAGCAACAGACCTAAATTCGGTCTCATCCACACTGCTTAGCAATGCTGTTCCGCTCAATCCAAAAGATAACTGGTTCAAGGTTCTGAAATCCCCTGCCAACTGCAAATGGTGTGCGTAGGTAAACTTAAAACCCGTTTGTGAATGAAAACCATTGGCATCATTAAATATAATTCCTCCGATACCACTTTTCTCCCCTACTCGAGAATTGATATTCAATGTTTGAAGATTTGGTGCGTCTTCCACATCAAACCATTGTTGCCTTGCTGTTAAACGAATTTTGGTTCCTTCACTTATACCCGCCATGGATGGATAGACCAAATAGTAGTTATCTGCCAGGTAATCAAAATAAACAGGAATACCTTCTTGAGCTTTTGAAGTAAAGACACAACAGAATAGGACGAAGGTTGAAAGTATTAAACAGCGTCTCATGTAATGTTTGGGGCTATGGTTGATATATACGCAATCAAACATTGTAATAACGGTATAAGTACTACATTATTATACAGCTTGTCCTTCATCTTTTACTTTGGTATTTTTGTACAAATTCTCAGCTATGAAAGAATACAATATAACTGTCGTACAAACCAATAACCCCAAAATACTAAAGTTTGAGGCAAATCACTTCTTGGTAAAGGGAAATTATGAGTTCAAAAATATAGATGAAGCCCAAAAATCACCTCTTGCCCAACAGCTGTTTTATCTTCCATTCATAAAAACAGTATATGTTTCTGGGAATTTCGTGGCCTTGGAACGTTTTGACATTGTGGAATGGGAAGATGTTAAGGACGAAGTGGCCCAACAATTGGTGGAATACCTGAATGCTGGACAGCTTGTGGTGAATGAGGAAACAACCAACAAAAAAGAAGCTATTACGGTGTATGCAGAAGTGACTCCCAATCCAGCCGTAATGAAGTTTGTGGCCAACAAAAAAATTGTCCCGACCATCTACGAATTCAAAAATATTGATGAGGCCAAGGACTCTAAATTGGCTCAGGAACTCTTCCATTTTCCCTTTGTTAAAGAGGTCTTTATAGACCAAAACTATGTTTCGGTATCCAAATATGATATGGCCGAATGGGAAGATGTAACCTTGGAACTTCGTGAGTTTATCCGAAATTTCCTTGCTGATGGAAAAGAAGTGGTATCCGAAAAAGCTATGGAGGTTACCAAAAACTCTTCCAACACAGCAGCTTTGGGTAAGGATTATGATGACACCTCGCTTCAAATAATAGACATTCTGGAAGAATATGTAAAACCCGCAGTAGCTAGTGATGGGGGAAACATTCTTTTTCAATCTTATGAAGAAGACAGCAAAACAGTCAATGTAATACTACAAGGTGCCTGTAGCGGTTGCCCTTCTTCCACTTTCACCCTTAAAAATGGTATTGAGACCATGTTAAAGAATATGATGGGTGATAAGGTCAACGAAGTTGTTGCCATAAATGGTTAATTACCAGCTCTTAGGCAGAGAAAAAATGCTCATTTTTCACTAACTTCAATAAATTTTAAAAACATTGACCATGGCAGTTCTAAAAGTAATTGAAGTATTGGCGAATTCGGATGAAAGTTGGGAAGACGCAACGAAAAATGCGTTGGAACAAGCCTCTAAATCCGTGAAAAATATACGCTCGGTGTATATTAATGAACAAAGTGCCTCCGTTAAGGATGGAAAAATTGATGATTACCGCGTAAATGTCAAGATTACCTTTGAAGTAAAGTAAATTCAAAGGTAGTACGATAAGTAAAAGCGCCTAATTGGCGCTTTTTTTACTGTTAAGGATAAAATATTGAAGTACTTACCTTTCATACCGGTTCAATTTCTATTTTTTATACTACTAGGTTGTACCCAAAAATCCAAAGAAGTGACCCACAAATTTACAAATGACCTTATTCACGAAACCAGTCCCTATTTGCTACAACATGCACACAACCCCGTGAATTGGGAAGCATGGAAACCCGAAGTACTGGAACGTGCCCAAAAAGAGGATAAATTATTGATTATAAGTATCGGATATGCGGCCTGTCACTGGTGTCATGTAATGGAACATGAGTGCTTTGAAGATGAAGAGGTGGCCCAAACCATGAACAAGAACTTCATTAACATAAAAATTGACCGAGAAGAAAGACCAGATGTAGACCAAATCTATATGGATGCCATCCAATTGATGTCTGGCCAAGGGGGGTGGCCCTTAAACATCGTTGCTTTACCCAACGGCAAACCCTTTTGGGGTGCTACCTATGTGCCAAAAGATAATTGGATAAAGTCACTAGAACAACTCACCGATTTGTATAAAAATGAACGTTCCAGAGTAGAGGAATACGCAAATAGCCTCTCTCAAGGAATAACCGCAGTCAACTTGGTTGAAACCCAAGAAAACGCTTCGATTTATAGTTTAGCGCAGTTGGATGTTGCTATCAGAAAATGGTCGCAGTCTTTCGACACATTTTTAGGAGGATACAAAAGGGCTCCAAAATTTATGATGCCCAACAATTGGGAATTTTTATTGCATTACGCCACGTCTATAGAGCCTGAAATGATGGAGTATGTAGACACTACCTTAACGCGAATAGCCTATGGCGGAATTTTTGATCATGTTGGCGGGGGATTTTCAAGATACGCGGTAGACACCAAATGGCACGTCCCACACTTTGAAAAGATGCTATATGACAATGGACAGCTGGTAAGTCTCTATTCAAAAGCCTATGCCGTTTCACGAAACGATGTTTACAAAGAAGTAGTTGAGAAGACCATTGATTTTGTGATAGAGGAACTCAAGGATGAAAACGGAGGGTTTTATTCCTCATTAGATGCAGATAGTTTGGATGAGAATGGACATTTGGAAGAAGGGGCCTACTACGTATGGAAAGAAGAAGAACTTAAAAACATCTTGGGCGACGACTTTTTGCTATTCAAGGAATATTACAACATCAACTCCTATGGTCTGTGGGAAGAAGGGAACTATGTCTTGATTCGAGACAAATCAGATATAGAAATAGCTGATGAGCTTAAGGTAGATGTGTCCTATCTTAAGGAAAGAATGGAAAAAGCCCTTGCTCTACTAAAAGAGGAACGTACCAAACGAAAAAAACCTCGATTGGATGATAAAATTCTCACATCGTGGAATGGGCTGATGCTGAATGGACTAGTGGATGCCTATCGATATCTTGGAAATGAGCAGTATTTGGATTTGGCATTGGAAAATGCAAAGTTTATTGAAGAAAACATGATGAAGGAGGATTATTCCCTTTTCCGGAATCATAAAAACGGAAAAAGCAATATCAATGCTTTTTTAGAAGATTACGCCACCCTTATTGAAGCCTTTTTGAATCTATACCAGGTGACTTTTGAGGATAAGTGGTTGGACCACGCAAAAAATCTACTCGGTTATTCCCAAAAGCACTTTTTGGATGAAACCTCCAAAATGTTCTATTTCACTTCGGATGAAGACCAATCCCTTATCCGGAGAAGTATAGAAACTAATGACAATGTCATCTCTGCCTCAAATTCGATAATGGCCAAAAACCTTCTAAAGTTTCACAAGCTTTTCCCGAATGAAGGATATGGTGATTTGGCCAAAGAAATGTTGCAAAACGTTCAAGAGGATTTTGAAAGGAGTGCACAAGGGTATGCCAACTGGCTCCATTTGGTGCTATATGAACAGCAAAATTTTCACGAAATAGCGATTGTGGGTGAAGACTACAAAAAGATGGGTAGAGAAATTGCCAAAAAATACCTTCCCAATAGTATTTTGGTAGGATCTAAAAAAGAAGGAAAACTGGATTTATTGCAAAACCGTTACAACGAGGGTGAGACACTTATCTATGTGTGCATTGAAGGAGCATGTAAGCTTCCCGTCAATTCGTCTAAAGCCGTTTTTGAACAGCTTAAGAATTAATAAAAGTTTAAACACTTTTCTATTGTTCGGACCAAGAAGTTAATTTTGCTTTGCAACAAACAATGAAGTCATGGAAGAGTTAAAGAATTTTGAGAAGCACTTGGAGAATGCCATTGAATGGTTTTGGGATTTTATCCCAAATCTTGTCCTGGCCATAGTCATTTTTATTGTTGGCTGGTGGATGGTACGATTTATAAACAAGGTGGTTGCCAGGTTCTTTGATAAAAAGGATTATGAACCAACATTGGAAAGCTTCATCCAGAGTTTCATAAACATTTCTCTAAAGGTTCTTCTATTTGTTGTTGTAGTCACCCAGTTGGGAGTAAAATCTTCTTCCTTGGTTGCAATGATAGGAGCTGCCGGACTTGCCATAGGGTTGGCACTGCAAGGGTCATTGGCAAATTTTGCTGGAGGTGTACTTATTTTAATATTCAAGCCATTTAAAGTTGGAGATTGGATATCCGCTCAGGGTTTGGATGGAAGCGTAAAGCAAATCACCATTTTCAGTACCAAACTCAATACTTTTGGAAATCAGATTGCTATTATTCCTAATGGTCAGCTATCCAATGGAAGTATTGTTAATTATAATGGTGAACCCAATCGAAGAGAGAATTACAAAGTAGGCATTGGTTATAACTCCAATATAAAAACAGCCAAAGACATACTGTTAGCCATTTGTGAAGAGGATGAACGTATCCTTAAAGATCCTGCCCCGGAAGTGTATGTAGACAGTCTTGGTGATAGTTCTGTAAATCTTACCCTACGGTTTTGGGCACCCAATGATGTTTTTTGGCCAGCACGTTTCAACCTAATAGAGCAATCAAAATTGAGATTTGATGAAGCCGGAATCGAGATTCCATTCCCGCAACGTGTGGTTCACGAAGCCGCTACGGATTAGTTTTTTTTGCCTTGTAGAACAAAATCTTTAAGATAGTACGGCTCAAAATAAGCCACGTCTTCAAATTGCTTTTGTTGATACTTTTGATATGAAATAAAAGCCATTTCTTTGGCTGAAGGCATCAGAGAGGCATCAAAAGTGAAATTGGCATATTGAAGGATTTCGCTACACTTGGCAGCACCGCTTCCAACCACATGAACCTTTTCATACGTGCTAAACTCCTCAAAAGAAGACGCATCAATTATTTCTGCCCTTGTTTCCCGTACTTCTTTGTTGGTCTCATCATAAACCGCTGAATACACCTCCATGCGCCGTGCGTCCAAAACAGGAATAACCACCTCATTCCCCTCAATTTTGATCTTCCTTGCCATGCTTTGTAAGGTAGGTATGGAAATCAGTGGAATATCCAAAGAAAAGCACAATCCCTTGGCAGCGGAAACACCAATACGTAACCCAGTGTAGGAACCTGGTCCTTTGCTTACGGCAACAGCATCCAAATTTGAAAATGAAAGAGAAGCCTCTTCCAAAGTTTCCTTAATAAAAACATGCAGTTGTTCAGAATGCGAATATTCAACTGCATTGTTTTCTTTTAATAGGATTGTTTTCTCGTTTTCCGATATGCTGACCGAGCAATTGGTCGTAGCGGTCTCTAAATTTAGTATCAGGGCCATAGGGCCACAAAGATACTAGTTTAGCTTAATGGGGATGCCATAGTAGAACTCCAAAATTTTCAACCTGAAAATGTAATCATACTTAGTACGAATTACATCAGCCTCCGCATTGTCCACCCTCGCCTGAGCCTGACCAAAGTCGAAGGCGTTCATGAGCCCTACATCATATCTCTCTTTGGCATAATCGTAAGCCAACCGTCTTGCTTCCAGAGTCTTCTCAGCGGCATCATATGCCTTTCTGAAGGTGGTCACATCCACGTAGGCTTGTTGAATAGTAGTTTCCAAATCCAATTTGTCCAGTTCAAATTGGAGCTTTGCCCTTTCAAGAGTGATTTTGGAACGCTTAACACCATTTCGAGCACTCCAACCATTGAAAAAGGGAATGTTCATCTGAAGACCATAAGCCAATCCATCAAAAATCCATAACTGGTCCGTAAATGGGATGATGGAAAGATCGGTTGGGTCAAGGTTTTGATCGGAATACCTTGTGTTGTAGTTTATAAAGGCACTTAAGGTTGGATAATAAGCTCCTTTAGCAATATCTACATCTTTCTCTGCCAGTTCTACATTGGCTTGAGAAAGTTTAATATCGTTCCTAAAAGACAACGCTTTGTCGAAAATGACCTTAGGAGAATTCTTAAGAATATCCGAGGGAGGAATCTCAAAAGACTCGTCGGCTATGTCAAAATTTTCATAGTCCGTAATTTGAAGTAATTGGGCCAAACTCACTCTAGAAATTAACACTAGACCCTCACCGTTTACTATTTGTTGTTCCTGATTAGCTGCAGTAGCCTCTATTTCGAGCAAATCTCCTCGTGGCACTACCCCAGAAGCTACCAACTCTTTAGTTCTATTCAAATCTTGTTCGGTAACGGCGTATTGCGCTTCAAAAGTCTTCAACTGTTCTTTGTTGGAAAGCACCTGTAAGTAGGCATTTGCAACATTAAGTCGAATATCATCCTTTAGGTCATCCAGTCTATATTGATTGGCAATTGCATTTAATTTCGCCCTATTTAGCCTATTATAGTTACGTAATCCATCAAAAATAGTTACCGTAGAGGTTAAATCGCCAGTATAGTTCAACTGGGTGTTAACCGGCTCTTGAGAAGTTGGATTAAACGAAAGACCAATGTTTTCTGTCAATCTTGGAGTTCCATTTAAATCTGGCAATAAGGCTCCTATTGCATCGGACTTATCGATTTTTGCATTCTCCAAATCGAGTTCAAATTGCTCAACGGTCAAGTTGTTTTCAACCGCATATTCCACACATTCTTGCAAAGTCCACTTTCTTAACTGGGCCTGAGACAAGGAAATGGTAAACAGTGCTATGATGATTATTAGCTTACTTTTCATTCGTTTTTTGATTTTTGGTTCGTTATTTAGATTAGGCATCTTCCTCACCGTCCTCTTCCTCTTCTAAGCCTTTTTTGATGGGTTCCGTTTTGTTCCATTGCTTGACTTCATCACTTTCATCCAGTCCTGAAACTATTTCAACATTTACTCCATCGGATATCCCAATTTCAATATCTCTTCTTTCGAACTCTTGTTCTCCAATTGCAATTTCAACGTAGGGTTCTTCGGTCTCTTTATCAAATTGCAGAAGTGCTTCTGGAATTACCAGAATACTATCCTTCTTTTCCAAAGTCAAAGATGCGTTGGCACTGTACCCAGCTCTAATCAGAAAGTCATCCTCGACGGATACATCGCCTTCAATCTTAAATTGAACTGCCCCAGACTCTTCTACACCCTTGGGAGCAATGAATTTAAGGTTAGCATCAAACTCCTTGTCTTCAATGGCACCAAGACTAATTTTCAATGGCATACCCAATTCCAGTTTACCTACTTCACCCTCGTCTACTTTTCCTTCAAATATCATTTTCCCCAAATCGGCAATAGAGGCAATTGTAGTACCATCGTTAAAGTTGTTACTTTGAATAACCTGGTCACCTACTTCAACTGGAATCTCTAAAATAGTTCCGTTCACCGTTGCTCGGATATTTGTATTAGCAGAAGTAGACCCGCCTGCGGAACCTACACGAATAATCTGATAATCGGTTTGAGCGTTTTTCAGCTCTTGCACAGCTTGGTCATACTGCAACTGTAGATTGTTGAAATCCTGACTGGAAATCACGCCTCTATCAAACAAGGTTTTGTTGCGGTCGTATTCAATTTTTGTGTTGTTCAGGGCAATCTCTGCATTGTTCACCCTACCCCTCGCAGCATACAAAGACTGCTCATTGGGAACTACCTTGATTATCGCAATTAGGTCTCCCGCTTTTACAGGCTCTCCTTCTTCTTTATAGATTTTTTCAATAATTCCAGAAATCTGTGGTTTTATCTCCACTTCTTCCTGGGGGATTACCTTACCAGTGGCAACAGTCTTCTTTTCTATACTCGAAATGAAAGGTTTATGGGTTTCATAAGTAATGGCGGACTTGCTGTTTGATTTGATAAAAAACACAGCAGCCCACATGGCTCCAAGAACCAATACAGATATACCTACCCATTTCAAAATCTTTTTCATCGTGATGGTTTATTTAGTTTACTATTAGCTATCATTCTTCTCTTAATGCGTCTATGGGACGAATACTAACCGCACGTTGTGCAGGTATAAGCCCAATTAATGTTCCCAAGATGACCATTAACAACATGGCTCCAACCACATAGGGTATGGGAACGGTTGGATTTGTATATGGAAAATCTATCCCTTGAGTTAGATTGTTGACCAAGTTTAGGGTGGCCGCACCTAAAATTATCCCGATAATTCCTGCTATGAAAGTCAGGAATACGGACTCTAAAATAATCTGAGACCGAACTTCTCGAGGGGTCGCTCCGAGTGCTCTTCGTACTCCCAATTCCTTTGTTCTTTCTTTTACGGAAATCAACAGAATGTTTCCGATTCCGATGACACCTGCCAAAATGGTTGCTATCCCGATAACGAATGACAAAAAAGTCAATCCCTTGGAAAAGCCCATGATTCTGTTGAAAATCTCACCAAGATTGAAAGAGCCGAAAGCACGTTCATCAGTAGGATCCACTTTATGTATTCTTTTCAGAACTGTCTTAACATCTTCTTCCACTTGAACGACGTCGGCATCGTCATAGGCAGCAATGGTGAGCCAATCGATTTCATCACCGGTGTTATACAACCTTTGATAGGTTGTGAAAGGGATATAGATATCTCCATCCGTTTCAAATCCTCCTCCTGGAACAAATTTGTGGACTCCAATAACCTGAAAATAAATGTTGTCCACTCGAATATACTGACCAATAGGATTTTCATCTTTTTCAAAAAGTTCCTTTTGCGTTTGCTCTCCTATTACACAAACCTTCCTAGCCTGTTCTATATCGTCGTCGTTAATGAAACGACCACCATCATATATCTTTTTTGTCGCAATGCTTGTAAAAACTGGGAAATCGCCATACACCGCAAAATTGTTTGACTTTTGTCCTCTCACAATTAACGGTGGTGTGCCATCACCAAAAACTCCTTTTGCATTTCTTGGCGCTATATACTGTATCTCAGGAATTCGATTTTGTAATACACTCACATCTCCTAGTTGCAATCTGATTTGTCTTCCTGTTTTAAATCCTTCGTAGGGTTTGCTGGTGCTTTGTCCCCATGCAAAAAGGCTGTTCATTGCCACTGTTTCAAACTCTCTTTCAAACCCATTGTCCAAACCTTTGGCAGCTCCAGACATTGCGATATACACGAAGATTCCCCAGAGTACCCCAATAATCGTAATTATCGTACGGATTTTGTTCTTACTGATGGAACCAAAAATCTCTTGCCAAGTATTTCTATCAAATAAAAATCGCATTCTATTCGTCTCTTAGTGCCACAATGGGCTTTATCTTAGCGGCCCGCCGCGCTGGGACATAACCAGCCAGTGCGCCAAATACAATCAACACGAGAGTTGCAAAAATTGCAAAACCCATATTTATGTAGGGATTCTTGATAAAGAAATCCTCCAATTTTTCTCCCAACGAACTCAAAAGTGCAACCCCTATCATCATTCCCACAAAACCGGAAAAGGCGGTGATTACAATTGACTCCATGAGTATAGTTCCAATTACCGAAGCCGGAGTAGCCCCCATAGCTTTTCGGATTCCCAATTCTTTTGTGCGCTCTTTAACCACAAAAACCATTATGTTACTGATACCTATGATTCCCGCTATAATGGTCCCTAAGGCAAAAACCGAAGAAATAATCCCCAAAACAACGGCAAACTGTTGGTTCTGTCTGTAGTTATCTGCTACGTTTCTAATGAAAATTCCATTTTCATCTTCTGGACTAATAAATTTTTTATCACGAAGAAATTTGTCCAATTGTTTTTCAAAGGTCAGAGCTGCAGCGTAACCGATCTCTGGTTTAAAGGCCAAAATAATCTGACCTACCTCATCCGTGCTTTTCTCAATAAGTTGTCTTGTGGTATAAGGCATGTAAATGAATCGTTCCTCATTATCCCCACCGTCATCTTGGAACACACCAACAATTTTGAAGGCACTACCTCCTAGATCCACATATTTTCCAATGGCATCCTCTCCTTTGAAGAGGTCTTTTTCCACCAATCTTCCAATAACAATATGTTTGGCCTTATCTTGAATATCCGTTTCGTTGATATACCTGCCTTTCATCATAATGGTCTTCTCATTGAACTGATGCGCAGGGCCTACTGCTCGGTTAGTATAGTTGTTCGATTCCCCTTTGTATTTTACCAAAGCACTACGTGTGGTTCTTGGGGTTATATATTCCAAGAACATGGGAAAGTTTTCCTTGATATCCGCTATATCAGAATTATCAAATTCTATACGTCTCCCAGATTTGTAGCCTTTGTAGGGTTCGGAAGTTCGTCCTGGAAATAGAAAGAAAGTATTGGTTGCATCATCACTAAAGAACTCGTCAAAGGTGTTCTGCAGTCCATTCGTGAAACCCACCAAAATAACCACAATAAAAATACCTAAAGCAACCGTAAATCCTGATAAGAACGTACGTAGTTTGTTCTTCTTGATGGTATCAAATATTTCTTTCCAGGTATCCCTACTGAACATATTCTGAAGCTCTTACTTGCTCAACTTTTTTATCTTCAACAATTACCCCATCCCTTAGATGCACTATCCGTTTGCACATATGGGCAATGTCCTCCTCATGCGTTACCACGAGAATGGTATTCCCCTCATCGTTGATTTTTTGGATAAGGTCCATGACCTCATATGATGTTTTACTATCCAAGGCACCTGTAGGCTCATCGGCCAAAAGTACCTTAGGCTCTGCTGCCATGGCCCTAGCTATGGCTACTCGCTGTTTTTGACCCCCTGAAAGTTCATTTGGTAAATGCTCGGCCCATTCTTTCAAGCCCACGCGTTCCAAATAATTGAGTGCCTTTTCCTGACGCTCCTTTCTGGCAACTCTTTGATAGTATAATGGTAGTGCCACATTCTCCATGGCACTTTTATAATTGATTAAGTTAAATGATTGAAAAACAAAGCCCAAAAACTTATTGCGATATTGGGCAGCTTTGGTTTCGCTCAAGTCCCTGATAGGAACACCATCCAAGGTGTACTCTCCAGAATCTGCCTCATCCAACATTCCCAAAATATTAAGTAAGGTTGATTTTCCAGAACCTGATGAACCCATAATGGCAACAAGCTCCCCGGCCTTTGCCGAAAAATTGATTCCCTTAAGTACATGGAGGGAGTTGCTACCCATTTTATAGGATTTATGAAGATCTTTGATTTCTATCATGATTGGTGTTATTAGCTATCAGGATTATAACTCCCGTTATAGGACTTATAATTTGATGTTTTGTTACAAGAATAGATTACTTTTTTTTCGGACCAGATTAGTTAGCGTTTTCTTCCTCTTCAACACTGTTCCAAACCTTGATTTTATCATCAGCACCTAGTCCGGATTTTACCTCAACAAATATACCATCACTCACCCCTAACTCAATGTCCCTACGTTCGAATTGCTGATCCGAAGTTTCAATTTCAACAAAGGGCTCTTTGGTATTGTCATCAAATTGCACAAGAGCTTCTTTTAGTGCAAGAACACTGTCCGCGCGAGCCAGTATGATGGAGGCATTTGCGCTGAGTCCAGCTCTAATAAATGTTGTGTCTTCTTTGGTCAAAGTCCCTTTAATTTCAAACTGGATAGCCCCATTCTCCTCTTTTCCTTTGGGAGCTATGTAATCCAAAACAGCGTCAAAAATTCTATTCTCTATAGCGCCAACAGTAATCTCCAAAGGCAAGTCCTCTTTAATTTTTCCAACCTCAGACTCATCAACCTTCCCTTCAAATATCATCTTTTCCACATCGGCAATGGCAGCAATAGTGGTTCCTTCATTGAAATTATTGCTTTCAATTACCTGATTCCCTACCTCAACTGGTACTTCGAGCACCATACCACTTACCGTAGCACGAATCAAGGTATTGGCAGCACTACTTAAACCTCTAGTGGTACCTGTTTTTACAATATCGTACCGTTCGTTTGCAGCTCTATAAGATTGTTTGGCTTGATCATAAGTGACCTGGGCTCTTTCCAAATCGGCCTGTGGGATTACCCCTTTGTTGAAAATGGCTAATTGACGGTCATAATTTCTTTTTTGATCCTCCAGATTTATTTTGGCTTCATTGATAGCATTCCGGGCATCATTCAATGCTGTTAAATTGGGGACAACTTTTATTTTAGCCAATAAATCGCCCGATTTCACATAGTCTCCACCTTCCACATAAATCTCATCAATGACTCCCGAAATGTTCGGTTTTATCAATACTTCTTCCAAAGGAAGAATACTACCTGTGGCCACTGCTTTTTTGACAATACTCTGTTTGGACAATTGCTCCGTCTTATAGACTACTGGATCTTCTGCATTCTTTTGGTACAGATAATACATTGACCCTCCAAATATTACTAGAATTAAGACCAGAATGACAATGGTTACTGATTTTTTCATTTTTTTCTATAGTTTGATTTGATTGATTTTTTATTCAGTTCTTAAAGCTTCAATGGGTCGCACGCGTATGGCACTGTTAGCGGGAATAAATCCAGCAAGTAATCCTGATATCATTAAAATCATCAAAGCTCCACTAACTACTCCAACACTTACACTGGGATTTAAAAACATATCTACTGGGCCCACACTATCCAACAGGGAATTGATTCCATAAATGACCAACGAGCCAAGAATAATACCGGTCATTCCAGATATTATTGTCAAGAAAATGGACTCCATCAGTATTTGCAGTTTAATGGACCATGGGGATTCCCCCAATGCTCTTCGTATACCTATTTCCTTGGTTCTTTCTTTTACCACAATCAGCATAATATTGCTCACACCGATTATTCCGGAAAGCAAAACCATAATACCTACAATGTAAGCTACCGCCTTTAAGGCTCCGAACAAGCTCTCAACACGGTTATACTGTTCATAAAGGTCAAAATATCCAATGGCCCTATTATCTTCTGGATGTACTTTGTGCCTTTTCTTCATTTCACCCACAATATCCTCTTTCAAAACCGAAATTGAATGGCCATCATGCGCAGTAATCGCCATCCAACCTACTTCTTCCCCTCTATTAAAAGCTTGGGAAAAAGATGTAAAGGGAACAAAGATTTCTTTTTGGGCTTCCTCTCCATCCCCATCATTACTGTTCTTTTTGTAGGTGCCTATCACCATAAAATTGACACCTTGAATTTTGATATAGGTACCAAGAACATCTTCACCTTTTTCATAGAGGTCACTTTTTATACCCCTACCAATGACCGCTACTTTTCTTTTTTCGTTGATATCGTTATAATTGATAAAGCGCCCCGAAGTGACCGTCATAGGGTCTTGATTGATAATCTCTGGGTAATCACCATATATGTTATAGGAACCGGTTCGTATGCCACGAACTACATTGTTTCCACCACTCCTAAATCCGCTTAGTTGGTTACGTGGTGAAATAAACCGGAGATTTGGGACATTATCTTGAATCGCCTGAACATCGCTTGTTCTAAATTCAAAGCTTCGTCCCTTGGGAAGACCTTCGTAGGCCCTAGTTGTACTTCGGGTCCACATGAACATTGTGTTCGTGGCTATATCCCCGAAATCCTTTTTAATTCCATTTTCCAATCCCTTACCGGCAGCTAGCAATACAATGAGAATGAAGATTCCCCAACAGACACCAAAGGCAGTAAAAATTGTCCTCCAAACGTTGCTGGTCAGTACCTCAAGTATTTCTTTCCATCTGTCTTTGTTGAACATTTCTGTGCTTGCTTTATCCTTTTATTCTTCTCGCAATGATTCTATCACCTGAACTTTTGCCGCTCTCCAAGCTGGAACAAATCCCGCAAGGGTTCCTGCCAATATGAGTACCAGCACAGTTGCGAAAGCCACGTTGAAATTCACCGAGGGGTTGACCACATAATCCACTTCTACGTTGGGTCCAACTATTTCAAGTAATGCCATGCTAAAAATAAGTCCAGCAAAACCTGAAATGGCCGTTACAAAAATGGACTCGTGCAAAATCATTCCTACAATGGACCAGGGTTTCGCTCCCAATGCTTTCCGAATCCCAATTTCTCGGGTCCTTTCCCGAACCACAATCAGCATAATGTTACTCACCCCCACAACTCCGGCTACAATCGTGCAAACTCCAACAAACCAGAAAAAAATCTTAATGTTGCCCGTTAGTCCATAATAGCGCTTCGCTTCCTCCATGGCACTCCATACCTCCATGGCGCCATTATCGTCTGGTGCTACAGTATGCGCTTGTTGCAAATAGCTTTGCAAGTTCTCTTTAAACTCTACAGCCTGGGCAACTGCTTGGTCAAAATTCTCAACTGGGGGAAGTGTATAAGATAGATTGTTTACCCTATTACCACCATTGAAAACACGCTGTGCTGTTGTTATTGGAATATAAATTCGTTCTTCTTCCCGTTCATTCATTTCTTTGAAAACACCAATAATTTTGAAGGGAATTCCTGAAATATCAATGTATTCACCAAGCGGGGAATCTATTTTGTTGAAAACATCGTTCCGTATTTTTTTTCCAATAATGGCTACTTTTCCCATCGACATTTCATCTTGGAAATTGACAAAACGTCCCTCAATCATTCCGGTATTTTCTATGAACTGAAAGTCAGAAGCCACTCCTTGCACGCTATATACAAGTGCTTCTTTTCCATAGTTTACTGTGATATCCCTAACAAAGATTCGCGCGGATTCATATTCTATGTCTTCCCTGTACATAGAACTCACCGTTTCGAAATTGTCATTTATAAACTGGATTCTTCTTCCAGGGTTTAGTCCTTTGTATTCTTTGGAAGTAACCCCTGGCCAGGCCCAAACACTTGTGGATGCATCTTGCTTGAACTCCTGTTCAATGCCATTTTGCATGCCTTGACCAAATCCTAATAAAATAACCAATATGAATATCCCGGAAGCTACGGATAGTCCGGTAAGGAAAGTACGTAATTTGTTCTTTCGTATGGTGTCAAATATTTCTTGCCACCTTTCTAAATCGAACATGTGGTTGGTGTTTGGTGATTGATGAAATACGCAAGCGTACACTTATACGACGACAAGTAAATCCTAATGTTACACTAAATGCGTAAAAAAAATGTTAATTTTTAAGTAACCCCTTTATCGACGCATCTTTCGATAGATAAAAAAGAAGAGCCCTGCTACTAAAATGTAAGGTATAGCCATCAAATAGACTATGCCATCGTTAAGGGCTTCAGCAGATTCCGGATCACCCTCGCTTTCCACAACCGCCCTACACATAGCGCACTGTGCATCCACAAATTGTGGCGTAAGAAAAACCAAAAAAAGTAGTACTATGGAAATCTTGGTTTTCATAAATCAATGCACATAATAAGGAGAAATCATTAAATAGACTACAACGCCTGTCACAGCAACATAAAGCCAAATGGGAAATGTATATTTCGCCCATTTTTTGTGAGCAACAAAATCCTTTAAATAGGCTTTGGAATAGGTTATCAATACCAAAGGTATAATGATTATGGACAACACAATGTGGCTAATCAGAATAAAGAAATAGACATATCGTAAAATCCCTTCGCCTCCAAATTTTGTGCTCTCCGAAGTCATATGGTAAGCCACATACATCACCAAAAACAAAACAGAGAGAATGATGCAGGTTGTCATCAGATTTTGATGCTGTTTCCTTTTTCCATTCTTGATAGCTAGGACTGCGAAAACCAAAAGTATAGCTGTTATTCCATTGGTCGTGGCGTAAATGGGAGGTAAAAAAGATAGGGGCTCCGCGTTGGGAATCTTATAACCAAACAATAGAGCAACTACCACCGGAATTACGATGGAAACAATTGTAATCCATCGGTTGTATCTTTTCGTTTTAAGTGAAATTTCCTGCGTCATTCCTCGAGTAATAATTTTTTAATGTCTTCTTTTAACATGGTTATTTGCTGAGGTTCTCCTTCTTCGTTGACACCTTGTTCCTCGGTGACCGTTCCACGATAGTATATAATGGGGTTTCCATAATTATCTTCCCTACTTCGAATATTTCCTTGTTTATCTATCAAGGCTAGCATACCAGAATGCTCAAACCCCCCTGGAGCACTGGAGTCTTCAATGGCCGGAAGATAAAATCCTTCTTGTGCTAAACTATAAATGGAATCCCTATCTCCTGTTAGTAAGTGCCAATCTTTATCTTCTATACCATACTTTTTGGTATAAGCCTTTAGTACTGAAGGTGTATCATATCTAGGGTTAATGGTAAACGAAGCAACTCCAAAATCTTCATACTCCTTAAAAGTATCCTGTAGTTCCACCAGATTTTTGGTCATTATGGGGCAGATGGTGGGACAAGTCGTGAAAAAGAATTCGACCACATAGACCTTTCCCAAATAGTCTTTGTCAGATATTAGAACACTGTCTTGGTTTCTAAACGAAAATGCGGGTACCCTACGTTTTTTACCTTCGTTTACCACAAAACCAACTTCTTTTCCAAGATTGGGAATGCTCATCCTATCGTTTTCTACAACGGTACCTTCCTTTAATCTTTTGGAAATTTCATACACAGCGAAAGTCCCGAAAATCAAAATTATGGCAGATACCCAAACGTAAGTGTATTTTTTCTTGCTATTTGCTCCTGTTGGCATTGTTCTTTTTTAAAGCTAATCGATACTCAGCCAAAATGATTTTTACGTCATCTTCCATTTTATTGTTGAGCTCAGCCACCGATGTTGTGTTGAACCCAAACTTTACCCCTTCGTCCTCATCATCATTTCTACCCCTAAGGTTTCTGTCCTTATCAATAATGAAAACATAAGGTGTGCTAAAATCTTGTCCCAACTCCAAATTGGTCCCTAGACTTCTAAAGAAGTTTTGGACATCACCTTCTTCCCCAAAGGCAAAATTCCATTTGTCCACTTCGGATAGAGCACCCAATTCTTCTTTTAAGGCGCCCACTTCATCCTCAAGTCCATTTGGAACAATCATCAACATTTGAAAATCGTTGAACTCACTGAACCGTTTATATATTTTTTGATTGAGATTGAAGGCGTTTCCTTTCTTTTTGCCAATATTCTTACCCAAAAAACCTAAGATGGTAATTTTATCTGTCAATTGGTTATCTCCTGAAAACTGGATGGGTTCAGGAACATTTTCAGTCAAGACAGGTAGTTTTCCGAAGTTGTTGACCCCTGAGGCAAAAAAGAGATATGCCACTAAAGGAAATATGAAAAGAACGACTAAAACAAAAGTTTTTTTCATGGAATCAATACTCTTGCAAAAATAAAAAAGACGGTTTTGAAACCGCCTTTTGCAAATGTTAATACTTTCTTAGAAATCCCAGGAAAGGAATCCTTCCTTGAATACGTTATAAATATAATCCGCTTCGAACAAGAGAATGAAAATCAGGTAACTGACCAAGAAAATCGGCGTCCAGACTATAGCCCTTCGCAAAGAACTTTTTTCGTCCCTTAAGTGCATAAAATCCCATGCAATATAGTAGGCCTTTACCAAGGTAAGGATGATGAAAATCCAATTTAGGAGCTTCATTCCCAAAAAGTAATTCTTTGTCAAAATTTCTGGCTTAAGGATACCCAAAGCCACCTCTACAGCAGTTACTATGGAAAGAAATATCAATACACCCCAAATTTTTTGGGTATTGGATTTGAACTTCAAAAGTCCTCTGAAAATTTCCAACTTATGTTCGTGTGCCATATTTACAATACTATTTTTAATAGATTCCTGCCTGAGCAGGAATGACATAGAAAATTAAACCAAATAAAAGAATGTGAATACAAAAACCCAGACCAAATCTACAAAGTGCCAGTACAACCCAACTTTTTCCACCATTTCGTAGTGGCCTCTGCGCTCATAGGTGCCAAGAATCACATTGAAAAAGATAATCACATTGATAACCACACCTGAGAATACGTGGAAACCGTGGAATCCAGTAATGAAGAAAAAGAAGTCGGCAAATAGGCGACTACCATATTCATTGCGAATCAAATTAGCTCCTTCCACCACCAGTTTGGCATCTTTCAATTTTGCCAAAGATTCTTGACGGGTAAGTAACGTTTTTTCACCCTCTTCATTGATGGTTTCCGTACGAATCAGAATGTTTGGACTCGCTTTGAATCCTTCAATCACTTCATTTAAAGAGTACGATGTTTTGTAACCTTCTTTTTGATACCAAATTCCGTTGGAACCTTCATGTTTTACTCGTTCTTCGGGTAAAGTCTTTGAGAACTCGGCCAAAGCGGCGCGCTCTCCAGTCTCAGCATTTACAAACTGAAGGATTCTACCTCCCTTTGTCTCTAAGGCACCAAAATCACCCTTAATGAAAGTGGCCCATTCCCAAGCTTGTGAACCGACGAAAATAGCACCTCCAATAATGGTAAGGAACATATACAGGATTACTCTGTTCTTCATCATTCTATGCCCTGCATCCACAGCCAACACCATGGTCACAGAAGACATAATCAGTATGAAGGTCATAAAGGCCACATAGTACATTGGATAATTACCATGGAAGAAAGGAACGTGGGTAAACACCTCATCGGCGATAGGCCAAGTCTCTATAAACTTGAACCTGGAAAAGCCGTAAGACACCAAGAAACCCGAAAAGGTCAAAGCATCCGAGACAATAAAGAACCACATCATCAATTTTCCGTAGCTTGCGCCTAGTGGGCGGTTGCCGCCTCCCCAAACGTTATCTTCTGCACCGGTTGTAACCGTAGAATCCATAAATATGTTCGTTTTAATAAAACTTTAGCAAAAATACACCTTTTACTGTATTCCAAAAGGCAAAGTGGAATGAAAACTCCCCTTCAAAAAAATTATTTTACGAAATACATGAAAAGTATCAAATACACCCACAAAATATCTAAAAAATGCCAAAATGTAGCACCCAATTCCAAGCCCAACATATTCTCTGGTGTGTATTTTGAACGCAATTGTTGCACAAGCACCACCAAGAGCGAAATAATACCAGCCACTACGTGCACGATATGCACCGCTGCAATCAAAAATACATAGGACATTTTGATGTTACTCGTAGGACCCGTAAAATAATAGCCGTTTTCCAACATTTGCGAAAAACCAACAAATTGTAATGCTATAAAAATCCCTCCAAGTACCAATGTGGCCAAAAGAAATGAAGTCCCTTGTCTTTGGTTATCTTTTTTTACTGAATTTTTGGCCAAAATATAAGTGAGACTGCTCAAAATTATTGTGGCAGTACTCCACAAAAAAGCTTGGGGCAAGTCCAAATCACTAATCCAATCGGTTCGTTTGCTACTTACAATGTAGGCACTGGTCCATCCTGCGAATCCCATGATCAAACTCACAATACCGAACCAAAGCATCATTTTTTTGGCGCGGTCGTTCTTCTGTTTTGCGGTTCCTTGGGTCAAATCCATACTATCAACTAATCAATTTATCTGCAACAAAAATTATCTGAATCAACGAAATGTAGGTCACACTGGCCAACATCAACTTCCTCGCGGAAGGATTATCCTTTTTGATATAGAGGTTAAATGCGAAAAGCAACATCACCAATCCGCAAAGCAAGACTAAAGCAGCAGCTGGGATTGTTAGATGGAGTCGTCCCGTAAACCCAAAAGCAGGCATTATCGAAATCACAATCATCCAAAAGGTGTATAATATAATCTGCAAAGCGGTGCTCCTATCCTTTTTCCCTGTGGGCAACATTTTAAACCCTCCTCTTTTGTAATCATCATCCAACATCCAACCCAGTGCCCAAAAATGGGGAAACTGCCAAAAAAACTGAATCATAAAAAGGGTCCCAGGCTCTATACCAAAATCGTTGGTGGCCGCAACCCAACCCAACATAAAGGGTATGGCACCAGGAAAAGCCCCGACGAAAACCGCAAGTGGCGTTTTTGTCTTTAACGGGGTGTAAACACTGGTATATAAAAAGATGGATATGGCACCGAAAAGAGCTGTCTTTGGGCTCAAGGCATACAATGCCAAAACACCCAATAAGGTCAACACAATGGCAATGGTCATCGCCATGTTTACCGTCATCCGTCCTGAAGGAATGGGCCGATTCCGCGTTCGCTTCATGAGCGCATCCAGGTCGCGTTCAATTACTTGGTTATAGGCATTGGAAGCCCCCACCATACAGTAACCTCCAAAGGCCAACAACAAAACAGACCAAAGGTCTATCTGATAGGCTCCCAAAAAATATCCGGCAATGGAGGAGAAAACAACGCTGACCGCCAATTTAGCTTTCGTGATTTCCTTAAAATCAGAATAGAACAGAGCAAGAGATGTACTTTTTAAGGAACCTACGGCCGACTTCATCTACAACGTTTATTGGGGCGCAAAGATAACGCTGGAAAGCTTCTTTTCCAACCGCTTAGGTGGGTTTGTTTACTTTTTAGGTTTTCTTAATGAACAGTTTGCTCTTAAGAATAACATCAAAAACTATAAACCGGGCTATTACAGTGGAAGAATCTTAAAAAAACGAATTACCCCAGCTTTTGTTATGGTTATTGTCGGTATATTTTGTTAGACTATCTTCCTGTGAGAAACAATTGGAAACCAAGGTAATTGGGTTCTGTTTTTTATTTACATGAGTTTTGAAAAAATTGCAAAAACCTTTTTTGCAATGTTGGATTATCGATTATTGCATGATCTTCATAAATTAAAGTATCGTTTCTAAACACCTGATAAAGACCACTATTGTCAAAGTTATACTTTACAATATCTCCAACTTTCACATTTAGTTCTTTGTTATCTTTTGACCTAAAGGAAATTTGACCAAGTTGAACCACATAACCTTTATCATTTAACATGGATACGATATTATTATTAAAAACCAATTGCTTCTCTCCCGTTTCATTAAACTCATGCTTCTCTAGACAGATGAACCCCACTCCTTTGTGGATTTTTTCTATTAGCCTCACTTCCCCAACAAAGTAGTAGTTGGTCTTATCTAAAAGTTCAATAAAATCCTTCCGCTTTTCTTCGCTTCCCTGCATCTGACTTACAACCGCAACAATTACAAAACCAATAAAAAGAATAATCAGCACGGAAACGGTTAAAAGAGCTGATAAGGTTTTTTTCATTTTTAAAGTGTCATTAAAGCAAGTCCTTTTAGCACTAGGATGTGACTCATGATTTTGCTAAAAAGTAGAAAGCCCCAGCAAAACTGCCGGGGCTTTTTTATAATTTCTTAGAATCTCTTACTGCAACTTAAAGGTAATCGGAATACTAAATGGAACTTTTACCGCTCTACCTCTTTGTTTCCCTGGAGTCATTTTAGGCAACCTTTTAATAATTCTTAAAGCTTCTGCTTCTAAGTTTTTATCCGGTCCACGCATCCTAATGTTTCCGATACTACCGTCTTTTTGGATTACAAAAATCACATTTACCCTTCCTTGCACTCCCATTTCCTGGGCAATCTCTGGGTAACGGAAGTTTTTACGGATGTGCTTCTGCATCATCTCTTGGAAACATTGCTTTTTATTACTTGCTTTTTCACATCCTGGAAAAACGGGTACGTCTTCAATTACTGCAAAAGGAACCGAAATATCTTCTTCAACTTCTTCAACCTCAACTTCCTCAACCTCCATAACCTCTTCCTCTTGGCTGGTTTCAGTTGATTCTATCACAGTCTCTTCAACTTCTTCCTCATCCTCAACAACTTCAATTACTTCTGGAGCTGCTGGTGGCGGTGGTGGCGGTGGCGTCTTAATTTGCTCCGTCATCGGCACCTCCTCATCCAACTGATCTTCAACATTTAAAGAAATGTCGTAGTCATTCGCTTTATCATACTTTTTCCATTCCATGGCCCCATAGACCAATCCTAAAACAGCTGCTAGCCCTATAACAAAATAGAGGGTGCTGTTTTTTCCTACATCAGCTTTCGGATTCTTTTTTAATTCCATTTTTTTGAGTTTAGTATTCGCTAATTTAAAATTTTTTTTGTTTAAGTAGCAATTAAAGTTTCCATTTTAACGGCTCTTTCTTAGTAAAATACCACAAGATGGCTAGTCCTCCTATGCACGCTCCAATGCTATTGGCCAATACATCTCCCCATTCTGCCATACGGTCTTTCGTCATACTATATTGTAACGCCTCAATTCCCATGCCATAAAATATGGCTGTTATCACCATGATCCATAGTGCCTTTTTCAAGGTAATTTTTTCGCGTCTCCACTCCCAAACGCTAAGACAGCCTAAAACCACAAAACCCGAATAGAAACCAAAATGCGTTATTTTATCGGCATATGGAATAGATATTGAGCCTGTATCCAACCCAGAAAAAGAAAATAGGCTGAGTGATGTAATAACAATCAACCAGCCTATGAACAATATGGTAAATACGTTTTTTTTAAGCACCAATTAAGGTCTTGTAATCTGCATCACTCATTAAACCTTCCACCTCTGAAGGATTACTAATCTTAATCTTAATCATCCAACCATCACCGTAAGGGTCAGAGTTCACCTTTTCAGGTTCATCTTCCAAAGATTCATTGAATTCAATTATTTCACCGCTCAAGGGCAGAAACAAATCAGAAACAGTTTTTACGGCTTCCACGGTTCCGAATACCTCTTCCTGGTCCAAGGTCTCGTCTAAAGTCTCCACCTCAACGTAAACAATGTCTCCCAACTCACTTTGGGCAAAATCTGTGATTCCCACTGTGGCCACATCGCCGTCTACTTTTACCCATTCATGGTCTTTGGTGTACTTTAGTTCTGCTGGTATGTTCATTTGTTTCAAAAAGTTTTAGTCCTGTCACAAATGTAACGGATTGGGCATAGCTTTTCAAGATTTTTCTTAAACAAAATCAACATGAAAAAGTGGAAGGAGAATCAGTTCCCAAAATTGTAGCGCAACGTAAATCCTGCATTGACCGTAGTCTGTGGAAAAGCTGTGGATACAGCAAATTGGGAAAAGTTATGATCGTAAAAAAACAGGGCGTTGAAATTTCTACTCAATGCATAATCAGCAGTAAACTTAAACGAAATCAGTTGCTGTCCGGAAGTAATCTGATTGTTGTCAATATCTAGATTGCGGATAATTGTGATGTTATCCCGTAGAGAAAAATCCGCTTTTAAATTCAAGTCTCCTTTAAGTCTAGTTCGCTCACCACCAATATTGGTTACAAACTTTACATCTTTAAAACGATACCCCAATCCAACCGTATATTCCTGGCCATTAATTTCGGTCAAAAGGCTATTATCAAAACTCAGGGACAAGGTTCTATCCGTTCGCACCTCGGCCAAAAAGCTAAAGGAATTCTTCATTTCAAAATCAACCCGTGCCAAAGGATTGAACTGATCTGTTAACACAACGCTATTAATAATGTTTTCCGGAAGCACATCCCCGTTATCAGGATTGACGTCCGTATTTTGACGTTCCAAGTTGGTCTGAAATGAATTGACACTATAGGCCGCACGGTATCCATGGCTTAATGAAAATCGTTTGAATTTCTTTTTAAACCATCGATTCTTCATCAAACCGGTATATTTAATGTTCCAATTAGGTATCGGAATCTGCCTAAAGGCATCCAAATTTACCCGCTCTGCGTCTTGACCTGTATATGCCGCAAAGAATGCCGGTAGTAGCACATCTTGTTGCGTTTTTCCATACCTCTCTGGGAATCCTTCTTCATCCAAAGCCCCTGGGGTTTCACCCCTGTCCGAAACCAATCGGTTGGCAATGATTATTCTATTATCTCTGAATTCATCAAAGGTCTCGGAATCGAATTCATCACTTTTAGAGAAAATCGTTGAAATCATTAAAGTGGATATGGTAAAGTTCCCGAACGTATTGGGCGCCAATGGCACATATTCCCCATCTTCAATTCTAAAGTTTTCCTGGAAATTCTCTGAATACTGTCTGTCTGCTATCAAATCTATTGTCAAATCCTGAGTAGGTTGTGCCGTAGCTGTAATATTCAATTGCCTGTTGGTTACCTTTGAAAACTGGGAGTTAAATCCAGAAAAATCCGTTAGCCATCCATTTCTTGCCGCCTCAAAGCGAATATCCGATTGGCTTCCGAAAACGAAACCTAATGTAGGTCGTGTTGTTCCCAAAAATCCAATGGACTGTGTATATCCAGGTAAGACCGTACCATTGTTTTCACTGTAGTTTACGTTCACACGCTTCACCATGGTGAAAAAGTCCACCAAAGTGTTGAAGGTCTTACTGGTTTTCTTGATAGGTTTCTCGTCAACAGGATTCCCATCCTTATCCCTTCTTGGCTGTTGGTTGGCAGCTACTTTTCCGTCCCTTTTTTTCAGACCAAGAAAATCATAGAACCGTTGCATGCTGAGATTGGCCGTAAGGTTATGTGTATTTGCATTTTGAACGGTGTTAATTTGTTCTCCAGGGTTTTCTTCTTGAACTACCTCGTTCAAAGCGTCCCCTCCACGTTGCCAGTCAAAATTACTGGTATAGGTGTACTGGGCATTGATAAAATTCAAGAAAGGAAACTTACTGAAAGGAAGCTCATAGTTTAGTTGCATTTGTTGCGAATGTCTATTGGGCTCACCTACATCAAAGAAGCCATCCCAAATATCCAAGGTCTCATTGATTCCTGAATCGCGATTACCTTCCTCGTTGAAGAAATTCCTAACTATGTTATTGTTTGATGAGGTTAAATTGACCCGAAGCGATTTCGTGATACTGTAATTAAGGGCATATTGCCAGTTAAAAAGATAGTTTCGCTGTTGCAACAAAGGCAAATCCAATGCTTCCACCCCAGGTTCCAAAACATCCCTAAAACGTTGCTGATTAAATGTTCTGTTATAGTTGGCGTTTACTGATAGACTAGTTGGGAGAAGGTTTAAATTCAAGTCTTTCAACCATTGCCAATATTTTCCGGTAAACAAAGAATCTTTTTTGGCAAAAGGCGCCACAGGAGCTGGTTTAAAATTGTGATTGTATACAAATCCGGTATTCACATTTTGATCTCGAAGTTCAGCCACCTGAAAGTCTCTATGGTCCGTTTCGTTATAAGAATAGTTAAACGTGAAATTCTCTATATCGAAGAAGTTTTCCTTGGCTTCTTCGCCTCTATTCTTCCTTACTCCTATTAAATTAATACTCGTTCTTTTTGTATAGTCCTCAGCCTGTTCCCGAATAGTTTCGGCGTCCTCTGCGGTTTCTGCTGCATCTATCCGGTCCTCCAGTTTAAGGTCGTCAAAAACGGGGTCAAATTCTGGTGTAATCAAGGTTTCTGAAATTCCGTAATTGAAAGGTATCTGAAGCCCCCATTTTTTAGGAAAAAGTTGTCCAACATTCACGTTGGTCACCACGTCGTATGAGATGGCATCTTCCCGCGAACGTTCATTTGGTTTTTGGTCTATGGAACCAAAACCTGAGGTGCTTTGGCTTCCAGTTGCCGTAACGTTGGCAAAATCGGCCATATTTGCGTCTAAGGCGGCCACTGCAGCCCAACCTCCATTATTATCCAATCCCGCCAAACGAAGCTCGTTAAACCAAACTTCGCCTCTAGCGGGTAGGTCATCAATATTTTTAATCCCTACCATCATGGAGCGTATGCTTCCCAATGACGGATTTCCTCTTATCCCAATTCGTAATCTTCCCAAAGTTCGCGGCGCAAATTCATCCACCTCAATCACTTCACCATCAACAACCTCATAAAAAACCACCTGATTTAAAGTCTGACTTGCTATCCCGGCTGATTTAACTCTGTTCAAATCTGAAAGAGCTAAATCAATTTCATTCACATCAGGCCAAATGTCTTCTGGAGTAACCGAACCAAAGGGCGTGAACTGCAGCGGAAGTTCTATTTGATAGAAGTTTTCCGAGAAATCCGTACCAATCCTTAGAAATCCAACCAAAGGGGTATCATCGTCCGAATAGTCCCCATTCAATATTTTCTCCCCGTGCATGAACATTTTTATACGCTCGTACTGACGCATATCAATATTCACATTCTTGAAAACTCCCCTCGAATCCTCAGATTCCAAGTTCTCCACCACAAAAGATAGGGACTGCTCATTTTGACGGATAATCGTATTGTTGTTGTTCAATTGTTCCCTTATCACTCCCGGAGGCAACACATAGGGTATAGGTTGACGTGCAAAATTCTCCTCAATGTTCACTGCGTTCACATCGGTTATCGTTCCATCGTCCGAAGGATCATTATCCACATCAGGTTGCAGGGAGTTGGTGAATGTTCTCCAATCGCCACGCACCAAATCCAAAGTTGCAAAGCGTAGTACAATATCATCTGAAAATCCTGTCATGTACATTCGCATAAAACTAATGGAACGGAAATCCGTTATACCACCTACGGCTTCAGTAAAATCGCTTAATGGGATTTTATATTGAATCCATCTTCTATTTAGGGTCGTACCGTTGGGTAGTTGAGGAGTCTGTCCCTCTCGAATATCGGTTACATATTGGTCATCAATTGTTGTGTTGGGCCGTATTTGAATTCGATACTCGTAATAACTGTCCACAGTATTCATGGTCAAATCACGGTCTATATCCTCAACATCTGGCAAAGTAGTAGACCCACGATTGGTATTGGTTACCTCAACCGGGGAGTTTCCATCAGGATTGTTGAAGTCAAAATATCTCTCCAAAATGCTCCCCTCCCTATTCAAATAGTATATGTAGTTGTCCAAGGCAGGGTCTTCAGCCGGTCCGTTATAAATAGCTTGTTCTTCAGCATCGTTCAATCCATCAAAACCTACATCTTGTTGGGTTCTGTTGGTTTCATCCGCATCAAATGCATATACCAAAGACTGAGTGGATGGCACTTGTCCCCATATGGTTGGCCTAGGAATTTCGTTATTGGTGCTCGCTGGAAGTCCATTTTCATATTGTTTTCTTCCGTCTTTTAAAATGTCTTCCGATATATTACCTAGGTTCAATACCAATTCTCCAACATTACCGCCGTTGGTCTCTCCATCAATGTAAGGGTCTAATACCCAGAATTGCACAAATTCCACATTGGATTGCTCAAAATTTGTACTGCTCAAGGGTCGCATGATACCGGCCCATTTCTCATTGGGTGTTTCGGTTTCAAAACTAGGATTGGCATTATAGGGTCCTTTATCATTTGGATAGTACACAATGTCCAAAGTGCCCTGCACCTGGGTCTGCCCCTGTGCTATATCCGTCTCGGTAAACACCTCATCAATAAAAACCCTTCGTGTTGAATTTAAGGAAATATCATTGTCACTTAAACCTGCTGGTCTTTGGTTGGTATAAAAGATAGGGTCAATAGTATACCAGGACATCTTTGCACGCTCAAAGCCCACATCAATATCGGTACGGTCTTGAATGAATTCCACTGGTGGACTTGCTAAGGTCCATCCCAAAGAAGAGCGAATATCAATCAATGCCTGTGCCCCTTCAAAATCATCCAAATAACTGGTCGTCTCTCCTTGAAAATCTGCATTTTTAGGTGAATTGGGTTGTAAAAATGCCACTTCTCCACGAACTGAAAGATTGGAAGGCACATCAGTATCAATATTGGGCAACTTATTTGCCAAACGGGTCAAAAAGGGAATTTCGGTGCTAAAATTTCCATTCAGACCAAAAATAGTATTGTTCACAGGTTCTACCCCAAAATTAGCTTTTTGGGTAAGTGGCCTTTCATTCAAATTCAATAAAGTACCTCCCAGCAGAAAGTTCTCACTGAATTGATGCTCAACGTTAATTCCTGTAAATCTCCTCGTCTGTTGCCCAAACACCGCGTTATTTTCCACAGAAATATTGATAGGTGTATTGGATGCCTGCAGGCTTGGGTCCAAAATCTGTACGGTCCCTGCTTGATAGTTGACCGTAAAATCTATTCCTTCCTGTAGTTGCCTTCCTCCAGCAGTAACCCTCACTGAACCTTGAGGCACATTAAATGCGCCAATCGGGATTCCATTATTTCCTTGAGACTTATACCGTCCCTTCAATTGAAAACGATTCTTCTCTGCATCTTGGAGTGAAGCCGCCTTGGTTAGCGCATACATATTTCGGAATACATAGCGCTCCTGATTGGGATTGTAGCCCACATCATTATCCACATCATAGATTTCAGTGGCGCTGCTTCGTAATTCTTCAAAAAGAAATTCCCCAAAAGGTTCCACTTTGGTAAATATGATGTTTCCCGATTGCGTATCTATGGTTATTCCGGGTACATAATCAAAGAATCCATCTCCTCCTGGTTGGACGTCATTATACACATTCAGTCGGTCCAAATTGAATACTTCCAATAATATCCTTTCCTCCAAAGGCTTTTGTCCAGCTTCGGGAGCTGGAAAATCAACCACTGGTGTTATATAGTTTCTGGGTGTAGGGTCGGAATATAGGATGTTTAACCGAAAGTCCTCTTGTGTCAATTGAAAAGCTCCCGTGGAGTAGATGTTCTTCATCATCAAATCCCAAATAGGATCTTCCACATTGGTGATGTTACTCTTCAACAACTTAAGAATCAAAGTATTGTTTTCAATAATTGGATTGACTCCAACTCCCGAAACGGTCGTAGCATCTATGCCTCCATTGGCAAACTCCCCTACTTGAAACACTTCACCGGTCAAAGTATTGGTGTATTGATAGGCCACACCTAAAACCTCATCATTACTTAATCGCTGATTCAAGGAGATATATCCCAATTGGGTATTTAGTTGGTAATCCCTACCCTCTTCAAGCTTTCTGGCATTTTCCAAAATGGCATAATCAAATCCTTGATTTGCCGAGTAGCCCGTTGAAAAATTGAATCCTGAATCCACCGTCGCTATATCGCGAACAGCTTCGGTAAGCACACCACCATTTCCAATAAGGGACGGGTCATAATCATTTACACTATTCTGAGGAAAAACTTCAGTTCCTGCTATATTAAAAAATCCTGCAGGGTCTCCTCCAGCAATACCCACTCTTGTTTTTTCATCTCCATTTCTTCCTAATTCTGCTTCACCCAAATCTTGAATCGCAACCACGTTCCTTACATTTAGGGTTTGCTGATTCCTGTTGGTCACCCATACTTCTAGACGGGTTATCTGTATTTGACTTCGGATGAAGGGGTAGTTTTGCAGGGCTTCATCATAGCTATCCCTAAAAAACTGGGATAAGAAAAAGTGTCTGTCTTCGTCGTAGTCCAGAGCGGTCAATGCAAACTCATTAACAGTTCCTCCTCCTTGGGCTACCACAGTATTGTTTTGAGAACGCTGTTCCGAAAAAACAGCGGTAACCGTAGTCCTACCAAATTGCAGCTGTGTTTTTACCCCAAATAGGCTCTGAGCGCCAGTGATCAGGGAACTGTTCAAGGGCATATTTACGTTACCGATCTCTATTTTTTGAAGAATATCATCTTCAGTAGGTGTATAATCCAACTTCACTAGATTCTGAAAGTCAAAAGTGGCTTCCGTATCATAGTTTGCCGTTACCTGAAGTCGCTCACCCACCTTTCCCAAGAGGCTAAGACTGATTCGTTGGTCAAAATCAAAGGAAAGATTGGTTCGGTTTCTGGGAGAAAGTGCCGGGTTGTCATTTTTTTGCCAAAGGACTCCCAAGTCCATTGCAACGGAACCCTGGGGAATCACTTCGATTGTATTTCCGCCAAAAATGGATTCAAAAAAGCTACTGTTCACATAAAAATTGGGCAAAAGATTTTTACGTGCTTCTTCGCTTCCTTCTTTTTTTCCCGTGAAGGCGTCAATTTTATCCTTAAAGTAGGATTTCATCCCTTCCCTTCGTACCAGTTCAAAAAATTGTTCCGGGGTTAGGATTATAGGGTAAGAAATATCGAATTCACCAATAGTTTCAGAGTAGATATATCGGTCAAGAGTGGGGTCGTAAGTGTATTTTGAGACGATGCTTTTAGGGTTCTCCAACTTGAGACGACCTAGGGCAACTCCTGTTTTGGTAGAGTCTTGAGCCTGTTCATCGGTTTCCTGGGCAAATGCCACGGAAACGAACATAAAACAGATACACATGAAAAAGCACTTAAATCCTGTCGGATTAAGTATTGGTTTTGCCCCTCTTTTCAAACTAGTTACAAATTTTTAAGCGCCTGTTTAATAATGTCCTCTACGCTTAGCGAAGTATCCTCTTTCACAATCTTGTCGACCACCTTTTCAGATTGCCTCCGGGTGAAACCGAGAACCTCTAAAGCAGATAACGCTTCTTCTTTGCCAGTATTGTTTGAGATGTGGGAAACTTCATCCATTTCGTACACTTTCAAAATCTTATCCTTGAGGTCCAAAATGACACGCTGGGCAGTTTTGCTTCCTATCCCCTTGATTGCCTGGATGGAAGGGACATCTCCATTGGCAATTGCTTCTTTTATTTGTTGGGGTGTTAAAGAGGATAACATTGTACGTGCCGTACTGGAACCAATTCCAGATACTGAAATCAAAAGTCTAAAAATTTCCCGTTCCGATTTTTCTATAAACCCAAAAAGTGTATGGGAATCTTCACGTACTTGAAGATGCGTGAAAATTTGAATGTTTTCCTCGTCTTTTATCAAAGAAAAAGTGTGAAGCGAAATGTTTAAAAAGTACCCTACTCCGTTGCATTCCACAACAACGAAGGTGGGATTCTTCTCTACTAATTTTCCCTTTAAATGGTTTATCATTGGTTGATTGGGGTTTTGATTGTTATTCTTCTCCCGTTTTGGCTTTCTTGCGTTTTTCCCGCTCTTGTGCATCGATAACGGCAACCGCAGCCATGTTTACCATTTCGTCAACGCTGGCACCCAGCTGTAGTATATGAGCTGAACGACGCAAACCAACCATAATTGGACCTATGGAATCGGCGTTGTGAAGCCCTTTCAAAAGCTTATAGGTAATGTTGGCTGATTCCAAATTTGGAAATACAAAGGTGTTCACTTTTTTGCCCGCTAGTTTGGAAAACGGAAAATTATTGTGGCAAAGATCTTGACTTAGGGCAAAATCCGTTTGAATCTCCCCATCCACTACCAAATCTGGATTTCTTTCATGCAAAATTCGGACAGCTTCCCTTACCTTTTGCGCATTGGGATGGCTGGACGAGCCAAAGTTAGCATAAGATAAAAGTGCCATAACCGGATTGAAACCAAAGGTTGAGGCCACATTTGCGGTCATTAAAGCAATTTCTGCCAGTTCCTCAGCGCTTGGGTCTATATTGATTGAGGTATCTGCCAAAAACAAAGGCCCTCTTTCGGTTATCATAATATTTACCGTAGAGGCATTCTTTACACCCTTGGACCTTCCAATTACTTCAAAAACAGGCCTTAATACCTTCGGATACGCTCTGGAATACCCAGAAATCATGCCATCGGCATCACCTTCCAACAACATCATGGAGCCAAAGTAATTTCGTTTACCCATGTTGATTCGTGCGCTGTACTCTGTCTCCCCTTTTCGTTTGCGAGATTCCCATAACTTATGGGCATACCTGGTCCTGATTTCTTTGGACTCATCAGCACGAGGATCTATGATTGGTACGTCAGCGTCAAATTCCAGTTCTTTTTTCAACTTTTCAATAGTCTCCCTATTTCCAAGTAAAATGGGTTGAGCAATACCTTCATCATGAACAATTTGAGCGGCTTTCAAAACATCCAACAATTCGGCTTCTGCAAATACGATTCGCTTTGGATTTACCTTGGCTCTGTTATGTAGCAAGCGGACCACTTTGTTATCGTTTCCTGATCTTTGGTAAAGCTCTTCCTCGTACTTTTTCCAATCTTTTATGGGTGCTTTGGCCACACCCGATTCCATAGCTGCTTTTGCCACGGCTGGTGGGATTTTTGTAATGAGCCGTGGGTCGAAGGGTTTTGGAATAATATATTTCTTTCCAAAAGTCAACCTTGTGGTATCGTATGCAATGTTCACCTGCTCCGGTACTGGCTCCCTAGTTAAATCAGCCAAGGCCCGTACAGCAGCCATTTTCATTTCCTCATTGATTTTGGTGGCACGAACGTCCAATGCACCCCGAAATATAAAGGGAAAGCCCAGAACATTGTTCACTTGGTTGGGATGATCAGAACGCCCCGTAGCCATAATGATATCATCTCGAGTGTCACAAGCCAAATTATATTCAATCTCGGGGTCGGGATTCGCCATGGCAAATACAATGGGATCCTTTGCCATGGATTTAAGCATTTTAGGAGTTAGAATATTAGCTATGGATAAACCAATAAATACATCTGAATCTTGAAGCGACTCTTCCAACGTATCTATCTTCCTTTCCGTAGCAAACTCCAGTTTTTCGGTGGTCAAGTTGTCCCTGTCTTTTCGAATAACCCCTTTGCTATCCAGCATCACAATATTCTCTGCTCTAGCACCAAAAGCTTTGTACAACCTTGTACAGGAAACCGCAGCTGCACCTGCACCACTGACGACAATTTTTACATCTTCCATTTTTTTGCCGGTCAACTCAAGTGCATTCAACAAAGCTGCTGCAGAAATAATCGCAGTACCGTGTTGATCATCGTGCATTACCGGAATATCAAGTTCTTCCTTCAACCTTCGCTCTATTTCAAATGCCTCAGGAGCTTTGATATCTTCCAGGTTGATTCCTCCAAAAGTGGGAGCAATGATTTTCACGGTTTCGATGAACTTATCCACATCCGTAGTGTCCAATTCTACATCGATTCCATCGATATCGGCAAAAATCTTAAATAGTAGACTTTTTCCTTCCATAACCGGTTTGGATGCTTCCGGTCCTATGTTACCCAAACCCAAAACAGCTGTTCCGTTGGAAATCACCGCTACGATATTTCCTTTTGCGGTATACTTATAAACATCGTCCTTGTTTTTTTCTATCTCCAAACAAGGCTCTGCAACTCCAGGGGAATAGGCCAATGCCAAATCCCTTTGGGTAGAATAGGGTTTGGTGGGGACCACCTTTATCTTTCCTGGTTGTGGTTTGGCATGGTACAACAAGGCTTCCCTACGTTGTTTTTCTTTGCTCATATAGATAGTTCTGAAATAATGGGCAAAGGTAAGGGTATTCGCCAACTAGTGAATACCCTTATCTTTTGTTTCCAGTTAAATTTTTAAAAGACGTTTATATCAAGATTCAGTGGAGTTCTCCTTTTTTACGTTTAAGCGCATTGCCAATATGGATGCAATTACAAAACATGTCCCTGCGAAGAGCATTGCATTTGCAGCGTTTCCTCCTAAAATGTTTTTGAATATAGGTCCAAATGTCAATGTCTGAATTCCCATTGGAATCACAATCATCATATTTAAAATACCCATATAAACTCCCCTTCTTTCTTGGGGAACAATTTTGGAAACCATACTATAGGGAATCCCCATCATTGCTGCCCATCCAATACCAAACAATACCATTGGAAACAAGACATATACGGGGTCTGTAATGTTTGGAATGGCAAACAAGGCCAAGGCGGTTCCAAAAAGGCTGAGCGCGTAAATCTTTTTTCCTCCAAATCGAATGGTTAATGGGACCAATATTAACGCTACTACCGCGGTAACAATGTTATAGGTTGTGCTCATCTTGGCAGCTTGGGCCGCAGCTTGTGAAGTGTCATATCCCATCGTGGTTCTAAACAGAGGTGTGATAAACTGCCAATACACAAAAAGTGCATACCATTGAAAAAGGTATACAGCAGACAGTTTCCACATGAATTTGGGCATATCCTTTACGGCATGTTTTATTTCTATAAAAGGGAGCTTAAACCGTTCAATAAAGGGAAGAGTTTTATGTCTGTTGATTTCGGCTAATTCCTCATCACTGGGAGGTATCTCTGGAGTCTTAAATACAGACCATAAAATAGTGGTTATAGATAAGAACGAACCGATAAAAAATGAATAGTACAACCATTTCGGAATTTGTCCAGCTACTTCTTCTCCGCCCCCAAACCAATCTTGAAAGAGAAAAATAGATGCATTGGCCAAAAGAATACCCGCACCCACAAAAAGACTTTGCATTTGGTATCCAATACTTAACTGGCTGTCTGGAAGTTTGTCTCCAACAAAAGCGCGATAAGGTTCCATGGCCATGTTGTTACCCACATCCAAAATCCAAAGTAACCCAACTGCAAACCAAAGGGCAGGACTTAATGGAAATGCAAAAAGACATAAACTACCTAAAATGGCCCCAATCAAGAAAAAGGGTTTTCTTCTTCCCCAACGTGGTGACCAGGTTTTATCAGAAACTGCACCAATAATTGGTTGGACAATGAGTCCGGTAATGGGACCGGCAATATTCAAAATTGGCAAAATCTCTTCGGCAGCTCCTAAAAAAAGAAAAATTGGATTGATGGCACTTTGCTGTAATCCAAAACTATATTGTATCCCCAAGAATCCGACATTCATGTTCCAGATTTGCCAGAAACTCAATTTTGGTTTATTTATTTTCATTCGTATTGAGTTAGTTTAGTGGTATTTGACCCTTTGCATATGGCCCTTTCATTGTTTCAATATAGCATTTTCTTGAGTGTTCTTTAAAAAGTACCTAGTGAAAATTCAATTATTCCAAACGAAAACGTTTGAATTTTGTGAAAATCCTATTTTACAAAATCAATGTTTCTTTTAAGTCCAGAGAATTTTGTTCTTTTCACAGGTGACTTTTTAAAGATTTTTTTGAAAACGTCCTCGGTAATTTCCTCCCAGTCTTTTTTCGAGAAGAAAAGCAGCTCTGGAGTTGGATTGAACAGGGGTTCACTATGGGGTTTTGAAAAACGGTTCCATGGGCACACGTCTTGGCACACATCACACCCGAACATCCAATCTTCAAATTTGTCTTCAAACTCGGTCGGGATTTCGCTTTTCAGTTCAATCGTAAAATAGGATATGCACTTGCTACCATCCACCACATAAGGTTCCACAATGGCTTCCGTAGGACAAGCATCAATACAGGCCGTGCACGTTCCGCAATGGTCCGTTACAGGAAGGTCGTATTCCAATTCCAGGTCAACAATTAATTCGGCTATAAAATAGAAAGAACCTACTTGCTGAGTTAATAAGTTGCTATGCTTACCCATCCATCCCAAACCACTTTTAGCCGCCCATGCTTTGTCCATTACTGGAGCAGAATCAACAAAAGCCCTTCCATTCACTTCCCCGATTTCTTCATGGATACAATGAAGTAATTGCTTTAGCTTGTCCTTTATCACAAAATGATAATCGGTTCCATATGCATATTTTGAGATTTTGTAGGAATTGGGATTTTGTTCCTCCAATGGAAAGTAATTCAACAGTAACGAGATGACCGATTTGGAGCCTTCAACCAATTTGGTAGGGTCAAGACGCTTATCAAAATGATTCTCCATATAGGTCATTTCGCCATGCATGTTAGCATTGAGCCACTTTTCAAGTCGTGGGGCTTCCTCCTCCAAAAATTCAGCTTTGGAAATCCCACAAGACAAAAAACCGAGACGCTTCGCTTCGTCCCTAATCAGTTTTGTATAACGGGATTTTGACATTTATCTTGGTTTAAAATTCAAGACTACTTCTTTGGGTTTAAGCGAAATCATAGGGTTGATTTCTACCTTGTCCATCTTGGTTGTAATATGATATTTCTTCACAATTTCAATCAATACCATCAGCATTTCGTAGTCGGCAAAGGCATTTCCGATGCACATTCTTGGGCCTGCACCAAATGGATAATAATAATCCGCGGCCTGTTTCATATCCAAATCCACAAAACGGTCAGCAACGAAGTGCTCGGCATCCTTCCAAAAGGATTTATGCCTATGCAATTCATAAATAGAAAGCAACACCAATGTTCCTTTCTTTAGATTGAACGAGCCTATTTCGGTTTCTTCGATTGCTACTCGATCTATGAAGTATGCAGGAGGGTAAATCCGCATGGTTTCCTTAATACAAGATTGCGCCAAAGGAAACTTAGGCATGTCCTCAAAAGAGAATTTACCTGATTTATGCGAAGTAACTTCTTGGTGCAGGGACTCTTGAAGGTTTTCATCTTTTGCCAAAAAATATAAGAGGAAAGATAGGGCGTTTGCCGTAGTCTCGTGTCCCGCGGTAAAGAGTATCAGCACTTCATCTATCAATTGTTTTCTCGACATTTTTGTTCCATCCTCATAGGTAGCTTCCAACAACATGTCCAATAAATCAAAACTATTGCGCTCTTCTTCTTTTAATCTTTCTTCAATCAAATCATTGAGCAAATCCCGACCGCGCTTCGCTTCATCCAAATGTTTCTTGATTTCACCCGACCATCCGAACCATGTCTTAAGATAGGGTCTTCGCATTTCCTTTATTAACATCCTTTGGTTCTCCTCCGTAATGGATTTGAGCTCCGACATGGATTCGCGGATATCGTTGCTGCTAAAAAGGGATTTTGCCACTACTTGAAAAGCCAAATCACCCATTTTGTCAAAAACATCTTCGTCCGTATTTGGCGCAATGCGTTCCAACTCATCCACAATAGCTTTGTGCATAATGCTCAGTAGTCCTTTCAACTTTTGACGATGAAAGGCAGGTTGAATCATTCTACGGTGTGTGCGCCAATGTTCCCCTTCGGAAGTTAGGAGACCATAACCAATGTATTTTGCCAAATCTTTGGTTTGAAGCTTGGATTTGGAATATGACCGGTGTTTTTTTTGAAGCACCTGTTTTACCCATTCCGGGTCTCTTGAAAAAATTACCTTCCCCTCTCCTGGAATTGAAATCCGGAAGGTATCGCCTAGTTTTTCAAAATTCTCATAATGAAAGGGAAGTGGATTCTTAAGAATTTGCCTGCTGTTCTTTAATACTTTAAGCGCAGAAACGTGGGGTAGTTTTTTCATCCAAACAGTCCTTCTTGCGTCCCTCCTTTTATTCGACCCAGATGTTTATAGGCCAATTCAGTTACTTCCCTACCACGAGGGGTTCGCATAATAAAGCCTTGCTGAATTAAAAAGGGTTCATAGACCTCTTCAATAGTTTCGGCACTTTCTGATACTGCCGTGGCCAAAGTGGTAATTCCAACTGGTCCACCTTTAAACTTATCAATGATGGTGCTTAGAATCTTGTTGTCCATCTCATCCAATCCATGGGCGTCTACGTTCAGTGCTTTCAAACCAAATTTGGAAATATTCAAATCAATGTTTCCGTCTCCCTTAATCTGCGCAAAATCCCGAACTCGACGAAGCAGAGCATTACAAATACGGGGGGTACCTCGACTTCTTCCTGCAATTTCTATCGCCGCCTCATTAGTTATGGGTACCTTCAGAATATCCGCACTACGTTCCACTATTGTTGATAGCAGCTCGGTGTTGTAGTATTGTAACCGACTCTGAATCCCAAAACGGGCACGCATAGGGGCGGTTAACAACCCAGAACGTGTGGTAGCGCCTACCAAGGTAAAAGGACTTAAATTGATTTGAACGGTACGTGCATTGGGGCCTGTCTCAATCATGATATCAATTTTATAGTCCTCCATTGCAGAATAGAGATATTCTTCAACAATGGGGCTCAATCTGTGAATTTCATCAATAAAAAGGACATCCCGTTCTTCCAAATTGGTAAGCAAACCTGCCAAATCACCGGGTTTATCCAGCACAGGGCCCGAAGTAATCTTGATTCCAACCCCCAACTCATTGGCCAAAATGTGGGCCAGGGTAGTTTTGCCCAGTCCTGGTGGACCGTGGAACAAGGTATGGTCCAAAGCTTCTCCTCTAAGGTTGGCAGCTTGTACAAAAACCTTCAAATTCTCCAAAACCTGCTCTTGTCCCGTGAAATCATCAAAAGTGATGGGGCGCAATGCTCTTTCAATATCAAGTTCTTCTTGGGAAAAGCCTTCGGATGTTGGGTCTAAATTCTCATTCATCTTCAAACAAATATAGTTGAAAACGAAATGCGCCTAAAACTGTTTTGAGCAAATCTAAGAACACATCAACAATTGATTCCTTTTTCAAAATCTAAGACTTAACTTAGATACATCAAAAGTCTGATACGTTCAGCTTCATTCTAAACTTTATGATAGTAGTAGATTACTCTCCAGGAATTTTACAGTATATCCCATTCTTTTATGTCATTTGGTCGGACGATTTGCTTTCTGCTTCCGAAATCTCGGTAATTCAAAAAACGATTAACGATGACACCCACCTCTCTGAAAACGAGAAAGAACAGTTATTGGAATGGTTGGACCGGAATAATCCACCTCCTGAAGATGAATTCAAAAACTGGAAGCAAACCATTTCCAATTCCAAAATTAAGCTTATTGAAAGTGACACCTATCCACTTACTTCTTTGAGTCAAAGGCTGGGAAATACGTATTGTGGTGAATGTGAATTCAATGATTATTTAAAAAACATTGAACTCAACCTTGGTATTCAACCCAATCATTATAATCATTTGTTTGATGTAGAAGTTGTACATGAGAAAACTTCGAAACAATATGACGCCCGTGTTTTGGATGCCCTATTAAAAGGCCAACATACGGCTTCTGTGGATAGTTTTCGGGATTTCTTGAATCAAGACGTTTTCAATGGACAAGTTTTACGCAATAAGGAGGATTACCGCAATAGGGTGCTGAAACAGGTTAGCTTGTTGGGTAAGCATGGTTACGGAGCTTATGCTTATCCTTCAGAATATGGAGGTAAAGGGAATATGCCTGCCTATGGAGCTATTTTTGAACATTTGATGTTTGTTGATGGGAGTTTAGCCGTAAAGTTTGGGGTTCAATTTGGACTTTTTGGTGGTAGCATCCAAAAGCTCGGAACCAAACGCCATCACGACCTTTATTTAGAGGATGCAGGAACTGCTGAATTGTTAGGTTGTTTCGCTATGACGGAAACCGGCCATGGTTCCAATGTACGCGGTATACGAACCACCGCCACATATGATAGAGAAACGGATGAAATCGTAATTCACACCCCCGGAAAAAATGATAACAAAGAATACATTGGAAATGCTTTGCATTCCAAAATAGCAACCGTTTTTGCCCAGTTAATTGTTGATGGAAAAAATGAAGGGGTTCATGCTATTCTTGTTCCCCTTAGAAATGAAAAGCATGAAGTTTTTGATGGAATAACTATTGAAGACAATGGATACAAAATAGGACTGAATGGTGTTGATAATGGAAAAATATGGTTCAATCAAGTGCGAGTACCCAGAGCAAACCTCTTGGACAAGTACGGCAGTATAACCGATAAAGGTGAATACTCTTCCCCCATTAAAAATCCGAACAAACGTTTTTTCACTATGTTGGGCACTTTGGTAGGTGGTAGAATCTGTGTGGCGCGTGGTGCGCTGGGAGGGGCTAAAATGGCTTTGGCCATTGCTGTAAAACATGCCCTGAATCGACGGCAATTCAATGACAATGTCAAAATTCAAGAGGACTTGATAATGGATTATCCAACACATCAGGTACGCTTGACCCCTGCCATTGCAAGCGCCTATGTATATCATGTCACTTTAGAAGAGATGATGCAATCCTATAGTGACGAATCACAAACGGATAAGAGGGAAATCGAAACTCAGGTGGCAGGTTTAAAATCAATCATTACCTGGTTCGGTAACTCTACTATTCAAGAATGCAGGGAAGCTTGTGGCGGAAAGGGGTATTTGTTGGAAAACCTAATTGGTGATTCCAAAGGCGATGTGGACATCTTTACTACTTTCGAGGGCGACAACACGGTATTGTTGCAGCTGGCGGCAAAAGGGGTCCTATCCGATTTTAAGGCCGAATTCAACAGCGCTGGTTTTGCTTCGGTCCTTAAACTGCTTCGCACCCAACTATCAGACCGATGGAATACTTTGAATCCAGTATATGCCAATAAAGTGGACGCAGACCACCTCTACAATCCTAAATTCCATAAGCATGCTTTTCAGTACAGAACTCGAAGATTGACCTACACTCTAGCAATGCGGATACGTAATTACATTAAAAAAGGAATTCCGGCATATCAAGCTTTTCTAAAGGTGCAAACCCATTTGATTGCACTTGGGAAAGCTTACAGTGTAGAGTTGGCATATAATACGTATTCCAATTTTTGTGAGTCGATTCAGGATGAGGAGTATAAATCTCTTCTTGAAAAATTGGGAACGTTATATGCTCTTGACGAAATCAATAGCGAAGCGCGATGGTATTTGGAGCAAGGTTATATTGGAAGTACTAAGTCCAAAGCAATCAGACAGCGAGTTGAACGTCTTTGTACTGAACTAAGGCCTCATATTGAAGTGTTGGTGGATGGTTTTGGAATACCTAAACATTGCATGAGCGCTCCCATAGCCCAGTAAATGTTCATTCCGTTTTCTTAATCAATTGAGAGGTATCCAAAAACTCAAGAATTGTGATTTTTGGATTTCCATAAAGCTGTGTTTTGGCGTTTCCTTTTGAGGATAGTTCCAAATCCCGATAGGAATTGACTCTGACATTGGCGGCACCCTCCAGGTTGGCCTTTACCGAACCTGCTTCCATTCGCTCCCCTTTATACTTGGCATTCCCAATAACTTCCAGTTGCATTCTGTCTGCAGTTCCTTCAAAAGTAAACGAGGCATTTTCTTCCAAGTTCACCATGCTTGCATCAGTAACCGCATAAATATAGGTTTCAGCCCTTTTGTTCATGGTCACATTTAGGGAATCCACATCTAAGTTAAATTCGGATTTACTAGTATCCTCCAAGTTAATGTCCATTACTGACGCACTAGCTTGCAAAGTAAGCTTTGTATTGGCAAAACCGTCAACAAAAAGCTCATCACTGTTTATCATTTCTTTGGACACAATACTCCCTTCTTTCGCCGTAATTGCTTTAAGGTCTGTATAGTTCACCGTTATATCGAATTGTTTTTTGGAAGAGACCGTATAAAACGAAGTAATGACCAAGGTATTATCTTCCACCTTAAACTTTAAAATATCAATCAAGTTATCATCCGCAATAATTTCATATCCTGGCCCAAAGGACTTTTTAAGAACAATATCCAAATTGTCATTAAGTTGTATTGCATTGAAAGGAGGTAATTCTTCATTCACCTCTGTCACAATTCTACTCCCTTTGATTTTTGGTTTACGTTGAGACATGACCAACATTGGAATCAATATCAAGCTGCAAAGAAATACTTTCTTCATAGGTGTTCGTTTTGATAGGCACTTAAAGGTATTATAATTTGATGCAACAATAGCTATACCAAAGTGCTAAAACAAAAAACCCATCCTTAGGGATGGGTTTTGTAAACTGTTATGGTATTGAACTTAATGGTTCAATTCTTCTTCATTTTCTTGAAGAGGCGTATCCTGAGGCACAAAATCCTGTCCAGGAATTATGTACTCTCCGTTTTCATAGGTCTTACTGTAATCGTAAGCCCAACGGTGTACATGAGGTATTGCTCCAGGCCAGTTTCCATGAATGTGCTTTTGAGGTGCAGTCCATTCCAATGTATTGGACCCCCAAGGGTTTTGAGGCCCTCTTTTTCCATAGAATATGCTTCTTACAAAGTTGTATACAAAGACCAACTGAGCTAGACCCGCGATGATAGCAAAAACGGTCATTAGCACTTGCACGTTGGTCAATTCATCAAACATTGGGAAAGCTGTGTTTTGATAATATCTACGAGGCACCCCTGCCATTCCGACAAAGTGCATTGGGAAGAACACCCCATAGGCACAGATTGCGGTTATCCAGAAATGTACATATCCCAGGTTCTTGTTCATCATACGGCCTTGGAACATCTTTGGGAACCAATGGTAGACTCCAGCAAATAATCCATAAAGCGCCGATATACCCATTACCAAGTGGAAGTGAGCTACTACAAAATAGGTATCGTGAACGTTTATATCTAAAGTACTGTCCCCCAGAATTATTCCGGTAAGACCTCCTGTTATGAACGTGGAAACCAAACCAATTGAGAACAGCATAGCCGGATTCAATTGCAGATTCCCTTTCCATAAGGTGGTTATATAGTTAAATGCTTTTACTGCCGAAGGAATTGCAATCAACAACGTAGTAAAGGTGAACACCGATCCCAAGAAAGGATTCATCCCTGAGATGAACATGTGGTGTCCCCATACAATGGTAGAAAGGAATGCAATTGCCAATATAGATGCCACCATAGCACGATATCCGAAAATAGGTTTTCTAGCGTTGGTAGACATCACTTCCGAAGTGATTCCAAGTGCAGGCAACAATACGATGTATACTTCAGGGTGACCTAAGAACCAGAACAAATGTTCATATAAAACAGGTGAACCTCCTTGGTAGTGCAATACCTCTCCTTGTATGAAAATATCGGATAAAAAGAAGGATGTACCGAAGCTTCTATCCATGATAAGCAACAAGGCTGCAGACAACAATACTGGGAAAGAAATCACACCGATAATGGCAGTAACGAAAAATGCCCAGATTGTCAATGGTAAACGCGTCATCGACATTCCTTTTGTTCTAAGATTGAGCACTGTTACGATATAGTTCAATGATCCCAATAAAGACGATGCTATAAAGATGGCCATAGAGACTAACCAAAGCGTCATCCCCGCTCCAGAACCTGGCTGGGCCATTGGCAATGCGCTCAAGGGTGGATAAATGGTCCATCCTGCTGCTGCTGGTCCTGCTTCCACAAATAAGGAAATTACCATAATCACTGAAGAAATGAAGAACATCCAGTATGAAAGCATGTTCAAAAAGCCTGAGGCCATATCCCTTGCTCCAATTTGCAACGGAATCAAAAGGTTACTAAATGTACCACTTAAACCTGCGGTTAATACGAAGAACACCATTATGGTACCATGAATGGTAACCAATGCCAAATAAATGTCCGCATCCATTACGCCATCTGGAGCCCATTTTCCAAGCAAGGCCTCAAAAATTGGAAAAGATTCACCGGGCCAAGCCAACTGCATTCTAAACAAAAGAGACATAGCAATCCCTATAAAGCCCATGATAAGACCTGTAATAAGATATTGCTTTGCAATCATCTTATGATCTTGGCTAAATATATATTTGGTTACAAAAGTCTCTTTATGGTGATGACCGTGGTCATCATGTGCATGATCATCTACGTGGGCTGGTGCATGTGCTGTTACAGACATAACCTAATTTTTAATTATTTATTTTTCTTTTTCTAGCTTTCTATAAAGATATTAAGGATTTACGGAAACTGTCTCCTTAAATGTAGTTTGTTCCGACAACCACTTATTAAATTCTTCCTCCGTCTCCACTATAATCTTCATTTGCATGTTGTAGTGTGATTTTCCACAAATCTTGTTACATAACAACACATAATCAAATTCCCAAGGGTCTGAGTCGGGTCTTCCTTCTGCCGCCCATTTGGCTCTCAATGCATTGGTGCGTTTCACCTTATCCACTACATCTGGATTCAAACGAATTTCATCAGTGGTCACAGTTGGCGTAAACGAAAACTGAGTAATCATTCCAGGCACACAGTTCATTTGAGCTCTAAAGTGAGGCATATACGCCGAATGCAAAACGTCTTGGGAACGCATCATAAAGTTAACTTTACGACCAACTGGCAAGTGCAATTCCTTTACAATAATATCATCCGAAGCATTAGGGTCGGATTCATCCAATCCTAAAACATTGGCTCTGTTTATATCAATCAGTCGCACACTTGCATTCCCTAAAACATTATCCTCTCCCCCATATCGTGCCGTCCAGTTAAACTGCTGGGCATATAATTCCACGATTAATGGGTCATCCTCATCATTTACATCCATGATGTTTGTCCAAGTATATAATCCCCAAAGGATTAATCCCGCCAAAACAATCACAGGAATAATAGTCCAAATAAATTCCAAACGATCATTGTCCGCGAAGAACAGCGCCTTTTTCCCTTTTTCTCCACGGTACTTATACCCGAAATAGTGCAATAAAGCTTGGGTAATCGTTTGTACAAAAAAGATAATGGCAAAAGACACCCACATCAATTGATCGTACTCCCCTCCATGAGCAGAAGATGCTTCCGGAAGGAGTACTTTGGTGTACTTCGCAAAACTAAAAATTGTTATTCCATATATAAATATCAGGAAACCGAACAATAAGTAACCATTGTATTTATTGTCAGAATCTGTAGCAATTTCCGCCGTAGCCTGCTCTGTTTTGAGTTGAGACAATTCAAAAATCTTGGTCATCTGCCAGATGGCGATTGCTACCAGGACTAAAACGGTCAATGTTAATAATGCAGTCATTGTTATCTATCTAGAAACTTAAATCGTATTAATAATGAAATTGTCTACTTTCCTCAACAAACGGGTTGCGTTTTGGTTGCAACGGCACTTTGGTAAGAGTGTTAAACACCCAGAAAGTGAACAACCCGCCAAAAAACAGGATTCCACCAATTTCAGGTAAACCTATATACCATTGGTCTCCAACTGTTGCCGGCATCACCATTACAAAAACATCCAAATAGTGGCCCAATAACACTACAATTCCCGTCATGATAACGAACCAATTCACTCGTTTGTAATCGCTGTTCATCAACACCAACAATGGGAAAATAAAGTTCATAGCGACCATACCAAGGAAAGGTAATTGATAATCTTGGAAACGTGCGACAAAATAGGTTACTTCTTCAGGAATGTTTGCGTACCAAATCAACATAAATTGAGCAAACCAAAGGTATGTCCAGAAAATACTGATACCGAACATGAATTTTGCCAAATCGTGGATATGACTATCATTCACTTGCTCTAAATATCCTTTGGATTTTAAATAAATGGTAATAATCGCAATAGTTGTAATTCCAGATACAAACATGCTTGCGAACACATACCATCCAAATAAGGTGCTGAACCAGTGAGGGTCGAGACTCATAATCCAATCCCATGACATCATGGATTCCGTTACCAAGTAAAACACCAAGAAGGCCGCAGACCATCTAAAATTCTTTACAAAATTTGAATTGTCATCGGATTCATCTTGTGCCAAGGATAATTTTCTCGAGTACTCTCTATAAAAAATCCATCCTCCCAAGAAAATAGCTGCTCTAACCAAAAAGAAAGTAGGGTTCAAATATCCTGCTTTTCCTTGCAGCAACTTATCATGGGCAACCACATCTGCGTCCATCCAAACGAACATATGGTTCATGTGAAGAACAGACAACACCAAAATGACAAATACAATAATTCCTCCAGGCACCAAGTAAGCCGTAATCCCTTCCATTACCCTGAAAAGTAAGGGTGACCATCCAGCTTGTGCTGCTCGCTGAACAGCGTAGAAGGCCAACACTCCCAAGGCAATCATAAAGAAGAAAAACGCAGCTACGTACAATGCAGCCCAAGGTCTGTTCTGAAGTTGGTGCAACAAATGTTCATCATGCGAAGCATCGTGAGAGCCACCATGTGCTGATTCCTCTCCGTGACCAGACTCCTGCATATATTCCTTTTCTCCTTCCGCACCATGATGACCTGCTTCTTCTCCATGGCCTCCGTGGCCATCACCATGAGCCGAAGCTACCATTGCTTTTGCTTCCTCCACGTTGCTAGGCGCTGTAAGAAATCCCGTTGCGAGGCAAATCAATCCGATGGCCATAGCAATGTAAGAACCTAGTTTTAATCTATTTGAAAACGTGTACATAGTCTGCTATCCAATTATTTTGTTAGGTCTTCCTTTAATTTCATCACGTATTCGGCTACTTGCCATAGCTCTGTTTCGTTTTCCATCTGCGAAGCATAGGAACCCATGGAATTCAATCCATAATACATGGTGTGGTATGTGCTACCTACGGTTATGTTACGTGCAACATCATCATAACTAGGTACACCCAATATTTTTTCGCGCTTTACCAAAGTCCCCTGACCAGCACCATTGTTTCCGTGGCAAATAGCACAATAGACATCGTAGAGCTCTTTACCTTTAGCTAGATTTCCTTCTTTTTGGAGAGAATCCAAAGGACTAGGCTGCAATCTGGCCAATTCCTTTCCCTCAATGCTATTGTCAAATTCGTAAGGTAGCGTTTCTCTATTTATGGTATTATCAGGCGGCAGCATAGCCTCGGTTCCTTGAGGAAAAAGACCATTATCCACTCCTTCGTAAGTTTCATACCCTACAGATTCGTACATGTTCGGCATGTATTGGTAATTTGGACTGTTCTTATTGAAACATGAGCTCAATAGAAGAACAAAAGCCAAAACAAAAAGTACTTTACCAAAAGTTTTAATCATCATATTACTTTTTTTTGGGAACATGTACCTCTACGGCACCGGTTTCCAACAATAAACTTTTTAACGCTTCCTCATCATCACCCACTTCAACTTCAACTAAAAAGTGGTCATCCGTAGTTCTCACATCAGGATTTTCCGCTTTTTTAAAGGGCCACATTCTACTTCTCAGGTAAAAGGTGATAACCATAAGGTGTGCCGCAAAGAAAACCGTCATCTCAAACATAATAGGCACGAATGCCGGCATATTCTCCAAATAGCTAAAGCTAGGTTTCCCACCAATGTCCTGGGGCCAATCGGCAATCATAATATAGTTCATCATAACAATGGCCACCGTAAGACCCAAACATCCATACATAAAGGAAGTGATAGCTATACGCGTATCCGCCAGCCCCATAGCCTTGTCCAAACCGTGAACAGGGAAGGGCGTGTACACTTCTTCGATATGGTATTTTTCGGAACGAATCTTTTTGACAGCGTTCATTAACACGTCATCGTCGTTATATATCGCTTTGAATGTTGTTGCTGCCATGATTACTTATCTAAATTGATTAATCCTTTTGCCTGTCCAGCCCAATCATCACGTTGTGCTCTTCCTGGGAATGAACCCGTAATGGAATCCAAAAGATTGTACTCTTTTTCAGTCATCTTGCTTACCTGAAGGAAGGAAAAAATTCCGATTTTATTCAAGGTCTTTTCCATTAATGGACCAATTCCTTTTACTTTTTTCAAATCGTCTGGACTCTGAGTGTTGGTATCAAAACTACCAATGGAACTCAACAGTTGCATAACCGGTGCTCCTGAAAAACCACCAGTAGCCTCTGCCGTCTCCTCCTCAGTTTCTTCGACATCCACTTCAATGATTACACCATTGGTTGGCTTGGTATATAATGGTTTCCCTGCATCACGAAGTACCTTGAAACGTTCTCCGGAAGATTTCAATATAGATTTTACCTCTGCCTGTGCTATTACTGGGAATGTTCTTGAATACAAGAGGAACAATACGAAGAAGAATCCAATGGTTCCAATGAATATTCCGATATCTACAAAAGTAGGAGAGAACATTGTCCATGAGGATGGCAAATAATCCCTATGCAACGAAGTAACAATAATTACGAAACGCTCAAACCACATCCCAATATTTACTATAATCGAAATAAAGAATGAGAACATAATGCTAGTTCGCAGTTTTTTGAACCACATGAACTGCGGTGAGAACACATTACAGGTCATCATAGACCAATACGCCCACCAATATGGTCCGGTAGCTCTATTCAAGAAGGCATACTGCTCGTATTCAACTCCAGAATACCATGCAATAAATAGCTCTGTAATATAGGCGCAACCTACAATGGAACCTGTAATCATGATTACAATGTTCATCAATTCGATGTGCTGTACCGTAATATAAGCTTCCAGGTTACATACTTTTCTCATAATAATGAGCAGCGTTTGTACCATGGCGAATCCGGAGAAAATCGCACCTGCAACGAAATACGGTGGGAAAATGGTAGTGTGCCATCCTGGAATTACCGATGTGGCAAAGTCAAATGATACAATGGTGTGTACGGAAAGTACAAGTGGTGTAGCCAAACCAGCCAAAACCAAGGAGACTTCCTCAAAACGTTGCCAGTCTTTAGCTCTACCAGTCCACCCGAAACTTAACAAGCTGTATATTTTCTTTTGGAACGGCTTTACCGCTCTATCACGAATCATGGCAAAGTCAGGCAACAACCCTGTCCACCAGAATACTAATGATACCGATAAATACGTAGAAATCGCAAATACGTCCCAAAGCAATGGAGAATTGAAATTTACCCATAGAGAACCAAATTGGTTTGGAATGGGCAATACCCAATATGCCAACCAAGGTCTTCCCATGTGAATAATGGGGAACAATCCAGCTTGAATCACCGAGAAAATGGTCATCGCCTCTGCAGAACGGTTAATGGCCATTCTCCATTTTTGCCTAAATAAAAGTAGTACAGCGGAAATCAAGGTACCTGCGTGACCAATACCTACCCACCATACGAAGTTGGTAATATCCCAAGCCCAGTTTACTGTTTTGTTGAGACCCCAAACTCCGATTCCGGTTGAAATCGTGTAGATAATACAACCTAGACCCCATAAAAAGGCTACTAAAGCGATACTGAATACAATCCACCAGTGTTTATTGGCCTTTCCTTCAACAGGACGGGCAATATCCACAGTTACATCATGGTATCCCTTATCTCCCAGTACTAGGGGCTTTCGAATAGGTGCTTCGTAATGCGACGCCATAATTTATTTTATAGTTACTTTCTTATTTATTGATTATGCCTCGTTTGTATTCCTCACTTTCACGTGATAAAATACGTTTGGTTTGGTTCCTACATGTTCCAACAAGTGATACATTCTATCATCTTCCTTCAATTCCGCCACCTTACTCTCTTCGTCGTTAATATCTCCGAAAATGATAGCTCCGGAGCTACAAGCAGATGAGCACGCTGTCTGGAATTCTCCATCCTTGATAACTCGACCTTCACGCTTAGCATCCAAAATTGTTTTTTGCGTCATTTGAATACACAATGAGCATTTCTCCATGACCCCTCTAGAACGGACGTTGACATCTGGGTTAATTACCATTTTACCCAAATCGTTGTTCATGTTGAAGTCAAACTCATCATTATCACTATACAAGAACCAATTGAAGCGACGTACTTTATACGGACAGTTATTGGCACAATATCTTGTTCCCACACAGCGGTTGTACGCCATATGGTTTTGACCTTGTCTACTGTGCGCTGTTGCAGCAACCGGACAAACCGTTTCACAAGGTGCATGATTACAGTGCTGACACATTACAGGCTGGAAAGCCACTTGCGGGTTGGCAGATGGATCTTCCATCTCACCAAAACCACCTAGAGCACCGTTATCACCCCAAAGTCCTTCAAGATTGTCTTTCTTTTCATTATCCTGCTCAAAAGTATCTTCTGAGGAATAGTATCTATCAATACGCAACCAGTGCATATCCCTTGAGCGTCGAACTTCTTCTTTCCCTACAACAGGAACATTATTTTCTGCGTGACAAGCAATAACACAAGCTCCACAACCGGTACAGGCATTTAAATCAATGGACATATTAAAGTGGTGTCCAATAGAACGGTCAAATTCCTGCCACAAATCAGCATCGGGAGAAGTAACCGGAATTTCTTGGTGGTTTAGGCTTACCTCAGGAATATGGTTCCACTCGTGCTTATCTTTTGTGTTGAAGATTTCCAGCGTGGTTTCTTTGATAATATCCCCACGGCCCATCATGGTTTTATGCAACTGAACACATGCAAACTCATGCATCCCAGAAGATTTTTCAATACTTACGGATTGTGTCTCGACAAAGTTTTTGTATAAAGAAAACGCGTTGACCCCAGTGGCCATTTCGGCTTTCATTCCAGCTTGTCTACCATATCCGAAAGCAAGACCAACCGTACCGGGTGCCTGACCTGGCTGAATAATCACAGGAACGTTCTCAAGAGCAGTTCCATCCACGGTTAACTTCACGTAGCTACCATCCAAACCTCCGTTGGCCACATTTTCATTTTCCAAGCCCCATTCAGTGGCATCAGCTTTAGAAACCGTTACATAGTTATCCCATGAAACTCTAGAGATTGGATCGGGAAACTCTTGCAACCATGGATTGGTTGCTTGTTTTCCGTCACCCATACCTACTTTAGAGTACAAAATTAACTCGGTACCGTTACCTGTAGAGTTAACCAAGGAACGAACTGCTGCGGTAATTGGTGCTACGGTAGATTCCACTTCTTCCGTTTCTTCAACTGAAGCGGTTTCTTGAGCAACTTCATCCACTAAAGTGGGAGCCATTGCCGCAAAAACACCATCTTGCAATGCCTTGTTCCAGCTTTCTCCTTGCAGAATTTCTGTATCCCAAGTCTCACGAATATAATCGTAATATGTTTTATCACTACCCATCCAAGTCAATAGGGCAGCTTGGAATTGTCTTGTATCAAACAACTCGCGAATAGCGGGCTGAGTAAGACTATAGTGTCCTTTTTTAAGCTCAACATCTCCCCATGATTCTAAGTAATGAGAAGAGGCAGCCACATATTTAGATGCCTGAGCTGTTTCATCATTATTAAAGGAAAAGCTTACCGAAACATCTACTTTTTCCAAACCGCTGACAAATTCTTCGGCATTTGGTAAAGTATATGCTGGGTTAACACCGTCAGTAATCAAGACACCTACTCTTCCTGCATTCATATCTGCAACCAACTTGGCTACCTTGGCAGAATCTCCTTGACGAACAAATTTTGGATTCTCAAAATCAAATGCCTCACTTGAAAGCAACTTGTTGATAGCCAAAACAACCATTTGTGCATTGACATCATTCAATCCAGTAACCACAACCGCCTTGCTTCCCGCTTGGCGTATTTGGGCTAAAATGGCATCAACAGCTCCATCTACATCCGAAGTTCCACCACCAACATTGCTCCCATTCAATTTACCGTATAACTTGGCCAAAGCAATTTTTTGGTTGGCAGAAGTCATTGGATACCTTTTATCGGCGTTTGCACCGGTAAGGGACATATTACCTTCCAATTGGATATGCTTGGACATTTTTCCATTTTTTGGAACACGTCCCTTTGCATAACCGCTATCATATCCTCCACCTTGCCAATCTCCAAGGAAGTCAGCACCGAAGGAAACAATTAGCTCAGCTTTTTCAAAATCGTAGTCTGCCAATGCCCTCTCCCCGTGCATCGCATTGAACGCATTCAAAGCAGCATCTTCTGAAATCGCATCGTAAACTACATGGTTGGTATTAGGATATTTTTCTTTGAATTCAGCAATCAAACGAGCGGTAGATGGACTCGCATAGGTTTGGGTCATCAAGGCAATTTGTTTGTTGGAATTGGCCAAACTTCCCAATTTCGCCCTAACTGTGGCATCCAAAACTTTCCACTCTACAGGTTCTCCATTTGCAGTAGGCCCTTGAACCCGAGTGCTATCATACAAACTCAATACAGATGCTTGAACCCTGGCATTTGCACCTCCGTTCACCTTGGCATCCGTGTTATTTTCAATCTTGATGGGTCTACCTTCCCTAGTCTTTACCAAAATACTGGCAAAGTCATATCCATCTGCAATTGTGGTAGCATAGTAATTGGCTACTCCGGGTACTATATTATTAGGTTGAAAAACGTAAGGAATCGACTTATGCACAGGTCCTTCGCAAGCTGCCACAGCTGCTGCAGCGGTACTAAAACCAACATATTTCAAAAAGTCCCTTCGGTTTGTTGTTGAAATAGACAAATTTTCTTTGTCTCCCAAAAACTCATCAACCGGGATATGTTCCGTGAATTCGTTTTGTCTTAGCGTCTCAACAATGGAATCGTTCGGATTTAATTCCGCTTCGCTCTTCCAATATTTTTTGTTTGATGCCATACGATATCTCTGAGATTTATCTTCTTTTTTAATAGTGACACTTTCCACATTCCAGACCACCCATCATAGCGGCAGTCAATTCCTCTACACCATACTTTTTGGAAAGCTCGGCGTGGATAGCTTCGTAATATTCATTGCCCTCAACTTTCACATTGGTTTCCCTATGACAGTTTATACACCAGCCCATGGTAAGTGGCGAATATTGGTACATAATTTCCATTTCCTCCACGGGACCATGACAGGTCTGGCACTCAATGCCAGCAACTGAAACGTGTTGAGAGTGGTTGAAGTAAGCAAAATCAGGAAGGTTATGGATTCTCACCCATTCCACAGGTTGGGATTCACCTGTGTAACGTTGGTTTTCCTCATCCCATCCTACTGCTTTGTACAGTTTCTTGATTTCAGCGGTGTAAAATTCGTTGGTGTAGCCATTTGCCAAATCTTCATCACTTGGCCCTTCCGGATTTCCGGTATACTCATAAATGGATTTGTGACAGTTCATACAAACATTCAAAGAAGGAATTCCGGAATGCTTGGATACTCTGGCCGAGGAGTGACAGTATTTACATTCTATCTTATTGTCACCCGCATGTATTTTGTGTGAATAATGTATTGGCTGAATCGGCGCATACCCTTGGTCCACCCCAACTTGCATCATCCAGCCATATGCAAAATAAGCACTGGCCAAAAGTAAAAAGATGGCACTCACCAAAACTAAAAATTGATTTTGTGCAAAGGCTTTCCACAGCGGCAACCTTTTTTCGGCTTTAGCCTTCTCCAATACAACACCATTGGCCTCTGCAATGCGTCGCAAGGTATTGTTGACCAAAATCAACATGATGACCAAAAGACCAAAAACTAAGGCAAGAGCACCAAGGATAATTTCATTCGAAATTCCACCAGAGGCTCCTCCACCTTCACCATCGGCGGAAGCTACAGTAGCAACTACCGGCTCAGGTGGTGGCGCGGCGGTATATGCCAAAATATCATCAATATCTTGATTGCTTAGGGTTGGGAATGCGGTCATAGCCGCTTGATTGTACTCTGCATATATCTTGTTGGCATAAGCATCACCAGAAGCAATCATTCCAGCACTGTTCTTGATCCATGCATACAACCATTCCTTGTCCAATCCCTCATCTTCGTACAGCCTTGTTTCCACATTTGCTAATGCAGGCCCTGTCATTTTTCGATTCAAAGCATGACAAGCTGCACAATTCTGATTGAACAGTTGTTTTCCTTTGGCGGCATCACCTCCAGCAGCACTGGATTCCTCTACAGCAGTTTCTTCTGCCGCAGTTTCCTCTTGTGCATAAAATGAAGTTGAAAAAAGTAGGAAAGAAAGACCTAAAGCTTTTACTAATAGTTGGCGGTATAAAACCTTTTTCATACTTGCGTAATTTCTGTCGAAATTTTTGGTACGGTTTTTTCTACTTTACAGCAATAAAGAGAGAGTTTCTCCGTATTAAAAATTGGACACAAAAGTAAGACATAGCGCGATTTTTTGAAATGTTAAGGGATTTATAAACCATAATTTATAATTATTCTAAATAATAAGGTCGCTACTTGTTTAATTATTAAAAATTTACATTTGTGTGCACGCTAAATTTTATTAAAACTCCTTCTTATGAAAAGTCTAGTGTTTTTAGGGATTGTAACGGTTTTCAGTGCTAGTGTTTGCGCCCAAAATGGTAGTATCACTATTGAACAAGACCCTAAAATTGATGAGTTGTTAAAAATGTATGCAAACGTCAATTCAAAGGCGGAATTTTACCAAATTCAAGTGGGTTTTGGGAGCTATCAGAAAGCTCAAAATCTGAAGACACAGGTGGAACAAGATTTCCCGGATTGGTACTCTAAAATAGAATTTGAATCCCCTACATATCGGGTACGTTTGGGTAAGTTTCGAACTCAATTGGAAGCAGAACGCAAATATTTGGAGGTACGAAAAAAGTATCCTGATGCTATGCTGTTAAAGCCAGAAAAAAAGGATAGAAAATAAAAAAACCCGCTTTCGCGGATTTTCTTTTTTACAGTGTTTTCTTGACTGCTACCTCTTGGAAGGCTTCTACTATATCCCCTTCCTTTATATCATTATAATTCTTGATTTGAAGTCCACAATCATATCCTTTCGAGACTTCTTTCACATCGTCTTTGAATCGTTTTAAAGATGCCAGTTCTCCAGTAAGAATTACTACCCCATCCCGTATCAATCGAATTTGGGAATTTCTGAAAATCTTTCCACTGGTCACCATACATCCTGCAATAGTTCCAATCTTGGAAATCTTGAAGGTTTCGCGAATTTCAGCGTTACCCGTAATCTCTTCCTTGATTTCAGGGGATAGCATACCTTCCATTGCATCCTTCAAATCATTGATTGCATCATAAATGATGGAATACATACGGATGTCAATTTCCTCACGGTCCGCAACGGCTCGCGCATTACCCATAGGTCTTACGTTAAATCCAATGATGATTGCATCTGACGCACTGGCCAGAAGAACGTCGGATTCGGTAATGGCCCCTACGGCCTTATGGATAATATTCACTTGAATTTCATCAGTGGACAACTTCTGGAATGAATCTGTTAACGCCTCAACAGAACCATCCACATCACCTTTAAGGATAATGTTCAATTCTTTAAAGTCGCCCAATGCGATTCTACGTCCAATTTCATCCAAGGTAATATGACGTTGTGTACGAACGGATTGCTCTCGTTGCAATTGCGAACGTTTGGCAGCTATTTGCTTGGCCTCGCGCTCATCATCCAGTACATTGAACCTATCACCCGCTTGAGGCGCCCCATCCAGACCCAAAATGGATACCGGAGTAGCAGGACCTACCTTTTTGATATTTTTTCCACGCTCATCCTGCATGGCCTTTACCTTTCCGCTACACGTACCAGCCAAGACATAATCTCCAATTTCGATGGTTCCTGCTTGCACCAATACCGTGGATACATATCCTCTACCTTTATCCAGGAAAGCTTCCACTACGGTACCTGAAGCTAGTTTATCAGGATTTGCTTTAAGTTCCAATAGTTCTGCTTCCAATAATACCTTTTCTAGGAGTTCATTCACCCCTTGTCCTGTTTTTGCAGAAATATCGTGAGACTGTATTTTTCCTCCCCAATCTTCAACCAAAAGATTCATAGACGCTAAGCCTTCCTTAATCTTATCTGGATTGGCTGTGGGTTTATCTATCTTATTAATGGCAAATACAATCGGAACACCTGCGGCCTGTGCGTGACTTATGGCTTCCTTAGTCTGAGGCATTATATCATCATCCGCAGCAACCACGATTATAGCAATATCTGTTACCTGCGCCCCACGTGCACGCATCGCCGTAAAGGCTTCGTGTCCTGGAGTATCCAAAAATGTGATTTTCTGACCGTCTTCCAAGGTAACCCCATAGGCCCCGATATGTTGGGTAATTCCACCACTTTCTCCGGCGATTACATTTTCTTCTCGAATGTAGTCCAACAAAGACGTTTTACCGTGGTCTACGTGACCCATTACAGTTACAATAGGCGCCCTTGGTTTCAAGTCTTCTGGAGCATCCTCCACTTCCTCAATGGACTCCTCTATTTCTGCAGTAACGAATTCAACTTGGTATCCGAACTCATCAGCAACAATAGAAAGTGTTTCAGCATCCAACCTTTGGTTCATGGTCATCATGATTCCCAAAGACATACATGCCGAAATAATATCAGTTGTTGACACATTCATCATTGTGGCCACTTCATTTACGGTAACGAACTCCGTAACCTTGAGGATTTTGCTCTCAAGTTCTTGTTGCTCGAGGTCCTTTTCAGTCTGTTGCCTATGCTGATCTCTTTTCTCCCTTCGGTATTTGGCTCCTTTTCCTTTGCTGGTCTTTCCCTGCAACTTTTCAAGGGTCTCGCGAACCTGCTTTTGTACTTCTTCTTCGGTAGGCTCTACCTTTGGAGCGGTACTTCTTTGTCCTCCCCTTCTATTTTGTCCATTATTACCACGATTTCCATTGCGGTTTCCGGGTTGAGGACCTGTTTTGCTGACAATACGCTTTCTTCGCTTTTTTCGGTCCGTAGCCGAATTTCCAGCGGAAGCATTGTCTTTGCTCTCTTCTTTTTTCTTTTTAGGCCTTTCAAACTTTGATAAATCAATTTTATCGCCAGTTATTTTAGGTCCAGAAAGCTTTTTGTATTGTGTTTGGATGGTTTCCGGTTCAGCCGGGGTTTCTTCCTCCTGGGGCTTTTCCTCAACCTTAGGCTCTTTTTTTGGAGCCTCTTCTTTAGCTACAGGCTCTTGCCGCTCTGGAACAGTTTCCACTTCCGGCTTGGTCTCTTCCACCGGTGTGACTTCTTCAACCTTTTCTGGCGTCGAAGGTTTACTTTCCAAATCAATCTTACCCACAGTTTTTGGTCCAGAAAGTTCTGCCTTTGCCTTAATGACCTGGCTCTCGGCATTTCTGCGCTCGCGAGCCAATCGGCGTTCTTCCTGTTCCTGTTCCATTTGGATACGAAGAGCTTCCTTCTCCTTTCGCTTTTCTTCCCCCACTTCTTTCGAAGCAACCTTTTTGCTCTTATCCGTCTGGAATTCATCCAACAAGACCTGATACACCTCATTACTGATTTTAGTGGTAGGACGCGCATCTATATCATGGCCTTTTGAAGCCAGATGGTCCACTGCTCTATCCAATGAAATGTTCAGTTCTCTTAGAACTTTATTAAGTCGTATTGTTGGGTTTCCTGCCATAAATACTTTTTCCTGCCCTTTAATTCGGTGCTAATATACTAGTTTAATCTTCAAACTCTTCTTTGAGGATACGAACTACATCATATACGGTTTCGTCTTCTAAATCAGTTCGTTTTATTAAATCCTCAACATCTTGTTCCAATACACTCCTTGCCGTATCCAGTCCAATCTTTTTGAACTCTTCAATAACCCAGCTTTCTATTTCATCAGAAAACTCGGTCAATTCCACATCTTCCTCTACGCCTTCACGGAACACATCAATTTCATAACCCGTCAGTTGCCCGGCCAATCGAATATTGTGACCTCCCCTACCTATTGCTTTGGAAACCTCCTCTGGCTTTAGGTAGACCTGAGCTGTTTTCTTCTCGTCATTTAATTTAACTGAAGATACTCTTGCCGGACTTAAAGCTCGTGTTACCATCAATTGGGAATTATTGGTCCAATTAATAACATCTATGTTTTCGTTGCCCAATTCGCGGACAATTCCATGGATTCTGGAACCCTTCATACCCACACAGGCACCAACCGGGTCAATCCTATCATCATAGGAATCCACCGCTACCTTGGCCTTTTCACCTGGAATACGAACTGCTTTTTTAATGGTAATCAATCCATCAAAAACTTCTGGAATTTCTTGGAAGAACAATTGCTCCAAGAACAAAGGAGACGTTCTCGACATGATAATAGCCGGTTTGTTTCCTTTTAATTCGACACTTTCTATCACCCCACGCACATTATCCCCTTTTCTAAAAAAGTCGGAAGGAATCTGCTTTTCCTTTGGAAGAATGATTTCATTCCCTTCATCATCCAACAAAATAATGGCCTTGTGGCGAATATGGTGTACCTCTGCAGTGTAAATCTCACCTTCAAGGTCTTTGAATTGCTTGTAAATAGTTGTGTTATCGTGCTCATGAATCTTGGAAATAAGATTTTGACGAAGGGCCAAAATAGCACGACGTCCCAAATCCATCAACTTTACTTCCTCGGACACATCTTCCCCCACTTCAAAATCAGGCTCAATCTTTCTTGCCTCGCTCAATGAAATCTCTTCATTGGGTTCTTCAACCGCTCCATCCTCAACAACAATACGATTTCTCCAAATTTCCAAATCCCCTTTATCGGGGTTGATGATGATATCGAAATTCTCATCAGAACCAAATTTCCGCTTTAAGGCACTTCGGAACACTTCTTCCAAAATTGCCATTAGGGTAACCCTATCAATAAACTTATCGTCCTTAAATTCCGAAAAGGATTCGATGAGCGCTAGGTTTTCCATTTTTGAACTACAATTAAAATTTTAATACAACTTTCGCTTCTTCAATGTCAGAAAAAACAATCTCCTGTTGTTTCTGAACCGTAACTTTTCCTTTACCCACAGGTTTGGGCTCTCTGGCTTTCCATTCGAGGGTAATGTGTGCTTCGGTCACTTGGGCCAGGTTCCCTTCAAACTCCCCATTGGTAGTCCTAACCTTTAATTTTCTGCCCAAGTTTTTCTTATACTGTCTTGGTAGCTGAAGTGGCGAAGTGGCTCCCGCAGAGGTCACTTCCAAGGAAAAATCCTCTTCTTCCCTATCCAAGTTATGCTCAATGGCACGGCTGATATTCATGCAATCTTTCAAATTTACTCCTTCATCACCATCAATGACCACTTTGATAGTATTATCACCTCCTACCGTGTAATCTATCAAGAATAAGGAAGGATGCTCTTCCAGTGCCCTGTCCAATAATTCTGTGACTTTTTCCTTCAGCATAGAATCAAATACAAGTAATAAAAGAGGGGACTCGAAGTCCCCTCATGAATACCATTATCCGTTCAGTGGTGCAAATATACAATAATATTTAGGTTTATTCCAAAGTATTCTCCAGCAAGAAGGTTTACCAATTTTGAAACGACTGTCCAACTTAAAAACACATCCTAAAAACTCCAACTATGCCCTAAAGTAATGGTTGATTCGTGACTGTTCTCTATAGCTAAGTTTTTAAATAATTGAATAGCATTTAAATTGAAGTTATGCTTCTTTTTCCAGAGATAAAAAACCGTTACCCTAAGGTTTGTGATTTGCGTACCTACCGTATCGCCTGGACTACGGTTATGGAAAATTCGAGAATAAAGATAGCTCAATCTCCGTTATGGATTTTGTCGAAAACCGAGCTATAAACTAGCCTGTGCCTTGAAAAAAGTATAACAAAATGTTCCCCCGCCATCAGCTGTTCGATATAAGTCTTCAATCCCGCAATCCAACTCCTTTTTATCGATGATTTTTTGGGCAAGTGCTTCATCCGAAATACCTTCAATCATGGCCGTAAAGGTGTTCTTAATGAATCCCTCCACAAGTTCAGGTTTGGAATCATCCACATATACCTGTCTGGGTGATACTACAATATCCGTGAATCCAGATTTATCAAGTATGGGATATAGTTCCCTACCTATATTGGGATTGCCCCCTTTCATTTTTTGTAGTCTTACTTGAGCCTCGACAGCTTTCATGGCGTTTATACTATCAGGGTAGAAATAGGTGGAACCGTGGTCACCTTCTATAAGGGTAATGGTCCCTTTGGGTTTTAGCACCCGTTTCAATTCTTGAACGGCGTCCATTGGCTTGGAGAGATGTTCCAGTACAAAGCACAAGAAAATATGGTCAAAATAATCATCTTCAAAGGGAAGTTTGAGAATATCAGCTTGCTGAAAGGCTACGTTTTCAATTTGGTTTTGGTCAATAGACTCCTGTGCTTTTTTTAGCGACCTAGAAGAAAGGTCCACACTGACAAAACGTGATTCGGGATTTAGCCGAGCAATGATTATGGTCTGTGACCCAACACCACAACCGGCCTCAAGAATCAATGAGCCGCTGTCCCATTTCGAATCCCAATGCAGTATCTGCTCGACCGATTTGGCCTGATTGTTCAATCGTACAGTCTCGGCTTTGGAATATCCATGAATATAGTCCTTGAGATTATCCTTCTTGGTTTCTTGGATGGCATTTTCCAAAGCCTGCATCTTTTCAAGGACCTCCTTGGCCGCATCCCTGATTGCTTTTCCAGAAGGTGTAAAAACCAACTTATTGTTAACTCGATGAAAAATCCTAGTCTCTAGACGACTTTCAAGTTCCTTGAGCTGGTGGCTTAATGCGGATTGTGTTAGATATAATCTCTCTGCAGCGTTTTTAAGCGACCCTACCTGGTGGATTGTATCTATTAATCTTAGATGCTTCATTTCTATCAAACTCATACCTTCCTATGGTTTTGAAAGAAAAATACAATTTCAGACCTAAAATGAAGCAACAAAAAACATGAAAAATACTAACCCTTGGTATTACTAATTTTCAATTCTGGAGCGTGCTACAAGGTTTTAAAAAAGATTTACCTAAATATTGAATAAGATGTCTCCAAAAGGTTCTTTTGGCATAAGAATCCTTTTTGGAGCAATAGTAACCATCTAGAATGATGGGTTTAGGGAATATAATTGTCGTTTTTTCTCTTGACTTCATTTAATAAAATCTCCCCGCAGTTAATTTCTTAGACGGAGTTTTGAATATTTTTAATTGCTTTGGATTTATCCAATAATTCGGTGTTTTTTTACTTTACCATAGAATCATATAGAGGTAATAAAAGAGGGGACTCAAAGTCCCCTCATCAATCCAATTATCCGTTTAGTGGTGATGATATGTTAATAAAACACCATGGTTCAAAAATGCCTAATTCTTAATACAAAAAGTTTAGGGCGATAACATCATTGTTATTGAACTCACCATCTACCCCACTGTTAAAACAAGCCAACATGAGAGATGTTGGGTCAAAGCCTGTAGGTGTTCCGGGAATTGGATTAGCTCCAAAAGGGGCCACGCCTTCATTGATATTTTCACCGCAGCTTTGTCTGCTGAACCAATCAGTGTGTCTAAATCCAATCGAATGTCCGATTTCGTGTGTAATTACATGCTCATTGACATTTGTTGAAAATCCGCTCAACCCATAAATCTGAATGAACTTGTTAGGGTTTCCACCACTTGGAAAACCAGCTACGCCCCCGCTCACACCAGGGTTGTTTACTGTATTGTTATATACTACCATATCCTTATCGCCAAAGTTGGTTCCAAAGGTCAAATCAAGTCTTATACTCAAATTCAATCGGTTATAATTGTTAACGGCCCACTGTAACGCTGTACGTTCTTTGCTCGAAAGGGCAAATGGACTACCAGTATAACCAATGATTGTCAATGTACGAGGATTTACAAGGTTGTTGGTGTGATATTGTCCTACCGACCGGTCCAAAGAAGCAATATGCTCATATTGTTCTCTGGAAATGGCAATGTCATCTTCTATGCCATATCGTTGCTCCACTGTGCCATCTGGTAAGTGGAAATCAACAATCTTAATTTCTCCAACATTAAAATAATTGCTTTTGAACACATCGGTAACTTCTTCTGTTACCACCAGTTTTGGGGCTTCAGATACTTCAACGGTTTCTCCAATAGTAGTTTGCGGGGTTTGCTGTGTGTCAATGGAGTCCTTATCACATGCATTTAGGGCAAAAAGCACAATTAAGGCACCAGAGACCATTTTAATTCGTCTCATAAAATGTAGAATTACGTTAATAAATAGGTTAAAATTCATCAGTAATTTACTACATTTTTTGTTTAATTTAATATTTTGTTAACATCTTATCGTAAGAACTAAGGCAGCTCACAATTTTCCTTTGATTTTTGTTTGAGAATGGTAATCACAAGAGAAAGAGGCGTATTCCAAAAAACCTTGGTCAACAGGATGAAGATAGATGAAAAGAAAAGGGAGTATACGAAGTTTTTGAAAGACCTTCAAACCAATTTAGAGTATACTCTTACGTTAAGTCACCCTATAAAACTCACAGTAAAAAAAATCATTTCTAAAGAATTACACTGTCAAATCGTTTGGTTGAGGCTTCTTTTTTAAAAGAACCTAAATAAAGATTTTTTGTGAACTTGATAATCCACACAAGAATGGTACGACCTCAAGTTGGTTAAGGTTTCAAGATATTTTGTTGTGTTTCCCTATACTCCCTTAAATCCTTCGAAAGTCTTTTTTTCACAACATTCCAATCCGTAGTAAAACATGCATAAAAAAATAAAATGGCGATAAGAGGAAACACGATGTAATCAATAACTGAATCGATTAGCTCCGGGCGTTTTCTCAATAGGGCAGTAACTGAAAAAGTGATTAACATAACAATCAGGAAACCAATAAAATAAGTGTTGTAAAAATCCATAGCAATTTGGGTTAAAAAGAAAAAAGTTAGCAAAAAGCCTTGCATATGGAAGATACAAAATCCTTTTCTAATCTATAAATTTTGATTGAATGGCTGTCGCTATAAAAATATTGTTTAACTATATATCAAAATTATTAAACAATAATATTCCTTTGTATCTTTACATAAAAAACATGAAAACGGAATATGAACAACGTCTTATACCAAATGGTAATCTAGTTACCATTACCTATCATTATCGTGAAGCATGGCAAAGAATGATGAATGGACACATGCGACCCCCGGTTGTTGTTAAAATGTACCCAGCCTCAGATGTGCAAAGAAACAGACTTATCAATCTATTTACGGAAGTATCTTCCGACATTATTTTTATCATTAAGGAATACCTCAGTATCGTAAAACAAAAATTCCAAGGGATAAGCTTTGACTATGAACTTATCAACCATGTCGTCAGGCTCAAGGAAGATGGAGAAGGAATAGACCATTATAGGGCAGAAATAAGTTGGTTCGACGATTGACCTTGAAATTCAAATCTTGGAAAAAAAACACATCAACATTGTTTGGTTAAAGCGTGACCTCCGGTTAAATGACCATGAGCCCCTTTACAACGCTGAGTTAGCTGAAATTCCATACATAATCATTTACATTTTCGAGCCAACAATAATCGAATATCCCGATACAAGTCTTCGACATCTACAATTCATATATCATTCACTTTTATCAATGAACAAGCGTTTATCAAACTCTGAACGCGAAATAATTCTTTTTTATGGAGATGCCAGAACAGCTTTTGAGCACATCAAATCGAGTTATCATATCAATTATTTATTTAGCTATCAGGAAAGCGGAACATGGACTTCGTGGCAAAGGGATAAAGAAATTATCCAATTTTGTGAGCAAAATCAAATTATTTGGAGGGAAGCCCAACGGGACGGAATAATAAGAGGGATTGATAATAGGAACAATTGGGAAAAAGCATGGTACGCAAAAATGCACCAACCTATTGTCCAAAATACCTTTTCGGTAACCAACTTAAAAAAGTGGGAACATCCATTTCATTTGCCCGACCATCTTCTGTTAAAACTAAGGAGCTATCCAAAAGCATTTCAGCCCGCCGGGGAGCCAAATGCATGGAGATACTTAAAATCATTTGTTGAGGAAAGGGGTAAAGACTATAACAGGTTCATTTCTAAGCCATACGAAAGTAGGAAAACCTGCAGTCGTTTATCGCCTTATGTTGCTTGGGGCAATTTAAGTATCAGACAAGTATACCAGTTTATAAAAGTCAATCCTAGATTTAAAAGTCATAGAAGGGCCTTTTCTGGAATGCTTACCCGTTTATTCTGGCACTGCCATTTTATACAAAAATTTGAAATGGAGTGCAGTTATGAGAGGCAATGTATCAATAAAGGTTACGAGTTGCTTGAACATAAAAGAAATGAATTTTATATCCAATCTTGGAAAACCGGCAAGACTGGGTACCCACTTGTTGATGCTTGTATGAGGGCGGTGATTGAAACAGGATGGATAAACTTTAGGATGAGGGCCATGTTGGTGTCCTTTTTTACCCATAATCTTGATCAAGATTGGCGAGAAGGAGTCTATCATTTGTCAAAGCAATTTTTGGATTATGAGCCTGGCATCCATTATCCTCAATTTCAGATGCAAGCAGGAACAACCGGAATAAACACGATTAGATTGTACAATCCCATAAGGAATTCCCAAGACCATGACCCAAGAGGTATTTTCATTAAAAAATGGGTTCCAGAGTTGGCCAACATACCTGAAAGCCATATCCATGAACCATGGAAAATGACCGAGATGGAACAGAAATTTTATAAAGTGTCAATTGGGTCAGATTACCCAGAACCCATTGTGGATTTAAAACAAAGTTCGAAAGCTGCCCGCGACAAAATATGGGGCCATCGGAAACATCCCTTGGTACAAATAGAAGCAAAGCGACTACTTCAGAAACATGTAAACAGGAATAGATGAAACTTTAGAATCATTTGCATAAAGCAATATGGTCCTATTTAATGCTGGAACGAGATCTAATTTATGGATGTAACCCTAGTGTTATTACCGGTAACATATGTGATAAAGCTAGGTGAAACTAGAGATTAGTTTTGAAGCAATATCTGTAAACCATGAAATATTCCAGTTTAGCCCTGATAACCTTATGTCTTGTCAACTTCTTGATTTTTCTCTCCTGTAGCAGTGATAGTGAAAACGGAATGGTACCAAACAATCCACCATTGGATGGCCAAAACGACCCATCAAATGACAACGATGTTGTTGATAATCCTGAAATCGAGGGTTTCGAACTTGAGTTTTCCATAGGTGATTTTTGGGAATTCTATTGGTTTGAAGAAATAGTCACAAGTGCCCAGGGTGACATATCTACAAGTAGTGATAATGGAAGTTTTAGGATTACTTTGAAGGAGTCAAGAATGATTGGGGAAATTGAAGCCTTTGCCTTGGAGATTACTGGAAACAACCTTGAAGCTTATCCAGGTCCCAGATGGGCCTATTTGGCATCCCAGGACAATGTGCTTTTAGGATCGATGGATGGAACAGTACTTGACACCATATTCAACGCCCAAGACGGTATTTGGAAGGGTGGTGGATTTTTTGCCAGTTTTGATGAAGAAGCTACCATTACTGCCCTGAGTACCGAATTAGAAAACGAATTCATTGAGACCGATGCAATAGCAGCATCGTATCAAGAAGGACAGACTATCTGTGAGGTGATTGCCGGAGAGCGTATTTGTGCCAATGATGAAGCGTTCACAATACGGGTAAATGATTTTTTCAAAGCAGGGATAGGTCCAGTGGGCTATAATCTAAATAGAAACGTTTTTGACCAAGGAGGAGGTTTTACTACCACCTTTGATTCTCGTTTGGAGATAGGACTAGCTGCTACCTCCTTTTCAGCTGATGATGGTTTTGTTCCTTCATTACCCCCTTGGGTGGAAAAAACCACCTTGCCGGAACCTTTTCGAACGACCACTGCGGCCCCTTGGAACGGTAAAATCTACTTTTTTGGAGGCTTGGATGTCGATTCCAATAACTCTCGCCAAATGTATACCTATGACCCGGAAAGTGATGTTTGGGAAGAATTTGGGCAAACCCCGGAGGAATTAACATATCAAATTAGGGATGGGGTCTCAATTTTCAATCTTAACTATGAGGCATTTGTGATAGATGATAAAATCTATATTGTACGAACTACAGGACCTGAAGCCAATGCCATCCTAATATATGATCCCCTGAATGGTTCTTGGGAATCTGGACCTGAACTGAACTTTAATGTCGCTGGAATTCAATGCTATATGGCAAATATTGATGATAACATTTTGTTCTTCCCCATTCGAACTACCAGAAATGGAGAAGTATGGGTTTTAAACACAACGACCAATGTTTGGTCACAGGGGAACACCAGTCCATTTCCCCATCTTAGTCGTTCAACGGTAAGTGCTTTCGACAATAAGGTATATTTTTCTGGTTCTTTTCGGTCGGGTACAAGTACTTTTGAAACTAGGGTAAGGATATATGACTATTCTGTTCCTATTGGGGAAGGTGGCTCATGGACCGAAACTTTTTTCACTGGTGATGGAAGAGCCAGTGCAGAGTCACAGGTGGTTAATGGACGACTTTACGTTATGGGAGGTGATAACTTTGGCCCGGAGAAGCGCAGTGTGGAGGAATATGTCATTTCCCAAGACAGTTGGAAAACTGTAGGGTCAATGCTAAAGGCAAGGTCCGCATTTCTCTCTGTAGTGGTGAACAATAAGATTTATGCCATCGACTTAGGCTTTCATGAGAATTATACCATTGAGGAATACGACCCAACCCGGGACCGAAAATCTCAATAGTGAATTCCTCAAGGTTTTAAAAAAAGAGTTTTAGACGTATTGTTTTGTGCTTTTATTACCAAAATAAAAAAGGGGCCGACTATCTTTTATTGATACAGACCCCTGTAAACAAACTAACTACTAAGACGAACACAAATCACAACTACTTAATCGAAGGCATACCGAAAGCCTAAAGCAAAAGAACCGGCCTCCAGTCTATCGCCCTCACCTACCTCGCTCAAAAGAATCACTGGTCTCCAACTTGCAGAGAAAGCGAGTGGCACTTCAGGGATTTTAAAATCAAGTCCAGCATGGGGCCTCAGAGCAAATTGGGTATCCGCATCTTCCACCAAGACTATAGTCGGCCCGATTCCTGCAAGCCATTGCAGGCCATCAGCGCCATCAAACTCGCTGTGGTAAGAATAGAGAAATGTCAAAGCTGTTGCACCATCCTCAAAACCTAGGTCGAATTGGCCTGCATGATTCTCTGCAAAGAAGTACTTTCCACTGGGGCCTACAAAGGTAAAACCATCACCAAGATCAAGTCCTAGTCCCACAGCTCCCGTGTAGACCTGAGCCTTCGAATAGAAAAATGTACCAATCAAAAGAACCGACAAAAGAAGTGTTTTTCTCATTTTAAAGTGTTTTAGGGTTGTGGCCCCGTATCATCGAGACCGGCTATTTGTAAAACCCTAAAGTATTCATATTGAGACGTCCAAAAAATACCTGAAAACCACCAAATTTCACCTGAAATACTAGAAAACAATTAGGTACAGCCATGCATCCCAATCCGCTTTAATAAGTACTTCGCAAGGAGTTAAATTAAATGGTTCTCCATGGCAAACCTGACCATAGCAGCCGCATTGGAGACCTTCAATTTTTGCATCAGATTTCTACGATGCGTTTCAACGGTAAGTGGACTAATAAAAAGTTCCTCGGCAATATCATTGGTTCGTTTTCCTTGTGCAATGAGATTGAGCACATGTTTTTCCCTGCGTGTGAGCTTGGGCAGCTGCACAGTTTTCTGGGCCGCGGATTCCTCTAGTATTATCTGTACGGATTCGGCATAGTATACCCCTCCTTTAAATACTCGGTAAATTGCAGTGGTTAGCTCGTCCGCTCCTACGTTTTTCAGTAGATACCCCTTGACGCCATTATTAATCACCTTTGTGATGATACTACCTTCGTTATAGGTGCTCAAGACAAGAATTTTAATATCTTTCCGTCGGTCCAGAATCGGTTGTACCATGTCCACACCGTTTATATCAGGTAGATTGACGTCCAACAGTATCACATCTGCCACATTGTAGTCCAAATAGGTAAGTGTGCTCTTTCCATCCGTAAAACATTCTTTTACCAGTATGCCTTCCTCATCGTCCAATAAGGCCTTTAGACCTTCGATGACCATCGGATGGTCATCCACAATCAATATTTCGATTGGTTTATGCTGCATCCAATTCAAAATGAATGTTCACCGTTGTACCTTCGGTTTCATCACTATGGAAATCAAGTTTTCCTTTTAGATAAGCCACCCGTGTCCTAAGATTACCAAGCCCCATGCCCTTGCCTTCATTTTCAGCCAACACTTCGTCCGGAATTCCTATCCCGTTATCCTCAACTGTAATATGAACCTGTTTGCTATCACGAATGTATTGGATGAGTACCTCGGATGCCCCTGCATGCTTTACAGCATTGTTTATGAGTTCCTGAATGATTCTAAAGATAGTTACCTGGTGTGAAAGAGGTATCCCCTCTTCTTCACCATAATATTGAAGCATAACTGTGGTCCCGCCACCTGTCATATTGCTACAATAGTCATTTAATGCTGCTTTTAATCCAAACTTAACTAGAGTCTCGGGCATTAGATTACGGGCAATGGTCCTAAGTTCTTGTAAGGATGCATCCAGGTCGTCAACAACCTTTTTTAAACGTTCCTTAGGATACTTGGCGGGTTGGTCTTTGTCAAGCTTGGAAAGGTTAAGGCTGATACCGGACAACCTACCCCCAAGACCATCATGGAGGTCAATGGCCAAGCGCTTACGCTCCTTCTCTTGACCTTCTATCATGGCTGAAAATATCTTGTTCTGCTGTTCTTGCTTTAAGCGCTCCAGTTCGCTTTCTCGTATTCGTTCCATACGACGAACTTTCCGAAGTTTGTTCCTATAAAACAAATAGGCCATTAAGGCAGTGAATACCAAGACTCCAATAATCAGCGCCAATAGGTATCCGTTGGCACGTTGCCTTTCCAGGGCAAGGTCTGCTCTATCTTTTTCGCTCTTCAGTTCAAGCAGAGCTCTTTCATTCTCCGCAGACTTATACTGAAGTTCCAGGTCATTAATTTTTCGCACGGTATTTTCTGTCTCTACACTGTCATAGATATCCAGAGCTCTTAAAAGGTCTTTGTACGCCCCATTGTAGTCTTTGGCCGCCGCCTCATACTTGGATTTTTGGTAATAGCCTTTAAAGATTCCAATTCCGTCATTGCGCAACGAGGAATTCCGAATGTACAAATTTATGTATTCCTTGGCCTTGTTATGGTCATACATTGCACTATGAATTTTGGCCATACGTTGCACGATTAAACTGTACTGCAAGGAGAGTGTATCGTTTGGAATCAAAGCCATACTTTGCTCGAGTTCGGATAGCGCCAATTCGAACCTACGCTGTTCCAAGTCAAACTGACTTTTTTCAAGATGAAAATGAAAAGCATCAAATTTGTTTGGGTAACCTTCCAAATGGGACTTCGCCTCCTTGAAAAACCTTTGTGCCAATTCAAGGGAGTCTAGGCTTTTATACACTGAGGCTAGTTGTATTAAATTAAATGTGAGTTCCTTTGGGTCATTAAGCTTTCGGTATATTTCTCGCCCTAGTAAAAGACTGTTCTTTGCCTCGGAATAGTCTCCTAAGTTGATGTTTTTTATCCCAAGGTTGGTATAAATGTTCGCCAGTTGAAAGCTATCCTCAATTTCCTTGACCATAGGAAGAACCTCGTAGGTGATTTCCAGTTCCTTTTCATGCTCTCCTAGGAACCCATGCGTTATACCAAGATTATACTTTCCTGAAGTCCATATCTTTTTTAGTTTGACTGAAGAATCTTTCTGCATCAATAAGTTGGCCAAGGAATCTCCCTTTTGTAGAAACTTCAACGCTACTTCGGGTCTATCGTACATATGGGCCCTGCCAATCACAAAATTGGCATGCGCTATACCCAAATCATAACCGAGTTTGCGGCTAAGCTTCAAGGCCTGATAACCATACCCAAAAGTCTTGGACGAATCAATACCGTCATAGCCTTTGGTAAGCATGCAGAGTAAATCCACTTTTTTGGTTGTTTTAAGGACAGGAAGTAAACTCTCAAGACTATCAAGCTGTTGTGCACTAAATGTTTGTCCCACTACAGAGACAGTAAAAAGTAAAGAAACCAAAAAGACCGGAATTCTTAGCATGTCCTTTTTTCCGAAATTATTCATTCCGAAGCACACATCAAAGACCAAAGGATCCTTGAACGGAAATATACCTGAAAACCATTAACAAAAAAGTATAGGGGAAGTAGTATTTGATTGTGGTACCTTTTTAATTGGACCAGCATGTTTCTCCTCTATTACCATGGCAACCCGTTTAGATCTATTTTTTTAGGGTTCAGCTTGTTTTTTTTGGTTAGCAACATTGTATTGGCTTTCCATAACTTCTTTCCGTCTGATTGTTCAAAATATACTGGACAATTGACTTTATACCAGTCCAATTGCTCGTAAAACGGGATTAAAGCCTCCGCACATAGAAGCACGCCAAATTTTGAATTTAGTTCGTTAAAAACAAAGTCTTTAGTTTCTCTCAATGCTTTTGAAGCATATCCATTTCCCCTATACTTTTTTGGAGTTATTACATTATTAACCCCAGCTATTTTTACTTCGATGTCATTTATTATGATCTTTCTATCAATAATGTTGTAAAAAGTAGCGATTTCATTGTTTTGATAGAGGATAACTGTCCAATCAGGTGTTGCCCATTCAGTTTGCATTACAATAGGGATATGTCCAAATTCCTCATCTATAAAGCGATTGAGCTGACTTTTTGTTTCTTTATCCAGCTCAGAGTATTTGATTATTTTCATGCTTTTACCTAAGAGCAAAACAACTTATTTATATGGATATAAAGTTCACTTATATTGATTAAAGATGAAAAAAAGACATCATAAGTCATCCTTTTTTTGGGCATTAATTACTAGGTTTACGCCGTCCGCTGTCCTACATAGCAATTATAATTACCTTATTTCATTTAAAACATTATGAGTTTGGATGAAAGCTATATTAAGCATGACAAATGCGGTCTTTCTTAATATGAAATTACCCTACAGGCCTAAACCATTATAAAAAGGTTATCGTAAACAGCACAAAATCAATTCAATACAACAGTATTCTTTTCGCCGCCATTGTATTCTTAGGATTTTCGCATTGTTTTTATTCCTACGTATCAGTACAAAGGGGTTATGGCATCTTTTACGTTTATAAGCAGCACTTCCAACATAGATTTGGGTAAAATCTTAAAAGTAAAAGAGTATGAAAACATTTAAATTAATTATCGCCCTTGGAATTCTTATCGTTATGAGTAGCATCAATAGCACAATATTGGCAAGTGACAGCAAAGAAGATGTCAGAGTACGAACAGAAGAGAACAAAGTAAAGGTTTCACTTTTTAACGCGGAACGTTCTAAAGTAGTAGTCAAGATATACGATGAACAAAGAAACGTTGTGAAAAACATCAAGCTTGGTAATGGTTTGACACCTGGAATCATTTTGGATTTTGACGGATCTGAAAAACAATACTACCGTTTGGTATTGGTTTCAGGTAAAAACATTGTATTTAACAACAAAATTAAGTTGGGCACCCATTGATACGGATAGGATATTTGTTAATAGGCAGCATTACATTATTTGGGTTGCTGCCTTTTAAGATATAACTGTAGGCTTCTACCTTTAGAATTGTTATTTCGTTTGTAAGTATATTGAATAAATTTTAGTAATAACAGAAAGTGAATAATATGTTTAGTTGGTGGTTTTAGGGTATACAAGTTTTAGTTTAAAGTCCGATAGAAGAAATAGAATATGAAAATAAATGTATTGAAGGTGATATGTAGTTACTTTACAAATACCTAATTGTGGTGAAAATTTGAAATTTCTAAGTTGTTAGCCAATTGAACAGCTAAAACCGTTTCTAATCTTCATTGTTAATAAGAATACTCAGCATTATGAAAAAAAACATAGTCTCTAATTTTCGTAGTTGTTTTGGAGCCAACGTATCGATAATTTTTATCCTTGCATTTATCTTTTTAGGATGTGAAAGTGTGCAAGGAAATACAAGTGGCCTTTCAGAGTTCAAAGAGGTTGGAAAGAAAGAATCGATAAATGAAACTTTTTTTATTGAAAGCAATGGTGCACAACTTTATGTCGAGGTTAAAGGAGAGGATCGGACAAAGCCGATAATGTTGTTCCTGCATGGAGGACCTGGTGATGTGGTTTTCGGCCTGTTCCCTTTTCAGACCTATGTCGGAAAGGAGCTTGAGAAGAATTTTGTTATGGCTTATTTTCATCAAAGAGGGATGGTCAAATCAAAGCCCGTGAACATTAGCACACAAACCTTAGAAAATCATATTGATGATGTTGATAACGTTATCAATTTTCTGGTTGATAAAATGGATAGGAACAAGGTAATTCTGATGGGGCATTCTTGGGGAGGACTTCTAGGCACCTTGTACCTATTACGAGATGAATCCAAAATTGAACGTTTTATTGCCGTAGCATCACCCTTCAATTTTAGCGAAAATAGTCGGGAAAGCTATTCATATACAATGGAATGGGCGAAAGAACAACAAAATGAACAGGCCATTAAGGAATTGGAAGCGTATGCCAAACCTCCTGTGGATACCTTTGATAAGGTATTGGTAAAAAGCAAATGGGCAAGCCAAGCATTTGGCGGAATTGCCAAGAACATCTCAATTCCAAAAATATTGAGTGATTCAGGTATAAAAGAGTTGAAACAGGAATGGCAATTGATGGCTATGGAGGTTGCTAAGGTAATGTTTGATTCGTTGAATGAAGTGAAAATCGATGAAGAAATAAATCAAATAAAAACTCCTATTTTCTTCATTGCGGGCAGAAATGATGCAACGGTCCCACCGAAAACGGTGGAAAAAACGTTTGACCTTTATAAAGGTGAGAAAAAGTATATGGTTTTCGAAAATAGCCATCACCTTGTGTTTGTTGATGAGCCAAATCTTTTTATTGCTCAAATAGAACAATTCGGGTCGAAATAGTTTCCCAGTTTAATATCTACAAATGAAAAATCTTCGGAATCCTATAATCAAACTCCCAGCTTTTTCTTTTTATAATATCTGAAGGGTATTCAGGATAACTGACCTCAAACCCCTTTTTTATTAATAAAACTTGATAATGTTTTTGGTGTCCAAATTTTTGACCCGTTCCTTTTCTTCTTTTGAAAAACTATTGCCAATATGAACTTTTTGTAGTTTGGGTAGCTCAAGAACAAAATCTGGAAAAACGGTGATCTTATTATCCTCTAGGTACAGTCTTTCCAAGTTTTGTAGCTCTCTAATGTTTCTTGGTAAGGTTTCGATTTGGTTGCCTCTTAAATGAAGAGTTTTCAGTTGGGAAAGTTTGGTGATGACATCCGGAAAAACACTGATTTGGTTGTTATAGAGATACAACTCCTCTAGATTAATCAGTTCAGTAAACGATTCTGGTAAAATTTGGACCTGATTTCCTGTTAAATACAGTTCTTTTAATTCTTTGAGTTTGCCAAATGATTCTGGTAAGGTTTGAATTTGATTATCACTTAAATCTAGTTCCTTGAGTTTAGTGAGTTTCCCGAACGATTCCGGTAAAATTTGAATTTGGTTTTCTTCCAGTTGAACTATTTCAAGCTGAGTGAGTTCTCCAAAAAATTCGGGGATCTCAACTATTTCATTAGCCGATAGTAACAATTCCTTGAGCTTCGTCAATTTAGCAAGTTCAAAAGGAATAGATTTCACTTGATTGTCTATCCAAGACAACTTTTCCAATAAGATTGCTTTACCAATAGACCCAGGAATCAAGTCAATACCCATGTCTTCTTCAGCTTCCAAATACTTCAATTTGGGTAATTCAAAAATTATCTCCGGAAAGGATTCAAAAGTATCTGTTGCGAAAACCAGACTATCCAAATTCACCAATTTCAAAAAGGAGTCTGGCATTTGATTGATTTCTTCCTCAAAATATAAACGGTACACTTTTTCAGGATTCGCCAGAGCTATTTCCAAATCATCATATTCCTCACTCTTTTGTGAGTAGCTAAATGTAAGGAACAAAAAAGAGAACCATAATGAAACAATCAAGGATTTATTTATCATAACTTTCTGATTTTAAATTAAATATGGCTTTATAAGAATTAACTTTACTTTTTAACGAAACAGCCTTCAAAAGTGCTCTAAAGTGTAGTCTGTATAGGGACACTTTAGCTTCCCATAATAGCAACTAATATTCTATTCTACCCAGTTGGTCCCCCGTTATGTAGGTGTGATTTTTTGAAATTCTGGGATAAGGTTCAAGATTAATGCACTCGCAACTCAAACGCTCATTGTTTAGATTTTGACAACAGCAAATTACTACTGTAAAACTGCAATTAATTCAAATACCAGTATTGTAAAAATCGGAACATTGGATATATGGTAATGCCTACCATAGAACATGCCTGTCGACACATATTTTTGTTGTCAAATCAAAATTTAATCCTACTTTACTTTCTTTGTTAAATGGAATATTATGAACTACCGGTAGATGACCACCTCAAAAAATATATTAAATGCTTTTGGGTATTAAAGTGTGGAAATGAAGGGATTCCAAAAGACTATATGTTGCCAAGCGGTTTGGGCTACATCTTTCATATGAGAACCTCAGAAAGTTTTAAAGCCACCTACCCTGAATCCAATGATACAGTTAAAATTGAAAATGGATTTTACTGTACCTATTTAACCTCCCTGCTTGAGTTTGAGCGAAAAGAAATGTTGGTTATAGGTGCCGCAATCTATCCTGTTCATTTAGGATTGATTTTTAAAGGCGGGCTTGACCAGATAAAAAGTAAAACCAAAAAAGTTCATGAATTATACAATATTGATATTTCCGATAAATCCGAAATTGATATAGTTCAGATTATCGGGGACCATATCATTCATCAATTAAATATAAATCCCATCAAGAAAGATCTCTCTTTAATTTATAAAAAGATGATTGAGACCAAATATGAAAATATAAGTGTTAAAGAGGTCGCTTCTTGGCTAGGTTGCAGTGAAAGACACTTGAATACCTTATTTAGGAATCATATAGGAATGGGAGCAAAACGACTAATTCAATTAATGCGATTCAATCATACCATTGAACTGCTTGAAAAACCTGAAGCCAAAGATAATCTTGCAGCGGTTGCTCATCAGGTTGGATATTATGATCAATCTCACTTTATTAAGGAGATTAAAGCCATTTCCGGGAAAACACCTTCCGAACTATTACTTGACAAGGAATCAATTTCAAAAAAATTCAAACTATATTAAGGTAAAACCGAGACTAAATCCCTTTGGAGAAGGCTTTAATACTTACCGTTTGAATAGAACCTAGAGTCTTTTAGGGATGTACTACCGAATAGCATAATCAGTGTTAACAGCAAGTTGAATATAGTAGCTTTATTCATGAAATCATTTATTTGAACTCTTATTACAGTCTTAAAGGGAATGTTGCCTCCCGATATTACCAATACACATCATTAATCCTCCTTTTTGGTGAACTTTTAACTTTTCAATCATTTATGGTTTTCATGTGATCGTTTAAGCCAGTCATTTGCCATTGTCCTAATGATATTGGGATGTTTCCAATACCATTTAGCATGTCAAAAAAGTCTTTCAAAACAAATGGTTTGTTTTGAGACTCTTGTATTCTTGCATATTCTGCCATAGTGTTCTCCAACAAATATTTACCCGTAATATAACTCGTGCCGTATCCCGGTTGACGTAAATACAAATGTTGCTCAAAAATGAGCAAATCTTTTTCCGTTTTCATCCATCCACGAGGAGTATATTCACTGTGAATCCCTCCGGCTTCTTCCATTGTCATTTCATTGGCATGGGCATATAGTGAACCCAAACCTCTTGCGGCACGTTGTGCTATCATTATGTATATAATTTCTTTAGTCCTTGGACTCTCATCGTACAAACCAGCCTGCATAAACATTTCCTCAACGGCTGTTGCCATACCCTCATTTCTTGAATCGAAAATGTTGTACAATAAAGGACCCCTTCTGATTTCACTTTTGTGAGGCTCAATGTCCATCCGGGCCAATTCAAACCAATGGTAAAAATGTGAGAACAAAGGTCTGGGGTCGTAATGTTGGCCAATCCTGAAAAAATTACGCTCCTCCCTTGGAATATACACTCCTAAATGCTCTCGTAAGGCAGGGTCAAAATAGGGTTTCACGGTAACGATGTCCTGCTCGTCTAAAAAGTACATTAGGCTTTTGGCGGCTGCATCGGCCATTTTATCATAGGCTTCCGGAGAGTTGGCATCAACCAACTCAGGTAGGTTCCTATTTCTGTGTTCTTCCAATTTCAAGGAAGACCAGGCACGAGCTAGTTCACGTTTCAGAATCATTACTTCGTCCTCCCAGGTCAAAGGGACAAGGTGTACATACTGCATATACCACGTATAATTTTCTTTGCCTATCCCTGAAGGACCTGTTTTTGATTTGGATTCGGTATCCAACCAGGAAGCCAGGTCCATAGTGGATAAGATTGTTTCATCAATAAGCTCCAATAACTCGTCATCATCCTGAAGGGATTTTTCCATTTTCAGTTCCTCCAGATCTTTAGCTTGAGTTTGAATATCCCTGATTCCGGCTACCCATAAGTCTCTGGCATTTCCAGTTAGATTTTTCTTTGCTTGGGCATTGAGTGGGGCAATAACTTTTAGGTCTGCTATAAGCCGTTCCCTTTCCTCCATGGACAGGGGAAATTCATATGTCCATAGTTCCGTTGTTCCATGGTGCGTGGGGCCTTCATGAGCTGGCACATCACTTCTATAGGTCCAAACTGACTTGTAGAATGCAGGATCGCGCGTCCATGGTTTTAAGATGCGGTGATTAAAATCGTAACCGTTCATCTCGGCCCAAACAATCATCCAGTCTACTTTGTTTTCGACAGGCCAATTCGTAGTGTCTATTTTTTTTAGGCTTTTCTGCAAGTCGATAAACCGTGGCCAGCGTTTTTCAAAAGTTTCTAATGTATAGTCCGGAGCACCATCAAGGAAAGGTGGTTTTTCAAATGTTCTCCATTCTTTGAATAGAGAAACCAAATCCTGATAGTCGTTGGAAATGAAGCTTTCAGTTTTACTTTGGTCTTTCTTGGTTCTTTCTTTCAAATCGGCTTGGCAGCTAATTAACAGCGCTAGGAAAAGAGGAAGAATGAAGGTATTTTTTCTCATATTTTTTTGGATAAATCTATACTGCCTACAACTGTTTTGCATAGACGATATAATCTACACATCCTCGGTGTATGCAACTAAGTTAAGATAAATGTTTGGGCGTTTTGATAAAGTTTGGGCTCTTCAAGATTCATAGTACGATTTAAATTCTTAAACCATTTGAAATCAATACGGGAATCTGTGACATTTTTCAAAAATGACTTAAATGAGTTCAGTGAGCGCATAATTAACCGAATTGATTAACATCATTGATGCGAATCTCGTTGACAACTACTTTTGAACCAAATACTAATTATTTCTCAAAGTCCTAAATTCCATCCAATTGAACTTGGAAAATATATTGATTTTTGTGGGGTTGGGGAATCTCCTGATGGCTTTCCTTATATTTTATCGCTTGCGGCAACCAACATCTATGATCCTTTGGGCCATCAAGATATTTGCCTCCGCGTTATCACCGTTTCTTTTTTTGACAGGATTGTTGATTGCTGTTCTCGGAATAGTGTTTCCTTCCGGTCTCTTAATTGCAATCGGAGGAAGCGGTGCCTTACTCTTTCTTGTACACATCACCAAAATAACCCAATCACCTTCAACAGGTTTTGAAAATACATTTGGTAGGGAATATGTAACCAAAATCCCAAAGAATAGAAAATCATTTTTTCTTCCTAAAAGATATGTGCTATGGCTCCCAAAATCACCTGAAGCCAATTTCGAAGCGGATATATCATTTTATACTTTGCCAAATTCCGAGCGGAAACTTCTATGTGATATTTGGCAGCCGCCCAGCCATATAGAACCTTCCGGATTGGCATTTATCTATTTGCACGGCAGTGCATGGGCTGTTTGGGACAAAGATGGTGGCACCCGTAAACTGTTCAGACATTTAACGGCCCAGGGCCATGTTATAATGGACGTGGCCTACCTGCTCTTTCCCGAAACGAATTTTATGGGAATGGTACATGATGTCAAACACGCTGTTAACTGGATGAAAAACCATGCCGATATTTATGGTATAGACCCCAACCGTATAGTTCTAGGAGGTGCTTCAGCCGGGGGACACCTAGCACTATTGGCTGCTTATACTAGTGGAAATGATGTTTTTTCGCCATCAGATTTAAAGGGACTAGATTTAAGCGTGAGCGGTGTCATTTCTCTTTACGGCCCTACAGATTTGGTTGCCACTTATTATCATTGTGGTCAAGACATGGTCCACAAGAAGAAATCGCAAAAAAAAGAAATGGAGAAAACGGCAGAGATACCACTTTGGGTTCAAAAGATGGTCGGAAAACAAATTCGTCGATTGGGTTTTGACAAGGATGTTGAACCTGGTATGCTCGAACCCATGTTAGATGGGTCTCCCATGAAAAAATCGGAGGCATATGCTCAGTTTTCACCAATTTCATATGTGCACAAAGACTGCCCTGATACGATGTTGATACAGGGAGAACATGATATTATTACTTCACCAAAAGCCACTCTGGAGTTATATTTCGAATTGATTGAGAAAAAGGTACCAGCAGTTTTGCACATGTTGTCACAGACCGATCACGCATTTGATTTAATCTTGCCAAAAATCTCCCCATCAGCACATAGTGCAATCTATGATATAGAGCGTTTTCTTGCACTGATGGTTCATAAAAATCATCTATAAAAAGCTCATAAAATCTATATTGTTTTTTAGAAACTGAAATCCAAAATTTGGAGTATAGCGAACTGAACTTTTTAAAAGTTCTTGAAAAGATGAATTTTATCTAGTTCCCCACAATACAACTTCTCCCTTACAAGTACTCTAGAGTCTAAAAAAGACACCAAAGTGGGATTTTTGAAATTGCTGCTTATCTAAATGATTTAACTGCTATTCCATCCTCAACCAATTCACCGAATTTCTTCAGATCATTGCTGTCGTTCAATTCATAATGCATCGGTATCGCGATTTTTGGTTTTATCCTATTGACAATTTCCGCCGCCTCTTCCACATTCATCGTCAAATTATCCCCACCAATGGGCACCAATGCAAAATTGATGTTTCCAATTTTTTCCATTTCTGGAATAGAGTCAGTATCGCCGGCGTGATATATCTTTAAATCATTCTCAAGGGTTATTATGAATCCTACATTTTCCTTGGATTTTGGATGGGCCTTTATCCAAAGGAATACTGATTTTGTATTATATGCGGCCATGGTATCTATTCGCAGTCCGTTGAACACTAAAGTATCATGAGGTCTAACAACATGAATCTCATTTTTGATTGTTTTTAGCTTTTTAGCCACCCCTTTAGAACAAATTATTTTTGTTTCTGGTTTTAGAAGGCTATTGATGTCCTTCAGTGAAAAATGGTCCGGATGCGAGTGGGTGATAAGTATGAAATCTGCTTTTTCGGAAGTTTCAACTTCCACAGGGTCGATATAAACTATTTGATTTCCTGCCTTTAGTTGAAAGCTTGAAGGAAAAAAATGCGAGTTGTTCACCTTAATGGCGCCCCAAGTAGTGAGCTTGGCATTTTCCCTTAGGATGATTGAATGAGGACTGCCACTTCTTTTTTCGCTTTTAGAAACCTTAACCATAGTACAACATTGAATTGTTAATAAAATCAGACAAATTGATAGTAATCTAAATGCTCTTGTGTTCATATTCAGAAACATTGGAATTTAATATCAGTTAACTTGGTATGATGACGGCGGCGGTTATCAGTATTCGTATTTTCATCAGGGTCATTTTTAAAAATGCCACCCAAGTTTCAATGATATTTCAGGAGTGAATGCCGGTGTCTCAAAAAGGCTATCATCAACAAGTACATCTTTATCACCAACAATCCTAAAATGTCCAGCCACCCAAGGATTCAAATAAAAGTTCTTATGGAACTTCCATACATAACCACCTCCCAGCGTGAACACTGTATTGTTGTATTCAGCAGTTTCCAATTCTGCATCAGTTTGTATTTCATTGTCCCAATATTCCAAACCCGTGCCAACCCACCAACCTTTAAATTCAGGTTTGAAAAAGTAGTCTACGATAGCAGCGTATGCTTGTATCTCGTTGTTGGTAAAACCATCCTCAACAAAAAAATCGGGTGTTTCAAGGTTTGCAATGACAACCCGATATCTAAAATGGTTGTGACCAACCCATATAGAGCCGTAGTATCCACCAGTAACATAGGGCAGGGCATCTAATTCAAAACCAATGGTAGTTTCCTTTGCTTGCTGTTCATTGAATTGACCATACGTAATGCCCAAAACAAACAAGGAAAAAAGTAGTGTTAGTGTTCTCATGATTTTCACGTTTTTTGATGGTCAAAAGTATCCTTGAAAGCCAAATTTCGAAATGATATGCATCAGTACCATAGGTAATTTAAACCCGTGCTTTTACTAAGTTCGAGTGATTGAAATCGCAATGGAATAAGATATATTTCAGAAAAAAATGAGCACCACAAGAAAGGTTGGTAAGCTACTTTCCGAATGCCATTAAAAACTCAAAAAGGAAATCACAGAGCCCAAGTTTGGGGATTGAAAAGGTTGGCCGGATTCTTAAGGATGTTTTGTTTGTCTAAATTTTCTTTTATCAAGATACTAGTGCCCTTTTAACCTATAAAAAGCAAAAACTCCCTTACTTAAGGGAGTTTATCATTGTACTGTTGGCCTATCAGGATAATATGAACTTTTATAAAAGATTTATTGTTTTGTAATACTCTTTAAATCAGATTTTTACAAAGTATCTTAATCGGGTTTGGGAAATTTTCATAATTTATAGTTTGTTGACCGTCCTCCATTTTGACCCTCTTTTATCCAACATCCAACCTCTCTAATCACAGTTAAATTAAGAAAGATTAATTTCTGTTGAATGATGGGTATATCTTTCAATCTAAGGTTCGAAAAAATTAACAAGAGAGCTTTGCCTCGCTACCTACAGTTTACAACTGATGGTAACTAAAAATGACAAAAAAACCACGACACTTTTGCCGTGGTTTGTATGCTTACTCTTGCTGAAAACACCACTTACAGACTGGCAACAGCAGAGGATCTGGTCTTAGCTGGCAAAGAAACCATAACTCCCAAACTAAAATATCCCTCGGAGGTTTGCCGAAATAGATGGCGATACCCTGTATATACATTCAAATTTTGGGTTCGCAGGGCATTAATTCGAATACCGGCCAAAGGAACTGGTGTCAGTGCAATGTCATTGGCACCAAGTCCTGCAAAAGTCCAAATTCTCTTATTGGCTAGGGCATACAACGCAGAAGCTTCAAAATTAACAAAGTCTCTGTTGTCAAAACCCGCCATACCAACACCTCCTTGAAAACCAAAATGGTCACCCGTAAATTTGGTATACGTAAACAAACCTTGATTAGAGTTTTCAGAAAGGGTGCCATCTACTTGTAGTAAACCCCATTCCATTGAAAAATAACCTCCTTCTTGGGCCTTGAGCGACGAAGACAGAACACCGAAAACCCCAAATACTAAAATCACTTTCTTCATAATTTCATCTTTAGTGTTAATAGATTCGGGGAAAATCAAAAATAGAAATCATTAGAAAACAAGAGGTGTTTTTATTCAAATCCTCTATCATTCGCACAATTACTCGGCAAAGAACCTGACCGCCCCCTTGCTAAGGCTAGTTTAAAACTGGTGGTCACTAAAAAAACCACAACAAAACTGATGTGGTTTCTATTCTTACTCTTACTGTAACCACTAGTTACGAACTAGCGGGAGCAGGGGGCCAAACTAAATAGTGACCAATGCTTTCAATACGTTAAATTCTAAATCTTTTCAAGTGGCATGTAGACGTTAAAAAAAGCCCTACGACACAACCATTTGAAAATGATTAATCTGCAGAGCTTCGTTGTTGGCCTACTAGGACTCGAACCTAGAATGACTGAACCAAAATCAGTAGTGTTGCCAATTACACCATAGGCCAGTACCACTTTTGAGCGTGCAAATTTAAGACAAACTTTTTGTTGGGCAAATATTTTGATAAGATTCACCGATAATTCTCGTCACAACACCTGTTAAAGCTTTTCCAAAAAGAGGTATGGGTCTCTGTGAGATTTACTAAATTCGCCCCAACTTGGTAATCACCAACTATATGTTTGCAAAAGACTTTAGAAAATGGAACACCCTTCTAGGCTGGGTCTCCTTCGTAATAGCCTTTATGGTTTATGCGCTTACCGTTGAACCTACTGGAAGTTTTTGGGATGCAGGGGAATACATAAGCACTTCGGCCAAACTACAAGTGGGCCACCCACCTGGAGCTCCCTTATTGCAAATGATAGGTGCATTTTTTGCGATGTTTGCTTTTGGAGACACTTCTAAAGTGGCTTTAATGGTAAACTCGGTTTCAATAGTTTCGAGTGCTTTTGCAGTACTTTTTACATTTTGGATTATTACCAACCTAACACGAAAAATGGTAGTCAAAAAGAAACCGTTATCCAATAGCAAAGCTATCGCTGTTTTGGGAAGTGGCTTGGTTGGCGCACTTACCTTCACATTTTCTGACAGTTTTTGGTTCAACGCTGTGGAAACCGAAGTCTATGCTATGGCTAGTTTTATTATGGCCTTATTACTATGGTTGGGCTTAAAATGGACAGACAGCCTTGAAGATAAAAGGGGCAATAGATGGCTTTTGCTCATCTGCTTTTTGGTTGGGTTTACCTTTGGGATACAGTTTATGGGGTTTTTAGCGATTCCTTCCATAGGCTTGCTTTATTACTTTAAAAAGTACAAGACCACAACCGTCAAGAATTTTCTTTTGGCCAATATTGTAGTGGTTACCCTATTAATATTGGTGTATAAATTCTCCTTGACCTATGTGCTCAAACTATTTGGATGGAGTGAGGTTTTCTTTATCAATACTATTGGATTACCCTTCAATTCAGGTACTATAATTATGGGTATTCTTTTTATAGCTGCCTTTTACTTTGGGTTGCGGTATACCAGAAAAAATCAATTCTACTCAGGCAACACCATTGTACTTTGTCTCATGTTTTTGATATTGGGATTCTCTTCGTGGTTGATGCTCCCCATTCGAGCAAACGCCAAGACGGTTGTAAACGAGAACGACCCTTCTGATGCACGTTCACTTTTGGCCTATTACAATAGGGAACAATATCCCGGTGTGGAAAGTCCTTTCTATGGGGCATATTACTCTGACACCTTTGCTCCAGCAGGAGATGATATTGATGATAGGCCCAAATATGAAAAAGATGAAAAACTGGGTAAATATGTGATTGTCAATAATTATAAAAATGCCCTTCAAGGACCAAATGCAAAGCATGTGGGACTTTTGCCAAGATTATGGAGTGATCAACACGCCGAGAACTATATGCGGTATTTTGGAACGTTGGACTTTCGGATAAAATCTGATTATATTTCAAACAATGAACTACGTGAAGCGGTGGCCCAGTTTAAGGCAGCCCATGCACAAGGTGAACTGGATACCGACCAATACATTCGCTTTTTGCGGGACTTCAGTGAATATATAGAAGTAGAGCCCCCATCACTTTGGCAGAACATTCAATATCTTTTCGAGTTCCAGTTTGGCTATATGTACATGCGCTATTTTATGTGGAACTTTGTGGGACGCCAAAACGACGTGCAAGGCCGCTACGATGGTAACGGGAATTGGTTAAGCGGTATTGGTTTTGTAGATAGCCTGCGTTTAGGTAGTCAAAAGAATTTACCAAGCGACTGGAAAAACAACAAGGCCAGAAACACGTATTTCTTCCTCCCGCTCATTCTGGGTATCATCGGGATTGTATTTCAAATTTCTAGAGACCCTAAGCAGTTTTGGGTCTTGTTCGTCTTTTTTATGTTTACCGGTTTGGCGATACAGTTTTATACCAACCCCTACATTTTTCAACCGAGAGAACGGGATTATTCTTTGGTAGGTTCTTTCTTTATATTTTGTATTTGGATTGGTTTGGGTGTGTATGGGTTGTTCGATGAATTCAGAAAACTGCTTTCAGCAAAAATAGCTGCACCCGCTATTACCACTATATGCTTACTCGCAGTTCCTCTACTTATGGGCTTTCAAAATTGGGATGACCATGACCGTTCCGGAAGATATACGGCACAATCTGCTGCAAAAGCATATTTGGATTCTTGTCAGGAAGATGCAGGTGCTATATTGTTCACTATTGGAGATAATGACACCTTCCCTTTATGGTATGCCCAGGAAATTGAAGGTTACCGCACAGATGTTCGAATCGTGAACACAAGTCTTTTCGCCACGGATTGGTACATTGATCAAATGAAGCGTATGGCCTACGAAAGTCAACCGATACCTTCCCAACTGACCCATGATAAATACCATTATGGAGCCCGAGATGCCATATATCATCAACCTATCACTGATAACCGATGGAGCATCAAGGATTTTATCAATTGGGTAGGTAGCGATAAGCCCCAAACCAAACTAAAGTATCTTTTTGAAAAACAGGGAGCGGACTTGAGCCAGTATTCTGAAGGTACTTTGGATATTGTCTACTATCCTACCAACAAAATCAGAATCCCAGTCAACAAACAAAATGTCTTGGAAAGTGGTTTGGTTAAAGAAAAAGATGCGGATTTGATTGTGGATTTTATAGACATTGACCTTCCACAAAGTGCACTTCCCAAGAATAGGATTTTGATGCTGGACCTAATCGCCAACAACGATTGGAAAAGACCCATCTATTTCTCGGGAGGTAGTTTTGACAAGGCGGAATACATTTGGATGAAGGATTATCTACAATTGGACGGCTTAGTATATAAACTTGTTCCTATTCGTACCGAAAATCGTAACAGCTTTGAAATGGGTCGGATAGACAGTGATTTGATGTATGACATTGTAAAAAATTGGGACTGGGGCAATTCGGGAAGTACCGAGATTTACCATGACCCCCAAACGCGTTCCCAAGGGCTTTCTTTTAGGAGTAATCTAGCACGACTAACGGAAACCTTGATTGCCGAAAACAAAATTGATAAAGCTAAGGATGTAATCAATATTGCCATGACCAATCTGCCTTTTGAGTACTTTGGTTTTTATGCTTTTATTGAACCTTTCGTGGATGGATATTTCAAAGTAGGAGAGACGGAAAAAGCCAGGGAACTGTATGAAAAACTTAGAAAAGTGTATCAAGAACGGTTGGATTATTATGCTGCTGCCCCATTGGACGAACAATATGAAAAAATTGATGATATCCTTTCGGATATGCAAGCCTACCGACGTAATATTGACATTCTGATTGAAAACGATGACAGGGACTATGCTGAAAAAGAAACCATTACCTTCAACACTTTTATTGATAAGTTTTCTCAGTTTGTAGGGGACGAGGAAGATGATTTCTTTGAAGAACCGGCTCCGGACCCTGATATGTTGGATTCCGTTCCATTGGACAGTATAAATGCAATGGATACGGTTCCGGACTCAGTGCAGTAGTCCAATTTACCAACTAATTATTCTTTCCAAAGGAAAGCTTAAGCTCTTTTGTTCGACTACATCGCTATAAGAAAATGAAATTTAGTGATGACGCTTACAGAAGAACTTACACAAAAACGGGAGAACTCAGCCAGAGTAATCCCTCAGGATAAATATGAAGTCATGAAACGAAGTACCAAGGAATTATTGGATGCAGAGATTTCAAAGAAGGCCATACAAACCGGTGACATACTTCCTGACTTTATACTCCCCGATGAGAACCAAAAGGAGGTTACTTTGGGTGAGATGCTCCAAGATGACTATTTGATCATATCTTTTTATCGAGGTGGCTGGTGCCCCTATTGTAATATGGAGCTTCGCGCCCTGCAACAATTTTCTGAAGACTTCAAAAACCATGGGGCAAACTTGGTGGCCATATCCCCGGAAACTCCAGACAATTCATTGACCACTTCTGAAAAAAATGAGTTGCAATTCAAAATACTGAGCGATATTGACAATCAATATGCAAAACAGTTGAACTTGGCTTTTCAAATGCCTGAAAATCTGAGGGAAGTTTATCATTCTTTTGGACTACATGTTGATGAGCATAACGGGAACAACGATTATGAGCTTCCTATGCCAGCAACTTACGTAATTGACAAAAACAAAAACGTGATTTACGATTTTGTTCCGGAGGATTATACACAAAGACTCGACCCAAAGGAAATTTTGAGATTCTTACAAAGTCGTTAGTAACTAAGAAATACAGATTAAAAGGCCTGCCAACGACTGCAGGTCTTTGCTTTTAGGTGTATTCATTTAGAATGCCAATAAGGGTGTTGGCATCCTGCTCTCCACTTTGTCTCCATACCATTTCACCCTTTTTATAAATCATTAGGGTTGGTAGTCCTTTGATACGAAGTGCCTGCGAAAGTTCTTTATTCTTGTCAACATCAATTTTAATCACCTTTCCTTTGTCTCCCAAAGCGGCGGCAACATCTCTAAGAACTGGATGCATGGAGGTAGAAGGCTCATTCCATTCTGCATAGAAGTCAAGCAGTACTGGAATGTTTAAATCGATAAGTTCACCAAATTTGGACATAGGCGTACATTGGGTTTGTATCTCAAAAGTAAGAAAATTTGTTAAAATTAACTCGAACGCAAGCTATACAAGGGTTTCAGCTACGTTAAATTCAAGTTAAAGATTTCTTTTTAAGAGTGATGACCGAAATCTCGGGCCAAATTCCAAACCTACCGGGATACCCAATAAATCCGAAACCCCTATTCACATTGATAAACTGTCCGAGTTCTTCATAAATCCCAGCCCAATATTTGTAACGCCACTTTACAGGGCTCCACTTGACCCAACCTGGGATTTCAATTCCAAACTGCATACCGTGGGTATGCCCACTTAAAGTAAGATGGTAGTGATAGTCATCATGAACAACCTGCTGTTCCCAATGCGATGGATCATGACTCATCAAAATCTTGAAGTCGTTGCCCTCTATTCCTTCAACCGCTTTTTTAAGGTCTCCTGCTTTTTTGAATCCACCGGCGCCCCAGTTCTCAACACCAACCAAAGCGATTTTCTTTCCATCTTTTTCCAGGTATCGGTGTTCATTTAACAGTAGGTCAAAGCCCATATCCTTCTGAAGGTCTTTCAAATCCTGCAGGTTTTGGGCCTTTGCTTCCGGAGAGGGCCAGGAAGCGTAATCCCCATAATCATGATTACCTAAAATGGAATACTTGCCATCTTTTGCATCAAGCGTCTCAAAAAGTTCTGCCCAGGGCTTCATCTCTTCGGCCTTGTTATTGACCATGTCACCTGTAAAGAGAATGACATCGCTCTTTTGTCGATTGATTAAATCAACCCCGTAGGCCACTTTATCATAATCATCAAAACTACCGCTGTGCACATCAGAAATCTGGGTTATCTGATACCCATCAAATTCATCGGGTAAGTCATCAAACTCCAAGGCATATTTCAAAACTTTATAATTGTACTTCCCTTTGTACATGCCATAGAGCAAAGCTCCAAAAGGGAGGGCTCCCAAACCTAGAGCCAAGGTGCTTACAAATGCTCTTCTTGAAGGAAGGTAAGTTTGGTTTTCAGTGACTCCGGTTATTTTTCGATATCCCCCAACAAATAAACGAACGATATCTTCCAAAATCATAAATGACCCGAGAACCAATCCCAAAGCAAAGAACGACATAAAAATCCCTCCGGCAATTGCGGTAGATGGGCTCATGGCCGAGCCGGGTTGATATGAATTGAGTTTAATTATGAAATAAATCCAAGCTCCTAAAAACAGAATACCGTACCCCCATTGTGCCCAAGGGTTTTTGAACAAGGTTCGAAAGGCCTGGAATCCATAAAAGACCGAAAAAATGTAAAAAATGGAAAGAACTATAAAAAAGCGTGGCATGCCAATTTTTTTGCAAAGGTATTTTTTTAAGGTTGTTCCACTTCTATTCTTTAGAAGTTTTTAACCTACTCAAGCCATTAGACGAGAAATCAACACTTTTGTTACTCGTATCCCTCGGTTTCGTTTAGCATTAATTCGTAGTTTTGGTTTTCTTCAATATGTACGACAATGTCTGACCAAAAACGACTTTTCTTACTAGATGCCTACGCTTTGATTTTTAGAGGATATTATGCCTTGATAAAAAACCCTCGAATCAATTCCAAAGGCATGGACACCAGTGCCATAATGGGTTTTATGAATTCCCTATTTGATGTAATCAAACGCGAACAACCGGACCATTTGGCCGTGGCCTTCGATAAGGGAGGTAGTGTGGAAAGAACAGAAATGTTTGAGGAATACAAAGCGAACAGGGATGAAACTCCAGAAGCCATAAAAATTGCGGTTCCCTATATCCAATCCATTTTGAATGCGATGAAAATTCCTGTAGTTGAGTTGGAAGGGTATGAAGCCGATGACTTAATAGGCACCTTGGCCAAGCAAGCGGAAAAAGAAGGGTTCAAAACTTTCATGGTCACCCCAGATAAGGATTTTGGGCAGTTGGTATCAGAGAATATCTTTATGTACCGACCAGCAAGAATGGGAAATGGTATTGAGATTTGGGGCATTCCCGAAGTTCAGAAACGTTTTGGAGTGGAACGCCCGGAACAGGTCATAGATTATCTGGGGATGATGGGCGACGCTAGTGACAATATTCCAGGATTGCCAGGTGTTGGAGATAAAACCGCAAAGAAATTCCTTGCCGACTTTGGTTCCATGGAAGGACTTTTGGCCAACACGGACCAATTGAAAGGAAAAATGAAGGAAAAAGTGGAAGACAATGCCGAGTTGGGGCGTCTTTCCAGAAAATTGGCAGAAATCAAAACAGATTGTGAAGTAACCTTCGATGAAAAAGACTTTGAAATGTGTCCACCAGACAGTGAAAAAGTCCAAGTAATTTTTGAAGAACTAGAGTTTAGAAGACTTAAAGAACAGTTTCTTAAAATCTTTTCCGGCGAAGCAGAAACAGTAACCCAAGTAAGCAGTACTGAAACTGCAAAACAAGAAGCCAAAGTAGCAGGTAGCGGCCAATTTACTTTATTTGGTGGTGACCCTGCTGATGCGGCGGCAACAATTAAAGATGTCAATAGCAGAAAAACAGTAAAGGATGTTCTGCATTTCTATCAGACGGTGAGTCATGGTCTTGGGTTAGAACTTTTTTTGGAAAAATTAATGGCTCAAACTTCGGTTTGTTTTGATACGGAAACTACATCCATAAACCCTCTAGAAGCCGAATTGGTGGGGATTGCATTCAGTTGGGAGGCTGGAAAAGGCTTTTACGTACCTGTTCCTGAAGATAAAGAAACCGCCCAATCAATTGTTGAGAAATTGCGTCCCTTTTTTGAATCGGAAGCCATTGAGAAAGTGGGGCAAAACTTGAAGTACGATATCAAGGTGATGCAAAACTATAATGTTGAAGTAAAGGGTAAGCTTTTTGACACCATGTTGGCACATTATCTTATTAATCCAGATATGCGGCACAATATGGATGTATTATCGGAAACATATCTCAACTACACCCCGGTATCTATAACAGAGCTTATTGGAAAAAAAGGGAAAAACCAGTTGAGTATGCGTCAAGTTCCTTTAGAGAAACAGACCGAATACGCTACAGAGGATGCCGATATTACCTATCAATTGGCGCAACACTTCAGACCAGAGCTTTCAGAAGCTAAAACCGACAAACTTTTCGAAGAGATTGAAGTCCCCTTGCTGCGTGTATTGGCAGACATGGAAAGTGAAGGTATCAATTTGGACGAGGGCTACCTCAACAGCTTGTCCACTGAATTGGATGCCGACATCAAAACCCTGGAAAGTAAAATCTACGAACAAGCCGGGGAGCAGTTCAATATCGCCTCTCCAAAACAATTGGGTGAAATACTTTTTGGCAAAATGAAATTGGTGGACAAACCCAAGAAAACAAAAACGGGTCAATTTTCCACATCGGAAGAAGTGTTGTCCTATCTAGCAAAAGACCATGAAATCATTCAAAATGTGTTGGACTTTAGAGGGCTATCCAAATTAAAAAGCACCTATGTGGATGCTCTACCCAATGAGGTACAACAACACAGCGGCAGGGTACATACGGACTATATGCAAACGGTGGCTGCAACAGGAAGATTGAGTAGCAACAATCCTAATCTTCAAAACATTCCCATCAGAACGGAAAGAGGTCGCCAAGTACGCAAAGCCTTTGTACCCAGGGATGAGAATTATGTTTTGTTGGCGGCGGATTATTCCCAAATTGAATTGCGAATCATTGCGGCTTTAAGTGAAGAAGACACCATGATTTCAGCCTTTAAAAACGGGGAGGACATTCATGCCTCAACGGCTTCAAGAGTTTTCAATGTTCCTATTGACGAGGTAACCCGTGAACAACGAAGCAATGCAAAAACCGTAAACTTCGGAATCATTTATGGGGTATCTGCATTTGGATTGAGCAATCAAACGGATTTAAGTCGTTCTGAGGCCAAGGAGCTTATAGATACCTATTACAAGACCTATCCAAAGCTTCGCAATTATATGAGTGAGCAAGTAGACTTTGCCAGAGATAATGGCTATGTACAAACCGTTTTAGGTAGGAGACGATATCTAAAAGATATCAATGCCGGGAATCAGGTGGTTCGTGGGGCGGCAGAACGAAATGCTGTTAATGCACCAATTCAGGGAAGTGCCGCGGATATCATCAAAATCGCGATGATCAATATCCATAAAAAGCTTTCAGAAGGAAATTACAAGACCAAAATGTTGCTTCAAGTACATGATGAACTGGTTTTTGACTGCTACAAACCTGAGTTGGAAGAAATGAAGACACTCATAAAAACAGAAATGGAAAAGGCCTACGAACTCGCCGTACCCTTGGATGTGGAAGTGGGTATTGGGGATAATTGGTTGGAGGCCCATTAAAACAGTTCCTATGAAAATTCACCAATCAATCCTAGTTTTAATCAGCATCTACCTTCTAGGTTGTGAACCTAAAAACTCCGTTGACCACAATGCGCTAATGACATCTATTGAAACGTTCAATAAAGCTTTTTCCGAAGGTGATTTGAAGGTTCTTGATTCCATGACCACAGCAAACTATCTACACACCAATGGTAGCTCCAAGGTAATTGGGAAAAAGGGTTGGTTCAACTATTTGGAAAAACGAAGTAAACGTCTCCAATCTGGGGAAATAGAAGTTTTGAACTACAAATTGGATGAAACCAAAATTGAGTATTTCGGTAATTCAGCTATTGTGACAGGCAAGGTTAGCGTGAAGGTTAAAGATAGTCTTGGCTCAAAAGAAAATAAATACCGAATTACCAATTTGTGGGTTTATGAAAATGAAACTTGGAAGAGAGCAGGCTTCCATGACGGAAAAATAAAGTAAAAATAAAAAAGGCGCCCAATGGACGCCTTTTCAAGTGTATTACATTTTACTTACCAGCCAAAAGCCAGTTTTAATTTTGACTTTCGTGCTTTTTTAACTTCACTTCTTTCAGATGCCCTCTTGGCATCTTCTTCAAAGTGGGCAAACATTTCCATAGAAAATGGGTACGTCTGCCAAACCGTAGGATAATGTTTCAACTTTTTCATGCTACTGTTTTGTTTTGAGACAAATGAGTCGCAAAATTCCCCTTATCCTTACCACACCAAAACAACAATATTACCCTATTTCTATGCTAAATTACCCTAAAACATAGATTTTAAGAATTTGCTCAGATAAAATGACACAGAAACGGTGGTAAAACAGCCTATTTGGAGCTATAATTTTCTCCAATCTGGTCCAAAACCTTTAAGAAGGTCTCAAATTCCATAACATCTAAATCTTTAATGGCTTGCTTACGTAGATTTACAGCATAAGGCAATACTAAGTCGATAACCTCTTTACCCTTAAGGGTAAGCTCCAGCTTAAACCGTTTTTGGTCACCCTCAAATCGTGTTTTGAAAATCCATTCTTTTCCTTCCAACCGACCAATAATTCTAGAGGTCGTGGCCCGGTTTCGGAAATTGGTTCGCACGATTTCCCTTTGTGAAGCTTCATCCCCCAATTCATAAATACGATGCAGAACCACCCACTGCTCAATCGTCATATCCACTCCCAATTCTTCAAAGGTGCGTAGATAGGCATCTTGGATTTTACGCAACACCAAATCCAAGTGTAATCCTATTCCCGATATTTTGTCTATTTGATTGAGCATTTTTAACTTGAATTTTACCTACAAATATACTTTGGTAATACAAAAATATGTATTTTTGTTGCACTAACAACAATAATAATATTACAATATAAAAACGCACACTATGGAAACTTCCACAATCCCTAAAATTCACGATGAAGCCAAAGACTTCATGCCTATAAATGGCACGGATTATATTGAACTATATGTGGGTAATTCAAAGCAAGCCGCACACTTCTACAAAACTGCATTTGGTTTTCAATCCTATGCCTATGCTGGACTTGAGACTGGATTAAAAGACCGAGAAAGCTACGTGGTAATACAGGATAAAATTCGTTTGATATTGACATCCCCTTTAAAAAGTGGGACAGAAATAGGGAAACACATTGATGCTCATGGCGATGGTGTAAAAGTAGTCGCTTTATGGGTGGATGATGCTACCTATGCTTATGAAACCGCAATTGCTAGAGGCGCAAAATCTTACATGGAGCCTGTTGTTGAAGAAGATAAGGACGGTAAAGTGGTGAGAGCGGGCATTTACACCTACGGTGAGACCGTGCACATTTTTGTGGAACGAAAAGACTACCACGGCACTTTCTTGCCAGGTTATATAAAGTGGGAGACACCATACTACAATCCAGAATCGGTAGGTTTAAAATACGTTGACCATATGGTAGGAAATGTGGGATGGAATAAAATGAACCATTGGGTAGAATTCTACGAAAAGGTCATGGGGTTTGTAAACATTCTTTCTTTTGATGATAACGATATCTCCACGGAGTATACCGCGCTTATGAGCAAGGTAATGAGTAATGGCAACGGGCGTATCAAATTCCCGATAAACGAACCTGCGGAGGGCAAAAAGAAATCCCAAGTGGAAGAATATTTGGATTTCTATGAAGGTGAAGGTGTACAACACATTGCCGTTGCTACAGATGACATCATTAAGACCGTTAAAGCTCTTAGAAGCAGAGGTGTTGAATTCTTGAGGGTTCCCGACACCTATTACGATGCCGTTACTGATAGGGTGGGCAAAATCGATGAAGACATTGCTCCATTGAAAGAGTTGGGTATCCTTGTAGATAGAGATGACGAAGGGTACTTACTTCAGATTTTCACTCGTCCCGTAGAGCCTAGGCCTACCATGTTTTTTGAAATCATTCAAAGAAAAGGGGCGCAATCCTTTGGAAAAGGTAACTTTAAGGCATTGTTCGAAGCGATTGAAAGAGAACAAGAAGTTAGAGGTACACTGCACTAAAAATTATATTTTATGCCGATTTATCATAAACTCGGAAAAATTCCGCAAAAGCGACATACGCAATTTGAGAAAACCGATGGCACGCTATACTATGAACAACTGTTCGGCACTATTGGTTTTGATGGCATGTCTTCACTCTTATATCATATTCACCGCCCCACTCAGGTAAAAAAAGTAGGTGAACCCATAGATGTGAGTCCAAAAATTGCCGTGGAAAAAAACATCACCTCCCGTAAGCTAATCGGTTTTGATGTTAAACCACAAGATGATTTTTTGGATGCGCGAGAACCCCTTTTGGTCAATAGTGACGTACACGTTGGCCTTGCCGCCCCTAGAAAATCATTGACATCTTATTTTTATAAGAATGCAGATGCGGATGAAATGCTTTTTATTCACAAAGGCTCCGGGACCCTAAAAACTTTTGTAGGGGACATTCCTTTTGAATATGGGGATTACCTTATCATTCCACGAGGAATGGTTTACCAAATTGAATTTGATACAGAGGATAACCGCATTTTATATGCTGAATCCTTCCATCCGATTTATACCCCAAAACGATACCGAAACTGGTTTGGCCAACTTTTGGAGCATTCCCCATTCTGTGAGAGGGATTATAAATTACCCCAGAATTTGGTAAGTCACGATGAGACGGGAGAGTTTTTGATGAAAATAAAAAAACAAGGCATGTTGCACAGCTTGGTGTACGCAACACATCCGTTTGATGTTGTGGGATGGGATGGCTACAATTATCCTTACGGCTTCTCAATTCACAATTTTGAACCCATCACAGGTCGGGTACATCAACCACCCCCTGTGCACCAGACTTTTGAGACTGGTGCATTCGTTATCTGTTCGTTCTGCCCTCGTTTGTACGATTACCATCCAAAGGCCATTCCTGCGCCTTACAACCATTCCAACATAGATTCTGATGAAGTCTTGTATTATGTAGATGGGGATTTTATGAGCAGAAAGGGTATTGGCCCTGGTTACATATCCTTGCATCCCGCTGGAATTCCACACGGGCCACATCCCGGAACATATGAAGGAAGTATTGGCAAAAAGGGCACAGAGGAATTGGCGGTAATGATAGATACCTTCAAACCTTTACAAGTTACCGAAAATGCCATGAAGATTGATGATGGTGAATATTATCAATCTTGGTTGGATTAATTAAATCAATTTGTCATTCCCGCCTGCGCGGGAATCCATTTAAAAACAGATTCCTGTTTTCGCAGGAATGACGCACCAAAAACATGATTATAAACATACCTGAAAATTCAGATTTTTCAATCCATAACATTCCTTTCGGAATATTTTCAACCCAAGATAGGAGCCCACGAGCTGGAGTGGCCGTTGGGGAGCATATCTTGGATTTGGCAGCACTGGCTGAACTTGATGTATTTGATTTCAACACAGCCGTTTTTGAGAAAGATGTATTGAACGATTTTATCTCTTTGGGAAAGGAAATCACTTCCAGGGTTAGAAAGGATATTCAATATTGGCTCAAAGATGATGAATCTGTCCTAGCTGGAAAACCTGAACTTTTTGTCTTACAAAAGGATGCTCAAATGCATATGCCCGTCTATGTTGGTGATTACACGGACTTTTATTCAAGCATTGAGCATGCCACCAATGTAGGTAAAATGTTTCGCGACCCCGCAAATGCCTTATTGCCCAACTGGAAACATATCCCCGTGGGTTACCACGGTAGAGCAAGTTCCATTGTGGTAAGTGGTGAACCCATTCATCGTCCTAAAGGACAGACGCTACCCAAAGATTCAAGTACACCTGTTTTTGGCCCTTCACAGCGTTTGGATTTTGAATTGGAAATGGGGTTCGTATGTGGAAAAAATACCCAAATGGGTGAATCGGTTTCCACATCAGATGCTGAGGATTATATTTTCGGACTGGTTTTATTCAATGACTGGTCCGCACGTGATATCCAAAAATGGGAGTATGTACCATTGGGTCCATTCTTAGCCAAGAATTTTGCTTCTTCCATTTCACCATGGATAGTGACCTTGGAAGCGTTGGAGCCTTTTCGTGTTTCTGGACCAAAGCAGGAACCCAAAGTTCTTTCCTATTTGGAATATGAAGGAGACAAGAATTACGAAGTTAACTTAGAAGTAGGTATCACACCTGAAAACAGCGAAGAAACCATTATTTGTAAGAGTAATTTCAAATATATGTATTGGAATATGGCTCAACAATTGGCTCACCATACCGTGAACGGATGTAATATTAATGTTGGTGATATGATGGCATCGGGGACCATTTCAGGTAAAAGTGAAGATTCTTATGGGTCTATGTTGGAATTAGCTTGGATGGGAACCAAACCACTCAAAATGAAAGATGGCTCGGAACGAAAGTTCATTAACGACGGAGATACGGTGAACATGCGTGGTTATGCTCAAAAAGGCGATATTCGTGTTGGATTTGGTGAAGTTTCATCAAAAGTTCTACCACCAAAATAAAAGTGAAATGTCATTCCGAAGGAGCGAAGTGACGAGGAATCTAAAATAGATTTCTCACATTCGTTCGAAATGACGTATAAAGAACTAATATGACAAAAACCATAGACCCGACTTGCATTTCGCAACAGGACCTTCATGGCATCTTGCTCACAGCAGTAGCGCCTCGTCCCATTTGCTTTGCAAGCACCATCGATGCTGCTGGAAATGTAAATTTAAGCCCGTTCAGCTATTTCAATGTTTTCAGTTCCAATCCACCGGTGCTTATTTTTTCACCTGCTCGAAGTGGGCGGGATAACACCCATAAGCATTCCTATCTAAATGTAAAGGAAGTTCCAGAAGTGGTCATCAATATTGTCAACCATACTATTGTAGAACAAATGTCCCTTGCAAGCACGGCATATGAACGGGGGGTAAATGAATTCGAAAAAGCCGGACTTACCCAAATTCCAAGTGAAACAGTAAGACCCCCAAGAGTTGGAGAGGCTCCAGTTTCCTTTGAGTGTAAAGTGCAGCAAACCATTGAGCTTGCAGAAGAACCGGGTGCTGGAAACCTGGTAATTGCGAAAGTAGAACGTATCCACATAAGTGAAAAATATTTGACCGATGGGCAGCTTGACACTAAAAAACTGAATTTGGTAGGAAGAATGGGAGGCAGTTGGTACGTGAGAGCTTCGGAAAGTGCACTCTTTGAAATTCCCAAACCTATTCGAACCAAAGGTATTGGAGTTGACGCATTGCCCAAGGGGATTCGTGAAAGTGAGGTTTTAACCGGAAACAATCTGGGACGCCTTGGCAACCTTGAAGCTTTACCCAGCCAGGATGATTTGAATTCCATCCAAAAAGATGACGAAGTACAAATGATGATTAAAAAGTTAGGAGGAGCTTCGGAAAAATTGAAAAGCCAATTGCACTGGTTGGCACAGAGAATTTTAGAGGATGGAGAGACTACTAAGGCCATGGCCTTGCTAATGTATACTGAAACCTTATGACATGGAAAAAGGAATCGAATCCATTTTCAAACCCCATTTAGAGCCGAAGGAAGTATACAAAGGGGGAAAAAATCTTCCGAAGGAATCCAACAAAAAAATATACAAGCTTTCCTCAAATGAGAATCCATTGGGGCAGTCTCCAAAAGCCACTGAGGCTCTTATACAGGCGGCTACCAATGTGGCCATCTATCCAGACCAAACCGATATTCGATTACGAGAGACACTGGTAGCTGACTTTGACCAACAGTTAAAGGTGGACCAATTTATCTGCGGTAACAGTGGGTCGGAAATTATTGATATGTTGTTACGGGCCTTCATCAATGAAGGGGATGAGGTAATTTATTCCAATCCCTGTTTTTTGCCCTATTCAGTTTTTTCAAGATGGTATGGGGCTAAATTGATTGATGTTCGCCTTAAGGGTACCGATTACGCCTTAGATGTTGAAGGTATCTTGAATGCTATCACCCCTAGGACCAAGGTAATTTTTTTAACCAGTCCCAATAATCCCACAGGAACCTATATTCCCAAAAACGTACTTGAAGATTTCCTAGACCGAATTCCAAAGAATATCGTTATTGTTTTTGATGAGGTATACAGACATTTTGCGAATGCCGAAGATTATACCTCAGCCCTACCCTATGTAAAAGCTGGCCATAATGTTATTGCCATTAATAGTTTTTCCAAAACCTATGGTTTGGCCGGTTTACGTGTGGGTTATTGCTATACTACTTCTAAAATTGCCAACTACATTCGTCAAATCCATAAACCTTTTCTTTTACCACTAACATCTTTGGAAGCTGCCATCGGTGCTTTGAATGATTCAGAATTTGTTGCCGAAACGGTCAAAACCGTTCTAGAAGGAAGAGGATTCTTGGAAAATGAATTCCAAAGACTGGGAATTACATATTGGCCTTCACAGGGCAACTTCTTTATAATAGACCCACCCATACCAGAATTTGAATTTACCGATTTTCTCATGAACGAGGGTGTTATGGTTCGCCCTGTTTCACAGTTTGGTGCTCCCGGAAAAGTACGTATAACTATAGGCACTCAAGAAGCAAATGAAGCCTTGGTGAAAGCCCTAGAAAAAATAAAGGGGCTGTCTAAAAAAGAGTAAGAGTTGTCATTCTGAATTCATTTCAGAATCTCAATATTTTGAAATACAAGTATTTAAAGGGAACCTGAAACAAGTTCAGGTTGACGAAACCATACTTTTTAGACAGCCTCTTTCTTTTAGGTTTTTAGCTCTATTATTGTCTGGTGAATATTGCACCAGCTCCAGTGAAATTCTGAGCATCAATGTCCTCGCCCGCAATAATTAAAGTGTTATCTCCTTCAAAGGCTATGGTTATGGTCTCCTCTTCCAAATTTTCGTTGATGAAGGTAAGTTGATTCCCTTCCAAGGACCAAATTGAATTTTCAGTGTCACTTTCTGTAGGGCATGGGATATCCAATCCGTTCATTCCAACATTAATGGAAATAAAACTAGCTCTATCTACAGATGTAACCGTACCATCTTCATTAAATGTGAATGTGATTAGGTCACAGTCAATTCCCTGAAGAAATGCAACAATTTCTTTGGCAAAGTCAAGGTCATCACTGTCGACTCCACTATCAATACGTAAGTCAGTCAATACCCAAGTACCTACCAAACGGTTTTCCGAACCCATTGCATCGTTGTCATCCGCATCATTGGAACAAGAAAATGATAAGGTAACAACAGCAAGAAACAATACTATCTTTTTCATGATTTTGTTTGTGAGGTTATTGCGGGAATAACGCAAAAAGCATCAAAAAAGTATCACAACACCTTGAAATTTAGAGGACAAAACGATATGTCGCTTTTAAGAGAAATATGTTTTGAGGTTGCTGTCCAAAAATATTATCACTCAATCCGTCCAAAAGACCTTGGGATGGGTCACCACTTTGCGAAATATCCTGGGACCATACCAAAAAGATTTCCGAACCGGGAATATACTCCCATCGAATCACCAAATTGGAGCGAAACTGCACGAAAGAAAAATCCGGATCGTCAAAACTAAAATCTGTTGAACCCGTTACGTTTTCATCCACAGCATACGTGCCATCCGAAAGAGTAACCTCATTGTCCGTATAGGCCAAAAAACGATTTTCAAAACGTTGGGCCGTGGCATCGGTGACATGTTTGAAATTGGAATAGCGTCCCCTTGAAATGAAGGGCTGCCCCCAATATTGAACCGTCAAATTGGGATTGATGGTATAATTGAATCTGAATGACATACTAAGGGTACGTTGCTGAATTTCACCATTCAAATACCTTGGGGAACCGTTTATATCTTCAAAGTTCTCAATGAACTGAAGCTTATCATTATTAATGCTCAAAGATGGAAAAGCAGAAACACGGATGGCATTTACCGGTTGATAGACCAATCCTGCTTCAATAAAATAAGACCTATAGGAGTCATCAACCGCCTTTTGCCCACGATGGAAGAAATTGAAACGTAGCTTTTTTCTGTTGTCCGTCCGTATTGAGTTCCAAAAACTTACGTCTGGGGAGCGTTTTAACCTAGGTCCCCCGCGTAAAGCAAAATTATCGTACCGTCTTGGTCCATAGTTGAATCCAAAATTGCTAAACCAGTTATTTTGCCAATTTTGCCAACTGTTGGTATTGAAACGGAGAATATTATGGTTTCCGTTAAAATCCCACGCACTCCAATGATTATAATTGATTCCTACCCTTCTAAAGGTTTTGTCCGGTTTGAGCGTTTGATAACCTACCCAAGTATAATGTCGAATATCATCGGATTGTCTTTGAAATCCGATATCGTTCAGTTCCAATTCTGGAGATCTCCATGTACCTCCTGTCTCAAATCTCCAATGGCCACTACCAATTTTCCCTATTTGAAGGTTCCCGGCACTCCCTGTCAAAGAAGTTCTATTTGGGTCCACAGCCACATGTTCAGCATCCACCCGTTGGAACAGATGGGTAATGGATTCTTGAGTATTCTGGATAGCCTCTTGACTTCCTTGTACATGACTTAGAATAAGATTTCCTTCCACATACCAATCCCTGTTGTGCCATTGATGTTTAAAATCCACTCCACCGGTATAAGCGGAGCGATGCAAAAAGTCAAGTTGCTCCGTTAGATTGTCTCTATTGGTCGCAGTAAAAATTCCTCCGATATAGGAATTTCTATCATTAAAATCCTTTTGAAGCCTTCCTACAAAATAGTTGGTCAACGGCTCCACCATTTCCCTTCTTCCATCCCCTTCTTCATTCACGATTGAAGCATAGCGACGTGCCGTAACACTTTCCAAAACCCCTATGGCCCATCCATCCTTAGTTTTGCCACTAAACTTCGCAGCACCAATAATGGGAGTGTTGGCGGGTTGGTCTACAAATTCATCATCCGAAGTATCGGGAGACCCTTGAGGGCTTCTTCCTATTCTACGGGAATAAAAGACATTATCAAATCCAAAGGTATTTCCAGCTTCAGATTGTGATACATTAAAATCGAAAATATTCTTGTTTTCTACGAAGAACGGGCGTTGTTCTCGAAAGAAAATTTGAAAACCATCAAGAGCAATGGCAGAAGGGTCGGCTTCAACCTGACCAAAATCTGGATTTACTGTCAAATCCAAAGTTAAGTCGTTGGTAATACCAATCTTTGCATCCAGTCCTACAGTTACATCATTGTCGTTTCCATCCCTAAAAGGATTTCCTTCCTCGGCTTCATATGTTTCCCCACTTGTTACCGTGTACGGTTGTATCTCCAATTGTTTTTGGGGTTCAATGTTTTTGAGGCCATGCAATTCACCAAACTCACTTACCCATCCAGGTTGGTCTATGGGTTTTCTCTGCCACAAGGAGCGTTCTTCGGCCCTAAAAAACCGTCTTGTCGACTGAAGTCCCCACACCTGATCATCGGCTCCACTGAATTTTAATTGACTTAAAGGAATTTTGAGCTCGGCTGTCCAACCCTCTTCGTCCACATTGGTTTTGGTATACCAGATTGGGTTCCAACTTCCGTCCCAGTTACTGCCATTGTTTGAAACAAACTCGTCTCCCTTAACTCCTGCAGCGGTAACCGTAAACGAAAATGCAGTGCGTTTATCATGATAACTGTCAATGTTGAATTCCACCCAATCTCCATCAAACCCATCTCTACGTGATAATCTTTTTACAATCTTATCGGGTTCTGCATCATAACAACGTACTCCAATATATAGGTACTTAGTGTCATACACAATCTTAAACTTTGTCTGATAGCTCGGTGGGGTATTTTCATCGGGTTGCAACTCTACATAATCTCCTGTCCATTCTACGGTATTCCATACTTGATCATTAAGTAGTCCATCTATGGAAGGTGGTTGATTCTGCTCAATGGCCTTGGTTACATAAATTTTTATAGGAACTACTTCTGTTGAGTCTTGTGCGCTTGCCCAAATAGAAAGAAAAAGCAGGGCCAGTAAAAGGGTTGGTCGTCTCACTGTTTCCGTTTTTTGATTTGATAGTTAAATTAAAGACCAGCAAAAATGAAATCAGTTACAGTTTGCCTCAATTTTAGTTGGACTTTAACATATCTTGACCAAAACTTTGATGTTGCTCGAGACTCTTTCAAAAATTAAAAAATAATCAATAACAACCATTTGTAATTCAATCTAATAATTGTACATTTGCAGCCCGTTAAAAACGGATAGGTTATTAAAAGATTAATATTCTCACAGTGGATACATTAAGTTACAAGACAATTTCCGCAAACAAATCAACCGTTACCAAAGAATGGTTGTTGGTAGATGCAGAAGGACAAACATTGGGTAGGTTAGCTTCCAAAGTGGCTAAGTTGCTAAGAGGAAAACACAAGCCTAGCTTTACTCCCCATGTGGATTGCGGTGACAATGTAATTGTCATTAATGCCGAAAAAGTAAGCTTGTCTGGAAACAAGTGGGCCGAAAAGACATACCAAAGATATACTGGTTATCCTGGAGGTCAGCGTGAAACAACTGCAACAGAAATGTTGGACAAGCACCCTGAGCGCATTGTTGAAAAATCTATAAAAGGAATGCTTCCAAAAAACAGATTGGGCGCCGATCTTTTTAGAAACTTAAAAGTGTATGCAGGTACTGAGCACGGCCACGATGCACAAAAACCACGAGCAATAAACTTAAACGACTACAAATAATGGAAGTTGTTCACAAAATAGGTAGAAGAAAAACTGCAGTAGCAAGGGTTTATGTTTCTGAAGGAAAAGGAAACATCACAGTAAACAAAAGAGATTACAAAGATTATTTTGGAACTGCTCCTTTGCAATACAAAATTCAACAGGCATTTGCTTTGACCGGTACCGAAGATACATATGACGTAAAAGTTAATGTATACGGCGGTGGAATTACAGGTCAGGCCGAAGCTATTCGTTTAGCCCTTTCAAGAGCTATGTGCGAAATAAATGAAGAAAACCGAACTGTTCTTAAACCGGAAGGCCTACTAACTAGAGACCCAAGAATGGTTGAACGTAAGAAGTTTGGTCAAAAGAAAGCGAGAAAGAAATTCCAATTCTCGAAACGTTAAGAATACCGGACATTATTTGTCCACAATTATAAGTTCATTGAAAACCCTGAAACCATTCAGGGTTAAATTTTTAATCAAGTTGTCGTTGTTCCAAAGAGCAAACATCAACTTTTTGGATACTAGTTTAGCATCTAAATGAAAGGGGCGAACCCAGGTGACCACCCTTTCATTGCTAATACAACGGAACGTAAACTAAGTACAAAAGATGGCAAGTAAACCAGAAGTTAAAGACTTATTGGAAGCAGGTGTGCACTTCGGACACCTAACAAGAAAGTGGAATCCCAACATGGCCCCATACATTTACATGGAGCGAAACGGAATTCACGTGATTAATCTCTACAAGACCGTAGCAAAATTAGACGAGGCCAAAGAAGCATTGAAAAAAATAGCTTCTTCCGGTAGAAAAATTCTTTTCGTTGCTACCAAAAAACAAGCAAAAGACATTGTTGCCGATAAGGTATCCAAAGTCAATATGCCATACATCACTGAAAGGTGGCCCGGTGGAATGTTGACCAACTTTGTTACTATTCGAAAAGCAGTCAAGAAAATGGCAGCTATCGATAGGATGAAAAAAGACGGTACCTTCAATACTCTTTCCAAAAAAGAAAGATTGCAAGTGGACCGTTTGAGAGCTAAGTTGGAGAAAAACTTAGGTTCAATAGCTGACATGACCCGTCTTCCTGGCGCTATTTTCATAGTGGACACTATGAGAGAGCATATCGCAGTGAAAGAAGCCCAAAAATTGAACATTCCTATTTTCGCCATGGTGGATACCAACTCCGATCCAAGGCCCATTGATTATGTAATTCCAGCAAATGATGATGCAGGTAAATCGATTGAAGCCATTTTAGGAGAAGTTACCAGCGCTGTTGCTGAAGGTTTGGCAGATCGTAAAAACGATAAGCAAGAAGAAAAAGCAGAAGCAAAAGAGACTGCTGAAGCTCCACAAGAGGAAGTTGTAGCTGCCGTTGAGGAAGCTCCGGCTAAAGAAGAGGAAACGATTACAGAAGTAGAAACCGTTGTAGAAGAAACTCCGGTAGAAGTAGTTGAAGAACCTAAAGAGGCTCCCGCAGTAGCCAAGGCCGAAGTGGAAGATTTAACCAAAATTGAAGGAATTGGGCCAAAAGCCGCTGAAGCGCTTAGTAACCAAGGAATAAACACCTACGCTATTTTGGCAAAAACGGATGCTGAAAAAATCAAAGAGATTTTGACCGAAGCGAGTTCTAGAATGGCTCATTTGGATCCAACAAGTTGGGGGAAACAAGCCCAAATGGCTGCAGATGGCAAATGGGACGAACTTAAAGAATGGCAGGACAAGGCTAAAGGAGGGGTTGAATAATCTATCCTTTAATTAACATTGTCCTAAAGCGAAATACCGCAACACTGTTTTATTTTATATAAATTTTAAACACAGAAAAAATGGCAAAGATTACCGCCGCAGATGTAAATAAACTTAGAAAAATGACCGGGGCCGGAATGATGGACTGTAAAAAAGCCCTAGTTGAAGCTGAAGGTGATTTTGAAAAAGCAATAGAAATCCTTAGAAAAAAAGGTCAAAAAGTGGCTGCAAAAAGAGCAGACCGTGATTCTTCAGAAGGCGCTGCAATTGCTAAAGTTAATGGGAATCAATCCAGTGGGGTCATTATCTCATTGAATTGTGAAACCGACTTCGTTGCCAAAAATGACAGCTTTGTTTCTTTGGCCAATGAATTAGCAGAGCTTGCTTTGGATTTTGATAGTAAAGATGCTTTCCTAGATGCAGCATACAATGGGATGACCGTTGCTGAGAAGCTTACGGAACAAACCGGTGTAATCGGGGAGAAAATTGAAATTGGAAGTTTTGCAAAATTGGATGCTCCTTTTGTAGGTTCATACATTCATGCTGGAAATAAGATTGCCACTTTGGTGGGTCTTTCCGCTTCCGTTGATGGTGCTGCTCAAGCTGCAAAAGACGTAGCTATGCAAGCTGCCGCAATGAACCCTGTTGCATTGAATGAGGAAGGTGTTGACCAAGCTACAATTGACAAGGAAATTGAAATTGCCAAAGATCAATTACGTCAAGAAGGAAAGCCAGAAGCAATGCTGGAAAATATTGCAAAAGGTAAACTGAAGCGTTTCTTCAAAGACAATACACTGATTAATCAAGCTTTTATTAAAGATAGCAAGCAAAGTGTTGCTCAATATGTAAAATCTGTAGATTCCGGTTTGGAAATCACAGGATTCCAGAGAGTAGCATTGGGATAAGAATACATATTTCATCAATAAAAAAGGCCGCTTTTAGAGCGGCCTTTTTGTTTCATTGGTATAATATTACTATTTCGACTTGATGTATACATCTCCATTGAAAGTCTTGAATAGCATTTCAGGCCCTCCACCATTAATTTTACCCCGCACCCATTGCTCTATTTTCACCTTGTAGGTGCCCGATGACCTATTATCGCTCACTTCTGGTTGGTTTGCAGAAACGGCCATATCAAAATCTGTATAAATTTCTCCCATATCCGACTTTGCCTTTACATCTGCTTTCAAAGAACTGGGAAAAGTGATATCCACATCGCCGTTAAGACTACTAAATGCCATATTCGCATCTGTGGTTATACTCTTGAAATTTACTTTGATATCCCCATTAACTGTATCGGTGGAAGCTGACCCGCTAACCCCTTCCAAAGTTATTTCTCCATTTACATTACTAATTTCCATTTCGCCGTTAACTCCCGTCACAAAGATGTTTCCATCGTTAACAGTGGATAATTTCAAGGAAAAGTTCCTTGGAACTTTAATTTCCAGATTGGTGATTCTATTCCATTGTTCATTAATCACTCGGACAACGTTATCCTTTTCCTCTGCCCCAATGTTTAATGATGTACTTGAAATACGCTTCATTCCTGGCTTTTCTTTACTGTCATCTTTGTAATGCTGTTTTTTACTTCCGAAAGAAGCCTTGATTACCACTTCCTTCCCTTCGTATGCTTCAACTTTGATAGAGCCCGCTATTTGATCTACCACCAATTTGCCCGGATTGTTCGGATTACTTAAAGGAACCGAAAACAAATCGATACTGTCCTCCTGAGCTATTAGTCCGTTTATTGCCAAAAAAGCAAAGAGCATTGTTATATATTTTATCTTTTTCATTGTACTATATTTTTTTGATGTATACATTTCCGTTTAAAGTTTCAAAATCAAAATCCACAGAACCTTTTCCAATTTGAACCACGGGTCGCGATTCAAACTTAAACTTTGGTTTACTTCCTTCCCCAATGGATTTATTGGTTCGCGTAAACTGTTTGTTGATATCAAAATCCGTAAATATATCTCCGTTCATACTTTTAAAAGAAATATTGGCGGAAAGTGATTTCTGATAGGAGATATTGATATCTCCATTCAACGAATAATACTCAGATGCTTCCGTGGGATTGTTTGCATAAGATATGGTAACTGGTCCATTGATACAGTTTACTTTGGTTTTTCCTGTAACATTGGTAAGTGTAATACCCCCATTGATGTTTTCAGCTTTCAGATACTTACCTCGAGTGTTCTCTACCAAAACCTCACCATCATTAACTGTCCCCACATCAATGATCATGGTATTCGGAACCTTTACTTTGATGTCCAGTTTATGCTCATAGCTTAGGTCATACGAATTGTCGCACCACCGATATCTCAGTTTCTCCTCATCAAAATCAATATAGGGGGCATCTGGACGAACTATTATCTTGTTGGGTAACTTCGTAATCTTCAATTGAAGTTCAGATTTTCCCAATTCCAAATCTGACTTGGTTTCAGCCAGAATGCTACGTTCCACCTCCACTTGGACGGTTCTTCCGGAATATCCCACAATTTCGATGGAACCAAAGACATTTTTAACCACTAAGTTACTTTCAGAAGCATTTCCTACCTCCACTTCTTTTTGAATCACCTCGGTGAACTCCTTCTTTTGCGCGGTCATGTGTTGGACACATATCCCCACACTTAATGACAGTATTACAATTAACTGTTTTCTCATTTTAAATACATTTTAACTGTTCGTAATTTGATTTGGTCCTTATAAAAGGACAGATTGATAAATAAACTCCTATATGATAGATTCAATAGAATTCTTGATTTTCTTTTTTACTGTAGTATCCAATTCTTGTTCTTTCAATAGTTGTTTGAAAGGTTCAATGGATGCTTTTTCTTGTAGGGCCACCATTAGATTTGCTAGAGTAATCTGCATGATAGGAGACTCCTGATTGGGAATGGCCTGCACCAAACCTTGACGCACCAAAGGATTATCCACATAATTGGTCAAAGATTCCACGGCGGCAAGTCTCACATTCACATTAGTGTCACTGTTCAATGTTTTCAAAAGCGCCTTTATTACTATTTCATCCACTTTGGCAATTTTATTGGCCTCACCTACCCCTTGCAATCTCTGGTTAGCCGACGGCTGTTCCAAAAGAGTAAGCACCAATTTTTGTCTTACTTCTTCCGTTTCTATGTCCACAACATTATTTTCTGTTGATGCCTCTTCTTTGGGAGACAAAAAGTAGCCCAATCCCAAACCAATAAGCAGTAGCAATGCTCCCAGTGCAAATTGTGGCCTGAACCATCCAAACCACTCGTCTACAATATTCTTAGATGTATTTGCCTGATTCTTTTCCACTTCTTTGGAAAGCATGTTGAAGAAAGAATCATCCATCTTTTTTGAAGGTTCTGGTGAATTAAGCTTTTGAATCGAATGCCAAGATGCTTCCAAATCCAAATATGTTTTTTGATATTCCGGATTCTCCTTTAGAAGCGTGTCGAACATGTCTTTATCACTCACGGTCATTTCACCAGCCAAGTAATCCATCACCATTATCTCAAATGTTTCCTTATCCATGTTATCCTATTTCTAATTCTAAAAAAATACCTCTCAATTCTTTGAGTGCCCTGTGCACCCTTACTTTTGCTGCTCCTTCGGAACAACCAATTATTTCAGCCAATTCAGAAAATTTTAATCCTTTATACTTCGTCAATATCAACAGTTCTCTTTTTTCTTCCGACAATTGAGCCATCGCTCTTCTTAAAAGAGCATTGTTCCCCTCAGTCTCAATCCCCTCGTTCAACTCGTCGTTCATCGGATCCCTTATTTCAATATTTGAAGAACTACTTGACACCTCGGTTTTTGCAGCTTTCTTATGATAGTCATAATTCACATTTCTAGCCATTCTGAACATCCATGCCCCAAAAGCTCCATTCCCTGAGAACGAACTCCGATATTGCAACATTCTTACAAAAACATTCTGAACAAGGTCTTCACTTACGGATGGATTATTTCCCAGATTATAGAAGAAACCAAATAGTTTATTTTTATGCCGTTCATACAATAGCCCCAGTTTATCAAGGTCTCCTTTTTTGACTTTAAGCATAAGAGAGTTGTCCGTAAGATCTTGCAAGTTGTCCGTTATTTTAGGTTCGTTTAAGGGAATACTGTCCTAAATTCAAAAGGTTACAAAATGTATTCTTTTTTCTTCATTTTATTATGAAATCATTGAGTTTTCTAGACTCATGGCGTAAATATTTTTGATTATTTTTGTCCGGATTTCAACTCGGCCTACATGCAATACAAAAGAATTCTTTTAAAACTCAGTGGAGAAGCCTTAATGGGTGAACAACAATATGGAATTGATGGAAAACGTTTGGCGGAGTACGCTGAAGATATCAAGGCTGTAGTTGAAAAAGGTATTGAAGTAGCCATCGTCATTGGTGGGGGAAACATATTCAGAGGTCTTTCAGGGGCCAGTCAAGGCATGGATCGTGTTCAAGGTGACCACATGGGTATGTTGGCAACCGTTATTAATGGCCTTGCTTTGCAGAGCGCTTTGGAACAACATGGTGTTGAAACTCGATTGCAGTCCGCCATAAAAATCAATGAGGTTGCCGAACCATTTATTCGAAGAAGGGCCATGCGCCACCTCGAAAAAGGTAGGGTCGTCATTTTTGGTGGAGGAACAGGGAACCCCTATTTTACCACAGATTCAGCTGCGGTTCTTCGAGCTATTGAAATCAAGGCAGATGTAATCTTGAAAGGCACAAGAGTTGACGGTATATACACCTCAGACCCAGAAAAAGATAAGACAGCAACTAAATTTGATAGAATTTCATTTAACGATGTAATTTCCAAAGGGCTGAAGGTAATGGATACCACAGCCTTTACATTGAGTCAGGAAAATGAGCTCCCTATTGTGGTTTTTGATATGAACACAAGGGGAAATCTCATGAAAATAGTTCAAGGAGAGAGCATAGGCACAGTTGTCAATATATAATTTGGCAGAGCTTTTGCGACCAAACCTTAAAAATGTAAGTGTATGAACGAAGAAGTAACCTTTATACTTGACGCTGCCAAAGAGAGCATGGATGGAAGCATCTCCCACTTGGAAAAAGCTTTGGTCAAAATACGTGCTGGGAAAGCTAGTCCTGTTATGTTATCAACTGTAATGGTGGAATACTACGGCTCTCCTACCCCTCTTTCCCAAGTATCCAACATCAACACTCCAGATGCCAGAACGATATCAGTTCAACCTTGGGAAAAAAGTATTTTAGGGGATATTGAGACAGCTATTATGAATGCCAACCTAGGCTTTAATCCTATGAACAATGGGGAAATGGTAATTATTAATGTGCCACCTCTTACGGAAGAGCGCAGGATACAGTTGGTAAAGCAAGCCAAGGGTGAAGCCGAAGACGCTAAGGTCAGCATAAGGAACGCCAGACAGGAAGCAAACAAAGAGTTGAAGAGGCTTGAGATTTCCGAGGATCTTAAAAGCAATGCAGAAGTTGATGTTCAAGAATTGACCGATTCCTACATCAAAAAAGTGGATGCCACCCTTACTGTAAAGGAGGCAGAAATCATGAAGGTCTGATTCAATTGTTTTTACACCGTTCATCTCTTAGGAGTACAGCCAATCATTTTCTAACTTTGCCCCCAACAGAACACGTATGGTAGCAAAGCTAACCCAAGGTTTCTGGCCTGCCGTGGCCCGAATAATATTAAGAAACCGGATTCTTATACTTCTTCTTGTTGTGGCCGCGACAGTTTTTTTGGCTTTACAATGGAAAAACATCCAATTATCAAATACCGAGGTCAATATTCTTCCAGACGACCATGAAGCCACCATTAACTACAATATTTTTACCAACCTTTTTGGAGAGGAGGGGAATGCTATAGTTTTTGCTGTCAGAAATCCTAAACTGTTCGAGCCTGAAAATTTTAACCGTTGGAATAAGTTCAGCAAGCAGCTTGACGCTTTTCCCGAAGTTGATTTTGTGGTTTCTACCGATAATCTTCAGGTATTGGTCAAGGACAATGAAAAACAAGAATTTGTCATTGAAGATTATATAAAGGAAAACCCTACTTCTTTGGAAGAGGTGAATCAGTTGAAGGATTATCTTTTAAATGAACTTCCTTTTTACAATGGGTTGATATACAATCCTGAAAGCGAGACCATCCAAACCATTGCCTATTTGGATAAAGACATTGTAAACACATCTGTCCGGAATGAGTTTATTCTAAACGACCTGAGGGATTTGGTAAGGAATTTTGAAGCTGAGACAAATCTGGATATGCATGTTTCTGGTATGCCCTACATACGTACTTGGAATACCAAATCCATCGTGGATGAGATAGGCATTTTCATCGTTGCGGCCCTTCTGGTCACCTCATTGATTTTCTTTTTCTTCTTTAGGAGTTTTCGTGCCACATTTATTTCAATGTGTGTTGTTATCATTGGGGTAATGTGGGCCTTTGGTATCTTGGGATTACTTCAGTATGAAATTACTATACTTACAGCGCTGATTCCGCCATTGATAATTGTTATTGGAATCCCCAACTGTATTTTCCTAATAAACAAATATCAGCAAGAGGTAAAAAAACATGGAAATCAAGCACTTTCCCTACAACGGGTAATTTCCAAAATAGGAAATGCAACTTTGATGACCAATATTACCACTGCTTCCGGTTTTGCCACCTTCATCATTCTGGATAGTGACCTCCTCAAAGAGTTCGGTATTGTGGCCTCAATAAATATTGTTGGGATTTTTGTGCTATCCCTTTTAATTATACCCATCATATACAGTTTCATGGCCTTGCCCAAGACAAAGCACTTGAGACATCTCAACAAAAGGTGGATAGATTTCTTCGTGAACTGGATGGAGCGTATGGTTCGTGACCATAGAATTGGGGTATACATTTCCTCAGTGGCCATTTTGGTGTTGAGCATCATCGGTATTTATCAAATTGAGATTACAGGAAGTCGAATCGAAGATTTACCCAAGAACACACATTATTTTAAGGACATTCGATTTTTTGAAGAGGAGTTCGACGGAATAATGCCCATGGAAATCGTAGTGGATACCAAACGAAAAAATGGTGCGTTTAGACCCGCCACCCTACGGCGTATGAATCAACTGGGGGAAGTTATTGAGGAAACACCAGAGTTGTCCCGCCCAGTTTCGGTAGTAGATTTGGTGAAGTATTCCAAACAAGCATTTTACAACGGCATCCCAAAATACTATCAACTACCTACATCACAGGAGAATACCTTCATAATGGACATGGTAAGGAAGTCTTCCGCAGATGGCGACTTACTGGAAAGCTTTATGGACAGCACGGGACAAACCGCTCGCCTTACCACATTTCTGCGGGATGTGAAAATCGACCGGATGGAAGAGATTGAGATGGATGTACAAAAAGCAATTACCAAATTCTTCCCGCAAGAACGGTATAATGTTTTCATGACCGGAAAAGCTTTGCTCTTCCTTAAAGGAACTCGGTACTTAGTCAAAAACCTATTGATTTCGCTGGCCTTGGCTATTGGACTCATTTCCTTATTCATGGCCTATCTATTTCGCTCTTTTCGGATGATAATCATTTCACTGGTACCAAACCTACTTCCCTTGGTCATCACCGCGGGCCTCATGGGATATTTGGGCATACCTATTAAACCTTCAACCATTCTGGTCTTTAGTATTGCATTTGGTATTTCGGTGGATGATACAATACACTTCTTGGCCAAATACAGACAGGAACTTACCACCCATAGATGGCACATAAAAAAATCAGTTTATGCCGCTTTACGTGAGACCGGAGTGAGTATGTTCTACACCTCTATAGTGCTATTTTTTGGTTTTTCCGTGTTTATCATTTCAGATTTTGGAGGCACCAAAGCGCTTGGAGGATTGGTCTCTGCAACCCTTCTCTTTGCCATGTTGGCCAACTTGATTTTGTTACCATCTCTGTTACTTTCGTTGGAAAGGAGTATTGCCAACAAACAAGTACTTAAAAAACCTCAAATTGATATTTTACCCAAGGAAGAGATAAAGGATACCGAAGACAAATAGATATTTCGTCATAAAACCTAGGTGTATAGTCCTCTTTTTTGACCAAAAAACTATCTTTACGGCTTAATTTCAGTGAAGCCAAAATGATATCACATTCCATAAAATCATTGCTTGAAAAACAGCCAATTGGAGATACCGTTCAAATAGAAGGTTGGGTAAGAGCCTTTAGAAGCAACAGATTTATTGCTTTAAATGATGGTTCTGTAATTCATAACCTTCAGTGTGTCATTGATTTTGAAAATTTTGATGAATCCGTCATCAAACTTATCACGGTTGGTTCAGCTTTAAGAATAAAAGGCAAACTTGTGGAAAGTCAAGGGAAAGGTCAAAGCCTGGAAATCCAGGTGGAAGACGTTTTTGTTCATGGCACGGCTGACCCGGATACTTATCCTATTCAGCCCAAAAAACACTCCTTTGAATTTCTACGGGAAAAAGCCCATTTAAGGGTTCGTACCAATACGTTTTCTGCGGTAATGCGTGTCCGTTCAGCCCTTTCTTACGCGATTCACAGTTATTTTCAACAGAACGGGTTTTTCTACATGCATACACCCATCGTTACAGGTTCGGATGCCGAGGGAGCAGGGGAAATGTTCCGTGTAAGCACTTTGGATGCCAAAAATCCTCCGTTGACAAATGAGGGTGAGGTGAAATACGAAGATGACTTTTTTGGCAAGGAGACCAACCTTACTGTCTCGGGTCAGTTAGAAGCTGAGACCTATGCAATGGGACTTGGAAAAGTATACACCTTTGGGCCTACGTTTAGGGCAGAAAACTCGAATACTTCAAGGCATCTTGCAGAGTTTTGGATGATTGAACCTGAAATGGCCTTTTATGAACTGGATGCCAACATGGACTTGGCCGAAGATTTTATTAAATATACTATCCAGTATGTGTTGGATCATTGCATGGATGATTTGACCTTTCTCGAAAAGCGACTCTTGGATGAGGAAAAAACCAAACCGCAAAACGAGCGTAGCGAAATGGCCCTTATTGAGAAGTTACGATTTGTTGTGGACAACAACTTTAAAAGGGTTACCTATACCGAGGCGATTGAAATTTTGAGGAACAGTAAACCCAATAAAAAGAAAAAGTTTCAATTCCCAATCAACGAATGGGGAGCTGACCTTCAAAGTGAACACGAACGCTTTTTGGTAGAGAAACATTTTAAGTGTCCTGTTATTTTGTTTGATTATCCAGCCAAAATAAAGGCATTCTATATGCGATTGAACGAAGATGGCAAGACTGTAAGGGCTATGGATGTTCTTTTTCCCGGAATTGGAGAGATTGTTGGAGGTTCTCAACGTGAAGAACGTCTAGAAGTGTTACAACAAAAAATTGAAGAACTGGGAATTGACGAAAAAGAGCTTTGGTGGTATCTGGACTTAAGACGCTTTGGCACGGCAGTCCATAGCGGTTTCGGACTTGGTTTTGAACGTTTGGTGCTTTTCGCTACGGGTATGGGCAATATTCGAGATGTGATTCCCTATCCCAGAACACCTCAAAACGCAGAATTTTAATTCGATTGCTTAAATTTATAGGAAAAGGAAGAGTAATAGTTCCATGTTAAAACAGCATCTTCAGTTTAAGCTTTCCCAGAAGCTGTCTCCCCAGCAAATCCAGTTGATGAAGCTGATTCAATTGCCTACGCAGGCATTTGAACAACGTCTAAAACAAGAATTGGAAGAGAACCCTGCGCTTGAAAGTGGTAAAGCAGAGAACGATTCCTTGGATGACGGGTTTGACAATACCTATGAAGAATCTGGAGATAGTGAATCCATTGCGACGGATGACATCAATATTGATGACTATTTGAGCGATGACGAGGTTCCTGACTATCGCACTCAAGTGAGCAACTACAGTGCTGATGATGATGAAAAGAGCATCCCTTACGCTTCCGGAATTTCTTTCAACCAATACTTGCTCAATCAGTTAAATACAGTGCATTTGGATGATCAAGAATGGTCCATAGCCGAGTTTCTGGTGGGAAGCATTGATGAGAGTGGATATATTCGTCGTCCTCTTAGTGATATTATGGACGATTTAGCATTCACCCAAAACATTTATACTGAAGAAGATAAAATTGAAGAAGTCCTCAAAATAGTTCAGCAGCTAGACCCTCCCGGGGTAGCTGCCAGATCTTTGGATGAATGCCTTATCCTTCAACTTAAACGAAAAGAAAATACTGACTCAAATGAACTGGCTATTGATATTTTGGAAAGGTCTTTTGAGCAGTTCACCAAAAAACACTACGCTAAACTTCTTCAAAAACATCAGGTGGATGAAGAAGCTTTGAAGGATGCCATTTCAGAAATTGAAAGGCTAAATCCCAAACCCGGAGGTTCTTATGCGGGCAGTACACGAATCATTGAGCACATTGTCCCAGATTTTTCCATAAGAATCGTAGATGGTGAGCTGGAACTAAGCCTAAATGGCAGAAACGCTCCGGAACTTCATGTATCCAGAGAGTACAGCAATATGCTGGAAGGTTATAAGAGTGCTAAGGAAAAGTCTAAAGCACAGAAGGATACCGTGATGTTCATCAAACAAAAACTGGATGCCGCCAAATGGTTCATTGATGCCATAAAACAGCGTCAACAAACCCTGTTTGTGACCATGAGCACCATAATGAACTACCAAAAGGAATACTTTATAACTGGAGACGAACGTAAACTTCGTCCCATGATTTTAAAGGATATTGCCGACCAAATTGGGATGGACGTCTCCACAGTTTCGAGGGTGGCCAATAGTAAGTACGTGGATACCCCCTACGGCACCAAACTCATTAAGGAGTTTTTCTCTGAGGCCATGAAAAATGAACAAGGGGAGGACGTATCTACACGAGAAATCAAAAAGATATTGGAAACGGTAATTGGTGATGAAGAGAAGAAAAAGCCTTTGACCGACGATAAATTAGCCAAAATCCTGAAGGAGCGAGGCTATCCCATTGCCAGGAGAACCGTGGCAAAATACAGGGAGCAATTGGGCATCCCGGTGGCCAGGCTCAGAAAACAAATCTGATGCGCCATTTCCTGAACATTGTTTCCTATGTTTTTCACCCTTTGTTTGTTCCAATTGGTGGAACGCTCATCTATTTTTTGATTACCCCAAAATACACTTCGTTAGAAATTCAAAGTGGCAATATTTTGCCCATTTTTATTCTTACGGTTATTATTCCAATTATCTTTTTTTTGATTCTTAAGAATTTGGGAATCATCAATTCCATCTTTCTGCCTACCCTCAAAGAACGAAAGTACCCTTTGTACATCAATGCGATCATCATTTTCATGATCCTGTACAAAGTGATTCCCAACAACTATGTGCCTGAGCTTTTCTATTTCTTTTTAGGTCTGCTTATGGCCATAGGGGCAACATTGATTTTACTATTTCTGCGGATCAAGACCAGTATTCATCTCCTGGGAATGGGAAGTATCCTAATGTTCATGATTGGTTTGAGTATTCACTTCGAAATAAATATAACCTTGGCCATTAGTTTGTTTACCCTACTTACTGGCCTAGTGGCCACTTCAAGACTGTACTTGAACGCTCACAGTAAAATGGAGCTCTTAATCGGTTTTTTTATAGGTGTTTTATCCCAGATGTTAATTCTGAAGTACTGGCTATAGTATATAAAAAATAATCCCTATTCTAAACACTCTGGTATCTATGGATTCGCCATTGTCCAAAACCACTCCATCGTTTAAAAGTGGATTCAGACTATAGTAAGAGTGAATATTGAAGGTATTATAACCAAAACTCAACGTAAGCCCATATTGAAAGTCCCTTATATCACTATTTGAAAAGCGAATTGTATCATCTGTTATATTCAATGAATTCTCAGTTTCCAAAACCAATTTGGAACTTCCTGCAAAAATGTATGCAAATCGCAGACCGCCATAAATTCTCCAAAACTTATACTCCGTGGCCGTTGAAGTTCGCCATCTAATTTCTAAGGGCATTTCTATAGCATGGGTCTCCAATTTATTTCGTCTAAAATCATCCGAATCCAAAATGGAATACGCTATCTCTCCGCCGGAATTGTCTGCTCTAATATTACTGAAGTACGAATTGGTGGCATAACCCAATCCAAGGCCCAAGCCAAAATTCCTCGCCTTATTTATAGGTATATCCTTGATAAAGCCCAACTGAAGATTATAAGACAGGCTATTTTGAACAACACCAGTTGGCCTTTCCGTTAAGAAGTTAATTCCTGTCCCAATATAGAATTGGTCTTCAAAATATCTACTAATCTCACTACTGTTTTCCTGTTGAGAATTTCCAGCAAACTGGCATAATATAAACAAGAGTACCCAAAGATTATATTTCATGTATGTCATAAATAAAGACAACCCAAAATACACATTTGGATTGTCTTCGTCTAAATCTTTTAAAACTAATCTAACACTGAAGTGTAATTACCTTGAATCGCAGCATAATTTATCTTTAGAAGATTGACATCCTGCAACTCTTTTTTAATATCTGAAACCAAACCAACGTGTACATTCTCATCAATTTTTAATGAAACCGTGACCAAATTTCTAATTCCCTCAGGTTTTTTCGCCAATTCAGACAATACGTATGTTCGTACATCCTCAATATTGAACAGTTTTTTATTCAATTGTATTTTTGGTTCGGTGCCTAAAACATTGCTATACTTAGCTGTCGGCTTACCTACGAATATCTCTATGATTCGGTCTTTTTTATCCAGTTCCGATAGTTCGGTAGCCTCAGGAAGCTTATTCTCCACTAACATTTCAGTGTCCTTAATAGTGGTTACCGTCATAAAAAAGAACAATAACATGAAGACAATATCGGGAAGTGATGCTGTGGATACGGACGGTATTCTTTTTTTTGTCTTTCTCATCTTACCTATGATTTAAAAATCAATTCACTTTCTGAAATCTGCATGGGATACATTTCCCTAATGGTCTTAATTCGCTCCTTTAATATTTCTCTCATCTCTTGCGTGGTTTCCGGTTTTGCATATTCCTCTTCCAAGCTTTTAAAATCCATCCCATATAACCTGCTGGATTCACGACTTCTAAGAATGCGGTAAGCTTTTGTGAACTTATCCTGAACCTCAACATATTTGCCGTAAAGTGCTTTTCGATCACTTTTAAAAGAGATTACAGCGTCTGACGGGCTATCGGACAAGTCCTTGGATTTTGACCCCATACAATAATCACATTTTCCGGTTTCCCCACCATTATCCAAAAAGTTGACGACTTCTTCCTCCAAATTCTCTATCTGAAGTAGTTCTCCTTCTACCATCAACTGGTTTTCTTTGTTCAAAACCACCCTGAAAACATTACGTTCATTAATATCGATAAGGGTTTCATTTTGTTTTTGAGGAAGTTTACGAATCAGTCCTTTGTCATTTTGGACTGTTGTTGCCACTAAGAAGAAAATAAGCAATAAAAAGGCAATATCCGCCATTGACCCCGAATTGATTTCAGGGACTTCTCTGTTTCTACCCATAATACAAAGTTTTGATGAATCTGTTGATTCTGTTAGTACCTAGCAGACCTCAAGAACCATTCCAAAACCTTTGCACCCATCTGAACAATAGAATATTACAAAACAAAAAACGCTCCGGAATATTTCCGGAGCGTTTTTCACTAAATCTAAGTTATTGCCTATTGTAGATTGTTGAAAGCGTTTCCTTCGTAAGTAGTGTAATTTACTTTTAAGGCGTTTACTTTTCTCAATTCTTGTTTGATATCGGCAATTAGTCCCATATTAGCATTTTTGTCCACCTTTAATGCCGTGGTCAAAACATTTTGAAGTTCTTGAGGCTTCTTAGCTCTTTCCGCCAGAATATATGACCCTACTTCGTCAATACTGGCAAACTTATCATTAAGCTGTATTTTAGGCTCCGTACCAAAAACTTTCTGATATTCCCTAGTAGGCTTACCCACGTAGATGTAGATAACCCTGTCCTTTTTCTCCAACTTTTTTATCTCAGAGGCATTGGGAAGCGTATTCTCCACCAACAAAGAACTGTCTTTCATAGTTGTTACCGTCATAAAGAAAAACAACAACATGAAAACAATATCAGGCAACGACGCAGTAGAAACCGCTGGTAAATCACCATCTTTCTTTTTTGCAAATTTTGCCATAATCTAAATACTATTAATTACTTGTTGTTTCTGCTTCGGATAATTTTTGAGGGAACATATCCTGAACTCTTTTCACCTTATCCTTCAAATCATCCCTAATACTGGATGGTGTTTCTGGATTGAGGTATTCAGATTCCATATCCGTAAAGTCCCTATTATAAAGACGCTGAGCTTCTCTATTTCTTAAATCATTATAGGCGCCAACCAGTTCGTTTTGCACTGTGATATAAGTGCTATACTTGGTTTCCCTGTCATTTTTAAGAGAAATAATAGCTTTACTGGGATTGTCTGAGGAAGAAACATCTCTTCTTCCCTTACAATAGTTACAGCTTCCATCAGCTCCATTTTCCAAAAATGCTATTGCAGCCTCCCGTAAATCTTTCAAATCCATCAATTGGTCTTCGACCAATAATTGACCGTTCTTATTGATATTTACGGTGAATATGTTCTTCTGTCTGATAATTACATCTGTATCAGGCGGTTCAATAGGCGGCAACATACGATCCAAACCTGCATCTGTTTCAATGGTAGTGGTTACCAAGAAAAAGATAAGCAGAAGGAAGGCGATATCCGCCATTGACCCGGCATTTACTTCCGGTGCACCTTTTCTTCTAGGCATAATCTCCCTTTTTTACTTAACAAATAATTTCTTCAGTCCAGGGAAAACCATAAGAACTACTGCAACCGCAGAAAGGATGAAGAAAACGTTCAACCCCATTCCAACATTCTTTACAGTGCCCTCTGTAGTTTCCACACCTCTTTGCGCCATAGTCTCAACAACGGCTGCATTATCAGAGGATAAACCATAGGATATTGCTACAATAATAGCTAATCCACCTATGGCGAACAGAGCCTTTTTGATACTTCCCTTGGTAGTAAACAGTTTTTTCAATCCGAAAACGATAGCTGATACTGCAGCAACCAACAAAAGTATATACATAATAATGAACATAAAGTTCATCGAGCCACTATTAATGGCATCTGGATCATCACCAGAAGGTAGCGAGAACCAAAGCACGGCCGCTAACAATCCGATGGCTATAAGAGCTATTTTAATTACTTTATTCATGATTCTCGATAGATTTTAAATTCGTAATTATTTCTTGTGAGCCGCCAACATATCAATCAAGGATATGGAGGAGTCTTCCATGTCATTTACGATACTATCGATTTTTGCAATAATGTAATTGTAGAAAATTTGAAGAATAATCGCCGTAATCAAACCGAATACAGTTGTCAAAAGTGCAACCTGGATATCTCCCGCAATCAAAGAGGCACTCAAGTTACCAACCGCAGCAATTTTCTGGAAGGCTGCAATCATACCGATTACCGTACCCATGAATCCAAGCATCGGAGCAATAGCGATGAATAGGGATAACCAAGAAACGTTCTTCTCCAATTGTCCCATTTGCACACCACCGTAAGCTACAACAGCTTTTTCTGCGGATTCCAATCCTTCTCCAGCTCTATCCAAACCTTGGTAGAAGATTGAAGCAACGGGGCCTTTTGTATTTCTGCATACTTCTTTTGCAGCTTCAACTCCTCCAGAAGCCAAAGCATCTTCAACTTGTTGCTTCAGTTTGGCTGAATTGGTGCTTGCCAAATTCAAATAGATGATTCTTTCAATGGCAACGGCCAATCCCAAAATCAAACAAAGAAGTACAATTCCCATAAAGGCTGGACCACCCTGAATGAACTGTTCTTTTAGTACTTGGGTAAAGCCTTTGCTGGCTTCAGCGTTCTCTTGCAACATTGCAGCAGATGCTGACGTAGTTCCCAAAACAAACATTCCGGCAGTAGCCAGAGTAAAGGATATTTTTTTCATTTTGTTCAAACTTAAATTTAGTTAGTTAATAATGTTAAAGATATAAAAATTTTATAATTGAAAAAGCAATTACGTAGCAGAGAGGAAGGGATTCGAACCCTCGATACACTTTTGGTGTATACACACTTTCCAGGCGTGCGCCTTCGACCACTCGGCCACCTCTCTAATTTTCAATAATGAGCCGACCAATAAACGAAAAAATAATTATTTAAGGAAATTTGAGGCGTTAATTTTGACGCATCTCGCCCCTCAGTGAAGTTTCGAAAAATTCCTTGAATCTACCTTTGGTATCGGGCCTTCCCAGAAGGTACATGGCCTTTGTTATGGCGGCTTCTGTAGTAATGTCCTTACCATTAATCATTTGCATGTCCCGAAGTCTTGCACTTGTCTCATATTGACCCATCACTACACTACCCCCTGAGCATTGTGTTACATTGATAATATGCAAACCTCCAGCAATAGCATTTTCCATAGCTTTCAAAAACCACTCATCGGTTGGGGCATTTCCAGCTCCATAGGTTTCCAATATTAGAGCTTTAAGTCCTTTGGCGTTAAGAATTGCATCCAATACAGAGCTGTTGATTCCTGGAAACAGTTTTAAAACGGCCACATTGTTATCCATGTTCATGTGCACCTTAAAAGGTTCATCGATTTTTTTATGATGAAAAAGACCTGAATGGTTTACTTTTAGATGTACACCTGATTCAACCAGAGCTGGGTAGTTCAAAGAGGCAAATGCTTGGAAATGTTCTGCATTGATTTTTGTAGTACGATTGCCCCTATATAGTTTATATTCAAAATATAGCCCTACCTCCTGCACCACTGGCTTGCCATTTTCACATAAAGCGGCAATCTGAATTGAAGTGATCAAGTTCTCCTTTGCATCCGTTCTTAAATCACCAATGGGTAGCTGAGAACCCGTAAAGATGACCGGTTTGATCAAATTCTCCAACATGAAACTTAGCGCAGATGCCGAATAGCCCATGGTATCACTTCCATGCAATACCACAAAGCCGTCAAATTGTTCGTAATGGTCTTCAATGATTTTGGCAATAGTAATCCAGTGCTTTGGATTCATATTGGATGAATCTATGGGCTGCTCAAATGAAATCCCTTTTAGTTCACAATCCAAATGATTCAATTCTGGAAGGTTTTTTATCAATTCATTAAAGTTAAAGGCCTTAAGTGCCCCAGTCTTAAAATCCTTGACCATACCAATTGTTCCACCAGTATAAATCAAAAGTATGTTTGTCTTTTTACCCATATTGTTATATGCCAAAAATAGCCTTGGAGTTTTCTGTGGTTACCCCTATTATGTGTTCCCTATCCACTCCATAAACAGATTCCAGTTTTTCCAAAACTTTAATTATGTATGCACTCTCATTTCGTTTTCCACGATAAGGAACTGGAGCAAGATAGGGTGCATCTGTTTCAAGCACAATGTGTTTCAAGGGTATTTCATTTAGGAATTTATCTATTTTTCCATTTTTGAATGTGACCACTCCCCCAATTCCCAACTTCATATTGAAAGATATGGCCTGATGAGCCTGCTCCAAGGTTCCTGTAAAACAATGAAAGATTCCGAATAGATCTTCGCTCTTTGCCTCTTCCAAAACTTCGAAAATCTCATCAAAAGATTCCCTGCAATGAATCACAATAGGTAGTTGATACTTTTTTGCCAATTCAATCTGATACTTAAACGCTTCTTGCTGTTGATTCAAAAAGGTTTTGTCCCAATATAGATCAATGCCAATCTCACCAACCGCATAAAACTTTCGTTGAGTCAACATTTCTTCTACGTGCTTCAACTCTTCCTTGTAGTTTTCCTTTACCGAGGTTGGATGAAGACCCATCATCAAAAAAACATTATCTGGGTAAGCTTTTTCCAAGTCAAACATGCGTAGGGTGTAGGTTGAATCTATAGCGGGGATAAAAAAACGTTGAATGCCAGAATCCAAGGCCCTTTGCATCATATTGTCTCTATCGTCATCAAAAGCCTCGCTATATAAATGGGTATGGGTATCTGTAATCATCATGAAGCAAAAATAGGTTTATCTTCGTTCTCTTAACCATTAGTCTGAAGAAATCCATAAGATGAAATCGCTAAAGAAGTTTTTAAAATTTAAAGGTTATGAAAGTGTCCCTCTAACGCTTACGGAGACCAATCATTTTGAAATCCCTGCCCGAATCAACGGAGTACAAGGTCGATTCATTTTGGACACAGGTGCATCCAATACCTGTGTGGATATGGACAAAGTGGAATTCTTTAAGATGGTTTCAAAAACCAGTAATATCAAAGCGGCTGGAGCAGGAGCAACTGAGATGGAAACTTTAATCTCCAATAAAAACCGAATTCAGATTGGAAATTGGTCCAAGAAAAAACAAAAAGTTGTTGTATTTGATTTAGTGCACGTAAATCAGGCCCTTACTTCACATAATACCCTTCCCGTTGACGGAATTATTGGTGCGGATATTCTCAGAAAAGGGAAAGCTGTAATCGATTATGATAAACAATGCCTGTATTTGAGGACAAAGTAAGTTGTCAGTTCGAGCAGAATCGAGAACTAAAATGGCCCAGCCTGTAGGGATATCTCGACTGCGCTCGATATGACAATTGATTTATAGCTCCAATGCTTTTTTGATATTATTATCCATTAGCAATTCCTCTGGATTTTCCAAGGCTTCTTTGACCGCCACCAAGAAACCAACGGATTCACGTCCATCGATAATTCTATGATCATAGGATAATGCTACATACATAATCGGCGCGATAACTACTTGCCCATCTTTGGCGATAGGTCGCTCCACGATATTATGCATACCCAAAATTCCACTTTGTGGAGGATTGATAATAGGTGTGGAAAGCATGGAACCAAATACACCTCCATTGGAAATCGTAAAGGTTCCTCCAGTCATTTCGTCAACGGTAATTTGACCATCTCGTGCACGAAGCGCCAAACGTTTCACCTCAGCCTCCACTCCACGGAAAGTCAGATTTTCCGCATTTCTGATTACGGGAACCATAAGTCCTTTAGGACCAGATACGGCAATACTGATATCACAGAAGTTGTAGGTAATCATCTCCTTCCCATCAATCATGGAATTTACGGCCGGGTACATTTGCAAGGCTCGGATAACCGCTTTGGTAAAGAATGACATAAAGCCCAGGCTAACACCATGCTTTTCCTTGAACTCTTCCTTGTATTGTTTACGTAGTGCGAAAATTGGCGACATATCCACCTCATTGAAAGTGGTCAACATAGCCGTCTCATTCTTAGCGGAGACCAATCTTTCAGCCACTTTCCTACGGAGCATGGAAAGTTTGGAACGGGATTCTCCCCTACTACCTCCAGTAGGTGTGCCCATGGAAGGCACTGCCTGTACGGCATCTTCTTTGGTAATTCTACCATCCCTGCCCGTTCCACTTACCGATGAAGGCTCAATTCCCTTTTCGTCCAATATCTTCTTTGCCGCAGGTGATGGTGTTCTTGAAGCGTAGGTTTCCGTTTTCGTTTCAACAGGTTTAGAAGGCTCAACGGCTTTGGGCTCTTCTTTTGGAGCTTCCTTTTCTTCAGTTTTAGGCGAATCTCCTCCTTCTGGTTTTGCAGCACTAGTATCAATAAGACAAACTACCTCTCCAACTGCTACCGCGTCACCTTCCTCGGCCTTTAGGGTGATAATCCCGCTTTCTTCTGCAGGAAGTTCTAAAGTCGCTTTATCCGAATCGACTTCAGCAATCGCTTGATCTTTTTCGACGTAATCGCCATCCTGCACCAACCACTCTGCAATTTCAACCTCGGTTATGGATTCTCCCGGTGAAGGGACTTTCATTTCTAAAACCATTCCTATATGTGTTTATGCTTTTATATTATTGAATTAACATATTGTCCTTACTCTTATCAAAAACGTATTCCAATACCTGAGCATGGCGTCTTTGAGAACGAACCGCGCTTCCTGCGGCGGGTGCTCCGTAAAATCTTCGTGAAGCTACTCTAAATTGTTTGGCCTCATCCAAATGCATCAACAAATGCCCCCAAGCTCCCATATTTCGTGGTTCTTCTTGGGCCCAAACAATATCTTTAGCTGATTTGTACTTCTTAATGACTTTTCTGATTTCTTCTGCTGGTAACGGAAACAATTGTTCCACACGAACCAAGGCTACATCGTCCCTCTCCAACTTTTCTTTTTTATCCAGCAAATCATAATAGAATTTACCGGTACAGAATACCAAGGTTTTGGTTTTTGAAGCTGTTGCTTCCTTATCATCAATTACCATTTGGAAACTTCCATTGGCCATTTCTTCTTTGGTTGAAAGCACCTTTGGATGACGCAATAAACTTTTCGGCGTGAACACCACCAATGGTTTTCTAAAATCCGCTTTCATTTGCCTGCGTAACAAATGAAACATATTTGCTGGGGTAGTGACATCAGCCACAAACATATTGTCCTTGGCACAAAGTTGAAGATATCTTTCCATTCGGGCCGAAGAGTGTTCTGCACCCTGGCCTTCGTATCCATGTGGCAGCAACAAAACCAATCCGTTCTGCAATTTCCACTTGTCTTCTGCTGACGAAAGGTATTGGTCAATAATGATTTGGGCTCCATTACTGAAATCCCCAAACTGTGCCTCCCAAATGGTCAAGGTTTTTGGACTAGCCATGGCATAGCCATAATCAAAGCCCATTACCGCATATTCCGAAAGCAGTGAATTATATATATGGAACTTACCGTTTTGGTTTTCCCCTAAAGCATTCAATAGGGTAACCTCTTCCTCATGCATTTCAGTTTTGATCACCGCGTGACGGTGCGAGAACGTTCCCCGTTCCACATCCTGGCCTGTCATTCGAACATCAAATCCTTCCTCAATTAAGGAACCATAGGCTAATAGTTCTCCCATCGCCCAATCCAACTGATTATCGTCAAAATACATCTTATGCCGTCCTTGTACCAACCGCTCCAATTTTCTCAGGAATTTTTTTCCTTCTGGAAGAACGGTAATACTTTGCGCGACCTCATCCAACTTTTTCAAATCGTAGGAAGTGTCCATTGGAGCCAGCATGGTATCTTCCACCACTTGTCCAAAACCTTCCCACTCGTCTTGCATGAAAGGCGTAATAACGGTTTTCTCTATTTTTCGGGAATCCAATAAATCCTCTTCCAGATTCTTTTTGTATTCAACCTCAAGATTTTTTACATAATCAGCATCAATAATCCCCTCGGCTAATAATTTCTCGGCATAAATGTCTCTTGGATTCTTGTGTTTTGAAATCGCTTTGTATAATAAAGGTTGAGTAAACTTAGGTTCATCCCCTTCATTATGTCCATACTTTCTATATCCCAACAAATCCAAGAAAACATCTCGTTTGTACCGCATACGATATTCCAAAGCAAAGGTTGATGCATGCACCACGGCCTCAGCGTCATCAGCGTTAACATGAAGTACGGGCGACAGAGTTACTTTCCCCACATCCGTGCAATAAGTTGATGACCTGGCATCCAAATAATTAGTAGTAAAACCTATCTGATTATTCACCACAATATGGATGGTACCCCCTGTCTGATATCCATCCAAACGTGCCATTTGAATCACTTCATAAACCACACCCTGGCCTGCAAAAGCAGCATCTCCATGGACCAAAATAGGCAGCACTTCGGATACATTTTCTTGATGGTCCCTGTCCTGTTTTGCTCTTGTTATACCTTCAACAATGGAGTTTACGGTTTCCAGGTGTGAAGGATTGGGCGCAATGTTCATATTGACGATCTTACCTGAATCCGTTTCTCTTCTGGAAGTCCATCCGAGGTGATATTTTACGTCCCCATCAAAGATGGTTTCTTCATAGTCCTTTCCATCAAATTCACTAAAAATATCTTTAGGAGACTTCCCAAAAATATTCGTCAATACATTCAAGCGACCCCGATGGGCCATTCCCATCACAAATTGCTTTACACCAGCATCCGCAGCTTTTTCAATGATGACATCCAGAGCAGGAATCAAAGTTTCTCCACCTTCCAGAGAGAACCTTTTTTGACCCACGTATTTTGTATGAAGGAAGCTTTCAAAGGATACCGCCTCATTCAATTTGCGCAGAATATTCTTTTTTTCATCCGCAGAAAAATTGGGATGATTGTCATTTACATTGAGCCAATCCTGAATCCATTGGATACGCTCTGGGGTACGGATGTACATGTATTCCACTCCAATGGCATCGCAATATATACGTTCTAAATGGCCAATAATATTTTTAAGTGGGCTCGGCCCGATTCCAATGACCTTTCCTGCATCAAAGGTGGTTTCCAAATCAGCCTCAGATAGTCCGAAATTGGCTAGCTCCAAAGTGGGTTCGTATTTTCTTCTTTCCCTAACTGGGTTGGTCTGGGTAAATAGATGCCCCCTGGAACGGTAGCCATCTATAAGCTTGATAACTTGAAATTCTTTTTGAAGGGATTGAGGGACCTCCAGTTGTTGTCCATTGGAAAGTGCCAGAGTTCCATTGGAAGATGCCAAATCCAACTCATCCAAAGAGCTTTCCAATCCGAAATCAAATCCCTGAAAAAAAGCCCTCCAACTGGGCTCAATACTATCCGGGCTTGTTAGGTATCTGTCATACAACTCTGCAAAAAAAGAAGTATGTGCAGCGTTTAAAAAGGAATATTTATCCATTGACCGCCTTTAACTAAAATCAATCTAAAAAATTAACACAAAAATACAATAAATACCCGTGGTTATTGAACAAACTTAGTGACAAATAAAACTTTATGTTTCAAACCGCCGTCTCAAACTAACCTTCATCCACTCCCTTTTCAAAATCAGAAAAGAAACTGCCCCAGCCATATCGACCACATCAGTCGTTTCAATCTGTTTCACCTTATCTTCCGAAACGTCCACGATGTATAGCAGGTTAAGATACTCTGGAAATTGTTCCAAAATAAGACGGTATACTTTTTCATGAAGTTCGGTTTTAAGCTTTTCCGGTGAAGGATTGTCTGAAATATTCAAACGGATATTGGCCAATTCAAAATCTTTTTTCAACTGGGCTACCAGTTTTTCATATAATTTTGAACGTTTTGCTTCTTCAAGAACACGTATGCTATCTTCAAATTGAGAGCTAGCCATTTGCACAATTATTAAAAACCTAACTGGGTAAATACATCCAACTAAGATAAGAAGGAAAACAAATAACAAGCACAAAAAAACTCGCTATTCAGCGAGTTTATAAATTAAGGCTACGCTCTTATTTTTTGCTCCCAGTCCCAAGCGGATTTCATGGCTTCATCTAAAGAGGAGTATGCTTTCCAGCCCAATATCTCATTGGCTTTTTGAGTATCAGCATAAGCTTGGATCACGTCTCCTGGTCTTCTATTTGCAATTTTGTAATTCAATTTTTGTCCGGATACTTTTTCAAAACTGTGTATAACCTCCAAAACCGAACTTCCCTTTCCCGTACCCAGATTAAAGACCTCGTAATTTGCTTCATTTTTATTCTCAAGCAATCTCTCCAGTGCTACAACATGTGCCTTTGCAACATCTACCACATGAATGTAATCACGAATACAGGTCCCATCCTCAGTAGGATAATCATCACCAAATACAGACAATTCTTCTCTAAGACCCACACCCGTTTGGGTAATAAATGGTACTAAATTTTGAGGTACTCCTATGGGTAATTCACCTATTTCAACACTAGGGTGGGCGCCAATTGGGTTAAAATAACGTAAAGCTATGGTAGCCAAGGATGGATTAACCTTACAGGTATCTTTTATGATTTCCTCTCCAATCTGCTTAGTGTTTCCATAAGGAGATTCGGCCGGTTTCACAGGAGCATTTTCTGTAATAGGCATTTCATCCGCCTGACCGTAAACCGTACATGAGGAACTAAAAATAAGTCTTGCCCTATCTTTCTTGGTCAATTCTTGAAGGATATAGACCAAAACCCCCAAATTGTTTTCGTAGTACAACAAGGGATTTTCCACGCTTTCACCTACAGCTTTTGAAGCCGCAAAATGAATAACACCCTCAATATCCCCATGTTTCTTGAAAAAACTTTGGACTGCCGATTTATCTCTTAAGTCCATCTTTTCAAAAAGTGGTTTCTTTCCGCTGATGGCCACAATACCATCCAATACATTTATTGAAGAATTGGAAAGATTATCTATAATGACAACTTCAAAACCTTTGTTTTGAAGTTCAACTACGGTATGGGAACCTATAAATCCCAAACCGCCGGTTACCAATATTTTCATAGTTATGCGTTTACGAAGTCAATGACTAATCCGGTTATGAATTCTATCTGTTCGTCATCCAGTTCGGTGTGCATTGGTAAGGAAATAACCTCTTTCACCAACTGATTGGTTACGGGGAAATCCGCTTCATCGTAACGCTCATCTATATAGGCCTTTTGCCTATGCAACGGAATTGGATAATATACTCCACAAGGAACGTTGTTTTCAGAGAGATGTTGTGCCAAACTATCCCTTTTTCCGTTTAAAATTCTTACAGTATACTGATGAAATACATGACAATCACAAGTTTCACAAATACCCTCACACCCATTTACAGTTTTAGGTAAGACAATATGCTCTTGACCGGACAATGCTTTTGAGTACTTACGAGCAGCTTCCCGTCGTTTGTTGTTATACTCATCAAGCTTAGGCAATTTTGCATTTAGAACCGCTGCCTGAATAGAATCCAATCTGGAATTCACTCCAATAACATCATGATGATAGCGCTTATACATACCATGATTGACCATTCCTCGGATAGTATGTGCCAAATCATCATCATTCGTAAAAATAGCTCCACCATCACCATAACAACCTAAATTCTTCGACGGAAAAAAAGATGTAGAGGCCACATGCCCAATGGTTCCCGCTTTTTGCTTGGTGCCATCTTTTGAAGTATGGACCGCTCCAATTCCTTGGGCATTGTCTTCAATCACATACAAATCATGTTTTTCGGCCAATTCCAGAATAGCGTCCATATCCGCACACTGACCAAATAGATGTACAGGAACAATCGCTTTTGTTTTTGGGGTAATCGCTTTTTCAATGGCCTTTATATCAATATTGAATGTATCCTTGTCAACATCTACCAAAACCGGTGTAAGATTGAGTAGAGCTATCACTTCCACGGTGGCTGCAAAGGTAAAATCAGCTGTGATTACCTCGTCGTCAGGTTTCAAACCTAAACCCATCATACAAATCTGAAGTGCATCCGTACCATTGGCGCAGGGAATAACGTGTTTCACACCTAAATATTCCTCCAAACTTTTTTGAAACTCATGAACCTTGGGTCCGTTGATGAATGCTGAAGAATCTAAAACTTCTGAAATCGAGTTATTTACTTCTTCCCTGATTTCCTCATATTGACCCTTGAGGTCAACCATCTGTATTTTTTTCATGAAAAAGGTTTGTGGCTCAAAATTAAGAAATAAAGATGCGGTAATCACCTAAGTGGGAAAGAATGTATTTTAGCGGAAAATACCTTTCAGTGCGATTGATTTATAATCTTCTTATCCCAATTGTTTGGTTTGCACTTAACGTGGTTTCCTTGTTCAATGAAAAGATTCGATTGTTCGTTTCAGGCAGAAAGCAAACCTATTCTATCCTAAGGGATAACATAAGGGAACAGGACAAAGTTATTTGGATACATGCCGCTTCCTTAGGTGAATATGAACAGGGACTTCCCGTACTGGAACGCATCAAAAAAGACTATCCTAATTTTAAAATAGTATTGACCTTTTTTTCTCCATCAGGTTATGAGATAAAGAAAGATAGTACGTCAGCAGATGTTGTGGCCTACCTCCCTATGGATTCTCGTTCTAATGCCAAACGTTTTTTGGACTTGGTCAGTCCATCCTTGGCCATTTTTATTAAATATGAAATATGGCCCAATCAATTAAAAGAGCTTAAGAAAAGAAAAATTCCGGTGCTACTAGTGTCTGCTTTATTTTCTGAAAGGCAGATTTTTTTCAAATCCTACGGTGGATTTATGCGTAAATCCCTTAAAGCTTTTGACCATTTCTTCGTCCAGAATGAAAATTCCAAAAAGCTTCTTGCATCGATTGATTTGGATAATGTATCTGTTAGCGGGGATACTCGTTTTGATAGAGTGTCTGAAATCTTGAATAGGGACAATCAATTGGATTTCATGGATACCTTCAAGAAAGAACGACCCTGTTTCGTAGCTGGAAGTACGTGGCCCGAAGATGAAAAAATCCTCGTCGAATACATTAATTCCAGCAATGAAGCCATAAAGTTTATTCTAGCCCCGCATACAATGAAAGCTGCCCAACTGGATAAACTGGTCCAAAGTATTTCAAAACCTGTGATAAAATACTCCGAGTTGGGATCAAGGGACGTTTCCACTATTAATGTTCTGATTATTGACACGATAGGACTACTCACCAAAATATATAGTTATGCAGACATTGCCTACGTAGGAGGAGGGTTTGCTACAGGGCTGCACAACACCTTGGAGCCCGCAGTTTTTGGGATTCCCGTAATCATCGGACCTGAATATCTTGGATTTAAAGAAGCGGAAGAATTGGTTGAGAAAAAAGGAATCTTCTCTATTGATACACTCGATTCATTTACCGAACTAATGTCTAGATTCTTGAACGAGACCATCTTTTTATCGGAAACGGGTCAGATAAACGCCTCTTATATCAAGGGCAAGCAAGGTGCTTCAAAACAGATTATGGAGCATATCCATTCGATTCTATAATTTTCCTTAGCTTTAAAAAAATCAACCATCCAATTATGGAACGCAAAATTTTATGGATTGCCATTATCGTGGCGCTTGCTGGATTTCTTTTTGGCTTTGATACCGTGGTAATTTCAGGAGCGGACAAAAAACTACAGGAACTTTGGAATTCCTCAAATACATTTCACGGTGTGGTTGTAATGGGCATGGCACTATGGGGCACTGTAATTGGAGCGCTTTTTGGTGCTATTCCAACAAATAAGTTAGGTAGAAAAAAAACCTTGATATGGATTGGCATTCTGTATTCCATTTCCGCGCTTGGTTCTGCTTTAGCAAACGACCCAATTAGTTTTGCAGTTTTCAGATTTATAGGAGGTTTGGGTGTTGGAGCTTCTACAATTGCTGCTCCAGCATACATTTCCGAGATTGCTCCAGCCAAAAATAGAGGTAAACTGGTGGGCATGTACCAATTCAACATTGTGTTTGGAATTTTGATAGCCTATTTGTCCAACTATCTATTGAGTGGAATCGGCGACCAGGATTGGCGGTTTATGATTGGAGCTGAAGCCATTCCTGCCATCTTATATACCGTTTTAGTCTTTTATGTACCCAAAAGTCCACGCTGGCTGGTGGTTCAAGGCAAATTTGATGAAGCTGAGAAGGTGATTCAATCCTTAATATTAGACCTAAGTTTGGATGAACTAAAAAAAGACGTGACCAATACAGTTTCCGCCGGTAGCAGTGAAACCATTTTTATCAAAAAATATCGTTTGCCATTAATCTTGGCTTTCCTGATAGCTTTTTTCAACCAATGGTCCGGAATAAATGCGTTTTTATATTATGCTCCCCGAATTTTTGAGCTGGCCGGTTTGGGTGAAAGTACTGCGTTATTGAGCAGTATTGGCATCGGTGTAACCAACCTTTTGTTTACACTCATCGGCATCTATCTTATTGATAGGTTGGGAAGAAAGCAATTAATGTATTTTGGATCCGTTGGTTACATTGTTTCTTTATCGTTGGTTTCTGCTGCTTTCTTTTTCAACTGGACGGGGATGGCCGTGCCCATCTTTTTATTTGTTTTTATCGCTTCGCATGCCATTGGGCAAGGTGCAGTAATCTGGGTGTTCATTTCGGAAATATTCCCAAATCACCTACGGGGCTCAGGCCAAGCTTTTGGTAGCTCCACACATTGGGTTCTCGCTGCTTTGATTCCGTCTTTTGTACCTTTTCTATTTGGAGAGATAGGTCCTGGCGTTGTATTTGGATTTTTTGCATTCATGATGATTTTACAACTGCTTTGGGTTTTCTTCATGATGCCGGAAACGAAAGGAATCAGTCTTGAAGAACTCGGAAAAAGTCTAAGTAGAGAGGAAGTCTAATCCAATTTTTACACTACAAACGTAAAACAACACCGTTGGTCGAATTAGCTCGTCTACACCACAATCCATAACCGAATAATTCCGTAAATTGATGAAAATTACACTATTATGAATGATGGAATTTCTTTTGGCAACAAGTTGCTGGTGGGATTTTTGCGTCTTATGGTCTTTGTTCTTGTTGTAATACTTGTGGCAATCCCCGTCTGTATTTTGCTCGATTTAATTGGCCTTCTATAGCTTAAAATAGGATATCCTCTTTCTGCATTGCGTCTTCAATGACCTTTATGTAAGAATCGATGGTTTTTTCAAGTTTAACAGGCTCAGCAACGTTGATATTGCCTCTCCACACCAAAGCCCGTTCCCTTTCCAAACAAATACAGTAAAGGGAGGTCTCGGCCGTATATATTTTGAAAGTCTCGTAATAATCCGTGTCGTAATACACGCTTTGGTTGTCTAGATAATCATTACTGAATTGATTGTATAGATTATCTATATTCCCAATACGTTGTCTGAAGGTTTCTCTGTTCTCCGAACCTATTATTTTGGTCAAGAGAATGGCATCGAAACCTTCAGCCAACAAGCGCTGTTCGACTTCATTCAAGTCTGCTTCGGTTTTTTCCGAGGCTGTGAATTCTTTGTCAAACAACTCCATACTTCTTTCAGCCTCAAAACCTTTGGCTCGCAAAGCATCGCGTAGCCGAGTCTCAAAAGCTGTTCTAACTTCTTCATCCTGTGTCATTCCCACTACCAACACCTTGTAAACCGCATAGGAATCCGCATCTGGGCTTTTCCAAGAGCTTATCAGTTTTGGGGAAGCGCAACCTAAAAAAAGAACTGCTATTAGGGTTATGACAAAATATTTCATTTCAGGATTCTTTTGATTCTTTTAATTATATCAATGCTTTACAAACACACCTTGCCTTTTCTCAAGTTGTCTTTTAAGGTCGTTAATGGTCTCGGCCATAGATTTTTCAAAGTTATCCGTATTTGCTTTGGCAAACAATCTTGGCCCTGGAGCACTCAGTTCAATTTCACACACTTTTCCCTCTCCAGTTCTATCGTTCTCTTCCTTAAAAAGCACATTTGCCTTAATCACCCACTGATATTTATTTCCAAGCCTATCCAACTTCTTCAATAAAAGCTTGTTTAAGGATTCACTTGTACTCATTTTTTGATACTGAATGTTGACTACCATTTGTTATTGATTTTAAATACACTCAAAACTACACGGGAAACAACCGAAAAGAAATGACAATTGTCAGTTTATGGTATTATCCAAGGTGGAAAGGTTGACCTGTACTTTGCAATACGGAGAACCAAAATTCACTTTCCAGGTCTATTTTTTTTCTTTTTTGTGTCACTTGGGAAATGGGCACATACACATACTGATTATTGACCTTGCTAACCACAAAGCGCGTCTTACCAGCCATTGCTCCATGTACCGCATGATAGGCCAACCTGCTGCAATACACACTATCACTTGAATTGGCCGGAGCACTTCTAATGATATAGCTAGGGTCTATATACTTTATGGTGACTGAGGTGTCTTTAAAATGCTCTTTGATTCTATCCTTCAAGAAAAGACCTATATCTTGATGCTGCACATTTCCGGAAGCATCTTTAACCACATCCTTCTTTTCAAACAAGTGTTGTCCCGCACCCTCGGCAACAACAATAACCGCGTGCCTTTTTTCTGAAAGACGCTGTTCAAGCACTTCAAAAAAACCATTGGGTCCTTCCAAGTGAAACTCCATCTCAGGAATTAATACTAGATTGACAACTGGCATGGCCAAAGCCGCAGATGCAGCTATAAAACCGCTATCCCTTCCCATTAATTTGATAATCGCGATGCCATTATAGGCACCAGCAGCCTCATTATGCGCATCCCTTAAAATGGACCCAGCCACATCAAAGGATGTTTCAAATCCGAAAGACTTATCGATAATATCAATATCATTATCTATGGTCTTAGGGATTCCCACCACACCTATGTCCAAGCCCTGTTTGGCAATCTCTTCACCAATGGCATCCACTCCCTTCAAGGTTCCATCACCTCCTATGGCAAACAGAATGTCAATCTTGTTTTCAGCTAAGGTATTCACCATAAGCGACACATCTTGAGCACCCCGGGAAGACCCTAAAAACGTACCTCCAAATAAGTGAATGTCCTTTACTTTATTAGGTGTTAAATCTACAAAACCATGACCCATAGCGGGATTAAGGCCTTCATAACCGTAGGGAACTCCTAATATTCTTTTTATGCCATAGAAATAATGCAATGCCATCACTATGCCTCGAATTACATTGTTTATTCCTGGGCAAAGACCCCCGCAAGTCACTATGGCAGCTGTGGTATTGGAAGGGTCAAAAAACAAATCCTGCCTTGGCCCTGCTTTCTCCAAGCAAAGAGGTTCTACACCTTTTTCAAGGCATTGGGTGTAGTTGTCATTTGAAAGGTCGAAAACAAATTTCTCCTCTTCTCCCACAAAATTGAAAATTTTATCTCCCCTGACAGTGCTGAGCTGCAGGGGAGATTTAAATTTTGGGATACCTAAATTTCTGTTTTGAAATTCCATATTCCCTTTCAAGTGATTTTTAGATTAAAAAACTTCATTCAAATTATGATGCGAGTCAATAAGAGGTCCACCATTAAGAATTTCCTCAGAAGACTCACTTGCGAATTTATCAAAATTTATATGGAACGAATGTGCCAATTGGATGGCTTTACTTACATATGCACCTTTCTGTAGCCACGTATTCATTGGATCTAACATTTCTGTAGGAACTCCAGGACAGTATTTTGGCATATACAACCCAAAGATTGGGTGTGCTTCATATTCCACAGCATCCAACTTTCCGTCCAGAATGGCAGAGATCATAGCTCTGGTATATTTAAGCTTAATCCTAGAACCTACCCCATAAGGGCCACCGCTCCAACCTGTATTTATTAACCAAACGTTCACGCCTGCTTCCATCATTTTCTTACTGAGCATTTCAGCATAAACTGCTGGGTGCAATGGCATAAAGGGTTCCCCAAAACAAGCGGAGAATGAAGGCACTGGCTCATTAATACCTGCCTCTGTACCCGCCACCTTGGCCGTATATCCAGAAATAAAGTGATAGGCAGCTTGGCCTGGTGTCAATTTAGACACAGGGGGTAAAACTCCAAATGCATCACAGGTTAAGAAAAAGATATTTTTTGGATTGGACGCATAAGAAGGGTTTTGGATGTTGTCAATATGGTCAATTGGATAACTTACACGTGTGTTTTGTGTAATGGAGCTATCAAAATAATCCACTTCCTTGGTACCTTCCTTGAAAACCACGTTCTCCAATAATGCTCCAGGTCGAATTGCGCGATAAATATCCGGTTCTTTTTCTTCGGTCAGGTCAATTACTTTTGCATAGCAACCTCCTTCAAAGTTAAAGATGGTATTGTCTGCGGTCCAACCATGTTCATCATCCCCTATCAGTTTTCTATCCGGATCTGCAGAAAGGGTGGTCTTACCCGTTCCTGAAAGTCCGAAATAAATGGCGGTATCCCCATCTTTTCCTACATTGGCAGAACAGTGCATGGGAAGTACGTTCCTATCTACTGGCAGAATTAGATTTAAAGCGGTAAAGACCCCTTTCTTCATCTCTCCGGGATATTCGGACCCTCCAACCAGCGCTACCTTTCTAGTGTAGTTCAAAATAGAGAAGTTGCCAGCAATGATTCCAAATTCAGAGGGATTTGGGCACTCATAACCAGGTGCACAAAGAACCAGCCAATCTTCATCAAAACCTTTTAATTCTTCTTCAGGAAGCCTTAAAAACATGTTCTTTATAAAGTAATTGGACCAAGGGTACTCCGTAATTGTACGCACATTAGTTCTGTATTCAGGGTCGGCACACACCGCTGCATCCCTAACATAGATTTCTTTTCCGGACATGTAGTTAACCACCTCATTATAAAGTTTGTCAAAATTTTCAGGAGAAATGGGCTTATTTATGCGTCCCCACCAAATTCTGTCTTTCGTATAATCATCCTTCACCAAAAATCGGTCTTTAGGAGACCTCCCCGTAAACTTTCCGGTGTTAATACTCAATGTCCCGTTTTCAGTCTCCACTCCCATCCCTTTTTCAAGAGTGATTTTTTGCAAGGTCTCGGCATCTAGATTCCAATGCGCCGTTACGTTCTCTAAACCATACTTGGTTAAATCTTTTGCTTTTTCCATAACTTGACTCATAACTATTGTTTTAAAAGATTAGAAGCTCCATATCCATGGAACCAGAAATATTGTTGCAATGAAAAATAGAAGGAGCAATGGACCTCCTACCTTCACATAATCCATAAATTGATATCCGCCAGCAGTCATCACCATCGCATTGGTGGTTGTACCTACCGGGGTCAGAAAAGCAGTGGAAGCACTTACTGCCACGGCTATCATAAAAGGCTCCGGAGACACCCCTAGTGTTGTGGATGCCATTATTGCTATCGGTGCCATTAACACCGCTGTTGCCGAGTTGTTAATTGTTTGACTGAACATGGTGGTCAAAAGGAAAATCCCCGCCAATAGAGCTACCGGACTCAATGCACCGAGAGTATCTACCAAACTGGTAGCAGCTATTTGGGCCAACCCTGTTTTTTGAAGGGCCAACCCCATAGGAATCATAGCCGCAATCATCACCACACTGGTCCAACTTATTCCCTTATATGCTTTTGAAATAGGAACACAACCGGTAAGCATCATAATGCCGGCACAAATTAGGGCCGCAATGGCACCGGGAAGGATATTCAACACCAAAAGCAAAACCATTAGAATTAAAGTACCTAAGGCAATGTAGCTTCGGAATGTAAGCGTATCCACATTCTTTGAAAGTGCCTCTGGACTTCCCGAAATCACAACATTTTCATATAGGGATTTCAAGTTTTCAATCTTTTTCCATTGTCCTCGAATAATAAAGGCATCCCCTGCTTCAATTTTAATTCTTCCTTTAAGGGGTCTATTATTTCTTGATGCTGCCAAAAGTTGTACTTCCATTTGATTGAGATAGTAGCCGAGGCCAATGGTTTTGCCAACTAAAATCGATTTTGGGGTAATGATCATTTCTGCCATACCCACTTCTTGGTTTATGAATTCCTTTTTAAGCGTATCCATCTCTGGTTTAAGGGGGATAATCCCTAACTGAAAGGTTTGCATCAATCTGTCAATTGCTGCTGCATCTCCCTTGACGGTGATAATATCGTGATAGCGCATCTCCGTTTCCGGACCGGGCATTTCCACAAACTCTGGTATTCCCCTTAGTGGTTTGGGGTGTCTTCTTTTTAATCGCATCAACGACACATCATAAGTGCCTTCAAAATCCCAATCCTTTATCTGAGTACCTATTAGGTTGGACATAGAACGAATTCTTAGGCGATAAATACTGTCAGCTATACTGTAATTTTCTATCCATTTATGCATTTCTTCGTCAATGGCCACTGGTCTATTTTCAGTAGTGTGGCTTGGTAAAAGCTTGTACCCGATATATCTGAAATACAGTATTGAAATAATCAACAAGGGAAGACCGATTAAACTAAACTCAAAAAAGGAAAATCCTTGAAAACCATTTTCTACCAATGAGTTACTCACAATAATGTTTGGAGGTGTGCCCGTTAGGGTCAAAAGCCCTCCTGTATTAGAACCGAATGCTACCGGCATTAGCAATTTTGAAGGTAAGCTCCCAGCACTCCATGCGGCAGCAACGGTTACAGGAAGTAACGCTGCCACGGTACCGGTGTTACTTACAAATCCTGATAACAAACTGGAACCAGTTGTGATAATCACCAAAAGCCTAGGCACATTTTTCTCAGCCCATTGTACAAAGTAGCGTCCCGAAACCGCTGTCCAACCTGTCCTTGCCAATCCCTCCCCTATGATGAAAAGAGCAGCAATCATAATCACAGTTGTATTGCTAAAGCCGGTCAGGGTTTCTTCAATGTCCAAGATTCCGAAAAGAAATAACGAAATCATGGACATTAGTGCTACTACATCAGGTGGGAACTTTCCCCAAATGAAAAGTAAAATCGTAATACCTAGTATTACCAGCAGTGTATACATTACAATATGGAATAAATCAGTCCAAGGCCAGTACCGGAATCTCCGAATGAAGCGTAAGGAGCTTTGTCAAACGACCTTCAGAGGGTGAACCGGTCACAGAGTGGTTTCTTGGCAAAATGGCCAGTAAATCAATGTCCTTACCATTGATATAATCCAGTATCCCTTGCTCAATATCTTCATTCTTACTAAATGAATGCTCCGTATAGAAGTGCTCCAAATAATACTCTAAAAGATTTTCAGTTCTATCCACTATGGCTTCTTCCGCATATACCGATTCTTTATAAATAGTGAGTACATGAACTTTGGAATTGAACGTTCTGGCCACGTTCAACAGCATATTCAGCACCTCTTTATCCTCAATTTCCTCTTTGCCCATAACCAAGGCAATTTGTTTCGGTTGTTTTATTTCACATCCATAAGGAATGGATATTACTGGGCAATTTGCCTCCAAAACAAGTTTTGAAGTATGGGTAATGGCTTCATCCGTGGTTTTATCTCCCATGGTACCCATAATTATCAAGTCTGTCTTCTGATTGATTTGCGTGACCAAAATTGTTTCGATAACATTTCCCGAAACACTGTTAAAGACAGGTTCTTTTTTGGTTTTCACATTAAATGAACCCAAGACCTTCCTAAAATTCTCTTTTAGCTCTTTTTCTTCATTTTCAGTCGAAGGAATTACCCCAACGTAAAGAGCAAGAATATCGGTATCCCTATTGGGACCAACAAAGTTCATGGTATACTCCAATGCATTCACGGAAGCTTCAGAGAAATCAAAGGGAATCAGAATTTTATTTATAGTACTCATACCTAATAGTTTTAATATTTACATCAAATGTAAATCTGCCCTTCGACCTAAAACATGACAGAAATCAGCTTTAGTCATACCTTCAATATTATAGATTGCTTTTTGGTTGTTTTCTATGCGGTTTACCATTTTTTTTGGCTCGATAATTGGCTACCTTTAAGACATAAACAATCGGCAGCTTTACTACAATGGATATTGTTATCGGAATTGATATAGGAGGTACAAAAACCAAAATAGGTTTGGTTAATAAAGAAGGAGAATGTATCGAAAAAACGTTTTTCCGCACTAAGGAGTTTCCAGACTTGGACGACTATCTGAATGAGCTGAAGAAGACTTCAGAAAATCTTATCAGTAGTGTGGATACACCCTTGAACATTTTAGGATGTGGAATTGGAGCACCAAATGCATCCAGCAAAAATGGCACTATTGAAAACGCCAGTAACCTTCTTTGGAAGGGCAGTGTCCCCTTTATTGAAAAATTCCACGAAAAAATGCCCATGCCCATGCGCATTATGAACGATGCAAGTGCCGCGGCCTTGGGTGAAATGCTTTTTGGGAGTGCAAAAGACATGACTGATTTTATTGCCATAACCTTGGGTACCGGTTTTGGGGCGGGAATTGTGGCCAATGGAAAATTGATTGATGGCTTTGATGGTTTTGCAGGAGAATTGGGCCATGTGGACATGACCATGGGAGACGGAAGGTTAACAGGATTGGGCGTAAAGGGCGGATTGGAAGCTTATGTTTCTGCCACCGGATTAAAAAGGACCATTTTGCATATGCAGGCGAAATATCTTGTGGACAGCCGGTTTAGAAGTATTGCATATAACGACCTACATGGAGAAGATATCACCAAAGCGGCCGAGGAAGGAGATGAAATTGCTTTGATGGCGTTTGATTATACTGCCAAAATTATGGCACAAGCTCTTGCCAATTTTACTGCATTTACCCAACCTGAAGCCTTTGTTCTCATGGGTGGACTTACTAATAGCGGCAAATGGATAATGGAACCCTTGGAACGGTACTTCAATGAATTTCTTTTGGAGGTTTACAAAGGAAAAGTAAAACTGATGCATTCTGGCATGCAGGGTAAAACCGCAGCAATCTGTGGCGCTGCAGCTTTAATTTGGGAAAATCATTCCTAAAGTTAAAACCTTTCCAATACAATTTGATATTTGTCACAATATTAAAAATCGAAAACTTTGCCCGTGAAAGCCAAAGCTTTTTGGCGTAGAACCATTAGGGTCTCCATTTATTCAACACTGCATATTGGAAAATAGCTGAATACCTCGACAGCAAGCTGTACACTTCAATTCCTAGGTTCATTATAGATTACAGTTTATGCAAAACCTGCACGAAGGAGTTTGTCTAAAACTCTTTGATGCGTTATTCGTAAACCTCAATAAAAACTTCTTCAACAAGACCCATATATATAATAGGTATAGGATGTAAGGTTTCACAAAACCTAAAGGTTGACTTCGGGTATCTTAAACCCCTTCGCTAGTTGTCAAAAAAACATCTCCCGAATGGGAATTCATTTCAAAACAAACATAGTTTCAGGACAGAAGGATTTTACCAAAAAAGGAGAACCTAAAGATAAGGTGTAGGCCAACCGATTTCCGTAAACTGATGATTATCATGTTTTAAGCTCTTCAACATAGTTAAATTTATGTTATTAAATATTAAATGTCATGAAACCAAAAAAGAATCCCAACGCAGAAATAGGCAGAAATAGTAGCCTCTATTTCATGATAGGCCTAGCTTCGATTTTATTCGTTACCTGGCAAGCGCTAGAAGTAAAAGTATATGAAAAAGAGACCGAAGTTTTAGATGTCGTTCAGGTTGCAGACAATCTTGATGAAGAAGTTCCCATTACCAAAAATGTTATTACTGCACCTCCACCACCTCCACCTTCCGCACCGGATGTCATTGAGATTGTTGAAGATATGGAAGATGTTGAGGAGACCGTCATAGAAAGTACGGAGAGTAGTCAAGATCTTTATATTGAAGATGCCGTAGTAAAAATAGATGATGTTCAAGTTGGAGAAGAGGAAGAAGAAATATCGGTTCCTTTCGCCATTATAGAAAATGCTCCGATATTTCCTGGTTGTGATACTTGTCCCACAGAGGAAGAAAGACGGGCGTGTTTCAATCAAAAGGTACAGGAACATATTAGGAAGAACCTAAAATACCCTCCCTCTGCACTAGAAATGCGTATATCAGGTCGTGTATTTATACAATTCGATATTGATTCGAAAGGACGAGTGGTCAACATTCAAAAAAGAGGGCCTGACCGTTTGCTAGAGGATGAGGCAGAACGCCTAATTGCTTCTCTACCTACAATGAAACCAGGAATGCAACGTGGAAAGGCAACTAAAATTTCATATGCCATCCCTATCAACTTTATGATAAGATAGCTGAAGAAGCGCCTAATGATAATTGTCATGTTTTGTCAATTTCCACAAGACTATTTTAGCTCAATAAAATATAGTTTATGTGCAATCTGATTCAAAAATATAATGTGCCAGGACCACGGTATACCAGTTATCCCACTGTACCCTATTGGAACTTGGAGGGTTTTTCGGGGAAACTCTGGAAGTCTACAGTGACCAAAGTCTACAACGAAAATAAGGATGAAGGTATCAGTCTGTACATTCATCTCCCCTTCTGTGAGAGCATGTGTACTTTTTGTGGTTGCCACAAACGAATCACCAAAAGGCATGATTTAGAATTACCTTACATTAAAGCGGTACTCAGGGAATGGGAGCTATACACGAATCTTTTGGAAGATAAACCAAGGATAAAGGAATTACATCTTGGTGGGGGCACACCCACTTTTTTCTCACCTGAAAATCTTACAACATTGATTTCGGGAATTCTAAGAAAGGGAAAAAAGACCGAAGATGCTGAGTTCAGTTTTGAAGGACATCCAAACAATACAACCAAAGCACACCTACAGGCTCTTTTTAATGTGGGGTTCAAAAGAGTCTGTTTTGGTGTGCAAGACTATAATGAAACTGTACAAAAAGCTATAAATAGAATTCAACCTTTTGAGCATGTAAAAAGGGTTACTCAGTGGGCTAGGGAAATAGGTTACACATCCGTAGGACATGATATAATTTATGGACTGCCTTTTCAAACTTTGGAAGATGTGGAACAGACGGTTTTGATGACCCAAGAGTTAAAGCCTGACCGAATTGCTTTCTATAGTTACGCCCATGTTCCGTGGATGAAAGGAAATGGTCAACGGGGTTATAGGGATGAGGACCTTCCCAGTGGTCGTGAAAAAAGAGCTCAGTATGAAATGGGCAAAAAAATGCTCACAGATTATGGGTATAGCGACGTTGGTATGGATCACTTCGCATTACCTACGGATAACCTCCACGTAGCTATGGTTCAAGGAAAACTTCATAGAAACTTTATGGGCTACACACCCTCTAAGACCAACCTAATGATTGGCCTGGGCGTTTCAAGCATCAGCGATAGCTGGTATGGTTTTGCCCAAAATGTGAAGAGTTTGGAAGAGTATCAAAATCTGACATCGCATGGTCTTCTTCCTATTTTTAGGGGTCATATCCTAAACACCGAAGATCAATTGATACGAAAGCATATTCTTGATTTGATGTGCAGATATAAAACCGACCTAAATGAAGAGGAAAATCACTCAGAAGCTTTTGAGCAAATCAAACAAAACTTGAAAGAAATGGTGGATGATGGCTTGGTGAAGATACAGTCCAATACGATAAAAGTAACTGATAAAGGAAGGCCCTACATAAGAAACATCTGTATGGCTTTTGACCTAAAATTACATAGAAAAAAACCGGAAACACGTTTGTTTTCGATGACCGTTTAACTTAAAAACCATAAAAATGAAAGGTATAATTGTCCCAGTCGATTTTTCAGAACAGTCAGAGAATGCATTAAAGGTAGCCGCTTCCTTGGCTAAAAAACATGATGCCGAACTATTTGTGCTACATATGCTGGAACTCTCCCCATCCATTATGAGTGAGTCAGGATACATTGCACAAGAGCAAGTGGTGCACCTCATCAAAATCGGTGAAAAACGATTCAACGACTTTTTGGATAAACCATATTTAAAGGACATTAAAATTGTTCCCATAATCAAACATTACAAGGTTTTCCAAGAAGTTGATGAGATAGCAAAAAAGCATGATGCCGATTTAATTGTGATGGGCTCTCATGGTACGGATGGATTAAAAGAAATCTTCATCGGTTCCAACACCGAACGCGTGGTTAGAAGCTCAGAGATTCCTGTTTTGGTAATAAAAGGAGAAATAGAGCAATTCGATTTGAGCAATTTTGTTTTTGCTTGTGACTATAAGGAGGAGAGCATTCCCGCTTTGAAAAAGGCCAAGCAAATGGCCGAACTTTTCGGAGCTGACCTGAAGTTGGTTTATATCAATACTCCAGGAGACGAGTTCTTGAGCACAGAGGATATCTCCAACCGAATTTCCAAGTTCTTGAATCTTGCCAAAGAGGGCCTTAACGTGGAGATTTACAATGACTATTCAGTTGAAAAAGGCATATTGAATTACAGTGAAACTGTTGGTGCCGATTTAATCGGTATACCCACTCACGGGAGAAGAGGCTTGACGCACTTTTTCATGGGAAGCATTGGAGAAGATGTAGCCAATCACTCCAATATTCCTGTAATAACATTCAAAATCTAATGGTTGAACTTTTTTTGGTTGGTTAGTTTAATATTTAAGTAGTAGTTCAACAAGAAAGGGAGGCTTTTAGCCTCCCTTTTATTTTTATACTCCATTAAACCGATTGTGAGCCGCTTGTTCCAATTCTTCCCTAAAATCAGGATTTGCTATTGAAATCAGTGCATAGGCCCGCTCCTGAAGATTCTTACCATATAAATTAACCACACCATATTCTGTGGCTACATAATGCACGTGGGCACGCGTTGTCGTTACACCAGCACCCTCTTTCAAAAAGGGAACTATTTTGGAAACTCCCTTGTTTGTTGTAGAGGGCATTGCAAAAATCGGTTTTCCTCCTCTTGATAAAGAAGCTCCCCGGATAAAATCCATTTGCCCCCCTACTCCAGAAAACTGCCAACTGCCAATGGTGTCTGCACAGATTTGACCTGTTAAATCGATTTCAATGGCGCTATTGATTGCCGTTACCTTGGGGTTTCTTCGAATTCGGGCCGTATCGTTTGTGTAGCCAGAATCCCTAAAATCACAAATGGGGTTGTCATCAATGAAATCATATAATTTTTGTGACCCTACGGCAAAACAACTTACAATTTTACCCATTTTTATCTTTTTTTCAGCACCATTAATCACTCCACTCTCAATCAGGGGCAACACGCCGTCCGAAAACATCTCCGTATGAATACCCAAATTCTTGTGATTTTCCAAATTGGAAAGTACCGCATTGGGAATGTTTCCAATTCCCATTTGCAATGTTGCTCCATCCTCAATTAACGAAGCTACGTTCAATCCAATCTTATTTTCAACTTCAGACAGTTCTCCAGCTTCATGCTGGTGAATGGGCCTATCAACCTCTGTAGCGGCTGCAATTTCATCAATATGTATGATTCCTGTTCCATGGGTTCGAGGAACCTGCGGATTAATCTGTGCAATTATCTTTTTAGCTGTTCTGACTGCAGGCAAAGCGACATCCACTGAAACCCCCAACGAGCAAAATCCGTGTTTATCAGGGCTTGAGACCTGGACAATCGCTACATCCAAAGGCAAAATGTTATTCTTGAAAAGCCAAGGAATTTCACTTAAAAAAATAGGTATATAACCCGCATTTGGAGTGTTTACCGCTTTTCTAACATTACCTCCTACAAAGCATGAACTTAGTTTAAAAGTGTTGTAATACGGCTCTTGTACGTATTTAGCTGATCCCTCAGTATGGATGGAGACAATTTCAATATCCTCCAGTTCTTCATGACGATTGCAGAGTGCATCTATGAGTTCATTTGGGGTCATAGCAGCCCCTTGTAAAAAGACACGGTCCCCAGATTTTACCTGTTGGACCGCTTCTTCAGCCGATGTAATTTTCATACGTGTTTTTTAGGGTTGATGGCATTCAATTTTTGCAGTTGTTATATTGTTTTGGGAAATTTTTGGAGAAACATAAGGAATCCCCAAACCCAAACCACGAACAATGAACAACAGACCAACTACTATCACAAAAACAGGGATAGCTTTTTTAACTTTTGCCTTGATGGGTCCTTTTAACCATTTGCTGGAAAAAACCACCAGAGTCATCAAAGGGATAGTTCCAGCTCCAAACAAAACCATATAAAGACCTGCTTGAAGCTCATTTCCCATGGCAATTGCTCCTAGAGTGGCCATATAAACCAATCCGCATGGTAGAAAACCATTTAAAAAGCCTATGGTTAAAAAAGTGTCTGCCGATTTCTTCTTAAGTTCCGTGCCCAATTTGGATTTTACCTTTCCTATTAGTCGGTAAACCGGAGCTGCCAGCTTACTGGTTTGTCTACCACTTCTTGGCCATAATACCAGAATGACCATTATGGCGCCAACTGCAATGGACAACTTCTGTTGGATTCCAAAAAGGGCCAAACTTTTACCCAAAAAGCCAAAGAGCAATCCAATGATGCCGTAAGCCAAGAGTCTCCCTCCATGGTAAAGTGCAAGTTGGCCTGCTTTGCGAAAGTTGTTTTTCTTATCCACCGGAAGCAAAAAGGCTATTGGACCGCACATGCCAAGGCAGTGCAGACTTCCCAAAAAACCAAATACAACTGCGGTAAGAATCAACATTTAATATGTGAGTTTTTCTTTATGTAAAAAAACCTGTTTCTTGTAATTCCAAGATACAGTAATGTCCCAGCGACCGTCCACCAAGCGATTGTCAGGTATGAGCAAATGTGTATTGGACAAACTTATGGGAAAGTCAAAATCCAAGTGCTTGTTAGACGGTCTATATAGGGACACTTTACCAGTAATCTTTTTGAAATCAAATTGTTTCGGGAATACAATAACCACGCCTTCGTCCGTTTTTTCGACTTTTAGTTTTGCTTCGCTTTTCAATGCCGAATTTGCCGCGTCAATTTCCTTTTGATACGCTAATTCCCTTTTGTAGTAGTCTTTTGTGACCAGGTCGTGATTGGCACTGTCATCCATGCTCATCCTAACAACAAAATAGAGAATGAACGCGATGAACGCGATGAAAGCAATAACTATTCCTGTTCCCCAATTTATTTTCATATCCTTATATTTTAATTATAGCTACGCGGTGCCAGGAATTGGGTAATTGTTGTCTCGATGAGTTCTTCACCGCTGTATACCCCAATTTTCAATCGGTCCTTGTCGCCATTTAATGCTGAATTATTTATTTCTATAAAGAGTGTGCCCTCCGCTAATTCCTCTGCAGGTACCTCAAAGCTATCTTTGGACACCAGTTTAATGGTTCCTTTATGGGACAAAAGCTTAAAGCTTACATCCCCAATGTCCTTAGTGGTTTTGTTCACGAGCTTGTATGTATATACATTGCTGATAATGTTATTTTCCTTTCGCTCATAAAGCTGTCCGGGAAGTCTCAAGATGTTGGCCTCCAATTCATTTCTAAGAAAAAGCATTCCTATCAAAACGGATATCAAAATTCCAAGCACGGCCGTGTAGCCTTTCATTCTTGGAGTAAACCTGAACTTTTCCTTTTTGGTTATTTCATCCTCACTGGCATATCGGATAAGTCCCCTTGGTTTGTTGATACTATCCATAATATGATCGCACTCGTCAATACATGCGGTGCAATTGACACATTCCAATTGAGTACCGTTTCGTATATCAATTCCTGTAGGACAAACATTTACACATTGAAAACAGTCTATACAATCTCCATAACCTAGAGCGTCTCTATCCTCATTCTTTCTGAACTTTTTCCTGCCATTTTCGGCTTCCCCTCTTTTATGGTCATACGCAACCACAATGGACTTATCATCCAAAAGAACCCCTTGAAGTCTGCCATAGGGACAAGCGATAATACATACTTGTTCCCGGAACCAAGCGAACACGAAATAAAAGACCCCTGTAAATATGAGTAGTGGAATCATTGTCCCCATATGGGTTACGGGGCCGTCTGTTATGTATTGAATAAGCCTATCACTTCCAATTAAATACGCCAGAAAAATATTGGCGATAAGAAAAGAAATAATGAAAAAAACACTCCACTTTAAAACCCTTTTTCGAATTTTCTTTCCATTCCAAGGTGATTTATCCAATCGCATCTGAGCTCCTCTATCGCCATCTATCCAATACTCTATGCGACGAAAAACCATCTCCATAAAAATGGTCTGAGGGCACATCCATCCGCAAAAGATACGTCCATAAGCCACCGTGAAGAGGGCTACAAAAATCACTCCCGCAATCATGGAGATTACTACCAAATGAAAATCTTGCGGCCAAAAAGGGAAACCAAAAATATTGAATCGCCTTTCCAGAACATTGAACATCAAAAACTGATGTCCATTGATTTTTATAAAAGGAGCAGCAAAAAGGAAAAGCAGAAGGGTATAGCTCACGTACTTTCTGTAATCATAAAACCTGCCCTTAGGCTTTTTAGGATATATCCATGCCCTCTTCCCTTCTTCTGTAATCGTCCCTATGGAATCCCTAAAGTTTTCTTCCATTTCCTAATTTCTTTTCGAGCAAATCGGATAAACAATCCTAAAGCCTTCCTACTCCAAACTCACATCGACAGAATCAACCGCTTGTTCTGGAAGCTCTGTTTCTGTTTCTTCAGCATCAGGGTCTATCCATATTTCACCCTCTGGCGCTTTTGGGTTGGCAGGTGTAGTTCCGCCCAATGTTAAAATGTAGCTGGCTACCTGAGCCATTTCCACAGGTTTAAGACTTTGTTTCCAGGCCACCATTCCCTTACCATCTCTACCTCCTTCGGAAATGGTATTGAAGACATTTTTTATGCCACCACCCAATATCCAATGTTCATCGGTAAGGTTGGGGCCAATTCCCCCTCCTCCATCTGCCATGTGGCAAACCACACAATTTGTTGTGAAAACTTTCTCCCCTGCATTCAAGTCGGAAGCATCTGTCAAGTATTCAACCGTATTTACATCAACTAGGTTTTTCGCGGTTTTTTTATACTCCTCAATGGCAATTTTTGCCGCAGCTACCTCCTGTTCATATTCCAATGCCTGATCATAATCTCCTGCAATATGGAATCGCACCAAATAGATTACTCCAAAAATGATGGTTACATAGAACATATATACCCACCAGGGCGGCAGTACGTTGTCCAGTTCCCGGATACCATCATAATTATGGTCCAGTATGATTTCCTCTTCTTTTTCAATAGCTCGGCTACGGGTCAATCTTTGATACATCTGTTTACCCCAAGTCCATTCTCTTTTCTTATTTTTTGAAAGGAGATACCGTTCTTTTGCCTCTTCCGAAAGCGTTTGGAACATTACATTTTCTATAGACTTCAAAATGAGTTCGATGGCAATAAGAATCATCAATACCATCAGCATGAAAAACTGGGTAATGGGATATTCTATAATGGCCGGTTTATCTCCAGAATCGATGAAATACTCCATCAAGCCAAATATTAAAAAGAATAATACCGGTATGCGAATCCACCAAGGTGTTCTAGTACTCATAATTTTATGGTTTGTTGTTGTAATCGTTATCTAATGGTAATTCTCCCATTTCTTTGATGTGCTCTTTGGAGGCCGTAGCCACCCACCAGAACAACAAAACGAAGAAGATGAAAAATATAAGCAAGGATATCATGGGATAATTTGCAATTCCCTCAATACTATCCATATGATTTTTTACGTATTTCAACATGACTATTTGTTTTGGGAGATTAATTCATCTGTTTCCTTCACCTTAATATCCGTCCCTAGACGTTGTAAGTATGCAATCAAAGCCACAACTTCCCTATCCCGCATATCGATAAACTCTTCTCCATTCTCTTGGGCAAACTTCTTATCAGCTTCATAGGTTCTCACAAATTCTGGGTCGGCATAGAGGTTCTTCTCAATCTGCAAAGCTTGTTCCGCCATTGACTCTTGGGCCATTTCTATGTCTTCGTCCGTGTAGGGAACACCTAATTTGACCATAGCCCTCATCTTGGCCTGAACGGCACTCCTGTCATGCTCATTGGTCACTAACCACTGGTATGCCGGCATAATGGAACCTGCGGATGTACTTTGAGGGTCGTACATGTGATTTAAGTGCCAATTGTCCGAGTACTTTCCTCCCACGCGAAGCAAATCAGGTCCTGTTCGTTTACTTCCCCATAAGAATGGGTGGTCATAAACGAACTCGCCAGCTTTAGCATATTCGCCGTAGCGTTCCACTTCACTCCTAAAGGGTCGTATCATTTGGGAGTGACATCCCACACATCCTTCACGGATATAGAGGTCCCTACCTTCCAACTCAAGTGGCGTATAGGGCTTGACACTGGTAATGGTCGGAATATTGGACTTTACCAAAATGGTAGGTACAATCTGAATGATTCCCCCAATCAAAATGGCCACCGTAGCCAAAATTGTCAATTGTACAGGCTTTCTTTCCAACCAGTTGTGGAAGGTTTCTCCCGCTAGTCTTCTCTTGGACACTTTGGTAAGTGGAGCTGCTTCTGCCAATTCATCCTCCACACTACTTCCTTTTCTTATAGTTACCACAACATTGTACACCATTATGAGCATACCTACTATATAAAGGCTACCTCCAATGGCTCTCATCCAATACATAGGTATGATTTGAGTCACGGTCTCCAAGAAGTTACCATAGACCAAACTTCCATCTGGATTGAAATCTTTCCACATCAGGGCTTGGGTAAACCCAGCTACATACATAGGAAGGGCATACAGTACGATTCCCAAGGTGCCTATCCAAAAGTGGAAGTTGGCCAATCCTTTGGAGTACAAGGTTGTTTTGAACATTTTGGGTACTAACCAATAGATCATACCAAAGGTCAAGAACCCATTCCATGCCAAGGCTCCAACGTGCACGTGGGCAATAATCCAGTCACTGAAGTGTGCAATGGCGTTTACGTTTTTCAGGGAAAGCATGGGGCCTTCAAAGGTGGCCATACCATAACCTGTGATGGCAACAACCATAAACTTCAAGGTGGCGTCACTTCTTACTTTATCCCATACCCCTCTTAGGGTCAACAATCCATTAATCATACCACCCCAAGAAGGAGCAATCAACATTACGGAAAAGACAACACCTAAGTTTTGTGCCCAATCTGGCAATGCTGAATAAAGCAAGTGGTGTGGTCCAGCCCAGATGTATATAAAAATCAAGGACCAGAAGTGAACGATGGATAATCTATAGGAATAGACCGGTCTATTTGCTGCTTTCGGAACAAAGTAGTACATCAACCCCAGGAAGGGTGTGGTCAAGAAAAAGGCCACGGCATTGTGCCCGTACCACCATTGTACCAAAGCATCTTGAACACCGGCGTATACCGAATAACTTTTCAAAGCGGCTACAGGAAGCTCAAGACTGTTGAAAATATGCAGCACAGCCACAGTAACAAAGGTGGCCAAGTAGAACCAAACGGCCACGTACAAATGGCGTTGTCTTCGTTTTAGGATGGTTCCAATCATATTCCAACCAAAAACCACCCAGACCACTGCTATGGCCAAATCAATAGGCCATTCCAATTCCGCATATTCTTTTGAGGTTGTATATCCTAGCGGAAGCGTCAAAGCTGCTGCCACAATAATCAATTGCCATCCCCAAAAGTTAATGTTACTTAGCGCATCGCTGAACATTCTTGCTTTAAGCAAGCGCTGGAGTGAATAATAAACTCCTGCGAAAATGGCATTCCCCACAAAAGCAAAAATCACAGCATTGGTGTGCAATGGACGTAGACGCCCAAAACTTAACCATGATATCCCATCCGTGATGTTAGGGAATAAAAACATGAAGGCCAACAAAAGACCTACCAACATACCTACCACGCCCCAAAGCATGGTGGCATACAAAAACTTTTGAACGATTTTGTTATCGTACCGAAACTGTTCTATTTCCATATTTATTGATTAGTATCTTTAATTTGATTCGTTTTTTTCGACTTTTTTAACTGTACATCGTCTTCATTTTGGACCAATTCATCCTCAAAAAGCATGCGAACGGAAGGAGTGTATGAGTCATCATATTGGCCTGCTTTTACCGAGCGTATAAAGGCCAAAAAAAACACGAGAGCCACACATATACTAATGGCCAGCAATACATAAATAACACTCATACCTACCTGAATTTGGTGTAAAACTACATTCGCACAACCGGTCAAAAAATGACATATATCAGCTTTATAATTATTTTAATTTCCTTCCTAACAAATTGACAAACACCGTAGTAAACGCCACAACACTTATGGAACTCAGAGGCATAAGAATAGCAGCAATAACGGGTTGAAGCTGTCCTGTTACCGCGAAATACAATCCAACCAAGTTGTAACAGAGCGATAAAAGGAAGCTTATCTTGATAATTTTAATCGACTTTCGGGACAGTTCTATAAACAGGGGCAACCTATCCAATGCCTTTGCATCCAAAATACCATCACAGGCCGGAGAAAACACATTTATATTTTCGGACACAGCAATTCCCACATCGCTTTGAGCTAATGCACCTGCATCATTAAGCCCGTCACCTACCATCAAGACTTTATGGGATTGCTGCAGACCTTTGATGAAATTCAGTTTATCTTCAGGTTTTTGATTGAAAGCTATTTTAGCATTGGGTGGTAAGATTTTTTGAAGTCTCGGTTTCTCGCCATCATTATCCCCTGAGAGTATCCCCAATTCCATGGATTGCTGCAGTTCTTTGAACATTTCATCCACACCTTCCCGGTAGTGATTCTTAAATACAAACCTTCCTTTTACTTCCTCATCCGTGCTTACATACACCGAGGTATTCAATGCTTTTGATTTTTGCTCATGGCCAACATAAGAAGCAGAACCTACTTTTATGGTCCGCTGGTCTGCCTTGGCTTCCAATCCCCTACCCTCGTACTCTTGAAATTCATCCAAGGTCACAATATCATTGGATTGTAAAATGGAATATAATGAACGACTCAATGGGTGGCTCGAAGCACGTAAAGTGGTTTTGAGCATGTTCTTTTCGGCTTCAGTAAGTTCAATGCCTTCATAAAAAACAGCATCTTGTTGGGTTGTGGTTATGGTTCCTGTCTTATCAAATATGGCGGAGTCAATCTTCGCCAAACGTTCGATAACGTTGGTATTTTTGAGATAAAACTTGTGTTTTCCGAAAATACGAAGCATGTTGCCCAAAGTGAAGGGTGCGGCCAATGCAATGGCACAGGGGCATGCAATTATGAGGACCGCCGTGAAGACGTTCATAACCAAACTTGGCTCAAAAACCAACCAGTAGATTGATGACAAAACTGCAATAGTGAGCACAGCCAGGGTAAACCTTCTACCAATACCATCCGTCAAGGTCTGGAAATTACTGGCTTTGTCCTTTGAAAAAACAGTGTTTCCCCATAACTGGGTCAAATAACTTTGTGACACGGATTTTTGCACTTCCACTTCCAAAACACCAGAAAGTTGCTTACCCCCAGCAAACAATCTTTCTCCTTTTTCCTTAGTCACGGGTTTCGATTCTCCAGTAACAAAGCTATAATCAATCTCCGCCACACCTTTGATAAGAACACAATCCACTGGTAAAATCTCTTGATTACGAATCAGTAGACGGTCTCCTTTCCTCACATTGAATATCTGAATGTTTTCCTCCTCATTTTTGGTACCTAAACGAGTGACCGCGATGGGGAAATAGGATTTATAATCTCTTTCAAATGATAGGAAGGCATAGGTTTTTTGCTGAAAGAACTTGCCCAATAACAAGAAAAACACCAATCCGGTAAGACTGTCAAAAAAACCAGAACCCAAATCCCAAACAATGTCCACAGAACTTCTTAGGAAAAGAACCAATATACCCAAGGCAATGGGCACATCTATATTTAACATTCTTGACCGTAATCCCTTAATGGCAGACTTGAAGTAATCTTGAGCTGCATAGAAAACCACTGGAATGGAGAAAGCGAACATGAGCCATCTGAACACCACCTTATATTGTTCCAACCAAAACTCTTCAACTTCAAAATACTCCGGAAAGGAAAGCAACATCACATTCCCAAAGGCGAAGCCTGCCACACCTAATTTATATAGGAGAGATCTATCCACCTTCTTCCCTTTTTTGGCGTAATCCTCCAAAGAGAGATAGGGTTCGTATCCAATACTTGCCAATAGAAGCACCAATACTTTTAGAGAAAAACCATCCGTTTTATAGGTGACCCGAATGGTTTTTGCTGGAAAGTTGACCTGGGAGACTGAAATGGACTCATGCAACTTGTTCAAGTTTTCCAACAGCCAAATACAGGAACTACAATGGATGTTTGGAATGTTAAGGTTGATTACTTGAACTCCTTCTTCATCAAACTCAACCAATTGGGAAACGATTTCAGGATTATCCAAGAAATCATATTTTTTCTGAATGGGATTGGGAGTAGAACCCGCTTTTGCTTCCAACTCATAGAAGTAGGAAAGTCCATTATCGGAAAAGATTTCATAAACGGTTTTACAACCATGACAACAAAAAACCTTTTCATCAAAATGGACTGGATTGCTCTCGCAGGAATCCCCACAATGATAGCACGTATCGTCCAACATACACTTTTGCTTTACCTAACACAAAAGTGGTATATGTGCCTCAGGTAAAATATGATTTATGTCAGCTTTTACAGAATTGCCCCAAAGTATCTTTGCTACATGGTAAAATGCTCCAAAATACAGAACAAGCAATTGAATGACTTTGATTCACTTTCCGAAAAAGCCAGAGAACGTCTTTGGTCGACCTCGGAATCCATAAGACTCCCCAAAGGCAGTCTAGTGTTTAAAGAAACCCAGTTGTTGAACAAGCTTTTTTGTATTAAGAAAGGGGCTTGCAAGTTCAGTAAAATGGATAACTCTGGACAAGAGCACATTTTACGTTTTTTGGGAGAGGGTGAAGCAATGGGCAAAAGGTCAGTGGTCACCAACTTGGGGGCTCGGGTAAGTGCAATCGCCCTGACAGAAACCGAGCTATGCTGTTTGGATAAATTGGAAATACAAAAGAATTTGGAAGAAAATCCAAAGTTTTGTCAGGATTTTTTGGACTCCTTGATTAACGATGCTGATATTAATGAATCCACACGAATGCTGTTCCATTCCAGCAAAGATATCAAGTCCAGATTGGCGAAACTTCTTTTGTACATACAGAACAAGTTTGGCACCAACGAGAATGGAAAGCTTAACGTAAAATTAAAGCGAGATGATATGGCGACGGTATTGGGAACATCGCCAGAATATATAATCAATTTACTGAAGAAGTTCAGAGGTTTAGGGCTAATTGACACCAAAAAAAGGGAATTATACATTTTGTCCAAATCAGGATTGGAAGTTATGGCGTCATAATTCCTAAAAAATTACAGGTTTTTTCTCCCAAAGAAACCGTATTTTTAGGGGTCAGGTAAAATCAAATTATGGAAAATAGCAGGTGTGAGAATTGTATCATAAGGCAGTTTAATTCTCTTCGTGCCATGAGCAAAGAAGAGCTTAAGAAGGTTTCCGATTCCAAGACGACCAAAACAATCAAAAAGGGGGAGCCTCTTTTTGAAGAAGGTGAAAAACTCAATGGCGTTTTTTGTGTCCGCAATGGAGTATCCAAACTATCCAAATTGAGCGCTAACGGCAAGGACCAAATTGTAAAACTGGCCACCAAAGGCGAGGTTATCGGACAACGCTCGGTAATTGCGGAAGAGTCTGCTAATTTATCGGCTATTGCGGTTTCTGATATGGAACTGTGTTTCATTCCGAAAGAAAGTATAAATACCACACTTCAAAGCAATCCCAACTTTACTTTGGAGGTACTGCGCCACATGGCCCACGATCTTAAGGAGGCCGATGATGTTATCGTAAACATGTCCCAAAAAACGGTAAAACAAAGGGTTGCAGAGGCTTTTCTTTACTTAAAGAACAATTTTGGAGAAGATGAAGATGGTTTCCTGACGCTGACACTCTCCCGTGAAGATATCTCCAATGTGGTAGGAACCGCCACGGAATCCGCAATTCGAATCATATCTGAATTCAAGAAAAAAGGTCTTATCCATACCTCAGGCAAAAAGATTGGAATTCAAGATGAGAAGAAGCTTCAAGAACTTGTGGATGGTTTCTAATCCAAGAAGCTGACAAATGTCATAGTACGCCTTTAACGACTACTCTACTTTTACATTGTTTTTACTATTGGAACAATGCAAAAGATTCTTATACCTACAGATTTTTCGGAAAATGCGTGGAATGCCATTACGTACGCCATGCACTTGTTCCGCTACCGGAAGTGTACTTTTTACTTTCTAAACACCTATACACCGGTGATTCCAAATAGTCGTTTTATGGCTAATGCAGTGGATGGTGTCCGCATAGTGGATGCTGTGAGAGATGCTTCGGAAAAAGGCCTTCAACAAACTGTTGAACGTGTCAAAAAAGAGTTCAACAATCCTAACCATACTTTTGAAACTATTTCTTCCTTTAACTTGTTGGTAGAGGAGGTCAAGGATGTTGTTGAAGAGTTTGGCATCCATCTAGTAATTACTGGAACCAAGGGTGCTTCGGGTATTGAAGAGGTCTTTATGGGTAGCAATACTGTTCGAATTATCAAAAACACCAAAAAATGTCCTGTTCTGGCCATTCCGCAGCACTTCGATTTTGTAACTCCTTCGGAGATTGCTTTTGCCACGGATTTTAACCGTTTCTACAGTAGTTCAGAACTGCAACCCTTATTGGATTTGGCCGAAATGTTCAAGGCTACCATCCGTATTGTTCATGTACAATATAAGTTGAAGGCGCTTTCAGAGTTACAGCAGTTCAATCTGAATATGCTTAGGCGCTATATGAAGGATACGGAGCATTATGTTCATACCGTATCTGAGCTTAATTCAGTTTCCCATACGCTCGAGATGTTCTCGGAAGAGCTGGAAATTCATTTATTGGCCATGCTGAACTATCAGCACAGCTATATGGAAAAAATGACTCGCGAGCCCATTGTAAAGCGTACAGCTTTCCATACCCAGATACCATTATTCGTAATTCCGGAACTCGGCATGAACGGAATATCTCCACCAGTAGAGGAAGAGAGCGCACTTTATAATTAAAGGGTTCGCATTTCTGGTAGACCCATTTGGGTTGCTTTTCTATCTTTAGGGGAAATAATGTCCTCAGGATGGAAAAACAAGAATTGATAGATTGCCACGAACGCATCAAACCTTACATTCATAACACCCCTGTACTAACCTCCCGTCTTTTGAATGCTATGGTTGGAGCACAACTATTTTTCAAGTGTGAAAACTTTCAACGTATGGGTGCCTTTAAAATGCGCGGCGCCGCCAATGCAATCCTACAATTACCAAAAGAAGCCCGAGAAAAAGGAGTAGTAACACATTCCTCCGGAAACTTTGCCCAAGCACTCTCTTTAGCCGCAAAGAGTTTAGGGGTCCCGGCTTACATTGTGATGCCTTCAAGTGCACCGAATGTAAAAAAGGAAGCGGTGAGAGGATACGGCGGGGAGGTCATAGAATGTGAACCCACTTTGGAGGCACGAGAGCAGGAATCGGAAAAAATTCAGCAAGAAAAAGGCGCTATTTTTTTACATCCTTCCAACGATAATGAAGTGATTTTGGGTCAAGGTACTGCCTGCAAGGAACTTTTGGAAGACTATCCTGATTTGGATGCAGTTTTTGCTCCGGTTGGAGGCGGAGGACTCATTGCGGGAACAGCTCTATCAGCATACTATTTCGGAACCAATTGCGAGGTATTTGGAGGTGAACCTTTCGAAGTAGACGACGCCTATCGTTCTCTTCAAAGTGGCCAAATTGAAACCAATACTACTACGAACACCATTGCTGATGGATTAAAGACCCAGCTTGGCGACAAAAACTTTCCTATCATTCAAAAACATGTGAAGCGAATTATTCGTGTTACCGAAGATGAAATCGTAGAAGCCATGCGCCTGCTTTGGGAACGATTAAAAATAGTCTGCGAGCCTTCCTGCGCAGTAGCCTTTGCAGCGGTGATTAAGGAAAAAGAAAAGTTTACCAACCAAAAAGTTGGGATTATTATTTCAGGAGGCAATGTAGATTTAGGGAATCTACCTTTTTAGGCTTTTTTAATTACAACTACCCTGTTCACTGAAACTATCGGCCATCTCAATGGCCTGTTGTCTGGTAAATGAGTCTTTTTGGAAAAGTAAAAAACGGTCTATTCCATGAAATGAGGAACGGGCCGAAACTTCCATGGTATAGATTCCTTCTTCTGAAAAAGTCACAAAGATGTCATGTGCATCATTATCAGAAGTCCTTGCTTGCCATAGAAAAGAGTTATCATCTCCGCTACGGTAGATTTTGAACCACCCATCCGAAGATGAACCCTCGGGGTTTGGTTCCTTACCGGAACCTCTAGGGTAAACTATGCTACCGTTGCTCTTTTCACCAAAAAAATCAGTGGCATTTGGAAAACGGAGCCAAGAATCGTTGTGCTCGGTTCCATTATCGCCCATTCTGAAGGAGGATTTCCATAAAAACTGATACGTACCCGGAGTGTTAACTTGGATAAGAAAGGTAGCCATACCTTCCCCTGGCTGATTGAGCCTTTGCTGTCCAGTCCAGACCATATAACCCTGACCTGAGACGTCATCTGCATCATTTCTTAGTTCCCAATCCCCATCAAAATTGGAATTTTCAAATTCTACAGAAACAAGACCATTTTCTTCTGAAAAGAAAATATCTCCATTTTCCGGACAAGTGTTTGAAACTGTCCCGGAGTTCCCATCATTTTCCCCTTCAACTGAAGAATCATCATTTTGGTTCACCGTTTCTTCTTCAGCGGTATTATTCTGTAATACCTCATCCACAAAAGCGTCCGAATCTGTAGAACAGGAAAATAGTAGAAGTGCAAAGGAAAAAACCAAGAATTCTCTGAAACTAAAAACGCAAATGTTCTTAAGTAGGTACATAACAGTGCTTTTTGGGTACTATTGAAACGAATTTGACAGGGTACTTAGTATTGGCTTGGCCCGAAAAGACATTGCATTACATCGAATAGTAAAGAATAAAGATTTCGTTACCGGAATTTCAGAGTTGGCAAAAAAGAATCTTAAAAGAAGTTCCAAAAAAAAGGGGCCTTTTTTGAATTTCATCTAGCCCAATTGAGCAAAATAACAAGTAACCTTAATTCTTGTATTACATGCTTATGGTAGTAAATCTATAGATAGAGAGAACCCCTTTTAACAATATCCCCATTCATATCTATTTGTAAACCGTCTGACGTTCAATGCCCAACCGCTTCATTTTAGCAAACAAGGTTTTATCCTTCATGCCCAAAATGCTAGCCGCACCGTTGGGGCCACTCACTCTCCCTTTGGTATGTTTAAGTACTCTGACGATATGGTCCTTTTGTACCTGTTCAAAGGTTTTTAGTGTTGTATCTGCATTGCCATTACCGTTATTGGCAGGAAGCCAGCTTCCCGGAAAAAGTGTAGTTCCCTCTTCCAAAATTACTGCTCTTTCAATTAGATTTTCAAGCTCACGAATGTTCCCAGGAAAGGGATATTCCATAAACTTATCAATGGTCTTCTTCGAAATCTTTCTAAAGGCCTTGCCCGCCTTGGTCGAGTATTTTTCCAAAAAAAACTGGGCCAACAATGGGATGTCTTCCTTCCGCTCCCTCAAGGGTATGTTATGAATGGGGAATACGTTCAATCGATAATAGAGATCTTCCCTGAATTGTCCTTTTTCCACCATTTCGTCAAGATTTCTATTAGTTGCTGCTATCACACGTACGTCTACTTTTTTGGTTTTATTGCTTCCTAGCGGATCAAACTCTCCCTCCTGAAGTACACGTAATAGTTTGGACTGCAATTCCAAGGGCATTTCTCCGATTTCATCCAAAAAAATAGTGCCTTCATCGGCTAAAGAAAACTTTCCAATTTTTTCGGCCGTGGCACCCGTAAAGGCTCCTTTTTTATGTCCAAAAAGCTCGCTCTCAATCAACTCGTTGGGAAGTGTGGCCATATTCACTTTGATTAACGGTCTTTGGTTGCGTTGGCTATTTTGGTGAATACCATTTGCCAAAAGTTCTTTTCCTGTACCTGATTCACCGGTAATCAGAACCGTCGTATCCGTTTTGGCCACTTTTTCAACCTCCTTGAGGACTTTAGCGTAACTTTCGCTGGTACAGATGATGTTATCGAAATTGATGTTTCTTTTGATTTCGGTCTGGAGGTATTCATTCTCCTGCTCAAGTTGTTTTTTTAATGATCTTATTTCCTCGAAAGCATTGAATAGGTCTGATTCTCTTTGTTTCCTCCCTGTAATATCCCGAATCACTGCACAATTCAAATCTTCTCCCTCAAAACTTATATGGTTTGCAGTAATATCCGCTTGGAATTTTGTCCCGTCCTTCCTTCCCACGACCCATTCAAAACGCAGGACCTTATTCTTCGCGATATCATCCATATGTTCGGACCACCATTCGGGGGTAATCGATGAATCTAAATCGTAGATGCTAAAGTTATCAAGCTCCTTTCTGGTAAAACCAAGCACCTTAGCCACCGAATTGCTATAATGAATTAGTTTTCCTTGCCTGTTATATACATACACTAAATCTTCCGCATTGTCCAAAATATCCTTGTAAAGTCTTAAGGCATTTTGTCTTTCCTGTAGTTCGGTTACGTCCTGATAGGCCCCAATAATCTTAAATATTTTCTTCCCTTTCAAGATGGCCTGGCCGGCACTCCTAATATATCTCGATGGTTTTTCATTGGTCTCAAGAACTACATCATAAGCCTGGGCACTTCGCATTAACCCTTTTAGCAACCCTTGGTACTCCGAACCATTCTTAAATCTATGGATAATGTTTCCTGGCAGTAATTCTTCTTTATCGTCAACCTTGATTATTTTAAGAGCTTCCTCAGTAACGATAAGTGAGCCATCCTGTAAATTAAGTTTCCATCCTCCTACTCTTGTAAGTCTTTCAGCATGGTTAAGTAGGTTTCGATAAAAACTGGACTCAGTAATCTCATTGATGATTGCCGAGATATAACTTTTTCCATTATTTGAGAAAAATTGGGCAAAAACCTCTACCTCGTACAGTTTACCATCCTTCCTTCGATGCGTATCCTTAAAATTTACAATTCTGTTCTCCTGAACACTATTCCAGTGTTCTTGCCATTCCTCTTCAGTCACAGTGGAATTTAAATCGAAAATACTCAGCTGGTCCAACTCGGATTTCCTGTATCCTAACTTTTTAAAAAACAGATTGTTGGCGTAGACAATCTTACCATTTTCATTGAACCATATAACCTCGTATGGGAGTTCTTCAACCAACCATTGGTTGACAGTATCAAAAGGGATGGAGTCGTTCATAATCGTAAAAGATTGGCTTCCCAAAAATACGTTAATATTTCTCATATATGAGAAAATTCGATAAAAAGAGAAGAACATTTTTTGTCGAATTCCCTGTTAGACCCAGTAAACAAAGGGGTTTATGTTTTGGCACGGGAATGGACTATAGAATGCCATATTCGAAATCATTATGAAACGAAAAGAGTTTATTCAAAACATGTCTTGGGGAGGACTTTTAGCCACGCTTGGAGTGGGCAACTATCTCAAAGCAGCGTCGAATTCTTCCTCAGTTCAAAAAACGAATTTCAAACAAGTAGGATTTAATCACATTAATAACATGGAAACAAAAACAAATACCACCGTATTACACAAGGCCGACACCCGTGGAGATGCGAACCACGGATGGCTTCATTCAAAACATACTTTCAGCTTTGCGAACTACTACAATCCAGAGCGAATGAGCTTTGGAGTACTTCGTGTACTTAATGATGACAAAGTAGCCGCTGGAATGGGCTTCGGGAAACATCCGCATAGCGATATGGAAATTATATCCATTCCCTTGGAAGGTGACCTGAAACATATGGATAGCACTGGCAGAAGTGAAATCATAAAACAAGGTGATGTTCAGGTAATGAGTGCTGGCACGGGCATTCAGCATAGCGAGATGAACGCTAATAAGGATAAGGAAGTCAAGTTTCTTCAAATATGGGTAATGCCCAACGAAAGAGGTGTAACTCCCAGATATCAACAAATCACTCTTGAAGAAGGAGCGCGTGACAACAAACTGCAACAAGTTCTTTCACCCAATGCCGACGATGAAGGCGTATGGATACACCAAGATGCTTGGTTCCACCTAGGAAGGCTAGACAAGGATACCGCAGTTACCTACGATATCAAAAAAGCAGGAAATGGAGTGTATGCCTTTATCATTGAAGGTGATGTAACCATTAATGGACAAAAATTGGAAAAAAGAGACGGGTTTGGTCTTTGGGATATAGAAAGCTTCGATATCAAAGCCGATAGCAACGCCGAAGTATTGTTGATGGAAGTACCCATGGACCTTACCCACTAATCTTGAAATAACAGCGACCGGATAAAACCGGTCGCTTCTTTAAATAGTAATCAAAACAAAAGTGTAATCGCCCAAAAGGGCAATATTAAAAATTGAGAAAATGAAAACCTTAAAATTGACCGTAGCAGCTTTATTAATGTCCGCAGTGACTTTTGGACAATGGGACCAATACAATCCCAATCCCAATAACGATCCTGCGAACGCTTCAAAAGAGTTGCTGAATCCAACCAATCACAGTTTATTGTTAATTGACCACCAAAGCCAAATGGCCTTTGCAGTAGAGTCCCAACCTATAGAAGAACTTCGTAACAACTTGGGCTTATTATCTGCTTCGGCTAAACTGTATGAAGTACCCACAGTAGTGACCACGGTAGCTGAAAAGTCATTCAGCGGGCCTGTTTTTCCTGAAATACGTGAATATTTCGGCGAAGACTATATCGATCGCTCCACAATGAACTCTTGGGAGGATAAACGAGTGGTAAAAGCAGTTAATGACTTTAATAGACCTAAGTTAGTAATTGCTGGACTTTGGACAGAAGTATGTACGCTTTCAGCCGCTCTTTCTGCTTTGGAAGATGGATATGATGTTTATGTCGTGGTAGATGCCAGTGGCGGAACTTCCCAAGAAGCACACGATATGGCCGTAACCCGCATGATTCAAGCTGGGGTAAAGCCAATTACCTCTCTTCAATATCTACTTGAAATTCACAGAGACTGGGCTAGAAGTGATAAGTACAATGAAGTAGTAAAAATCTCTAAGAAATATGGAGGTGCCTACGGTTTAGGAATTGACTACATAAAGACCATGAGCAAATGGCTTACCGGTGTAGAAGCTAGTGAGGCAGGATCAGGAAAGAAAAACTAAATCATATCCCGCTGTCGAAAGTCTTGTCGACGGCGGGTGAATTTAATTCACGTGATATCATCCCCGCGAGTATCATTCTAACGAACACTTTATTAAGCATAATAATCATCAAAGCACATCATGGAAAAAAATAATAAGAACAATATGGATCGCAGAAACTTTCTGAAAGGATCGCTTGCTGCCGGAGCCTCTACCCTAGTTATGCCCTCTTTATTTGGAAATGGATTTTCTCAGATTAAAGGGTCCGCCGATTTAGTGGTAAGAAATGCCAAAGTAACCACCATTGACCCCAACATACCTTCAGCAGAAGCATTTGCTGTTAAAGATGGTCTCTATTATAGAGTTGGTTCGAATAGCGCAGTCTCTGAATTAATAGGGAAAAATACCAAAGTCATTGATGCAAAAAACCATAGGGTAATTCCAGGTTTAAATGATTCCCACACGCATGGTGTCCGTGAAGGTTTGCATTATGGTTTAGAATTAAGATGGGATTGGGTGACTTCTGTGGAGGAAGCCTTGGCCATGCTTGCTGAGGAGGTAAAGCATACTCCAAAAGGACAATGGATAAGAGTTGTTGGTGGCTTTTCTTGGGAGCAATTCAAAGAGAAGCGCATGCCGACTTTAGAAGAAATAAACAAGGTGGCCCCTAACCATCCTGTTTACATTTTTTATCTCTATGCCTATGGCATGCTGAACAAAAAGGCAATAGAAGTATTGAACTATGACAACGAACCCATCGACCTTTACTACAAAGGAAGAATTGAAAAAGATAGACATGGTCGGGCCACGGGTATAATCACAGCGGCTCCTTCTGGCTTGATTATGTATAAAACGCTGACCAAACTACCTGCAAAATCGAAGGAACAGCAAATACTGGGCACCCGTCATTTCATGAATGAAATGAATGTTCTTGGACTTACTTCCATTTCAGATGCTGGTGGCGGCGGTATGCAGTATCCGGATGCCTATGATGTGATAGGTGCTGTCCATAAACAAGGTTTATCCACGGTAAGAGTAGGTGTTCACACATTTCCACAGGTTGGTGGACGTGAATATGATGACTACAAGAAGTGGATAAGCATGATAAAGCCAGGTGATGGTGATGATATGTACAAATTCATTGGTGGAGGCGAGAACATTGCATGGGCAGCTTATGACTATGAAATTTTTGCTCAAGAACGTCCGAACCTAGAATCCAATGTCAAAGAAGTGGCAACGCCTATTTACAAGCTCTTGGCAGAGAACAATTGGCCTTGGAGACAACATATTACCTATAACGAATCAGCGGAGATACTTCTGGATATTTATGAAGAAGTAGCCGCTGCAGGTGATGGTAAGCTTCCTAAGGGAACCTTTATAGATCACGGCGAGACTTTTTCTGAAAAAACTTTAGAGCGTATAGCTAAACTTAATATGGGAGTGGCAATTCAAAACAGGATTGCGTACCAAGCCGAAGACTTCGTAAAAAGATATGGAGCGGCAAAATTGGCACAGACACCACCCATCAAGAAAATGTTGCGAATGGGTATTCCCGTTGGTGGTGGAACTGATGCTACGCGTGTGAGTTCGTACAACCCTTGGTATTCCATTCACTGGTTGGCAACAGGTCAATCCAGGGGAGGAAGACAGATGTATGGAGAGGACAACATTTTAACCAGAGAGGAAGCCATCAAACTATGGACCACAGGTTCTGCCTGGTTTACAGGGGACGAAGGTCGCAAAGGTGCCATCAAAGAAGGTCAATTGGCTGATTTCACCATCCTCAACCAAGATGTTATGGAGGTGCCAGACGCCTTGATACCTCGCACGCACGCCAAGCTTACCGCAGTTGATGGCAATGTAGTGCATGCTTATGATGCTTTTGAAAGGTACGCACCAGCACCACTACCTAACGTAGCTCCTGACTGGTCTCCTCTATATCGTACTGGTGACTTTAGAAAACTGTATTTGAGCTAAATATATTCTTTATAACAACAATTGATAAAATTAAATACTATGGAAACAGCAGTAAAAACAAAATGGAACTTGGATACCGCCCATTCAGAAATAGGGTTTAAGGTAAAACACATGATGATTTCAACCGTAACAGGTCACTTTGAAGATTTCAATGCAACCGTTGCTACAGAATCAGATGATTTTAAAAATGCAAATTTTGATTTTGTAGCTTCTATCGGGAGCATTAATACGAAGAATACAGACCGTGACAACCACCTAAAGTCAAATGATTTCTTCAATGCGGAAGCCTACCCCGAAATGACTTTCAAGTCAACCTCTTTTGATGGTGAAAAAATGATTGGGGATTTGACCATTCGTGATATCACCAAAAAAATCGAATTGGATGTTGATTTTAACGGTATTGCCGTTGACCCTTATGGTCAAACGAAAGCAGGTTTTGAAATAACAGGAACCATCAACCGAAAGGACTTTGGCCTTGTCTGGAGTGCCGTGACCGAAGCTGGCAGTGTTGTGGTTGCCGAGCAGGTAAAATTGGTAGTGGACTTGCAGTTCATTCAAGAGTAAATCAAAACTAGGGCGGGTAATCTAACATTATCCGCCCAATAAAATCCGAGAATCATGAAAACCAATAAATCCCCTCGACGGGATTTCCTCAAAACGATGGGTTGGTCCACCATAGGACTTTCCACTTTACCTTTGGCGACCTCATCCATCAGTTCCTGTCAGACGAAACCTACGGAGAAAGCGCAGACTAAAAACAGCAACAGTCTGGCGGTAAGAAAAAACATTGCAGACTTTGCACCTGATGACCCCGAAATCAAGTTGTTTAAAGATGCACTCAACATTCTAAAGAAACGTTCGGAGGTTTCCCCATTGGACCCATCTGGTTGGCAGGCCCATGGTATGTTGCATGCCACTTTTTGTGCCACAAGCATCTATGCCAACCAAGTTCACTACAATTGGTACGTATGGCCTTGGCACCGACTATACCTCTGGTCCATGGAGCAAAAGCTCCAAAAGGCAGTAAATGAGCCCACTTTGGCCTTGCACTATTGGGATTGGACCAAAGCTCCCAATATCCCAGACCATTATTGGGGTAATGAAAGCAACCCTTTGTTCAATGTGACACGAATGGTTGGGCCTGAAAATGAACTTCCAAAGGACTTCATCAATGTGGGTGCAGGTTTCCGAGCTGAGCATTACAAAACTTTTGGAGGCTATCCCGCCATTAAAAAACGAGGCGAAGCCCAATTGGATGGTTTGGCTGAACAGTCCTTCCACAATAACATCCATAATTGGATAGGAGGACAAATGGCCACCTTCACTGAATCCGGATTTGACCCTATTTTTTACGCGCATCACGGCAATTGCGACCGAATTTGGGACGCATGGAGAGCCTATAGTCCAAAAAATACGCTTCCAGAGGATGAAGAATGGTTGGAAAAAAGACTTTTTGCCACCGATGGCAATGGAACACCGGTGGATTTCAAAATCAAAGATTTATTGAATACCGAGGATTTAGGATATAGATTCAATGACCTCGATTTAAATCCCACCTATTGCAATCCCTATGAAGAAGCGGACAAACCGGAAAGGAATGCTTCGGCGCAAGATTGTGTCGCACCACTAAATCTGGAAACATCGCAAACGGATGCCATCTACAAGGAATTTATCAATAAAGAGCGTACCCATGTGATTCTGCATTTTGAAAGGGCCCAGCTACCCTATCAACCGTATTGCGCACGGGTATTTTTTGAATATGACAAGGAGGGTGAGAGACAGAGCAAATACACGGGAACCTTTACCATTTTACCCATTCTTGATTTGGATAGTGTTCTATTGCAGAATGGCGTTCACCTTCAGATTGAAATTGAAAAGGAGATTGCCGAGGCAATTGAGCAAGAAAAGAATATTGAGGTCATCTTCCAACCTGTACCGCTTCCCAACAGGAACATTCCAGATGAAATATTGAAACTGGAGAATATCTCTCTCAAACTTAACTATGAAGACGCTTAAGCCAATACTGCTGTTTCTCTTTCTGGTTTTGGCGGGTTGTCAGAATTATGAATCCAAGGAAATAGGGATGCTTCCCATTCTTGGTGAAACCTCGGTTCATCCCGTCACAGGAGAAACGATTTATTATCAAGCCCCTGAATTCACATTGACAAGTCAATATGCAAATCTGTATTCATCAGATGAACTTGAAGGGAAGATTCATGTAGTGGATTTCTTTTTCACAAGTTGCCCTTCAATCTGTCCGAAAATGACAAGGCATCTTCAAGAAGTTCAAAACCATTTCAAGAACGATCACCGAATACAGATTCTTTCCTATAGCATTGATGGGATGAATGACACCCCAGAGGTTCTAAACGCATATTCGAATTCCTATGAGGTGGACGGAAATCAATGGAAGCTGTTGACTGGTGAACCAGGAGAAGTATTTGAACTCTCCAAAGGCTACAAAGTCATGGCTTATGATGACGATTTTATGGGACAACGCAATCTGGTCCACGATGGTACCTTTGTGCTATTGGATGACAAACGAAGAATACGGGGGTATTATAATGGTCTGGAACTGGAAGATACCCAACGGATGATCAGTGATATGGAATTGCTATTAAAAACTATGTAAAATGAAAAGTATATTATCGAGAGTAACGGAAACCCAAATTAATGCGAACCAAGTAGGACTTGGGCTTTTGACTTTTAGGGTCCTTTCCGCTTTTGCTTTACTTCGTACCCACGGGCTTCCTAAATTACTGGACTTTCAAGGAACGTTGCAGCATATCCCCGACCCTATGGGTCTTGGGTCCACATTCTCGGCCTACTATGCCGTATTCGCCAATGTTATTTGTGCCGTATTGGTCATATTGGGACTATTTACCAGATTCGCTGCCTTGGCTGTACTGTCCATTACTTTAAGTGGACTGCTGATAGTACATATTTCTGACCCAGCCAAGGTGCAGGATGTACCCTTAATATACTCCATTGTATTTGGAATTATAGCATATCTAGGAGCTGGAAAGTTTTCATTGGATCATCAACTATTTAAAACGAAAGGATAATGAAGACACAATTAGCTTTCATAGCCCTTGCTATAGTAGCTGGGGCTGTACTTCCATTGCAGGCAGGTTTGAACGTTCAACTGGGCAAATCGGTGCATCAACCCATTTTTGCGGCTTTCGCCTCGTTTTTGATAGGCACTTTAGGCCTGTTGGTTTACCTGTTGTTTTTGAAATTCGACTTTTCCACCATGGAACAAACCAAAACAGTTTCGCCAGTGGTCTGGTTAGCTGGAATTCTCGGCGCCTTTTATGTGGCCGCGGTCATTATTCTTGCTCCACGCCTAGGTGTGGCTTTGACCTTTGTTCTGGTCGTGGCAGGACAAATGGCGGTTTCCTTGGTATTGGACCATTATGGCTTATTGGGATTACCTGTTAAGCAGATTAATTGGCAGCGTTTATTGGGCGTGGCGTTTTTGGTGGCAGGGGTGCTACTGATACGGCGATTTTAAAATGTAAAATAAAGGGAATAGGGAATTTTTAAGAGGAACAAGATGGGGGCAATTCATAAAAACAAAATTGCAGGTTGGCTGTGGAAAATTTTACTCAAAGGGATGTTGAGATGGATGTTTGTTATTTTGATGTTCGGCACATCCCAAATGGAGGCGCAGGAGGTTAAAAAAGAAAGGAATCCTATACCCATGGAGATACTATTTGGTCATGAAAAAATTAATTATTTGGCCATCATGAATTTTACATTCGGTAAAAGCAAGTTTGGTTATTTTGGGGTATCCTCCGTTCTGGTTCCTTATGAAAATGAACGTGCCAATAACGAATTTGTACTGTCGAACGTGCTTACCTATAATTTTTCGGGTAAGTTTTATGCCACAAGAGGAGCTCAGTTCCATTATTCAAAAGGTGTTGTCCCTACTGCGGGCATCCAATTTTTTTCGGCCAGTCCAACTTGGTTGTTTCTATTGAATCCAAATCTTCAGTTTGCTCCCGATACCAATGTCGAAGCTGTTGGCATTGTTGAGTACAAACCAAGGCTATCTGAAAATCTGGGGCTGTACACGAGGTTTCAAGGGATTTATAATCAAAACCTAGAAAGTGGCCTGCACGATAGAAGTCTCTTATATCTTCGATTGGGCCTTACCAAGAAGAAGACAAGTTTTGGATTCGGGTTCAATCTTGACTTTTATGGCCAAGACAGGAGGCGCGAGGAAAACTTTGGCATTTTTATCAATCATCTTTTTTGATATCACGGACAAAGTGAACATGCTGTTTTCAAAATGAAAAAGTGGGTATACATTTTATTATTTTGGAGCTTTGCTTCCATCGCTCAGGAGAGTGACATTCAATTTCGTTTACTTCGTCAAGAGGACCAACTTTCCACTCTTAAGGACAAAGAGGAGAAGAATCCGTATGAAAAATTGAAATGGATTCCCTTAGGGGAAAACAACAGACTTAGCTTGGGTGGAAGCTATCGTTTTCAATCAGAAGCGTTTATTAATGAGGAATTCTCATCGGAAGTGGACCAAGACGATATTTGGTTCCTGAACCGATTTCAATTTCATTCCCACTTAAGAATCGCTGATACATTTGAGTTTTTCGCCGAACTCAATTCAAGCTTGATTACCAGCAAGGCCAACTTGGCCCCCGTAGATAGAGATGAATTGAGTTTTAATCAACTTTTTGCCCGTTACCATTTTGATGAGAATTGGAATGTGCTCGTGGGTCGCCAAAATATGCGCTTAGGCAGTGGACGTTTAATTGATATTCGCGAAGGTCCCAACGTCCGTCTGTCTTTTGATATGGCCCAATTGCAATATCAAAATGAAAAAACCGAGATTACCACTTTTTATGCTGTACCGGTAATCGTTGGGCAAGGTGTTTTTGACAACGATGCCCTAGATTTTCAGGAATCGGTTGCTGCGTTGTATTGGACCCAGCATTGGAAGCCGAATTCCAGCACGGATATCCATGTTATTTACAAGGAAGAAGAAGCAAAAACTTGGGATTCTGGAACGGCAGATGACAATCGACTCAGTTTGGGATTAAGGCATTTTGGGCGGTGGAAGAAATTGACCTATAACAACGAGTTTGTGTTTCAAACCGGGAGCTTTGGCGACCAAAATATCCGAGCATGGACGGCTTCTTTCAATATTGAGCATCCTATTTCTATTTTAGGGACGAACAGTGCTATCGGACTCAAAACGGAGGCAATTAGTGGTGACACCAGTGGTACCGACGGTACGCTCAATACCTTCGACGGACTCTATCCCCGTGGCGCCTATTTTGGAAGGGTGGCACGAATAGGGCCTTCCAATTTGTTTGACATTCACCCCTATTTTGACACTTCTGTCGGGCGATTCAATTTTGAACTGGACTATGTAGCCTTCTGGCGATTCTCAAGACAGGATGGGGTCTATGGACCACCACTCAATTTGCAATATCCCTCAATCAACGAAGAGCGATTCATTGGTCATCAAATCGGGACAATTACCGCTTTTGAATTGAATAAATTCATTACCCTTGAATTTGAAACCAATCTAATTTTTCCAGGCGGGTTTTTAAAAGAAAGTGGTTTGGATGACACCTTATTTCATGCTGTGTTTACAGCAGAATTTAAATTTTAAGTTAACTTCAAGTCCAATTCAAAATACTGGAATACTTTTACGAAAATAGGAACCTATAAAAGCACAAAAATGGCAAAACTAAATGCGATTGGCCTAGATACTGACAAGGCCAAAGACCTTTCTGAAAAATTGAACGCATTATTGGCGAATTATTCGATTTTTTATCAAAACACACGAGGCTATCATTGGAATATACGGGGAGATAAGTTTTTTGAGCTTCATCTGAAATTCGAAGAGCTATATGATGATTTGTTACTGAAAATCGATGAAGTCGCAGAAAGAATTCTGACCCTGGGCGGAACTCCAAATCATAATTATTCTGAGTATACCAGTAATTCCAAAATCCAAGAGAGCAGTGAAATAAGTGACGGTCGTGTTGCCGTTGGCGACATATTGACTTCCCTACAAACCGTAATCGTATTGCAACGTGAATTACTGGACTTATCGGATGAAGCAGGCGATGAGGGCACAAACGCCTTAATGAGCGATTACATCAGGGAACAAGAAAAACTTATTTGGATGTATAGTTCCTTTCTAAACGAATAAACTCCGTAAGCAAAACTCGACAACCCGGTTGTGCAAGGACCGGGGCTAGTTTTCATTCAAATATTTGTGCACCATACTGATGGACATGGAACCTTCTCCCACCGCAGAGGCAACTCTGTTCATCGCACCACTCCGTACGTCACCAGCTGCAAACACCCCAGGCACACTGGTTTCCAGCAAATACGGTGGTTTACTCTGTTTCCATTGAATTGCGCCTGACTCATGATCGAGTACATTCCTTCCAGTGACCAGAAAACCTTTCCCGTCCTTTAGAAAATTGTCTCCTGTCCAATCGGTATAAGGTCGGGCACCAATAAAAATGAAAATCGCCCTGGCTTCATGGGTTTCCTCGGAGTTTGACGCATTATTGCGAAGCACTACTTGCTCCAGCTTAGAGTCCCCAATGGCTTCAATGATTTCCGAATTTGGGATGACCTCTATGTTTTCCGTATTATCTATCTGGTCTATCAAATAGGAACTCATAGTGCTTTCCAAGGAATCCCTACGAATTACGATGTTCACCTTTTTGGCATATTTTGATAAATACATGGCACCTTGTCCAGCACTGTTTCCTCCTCCAATAATGTACACATTGCCATCCTTACAAGTATGGGCTTCAGTCGTCGCCGCTCCATAGTAAACCCCTGCTCCGGTCAAACTATCCATCCCTTGATTTGGAAGTTTTCGGTAATCCACTCCAGTAGCGATTACCACGGCCTTAGTTTTTAATTCGATGCCATCCGACAGGGTGATAATCTTGTAAGAGTCCTGTACCTCAATTTTGGTTACCTCAACCGGGGAAAGAAATTCAATTCCGAATCGGGTTGCTTGTGTAATTGCTCTTCTGGCGAGGTCTGACCCACTTAACCCTTTAGGGAATCCCAAATAGTTTTCGATTCTTGAGCTGGTTCCTGCTTGTCCACCTGGAGCTTTTCGGTCAATAAGTAAAGTTTTCAAACCTTCGCTTCCCCCATAAACCGCAGCTGCTAGTCCAGCCGGACCTGCCCCAATGATAATGACGTCATACAAATCCTCTTTTGCCCTTACATTCAACCCCAATTTTTCGGCAATCTGAGATAGGCTTGGATTCTTTAGCAGGTTTCCATCCTCAAAGAAAACAGTGGGAAGGTCTTTGGAACCTAGGGTATTGATTTCTACCAATTCCTTGGCCGCATCCTCGTTTTCCACATTTAAAAATTGATAGGGGAACATATTTCCAGCCAAAAAATCTTTGATGTTATGGGTATTTGGAGAAAAGGGATACCCCACAATACGCAGTCCTGAAAAGGGAGGGGAATAATTGGCCAACCAGTCTTGGAGCACATCATCAATAACCGGAAACAGTTTTTCCTCCGGTGGATTCCAGGGCTTTAATAAATAGTAATCCAATTGAACATCATTGATTGCTTTGATGGCAGCATCCGTATCGGAATAGGCCGTCAAGAGGACTCTTTTCGCCTGGGGAAAGGAAATCAATGCCTTCTCCAAGAAATCCACCCCGAGCATTTCCGGCATACGTTGGTCTGACAAGAACAGTGCTACTTCCTCTCCTTTGTTCTTCAACTCAGTTACCGCTTCAAGAGCCTCCTTGGCCGAGTTAGAAGCCATGATTCGATAATCGTTTCTATATCGGGAACGCAAATCCCCGCGTATAGCCGACAAGACTTGTGGGTCATCGTCAACAGCAATAATGATAGGTTTTTTCACTAGTTATCTTCTTCTGTGTTATGATTAATGGGCAAGCAGACTTCAAAAATGGTCTCACCAGGTTTGGACTTTGCCTTGAGTTGTCCGTTGTGTTGTTTGATGATTTTCAAGGCCACATCCAATCCCAGACCTGTACCCTTTCCTATTTCCTTGGTGGTAAAAAAGGGTTCAAAAATACGATTAAGGTGTTCTTCAGCTATTCCATGACCGTTATCCTCCACAAACACATACACGAAACTACCCGAAGCTTTGGTCTTTACCTTGATTTCTCCTCCTTGGGAAGGAAGTGCATCTATGGCATTATCTATCAGATTGGTCCAAACTTGGTTCAATTCCCCTGGTAGACCATGAATTTTGGGTACATTCTCGTCAAATTCTGTTACCACCTTGTGTCCTACCTTGGTAATCTTATGGTTTAAGACATTCAGAGTACTCTGTATCCCCGTATGGACGTCCACCATCTGAAAATCCAAGCTTTGGTCCATATAAGAGTAGGTCTTTACGGATGTCACCAAAGTTTCAATTCGTGAAGACGCCTCTTTGATATCACCTACCGTTTTGTGGGTGGTCATGTTTTGGACAATCCATTTCAGCACCGGATTTACATCTTCTTCCCTCAACAATGATTTTACAAATAGCAAATCGTCGGTATTGAACTGATATTCGACCAATAAGGGAACCAAATCATATTGGTCTGTCAAACTACAGCTGGAAAACCAATCGTACAAATCATCCTCGAGATCTGCCTTTTCCATCATAGAGAGCTCTTCAGGTTTTTCTTGGAGTTTTTTGTACATAAAGTCATTGACACTGTCAATAGCTTTGTCATCAGCCCGAATTTTAATGACCTTCTTAAAATCTTCGGGCAGTCCCATTAAATGCTGTTGTAGCAAAGATGCACTTCGCACCATGGCCGAAGCAGGATTATTGAGTTCATGTGCCAAACCAGCTGATAGCTTTCCCAAAGCAATTAACTTTTCATTTTGTACTTCAATTTGAGTGATATTCCGAATACGATTGTTCATTTCATGAACCAAGACCTCGGTAAGTTCATAAAACTTCCCTATTAGCAACTGCAACTTCTCCCTATGCAATTTACCAACCACACCGGGTTTTATGGCTATGGCATATCCCCCTGCGTTTTTAGCCCTTGAATAGGGCAATAACCCAGAAATATCATGTTTTTTGATTCGACCAAAAGCCTTTCTACTATTGTTCTGCAACAAGTAAAGCTCAAAATCACCCTCAAAAATGAGCGTAAGGTTATCAATGGGGCTTCCTTTTTCAAAAAGATAACCGCCTATGGGAATCTCTTCAATCTCTAAGTGTTCCATCAACCAGTCCAATTGTTCCTTTGGAACTTTTTCAAGCTGTGGAAAATCTGTCAGTTCGTAGGTCGTCTTCATATCATTTTTTTGAAATGGAAAGGTCTTGTTTTCCTTTCTGAAAGATAATGAAGTTCGTGTTAAAAAACACCTGTGGTTTTATGAAGTATTCCATTGTGATTTTTTTTAATCCAACAGTGTAATTCGGTTTTTCAAGCCGACGAATATTTGTAAATTAACATCACCTAAAAACCCATCCATGCAGCACCATGTACTTCTTAACCTGTTCGCCATTTTTGGTGTGGCAACGGCAGTTATTATCATTTGTAAATTCCTTAAGATTCGATACATAATTGGCTATCTAATTACCGGGGTTTTGCTGAGCCCAAATACGAGCCGATATTTTGCGGATATGGAGGAGGTGGATGTATATGCCGAGATTGGAATTATTCTTTTATTATTCACCGTAGGACTCGAATTTTCATTCAGTAATTTGAAGCGTATCAAGAATTATGTATTGATTGGGGGAGCTTCACAGGTATTTCTTACCATTGTGCTCACCGCTGGCTTGATATGGTTGCTAATGCGGCCTTCGGTCGAGGAAAGTATTTTTTGGGGCTTTTTATATGCATTGAGCAGTACCGCCATCGTGGTTAAAGTGCTTCAGGACACCAATAAGATAACAACCCCTCACGGGAAGTTCATTTTGGCCGTACTCTTATTTCAAGATATAATGATTGTGCCTTTAATGTTGTTTACACCCATTCTTGCAGGTGCTGGGGATAGCAGTCCATTGGAAGCGTTGCTTTGGCTATTGGGAAAGTTGGTCTTGATGGGTGGCATCTCTTACTTGTTGGCCCGTTTCGTAATTCCCTTTTTCTTGAAGACAGTTATGAAGGTGCAAAGTCAGGAAGTATTTCTAATCGCATTGGTTTTTATAGTCACCGGAATTGCACTGTTGACCGAGGAACTGGGCCTTTCCCTGGCATTGGGAGCATTTATTGCAGGGCTAATAATTGCAGAAACCGAATACCACCGAATGGCCATTTCCTGTTTTCTTCCATTCCGTTATGTGTTTATGAGTTTCTTTTTTATCTCCATGGGGATGTTGCTCGACTGGAAGATTTTCGTAACAGATTTTGGCTGGATTGTATTTTGGTTCTTTTTCACTCTAGTGGTAAAGGCCATAGCCGGAATTTTGGCGGTTAAGGTCATGAAGCTTGACTGGAAAACCGCTTTGGCTGTTGGGTTCTCCGTTGCGCAAATTGGGGAATTCTCCTTCGTATTGGCCCAGAGTGGCCTGGAATATGAACTCATCAGTAAAAACAATTACCAAATCTTTTTGGCCGTATCCATCCTGTTAATGTCGGTAACCCCATTTATTGTGACCCAAGCAGAAAGAATACAGCCTACCTTTGCCAAACTATTGAGAGTAAAAGCCCATGGATGAGAAGAAGTTAAAATTATACGGTACCAATTGGTGCACCAAGTCCGCCAACCTTCGTAATTATCTGCAATCCATCTGGGTTGAGTTTGAAGATTATAATGTAGAAACCCAACCTGAAGCGGATGAAGCTGTGCGCTCGCTCTACGATGGGCAATTAAAGTTTCCAACGGTTACCTACGGGGAGGATTTTTTAAAGAATCCGACCATCCCTGAAATAGATGCTTTTCTAGATAAGCATGGGTTAAAGGAATAGCATGGGTAAAAAAACCACCTCAAATTGAAAACCATATCTATACCTTGTTTTAATTAGATATGGTTACAAATCAAAGTCTGTTATTTTGGCTAACTTAGAGCATGGCCAAAATCAAATCTTACGATTCTTTATCTGCGCTTTACAGTGATAATGAAGTTGCGAAAGATATTCAGCAAGAAATTGATTTTACAATTCATAGAATGCAGGATGTACACGCCAAGCCTGTACAATCTCCAGTATTCAGGGCCAATTACTTTTCGTTTATCCTAGTAAAAAGCGGTAAAAGTTACTACACCATAGACAGTCATAAGTTTGAGGTCGGTCCACAAACCTTATATTTTACAAATCCTGGCCATTTAAAATCTTTTGGTATTGAGGAAGTAGTACATGGCTATATCATTACTACCACGGAACGGTTTTTAAAGGAGAACCTAAACAATGACGTGTTCGGTGAATTTCAGTTTTTGCTTTCCGAAATAGTTCCACCAACAAAACTTAGCACAGAGCAAACGGGACGGCTTTTGAATTTTTGCGAGCAGATAGAGACTGCCTATAATAGTAATTCACAACTTCAGAAGAAGATACTGAGTTCCCTTTTTGTAGTGTACCTCCTTAACATAAAAGAAATTTTGATGGCCAATGAAAAGTTTGTCATTGAGCTAGATCGAGATAGTGAGATAGCACAACAGTTTAAGAAGGATATCGAAAGGGTGTTAAGGTCAGGTTCCATAGGTCAAGATGATTTGAAGGTTTCGGCTTTTGCAAAAGCCCAATCCTTGCACCCAGCTTATTTCTCAACGGTCATAAAAGCCAAAACCGGGTATTCCGCAAGTCATTGGATCAATAAAAAAATGATAGAAGAATCCAAGGCATTGCTAAAAAATACATCCCAACCCATAAAAAGTATTGCCTACCAAATGGGCTACAGTGAACCCACACACTTTACCAAATTCTTCAAAAAAGCAACCCAGATGACTCCAAGACAATACAAAAATCAACATTCTTAAAAAACCGCCACTTTTCCTTAAAACCGCACCTTTTGTGAGGCTGTTTCTGTATGCACCTTTGTATCAAACAAAAACAAATAGAACTATGGAAACTTCAAAAAACAAAATCGCATTAGTAACCGGTGGAAGCCGAGGATTGGGAAAAGATATGGCACTTCGTATTGCAGAACGTGGTAACGATGTCATTATAACGTATCATTCAAATAAGGATGCTGCTGAAGCGGTCATCTCTGAAATTGAATCAAGAGGTCAAAAGGCCATTGCACTTCAGTTGGCAGTGGAGGACAGCGCATCATTTGAAAACTTTAAAAATGATGTTACCGACGCATTAAAAAAACAATTTGATAGAACGTCCTTTGACTATCTTGTGAACAATGCAGGTATTGGGATGCACGCCCCAATAGCGGAGACCACAAGTGCACAGTTTGACCAATTGTTCAACATCCACCTAAAAGGCCCCTACTTTTTAACGCAGAGCTTATTGCCCTTAATTGCCGATAATGGGGGTATCATAAATGTATCTACAGGCCTTGCCAGATTTGCATTACCTGGGTACAGCGCCTATGCTTCCATGAAAGGTGGCATAGAAGTGTTTACCACGTATCTTGCCAAGGAACTGGGTAGCCGCGGTATCAATGCCAATGTAATAGCACCTGGTGCCATTGCAACCGACTTTGGTGGTGGTGTGGTACGGGATAATGAACAAGTAAATAACTTTATAAGTTCAAACACAGCTCTAGGACGAGTAGGCCAGGCCACAGACATAGGAGGTGTTGTTGCCTTCTTATGTAGCGACGACGCCAATTGGGTCAATGCACAGCGCATTGAAGTATCTGGTGGGCAGAGCATCTAAAACTGAATTACCCTCTTTAGTTAAACCGACCGTAGTCAAGGTACTTCGGTCGGTTTTTGATTGACTTTGATTTTGATTCCTGTATTCTCCATAGCAATCCAATTCCAGCATATTGATTTGTATACCCTCTAAAAGAGCGCGATGCTAAATTAATAGTATTGGTTTCCCTAAAACGATTATACACAGTACCCGTGAATAAAAGGTTATAAATAGATAAGTAGAGGTTTTCCTTAGGCTGGGATTTTAGAACAGGTGCTCTGTTTAGACTAGTAGTAGGATTCGATTTTGTTGAGGGCGACATTGAATTTGGCCCAATTAACAGCCAACGCTTGCCAGATTACCATCGTTTGGACGCATCTGCGAAATATCGATTTAAATTATCTTACAACGAAAACCACCAAGGCACATTAGGAATATCCGTTCAAAATATCTATACTCGTCAAGTATCACTCTCAGTATTTTATCGTGTGGATGCTAATCCCCAAATCGGATTACAGGAAATTGACCAGTTGGAGCAACTATCTTTAGGATTTACCCCTAATTTTCTGTTGCGATTAAATTTTTAACAAAAGGGTAGGGTAAACACCCATTTACCTGTTCTCTAACAAAACGGAAATCATGATGAATTATCACAATACTTTTATTCTTGGCTTTGTGTTCCTACTTTTTTCCTGTAGCAGTGACCCCGAGAATGTTTCAGAAACACCGCTCCCAAACAACTCCGAGAACAAGATTATGCCGTTAGGTGCTTCTCGGGTGGCTGGGGCAAGACCTCAATATGAAAGCTACCGTTACGAACTTTGGAAGCTTTTGGTAGGTAGCGGTGCCGAATTTGACTTTATAGGCACTGAAAATGACAACGCTAACTATCCTGATTTTAATAGCCTATCGTTTGACAGAGATCATGAAGGGAGGGGTGGTATCAATTCTTCCGAAATACGTTTAGGGATTGATGAATGGCTGAGGGAATCTGGAACTCCTGACATTGTGCTCTTTAGTTCGCCTGGAGGCAATGATGATTTAACTTCAATTACCTATGAAGGCGTATTGGAGAATATCAATGCCATAGTAGATGCCATACAGGCTATAAATCCAAACGCAACAATCATTATAGAACAAGCGGCACCTCCAATGACAAGTGAACAAACACCTGAATTTTTGGCCATATACAATCAGATTATCGAGGATGTGGTTACTATTGCCGAAAGTCAAAGTACATCAACATCAAAAGTATTAACAGTAGATATGGCCACAGGGTTTACAGATGCCATGCTCGCTGACGATGTACATTACAATGAGGCAGGCGCACAATTTATTGCCAACCGTTATTTCGAGATATTGCAGACTATTTTATCGGAGTGATTAAAATTGCTTGAGAGTTAAACCCATTTGAGTAGTGGCGCTAAGCACAAACCCATAATTTTGAGTTGCGTTTTGGTGTTTTAGTGTTTTAGAGGTTGTGATAATCCTGGTCATGAAAAAGGCCAGCTGTTCAAAGCTGACCTTTTTTTATTTCTAAGTGCGGATGAAGGGAGTCGAACCCCCACGCCTCGCGGCACTAGATCCTAAGTCTAGCGTGTCTACCAATTCCACCACATCCGCGGAAGGAGTGCAAATATAATTCAATTTTCCGATTTGCATATCGGCTGTCTTTAAAAACTTGTTTTTTGTACATTTAGTATCCTTTTTAACTATTTCATGGAACAAATCAACGACTACATCAACACCCACAAAGACCGATTCGTAAACGAACTTATTGACCTTTTAAAAATCCCTTCAATCAGCGCTGATACTGCTTTTTCACAAGATGTCCTCGAGACTGCAAAGGCCGTTGAAAAATCATTGATTGAGGCAGGTTGTGATAAAACTGAGATATGCGAAACCAAAGGTTACCCTGTGGTCTATGCCGAAAAAATCATTGACCCCAACTTACCCACGGTTTTGGTCTATGGACACTATGATGTGCAACCCCCCGACCCTATGGAACTATGGGAATCCCCTCCTTTTGAACCCGTCATCAAGGAGACAGAACTACATCCTGAGGGTGCCATCTTTGCTCGCGGTGCCTGTGACGACAAGGGACAGATGTTTATGCATGTAAAGGCCGTCGAGTTTATGATCAAAAACAATCAACTTCCCTGCAATGTAAAATTCATGATAGAAGGCGAGGAAGAAGTGGGCAGTGACAGCCTTGCAGATTTTTTGGAAGACCATAAAGATAAATTGGCCAACGACATTATTTTGATTTCCGATACAGGTATGATTGCCAATGATATTCCCTCCATCACTACAGGGCTTCGAGGGCTGAGTTATGTTGAAATTGAGGTTACAGGACCCAACCGGGATTTACACTCGGGTATCTACGGCGGAGCGGTTCCCAATCCCATCAACATATTAAGCAAAATGATTGCTTCATTGCATGATGAAAACGGGCATATCACAATTCCTAAGTTCTATGATAAAGTCGAGGAACTCTCCGATGCCGAAAGAGCAGAAATGGCAGAAGCTCCTTTTGATTTAGAAGCGTATAAAAAGGCTTTGGACATTGACGATGTTTACGGAGAAAAAGGATACAGAACTCCAGAACGCTATTCCATTAGACCTACCTTGGATGTCAATGGTATTTGGGGAGGGTATACCGGTGAAGGTGCCAAAACCGTTATTGCGAGCAAGGCCTTTGCCAAAATCTCCATGCGATTGGTGCCCAATCAAGATCCAGATGAAATTACTGAACTGTTTACGAAACACTTTGAATCCATTGCACCTAAAGGTGTGAAAGTAAAGGTAACCCCTCACCATGGAGGATTACCTTATGTAACCAAAACGAACAGCGTTGGGTATCAAGCCGCCGCAAAAGCCTACGAGACCACTTTTGGAAAAAAACCTGTACCAGAACGAACGGGAGGCAGTATTCCTATTGTAGCTCTATTTGAAGAAGTCTTGAAAAGCAAAACCATTCTTATGGGATTCGGGTTGGACAGCGATGCCATTCACTCACCTAACGAGCATTTTGGGGTATGGAACTTCCTTAAGGGCATTGAGACCATTCCGTATTTCTATAAATATTATACGGAGCTTGCCAAATAAACGTTAAAGACCTGATTTAGGAATCTTTACTGTAACAATTCAATGAAAATTGCGTTCTAATAATCTATCAGAACCAAACGAACACTATCATGTTGCAACGATTTTTCATTTTCTGCTCAGGAGCCGACACCCAAATTTTAGAAACTTGTTCCAATGGGGAACGCAATAAATATGCTGGAATTGGCGCTACCGTTTTCTTTACCGCAGTCATGGCCTTTATTGCCAGCGGTTATGCGCTTCATACCGTTTTTGACAATGTATACACCGCTATTTTCTTCGGATTGATTTGGGGCCTTTTGATTTTCAATCTGGACCGATACATCGTATCTACCATCAAAAAAAGGGACAATATTAAAAGCGAATTGCTCCAAGCAGCTCCTAGAATCCTTCTGGCTATTATAATCGCCGTAGTGATTTCAAAACCCTTGGAAATGAAAATCTTCGAGAAGGAAATCAATCAGGTGTTGTTGGAAGAAAAAAATGCAATGACTCTGTCCAATAAAGAACAGTTAGCACTCCAATACACGCCTACCATTGAAGGCCTCAATCAGGAAATAACAAATCTAAAAGCCGAGATTGCCTCTAAAGAAGCGGAGACCAACGCCTTGTACGACACGTACATCTCTGAGGCTGAAGGTACAGCGGGTACCGGACTTTTGGGAAAAGGACCTGTTTACAAGGAGAAGCGGGAAAAGCATGACGCCTATTTGGCTGAGTTAAATCAATTGAAAGAAACCAATGGGGCGAAGATTGAAAACATAGAAGCACAAATTGCTGCACTTGGTGTGGATTATAATTCTGCGGTTGAAAACTCACAACCTATTATTGATGGGTTTGACGGTTTGATGGCTCGTATCAACGCCTTGGGTAAACTACCCTGGTTTCCCTCATTCTTTATCTTTTTGCTGTTCCTGGCCATAGAGACTGCTCCAATTTTGGCAAAGCTATTGGCTCCACGAGGTGAATACGATTATAAGTTTGAGGAGCAAGAGAGCGTTGTAGCCACTTGGGTAACCCAAAAAGTGGAACAACGCAAACTGTTACTTGCCACTGATGGTGCATTGAACGAAAAGGTTTATGCTGACATTAAAGATGAGGAAGAACTTTACCGATACAAAAAAGAGAAAGCCGAAGAGCTTCTTAGGCTACAAGCAGACTCATTTCAAAATATTCAGATTAAGGGGCTATAGTGCAGTTCATTCTTGGACACGAATTTCACGAATTAGCACAAACTAGTTTTTGTGTTGCTCTAAACACGGATTAGAATAACCGTAGCTTAACTGTAAATCCATAGCAAGTAGCCGTTGATTTGGCTTAGCACTTTTAACTGGACTTTCCCGAACTTCACTTATCGGACCATATAGCTTATTAAAACGGAGCTATCTCCCGATTGTTCCCTTACATTCCAACTCGAACCAAATCAACATCTATTCTGAACCAAATTCACCATTATTCATTAGGTAGCTTTTCTACCTTTGATAAAGCATGATTCTAAATCACCAACATTTTGACCTAAACGGAAAAATCGTCTTAGAACGCGTAAAATATAGCACGCCGATGACAGTTAACCGAGTTATGCAAGATGAGGCCTGTCTACTCTACAACGTAAAAGGAAACTTCGATATATTCAGTCAGCTGAACAAAGAAACTATAAAGGACAGGGAATGTATGATTATGAAATGTGGGCAATATTTTACTTCAGCCCCCAAATCCAATTACAAAGAATCATCCGAAGTTGTGGCAATTCATTTTTATCCTGACCTGATTAAACTGGCTTTTAATGAAGGCTTACCAAAATTTTTACAAGAAAACAATATCAGCAAAACGCAATGTATAGTAAGCCGAATAGTTGTAGACACTATTCTTAATAATTACATAGATGGGCTATTACTTCTATTTGAAAACCCCGCATTAGTTACTGATGAGTTGATAGTCCATAAAGTGAAGGAAATCATACTCATCTTGCTTAATACGAATTCTGAAGAGGCCGAGAAAATTAAAGAAATCTTGTCTGACATCTTTAACCCCAGTCAGGTGTCTTTTAAAGAAATTATCAATTCACATTGCTACAACCCAATCACCATTAAGCAATTGGCCTTTCTCTGCAACATGAGTATTTCAACATTTAAGAGAAGGTTTTTAGAAAATTATGGAAGAACACCCGCCAGCTACATTCGTGAGAAGAGAATGAAAAAGGCTGCCCACTTACTAAAAAACACCAACGAATCTATCGCTTCAATTTGTTATGATGTTGGTTTTTCGGATACTTCAAATTTCACTAAAGCTTTTGCTTCTCACTTTAACACCACACCCAATAAATTCAGAAAACAAACAAATTGATTTTCAATAGTTTATTTAGAACAGAATTCACCATTTTCTGAACGGTATTCCCAATTCATTCCTTTTACGTTATCTGACCTTTGTAGTAATAAAACTTGATACAATGGTAATACAACGCAAAATGTTAATCAACAAAACCATAGCAGAATGCTGGGAGGTTTTAGGGAATCAATACACTCAAATTTATAAATGGGCTTCTCCCGTAAATCATTCTGAAGGTGATGACGCCTTGGGTATAAATGGTGCTTCCTGTAATATTAGAGGTTGCAATGTAGATGGAATGGGTGATATTTCGGAAAGACTATTGGAGTTCGATTCGGACAACTATTTTTTGTCATATGAAATCATAACCGGTTTGCCGAGCATAATGAAATCAGGCAAAAACAGCTGGAGATTAGTATCAAAATATGCCAATCAAACAGAGATTATAATGAAGGCACATCTTGAACCCAAGGGATTCATAGGGAATTTGATGAAGCCAATGATAAAATTACAATTCAATAAAATGGCTAAAATCTTGGTTGAAGATTTCAAGTATTACGTAGAAAATAATCAACCGCATCCAAGGAAAGTTATGGCAGCTAAAAAGTATGCTGCTTGATACCCTTATTTAAGTTTTCAATTATTTAAAACATATAGAGTGATGAAAAAAGAAATGTTAGGTTTAGTTATAGTAGTTCTATTTTTTCAAGGGATTTTTGCTCAAGAAAAGCCAAAGAAAACCCAGCACTTTGTGGTTTCCCATATTATAAAAGCACCTATCGATAAGGTGTGGAAAGTAGTTGGGGAAGATTACGGAGCGGTTGCATATTCGCACCCTAAAATTGTGAGCTCAAATTATGTAAATGGCTCGTTAAAGGGAGGTGAAGGTGCTGAAAGAGTTTGCAATTTCAATGAAAAAGGAACAAAATTCCTTAAGGAGAAAATGATAAACTATGACCCCGAAAATTATACATTTAAAAATGTATTATATCAAGCGGGGAAATTTCCAGTCAATCCAGATTACACGTACGCAATTTATAAGATTGAAAAAATTGACGACGACACTTCTAGATTTGTTTTTGATATGACCTTTAGAACGAAACCTGCCTTTATGGGTTCGATAGCAAAAGGAAGTTTTAAAAAATTAATCGCGGATTATGCTATTGCTATTGAACATAATGTTAATACCGGTGAAAAGGTAACAAAGGATAATTTCAGAGCTATCAAAAAAGAGTACAAAAGAAGTTCCAAGAGTAATCCTTGATTTTTAAAAACTATCACAACATTGTGTAATAAAAACTGGTAATCCACTACAAACTATATTGATGGGTACAATTAAATCTTTCGGAAAGTATCAAACTAGGCAACCCCGAACAAAACAGAACTGACACACAAATAATTAAATATCAATTTTAGCATGCGCCTTAAGGGCTACCTCCAGACTGTCCTTCCAATAAGGAATATCTAGATTGAAGGTTTTCTTGATTTTATCCTTGTCCATTACGCTGAACTTGGGGCGTTCGGCTGGCGTAGGATATTCTTCAGAACGAATAGGACTTAGTTGAATGGATATCTTATTGATATCAAAAATAGCTTTGGCAAAATCGTACCAGCTCGCCACCCCTTCATTGCTATAGTGATACACGCCGTAATCGATACTATGTGCTTTAATAATATGCAACAAAACCTCAGCTAAATCATGGGCATAGGTAGGTGTTCCTATTTGGTCATATACTACAGAAAGTTCTTTTTTCTCGTTGCCCAAACGCAACATAGTCTTCATAAAATTATGGCCAAACTCAGAATATAGCCATGAGGTTCTTATAATGAAATACTCATCTAAATTGTTGATAATAGCCCGTTCCCCTTTGTACTTGGTATCTCCATAAAATCCAATCGGGCGAGCAATATCTTCTTCTACATAAGGTGTATTCAAAAAACCATCAAAGACAAAATCCGTAGAAATATGGATGAGAACGGTCTTGCTTTCATTGCAATTCAAAGCTAAGGTTCTAGCCCCACTTACGTTGATTTGATACGCTAAGTTTTTTTCGGATTCCGCCTTGTCCACATTGGTATAGGCTGCACAATTGATACAGTATGCATAATTTGAAGAAAGCATTTCCTCACGAACTGCTTCAAAATCGGTAATATCCAATTCAGAGGAAGACTTGAACATGAAGTTCAGACCTTCAGTTTGTTTTGTTGAGGCCATGGCCTTCAATGTACTACCTAACTGCCCGGAAGCTCCGGTGACCAATATTTTCATAGGTTTTCTAAATCTTGTTAATGGGGAACTGCTTCTTTAAAAACAGGCAAAAGCTTGTCTTTTTCTGAAATAATCAAATCTTCTTCATTCAAAATCCAATCGATATTAAAGCTTGGATCGTTATACAAGATGCCTCCTTCGGACGCTGCATTATAGTAATTGTCACACTTATAGAAAAAAGTAGCTGTATCGCTCAAAGTTACAAATCCGTGGGCACAACCCCTGGGAACGTACATCTGTTTTTTATTTTTTGAAGAAAGCAAAGTCGTAACTACCTTACCAAAGGTTTTTGATTCTGGGCGAATATCCACAGCTACATCCAAAACTTCGCCTTCCACCACGCGCACCAACTTCGCTTGGGCATGTTCTCCTTTTTGAAAGTGCAATCCACGCAATACCCCTTTGGTTGAAAAGGACTCATTATCCTGAACAAATTGCGAAGTTATTCCTGTAAGTTGCTCAAACTTGCTTTGGCTGAAGCTTTCAAAAAAGTAACCCCTTTTGTCCTCAAATACTTTTGGTTCTATGATATAGCATCCCGCTATTTCTGTCTGCTGTACTTGCATATTATTAAGTCAAAACTTCCAAAAGGCGGGTACTGTATCCGCTTTTAAGGAAAGGTTCCGTTAACGCTTTAAACTGGTTTTTGGTGATGAATCCCATTTTATAGGCTGAAGATTCTATAGCTCCAATCTTGAGTCCTTGTCTTTCTTCAATTACCTGGACAAATTGGGATGCCTGCATTAAGGATTGGAAAGTACCCGTGTCCAACCACGCAGTACCACGGTCCATAATACTCACCTTAAGTTTACCTCGTTTAAGGTATTCCCGGTTAACATCCGTAATCTCCAATTCCCCTCGTGTACTGGGTTCGATATTCTTGGCGATTTCTACCACATCATTATCATAAAAATAGATTCCAGGGACCGCATAATTCGATTTGGGTTGCTCTGGTTTTTCTTCAATGGAAATAACATTCCCCTCATCGTCAAAATCTACCACACCATACCGTTCGGGGTCATTTACGTGATAGGCATAAATAATTCCTCCGTCTGGATCATTGTTGGACTGTAATAGAGTTTCCAAACCTGTTCCATAAAAAATATTATCTCCGAGAATCAAGGCAACTTTATCATCACCTATAAATTCTTCTCCAATGAGAAAGGCTTCTGCTAATCCATTGGGTTCTTCTTGAACGGCATATTCAAATCGGCATCCGTATTTTCTTCCGTCGCCCAACAATCGTTCAAAAAGAGGTAAGTCGTGTGGAGTAGATATAATCAATATTTCCCATATCCCTGATTCTATCAATGTGGACAATGGATAGTAAATCATGGGCTTGTCATACACAGGGACCAACTGCTTGCTCACCGCCAAGGTAATGGGGTGCAGTCTAGTTCCTGAGCCTCCTGCCAATATTATTCCTTTCATTTTATTACTTATTTCTTTGCTATGGCATTTATGCCAGACTCTTTGCGTCTTTTTTGATGAACCTTTCCAAGTACCAATCAATGGTCTTCTCTATTCCAGTTTCAAAATTCTCGTCCGCTTCCCAGCCTAACTCATTTTCAATTTTTGAAGCATCAATAGCATATCTGAAATCGTGCCCAGCCCTATCTTCTACAAAAGATATCAAATCCTTATAAGACGAATTGTTGGGTCTTGGGTGTTTTTTGTCCAAAATCTCACAAACGGTTTGGGCAATGTACACGTTGTTTCTCTCATTACGCCCCCCAATGTTATAGGTCTCTCCAGAAACACCATTCTCATAAGCCAATGCAATGCCTTTGCAATGGTCTAGAACGTAAAGCCAATCGCGAATATTGGAACCATCTCCATAAATAGGAATGGATTCTTCTGCCAAAGCCTTTCGGATAATGGTCGGAATCAGTTTTTCGTCATGCTGTTTTGGGCCATAATTGTTAGAACAATTGGTGGTCACCACGTTCATTCCGTAGGTATGATGGTAGCTTCGTACAATAAAGTCTGAAGATGCTTTTGAAGCACTGTATGGACTGTTTGGCGCATAAGGTGTAGTCTCATGGAACAAACCTTCTTTACCCAAAGTTCCATACACCTCATCCGTGGAAACATGATGAAATCTCGAATTCTTGTAAGCTTCTTTGTAAACCCCCGGACCAACCATCCAATGTTTTTTGGCAACATCAATTAAGTTAAATGTACCTATGATGTTGGTTTGCATAAACGCATCTGGATGAGTTATGGAATTATCCACATGGGACTCCGCGGCAAAGTGAATAACAGACTGAATATCGTACCGTTCAAATAGCTTTTCCACCAACTTTCTATCACAAATATCACCTTTAATAAAAGTGTAGCGGGGATGTTTCTCAACTTCCTTTAAGTTTTCTAGGTTCCCTGCATAAGTAAGTGCATCAATGTTCACGATGTGATCCTCAGGTCTGGTCTCCAAATAATAGGGTACAAAGTTGGACCCTATAAAACCTGCGCCTCCAGTTACTAAAATGTTTGCCATGTTTTGGACTTTATATTACTTACTTTGTAAATATAATCCTACTTTTTACGGTCACTCAATTATTGTTGTGAAAGAGTGTTTTTTGTTGGTAGAACACCTTGAAGATAGGTTTAATGCGTAAACCCGCCAACTTTATTAACCTTTCCAGTTGTATGATAAGAGTTAATTCCTATGCAAAAGAAAACTTTTTCCTACTTTAGTTTTATGATTTTTAACTTTTATGGAATCCAAAAATCCTGAGAAACCTTATATTCTTGCTGTTGATGACGAACAACTCAATTTAGAATTGCTTCGATTCATACTTGAACGAAACCAATATGAGTTTGTAGGCACCAGCGATGATGACTTTTTTTTCGAGCTCTTAAAAGAACGTAAGCCCGATCTGATTTTATTGGATGTTATTATGCCGCGTATTGAAGGTTTTGAGCTATGTGAAAAAATCAAGGAGTTTAAGGAGTATCGGGACATTCCCATTATTTTCCTTACAGGTAAGGTTAACGTAAAAGATAAAGTAAAGGGTTTTGAAGTTGGGGGTGTGGATTATGTAACCAAACCCTTCAACGAACAGGAGCTCATAGCCCGTATTCGTACGCATATTGAATTAATGCGTGCTAGAAAAAAGATTGAAGAACAGGCACAAAATCTTCAGCAATCGAATGATTTGAAGGACCGAATGTTCTCAATTATCGGACATGACCTGCGCTCTCCGTTAAGTGCAGCAAAGCTCAAGATGGATTTCATAATGCGAGGTATCATTGACCCAAAAGGCGATGCTTTTTTGGATGAAACCGTTTTTGGGCTTTTAAAAACCATGGACGAAGCCCTCAATCTTCTTCAAAATTTATTGGGCTGGGCCAAATCAGAAAGTGACCAAATCCAAATGATTCCAGAGAAACTTGACGTTCATGATTTGGTGGAACAAACACTCCGGCTTTTAAAACTGGGCGGTGAACACAAAAAAATTGAACTCTCCAATAACGTCCAGGAAGGCACTTTTGCTTTTGCTGATAATAACATGATAAAAACAGTACTACGCAATCTGTTATCCAATGCCATAAAATTCACTCCTGTTGAAGGAGCTATTAGCATTAACTCGAGACTTGAAGAGGATAGCGTGGTTTTAGAAGTGCGGGATAACGGGAATGGCATTTCAAAAGAGGACATTCAAAAAATCCTAAATCCCAACGAGCACTTCAGCAAATTAGGCACTGAAAAAGAACCCGGTACAGGTTTGGGGTTGGTACTATGCCAGAGCTTTGTTCACAAAAATGGAGGGGATTTAAAAATCAAAAGTGATGTGGGCAAGGGCAGTACTTTCTACTTTAACCTTCCCCTCTATACAGAAACCGAAATGGCTTAGGGTGCAGTTTGTGGGTTTATCCCTCCCCTTTTGGCTCTTTCCCAATTTACGGATTGGTTTCCTTTCATGTATCTTCCAAAACCCAAGTACACGGATAGGTTCATAATGAAAAAGTAGTAGGGAATAAACAATACCTTCAACCGAATCTGTCTATTTTCCAAAAACCAGCCCACCAAGGCAGCAATATAGAAAGCCACTTGGCACCAAAACAAAAAACTGTAGATTCCAAAATCAAAAAGTCCTTCATTTTTTGCCAAAACAAAATTGGCAGGAATTATCAATAAAAGAAGTAGAGGTGTCAATGTCCATCGCAACACGCGATGGGAAATATACTGAAATGACAGCGTGCCGTATTTAAAGAAGTTCAACAGGGACCTTAATCTTACTACCGATTGGATTCCACCTGCAGAAATCCGAATTTTTCGTTTCAATTCTTCTTTGACATCTGCCGAAGCAGATTCAATAGCGTAGGCTTCCGGGTTGTATTGAATGGTATGTCCTTTCATGGCCACTCTAAGTGAAATCATAAAATCATCCAATAACGTGTCTCGTTCGACTTCTTGCCAAAGTTCAGTTCGTATGGCAAAAAGTTCACCCGCGGCCCCAACTACGGAATATAGTTCGGCATCCCATTTTTTAAGTTGAGATTCATATTTCCAGTATAATCCCTCGCCCGCTCCAGCAGCACTGTCTGCATCTTTGGAATAAATGCGTTTCTCCCCCGAAACACATCCTACCATTGGGTTTCTGAACAGCTTAACGATTTCCTGGATAGAATTTTTACCTAAATCGGTATTCGCATCGGAGAAAATGACAATCGGCGTGTTCACAAACGTCATCCCTCTATTCATCGCGGCAATTTTCCCGGCTCGTTCATCAGAATGATATACCTGTACGCCAGCATATTTTCTCAATAAATCTGGAGTCCCGTCATCTGAACCATCCGTCACCCATATTTGAGTTACTTTTTCTTCTGGGTAATCCAGACTTCTGGAATTTTTAACCTTTCGGTCCAAAAAATCCTTCTCGTTATAGGCACTTACAAAAAGGGTAACTTTAGGTTGATAATCTTCATTCCCTTGGAAAGGTTTTCCTAAACCTAATAACCTTCTCAATTTTATAATCCCAAAAAGTAAAATTCCATATCCCAAATAGGAATAGAAAATGATAAACAAGGCTATCCAAAAAAAGTATGCTAAAAACTCCATGCTACTATTGTTCGGCTACACGGCCACTAAGTTCTTTTTAATCACTCTTTCCCATTCCCCAGAATTTGGATTATAGGTTTTTACCACGCGTGCCGGATTTCCGACCACAACGGAATACGGTGGCACATCCTTGGTTACCACACTTCCTCCTGCAACAATGCTGTGTTTGCCAATAGTTACTCCTGCTACCACCACGGTGTTGGCACCAATCCAAGTTTCATCCTCTACAACAATAGGTGCCGTAGATACCCCTTGGGCATGAATGGGTTTGGATACATCTTCATAATTGTGGTTCAACCCTGACAGAACAATATTTTGCGCCAAACGCACATCATCACCTATGGTAACAGGACCAATCAATGTATTTCCCAATCCTATTCTGGTTCTATCCCCAATTTTTACGGCTCCTACACCATTGTTTACAGTGGTAAAGTCCTCTATGGTCGAATCGGCTCCAAGTTCAAAGGTGCTCCAGGGCAAAACATCCATTCGGGTTTGGCGACAAATGGTAGCGCCTCTTCCCTTTTTGTGATAAAAAGGATTTAGAAACCACTTGACCCATCTTCGGGGTCTTGCTTGATTTTTCGGTACAATAAGCCAATACGTAAATGACTTAATCTTTTGATTCTCCTTAATTTTATTGACCAATCCCATTTGTTTTGGTTTTAGGCTGATTTCTTAATGGCCTCATAAATGGCCTTCACATTATTCTCCCAAGTATGGCTCTTCGCGAAAGTGATCCGCGCTTGAATTCGTTCCTTAGAATTTTCATCCAGCGCCCTTTGGGCCAATCCCAAATAGTCTTCCTTGGTATTTGCCAAATAAACATGTTCTTGAAACATCTCCATAGCCTTGGTTCCAGTGGCCAAAGTTGGCTTCCCCATAGCCAAGTATTCGTCAATCTTTCTGGGGTAATTCCCGATAGTCCAGTCATTGACCACTTGAGGGTTCATCGCAATATCAAATCCCTTTACATAAGAGGGTAATTGAGAAGCATCCTTTCTCCCTAAAAAGTAGACATTGTCCAATTCATGGAGCTTGGAATTTCTAAAGTCATCATCCTCTGGGCCGACCAACACTATGCTCCATTCATTTTTGGAATTGGCCAAGTATTCCAGCAGGTCCAAATCCAATCTCATACTGGTCAAGTATCCTACGTACCCTAAAATAGGTCGCGGAATTCCTTCAAATTCCTTTGGGATTTCAATATCATTTTCTTCATCATTGAACAAGGAAACATCACAACCTTGCCCTACCATATAGCTATTCCTGTTATGTTCTAACCCATACTCGGTATAAAGAGTAGAATTGTTAACGACGGTATCTGCCTTTTTTATGATTTGAGGTTCAATGCGCTCACCATGCTTCTGCCAATAGGGCACTTTTATGAGATAGTCCCTCATGTAATAGGTATAGCTTTCCGGGTTCAAAAACTCCTGAAGATGTAATCCCAAAAACATGGAGCTGTCGTTAAATATGAGAATATCCTTGAACTCAAGTTCTTGTATGGCATCCTTTATATCCCTGGCAAAAATTCTTGAATTTCTTCGGTTCAGTATTTTAAACAATCCATGAAATGGTATCCAATTGATAGATTCCGTTATGGATTTTGGATATAAGTTCCAAAGGTTGTCCTGAATCTCAACCAAACCCTTTTCCTCTCCATTTTTTATACGAAGTCTTTTTTGGATTTTTTCTAATTCCCTTTCTCTTTTAAGAGTAGCCCTATCCAAAGGCGGATTTACATACAACACGCGATTGTGCTTTGCAAACTCCAATGCAATGTTCTTACAATTACTGCCAATCTCAATATCCCAGGCCTGTATTCCAACTACAACAATGTCTCTGTCCTTAATCATACTGGTTCATGTTTAAGTTCTTTGTGGACATCCCTGTAGAGTTCCAGTACGTTTTTGGCCATTGCTTCCCAAGAGAAGTTTTTGGCACGGGCAATTCCTTTTTCAGCCAAAAGATGAGCCAAGGTATTATCCTCCACCAAGGTGATAAGGGCTTCGGTTATTTCATTTGAATCAAAAGGGTCTACAATCAATGCCGCATCCTTTCCAGCAACTTCAGGCATTGAGGATGTGTTTGATGTGATTACGGGGACACCACATGCCATTCCTTCTAAAATTGGTATGCCGAAACTCTCACGGAGCGAAGGGTACAAAAACGCAGTGGATTGACTAATAATTGCAGGCAGGTCAATATTCTGAACATATCCTGTCAAATGAACCAAATCCTTTATTTCCCGTATGTCCAAGGCGTTCAATAATCTATCAAACTCTACTTTATCATAATCCAACATCACCAACTTATATTTATTGGGGTATTGCTTATTGAAATCGGCAAAGGCTTTTAAAACCCCTTTGGTGTTCTTTTTTGGGTCTGTATTTCCTAAAAAGAAAAAGAACTTTTCTGGTAACAGATATTTTTCTTTGATGGTGTTTAATCTGGATACATCCGTCACTTTTTTAAAATGATTTCCAACACCATTATATATAGCAGTCAATCTATCATCGGTAAATCCAAAATGATTGTTTATCCGTTCCTTTTCATAATTGGATACTGTAATGACCTTCTTACTTCTTTTTATCACTGGAGGCACACAATACCTTCTGTACATGTTCCCTAGTTTTTGGTACCACGTCCCTTCTTTCTTAAAAAGACTTATACTTTCCAAATAAATAATGTCATGCAAAGTGGTTATCAAAGGAACTTTTGAAAAAAGAGGGCCCGTATTACTAGTGCAATGTAGAACGTCACACCCTTCTGCGTTGGCAGCTTTGGGTAAAGCAATTTGTTCCCATCCGGGATAGCCAAACTTAGAATCCAACTCCACGATTTTAAAATTGGGAGCTTTTGGAATACAGGTGTTATCAAAATCAGGGCGAACGAAAATGACATAGTCATTATGCGTATCTATCCTTTGAAGACTTTTGATAAGCTCCAAAGCCACCATGTCCATCCCGTGTTTTTTCTTGCGATATAATCGCTGTCCTTCAATACCAATTTTCATTTTATGGGGTGTTGATGGTTCCATGTTCTGTATGGATGAATTTTTTATTGGCTCCTTTCAATTTGAACAAGGAAAGGAACATTAGAAAAAATGCCTTCGGCAATGTCAAAATTGCGTGAAGGGTCTTTCTGTTATAATATTTCTTTGGAACTGAAAAGACAAAGGCCAAAACGGTGAACAAAAGGCTTGCATACCACAAAATGGGGGAAATCATCAAAACAGAAACATCAGGCCATAAACTATGAAGTAAATACAGCAGTGAAAAAACAACCACTAACCCGAGCAATAACACCCTTGGTGGTGACACCATCTGATATACTTTATCCAAGAAATCCAGATTGCCCTTGGCGAAAAGCTCTTTAAGACCATCCCATACATATCTTCGGAAATAGACGAATTGTGCCGAAAGCCATCGTTTTCTTTGGTTGGCAAAGACCTCTGATTTCTGAACTTTTTCATCTAACACCAAAGCCTCATGCAGATATTCAATTTTGATTCGCTTTTTCAACAGTTCAAGCTCCAATTCCTTATCAAAACCGCCAACTGCTTTGATTTGGGCCATCATTTTTTTGAAGAAAAAATAGTCAAAGGCCATTCCTGAACCAATAAGTGCTGAAGAAAAGCCCAAGACTCGATGTCCCTTTCTAAAAATATGGTTGTTGACCTCTTCACTTATTGCATCCAAAATGGCGAATGAGGTATTGGTATTTTTTGCTACACGATGTCCTTGAACTACTTTGTACCCCTGATTAAAGGATTCATTGATCTTTACAAGAAACTCTCGTTCCATGATGTTGTCTGCATCCAAAATCAAAGCTACATCGTAATCATCGCCAATAACCTCCATGGCCTTGTTCAAAGCCTTGGATTTGGTACTCTTTTCAAAGGAAACCTCAACAACCAGTAAAGGCAATTTCCTAAGTTCTGACAAAGTGGATTCTTGAAAAGAATCAGCTATAATGATGACTTCATACAAGTCAGTCGGGTAGGTTTGTTTTAGGGCTTGTTCCGCGACATCAACGATGACAGCGTCTTCCTTATATCCGGGAATGAGCACCGCAAATTTTCGTTGTTTCTGAAAAATAGCCTCTTTTTCCTTAGCCTTAAAAAGTCCTGCAAAGCCAAAGACAAAAACATAAATGGAAGCAAAACCAAAATACCCAATCAGCAGGATTTCAATTCCATTAACGATAAGTCTTATTACTTCCATTTACTTTTTAAAGCTTAGCCTTGAATTAATTCCTTAATGGATTTTTCCTGAAGCAGATTGTCAAAATATGCTATGGTTTTGGTGAGCCCAGTGCGCAAATCCACACTTGGTTCCCAACCTTCCAATTTTTCCTGTGCCAATGAGATATCCGGCTTACGCTGCATCGGATCGTCCGAAGGCAAAGGCAAATGGATAATCCTGGATTTTGAACCCGTCAGGTCAATGATATTCTGTGCCAATTCCAACATGGTGAATTCACCAGGGTTTCCTATGTTCACCGGACCAATGAAATCATCTTCGGTGCCCATCATTTTAATCATACCATCCACAAGGTCATCCACATATTGAAAACTTCGGGTCTGGGTTCCATCACCGAAAACAGTGATATCCTTGCCCTGAAGTGCTTGCATGATGAAATTGGATACTACCCGTCCATCATCAGGTTCCATTCTTGGTCCGTAGGTATTGAAAATTCGAACAATTTTTACCAGCACGTCATTGGATGTGTGGTAGTTTACGAACAAGGATTCCGCACATCGTTTCCCTTCGTCATAACAGGAGCGTATCCCAATGGGATTCACATGCCCCCAATAGTCTTCCGGTTGCGGATGTATTTCTGGATCTCCATATACTTCACTTGTAGAAGCCTGAAGCACTTTGGCTTTTATCCTTTTGGCCAATCCCAACATATTGATCGCTCCCAAAACGGAGGTTTTAATCGTTTTTATGGGATTGTGTTGATAGTGCACTGGTGAAGCTGGACAGGCCAGATTGTATATCTCATCCACTTCCAAAAAGTAAGGAAGGGTAACATCATGTCTGATAATTTCAAAATAAGGATTGTCCAATAAGTGAACTATTTTACTTTTCCTTCCGGTAAAGTAATTGTCCATGCTTACAACTTCATTTCCTTCATTAAGCAAACGCTCGCATAGATGAGATCCTACAAAACCGGCACCCCCGGTAACTAATATTCTTTTCATTTTTATGATTTAAAGGTCAACGGTTTGTTTTTCATTGCTTTGTACTGGTTCCCTTCCAATACTATAGTATGTAAATTCTAATTCTTCCATTTCTTCAGGGTCATAAACATTTCTTCCATCAAAAATGACTTTTTGATTCATCAGTTTTTCTAAAATCCTGAAGTTGGGCATACGGAACTCCGACCACTCGGTTACCAAAATCAAGGCATCTGCATCAATAATGGCATCGTACTCATCTTTGGCATATTCAATCTTATCTCCCAGAATTCTTTCTGCTTCTTCCATCGCAACTGGGTCATAAGCTCGTATGGTTGCACCTAAAGCCTTTAATTCTTCAATGATGACCAGAGATGGAGCTTCACGCATATCATCCGTTTTTGGTTTAAAGGAGAGTCCCCACATTCCAAATTGCTTCCCCTTGAGGTCATTATCAAAGTGACGTTTTATCTTTTCCACCAAGGTGGTTTTTTGTCTGTAATTCACTGCTTCAACCGCCTTCAACACTTCTAGAGAGTGCCCATATTCATCGGCGGTTCGCACCAAGGCTTGGACATCTTTTGGAAAACAACTCCCACCGTATCCCGTGCCTGGATAAATGAATTTATTTCCAATTCTGGTGTCAGAACCGATTCCCTTTCGAACCAAATCCACATTGGCACCCACCAATTCGCATAAATTGGCGATATCGTTCATAAAACTGATTTTGGTCGCCAGCATGGAGTTTGCGGCATACTTTGTCATCTCCGAAGAGAAAATGTCCATAAACAAAAGCGGATGACCATTCATCAAGAATGGCTTGTATAGGCGTTTCATAACTTTTTCGGCCCTTTTGCTCTCTACTCCCACAACAATTCTATCCGGTTTTAGAAAATCATCCACCGCACTGCCCTCTTTCAAGAACTCAGGGTTGGAGGCTACATCAAAGGGAATGCGTACATTTCTCGCCTGTAATTCTTCCTCTACTGCGGCTTTTACCTTAAAAGAAGTACCCACTGGAACCGTACTTTTGGTGATTACCACTTTGTAGTCCTCCATGTGCTGACCAATTTCTCTGGCCACGCCCAATACATACTTTAAGTCGGCGCTTCCATCTTCATCCGGAGGTGTACCCACAGCAATAAAAACAGCATCACATTCTTGAATACCTTTTTGTAGACTAGTAGTAAAGGAAATTCTTCCCTTGTCAATGTTTCGTTCCAAAAGAACATCCAGACCAGGTTCATAAATTGGGACTTCGCCCTTTCTCAACTTTTCAATTTTCTTTTTGTCAATATCCACACAAGTGACATTGATTCCGGTCTCGGCGAAACAAGTTCCTGTTACCAATCCAACATAGCCTGTTCCTACTACTGTAATGTTCATGATATAGATTTAATTTTGTGTTTAATAGTTGATTATTTTATTGTCTTGAGTACCAATCCAAATCTTGGGTGCCTCCAGAATTTGCCCAATTCACAAATCTTGGATATTCAATGGTTATGGGAATTGATTCAGCTGGAGCTACAAATTCATCAAAGATGTTCAGTGCCCAAGGTAAATTGGTCGCGGTTTTATAATATCGTTCACTGCTAGGATCGCTATCATCGTCCGAACTGCTCAACAAAGCAGCTTTGCTGGTGGGTGGAAAATCAGGCAAATGAATTTCCCTAGACCTATCACCATTAGAGATTAAAAATGGATTGAAAGGAACCAAGCCCAAGTCTGTATAGCCTACGGGCGTTTTAAAATCAATACCAATATTGATGGTACTTCCTTGCATCTCAATTGTGTTTCCCGCTATGAAAATGACTGTCTCATCCGCAGTAGTGCCAGACTCTGTTCCGTTGGCATTTAAGTTGATGAAATCCGCATTGATTACCTGACCTTGCACATCGTTTACCAAACTGGGGTCAACGGGAAGGAATAACGCAAAACCGTTTGGTTGTGCTCCACCAATATTGTCAACTGTATAGGTTCCTTCAATTCGGGTTATTTCGTTTGAAGAATTGGTAATCAAATTATAGGAGTAGGAAACCACCAAATCATTAAAGTCATAATCGCCTTGACTTGGCCACAAATCTTCATAGGCCAAAACTCCAGCTAAGTTTTCACTTGGCGAAAAGTTATTGAAGGCTTGGTTGACATCAAACGGGAAATCGTCCAATTCATCGTTAACGCCATCTCCATCTGAATCGTTTGCTGGAATCAAGGCCACTACATTGGTCAACTCAATAGATTCAACTGGGTTAGCACGAGCATAGAATACGGCATCATTAAAGTCATCGTCGGAACCTTGATCACGTCTTAAGTCTTCAAAAGCCAAAAAATTAATTTCGCGAGCACTATCATACAGTTGTACCATGTGGTTGCTCAGGCTCCCATTTTCAGGATTAAATGTAGGGTCCGAGTAAAAGATATTTCGTCCATCACCAACATCTGAACCATTCCATCCATTGGCTACAATAAACCAAGAGACCACAGTATTCGGGGGAAATCTTCCAAGATATACTCTATCTCCTGGAACCAACCCTCCTGATGAACCCACCATGGATACATTGGGGAAAATTATATTATGGGCGGTAATATCATCTACCGTATCGGGTTTTTGACCAATAGGATATGAATAGTAACCTATGGCATTTCTAAACCCAGCTCCCTCAGAAACGAAGGTTACCCAAACATCGGCCAAATCTGTCAATACCATACTAGTCTCACTTTCATTGGCCAAAAATTGTGGATTGGCAATAGGGACCCTACTTCGTTCCGGCAATGAGGCATTCACATCATCCAATAGGTTTTGCTGAATCACATCGGGTAGCTCCATATCATCTGGAACTCCCAAGCTATTGTAGCTACTTAAATACGTATAGTCAACCTTGGAAGTCAGGCTACGTTTTCCTTTGCTTGTAGCGAAGGTTGTATGTGCCACTTTGCTTGCTGTCCCGCTCCTGTCGTATAAGGGTCTATAATCAAAAGAAACCGCATTGTTCTGAATGGCCAAGTGAATATCCTTGGTCAATCCTATATAATCAGAAACTAGGATAACACTATCCGCTTGAGCGGTCAATACAAAATCTTGTTCAAAATGTCCTTCAGAATCAAAAGTAGCACGACCAAAAGGGATACTATCTTGTGAACCTGTTTTACTGTAAAGTGTGAATACTGCCTTACTTAAAAAAGTAGGAACATCAAGTGAGACATTTACCTCATCACTAGTGGTGTAGTCAAAACTTGCTGAAACATTTAATCCAGCTAATGGTCCACTTGGGTCTACAGTTACCGGATCATCTACAGGAGGGTCTAGGTCGTTTTCGCTGACACAGCTAAAAAATACAAGCACCAGAACAAAAACAATTGCTATTCTAAAGGGTTGAAACATTCTGTAGGTTTAATATTTTTGTAAATATTATCCTACATTATTTATAAGAAAATTAATTGTTGTAAAGTTTATATATGCTGTTGTAAAAAAGCCACTTAGCAACAGGCAAATTGGATATTCATTCAAATAAAGATACATTTTATCGGGAAAAGGAAGTCATTCAATTGGACTTCAAACCCAAGCTTTATTCCTTAAATTCCAGGTAATAGCCCTCCAAAAAGCCCTTAAATGAGCAAACTCACGTTTGACCAAAAACTGAAGCGTGTTTTTGGGAATAGAGACAAGACATTGGAAAAGTAGACTTACCCCCAAAGACAAGGGTTTAAAGTTTCGTCTAGCAAAAAGAATTCGATTTCGGGAAATGTAATAGGTCTTCAATGGACTGAATTTTCCCGTGGATACAGATTCCTTGTGTAGAATATGGGTTTTTGGCTGGTAGTAGATTTTATATCCAGCTCTTTTTATCATTTCGGCCCAATCATGTTCCTCATAGTATAAAAAGTAAATTTCTGTCATCATCCCTACTTCGTCCACAACTTTTTTTGGAACCATCATAGCCGCTCCGTGAATGGATTGGGTTTCTTTCGGTTCATCAAAATCCCCATTATCTTTTTCATGGTATCCAATACTATTGTTTCGGATAGTCCACTTGTTCATTGGGGTATACCCAGCATATTGAATCAAGGTGGGGTCCCAATGGAACTTTATTTTTGGACTCACCATTCCAATCTTTTCGTCACTTTGAAGGGTTTCCACCAAAGGCTGAATGAAGTCCGGAGGTACAATAGTATCATTATTAATAAACAACAAATACTCTCCTTTAGCCTCCTTAACCCCTAAATTGTTACCTCCTGCAAAGCCAAGATTTTCTGGGCTTTTTATAAGCCTAATTTCAGGGTACATTTCCTTAATAATATCAGGATTATCATTGGGAGATGCATTATCAACCACGATTATTTCGTAGTTGGGATACGTCAGATTTCTTGCCGATTTTAATAAATCCAAGGTTACATCAGATTCATTGTAATTTATGGTAATGATTGATACTAGTGGTTCCATAATTTAAGTTTTACGCCGCCTGTAATTCCAATTGGGCTTCTTTCTCTTCCCTGATTTTCCTATCCAATTTTGGTGAAATGAAAATGAACACCATTCCTGTGTACATTAGAATACAGGTGGGGAATTGTCCGAAGACTCCATTTCCGTAAGAAGCCAACATGATGCCGGCCATACCACAGACAAGTGCCGTGATTCTTCCTTTCAACCAATCATCCCGTATTTTGAACATACAATTGTATGCTCCAGTTATCAGAATAAAGAAAAGAATGAAAAGATGTAAATAAAGACCCACGATTCCTGTATCTGCCCAAACGGCAACAAACCAACTGTCTGTAGCGGTATTGGCCAAAAATGTATTTGGAGAAAAGCGCTTTCCCCAGTTTCCGGTGGAACCAATGCCTCCCCCTAAAGGTCTTGTAGCTAAATACCCTTTGAGCTTTGCCTGATTGATTCGCCGCATCTCTAATGAGGCATCGTTGGGATCAAAAGCAGTTCGCATTCTACGGATTTGGTCATTATCGTTACCGATGGTAGTGTATTTGAAAAAGACGAAAACACCTATTCCTGCAATTACACCCAATACTATACTTGGGATGTGCTTTCTTACCAAAATGAACATAACCCCACCCATAGCAGGAACGGCTATTGCCCCTCGGGTTCCAGAAATCATCATTCCCAATAAACCGGCCATAGCCACAACCCCACAAAAAATTTGAAATTTTCGGTTTTTAGCAAATAGGGCCAAGACCCCGAAAACCACACCGGTATGTCCTTGGGAGGCACCAAATTGACCTGCATCGGAATAAAATGAAAAAATACGGAGCTTTCCGAAGAGAATATGAGTAACGTCACCTCCCGCATCCAACCACGCTTGTTCGTATGAGTCTACTCCAAAAATCAGTTGTTGCATCCCCTTCATGGTTGCCAAAACAGATAGAACTCCCCATATAACAAAGAAAAGGTGCAAGTCTTTTTCCTTATTGAAAAGGATAAACACCAACGGAACAAATAACCATTGGTACAATGCCAAACCTCGCATAGCGTAAAACCAGGCTGCAATACTTACTGCCTCGGGATTCACAATTTGAAGAACCGCGTAGCCAAACCAAATCGTAACCAACAGTGTCAGTTGTGAATTTGCTTTTTCCCAGGGTACTTTTATTCGAAATGCCTTAAAGAACAAAGCTAGGTACATCAATACCATGAGTCCATCCATCAAAAGGCCCCAGGTCATAGGAATATACCGCCCGATTCCCAGCACAAAAAAGTTGAAAATTAGAATGGTGATGATTCCGATGCGGGGATTTACAAAAAGGGCTCCCATGTAAAAAGCTGCAAATGGCAATACTATAATTGCCAATCCAGCAACCAAACCCTTTGTCGCGGTTAGATGCCCTGCTGTAATGGCAATGGACAAAATCAATAGAATGGGTAGAGGTTTTCTCAGGTAATCGGAACCATGTGTCTTTTCAAAAGGATTCATTAGCCCAAATGTGTTTTAAGGTTCTTCAAAAACACCAAGCTCTCAGAAAAAATTTGACGGCTTTCAACCTGTATTTCTTTTTTCAAATAGTAGAAGCCCATAATCATACCCATAATTGTGAAAAGCACAGTCCCGACTGCCACCGCTACCAGACTTTCAAATACAAAAACGGCCAATACATTCAGTATGATATTGGAAAAAGTCATCACCAGCACTTTGTATAGGTTCAGTTTGGGTTTATTGATACTGTCCAACAACACGCCAGTAAATCGATCTATGGGCAGTAGCATAATGTAAACCGTAAATACCCTGAAAACCAGCGTCAGCAAGGGTAGTGCATCTAAGTATTCCTTTCCTCCAAGGAACAGAACCATCTGTTCTGCGAAAACAAAACCAACCAAGGCTACCGGAAAGAACAAAAGTGTAACAATGCCCACATAGGAATAGAAGATTTTTTTTGCTCCCAGCACATCGTCCTCAACCGCTTTTTTTGCCATCCTTGGATAGGCCGTCATGGTAAAGCTATGTAAAGGTATACCTAATAAATCTGTCAATTTTAATGGAATGGCATACATGGCTATACCCGCTGAGCCCAATATGGGACTCATTCCAATAATGAAAGTATCCGAGCTTTTTAATAAGCTTGAACTGATCAAAGTACCCATAGAGTACTTTCCAAAATTTACAAGCTCTTTTTCAATCTTTCTTTTGGCATTGACCAAATAGGTCAAACCATCCCAGTTTTTTAAGGAGCACCAAATTCCGGAAAAGGCATTTACTGCTATATTTACCCAAATAATAGCTTCCAGTCCCCATGCCAACCACCAATGGTTCAGCACCAAAAACAAACAAAACAATCCCACGTTCGATAATCGTACCCACATCATTCTTTTGAAATTCTGCTCTGCTTGGAATAGTGACATGGCGTTGTTCCAACTCAAGTTGGATAAGGCCAAAAATGGATAGTATATTAAAAACAGGATATAGCCATTGTTGATTTGAAGTCCTGCTAGTATGACCAATCCGTACAACAACCAACATAGCAATGCAAGTGCAATAAGCAATATGAGATTAATCCTAAAGGATGACCCCAAGATGGTTTTCTTTTGGTTGCCATCGGCTCCTGAAAGTAATCTAACGGATGAGGTCCGGGTAAGTCCAAATCTCAGTAAATCTACAAAGGTGGCCAAAGTGATAAACAATACCCACTCTCCAAAAAGTTCTTTGGGAAGTTGGCGCGTTAACAACATAAAACTCAGCAATCCCAAAAAAGCGACACTTACATTGGCCATCAACGAAGATAGATTCTTCTCCTTACCTATATGTTTAATTTTCTGCAACATTAGGCAACCGAGGTTTTAGTGAAAAACCTAAACTGTACTGCTTTTTTGACCCATCTTCGGACCAAGGTTCTTTTCTTGGGCAAATCCCCTACCACGGTTTCCATCTCCAATACTTTTACCCCATTAAGGATAATGGTTGGTTCCGGACCGGTTGTAGCTTCATTGAACAAATCCAATGCATTGATATCGGCTTCGCTCCAAGCTCTGTTCGCTCGAGTAACCAAAAAGGTATAGTCCATGGTGGAAGCCAATTTCACCGGAAATGGGTTTTTGATAATTCCGGGGATTTCAAGAAGGATAAAATCAAAAACACCGAAATCCTGTATACTTCCAGATTCATCAAACTCCTGTACCATCGAAATCTTATATAACTTATCACTGATGGGATACACCAGCTTCTGATAATTTTCCGACTTTAATTCCAAATCTTCGGAATCGTAGGTTATGTGGAGAATTTTATAATCCAGCTCACATAATTTGTCCAACAAGTGTTTGCAGATAAACGTTTTTCCTTCGGTCTCTTGAGTAGAAAAAAGCATATTGACCACGGGCTCGCTCTCCTTGTCTTTCTTAAATCGATTTAGGATAATGTTTCTGGAGATTGCATTGACCGCCTTATTCTTTAAGTATCCGTAGTTGATTTTTGAACTTGATTTGCCAATGACCGGAAAAATGGAGGACACTTTCAAACCAATTTTATCCTCTGCCCTTCTCGCCGTGTTAATGTTCCCATCCAAAAGCTCCAAAACCAGAATGGTTGCAGCTACCAAAATAAATCCTGCCAACCCGGCTACAATGACTAGTAACATTCGTTTGCTGGGTTTTGGGCTAATGGGATAGAAAGGAACTTCGGTTAGTTTTATATTGGATTTCAATTCTACATTTTGTTGTCTCAATTTGGCAAGCCCCAGACTGTGAAGCAAACTCAAATATTCCCTTTCCGCAATATCGATTTTGCGTTCTAGTCGCTTCATTGTAGCCCCCAAGGGAGAGAATTTCTGATATAGTTTTACAAATTCCTCCCTCTTTTGCTCCATCACTTTTAGTTGAGCATCATAGCCTTCATAGTCAATGGTGTTTTGCAGCCAATCGGAAAGAATACTTGTTGTAGCAATGCTTTTTGTATCGTAATCTGTTTTATAAAGCGTATCGATATTAGAAGCTAATTTTCGCTCCAATTCTTTGATTCGCAGCATTTTTTGGGAAACTTCTTTGGCATCTTTCTCCATTTGGACAGAATCCTTTTCCAATCCGAGAGTCTTCATAGAGACCTCAAAATTTAAATTGGAGAGCTCTTTTCGAAGTTTCATAATACTTTGACTGGATAATCTTCGAAGCTCATGGGTTTCCAATTTGGATTCCAAGGTTTCCAGCACTGCTTTGGATGCATGATATTTTCGAAGTACTTCAAAATACTTGATTTCAAATTCCTCTTTCTCTGCGGCAATATGCTTCGTCTGCTCGTAATAGTTGATGATATTATGGGTGCGATTAAAATCCAGTAATTCGTCTTCCGCTCCCCTAAGACTCGAAGTCGAGTTATTAAGTTGCCCTTCAAAATATCGCACTACCGCATCCGATTGATTGGCCTTGATATCTGCATTGAGCTTTACAAAAGTCTCGCAAAGAATCAAAAGGGTGTTTTGGCAAATGGCAGGATCCTCGGATTCAAAATCGATATCTACAAAATCACTATTGGATATACGACGAAGGCCTATACGGCCCAAGATTTTTTCTATGCTATAATCAGGATGGTCAAGATTGATCAGCTTATAGATAAAGTTGGTATGATCGGATTCTTTTAGCTCTAAAAAATTCTCATATGTCTTGGCGGCATCCCCTTTAACGACCAACTCTTTTACCTCATCAGGGACAATACTCATCAAGTCCTGATATTTTTTCCTGGAAATAATTTTTACATCCGCACTGTCCAAGGTCATGTGCTGGGTGAACAATTTCAATCCAACAATTTCTATTGTAGTCCTGGCCTTTATAAGATTCAAAAGGTTATCGTAAGCCGTGTTTGTGGCTCTAAAGTCTATTTTTGTATTCTCCAATTCTATATTAGAGCCTGTTGCAATTCCTGTATATATCCGTGCTTTAGAGTTGTATACTTTGGGCTCATCTCTGGTAAGGTAAAACACCATGGAGGCCAAAAGTATAGGCACCGCGATAAGCAGACCTATATGCCGAAGCAGTAAACGGACAAAAAATAACAGGTTAAACTTCATTCTTAAATATTCAATTCTGCTCCAATAATGTTTTGCAAGGCCATTACCGAGCCCACAAATTCGGAGCGTTGGAGTTCAAAATTCATCGTAGCTTGATTCATCATTTGCTGCAGTCTTGTGTATTCCGTAACATTGATAACTCCATTGGCAAAATCCTTCTCAGCTCTTATGGATTGAACTCTAAAATTGTCCACAATGTTCCCTGATATAAAGAACATGCGATGATGTTTTATAAGGTCGTTATACAATTCCGCTACCTTCTGTTCAAGTTCCACCTCAGCCACTTGGGTTTCAAAACGAGCCTTTTCGGCTTCACCCTTGGCACTTAAAATATTGGCTCGCCTATTGATTATGGCGGAAAGGGGCAATCTCAAAGAGATTCCTACATTATATCGGCTTTGCTCGGTTGAAAATAAGGCTTGACTCTGGGGGTCACCGGCAATCTGCGAATTGCTGAGGTTATCAAAAATTCCGTAGTTGTATCCTGCCTCTAGATTGATATAGTCCAGCCAGGCCCTTTGCTCTGCAGATACCACACCATCACGATATTGTTGTTCTGATTCTGTAACCTTGATGAAGGGGGAATAATCCCTTGCCATCGCAATTAATGTGTCCAAAGGAGGGAGTTTTTTGCTGATGTCGTTTTCCTCTAAACCTTTTTCTATAAATTCATTAATTGCCTGTGCTTCCACTGTTTGAAACAAAACCAAACACAGTAAAACGCCCCAAATCCTTTGCATTACACATTTTCTTTTTGAAAAACAGCCTTAAACGTTCGTAGTACTATCCACATGTCAATTAAGAAGGCACGCTTGCTGTTTGCATATTCCACATATTTTATGTCCAGTTGTTTTCTTTCTTCGGGGGACATTTTTGAGCTTCTTCCCCTGGCTTCAACTTGCCAAAGTCCGGTGATTCCTGCTGGACCGTTGAACCTATCCGTCCATTCGTCCGTAGTAAGCACCTCCGCTTCATAAAGGGGTAAGGGTCGATTGCCCACTATGGACATGTCTCCTTTAAGGACATTAATCAACTGAGGTAACTCGTCAATGCTCAGTTTTCTAATAATATGACCCACTTTAGTAATTCGCGGATCATTGTCAAACTTCACAAAAGCGCTTTTAGCGTTTTCTCGTTTCTTTATATTATGCTGTTCCTCTTCAACCTCGGTATCGTCTCCAATTAGCATTGTTCCGGATACAGAGCTTTGCTCAATTGGCTCGGGAGCTGCATTCACATGTTCCTCCTCATCATGAACATATTGATTAAGGTGTTGAAATTCCTTAAGCCTTTTATCGGCATCCGGATACATGGAACGAAGTTTGTAAAAGTCAAATATTTTATAGCCCGTACCTACCCTCTTTGATATGTAGTAGACCTTTCCTTTGGATTCCAATCGAATTGCCAAAATCACCAATAGGAGAAATGGGGAAGCCAAAAGTAAAACTGTACCAGCCACTAGAACATCGAAGGAACGTTTCCAAAATCCTATCTTATACTCTTTAATGTCATCTTTAGAGGTTCCAATCTTTTCCTGCTTTAGATTGACCTTAAGTTCTTTTAGAAATTGTACTCTATCAATAATATTGTCAACGGATACCGGATGCACATAAAAGTCATCTATCCCATTTTTTACAGCTTCGGATAAGTCTTTTTTACCTCTATCTTTCGCAACAAGAATGAATGGAATACTGTTATTTTTAGAAAAACGTTTTCTCAAGGTTTTGTGGAATTCAATTCCTGTTTGACCTGGAATTTGCTTTTCGCAAAGAATAGCATCTACACCTTTATTTTCTTCCAGCCATTTTACCGCATGCAGTGCATTATCCACAACATTGAAATCCACTTTTTGGATATAGGCCGAAAATTGATTGGCCATATTGGCATCATTACCGACATAAAGGAGCCGGACTTTTCTATCGGATACAATTTCCATGGTATTCTGTTCTTATGTTCTTACCAACAACTTCTCTACCCTTATCAAAAGTTCTTCGGGATTGAATGGTTTGACCAAGTAGTCGTCCGCACCTAATTTTAGACACTGGATACGATCGGAGCTGCTGTCCCTACAGCTTAATACAATTATGGGAATGTTGGAAAAATATCCGCTTTCCTTCACCTTTCTGATAAGTTCAAACCCATCCATATTAGGCATTTCCAAATCAGTGATGATCAAATCAGGAATATTACCATCTTGCATCCAACTCAATGCTGCCAAACCATCTTCTGTGGTGGTTACATTATAGGATTGTCCCAAAAACTGTGATACCAATTCACTCAGTGATTGCTTATCGTCTACTACTAAAATTTTCATGATTCCTACTGTTTTAATTATGTAGTCCTTAACACGTGTGAAAGTAGGATAAATATTACTTTATAATAATTCTATGTTGTCAAACCAAGCGAGCATGTTGTAAGCGGCAATATATCGGAGGTATTGTTATTTGTGCTCTCATCGGTCAATAACACATGCATGCAAACAGCAGCTTTGTCTCAGAAGTAAGACCTTATTAAAAGAAACACAAACCCAACAAATACTGGTAAGCAAGTAAGACTTTTGAGTGTAATCTAACCTATGGAATCAGCAATTTCCAATTCCTTGTATGTTTCACGAATCGGTTGGTTGAAGTCATAAAACCTTTGGTTACAGAATGGGAAAGGTTTTCCTGGTTCTCTTTTGGGAGGGAGTGCCGTATAAATATCTATTGAAACATACTTAAATGTTCCTTTGTTGTAAAGGTGTATGGCGAGCATACCGTCATCACATCCAGAAACAGCTCTTAAATCAGTATCGTAGCCAGTAGTATCCAGGGCTTCTTTTCTAATTGCCATTCCAACTGCACGTATATGCTTGATTTTATGAATGAACCCTCGTGAAATCTTCCATCTGAAGTAAGCCACTTTAAGGCGATTACGAATCTTCATACGAGTGGAAAGCTGAAAATTGTTCTCGTAGCTTTTGGATACCGAATAACATAGTACCAATTCCTTCTCTTGAAAAAAAGGCAATACCATTTTGTCAATATAGTAGGCGTCATAGATGGTATCTGGATCCATGCTGCATACAATCTGACCACGGGCTTCTTCCAATCCTTTTTGTCTCGCATGGGTTATTCCCTGTTGTGGCTGACTTACTATTTTCGCTCCCAATTCCCTTAAGATTTGCAACGAATTCTCATCAGCATTGTTTTCTACGAAAATCACCTCGTAAGGAATAATGGTCTTTAGATTGGAGAGGGACATTATGTGCCCCAAAAGGGTTTCCTTAGCCCTGTAGACCGGAATTAATAAACTCACAACCGGTTTTTCAACTTTATCCAAAAGTTGAAAATACGTAGTCAATCGTTCAAAATCGGTATCGCTTAGTTGCTTTGGTGTAATTCCAAAGTAGGGTTTGTAATCGGTAACCTTCATGGCCAAGGAAAATTTGCTTAAACCCTATCCGGGCTTAAAATATAATTGGTTTTTGTGGTATTCATGATCTCAAGAACGTTTTCGTTCTGTCTACCAATCAAGGCTATCACCTTGTTCAATTCTGCGGATCTTCGATAAAGTTTTTCAAAAAAATGAGCTGCAGAAGAATCCAATACGGTCACGTCTTCTAGGTTTACCATGAAGCTGTCATTACTTTCCAAAATGGAATCAAAATAAGCTTGCAAAGTACCAACGTGCTGGGCGGTAACTTCTCCTAAAATCTTATAAACTCCTCGATTTTCCTTTATTTCCAATGGCATATGTCAAAACAATTAATAGTTACTAATCCTGTTTTAACATTTTCATGAAGTGTCTAACTATACTAACGTATATATTTATATATATTGTAGTATTTTTCTTTCTTTTCTATAATAAATTCAAGCGTTGCATCAACTCGGGGCGATTAGATCTGCTAATGGGAATTACACTCTTTTCAATTAACACACTATTATCTTGTATATCAATTATTTGAGTGAAATTGATGATGAACGAACGATGAATTTGAAGAAATCGAGATTCTGGAAGTTTATCCTTGATTTTCTTCAAAGTGGAATGCACTCGATATCGCTTTCCCAAGGTTTGAATCTCAATATAATCTCCTTTTGCCTCAATCAAAAGAATATCACTGAATTTCAGCTTTATCAACCTTCGGTCAATGTTGATATACAAATCATCTTCTTTATCTTCTTCTTTGGTTAAATTTGAAGTACTTGCTTTGAACGCAGAATTCAACCTAATTACACATTTCTGAAACCGCTCAAGACTTATTGGTTTCACCAAATAATCCACAATAAATGGGTATTCGTATGCTTCTATGGCAAAGTCTTTATCCGAGGTGGTCAAGACAATCTTGGGTGGGTTTTGAAGGGTTTCTATAAAATCAATGCCTGTTAGTTTTGGCATGTGAATATCCAAGAAAATCAAATCCACTTCATTGTCCTTAAGAAACTTCAATGCCTCCACAGCGTTGGGAAACTCGGCTCTAACCTCCATTTCTGGAATGGTTTTGCAAAGCTCTTTAACGATGGCTCTGGCACTGGCTTCGTCATCTACAATTATGCTTCTCATCTTACGCAATTTTTAATACAAACTGTTCCACTGTTTTTAGAACCTCATGGAATTGGCCTTGTAGCTTCGTGTCTCCATATTTTAGGTCTTCTTCATACTTTATTGCCAATCTATAGCCCTCCTGAAGCCCTAAAATTCCCAATTTGTGCTTTATTTTATGTACAATCTTGGCAGATTCATCCAGGTTTTGCGACTCCAAATTTTCCATGTACTCGTCTTTTTCCTTAGGGAATTCTGTTTGTATGATATTCAAGAATTTCTTCTCAAACTCTTCATTCCCTCCAGAAATTTCTTTGATATAGTCAAGATTGGGGTGTTCCATAGTCTACGTCTTTGTTAATTGTGAAGAAAAATGTTGTTCCACTGCCTTCTTCAGAGGACAACCATATATCTCCTTTATAATAGTTAATGATTTTCTTTACCAGAGCCAACCCGATGCCTGTGGCATCCGAATTGTTTTCCAACTTTCGGAACATATCAAAGATTCCGTTTTGTAAATGTTCAGGAATTCCTTTGCCATTGTCTGTTACACTGAACATCCATTTTCCCTTTTCTTCCTTCACATCAATTACAATAAGACCCGACTTGTTTCCTTCAACCGCGGCCACTGCATTTGTAATTACATTTTTGAACAATTGCTCCATTCGGTACTTCCCGGTGTAAAGTCTGGGAAGCATTCTACTTTTCTTAATATGCACGTATTCCGGAACAAAAATGGTATCCTCAATTTCTTCTACCAATTCATATAAATCGACCAAAATAGGCTGCTCCTGCAGTGAATCTATGGTGGAGTGTTTGAGAATTCCATCAATTAGACTATCCATTTTAGTCAGGTTTTGAAATATGAGTTCCACATTCGCCTGGCTTTGGGCATCGAACTGCTCCTTGCCTTCCTCAAAAACCCAACTCACCAATGAATGTACATTACGGATAGGTGATTTTAGATCATGGGATACCATATGGGCATAGTTGTTCAAGGATTCATTTTGTTGCTCCAGATTTTGCAACAGCACATCTTTTTCTGCGGTTATAGTAACCAGTTTTTGTGCCTGTTGTTCAATATCCTCGACCAACTTTAGCGGGTCAAAACTCATGGCATTGGCACTCCCGTTTTGGTGTTGCACATCAGCAACGGCCTTACTAAGCGATTTTAAGACCTTCCTTTGGGTCTCCGCTTCTTTGTTCAATCGTTCGTTTGCTTCAAAAAGCTCAAGTGAACTCAGTGAAGTAGCCCGTTGAATCATGGTAATTTTTTCGTCAAAATTGGAATACGAGTCACTGATGGCATTGAAAAATGCATCCAAAGATGGATTCTGTTTTAAATCTTCGGGTAGGTGTTTTCGTATTTGTCTTTTTAACAAAGAATGCATTTATTCGCTCAATAATGTTAATGTCATGGTTTGATTGTGCAACTGGCATTGATTGCTATCTGTAAATGGAGACATTTCACCATAGGAATAAAAACCTGCTATGGTTGCATCTGGCCCAATTACCTCAGCCACTTCTTCAATTTCTTCCTCGGTTCTTTGGTCCATGACCAGCTTTCTTCCTACACAACTGACTAAAAGAGCCAGTTCAGGCTCCTTTTTTCTTTGCTTCATTGCCATACATGCAGCTTTTGCCGCACCTTGCGCTATATCATCAACAGTAGACATCATGAGCTGAACTTTAGAGTTTACCGGTGCATCCCCAGCCAAAACCATGGAATTTTTCTCCTCATCTATAGTAAGTATAGTTCTAACCAAAGGTTCTGAACCGGGTTTGTCTTGAACAGTCAAAGGATACAAAAGTGCAGCTTGTGGAAGTTGCTTGGCCTTATCACCTAGGTACTTCTTGTACAAATCCAGTGCAGGTTTACCATCAATTTCATAGAGCACATTCCCTTCCGACTTTGTGATTACACGCTCCGGGCCAAAAGGGGTCCAGCCACCGTAATTGGCGTAAGAAACTTCCAAATCAGAACCGTAAAATCCAACGGCAATGACCTCCCCCTGTTTTGGATTCTCATTATGAGAGGCCAAGGTTTTTTCAAAGCGGGCGCCGTCCCCACAGAGACCTCCAGTGATTGATGCCTGAAAGTCTTCGGCATTCTCCAATCCTTTAATCAATCCACTCCCATTCACAAAACTTCCATCTGAAACCACAAATACGTGTTGCAAGCGTTCTTTGTCAAATTCTTCTGTTATGGATTCTCCCATTTCCTGAATGCTTGCATAATCCGACACGTTTTTGTTCACTACTTCAAAGCTTGTTTTCTCAAACTCAATGGCTGTAAGTGTTATGCTATTCTCATACACATTGGTGGAAAGAATTTCTCCAGAAGTGGAGCCAAATACCAAATTTCCATTAGGATACATTTGGCGCACCTCTTCATAAATATTTTCGTCTTCCAACATATTACGGTCACCAAATATTAGCACCAAAGGAGTATCGACCTCTTCTTTTTGGGTAAATCGCCAATCGGAATGGGCGGTTTTTATTGCCTGTTGTATTTTCATTTTTTCTGGTTTTTTGGATTTTTAGTCAAAGTGAAGTAGAATGTGGTTCCCTCTCCGATTTCACTGTCTAGCCACACTTTGCCCTCATATCGGTCTATTATCTTTTTTACTATGGAAAGGCCTATTCCGGTAGAGCGCTCTTGGTTTCCAATAGATTGGAAAATCTGGAATATCTTTTCATGGTATTCTTCAGGAATGCCTACACCATTATCCTTTACACTGAATTCCCAATATCTCTCGGTCTCTTTAAAATCAATTTCAATGATGCCCTTAGGTTTGTCTATATTCACCGCGGCATTGCTTAAAAAGTTTTGGAACAGTTGGTGAATTTTGGTTTTATCCGCCTTGATTATCGGTAGCTTTTGGGCAATATTGATGGTAACATTTTCAGGAATGTAGATTATCTCCGCTATTTCCTTGATGACCTCATTGACATCCACCTCGGTACTGTCAAATACATCACTGTTTACAGTTGAATACTTCAAGATACCTGTAATGAGCTTGTCCATACCCTCGATCTTCTCCTGCATCATCTTTAGGTTGTAGCTCCCCGTCTCGTCCAATTTGTCCTTATAGTCCTCATAGAGCCAAGTGGCTAAGGCACTTACGCTACGTAATGGGGATTTCAAATCGTGCGAAACAATATGGGCGTACTCTTGAAGGCCTTTATTACTGGCTTCCAATTCCTCCAAGAGACTTTCTTTTTGAAGCTCAAGATTTTTCTGTTCTGTGATATCCAAGTGGATTCCAATAGATCCTACCACATTGCCAAAATCATCATACTTTGGCGCTCCGCTTATCAACCAAAAACGTTTCTCCCCAGTTTTGGTAAGTACTGCCACTTCATATGAGTCTGATATCCCTTGTTTTCTTTTTCTATTGTGAATCTCTAGTTTTTCACGGTCCTCTTCCACCATGTTGACCACTTCAACCGCGTTTTTGCCCATAAGCTCCATTGGGGTGTACCCCACCATGTCGCAGAAGCTTTGGTTTACCATTAGTATGTTATCCTCATCGTCTACCTCAACAAGTCCCAAGTTCATGTTGGCAATTATGCTCCCATATTTTTCTTTTTGGGCTTCGAGGTTCTTTCGATAGTTTTTCCTGAGGGTAACATCTTGGTAGCTCCAAAGGTGTCCTTGATACTCGCCATTGCTGAACAAGGGGATGTAATCACGTTCAAAGGTCCTCCCATCCAAAAGCTCCATCTCGTCCGAAGTGACCACTTCTTTCTTGTCCAAAACATAATCAATACGGCGTATCGCCATTTCAGATTCCGAGAACAGATGCTTGTATTTATCAATTGATTTCTTACTGTCTATACCTTTTAGTTTTTCAGGTGATAGAGGTATTCCAAAGAGATCACAGAATTTCTGATTGGCCAAGACAATTTTTCTGTCTTGGTCCTCCAACAGTATTCCCGTTTGTAGGTTCTTAATCAACTTTGCCAATCTTTCTTCAGAGGCTCTTAGTTTCTCTTCAGATTTTTTTTCCTGTGTAATGTCCTCAATCATGGCCACACTATAAGTAACCTCTCCATTTTCATCCACTATAGAGCTTATTGAAGTTTTACCGAATAATTTCCCTCCACTTTTCATGAAAAACTTTCGGATAACGGCAAACTTCTTTAGGTCGTCTCCATTTTTGTTTTGGGTAAGGTTCTCATACAGATTACTATCCTCCAACGAAGAAATTTCATCCAAAGTTCTATTGATTAATTCTTCCTCGGAGAATTCCAATAAATCAATAAATGAGCGATTCGCTTTCACAATTTTGTTTTTGACTATAAGCAGAATCCCCAAAGGAGAGTTTTCAACTATAATATCTTGTTGCTTTTTTTGCTGATGCAACAATTTTTTTATTTCCATTTCCTGGGTAATGTCCCGAATGACTCCCTGAGCTGCTATCGGTCTTCCTTCTTTGTCATAAATAAGGCTGGCATTTATGTTCACATGTTTCTCTTTGCCATCTTTCACAAAGATTCTTGCGGAATAATTCTTCAAGATTCCAACCTGAAGCAATGTTTGAAATGATTCTGCGGTATATTCCACATAGTCTTTGTGTACCAATCCAGAGAGGTAGACCTCTTTTTCTGTATGATCAAAACCAAGAAATTCCTTGGCCGAAGTATTCATGTTGATGACCTTGGTGTCCAAGCCCATTACCACGTATGGATCAATGATATTTATAAAATCGTTATTAATTGAATTACCCTGCTGTTTATTCAACAATGTTTCCAAACGACCATTGGCTTCCCTCAAATGAAGGGATGCATCATAGAGTTCCTTTGCTTTTTGTTCCAAAAGGTTTTCTGCTGCCTTACGAGCTTTTTTCTCTCGTTCAACGGCCCTTTTAAGCATGGAAGTTTCATTTCTATCCATTTTGGACAATTGCAAATTTGACCTCAGTTCCATTTTCATTGAGTAATTTGTATTCTACTTTAACCATTTTTTCAAAGTGTTCAAAGGTCTTCACGATGAGTCCATGCGCTAGGGCATAAAGTCCTCGGGAAGAACTGTAAATCATTTCTAGGGTGTTGTCAGTTTTGGAAAGAATCTTGAATTGTGGAAGTTCAGCATCTGGATAAAGCTTTCTTACATGTATGTGGATATGATCCTCGATACAGCAAAGGAGAGCCAGGGGAGTTTTGTAGCTGGAAACCACTTCGGGATGTGCTTGAGCCAAACCCGTGAATAGATAATGCCCAAAAGAGTACAATAAATCATTTATGGAAATATTGGTCTCTTTGCTCAATTCGGTAAGCAAGGCCACCATCTCATTAAAATCATAGGTTCCGACAGAAGTATAGGCTCCACTTGAGGGAAGGTCACTGTTTTCTATAATGGTGTCCACTACGTGCAATCCAAAAGTGGATTCCACCATTTCCAAAAACTCGGTAAATACAATTCCTTTCATAATAAAGAATATTATGATTTAAAAGTAGGAATTGGACTACTTAGTCTAAAAAGAATGTTGTGAAATGCGGATTTTTGTTAGGCTTTGATCAATTCACTGATTTCCCAGTACTCAAAAACACGTTTTAGTTTTGCTTCGTAATCCTCATATTTGAGCGGCTTGATAATGTAACCTGCTATACCAATCTCGAAGCATTTTAATAAATCGACCCTATTTTCGGATGTGGTCAATATAATGGTGGGTAAGTATTTAAGCTTCTCATCTGCTTTTAAAACAGAAAGGAATTCTGTACCACTCATACGCGGCATGTTCAAATCCAATAAAATAATGTCTGGTAGATTCCCTTGTTTTAAAATATCCAAGGCCTCCTCGCCATTTTTAGCTTCAATTATTTTATGCTTGGATTGAAACTTAGAAATAGCTCTTTGCATTTTCATGGTCTCGATCATATCGTCTTCAATGAACAGAACATTCATGGTACTTTTCTTTAGGTTACAAATGTTTGAAATAAAGTTAAGAAAAAGACTACAAAAAGGTTAACCCAAATAAAACTATCGACGAGTGGCAAAAACCCTTCGATGAATTATTAAGGCATATTTTGCATTTGTTCACGAATTGTTTTGGGCAATTTGGAAACGACTAGGTCGTAGGAATGGTCCACAAGTTCAATAATCAAGTTTGGAGGGAGACTATCGAGCAGTAGGGTATTCCAATGTTTTTTGCTCATGTGATACCCTGGAATAATAAGTCCTTCATATTCCTCTCGTAGTTCCAAGGCCCTATCTGGGTCACACTTTAAATTACATTGGGATGGAAGTCTTTCCAAAGCGACCAGAGCAAACATCTTGCCCATCACTTTAAAAACCAAAGTGGATTCATCAAAGGGAAACTCTTCTGTAACTCCTTTTTTATTGAGGCAATAGCTTCTAAACGATTCTACATCCATTACTTAAGACCATAAGAATCATAGACCACCACTTTATCCCATAGGTCCTTGCATTCTTCAATGAACAACAAATGGGCTTCTTCTTTCTGATATCCTTCCTGGGATTCTGCAGAATCAAACGTTACAATAAGTGAATACGTAAACGAATCATCCACTACTTCCCTAGTGGATTTTGGAGGCACACCTATAAAGTTGGTTTTTGCGAATTTGGAATCCCTTAAAAACTTCTTCAAGGAAGCTTCAAATCTATTCCTTCCATCTGCGTCATCTGGGTTTTTAAACCAAAAGTATACGGTATGGGCAAAAGCCGGGTCAAAAGTCAATACTTCTTTTTCGGATTGGGAAAAGCCATTTATGGTTAGGAACCCAAAAATCAAAATCGCAATATGTGTTGTTTTCATTATACAGCCAAATCAAACTATTAGTATTTTATGAGTATGATCAAAGTTGCTTCAATCAAATAAGATATTCATTATAACTTGGAAATATTTTTTAAAGATACCGTAACAAAAAGAAATTATCGAACTCTATTAAACGCTATGATTAGCGTTTTAAAATTTTATTGCTTCCCAAAATTTAGACCGACCATGTATAGGTTTCCAATCGTTTCACTAATCCTGTTATTTACTATTGGATGTTCCAACACCGAAAGTGAGCCAATTAAACCCAAAGAAAAGTTTTCGGAAGAACTGTCCCTACTACAGGAATATTTTCAAATACCAGGTTTGAGTGTACTGATTAAAAAAGGAGATGAGATTATTTATGAAGATTATTCAGGGATGGCAGACATTGATTTGAAGATTCCCGTGGATTCGGTTACCACTATTCAAATGGCGTCACTAACCAAAATGTTTTCTGGTATCACGATAATGCAATTGGTTGAAGAGGAAAAGATATCGTTGGATGAACCCATCAACACATACATTGACAACCAGAGTTTGGGTGACTCTATTCAAATAAAGCACGTCCTTTCACATACCTCTCAAGGTATTCCTGGAAAACACTTCTACTATAACAATACTCGATTTATGATGCTTGAGGATGTCATCGCAAAGGCCACAGGAAAAGATTTCAAAACTAATATTTATGAAAGAATCATAAATCCTCTTAAACTGATGAACACCTATTTATTGAAAGATTCTGTTCAGGTGGTATTTGAGAAAAGAAAAGTGGCACAACCCTATTTCTTGGGTGGGGAACCGGTTGAGGGATATATGGAACGAAAAGCTTATCCTGGCTTTATAGATTATGGGTATTCTGCCGCCGCTGGAATATCATCTACTGTTTACGATCTGTCCATACTAAGCACGGCTTTGGATAACAATATCCTATTGACCAAAACCTCCAGAGACAAAATGTTCACTCCATTTGGTAGTGGAAATCCGTATGGCCTTGGGGTCTTTACACAGGAGTTTTTGAATGAGCAACTCGTATGGGGCTACGGACAATACGACTGCTATTCCAGTTTGTTCTTAAAAGTGCCCAAGAAAGACTTGACATTCATTATTGCTGCAAACAACAATTTAATGAGCGATCCGGCCAGATTGATTGCCGGTGATGTCACCTATTCTCTATTTGCACTCAGCTTTTTAAAAAATTATGTCTTTAAACTAAGTGATGTTCCACTTTTAGAGGACCAATCTACACTTCCTGCCATAAAAGAAAGGTTGACGGAAAACAACCACGAGTTATACAGAAAAAAGTTGTTAGCGCAATCCTTGGCTGCAACTTTTATGTATCGCTACGCCAAAGAGGAAGGTGAACTTAGCAAACAATTGTTGGGTCAAACATTTGATTTATTTGAAGACTACAAAGAATATGGAGACTTGGTTCTTATGCGAAATTTGTTCATGCGCAAATCGATGGATGCATTTCGCGGTAAACAAGAATTCAAAGATTTTGACATTCAGTTCAAAGCACTGGGGCAAAAAGTATTGAAGCATGATGAGGACAATCCTTACGCCAATTATTACATGGCAAACTACTTTGAAATAAAACAGCAACAGGACAGTAGTCTATATCATTACAGAAAAATTGCAGAGGCCAAAAACTTCTCCCCTTGGTGGTATACCATGGAAGCCCAAAGATGGCTTAAAGAAAATCAAAATAATCAATGATTTTTAGTTTCTACAGCTAAGAATCCAAAAACTTTTGGTCCTTTTCAGAGATTTCCAATGTTGAGTAATCCAAAGTCCAACCTATTGTCTCTACAATCTTCTCTACTACAAGAACGGCTTGCAAGGCTTCTTTCTTCGCCGTGTCCATTAAACCACTATCAGGTATCTTTTGTTTAATATGTTCTTTCGCTTCCACATTCAGCTTGGTAAGATCATCTGGCGAAAAACTGTTGAAAAGACCATTCTTAATATCATAAAATTGAAGGTCCGGTTCTATGGACAGTATTTCGGGTTCGGGAAAATCGTTCAGTATAATTTTCTTTTTTTCATTATTGGCTGACAGCTTCAACTTTTTGAGGTCATATCCAATATGGGCTTTAGCCTTTACGATTATCAGCGCTTTTTTCTTGCTACTGAATAGATTCATAAAACTTTCCTTGGTATTCTCATAGTGATAGATTTCAGCAAAATCACCTTCTACCGAAACCAATTTGCAAACGCTTTTAATCTTATCCAATAAAACTGTGGATTGCTTTTCGGTGAGCTCTTTATTCTGTTTTTTTCTGAACAACGAGAACAACCAGTACATTAGGATGCCTCCTAAAATTAAGCCCAATATGGAATCGATAAGGTTATCCATGTTTTTTTCCTATTTCACCGAGATGGGTAAATCTAAACCCTTTTTCATACTTGAGTCCATAACCAAACATCCTATCCATTGCGATATGTGAAAATAAAATAATTCCTATTAGTTCTGTTTCTGGAACATATAAGTGGCTTACTCCAATAAAGTAAAGAAGTATGGCCAATCCTCTATGATGAAAAATGTTATAAGTAAATGCGCCTACCCTGTTTCCAAAAATATAACCAAGCATTCCAATATCTGGTGCCAATAACAATGCAAAGAACCACCACCATGGTAAATCCATTTGCATGAAAAGAAAATATCCCAGTAAGAACATCATCAACTCTTCTAGCTTAAGTACGGTTTTCATGTTTCTAAAATTTTAAATAGAACTGGTCTACTCGGTGCAGCGTCATTCTCAAAAGGTGCCACCTGCAAGTTGAGCCAGTACATTCCATCTTCAATGGTATTGGGAACATAAATCAACTCTGTTATTGTAGCATCCGAACGTTCCTCTCCACCTATGTTCCAAAATGCCTTGTGCGATGCCAGTTGTCCTCCGTCCCGCTCTTTGTCCACCGAAGGAAGATCCACAAGAAGATGTTTTACATCATGGTCCACCAAAAAATGGATAGCCTCTTCCAAGAGATACGCTGGATTTGTATTGGAATAATCCTTGGACCTTTTAGCCTCAACATTTGGAATAGTCCTAATAATAAGGGCTTCCGTACTTTTGTCGTCCAATACATATTCCAGTTGCTTGGCCGAAATCGCAAAATCATCTCCTATTTTTTCAGGAGCAACCGTCACCAATTTGGCCCAAAAAAAATAATTGTTCAAATGTCTATTCACGGAATGCACCTCTCTGGTAATATGACCCGAGCATTCTGTATGGGTCACATGCGAATGGGGGTTGAAGTGTACCATATTAAAATTGACACTACCTCCTTCGGCAACTTTTCCAATGAATCCTTCTGTTTTGACGGGTTCAATGATCGGTGGTTCCAAATACCAGGCATTGACATTGTCTTTACCCCCTACAAGCGGAATGGAAATGTCAATAGGATTTGCTAAATCGATTTGATACTGGGTTGAGCCTCGTGTAATTGTGGCAATCATATTACCAAATTAACCATAAATAGGTCCGAAGCAATTCCATCCGCCAAAAACTTCCCTTTTTTGGTAACCAACAGCCTATCTCCATCCAGATACAAAAGGTGTTCCTTAATGTGTTTATCAGACTGCATCTGAAGGTAAGCCAGGTGCTGCTTTCCAAAATCACGTTCAACCTTTTCAAGGGAAACTCCCCAAATGGTTCTCAGACCCGTCATAACATACTCGTTGTATTGGTCCGTAACTGAAAGCTCTTCCCTTTCAATTGGCAACTTGTTTTCTTCAATGGCCTTAATGTATTTGATGTTGTTTCTAACATTCCAACTTCGTGTGGAACCATCAAAAGAGTGGGCTGAGGGACCAATTCCCAAATAGGATTTTCCTTTCCAGTAGGAAGAATTGTTTTTGGAGAAAAAATTGGGTTTACCAAAATTGGAGATTTCATAATTGACATAATCTTCGCCCTCCAATGTTTCCAGAAGAATATGAAATTGCTCTTCTGCCTGTTCATCATCCACATTGGGAACCAGACCTTTTTCTATGAATTTTTTAAGTGCAGTTTTGGGTTCAACCGTCAAAGCATAGGACGATATATGCGGTAGTTCCAAATCCAAAGCTTTTTGAATGTTTTCCCTCCAACGCTTATGGTCCATTCCTGGAATTCCATATATCAAATCAATGGAAATATTGTTGAAATATTTTCTTGCCTCCACAAGACAATCAATAGCTTGTCTAGCATTGTGCGCTCGGTTCATCAATTTTAGGTCTTCCTCAAAAAAGGATTGGATTCCAATACTTAACCTATTTATCGGACTCTCTGACAATTCCTTCAAAACGGACTTTGACAAATCATCTGGATTGGCTTCCAAAGTAATTTCAGGATTATCCACAACCTTAAAATGGTCGTAGATGCAATATATTAAGGTGTTCTGTTCATCAGCAGACAAGAGTGAAGGGGTTCCACCCCCAAAATAGATGGTTTCGACCATCTCGTTGCCAAGTTCATTTTTCCTAAGTTCCACTTCTTTAACCAAAGCATTGAGCATGGCACTTTTTGTACGCGTTTGGGTAGAAAAGTGAAAATCACAGTAATGACATGCCTGTTTGCAATAAGGGATATGGATGTAGATTCCGGACATCAGACTTGTTTAATCATTACTATAAAATAGGAAATGTTCAGTGCTAAGAACAAATAACCTGCGTATGCCATCGAAAATGCTAAAAAAGACTTCAGTACTACCTTCAATTTTTGTTTTTGAAAAAACGATACAATAGCATAAACGAAATAGGCACACATAACCATTAGTGCCAAATATTGAACAGCGGGATTGGCGTACTTTATGAATACTAAATTAAGAGTGGCAAGCAGCGAATAAAAACCATTCAGATAAAAGGAAATAGCTACATATTCTGCCAGTGTATATTGCTTTCTGAAAAAGAGTTTCAAAAATATCGCCATAGTAAAAACAAGAATCAACGCCATGGATTTGATGTTTTCGAACATGTATTCCCTAGCTCTGGAAAACAGCTCCAAATCAATTCTAGGTAAATTGGACACAACAGCAACTTCCATATAATCTTCAAATTGGATAACCCATTTGATAAAGAGATATGTTAGAGTAAACAGAACAAAGAACGAAATGGGCTTGTAGTATTTTTTTCGTTTTCCGGCAAGATATTCCCTGAACAAAAATCCAGGATTCGAAATCAGCTTTCCAAGAGTTACAGGAAGTGGAGCCCCAATGGAAAACAAAATATTGGTAAAGTCATGAAAGGTTTCTTTGAATGTTACCCTCCCAATCGATGTTCTTTGTCCGCAGACCTTACAAAATGAGCCTTCCGCCCGCTCGCCACAGTTTTTACAAGAAATTGGGCCAGAATCTACCACAAGTTTACTTTATGCGTTCCTTATTTTGTTTTACAAACGCTTCCCACCCAGTATATCGGGTCGCACTGTCTATTCTCCCTTCATTATAAAAATGGCAAACTGCAGCTGCAAGACCATCCGTACTGTCCAAATTTTTGGGTAAGGTTTTCAGCTTGAGCATACTTTGAAGCATTTTGGCCACTTGCTCCTTGCTTGCGTTTCCATTTCCAGTTATGGCCATTTTAATTTTCTTGGGCATATATTCGGTAATGGGAATTTGCCGGGAAAGTCCGGCTGCCATCGCAACACCTTGGGCCCTTCCCAATTTTAGCATGGATTGTACATTTTTCCCATAAAAGGGAGCTTCAATGGCTATTTCATCAGGATGAAAGGTATCTATGAGTTCAATGGTCCTTTCGAAAATGAGTTTAAGTTTAATATAGGGGTCGTCATACTTCCTCAGCATCAACTCGTTCATCTGCACAAAATGCATTTGTTTGTTCATGACCTTAATTATGCCAAAACCCATGACCGTGGTACCGGGGTCTATCCCTAAAATGATTTTTTCCTTGCTCAAATCACTGGGTGTTAAGTATAATAGGCAGTCTAAAACGTACGCTTACAGGAATGCCTTGTTTTATGGCTGGAGCCACTGTTGTCAAGTCATTCAATCTTCGGGTAACTTCTGAGTTAAAATTTTCAATTTCCTTCAGAACTTTAGCTTTTTCCTCCACATTTTGGATAGTAATGAATCCATGTTCATCGATTAAAAAGTCAATCAAAACTGTGTCGTTCAGGTCATTTTTAACTTCAAATTCCATATCCTCCAAAGCTTTGTTCAATTGGGTCATCATTGTATCTTCAAAACATGCACGTTGTTCAGGTTTAAGCATATCTTCTCTACAAGCATCGAACAAGGGGTACTGGTCGACGTCGTCCCAATCAATTTGTAAGAGCTTTTCTTCAACCAACTTTTGAGTGGCTTCTTCCTTGGAAACAAAAAAGTCACAAGCGGTAAGTAACCCAAAAAATGATATCCATATCAACTTCCGCATGTACCTTTAAATTTCATCGAAATTACAATTTTAAATATTTACTCTACAATTTAGTATTGATAGTGAATGTAACAATTTGACCCTAACTTTGTCTTATCCCATAAACCCTAAAGATGGATATTGTTTTACTGGTTCTTGGTTTTATTTTGATGCTGGTTGGAATACTTGGCAGTTTTCTGCCTGTCCTCCCTGGCCCTCCGTTGAGTTGGGTTGGGCTTTTGCTTTTATATCTTACCAAGGCAATTCCAGATGATTGGTGGCTACTGGGTATCACTTTAGTGATAGCATTGACGGTAACCATATTGGATTATGTAATTCCTGCAGCGGGCACCAAAAAGTTTGGGGGCAGTAAGGCCGGAATGTGGGGCAGCATTATCGGATTGCTTGTCGCTATATTCTTCCCTATTCTTGGGCCTTTCGGTATTATCATCTGGCCTTTTGTTGGAGCTCTGGTAGGTGAACTTTCCAACAAATCTGATAACAAAACAGCCTTAAAAGCGGCATTCGGTTCTTTTATTGGGTTTTTGACCGGCACCTTTTTAAAGTTCCTAATCGCCGTGATTTATTTTGGACTCTTTATCTGGAAAGCAGTTGAGTACTCCGGAGAGATTTTCACATTCTCCTAATCGAACCACTCCACTTTTTCCTCTATCGGGTTTCTGGGAGAGACATCAACCTTATCATCATAATGACCCATATAGAAGAATCCAAGGCATTTTTCGCCTTCGTTCAAATCAAAAAACTCATCCATATACTGTATCAATCCCGGTGAACTCCAATACGAGCCAATGCCCAGTTCGGTGCAGCATAGCCACATATTTTGTACTGCCATTGCCGTAGCGGCCAATTCTTCCCATTCAGGTAGACTCTCGGCCGGGTCTCGCTGCATGCAAATGGCAATTACCGCTGCGGAACGATTTGGATTCTCCTGTAACTTTTTAATTTTTATCTGTTTGGGTTTGGAGTCGACTTCCTGATACTTTTCTGAAAGAAAAACACCCAACGCTTTCTTTTTTTCACCTTGCAGTACCTTAAATCGCCAAGGTTCTGTCTTTCTGTGGGTAGGCGCCCAATTGGCAGCTTCCAAAATCTTGGCTATGGTTTCTTTTTCAATCGGTGTATCGTTATACTGAACTGGAAATATACTTCTTCGCTTCTGGATGAGTTCAAAAATGTCCATGAATAATTTTTACACAAAGGTACTAACAAAAAAAGCCTCCCATAAGGAAAGCCTTTCAATGATCTGCATCAATGGATGCATCACAACACAACTGTCCAAAGATATAAAGGTTTTTTGATAAACGATACTTCATCGTACATGTGTTTTACTTTTTTTGGATTATTTCCATAATTATGGAATTATTCCTTATATTGTCCTCCTTCAACTGAACAATGAAAAAGACCATTCTACACTTGGATTTGGATACATTTTATGTATCTGTAGAGCGCATTATCAATACAGAGCTTAAAAATAAGCCCTTATTGGTGGGTGGCACCAGTGACCGCGGCGTAGTTGCCGCTTGCAGTTACGAAACGAGAGGGTTCGGTATACACTCTGGCATGCCCATGAAAATGGCCAAAGAGCTTTGTCCAGAGGCCGTAGTCATACGTGGTAACGCAGGCACTTATAGTAAGTATTCCGATGTGGTCACCGAAATCATCAAAGAGCATGTTCCACTTTTTGAAAAATCGAGTATTGATGAGTTTTATGCTGATTTATCCGGAATGGACCGCTTTTTTGGGTGTTATCGATATGCTTCGGAAATGCGGAAAAGAATCATTCATGAAACCGGATTGCCCATCTCTTTTGGACTATCTGTCAATAAAGTGGTTTCCAAAGTAGCGACCAATGAGGCCAAACCCAACAACCAGCTTAAGATAGATTTTGGACGCGAAAAGCCTTTTCTTGCACCCCTGTCCATTAAAAAAATTCCTATGGTCGGCGATAAAACCTATCAAACACTAAGAAATTTAGGCATACGCAAGGTGCAAACCATACAAGAAATGCCCATGGATATCATGCAGCGGGTTTTAGGAGCCAATGGTGCTGTAATATGGAAACGTGCCAATGGCATAGACCATACTCCGGTCATTCCCTTTCACGACCGCAAATCAATATCCACAGAACGCACTTTTGATAGGGATACCATTGATGTCAACAAACTCAAGGGCATATTGATTGCAATGACAGAAAACTTGGCCTACCAACTTCGCCGAGGTGACAAGCTCACCGCTTGTATTGCAGTGAAGATTAGGTATTCAGATTTCAACACCTATTCCAAGCAATTACGAATTCCCTATACGAGTGCAGACCATATTCTTATCTCCAAGATTCTGGAACTATTTCAAAGTCTGTATAATAAAAGAATGTTGGTGCGCTTGGTTGGTATCCGATTCAGCCATCTTGTATCGGGAAATTATCAAATCAACCTATTTGAGGATACCGAAGAAACCCTGAATCTTTATCAAGCCATGGATTATGTCCGAAAGCGTTTTGGCGACCGAAGTGTTTTTAGGGCATCGACTATGGGAGCAAAAACCATTGGCAGAATGCACAATCCTTTTAATGGATTGCCGCCGGTGGTTTTGGCCCATAGAAAACAATAAGTCATCTAGAAAACTTTGGCACTTGTTATTTGGAATTTGAGATTTTGACCATTGTATCTAAACTGTCACACATACTATAGCATGCGTTTCGGAACCTTCTCCGAAATTGAATTGTTACAATTGGCCCAACAAAACCATGTGACCCAATTAGTGTTGACGGACATTAACAACACCTCTGCCTGTTTGAATTTTGTTCGGAAGGCTCCCGAATTTAACGTTAGCCCCATACTTGGTATCGATTTTAGGAATGGTGTGAAACCCTGTTTTGTGGGCATCGCCAAAAACAACGAAGGCTATTTGGAGCTCAATGATTTTTTGTCCCATCATCTTCACCATGAATTAGAGATTCCTACAAAAGCCCCCATTTTCAAAGAAGTCTTTGTGGTATATCCTTTTGAACAAGTTCTTTTGAATGAATTACAAGATTTTGGAGATAATGAATTCATCGGCATTTCCCTAAACAATCTTCGAAAACTTCCTTTCTCTGGATTGATGGAATTTAAGGACAAGCTAGTGGCACAACAACCGGTGACTTTCAGAAACAAACAGGATTTCAATGCACATCGGTTGCTAAGAGCTATTGACAATAACGTACTGTTGAGCAAACTTCCAAAAGAAGAGGAAGCAGAGGAAGATGAAAAAATGTATCCCATTCAAAATTTGGCAATCGCTTTTTCCGAATACCCCTTCATTTTGGAAAACACAGAACGCCTATTGAATCAATGTAGTATCCATTTTGACTTTTCAAAAGGGCGAAAGCCCCAGAACTTGAAAAGCTATACAGGCAGCATTAAAGAAGATGAAAAATTGATAGAAAAATTATGCTACGAAGGACTTCCCTACCGCTACGAAAAAATAGATGCTCCCATAAAGAGTCGCTTAAAAAAAGAGCTGGAACTCATCAAAAAAATGGGATTCGTCTCATATTTCCTAATCAACTGGGACATTGTTTCAGAAGCACACCGCAGGGGTTTTTATTATATCGGCAGAGGGAGCGGCGCCAACAGTATTGTAGCCTACTTGTTGAGAATTACCGACGTAGACCCCATGGAGCTAGACCTCTATTTTGAGCGCTTCATTAATCTATATCGTGCCAATCCCCCCGATTTTGATATTGATTTTTCCTGGAAAGACCGCCCTACCATGACCCAATATATTTTTGAACGGTTTAATCATGTAGCACTTTTGGGCACCTATGTTACTTTTAAAGAGCGAGGTGTTATCCGTGAATTGGGAAAGGTATTTGGACTTCCTCCGCAAGAAATTGATGTTTTGATAGAGGGACGCTACAACCCATCAAAACTGGATGGGGTCTCTAAACTTGTCCTTAAATATGGTAGACTCCTCAAAGGGAAACCCAATTATTTAAGTATTCATGCGGGTGGTATTCTCATCAGTGAAAAACCATTACATTGGTTTTCAGCCACCCATCTTCCCCCAAAAGGATTCCCAACCACTCAGTATGATATGGTGATTGCTGAAGATGTGGGGCTTTACAAGTTTGACATTTTGGGTCAAAGAGGATTGGGTAAAATCAAAGAGGCTTTGGAGATTGTCGCTTATAACCAACCCAAGGAGTTTGACAAAGTCGATATCCATAACATCAAGGGCTTTAAAAAGGATCTTGCCATAAATAACCTCATCAAAACGGCACAGTGCATGGGATGTTTTTATGTGGAATCCCCTGCAATGCGAATGTTGCTCAAAAAATTGGAAGTCGACAATTACCTGGGATTGGTTGCAGCGAGTTCCATCATTCGTCCAGGGGTCGCCAAAAGTGGTATGATGCGGGAATACATCTTAAGACATCGAAACGAAGGTCGTGCCGAAGAAAAAGCCCATCCCGTGATGTTGGATATTATGCCCGACACCTATGGTGTGATGGTATACCAAGAGGACGTGATTAAGGTAGCCCACCATTTTGCTGATTTAGATTTAGGAGAAGCCGATGTGCTACGTCGGGGGATGAGTGGAAAATTTCGTTCGCGTGAAGAATTCCAGAAAGTAAAGGACAAGTTCATTTCCAACTGTAGAAAAAAGGAGTATCCCGACACCTTAATTTTTGAGATTTGGAACCAAGTGGCCAGTTTTGCAGGCTATGCCTTCGCCAAGGGTCATTCAGCTTCCTATGCTGTGGAAAGCTATCAGAGTTTGTTTCTCAGAGCCTACTTCCCCTTGGAATATATGGTGGCCGTGCTCAACAACGGTGGTGGCTTTTACCGCTCGGAATTCTATATCCATGATGCCCGAATGCTGGGAGCTACAATACATCCTCCTTGTATCAATAATAGTATGGCCGTAAATCGGATTGAAGGGAAGCATATTTATTTGGGCATGATGTATCTGCGTGATTTGGAAAAACGGGTCATGGAACGTATCATCCTTGAACGATTCCATAATGGGAACTTCAGTTCACTGGAAGATTTTTTGGACCGGGTTTTTATTTCTGTGGAACAACTTTCCATTCTGATTCGCATTGATGCTTTTCGATTTACAGGTGTCAATAAACATGAACTACTGTGGAAAACCCATTTAATGCTATCCAAAAATGACCGTCTGGAGCATCCTAAATTATTTCCACCTAAACATCAAAAGTTTCAGATTCCCCAACTAAATACAACAAGCTTGGAAACTGCTTTTGAACAATTGGAACTCTTGGGGTTTTGTCTGTGCAGTCCTTTTGATTTATTGGCAGAGCCTCCTAAAAACTCCAACGGGCAACGCGATTTGCAACACTATCTGAACAAAAACATCGACATTTATGGCTATTTGGTGACCGTAAAAAACACAAGCACACACACTGGAAAGCGGATGCACTTTGCTACTCTGGTAGATCAGCATGGGGAAGTATTCGACACCGTACTCTTCCCTCCTGTAGCAGCCAAATATTATTTCAGGGGAAAAGGAATCTATCGTTTTTATGGTAAAGTCGTGGAAGAGTTTGGATTTCTGAGTATTGAAGTGATAAAAATGAAGAAAGAGGATTACATCCCAGACCCTCGCTATGCCGATATGAAGACCAGCAAAAAGCTGCTTAATACAAAATCAAACAGCGAGCTTAAGGAATGATATCGATAATGCGTATTTTCACTATATCATATTTCATTTGAAAATTCGCACATGTCATCCAAGTTCCGTCGCAATATTTCCCTAACAGGTCCACTTTCATTTTCTAAAAAAGGAGAATTCAAAGAACCCTTAGGGTATGCGGGAGGTTCTCCCTCAGTCCAACATGCCTTACAACATACCTTCAAGGAAATGGGCGTCTCAAAAGGTTTGAAGGGACTGTTGAAAATGAATCAAAAAAATGGGTTTGATTGTCCAAGTTGCGCATGGCCCGACCCCGAAAAACCAAAAGCTGGTGTGGAATATTGCGAAAACGGCGCGAAGGCATTGGCAGATGAAGTGACCCACCAAAGCATTGGGGCCGACTTCTTTCAAAAATACTCGGTTGAGGAACTTTCCTTACTATCCGATTTTGAATTGAATAAGCATGGAAGACTCACTGAACCTTTGATTTTGCGTCCAAATAGTTTGCACTACGAACCTATTTCTTGGGAAGGCGCCTATCAGCTTATAGCCGACGAATTTGGCAAAATGGATTCCCCAGACGAAGCCATCTTTTACACATCCGGACGTTCGAGTAACGAAGCTGCCTTTCTCTACGGTATGTTTGCTCGTGCATTGGGCACTAACAATATGCCCGATTGCTCCAATATGTGCCATGAAAGCAGTGGCGTAGCGCTGAGCGAAACCCTGGGTATAGGAAAAGGTTCGGTAAAACTTGAAGATTTTTACCATGCAGAGGTAGTTATCGTTGCAGGGCAAAATCCAGGCACCAACCATCCAAGAATGTTGTCTGCCTTGGAAATTTGCAGGAAAAATGGAGGAAAAATCATCAGCATAAATCCATTAAAGGAAGCTGGATTGGTCAATTTCAAAAATCCCCAAAAAATAAAAGGCTGGTTGGGCAACGGAGTAGCTTTGGCTGATATCCACTTGCAGGTAAATATCAATCAAGATATTCCTTTGGTGAAACTACTGCTAAAGAAATTACTTCATTTAGATTTAGAAAATCAAGGGCAAATTTTTGACCATGCATTTATAGAAAAATACACAGAAGGTTATGACAAACTTGTCGCTGACCTTGAAAAATTCGAAGAAGCTCATCTTTTGGAACAATGCGGGGTAGATCAACAATTAATTGATTCCACAGTGGAGCTATTGTCCAAAAAAACAAAAATCATTGTGTGCTGGGCCATGGGCTTGACCCAACATAAGAACGGAGTAGAAAACATTCGGGAGTTTGTGAACCTACTTCTTCTAAAAGGAGCCATTGGAAAACCCAATGCAGGAACTTGCCCTGTTCGAGGGCATAGCAACGTACAAGGCGATAGAAGTGTTGGCATCCATCATTATGTAAATCCTACTTTGAATGAGCGGATTGAAAAACACTTCGGTTTTAAAGCACCAACTAAAGTCGGTTACGATACGGTAGAGACCATACAGGCCATGCATGAAGAAAAGACAAAGGTTTTCGTTTGCTTAGGCGGTAATTTCTTGATGGCCGCTTCGGATACCCGATACACCGCTGAGGCGATTCAAAACTGTGAATTAACCGTTCAGATAAGCACGAAACTGAATCGTTCCCATTTGGTCACTGGAAAAACTGCCTTGATTCTACCTACTTTGGGACGTTCAGAAAAAGACGAACAAAATGGCAAAGAGCAGTTCATCACCACCGAAAACAGTATGGGAAAAGTGCGTTGGTCTAAAGGACTTTTTGAACCGACTCGAGGAAGTATCAAAAGTGAACCAAAGATTATTGCAGAGATAGCCAATGCTTATTTCAAGGGTTTGCATTCAGTTCCTTGGAGCAGATTGGGGAATGACTATGCATTGATTCGAGAGTATATCGACAAAATCGCAAAGGGATTTGATGATACTGAGAACAAATCAAAAGGTTCTGGATATTATCTACCCAATAATGTTAGGGAATTGGATTTTAGTAATCTACCCAATGGAAGGGCTCAACTTACTATCAATCAGCTGCCCAAGCACGATTTAGGTGCGAATGAACTAATGCTCATGACGGTTCGTTCCCATGACCAGTTCAACACCACGATTTATGGAATGGATGATAGGTATCGAGGAGTTTACAATGAGCGAAGGGTATTGTTCATGAACGAATCTGATATGAAATCCAAAGGACTGCAAAAACATGATGCTGTTCACCTTACCAGCCAGTATGATGGCAAGGAACGAAAAGCAACCTATTTCAAAGTAATTCCATATGATATCCCCAAAGGGAATTTAGCTGCCTATTATCCTGAAACCAATCTGTTGGTTCCTCACAATCACTTTGCCGATAGGAGTCAGACGCCCATAAGCAAATCGATAAAAGTTACCATTGAAAAAGCAGTAGTTTAGAATTATCCAGCTAAGTCTTGCAGAGCATCCACAAGATAATCAATATCTTTTTTGGTAATATAAATGGCAAAGGAGAGACGTAGTGCATTTAAATTATGGCTCGACATGGGACGGCAATCAATACCGTACTTGTTCCAAAGTTCTTCCTTCACGGCTTTTACATCTTTCCCATTGACCTCAACGACCTGGATTGCCGCTGAAAGTTCATCCAATGCCGGAGTTTTTATGGTGAACCTCTGGTCTTCCTTAATTTTTGAACGGAAATATTTTTTTAGCTCATATGTACGCTGGTGAATACGGCTTGTACCAAGGGTATTATGAAAGTCTATTGATGCTCCCAATCCTAAAACTTCAGCAAGGTTTCTAGTATTGTAGTTCTCCAATCTGCGTATACTTTTGTCTTTATGACCCCGCGCTACCATTAAGGGTTTAAGTTGTTCTTGGCTTTCTTCTTTCGCATAAAAAATACCAACACCTTTTGGGGAGAACAACCATTTGTGGGAGCTTGCGGTGTAGAAATCACAATCCAATTCCTTTAAATCAATGGTAAACATCCCCGCGGACTGTGCACCGTCCACACCTACCAAAATACCTTTTTCATGAGCCATTTTTGAAACCTCTTTAACAGGCAAAATCATTCCATTGGTATTGACGATATGGCACATGGAAATTACTTTGGTCCTTGGTGTGATGGCTTTTTCATAAACATTTATCAAATCTGATACTGATTCAGGAAGAATGGGTAATTCTGGACGCACCAATTTAATCCCTTTAGTTTCTTGCCAAACCTCCCATGGAATAGTACCACTAGCATGTTCATGATTTGCTAATATCACCTCGTCACCAGGTTTAAGGTCAAAACTACGGGCAATTAGGTTCATACCCTCGGTAGTGTTATGAATCAAGGCGATTTCTTCGGAAGAAACTGAAAACAAATCAGCCACTTTTTTTCGAACTTCCTCTTTTTCGTCTTCCCAACCACCCCACATGTATCTAGAGGGAAAACCGTCCAAAACATTTCTGAAATGATGAGTTGCCTGTTGTATGTGGGTTGAAGACGCACCTAGTGAAGCATTGTTAAAGTAATGAAGTCCTTCTGCCAAATTGAATTGAGATTTTACCAAATGCCAAAAGTCTTCCGAACCCTCTTCAGATGTATTTAGTCCAATGGAATTCCAGTGCGTTTGCAACGAATTTCCAAAAACAGGGAGTGTCAAAGAACCCAAGGCACCCTGCCCCATCCGCTTTAAGAATTTTCTCCTAGGGTTGGTATCCATACATTCAAATTTACGGGGAAGTTTTAGCGAAAAAAGAATTGAAAACAAACAATACAGTCGCCATTGATAGCAAAATCCTACTTAAAAGCGGGGTGTCCTGTGATGTCAGCTCCGGTTATCAAAAGGTGGATGTCGTGGGTACCTTCATAAGTAATTACGCTCTCCAGATTCATCATATGGCGCATAATACTGTATTCCCCAGTAATTCCCATTCCACCCAATACTTGACGGGCTTCCCTTGCTATCTTGATGGCCATTTCCACATTGTTTCGTTTGGCCATTGAGATTTGTGCCGTAGTTGCTCTGCCCTCATTCTTTAATTGTCCCAAACGAAATGCCAATAACTGAGCTTTGGTGATTTCGGTAATCATTTCGGCCAATTTTTTCTGCTGCAATTGGGTAGCCGCAATAGGCTTCCCAAATTGGATTCGCTCTTTTGCATAGCGCAATGCGGTGTCATAACAATCCATCGCAGCGCCAATAGCTCCCCAAGCAATTCCATAGCGAGCGGAATCCAAACAACCTAACGGAGCTCCAAGCCCAGTTTTATTCGGTAGTAGATTTTCTTTGGGAACCTTTACATTGTCAAAAATCAGTTCTCCGGTTGCCGAAGCGCGTAACGACCATTTATTATGTGTTTCTGGAGTGGAAAATCCTTCCATTCCCCGTTCCACAATCAGTCCATGGATACGGCCTTCTTCGTTTTTGGCCCAAACTACGGCAACATCAGCAAAGGGTGAATTCGAAATCCAGAGTTTGGCCCCGTTCAACAAATAGTGGTCGCCCGTATCTTTGTATTTGGTCTCCATTCCACCTGGATTGGAACCATGATTTGGTTCAGTCAATCCAAAACAACCCATCCATTCACCTGAAGCCAATTTTGGCAAGTACTTTTTTCGCTGTTCCTCGGTACCATAAGCAAAAATGGGATACATGACCAAAGAAGACTGTACGGACGCAGTTGAACGTACACCACTATCTCCTCTTTCTATCTCCTGCATGATTAGCCCATAACTGATTTGGTCCAGTCCGGCCCCACCGTATTCTTCAGGAATGTATGGCCCGAACGCCCCAATTTCTGCCAGTCCACCAATAATCTGCTTGGGAAATTCCGCTTTCTGGGCATATTCTTCAATAATGGGTGAAATATCTCGCTTTACCCACTGTCTGGCCGCATCGCGAACCAATTTATGTTCTTCGGAAAGTAAATCGTCTAGATTATAGTAATCAGGGGCTTCAAACAAATCAGGTTTCATGCAAAACTGTTTTGACCAAAGGTAGGAAGGAAATACAACACTACAAGATGTGTGAATTACATTTTTAGATAGAAGTCTTTGGTCAGCTCAACATAGTCCCGCGTGTATTGATGTCGAGATTTCTCAATCACCAATTCAGTTTCTTTTGGAGTCACTTTGGCAAATCCAAATTGCATCATACTGCGCTTGATTTCGGTAGAAGCATTCCCTCGGACCCTGGTTATACGGTTAGCGTAAAGACCTTTATCCTTGGCAATTTTATTGAATGATTCTTCTGATTTAAATGGAATAATGACGGAAAACAATCCTTCATTATCAAGCAACTTGGATACTCCTTTCAGCAACTCATTAAAAGGTAAGGATTGATTCTGACGAGCAGCATCTCGTGGAGCATCCCCACTAGAAACCTGTTCTTCGTAAAAAGGCGGATTGGAAATGATTAAATCATACTTTTCGTCCATCTCGTCAACAAACTCGTCCAGGCCAGAGTGATAACAAAACAACCTATCCGCCCAGGGTGACCGCTCAAAATTCTCTACGCACTGCTCATATGCGTTGTCATCCAATTCAATGGCATCAACCAACTCAGCTGTTGAGCGCTGCGCCATTTGTAGAGCAATTACTCCCGTACCTGCACCAATATCCAAAATACTATTGGGATGACGTTCTAAAGAAGTCCATGCACCCAAAAGCACACCATCCGTTCCCACCTTCATGGCGCATTTATCTTGGTGAACGGTAAATTGTTTGAATTTAAAAGGGTCTGACATCATCTTTAAAGATACAATTCCACCAGACCATCCGGGGTTCTGACATGAATGGTCTTTGATTCCCTATCCACTTTGGTGATGATGTCATCATTAACAGGAATCAGCAATTCTTTCCCGTCTTTGTCCACTTCAAAAAGTTCTTGGGAAGCACTGTCGTTTACAGCCTTGATGACACCGATATTCCCGTGTACTTCATCCATTAATGTAAAGCCTATGACTTCATGGAAATAGAACTTATTTCCGGAAAGAGGAGGGAGCATTTGTAAGGGAAGATATAACTCTGACCCCAATATTTTATCTGCGGTGGCCTCATCCTTTACTTCTTCAAAATCAATACGAAGCAATGCGGATTTATGCAATCGACAGCGGTCAATAAAAAATGGAACCAGGTTGTTTCCCAATGAAACAAAAACTGATTCCATGTTTTCGTAGATTTCGGGTTCGTCGGTATCCAATTTTACCAATACTTCACCCTTAAAACTATATTTTGATACGACTTTGCCCAGGTAGAAACAATCTTCCTTGCGCATCGATATCTTATTTATTCTTCCTCGGCAGAAGCCTCAGTAGCCGGAGCTTCTTCAGCAGGAGCAGTTTCCTCAGCAGTAGCTTCAACTGTTTCAGTTGCTTCCTCTGCAGCGGCTTCCGTAGGTTCAGCAGGAGTGCCTTCTTCTGCAACTTCTTCTTCTACTTCAGGAAGGGCAGCGGCAATTCGCTTTTCATTTACTTCTTTTTCAGCTTCCAACGCTTTGGCTTTTGCATCCGCTTTAGCCTTGTCCAAACCATCTACTTTAGCTTGGATACCTTTTTCTTTTTCTTCCAACCAAGCATTAAACTTCTCTTCAACCTGCTCTTCTGTTAATGCGCCTTTTCGCACACCACCCAACAAATGGTTTTTTAACATCACTCCCTTATACGAAAGGATAGCACGAGCGGTATCGGTAGGTTGTGCTCCGTTTTGCAACCATTTTACGGAACTATCAACGTCTAAATTGATGGTAGCAGGATTTGTATTGGGATTATAAGTTCCCAACTTTTCCAAAAATTTACCATCTCTTTTTGATCTTGAATCGGCGGCAACTACCCAATAGAAAGGTTTACCTTTTTTACCGTGTCTCTGAAGTCTAATTTTTACTGGCATATCACATTAATTTGTAGGGTGCCCGACCCTTATTATTAATTCTTTCAAAATTGTTTTTCGCTAAAAGCGGGTGCAAATATAGTTCTTTTTAAAGAACCAACCTACATCAAAAGTTAAAGAAGTAAATCCTTTTGGATAAATGCTTTCATTACAGGTATGATTAATGGAAATGCCTTCGCGAAAATCTAAAATAGAATGACTTCTAAATCTTGATAAAGTAGGATGAAGTAAACAATAGAATGAAATAATACTGTTAAAATAAAGGGAAAATTCTGTATTTGATGTAATATTATACTTTCCAAATCGTATTTTTCAGTATGTTTCGTGTAGGGTCATTTCCTTTTTATAGACAGCTTGACCAAATGGACTGTGGTCCTACCTGTCTGCGAATGATTTCTAAACACTATGGAAGATCATATTCTGTAGATTTTTTACGAAAAAAATCTAATATCACCCGTGAGGGAGTTTCTATTGGTGGAATAGCAGAGGCTGCAGAAACTATCGGCTTTCACACCTTAGCGGTAAGTGTCGATTTCAAAACGCTTTACGAAGAGGTCCCACTCCCTTGCATAGCACATTGGCGACAGCGCCATTTTGTCGTTGTGTATAAAATATCCAAGGACAAAGTATATGTGGCCGATCCCGCGCATGGATTGGTGACATACTCCAAAAACGATTTTATCCAAGGTTGGATAGGAAAAAGAGCCAATCAGAATTCTGACGGATATTTACTTCTGTTCGAGACTACCCCTAAATTTTTTGATTTTGGTGAAGAGGAAGAACCAAAAATGGGTTTTAAGTTTCTGACTTCATATTTCAAACCCTACTCAAGGTACATAGTACAGCTTTTTTTAGGTCTTCTCATAGGCAGCATCTTACAACTGGTTTTTCCATTTCTAACTCAGTCAATTGTTGATTATGGCATCAATTACCAAAACATCAATTTCATTTACCTGATATTAATTGCACAATTAACCCTCTTCGTTTCGCAAACGACCGTAGAAGTCATTAGAAGCTGGATTCTACTGCATGTGACCAGCCGTATCAATATTAATTTGATTTCCGATTTTCTAATCAAACTCATGCGCCTGCCAATTGCTTTTTTTGATTCTAAGAATACTGGTGACATTATTCAACGTATCTACGATCACGATAGAATCCAAGATTTTCTTTCCAGCACTACTTTGAATACAATTTTTTCAGCATTCAACATTATAGTTTTTGGAGTAGTCCTAGCCTATTATAATTTGATGATCTTCTCCATCTTCATGATTGGTTCTTTGGTTTATGTCGGATGGACTATGCTTTTTTTAAAAAAACGTGCTGACTTGGACTACAAAAGATTTGACCAGGCAGCAGATAATCAAAGTAGTATTTACCAACTCATTTCGGGAATGCAGGAGATTAAGCTAAATGGCTCAGAAAGACGCAGAAGATGGGAATGGGAGGCGATTCAGATAAAGCTCTTTAAGGTTTCATTAAAGAGTTTAGCTTTAACACAAACCCAAAATGTAGGTGGCCGTTTCTTTAATGAGCTAAAAAACATCCTTATCACATTTGTTGCGGCTAAGGCCGTCATAGATGGTAATCTAACTTTGGGTATGATGTTGTCGGTGCAATATATAATTGGCCAATTGAATCTACCTATAAACAACTTTATCACTTTTATCCAAACGGGTCAAGACGCTAAAATAAGTTTGGAGAGACTTTCAGAAATACATGAAAAGGATGATGAAGAAAATGAAAATCTTGAGCCCATAAAGGAACTGCCGGAAAATCGAACGATTCAGTTAAACAATTTGACTTTTCAATATGGAGGTAAAAATTCGCCTAAGATTCTGGACAATATTTCATTTAAAATTCCCGAAGGAAAGATTACAGCCATTGTTGGAGCCAGCGGTAGCGGAAAAACCACATTGATAAAACTATTGTTAAAATTCTATGAGCCCACAACTGGAAATATTTTTGTGGGACGAACTCAACTAAAAAATCTGGGCACCACTTTCTGGAGAAAAAATTGTGGTACTGTGATGCAGGAAGGTTTCCTATTTGGTGACACCATAGCAAGGAACATTACAGAATCGAATTCGGAGGGCATCATCGACCGTAAGAGTCTAATAAAGTCCATAGATATTGCAAACATATCAAAATTCATTGAACAATTACCATCCGGTTTTAATACGAAAATTGGTAGCTCTGGGATAAGTATCAGCGGAGGACAAAAACAACGCGTTTTAATTGCAAGGGCCGTCTACAAAAATCCCAACTATCTTTTCTTCGATGAAGCCACAAGCGCTTTAGATGCAAACAACGAAAAGGTAATTATGGAAAAACTAGAGTCTTTCTACAAAGGAAAGACAGTTGTGGTCGTAGCGCACCGCTTAAGTACCGTAAAAAACGCCGATCAAATCATCGTTTTGGATAAAGGAAAAATAGCCGAAAGGGGAAACCATAAACAGTTAACCTCTAAAAGGGGGCTTTATTATTCCTTGGTTAAAAACCAACTAGAACTAGGTCAGTAAGATGGTAGAAAAAGAGATTAGAAATACAAAGTTGGATTTACCGAACGAGAGATCCGATCAGGTAAAAGAAATTCTAGGAAAGACTCCTAATTGGATGATTCAATGGGGAATTTCATTGATTTCGGGCATTGTCATATTGCTTCTGTTGGGAACTGCCGTCATTAGCTACAATGACATTATTCCAGCTGGAATCGTTATAACCAGCAAAAACCCCCCGGTGTATCTAGTGGGACGAACTTCCGGAAGATTGGAACAAGTATTGATAGCCGCAAATGAACAGGTAAACAAAGGACAGGTACTGGCAGAAATTGAAAGTACCGCAAGATTTCAGGATATACAATACCTCAAAGATCAGTTGAATACCCGACAAGCAATTGTTCTTGAACTGGATACCTTAAAAAAAGTATTTCCAGCTTCTCTAGAGTTGGGTGAACTACAAGTTGCTTATGGAAATTATTTAGCAGTTTACCAAAATATTATTTTGTTCCGCACACTAACTCCAAACATTAAAGAAGCTGAAGTAATTGGAAGACAATTACAAGAGCAGCAACGGTTCCTCAAAAATCAGAAAAGGCAACTATTATTATTTGAACAGGATTTAGCGCTCTCAAAAAACAACTTTGAGCGTAATAAAGAGCTATTTGATAAGGGCGTTATTTCCAAGGCTGAATACGAGGAGGCTTCGAGGTCTTATTTAGCAGACCAACAACAGTACGAAGGTTTTCTAACCAATATATCGAATACCCAAATCGCCATTGCCAATTTTGACAATTTGCTGACAAAAGCCAAGATTCAAGGAACCGAATTCGAAAACGCGTATATCCAAGAACTGGAAAATGCAAAACAAAACCTGATTACTATGCTGGAAGCTTGGGAACAGAAATATTTGATCGTTAGCCCTATTGATGGTGTAGTAACTGTTTTCGATGTCTGGAATCAGTTTCAAAATGTGGCGGCAGGTGAGGTCTTGTTTACTATTGTACCCAAAAATACGGATGGAATGATTGGTCGGGTTACTTTACCAATTCGGAACTCAGGAAAAGTAAAAGTGGGCCAGCGGGTAATAATTAAACTGGACAACTATCCTTTTGAAGAATGGGGTAGCCTAGCAGGAGAAGTAAAAAGTATTTCGGAAGTGCCTAAACGTGGAGAACAAGCACTTTACACGTTATATATAGCCATAGATGGTCTTACGACTTCTTTTGGAAAAGAAATCTCTTTCAGGCAGGAAATGCAAGGGACTGCTGAAATCGTGCTGGAGGAATTGAGTATTTTGGAAAGAGTATTTTACGAAATTAGAAAGTTGTTTGTCTAAGTTTTGAATGAATAGCTCTTTGTGAAATTCAGATTTGACTTTGTCTTATAAGAACTTAGAGTTCATTTTTTCCTTAACCTCAATACAACTTGGTAATCATTCTCCAATAATCCTTCAATTTGAAATTTTAGTTAATTCCCTTTGAAACAACCAAAAAAGTAGTTTTTAAACGCGAGAAAATCATTATCTTCTTAAAAATTAATAAGATTTTACTTAATGATTTTTGAAGGTAAATTATTAAAAAAATTAGAAGAAATTTCAATTGTTTCAGAAAGTAGATATCAAGAATTGGCTGATAATCTTGGGGTGTTATCTGGATTGCCGGGAATCGCCCTATTTCATTTTTATTATGCAAAACTTTTAAATGATAATTCACAGGCAGATCTCGGAATATCAATTATTTCCGAATGCATAGAAAAAATAAACGACGGATATAATTATCCTTCTTTTTGCAATGGATTGGCAGGATTTGCATGGACCATTGAACACCTTTATGAAAACGAATTCATTGATTTGGACACCGATGATTTTTTAACTTCTTTGGATGATTTCCTGTATGCCCAGATGATTTCTGATTTTCAAAGCGGTAATTATGATTTCCTCCATGGTGCGCTAGGATATGTATTTTACTTTTTCACACGCTTCAAAAACACAAAAAACAACAATCTGAAGTCTAGATATTTCGATTTTCTTAAAAACAGCATTAATAAAACAAGAGAGATTTCCAGTTCCACGGTAAGTGGCCTAAAGTGGAATTACCCTAAAGAACTTGGCAACCACATTGATTGCAGTTTTGGATTGTCTCATGGAATGACTTCTATCATCAACATATTGTTACGGCTAAATGAATTTCCTGGGTTTCAAGAAACCACAAAAGACTTGATTCAAAAAGGAGTTCGGTTCATTTTAGAAACTGAAAACAATAACACTCCAGGAAATTCCCTATTCCCTCATTCCACTTCAAAAAACGAACCTTATGACTACAATGGAAGAGTAGCATGGTGTTACGGAGACTTGGGCATAGGTCTTACTTTGGAAAAAATGAACCAAATAATGGGATGCAATGATGAAAACAATTTGGCACTTAGGATATTTAATCATTCCGCAGCTCGAAGAGCCGCCAGTGACACGCTTGTCAGTGATGCAGGATTCTGCCATGGATCATTCGGCAATGCACAGATTTTTAAAAGAGTAAGTCAGTTGTACCCTAATTTAGGATTTGAAGATACTTATGAATTCTGGATGCAAGACGGTATTTCCAAAGCTGTACATAGCGATGGTTATGCAGGATTTAAACAACTGATGGGCAATCCACCACAATGGGAACCTCTTTTGTCCATATTAGAGGGGGTAAACGGAATAGGACTTGTCATGGTAGATTATCTTTCTAGCGAGAATAATACATGGGACGAATGTTTATTAATCAGTTAAGTGGTTAAAATGAAAGACAAATCGAACCCTTACAAAAGTACGCCCAACTTTGTTTTAAGAACTCCTCTGTTCCCCTTAAGTTTTTTTAGTGAAGCGACAAAACGCTCTGATTTTTCTAACGCCCAGATTAAAAAATTACTAGAGAATCCTGTTTTTACTGAAGCGCTTTTTTTAGCCTCTCCTTCGCTCTACTCAGAAGTTACTAAGCTTGTCAAAAATCAGTTGAATAAGAAAAGAGAAGAAAAAACAAAGATATCCGTCCTTAAATATCTCGCCAGGATGTCTTCTAGGGCCACCCCCTTTGGTCTATTTGCCGGATGCGCCGTAGGTACACTTGGCAAAGAAACCAAAATCATTACCAAAACAGCGGAAAACGCAAAGCGAAAAACGGACCTTGATATGAATTATCTTGTGGCGCTGGCAAAAGATTTAGCAAAAAAAAAGCATATTAAATGCCAGCTTTTGTACCACCCAAATACCAGCTTGTACAAGACAGGGAAAACCTATCGCTTTGTAGAGTATTATTATCTTAACAACAGGCGACTCCATAGAATTATAGAGGTTGACTACTCAATCTATTTGGAAAGGATTATTCAGCTAGCCAAAAAGGGAGTTTTAATTAGCGATTTGGTAAAAGAGTTAGAAGTGATTGGGATAGAAAAAGATGAATCCCTCCCTTTTATTGAGGAAATTATTGACAGTCAACTCTTACTAAGTGACCTGGAACCTTCGTTATCAGGCCCACCCTTTATGAACCAAATAATTGATCTTTTGAAAAGGAAAAACGGCCTGGAAAGAGAAGTTTCGATTCTTAAAGAGATACAAAATAGCCTTGATACCCTTGACAGAAAAATAGGCAATCCCCCAATAAAGTATTATCATTTAAGTGAAAAAATTAAACAACTGGAAACCACCTTTGATATTAAACATTTATATCAAGCTGATTTAAAAATCACAACTTCTAAAAACACATTATCGTACTCAGTAATTGATGAACTTAAGAAAGGGATAAACCTTTTAAACAAATTAACCCCACGTTTTTCCGATTCTAACCTTTCTAAGTTTAAGACGCGTTTTGTCCAAAGATATGAGACCAGAGAGATGCCTCTTGCCACAGTATTGGATACGGAAATAGGTATTGGCTATCTTCAAGATGGAGATATCGGGGATACCAATCCACTCATAGATGACCTTTTAATCTTAGCAGAAACTGATGTTTTCGAATCCAAAGTAGAAGATACCAACAAAATACATCAAATTTTATTTAATCAAATTATGAAAGCCCATAGGAAGGGCGTACATGTAATTTCCTTGAAAGAAGAGGACTTCGAGGCTTTTCCCTCAAACTGGGATGATTTGCCAGATAGTATGTCAACAATGATTCAGTTGGTAAATGTTGAAGGCCAAACAAAAATCTCTTGCCCCAGTTTAGTTGGACCAACCGCAGCCAGGTTGTTTTCAAGGTTTTGCCATGGAAGCAAGGAAATTCAAGAACACGCGTATCGAATCGCTCAAGCTGAAAACAGCATTGAATCAGATAAAATAACAGCAGAGATTTTACATCTTCCGGAGGCCAGGGTAGGCAATATACTATGTAGACCACAATTCCGCCATTTCGAAATACCTTTTATGTCCAAGTCTCTAAAATCAGCAAACTATCAATTAACCATTGATGACCTTTATCTATCATTTCGGAACAATAAGCTTGTGTTGCGTTCAAAAAAACACAATAAAGAAGTAATCCCAAGATTAACAAATGCACACAATTATCTGAACAATTCAATTCCGATTTATCACTTTTTGTGTGATTTACAGAATCAGGGGATGAGGAATGAACTGTTTTTGGATGTCGGGCCAGTTATTGGAAAGAAAGAATTTATACCAAGAATTGAATATGACAGGCTAATTTTATTTCGTGCAAGATGGAGTGTACCAACGGACAATATCAAACACCTTTTAGACCCGAAAATTGAAAAATCTTCGCTGATGGATGAAGTGACTTGTCTCAGAAAGGAAAAGGGTATACCGAAACTTGCTGTACTACAAAACGGCGATAGGGAACTCCTTATCAACTTCCATAGTGTAACATCTGTTTTGTCGTTTTTAGACTCTGTAAAATATCAAGAAAAATTTGTGCTGAGAGAATTTCTTTTTAATGAGTCAGGCATAGTTAAGGACCAAAAGGGAAACCCATATTCCAATCAACTTATAATATCTTTTTTGAATGCGAGAAAGACTTCAAAAAACTAATATGGATTTTACGCAAAGGAGTTTCATCATTGGAAGTGAATGGTTGTACTATAAACTTTATACAGGCCATAAAACCAGTGACATACTTTTAACCGAAGTCCTTAGGCCACTTGTTGGAGAATTAAAAAACAACAATTTAATTAAAGAATGGTTCTTTATTCGGTATGCAGACCCAGAACATCACCTAAGAATTAGATTCAAAATTCAGGATACAAAAAAATTGGGGACAGTGGTTGACAAAATCTACAAATCAATCAGTCCTTGGGTTACCAACGAAAGGGTATGGAAAACACAAATAGACACATATAATAGAGAAATCGAAAGGTATGGACCCGATACAATACAATTATCAGAACGTATTTTTTATTATGACAGTGAAGCTATTATAAATTTCCTCAATCTTATCGAGGGTGATGAAGGAGAAGAAATACGATGGCTTTTTGGATTACAACTCATAAATCACTTTCTGGACAATTTCAAATTCTCCTTTGAGGATAAGATGAGGTTACTTGAAGAACTAAAGATCGCGTTTGGTAGAGAATTCAACATGGGGAGGAATCTAAAATCACAACTGGACAAAAAATATAGATTTCATACCAACAAAATCGCATCTTTTTTGGAAATTGGAGAAATGAAGAATCCTGAGTTGTTACCAATACTTGAGATTTTAAAACAACGTGATGAAGGAATCGAAAAAATTGCCAAATCTATAAGTCAAAAATATAAAGAAAAGAATGAATCTCTTTTTCTGAAAAACTTTTTACCAAGCCATATTCATATGTCAATGAATCGTCTTTTCAAGTCAAAAAATCGTCTAAATGAATTGGTATGCTATGACTTTCTGTATAGATACTATAGAAGTGCAAATGCCAAACTAAGAAAATAAAAACACCCTCGACGGCCTATCAAGAGTGTTACTAATCTAAATATACTGTTCGGGTTTAACAGTTAGACCAACCGCCAGTGCACATCCAGCTTGCGCAACCTCCTCCGGCAGAACCCCATCCTGGGTACCCACCTTTAACTTTGTCCATTTGGCTAATGTTCAGCTCACTGATTTTTTTCTTGTTCAAACTTAAATTCAAGGACTTCTTTTTTTTCATTTTTCTAAATTTTTGTTAAAATAAAAGGGTTAATGATATAGTTGCATGCCAGATAAAGTTACCTATTAAGTAAAGTTTTTACTACTAAATTTTTGTTAAACGTGATAATGATAATCATTATTTTTACTTATGATTCAGTTAAGGATTATTAATAAGTTGATGTAGGATTTTTGTATGAATTGTATGTGGATAAATAGCTAAATTTAAGAGTCATTTTTTTTGCATAAAACAATTTCCCTTTGAAAATAGTGCATAGCTTTTGGTCAAAACCATCTTTAGTTGGGGTATCCAGCCTAGAGAAAGTTCATGGTGGATGGCCACACCCAAAATACCATTATATGGGTTGGGCATTAAGTTGTTTGACTTTTAAAAAGCACTATAACGATGTACAGCTTGTTACAGATAGTAAAGGAAAAGAAATGCTTATTGATACTTTCAATCTCCCATACACTTCTGTAGCGGTAGAGTTAAATAAAATCAATCACTATCCAGAGAAATTGTGGGCTTTAGGAAAACTATATGCCTACAAAATCCAAGATACCCCGTTTATTCATGTAGATGGCGACATTTTCATCTGGAAAAGATTCAATTCAAGCTTGGAAAAATCCGAACTGATTGGACAACATCTGGATAATGAAGAAAATCATTATCATACTAGTATGCACCATCTTGAAAAAAATAACATTTCAATTCCACAAGAACTTAAAGATGACTTTGCGATTCTTAAAAGATTTAATTCTACCAATGCTGGTATTCTAGGTGGAAAAAACATAGACTTTTTTCAAGAATACGTTGATCGAGCTTTTCACTTTGTGGATAAAAATCTGGAAAAAGTAAATAATAAAATCAATGGCTCTTCTTTTGCGATCATATATGAACAATACATGTTCAGCGCATTGGCCAGAAAATGGGATATCGAGATAAATCATTTAATCCAGTACAATGATACCGGAATTATGCACTTGAGTGATTTTTTTAATCGATACCTATCAAAAAAGTATGTACATCTTTTAGCTAAAACCAAGTCCAGTTTAGAGTGTTATCACGAAATGGAAATGCAGCTTTTGACCGAACATCCAGATTATCATGAGAGAATATGTTCATTTTTTGACTAAGAAATCAGAATGATTGAAAATTTGAATTTCCACTTTAAGAGAACTTTCCTTGTTTTGCAATTCAACAATGTAGACCCCAAACAATTCTTCAACACAATTAAAACAACTGAAGAATCCGGGGAAAACAATATCCCTGATCAGCTGAGGAAATTAGTAGCATTTAGTCCAAAAGCAAACACGGAATTCGCAAAGCCTCTAAAAGAAATCTTGGAGATTGAAATTGAAAAGTTTTCCTCGTCAGATACCAAAGAGAACATAAAAACAATATATAAGAATGAAAGAATACTGTATATCGAAAGAAGTGTTTTACTCTCTGAAAACTTTTTGAGCTATCAAAACAGAGAATTTGCACTAAATCCTTTGGTTACCACTTATGAATCAGACTGGAAGTGGATAGTTCGTGACTCATACATCGAAGAATTGGATATTTCAAAACTACTTGCTTCCCCACCTTCTGATTTTTATTTTTTATTTAAGCGGACCGGGGGATTTGATTATGTTAACAAAACCAATGTTTTAGAGTTCCCCTTAAACGAAAATCAATATTTTTTTCTTAGACTATTTGAAAAAACACAATCATTATCAGAAAGTATTCATCACTTTTGTTCTAACTTTTTATATGACTCGCGGGAAGAGAAAGAAAAAATAAAGTCCAGGGCCGTAGAGATTCTTAAAGAGCTTATATTTAGAATGTTTATTATACCATTATAAGGTATACCTTTCAATAAAACAAAACCAACAATGTACCTAATTTTTGACACAGAAACCACAGGACTTCCCAAGCGTTGGGATGCACCCATCACTGATACAGACAACTGGCCTCGTTGCATTCAGATTGCATGGCAGTTGCATGATGAAATGGGAAATCTGGTGGAACAAAAAGATATGTTGGTTCAGCCGGATGGTTTCAATATTCCGTATGAAGCAGAGCAAATTCACGGAATTTCTACTGCTTTGGCGGAAAAGGATGGAGCTTCTCTTAGCCAGGCCTTAGAACTTTTCAATGAAGCGCTTACCAAGGCGAAGTTTGTGGTTGGTCAAAACGTGGATTTTGACATCAATATAATGGGATGTGAATTTTATAGGTTGGGGATTCCAACTAGCCTATCCGAATTGCCCGTATTGGATACTTGTACCGAGGCTACTGCCGAGCTCTGTAAAATTCCAGGTGGTAGAGGCGGAAAGTTTAAGCTGCCTACCCTGACCGAACTTCACGAGTACCTTTTTGCCGAACCTTTCGCAGAAGCGCATAATGCTACTGCGGATGTTGAAGCTACTACCCGATGTTTTTTGGAACTGGTTCGAAAACAACACTACTCCATCAGGGAGTTGGATGTACGACCCGACTATTTTGAACATTTCTCCGAGGCAAATCCAAAAGAGATTGAGCTTATCGGGCTCAAACATATCAACCTTAAAGCAGCTTCCAAAAAAATTGCAGATGCGCTTTGGGACAAGGCCACTGGTGAAATATCTGAAGAAGAAATTACTACCAACGCTGAGAGTTTGGTGGATGCCCCCTTTGCCCACCTTCACAATCACTCACAGTTTTCGGTACTTCAATCTACAATGAATATTAAGGGTCTGGTCAAGGCCGCTGCAAACCATGGGATGCCTGCAGTGGCCCTGACTGACCATGCCAATATGATGGGCGCTTTTCATTTTGTGAAAGAGGTGAAAAACCATAATAAAGCTGTTAAGGAAGAAAATAAGCAGTTAGAAGAGCAAGGCGAAAAACCAAGCAAACAAGAAATCACTCCAATACTTGGTTGCGAGTTTTTTGTATGTGAAGACCATAACAATAAAAACGTAAAGGACTACGGATACCAGATTGTACTCTTGGCCAAAAATAAAAAGGGCTATCACAACTTAGCCAAAATGTCCTCTATTGCCTACACGGATGGATTCTACTATGTTCCCAGAATCGACCGAAAAGTTATTGAACAATATAAAGAGGGTGTAATAGCACTTACTGGCAATTTATATGGTGAAGTACCCAACAAACTTTTGAATGTTGGCGAAAAGCAAGCTGAAGAAGCGTTGCTATGGTGGAAATCCGAGTTTGGGGATGATCTATATATCGAGGTCATGCGTCATAATCAGGAAGATGAGGACCGTGTGAATCAGAGCCTTATTCAATTGTCCAAAAAACATGGTGTGAAAATGATTGCCACCAACAACACCTATTATTGCGACAAAAAAGATGCAGAAGCCCACGATATTCTGCTTTGCGTAAAGGATGGGGAGAAACAGGCCACACCTATTGGTCGTGGACGTGGATATCGTTATGGTCTGCCCAACCAGGAATACTACTTCAAGTCGTCCGAGGAGATGAAAACGCTTTTCAATGACCTCCCCGAAGCTATCCTGAATGTTCAGGAAATCATTGATAAAATTGAACCCTTTGAACTGGCTCGAGATGTTCTTCTACCCAAATTTGATATTCCAAATGAGTTCAAAGTTGAAGAAGACAAAGCGGATGGAGGTAAAAGAGGAGAAAATGCTTATCTACGACATATTACCTACAAAGGAGCCGAAAGTCGGTATGGTGAAATCACGGATGAAATTACCGAACGTATTGACTTTGAATTACAGACTATTGAAAATTCAGGGTATCCAGGTTACTTTCTAATCGTTGAGGATTTTATCCGCGAAGCTAGAAATATGGGGGTTTCCGTAGGACCAGGCAGGGGTTCAGCCGCTGGTTCAGTTGTGGCATATTGCCTTGGCATCACCAACATTGACCCGTTAAAGTATGACCTCCTTTTTGAGCGATTCCTAAATCCGGATAGGGTGTCTATGCCCGATATTGATATTGATTTTGATGACGAAGGACGCGGAAAAGTAATGGAGTATGTTATCAATAAATACGGAGCCAATCAGGTGGCACAAATCATCACCTACGGAACCATGGCCGCCAAATCTTCAATTCGTGATACTGCACGTGTGTTGGACCTTCCATTAAATGATGCGGACCGTATTGCCAAATTGATTCCGACCATGGGAAAACTCCATAAGATTTTCGGCATGGAGGAGTCTGACCTTAAGAAAAAGTTCCGGTCGGATGAATTGGAAAAAGTACATGAACTCTTGAATATTTCCGAGCAGGAAGATTTGGAAGGTCAGACGGTAAATATGGCCCGTGTTCTTGAAGGTTCATTACGAAATACAGGTATCCACGCATGCGGAGTCATCATAACTCCAGATGATATTACCAATTTTGTTCCAGTTGCCACCGCAAAGGATTCAGACCTGTATGTTACGCAATTTGACAACTCCGTAGTTGAGGATGCAGGGCTACTAAAAATGGATTTTTTAGGACTAAAAACCTTGACCCTCATTAAGGATACGGTCAAAATTGTTAAGGCCAGAACGGGGGTTGAGCTTATACCGGATGATTTCCCTTTGGATGACGAAAAAACCTATGAACTTTTCCAGCGGGGGGATACTGTGGGGATATTCCAATATGAATCTCCGGGTATGCAGAAGCACATGAAAAATCTCAAACCTACGGTTTTTGATGATCTCATTGCCATGAATGCGTTGTATCGCCCTGGACCCATGGAATATATTCCAAGTTTTATTGCGAGAAAACATGGAGAGGAAGAGATCACCTATGACCTTCCAGAGATGGAGGAATATCTTAAGGATACGTATGGGATTACGGTGTACCAAGAGCAGGTAATGCGTCTTTCCCAGAAAATTGCCGGCTTTTCCAAAGGTGATGCAGACGTACTCAGGAAAGCTATGGGGAAAAAGATTTTTGCCCTGCTTCAAAAGCTAAAACCACAGTTCTTGGACGGTGGGGAAAAGAATGGCCATCCAAGGGATATTTTGGAAAAAATATGGAAGGATTGGGAAGCTTTTGCGTCTTACGCGTTTAACAAGAGTCATTCCACTTGCTACGCATTTATTGCTTACCAAACTGCATACCTAAAAGCCCACTACCCTGCCGAATATATGGCAGCCGTGCTTTCTAACAATATGAACGACATTAAGCAGGTGACGTTCTTTATGGAAGAATGCAAGCGAATGGGATTGGAAGTACTTGGACCCGATGTGAATGAATCCTATTATAAGTTTGCCGTAAACAAGAACAACGCCATTCGATTTGGCATGGGAGCCATTAAAGGGGTAGGACGTTCGGCTGTTGAGACCATTGTTGAAGACCGAAAGCAAAATGGACCTTATCGTTCTGTATTCGATTTGGCAAAACGTGTCGACCTTCGTGCAGCCAACAAAAAATCGTTCGAAAATCTAGCCTTAGCGGGTGGCTTTGATTCTTTTGGTGATACACATCGTGCTCAATATTTTCATCATGACGGTGATGGTATATCCTTTTTGGAAAAAGCAGTAAAGTATGGTGCAAAATATCAGGAAAACCAGAATTCGTCCCAAGTGAGTCTATTCGGGGAGGCTAGTGAAGTTCAGATTCCTGAACCGGTCGTACCGCCGTGCGATGATTGGGGAACCATGGAAAAACTACGTCGAGAAAAAGAAGTAGTCGGTATCTACATTTCTGGTCATCCTTTGGATGATTTCAAAAAAGAGATAACCGCATTTTGCAATAGCGTAGTCTCTGCTTTTAATCAATTGGAAGATTTTGTAAACCGAGAATTGACGGTAGCTGGGGTAATCACGGATGTGCAGCATAGAGTTTCCAAAAACGGAAAAGGCTGGGCTGCTTTTACTTTGGAAGATTACACCGATTCTTTTGAATTCAGAATTTTTGGAGAGGATTATTTAAAATTCAGACATTTTTTGATGATAAATTCCTTTGTTCATCTTAAAATATTTATTCGGGAGGGCTGGGTAAATCGAGAGACAGGCAAAAAAGGTGACCCACGAATGCAGTTCAATGATTTTAAACAACTTCAAGATGTCATGGATTCCTACGCCAAAAAATTGACCATCAAGTTAGACATTGATCGCTTACAGGAGAAACGAATTATGGCCCTAAAGGATACATTACGGTCTTTTAAGGGCGATTTACCACTAAATTTTGTAGTGTATGAGATGCAAGATGAGATTAAATTGAATCTTTCCAGTAGAAAGCAAAAAATAAAGATTAGTTCTGAGCTTCTAAATGTATTGGAAGAGAATGATATATACTACAAAATCAACTGATTAGCCATAACGTACACCAATGGTGCGATAATGAAAACGAATACTTGACAAGTAAGGAATGTGGGCAATATTTGACTAACTTTGCGAACATTAAATAAAATACAATGGCACTAGAAATAACAGATGCAACTTTTGAAGACGTAGTACTTAAAAGTGATAAACCCGTAGTAGTGGATTTTTGGGCAGCATGGTGCGGCCCTTGTAGAATGGTAGGTCCAATTATTGACGAAGTAAGCAACGAATACGAAGGTAAGGCGGTTGTTGGCAAGGTTGATGTTGATGCCAACCAACAATTTGCTGCAAAATATGGTGTGCGAAATATACCTACTGTTCTTGTCTTTAAAGATGGGGAAATTGTTAATAGACAGGTAGGCGTATCTCCAAAAAAAGCATACACTGACGCTATTGAAGCAGTCCTTTAATCCTTAGATTAAACAATATTATTTTAAGAAAGGTTTGGCGAATGCCAAGCCTTTTTTTGTTTTATATTGTAAGTACAATTGAATTATGGATGTAAGGTCGGAACTTTCCAAAGCACAATTGTTTCAGAATCTGGAGCTCCTAGCGAACCAGATTGTGGAAGGATTTATAAGCGGTATTCACAAAAGCCCCTTTCACGGTTTTTCTGCTGAATTTGCTGAACACAAAATTTATAATCCAGGAGAAAGCACGAAACATATAGATTGGAAACTCTTCGCTAAAACCGATAAATTGTTCTCCAAACGTTATGAGGATGAGACCAACCTTAGGTGTCACATGATTTTGGACAATTCTGCGTCCATGTATTATCCAGAAGTACAGAAATTGGGAGTAAGCGATTTGAACAAAATTGGTTTTGGAGTTTTGGCCATTGCGGCTTTAATGCAACTATTAAAAAGACAACGGGATGCGGTGGGACTCAGTATTTACTCAGACACATATACCTTCCATACATCCGAGAAAAGCAGCGAACGTCATTTTCAGATGCTCTATTCCCAATTGAATGCTGTAGTCAAACAAAATAGTGATTCCAAAACCACAAGGACCTATTCTTACCTGCATCAAATCGCGGAAAAAATACATCGTAGGAGTTTGATTTTTCTCTTCTCAGATATGTTTCAAAATGAAACAGAGCGGCAACAACTGTTCGAAGCTCTTCGACATTTAAAATACAATAAACATGCTGTAGTCCTTTTCCATTTGTTGGACCACGAACTTGAAGTCGATTTCAATTTTGAAAACACCCCGAAGCGCTACGTGGATGTGGAAAGCGGACAACACATAGATCTATATGCGGATAACATCAAAAAGGGGTATCAAAAGAAAATAATTGAATACCAAGATGAGCTTAAGCTTAAATGTGCACAGTACAAAATAAAATATGTAGGGGTGGATATAAAAGACGAGTTTTCCCAAGTTCTGAATACGTTTATGATTGAGCGACAAAAGTTTGTTTAGTTCCGCTAATTTTCAAAATTTTTTTTGTTGGATACGAATGAGAGTGTATATTTGCACTCGCTTTGCAAAAAGCATTTGAACAAGATTTGAATCTGACTGTAGTCAGAGTCTTCACAAGATAAAATCATTGGTCTGGTAGTTCAGTTGGTTAGAATACCTGCCTGTCACGCAGGGGGTCGCGGGTTCGAGTCCCGTCCAGACCGCCAACAAAATAAAGGCCTCCGAGAAATCGGAGGCTTTTTTGTTTTATCATTGCACGCATATTGCACGCGATATTTTAGTGTTTTACCTCCTTTGCCAGCCATACGCCGTATTTCTTCCAAAGCTCGTAGCTCACTAACCATTCGGAAATCCAAGGAATCACATCTACAAAGTTCATGTCTAAATAAAGTGGTAAATCTCTTGGATAATAGAGGCACAGGCTGTTTCCGGGATATAAATGAGGAGTTTTGCCGAATTTGATTGTGCTGTCATTAAGTATAAAAACTCGTTCTTTTCTTCCAATAATATTTGGGTCATATTTTATTCCAATTTCATATTCCTTTTTACATCCACTCGGTCTTACCTTGCCTTTTCCGTAAAGCACTCCGTCTGAAACAAAGGTTTTGAGCCAAGGAAAATGTTTGTCTATCATTTCTTTTTGGATATGAACAGCGATATAATTTTTAGAAGGATATAAGTTGTGTTTCCGCGTTTCTAAGACCAATTCTATACCACCATAGTTTCGATTAGGTTTACTGGGGTAACCCTCATTACCTACGTTACCTTTCTTGTCAACTAAGCTTTTGCCGCTAAATATGGTGGCTCCAGCTTTTTCTAAATCATTTCCTTTCCCTTTGCCCATATTTTTAAGTTGTTCAGATAGTATTGTTTTAGTTCGGGTACTACCGAACAGTTCTTCCGCCACCCCAAAATCACCATTCTTAAGTCTTTCCCATTTTTCTTTATAACTTTTTGCAAAAGCAATAAACTGGTGATAATATTCTTTGTCATTATCCCATTTTTCGGTAAAGTCCTCATCCACGTTTACAGGATTTAAAACTTTTATTCGCTTGAAGATTCTTTTGGTCTCATATAGGTTTTGATAGTCTGAATAATAGCCAAGAATTTTGTTAAGCACATTGTCAATTGTCTCATAAATTGACGGCTCACCTTCATACAACTCACCAAATATGGTCGTAAGAACTATGCTTGATGTCCTATACTCAGGTTTTTTCGAAAAAAAGATGTCCCGGTATCGTTTGGTTAACTGTACCGCTCTCTTTAAGGGTACCTTTGAATAGTAGTCCTCTTGAGGCAAATCTTCTTGTTCGGCTTTGCCTTCAGAGAGTAAAACATAATCACCAAAAGCTTTCTTTAATATTGGCTGCCTAACATTTTCAGCTCTTTCAAGAAACCAACCAATGTATCCCTTTGGATAGCTTGAAGTCCATGATTTAAGACCTCTATCAGGTACCATCAGCTTTTCTCCACCACTTAGGATAATACAACCTGGCAAAATGTCTAAATGAAAGTCTCCAGCATAATTAATACGTGCACATCTATTTTTCTTTACCAATTTTGGTTTGTAAACATCATTGGCATTAAAAACACGAATAAGGTGGTCATAAATTTCTGATGAAGTGTAATTGTAATAAGGGTCCTTGATATGGACAACAATATCTAAGTCAAACTCATCCTTCCCTATTGGTTTTGTGGTGGTGCCAATTGCTTTTGAGCCTTGCGGGTATACCAAAAAATCTACCTTGGAAAAGAAAACTGTATCAGCCTGAAGAACATCATAAATTGCTCTATAGGCAGATTCCATCTTCTTGGATCTTGATTCATCAAGTTCAAGGGATTCCGCAATCCGGGCTAGTAGGTCCTCTCTTTGGTAACCCTTGTCATAAAGGTATTGTTGGAAATTCATAGTTTTATATTATATGTTTAGTATGATTGCCTATTCTTCGTTTGTGGCCATCAAAACATTCCTTTTCAATTTCGTCTTTGCTTACAAAAGCATATTTTTTAGTAATTGGTTTTTTATCATGCAATTGCCTGATTTCTTCCAGTTGTTCAGATGTCAGTTCAATTTGGTATATATTGAATATTCTCAAGTGAAAGCTTTCGTCTGTGAACCGTGTTTCCTTGATCAATATCTCTTCCTTGGATTTTAAAAACTCAGCCCTGATAGTCTGGAAGTTTTCCTTGCTTATGATTTCTGTCTCAACCAATTCTTCATAAAACTCTCGCCAAATCCCAATCTCCCTGTCCTTTCCGGATTTAAACCATTCGATTATCTTGGGGATATATTTGGCGCTGACAAAAAATCTGAGATCTTTAGGGTTGTCAATATCGGCTTTGGGTGATGCTTTCCAATCCTTGTAGATGTCCTTATTTCCAACGAGTTGGTAAACACCACCAACGGGTTGATACTGGTCAATTTTTGAACCCTTAATTAAAAAATACTTTTCTGCCCCAGGAAGTTTTATCCTTAACAAATAGCTAAGCGAAACGTACACCTTTTTGTTCGGTAACACTAGGGCACATCGTACCGCAGTCCAAAAATATTTGCCATGGGATTTTATTGTTTCGTAAATTCCTACAATACAGGTGGTAATTGCCCCTAGAGCTAAACCAACCAACGTTTCTTTGTGAAAATCAGAGACATGGTTTAGGAAAGAATATCGGTAAATCAAATATCCTGAAGCCACTAGAAAAACTATTGTATACCCAAAAAATCTTTTTGATTCGCTACTCATCACTAACTGCCAATCTCAAAGCAAGTGCCCCTATAAGAATTAGAAACCCATTGGTAACCTGACTGCTCTCAGCCTTACCAAATTGCACCCAATTAGCGAAATGTTCACAATTATATCCCAAGAGACTATACCTATGCCCTAATTTTGAATATGCACGATTGATCGCATGCTGACGTTCATTGGCGGAGCCAATAAAATGCCTAATCCTAACAGGTTCATAGTCTTCCAGCAGTTGTAGTAGCTCTTGACCTAGCAACAGTCTAACGGAACCTTTCAGGTTGCCGATAAAAGTGCCGTTGCCAACAAACACAACATAATGGTCAAGAACCCTACTTATACCCCTTCTTTTTTTTGCGACGATTACATCACCGGGAAACAAGTTAGGTGAATTGAGTAGCCTGTGTTTCATGCTTTTACTTTTCTTTTCTTACTCCCTTAAATTTACCTCCAGATGTTTTGACATCCATGAACCGTCCGGTTTCAGTGTCTCTTTTTACGTATAATTTTGTTTTAGGGTTAAGTACTTGCGACCTTTTTTTAACAGCTCCTTTTCGGGCGTTATCTCCTATGGGTTTATTTTTTGCCATTTCTATATGTTTATATTTCTAACACTTTTGTGATACAAATATAAGCATTTTTTTGATAACCAAATCGAATGTGTTAAAATCGTCAACAGACTATTGACAGATTGATAAACATTTTGTATATTTGCGCCAAAATTCAACCCAAGCAACAAACATTGGCTGAGTACAAAGAAGCTATATATAAAATAATAGGGGAGAGAATAAAATCCCAAAGAGAATCCCTTAATATTAGTCAGCTCAAATTGTCAGAAAAATTGGATATTAGTAGGTCGTCTATTTCAAATATAGAAGTGGGCAGACATCAAATTCCGCTTCACGTATTATATGAGATATCAAGGGTACTCGAACTTGATACCAAAGAGTTTCTCCCTACTTATGGCGAAATAGTCAGTTTTGCCACATCAGAAATAGCCGACTATTCAAACTTCCTTAAATCTTCTAAATTAAAGGAAGAGCAAAAAGAAAAGTTAAGTGATGTCCTTAAAAACATTTAGAAATGCTCAATCAAAAAATTGAAAGAACTACAGCACAAATCCTACAGGATTTGAATATTACCGTTCCAAGCGAAATTAATGTGAATAAAATTGCTAAACATCTTGGAGTTGATGTGAAGGCAGTCGATATGGATTATGAAATCTCAGGCTTATTTGTAATTAAAAATAGTAAACCCCATATCAGATACAACAAAAATGAAAGTCAGAAAAGGCAAAGGTTTACTATCGCTCACGAGTTAGGGCATTTCGTACTTCATAGAGAATCCAAGCCACTTTTTGTTGATAAGAGCAAAAAGATAATGTATCGAGATGGTGACTCGACCACGGGAGAATTTCGTCAAGAGCGCGAGGCTAATGCCTTTGCAGCCTCATTACTTATGCCAAAAGAGTTTATTCAAAAAGCCATGGCCAAAGCTCCAAAAAATACCGAGGATATTGTCACCTATTTAGCAAATAAGTTTAAGGTTAGCGAGCAAGCCATGAATTTTAGACTTGCGAACCTTGGTTATGTCGGATTGTATTGATAATTGAATTTTCAATATGCTAAAAGCTGGATTGCCTGGCGACTATATTAAATTCATTTTGAGACACTAAATGTGTTTCTAACAATTAAGTCTTATCCTTTAAAAGTTCAAAAGCCTTATACCAATAAAAGAAAGCCTCGGCATTTGACTTTTTCAATTTGTTAAGCCTGGTTTCAAAGGGTTGTTCTATTACCCATTCTTCAACTTCGATTGGATTGGAGAAACGATGCACTTTCTTGTTGTTGGTTTGTAAAATTGCGGATATGTACGCAGCTTTAGCGGCTGGTACCATAGCGCGTTCCAAATGGAAGTTTTCCGAAAAAATATAGTTCTTGATATTCTGTATTCCTCTTTGTAGTTCTTCAAAGTCACCATGGCCTGATTTTCCTCTAGTCGCTATCACCATAGCAGTTTCTAGGATGTCTTTTAGAACTTCTTCTGAACCTACATCTTTGAAGTCGCGATAAGCCAACTCGGTTTTTGCAAATTCTTCAAAAACTGCCGATACTGCCTCTATTTTTTCCACCATATCAAAAAGATGACCAACATCAAATAGCTGCTTGATGATTTCAACTTCTTTTTCCAGGCCATAAGGTACGCCTGTCGTGTTAGGTGCGAAGGCCGTTAATTTATCGCCCAGGATCGCTTCGGAAATGGGAACCGTCACAGAGGTGTTCTTGCCTTCTGACCTAATAAAGGATGATACAATCTCAATTTCTTTGAGGTAATCTGCATAGTGACTATCCTCATAAAGGATATCAAGTAATATGTATTCTTTCTCCGTTAGAGCACTGGTTACCGGTTTATAATAGAACTTGTAATGAGCTTTTTCTATACTGGATTTAGATTTTCTCTTGTCTTCTTTGTATTCGAGGAAATCTGATTTTTCAATTATTGAATCGAAAGTATCTTCAATTTTGATGGGCTTTTTGGAAACAATTATATCTATATCAATGGAAAATCGTTTAGGCTCTGGAAGGAGAAGCATCAATGCTGTACCACCCTTAAAAATAAAATCAAGTTCGCTATTTTGAAGTTGTTCCAAAAGATACAATGCCCGTACTACCTTTTCAACCAGTATGGGATCGGACTTATGCCTTTTGGCAATGTCTTTTATCCATTCTTCCTTTAATGAGTCTTTTTGTATCATCCTTCTCAGATTTGGCAGTATTTTCTAATCATCAACTTTTTTAAACTGACATATTAACTCATACATTTCATCCTTTTTGCCCCTTCGATTGGCGTAACGCATCATCTTTGGTTCGTTTAAATTATATTTTTCAAAGGCGTTTTGATATATTCTTCTCATTTCAGCTCCTTGATATGCAGAAAACAAAATGGGATCACAATAGATGTCCACTAATATTTTTTCAAGAGTTGTCGTACTTACATTTTGAACCTCTTGTGTGGGTGCCTCAGTAGTCAAATTTGTGATGATTATGGGCTCTATCGAGTTAATGACGTACTTGTTTAGTATCTCTTCTGAGGGACTGAAAAATACATCCTTTCTTTTATCGCTCAAAGCATAAAAAACCGATTCAGCAACTTCTCTCTCTACTTCCAGTATTACATAGAATCTGCCTGGTTGATGAAGCATGAATTCGTTCAACCATTTAGTAGACCACAAGCAGGTTTCTATAAATGGAAATTGTTTGTGGATCTTTCTTGAAAGGTTCTTTAATAATCTATTGATTTCCGGAATGTATTCTTTCGCCTCCTTCTTGGAAAGAGAATACACTCCTCTTGAAATTCGGTAAAGTATTCCGTTCTGAACAAGTATATGTATCCTCCAATCTACAGTAGACCGCTTCGTTGTTTTTTCAAACTGTTCATAGAATTTAATAATATCCTGTATGGTAATTTTTTGACTGCCTGCAAAAGTGTCTTTCAAATCATTAATATGCAAGGATTTATCGGCGATGGCAATAAATTTTCACAAAGATATAAAAAACTAAGATTCGGCAATAATATAATGTTATTGCCGAATCTTTGTGATTTAGATAGTGAATATTTATGACCGTATAAATAGTTCCAAAACCCGACAACCTATTTGGTAATTCTTAAAATTTTCTTCTCCAATATGCCACTTTTATTGGTACAGTCAAAAGAGTTAATATGGCATATTTCGAATGTGCCATTAGTTGTATAAGGAATCAAAATGACCTATATTGAAATGGTAAACAATCTGTCCAACAAAACGCAATGAAAGTCGTCTGTCTACAAGAAGAAGCGTTCTATGCCCTTTTCGATAAGGTGGTACAACATGTCGAATCCAAAAGAAAGGACAACGTTGAAAAGTGGATAGACGGGGAAGAAGCAATGTCGATTTTGAAAATCAAGTCGACTACCACATTGCAGAAATTGAGGGACGAGGGGAAAATCAGGTACTCCCAGCCCCAAAAGAAGATTATCCTCTACGATAGGGATTCCATTAACGAATACATTGAGAAACACGTTAGGGAAACATTTTAAGTATGGAAGAGGAAAACAAAATTGATGAAGGGTTTAAGAAAAAATTCAATCTTGGTTATCGCATAGCCGAGGAACTGCAATTGAAAACCTTCATATTCGAAAACGAGGAAAAAATGATGCTGGACAGTCCAATGCACCTTGGAATGAAACAGTATCTGGAAGAAAACGGTCTCTTAAAGAAACAAGAACAAGGAAAATCAATAGAACGAAATACCGAGGAAAACTCGAACGAAAGGAGAAGGGGGCCAAAGCTATAATCTTTAAAGAAACATTGTCGTTAATTCTCGCCTAAAAATCACCATTGTTCATTCGGCATGAATCTTAAACGATATAACTTCATTGCTATATAGATTTATATAATCATATATAACAATAATCAAATGTACATATTATCATATGATGATATGAAAGGACTGCGCTCCCAATCATATTTGATTGGGAAGACCAAAAATGAGGCAGGCCCAAATTGTAAATTTCAAATATGCTCTGTCCAGAATATGAACCTTTTTTGATACTGCGATGTAACTCCAAAACTTCACCGATGATGTTCTTGTTCCAAGCACCTGCGGAAGTCGGGAAACCAATTTAGTTTCCCGACCCCCTCGGCCAGCGCAAAAGAACAAGCGGCGAAAAGCCGCTTGCTCTTTTTTCTCCCTACCCACAAAAATCAGGTCAATTTTATACCCTTTCCCAAGATTTTTAAGTCCCATATTAGACCATTTAAAAATCAATGTTGTACCCATTTGAACTCATATGGTTCTATATGATTTTACAATATAAATATTTGATTATTAATTAGTTATAATCAAAATCAATCACTTATATTTATCCGTGAAACGGATAGCAAGGTGAATTCTAAGTAACTTAGAATTATCTACTTCTGACGAAGTGTTCTGCTTTAAAAAGCAACGAAAATGAAACAAAAGAAGAGGGGGCGAAAACAGTTGGGAAACAAAAAGCGATACCACAACGTAATGCTCCGTTTCAATGATATTGAATATGCCAAATTGAAGGCCATCTGTGAATCTTTCAATCTGGATATTTCCAAAAGGGGAACGATAAGTCCTTTGTTAAGAAGGTTGGTCCTGAACGGTCAAGCAGAGGAAAAGGATAAGCTCCCAGATACCTCAAACCTTGCCTACCATATGAACAAAATCGGCAATAACATTAATCAGCTGGTCAAACTGGCACACTACAAGAGCCTGAGAAGCCCGAACAGTAGTCTGGAAGTTGAGATCAAAAAGACCAACGAACTTTTAGATTCGCTCATCAAGGTTACTTTCAAAAACAAACTGGAATGATAGGGAGTATCATTTATGGGGAAACCTGTCAGGGAACATTGAACTATGTTTTCGGCAAGAAGGGTATGCGCATTCTGGGGTATGGAAATATATACTCACAGGACATCTCTAAACGATTCTTCGGCGACGTACTACATTTTCAAGGACAGCGAAATGCTACCAAGAACCGCTATGCCCATATCAGTCTGAACCTTCCCCATGGCGAACACCTTGATGATGCTACCTTCCTTAAAATCTCCAATGAGTACATGGACAAAATGGGCTATGGGGAACAGCCTTTTGTAATCGTCAGGCACAACGACACCAAACATGAGCATGTCCATATTGTAACGACCAACGTGAACGAAGAAGGCAAAGTGCTGGGTATCTATAACAGTTATCGAAAGAACATGGCCACCACCCAATACCTTGAAAAGAAATACGGGCTAATTCCCACACAACGGGCAAAAGAAGAAAAGGAACTCCCGCTTTATAGATTACCAGAGTTGAAAATCGATGTGGACAATACCCAAGGAACGAGGTTCTATATTCAGGACGTTTTGAAAACGATACTACAGAAATATGAGGTGCGGAGCTTCAAAGAATTGGCGAGACTGGTAAGGCCTTATCATATCGAAGTAAAAAAGACAAAGAGCCAATCAGGAAGGATAGGGATAGCCTTTGGCCTCAACAATCGACAGGGCTACCGAACAAGGTTTATCAATGGTTCCAGCGTGCACCGACAGTTGAGCGGCCCAAAACTGCAAAAGGTGTTTGATATCCATTTAAGATCAAAGCAGTTGCCGATGCACCGGAAACGCTTACTCAAACAGATAGAGACCACTTATAATCTTTTCAAAACTATCAAGCCGCACGATCTGGAAGAAGTGCTGAGAGAATACCAGAACATAGATGTAAGACTCGATACAAATGGCGATACCATCGAGGGATATACCATCTATGATAAATCTAGATATATATTCCGCGAAAGGGAATTGAGCAAGAACATCCGCATGTTGAACCGTCTGGACATTTTCGGGAATGATGACGAACCCACGACAATCGACACAGAGAGCAAACAGTTTAAACTGGAAGTCCAAAAATTGCTAAAGGAAGCCTTCCGCTCGTCCTATATAAAATCCAAAAAGCAGAGAGGACTGTTCTCTGATTACATTGCCAACATCCATCCTAAAGATGTCTCCAAGCATCTATTGGAATCCAAAGGCTTTCAGTTCCTGCACCGTTACGTTCCAAAAGACCAAAAGGAACATCTCAAAATGGCCTTTGCCAATGCCTATCCAAAGGTCAGGGACGAACTGTATGAACGGGAAACAAAAAGAGAGGAAGAAACTTTAAAGAACAAGTTCAGGCTTATCGGCAAGGTATTGGAAAAGCAAGTCTTCAATGTGGGCAAAAAAGGGGGAAGTGTTCGGCATCTGTTCCAATCGCTTGGGGTTCGCTACCACAACGACAAGCTGTTATTTGCGGACTCCGACAAACATAGCCTGCCCGCCCATATCGGAAAGCTGGACTTTCCCCAAGATATGCAAGAATATGTGTCCAAGCTCTTTGTACGCCAAAACCATCTGATACTGGAAATGCTCACGGAACAAAGTCCAGGAAATACATCAAAGCCCACGGCAGCCGCCATTTTCCTGCCCATGGTATTTCCACGGCTTTATGAGCGTGTGAATCCTGCCTATAGGTATAAGTTTGATTCTATTTCCTTGGAAGCCTATGTTCAATATGCCGAACGGGTGCATGCACCTTTTGAAAAATCCCCAAAGGACTACGTCGGTTTTTTCAATGCCAAAGGATTCTATTTTGAAAAGGGAGAAAAAGGATTCAGGGTCAAATCGATTTACACGGACCAAAATGCTAGCTACAGCCTATCGAAAAGGACGGGCCGTTATCTGGATTCCATTCCTAATTTGACTGCAGTACTGCGAGATCAGGATAGGGTCATCAGTACTTTGGCAGAAGACCGCAGGGACAACCTCAAAAACCTATGGGCGGGTTATTTAACTGAAAAGGGACTTTACAATAGCGTCGCCTATATGGTGACCAATGAGAACATCGAGCCAAATCTGCACAAGGAAATAGTCCAGCACCACATGGAGAATGGCCTTCAAAAAGCGATACGGGAAGCCATCACCAAAAAATCCATTATGGAACAAAATCGAGTGCTCAGAAAAAGTGCTCATAACGTTGTCTCTGTATCGAACAGCAGGGGTGAAAGTGAAGAAGCTTACAATGGGTTCAAGGACGAGCTGACCGATTGGACGAAGCGCAAACGAAAGAAGGGCAGAGGACTTTCATTCTAAAATCCGCGGTTAATTGAAGTGCCGAAAAACGTTGGTTTAATAGGATCATGGTAGTTTTGTGCATATCCATTAAAGTAAGGGATAATTTAATCGGCTCGTGCTGAAAATCCAACAACATTCAACCCACCCTTTCCGTACGATAAAAAAAGTGCTGGGTATTCCGGTTTGCCAAGACTTTCGAGATGCCCCTAAACCTATTTGAACCTATCCATAAGCTTAACCGTGTTCTTCAAGGAACGGTATATCCTAGATTATTTTAAATGTGATGGTTTTTCCCCTTGTCCCCTAAACTTTGTTATTTCTATAAAAAGATTCTAAAACTTGCGCTATTGTTCAAACATTTGGCACTATGGTGAAAATTACAAAGCAGTATTTCTTCAATCTTTCTAGGCCGATTTAAAAGCGATAAGTTGAAAATCGGTAACTTATTAGTGCTTTACTAGAAATCCGTCAAAGTGAAATGGAAAACTGTCATATTAGTGCTGGTTACAGGCTGTCTGTCATACTCCACTCTATTCTCACAGTCATCTGCCGGCCAGCCTGAAGGCGGACTATATACGGAGAGCGGTCTCCCTATTATTGAAAATTACACCCCCGACCAATATGAAGCGCTTAATCAAAATTGGGACATCGCTCAAGATAGTCTTGGTCGCATGTATTTTGCTAATGGTGGTGGTGTCTTGATATATGACGGGGTTAACTGGGATCTTTTTGAATTGCCCAAACAGAGTCATGTTAAATCAATTGCCATTGATAAAGACAACTATGTATACGTGGGCGCCACTAACGAGTTTGGCTATCTACGACCCCAAACATCAGGCACTCCTACCTATATATCATTATCCGATTCATTGAGCAAACCGGATTCAGACTTTAGAGTTGTTTGGCAGACTCATGCGACCTCAGAAGGAATTTATTTTCAAAGCACGGAAGCCATCTTCAGGTGGAAGGATGACATGCTTCAATCATGGAAGCCCCCTAATGGGAATAAAATATTTAAGTCCTTTTGGGTCAATCACACATACTACATGTGGGTACAGAATGAGGGATTAATGCATTTGAAGAATGGTTCGTTACAAATGGCCCGAAATGGCAGTTTTTTTGCGGACAAGCGAATAGTGGCCATTCTAGCCATGGAGGCAGACAAATTACTAATTACCACTTTTGATAAACTATACATCTATAATGGAAATAAAGTTCAGTCTTTTCAAACAGATTTGAATGGATTTATTAATGAAAATAACCTTTATGCTGGACTTAAGTTGCGGAATGGCATGTTCGTCTTTGCGGGATACAAAGAAGGATTGGCCGCGATGGATGGGCGGGGTAAAAAAGTACTCTTGCTAGAAGGTCAGGAAATCCTACCAGCGCCTGTACTCAACCTATTTCAGGATAGATCAGGAACATTATGGGCAGGTTTGGAGTACGGAGTATCGAAAATAGACTTCCCTTCATCCTTCTCACATTTTAATCAATTGGGACTAAACGATCGGGTCGTATCTATGATACGATTCAAGGGAGAATTCTATGCGGGTGGTGTCAAAGGTCTCTACAGATTAAAAAAGGAAGGCAAGGAGCAAGCACATTTTGTAAAGATACAAGGATCGGATTACAGAATTTGGGATCTCGCTTTGTTTGGAGATGAGCTCCTGATTTCTCATGAAGATCAGAACGGAGATGTCCTAGTATGGGATAACAATTCCCTTCAACATATAGGTGATATAATGGTGAGTGCTCTTTTAAGGTCTTCACTGGATACAAATAGAGTTTTTATAGCTACACCGGGTGGACTCACCTCATTATATAAGATTAATGACGAATGGCTCGATGAAGGGTTTTTTGAGAGAATCAACACAGGAATTTATTCCATAATAGAGGAAACAAATGGCAATCTCTGGCTTGGTACTTCCAGTAGTGAGGTATGGCATGTTTCTTTTGACGACCCAAACAGTGCCCAACATATGAGCAAATTCAAATTGGATAAATATGGTGTTGAGGATGGATTACCTGATGAAATCGGACATTTTCACTTTTTCAAAAACAAGGTTTTCTATTCTGCGTTCACAGATGGAAGTACCTACGAATTTTATCCACAGAAGAATCGATTTGAACTATCTGAAACTATTAGAAAATTGGTGAGCCTACCGGAAAAAAAAGTTCTTTTTTACGGGGCAAATGAACAGGAAGATATCCTGATAAGGATTGATAATTCGGATAATACATCCAAATTCATAGTCGGATGGAAACAGGAAAACGGAGAATACGTGACCGAGGACTTGGGCTTTGAGCGAATTTCTTCTTTAACTGGGCCAACTGCTTTACCTTTTTTGGAAAAGGACAGTGTTGTATGGTATGCAGGTAAGGACGGTATTTTTCGACAAGATTTAAGGGTAAAGAGAAAGCATTTATCCAATCGCAAAATGCATACACTGATAACAAAGGTTATCTATGGAGAAGATTCCGTTCTCTATGGAGGATATGGAACATCAAATGTTCTTCAACTTCCATTCAAACAAAATCAATTTCGATTCCAATTTGCTCTTCCAAGCTTTTATCAAGAGAACAACAAATATCAATATCAATTAGAGGGTTTTCACACTAACTGGTCTGATTGGAGTCTGGAAACCCAAAAAGACTTTACCAACATACCCGAAGGGGATTTTACTTTCAAAGTAAGAGCAAAAAACATTTTTGGTGAGATCAGTGAACCGGCCAGATATAGCTTCACCATCTTACCCCCTTGGTACCGGACCTGGTGGGCTTATGCAGGATATGCGCTTATAGCCGGATTGCTCCTTTGGGGTTTTGCCCGCTGGCGTTCCAACCAGCTGCACCGCAAAAACCTGATTTTGGAGGGAATTATCAAACGTAGAACCGAGGAGATACGTCAAAAGAACAAACAGCTCAGCTACCAAACCGAGCGCCTCAAAGAGTTGGACACCATGAAGACGCGCCTTTTTGCCAACATCTCCCATGAGTTCCGAACCCCGCTCACTTTGATCAAGGGTCCCATTGAAAAGTTAGAATCGGCAGAAAAAAATACAATCAGCACACCCAACATTAAAATGATCCGCCGCAATGCCAACCGGTTGCTCAATCTTGTCAACCAATTGCTGGACCTCTCCAAGCTAGACAGTGGCAAACTGCGGTTGAATGAGTCCGAAGGCGATGTCTTGAAGTGTATCAGGGCGGCTGCCTCGGCTTTTAGCTCGCACGCCGCCTCCCGCAAAATGGATTACCAGATTAAAATCCCTTCCCACCTGTTATGGGCTTCTTTTGACAGGGACAAACTGGAAAAAATCGTTTACAACCTGTTGAGCAATGCCTTTAAGTTCACCGAGGATGAGGGGCGGGTCATCATCGAGGCCGAATATAGGAGTGGCCGGTTACGGTTAAAGGTGTCGGATACTGGAGTTGGCATTGCCCCAGATAAGCTACCTCATATTTTTGACCGTTTTTTTCAGGTGGACGATAGCTATACCCGTGAAAAATCTGGGTCGGGCATAGGACTTGCGCTTACCAAGGAATTGACCGAACTCATGGGCGGCATCGTTTTTGTTGAAAGTGAACTAAGTAAGGGAACCTTGTTCCGTCTGGTCATTCCATTGGAAGAAATAAGATCGGGCCAAATTCAGGAAGATGAGGAGTATGCGGTGAGATTCATAGAGGAGCCCAGGCTAACGGTTGGGTCCTTTTCCACCACCGATAAGGAAGACAAAATATTGATCATAGAAGATAACAACGATATGCGACATTTTATCCGTGAGCAGTTAGAGCAGCAATATGCCGTATTAGAGGCTCGTAATGGCAAGGAAGGGCTAAAGATGGCCCAAAAAGAAATGCCCGAACTTATCATCACAGACCTGATGATGCCCCAAATGGATGGCATTACCCTTTGCAAGAAGTTGAAAACAGACTTGGTCACTAGCCATATACCTGTGATCATGCTCACTGCCAAGGCGGGCATTGAAAACAAATTGGAAGGGCTTGAGACCGGTGCCGATGAATACCTCACCAAGCCCTTTAACGCCCGTGAGTTGCAGGTGCGTACCAAAAACCTCATCGAGTCGCGTAGAAAGCTGCGTGAACTGTTCTCCAAAAATATCTCCTTAGACCCCAAAGAGATCACCGTTACTTCACTCGACGAAAAATTCTTGACCCAGCTATTGCAACTGTTTGAGAAAAACTATGTCGATTCTGGTTTTGGTCTGCCCCAAATGCAAAAAGAACTCGGAATGAGCAAAACACAATTACACAGTAAGATAAAAGCATTGACCAGCCATCCACCCGGCGAACTACTACGGAATTTCCGGTTAAAACGCGCTGCACAACTTTTGTTACAACAAGCGGACAACGTTTCACAAATAGCCTATGATACTGGGTTTAACAGCCTTTCCTACTTCACCCGTTGCTTCAAGCAACTCTACGGCATGTCACCTTCTGAATACGTTCAAAAACAAAATAAAAAATAACTTATTGGCTCCTTCCCCTAACCAGGGGAAGGCGGCTAACCACCCGCGGTGGTAAGACGGAAGGGGTCGTCAAATAAGCAAACACCTTCCCGAATTAGCATATGCATTTGTCATTTCCAGCCTTCATTTTAGGATCCATCCCCTTTCCCTTTCTCAGAACCATTGTGCAAACATTCCGAACCTTTCTGAAAGCTCTTGGATAAAGCGAACTATACTTTTATCCCATGTTTAGCGCAAGGATGGAATAGATCCTTGGTTCCCTCTCAGGGAATACTAAAATGAAATTCAAACCATAAACGAACAATTATGAAATCGAGAAAAAAAACCAGAATTAATACTGGTAAAAATATAGCAACATTCGTCATGGCCTTCTGCTCCGTTTTGTCCATAAGTCTTTACGGTCAGAAGGACACAAAGAATGATCCAACTCATGCTAGGCACAGTAAAAACTTTGATAGAGTCATGCATGCCGATTATGGCAAGCACCTTTGGATATTTCCCAAAAACAAGGATACCCTTGGCTCTGGGGGGAAGCTCCAGATCTTTATGGACCATGAGAGCCATCCGCACGCATCAGCGAGTTTCGCTAAATATGAGTTGGGTGTGGGTGGGGCTTTGCCAGAACACAAGCACGACAGAACGGAAGAGATTGCCTATTTCCTCTCAGGTGAAGGCATTGTTATCACTTATGTAAATGGAAAAAGGACAGAGACCATAGTAAAAAATGGGTATGTATGGTACACGCCCCCAGGGGAATACCACTCTTTTATCAACACTGGAAATGAACCCTTACAATTGGTCTTTGCCGTGATACCCAATGAAAAAACGGGATTATTATCCTTCTTTGAGAAAATTGGAGCCAATCCAGGACAGGATGCGAGAACTTTTAGTCCTGAAGAATTTGCTCAAATTGCTAATGAGCACGATTTGGTTTTAAAACCTACCAAAAAAATTGAGTAAACCTGAAAACAAGTAGTGATGAAAAAAGCAATCGCATTTCTGTACGGCATAGTCGCCTACCTAATCTTTTTGGGCACCTTTTTGTATGCCATCGCCTTTGTAGGGGATTTTTTAGTCCCAAAGACCATCAATTCAGGAACCGAAATTGATTTTTGGCCCGCTTTGGGCGTCGATGTGGCCCTGATGACCCTGTTTGCCCTGCAACACAGCGTGATGGCACGGCCGGGATTTAAACGGTGGTGGACAAAGTTTGTTCCAAAACCCATAGAACGAAGTACTTTTGTGCTCTTGTCAAGTTTGGCCCTCATTCTCTTATACTGGAAATGGGTGCCAATGAAAACCGTGGTTTGGGAAGTTTCTTCCCCAGTGGGTATCGTTATTTTATATGTGCTGTTTGCCCTTGGCTGGCTCATCGTGTTGCTCGCAACCTTTATGATAAACCATTTTGATCTTTTTGGGCTGAAGCAAGTCTATGAATACCTCAAAAACATTGAGTCCAAGCCCGTTGAGTTCAAGCTCACCCTGTTCTACCGTATTGTAAGGCATCCGATCATGCTCGGCTTTATCATTGCCTTTTGGGCCACACCTGTGATGACGTTGGGCCATCTGATTTTTGCAGTGACCACCACCCTTTACATTTTGGTAGCCATCAGCTATCTGGAAGAGAGTGATCTGGTAAAAATGCATGGCGAAAAGTATCGGGAATACCAAAAAAAGGTGCCCAAAATTCTACCCTTTCCCCGAAAGAATAACAAGAAAAGAGAGGCACACCGCACCATATAAACAATTGTGAACTTTTAAAAAATATGTTATGAAAACGCAATATTTAATTTTTGCAATACTATTGCTGCTCCTTGTGGGTTGCAGTAAGGATGATGGGGCAACCCCTGAACCCATCATTGAACCCGAACAGAAAAGCAGTGAAAAACAGCTGATCAGCTTTCGGTTTACGGGCATTGAAAAGGATGGAATAACGGTCGATATTCCTGCAGAGATAGACCAAACAGCAAAGACCATTGGGGCCGAAATCCCCTCGGGGACCGACATCACGGCCATGGAACCCGAGATTGAAATATCCGACAAGGCCACATACGAACCCACGGGTCCACAGGACTTTAGCAATCCCATCAATTATACCGTTACCGCCGAGGACGGTACCAGTCGCACCTATTTGGTGACCATAGCGGTGGCCCTGAGCCAGAAAGAGATTTTACTAAAAATTGCAGAAGCCAACCCTGGAAACACCTTGTCATGGAATGAGAATGACGACATAAGCGATTGGGAAGAGATAAGCCTGGACAGTATTGGAAATATCATTGAACTGCGCCTCAATTCGCGGGATATTTCCTTTTTGCCTCCTGAGATCGGGCAGCTCTCTGAATTGATAATATTGGATTTAGAAGACAACAGTTTACCCACTTTACCTGTTGAGATCTGGCAGATCTTCAATCTTAGGGAATTGGATTTGACGGCCATTGGGCTTTCTGCCCTTCCTCCGGAAATTGGGCAATTGGAAAACTTGACAACTTTATCCCTATCACTGAATAACCTGGTTGATCTTCCGCCTGAAATTGGAAACTTATCCAATCTGAGAGAATTGTTTGTAACCACCAATAACCTACCTGATTTGCCCCCCGAGATCGGGCAACTTTCCAGTTTGATGGGGCTTTATTTATCTGATAATGAGCTTTCTGCTTTACCTCCGGAGCTAGGTCAACTCTCCAATCTACAAGTATTGTATTTGTCCGGCAACGATCTTTCTACCCTGCCTCCCGAGATCGGGCAGCTCAGCAGCCTGGGAGCATTGATCCTGGCGGGCAACAATTTAAGCGAAATCCCCTCTGAGTTTCAGCAGCTTTCCAATCTTGTTGTTCTGGATTTGAGGAATAATGAACTGTCGGGTTTAGGTACTAACCATATTCCAATGGTTAACTCAGATCCGCTTACCATATCCTGCGAGAGTAATTTGCAAGTTTTGTGGTTGGCCGAAAACAAAAAGCCCATGGTCTTGGACGACTGTATATGTGACCTAGACAAAGACCATGGCGGAACTGTGGATATAGACATTGTTCTGGCACCCGACCCGGAAAATCCAAATCCCTCGGTAGTCTGCCAGGGCGATGTGATTGGTAAATAAAGCTTATGAAGAATCTTAAAAACAATTGTCATGAAAACACAATATTTATTTTTTATTATCTCGTTGCTGCTTTTTATGGCCTGCAGCAAAGATGAGGGTGCGCCCACCCCAAAACCAGAGCCCATAAATGAACCTGAACCTCAGGAAGAACCTGAACAAAAAAGCAGTGAAAAACAGTTGATCAGCTTTCGGTTTACCGGTATTGAAAAAGATGGTATAACCATCGATATTCCAGCGGAGATCGATGAAGCCGGCAAGGCCATTGCTGCCGAGATGCCTCCAAACACCGATGTCACGGCCATGGAACCTGAGGTTGAAATATCGGACAAGGCCACCTACGAACCTACAGGTCCGCAAGACTTTAGCAGCCCCATCAATTATACTGTAACGGCTGAAGACGGTACCAGTCGTACCTATCTGGTGACCATAGTCGTGGCACTCAGTCAAAAAGAGATATTACTATTGATCTCTGAAGCCAACCCCGGCAACACCTTGGACTGGAATGAAACTGACCGCCTGAGTGACTGGGAAGAGGTAGTTCTCGACGATGAGGGTAAAGTGATAAAATTACTTCTAGATTCTAGAAACTTGACAATGTTACCTCCAGAGATTGGGCGATTGAAAATGCTTCAAACTCTATTCTTGAGCTTCAATCGATTGAACACTATTCCCCCGGTGATATGGACGATGACTAATCTGAAATCGCTATCCTTAATCGAAACCAACCTTCAGGAAATCCATCCGGATATTGGGCAGTTGACAAACTTGGTTACGTTGGAATTACAGAATAATGATTTAAGCGAGATCCCCGGCGAGATTGGGCTGTTGGGCCAATTGCATATCCTTAATCTAAGAAACAATAGTTTGAAGGGCTTGAGTACCAATCATATTCCGATGGTCAATTCAGACCCCTTTACCATATCATGTGAAAGCAATTTGAAACGATTGTACTTGGAAGGTAATATCATACCAATGATTTTAGATGATTGCATCTGCGAACTTGATGAAGACAATGGCGGCACGGTGGACATCGACATCGTAAAGGGTCCAAACATCACCAATCCGTTGGTAAACTGCCAAGGTGATGTAATCGGTAATTAAGGTAAATAATGAAATTTTAAAACAATATCATGAAACATCCATGACTAAAAATTTTGTCACACAGCGAAATGATTATATGGATGTTACATGTGACAATTGAAAAACAATAAATATTATCACATGAAAACACAACATATAATATTCGCGATGCTATTGCTGCTCTTTATGGGCTGCAGCAAAGATGATGGAGGAGCCGGGGACAATCCGTTGCCCGACCCCGATAACCGGTCCCCTGAATCCTTCAACTTGTTATCGGTTGCTGACGGCGATACGGGCATACAACCCAATCCTTTATTCTCCTGGGATGCTGCAACAGACCCTGATGGGGATACTCTGAACTATGATTTTTTTCTCGATACCTTGAACGAGCCCGAAACCAAAATGGCCGAGGGCATTGAGACCACAAGTTTTAAAGTACCCGATTCCTTGGCGTTATGCCGGGCCAAAGTGTATTTCTGGAAAGTGGTGGCCAAGGATGGTAAGGGCGGGGAGACCGCTTCTGAAACTTTCAGTTTTACGGTGAGAACACTCAACGATGCAGAACGAATTACCCCAACAAACCCCTTTACGGGGAGAAGTGATCATGCGGCAGTAGCGTTCAACGGTATGTGGCTGTTGGGTGGTTCTGATGCCAACGGGGCCTCAAACCAGGTCTGGTTCAGTACTGATGGCAATGATTGGGAGTTTGTGAACCAAAACGGTACTGCTGACTTTACCGCACGGTTTTTTCACACGGCCGTTGCTTTTAACGATGCCCTATGGGTCATAGGGGGCGTGGGCACTGGTTTTTTAAACGATGTATGGACCAGCACTGATGGCATTACTTGGACAGAGGTTAACCAAGTTCAACAGTATGTGGCCCGGGCCGAGCATACGCTGACTGTCTTTCAAGATAAATTATGGATTATTGGCGGAGGGGGCAATGGCGGTGTAAAACGGGCCGATGTCTGGAACAGTGCCGATGGTGCCACATGGCAGCAGACCATTGCAGAGGCCCCCTTTGGTAAACGTAACTTTCACCAAACCGTGGCCTTCAAAGACCGGTTATGGGTTATTGGGGGTATAGAAGAAGATGACAACCTCAACCAAGAGACCAAAAATGATGTCTGGAGCAGTATCGATGGCATAACATGGCAGTTGGAAACGGCCAACGCCAAATTTTCACCGCGTTTTGGCCACAAGGCCCTCGTAATTGATGACAAGATCTGGATTGTTGGCAGAAGTGGTGATAGCGGCATCATAAACGACATCTGGTATTCAGAAGATGGTACGGAGTGGTTTGAAGCCACCCCGTCAACTTCATTTGGCGCAAAAGGAGGCGGTTTTACAGCACTGTTCCACGAAGGAAAGATCTGGATATTGGGCGGCAGTGATGCCAACGGAGTCTGGCAGATTGACTATTAACTGGGCCAAGGGGATTATACCGATAGATATGATTCTGAAGGGCGATATACGTTAGGGACTACAATTAGGAAATATGCCAATAATATATTCCTGAACCAATTAGAAAATAACCTGAAATGTCAAAGATTGAAAAGTAAACTAAAATAAACGTGATTTTGTCATTTATTTTTATTGTGCCTGTAATGGATATATAATTAATAATCATAAACGCTTGTTACCTACTTGTGCTCAGAAAATATCTGATTTCTTAAACAAAAAACTCTAACAATGAAGTACTTATTACTGATTTCCGTCATGACATTCTGGTTTACAGCAAATTCACAAAGCCCCGGCAAGGTAGAAGAAAAAACAGCAGTTGAAAACGCGCTCCTCGATTATATTGAGGGCTGGTATAAAGGTGATACTGTGCGTATCGACCGTTCTCTGCACGATGATCTTGTAAAACGAATCCCGATTAAGGATAGCTCTGACTCTGATATAAAGTTGAGAATGGTACCAAAATCAGTTATGGTTGAATTAACTGGCAAAGGCGGTGGGGAAAATCCAGATGCAGAATATCAAATCTTTGTTGATGATATCGAAAAGGATATAGCCACGGCAAGGGTATTATCACCCGAATATCTTGATTATCTCCATTTGGCGAAAACAAATGAAGGATGGCAGATTGTCAATATTCTATTTCGTAAACGCTGATTTGTGGTTTTAATGCATTTGGCAGTTATAGTTTTAATATAAGTAACACATTAGGCTATAAACATACGAGCCGAGGCCGTTATAGCACATTTAGAAAAGGATTGAAATGAAAGAAGAAATAAAAACAGATTACTGCATAGTTGGAGCTGGAATCGCAGGAATTATTTTAGCCAGTAAACTGGCATCTTCGGGTAAAAAGATTTTAATACTGGACCAAGGACCACGATATTCAGAAAAACAACGTGCAAATATGATGCTCAAAAGTAAAGAGACCCTAAACGATTTTGTCGATTATAACGATGAAGAAGATTTTGATACAATTACACCTCACACTTCTGCTGCAGCTAATGATCAGGTTATTGAATACAAGAATAACAGACTGTTCGGATTTGGAGGTACTGCACTTCATTTTCAAGGGATAATGATGCGTCCAATTGAAAATGACCTAAAGGTTAAGTCCTTGTTTGGCTATGGGCGAGATTGGCCAATTACATATAACGAACTAGAGCCGTGGCTTTTAAAGGCGGAAATTGAGGTTGGTGTAGTGGGAATGGAAGACAATCCATATGCTTCAAAAAGATCTGGTCCATTTCCAATGCCCGCACATTCATTCTCGTATTTTGACAAGGAAATATTTTATCCTGCATTGGAGAAATTGGGTATTGTCGGACATTCCTGCCCTTATTCAATAAACTCGCAACAGTATAGAGGACGATCAGCTTGTTTAGCCTGTCGAGCCTGTAGGTTTTGTCCTTCCGGAGCGCGCTATTCTCCGGATCGAGTTCATCTTCCGCTGTTGGAAAAGAATGAAAATGTCAGGATAATTGAAAATTTAAGCGTTCGTAAATTGGAGACCGATTCAAATGGAAAAAAAATTGTTGCTGCTCACGCCATTCGTACCAAAGACAAATCAGCTGTTTTGATTCGTTCGGAGATTTTTATTGTGGCTATGGGGGGTGTCGAAACCCCAAGGTTATTGCTATTGTCGTCGGACAATGGAATTCATAGAAACGGACTGGGTAACATGGGAAATCAATTAGGAAAGGGTTTCACTGATCATTCAAATTTTGCGGTTCTTTATGATGCGGGTAGACATGTTGGAGGTCGCCTTGGATTTGAAACCATGGTTACGGATCATTTTAGAATTAATTTAAACAGAAAGGAGCAATCTACTTTCATTTTATCCGCCAGTCCTGCAGCCGATTGGTACCCTGTAGGTGCTACGGCGACACAATGGGAGGCGTACTCTAACACGCTATCATTAACTAATCTTCGTAAGAGAATACCACAGCTAGTATCTCTTTGGGTTATGATGGAGCTAGAAGGTAAAGGTATTCTTGAATTGGATGAAAAAGAAGTAGATGCATTTGGATCACCTGTGGTAAAAATAACAATGAGGATGACAGATCGAGATATGCGGGTACATACGAAAGCAGCTGAATTGATCTCAAAGATCGGTGATGCCATGGACGCCATCAATGCTTCTGATATTACTCCTTCGGGATTTGGAAGATCAGGTGATCATCCTTCCGGTGCCTCTGCTATGGGAAAAAATCCAGACGAAGGTGTTTGTGATGTAAACCTCAAGGTGTTTGGGCTGGCTAACTTATATCTTGTTAGTAACTCAGTATTTCCTCATATGGGCTCTAATCCACCTACTTTAACAATTGTTGCCTTGGCTATGAGGTTAGCTGCTCATTTAAAAGGTGAAAAATAGTATAATTATGGAAAAGAGCACAAGACGTCAATTTGTAATCCAAAGTTCTCGATTACTTGCATTTCTTCCTTTTGTAAGTAGTATGGGCTGTATTTCAGATCATGATTCAAAATTCAGAAAGGAAGATTCTTTAAAAAGGTTAATCTATATTATTGGTCCCTGGACTTTGGAGGATAAAATACTTGCAGAAGATTTTGCAATACGATTTATTAAATCGAACCATGCAGATAAATTTTTACCGAAATCCGTTCAATTAATTCAAAGTCTCTCAAAGCAAATGACCAGAGATAAAATGGCTATAAAAGAAATCAATTTGGCAAATATGCCTAAAGAAGAACAAGATCTATTAATGCATTTATCAAAACAACTTTACAGTTTTGTAGAAGTACGGCTTTATATTTCAAAAGAACCTCCATGGGGACAATGCATAAATAATTCTAGATGGCATACGAGAATTCCAAAATAATATATTAAAACGGCGAGTTATTGAGACATTTAGAAGTAAATTAGTTGATTCCCCAAAAATGTTCGTTTTATGACACTACAACGTTTTCGTATAACATTCAGTGGTGAGGCAAATAAGCCTTTACCAATTCAGATTAAGCCAAATGTAGTAAAAATTCTTGGACGTTTGGGTTTGTACAAAATCTCACCATTGAGGATATACGTTGTTGGGTGTCCGTTTTTATTTGTTTAATATTTTATTTCAAAAAGTCATCCTCAAGAAATTCAGGATTCGGATACTTATAAAATCCTTGTCCAGAGGCAGTGCCAAGTTTACCTTCAGCAACCATTCCTTCCAATTTAGAAATTATTCGTTTTGTGGTCTCTATATCTGAATTTTCATTTAAATGTGCTTTAGTAATGTTTAATGATGTTTTTAATCCAACAGTATCTAATGTAGCAAATGGTCCATTTGGCGCCCCTGTAGCTATCATCCAAGTCTTGTCTATTAAATGAGGTTCTGCCACATCATTTGCCCAAAGATTAAGTCCTGCCCTCAATAATGGCATTAACAATGAGTTAAGCACATAGCCTGGCTGTTCTTTTTTTACAGGAATAGCAACCATTCCAATCGCCTTCGCAAATAATATCATATCATCAAATAGCTTTGGTGATGTTTTAGAATGCCCCATAATTTCAGCAGTATTTCTAATCCAAATACGATTTGCAAAATGGAGTGCGATAAATTGCTCTGGTCTTCCTGTGTCTTTTGCAAAATAACTTGGTAGGAGCGAAGAAGAATTTGTGGCAAAATCAGTATGGCTGGGTGCAAATTGATTCAGTTTTTCATAGAAATCAGACTTTATTTTTATGTTTTCAGGAATTGCCTCAATAACTAGGTCTGCTTCACTCACGGCAGATTTTAAGTCTATCTTAAATGCAATACTTTTATAAATCTTTTGAAGTTGGTCATTCGATATTCCCAAGTCTTTTTGATAGAATTTCTGCCATAGCGTCATTCTTTCTTTACAGTTTTTCAAAGCAGAATCAGAAATATCATAAACGGTTACTGAAAAGCCGTGAAAAGCAGTATGAAAAGCGATTTGACTTCCTAATATTCCACCTCCTGCAATTGTTACATTTTTATATTTCATTAGTCTGTTCTTAAATGGCACCCAACGGTCTCGGCTATGAGCAGTTGAGTGATTTAGCGGTTAACTTTATAAGTACACACCAAACTGAAAATCCGCGAGGATTTTCAGAAGTAGGCGAGAACAAGCAATTACTTATAGCCATTGTTGTGTGCAGTTTTATTCAACTATTAATTTTGATTTTTAATCATTTCATAATCATTTTTGAACATATTTAGCATTTCTGAAGATGGATTCATTTCTGTTTTTTTGACTCCACTATCAGCTAATATTTTTGGTAAGTAAAGTGCTTTTCCATTTTTCCAGAAAGCAAATTTCGTATATCCTATTGCACAAATTTCATTATTTTGCTTAAAAACTTGACGATGATAGCCCCACTTTTCGTCCCATCCATCTAGAATAAGAGTTATGCTAAATTTTGTCCATCTCTTAAGAGGTTTTTTGTAAATAATCTTTTGCGAACCAAGAACTGGAAATATTCCTTTTTTAAATGTGTTTTCGTAAAGTTTAGACCTGAACAAAATCTCAAACCTGATAAAATCCATATAATAGAAGTATTTCGAGTTTGCCATATATCTCAAACTATCACAATCAAGAATATTAACTGTTCTAATGCGAGATAGGTCAGATTCTAAACTAACTTTACTCCAAAAAAATTTTGCTCCAATATAAATGTAAAGCATATGTAACCAATAGTAAATCATTTTTTAAAATTTAGTTTGCAGGTTACATAATTATTCAGGACGGGCCATAATTGCACACAACGGTCTCGTGTATGAGCAGTAGCGGATTTCAGGACACTTATCTGTCCGCTACCACTAAAGTTTCTTAGATGCACAAACCTTGAATTTACCACTGTACCCGCTATTGCTTATACACAATGTTGTGCGTTCGCCCTTTATTTTCAGTCGGTTTGGTCAATGTTCAAAAGTAGGATATTTTGCGATGGGGAAGGCACTCTCTCTTGCAAGTTTTGGTCAAGCGTTGGCTGGTGCGACTTGCAAGAGTGTGTGCCTTTGGGTCGGGCTAACTAGCACAGCAACTCAATTTCGATACGTCCTTTCCAAAAGTTATCGCTGCTAATTTGATGCCTTCTCCTAAAGTCAGGTAAGGATAAAAACTGTCCGCCAAATCTTTTACGGTTATTCCGTATTTGATAGCCATACTTAACTGTTGGATAAGTTCTCCGCCTTCAGGTGCGATTACTCTTGCGCCTATTAGTTTGTCGGTTTCGGTGTTGCGAATGAGTTTAATAAATCCTCTTGTGTCGTTTGCTGCAATCGCTCTCGGCACGCCTTTAAGTTCCAATTTAGAAACTTCATAACGAATGCCTTTTGCTTCTGCTTGTGTTTCATCCAAACCTGCACCTGCTATTTGTGGGTCTGTAAAAACTACCCAAGGCAAAGAAGAATAGTCCGCTTTGTTTTCTGCTCCTGAGAATGCGTTTTCAACCGCAATTTTACCTTCAAATGCAGCTGTATAGACAAAGGCAGGGGTGTTAGTTACGTCACCTGCTGCGTAAATGTTGGATAGATTGGTTTCCATTTTTTCATTCACGGCAATGTGTCCACTTTGAGTGAGTTCCAAACCAATATTTTCTAATCCCAATTGGCTTGTGTTAGGTTTTGTGCCTGTGGCAATAACTACTTTCCCTTTTTCTATGATTTTGGTAAATGAGCCATCAGGACATTTACAATGAATGATGGATCCATTTCCTTCTTTCTCGAATTTTACAGCTCTAAAATTGGGTAAAATTTCAATGCCTTCTTCTCGCATTTGGTTTTCTAATGCTTCACTGATGTCGGGGGGTTGTGTTCTTAATACTCTGTCTGTAAATTCAATGATGCGGACTTTTACACCCAAGCGGTTGTAAGCCATGGCGATTTCCAAACCTATATAACCTGCTCCCATAATGGTGAGGCTTTCCGGCTTTTCTTCCAGGTCGAAAAGCGAAACATTGGTCAGGTAGTCAATTTCGTCCAATCCTTCAATTTTGGGAATGTTGGTGGTAGCTCCGGTGGCAATCAAAAATTTGAGAGCTTTGTAGTCCTTTCCATCGACTTCAATTGTTTTATTGTCTTTGAATTTCGCCCAACCTTTTAGCAAGGTTAGGTTCTGGAAGTCGCTCACCACGTCCATGTACTTTTTCTCCTGAAGTGTGGCTACCAATTTTTTCTTGTCTTTGATGACTTGGGCAAAATCAATGTCCACGCCTTTTGGTCGTATGCCTTCAAAGTTGGAATGCGTAGCGTGATAGGCGGTTTCAGCTGCTCTAATCAGATTTTTTGAAGGAACACAACCCACATTGACACAAGTTCCGCCAAAGTCCAGCCCACCGTTTACCATTAATGTGGTTAACCCCAAACTTTCTGCTTTGATAGCTGCCGAAAATGCAGCCGAACCTCCACCGATAATGATTAAATCAAATTGATTATTTTCACTGTTTCCATTTTCAGAGATTTCATCTTTTACACGATAGTTTTTTGTGCTGTTGATGGTGTTGATGATTTCTTCTTTGCTTGTCTTAGTAGGGTCAAAAGAACATTCGCAAGTGGCTTTCGGATAGCTCACATTGGCTTCTTTTACTCCCTCGTTTTTAGAAAGAAGTTTTTCAATGCCTATGGCACAATGGTCGCAGGTCATGCCTGTGATGTCGAGTTTTATTGTTTCTTGCATCATTAGGATTTCTTTTTTGGAGTTTCTTTAATAATCTCGGCTTTATAGCCTGTCTTTTCAATCACTTTGATGATTGCTTCAGGGTTCGTTTTTTTCGGGTCGTATTGAATAGTTGCCAAATCCCCTGGGTATTCCACCTTGTGTTCCATAATCCCGTCCACTTCTTTTAGGGCATTTGAAATATGGTTGGAACAACCTGCACAAGTCATTCCCGTGATTCTCAGTTTTAGGGCTTTGCCAGCTTCTTGGATTGTGTTTGTTGTTTTTGCTTTATGGTCAGTTGGTTTGCAACATTGAGCATTGACCTGAGTAATTCCTATCAGGAAAAAGGCACTCAATAGAATCAAATTCTTTTTCATTATGTAATTGTTTAATTAAGTTCTTAAATATGTAAAGCAAAAAAATACTATTTCTTACCAACCACTTTATAACCTGTGCCGTTGATTGCTTTTTCAATTTGAGCTAAACTCACTTTGGTTTGGTCAAATTCTACTTTGGCAGTCGCTTCTTCATAACTTGCATCCACTTTAAGAATGCCCGGTAATTTGTTCACCTCATTTTCTACGTGCGAAGCACAACCATTGCAAGTCATTCCTTTCACATCAAAAGTTACCGTTTGAATGTCAGAGGCATTGACGATTACAACTTCCTTCTTGTCGTTTGAGGGATAGAAAATGTGTGCATAGTGCGGAAAAGCAAGCATCAGGGCTGCAAATACGGTTACAATTCCCAAAAAAGTTTTGGTTTGCATAAAAGGTTTCTTTTCGTCTTCTTCGCAAGCACATTCTATTTCTTCAGCTGTTCGTGGTTTGAGTTTCTGATACCAGGCAAATCCCAAAACCAAAACGGTGATGCCGATAAGATAAGGTCTTGCAGGTTCCATCCACGAAAAAGTGGAAGCAATACCTGATGCTCCTGAAATCAGAGCTAATACTGGGGTAATGCAGCAAAGCGATGCTGCTACTGCCGAAAGCGCTCCCGCTCCGACAAGTCTGTTGTTTCTCTTGTTCATGCTGTTTTCAAATTTTGATTAATGATGTGTTTAAAAAATGGACGAAGTAAAGTCAGTTGCTCTTGTTTCAAAGAGTAGAAAATAGTTTGTCCCTCTCTTCTCCCTTCAATGACGTTACCGTCTTTAAGTTTTCGCAAATGTTGAGAAACAGCAGGGATGCTCATTCCGAGAATGTCTGAAAGGTCGCAAGGGCAGAGTTCGTTTTCTTCTTCTAAAAGAAATAAGATTTTGAGTCTTACTTCGTTTCCTGCTAATGCCAAAAGTCCACTTAGTTGACTAAATGCTTTTTCGTTGGCTTGTAGTGTTTCCCTACAATTTTCTATTTGAACCTTGTCAGCAAACACTCTTATACACGATTGATTATTTTCCATAATTTTCCTCTTTAGGGTTTAATAACGCAACAAAGATACAAATTGTTTTCTTAATTAAGCAAACACTTAAATATAACTCCCAATAAATCGGATTTGTCAGCGGTGGATGATTTAGCTCTTTTGGTTTTTTTAGGGTTGGCTTTCGTGTCGGCAAAAAACCAAATGTGCTAAATGTGTGGTGGGTTTTCAGGGTGACGCACAACGTTGAGTGTATGTGGCGTAGCTGCGTTTAGCAGCTATGAACATCATACACATTGTTGTGGGCAGTATTTATTTTTTTTCAATTAACCAACTACATCCAATCGACATATAATTCATCGTCCAATTTATTCCTGTTCCAAACGAAAAATCAAATTGCAAGTTTTCGTTAGCCAAATATGTAAATCCTGTATCGAAGTTTGCTAAAAGTTCTTCCATATTTGCTATTTCACCATATGGCTCAACATATATTCCAACTTCACTATTTATTCCTATTCCTAATGCTATTGAATAAGTAAAATCTCCTTTTTCTTCTCCGAAATAATTGTACCCTAAATTGTATCCTAAACCAACTTTTTCATTTATTGTATGCGAAATACTTAATTTATTTGAGCTTCCAAATTTTTCGCTTGTCAATCCGTCCGTACCTGTTGGTATAATCAAGTGTGTCAAAAATGCCACTTCAGTACATTTATCCTCGCCTTTAACTATTTGTATTTTCGTTCCTAATTCTAAATCGCTAATTCCTTCAAATCGATTTTCCCCTAATTTGAGCAACTCGAATTGATTTAAAATCCTTAATTCCATCCAATTTGCAATCCCATATCGGAATAAATTAGTTGGCAATAATAGTTGTCGTGTTCTTTCTTGATTTTCGCCTTCATATCCAATTAATAATCCACTTTCTAACTGTAAACTTCCTTTAGGAATAGTTGAAGAACTTTCTGTTTGGTCTGGTCTATCTGTTACAATTTGTGCATTTATTTTTTTACTAAAATTTCCAATTGTCAGTATCACGATTATTGCTATTTCTCGCATTCTTATTTTGTTTCTATTTATTCTGACTAACGTAAACCTATTACGCTGTAAATCAGTCATTTATAATTTTCTCAAATTTGCGACTTTTTTACGCTCAATCCCCATTTTTTCAGTTTACGTTAACCGATGGACTAAAGGCGACCGTCTATGGGGGATTGCCCACAACGGTCAAGTGTATGAGTAGTAGCGGATACACAATCATAAGCCTTTCGGTTTTACACTAACCGCTGTTTTATGTTTATAATTTCGTTTTATCACTTAAACCGCTATTACCTATACGCCGTGTTGCCAGTAGTGTTTTTCCTTAAATATGTTTGGTCTAATTCCTTAGCTATTCCGATTGCTTCCTTCACAACTTCTTTCGGATAATCGTTAATTTCAAGTATTCTAATAGCATTTCTTTTTTTTAGTCTTCCTTCTTTCAGTTTGTAATCAAATCCTACAGTTTTCTCGTTTACTGTTTCACTAAAATGGTACAGTTCATATTCATCTGACAACATATCAGTTAATTCTATGTCATGGGTTGAAACCAATATTTTGTTCTTATTTTTCGTTAAAGCAGATAAAACGGATTTTCCAGCAGAAATGCGTTCTACGGTATTTGTGCCTTTAAATATTTCATCTAACAGGAATAAATTTTTATTTCCGTTTTTACTCTCTTTCAGTATTTCTTTTATGGTTAATACTTCTTCAAAATAATAACTTTTATCGTTCATTAAATCATCACTTATTCGGATAGCTGAAAACACTTTTAATAAAGGAAAAGTAATTGATTTAGCAAAACAAGTATTAATTGTAAGACCTGTTATTACATTTAGTCCAATTGCACGAATAAAAGAGGTTTTTCCAGACATATTTGAGCCTGTAAGAAGTATCGATTTTTCCGCTATTTCAATGTTGTTAGTTGTGCAATTAAAAATTAAAGGATGGCTTATATCTTGAGCAATGATTTTATCTTTATCATTAATAATTGGAAAACAAAATGTTTTAAGTCCTTTTCTTAAAGATGCTATGGAAATTAGCATATCAATATGACCGACAAATTTAAAAACGCTTTCTATGTCGCTTCTTTTTGTGTTTACTCTTTTTAAAACACCAAATAACAATAGAGGCTCTAGCAGAAACATTGTTTTAAAAATCTCAAACAAAAACCAAGCTATTATTTCAAATTCACCTTGTAGTTTGGCTTCGACTGAAAAAAAAGACATTCTATTTTTAACTTCATTTATCAGTTTGATTGACTTTAGTAAGTCAGGATTTAGTTTTTTAAATAAGGGATTGGTAAATAAATGTGATGCAACATTATTAAGTTTTAAAAGTTGTGGAATTGAACCTACATATTGAATTAAATTATTTTTATTCCAATAATGAAGGACAAAATTCACACAAAAAACACCTAAAAGAACGATGAAAAATATAGGATTGAAGAAACCTAAAATCAACGACACTAAACTTGCAAACGATAATAGTTTTATTACAATAAACCATTTTGGTGGATTAAGATGCTCTTCTTGAAATAAAGTGGATATATAAAACGCATCTTTATGTTTTAGTTTTTCAAGCTTTTTTTGAACCGAAATTCTTAGTTTGGGATTTTTTGACAATTCAGTTATTATTTCTTCGTTTAATTTGGTTTGCTTTTCATTTAATTTTATAGTTCGAAGATGATTGTATAAATATTGTCGCCCAACTTTTGAATGAGTTCGGTCAAGCAACATAAACAAATCATCAAAATCCAAGTCGTTACAGGTTTTGTCTGATAATATTTGATAAGCTTTTGAGTTGTCTTTCTTTCTGAAGTATTTTTCGATACTGTCAAAGTCAAAGGAATCATCTTTCAGTTTTCCGAATGATTCTTTCAGCCTTTGATTTAACTCTTTTTTTCGGTTAAATTTTATTTGAGAGAAGGTGTATTTTATTTGAAATAGTATGTCTTTAATCATCAAGCAATTAGTGTAGCTTTTTTATTTTATGTTACAAAGAAATGTTCAGATTACTGTTCATTTGGTCAATTTTAACGAGGTGTTTTTGCATTACTGGCAACTATTGGATATCCGAACAATCCCGGATAACCATACCATTTTGGAATAAAAATAGTACTTTTTCATCATAAATAGATATCTTCACATTATTATGCCATTGCCTGATTTTGTGAAAATACTGGAGGTTAAGCGGTATAGTAAGAATACCATAGAGAGTTATTCCTCAATCGTAAAGATGGCCATTCAATTTTTCGAAAAGCCACTGAACAAGATTGATGAAACCGAACTTCACAGGTACTTCTATCATATGGTACACACTAAGAAAGTATCCTATTCCTATCAGAAACAGATAGCAATGGCCTTGAAGCTGTATTACAGGGAGGTTTTCGATCAAAACATTAACCTGGAATTTCTGTTCCCAAGTAGAAAACCGGACAGACTTCCCGTAGTCATCGCAAGAAAGGAAGTTCTTAAAATCATTGAAAAAGCCAACAACATCAAGCATAAGAGCATGATAGCCGTGGTCTACAGTGCAGGCTTAAGGGTAGGCGAGTTGATTGCACTTGAAATCAAGGATATAGATTCATCCAGAATGGTGATACATATTAAATCAGGAAAGGGCAACAAGGACAGGATAGTACCCTTATCTGAAAAAACCTTGTCAATGCTTCGTGAGTACTATAAAGAATATACGCCCAAACGATACCTATTTGAAGGCCAAAAGGGAGACAGGTATTCTTCGTCAAGTTTCAACAAGCTTCTCCAGGCTGCTGCCAAAAGGGCCAGAATAAATAAAAACATCACCGCGCATACCTTGAGGCACAGTTACGCAACGCACCTATTGGAAAATGGTACCGATATTAGAATCATCCAAAAACTTTTAGGGCACAATTCCATTAAGACGACCATGATTTATACCCAAGTTACTGAACCTACTTTGTTGAATGTGACAAGTCCTTTTGATGATTGAACCGTTCCATAAATTGGCCGATTTAAAAGACAAAATTCCGAATTGAATATCCTCAGAAGGATTAAGTCCCTTTCTTGGTCTTTTTTAGTAGTATTTTAAATTGACTTTTTGCGGGACTGAAATCTTCAACCAATAAATTGGAGTTCCAACCTTGAATCTAGTGCCCTTTCGGGCACTTTTTTGTGGTTAGGGGGAAAGAAGACAAACCGGGATTTTCAAAATACTTACAAAGGACTGGGGCTATCCCGAAAGTTTACCCATAATTTCGTCTTGGTACTCATCGATTTTGGCTTTTTTAAGTCCGGCCAAGTAAGCTTGTGTGGTGCTAATGCGCTTGTGTCCCAACATTTGGGAAATGGCCGTCAGGGGAATCCCCATATCATTGGCACTTGAAGCAAAGGAATGACGGGCCGCGTAGCTCGTGATGTTTTCATCAATCCCAGCAAGCTTGGCTAGTTTTTTCAAACTGTCGTTGTACCTTTTTCTAGCCCAAACGATTTGATTGTAGCTTTCAATCGGATTTTCACTCTTGACAACATCCAACAGATAATCGCTTCTTTTCTTGCCTTCTGTAAAATAGGAAAGCAAGGGTTTAAGTTGGTCATGGATTTTTATGTTGTACGGCTCATCAGTCTTTTTTCTTGAATATCTGATACGACCATCAACGATGTTGGACAGTTTGAGATGGGCCATATCAACGTAGGACATGCCGTTGAGCAGGAAGCTCATCATAAAAATATTCCTATCCCTGAACAGGGCAGTATCTTTTTCAAGGTCAAGCTCGGCAATCTTTCGAATGGCATCAATGGGCAATGCTCGTTTTTCAGGTTTCCCGTTCCGAATGACATAATCATCAAAAGCGTACCCTTCTTTGTCTGCAACCCCTGCTTTGATGGCTTTTCGATTTATAGCGCGTATGGTTCTTAAGTATACACTCAGACCGCCCAATTTGTTGCCCTTGGCCAAATGATGTTTCTCAAATCGGTTAAGGAAATCAAGGTTAAGTTCATCGAAAGAAAAATCTTTGTCATTCCTAAAATTCTTGACTGCTTTGAGTGCATGTTTGTAAGCCCTGGCATTTCCAATACGGTTTGATTTGACCAGATCCGCAATTTGCTGCTCGGCAAACTGGTAAAAGGTTACCTTGTTGGTAGTTCTTGTAATATGGCTTCGCACCTCAGATATGCTCATATATTTGAGCCTGTCTTTATCTTCTAATTGGGTAAGGATGTCTACCATGTGAGCCATTTTCTTCTGTAAAAGATTGTTCAGTCGTGCAGGAGATTCCGTACCCTTAAATGATAGTCTTATTTTTTGCCGTTTTTCATCCCATTCAGATGTAGCCAATTTATGTCCGGTTCCGATGCTTGTGGTTTTTCTATTGTGGGTCAAGCGAAAGATTAAAGGGAAGATTTTGGTATCTTTTCGTCGTGTGTCCAAAGAGAGTTTTAGATAGGTAGCCATACTGAATGTTAAAATCTGCGTGCAAATTTGCACGCAGATTGCACGCAAAAATTGGTTTTATACGGTCTTGTTTGTACTTAAAGATATGGAAAATCGCCGAAACCCCTTGTGTTTATTGACTTTTTAATCCATATGAATTCAAATAAATTCTGCCTGTCACGCAGGGGGTCGCGGGTTCGAGTCCCGTCCAGACCGCATAAAGCTCCGTAAATACGGAGCTTTTTTCGTTTTTAGGATTTGGTTTTCAGCTTTTTAAAAATTTCAAGTACAGGTCTTTTGTTTTTTATCATAAACTGTTATCAGATATATGTGCTAACTACTTCTGTTTGATATCCTTGATAATCCATTCCAGCATATTGTCAACTCCATTGGAATAGTTCTCCCAATTGTATTCAATCAGAACATCAGGCTGAACTCCCGCCGTGACATTGTCTTGGAATCTAAAGAGTCTTTTGGAATATGTAATTATCAGTTTAGAATTGGGCAATGTGAATTGCCCCATATCTTGATACCCGGTTGGATTTGAACCTGTAGGTTCACCAACAATTTTGGCATTTAGGATTTGTCTGAATTGCGAAGCATTGCTTGTCCCAGCAGAGAAAGTCACTCTATCGGTTAAAAGATAAACCCCTGACTTAAAGTCAATACTGTCGGCTAAATTTAAATAATAGGCCAAAAAAGTTCCCACAAAAAAGTCTCCACCTCCATTGTTTCTTAAATCTATTACTACTTGTTCGATTTGATTTTCATTCACATAATCCAGAACGGATTCTCCGAATTCCTCCATTCCTTCAAAAGATGGATAGCTTTCAAACTTGATATAAATCCCGTTTATATTTTGTATTGGACTGAACCAGAGAAAATCATATCCTGAATCGATAGGTTTTTGAATTTGTGGTGTTGCTACTTTCAGTGTCTGGAAATCTGTGTTTTCATAGTATTCCTCACTATCACTGGCGTCTAAGGACAGAGTAGATTTAGTACCCGTATCGTCTAAAAAAGTGAATTTTGCCTTAAGCTTAGTATTGGTCAATTGCAAACCAAACAAAACTTCTGAAATTACTAGATATCTTCCTGTTCTATAAACTTCTGATTGTTCATTTTCAACATATTGCGCAACTTTACTAACCTCTTCTTCGATGATACTGATTGGCTTGCCATCGATTTCCGTCAAGATTTTACCCAACAGATTGCTGTATTCATTTGACGTTTTGATGACTCTCCATTTCCTATTCATTTTATAGATTTCTATAGGAAATAAATGTGGTTCAACCCCTCGTAAAGACACTGCTGTATGTCCATCACCAATCTTGCGCGTTAACTGCATTAAGTCCACAATTATCTCGGTGTCACTTTTATCAGGTAAAGCGGATGTAATTTTCTGAAGTTCTTTTCCGAACTCCACGCTGTCGATGGTATTGTACAAATCGATATGATTTTGCTCAAGGTTCCTTTTGTACAAATCAAGGTCCTGAGTCCAATCAATCTCTTTGTTGTTTAACTTATTGGTTTGACCACAGGAGTTTGAAAGAACTAGTACAAAGAGACAAAAAGTCAAAAATTTAATCATGTTTTTGTTTTCTTACTTACGGATGTACTAAAGTACAGACGTTGGACCGTCCCATTAAGTTTTTTTTGTTTTAATTGTACATAAGAATTAATTGAACTGAGATGTTAGAAAAGAAACTGACATAGTAAACCATCTACTATCCTTATTACTGATTAAAGTGCAATCTCGTTTCATTATCTCCTATATATAAATTCGGTCAGGGATTTTTAATAGGAATTGGATACGTTAATATTTCCACTTACAGTAGGCATATCTTTTATTTCCTATAGTAATACTTTGGAATAAAACTTCATTCTTTTTTCGAAATGCCAGACTGGGATTTCAAGCCAGTTAATTGGGTTTGCCTTTTTCATTCTTTATCAAATCTGTAATCCTGTTCTACTCTAGCAATTCTAGTAACGAAATTCTTATACCAATCTTTTCTCCCTTTATTTCTTGCTACCGAATGTTCTACATTTTCCTTCCAATTCTTTATGGCGTGCAAACTGCTCCAATACGAAACAGTTATTCCCAAATCATTTCTTGCGGTTTCAATGCCTAGAAATCCATTCTGCTGCTTTGCCAATTCAATCATTCTATCGGCCATATCGGAATATCCATGATCTCCTTCCGTTCTTGTTGAACTAAAAATAACCGCATAATACGGCGGTTCTGGTGTCTCGGCAATCATTCGTTTAAGGTTTTATTATTTCTTTTGTTGATGACAATACCTACCTATCAATTTTATTCTTCTGTAGGTATCATGTTGTCAACATCTACCGGGAAACTATCATACTTATTGTAAAGCTTTAAAAACTTCTCAGGGTTTACCGGTACTTCATTCAATGTTTCATACAAACCCTTAAAGAATCCTTCGCGCTTTTCAGAGGGGTTAAAAATCAGTGTCACCACAACCGTCTCATTTGTATCATTTCTGAACCCATGAGGTGTGAACCTGGGTACGTAGACTACGGTTCCTGATTTTGCTTTTTGCGAGCCATCTCCCAACTCAATGGTAAGTGTCCCTTGACTTACAATAAAGGTTTCATCCATAAAGCGATGATAGTGCAACTTAGCTCCAATGGCATGAGGAGGAAGGGATATTTCATAGACTCCCAATTGACTGTTAGATAATTCACTGGTGACCTTAAAGGTCACTGAGAGATTGTTTAAAGTTAACATTTCTCCTTCCCCGGGATGAATAACACTTGCGCTATCAACCAACTCGTCTTCAAAATAATTGGGCGCTATCCGTTTAGGTTCTTTATGCTTCATTGTTGTATCCATTTTATTTGTGATGTTTTGGCTGAAAAGAATTCTTGGATTCATTAAAAGAATAGACCCCAATCCCATAGACTTTACAAACTCATTTCGTACCATTTAACTTAGTTCTTGGTAGACAATACCATTTTTTGAATTTCGATGTGTTTTCTAAACTTGATTAGGTATTTTCTGTGGTTCCTTTAAATCCAGCTTCTTCTCAAGTTCTTTTATGATGTTCTCTTTTTGTACCCTCAGATTACTTTCAAGTAGATTGCGATGTGCTGTACCTTCTAAAGGGAAAATGGCATTCAGTTTTAAACCAATAAACCCAAAAATTGTCTTTAGATAAGGTTCTTGAAAATCAAGCGTTTGCATTGATGTGTCCTTATAAACTTCTCCTTTACAGGTAATAATGTATGCCGCTTCATTCTCAATCAGTCCTTCATAACTACCATCTTCTCTCACCCTAAAAGTATGCCCTACCCTAACGATGTGGTCCAAATAAGACTTCAGTGTGGAAGGAATATTCAAGTTATACAAGGGGCTGCTCACCAAAATATGGTCCGCAGATTTCAACTCTTCAATTAATTGGTTGGATAAAGCAATAGCTTCCCTATTTTCCTCTGTGTATTCCGCCTCTGGTGTATAAAAAGCTTGCACAGTTTCATTTCGTAAATAAGGCACTTGCAATTCATTTAAATCTCGGTATATGACATTTCCTTTTTGATGGATTTTTCTCCATTTCGTTTCAAAAAAATCCGCCAGTGCCCTTGAATGTGAACCTTCCTTTCTTAAGCTGGCATCCAATCTTAACAGTGTTTTCATCTATTGAAGTTTTATGTTCTATAGACTGACAAACCCAGAGTAAAAAACGTGACATGTTTTAGCCGAAAAGTGCCTTTAGTTTCTGTGGGTCGACCACGGAATAGATACTTTTTATCCGATTTTTTTCGAATTCAAAGACCTGACAATTGTATAAAGCCTGGTTTTTATAGTACAAAATCGCCGGTTGATGATTAACAGAGCTCATTCTAACTTCCAATCCAGTCAAAAACGCCTTAAATACATAAAGCAATAGCTTCGATACGTCCGTTATACCCATTGTTACAGCTCTAACCACTTTAACACTTTCGCCACCATCAGCAGCCAGCAGTATATCTTCTGACAATAATTTTTTAAGGGTTGCAACATCCCCGGTTTTCATGGCTTCAACATAATACTTCAATTGCGATGTGTCCTGTTGATGAGCCTTATTTTTTAAAACTCTGGTAGTATTGAGTTTGTTTTTGGCTCTACTTAATAATTTTCTGGAGTTTTCAATGGTAAAACCTATAGTTTCAGCAATTTCTTTATGAGAATAGTCAAATGATTCCTTCAGTATAAAAACAGCGCGTTCTTTAGCCGATAATTTTTCGAGAAGCGTGAGCATGGAATAGGATAGGATTTCCTCTTTATTGATATTGTCGTCTGCCTTTTCTGTTGATATGGGTTCCGGCAACCAAATGCTATCAGCGGATATCTTTTTTTGCCTCTTTTTCAGATTGATGGATTGGTTGATTACTGATTTAATCAAAAAACCAATTTCATTTTCTATATGATTCTTATCGATAGAAAGGTACTTAATCAAAATGTCCTGCACAGTGTCTTTCGCATCCTCAGAAGAGCCAAGGATGTTATAAGCGTATGGAAATAGTATGTCGCTATAGTTTTTCAAATCTAAATTCTTATTGTATGACAATGTGGACAATGAAAAAGTGACATTTTAATTCAAGAATATTAATTAAGATGAAATTAGGAGGCTCTTGGTATTTTTCAACTGATAAATAACACTTTTCTTTACTAACAGCTTGGGAGAGACACTCTCCGAGAAGGTTGCTACGGTCATGAGAAAAAAATTTTAGTTCTTAACATAATTGGTTTGTTTCTATATTAGATTGAAATTATGTATTTCATATCAAAATCGTTTCATTTGCTGCAAAATATGCTAATGTCAGCGATTGTTGATATATTGTAGCAATGATTGTTCAATCCCTTTTTGCTGGAATCTTAGCCTCAGTACTTCATGTGGTATCCGGACCAGACCACCTTGCTGCAATTACCCCTTTGGCGATTGAGACCCGAAAAAGGGTATGGCGCATTGGTTTGTTTTGGGGCTTTGGACATCTCACCGGAATGTTGGTCATCGGACTACTATTTTTAGCCTTTAAAGAGGTTATTCCGGTTGAATTGATATCCGAGTATAGCGAACAACTGGTGGGTCTTGTACTTATAGGGGTAGGGATATGGGCCATTTTTAGGATTTTTTTCAAAGGAAAAGGCCATAAGCACCCGCATATCCATGGAGGCGATAAGCCTTATATACATGTTCACGACCACAACCACGCAGACAATACCTTGGAACATGAGCACACTCACTCCAAAGCACTACAACAAAATAGTTGGTCTTCATTTTTCATAGGAGTCCTACATGGTTTGGCAGGAATAGCACACTTTTTACTGTTGCTCCCTGTATTAGGTTTTGAAAGTCAATTTGAAGGGATACTCTATATTATTGGATTCGCCTTGGGAACCGTATTGGCTATGGTGATTTATGCTTACATCCTTGGAACAATATCCAATGGCTCAAAAAAACTACAAAGCCCAAATGCATTCCAGAGCATTCGAATTGCCGGAGGATTATTTGCTATAATTATTGGGGTTTACTGGCTGTATCTCGGCTTTTAAAGTAAAAGACCCATTACTGCCAAACGATGATTTCCCGTGTCGGCAACCACTAATTTATCCTTTTGTGTACAAATGGAAAAAGGCCAATACAAGGAGCTATCTGTTCCCACAATTGTATCCCTGTTTTCACTTCCAGTTTTGAAATCACGTTTGCCAATAACTGCATCAGCAACCTGATTATTAGTCTTGGGAATTCTTTCAAAATAGAGCAGTCTACTATTTCCTGTATCGTTGACCAACAATCCTTTCTTATAGAAGCAAACATCATAGGTCCAATTTAGGGTGTGGGCATCAGGAAAAAGTCCATATTGGTTTTGACCGCAAGCATCAAAATCAGGTTGCCCGATGATAACATCTGCTGGTGTATTGAAAGCTGTCTCCCAATTGCTCCATATCAAGGTTCGGTAAAACTGCGTATCGGCTACAGCCAAGACTCCATCTGAGTTTGTTTTAACTGAATACGGCCAGATAGGCTGGTTGTTTTCATAATCTCGAGTGGAAAAATCAGGTTTTCCGATAACCTTATCAGCGGCAGTATAATTTTCTAAAGGAATGGTTTTATAATAAAGGATTCTTCGATTACCTGTATCAGCCACCCAAAGTCGTTTCCCATCTGAAAAAACACCATAAGGCCAATGTAAACTTTTTGAGGTAGGACTTTTTGAAATCCCTTCTACATTCACCTCGTTCGATTTAAAATCAGGTTGCCCCAAAACCACATCTGCAGCTTGACCATTTTTGGTTGGTAATTGATGCCAAATCAGTACACGATGGTTCCAAGCATCCGCAACGATCAAACGTTTTCCGTCGCTCCAAATTCCTGAAGGATAGTGTAAACTTTCAGCTGCTACTGTACCTCCCGCGTTTCTTCCGGAACCCACTACATCTTGTTGGCCTAAAACAACATCGGGTTCTTGATGTAGTGAGGTGGGCAATTTGTGCCAAATAAAAACACGGTTCTGACCTGTATCTGAAACAAATAACATATCATTCACCAAGTGCACCCCTCTAGGTGCCAAAAAAGGTTTTTGTTCAGAGCCTTTAAAAATATAAGGGTTGGATATATGTTTACCTAGTGTAGAAAAATCCATACTAACAGATCCGTGGTAGTTGTTCCCCAGGTAACATGCTGACCACCCGTTTTCCACCAATGGCGCTTTCCAAAATGACCTGTCTAGGATGTTGTTCTGTAACCGTGCCTATTATTTTTGCGTGCAATCCATTCCCGTCTTCCCGCAATTCTGACAGGAAGTCTTCTGCAACTTCTTCCGCCACAAAAGCAATAAAAAGACCTTCATTGGCGACATAAAGCGGGTCAAGCCCCAATAATTCGCAAGCACTGGCAACCTGATCATCGATGGGGATATCCTTTTGGAAAATATCAATACCCAAATCAATGGATTGCGCCGTTTCCTTTAACACGGTGGCCACACCTCCACGAGTCGGGTCAGTTAACAGATGAATGCTCTCCCCAAACTGGTCCAAAAGACTAATTATGGTATGATTTAAATTGGTCGTATCACTCTGTATTTCAGAATCGAATTCCAATCCTTCCCGAACGGACATAATCGCCATACCATGGGTAGCCACTTGTCCACTGATGATGATTTTATCTCCTTTTTTGATGTTGCTAGCTGAGATATTTGCTTTGGAATGAACCTTTCCTATCCCCGAAGTATTGATGAAGATTTTATCTCCCTTCCCTTTTTCAACCACTTTGGTATCGCCAGTTACTACGTGCACCCCTGCTTTTTCACAAGCAAACTTCACGGCTACCAAGACCTCCCAAAACTCTAAAACTTTAAGTCCTTCTTCAATGATAAAACTTAAGGATAAATACTTAGGGATAGCCCCACACATGGCCAAATCGTTCACCGTACCGTTAACCGCCAATTCGCCAATATTTCCTCCTGGAAAGAATATAGGGGATACCAAAAAACTATCCGTAGAAAATGCGGTTTTACCTTCAAGCTCTAGAAATGCACCATCATGGCGAGTATCTAAAATGGGATTCGATAAGAGGTCAAAAACCCCACTATCCAACAATTTGTTGGTCAATAAACCACCACTACCGTGACCCAAAGTAATGACATCAAAATCCAATTTGGGCATGGGACATTGCAACTGCATGCGTAACTTTTTCTCTCTTGATTTTATTTTTTGCATATCTGTTTTAATCATGATACTTTTCGTCACCCTGAATTCATTTCAGGGTCTCATCTCTTTTAAATGATTGACGGCATCTGGATGAGATTCTGAAACAAGTTCAGAATGACGGTTTTCTGCTACTCCCACCATTTCAAGAAACAACCTAATTAATTTCTTTACGCCTCCACCATCCCCGAAAAATGATAATATGCGGCGCATGCACCCTCACTGCTTACCATGGGAGCACCCAACGGATTGGAAGGTTTGCACTTTTTACCAAATTGGGCACACTCAAAAGGTTTCTTGATACCCTTCATGATTTGACCCGATATACATTCCGGATTTTCCGGTGCTTCTTCAATGGAAACTTCATATTTTTTTGTGGCATCGAAGTCCGCATATTTCGATTTTACACCGTATCCACTCATCGGGATTTCCCCAATACCACGCCACATTTGATTTTGAACTTCAAATACTTCGTGGATTACTTTTTGTGCTTCGACATTACCCTCTTCACGGACGATACGCGCATATTGATTTTCCACTTCAGACTGGCTTTGTTCCAACTGGCGAATTACCATTAAAATACCTTGAAGCACATCCAAAGGTTCAAAACCGGTGACAACAATAGGCACCTTATATTTTGCAGAAAGCGGATGGTATTCTGCATTACCCATAATGGTACAAACATGACCTGCCGCTAAAAAACCATCGATTCGACTTTTTTCATCATCAATTACGGCTTTAATTGCGGGTGGTACAAGCACATGCGAAGCTAATATGGAATAGTTCTTCAATCCTTTTCGGTGTGCATGAATCACCGAAAGGGCATTGGCTGGTGCCGTAGTTTCAAACCCGACTGCAAAAAAGACCACTTCCTTTTCAGGATAATCTTCAGCAATTTTTACAGCTTCCAGCGGAGAGTAAAGGATACGAACATCCGCACCTTCTGCTTTTGCTTCCAAGAGGCTTTTCTCTGAACCGGGTACGCGAAGCATATCTCCAAATGAACAGAGAATAACTCCTTTTTCCAGTGCCAAATAAACCGCTTTATCAATTAGGTTTAAAGGGGTAACACAAACAGGGCAACCCGGGCCGTGAATCATAGTGACTTCTTTCGGCAACATCTCAATTATTCCGTTCTTCACCAAACTATGGGTCTGACCGCCACAGACTTCCATAATGGACCACGGTCTTGAAACCGTATTCTTGATTTCCTCCAAATACTTTTTTGCCAACTCTGGGTCACGATACTCTGATAAATATTTCATAACCTACTCTTTTTTTGGTAAATATTCGTCCACATCTTCCAATTCGCCCAACTCTCCTATTTCTTCCAAATAGCTGAACGTTTTTTGGGCCTCTTCTTCATCCACTTTACTAATTGCCACCCCAACGTGAACCAATACATAATCGTCCACTTTTGCATCCGGGAGCATCTCCAAACTTGCTTCTTTGGTAATACCGCCAAAGGAAACTTTCGCCATACGCACCAGACCATTGTGGATGGTCTCAATACTTTTAATTTTTCCTGGAATCGCTAAACACATAACTTATTCTTTTATGTTTTGGTAATAGGCCAATTGGCCCAGTGCTATATTTTCATCGTTACTTGACATTTCCTTATGAAACAGGAAGCTAATGTCATCTTCTTCAGCCATACCCATTAAAGTCTGTACCAAAAGGCGATTTTGAAACACACCCCCGCTACAGGCAATCGTTGATATTTTAAAAGTAATTGCCATTTTAACCACTACCCTTGCCAAGGTATAAATGAAACTGGCTGCTAATTTGGCTTTGGATTCTCCTTTATGTTTTAAGGCAATAAGGCGTTCCATAATTGCTTTTGAAGGAACATTTCCAAAGGATTTGCCCTCTAACAAATCGATACATTCCCCTGGATACTGCCAAGCCAGATTTTCCAAAAGCAGCGCAGCTTCTCCTTCATAGGTGGAAACATCCAATACATCCAACAAAGAAGCAACCGCATCAAACAATCTGCCAACCGATGATGTTCCGAGTTTTGAGTTCTCCTTAAGTTTTTGGTAAATCTTAATTTCAGCTTTTGAAAATTTGTCTTCAACCTCAGCTTCCGAATTGACTAAACTGAACAATGACAATCGAGGTTCTTTAGCCATTTTATCCCCAGCCAAGGTGTCAAAATATTCAAAATGTGCCTTCAGTTCTATTTGGTGATTCTGATACACAAAAAACTCCCCACCCCAAATCATACCGTCGTCACCCAGACCAGTTCCGTCCCAAATCACTCCGAGAACAGGTTTCTTGATTTCGAACAAATCATGCTCTGCCAAAACACCTGCAAAATGTGCTTTATGGTGTTGCACCTCAACCACGGTAACTTTCCAATTTGTGGCGAGTTCTTTTCCTAAAATCGTGCTTTGATAAGCAGGATGCTTATCTACCAAAACCACTTCAGGCAATTCTTCAAATAGTTGGGTATAACGTTGTAGGGTGTCCGTGTAACGCTGCAATACCTCGTAAGAATCTAAATTTCCAAAATACGGACTTAGATAGGTGTGTCCATTAGGAGTAAATGCCAAGGTACTTTTTAAATGTGCGCCCATAGCCAACACCTTCTCGCTAGGCTTGGGCGTGTATCCCATAAGATTAGGAGCCAATCCTCTGGAACGGCGCAGTAAAATTCGTTGCTTATCAGCGAAATGCATTACCGAATCATCTTGAGGAAAAACAATTTCCAAGTTATGGTTCAAAAAGTAGTCTGCTACAGTACTCAACTTTTCTCTAGCCTCTTTTTCCGAGGAAAGAATAGGTGAACCGTGAATATTTCCACTTGTAGCTACCAAAGGGGTTTGTGTTTCTATTGCAAGTAAGGTCAACAAGGCACTTGAGGGTAACATGACCCCATAACGGTCTAATCCAGGAGCTACTCCCTCAGCAAGGTGCCCTTTTGTTTGTTGCTTGGCATCTAGAAGCACAATAGGACAAACTCTCGATTCAAGAGCTCTCTGTTCATGATTGGATACATGGAAGGCTTCACGGATTTTTTCCATGTTCGGATACAACAAAGCAAACGGTTTGGTCGGACGCTGTTTTCGTTCTCGTAATTTTTTGACTACTTCGGGATTTGTGGCATCCGCACATAAGAGATAACCACTAGTATTTTTCAAAGCCACTATCGCTCCTTCCTTTAGGAAACGTGCGACAGTACTCAATATCTCTCTTTCATTTTCGACAGAAATCGGTTCTCCTGAATTCGCTAGTAGCTTCATCTTTATTCCACAATCAATACAACTATTGGTTTGGGAATGGAATCTGGAATCCTTTGGGTTCTTATACTCAATCACACAACTCTCACACATAGTGAACTGGCCCATTGTGGTAAGCGCCCTTTCAAAAGGAAACTTTTGTGTGATGGCATATCTTGGTCCACATTGTGTGCAGGTGGTAAAGGCGTAACGATATCTACGATTGCTTGGGTCCTGAATTTCTTTTTTACAGGAGTTGCAAATGGCAAAATCCGCTGTGAGCGGTATCGCTACTTTGGCGGTTTTTTGAGAGGGAACAATGGAAAAGTTTTCAAATTCCCTGGGTTCAATTTCATCCATAGAATGACCTTGGATGATGGCAGCATCTGGTGCTTTTTCCAAAATGTCCTCCATAAAATTCATTAACTCCTCTTTTGTTCCATTCACATAAATCAATACCCCATTGGCATTATTGCTTACCGTACCTTTTAGTTGGTGTTTTTGGGCCAAGTTAAAGACAAAGGGACGAAACCCGACTCCTTGTACTTGACCTCCTACTTGTATTTTGAAGGTTTTAAGCATTCGGCTTAAAAGCCTTTCTTATCGTTTATTTTTTCCACTAACCAGTCACACCATTCATCAATACCTTCATCCGTTAGGGAAGAAATCTGGATGACTTCCAGTTCATGATTTACCTCTCGAGCATCCTTTGTAACTGCTTCCAACGTAAAGGGTAGATAAGGCAATAAATCCGACTTGGAGACCAGCATTAAATCCGTGGTCAAGAACATTTTAGGATACTTTTTAGGTTTGTCATCTCCCTCTGTAGTGGCCAACAAGGTCACTCGGTAGTCTTCTCCCAAATCAAATGAAGCAGGACAAACCAAATTCCCAACATTCTCGATGAATAATAGGTCCAAGTTTTCCAAATCAAACTTATCTAGTACTTGATGCACCATCTGTGCTTCTAAATGACATATACCCCCTGTAACGATTTGAAGGGCGTGAATTCCGGTTTCACGAATGCGTTCGGCATCCCGTTCGGTTTCCAAATCCCCAACCATCACGGCCATGTTGATTTTGTCTTTCAACTTTTCAGCGGTTTTTTGCATCAACGTGGTTTTACCACTTCCCGGCGAAGAGGTAACATTAATCAAAAGGGTTTTGGTCTTTGCGATTTCTTTACGGATGATATCCGCAACAAAATCGTTGGCCTTTAATAAGTGTATGTTGGTGTTTTCACACTGTACGGAACCTCTAGCGGTTTTGGGTGACTTTTCTATCATGATTTAATCTTCAAATTCAACTTTATGTATTAACAATTCTTCTCCTTGGATAATATTCTTGCTTGGTCGTCCACAGTTTTCGCAGAGGAACCGATAATTCTTAATCTGGGTGATATGATTACAGACCTCACATTGAATTTTGAGCTCTGTGGATTCTATATTCAAGGTAACAGCACTGTACTCCGGATGCATCATATGGTATGCACTATAGGCGTTATGAAGTAACCTAGGTTCGATATTGGAAAGAATGCCCACCTTTAGGTGAATGGACTTCATCTTATCGAGCTTTTCTTTTTCAAACTCCAATTCCAAGGTCTTCATAATGCTATTTACTATGGATGTCTCGTGCATAAGCTTAAATTATGGTCTTTAATCTATCTAATCTTTCCAGTTGTTCCTTGGCTCGATTCAATAGATTTTCATCGGTCACCAATGATGTTATTTCTTCTGCCTTTCTTCGCATGGATTCTAACCTTTTTTCCTCCTCTTTTCCATCTTCATTGTGCATCAGCCAACCCAGTTCCAATTGGTTCAAAAGGGTCAATGCACGTTCGGTAGGATATTTTTCTTTAGTTCGGATTTCCAAAGCCTTTTCAAAAAGACCATAGGCCTTTTCATGATTGTTGTGAAGTTTTGCAGGTGGAAAATCCATCAAAGCGGTAGCATAATTATGGCAAACCATGGCGTGTTCGTAGGGGCGTGTCTCCTTTGTATAGAATTCCAACGCTTCCTTAAAAGCCGAAGCGCAAAACGCGGTCCACATCGGTTTTTCATCTGGCGGTGCAGGAATCTCGGAATAAATTAATGCCAAGGAATGCTGGATTTCTGCAAAGTAATCTGGATAACTATCTTTTTTAAAGACCTTCAAGGTGTCTTGAAAGGCATTAATCGCAGCCTTGTAATATTGTGGACTTCCATTCTTGGACCAGTGGTATAGCAAATGTGCTTTTTTCAAACCGGCCTCCCCCAAAAATTCAGTGGCCTCTTCGACTTTAAATGTTTTGATAGCCATATTGATGTGTTCTTTGGCCAAAGGAAAATCCCCTAGAAAATTGGCTACATCACAGGCTTCCATGGCCAATAGGGCTGCATTTAAATGTAAATCATGTGATTGAAGATATTGAATACATTCTTCTTGTTTTACTAAGATGCTTTTTAGCGTATCTGAATCGTAGGGAAGCTGTAAATTTTTAAACCTAGCGGTGCACCATTGAATTGATAAGGCTATTTGGGCAGCCTCCGATTTTGCCTCTTTAAGGAAGGCTTCACTCGCCACTATGGTATCTTCAAACAATTGAGCATCCAATAACAGATTGAGATAGTGTTTGGCCGTATAGCTTTTTACATCGGCACTATTCGCCTGTTGAAGGGCATTTGCGTAAAGTTCTCGCAACTCATTAAAACTGATTCTTGGAGAGAGATTGCCATAGTGATGTAGAATGGCTTTGTTATGCGCACTCAAATCGGATTGCTCTTCCTGTTCAATTTCATAACCAAACTTCAGTTTGGTGGCTAACAACAAATGCTTGTATAGCGTATCCGATTCCGAAACATATTGAAAGGCTTGTTGCTCGTTTCCTATTTTATAGAAAAGGATAGCTAACAAATTGCCTTCACTCAATTCCACGGAAGGAAAAAGGTAAGGAGGTTCGGTATCGAACCAATCAATAGTTGAATGGATTTTCTTCCCTTCTATGCGAAGTATTTTATCGCTTTTTTCCGAAGGTGTATCCTCAATCGATACTTGGACCAATTCATTTAACCGGTCCACCGAATCAATCATTTCCTTAATATGGAATTCGTGCTCAGTTGTTGTTAATATCGTAATCATCCTTTTTCACTTTTTGAGTGCCCCTTGGGTCTTTCTCTGCCGTTTGTTTCATGTTCAAAGCTGCAATTTCAGCTAATCGCTTTGACCTATAATCCGCAATCTCGTTGACCAAAATTCGAGAAGGGTCTTTGGTGTCAATAAAAACAAGCGAGACCACCCATCTTCCTTTCTCTTCAACAACTCTTGTTTGTACCTCAGCATCCAGTAACCAATCATCATTATTATCAGTCTTGTTTTTCACATGGCTACCTTAATGAGGTTTGTTTTTTCAATCCACTCATAATCCAAATCGCGATCCGTACTATCAAGTTCATTATCAATAAAAATTTCCCGTAGGGCAAGGGTTTTATCTCCCCTTAGATTTCGGTCCTTCAGTAAAAACTGAGTTGGTTCGTACATTTTTACAAACCATTGACTACTTACAGGCGTTATCAATAAATGTCCTTTGTCCTTGACATACGTGACATAGGCATAGTGCACTTGTTGAAATACCTTTTTGGCCAACTCTGCACTTAAATAAACGTGCGATGAACGCAAAGAGAGACCTGAACTCATGATACCTTCAATTGCTTTAATTCTTCAAGAATATGTACAACTACTTTATCTCCAGCATCCTTGACCGGAGCGCTTAAATCAATTTCCAATTTTGTGTTGTCGATTGCTATTAGATACACGCTGATGTCCTTCGGATAGGATTCGCCCAATATTTTCTTTGCATAGGAAAGCGCTTGGTCCCATTTCATTCCGTGCAAAAAAACAAGGGGGTCATCTTGCGGAGCTCTCAAAACTTCCTCAGCTGGAACCTTAAACAAAGTTCCAACGGGTTCATTTGAGTTGATAACCGCATCAACCATGATGATTTTGTCATGTCCTTTAAGTCCGAACAAGACTTCAAAAGCAGAAGTGCCCATATCAAAAATGCTGATTTCGTCAGTATTTTCAACAGTTTTACTGAGCTCTTCAATCACGTAAATACCTATGGCGTCATCACTTCTTACTGGGTTTCCAAAGCCCATAATGGCTGTTTTCATAGCTTACAGTTAAAATCGGTTTTTGAAAAGTGAGACCTGTTGGGTTAATTATTCCCAACAGGTCTCAAAATATTCTTGTTTTGTTTAACCTTTAAATTCCTATAATTTGAATTTTGAAAGTTCGACACCGCTTTTTTCATCATGGGCATGTACCGTACATACCAAACAAGAATCAAATGAACGGGCAACAATTCCCACTTCTACTGGATCCAGAGGGTCTTCAATAGTTGTGCCCATCAAGGCACTTTCTATAGGTCCAGGGTTGTCATTACCATCTTGTGGGCCAACATTCCAAGTGGTGGGCGCCATAACCTGATAGTTTTTAATAACACCATTTTCAATTTCAATCCAATGCGCCAAAGCTCCTCTTGCTGCTTCGGTTGCTCCAAAGCCCTTTCCATCCTTCTCTTCCGGTTTGATATAAAACTCACCATCCAAATCAATCTCTGACAACCACTGCTCGATGAATTTATAAATGCGGGGCGCTTCATGAACCCTTGCCAAAACACGGGTGAACACACTTGGTCCCATTTTCTTTATGATGTCCCCAAATAAAGGATCTCGAATCTGATGTTCTTTATTGTTAGGATTAGCGTTCATTACGCAACGTGCCAATGGTCCCGTTTCGCAGGCGTACCCATCGTATCTTGGAGATTTGGCCCAACTATACTTACCACTAAAGTCAGTATGCTCCAACGGACTGGACTCAACAGGGGTAGGAATGGGCTCGTCCCATGGGTGCAACCCATCTTCTTGATCACCAAACCAGGAATGCTTGACGTGCTCACTCACTTTTAGGTGGTCAAACTCATGCCAATTTTCACCATCAAAGAAACCGCTTGAAGAAATCAAAGCATGGTTCCTACCTTCAATGGTTGGATTGTTGTACAAGTCCTTATGCAGATAGGTGCCAGTGGTCAAGAACTTACCAACTCCTTGTCCAAATTTGTCCAATCCAAATTCTAAACCTGCTCTGATCAACAAACCTAAATCACTATTTTTTTGTGACTCGTTTTCCTCTACCCAGGCCAGCATATCGTCCCAGGACTTGATTTCCATATAGCGTTCGATTGAACAGCCCAACCAAACGGGTTCCAACCAGTCATTTTTAAACTGCTTCAATATGGCATGTGCCCTGGTAATATCCTTCAGGGTTGGCGCACACATTACCCCACCTGGGACCATGTAGCTGGAATGCGGCCATTGTCCGCCGAATAATGCATAGATTTGAACCGGAAGCGCACTTGCCGTAAGTCCAATTTGAAAAGTTTCCCCAACATAGGCAGACCAGCGTTTTACCACTTCCTTATATAAGGGCCTGTTGGCAAATTTCTTGTTAGCCAAATCAGTTGCAAAAATGGCATAATACCATCTTGGAATACTTTGTAATGTTTCTGAAGCTTGACCAATTGCCCTCAACAATAATGCATTAGGAGTCAATTTGGTTCCCCAGGCAGTATCCAACGCAGAAGATGCACAGTAAAGGTGCGAACCACCACAAATACCACAAATTCTTGGAGTTACAATTAGTCCTGATTGAGGGTCTTTTCCCGCCATTATTTTTTCAAAGCCTCTGAACATTGCCGCTTGGGTATGGGCTTTGGTGACCTTACCTTGGTCGATGTACACTTTTACATCCAAATCCCCTTCAACACGGCCAACGGGAGATATATTTAATTCTTTAACAGCCATTTTATTTTGTTATAGTTTGTTTTCAGTTATTTTGAGGCCTCCATTACCTTATGATTTTTTGGAAGCACTTTTTGGAATCCAGCTTCCATGTAATAGGCCAATTTTGTTCTACCTGTTGGGACTTCTTTAGGCAGAAAGCCCAAGTACTTCATAGTTTTGAAGACGCTCCCCTTCTGAAGATCGTTATGGGGAAAACCAGGTTCAGTACAACCTAAGCAAGGATGGTTTGCCCGAGTTTTACTGGATTGTCTGTTCCATAGGATATTATTACAGCTTGCACGGGTCATTGGCCCTCTACAACCTACCTCATAAAAGAGACATCCGCCTCGTCTGCCAAATCCGCCATCAACCTTTTGGGCAAAATTCGTTACGTTGGTACAACCGTCCTGTACGAAATTGGTGAAGAACGTTTTTGGTCTGTGATATTCATCGATTAAAACATCTCCGATTCTTCCTACGGCAATGGCTACCAAAATTTGGGTAATCCAATCAGGGTGCGCTGGGCATCCCGGAATATTGATAACTGGAAGTCCTCCCTTGGAAACGTAATCTGCCCCCAAGAAACCTCCTTTGGCTTTTTTGTGAAATTGTAGCCCAGTAGATTCACTTGGATTTGGCGGCACGGCTGGGATACCTCCCCAAGTCGCACAATCTCCAATGGCAACCACGTAACCCGCCACTTCGGAAAGTTCCTTAATCCAATCCATCATGGGCCGGTCTGCAAAATAATTCATAGTTCCCGTACCATTAGGTCCTTGAATCAAAGAGCCTTCGTACACCAGAATATCCATTTGGACTTTTCCATCCAGAATATCCTTTAATAAGTCCTGCACTTGATCTCCAATTTGAAGACCCGTGGTCGGATGCCAAAGAATTTTCAGTCCAAAATCCGTAATCAATTCGACCACGGTGGGCTCTTCAGCATTCAAAAAGGACATGGTGTTACCACTACATGCACCTCCTTGTAACCATAAAACGTTTGCCATAATTTTTTAGTTAAGATGTTTGGCGACCTTTAGAAATCCTTAAACAAAATTGAATTTTGTTTAATATTTTTTGAATTTCAATTACACAGAATGCCAAAATTTGTTAATTTATTAGTAATATGGCAAATTACTGGGAGAATTCAAAGAGTTGAAAGTTATTTAGAATGAGTCAAATTAGAATCAAATTTACTGCCCCTTTGAACCTTTACTGAATGAGGCCAAAACTGATTTTATAGTTATAAATTTGAAGTAGTATTATCATTTAAAAAGTACTCTCTTGAGAATTCCAGAAACCATCAAGAACTAGCTCTTTTTTTATAACAGTGATAGGTTTTTAAATCCCTACAAAATCAATACATGAAAAAGATAATCATACTATCTCTGGCAATTGGGTTTTGGCAACTCAACTACGGTCAAAAAAGGATCAACCCGAATTCTTCAGCTTCTATTTATGTAAATGCAACCCAAACACATTTGCCCCATGAGGACTTGCAACTACTTTCAATGGACGCAGGAATTGCAGATTTGGACTCCGACGGTGATCTGGACATTTTGATTGCCAATGAGCATAGACCGAATATCCTGCTGATTAATGATGGAAAGGGAAAGTTTACCAATGAAAGCAGTTTGCGCATACCTCAGGTAGATTACGACAGCGAAGATATTGGTATTGCTGATTTTGATTTAGACGGGGATTTGGACATTATAGTGGTGAGCGAGGATGATAAAACCAATGAACTGTACCTAAACAATGGAGATGGTACTTTTAGGGATGAAGGCAACAGGATTCCTGTGGAGGGCATATCCAATTCCGTGGTTGTTTTTGATATTAACAACGATGGCTCTCCGGATGTTTTGATTGGAAATAATGGACAGAACAACGTACTGATAAATAATGGAAAAGGATACTTCAAGGATGAAACTGCACAGAGATTTGGTGAATTTACAGACGTAACGCAAGACCTTACCCTTGCCGATATTGATAATGATGGGGATGAAGATTTACTACTTGGTAACGAAGATGCGAATCGTATATTAATCAATGATGGAAAAGGCTTTTTTGAAGACCAATCTTCAGATAGATTACCTTACCGAACGGCACCTGAGGAAACACGTGAAGTAGACGTGGCGGATATTGATGGAGACGGGGACTTGGATATTTTATACGGTAATGTACAGGCTTTTGTTGAGAATGCTTCTAGACAGAACCGATTGCTTCTAAATAATGGTAAGGGTTTTTTCGCAGATATCACCGAAACCCATTTACCCAAAGACAACAACCGTTGTTTTGGGGTCACGTTTTTGGATATTGACAATGACGGCGATGCGGACATTATGACCGGCAATACCAATGGGCCCAGATTTGGCGGTTTAACACCCTTCAGTGTCTATTTGAACAATGGCAAAGGCTCGTTTACCGATGCAACAGGAACAATAATCCCAGAAAGCATAAGTGGAAGAGGTTTTGATATCGATTTTGTGGATTTGAATGGAGACGGAATCAAAGATCTTTTTCTTAGTAATCGTGGCTCACAGGATTTTCTGCTTTTCGGGAAGAAGCAATGAAATGTTCCGTAGAAATAAGAAGAATGGGTGCAATTCCTTGTCACATTTGACCACGGTATACCTAATGGTAATATTTTCTTCAGCTTATCAAAACATTGAGTGACGGAATACCTTTATTTTTGTTTTCCTTACTAGTTTACCAACGGCAAAACTATTTTGTAATGAAAAACAGATTGCTTTTTATCCTTCTATTACTTATCAATGTCCATTTCGGTCTTGCACAGGACTTAGTTCAATCTGGACCTATGGTAGGATATTCCACCATGCGCGAAGCACTTCTTTGGGTCCAAACTACCACCTCTTCCGATGTTCATTTCGAGTATTTTGATAAAGGAAATCCTAGTGATCGTTTCAAAACAGAAACGTTTAAAACTGAATCTAAAAGTGGTTTTGTCGCAAAGTTGATAGCGGATAAAATCATGCCAGGAAAGAAATACAACTATGAATTATTTGTGAACGGTGAAAGGATTCAGAGGAATTACCCCATGGAATTCCAATCGCAAACACTCTGGCAATGGAGGACAGATCCACCTGAAGTAAGTTTTGCGATTGGAAGTTGCAATTATGTGAATGAAGAGCGTTTTGATAGACCAGGTAAGCCCTATGGCAGTGAACATGAAATATTTGAGTCCATTCATCTAAAAAAACCGGACTTTATGCTCTGGTTGGGAGACAATACGTACTTAAGAGAACCCGATTGGAATTCCAGAACAGGAATTTTGCATCATTACACCCATACCCGTTCACTACCTCAACTTCAGGCTCTTCTTGCCTCAACGCACCACTATGCCATTTGGGATGACCATGATTTTGGTCCAAACAATGCAGATAGTAGTTTTTGGGAGAAGAAAACTACAGCAGAAATCTTTAAGCTTTTTTGGGGCAATCCCAATTACGATGTAATCGATAAAGGCGGGATAACCGGCACTTTTCAGTGGGCCGATTTGCAGTTTTTCTTGTTGGATAATCGATATTTCAGAACATCAAACGACAACTTTACCGGAGAACGTGAAATCTTGGGCAAGGCGCAGATTGATTGGCTTATCAACGCTTTGGCTTCCAGTAATGCTCCCTTCAAGTTTATTGCCATTGGTGGGCAGGTGCTTAGTACCGAAGCCGATTATGAGAACTATGCCACTTTTCCGAAGGAAAGAAGATATCTACTCGATAAGATAAGGGAGGCCAAGATCGAGGGAGTGGTTTTCTTAGATGGCGATAGACACCATACCGTTTTAAGTAGAATGCAGGAAAGTGAAGAGGTTTATCCCATCTATGATTTGACCTGTTCCTCATTAACTGCTGGCTCTAATAATAACAAAGAGGAACTTAACAAATACAAGTTGGAAGGAACCGTGGTAGGGCAACATAACTTTGGCATTCTAAATGTTAGTGGCCCTCGCTCCAATCGGGTTCTTAACATTAAAATATTGGATAAAGATGGAAAAGAGCTATGGAGCAAAGACATCAAAGCCCAAGATTTGAAATACAAATGAAAGGGCAAATAACTGTTTCTTCGTGCCGTTGAGGCTTTTACTCTTTGAAATTGTTTTCCAAAAGCCCGTAGAATTCTTGCCGAAGTTTATCATCCTTGAACTTGCCACCATATTCAAGGGTCGTGGTGAAGCTTTCTTTGTCCTTGATTCCACGTGAAGAAACGCAAAGGTGTTTCGCATGAACCATTACAATTACATCTTCGGTTTCCAGTGTTTCCTGTAAGTCGGTAAGAATTTGAAGACAAAGTCGTTCCTGAACTTGTGGGCGATGCGAATAATAATCCACCAAACGATTGATTTTGGACAGACCCACCACTTTATCCTTTGGTATATAGGCCACATGTGCCTTTCCCACTATGGGTAAGAAATGATGTTCACAAGAAGAGTCTATAGTTATATCCTGTTCCACGAGCATCCGCTGATACCCATAGGTGTTAGGGAAAGTGGATATTTTTGGTTTGTTGTTGGGGTTCAAACCATAGAACAATTCCTTTACGTACATCTTTGCAAATCGATAGGGCGTGCCGGATAAACTTTCATCGGTAAGGTCAAGACCCAACTCCTCCATAATTTTGTAAAAATGAGATTGGATGTTCTCTATTTTTTCATCATCCGAACGATCGAAGGCATCCGCCCTCATAGGAGTTTTTACAGATGTAGCAATATGATTGTCTCCTAAGAGTTCTATTTGGGATTTGTCCATAAATATAGTTTTGAAGTCTAACTGTCGGCACAACAAGTATCGTCATCGCACTGACAGTACCGTCGGTTATAGAAATGAAGAAATATTAAACCTAGGGTCGGTGGATATATGGCCGCCTCGGGCAAGTAAAGCATTTCAAATTTTTCGTTCAATACAATTAACGCCAAGAGCAACCAAATAATACCAAAACCAAACTTAATCCAACTTTGACTGGTTTTACGGATAGACCAATACACCGCAAAAAAGGAAAGAACCAAGAAAACGATATCCAAAATCCCCCACCAAGATGGGTGCGCCTCCCCGTGAATGCCTATACCAGCGTGTGCTATAAAAAGGAATGGCGTTGCCAAACAATGAACTAAACAAAGCCCACTGGCAAACATTCCAATCCAATCAGATTTAAGTGATACCTGCGTAAACGTCATTAATTATAACTTTTTTAACATGCTCTTTTAGAACATAAAAAAACAAAAATCAGATTTTTGGCAAAGTTAGTGCTTATTTTTAAATGCAACTACGTTGCATTTATGTTTATTTTTGTCAAAACAAACAAATGGTTAAAACGTCAAGTCTCACATACGCATATGGGGATGGACAAGAAATGGTTTTTCCAGACATAGACCTTTCCCCAGGGCAGCATTTGCTAATAATAGGCCCTTCAGGAATAGGCAAGACAACACTTCTATATTTAATGGCAGGACTATTGCCCCCCCTAAAGGGGAATGTGGCAATCGACGGAAAAGAACTGGACTCGCTTTCACGAAGAGAAATGGATAAATTTCGAGGTGAACAAATAGGACTTATCTTCCAACAGTATCATTTTATCAAATCCCTAAACGTACAGGACAATCTTCTCCTCCGCCAGAGTGTTCTTAAAGACCCTATTGATAAACAAAGGAGACTTCAACTTACTAAGAGATTGGGACTATCTGAATACTTGGACAAAAAGGTTACCGAATTAAGTCAAGGACAACAACAACGCCTGTCCATTGCACTTGGTTTAATCCATAGGCCTAAAATAATATTGGCAGATGAACCAACATCCAATCTGGACGATATGAACTGTGTTAAGGTCATAAACCTTCTCAAAGAAGAAGCCGAGATTTGTAAAAGCAGTTTGGTAATTATCACACATGACCTCCGAGTAATGTCTCACTTTCAAAATCGGGTTGAGCTATGAATTTAGGGTATTTGGCATATAAAAACATGGTATCCAAACCGCTTAATTTACTACTGAGCTTATTGCTCCTGTCCTTGAGCGTCTCCTTGGTAACCTTTGTCCTGCAACTAAACAAGCAATTAAGTGGTCAACTGAACAAAAACATTGCACCTTTTGATATGGTCGTAGGTGCGAAAGGAAGTCCATTACAACTGGTTCTATCCTCCGTACTTCACATAGATGCCCCTACAGGAAATATAAAGTTAAAGGACGTTGCCATGCTGCAAAATCATCCTTTTGTAGAAAAAACCATTCCTGTTTCTTATGGCGATAACTATAAAGGATATAGATTGTTGGGCACCGAACTAGAATACCTCGAAAAATATAACGCGAAACTACAAGAAGGACGACTTTTCCAAAAATCTTTCGAAGTCGTAGTAGGTAATGGAGCAGCCACAAGGTTAAACCTTGCTTTAGGCGACACATTCACCAGTTCACATGGTTTAGTTGATGGAGGGGAGGGACACGACCACCACCCGTATGAAGTGGTAGGTATCCTTCAGCCCACAGGATCAGTAGTAGATCAGTTATTGATTTCAAACTTAGAAAGTGTTTGGGAAGCCCATAGCCATGACGATTCAGAACATAATGAATCCAGTAACGAACATCATGACCATGATTCTCATGAAAATGAAGAAGAGCACGGCAACCACAACGAACATGACCACGAGCACGAAAATCATGAACATAGCCATGAAGGTCATGAGGCACACGAACATCATGAACATGAAGAACACGATCACAACCATGAAGAGCATGACCACAAAGAACACGAAGGACATGACCATGACCATGAAGAAGATGAAAATTTAGAGATTACCTCGCTCTTGGTTAAGTTTAAAAGTCCGTTGGGAATGGTTCAGCTTCCCAGATTCATTAATGAAAACACTTCCGTACAAGCTGCTTTGCCAGGTTTTGAAATACAAAGATTAATGGGATTATTAGGTTCAGGAGCCACAACCATAAATGGAATAGCTTTGGCCATCCTATTAGTTTCAGGATTGAGTATCTTTATAAGCCTTTTAAAGACCATCCGGGAAAGAAGACAGGAGCTTGCGCTTTTGAGGACATATGGTTTCCAGACAAAACAACTCCTTGGATTGGCGCTGTTGGAAGGATTGTTTTTGGCACTTATTGGATTTGTATCAGGATGGGTTTTAGGACGCTTAGGCATCTGGATTTTATCTGGTTACATGAGTGCCACGTACGGGTACACATTTCAAGTAAATGGCCCCGAAATGATAGAGCTTTCACTTATGGTTGTTATTTTAATACTGGCAATTTTTGCCGCTTTGATGGCTTCTATTTCAATTTTTAAATTAAACGTAGCTAAAACATTGTCCAATGAATAATCGTCTTTTGCTTTTCTTTGTTCTAATTTGCTTTAGCACTTCTGCCATTGCTCAGAAACAGCTTACCTGGGAAGACTTTGCCGATGTAAATTTTCAGGCCCAATTCAATGAAAAGTATGGGGTCCATTTTTTGATGCCCACTTTTGGTGATAAGATTATGTCGTACAAGGGCAAACAAGTCAGTATTAAAGGCTATTTTCTGGATATCTCCGGAAGTGGAGAAATATTTCTGGTGTCCCAAAACCCAATGGCTTCCTGTTTCTTTTGTGGGGGTTCAGGTCCAGAAACCATAATTGAGGTCAGTTTTAAGGAAAAACCTTCTTTTAAAACCGATCAAATTGTAGTTATTACGGGACTACTTGAACTCAATGCCAACGATGTGGACCACTGCAATTATATTCTTAGTGAAGCCACTGGTCGTTTAGTGAATTAAGATAATGCGGGTTTTTGCAGTCATAGTGTTTTTTTTGATGGCCGCCGAAGGTCGAACACAAACTACCCTTACTTGGGAAGATTTATCAGATGGGATTTTTTGGGAATCGCATACTCCCAATGCGCTGATACCAGGCTTTGAAAAGGCGACGTTTTCAGCCAGATTAAGAGCTTTAGAAGGAAAAAAAATCAGTATTACTGGATATTTGCTGGTTTTGGACGGCAAACAATCCATATATCTTTTGTCCAAAAACCCAATGGCATCCTGTTTTTTCTGTGGAAATGGAGGGCCAGAATCCATTGTGGATTTACAATTCGACAAAAAGGTTTCCTACGGCATGGATGCATTGCTTTCAGTTGAAGGGACGTTTCACTTGAATGGTAACGATCCAAATGCATCCTACTATCGAATTGAAAATGCGAATGCAGTAAGTTTCAAATAAGGATTTACTAATGGAAAAGATGAGCTTCGGACAGATTTTGGAAGAGAAGGGCTTGAAAAAAACGAAGGTTCGTATGGCCCTACTCCATCATTTTTTGCAGTTGAAACATGCGCAATCCTACAATGATTTACAACTTGCACTAAAAAATGAGATTGATAAATCAACGCTATATCGCAACTTGACCAGCTTCGAACAAGCAGGTATTATCCACAGAATCAATGACCATTCTGGAACATCCAAATATGCGTTCGGGGAATTGCCCAAAGGAGGTCAGGACCACGCACATTTTGTCTGTGAGAATTGTGAAACGGTGTATTGTATGGAAGTATCGACCCCTCTTCAATTAAACGTACCAAAAGGATTTAAAACCAAAAATGTCCAAACAATAATAAAAGGTATTTGCTCAAAATGCTAAAAACTATACGAAACCAATAAAACAAACAATGAAAAAACACATTACCTTCCTTTCCCTGGTACTGGTGAACATGATTTTTGCCCAAAACATTGTCGTACCAAAAAGTCATAGCAATATCAAAAATGATGAAAATGGACTTTTCCTGGAAGATAACGGTCAACGCTATTATGCTTCAGCAGGTAAAGCACGTTACAGTCTTGAACAATTGTTTGGCAATCCTCAAGGAACCGAAGAAGGAGTCACCATGGATTTTGGAGATTTTGAAGGCACTATTACCTATGGGCTTATTCCTTATGGAAAAGCACCTCACCCGCTACCGGTTTTCCGATTCGTAAAAACTTTGGAGTCGGGAAAGGCCGATATCAATATCAAACGGGATTTTCGTTATCCATATGATTTTGTCGATTGGCAGAAGAATCAAATACTTTCCATAGGCTATCGCCTCGCTGATGAAAAAGGTATGGTGGTGTATGATGGAGAGGTTTCCCTAACCGGTGCAGGCCCATTTTCATTGGCACCTTCCATCTATGAAGGCCCTTTTATTAATTTGTTGACAGATGCCAGTGCCACTATTTGGTTCAGCACTACACAACCTATAGAGGTAACCTTACAGATAAACGACGAATCCATTACCAGTCCCTCTGCAACCCACCATGAGATTGCAGTATCCAACCTCAAGCCGGATACTAAATACGAGTATTCAATCAAATACGGAAACTTCACACAGGAATATCATTTGAAAACAGCCCCGAAACCTGGAAGCAAAACTCCATTCGTGTTTGCTTACACGAGCGATAGCAGGCATGCTTCAGGGGGTGGTGAGCGCAAGATTTATGGAGCCAATGCCTATATAATGAAGAAAATTGCTGCGGTCGCATACGCAAATGATGCCGCCTTCATGCAATTCAGCGGAGACTTGATTAACGGATACTTGCAAACCAATGCTGAAACCCAAGTGCAGTATACCAATTGGAAGAAAGCCGTGGAGCCTTTTTGGCATTATATGCCGTTTCAGGTAGGTATGGGAAATCATGAAGCCTTGGGGCATATATTCCGAGATAGTACAGGAAGAAGTAAAGGTTTTGTTGACAAATTTCCTTATGATACTGAATCCGCCGAGGCTTCTTTTGCCCAAGCCTTTGTAAACCCTATATCCACCTTAAAAAGTGAAGACGGAAGTACTTATGACCCTTCTCCACAAACAATCGATTTCCCTTCATATTCGGAAAATGTTTTTCACTATCGATACGACAATGTAGCCGTAGTAGTATTGAACAGTGATTATTGGTACGCTCCAAGTCTCTCAAGAAACACGGCTACCTCTGGAGGTCTACATGGTTATATTATGGACAATCAACTGGAGTGGTTGGAAAATACCATTCTTTCACTTGAAAAGGATGACACCATTGATCATATTTTTGTGACCCAGCACACCCCAGCTTTTCCGAATGGGGGCCATAGCCGTGATGATATGTGGTACAGTGGAAACAATGAAAAACGACCGTTTGTTGCTGGGAAACCATTGGAAAAAGGAATTATTGAAAGACGCGACCAATACCTCAACATTCTCATAAACAAAAGCAAAAAGGTACTTGCAATTTTAACAGGAGATGAACACAACTACAATCGGTTGAAATTAACAGACGAGGTTACTATATACCCTGAGGATTATCCACATGAAAAACTGAACGTTTCAAGACCTATTTATCAAATCAACAACGGGGCTGCAGGAGCACCATACTACGCACAGGAAGTATTACCTTGGAGTGAACACACCAAAGCCTTTAGTGTAGAAAATGCCGTTTGTCTGTTTTATGTGGACGGAAAAACGGTAAAAATGAAAGTGGTTAATCCTGACACCTTGAATCTTATTGATGAAATAGTATTGCGATAATCCATTTAGGGTAAGTAGAAGAAGCTTTTGCCCCTTCACCATGGGCTTTGAAATGTTGTGGCACGCCCGTTTACCAAAACTTGTACTCCAACATAGAAATCAAGGACATTCCGGCCGCAGCTCCAGAAATAAAAACATTCCAATCGCGGTGTTTTGTACCAATAACATTTAGGAATAGAAAGGCAATTCCAACAATAAAGAAAACAACCAGCAATTGCCCCAACTCGATTCCTATGTTGAAGCCCAACAAGGGAACCAAAATAGAGGAATCTCCCATTATCAGTGCTTTAAAATAATTGGAAAAGTCCATTCCATGAATGAAGCCAAAGAAAAGGGCCATTACATAATTTCGGCCCATTCGCTTGGGTTCCAGGGTAGGATTTACACCAATTACATTATGCAATGCGGTAATGAAGATGGTCGCCGGGATAAGGAATTTGATGATGCTGGATGGTATGGTGAAAATATCCATGGATACCAACGCCAAAGTAACACTATGGCCAATGGTGAAGGCAGTTACCAATATCAAGATGTTTTTCCACTGCTGAATTCTATAGATAGCACATAATACCACCAAAAAAAGTATGTGGTCGTACCCAGCAAGATTGGAAATATGCTCAAATCCAAGTTTTAAGTAGAATTCAAAGGGATGCATATCAGAATTTCAATTGATGAACGGGTGTTTTTTTATTCAGCATCATGCTTTTGGATTCTCCGTTAACATGAACGTATACAATGTTGTTCTGATCAAAAAACAAATCAGTGAAAACAGCATTTTTGACCTCCAAAGTCTTCAAAGGTGTGGTCTGTTTAATTTCAAAATAAACCCATAGGGCAGTATTCTCCCCTTCCCCACTAAGCTTCTTGCTCTTTATTCTTAAATCAACTACTTGCATATTTGCTTTTACATAAAAAAATTGGTCCAAATAGTCCAGTAAGAGCTCATTGGCCTTGCTGGATTCATTGGGTTGACAAAAAGCTAATTCCTTACTGTAAGGGTCAAAAACCAACGCCTCGTTAACGTCGGTTAGGAACAATTTTAAATTGATGGTAAGTAGTTGTTTGTTGCCAGCATATTCTATCTCACACAAAGACAATCGTAAAGGATGTGCAAGTGCCTGCACAGTGCCACTCATCATAATAAGAAGAAAGAACAATCTAACCACTAATGGACAACCTATGATTTAAGATGATTCACCGGCCTGAATCTGTTCGGCAACGGTTTGGACCTCTTTAAATACCCGAATCAGATTTCCTCCCCAAATTTTTTCAATCTGTTCTTCCGTATATCCACGTCTAACCAGTTCTATCGTGATATTCATTACTTCACTGGCATCGAAGACGCCCTCAATTCCTCCACCACCATCAAAATCACATCCAATACCTACATGGTCAATGCCTGCCACTTTTACGATATGGTCAATATGATCGGCAACATGTTTAACAGTAGCTGGAGGATTCGGAAATTTCTCATTCAGTTCCTGAAAGGATGCTCGCATGGCTTTTCGTTCATCCATTGTCATTTCGCTAATGGGTTTCATGCTCGCCCTCAATGCAGCGATTGCGGAGTCTCTCTGAGCATTTGGAGGGGCCTCCCTAAGGTAGTCCGCTAACATGGTCAATTGTACAACGCCGCCATTTTCTGCCATCAGCGTCAACATTTCATCAGTCATATTACGCTGGTGATTTGTTACAGCCCTAGCATTGGAGTGACTTGCAATAATCGGGGCTTTGGACATTTTGATCGCATCATAAAATACACTGTCGTTACCATGGGAAACGTCCACCATAATGCCCAATCTATTCATCTCGTCTACGACTTTGGAACCAAATTCACTAATACCATCATGTTCCGTTCCCTTTGGGTCGGTCGCCGAATCGGCCAAATCGTTGTTTGAGGAATGTACCAAGGTGATATATCGTACACCTTTGTTGAAATATTCTTCTACGTTGGAAAGGTCTTTGCCAATGGGATAGCCATTTTCGATACCAATGTAAATGGCCCTTTTCCCCTCCTTTTCCAAAGCATACGCGTCATCAGGGTTCAAAGCCAAACCAACAGCATCCGAGTTTCTTTCCGTGGAGGCAACTACAGAATCTATCATTTGAAGACATAGAGCCTTAGCCCTTGTGTTGCCATCATCATCACGAATATCCTGTGCCACAAAAGCCGCGAAGAAAATAGCATCCAAATCTCCTTCCTTCATCCTTGGATAATCAACCTTGGAGCCTGTTTCGTTCGGGTCATGTCTTTCGGCCATATCAAACCCCGGTTCAATCATCCGTAAAGGAGTATCCGCATGGGTATCCACTGTAAGGACTCTTTTGTGGATTTGTAGAGCCCTCGCAACCAATTCCTCTTCGGTTTCAACAGCACTGTCGTTTTCGGCAGACTTCTTCTCTTTACAACTGGTTAAACAGAGGGCAAAGAGAAAGAAAACAAGATAAAATGGATACGAAATTCTCATAGTATACAGCTTTTTGAATGGTTTGAGTTAAAAATACAACAATATAAGCTACATACATTACTATGCAACCGACACTAGCTCAATTCAATCAGGGTTATACGCTTTTCAAGTCAATTACCTCAAAGTTCTTAGCTACAAAATAATCATCAAGTCCATAGTCTGTATTAATGATTATACCACCTAAGAGCGTAACTTTATCCACGTGGAATTCGTTCTTGCATGACACAATGTGCTTATGAATCTTTTTGTCAATTATATTGTACGTCGCTTCAGTAATCGCCTTTTCTTTGTTTTCACTCTTAAGTATATCTTCCCGATAGTCCAATAGACTCTCCTCTAGTTTTATCTGTTGATAGTCATCATCATTAATAACAGGGCGATAACTGCTATCGTGAAATCGGTTCAAAGCCAACATTAATGCTCCGCAAGAATTACCAGTTTCTTCCTGACGAGGTCTGTACATTTTACCTAAGTCACCATCCAAGGTGATACCTATATGAGGTCCATAGAATATAAAAGCACTTCCTCCATCAGGAATATGGTGGGCAAAAGCGGTCATTCCCGTTTGGCCAGCAAACGGTAGTCCACCCAGACCACCCATGATGAAGGGACCGAACAATACGTTAAAGAATGTTGTGGAAGGTACATTGATATCATCCGAACAAACAGAGGTTGCCATGAGGACCTTAGAAATGTCAATATCATGCTCCATTTGCATCTTTCCGAGGTATTGAATGGAAGTATCTTTGGCATCAATGGCTGAAGGGAAGTGACTTTTTACCACTTCGGCAAATTTTCTCTGTAACATAGTTGTATTATTTAGTGTTTATTTAATTCATCCGTTCTGCATGTGATACATTACCACCCATAAAAGCCTTTTGGGACCACTCCATTTAGACGCAAGTACACAACACACTGACCTCGATGATGAATGATATGGTTTTCCATAGCATAGAATAAGCGCCAAACTGGAATAACATCTCCAGCAAATTCACATTCGGATAACAATTTCTCCATAGACATCCCTTCGATGGATTTCCGGACAAAAGCATACATTTTTTTAAGCTCTTCAATCACGGATTCTTTGGTCATCTGAACCGGAAGTTTAACATTCTCATACGGATTTTTTAATCCGGCTCTTCCTGCTAACTGTCCGCAGGTGTAGATAACACAATGTCTCCATTGTTCGGAAAAACTCATCGCTTCCTCGGTATACTTGAATGTAAAAAGGTCAGGAGGCATTTGCTCCACATTGATCAGAGTCATCTCTTCTGATTTCACCCATGCCAAATGCAGCTCCTCCTTTATTTTGGCCTTTTCTTGTCCTTTGTTTTTAACGTCCCCATCACTTGTTAACATGGGAGGTTGCTTTGTTTTATCCTCCGATTGGCATGCCCAGAACGGAAGTATACTTAATCCCAGAAGGTTTGTTACGAAATGTGTTCTTTTCATACCCGACAGAAATCACTTTCTTATTCTATAGCGTAAGCACGTTCCACAGGCCATTCATCATCATAACCCTGTCTCCACACATTTGACTCAATTTCTTCATCCGTTGCCAAACAAGCATCTAAATGATGTCGAATACTCTGTTCGTCCATACTCTGACCAATGAACACAATTTCGTTTTTCCTGTCTCCAAAGTTGGAGTCCCAATCCTCTTCAATTTGCTCTTGATTCTCCAAAAACGCTAGATACTGCGCACGTTGCCTAAACTCCATACTACTCCACCACACACCAGCACTATCGGCTCTCAAAGACCCTCCTGCCTGGCCCCAAATCAAAGCTTGGTCGGGACGCGAGGCAAGCCAAAACAATCCTTTACTTCGAATAATCGTACTTGGGAATTTATGTTGTACATATTGCCAAAAACGAACCGGGTCAAACGGTTTTTTACTGCGGTATACAAAAGAACTTATTCCATACTCCTCAGTTTCTGGGGTGTGCTCGTCCTTTTTGAGTTCTTCAATCCATCCCGCACTCTGTTCTGCTTCCTCAAAATCGAAAAGACCGGTATTTAGAATTGACTTTGGATTCACTTTGCTGAACTCAGATTCTATAACTTGAGCTGTTGGGTTGAGTTTCTTCATTATGGCTCGCAATACTTTTAAAGTATCATCAGAAACCAAATCAGTTTTATTCAGTACTATGACGTTTGCAAACTCAATTTGATCGGTTAGCAAATTAACAATGGTCCTATAGTCACCTTCAATATCCGTAAGGTCCCTGTCCATTAGGGTTTCAGGACTTCCAAAATCCTTGAAAAAGTTGAAAGCATCCACTACGGTCACCATGGTATCCACATAACTAAAGCGGGATAGGTCAATATTGTTTTCTTCATCGACAAAAGAAAAAGTTTGCGCCACTGGAACCGGTTCACTGATTCCCGTACTTTCAATAAGTAGGTAATCAAATCGATTTTCTTTGGCCAAGCGCTCAACCTCAATCATCAGATCTTCCCGTAGTGTACAGCAAATGCAACCATTGCTCATTTCCACTAATTTTTCTTCTGTACGGGAAAGGGTATTTTCACTTTGAACCAAGGCTGCATCCACGTTAACCTCGCTCATATCATTTACAATAACGGCCACTTTCATGCCTTCCTTATTGTGCAAGACATGATTGAGCAAAGTTGTTTTTCCTGCTCCCAAAAAGCCACTTAGAACCGTGACGGGCAATTTCTTTTCTATCATAAACAAAGACTTAAAAGTGTATCAAGAATAGTATCCACAAAAATAATACATTATCTTCAAATGCAACACAGTTGCATTTACACTTTAAAGAATGATAAATCTTATGTTATTTTGGATGTACAATTATTACCTTTAGAATGAATCATTAAGAGTTTTCCATGGAAAATAAAGGAAAGAGTTATCTATCACCTATTCAAAGTCTTGATTTTTATCTTGAGAACTTCCACGCTTTGTGCAAAAAGTTGAGACTTGAAAATGACTTATCAGAGTTAAAGGGTATACTGAAACGCGATTTGGAACCTTCCGTCGTTAATATATTACAAACAACCCCTTATCAGGCTTTGGTGGTTACCGATGTGAGGAAAACAATTATATGGGCCAACCATGGGTTTAATCAAATGACAGGTTACTCCAAGAGCTTTGCTGTTGGAAAGCGCCCAACTTTTTTGCAGGGCAGAAAGACGTCTGAAGAAACAAAAACCGAGATACGCGAATTATTGAAGCAACAAAAAAGGTTCACCAAAGCCCTCATAAATTACAGAAAGAATGGTGAAGAGTACGTTTGCCATATTGACGTACTACCCCTGTTCAATGACAAAAAAATGGTTACTCATTTCCTAGCTATGGAAAAAGAGATAGCTGCAGCATAACCGCACCTTAAAGAAATCTTACTCTCTGCCAGGTAAAGCAAAAATGACCTTACTTTTAGTATCCAGCGGCTTGCCCATCCTTCCGACTTTCTGAAGCCCCATGATAGACCTTATTCTCGTTATCCCAAAGAATAGCTTGATACCCTCCATATATACCTCTCGCCGTTCCCATGCGATGGCCCCTATCCATTAATCCTCTAATTGTTGAATAAGGAATTCCGGACTCCGTTCGTATTAGTCCGGTATTTTCGGTTGTACTTCCCAACGGACTTGCCCCTCCGGTATGATCCCAACGCGGAGCATCACCAGCCTCCTGTAGATTCATACCAAAATCGACTAGATTCATCACAATCTGGGTATGACCCATGGGCTGAAAATCCCCACCCATTACACCAAAGCTCACAAACGGTTTGCCATCTTTGGTTATAAAAGCTGGAATAATCGTGTGAAAGGGGCGCTTTCCAGGTTCGAAGGTATTGGCTTGTCCCCGTTTAAGACTAAACAATTCACCTCTATCCTGCAGCATGAAACCTAGTTTGGGAGGTGCCATACCGGAACCCATACCTCTATAATTACTTTGAATCAATGATATCATAGTACCTTCATTATCGGCCACAGTCATATAGATAGTTTCCCCAGCGGAGATTTCTCCCGCGGAATAGGTCCCTGCACGTTCACCGATTTGTTCCCTTCTGTTTTCGGCATAGTTATCTGATAACAATTCCTCCACCGGAACGTCAAAGAAATCCATATCAGCATAGTATTTGGCTCGGTCTTCAAAGGCCAGTTTCTTGGCTTCGGTAAACAGATGAAGATGTTCTGTACTTCCAAATTCGATGTTTGAGAAATCGTAACCTTCTAATATTTGGAGCATTTGGAGAGCAGCAATTCCTTGACCGTTTGGAGGAAGTTCCCATACATCGTAACCTCTGTAGTTTATGGAAACAGGTTCCACCCATTCCGATTTATGCGCCGCAAGGTCTTTAGCTGATAAAAAGCCTCCCTGCTCCTTGATAAACTTACCAATGACCTTGGCAATATCACCTTTATAAAAGGCATCTCGACCACCTTCGGCAATTTTTAGATAAGTACTTGCCAAATAGGGATTTTTATAGATTTCCCCTTCATTTGGGAGTTTACCTCCGTTTTGGGACTTGTAGGTGTCCTCAATATTTGGAAAGCCCTTAGATTCAAAAAAAGGAATGGTACGTTGCATGTACCAAGCAATAAGTTCGGTCAAAGGAAAACCCTTTTCGGCATAATCTATGGCTGGAGCGAGAATTTCTGACATAGGTTTAGACCCAAACTTTCCGTGTAGTTCAAACCATCCATCCACTGCTCCAGGCACACTAACTGGTAGCGGCCCATGTGATGGAATCTTAGTCATCCCTTGTTTTTCAAAATATTCCAATGTAAGTTTTTGGGGCGAACGACCACTGGCATTGAGACCATAAAGCTTTTTGGTTTTCCCATCCCAAACGATAGCAAATAAATCTCCTCCTATTCCACATCCCGTTGGCTCCATAAGTCCCAATGCGGCATTTGCAGCAATAGCGGCATCAATAGCATTTCCGCCATTTTTGAGAACATCGAGACCAATCTGGGTTGCGAGTGGATGACTTGTTGCCACCATTCCATTCTGTCCTAAAACTTCCGAACGGGTAGCAAAAGGTTCACCAGTAATGCGGTCTTGGGCTATGGAATATTGAATAAAAAGAAAAAAGGAAAATAGGTAGCTGAAAAGGTTTTTCATCATCATTTTTTTAGGCTTTGTAAAGTACGAAAATCGGCCAGAAACCTCAACCTAAAAAAGTATCTCATTTCTACTTAATAAGTTGAGCGATTGGGAACACTTTTAGCGCTAAAAACAAAAATCCAACATTTTTCATTTTTTTATAGACCGAACTTCATTTTTTCACGTATGTAAGACGTATGTTTTTCAATCCTGCCTACTTGGAGTTTGGAAAGAAAAAAGTATAGAACACATGAAATATTTCAACCAAGGAGTTATACGCATAATTCTAGGTATTTTATTTTCCTTTTACTCCACCCAAGGAGAGTCACAAACCCAACTCTTTTCTGGAGAATTGAGCGCCGGAGGTTTTACGGGTACAGCCGAATATCCATTTGAGGTAGTGGAAGGCGATTCAATTCCAGTGGGTAGCTTCTTGATGTACAAATCCAACCTGAATGCACTTTTGCAAGAAAAGGACAGTTTCTTTTCTTTTTCCGGCAATTTTAACGAAGGATATCCTGAAGGCTTTTGGAAATTTCAGTTTGGTGAGTTCAGCTCAAACCAATCCAGTCAGGTAGTAGGGTACCAGTATCGAGTAAATGTAAGCGGTATTCAGCATGATGCATTGGGTAATCTTACCAAGGGAAAGCCTGATGGGGATTGGGCCTATAAAATCTCAAGAATTGAGAATTCAGAAGTTAGTGAGGAATTGTTTTCCAGTAGTATTTCTTTTGAACAAGGGATACCTCAAAAAAGCTTTCAAATTGAAAACGATTCAATTACCCTCGTGGGACGTTTTCTGCGTGATGGGTTTGCCCATGATATTTGGGCCGTGTATTCAGATGCATCTGACGAACCTTCAGAAAACTGGTACTTCAATAATGGTCTTTTGGAAAAGATTGAAAAGGCCGCCCCAGAAGGAGACTTAACGTTAGAAGTTTTTGACACATCAGCTAAGTCTTATAAACCTACAGCATTGGATGACAGCTACTTGAAAATTGTAACGTGGTACATTAAAAAACAGCAACCTGGTTTAGACCCAGAAGATATGGGTATGTACCAGCTTTTACGCCAGAATTCGCAACATTATCAAAGCATCAATCACTTTTTCAACGATTTGGGTAAATCCGAATTCATGCCCAGCTTCAAAGTTAAGGCTCCCTTTTACCCCCTCGATAGTCTAGAAATCTCCCAATTTAACAATACAAAGAAAGCGTATAGCTCCGCTGCTGAGATGAGCAATGTACTGCTAACTAATCCGCAACTCGAACTTTTAGCGCGATCAAATGATAAAGCCAATTATTACTACAAAGTAGTTTCGCGATTACAAGATGATTTCTTGGAACCCCTCGGGGCCTTCATCTCATTTTACGATGAAAAAATCATTGAGTTTTTACCCAAAGAAACGCTTGCTAACCAAATTTGGCCAAATGGACTTCCACAAAAACGCATACAATTGTCCAATGAAACGGATTCCGATTCTTATTGGGATTTAGAATCTTTTCAAGAATACGCTAGGGGAGCAACAGACTTGGATAATGTTCAAAAGATGGCCACATATGCAGAGAAAAGCCTTGATAGCATTTCCAAGAGTTTGTCTGAATGGCTTGAAAAAGCCGAAAAACAACAGCAATTTTTGAAGCTTGACGAACTGATTGTTAAGGAAACCCAGGTTTTGGAAAACAATATAGACACTTTGTTAACTACAAATCGCCTAGGCATTAAAAGGGCTTTGAATGGAATTCTAGCGACTAAGGAAAACACGTTGAAGACCTATGCTGAAATGCCGGAATCGGATGAAAAACTGGAATATGGGCAAAACACGTTGACCTGTCTTCAAAATTTGGGAGAACTGGCATTGGAAGTAGGAAATCTTCCTGAGCGAGAGCGTGTCATCAATGAAGCCTACCAAGATACATTTTGGAATCCTTTTACCGCTACCATTATGGACGAGGATATCAAGAAGCGTATCACTTCCGCCCATCAAAATATCATTGTTCCTTATGTTTTAGATCTGGTAGCTTCACCAGTAGAATGCGAAGACGTTACCAACATGCTTCAATTGTTCAAAGACATTCAAACACGTCTGTTGCAGCTTCGGGATGAACCCACCAAGAAATTGGAACGGAAACTTAGAAAGGAACAGGACCCAGAAACTGTACTGGAATTATTGGGGATAGTGTCAAACTCTAAAACTGCTGAACGTTGAAAAATCATTTTGTTTTTAGCAGTATAATAGCGAGTCTATTTCTGTTGTTTGGCTTGTCATTGGGATACACTCAGGAGGGAAATGTACTCCCCGAGGAAGCAGAATTCAAGGATCCTGTGGGCAGGGTATGGTTCAATACCTATGGTAATATTCGGATTTCGAAAAGACTTTTCTGGGATGCACAGACCCACTTTCGTTTTGAAGAAACTGAAAGCACGCCCTTCATTGGACAAATTGGCCAGATTTATAACAGACATGCCATTGGTTATATTTATTCAAAAAGCTTTAATGTAAGTCTAGGAGGGGTATTACGTGTCAATTTCAACACTGATGAATCTTCTGAGGACCGAAGTGTGGTTCCCGAGTGGCGTATTTGGCATCAATATCAGTATGCCATGCCGTTGGGAAGTACTATGTTTTATCATAGGATACGAATAGAGCATAGATGGACCCAAGGTTTTGCCGAGAACAGTGAATATATATTCCGCAATCGCTGGAGGTATATGCTCAGGGCCAAAGTGCCATTGAACAACTATAAGTTCGAACCGGGTACTTTCTACGTTTCTCCTGAAGCAGAGCTTATCATGCAAAGTGGAAAGGCTGTTGTGGCAAGCCCCATGGAGGACTTACGATTGACCACTACTCTAGGGTACATTATCCAACCGAGATTGACTGTTGCCGCTGGTTTGATGTACTCAACCGGACAGACCTTGGAAAATGGTGGAATTTACAAGCAAAATTGGACATTTCGTATTCATCTATACTTCTCTCCAGATTTCAGAAAAGTTAAAAATAAGCTACCATCCATCCATTTTGGTGATTAATCTCGTACATCCATATAGTTGACAGACACTATGAAAAAAATACGCCCTCTACTAACCTACGTTTTGGTTCTCTTTTTTGGAGCTTTGGCATTGTACTTTTGGTCCAACTCGAGAACACTAAAACAGCAACTTGAAGTCAATCAAAAAACCGAACAAAATCTGTTTTCACGTTTGGCTATGCACGAAGCACTGTTACAAGGTGATTCTTTGCTAATACGTGGAAATTACGATGATGCGATTCAGTCGTACAGTGAAGGGCAAGAACCTAAAACGGAAAGTGATGGTGCGGCCTTGGAAATGCGAATGGCTTTTGCCAAGACTTTTTTGGCCCTTCAAACCAAAAAAAATAATACCGATTCCAATCACTTGGCGGTTTTGGACACGACTCCGCAGGTTGTCAATGAATTTAGTTCTGATGAAATCAATACGATTGATTCTTTGACATTTGCAATGGAAAAAATGCGAGCACAGGTCTCCAGACTTCAAAAACAATTGAGAAAAAAGGCCAACGGACAGTACTTGACATTCATTACCAGTAAAGGTAGCGTTGTGCACTACGTTGGTGATGTTAAGGACAAAAAAGCCAACGGTATGGGGGTTGCCTTACTTAGCACAGGAAGTCGTTATGAAGGACAATGGAAAAATAATCAAAGGCACGGCCAAGGCACATTTTATTGGCCCGATGGTCAATCCTATGAGGGCACTTATATTAATGACAAACGAGATGGCCAAGGCACTTACTACTGGCCAAATGGGGAAAAATACGTAGGTCATTGGAAAGCGGATGAACGCTTTGGAGAAGGTATTTTCTATGGCAAAAAAGGAGATATAGTTGCCAGCGGGATTTGGGAAGATGACGAACTTGTACAAGAACCCAATAGGCGTCGTAAATAAAATAGTCTTGGTTTTAATTTCTATTAACATGGGTGACTTCAACATCCCCAGCTCTTCCTAAAATCAAAACATTTACGTAGTCTAAAAAAAGTCCGGTTTCAACCACTCCCGGTATTTCCAAAAGCCTTGTATTTAGATCTTTCAGGTTTTTCTGGCCTGATATATTAATATCCAGAATAAAATTGTTCTCATCTGTCCTGTACTCCGAATTATCCAATTTCCGCAGTATAGGATTTAGTCCAAGTTGTATAAGTTGGTCAACTACTTTTTTGTGTGCCAAAGGAATTACTTCCAAGGGTAATCTGAACTTCCCTAAACTTTCCACTTTTTTACTGGAATCAACAATGATAACATTGAATTTTGAATTGTAGGCCAATATTTTTTCACGTAGTAACGCTCCTCCTCCTCCTTTTATCATGTTGAATTGTGCATCTATCTCATCAGCCCCATCGATATAGAGGTCAAGCTTATCCACTTTGTCCAAGGGGGTCAAGGGAATTCCAAGCTCCTGAGCCAAATTTGCTGTTCTTTCCGAAGAAGGAACCCCTGTCATCGAAAGGCCATTTGCAACTTTTTCTCCAAGCTGCCGAATCATGAATTCTGCTGTAGAACCCGTTCCCAACCCCACAACCATTCCATCCTTTACAAATTTCACGGAAGCTTCAGCCGCCAATTGCTTTTCTTTTTCAGTGTTCGGCATGGGATATCTTTCTTTTGCATTAAAAGTATTGAATTGCGAGCATTCATAGCTTATCATTTTGTTATGAAGATGTAATACGTTTCTTTTTCCCACTTGAAACCCCTAGCTTGCTGTACTTTCGGAAAATCCTGAGTAACATGATCAAAGCGGTAATTTTTGATTTGGATGGAACACTAATCCAAACTGAGGTCCTAAAAGCCACTTCTTATGCTGCGGCAATTAATGAATTGACCCAAAATAAGGTGGCAAAGGAACACGTTTTGGATGTTTTCTACCAATTCGTGGGTCTATCACGACAGGAGGTAGTGAGCGGATTGGCAAAACGATATATGCCTCAGTTAACCCATTTTTTGGATACAGAGGATGTTCTGTCGATTGAAGAAAAACTAATAGAAAAACGACTAAAAGTATACAGGGAAATCCTAGATGACACTGAACTCTTGTCCAATCATTTCTGTTCCTTTACCCTTGGTTTGTTTCATAGATTGTATAGCGAAGAATATACTCTTGTGCTTGCTACAATGTCTCATCTTCCAGAAGCTAAAAAAGTCACCCAAACCATGGGGATTTTTGACAAATTCAATTTGGTATTGACTCGTGATGATGTTGAACAAGGAAAACCAGAACCCGATATTTATAACAAAGCAAAAAAAATTCTGGGATTAAAACCTGAAGAATGTCTGGTGATTGAAGATTCGGCCAATGGCGTAAAGGCCGCTCAAAATGCTAACATGTCCGTTTTTGCAGTTACCAATGATATTACGAGAAAGTCGGTTCATGATTGTAATCTTTTGGAACCAAAGTTCATTGTCGATCAGCTTGAAGAATTGGAATCCAGAGTTTTTGGTTTTATTGAGAGTCTTGGTACCGAAGGTTAAGATGTTTTACTTGCGCCATGGCGCATTCTTGTAAAAAGCAGTCTTGGAATTGCGCTCCCTATTTTTAAGCAGAAGTTGGGTTTCATCCATTTCCCGAGCTCTATACCCCAATAAATGGAAGAAAGATTTTGCAAAAAAACGGGCGATTCTTTTATCCAAGATCAAAGCCTCCTTCTTTGATGAAGCCCAACGTACTCCAGGTAAGTAGGACAACCATCCATCAACTTTAAGTTTTCTCAGGTATTTGGAAAGCCAAAGATAAAACAGAGGGATTCTTCTTATAAAATAGAAGCCCTCATATCCCTTGTCCTGATATAGGGGCATAAAAATTTGCCTTCTTTTATCTGTTTTTATTAGTCCATTTCCGTTCATGGCAATGGACATCCCTTTGGGTACAGACTGAAAATTGACAAACCCAGGGAGCATTTTGAACGAGGTTCCTTTTTGAATTAGGTGCTGATAATAAATTTCAAAAAAGCGATGGGGTGCTTCACTATTCTGTTGAAGCTTTGCTCTTATTCCTTTAAGATCAACTTTCTCCATAGGAATAAACCCTACAAGCCCAAGTGTATATTCAATAAAGTGAAAAGCGTTCACAATGGCCTTTTCATCGGAATGTTGTCCACTTTCAAAACCAAAGGCAACATGCCCCATTTCATTAATATGACTTAACAAAGCACCTGTAAGGTATTCTTCAATACCCAATATTGCAGGCAAAGGATAATTTGAGGTAAAACTTCGGTTTAGCAAGCTATCATTCATCACAATAAAAGGTTCCGTTTCCCCAGAAGTTGTGTGCAAATCAATAAAATAAAAGGGGGGGCTTAATCCATTAATAATTTGCTCAATAAGGGAATGGAGTTCGACCATTTCCTCCTCTTCGGCGTTTAAGGTTTTAGAAATTTCTTTCTGTGCCTCTAATTGATTTGGAAGCCAAATTCTATTTAGGTCCTCATCAATAAAACGGACCCCTTCTTTCAGGGCTTTTAGATTTCCTGTTAGTCCAATAAACTCACCGTGGAGGGATTCCTTGCTTCCTTGCAGTTTTTCAAATACTTGTTTCAAAGCAATTACTCCAGCCGGCTCATTCCCATGGATTCCTCCAAAAAAAACAATGGTTGGACCATCTTTAGCTCCCTTTAAATGGCCAATAACACGATGCACATTTTCTGTGACGGAAGTATAAGGATTAGAATGCTGAGTCATCAAACTAAATCAGATTTACTTAGAATTCCAACGATAGTTTTACCAAGAACAATGGGAAGGCAACCTATTTCATGCTTTTTCAGAATCGCGCTGGCACTTTCAATTTTTTCGTCCGGAGAAACGGAAACTATCCTGGTTATCATAACATCTGCAACAGTCGTTTTTTCGAAATCAATTGATTTGTCCAAAGATTCCAAATAACTCCATGTAAGAAGTCCAACCAATTCGCCTTGATCATTTTCCACTGGAATGTGATGGATTTGATTCCACTCCATAATGGCCATGGCCATACTTACATAATCATCCTCATAGAGTTTTAGTACATGTGAGGTCATGATTTCTTTGACCAGTTTTGGTTTTCTCTTGATTTCCTTTAGGTCAATATCTTTCCAAAGGTGAATAGGCAGATTTTCCGTCTGGTTCTCCACCATATGCTTTGTCAACAACACCAAAGACTTATCTGTTCTATACCTTTTTTTCAGCTCTCTTATATTGGCCACTTGCCATTGCTCACCGGTCCTACCATTGGTTCTGGCTTCAATTACACCCAAAAGCCGCTCAACGTCTTCCTCGTCAATTCCACATCTATGTAATCCTTTGTAAGCTATAGGAAGTAATTTGTTCAAAACCAATTTTTTGGCACTGTAGGCTTCTCCACACCAAGAAAAGAGAGTTTCCTTACCCGTACGCGCCGCCTTTATGAAATTGGTCTTGGCCGATTTAAAGTCCATATGGGAAGCCATATCATCAAAAGACCGTGGCCTCCCTCTCATTAATCCCACCCAAAATGCAAAGTTTGCCATCTCATCCAATACCGACGGCCCTGAAGGGATATATCGATTTTCTATGCGGAGGTGTGGTTTTCCACCTCCTACACCATAACAGGGTCTGTTCCATCGGTAGACCGTACCATTGTGCAAGCATAGGGCGGGCAGCTTAGGAATTCTTCCACTTTTAACTATATCCAAAGAATTTTCCTCGATGTGTTTTGTCAAAAGAATTCTGTGCTTGGAAATATCTTTTTTGAAGATTTCTGCAACGCTACCAGTTTCCCAATCATCCCCAAATCCTACTCTGGGTGTCTGATTTTTAAGGGCATGCGCTGTTTTTCGGGTATCCAGACTCTGCTGAAAGAGAGCAATACGGGTTTCTTTCCAAAGCTCCCTGCCCATGAGCATGGGCGAATTACAACATACCGAAAGTACTGGGCCGGCAATGGCCTGGGCCCAATTATAGCTTGAGATAAAATCGTATGTGGGTATTTGCAAATGTAATTGAAAGCTGGTATTACAAGCTTCAAACATTACCGAATCATGCTTTAAAAACAACTCATCTACCCCTCGAATCTTCAAGTTGAAATCACCACCCTTGTATGCTTTGAGCATATCGTTCAAGGCAAAATATCGAGGTATCGGGGTTAGGTATTCCAACCCTACCTCTTTTTTTCCTATGGTCGGTAAAATTCCAGCCAGTAGTAGTTTAGCACCCATGCCATCCGCCTTTTCAGCAGCTTTTTGCAACAAACTTCGTAACTGCTGCTCCACCAAGTTGAAACAGTTCCCTTTGAGTTCAAAAGGGTCCAAATTGATTTCAATGTTGTAATTGGCCAATTCTGTGGTAAAATGGTCATCATTAATGGCCTCAAGTAATTTTAGATTCACACCATATGGCCTATATTCCTGATCAATAAGACATAGCTCCTGTTCGGCTCCTATACGTACTATATCATCCTCAAAACTTCCGTTTTTTAAGAGCAACTCCAAAGCCTTTACGTCATTGATTAGGTGTTGCACAAAAGCCATACGCTCCGTAGTATTCTGAGAGCGTTGTTTTATCATTTCACCCATGGTATAACTACTTGACGAACAAAGCTAACCATCCAATATTGATGAAAACATGACAATTATCAGTAGGATTCATCCAAAGCGCGCTTATTGCTATATGCGGATTACCATATACTCGTTGATATATCATATTGCTATGACTTGGTTGATTGAAACTCTTAAAGATGATGAATCGATTTCGAACTAGAGAAAAAACATACGATTAGGTTATCCAGTTACTGGTCCATCTCCTGTATCCGTAAAGTGAAACCCTACATTCGTTAATTGAAGTCAGTATTAGGCAAATCACCTTTCTACATTTGTATAGCAATTACGTCTTTATTTTGGTTTTGTAAATCAATTGACGGACTAGTAGTTAGTAATGCACTTTTGGATTGTTTGGTCAAAAAAGTGTTTAGTTTAGTTGAGGTTTCCATTGCACCAAGGAATTGAAATTCCTTGGTGACAATGGTTTTTTGTTTACAGGTATGTAGCATTAGGCAAAACCTCAAATTTTGATGCCATCCTTTTCCCAACTCAAAACCATACCGTTAAGCCAAACCGTTAATCCATCAATTGAAAGCCTTGCTACGTGGATTTTACCCATAAAACAAACTCTATTTGTCTTCTATTTGCTCCAGTTTTAAGTCAATCTTAATCCTATCAATAAACAATCTTAAAACCAAGAATCATGCATAAAAGACCAAGAACTATAAATTTTAAGAAGTGTTTGCTTAGTATCGCATTTTTATGCTATTGCATGGGTAGTGCGCAATCATATATTGGATATTTAGCAGATAACTATAACGGAGTACACGGAGTGCTTTCCAACCCCGCCACTATTGCTGACTCAAGAACCAAGTTAGACATTAACCTCATAGGAGTGAGTGGCTTCTTCGGAAATGACTACATAGGGGTAAATCTAAGTGACGCATTTGATGACATCGATGATGTCTTTGATAAAGCGAGTCAAACAGCTAATGAAAGTAATTTCCTAGCAAGTAATCTCGACATACTGGGTCCATCCTTTATGTTGAGTTTAAATGAGAAGAACTCAATAGCATTATATTCCAGAGCTAGAACCTTTTTTAATTTAAATGATGTGAACGGGGAAATCATTGATAAAGAAGGTGGTTTTAATGAAAATGAAAGCTTTTTTATAAATGAAGGAAGTTTTACAGGAAGTATAAATGTTTGGACTGAATTTGGATTTACATACGCAAGGACCATACTGGAAAAAGAACAACATTTCCTAAAGGGAGGTATAACTCTAAAATATCTGGTAGGAGTTCAAAACGCATATATAAGGGGAGAAGATATAACACTGGATTATGATGCCGATACCAGATTGATTACAACTTCAGGGCAGTTAACGTATGGTGAATATGATTTCAATACCGGAGTTGACTTTGATAACTTTCTCGAATTTGGTAATGCAAGTGGCTTCGGGTTCGATTTAGGCCTGGTCTATGAATGGAGACCTGAACATCAGGTAAATAGTCAATTGATCAAAGATGGAAAACCAGTTTCCAACCGAGGGATCAATAAATACAAATTGAAGATTGGCGCATCTATCACGGATATTTCAAAAATAAACAACCGTGATGGCTTTAATGAAATATATGATTTGAGCGGAACTCAGAGCATTGACAACTTTGACGGACAGGATTTGGAAGAGGCAATTAGAAATAACTTTAACCTGATTGAATCACAAAACAACCCAGTAGATTCTCAATTACCTGCCGCGTTTCATACAAATATTGATTGGAACATCAATTCATTGTTTTATCTAAATCTCAATACGGATTTGTCTTTGATTCGAACCGATAAACTCAACTCAAACCGTATTTTAAACGAGATATCCCTTTCTCCACGTTTAGAAAGAAAATGGCTCAGTATTTACTCTCCTTTACGCATGGTGGAAGATATAGGTTTCCTATGGGGAGCTGGTTTAAGGGTAGGACCGTTGTACTTAGGTTCCGGTTCAATAATTACCTCTTTGCTTGGAAACGACGCACAATCCCTTGACATATATGCGGGTCTAAAAGTCCCCATATATCAGAAGACACTTAAGGACAAGGACGGCGATGGTATAGAAGATAAATCGGATGCCTGTCCAAAAATAGCTGGGCCATTGGAAAACAATGGATGTCCTTGGGAAGATAGGGACAAAGACGGTGTGTTGGATAAAGAAGATGATTGCCCGGATACCAAAGGGCCATTGAAAAACAAAGGTTGCCCCTGGAAAGATACGGATGGAGATGGCGTTCTTGACAAAGATGATCAATGTCCAAAAACTCCCGGTGTTGCTAAATACAATGGGTGTCCAGACTCAGACAATGATGGCATAATTGATGACGAAGACCGTTGTCCAGATATTCCTGGGACTCCAAAACACCAAGGATGTCCAGATACAGATGGGGATAACCTGCCCGATGTCGATGATGCCTGTCCGAATACGGCAGGTCCTGTATCCAACAATGGTTGTCCGGAAGTGACCGAAGAAGTTCAAAAACAATTGAACGATTACGCAAGAACAATCCTTTTTGATACTGGAAAAGCGACAATAAAATCTGAATCTGTGATAACGATAGTGGACATCATCCAAATATTAAATGAATACCCATTGGCTGTTTTTACAGTAGAAGGTCATACCGATAGTGTAGGAAGTAGTTCCAGCAATCAAAAACTCTCTGAAGCAAGAGCTAATTCTGTGCGTGATTTCTTGATAGGCAAAGGCATCAGCCCTAATAGATTGAAAGCAATAGGTTTCGGTGAAGAGAAACCTATAGCGAATAATGCGACCCGAAGTGGGAGAAAACAAAATAGAAGAGTAGAAATTAACCTAATTAAGTAAAAAAATAAGGAAGGGTCTAGATTAACCAGATACTTAACGTGGTCGTAAGCAAGCTCTAGTTATTTACTACTATTATTTGGCAAACTGTGTTCTCTAAGCTACGATCACAATGGAAACCATCAAGCATCTCTCTTGATGGTTTTTTTGCTTAATCCATCTTTAAGAATTTTGCGTTAATTTTCTTGTTAAAGCATTGCAATTGAAGTATATACAAAATTCTTTGTTGCCTCAGCTCGGCCATTCGTCAATTACCACAAGCTATTGATGAATTCGTAAATCGATATCCAAAACACTTTTTCTTCTTTTATAATGGATAGTTCTTCAAAAGGGCAACATCCAAACCCCAAATCAATTGCTTATGACTAAAAAACTACTTGCTGCATTGCTATATTTTCTTTCCTCCAGAAGAAAAAAACCATCCATTAAGTTTTTCTCCAATCAGGATGAATTATCGTCAAGATATTCTAAATCCATCTTCCTTTTTTTATTTCTATTTATTTCACTCCATAATCATGCGCAACAAATAGATACATGGTTCAGTGCAGGAAAGGGAATCAACTCCCCCACCAATGGCTTTGGACTGTCAAATCCCAATCCGATAACAACATTGGGGCAAGATGGTAATTCAGTCAACACATGGTATGATATTGTATATTTTACCGAACAGAATTTGATACCGAATCCTAATCCGGTGGATTATCCCAATGACCCTTTTGGAAGCCCACCTGGTTTTGATTACCCCACTCCCAACAGCGGTGGTCTTGCCCAATTCTTAACACCTTCAGGATCGACTCCTGGTTTGCCCACAGTCAGAAGAAATGATGCCGATAATATGAACTTTAATCCCATCGTTGAGTTTGATGGTAGTGGCGATGGTCAAGCATTACATTTCAGGTCAAACTCACGCGGAAACGTAACCATATTTGTAGTTTTTAGAGCACGGGGTATGGGTAACTCAGCTGAAACCCAAAGGTTATTGTTCGGGGGTGACGTTGATATACAACATGAAACTTTCAATCAAAATAATTGGACCACTAACCTATCTCTGGGTGTTTCTGATGGAAGTCGTTTTTCAGTAGGTCGAACATGGAACCCAGTATCTATGGTAGATGCCGGTGAATTCTTTGTGAGTGGTGGCATAAATCTTTTAGCAGAGCCTGCCATCGGAGTATTTACAAGAACAGCTTTAATGAACGCTGAAAGACTAACCACTACGGTAAATGGAATTCCTGACATTTCGGTTACGCGTAACCATCCCCTTGCGGACAACGACTTGTTTTACTTTAACCGGGTAGGAAAACATTTTAATAGCAACGACTCAAACAGAAACCTGACAGGGGATGTTGCAGAGATATTGCTAGCCGATTTTAGTATGAGTGCAAATCAAAGGCAAAGAGTAGAATCCTATCTGGCAATCAAATACGGAATAACCTTGAGTAATGGGACACAGTTGGGAAGTATTGGAGGCCATGCAACATATAATTATCTAGCGGCAGATGGTTCCATTATTTGGCAGGCAGACCCAATTTATCAGCATGATATTGCTGGATTGGGTAAAGACAGGTTCAAAGATACTGGGGGCGGATTGAGCCTACGTTATTACATTGATCAAAGAATATCAAAAAGCGTTAACTCTGATGCCATTGTCACTATGTCCACCAATAGTGATTTTTCCACGGACAATCTCGATTTGACTAGAACAACAATCGATGGACAAATAACGGGAAGCTTAAATCCTTATGAACATAACTATTTGATTTGGGCAAACGATAATCAGACCATTAACCAATCAAACATAGAACTACCCGTGGGGATTGACTCCAGAATTGAAAGAGAGTGGAGAGTACAGGCAGTAAGATCAGCTTCCAATCCAATAGCAAATGTTAGTGTTAGGATAAACCTCAGTAGTTCTGATATACTAAGTAATGGCAGTTGTACCCTTAAACTACTTATTGATAACGATTTGGATGGTAATTTTGCTACCGGACCTATAACTCAAATTGATGCCACTAGCATTGATTTGGCTGGTAACGTCTATTTTGATAATGTAAACTTCAATCATCTAGAAGTATTTACTGTTGGATACATTGACGAAACACCAGATATCAACGCCCTGCCAACTAATCCATTGGTATGCGACAGTTACACCCTTCCGGCGATAACGGGAGCTAACCTTACGGGCAACGAGGCGTACTATGACGGCCCCGGTGGAACGGGCACCCAGTACGCCCCGAACGATGTGCTCACGTCATCCGGTACGTACTACATATACGATGAAACTGGTACTACCCCGAACTGTTTTGATGAAGAGACCTTTGTGCTAACGGTCAACCTGAGCCCCGATATCGACGATTTGACACCTGACCCCACAGTTTGCGACAGTTACACCCTTCCAGCGATAACGGGGGCTAACCTTACGGGCAACGAGGCGTACTATGACGGCCCCGGTGGAACGGGCACCCAGTATGCTCCCAACAATGTGCTCACGTCATCCGGTACGTACTACATATACGATGAAACTGGCACCACCCCGAACTGTTTTGATGAAGAGAGTTTCAACCTTACCATCGACGCCACAAATGAGGCTGGGACGGCCACCCACCTCGACCTCTGTGGGGGTGACCCAACACCATACGACTTGAACGCACAGCTCGCGGGCGCTGACAGCGGGGGCACATGGAGAGACTTCGACGATGCCTTCGGCAATGGGATCAACTCTGTAGTGGTGGACCCTTCCAACATAGACTTCTCCGCCATCGGACAGGGAAACTACGACTTCACCTATACCGTCTCATCTACGGGGGCCTGCCCTTCTGACTCCGCAACTATGACTGTCACCATAAACACCACTCCCATCGCAGACGCTCCGGCGGACGTCGAGAGCTGTGACTCATACATCCTCCCGGCACTGGCCAACGGAAGCTACTTCGACGCGCCCAACGGTGGGGGAAGCGCCCTCTCCGCAGGGGACGCCATAACCGCAACATCCACACTCTACGTCTTCAGCCCCGGCAACGGCTCCTGCCCAGACGTGGAGAACTCTTTCGTGGTCACCATAAACACCACTCCCATCGCAGACGCTCCGGCGGACGTCGAGAGCTGTGACTCATACATCCTCCCGGCACTGGCCAACGGAAGCTACTTCGACGCGCCCAACGGTGGGGGAAGCGCCCTCTCCGCAGGGGACGCCATAACCGCAACATCCACACTCTACGTCTTCAGCCCCGGCAACGGCTCCTGCCCAGACGTGGAGAACTCTTTCGTGGTCACCATAAATTCATTGTCCATATCACTGGATATAAGTCATGAATCTTGTTGGGAAAGTAGTGATGGTTTTATTGATATAATAATAGAAAATGGCGTAGGACCATACAATGTACAAATCAATACTCAACAAGTAGAGATATTTACAAATGAATCATTTACCATAAATGGATTAAATCCAGGAAATTATTCGATAAGCATAATGGATAGTAATGGATGTCAAACTATAACCGAATTTGACATTCTCCCTGGGGGACCCAATCTTGATGCCGTAATAGAGCCTATTTACTCTTGTGAATCAGGAGCACCTAATAGTTCTATTATGGTCAGTCTTGCTAATACATCGATAGATTCAGAAGTTTTATACGCCTTAGATTCAACAGAATTGAATGATTTTGTTCTTACTCCAGAGTTTGGAAACATTCCCATTGGAAATCATTTCTTATCAATTTTACATACCAATGGTTGTTTAACAACTATTCCCTTTACGATTGAAGAAACAACTCCAGTAGAACTTGATTTAACTAATTCCAACATTAATGAAATAACTGCCAATGCTTCTGGTGGCACTCCTCCTTATACCTATTTCTTTGATGACCAACCTGGAACTTCGAACAATGTTTTTCCTATTGATGAGAGCAGAACATATGTAGTTCGAGTATTGGATGGAAACGGTTGTGAGGCTATAGAAACGATTACCTTAAATTTTGATGGTATTGATATTCCCAACTTCTTCACACCAAATAGTGATGGTCAAAATGATTTTTGGAGACCTAGAAACATCTCACCCTATCCTAATATCCAAACCTTCATTTTTGATAGATACGGCAGGAAAATAAATATAATGGGGCCATTGAACCAAGGTTGGGATGGCTTGTATGAGTCAAAACCCCTGCCCTCTGGAGACTATTGGTATGTAATCCAGTTGAATGATGGTAGCGGGCGTGAATTTGTAGGGCATTTTACCCTTTACAGATAAACCAATAAAAATGAGAAAAATAACATTCCTTCTATTCATTTTTTGGGCAATGACCTTTAGAGGTCAAGAATTGACTATTCCTCAATTATCTCAATACTTATCCGATAATCCTTTTTTAATGTCACCTGCCCACGCTGGAATAGGCAATTATGTAAAGGTACGTATGAACGGATTGAGTCAATGGGTAGGCATCCCAGATGCTCCAGATACTCAATCGCTTTCTGCTGATGTACGACTGGGGAATCGGTCTGGAATTGGCATGGTACTTTATAATGATTCCAACGGTGAAACAAAGCAAAGAGGAAGTAGAGTTTCTTTTGCTCATCATTTAACGATTGACCAATATGACGACCATTATTTTTCCTTGGCCCTTTCTTTTAACCTAAATCAATTCAGAATTGATATCGAAAATTTTCAAGAAAACAACGATTTGGCAATCACCGATGATAGAGCATCAAGCAATCCAAATTTTGATTTGAGCGCACTATACAGAAAAGGAAACTATTTTCTGAGTTTGAACGTGTCCAACATCTTGAACAAAGATTTTGAAAAGTTCAATTTTTTATATGAGCCAAACATTTTACGAAACTACTTCTTATACTCTGGATATAAGTTCAGAAAAAATGGAAGAGCGGATTTTGAAATAGAACCCTCCGTATTTTTTCAATATTTCGAAAGCGATGGCCGTTCAGTAACAGACTTAAATGTCAAGTTTCGGTTATACGACTTCATAGATAGTTATTATGCTGGTATAACATATCGGTTTTTAAATGATCAAGTAGCCCAACCTCTTTATGTAGCACCAATTCTAGGGCTAAACAAAAGTGGTTTTTACTTTGGTTATTCTTATCAAGTAATCCTTACTGAATTATTGGGGTACTCCAGTGGCACCCATGTGGTTACCTTGGGCGTAGACTTATTTCAGGGTATTTCCAATTGTACATGTACTTATTAAAACGTAAACACAAATTAAAAATGAATACAACTCGTAAAAAAATAGCTTTGAAATTGATTTTTGCTCTAGTTTTGGTATGCTTTGGCTGTAGTAATGATTCTGAAAATAATTTAGGTTCTCTACAAAACGCTCAGATCATTCCCTCCGGCACTTCTAAGACTCTAGTTCAAATACCAGTTGGTGATTATGAAATTCCCGTTTTTCTTTCTATCCCTGAAGGATGCCCAGATGGACCTTTGCCTGCAGTTGTGGTTATGCATGGTTCAGATGGTATGTGGACCAATAAAGATCCTAGTTCTGAAACCATGTCCGGACAGTTTATACAATGGCAAAATTTGCTCGCTGAAAATTGCATAGTAGGTGCCTTTGTGGATAGTTATTCTGGGAGAGGTGTCACCACAAGAACTGGAAAATGGAGAGAGCTTCCAGATAATTTTAAGATAAGTGCTCAATTTGAAAGGCCAAAAGATGCAAATGCTGCATTATCCTTACTTCAAAATTTGGAGTATGAAGACGGAAGCCCCATTGTGGAGGAAGAAAACATTGCACTTTTAGGTTTTTCGGATGGTGCAAGTGCTGTTGTAGCCACCATGCTCGACACTAATCGAGTTTCAAAGGATTTTGAATGGACCCAAAGTCAAAACGGCAAAGAATATGGGTTTTCAGATGGGGTATTGCCCCCTCAAAGTAAACCCGAAATCGGCTTTTCAGGTGCTGTATTTTACTACGGTGGTTCCGTTGGCTATAATTATTTTGGCAAACACCCGTGTGGCTCACAGGCCACTGAAGGGAATGTATTCCTTCCCTACGCCCCCATACTATTCCAAATACCATCCAATGACGTATTAACCGAAAATACCTTGTGTCTTTTTGAGGTTCTAAAATCAAAAGAAGCACCGGTAGAAATGAATTATTATGAAGGTGTAGCTCATGGATTTGACTTTGATGGTCTTCCTGAAAGTGATTTGGCCAGAAAAAGAGCAATTGAATGGTTTAAAAAACTATGGTCAAAAAACTGACCAACCGCTTAACAAAATTCAGAAAGGACAGGTAAACGCCCTTTGCAAAGCTGTCTTTTATTTCATCCTCTTAAAGGGTAACGTTCCAGATTCATCAACCTTCAAAATCTAGGAAGGAACATTTCAACCTAAAGGAATTTGAATCAAAACCGAGACCAGAGAAATGGTCTCAACTAAATATTTAATACGGAACCAATATGAAGGATAATTTTTTAGAAAAATGGATTTTAGATCTTGTAAAATCAGAATATGAAGTAGGCAACATTTCTAAAAATGCCACTTATAAATTCAAAGAACAGAAAGACGATTTTGTTGAAGTAACAGTAGAATGGATTAATAAAGAAAACGTTGAATGCAAGACGGTTTATAGAGCAAGGGCATTTGGGAAAAAGAATCAAACGAACCAAACTGAAGTTTTGAATAATCCTATTTTCAAAATGGAAAAATACTATACTTTGGAGATTCACACCTATATAGACCATATAAAGAGAAGTTACAGTACTCGAAAAATTGTGGACTACGACGTAAAAAATGTAATAGGTCAACTGGACCATTTAGAGAAAATAAGAAAAATGGACATTCACAATTAGTAAGAAAAAGCTACCAGACATGAAACCTTAACCATAAATTATACGGGGGTCTTGTCGGGCAGCTAAAGATGTACATAAAGAGCATACAATTCATCGGTAAAATTTGCATTTCACCTTAAATGATTTATTCATCAATTCAGAAGGCTGTTCCACACATTTCCACACTATGGAATCCAGAATTATAGGTTTCTTTATTTAGAATTTAAGACGTTTCATTACTCTAAAGACGAAGAAAAATGCAGCTGATGATCATTATTTGGACTCTTATTTGTGCTACCGTTATAATCATTTATCCTATTTTCCTATATAGTAAATCCAATAACATACGCATAAATAAAAAAGATAATAACCATATGTTATTGGACTCTGTTAAACTTCTCCTGTTTGATTTAAGGGATAGACCTCTAGGTTGGTCAAGTATCATTGAAATTCCTGAATTGACCAAAGATGTTTTGCAGGAAAATACAATTCTTTTCTATCTTGAGACCGAAGATACATGCCTTAAACTTCCTGTAAACAATGAGACTTTGGGTTATACAGCCAATGTTTTCAAAAACATTGGCAAGGTATACCTCACATTTAAATGCATTAAAGATGGTGTATCCAACTATACTGCACCTATGTGCCATCTTAAATCATTAAAAATGCTAATTATTAAGCCTGAAAGTTTCTACCCAGAGCGAAGCTCAGTATATGGTCGCAAAAAAAAATATAGCATCCATAACTTTTTAAAAGCCAATGGGGTTAACATCCATGATTACGAAGAGACTTTGGGGTGTTTGAGCAACTTTTGTAAAATAGACTTTAGTGGTTATCATAAAAACCGTGTTTCAATGTCACTTAAAAACCAATTTGTTTCAGACGCTTCTAAACGAAAGCCCAAGTATTCCGCTCTAATGATATAAAGTTAGGTATTCCGATTTTCCCAAAGCTTGATAAGTAATTACTAAAAAATTAGGACGCAATTAGATTTTATTTTGGATTTTGATTTATAAAAGCCATTCATCAATTGAAACTATACAACCATCAATTTTGAACAATTTAGTTTGAAAAAAAAAGGAAATTAGCCTTGCTTTTATCATAAGCAATAAAAATAGAACCGGTTGGCAAGCAACCTATAACCTCATGAAATAGTAAGATGAAAGTAGTTCAAATTAAGAACTTAAAAAGCATAGGTTGGGCCGCTGTATTTTTCTCCAGTCCCGTTTCTTGGTGTGGTGTCATTGGAGACCGCAGCGGCCTTTTTGAAGGTTCATTCTTATCAGTTAATCAAAGTACTATTGAACAAACATCCAATATATAAATTCCAAAGATGCATTTATCAAATAAAAATGACAACCCAACAAATAGTCTTAAGATAAGAATAGCAGGTGCTTTTTTGGGAAACAACCCCGGAAGTCTTTTTTAAATGGAACATGCCAATTTATTTGTAAAGCACTAAAGAGCAGCAAAAACTAACCCCGATTTTTACGCCAAAGGATATAAGAAAAGAAAACACAATGAAATACCGAGAAACGATAAACCGTCAATAACTGATACTCTAGGAGTTTTTATTAAAAATTTAAAGCTAATGATATAAAATGTGGTTTGGCCCTTAACTTTTATAAAATAGGGCTTATTTACCAAAACCTTTGTATTACAAAATACCTGCCGCGAATACTTTTGGACCGAGCCTAAGACGAGTATGGGGTTATGCTGCGTAGGCCACATACAAAAGAAAAAACGCGGTAGGTTTCCTAAATTAAGTTTGCACAACACCATTCATTTCGAAATTGGATATAGGTATTTGGCTTTCTATTGTTTTGAGGACAATCCATAAAAACCGTATAAATAACCCACTTGTAAGATTTGACAATTTCCGATTAAAACTAATTATATTCTTTTTACCGTTCATTTTGTTAAAAAAAACGATTTGATCGTAAAACACAAGTCGCCCTAAAAGTCGTACCTTTTTAATCATTAGCATCAAAATTTTTTGATTTCTAATCGAATTTCTCAAGGTATAACAGAAACAAGGTAAGTCTTAGATATTTATCAGTTAAATGTTCATAGAATTCAAGTACCAAGATCCTAAAAATAGGGCAATCACAAAATAATGGCAGCATAACATCACACCATGACATTAAAAGTAGTAATAGTAGAAGACGAAAAACACAGCCGAGAAACTCTAAAAACTCTATTAGAGGAGTTCTGCGATGATGTAAAAGTACTGGCGACTGCAGGTTCTGTACCCGAAGCGGTCAAAGTACTTTCCATATTTAGCCCTGATGTAGTTTTTCTTGATATTGAACTGCAGTCTGGGGAGGGTTTCGATATACTCAATCAAATAGAACATCCAGATTTTGAGGTAATCTTTACCACGGCCTTTGAAAAATATGCCTTAAAAGCAATTAAGTTTAGTTCTTTAGATTATTTATTGAAACCCATTGACTTGGAAGAACTTAAAGAAGCTGTTGACAAAGCACGAAGCAGAATGGATACCAGTGTTTACAGGCAGCAGATCGAAACTTTAATGCAGAATCTAGGTCAGGGAGCCCAAAAACAGGAAAAAATATGTTTGGCCACCACTGCCGGAATGGAATTTATTCTTATTCGAGATATCATTTTATGTAAGGCAGATGGTTCCTATACATCATTTACCTTAAAGGATGGCAGCAGCCTTCTCGTGAGCAAACACCTCAAAGAGTATGAAAATCTCTTGTCCGATCATCAATTTATGCGGGTGCACAACAGTTACTTGATAAATTTAAAAGAGGTAAAGAAATATATTAAATCCGACGGGGGGTACATAATAATGAGCAATGACATGCATGTAAGTATCTCTCCCAGAAAGAAAGAGGACCTATTGGATTCAATGAAAAGACTTTAGCCTAATTGCAATCTTTTAGCTCTACAAACACCTCCCCTTCTTTGGAGCAAAAACATAGGTTGTGTTTCCTTGTTTCCATTTGCCTGCAGCTAAATTTTGAATGTTTATTGGATAATAAGTTTTCTGGCCAAAAGCATCTGTGACCTCAAGATAAAAAGCATTCTGATACTCCAAGACTTGCCAGTTTCCGGAGTTTTTAGCTACTCCAGCGCCACTGGCCCGACTATTTCTATTGCTTGTATTTTGGGTTCCCTTTACATTGAAAGACCCTTCGTAGTCATAATAATACGTGCCATCATCACAAAAATCCACGTAAGTGATGGCACTGGAACTTGAATCAAGTACTATGGACGACTCTGTATAAATTACCAACTGACCATTATCAATATATTCCTTCAACCTCGTTAGGTTGTCCCCTGATTGAGCCAGCAAAAAAGACGGAAAAATAAACATCCCCAAAAACACTTTTATAACAACAGTTTTCATCTCAAATTGTTTTGAATTGAAACTAAACAACAAATACAAAGGGGAAACTTATGGTGAATCCAAAAATATGATTTTTTGAAATTGAAATCAGTTCGGCGAACTACTTTATAGCTTTTTTAACGCAACGTGGGCCGTTCTATTTTGAACTGTCTTTCTTCTCAACAAGTCCTTTGGTAAACTCATTGAGCGCCTCAACTTTTTCTTCAAAATCTCCCTTAAGGGTTTTACGATACTCATTAAGATTTTTAACCAAATCGTCTATTCGTTCCGGTAGCACATCTTCAAAAAATTGACGCAACCGTTTGGCCGTGGTCGGTGATTTGCCGTTGGTGGATATAGCAATCTTTACATTGCCCTTGGTCACTATACCTCCCATATAAAAATCACAAAAAGGTGGGTTGTCAGCCACATTGACCAGCAAACTTCGCTCCCTGCAATCATGATATACTTCTTCGTTTACCTCTTCTTTATCCGTACAGGCTATTACCATATGCTTGCCGTCCAAATAACTCTTGTTATATATATCATGAGTTATTTCCACCTGATGGTTTTTAGCCAAATCCAAGGTAGCTTCCAAATATTCTGGTGCAACCATTTGCACTTTTGCCTCTGGACTAGATTTCAACAAAAAAGAGAGTTTTTCCAAGCCCACATTGCCTCCACCTACAATGAGTATGTTCAGGTTGGAAACCTTTAAAAAAACCGGATATAACTCATTTCGTTCTTCCATATCATCTTTACTTTTCTTCGGCCATACCAAGATAGAAAGAAATGCTATTTTTTTATAACCTTCCCGTCACTCGACAAATTTTGACTGATTATTTCAGCCTCTCCCTTATAGAACAGTTTACTGTCAGAATTTGCCGTTACATCTATGGTATTTGAAACCGTAAGGTATGCTTCACTGTCTGAGGTTAACGTTACTTTTAAGTTCTCCACTCCCAAAGCATAATCTTTTATTCTGCTATCTGAAGAAAGTGTTGCTGTTAATTCTGAGATAGTCCCCATTACGTCTATTTCGCTGTCTGAAGATAACTTGACATTGACTTCATCAATTGTAACCTCACCATCCATTTGAGCGCCAGAGGAAAAATCCATACGAGCATTTTTGGCATCAAGATATAATGTTGCTTTACTATCAGATGAAGCAGTCAATTCAAAATCATCTGTGGTCACATCCCCGTCAAAATAAGCGTCAGAACTGAGTTGAACTGATGTTGAAGGTGCGTTTAAAGGGGCATCTAGAAAAATGGAAGCGTCAGAAGAAGCTTTAAACTCAGTTATACTCTTTGCATTGATAAATAGATTCAAGGTTTCTTTTCCTTTGATATTCACATTGTTCTTTACTTTAACCGTTAACTTTCCATTCCGTTCAAAGACATCTATCTTATCGAATAGATTGCTATTTGCTTCTATACGAATGCTTTGTTCTGCATCCGAAAAGTTAATGTAAGCCTTAAAGTCTGTGGCTACTTCCAAAGCGGTAATTTCGTTAAAATCATAGTTTCGGGCGGATACCTCATCCGACACTCTTACTGTTTCTGTTGAGCAGGATACAGCCAATAGGGCTACCATCCAAATCAAATTGGTTTTAATTAATCTCATCTTGTTTATTTTAGGATTGTTTATCTGAAGATTACCGAAGTCCATTTAAATGGAACAACATGCCAGTCTCCGGTGCCTTCTTGTTTGAATACTTGATTGTTTTCAGTAAATACCCGTATGGCAACAATTGGGATACTTCCTAAACTTCTTTCCTCTTTCATTGGTCCAAGGTTTTCTTGTATCGATTTCTTCCCATATTGAAGATTCCCAACTTGATACCCACTTGGCTGGTAAATCCGTTAATCCGGTCTATAGGACTATCTGTCAATTCGATTTTACTCGAGAAACGGTATTTTACACCCGCCTCAATTTGGACAAATCTTGATATATTAAAAAGTGCACTTACCCCGGGTTCCAACACAAATACGGCATCAACATCATCGTCATCAATATCGATGTCCACATCATTGTCAATATCATCACGACTTACGTAGCCAACTGCTCCACCACCAATGAATAATGGAAATGATAGGCTCACACGGGATCTTCCAAAAAGTATGGGTTCTAAATGAAAACCAGCATAGCCAGCAATCAAATCATCATTTTCTCCCGACCTTGGATTAAAGATGTCTTGACGGGAGTACAATCCCTTTGCCAAAAAACCTACCTCAAATTGCCGGTTCGCCACATAGGCTACCTTAAACGTACCCACGTAGGTGTCCTCTCCTTCAATTTCACCATACCCCATGGCAATACCTAGATAAACACCATGCACCACATTCCTTCGGTCATTAAAAGTGATATATTTCTCATCATTGTCTTGAGCCTTTGTAAAAAGCCCAAAAAGCAGAAAGATTAAAAGTGGAATTGTTGTTTTTTGATTGTTCATTTTGCTTAGTGTATTGATTGATTTTTTCTAAAGACAAAGCAACTTTTAAAAGGTTGCATTTCCTTTGACTTTTTTAATCATTTATTGTTACAATTCCTTTGATCCCATTTATAGAGATGAGTCCTGCATTATCATCGCCATAGGTCGCCTCAATTTCACGAAGTCTTCGACCCTTGTCCAAAACTGTGGAGTTTACATTCTCAAAACTTTTGGGTAAACGGACCACACCCTGCTCCAAAGTAGCCCTAAACCGATGGGAAAAACCTGATACATTTAAGGTTATTTCGGAAGATTCTTGCTCAAACGATATCTCTGATTGGGGCTCAATGAACTGGGTTATCCGAAAATCAGCAATCTTGGTATCCAAATTAACTTCCTTCATCAAACGTTGAATGTTTAGCGTGCTGAACTTCAAGGTACCATACACTGAACCTATCTCGGCTATGGCAATGTCATCCTTGTTTGAATAGATTTCCAGGGTCTTCACTGAAGTAATGTCCATATCGGTTCCACTACTATTAAGGCGAAGACTATTGGAGTTTTCCATTTCCAACTCTCCATTTTTAAGGTACAAACTGGCATATTCCAAATCTTGTGTACGAACCTTTCCAAATTTTAAGATAACATCGGCCTTATTGAGGTCTTCTGTTACCCATAAATCCCCGTGTTCCACTAAGGCATTCAGAGGTCCGCTCCAACCTTCTATTATCACATCACCAAATCTATTGGTTACGCGAAGTTCTGCTTTGGAAGGCATGAACACTTCGTAATCTATCTGCACATGGCTCCGGTCAAAATCTACCGGGTTTGTCTTATTAAAAAAATCAGCGAACCAGCCTGTGTTTTTTTTCCTGATCTTAGAAACCACCCCCACATAATTGGTGCCCGATTTGAACTCGGGGTTGATTCGACTTAGTAGACTTTGGGCATTATCCTTTTTTCTATGGTTAACATGTATGGAAACCTTTATGGCCACCTTATCCTGTTCCCACCCCGTAATGTCTATGTTACCATATTTGTTCTCTATCTGAAATTCCCCTGCATCGGAGAGTTCAAAACTCCTTTCGACTGTTTTGGACACCCTTTCCTGTGCGGTTCCCAAGTATGCTGAAAACAGCATGAAAGCCATCCAAAATGCTATTTTATAACGTGTATCCATACTCTTTATCCACTTTTTTAGAATCGTTAATCTGTCTCAATAAATTTTCAATAAGCTCAATCCGCTTTTTATAGTTGGCAACTATGGCCTCCAATACCTGTTCATTGTCCAAGTTGCTTCCCATTTCTTCGCGAAGTGCTTCGTATTCCAAATCCAACTCATCCATGAAAGACAAAAACTCAACTTTATCCTCTTCGGTAAGGTTAGGGTTCTTTCGGACCAATTCCACTTGATAGGACACCAAATTTTGATAGTGCATATCAATATCCATCAACTCTTTGGAAACGTATTGGGTTTCATTGGAGTTCACTCCCAATGAAGACAAAAAGATTATTCCAGCAAGACCAAACAAAAGAACTACGCTTGCAGCAACGCGGAAAGCCGGTCTTTTCCAAAGTGGAATTACCTTAGGTTCTTCTTTCTGGAGCTCTGCCGAGATATTGGCCCACAGTTTCGCACGGTCTGCTTTGTGCTCATCAAACTGGCCTGCATTGTCTCGAATATGTTTTTCAAAATTGTCCATTACAATTCGCTTATGATTTCCAATAATTTTTTCTTCGCCCTGTGATATTGCGACTTTGAAGTACTTGTCGATATCCCCAAAATCTCTCCAATCTCCACATGATCATACCCTTCTATTAAGTAGAGGTTAATAATTTGTCGATAACCATCAGGTAGTACGGCAATGCCTTTTTTTACCTTTTGGATATCCACCTTATCAACTTCTACAGATTCATCTTCAGTCAAATGAAACTCATGTGCTTCCATGGGTACTACAGCAATTCTTTTTGCTTTTAAATGGTTGATACTTTTATTGATTACAATTCTTTTGAGCCATGCTCCAAAACTGCTTTCATATTTGAACTTTTCAAGGTTCCTAAAGGCATCAACAAAACTGTCCTGAATAATATCCTCTGCATCTTCCTTACTTCCCAAAAAACGATATCCCACATTGAACATGGCATCCACGTATAGCGAATAGAGCTCATACTGCGAACCTTGAATGCCCTTCTTGCATTCTTCTACCAAGTTTTTATGTGTAAAACGGACGTCGGTTTCCAAAGTTTAGGTTGATGCTTGCTGTGTTAAAGACAATATCAAAAGTAAAGGGTTGCACTCTAAGGGATAAAACTTTCAAAAAAAATGATTTTTCCAAAAAGAATTCAAAATCATGCAACCCTCGCTTTTCTGTTCTGTCTCTAGCTGTGAAAATTATTTGCAACCATAAACCATCAAAAAAAATGAACAGCAAAAAATCTTTAGACCCTATCAGCAAAACCCTAGTTTGGCTTTTATGGATCTACTTTATGGGTTGTGCACTGGCAACCGCTCAAACCAGCCATACAATCAGTGGCACAATTACCGACGGAAGTAATGGAGAAACCTTGTTTGGTGCCTCTGTATTTCTTGTGGGCACAACGATTGGAGGAATCACAAATGAGTACGGATTCTACTCCATTACCGCTCCTGAAGGTGAGTATGTTCTGAACATCTCTTATATAGGGTACTCAGATGTCAACATTAGCATCAACTTGAACCAGGACATCAATCAGGATGTAGAGATAACGGAGTTTTCCACAGAACTGGATGAGGTAGTGGTGACCGCCGAGGAACCGGAAAGGGCAATCCTTCGTAAGCCCGAAATGAGTGTGGTAAAAATGAATGTGGGTACCGTAAAAAAGATGCCCGTAGTATTGGGTGAAGTGGATATCCTTAAATCTCTGCAAATGCTTCCTGGGGTAACCAACAATGGTGAAGGAACCGGTGGCTTTCACGTGCGAGGTGGAGCACAAGACCAGAACTTGGTGTTGCTGGATGAAGCCATTATCTACAATACTTCCCATATGTTTGGGTTCTTCTCGGTCTTCAATGCCGATGCAATTAAAGACATGAAATTGTACAAAGGTGGAATCCCTGCGCGTTTTGGCGGTCGGGTCTCCTCGGTATTGGATATCCGTCAAAAAGATGGAAACAGCAAAAACTTTGCACTAACTGGAGGAATTGGATTAATCTCCAGCAGATTGACCGCCGAAGGACCAATCTTTGGTGATAGAGGTTCCTTTTTGGTAGCAGGAAGACGATCCTATGTTGATTTAATTTTGAAGGCTGCTGGAGAGGACAACAGTGTTACCTTCTATGACCTGAACTTAAAAACAAATTACAGCATCAATCGAAACAACAAATTGTTTCTTTCAGGATACTTTGGGCGCGATGCCTTTAATTTCAGCAACAACTTTGAAAATAGCTACGGCAATGCATCCGGTAATTTAAGATGGAACCATATTTTTAATGAGAAGTTATTTTCAAATTTATCCATCATTGCCAGTAGGTATGATTATGACCTAAACTTTGACCAGGAAGAGTTTGAATGGGTTTCTTCCATTACAAATTATAACATAAAATATGACCTCAAGTACTATTTAAGTGACCGTTTTTCATTGGATTTCGGCATCAACGGAATTTACTATGATTTTGACCCGGGGCAGGTACAGCCTACTGCGCCAACTTCACCCGTAAATCCACTTACTTTAGATCAAAAAAGAGCCTTTGAGAGTGGGGCCTACATAAGCGCGGAACATAAGTTTACCGATAGATTAACCGCACAATATGGCCTTCGGTACAGTGCTTTTTCTAGGTTGGGTGGACAGCCCATTACCGAATATGCCAACGGACAGCCTGTTGTTTATAATCCTACTTTGGGTATTTATCAGCGTGGCGTAGCCATAGGAGAAACTGATTTTTCAAGAAGCGAAGCCATAGAGACCTTTGGCAATTTTGAACCCAGAGTATCATTGGCCTATTTACTTGATGAAGACTCTTCGCTAAAAGCAGGGTTCTCAAGAGCAGCGCAATACATTCACTTATTAAGCAACACATCATCCGTTACCCCATTAGATGTTTGGACGCCGAGTGGCCCATTTATAGAACCCCAATTATCCAATCAATACGCTTTGGGTTATTTCAGAAATTTTATGGATAAACGCTATTCTTTGGAAGTAGAGACATATTACAAAACGGTGGATAATCGCATTGACTATATTGACGGGTCTGAGCTTATTGGTCAGAATACCATAGAAACCGAAATCTTGAACGGGGAAATGCGAGCTTATGGTCTAGAGGTACTGTTACGAAAAAATGAGGGCGATTTTACAGGGTGGATAGCCTATACGCTCTCAAAATCGGAGCAGCGCACTCTAGGAGGAATTGCTGGTGGGCCTGGAATCAATAATGGAGATTGGTACAACACGTTTTTTGACAGGACCCATGATATTTCCATATCAGGAGCGTATCGCCTTAATGACTCATGGAGTTTTGGAACAAATTTGGTTTTCCAAACAGGTAGACCCGTAACCTATCCCAATGGACAGTACCAGTACGAAGACTTGTCAATTGCCAGTTACGCTGCGAGAAATTCGGACCGTTTACCAGCTTATCACCGAATGGATGTATCTGTCAGTTATGTCCCGAAAAAGTATCGAAACAAACGCTTCAAAGGGGAATGGGTTCTAAGTGTCTATAACTTATATAATAGACGAAACGCAGCCGCCATTTCCTTTGGCCAAAATCTGGAAACCGGTGCCAATGAGGCAACCCGAACCGCAATTTTTGGCATAGTACCATCCCTCACCTACAACTTTAAATTCTAGCACATGAAAACCATATTAAAATTCACTTTAATAGTTATTATCATATTATCCTCTGCCTGCACAGATGTCGTAGATGTGGAAGTTCAAGATGGTCCCATTCGTTTGGTAGTGGAAGCATCTCTGGATTGGGAGAAAGGTACTCCAGGAAATAATCAAAGTATTCGCCTTAGAACCTCCACTCCCTTCTTTGAAACGAATACCACAACCGATGTAGTTGGTGCTACCGTAGTGGTAACAAATGATTCCAGCAATGAGGAATTTGTTTTTGAAGACCAAAACAATGGAGAATATTTGACCACTGGTTTTGAACCTATTATGGGGCAATCCTATACTCTTCAAATTGAATATAATGGAGATATATATCGTGCCACGGAGACCATGACCCCGGTAACGGAAATCACCAATGTTTTCCAAGATCGTATTGATGGGTTTGATGATGAGGAATTGGAAGTACATGTTGTATTCACCGACCCCATTGAAGAGGGGAATAATTATCTTTTCAGATTCAAACGCCGTGGAGATTTATTACCCGATTTGGAAGTGGCCGAAGACGAGTTCATCAATGGTAATGAAATTGACTGGTGGTATGAGATTGAAGAGGACGAGGACCAAAACATTCTGCCATTTATGCCCGGTGATGTCGTTGACATTGAAATGTATGGCATTTCCCGTGATTATTACGACTACATCAAAATTCTTATTTCACAATTAGGTGGTGTTGGCCTTTTTGAGGCAACTCCTGTTGCTGTTAGAGGAAATTGCATCAACGTGACAAATCCGGAAAACTATGCATTTGGGTATTTCCGTCTAACGGAGGTAGACAAGGCCAGTTATACATTTATTGAAGACTAGTTTAGGTTGGTTTTTTGCTTGGGAAATGTCGGGTTCCTTTGGGACCCGGCATTTCTATTGATGCAAAACAATGGAACTTTTGAAATTACTCCAGATTTACAATGATAAATTCCGACCTTCTGTTCAAATCATGTTCTTCATTTGTACATTTTACGCCATTGCTACAACCATTTAAGAGTAGTTTTTCTCCATAACCAATGGCACTTTCAATACGGTTTGCCTCAATTCCCTGGGAGACAATGTAATTACCGGTGGATTTAGCTCTTTGGTCAGATAGTTTTTCATTGTAACTATCACTACCTCTTGAATCTGTATGAGCCTCTATCTTGATGACCATTTTAGGATATTCCTTCATCACCTCAACAATCTTGTTCAACTCCTGGGCCGCATCGGGTCGAATATCAGCTTTGTTCAAATCGAAATAAATATTGTCAATTTTAATTTTTAAAACTCCATTTTCATTGACAATCAATTTGTTGAGTTCCTTTTCAATTTGCATGGGAACCGTATTGACAAAATCCTTTTCGTTTGTAGTACTGAAGTTTTCCTCGTTCGGGATGAATCCCTCCTTTCCAATTTTTAAAGTGTAACCGATTTCACAATCCAGAAATACTTCAAAACTAAAAGCTCCATAAGGGTCGGTGGTTGTATTACCCAACAACGTTCCATCAGATGTAAAAAGCTCGACTTGCGTATTTACCACAGGCTGGGCATTCGATTTGCGGACCACACTTCCTTTGACAGTTTGAGAGCATATTTCCTCTAACCGTTGGAACGAATAAATATCATCATCTCCTTTTCCACCTTTACGATTCGAAGAAAAGTATCCTCTATTGGTTTTTTCCCTGACTATGAAAGCAAAATCATCTCGATTGCTGTTTATGGGCTGTCCCAGGTTTATGGGGTCTTGAAAGGTTTGATTTTTTACTTCACTTTCAAAAACATCGAGTCCGCCCAATCCTAAATGACCATCGGATGCAAAATAGATTTTCTCCTCGGTCACAAAAGGAAACATTTCGCGACCACTTGTATTGATTGTTGGACCAAGATTTTTGGGTTGTGAATAATTACCATCTCTATCAATTTCCACGACGAAGATATCAGTGCCCCCAATACTTCCCGGCATATCCGAAACAAAATACAAGGAACGACCATCTGGGCTTAAGGCAGGTTGTCCTACAGAATATGTTTCGCTATTAAAAGGGACTTCTTCTGCTTCCGTCCATTCTCCCCCTTTGAGTTCTGATCTATACATCTTTAGGTGATTGGTTCCTTCATCATCCCGACCCAGTTCACTAGCGGTGTAATTGTTTCTGGTGAAATACATAATATTTCCCTCTGGAATAAAACTGGCGACAGCTTCGTGATATCGTGTGTTTAAAATCGGTGAAAAAGGAATCACCTCAGCCAAATCCGAACCCAAATCAATCGTATCCGCTATAAAGAAATCCAAATAAGGTTGTTGGTTCCATTCGTAGACCCGAGTTTCAAACTTTAATGAATCCCTACTGGACGAAAACACAATTTTGTCCTTATAGTAGGCTGGGCCAAAATCTGCGACCGGGGTATTTATCGCCAAATTTGAAATATAGAACTCTGGTTGCTTGTTGAGCAATTCGTCTAATTTTTCGTCATTATCTGCTAGCTGCTCTACAGAAAACTCAGAAGTATCCAACTTCTTGGTGTAAATTTTCATAATGGCTTTGGCCAATCTGTAATTTCCCACTCCCTTTAGCGCGTGTACATATCGAAATGCATATTCAGGTTCCAAGACCTTCTCATATTTTGAAAACAACAATCCGTACCATTTTACGGCATTTTCCATATCGGTGTTGAAGAAATACGAATCCCCAAGCCGCTGTAGAACATGCTGTGAATCATCTCCTTTGTTCGCCAAACTTTCATATTGCTTTGCCGCCCTAGCATAGAGAAGGTTATCAAAATTGGTATCTGCATCGTTGTACTTTAATTGAGCATGGATAAAACCCATGGCCAATAGAAAAAAAGCAGTTGAATATATTTTTATCCCTTTCATCTTAATAAAATCTAGGTGATTTAAGTCTTTTCTCAACCGTTTTGAATTCGTACCGTAGAAAGATTTCATGGGTTCCACTGGTGAAGTCTCCTAAATCCGAAGTGGTCAGGTCATATGCGTAGCCAACACTAAGGTCTGGTGATATTTGAACGCCCAGCAAAGCAGAAAAAGAATCATCCCAACGATAAGCAACACCAAAATTAAAAGTTTCCCGTAGCAGGGCATTGGCCGAGATATCGGCAATGACCGGTGCTCCAGGTACCCATTTTACAAAAAAGGCCGGTTTGAATTTTAAATCAGGCGTAAGGTCAATGATTTTACCTCCAATTAAAAAATAGTGCAGTCTTTCAGTTGCGATTTCTTGCTCCGCACCGTCATAGTGCTCCTCAGAGAAGAAGTTTGGAACGGCTAGACCAAGATAACTGGACTTTGTATGGTAGTATACTCCCGCTCCAACCGTCGGGAAGAATTTATTCTCAATATTGTTTTGAAAAGCTACGTCCGGGTTTTGAATGGTTCCTTCATTAAAATCCACATTAAACAGCCTTCCCCCTGCTTTAAGTCCAAAGGATAGTTTTCGATTGTCATCATCCAACTGAAGCGTATACGAAAAATTACCATCCACAAAAACCTCTGAAGAAGGACCGAGAGCATCATGGGAAAGGACTAATCCAAGACCCACATTGTTTCCCATAGGTCCATCAACAGCCAATACCTGGGTAGTAGGTGCCCCATTGATTCCAATCCATTGCGAACGATGTATTAAAAGAGCGGTTAAGTGACCCCGAGAACCTGCATAAGCTGGGTTTACGCTCAAGGTATTGTACATGTACTGCGTAAACTGAGGGTCCTGCTGAGCGGAGGCTGCCAATGTAATGAGACAGAAAAAAGGGAAAAGGATACCTTTACATTTCTTGCTCATTCGCTTAGTATATTTCGTTTTTTCGTTCCCCATCCCCTTATCTGTTTATGTATAACCAATCCGTTCTTGGCGATGAGCCGTCTCCTAAATCCAGCACATAGTAATATGTGCCTACTGGCAATTGCTGACCTTTCTGCACCGTGGCTCGCCCATTGGAAGTTCCATCCCAATCGTTGTTGTATGAGCGTTGTTCAAATACTATGTTTCCCCATCGGTTAAATACCTGGAGAACATTGTTGGGATATCTGGAAATACAATCTATTGTGAACGTCTCGTTCACACCATCTCCATTCGGAGAAAACTCATTGTACACGGTCAAGCATGAAGGTTCAATAAAAGCTTCCGCACGATCATTGGTGTCATTGGTATCAAATTGGTCTACGAATGACAGGCTTACAATGTTTAGGTAATCATCCTCATCCAGTACTTCAACGGTCAAAGTCAGGCTGGCCGTTTCCAGAGGGTCCAATCGGTCTACCTCCCAAAAACCAGAAGATTCATCATAAACTCCATTGTCCACTTGCGAGGAAATAAATCGATATCCAGAAGGGAGAGTCTCTTCGATACCGACATTCGTAGCGGTAGAACTTCCCTGATTGGAAACTGTAATTGTAAAGGTCACCTCTCCCCCAATTGTCGGAGTAGGATTGTCCACTGCTTTTAGTAGACCAATGTCCACGGTTTGGGGAGTAACTTGGACCGTAGCTTCATCGTCATCTGGGAGACCATCGTTCAAATCATCCTGGTCCAAACTACTGTTTGGGTTACTATCCGGATCTGCAAAATCACTTGCCGTTATTTCAGCAACATTCAAATATTCTTCAGTATTCCCTGTGGGTGGGTTTACCGTTGCCAAAATGATCAATGTTTCGGTAGTTCCATTGGGAATTGACCCATTTATTGACCATAGCCCCGTTGAAGGTTGATAAATCCCCGCTGTCGCCACCGCCGATTGAAATGTAAATCCTCCGGGAAGTACATCGGTAACCATAACGCCTGATACATCACTTGCGCCATCATTGGTCAAGTTCAATGCGAACTCAACTACATCACCCACATTTGGTGTTTGGTTGTCTACCGCTTTGGTCAAGGACAGGTCCGCTTGTCCATTGGGTACAGGAACAACCGTATCTTGATCATCTTCGGAAATTAGATTGTTATTTGGTGTAGAATCTGGGTCAAAGGTGTCCAAAGCAATCAGCTCGGCCGTATTGGCATAATTACCACTTTGAAGTACCGTAGCTGTAATCTGAAGGGTCTCCGTTGCTCCATTTGCCAAAGTTGCCAGAGCCCAAGCACCAGTAAAATTATCGTAAGTACCCAAAGACGGAACTGCGGCTACAAACGCATAGCCAGAAGCTAAAACATCTTCAATTACAAGATTGGTCGCATCATTGGGGCCTGCATTATTGACTGTAACGGTAAAAGTGACTTGATTCCCTACAGATGGTGTTAAATCATTTACAGTCTTTGATACAGAAATATCGGTCAATATCCTTGGGGTGGTAGATTGTTCATCTTGATCATCTTCAGAGAGCACATTATTTCCTGGTGAGGAATCGGGATCCTGCTGAATAACCGAAATAACCTCAGCAACATTCAAATAGTTTCCAGTGGGATTCACCACCGCGGTAATATTCAAAATTGTTGTACCGCCTCCTGCGAGGGTTACTATATTCCATTCACCAGTAGTTGAATTGTAGTTACCTCCTGAATCATCAGAAACATAGGTATATCCTGATGGCAATAGGTCCAATACTACCACTCCAGTGGCATCGCTTGGACCATCATTGACCAGGGTAAGGGTGAAGACCACATTGTCCAAAACATCAGGGAATTCGTTATCCACCGTTTTTTGCAAGCTCAAATCCGATGAAGGCAAAGGTGTTGTTCCCGCTATATCTTGGTCATTTTCAGCCAGTACATTATTGTTGGGTGTTGAGTTAGGGTCAAAATTATCGGAAGCAAAAACTTCGGACACATTAAAGTAATCCCCCGTTGGATTCACCAAGGCCCTAATATTCAAGGTCTCAGTAGTTCCATTTGGAATACCGCCATTTAATTCCCAGATGCCACTTACTGGATTGTACACTCCAGCAGTTCTTGAATTGGATACATAAGTATATCCTGAAGGAAGAAGATCAAGCACTTCAACTCCGGTGACATCACTTGGACCATCATTACTGATGCTGATGCTAAATATCACTTCATCCCCAACAAAAGGTGTCAGATTATCCACGGACTTTCTCAAGACCAAATCAGATACCGAAACAGGAACTGGATTTATGGTCTGTTGGTCATCTTCCGTATCATCGTTGTTGGCAGGTTGCGAATCAATATCCGTTTCGTTTAAATCCGTTAACTCAGCGGTGTTGGTATAGTCTCCGCTGGCAAGCACATTTGCCGTAATACTAATCGTCTCGGTTGCACCATTAGCGAGATTCCCTACGGTCCAAGAGCCATTTAAAGGCTCATAGACCCCGGTCGTTGGCGTCGCGCTTACAAAATCGTACCCAGAGGCTAAGAAATCGGTTACTACCACATTGGTCGCATCGCTTGGACCATCATTGGTTACCGATACTGTAAAAACAATAGGGTCCCCCACATTTGGAGTTAAATCATCTGCTGTCTTAGTTACTGATACATCCACTATTTGAACAGGATTGACAGAAGTATCATCCTGATCATCTTCAGCCGAGATTCCATTGTTCGGTGTGGAATCCGAATCCACTTGGTCTTGAGCCGTAACTTCAGCGACATTGGTGTAAATACCTGTCGTGTTTACGGTAGCTGTAATATTCAAAGTAGTAGAAGCTCCGTTCGTAAGGTTACCAACCGTCCAAACCCCGGATGTGTTGACGTATGCCCCAGCGCCATCATCAGAAACATAAGTAAACCCAGATGGCAATTGATCGGTTACTGCGACATTGGTCGCATCATTTGGGCCATCATTGGTAACGGTGAGTGTGAAAACCACATTAGTATTCACATTAGGATTACTATCATCAACAGTTTTCGATAATGAAAGGTCGACCACCGGAACCGGATTGACGGCCACATCGTCTTGATCATCCTCTGAGGATACTCCATTGCTAGGTGTTGAGTCGATATCAAAACCATCTGAAGCGATAACTTGTGAGGTATTGGTATATAAGCCAGAAGCATTAACCAAAACATCAATAATCAAAGTTTCTGAAGCCCCATTGGCGATGGTTCCCACCTGCCAAAATCCAGTTGTTTCATCATAGACTCCGCTAGTTGCACTATAGAGTACAAAATCAAATCCTGAAAGCAGTTGGTCAACCACCTGAACGTTGGTAGCGTCATCTGGACCGCTGTTCGTAACTGTAATTTCAAAACTTATTTCTTCACCCACATTAGGGGCAACATCGTTGTCCACCACAATTTTGGTCAAAGACAAATCTGCCTGTTGAGGTGTAGCAGTGATAGCGTCTTCATCATCCTCACTTTGATCACCATCATCATTATTTGGGATACTATCGGTATCAAATTGATCGCTGTTCGTTACTTCAGCTATATGCGTGAATTCTCCAGCTGTTCCTGTTGGGGTCTGAACGGTGGCATTAAACGTAAGATCGACATTTCCACTAGAAGCTATGCTTAGACCCGTCCATGAAACTGTGTTGGATACAAAACTAAAGGTGCCTCCATTGCTAATTGCTGAAATGCCACCATATCCCGAAGGGACAAGATTTTCTACGGAGACTCCAGTAGCATTTAAATCTCCATTATTTCTTATGTTAACCGTGAAAGTAACCACATCCCCAATACCAGGATTCAAATCGGAAGCACTAAGGTCAAGTTCCAAATCAACCCCTAAAACGGATATTTCCACGGTATCTGAAGCAGGAACACAAACTCCATCTGAAACGGTCCATTGAAAAACATAATCTCCCGCAGTAATTCCAAAAACTTCCGTGTTTTCATTGTTGGCATTATCAAAAGAAATACCTGTAGGCCCAGAAATTTGAGTCCATGTGCCTGTTCCAACCGTTGGAGTAGTGGCATTTAAGAAAACAGGGGTCCCCTGATTCAATGTCTGGTTTGGACCAGCCTCTGAGGTACATTGTCCGAAACCCAAATAAAAAGTGCCCAGAACGACCAGTAAAAACAAAGCAATGTTTCTGTTTTTGGTATGGTCTAAAATTTGAATCATAGTAGAATTGAGGTTGTTCTTACGCGTAAGAAGCTCTAAACATATCTTAAAATCAGTGTTAAAAAGAAAATATGTTGTATTTCATCGATCATTTGTGGTGAATGGTCTATTAATCGATGAATGATATTGCTCAATTTTAATCCCCTGTCTTCACAAGTAGTGCACAGAAGATCATTCTTAGCACTCCGTCCACATTTATTTCAGTTAAAACTGTAAATAAAAACAAATGCTACGACGAAATACCCTCAACTGTTTTGTATAAATAGATTTATGAAAAAATATTCTTTTTTATTAATCATTTCGGCATTCATACTTGTAGGGTGTGATGTTGGTGATGACTCCGTTTCCCTTTCTAACGAAGTACCACAATCTCAAGAGTGTGATTCAACACATCCTTTGGTAGGTGAATCCCGAGAACTTCCGGTCAGTACAACTTATGGTGTGCGAGGAACTGTCACCATTGTTTCAGACTGCGAAATTCGATTTACGAATTTCTTTTACAATGGTTTCGGCCCTGCTGTTAGTGTTTATGGTGCCAATAATGGCAACTTCGATGAGGGAATAAGCCTAAGTGAGCGTCTAAATGGTCGAAGATTCGAAGATGAGACATTAACTGTCTTCTTACCCGAAGGCAGGACCTTGGATGAAATAAATAGTTTTAGTATTTGGTGCTTTGAATTCGATATCGACTTTAGTTCAGTTAATTTTCAATAATATGGTATTGGATGTTTTTATTATTTTGATTCAGAATGGATTAAAAGACGAACTGGATAAGTAAATCACGTTTCATGATAGTCTAAGTTAGAATTGTCATTGGTTAAGGCTTCTGACCTTTTCAAACTACGCCCAGACCGTACTTATAAAAGCCTTCTTATCCACTTGATTATAAGTCAAGTGCATACGTATTTCTTCCTTATATTACCAGTCATATACGCTTATTCCAAAAAAATTCATAATATGAGGTTTTATTGGCCTCTAATAAAAACTGCTTAGCACCATTAATAACTGCACATGAAAAAATTTGGAAAATCAATCTCTAGAGTAGTATGGTTTGTTTCCCTCTTTGTTTGTGTGGCAATTCATCCCCAAAAAAGTTCGGCGCAGAACAAATCTACCATTACCATAACCTATCCTATTAGTTCAACTGTTTGGGAAACCAATGAACCGGCTGAATTACAATGGAAAACCCAAAATATTGATACTTCGAAGTCCATTCGTTTCTTTTTGCTACGGAATAAAACCGTGGTACAAGAGTTGGGCAGGTTCAAAAATAGTGGAGGTGCCATGGGAATCAGACTTGCCAAAAATGTGGGTTCAGGGGACAATTATCAAGTAATGGGCATTGAGTTGTTTCCAAACAATAAAGAACAAATTGCTAAATACGCCACTGGTTTTTTCTCAATCAGGAACAGGGAAGCTGACTTACGAAAAAAGGAGTATGAATTAGCCAAAAGCAATGCAACTCCCTCAAAGGTTACAAAGAAAAAAACAAGAAATCAACCAACCCCCAGTCCTCCACTTCCAAAGGAGTTTGAGGGTCGCAGAATATCCTATGTCAAAAACTTGACCTTTGATAGTGAGCGTTTAAAGGTCAAAGTGTGGGACCATCAAGAAGAGGATGGCGATATCGTTTCCATATATCTCAATGGAGATCTGGTGCTCTCCAAACATTTGTTGACAAATGACCACCAAGAATTTGACATTGAACTAGACTCGGAAAAAGCAAATGACTTTTTATTATATGCCCATAATTTAGGGGAAGTATCTCCAAACACGGTTTCAGTTGAAATCACCAGCGACAAAAAATCAGAAACCATTACCTTGAATTCCTACCTAAGAAGTTGTGAAGCAGTTCTCATCAGTGTAAAAAAGTAAACTAACATTTTATCAATTGCTAATATCCTCATCGGTAATCATATAGGTATACTCAAAATGGTTCTTACCCGTCTCCCGTACCGTCCAATATTGGTCTATGTTGTAAATGTTCTTGCCTGGGCTATTCGGTTTGTAAATCTTCAATATTTCGTTAGCATTATTTGAAATGTAGATAGAATCAAAGACTGAGAGTGACAAGCCTGCCTGACCTATTCCTTCCGCTACCCCAATTCGTGGATAGTCTTGGCTATCCATTGATTCTACATTAATGATTTCAGCATTATCGATAAACTCAGATAGCAAAATAGCACTTATAAAATGGATTCTTAAATCACTATCGGTAGCATTTTCCAACAATGCATCAAGACTTTCACTTGGGTCGCAACCACTTAAAATCATCAGAAAGATTAAAAGGTGGTATTTTTTAATTTCCAATATCCTCATCCGTTATTGTAAATACTATTTCTCCATAAACAAATAGCCCAAAACTAGGATTAACAATCTCTTTGAACTTAAAAATCTCCCATGAGTCGAAATTGTATGGGCTGTTAACTTCACTTCCCAAGTAATCTGCTACCCCACTCCATTCTCTAATGAAATCATTGCCTATATAAAGCTCAAACCTAGGAACTTCAGCAACTGTATTGTATATGCTTATATTCGTTTCGATAACAGTCTGGAAATCATCCTCTTTGACACCATCGGAAGAGTAGCGTTGCTCAAAAAAGTCTTTTTTTTTAGTATTTGGAGGTAAAACGAGGGTGTCTGCAATTATAGTATTTCCATTATCGGGCCCATTAGTACCAAAACTACGATACACTAACTTTATTTCTTCATCTGTAGCGTTCCTAAAAACCCTTTGATAAATGTTGTCCTCGAATGATTCTTCGGGATCACAGCTTAAAATTGAACTAACCCCGATCATCCAGACAAAACAACGCAAAAAAGGAAAAGTCAAAACTTTATCAATCCCCAATATCTTCATCGGTTATTGTAAATACTATTTTACCCACTATATCATTGTTAAATGGAGGAGATAGTGATTCAAATCTCCAAGAATCCTTATTGAAGGGGTTATTTATTTCTTTTCCAAAACTTCCAACTGGAGGCGCCCATTCACGAACCAATTGGTTTGACACAATAAGCTCAATTTTCATATTTTCAGAATCCTCGATGATTGAGAAATACTCGTCCACCTGATCATTCTCAAATACAAAAGCGTTATTGCCCATTTCCTGTTTTGCTGAAATATTTAAAGAAACAGTATTACCGTTGCCAGATAGGGGCCAATTTGTCAAAACAACGTTAATATCAGAATCAGAGTTATTTAAAAACTTTACAACACTTTGTATCTCTGGGGGATCAATTTCTGTAATACCACAGCTAACTAATATTAACAGACTATAGCCAACCAGCAAAGACTTGTTAATTCTCAATATCCTCATTTTCTAAGGTGAAAAAAATTCTACCACGCTCTAAACCACTTTGCAATAAAGTTGGTTTTTGCACTTGCCATGAGTTTCTATTGAATGGACTTTTTATAGCCGTGTCTGCTGGAGTCCATGTTTTTACTAAGCCATTGTCAATATATAATTCAATGATGAAATCTGAACTAATTAAATCACCTATATATTCTTGAACTGGATCATCGCCGCCTACAAAAGCGACTTCAGAGTTCTTTAGTGCACCTTCCTCGCCTGCAGTAAGTAACAAGGAATTAATATCTTCCATATTTGAATTCTTAAGAAGTATAAATAAATCTTTGTTTGTCGAATTTTGGTAAATGTCAAAATACAACTCCTTTGGAGGGTCTATTTCGGTTATGCCGCAGCCAGTAAACAAAACAAGACTATGGCCAATCAGGATAACCTTGTCAATTCCCAATATCTTCATTGGTAATCGTGTAGGTATACTCAAAATGGTTTTTGCTCGTCTCTCGTATTGTCCAATATTGGTCTATGTTGTAAATGTTCTTGCCTGGGGTATCTGGTTTAAATACTTTTAACAAATCATTCGTTGATGTTGTAATATATATAGAGTCATAAATTGAATTGTTTACCACCACTCCTCCCATTGCACATAGAACACCTCTTGATACTGTTCCATCGCTTTTAAGGAGTATTTGGTCCGAATCATCCATTGAACCAACGTAATTGATTAACAAATCTATTTCTGTACTATTCACCAAAACCTCATCCACACATGATTCTGGATCGCAGGCAGCATAAGTCAGAATCATTGTTAGGCTTAAAAAAAACTTTTTCATAATTTTTTTACTTCCAGTAATATGCTTCAAATAGTTTTTTTAAGTCATTTGCATCCCTATTTCCATTTTCAATAAGCAACCTATCTCTAAACTTTTGAGGGGATTCAATACCACTATCTAAGGCATCATAAACATTTTTAATGGAGTATCCTGACACATCATCGTAATATCCCAATCGTACTAAGTCCCTTTTGTTGTCGGTAATGTCTTGAATTATTCCGCCAGGAATCCATCCTGTCCAACCACTATTATTTCTGTATCTATCTATATTTAAATTGTTTGGTTTTTTTAACGGGTCAAAGTTCTCAAAAGAGTTTAAAGGAAAAGGTGCTTGGTTTATACCGAACTCTTTAATTGTAAAGTCATATCCTAAATGATATGCCCAAGCTTCACCTAATGCACAAACACCATGGTTGTGGCCATGTCCATCTCCATAAGGACGTCTTCCCGAGTTAAATGTACCATAGGTGATAATGTAGTTGATATATTTTATCCAATAACTGCTGCCCACCTTTTTAAAATGGGAAGCATGGGCCAACTCATGAAATGTAGTTTCGAAAACCCTACCTGTTCCCTTACTTGCCCCCGCTCTAATAATAAGATCGGGTTGTATAAACTTCAGCATATGGGCCAATGTATTTAGCGATATACTAATGCCGTTAGCCTTGGCCAAAAAGTTCTTCACTTTTGATCTTGAGGTAAAACCATAGATGCCCCAAACCCTTCTCAACATGGGTGCGGCAGATGGCCCAGTGCCGCCCAATGCCACAATCCTGAGATTGGAATGTGGTTTGCCCACGCCAAACTTTGTACAATAGTTCAAATACTTTACCGTGGCATTGTTCACGGTCGCCCAGCTCCAAGCTCTATTATTGGTATAAAAATTCATATTGTGCCCTTTATTGCTACGCCGCCCTGCACGATATCTGGCAGAGGATATTGTAACCACTGATCTCCATACCTTAAAGCCCCGCGTATTCTTGAACACCACCGTATAACGAACGGGCCTTCTATATCTTCTGTTGACACTGTAATATCCTTGGGAGTTTGTCCACCCTTTGGCCCACTTGAACCATCTACGGGTCTTTATCTTTACCCCCACCACGGGATCCATGCGCCCCGTGACCGTATTCTTGACCTTTACATAGCCTTGTGGTCTTCTTTTGCGTCTTTCTGTTGGGGAGTTGTTATACTGGTCATCTTCCGGGGTTTCATAATTGCCTGTTAGACGCAGGGCTTCATCTTCCAAATCAAAAAGAAATTGCTTGGAAACCTTGGTCTTACCTCCAACTGTAGTGGTTTCTTCTTCGTCTTCCTCTTCCTCCTCTATGTGTGCAGGTTCAGGTAGAAATAAGTCTTCAATTTTTTCATACTTCACTTCAGGATGGAATTTATAATCCACAGGAACCGATGTATATGCCCATTTGGATTCTACATTCACCGTGTCTTCCGCAGGAAGATAGTCGCCTTCTTCCAAGATTTCCATATCCATGGGGGTGTTGGACAGATTAAGGGAGTCGGCAAGTAATAGCTTTTGTTGCTCATCATCTTCTATCCAGAACTTTACGTAAACATCGGTTGTTTGTATATCCGTAGAATCCTTAAAAGTAAGCCCCTTATATTTCTTATCCAGTCCTGGTGACACCTCTTGCAATTTGATCAGTGCCCTGCGCATATTAGTGACTGAATATGGGTTTTCCAATTTTTTGCCAAGTACCATTTTTTTGCCTGTGTCTTCAACATAAGTTTTAGGATTGTCCGCAACTACATTAATTGAGGGTTCTTCCTTTTGGCATGAATGCATAAGCATAAAAACAATACTTAGAGTAAGTAGGTTAAGTTTTTTCATTTTCCAGTTCTTTAAGATTGGTTATTGGGTACTGTACCAAAATGAAATAGGGAGGGCAACCTTTTGGGACTTCTATATTTTGGGGCAAGAATAAAAGTCCGAGTGTTAACTTAATTGCTCTTAAAAACAAAGTCCAGAGCGACTGATAAAAGTTTTCTCCTATTTAAGATGTAAGACAATACGCATTTATCAAACTTAACCGGGTATTTAAGAAACGGAGTAGTTCAATTTATGGATGGGCTAATTGGGTTGACGAATGTGCTGTTTGAGTCAATAGATATACTCAAACCAATGGTGAACAAAAAAAGCCTGAACTGATGTTCAGGCTTTTTGTACCTTGGGTGGGAATCGAACCCACACTCCCGAAAGAACTGGATTTTGAATCCAGTGAATTTATAATCAAAAACCACTAACTTTATTCATAATCAATTGCTTATGAATTATTTAATGATTCAAGATATTATTTGATATGCTTTAAAATTAAAATTTGTTGTACCTATGTTGTACCTAAATTGATTAATTTTATATAGTAAAAATTTCTGTATATGGCCTCAAACGCAAAAATAGTTCTCAGAAAAAAATCAAACAAAGAGGGGCTCTATCCACTTGCGATAAGGATAACAAAAAATCGTCGTTCCAATTATCATTATATAGGTCACTATATCGAATTGAAAGATTGGGATGAAAAAAATATTAGGGTAAGAAAATCTCATCCAAATCATAAAAGGCTTAATAGTTTGCTGGTAACGGAGCTTTCTGAAGCCAATAAAGCACTTATAGATTTACAATCCGATAAGAAAGACTTGTCCGCTAACCAAATTAAACAGAAGCTCTATAAATCTTCGCAATCAACTTCTTTTTTTGAAGTGGCCGAGGAATTTTTAAAGGAATTGGAAGCCAACAATAAAATAGCTCGTCTATCTGCGGATAAAGCTCGTGTTAACCATGTCTTGAGTTTTTCAAAAAATAAACAGCTTACTTTTCAAGAAATTGATGAACAGTTTCTTAGAAGATTTAGGAGTTATCTCAGAAATAAAAGAAACGTATCCGAAAGGTCTGTTATCAATAACTTTGTGGTAGTCAGAACTCTTTACAACAGAGCTATAAAATTGGGTATTGTAGACAAGAAGTTATATCCCTTTGGTTCTGATAAAATTCGAATTAAATTTCCGGAAGCTGAAAAGGTCGGTCTGGAAAAAGAAGAGGTAATTGCCTTAGAAACAGTTGAGGAACTTAACGAAAATCAGGTTCACTCCAGAAATGTCTGGCTTTTCAGCTTCTACTTTGCCGGCATAAGGGTGGCTGATGTATTAAAGATTAGATGGAGCGATATTTATGATGGTAGACTTCATTACAGAATGGATAAAAACTCAAAACTTCTTTCTTTAAAAATTCCAAATAAGGCATATAGCATTTTGGACCAATACTTAAAAAGCAAGCATCATGATAATGATTTTGTCTTTCCCGAAATGAAAAAAGCTGATTTCAAAAACCCCAAAGACGTTTATAACAAAATAAAAACAGCCACTAAAAAATTCAACAAATACTTAGAGCAAGTAGCTGAAAAAGCTGAGATTACAAAAAAGGTAACTATGCATATTGCTCGCCATAGTTTCGGAAACATTTCTGAAGATAAAATTCCCATTAAAATGCTTCAAAAGCTTTATAGGCATTCGTCAATAACAACAACCATAAATTATCAAGCCAACTTTATTCATAAAGAGACAGATGAAGCATTAGATAGTGTAATCAACTTTTGACCTTATTTAACAAGTCAATGGTATTCTTTTGAACAATTTTGGAGGTTCAAAATGTGTTGTTACTTCGATTGGCTCCGTCTATAGAACGACACTTACTAATTCAATCGTTGTGAACCGTTTTTTCTTTAGATTATCCTCAACCATCTTAACTCGAATTGTTTGGCTGATACTTGCGGTAACAATTCTTAATGCATGTGGCACACAAAAAACCGCAAATGAGGTTAACGTTATTGTTTACAACAACTTCTTTTATTCTCAAAAGAACTATGATTCGATAACGGCTGAATTCCTAAAATCAGACTTGGTTGATAGTCTTCATTTTGTCGGTTTGCCTATAAAAAAATCACTTTTTGCTTTTCAAATAGATACTATGGCCATCACTCGGTATGGAATAGCGATGGAAGTACTTGATAAAAAAATTGATTCGATTCGCGAAAAATCAATTGAAGAAATAAGTCAAGCTTGGGTAGCCAGCAAATCTGGCCAAAGAGTTCCATTAAGTGTAATTTCCAAGGTTTATGCGACATGGGATTATTACAGGCCTGATATTTATCTACCCGAGCCTTCTTCCTTCAAATACCAAGATAGAAAAGCTATAAAAATCAAACTTTACACTAAAAAAAGAAACACAAGGAAATTAAGAGCGTTTGCATCAAAAAAAGTAATGGAATTTCTCAACACTGCTAAAGCCTCATATGATGAATTTGAGATACTAAATGAATCCTTCAAACAATAACATGAAGCAATCACTATGAAAAAAGTATTTATTGGCTACACGTGCTATCTACTTACCCATTTAATTTCCTAAGTGCCCGATTTAAGCTTCTTATGGAAACTCCGAAGTAGCTAGCGAGATCTTGCTTATGTATTTTGGACCTTGTATTTTCATCAAATTGAGACAAACTACTTAATTTCTCCTCGAGTGTATGCAGTTGATTGTAAGAATGCCGAGTCCCTTTATAATAAATCTTGGAAATCAATGCATTTATATAAAGCCTGTTTAGCTTCTTATCCTTCTCTATCAATTTTAAAAACTTTTCGTGTTTAATTTTAAAAACCTCAATATCTGTGATGGCTTCCACCGCACAAAGACTAGTGCTACCATTAACGATTTCTAGCTCACCGAAGAGCTCACCAGTACCGAAAAACTCTTGCACAAATTCCTTTCCACTCTCTTCTATTAAAAAACACTTTATCAATCCTTCAATCATGATATAAATGTTTTTCACTCTAGAACCTTGTTCAATGATTTTATCCGAGGCTTTATAACCAATTCTTACAAAGTCTGAATTCTTGTACTTTGTTATATCAATTATATACTCTTTAAGTTCAATATTTGTTCTGATCATTGGATACGGGACATATGTCCTAGCTTTGAAATTAATGCCATCATTTCTTTGCATAAAGTTAATATTTAGAGTGATGTCATCAACCATTTTCAAAACTGAGTTCATTCTTATTTGTTTCAGCTCGCTTTTTTTTTCAGCAAGCTATAATATGTTAATTTCAGAACTTCCTTCCTATTTAAGTGAACTTGGGGGTGCTGAATATAAGGGTCTTATAATCTCATTGTTTACTCTTACTGCTGGTGTCTCAAGACCTTTTAGCGGCAGGCTGACCGACACCATTGGCCGAAAGCCTGTAATTTTCATTGGTGCAATGGTCTGTATCATTTGTGGGCTGATATACCCAATTATGGAAACAGTATTGAGCTTCTTTGTTTTACGTTTTTTCCATGGCTTTTCAACTGGATTTAGCCCAACAGGATATGCTGCTTACGTTTCTGATATAAGTCCTAAGGAAAGAATGGGTGAAGCCATGGGAATTCAAAGTATATTTTTTGTCACCGGCCTTGCCCTCGGACCGGCCCTTGGAAGTTTTATAAAGCTGAATAGTAGTTATAATCTGTTGTTCTATTCATCTGTAACAATGGCACTACTTTCAATAATTCATATTCTAGGAATTCGAGAAACAAAGAGTATTTCAAATTCTTTTAAATTTAAGAGCCTTTACCTAAAACCGAAAGATATCTTTGACATAAGGGTATTTAAGCCCGCAATGGTTACTTTTTTAGTTTACATGCAATTTGGTGTCGTTCTTACCATCGTGCCCGACTGGAGCGATTATTTATCTATTGGCAACAAGGGAGCTTTTTTTATTTTCTTTACCTTATCATCAATAATAATTCGTTTATTCTCCGGAAAACTATCCGATATTCATGGACGATTAAAAGTTCTGAATTGGGGTCTGATACTTTTAGCTATCGCTATGTCCATCATAGGTTTTTTCCACACAGCTTATGGTTTATTTATTGGAGCACTCATATACGGTGCCGCCATGGGAACTCTTACACCATCCTTAAGTGCATGGACCATAGATTTAAGCTCTCCCGATGCTAAGGGCAGAGCAATTTCAACCATGTTTATAGCATTAGAGGTCGGTATAGGTCTTGGTGCACTAGTTTCAGGTTGGTATTTTCATGATGAAATTAAAAACATCCCAATGATTTTCATCTGGAGTGCCATACTGGCCCTCTTCACAATAGCCTACTGCGCATGGTTAAGAAATACCCTAAAATCTATCTAGTAAAGGCAGGCTTTGTTCCTATCAAAATTTGATACTAGAAGATTTTATTTAGCTAATTTTTGTCCGTCAACTTAGGCGCCCATTCACTCCAGTTTTCCATTTCACCATTTCTAGTTTGTCCGCCCTGTGCAAAAAAGTGCTCAACTCTCTTGTCAAAATCCGGGGCTTTTACCAATTCTGCAAACCACGCGTTGGAAGTAATAAATTCATTGGACCGTCCTTCTTCAAAAAGATTTACCGCTGCCTTGTTCAAGGCTATAGCTTGCGCCGGATATGAAGCTATTCTGTAAGCTAATTCATCCACGAAAGAGTCAATTTCAGTTGAAGACAATGCTCTATTGATATATCCATACTTTTCAGCTTCCACAGCCGAAAAATCTCCACCACCCAAGCAAATTTCCATAGCTCGGGAGCGTCCTATCTTTCTAGCTAAATATTGTGCCGAACCACCTCCTGGTAGAATGCCTATAATCACTTCCATTTGGGATAAAAATGCCTTCCCGATTTCCCCAAAACTCATATCCATGGCCATGGCAAATTCTGCTCCCCCTCCCCTAGCACGACCCTGAATTTTAGCTATGGTAGCCTTTGGCATAGTTCTAAACTTTTCCAGTAATCCGGAATATAAAGGCATTTCATCACTATCATAAGCACCTTGGTCCCTGAATTCCTGTAAAAGTTTAAAATCTGCATGAGAAAGAAAATAATCGGGGTTACTACTTTGAAATACGATTACCTTAATATTAGAATCTTCTTCAAGAAATTGTGCTAGTTGAACAAGTTCCATTACCGAAACCATATCCAAAACATTGATTTCGCCATGATGAAAAGTTACAAAGGCAACGCCTTTGTTTGTTTCGACCTTTAAACTGTTGAATTCAGTGTTTAATAGTGCTGAAGAATCTTGATTATTATTTTTTGTGTTTTGCATTGAAGTTATGTTTTTATGAGTTTACAAAACTCCCAACTTTCAATGTCAAAAAGATTGATTGAAGTCAACGTTTTTTCAATCTACTTAGAGTTTCAGGAGACATTCGCAGGTAAGATGCAAGGTACTTGTTGGGGATTTCCTGAAATATATGTGGACTCCTTTCAAGAAGCCTTTTATATCGCTCATATGGAGAGCGTGTGAGTACGTCTATCTCCCGATCCAATTGTTGAACGGCAAATTCCTCCAACATATTCAACCACAGATTTTTGGTTTCCTCAGAGGAATTAATAAAATCAAAAAAATCCATCCTGCTTATCGGTAGTAGCGATGTTCTTTTAATGGCCTGAATATTAAACTTGGATGGCTCGCCTGTTAAGAAGGATGGAAAAGATGTCATCCATGAACCATTATATCCCAGACGCAGTATGATATCATCTTTTCTAGTGCTTACAAAAATCTTTAAAGCTCCAGACTTGACTATGTGCATATCCCAAGCTATTTGTCCCTTTTTAATCAGAAAGTCATTCCGCTTTAGCTCAATAGGGGTAAGCCCAGAAGTCAATATGTGTTCCTCAACCTTCGCTTTAAGTATTTCTGAAGCACTTTGGTACTTCTTAGTGTTGTTTTTTGATGGAGGTATGGTCATGAAGGTTATTGAACTTTTTTAAAAACAATATTATTTAAATTATGGTCTACAAAGGTGCTGTTATTTAAAATAGCATCTAAATTGAGACATTTCTTTACTCAATTTATAGCTTCTTTAGTTAGGCCCTCAATAAATTGTAGTGCGATTCTCCTTCCTTTTCGATGCCATAAAATCCATCAACAAACGGATAGATGTGGATACGTTCCTAGGTAATTCTTTCATTGGATTTGTATCCGAACCTCTTGAATCTATACCAAGATTGCCCGCATGGGTCAGTTTTTAGTTTACCGTTCAACCATCCTGGGATTTTGCTCGGTTATATACCTACATTTCGGTAGGCATTCCTCTACCAGTTTCCACATAGCTTTTCAAACTTTCAGTTATATAGAAATCCCATGCAGACGAGCATACCCCATAGCATACTGCATGAGGAACAAGACCTTGATGTAAAAAATCGACTATAGTACCTTCCGCATCCGATGTTAATTCCCAATGTAGCCTTGAACCAAGCCATTCCTCATCCATACCTTTAATGTTATGGTCTTGATGAGACTCAATGCATTCCCAAGTAACATGCTCATTGGCGCTTAACTCTATCACCTTAAATCTCCAATACGATTTTCCGCCAAACGTGATTTTAAAAATTTTACCAAGCTCATTTGGTTGTTCATCAACTTCGGACCACCAAGCATCTACTTGTTGAGTGACAGATGCGAATACACGTTCCTGTGAAGCATTAACCAAAACACTCTTTCTGTAATCTTGTAACGTTTTATTTCCTATATTCATAATTAATAAAGTAATTGCTAAACACAACTAGTTGCAATGTTATTTATTTATTTTTGTTAAGCAAATTTTTAACTAGCTTTTTCAATTGGCAAAAGAGAAGAAATACAAGTCAAACTGTCCTCAATATCTGGCTTTGGAAGTATTCGGCGATAAATGGACCCTCCTCATTATTCGGGACATGATGATTAATGGTAAGAAGTACTTCCGCGAATTTCTACAGTCCAAAGAAAAGATAGCATCCAATATTCTCACCAATAGACTTCAGATGCTTGAGGAAGAGGGTATCATCCGTAGAAAGCAGGATCCCAATCACAAACAGAAAATCATTTATTTACTTACGGAAAGAGGGATTGACCTATTCCCCATTCTTATGGAAAACGCGCGATGGAGCTTGAAGTATAAACCTGTTGAGGATATTGACAGGGCCAAGGCACAAGCAATTCTAGATGGAGGGCAAAAGGCAATTGAACAGATAATGGAACAACTTCGACATGAGCACTTAGATTAGCGTAAAAAACTATGTAATAGTCACTTCAATACTTATAACTCAAAACACCAATAGTGAACTCATAATTCAGTTAATTCGTTGTCAAATTTTCTAACTCTATTGTACTCGTTCAAAAGTTCCTTTTGCATTTTTATCTGTAATTCCTTACCACCCTCAATCAAATATCGAACATAGTCACTTTCATCCTCGGTCACCTTGCGGTATTTGAAACTCCATTCGGTAATTGTTAGCATGGTGGGCATCAAATCTATGCCTTTTGGTGTCAAGGTATACAGGAGCTTTTGCTTATGACTCTCGTCATTTGTTTTAATTAAGATTCCGAATTCCTCTAATTTACTTAATCTATCCGCTAGAATGTTACTGGCTATTTTCTCATTTGAATCCAACAATTCCCTGAAATAACGCTTTCCCACAAACATTATATCCCGCACAACAATAAGCGTCCATCTATCACCAAAGACCTCAAGTGCCTGGGTAATGGGACAAAAGGATTTACATTCCCGCATATCTAATATTTTTTCAAAAGTAGTTGCAAAACAAAATTGGTTTTATATATTTGTCCAGTTGCTTTTTGCAACCAGTCAAAAATACAAATTTATCCGAGGATTAAAAATTTGAGAATGGACTTGTCAATTGTGCGCTTACTTGAGCAATATGATTTTCACACTAAACTTTATCAAAATTGTTTAGAAGACATAAGACCGAGTGATGCGCAAAGAAGAGTAACCTTGGATACAAACCACATTGCCTGGTTGGCAGGAAATCTCGTTTCTGTTAGATACCAGCTGGGGAAGAGCATTGGGCTTAGAGAACAGAGCAAATTTGATGAGATCTTTAAAAACCAAAGACCTATTCAAAATCACATTACCTACCCTGATTTGGTGCCAATAAGAGAGGAATGGCTTCGCATAACCCCAATTTTAAGGGAAAAGTTGCTGTCTTTAACCAAAGAAGACCTTCTGAGCGACCAGCCCTTTGATACACCCTTACTTGGTAAATCAAATCTGCTAAATACCATCACTTTTATAATCCATAGGGAATCGTATTCAATAGGTCAAATGGGACTACTAAGAAAAATCTTTGGCTATGAGGCCATGCAGTATAATTAAAACAAAGGACTAAAAATGAAAAATCAATTATTACAAAGTAAAAATGCACTCATATTTGGAGCAAAGGGTGCACTAGGGAAACAGGTGGCAAAAGCTTTCAAAGAAAGCGGGGCAAACACTTATCTCTCAGATATCAATGTTGAAGGCATTGAATCATCCGACCTGGGTGAAATCAGAAGGGTGGATACATTAAACGAAGAGGAAGTCAAAGCTTATTTTTCATGGTTCGAACATGAAAATGTTTCGGTTGACATTGTTATCAATCTAAGCGCTTCCAACCCTGCGGAATACAACCATGGCAAACCTGCAATGGACGTTTCCCTAGAACAATTTTTGATTCCTCTAAAAACGACTACAGCCAATCAATTTGTAACAGCAAAAGCAGCATATCCATTGATGTCAAAACAGAAAAGAGGTGTCATCATTTTTATCACCTCCACCTTAGCAAAAGTTGGTTCCCCTTGGAGTACTGCGCTTACAGCTTCACACGCCGCGACCGAAGGTTTGGTGAAAAGTCTGGCTACTGAATGGGGGGCAGAAGGCGTTCGCGTCATAGGGGTGCGTTCCGAAGCTATGCCTGATTCGCCGACCATTGATTACACCTTTACCACTATGGGCGCCAACATGGGCATGGGTCGGGATGAAATGCAAGGATTCATAGAACAACAAAAGACTGCTTTAAAGCGTCTTCCGTCCACGAAAGAAACGGCAGAAGTTGTTGTACTCGCCGCCTCAGATTTGGCGGGATATATGACTGGCACAATGCTTAATCACTCAGGAGGACACATTTTAGAATAAGCCATACTTAACCAACGATTTTTAAATGAATCCACTAAAAAAAACTGACAGTAAGCTGAACTCGTTTTCCACTAAATGGGCCGAGTTCGTCATCAAGTACAAATGGGGAGTCTTATTGGCAAGTATTCTCTTGGCCTTAGGAATAGCCTCTCAGGGCAAGATGGAGTTTGACGGGGATTATCATACCTATTTCAGCGATGATAACCCTGAGCTTTTAGCATTTGATGGTCTCCAGGAAAAGTACACCAAAGACGATAACGCCTTTATTGTATTGACAGCTAAAAATGGGGATGTCTTTACCAAGAAAAACCTAATGGCCATTGAAGAACTTACTGCCCAAGCATGGAACACGCCTTTTTCAAATAGGGTGGATGCCATTACCAATTTTCAATACACAAGAGCCGATGGCGATGATTTGTATGTTGAAGATTTATCGTATGAAACCTTTTCAAAATCTGAGAAGGATATCAAACGTATTAGGCAAATTGCACTAAGCGAACCACTTCTCTTGAATAGATTGATTAATAAAGATGGCTCCATTACGGCTGTCAATATCAATGTAACTTTCCCTGGCTTAAGTGATGATGAAAATCCTAAAAGCGTTGCTTTCGTCCGCGATTTAATTGAGGGATTCCAAGAGAAACATCCTCAGTTTGACGTACATCTTTCGGGTATTGTCATGTTACAAGATGCCATGTTCACCACTGCGCAAAAAGACATGATGTATACGGTGATAATGTTTGTTATTGTCATTGTAATGTTAATCATTCTTACACGTAGTTTTTATGGTACCATAGTTACGTTGCTAACAATTATATTTTCTATTGCCGTGTCCATAGGCTTCTTGGGTATTGCCGGAATTAAATTGACACCTTCATCTGGATCCTTCCAAACTATAGTTTTGACACTTGCCGTAGCGGATAGCATTCACATCTTGGTCACTTTTCTGTATGGCATCCGCAAAGAAGGGATGTCCAAAAATGCAGCAATTGTCGAAAGCCTACGATTGAATTTTATGCCGGTGTTTATAACAAGTATTACCACCATCATAGGGTTTCTTTCAATGAATTTTGGTGATGTACCTCCATTTGCAGATTTAGGCAATATCGTTTCCGTTGGAATTCTGGCCGCCTTAGTATTCTCCGTAACATTCCTTCCAGCTTTTCTAGCCATTATGCCGATTAAGCAAAGAGAACCAAGCAGCAATACGGGCAGATTCCCAAAGAAAGATTGGCTGTATCGCTTTGGCGAATATGTCTCGGAAAATCCCAAAAAACTGGCCGTTATCTCGCTATTGGTTATAGGGGTGCTATCAGTACTCTCTTTTAGAAATTTCTTCGACGATGAATTTATCAAATACTTTGACGAGACAGTGGATTTCAGAATTCATAGCGACTATATCAGTGATAACATCACAGGGATATATAACATAGAATACTCCATCGGAGCTGGTGAAAGTGGTGGCATAAATAATCCCAAATATCTCAAGAAACTGGAGCGGTTCGAAAGGTGGTTCGAAAAACAGCCCAACGTGGTACACGTAAACTCCTTCACCGAAGTAGCACGAAGAATCAACAAATCGATGCACGGTGATGAGCAGCACTTTTACAAAATCCCTGAATCGAGGCAAGAAGCCGCCCAATACCTGCTCTTATATGAAATGTCGTTACCATTTGGTCTTGACCTTAACAATCAAGTTAACGTAGACAAGTCGGAGACTCGATTTACAGTGACCACCAGAAACCTTAGAAGTTCCGAATTAATCGCACTATCAGAAGGTGGAGAAAAATGGTTAAAAGAAAATGCCTCCGAAGAAATGAGCGCATTGGGTACGAGCAGCACGCTGATGTTCTCCAAACTTGGGGTGAGACAAGCTGATAGCATGATGAGCGGAAACATCATCACTCTTATTTTGATTTGCTTGATACTTATGTTGGCCCTCAGAAACTTCAAGATTGGATTATTAAGTATTATTCCCAATGTAGCTCCCATAGCAATTGGGTTTGGAATATGGGCCCTTTACCTAGGTGAAGTAAATACAGGTATGGTAGTTGTTTTCGGCATGACCCTGGGTGTTATCGTGGACGACACAGTGCACTTCGTATCAAAATTTCTAAGGGCTAGAAGGGAATTGGGCTATACAGCTACAGATGCAGTCAAATACGCATTTGAAACAGTAGGAAAAGCACTTGTCATCACTACAATCGTATTGCTCTCGGGCTTTTTGGTTTTGGCACAATCATCCTTCGCGATGACTAGCTATATGGCCAGAATAACATGCATCATCATACCCGCAGCACTTCTAGTTGATTTCATTTTACTGCCATCATTGCTGATTTTAATCAGCAATGAAAAAAAATTAATAAAGGCAAAAAATTAATTTAAAAAACCAATAAATAAATGAAAAAAATAATCCTAACGGTACTATGGCTTGGCTTCATAAGTGGAATGAACGCCCAAAATCCAGAACAAAAAGGTTTGGAGATTGCTCAAGCTGCCAACAAAGCCGATGAAGGTTTTGGCAGCTCTAGTGTGAACTTAAGAATGGTTCTTAAAAACAAGAATGGGCAGACCAGTGAACGTGAAATAACCACTAAAACCCTTGAACAGATTGAAGATGGGGATAAGTCGTTGGTAGCGTTCAACTCTCCAAAAGATGTCAAAGGCACAGCCACATTGACCTATACCCATAAAATAGGTAGTGATGACCAATGGTTGTATTTACCTTCCATAAAAAGGGTGAAGCGTATTTCTTCTAGCAATAAATCGGGGCCCTTTATGGGAAGTGAATTTGCCTTTGAAGATCTTTCTTCAGATGAAGTGGAAAAGTACACCCACAAATTCATTGAGGAAAAAGATGGATTCCTCATTGTAGAACAAGACCCCGTAGACCCTAAGTCAGGCTATTCCCGAAGGTTGGTTTCCTATAATCAAAACAAAGACTATCGCGTAGAAAAGATTGAGTTTTATGACCGTAAAAATACATTGCTCAAAACTCTAAATTATGGCGATTATAAGCAATACAAGAATAAGCACTGGCGGTCAGGAAAAATGGTGATGACCAATCATCAGAATGGAAAAGAGACCACATTGATTTTTTCGGATTATGACTTTGGTCTTGATTTAGCGGAAGAAGATTTCACAGAAAATGCCTTGAAAAGAATTGGTAGTTGATTAATGGTTGATGGTAAGGAATCGCAAGCAATTAAAAAATGTAAGCGATTCCTTATAAACAATTTGGCTTTATGCGAATTAGATTAAACCTATTATTCTTTCTTTTTATATCTATAGGGCATTCACAAGAAGAAAAAGTGACCTATGACTTTGAACTTACATTGGAAGCGGAATATAGATACTTTCCTAAGGATGCAGCATTTGAGGGACAAAAAGATCATTTCCCTTCTCTGGCCATAAGGCCAGAATATTCCATAAGCTGGAACCAGGGTGACGATGCACTGAATTTCAAAGGTTTTTTCAGATTGGATGTAGATGATGAGAGAACCCATTGGGATATCAGGGAGCTATACTATCAAAAAACAAAAAACAATTGGGAAATCAGTATAGGATTGAAGAAGGTTTATTGGGGAGTTGCCGAAAGCAATCATTTAGTGGACGTCATCAATCAAACCGATGCCGTTGAAAGTTTTGATGGGGAACAAAAGTCGGGTCAGCCAATGGCGCAATTTTCCATTTACACCAACAACGTGGGAACATTCGATATCTTCTATTTACCGTATCACCGTAGGCGAACTTTTCCTGGCGTAAAAGCAAGATTGCGTTTTCCTCTTGTAATCGACAAGGACGATTTGGAGTATGAAAGTGATGCTCAAGAATGGCACCAAGACTTTGCCTTTAGATGGAAACATTATTTTGGCAGTGTTGATATAGGGTTATCACATTTTTACGGCACGGGTAGGGAACCACTATTCGTTTTTGATACGTTAGGAAGTATCAATGCCTTTTATCCCATCATCCACCAGACTGGATTAGACCTGCAAGTGACACATAATGCCTTTTTATGGAAACTGGAATCCATCTACCGCCATGCGGACGCTCAAGAATTCTTTGCGTTGGTAGCAGGTGCTGAATATACATTTGGGAACATCAAAAGTAGTGGTATTGATATCGGGGTTTTGTTGGAGTATCTCTATGATGAAAGAGACCAACTTGCCCTGACCGGTCTCCAAAATGATATATTCTTTGGAAGCAGAATTGCATTTAATGATGTTCAAAGCACCGAAATTCTTATTGGTGGTATTGCAGACCTAAAAAATAGTAGCAAAATTTTTAGCCTTGAGGCTTCGCGAAGGCTCGGTGCCAGTTGGAAGCTTGAAATCGAGGCACGGCTTTTTAGCCATATAGATAATAGAGAACTGATTTTATCAAACTTCCAGGAAGATAGCTTTTTTCGACTATCTGTATTAAAATATCTGTAATCAAAAAAAGAAATAAGTATGAAAGGATACCTCATAGAAAATTACGAAGTCGCGGATAAGGAGAACTATGTACCCCCTGTGAAAGTAATTAATGAAATCTTAGAGAAACATAATGGTAAATTTTTAGTGGCCACACCAAAAGCACAAACATTACATGGAAAACCTTTAGAAGTTATAGTCATCATAGAGTTCAATTCCAATCAAAATGCACTGGATTTCTATAATTCAAAAGACTACGCCAACTATAGGGAGCTTTATGAAAAAACCACTCAAGGTTGGGTTCTCAGTGCTCCGGAATACAAAGTTACCCGCTAGAAAAGATAAATCAATTAAAATCAAAAATTATTACTAATGGACTTTCAAAAAACAATCAAGGTAAAAACAACAAAGGAAAAAGCCTTTACGGCCGTCACCCAAGAAATCAACAAATGGTGGGGAAATGTAGATACCGATCAAGCTAACGAGATTGGCAATGAATTTTCAATCTATTTTGAAAATAATACAGAATGGCGATTCACCATAACCAAGTTAAATAAGTTCAACGAGGTACATTGGAAATGCATCTATGCAAACCATACCAGTGGGGACTTGAATGGAATAACCGATGAGTGGTTAAACAGTGAAGTCATATTTGAGTTCAAGGATTTAGGAAATGATGAAGTCGAGCTATTCTTTAAACATAAAGGATTGACACCAGAGCTCAATTGCTACCAGATGTGTGATGCCGGGTGGACTCATTTCTTTGCCAACAGTTTGAAACAATATTTGGAAACTGGAAAAGGAGCGCCGAATCTAGTGAAGCAATAAAAGTGAAGAGAAAAGCCCCGAAGTGGGGCTCTTTTTTACATCAGAAATCAACTAGTCAAGAAAACGCTTCATTGCCACAATGGCTTCTGCCGTTTTTTCCTCTTGTACAAAATGGCCGCTGTCGAACTCCTTGATTTTTGCAGTCGGTAGTTTAGATTTCCATTTATCAAGATAACTTGTATTTAAAAATGGGTCCTTTGTTCCCCAAAGGATAAGCCATTTCTTGTCTTCAAGAATGTCCAACTTTTCCCAAAGGCTTTGATACCAATCAGAAGCTCCCACAAATCCTTTTCCAATGGTTAGCAAAGCCTTTCTTGATTCACTATCCGGGAAAGGACTTAAATACTGTTGGTGTACCTCATCAGTCAATTTTGATGGGTCAATGAATGCTTGTTTAAGCAAGACCTGTACCGAGTAGTTTTGTTCAAGGTAATACTGCTGTCCAGCTTCACTATTTAAAAGACCGTCTATTTCCTGGGCCATTGGGTCTTCTTTTGTGGACCATAACCAGCTATTAAAAAGAACCACGTTCTTTATACGGTCAGGCTGTTGCAATGCAGCCCCTAAACCTATCGAACCCCCAAAATCGTGGACAACTAAAGTGATGTCCTTAAGATTAAGGGCAGTGATAAATGCGGCTAAGTTTTCAGAGTGGTTTTGAGGTGTTCCTTCAAATCCCGCAGGTTTCTCTGATAGACCAAATCCCAAATGGTCAATGGCAATACAGCGATACGATTCTGATAACTCCTTTACAAAATCCCTGTATAAAAAAGACCAGGTCGGGGTTCCGTGTACAAATAGCAATACATCTCCTTTCCCTTCATCTACGTAGTGCATCTTTCCCGAGGGAAGTTGAACGTGTTTACTTTGAAATGGATAAAGTACGGTGTCTACCCAGTGCTGTGCAGATATGCTCAATGTACTCATGATAAATAGATTTAGAATTAAATATTTCATCTTAGAATTTTATTACTGATGAAACAAAATTCAACAAACCTATTCACGTAATTCTTGGTACTTACCAAGAATCAAATACGCACAGAATTCATCAATTTACTGAAGTTGGTCGGGTCAATGCGCAAGTATGAAGCCAGGTCTTTTTGAGATACCATTTGCAGCAGATGTGGGCTTCTTGCGGTAAAGTTCTTAAATCGTGTCTCGATATCGAGCGCCATCAGCTCATAATACCTATCAAGCAAGCCGAAAAGAATCTTTTCAATGGCGACTCGAAAAAGGGTTTCAATCGGTCTGTATTCCTGCATTAGTTCTTGATGCTTTTGAAATGGAATACGTAAAAAACTGCTCTCGGTTATCGTTTCCAAATAGTACTTTGAAGGCTTTTGCTGAAAGAAAGACTCTGGAATACCACTAAATGATGGATTATAGGTAAAAGCGATAACATGGGTTTTGTCACCTGTTAAGTAAAACGATTTTTGAACTCCTTTGGTGACAAAATACCAATGTTTCTCCATTTCTCCAGGGGCCGTCATTGTCGTCTTTTTGGGCAAGTGGTATTCTTGCCAATACTCTAAATATTTATTAAGAATGTCATCATCTACTTGATGTATTTGATTTAGAAACGTTTTTAGATTAATCATTTAAAATTAGTATTGCATTAATCTTTGGGTCTTAATTCTTCGATGACCTTTGCGTCAACCCAATACATATCCCCGGTTCCCTTGCCCCCTCTATGAAAGAACAAATACTTTCCATCCGGTGACACACAGGCGCACATCTCACATTGATCCGTATTAATTTTAGGACCCAAATTATAAGGTTCTGTCCATTTACCATTCTCATTAAAGGCAATATATAAGTCACAATCCCCAGACTCTGAATCTTTTTGGCTATCAAAGATCAAATAGCTTTGATCGGGTGCGATGTATGGGTGCGCAATCCACTTCCCAGGAAGGGTAATCATCTCTGCCATGTTTTTGACGACAGTGTACTGATTTCCCTCTTTTTCCGAAAAGAAAATACTGGAATCTTCACGATTAACGCCTTCTTCCCTGGAGGTAAAGTATAGTGTTTCATCATCCGAGGCCGAAGGATACATAACAAACCTATTTACGAATGGCGCTCCCAACGGTTTAGGTTGACCCCAGCCGTTTCCGTTTTTCTCACTAACCCACTGATGCATTCCTGAAGATTCAATGGTATCATTCAACGACCTTGTACTTCCAAAATACAGCTTATCGCCTTTAGGATTGATATGGGGTTCAAAATCCCATCCCATATTGGTAGCGAAAAATGCCAATTCCGGTTCCGACCATTTCCCTTCAACCAACTTCATGGTATAAATTTCATTTTTTGCTCCTTGTCTTCGGCGCGTAAAGAACATTTCATCCATCTCTGGGTTGAAGGTAATCGAGAACTCTTTACTGATAGTTGAAATAACTCCCTCCCCAAAAACCAAGGGTTCATCCGTAGGGACGGGTTCACTCAATAGTGTAAGATTAGATGTTTTGTTGATTTGGCAAGAGATCAATAGAAAAGTTAAAATAGATAGTGTGATTATAAACTTCATATTATCAAAATTGACTACATCGTTTTATGCTTTGAAAGATGACGATTGGCAACAAACTTATTCTCGTTCAGTATTTGGAAAATCATACTCTAAATTTCTCTCAATTGCTTCCACCCAATCATTCCCAAGTACTTTTGATATAAGATGGAAAGAGGCATCCATTCCTGCGGTTACCCCTGCAGATGTAATGATTTTACCATTATCAACAAATCGCACATCACGTTGCACTTTTTTTATGTTGGGGTAATTTTTTTCCAATAAATCTACTCCCGCACTATGCGTTGTTGCCTCCAAATTATCAAGCATTCCTAAATCGGCAAGAATAAAAGCGCCTGTACAGACAGACAAAACATAATCTGCATCTTCAGCACTTTGTTTAATCCATTCTTTAGTTTTATTTCCTAATACGTTCCACATTCCCCCTGGAATGATTAAGATGTCAGGTTTTGGAGCATTGCCAACAGTATACTCTGGATTAACACTAAAATTTGGCATTGTAATGACCTTTTCTGAGGTTTCAGCGACTGTGTAGACATTAAAATTTTCGCCACCTGCAAAAAATATATCGTAGGGCGCAGCGTAATCCAATACCTGAGCATGATGATAAATTAATATCGCAACGTTAAGAGGTACATCCAAACTTTTCAGCTCTGCTCTTGGTTCTATCACTTTTTCTAACTTCATACCACAACTTTTACAATTACCAGGCTCAGAAAAGTGTTTGCCATCTGAATCACAACCGCATGGTGCACATTGATATACAGCAGGAGTATCTATTTGTGCTGTTACATTACTTGTGAAAGCGATTGCCGAGCATAAAATCACAAGAAACCTGAATAATAAGATAGATTTTGTTTTCATTTTTAGATTGATAAATTTTAAGTATTTCAATGACTTATTGAATAGTCAAATGTTGCAGAACACGCCATAAATCATATTCACAATACCCTTATTTTTTTTGAAATGTATGAATACCACAAGCAATTGACTTGATAGATAAGTTCAAGTTGCTTTATGCTTTTTTGAAGAATTGAAATTATAGGGTGTTTCCCGCGTTGACCACGAAAGTTCATACAATGAAATGGCTCGCACATATCTGAACGAATATGTACATAGCAATTTTGTAGTCTGTTTTACTTAAGTTTTAATCTAAAACCATAAACTGGTAGGTCTTCCTGCATAAAATCTAAATCAGGAGCACTTTGAAAACCTAATCTTTCATACATTCCCCATGCCAATTCCATAGATTGGGTTGAATGGATAACCATTGTTTCGCAATTGTCTACTTTCCCTTTGTTGATACAAAATTCAGTTAGTTTTTTACCTAAACCCAAGCCCCTTACACTTACGTCAACACCCAACAGTCTGAAACCGCAAGCATTTTTTTCTTTAGTTGCGGTTCCTCCAGAACCGTAGTCTTTCATATCATGGAAATAGACAACTGCTCCGCCAATTTTATTTTGTTCGGAAACTGCAACAAATATCTTAATGTTCGGGTTTTTGGTTAACGCTCCAACATTTTTGAGCATCTTGTAATACTCCGGCTGTTCTTCAAGTTTGGGAAAACCACTTAAATTAGAATATACGTCGATTAGAAGTGCACCAATTACTTTAAACTCCTCACTTCTCGCTTTTCGAATTTTATATTTAGTGTGTTCCTCCCTCATCAGTTTAATCTTAGAGCAACCATTTTGTTATTTATGCTGAAACAGTTTACGAGCATTAATGATACCCGAAAAGTAGGGAAGGCATCCATCATTAACTTGATACATAAGTTCAATTTTTGTTAAGAGGTGATATGAATTAAAGTTTCCAATGACTTCGACTTTTATTTTGCTTGCCTTTTGTTTGTATCGATAGCCTATTGAAATAGTCATTTTTCGGGCAGCTCAAAAAATACAGTTAAACTCTTTGGGATGGGAACGTTGATACTTCCCTATAAGGAAACTGGTCATATTCCTCAACAACATTCCTAATTTAAGTACTTAATTTGCACACAGGAAGCGTTTTTACATGAAGTATAATCCAAATAAATCAAAACTTAAAATCGCATGCACCAATGACCGATAATTTTAATAGTGATTTTTTTAAGTTACGTGACCAATTAAAGTCATTTTTGTTTCGCTTGCTCACCAATCTTGAAGACGTGGAAGATATCATGCAAACCACTTATGTAAAGGTACATGACAACATAGATTCATTTAAAAAAGATTCGTCCTTTAAAACTTGGGTATTTAGCATCGCCTACAATACCGCGAAAAATCATTTAGCGAGGCAAAAAAGATGGGATGAACGTGCACAAGACTACGGTGCGGAAATCAACCGTCCACCAAGTGACTATTGGGATAAATTCGAACAGGTATTCCAGACCACTCCAGACAAACAGTATGAGACCAAGGAACACATTGCCTATTGTTTTAATTGTATTGTAAAAACGCTTGTTCTGGAGCAACAAGTTTGCCTATGGCTAAAAGAGGTATATCAATTTAAAATTTCTGAGATTCTGGAAATCACCCAACTTACCGAAGGCAAGGCAAAACATGCCATCGCCAATGCCAGAAAACATATGAATAGGATATTCGATGAAAGATGCGCCTTGGTCAATAAAAAAGGACATTGCACCCAATGCACTACGCTCACAAGTATATTGAACCATAAGCAAAAAGAACATATTGAAAAAGCCAGAAATAAGTATTTAAAGTATGAGGAGGCCAATAATCAAGAACATCTTCTCAATGTTCGAATGAAACTGACCCAGAGCATAGACCCCCTGAATTCACCAAATACCCTAATGAATACGTTTATGTTGGAATCCTTGGAAACTTGGACAGCCGAAGGCAAAAAGAAAAATATTTTAAAAAACCCGTCCGAAAAGGTCTTCTAATTTGTCTAAAGAGTAGTTACTAATGAAAACAAGTAAAAATGGTAAATTCAGCTACAACATTAGGAGTATTCAAAAAATTTGATGAAGGATTAAAATCAGGTACAGATTCCTGGCAAGAGGTAATATCTGACGATGTTCAATTTATTGGCCCAGCAGCTCAAGTAAAAGGCAAAAAAGACTTTATTGAGCTAAACATGTCTTTTGCGCCTATGATAAAAGGCAGCACATTGAAAGAAATTGTTTCCAATGAAGATTGGGTCATTACCCAAGTTGAGTTTAACGTATCTACGCCCTCTGGAAAAGTGATAACATTAGATATGAGCGAGTGGTATCGTATTGCTGATGGAAAAATACAATCCGTAAAAGTGTTTTATGATGCAGAGGAGTTCAGAAAAGAAATGTCTGCAAATCACTAGGCTATGAAAAGAATTATTTCTGGAACAATCGTATTTATCATCATCAGTTTTGCGGTACAGGCCCTATCCCATTTTGTAATCAACACCGAGCACTATGCCCAGGTTCCCCATATGCGACCTGATGACGAAGTTATTTTCCCCCTCGGTTTTTTGACCATGATTTTGCAGGGCGGTGTTTTAACCTATATGTATCCGTTCTTTTGTAAAGAGAGTCCAAGCTGGAAGAATGGGTTAACCTATGGTTTTTTAATGTCTTTACTTTTCGTAAGCTATCCAGCGTTTACCGAAGCAGGAAAATATAAAGTGCCTGATATTGTTAGTTGGATTGCAGTAGAGGGGACCGTAGGATTAATTCAATTCTGTCTGTTTGGTATTCTATTAGGAACTATGCACAGTAGATTTCGGCTCCACAGTCCTGTAAGCTAGCATCACGTCCTTCTGACCCTTTTTGGTTAGGAAGAAAACAGGCAAATTAATCGGTGTTGTGTATAAGGAGGAACTACTTTTCAGAATACAATATACTTTAATTTATACAGTAACGGTTTGGGTAAGCACTCAAACCGCTATAGCTTGTACACCGTGCTGGCGGTAGTTGTGTTTTACCTTTAATATTCTAAAAAAGGCTATTGAGGTCTTAGTGTCTCAATAATTTTAGCATCCACCCAATATGGACTTCCTATAAAATATGAACTTCCATCTTCTTTAACCTTTCTATCTCCCCTCCAAAAGAATAAATATTTTCCATCTGGTGTCACGTTTACGTGCTGCTCATAGGCAGGGGTGTTAATCTGATTTCCCAAATCAATTGCAGGCCCCCAAGAACCATCAGGTTGACGAAAACTGATAAAAATATCGGGGGTGGCTTCACCCTCTTTCTCAGCATCCCATAATATGTATGATTCGTCTGGAGAGACAAAGGGATGGGCAATATATTTTCCTGAAGAATTAATACTCTCATTCATTTTTTGAGGGGTTTCGTATTTCCCGTTTACAAAACGGGAATAACTCATATGGCCACTACCATCATTGAAGTCCAAAACATAGAAATAAATAGTTCCTGAAGATGAGACTGTAAAGCCTATAATGGGAATGTCCTTAAAAGGTTCTTGACTTTTTATCTCTAACAAACTGGGCTTGAATCGCTCTCGATAGGCATTGATATCATCGACAGGTAAGATAGTTGGCTTGCTCCAGTGGTTGTTTTGGTATTGCATAGCAAACAATTCGGTCTTTTTATATTCTCCACCTTGTCTTGTGAAAGTGAGCTCTTTCATATCGGGTGAAAACATAACAGCACTTTCAAGGTGCGCCTCTGTTGAGACAATGCCAGGTGCAAAAAGCTTGGGAGTCAAACCTGGAGGTTTTAGACCTAGATATAAGTTTTCTTCGTTCGATGAATCATTCTTTTTTGTGTTCGATTTATCCGTTTTGCAATTACTTAAAAATATTACAAGTATCAGTAAAGAAATTTTAAGTCCGTTTTTTTTCAATGTTCTGTGTTTTTTAATTACCGCCAACGTTTTAGCCAAACTGCGTTTTAATGCAGTTTAGGTGTTGTTACCAAACGTTTCTTTGTTACTTATCTTTTTAATTCTTTGATATCCCTTTCTATTCGTTGTCTTTTGCTCTTAGATTCTCTATTACCTTAACATCAACCCAATATTGTTTTCCAATGTAAGTACGGTTACCGTCTTCATTTAACTTCCATTCTCCTCGTATAAAAAAGAAATATTTACCATCAGGCGATATTTTTGGAGAGCTCTCCACCATATCAGTATTTATTATTGGCCCCATATTGATTGTTTTAGACCAAGTGCCGTCATTTTTCTTAAAGCTGATATAAAGATCAGATTGCCCATATCCGCCTTCTCTTTGCACACTCCAGATTAAATAGGACTCATCGGGAGAGATCAGAGATCCCGCAATATATTCTCCCGTATTGATATCGTCATTTAATTTAATCGGCTCTTCATATTTACCATTAACAAGTCGCGCATAATAGATAGCGCCAATCGAACCCCGTTCTTTGTATACTGTGAAATAGTAAGTGCCCTTAACCGAGACAGATCGACCATGCGCCATATGTTTTAGAAAAGCACCAGGACTTTTAGGTTCAGACCATTCATTACCCTTTCTTTCTCTATACAGTTTGCCAATGAACATCTTATTGCCATCAGCAGAAAATTGTGGCCATTTTATGTCTGTCTCAGATTCCTGCCCCCAACGATTATTTTCGTATTTGATAATGAAAAAAGTACGTTCATTGTGTTTTCCGTTTGTCCGTACAAAGTAACACGACTTCATATCTGAAGCGTATGTGATTTCTTCTAAATTCCCATCTTGAGAAAGAACATCAGGAGCAAAGAGTTCAGGAATTAAACTTGGTGGTTTTTGTCCAAAATAGCGATTTTCCATGGCCGGAAAATCAGAATCGTTTGCTTTCTGGTTTTTAGTATTGCAAGCATTTACAAATATTGTTAATACAAGTAATAATAGAATAAACTTGAAGTTTTTCATTGGGTTGTTTTTGAGACTATTCTGTCTACATGATATCTTTAGCAATCCGAAAGTGGGAAAAATTGGATTGGAGCAATAATTCTTAAATGATTGAATAGAAAATCAAAGGGTAATGAGCAAACTCCCAAGAACTAAACCAATATGACAACAGTCGGTACTGACCTCATAATCACTGCTAACGACTTCTTGACCATCAATAAAACCCCTAAATTGTATTTGCTCGACTTGATTTTTACCAAAAACCCCATCTTCAATCAAGGGATATTGTCCAAACTCTTGCCCTCCTTCAAACTCAGACGGGCTTACGGCTATTGTTATATTTGAACCATCTTTAAGATTGACCACTTCAAAAGAATCCAAAGCCACGGGATTCTCGTTTTCGTCTTGAACCGTCACGGTCATTCTTCTCAATTCTAGCGTGCATATGACATCTTCACAACTAGCATCAGGGTCAAGATCATCATCATTATTGTTACATGATATCAGAAGAATCGAAAAAAGACCCAGTAAAAAAATTGAGGTGAATTTATACGACTTTATCATAGCTTTTTGTTTTTAGATTAATGAAACTTCGCAATTTAATTTTTGGCAATTTCATAAAACCAGTCTTTAATAGCTTGATAAAAAAGTTCAATAATTTATGGTCTACGTTCAAGAATTGCTTTCAAGGGCAATTTCGCGTTTACCATCCCTTTGTTGTTTAAAACGATAGGACAAAAAAAGAAGCAACAAAGCAATCACCGGCGAAAAATAATCTGGATTCGAAGCGTTCACCTCTGCCAAAAAAGCCAATAGAAAGAGAAAGCAAAAACCTGAATATGTCCATTCAAGAATTCGGGTATTCTTACTGAGCCAAAGCGCTAATAAACCTATGGCCTTGGTAATCATCAGGGGGATAATTAAATAGGTTGGATAACCAATATCGGAAAACCGATTAGCAAATTCTGGATTAAAAATAGCATTGGCTATTGTGGCCAAGACCATTAAAGTCAACAGTCCTGTAGCAATGTAGAAGGGAATTCTTTTTTTCATGATAATCAACTTTTAAGTTAAGTCATTGAGCATTTTGTCAAGCCTTTCAAAAGCCGAGCCCCAGCCATTATAGAAGCCCATCTCTTCCTGTTGCTTGCAATATTCCTCGGTCTCATGAATGACGCTAAAGGTAAACTTGGTTTGATTGCCGTCCTTTTCGAATTGGATATGCAATTCAACACCTTCCGTCATAGGCCTAAAATCTGCGGTAGTGACTATCTTTTTTTGCGGAACTATCTCGGAATAGACTCCTTCCGATATAAATTGATTGCCATCAGGCATTGGCATGGCGTATTTCCATTTTCCACCTACTGAAAAATCGTGTTTGATCACTTCTAAGTCCATACCATGGGGAGCCCACCACTTGGCAACATGCTCTGGTTGAGTCCAAGCTTCCCATACCAAATCTATTGGTGCGTTAAAGGTTCTTTCCAGGGTCAATGTTCGGTTTGTTAAATCGTTTGTATTGTTCATTGTTATTGTTTTTTAGATTGTAATTCGTTTAGGTAATTCTCAAAGGAATCCAACTTTTCCTCCCACAATTTTTTGTATTGTTCAATCCACATAAATGCGGGTATAAGACTTTTAGGTTTGATAAGGCAATAGCGCTTCCTGCCTTTTTGATGTATTGAAATTATGCCGCATTCCTCAAGGATTTTTATATGCTTTGATATCGCTTGCCTGCTTATGTCAAACTTGTCGGATATCGCATTGACCGTCATCTCTTCTTTGGCAAGCAAGGTGATAATTTCCCTGCGTACCGGATCTGCAATTGCCTGAAAAATGTCTCTTCTCATAATGCGCAACCGTTTGATAGCAAATGTATATGAAATCGTTTGGTTGCGCAATATTATTTTCAGTATTTTGAAAAGTTGAACTTTTCAGTCAACCTGCTGACCGAAATTGACAAGTGATTAAGCATCTTGGAATTTAATTTTAACAAGAAGTATGAAAAAACCGAATCAACTTATAGCACATTGCTTTAGAAATGAATACGGAAAAATGATTTCTGTAATCACCGGTTATCTTGGTATTGAAAAAGTCCATACTGCGGAAGATATTGTGCAAGAGACACTTTACCGAGCACTACAACATTGGACTTTTGATGGAATTCCCAACAACCCTGAGGCATGGTTGTATACAACGGCAAAAAATCTAGCAATCAATACCGTCGCACGTTCCAATAACCTACAAAACATCAAGTCTAGGCTAGAGCTGGAAATGGGAGATGTCAAACCAACAGACGGCATTGATTTTTCCGAAGGCGAAATAAACGATAGCCAACTAAAAATGATGATGGCCTGTTGTCATGCTGAACTTTCAGAGGACAATAGACTAGCCCTGATATTGAAAATCCTTTGTGGTTTTAGTGTCAAGGAGATTGCAAATGCTTTTTTCACCAATACCGAAACCATTAACAAAAGACTCGTTAGGGGTCGGAAAAAGATTAGGGAGTCCAGTTTGGATCTGGACGACCTGGATAAGTTGGAAAAGCATCTTGATACGATGCAACAAGCTATTTACCTATTATTCAATGAAGGCTATAAATCTTCCCAAAAAAATATTCAAGTACGATACGATTTGTGTCTAGAAGCGGTGCGTCTCTGTGAGCTTTTGGCAAATTCCAAGTCCATTGAAAATAAGTCTGAAGTTTACGCCCTGCTGGCACTTATGTTTTTAAACGCGAGCCGTTTTCAAGCTCGTATGAATTCCGAAAATACCATCATCGAACTATCGCAACAAGACCGTAATCTATGGGATAAATCCATGCGCTATAAGGGATTACAATATCTTGATTGGGCAATTAAGGACAAAAAAGTATCGAAATACCTCATTTTGGCTACCATTTCTGCCAACCATTGCGTGGCACCTTCTTATAACAAAACCAATTGGGTGGAAATCTTAAGACTGTATGATACGCTTTTGGAACTTGAGAATTCTCCTGTTGTCCGCCTGAATCGCGCAATTGCAGTGTCAAACGTGCATGGAAATCAGCAAGCTATTTTTGAGCTTGAGTCACTTAAGGATGATTTTCTTTCCCATAGAAATCACCTTTACCATGCCACTCTAGCCGCACTCTATGGAGATGAAAAAGATGAAAAAAAAGCAATAAAGCATTATAAAGAGGCCATAGCCTTGGCATCCACAGAAATAGATAAAGAATTTCTCAAAAAAAAATGGGAGGCACTTGTCCCGATATCGAATTCTTAATGGTTGTATGAATATAGAATCATTACATAAAACAATTATGAGAAAAACAGTATTACTAATGTGCCTGTTAGTAGGAACATTGACCAGCATGGCGCAAAAATCGGAAAGTGCCAAGTTTATGTTTCTTGTTCATTCGGGTAAGAATCAAATGACCGAAATGAGCGCTCAACATCAAAAAGAACACATTCAAAAAGTGGGAGCGTACATAGGTGGCCTTGCAAAATTAGGAAAGCTTATTGATGCCCAGCCATTGGCAATGGAAGGTGAACTTATTAGTGCCAAAGATGGACAGGTCAGTCAAAAAAAACTCACCATAGCCAATCAAACTATAGCTGGCTATTACGTGGTTAAAGCCAAAGACTTGGAAGAAGCAATTGCCATTGCAAAAGCAGACCCCAGGTTTGAGGAAAATGGTTGGCAGCTAGAAGTACGACCAATTAAACAAGTAAGTGGAATCAATTAAAAAGAGTCATGAAAGAATTTATGTTATTTATTAGAAGTGATGAGGACAATCCTCTTGCCAATTTTTCCCTGAAAGAACAACAAAAACATGTCGAAAAAGTTAGTGCCTACATTCAAGAACTGGTGAAAAGTGGCAAAATGAAAAGCGCACAACCTTTGGAAAGCGAGGGGTCTGTTGTTTCGTTAAAAAATGGCAGTCTAGTGGACGGTCCGTACAATGAAACAAAAGAAGTAATCTCAGGGTATTATCATTTAATGGCTGACGATTTGCAGGAAGCCATCCGAATTGCAAAAGCTGACCCCAGATTTGAAGATGGGAATTGGAAAATTGAAGTAAGACAGATAATGAAGGTCGAAGGAATAAACTAGTTGCATCGGGCGTGTCAACACAAAGCCCATGACTTTTGGGCTTTGTGTTGACAGGCTTGATTAAGATTATCCAATGCTCAACTCTTTATGCATTCATATCCATATCACATACAACGAAAAAAGGAATTTGATTCTCCTGTAGCCAATCGGAAAAGCCAACTCAAAATTTGTACTGCAAACAGAAATTATATTATATTGCAACCAGTTGTAATTTACAATCGCTTTATTATTTAATCACGAACATAGAAAACAAATCCTACTATGCAATTAACGTATCTTAAAATAACTATTTACTTCCTATTTTCGATTGGCTTTTTAAATCCAATACTCTCCCAAAAGGATATCCCAAATTCAAAGGACTCAGAATTAATTTCCCGCTTTCCGGATTCGTGGATAATTGGCTTTGCGGAAAAAGAATACGACCGCTATACCGTTGCCATGGATAATACCTTTCCAAAAGGAAAATCAAAAACCATTGAAGGTACCATCACCTCAATTGACTATGAATTACCGAAAGGAAAATCACAGTTGGAACTCCATAAAAATTACGAAGATGCCCTAAAAGGAAAAGGGTTCAATATACTGTACTCTTGTTATCAAGCAGATTGCAATCCCGTACCAGGTTCATTCTCTTCAGTTGTCTACTCACTGTATCAAGCTAAAAAACTTCCAAAATTGGCGAAAAGTGGAAATACCTATCGAAAAAACGGTGCCACCTATTTAGTTGCAGAAAAGGAAGCATCGAATCAAACCACCACCGTAGTTGTGATGAGTGGGTTTGCGAATTACGCCAGTACGTATCGATTGGACATCATTGAGTCTAATAATATGGGCACAGGTTTGATAACCGTAAAGGACATGGATGACAGATTAAAAGAAAAGGGCAGTGTTGTCTTTTACGATATTCTTTTTGACTTCAACAAGACGACATTACAACCAGAATCATCTGAAGCCATTGGTACAATTGCGGATTACTTAAATCGGCATTCCAAAGTTTCTATATATATCGTTGGCCATACAGATAATGTGGGCAATTTTCAGAACAACTTGGCACTTTCTGAAGGTCGGGCCAAGGCCGTAATGCAAGAATTAATTGAAAAACATGGTATTTCAAAAAGTCGTTTGGAAGCAAAAGGGGTAGCTATGCTTTCACCTGTTGCCACAAATGACAATGAAGAGGGCCGAAAATTAAATAGACGGGTAGAAATTGTAATGAAATAAATATGGGATTAAAACTCGGATATATTGGGCTGACATTAACAACGGTTATCTTTTTGATTTGGATAGGAAAGACGGCCATTCAGCGCACCAGTCTGAACAAGAGTAAGGATATGACCTTGCTTGTAACAGCGTTACTTTTTTGGCAAGCCTTTATTTTTCTTGTAGCCTCTTCAGGCATCTTAAAGTCTTATGACTTCCCCCCTAGATTTGCAATGTTCTTTATCCTACCATCATTTATTTTCATTGGCGTATTTCTCCATCGAAATAAAAATAAAGAGTGGATTAATGCCATACCCCAAAGCTGGGTAATCTACTTTCAAACATTCAGGGTTTTGGTAGAAACATTTTTTGTACTCTCTGTTGCAAAAGGCATCCTTCATCCTTTGGTCACTATCGAAGGATACAATGTAGATATGGTTTTTGCAGCTACCGCACCCATTATCGCTTTCTTGGTCTATACCAAGAAAATACTCCCAAGAAAGACCGTTCTTCTTTGGAATTATCTAGGGCTGGCGATAATAGCCAGTATTATCTTTTTGTTCATGACTTCGATATACAAGCCAGAGCTATGGGGCAAGTCTGAGCCTATGCTGCCAATGGAGATGTTGACCTATCCCTATGTCCTGATCGCTGGATTTTTGATGCCTGTTGCGGTGTTTCTGCACGTATTATCAATTGTCCAAATAAAAAAGAGCCTATGAAAAAAGATTTAGCATTTATAATTCTATTCGGTCTTTTGGTCATGCCCCTAAATGGTCAGTTAGAAATTGAATCTATAAAATCAACCTTGAATCAATACATAGAAGGTACAGCGATTGGCAACCAAGATTTGTTAAGAAAGGCTTTTCACGACGATTTTAACCTTTTTCTGGTTTCCTCAGATACGTTACGAATTATTAAGGGTAGTGATTACATAGCTCGTGTAGAAAACGGAAAAACGTATAACAGAATAGCCAAAATCATCAGTATAGACCAAGAGCATGACACCGCAATTGGAAAAATCGAAGTGTACTTTCCGGACAGAAAGCAAGTGGCAACGGACTATCTCTTACTACTAAAAGAAAATGAAGGCTGGAAAATAGTCCATAAAATCATCGATTTAAAGTCCATTGATATTGGTGAGGAGTTACCCGAAGGTGAAACAAACAATTTACCCAAACTCAATGAAACCTTACTGAACTATATCGAAGGCACCGCAAACAGTGATGTAGCAAGAATCACTAGTGCATTTGAAGAGGGTTTCAATCTATATTATGTGAAGGATGGAAAAATAACAATACTGACTGGTAAAAACTACCTAAAAAACTTCACCGAAGGCAAAAAAAACAATCGAATTGGAAAAGTTGTAGGGATAGATTTTGAAGATACAGCTGCATACGCGAAAGTAGAAGTTAGGATGCCTGAACGCAATCGAAGAGTGATGGACTACCTTCTTCTATTAAAGATAAAGGGTGAATGGCGCATCATCCATAAATCCTTTGCAACCAACAATTACTGATATGAGAAAATTAGCCATTTTGACATTTCAATCCCTAGATGGGGTAATGCAAGCTCCAAGTAGTCCCGAGGAAGACAAATCCAATGATTTTACAAAAGGCGGTTGGGCGAATCCCTATTGGGATGAAGTGATGCAACAAGTGATGAAAGAGGCAATGGCAGAGCCTTATGATTTGTTATTAGGCCGAAAGACCTATGATATTTTTGCTTCTCACTTTCCAAATGCCACAGAAGAAAATCTGGTTGCTCAAAAACTCAACAATGCCTCAAAATACGTGGTCAGTTCTACATTGGATAAGCCATTGTGGAAGAACACAATCTACCTAAAAGGTAATATCAACGAAGAACTTAAAAAACTGAAAGAAGGAGAAGGACCTCTTCTTCAAGTTCACGGAAGTTGGGAATTAATCCAAGAACTATTAAAGCAAAATCTAATTGACGAGTTCAGGGTTTGGACGTTCCCAGTAGTACTAGGGAAAGGCAAACGGCTATTTAGCGGTGGTCATTTGCCATTAAATTTAAAGTTAATCAAATCAGAAAAATGTGAGAATGGTGTAGTAATGAATATTTATAAATCTAAACGCCAAGTACAAAGCTAGACAAGTATGATTCTAGAACATAAAGACATTGAATTATTCGGAAAGCCTATTTTTTCATGGGTAGTTTTGACCACGCCCAACGAAACAGATGTGCCCCTACCTTCCGAAGCATGTGTTGCCTATATCTCAGAAGGTAATGGGCAAAGTCTTTTTGTTCAAGAGGGTGTGGACGCAACATCTGGCAACGTGATAGTTTCAGTGTGTGGTAGAACAGTTGGACACATGATAGCGAAACAAGAGCCAGGTAAAATGAGCGCTATCATTGCGCATTTTCATAAAGAACAACTTCAAAAGATTTACAAAAACTCCAAACCAAAACTATGGAACGAGTTGGAACAACCTGTTACTAAATTTACTGTTCAACAAGCGGCCACCAATCTAATCGTAGGATTTTTTGAAGGCATCGGAAATATCTTCAAAAACCAAGAGGCTGTCACTGAAGATATTTTATGCCTTAAAGTTCAAGAGTTGATATTGCTGTTGCTTCAATCGGAAAGTTCGCCAGAAATACAATTGATAATCAACAGTCTGTTCTCGGACCGTATTTTCACGTTTAAGGAAACGGTTGATGCCTATCTCTTTACCCCACTCTCCATCCAAAGCCTTGCGGTTTTGACCAATAAAAGCCTATCCTCATTCAAACGAGAGTTTAAAAGAGTTTATAGAACAACTCCAGGCGCTTATATTATAGATAAAAGATTGGAGCGCGTAGCTCAATTACTTTCCTCATCAGACGATTCAATCACCAATATAGGTTACGATTGTGGATTTAGTAGTTTGGAACACCTTTCAAGAAGCTTCAAATCCAAATATGGGGTGCCACCTTCCAAGTTCAGATTGGACCTTACAGTCAAACAATAGGGCTTCTGAAATAGATTGGCACACCCTAATTGCTTGATCTTTGCTGGAAAAAGAAGTGACAACATGAATTCAATTGATATTAGAACCAAACTGTCCGTACTTTGGATTTTTATTTTAATGAACCTGATTTTTCGCGATCTGCACGAATTCGCTTCAAAGGATTTTTTGGAAGAAGCATTGACCGGTCATGTCAATGGGGTGAAAATAACGGATGGCCTCATGCTATTTGGCGGTGTGCTGGCAGAAATCCCGATAGCAATGGTAGTCCTTTCCTTGGTGTTGAAGAAAAAGCTCAACCGTATTTTCAATCTGGTATCTGGCATTATCATCTTGGCATTTTTGATATTCAATATTCAAACTGCTGATACGGATGATTTCTTCTTTCTCTTCTTTGAAATCACTGCCTCAATCTTTATACTTTGGACAGCTTTTAAATGGGAATCGAAAAAAGCCTACCCCTATCCCAATTAATCAAATGAAAGCAGCAATTTGCTCAAAATATGGCCCGCCAGAAGTCTTGAAGATTCAAGAAGTGGCGGCACCTGTCCCCAATGAAGAGGAAATTTTGGTCGAGGTAAGGACCAGTACGGTAGCCGCCGCCGATTACAGGGTTAGGAGTTTTAAGGTGCCTATGCTTATGTGGTTACCGGCCCGTTTGATGATGGGTATTACAAAACCGAAACGGCAAATATTAGGAGCCGAATTTGCTGGTGTAGTGACCGCTTGTGGAAAAAGAGTAAGTCGTTTTAAGCCTGGCGACGAAGTGCTAGGTGCCTCATTGCCAAAATTTGGCGGATATGGAGAGTATTTATGTGTCAATGAAAATGGCCCAATTGTAAAAAAACCTTCAAACATCAGTTGGTTAGAAGCAGCCGCAATTCCAATCGGTGCTAAAACAGCCTTATATTATTTAGATTTAGCCCAAGTTGAACTTGGTCAAAAGATTTTGATTTATGGAGCCTCGGGAAGCGTGGGTGTATATGCCATTCAACTAGCAAAGCTTAAAGGGCTTGAAGTTACAGCAGTTTGCAGCGCAAAAAACTTTAAAATGACCCATGATTTGGGTGCTGATTTTGCCATTGACTATACAACCAAAAACTGGCATGAGGACCTGCAGAGCTATGATCTATTCTTTCAGGCCGTGGACAAATGTTCATTTTCCATTGCAGAAAACACCATAAAACAAGGAGGTACTTATATCAACATATCAAAGCCCATAGCAACTTTGGGAATGCTCGTATCAAAACTCAAAAAGAAGATGAAATTCATCATGGCCAAAGACTTTCCCCAATCAAATAAAGATTTGAAGTATTTGGTCGAATTGGTGAAAAGTGAAAAGTTGAATGTCGTGATTGATAAAGTTTTTCCGTTAGATGATATTGTCGAGGCACATCAATATGTGGACAAAGGCAATAAAGCAGGAAATGTAATTGTTAAAACGCATAACTTCTAACCTTGCTAAACCCTAATCAAGAAGTGCCTGCTAAAGAAGTAAAAGAAAATAAGCCTAGACTATTTCAACTAATACGACATTCGGGAGTTCCCGTTGCCGCACGTTTCCTAACCGTGAATACGGAACCTTACTCAACTTTGAATGACACGAGCATACTGCTCTTTATTCGACAGGGCCAGTTAAAGTTGGATAATGGCAGCATATCACAAACCTACTATACTGGCGAGTGCATTTTATTGTTGCAATATTCAGATTTCAAAGCCAAACGTATTCTCGATAGAAACTCCGATGTTTTCGAGGCACTCGCTTTTGTTCTTCCTGACCTGGGTTCAGATAGCTTTGAAAAAGAAGAAGATGCAACACCCTTTAAGGAAACCGCCCCACTTCAAATTACGACCAAGTCCTACAGCGAACTCTTTGAAAAACTTTCAAATGAATTCTCCATGGGCAAGAAGGTTGATACTCAAAAAGTCGATGCCCTAAGGAAAGTAGTACTTAGCAAAGTACAAATGAATCATGAAAAATTCATCAAAGATTACTTTTCTAGTTCAAAACATCGCCTTGCATCCTTTCTTTTCAGAAACCTTACGAAAAATATAACGTTGGAAGAGTTGGCACAAAAATACGGGGTGAGTACATCGGGATTCTACAGAACCCTTGTTAAAGAAATGAGGCTTTCACCACATCAATGGATAAAGGACCAACGCTTACATTATGCCCGATGCGAAATGCAGTTTCGCCAAAAAAAGGCTGCTGAAATGTATTTGGAATTGGGGTTTGAGGATTTGGCCCATTTCAGTAAAGAATTCAAAAAGAAGTTTGGGTACAACCCAAGCGATACCTATGAAAATGCTCAAATCGAACTTTTTGGTTCATAACACTTGTTTGACCCAATTTGACAAGTGAGTTGTTGTGCTGTTTTGCATCTTGAAAGCTTAAACTATCTCGATGGGAAAAGCACAAAAAGAAAATGTTTCCAAAATCCGGAAGTACCTAATGAAAGGGTTGTACCTCCTCACATTTATTGGTGTTGGGTATCAAGCTTGGGCAGAAGTAATTGCACCAGAAACCCCTTTAGAAACCATTGATGGAATTGTCTACAGCTTTTGGGTGGCTTATGCTACGTTAATGGCATTAGGATTACGTTATCCCCTAAAAATGGTTCCATTACTCTTGTTGCAGTTGTTTTACAAGGCAGTATGGATATTGGGAGTTTATCTTCCCATGGAACGGAATGACTTAGTCACAGAATCTGCTGAAGGTTTTTTGACGGTTTGTATTACGGCCATAATCCTGGATGTGCTTATCATTCCTTGGAAGTACGTCTACCATACTTTTCTAAAGAATCTGTTTAGGTTTAATCCTGATACTTAATGCGTCTTAGTACAAGCAATAGCTACATAAAGTCAATTCTTGCAGTTTTTATCATTATCCAAATAGGCTGCTCCCAAAAACGAAATGACGAATGGCAATTGATTTTTGAAACCGATAAGAATGGTAAGATTTCCCATGGCTCAAAAGATAACCTCATTGAATTGGTAAGAAAGGGGTATCCTGTTCGAATAGGTTGGGAAAGTATGGGCAAAACCTCAGTTGAACATACGATTGACGTCAGGTTTTTGACCGTAGCTAATGAAACCGAAGTATTTGCGATGTTAGAACCTTTTTGGGCACAACGACCCAACCTCAAGAGCGATACATTGTCTATTGTACCTATGGCCAATGAAACCCATTGGATATTGAGTACCAATGGCCTGCGGAGCAGTATGATGGTAAACAAAGTAAATGATACCGTTATTAATTACGAACCTAAACTTTTTGGGTATCCTATCAAATGGTTTGTCAAAAAGTAGCACTATGAGGATAAAATTGTTAATGGTCTCGTCAATACTTTTGGCAAGTTGCAATCAAACTATGAAGCATGATTCCAAAGAATCCGTCAAAACTACGGATGTGAATGCGGATAAAATCAACGAGCCAAAAAACAGACCAAAAGTGAGTTTCACTTTTGACGATGGCATTACCACCGACCTCGCCACTTTCAAGTTTGAAGAGTGGAATCAAATGATCTTGGATGCCTTAGATGAGGCTGAACTTAATTCGACCTTCTTTGTTACCGGTTCAAACAAACTTGATGCAAAAGGAATCTCTTTATTGGAAAGTTGGTCAAGCAAGGGGCACCAAATAGCCAACCATACATTTACGCATCCCTATTTCAATAGTGACAAGAAAACAGTTGCCGATTTCGAAGAGGAACTTTTAAAAACCGACTCTGTAATTTCAAAGTACAGTACTTTTTCAAAGCTATTCCGATTCCCTTACCTGAAAGAGGGCAATACCGAAGAAAAGGTTTTGGGATTTCGAGAGATTCTCAAGAAACACGGATATAAAAACGGTCATGTTACCATAGATGCGTCAGATTGGTACGTGAATTCAGAGTTGATAAAGTGTATTGATGAAGAAGGAATCAACAGCCCTAAAATTGCCAAGTACAAAGAATTCTATTTGCAGCATATTTTAGAACGCGCTACCTACTATGAACGACTCTCTTTTGAGCTAACTAGGAGGCATATTGACCATACCTTGTTACTACACCACAACCTTACCAGTGCTCTTTTTCTCCCAGATTTAATTCAAAGGTTCAAAGATGAGGGATGGGAACTGGTTGATAGTAGAAGCGCTTTTACGGATGAAGTATACGAATATGTTCTCAACATCATCCCGGCCGGGGAAAGTTTGATTTGGGCCATGGCCAAAGAAACGGGCAACTATAATGAAAAATTAAGGTATCCCGCAGAGGATAGTCGCTATGAGAAACCAAAAATGGAGAAACTAGGGCTTTAACTCAAAAGATTGAATGTTTAACCAAAAAATATCGGATGGCAGTTTAGTTCAAATGCCAGTTTAAAATTTACATGAGAATACGCATATTAATTATTCTTCTAATCGTTCAAACAATTTCAGTAGCACAGGAGAAAATAACAGACAACTTTCCACCACCAGAAAATCCAGTTGAAATAAAAGCTTTCAGAACTTCCTCTAAAATAGATTTGGATGGTAAGTTAAATGAAGAGGATTGGCAAAAAGCAGAAGCTATCACAGACTTTTTTAGGGTTGAACCTGTTCAAGGTGGACCGATTAAAAACAAAACCACGGTCAAGGTACTTTTTGATGATAAGCACCTATATTTTGGAGTTTTTGCCACAGACACCATGGGCAAAAAAGGTCTACGAATGCAAGACCTCAGACGTGATTTCAATAGAACGGAAAACGACGTCTTTGGAATTCAAATTGATGCCCAAAACACCAAGCAATATGCGGCATCTTTTCAAACGACACCGCACGGAAACCAATTGGATTTACAAAATTTCAATGGAAATAGTACCGATACGGATTGGAATGCTTTATGGAGTGTACGAACAACCCGTACCAAGGAAGGTTACTACGCTGAATTTGCCATTCCTTTTAAGTCCATTCGTTACGACAAACCGATTGAAGGAAAGGAAGTAGAATGGGGTATTACCTTTTATCGTTTAGCCCGAAAGGACTTTGAAAAAATAGTATTTCCAGCTATTCCCCAATCCTTTTCGGAAAACAGGATGGTATATGCCGCCAAACTTACAGGATTGGAGGTGCATCCACCATCAGCAAATATCAGAGTCGAGCCCTACGCCTTATATCAGTACGATGAAAACAGAGCAGGCGATATGCTTACCTCTAAACTTAATGAACCAAAGATAGGTGGCGATGTAAAGTGGGCCATGAACCCCAACGCTGTTTTAGACCTGACCATTAATACTGATTTTGCCCAGGCCGATGTGGACAGAGCCGTAAACAACTTAGAGCGTTTCAACATATTCTTCCCTGAACGTAGGCAGTTCTTTTTGGAAAATTCCGGTATTTGGGCAGGTTCAGGCAACTCCCAAGTAAGACCATTTTTTAGCCGTACCATTGGCTTGGAAAACACCTTTAATGCAGCTCCAGCTCCTCTGGATGCAGGAGCTCGTTACACTGATAGAAATGAAAATCGAACGATTGCGGCATTGGCCGTTCGGCAGAGAGAAACCGCTAATAGCCCGGGAAGCACCTTTGGGGTGGCTAGATATACTCAAAATTATGGTAAAGAGAACAATATTGGGGCCATGGTAACCTATCGTTTGGATGATTCTACTACAGATTTGGCCATCGGCAACCGAAACAACACCACCATTTCCATTGACGGACTTATTCGACCAAAAAGTGAAACAACCTTCTCCTACCTATTGTCAACATCATTGGACAGTGAAGTATCCCAAACTGGATTTGCCGGACGTATCGGAATAAGCAAAAGGACCAATAAATATTTTCTACGATACACCAATGCCTTTGTAAGCCAGAATTACACGCCAGATATGGGATTTGTATTTCAAAAAGACGTAATGTACCATACTCCTGGGGCCTATGCCATTCTACGCCCGAAGTGGGTTCCCTTTATTCGCCGGTGGGATCCTGGTGCATACTTTTACTACTATCATGACTTTGAAGATTTTGGTAATTTTCAACAGTCCAGTCTTTACATCTTTCCCGTTTATACCTGGTTTAGGGATAACAGCTTTTTAGAGATTTCGTTTACCCCTACTTGGCAGAATATCAATTTTGATTTTGCGCCATTAGGGATACAAATTGAGCAAGATAATTACAGCTACACGCGTTATTTGATGCGCTACAATTCAGACCAATCAAAGAAATTGTCAGGCTCTGCACGTTTTGAATTCGGAGACTTTTATAACGGAACCCGAAACACCTTGAACTTGGGTTTAAGGTACGCACCCTTGCCACATGTTTCCTTAACTGCGGATTATGAAAGGAACAATCTCAATGGGATTGGGATTGATAATGAAGATTTGGATGCAGACCTGTATACAGGAAGTTTACGCCTGGCACTTAACCCAAGGGTTCAGCTATCCACATTTTACCAATACAATAGTTTTAACGAACAGGGCAGATGGAATGTTAGGTTCAGTTGGGAGTATATGCCACTTTCCTTTATTTACTTGGTCTTTAACGATACCCAGACAGATATTTTTGATCCGATGCAAAGGAATACACAGTTTATCAGCAAGATTACGTTTCTAAAGCAATTTTAATTACTGAAGATGATTTAAATGAACTTTTCAGTTAAGTTCAAGAACCAATACAACAAGCCATAGACCGATAAATTCCTGAAATTAATGTACATCAATGGATTGGTTTTGCAAAGGTTTGAAAACATATTGAATGAGCTTGAAAAACAACTTGAGCATTTGGAAGTAGACAACAAAGATGAATTGTTGATTTCCGAGAATGCTATTCGAGTTGTAAAACAAGCATTGCATGATTTAAGAAACGAGATTTTGCAAAAAGGTTTTATTGATGAAAAAGAAGAGATTCAATTTTTTAAACACATCAAACCACAGGTCTATAGTAAGCTGATATACTATGTAAAACTTTTTAATGTAGAGAGCAAGAAACCCAGAGGAAGTAGAAAATCCCAGGTGAAATACCTTAATGAACATATTAGCCGATTGCAACTATTTTTCAATGACAACCTAGAGTTCTATCATTATTACAGAAGAAATTCCACAGCTTTTGATAAGCAGTATTTCGTGCGTGGTATGGCCGATATAAGATTAGCCATAGATTCTTATCACTTCTTCACCGATGAGGAATTTTCGACCAGCCATGATAGTGTCGTAGCCACCATTATGGCTTATGATATGTTAATCGTCCATTTAAAAAAAGAAATAGACAAAATTGAGAACAACCAATATATGGAAAACAATACCTCCCTTTACACAAATCTAAATACGAAGCTTTTCTGGACTAGTAGTAAGACCGATCTAATAGAACTAATCTATGCGTTGCAAAGTTGCGGTGCAATAAATAGCGGAACAGCGGACCTAAAGGAAATTGCGCTCACGTTTGAAAAAATTTTCAATGTCGAACTAGGGGATTACTACAGAACTTTTCTTGAGCTAAAGTCTCGAAAAACGGGCCAAACCAAATTTATTGATGTTCTAAAAAACTCCTTGGAAAGTAGGATTCAGGAGGGAGAAAAATAACCCAAGGTATCCCCAAGTTGGGTGTCCTATTTGAGGGCTCAAATTATGAAAAATTTTAAAGTGCTTCGCCTCCAAATACCCACCAAATCAATTCAAACTATTATGATAATTATGAATGTTAAACATCACACAGCTTGGGTGCACCTTGTGAACAAAACCCATTAATCCACTTCAATTTTGTAGAACGAAAGTCAAATCAGGTCAGGGGCTATCAGAATTCCTTGAATGCAAGGCGATAGTCCCTTTCTTTTAAATCGTTCTATTATGCCAACATCAATTATTACTACCGATGACCTTCGGGAATTCAAGATGGAATTGCTCGATGATATCAAAAATCTACTCGCTAAACAATCCAAAGGAAGATTGAAGAAATATCTAAAATCTTCTGAAGTAATGGATTTGCTTCAGGTAAGTCCGGGCACACTTCAAAACCTTCGTATCAATGGTACTTTGCCTTACACCAAAGTAGGTGGAATCATCTACTACGATGCCGAAGAAATTCAAAATGTAATGGAAGCCAACCGTGTGCATCACGGATTAAATTCCTAGCGTATGAACTACATAAAGCTACTCAATGCGGCTTTTGAAAAGTTCTATTTTGATGACCGCCTAAATCCTACCCATATCAGTCTGTATATGGCGCTGTTCCAGGAATGGAATAGTTGCCGTTTTGCCGATGAATTTTATGTGAATCGCAGGGAACTGATGCGCGTGGCAAAGATTGGGTCAAAGTCCACGTACCACAGATGCATTGTTGATTTAGATGCTTGGCTTTACCTATCTTACTTTCCATCCAACAATCCATATAAGGGCAGCAAAATCAAAATGACCATTATTGGTACAAGTGATGAACCGGTAACGGGACAGTACAATCCCATATTGGAACAACTTGCAGAACAGTACTATCCCAGAGGTGTACCACTTGAGGGACACCACCATCCCGCAAACAGACAGGCTGTGTACCCGCACCGTCCCACCAATGGACAAGCATTGGTATCTAATACAAACAATACCAAACAGGAAAACTTTATAAAACAGCCAAAAGACTGTCAGACCGTCATTGACTTTTTTGAAGAAAAGAGTTTTGAAATAGCTGAAGCTGAAAAGTTTTATACGCATTACGCTGACAGAGAATGGCAAACAGGCGATGGTGAACCGATTCGTGATTGGCGAGCTGTGGCCATCAATTGGATGGATAGAACCGAACTTTTTGAATTGGAAAACAAGCCAAACCAAAAAGAAGCATCCCAAATCAAGGACAACTTGCGAACCACTAAAAACAAAGACTATGGACAACCCCTCTAAAATCACGGAAGGTGGCGTGGAATACTCGCTGGGCAAGTTTGATGGAAAAAATGTTGTTTACGATTTCCCTAAAATCTTGATTTATCTGAATGCCAAAGGCAAGCTGTTGTTTGGCAAAAAGTTTAGGATTTATCACGAGGATAAGGAGATTCTCTTGAAGCTCTGTTCTTATTTCATCCGTGATAAGGCCAATTGCGAAAAGTATGAAATCGATATAGATAAAGGCATCTTGCTTTCAGGACCAGTAGGATGTGGCAAGACCAGTTTAATGAAACTGCTGCGCCATATCGTTCCACTGCAACGCCCGTACGAGATGATTCCCTGTCGGAATGTTACCTTTAGTTTTAACCACTTGGGCTTCAAAACCGTTGAAGAATATGGAAACACTAAATTCTATTGCTTTGACGATTTGGGCGTTGAACCTGCCGGTCGTTTCTATGGCAAGGATCTGAACGTGATGGGCGAAGTGTTACTCTCACGATATGAACTATACCTAAGCACCAAACGAAAAATAAAGACCCATGCCACCACCAACCTTAATGCTGAGGAATTGGAAGAACGCTATGGTAACCGTGTTCGTAGCCGGATGCGCGAGCTGTTTAATCTGGTGGCTTTTGATAAAGAGGCTGGGGATAAGAGGAAATAATGTGGTCTTCAAAAATTAAACTTTGGCAAAAAAATTGTATTTTGCCAAAGTTTAAAAATTATTGGGTTGAACACCGAATTTACCAATAAAATAAAATCATTTTTAGATATAGGACAGACTGTTTCCAAAGAAACGCTCTTGGAATATATATATGGTGAGTTTCCAAAGCTTAAGAAAAGCTCTATAAATGTATATCTGTCCCAGCTTAAAAAAGAAGGTGTAATAAAAAACCCATCCAGGGGATTTTACAGTATAAAAGGCAAGGAAGGATACCAACCCAATGTGGACATCAAGCTCAAACGGCTATTCAATAGAGTAAAAAAAGAGTTCCCGTTTGCTGAACTCTGCGTTTGGAATACAAAGTGGTTGAACGAATTTATGCGGCATCAGCCTTTTAAATATTACACCGTATTGGAAGTAGAGAAAGAGGTTGCTGAATCGGTATTTCACGCTCTTAATGGTGAAGGAAAACCAGTGTTCCTTGAGCCCGATGCTGAGACTTTTCAGCTATACATTTCCAATAGTTCGGAAGCGTTGATTGTAAAGCAACTGGTTTCAGAATCACCTTTAAAAAAAGCGAACAAAGTGAAAACACCAACTCTTGAAAAGCTTCTGGTGGACATGACCATTGATACCGAATTGTATGCTGCACAACAGGGTGAATTAAGGTTTATTTACGAAAATGCTTTTGATAAGTACGAGGTGAATAAAAACAAAATGAAGCGCTATGCGTATCGAAGAAATAGAGAACAGGAAGTTGAAAAGCTAACAGATTTAACTTTGGCAAAAAAATAAATTTTTGCCAATCTTTAATATATGATTAAGTCAACTACATACCATCCCGATTGGATTTTTGAACTCAGAAGCCGGCTTGGAAGAAAATATGACCCCAAGCTCATAGAAAAGGTAGTCTATGCCCTGACATTTTTAGAACAACTTAAAGTCAATAAACTGGATTTCATCTTTAAAGGTGGTACGGCACTATTGCTTGCTACGGAAGAGCCGAAAAGATTTTCCATAGACATTGACATCATTACAGAAGAAAACCAGAAGGGCATCGAAGCCATTTTAGATAAAATATCCAAAGAAGAAATCTTTACCCATTGGGAAGACGACAATGACAGGAAACACACCCCAGATGCACCCATTGGGCATTACAAAATGTACTATGATAGTGCTATCGATGGAAAAAATGAGCCCATCCTTCTCGACCTATTGTTTGCACCAAACCCATATCCAGAACTGATGCAAGTACCCATCAGCCATAACTGGATAGAAACTCAGGGGGAACCGATACTCGTAAATATGCCAACATTTGATTCCATATTGGGTGATAAGCTAACAGCCTTTGCACCACAGACCACAGGCATTCTATATACAAAGAACAGACCGGTAGAGATAATCAAGCAGCTGTTTGATGTCGCCTTTTTGATGGACAATCTAAAAGACCTACCACTGGTAAGAAAGAGCTATTTGCAAGTCGTTGCCGAGGAAATAGGGTTTAGAAAATTGGATATCGAACCAATTGAAGTCTTGGAAGACACCCAGCAAAACTGCTTCACGCTATCTACCCGAGACAAATCAGAAGCGTTCAATCATTTGCAAACAGGCATCACCAACTTTACCAATTTTACTTTGATTAGGTTCAATATTGATGAAGCGATAATAGCAGCTGCTAAAGTTGCTTATCTATCCGAAATTCTTAAAAGGGAAGGGCAATCCATTGAGAGATATAATGACCCAATGGATATAAAAGATTGGCTTATAGAACTCGCACCTTATAACAGGTTGAATAAGTTAAAGAAGAGCAATCCTGAAGCGTTTTTCTATTGGTATAAAGTGATAGTACTTTATCAACAACAAGAACTCGTATTGAGCCAAACTGATACGGCAACATTTAACACAGCCTATTCATATTACAGGAGCAGAGAGGGTAATTTTTCGACTAGTGACCCTATTATAAAAGTGCAATCAAAAATCAAGGAGAACTGCCCGTTTGTAGGATACAATCGAAATGAGCTATCACTCATGCTCAAAGTGATTGATGAGAACATAGCTTTTATGCAGGAATACGAATATGTTGGTCTTGATTTTCAGACCTCGGTGATGAATAAACGGAAAGTATTGGAGCCCTTATCTAATCTGAGAACAAGGGTAAAATATAAAATAGATGCTCGATAGAATATCAAACCAATATGGAGAAGAAACCAGACATACAAGAACTTAAAAATAGGTTAAGTCTAGAGCTTGAAAAAACTAAACCTGATAATAACGTGATACTATCATTATCTCAGCAAATAGCCAATCTTGATGTGGATAATGTTCGATTCTCAGTAGATGCAGGAATTATTAACAGACTGGGGACTGAGTTAGTTGGCAAAAAGGAAACTGCCGTTTCCGAACTGGTTAAAAATGCGTACGATGCTGATGCAACGGTTGTGCGATTAATCTTTGACAATTCGGATGAGGAGGGCGGGACACTTATTATTGAGGATGATGGGGTTGGTATGTCTAGAGAAGAATTGATAAATGGTTTTATGAAGATTTCCTCAACCGATAAGATTCACAATCCATTATCACCTAAATTTAAAAGGCACAGAGCAGGTAGAAAAGGCATTGGACGCTTTGCAGTTCAACGATTAGCAAAGGAACTCGTAATTCTCACAAAAAAGGAAGGAGATAACATTGCCCATAGGCTGGAAATCGATTGGTCAAAATACAAGGGTGACAAAAATCTGCTTTATATCACCAATAAAATAGAAGAAACCCCCTCGGAGGATATTAATGGTACGAGTCTTAGACTTATAGGGCTTAGGGATAAATGGACAAAAGCAAGTATCGAAAGAATCTACCGATATGTATCAGGTCTCATCCAGCCTTTCCCGTTATCCAAAATTAGGGTTCTTCAGGAAGAAGAAAGAAATAAAACTAGTCAAGACCCTGGCTTTAAAGCCGAAATGTTTAAGAAGCAGGAAAACAAAGTTGTTACCATAGCCGATGAACAATCAATGATTTTGGATTATGCAGCCGCAGTTTTCGAAGGATATGTGGACAAAGAAGGCAGTAGCTTCGTTTCAATTGAGAGCAAAAAATTAGGCATTTCCGAACTTGTAGAATTGGGTGCTAAAAAGGACTTCCCCAAATCTAAATATGCCAATTTAAAGAACGTTCATTTCAAAGCACACTATTTTTTATATCTGCCTGAATTCATTCCCTCACAACAAAGAAAAAAAATTGTCGATTTGGCTCAGCATTCAGGTGGAATAAGACTTTACAGGAACGGATTTAGAGTTTTGCCATACGGTGAATTCGGTGATGACTGGCTAGAATTAGATGAATCTGTAAAGAAAAGAACCTTCCTTCCTGTGCATAGTAATTCTAATTTTTTTGGTTTTGTAGAGGTAATTGACAGAGATGGTGTCGAGTTTGAAGAAACCTCAAGTCGCGAGGGACTTTTAGAGACCGAAAGCTTCCAAGAACTGAGGGACTTTCTGTATAGAGCGCTAACAACAGGTATAGTTAGAATAGCTAATGAGAGAGAAGTTAAAGTAACAACTAACCAAAAAAACTGGGAAAGAAAATACGAAAGACCTGTCGAAAGATTAAAAATTATTAAGGATGATTTAAAGAAGGAATCAGAAAACACCAAAATTGAAAATTACAGCGGAAAAACCAAATCCGATATTGCCGAAGAGTTAGACAAGAAGTCAAACAAGTTGAAGCAAGTAGTTGAAACAATTGATGAGGTTATTCTGCAACAAGAGCAAGAAAATCAATTTCAACTCAAAGAGATAAGTATTTTGAGGGTTTTGGCGAGTCTAGGATTATCTATAGGGATATATACTCACGAAGTAAGACAGTATTTAGCATCCATCAATGCTTCAGTAAAATTTCTTTCCAAAAAGTTTCCAGATGACAAAAGTTATCAAAGCAAGATAGAACGTCTAAGGAAAAATGTCGAAATATTAACGACGTACACCTCCTATTTCGATAAGACCGTATCCGAAAATGTTACTAGGGAATTAGTGCCACAAGAAATTCCTGTTTTGGTTACCCAGTTCTTTAAGACAATTTCACTAGACAATCATAAAAACAAAACCCAAATACATCCTTTGAAAATTAAAGGAAGTGACCTGTACACAATACCTATGCACTCTTCAGAATGGGCTACTATTCTATATAATCTGTACACAAACTCCTTGAAGGCAATAAAAAGAGCCGAAATAAATAACGGAGAAATTTTTATAGAGATAGGTAGTGATGATCATATGATATACCTAGAATTTAGTGATAATGGAGATGGAATACCCGAGGACAACCAGGATAAAATTTTTGAGCCTTTTTTCACAACTTCCAATTCATCTGGGCACTTTACAGATGAGGATGAGGAACTACTTGGCACTGGCTTAGGATTAAAAATTGTAAAGGATATTATCGATGCTTACGGCGGAAATATTGAAGTCGTTGATTCGCCAAAAGGATTTTCCACTTGTATACGAATAGAAATACCCGAAGCGACTGATAAAGATTTAGAAACAGCTTAAATATGAAGTATTTATACCTAGATGATGAACAGATTCAGCTAACTCAAGATATTGTTGAATTGTTGGAATCGGAAAGAGATGACCTAGAAATAATTTGGTCTCAACCCAAGTCCTTCGGAGAAGAGATTAAAAGATTGAAATCAGAAGTATATGATGGTTTAATGCTTGATTTACGATTAGACCAGAAGTCTGATGCAGAATACAGAGCATTTTCTTTGGCCCAAGAGATAAGAACGAGAGCAACGGAAGGTACTATGAAGGATATTCCTATAGTAGTATGTTCAACAGATAGAAAACTAAAGGCATCGTATAACAAAGATACTTCGGGCCAAGACCTTTTTGACAGGAAATATTTAAAAACAAAAGATTTAGGTGACGATTCAAAGACGGTAGCAAATGAACTGGTATCCCTGGCAAAGGGATACGCTCTACTATCTTCTATAAAATCAGACCTTAAAGGAAAGGGAGTGCAACTCGATAAATTCCTTTTGCTAAACGATTCTCAATTAAAATTTATTGATAAAAGAGTATTCGAATTCTTTAATAAATATAAAACCAGATTACCAATTCACGAGTATGCCAGCTTCGTCTTCGATAAACTTATAATCCCACCGGGAATATTACTCGATAAGGGAAACGTATTGGCTAGACTAGGTGTAGATGAAAATTCACCAGAATTAGAGGAGCTTTTAAGTAAAATCAATAATTATAAGTATAAAGGTGCGTTCGGAGACCACTGGGAAAGATGGTGGTGGCCCTTAATAGAAAATTGGTTTAGTAGCAAGTCTAATTTCAAACTTTCTTTTATGACTGCAGAAGAACGTGTCGATGAACTTAAAAGAATAGTTAAGCTAGAAGAACTGAAATCTGCCAAAGCATTGGCTTCTAATTACAGTAGTAAGTTTTGGGCATTATGCGAGTTTTACAAAAAGCCTTTAGACCCTTATACTGATGGTGTTGTACTAGAGGAAGATAACCTTAGCCAGCCTTGGCAAGAGAATAGATACATCTCTATGAAGGCCGCCTTAGATGTTGGTAGTAAAGCTGCTGGACTTATTCCACATCCATCCGAAAAGGAAAAGGTAAAGGCGTTTTCTAAAATTCTTAAGAATGAATAAGCATCAAAAGAAAGTATTTAAATCGGATTTGTCAAGAGATTTGAAGTTATTTGGGAAAGCGCTGTTTGATGCTGGTTTAATTCACGATAAAAAGGTTTTCGAGACTGCCGCAAATCAATGCATAAATGGGCCTTTGCCCGATATTAAAGGAGTAAATATTGACTATGCCAACTCTTGGGGGTATGAGATACCAAATCTTCAAATCATCTTTACTCAAAGTAATCCAACACTAGAAATATTTCCAAAAGAAGTGAGTATTAATTCCATAAACATTGCTTCGAAGGTCATAGGGAATTTTACGAGAGAAGATTATGCGGAAGACCCCCTATCTCATCTTGAGTTCAATCTTACTGTTCAAGGTATTGACAAATCTGGGGATACTTACATTTCAAGTTGGCATCTTGACCGCCAACCTGACAAAAGTGATTCAATTTCGGCTCATCCAGCATATCACTTTCAATACGGAGGCAAAAGACTTTCGCTACCGAACAATGCATATGGCAGGCATTTAGTACTTGATTCACCTAGACTCGTGCACCCTCCACTTGATATAATTCTCGGCGTTGATTTTGTGCTTTCTAATTTTTTTGGAGAACAAAGGCAAAATCTCTGTGCCATAAGACCATATACTACCTCAGTTAGTAATATTCAAAGATTGATTTGGAGGCCATACACACATTCCGTGGCGAGGAACTGGCCTGGTTATCCAGATGATGATTCGAGATTTGAATGGGAGTGTGTTAGTATTTACCCGCAAATTTTGAACGCTTAAATGACCATAGATAAATCCATACTCTCCTTCCTTAAAAATTATTCGTATGATGTCGAGCAAATAAATCGCCTAATTACATCTGCTTTCTGTAAAGAAAACGACCTAGTCAATACTAAGAATCAACTCATTAGAAATTTATTGATAAATGATTCAAATAGAAAAGAAATACTAGCACTCGATAACTTATGCAAGCTTTTTGAGAAAACGAAACAAGCTTTTAATTTTGAATGTTTAATTGAGTTGTTTGAGTTTGTCATATCCCCAAATGATAAAATCGTCAATGGTGCGGTTTATACGCCAAAATATATAAGACAATTCATTGTTCAAGAGGCTTTGGGTAAGGCTGAAAAGCCGAAGTCGGCGACCGCTTGCGACGTGGCCTGCGGATGTGGCGGGTTTCTATACGAATATGCCTTGTTACTTCACCGAAATACAAATAAATCCCTTACCGGTATTATTCGTGAAAATCTTTATGGTATAGACATTACCGAATATAGTATTGAAAGAACCAAAATATTACTGTCACTATTGGCAATATCCAATGGTGAGGATAGGCAAGAATACCATTTTAATCTCTATGTTGGTGACTCGTTGGAGTTTGACTGGTTTGAAGTTGACGATAACATCAAAAATAATGGAGGATTTCAATATGTTTTTAGTAATCCACCCTATGTTGGTTCATCAAATCTAGATGACCAAACTAAAAAGCTTATGGCGAACTGGTCTGTCGCATCTACTGGCAAATTAGATTTGTATATTCCATTTTTCGAAATTGGACTTAAGTGGCTTAGAGACGGAGGGATTCTTGGCTATATAACGGTAAACAATTTTTACCGAAGCCTAAATGGCAGAGGTCTTCGCAAATATTTCTCCGAAAATGAATTTCATTTTCAACTCATCGATTTTGGAGGTTCGCAAGTATTTAAATCGAGACTGACCTATACGTGTATCTGCCTTATTACAAAACAAACTGGTGGTATTCAATATACAAGGTCACTCCCAACTGAAATCAAAAGTTTAGATTCCAAGGACTATATCCCATTGGAGTATGCTGACCTAAATGATTTTGAGGGATGGCATTTAGATGATTTAAACACTAAACTGAATATCTCAAAGTTGGAAAACACAGGGCAGAAATTAGGAGATTTGTTTCCCATACGTAATGGTTTTGCAACACTGAGAAATAAAATCTATCTCATTAATCCGATTCGTGAGGATGAAGATTTCTACTATTTTGAAAAGAATGAAACAAGATATCAAATAGAACGGGAGGTATGCAAAGAAGCCATTAAACCAAATATTCTCAAGAAGGAAGATGACATTCCGAGATTCAAAGAAAAATTAATTTTTCCCTATACCTATCTTGACAGGCAAAACGACAATTTATTTGAAGAGAGTACAAATAGGTATGTCAAACCTATTGATGAACCAACTTTTAGAAGGAGATTTCCGTTCGCTTATAGATACCTAAATTCACAGAAAGAAGAACTAGCAAAGCGCGACAAAGGCAAGAGGGAATATGAAACTTGGTTTGCTTTTGGTAGAAGCCAGGCACTTTACATCAGTGGTATAAAACTTTTATTCCCATATATCTCCGATGCACCCTATTTTGTCTTAACAGAAGATGAAGATTTACTTTTCTACAACGGTTATGCATTAGTTTCAGATAGTCAGGATGATTTGTTATTTATCAAGAGACTTTTGATGACGCGCATTTTTTGGTATTATATAAGGCATACTAGTAAACCCTATACAAATGATTACTATGCTTTGGCAAAGAATTACATTAAAAACTTTAGCGTGCCGCATTTTACAGATGCAGAGAAGAATCGTATTATGGCATATAGGAATAAAAAATCTCTCGAAAATTTCCTTTTGAAAAAATATAATATAACTGATATCGACTTTACTTCTTAACAAATTGCAGATGAACTATGAAATTCTATCTAGGTGTTACAGATAATGAATGGTTTTCGTTTTTGGCTCAACGGTCAAATGAGGATATCAATTTCTGGCAACCTAGTGGAAATACCAACTTTAAGGCAATTGAATCCGGGGCACCTTTTCTATTTAAACTTAAATATCCAGCGAATGCCATAGGAGGCATAGGATTTTTCAGTTCAAGTTCTATTCTACCCTTAGACGTAGCTTGGGATGTATTCAAGCAAAGAAATGGTCTAGATTCGTATTTCGAGTTCAAGAAAAAGATAACAGCATACAGAAACACTCTTAACAATCCGTTTCGTAAAAATTCCAATATTGGCTGCATAGTTTTAACTGACCCGATCTTTTTTTCCGAAGAAGACTGGATACCTGTACCATCCAATTGGAGTAAAAGTATTGTACAGGGCAAGGTCTATGACACCATCGACGAAATTGGTAAAAGCCTGTGGAATCAAGTAGAGGAACGACTAGGTCGTTATAAACTATTCGATAGAGAAGAAAGCCAAAAAAGCCAATTAATTCTTGAGCAAGGCGAGGTAGGCTATTCAAAGAAATATTTGACTAAAGTTAGGTTGGGCCAGGGTGCTTTCAGGGTAAAGATTACTGATGCCTATGCTAGAAGATGTGCAATTTCAGGTGAAAAAACCCTACCCACTCTAGAAGCTGCCCATATAAAACCATACTCGGAATCAGGACCAAATTATATCCAAAATGGACTCCTGTTGAGAGCTGACTTGCATAAACTTTTTGATGCAGGGTATTTAACTATCAATAAGGGATTTAAGGTTGAAGTTTCGAGGAAAATTAAAGAAGAGTTTGAAAATGGAAAAGACTACTATAAGCTACAAGGTCAATCTATGATAAATATGCCTGCTAGAAATGAACATAGACCGAAATCAGCATATCTAGATTGGCACAACACTAATATTTATAATGGCTAGAGGCTTCTTGCTATTAACTTGATTTCTTTCCAAATAGCTGTTATAATCATCTTCAAGGATTTTATCACTTCAATCCCCAACTCTCTCATAACTATCTAAATTTTTGATTAAACATTCCCATATTACGACCGCCAAAGCTTTAAGAGATTCTGGTTTTATCAAATAACCACCCTCATCCCCATTACTCAAAAACCCCAGTTCCAACAGCAGAGACGGCATAAAGCCCGCTGTTTCTTGAAGCACCTGAAAGTTGGCAGACTTTACGCCACGAATTTCAAAGCCCACATTTTCGTTCAAGTCAGCTTGTAGCTGAAATGCCAACCAAGTGGCATCATCCAAAAACTTGGAATCTTGATTGGCCACAAACGCTTCCACACCTCTTGCATTAGAATTATCGGAATAATTGCAATGCAAAGACAAGAACAAATTCGCTTTCAAAGCTTTGGCCAAATTGGCTCTATCCGATAGTGAAACAAGCGTATCATTGTATCGGGTCAAATATATTTCCAAAGGCGAATTGGCTTTCTCATTAAGCCTCAAAATGGCGTCCGCAATATTGAATATGACCTCTTTTTCCTGCACCGAATTTTGACCCACAGCACCCGAATCATTTCCACCGTGACCAGGGTCAATGACAACTCTCTTTTTTACATCCAAATCCTGCCCCAAAAGGATGCAACTTTTCAAGAGCAAAATCACCAAATTGACGTTTTTGAGCCACTTTTTCATTTACAGTTTTTGAGTTATTAACAATCGACTTTCAAATTTTCATAGCATTTGATATCAAATACTATCAAAATAATTCATCCGAATTCAAATAATATTTTATTAACAAATAACTGATTATCAGGTATTTGAATGTTAAATCTACATAAATTTTTCATAATGAAAATGAACCAAAAATTTAAACCCATTCGTTATGAAAAAAACGCTTTATCTGGCGACATTTCTTTCGCTCTTTTCAACTTCATTGTTTGCTCAAATTGGTGGCATCGAAGATTCGGTCAATGATGTTTCCGATACCATTCGAACCATCTTCCCCATCATCTTGGGGGTCATCTTCTTAATAGGCTTCCTATTTAATGCGGGACATTTCTTTGGTGAGAATGCCGACCTCAAAAAAGGGATAACCCGTGTATTGGTCTTTGTACTTATCGCAGGTGCCGTAGTCGGAATCTTTACCTACCTCATAGGCATCGTAGTTTAATATGAAGCGGTTCGAGGTCTATAGAAATATGCGGAAACGGGCAGTCATTTTTGGCCTGCCCATTTCCCTTTTTGCCTTGATGATGGTATCCATCCTGGCGTCTCTGCTTATTATCATCTTCTCGTTCAGCTTTGGCATCATCATCGCGCTGATGGTATGCAACGGTAGTCTCTATGTCATTCTATTGCGAATAGCGAACCGTCCACAGCTGTTTCAAATGGGCAATCCCTTCCCAAAAATCATCAGCAACAAACGCAACTCCGGTTTTACTTATGAATAAAATCAACCTTTCGGCATACCGACCCATCGTTGATATTCAGGATAATATCGTATTTGCCAATAATGGCAATGTGGTAGTGTGTTATAGAGGCGAGCTTCCTGAAATCTATTCTTTGTCCGAAAAGGATTTTGAAGACATCCACGGTGCTTGGTTCCAAGCCCTGAAATCATTGCCTGTTGGAACGGTTGTCCACAAACAGGATATCTACTTGAAGAAATCCTATTCTTCGGCAGCACTCCCAAATGACACCTTTCTGGCGGAAGCAACCCATCAACATTTTAAGGGAAGACAATACATTGAGCATTCGTGCTACCTGTTTTTCATCCTGACCAAAAACAAGGCACTTAACAATGCGAAATACGTCAATCCCTTCCGCAAGGTTTCTAAGAGTATCATTCAGGATTATGATGAAAATATCAAAGGCTTTGTGGGTTCGGTAAGTGATTCCATAGCCTTCATCAACAACAGCCGAAAGATGCGGTTTGTTTCCCTTAAAGCGAAAGAAATAGAAGAACTGACCACGACCTATTTCAACGGGTTTAATGAAGATCTAGATACCGATGTCATTCTCGGTAAAGATGACATCTACATAGGGAAAAACCATTTTGATGCCCTGGCCGTCAATAGCGAACTGTGCTTTGGCGAAAGTGTGCAGAGTAGCAAGACCAATGAGAAATTCACTTCTGACGATTTTGTATTTCATCAAGGGTTTATTGATGGCTTAGGGCTTACCCTAAATGAGAACCACATTGTCAACCAGATTCTCTATCTCGATGACAAACAAAAGTGGCGCAAACTGCTTGACAAGAAAGTTGAAGAGCTGAACAAGAGTTCAAACTTCGGGTCGCAGAACAAGGTGGTACTTAGGAAAATCCAGTACATTCTTGACCAAATCAACGCCGATGACAATGCACGGGTAATCCGTGGCCACTTAAATGTGGTGTATTGGGCGAAGGACAGTAGAAATCTGGATAAGATTACTTCGAAAATCAAAACGGAGTTCAAGGAGCTGGACATCGTACCCTATTACCCAAGAGGCACGGAACGGAAAAATTATATACTGAATAGCTTTTGCTGTTTCTCTTCCAATTTCTCGAACAATGATTTATACGTCACGGATTTGAAACACGCCCTGTGCCTGTTCATCAACAATAGTAACTACAAATCTGACGATACCGGAATCATCTTTAACGACCGTGAGCATAACATACCGGTACTGAAGGATGTTTGGGATGAACAAAAGAAACGCATCAAAGCACGGAACTTTGCCATTTTTGCACCTACGGGTGAGGGCAAATCCTTTTTGGCCAATAACATTCTACGTCAATATTTTGAAAACGGTGTCCGCTTGGTCATCATCGACTTGGGTGGCTCGTACACCAAATTTGCAAAGCTCTATCCTGACAAATACACCGTGCTTCGTTATGAAAGCGGAAAGAATCTGGGCATCAATCCATTTTTTATCAGTAACCGAAATGACTTGACACCAGAGCGTCTTGAAGATTTATCGGTATTTCTCTTTGAACTATTTGCTTCGGATTTAAAGGTGACCAAGGCTCAATCCGTTTCAGTCAAAAAGATTCTGCGCCATTACTACAACAGTACCTCGGATAGTTATTCGCTTGAAGGTTTTTACAATTTTATAGAAAGGCATCAGGAAAGCATTCTGAGTGACCTGAAAATCCATCCCGACTACTTTAATGTCACGAGCTTTCTGCACGTGATGTCTGAGTATGTCGGTGATGGTCTATACAGCTTCCTGTTTGAGGTCAGCGAAGACCAGACCTATAAAATTGAGGACAAACGCTTGATTGTCTTTGAGCTGGATGAAGTGAAGGATAACAAGGAAATCCTTTCCGTGATGCTCAAGCTCATCAAATCGGCCATCCAAAGAACCATTTGGCGTAACCGAGCCGAAAAGGGCATCATCCTTTTTGATGAGTTTGCGAAGCAACTGAAGTTTGAGAACGTACTGGAAAGCGTGGAATTCTATTACCAGGCTATTCGGAAACAGAACGGTGCCATCGGTATCATCTTACAATCCATCAATCAACTTCCCAATAATTCCACATCGGCAAGCATCCTCGAAAATACACAGGTCATCTATAGCCTAAACAATGAAAAAGGGTATGACGAACTGGTCAAACGGCTCAACCTTTCCAGCCACGATTTGAACCAATTGAAATCAATCAAGAACAATTTTGTTGGTTCCCGCATCTACACCGAGCTGCTTATCAAAATCGGGAAGGAAAGCAACATCTTCCGCCTGGAAGTTCCAAGGGAAGTGTATGCAGCCTACCTCACCGATGGCGAAGAGAACGAGCAAATAATGAAGCTCTACAATGAGCATCAAGATATGGAAAAGGCAATCATTCAATTCACATCTAAAACCCAGTAATTATGAGAAAAAGATTTAAAAAAATGCTTTTGGTTTTCGCTTTCGCGAAAGCGCTATTATTTGCAACTGATGTCTCCGCCCAAGGGATGCCAGTCTATGACAACACCAACTTCGTAAGCCTCGTAAAACAGCTTATAGAATCAGGCAAGCAAACGGCCGAGATGATTAAATCCGTAAAATTTCTGAAGGATGCTAAAGACGCCATAGAGAAGGTATCCAGCGTGGTTCAACAGTTGAGGGCTGTCGAGGAAATCGGACGCAATAACCAAAGGCTCATTCAAGTGATGCAAAACGATATGCAAGACATTTTGAACTCGCCCTACATTAAACCCGAGGAAGTCGTGCGGGTCACGGAATCCTTTGAGGCCATTGTTCAAGATTCTTTGGATACAATGGATTTCATTGATGAAATTCTATCCAGTGACTACCTGAAAATGAGTGATGCCGAGCGTGCAGAAATCCTCAAAAAGAAAGAAGCGGAATCCAACGAAATGGTATCGAGCATCAACCTCAGAACCAAGCGGTATCGTGACATCATTTCTTTCAGAAAAATGCAGGACAAAGTCAATAATCGCGAAACAGCCTACTAACCAATGTCTTTCGGACTGGAATATATCGACACGGTCTTTCAGACCATACAGAACAGCAGTTTCTCGCAGTACACCATTGCGGGAATGAAGGCACTTGCAGTACTGTTCTTTCTGGTCAATATTCTCAAAAAATACAACGAAGGGGTTGCGAATAAAGATGGCTACACTTGGGGGTTGAGTCCGGGGGAACTGGCAAAGAACTTTGCCATTGTTCTCCTGGTCATCTTTTCGACGCAAGTATTAGGATTCTTCGATGCCATTTTGGTTTCCATCGAAGCCCAATATCGCGGCACCGCGCCGGCATTACTGCCCTTGCAATTACAGGATGTTCCCATTGAGGAGGAAGTAAGTATTATCGAAGTAGCCCAGGCCGCAATGTCTTTATTGTACGAGGCTTTGGTCACTCCTCTGTTTGGATTTAAAATCTTTGCCTTTATCCTAGGTGTGATTCTTTGGCTTTTGGACTTGTTCATCTATCCCTTGTTCTTGGCCGAGCGGTTTTTCCTTTTGGGAATAATGCAGGCGTTTTTCCCTTTGGTTATAAGTTTGGCCGTATTTGAAAAGTTCCGTTCGTTGGCCTATACCTTTTTTAAGTTGTATGCCGCTGTGTATATGTTGGTGCCGGCATTCTTCTTGGTCAACATTTTTGTGAATGCGCTCTATACGGAACTCAACACCAACTTTTGGACATCACTCTTTGGTACCGATACAGGGCAAGGCTTTTTTGCACCAGTAGTTCAATTGGGTTCTGTCGGATTCATCGTTTTCCTGAAATTCAAACTGTATCGTCGTGCAACTTCTTTTACACTCAGACTCTTTACCAATTGATTATGAAAACACCTTACAAAAACATTTACAGTGTCCTCAAACTGAATCGATTTATCGTTTTGGCCGTTGTGGTCTGTTCCCTGCTGTCCAGTAGTTTTTCAATTTGGATGGCTTTCCAGACTAAAAAGGATGCGCTCAACAGTGCCTTTGCCATCAATACCGATGGCACCATCATTCCTCTGAAGCTCGTCACCCAGAAGGAAAATTTTCAAGTGGAGGCGTTGGCGCACTTGGAACTGTTCCACACCTATTTCTATAACATCGATGCCAGCAATTACGAACGTAATCTGAAAAAGGCACTTTGGCTGGGCAACAGTTCTGTGGATAATCTGTACCGCCAGAAGAAAGCCGATGGTGTTTACAATCGCCTGTTACAGTATTCCCTAGTTCAAAAAGTGCTGAGCATTGAATCTCAGGTAGAGCAACAAAATAGCACTTTTGTCTTCAGAACGGTTACCATTTTTGAAATCAACCGCGGTTCGGTCATCGATACCTACGAGCTGGTTTCCTCGGGGAATCTGATACTAGTGGATAGGAACTTCCCCAATAATCCACACGGATTGTTAATCACCAATTATTTCGAGAACACTTTAAAAAAGATTAACGATGAAAGTTGAAAAGAATAAAATCATTTTTGCAGCGGTGCTAGCTGTCATTTTCCTGTTTCTCATTGCTTATTCGGTAATGCTGATGGACGATGAGGATGCTGATACAGATACCCTGCAACAGACTTTGATTCCAGAACTGGAGGAAGACCAAAAGGAATACGATTCAAAGCTAGATGCCATCAACGACCTCAAGGAGGTACGGGAGAGTACAGCGCCAAGCATCTATGATGAAAAATTGTTGGACTCCACAGGGCTGTACAATCCTGATTTACCAGAGCAGAGAAAACAGCAAATTGTGGATAGTATCTATAAGGCGAACAGGATTCAATACTCAGGGAAAAGCCGTAAGCGCCACAGTAGAAAGCCGACCACCGCAAAGAAAACCGAAACTACTGATACGATAGCCTCTCAAAAGAGACAAAAAATCGCGGCCCAAGAAATCGGACTGGAGCATCAATTGTTCTTTGCCGCCTCGCCAAAGGCCAACGAATTAGCAATTATTGGACATACCGATGAAACGATTCAAGTAATCGTCGATGGCAATCAGGTGGTAAAAAACAATAGCCGTCTTCGAATGCGATTGACCGAGGCGGCCCAAATCAATGGCAAGCTGATGCCCAAGAACACTCCCGTCTTTGGTTTTATCAGCTTTCGGCCCAATCGCGCCCTAATCTCGATTGAAAATATCAACTATCATCCAACGAGTCTCAAGGCATTCGATTTACAAGATGGTTCTGAGGGTATCTACGTAGAGAACAACTTTCGGGCAGATGCCAGCCGTGAAGTCCTTGACGACATCATCCAAGACGTGAACGTACCCGGCGTACCACAAGTAAGCGGTATCGGCCAAGTACTTCGTCGTAGTAACCGTAATGTAAAGGTCACGGTGGTCAACAATTACAAACTCATCCTTAAAGCCGATTATCGGCAATAAATTATTTCATTATGAAAACATTCGTTTTTACAGCAATACTGTTTTGCTCAATACCGTTACTTGCCCAGAAACCCCTCGATACCATTTACGCTAACGACACCAAAAATGTTGCGCTGTTTTTCCCCGAGCCTATCCGTCAAGGAATCACGGGTTCGGACAATTTTGTATTCACCTTCAATAGGGAAAAAGAACAGCACTTGGGACTGCTTCAAGCCAAGCCCGGCAAGGAAAGCAATCTACTGGTAATCAACAAAAATGGAGCTATTTTTTCGTATATTGTTAAGTATAGAGCGAAGCTTTCAAAACTGAATTATTTTATTTCGAATTCGAGTAGTATCGGTAATGAAAACAGGGCTGGGACAGACGAAATCGATACCGATGACATCAATGAAATTCCAGTTAATAAGAGCCACAATTATGAACGGTTTTCCGCTTATCTTTTAAATCAAAAAACCAACGGTGCTTTAAAAAGAAAACGAAACAATGGTGTTGTTTTGAGCCTTGAAAGTATTGTTTTCGATAAAGAGGAATTGTATGTCGTGGTCGAAATCAAGAACAACAGTTCGATGGACTATGATGTGAACTTTCTAAACTTATACATCGAAACCCGACAAAAAGGCAAAAGGAAGTCGTTGCAACGTATCTATAAAGAACCGATTTATAAATATCAACTGCCTTCCAAAATCAAAGAAGGTTCCTCGGAAAGGTTGGTTTATGTGTTGCCCAAGTTTTCGATATCCAATGAAAGGCGTGTGGTATTGGAGGTAAATGAAGACAATGGTGAGCGCAACATCAAAATGAAAATTCCACATCGATTGATTAATAACCCAAATTGATTTGATTATGAAGCAAATAATGATTTATGTAATGGTGATACTTTTTGTTTCCTGCGGTGAACAAGAATCCCTTACGCCTTCGGAAACTGGCAAGAAAGTAGCGCAAAGCTTTTTCAATAAAGATGAATCCGCTTTAAAGAAGCACACGACAGAAGAGGGCTATGCCAGCCTTGTGACCGTTCAAAGTATGATGCAAACCTCAGATAAGGACATCACTGTTGAAATTTTGGACGAAGCTATTGAAGGCGAAACCGCCTGGGTGAAGTACACTACCTCCTTTGACAACAGACCTGGCATATTTAAACTGGTTCGAGTCGATGGTCAGTGGAAGGTAACGAGTAAAGGACCAAAGGAACGTGGGCCTTTTTGAAACATTACTTATTTGCAGTTGAACTCAGCTGCTAATTCTCAAAAACATCAATACCTCTTGCTTTTTTCGGGGGCTTAATTTTGAGTAATTCAGCAATTGTGGGCACTACGTCCAAAGCACTTATAGAACTCAATCTCCTATTTGGTACATCAGGCCCAATAGCATAAAAAATAGCGTGCATTTTTCTTCTGGTTCCCAGATTACCATGAACACCAAGTCCAGTTTCATTCATAAAACCAGAACTCAGAAATTGCTGTACTTTCTTATCTAAATGCGAATAGGAATCTTTGTTAAAAGAGTTAGGAACAATGGAAGGTATCCCGGAAACTAGTTTAGATGAAATAGACCAACCTATTCGTGCACTAACAAATACATCTCCTGATCTATTTGGATGGTCTATTTGAATTTTTTTGAGTTCAGAAGATTTTAAAACGGTTTGAAAAACAGGTAATTCGGTTACTGGATCCTTGAGTTCTTTACAGATTTTTACGATGTTATCTATATGTTTGGAAAGTTCTTTTTTGGGAACAACACCGTTTTTCTGTCTACCCATTACATTTACATATATATGAGCGGCTGGGCCGGTGCTATAGGCCCTTGCTTCAACTTTATCCCCTTTTACATTTATTCCATGATCTTCTAAAAACTTATTTATAAGTACAATGGAATGGATAGGAGCCATTCCGTGGTCCGAAACAATTATGAAATTAACATCTTCAGGTGCAGCTTGAATAAGTTCACTTAGTAAACTATCTATTGTTTGATAAGCCCAAAATATATAACGTTCATATCGTTCGCGCCTATCTCCGTTTTCCATGGTATAGTCTAATTGACGCTCATCTTTTAGAAGAAAGCGGTGCTGTACATCATCTATAAGCGTAAAGTAGCCGCTCAGCAAATCCCAATTCTCTTCCTTTATATTGGATAAAATTAGTTTTTGGTAGTATTTGGCCAAGCGTTCAGCTTGGTCGAACCACATCTTCTCGGTAATCAACCCTTTGCTAAGCTTAATATTATCTTGCTCACAGGGCCAAATACCGACCTTATTATCCATTTTCTGTTTAAAGCTTATTGGGCTGGAAGGGTTAAAACCAATTGCTCCGAGATAAACCTTGGACTCTCCTGTTCTTGGATTCAAATCCATGATATAGGACCAACTAGCAACTTTTTGTTCTCCTACTTCAAAAGTCATTTCTGACCATTCATTTGTCTTTAGTTTGCCAATGTATCCGTTATCAATATTTTCATCAAGGTCAACCAAAATCGTATCATAATTGGTAATTCCATCAAAAGTGCTATCAGCGAGAAAATAGAAAACTGGAATTTCACCCCCTTTAAAAAGCTTAAAAAAAGCCCTGCTTTTTGAACTAAGTTTGCCTACGTACTCAAAACCTGCTACATGGACAGCTGTACGGGTTTGGGAGATAGTTAAATCAGATACTACGGAATTGGCCATTTTTTTTCCATACCCAAAGGTTCTAGTGCCTCTTCTTTCAGGAGTGGTGTTGTCCTGCCCTACTGCATTTATATTGGTTACGTTTTTACCTTGTCGCATAGCTGCATTCCAAATAGTTTCAGTTTCCAGGGAAGCTGAAAATCCTGAAGTTCCCCTAGGTGATTTTATTTCTTCACCAGGCATTAGGATATTATTACCAACAACACCATGTATATTTGGATGAACTCCCGTAAATAGAGAGATATGTGAAACAGCTGTTGCACTAATGCTGACCGGTATCATATTAAGGGCATATGCACCTTTTCTCTTCATTTTAGAGAAGGCACCATTTTCTGGCAAAGCTTTGTGCTTTAGTAAATCATCAAGTATCCAGTCCGCAGCACCATCAACAGATATTAGAACAACTTTTGTCTTTTGTTTTGGGTTTTGTCCAAAGGTGGACATACTGATAAGCATCAATAGAAAACAGTATATGGTCGAAGTGTAAATTCGTGATTTCATGTCATTACTTTTGTAGACGCTAAAATCAAATCTAAACCTCTCTACACACCTATCATTTACATTTTTATTTATATCATTTTGCTATTTGATCTATAATCCAATGGGGATATTCCTGACAATCTTTGAAAAAAACGGGATAAATTATTAGGCTCACTGAAATTTAGGTCATTGGCAATTTCAGAAACCGATTTTGTAGTAAACACCAATTCATTTTTTATTTCAATAAGCAACCTATGTTGAATCATTTCTTTTGTTGTTGCGCCAAATTGTTTCTTTACCAATCTATTCAGTGTGCTTCTTTCAATATTCAAAAGATTAGCGTAATCATTGACCAAATGCAATGTCCTTATATTCTTTTCCAACAAGTCTTTGAAACTATAGACCATAGAATCTGTGTAAGTAGATAATCCAATATCATAAAAATCAGAATACTGTCGGTTTAATCTAGTAAGGACAAAGTATAATAGTGAACGAATAATATGGCGACTATCTTCCCTAAAATTTTCAATTTCCTTAGTAATTAATTCTAAACTGTCCGCGATGATATTATATTCAGTTTGGTCTATTTGGAAGAATTGCGGATGTATGGCGTTGTAAAAAAAGTGTAGTTTGTAAACAAAGAGTTTGTCCAAGAAAAAATCGGCAAAAAAATCATCTTTAAATACTAAGTGATACCCCTCAACCTCCAAAATAGCATTTGTTTTCCTCTGATTTGGTGAACTGCAAAGTATAGTAAAAGGTTTTAAAGCAGCATTAAACCCATTGATGTTTATGTGACCAGTACTATTTTTTAAAAACATAATCTCAAAAAAATCTATAGTATGTAGTTGATGTTCAAAATAATCCGCAGGACGACCATCTAAGGGATGTAAATCCATTGCTAAATCATAGCCGTATTTTTTTCCATCAAATTTGAATTTGCGCATTGATTTTTTGATATTAGAATGATTATTCCGATTCAAATTTATAATATAGATAGAATAAAGAGCCCGCGGCCTTCCCCAAAATTGACCTCCTCCCTTGTTTAGGTGCTGGTCATAATCAAAGAATCAGAGGTATGTTTATTGAAAAATGGACTTTACTTCTTGATATACATTGTCAAAGTTCTTCTTAATCTCAACATTTGAAAACTCTTCTTTTTTCTCAAGAAGTAATTTTTTGATTTTAGGTAGGATGAACTGTACTCTTTTATCTCTCCCATCCGCAAAAGTGACGAACTCACCCTGCTTTAATCTAAAGAAAATATCAGCACGTCTCTTAGAAACTTCCCTTTCACCTTTAGTAATTCGGGTATCGGTTTTAAAAATGTTTGCAGCTTTGCTCACACTTTTAGTAGGGTTCTTGATAATTTCAAAAAAGCGTTCATAATATTTAGCGGTTTCTGGATCGTTGACTTTACCAAAAAACTGATAGGATAGGTTACTCAAAATCGCCTTGCTTGCTTTGTCACCATACATCATATCATTTTGGATTTTATCTTGCATTACATAGATGGTGGCAATGTCATAGCTCCTCAGCGTTGCGGGAATGCGGTGCATATTCAATAATCTTATGGTAGGTGCTTCTTCCATCAACAAAAAAGAAGGTTTGGAGTTGCGCACACTCATTTGCTTGATAATCGTATGTATTATAGTGGCAATAACTGGTGAATATGAGGTTTCAAATTTGGGATTGTTCACCACCGAAATGACTGCTGGATTTTCTTCGCTGTTGATATTTAATGGTACTTCATCTGCGGACAATACCATAAAAATCCGTTGGGTGCTGATGCGTTTCAACGCATTCGCCAAGGTGCTTTTAACACCCGCAGTCTGCCGTTCAGAATCTTTGCCACTTATGAATGCATCTGCTAGTGCCCTTGATGTCGTATTGGTTTCCAAAAACTGAATCAGGCTATCAGTATCGAGCATTTGGTATATCGCGATCAAATGTGGTAGTGTGCAGAACTGCGGATAATCGGATTTCAGTTTCCAAATTAGTCCTCCGATTAGCCCTTCTGCAGCATCGTTGAAGAATTTAGTTGTTCCGGTAGTTCCCGATTCTCGTTGTTCCAAAAGGTTTTCAATAAGTACCCTTGAAACTTCGTTGACACTTTCTTCATTCTCTAAGTACTTTGGTGCAATGGGATTGACCCTGTGGATAATCTTGTCAAAAGAGATGACCTTCATAGGGATGTTGCTATCCTTAAAAAGCGGATATGCCATTTCAGTCAATTCAAAATCTTTGTAGTCATGTATGATACCGCAAAAACCGTTTTTACTAAAGTGCTTTAGAAATCCATATACCACACTTTCGGTCTTCCCACTTCCTGCAGATCCTATGACGGATGCGCCACGCTTTATGTTATCAATTTTTAAGTTTCCCGATTTCGTGGGAAACTTTACCTGATACTTTTTATCCGTTTTACCTGTGGGTTCGCTATTGTAAAGAGCATAGAACAATATGACTAATGACAGCACAGGCACTACAATATAGATTACTATTTCTACCAATGACCAACTCATATTCCTATAGAGCTTGATTTCACTGCGACTTCAACGCCTTTTCGCAACTGTTTAATAGCTTTGAGTGCCAGTTGCGCTTTACTTGTTGGGATATTAGGCACCAATGGCACACCAGATTTGCCCATCATTTTAAAAGCAAAGGCTTTTTCATTGGCTGGTAATTTCATTAAAGCAGCAAAGTAGAGTTTAGGATTCTTCACAAAATCTTTCTTCGCTTTATAGGTCTCAGCATAGTTGCGTTTGTAGCCGAAAGTCTTATCAAACGTCTTTTCGGCCCTTTCAAAAAATTGGTCTCGGTCAAACCCACGCTTTACTTTTTTACCGTGCATTTCAACTTCAGATGCCTTGTGCTTACTTCCTGGGGAAAGACTAAAGGAATTAGATGCATCCTTTCGACTGACGATAACATGGATATGGCTTTGGTTGCCTTCCTTTTTCATTCCCTGGACAATGCGCTTACTGTTTTGCTGGTGCGGCGCTTCACGTTCCAGTTTGGCAATTTTGAGCTTTAACCTATCGATGCTTCCTTTGGATGCGCCTCGCTGAATTTGCCGGATTTCCTGTTTTAGTTCAAGTATCTTGGTAGCAAAAGGTTGGTTTTCTCGCACCTGAAAATCCGTGCCCTTAAAGGTGCGTTGGTGTTCAATTTTGGCGAAGTATTTTATGTCATCTACTGCAACTGGTCGTCCGTTTATTTCCCGATTAAATGATGCGGCATAATCCTTCATCAGCTCACGAGTGTATAGCTTTAAATCTTCGCTGATGTTCTGAAGTTTTCGCAATTCATATTTGGATGGACTGACTGTAATGGAATAGAATTTTGGTTCTTTCTTTTTGAGTTTTGCCGTATTTCCATCAATCTCTTTGACCACTTCGTTGGCTGAAATCTCATCCCCATATTGGTTAAAGAAATGTTCCATCTCTTCCTTTTCCAAACCCTTATTTTCCTTTTCGAGATAGTCTACAAAATCCACCGAACTTTGACTATAATTCGTTCCTAATTTTTGTGCGGTAATATTGAAGTACATAGTGACAATTTTTAAAGTTCATCGGTGGTGTTTCGCTTTTCGCGAAAGCGGACTTCTTTACTTTCTTGTGTAAATTTCTTTTCAAGAATCAAGGGTTTCTTTTTGGGTTCTTCTAGTTCAAACAGCGATTGCAACATTGCGACCGTGGGTTTGGTTTGGGTCTTTTCCACATCGCGCATAATGGCAATTACCGCATTGATGCGCTTCAGTAATCTGGCTTCGATGGTGCGCCCCGTTGGTCCTAAATTTTCCTTTGGTGAAATCTCGTTATAGAAGAAAAAATCGAGAATTGCTTCCATCGCATCGGTGTGCGTTTTGAAGTGCATCTTGGAAAATTCCTGAAAACGCTTTGCGGTTTTCCGTTTGAACCGGATGGTAATGAATGAGTCCATTTTCTTTCGCTTTTTTGAAGATTTGACGTAAATCCATCCCTATTTTCAGGCATTCTGAGTGTATTTGACGTAAATCGCGGAAAATTTCAAAATCCGATTGATTTTCACCAAACTAAAAATCAATGATTTACAACAGAAATGGAATACCTAACACCGCGCAGCGTGTTACCCTCTTGCTATTCCATTTCGTCCCGCGAGCGGGACAAAAATTCCATACAATCCAGCTAAAAAGCTGATTGCATTTTTTGGGAATTTCAACAATCCCAAAGCCTAAAATATAGATGGATATAGCTACCAGCGAAAGTCAAAAATTGGGATAGCTATATAAATTTTATTGCTGTAATTCAGCAAAATAAAGATACGTTTTTTTCTTGGTTCGAATGGTCTATCAAAACAAAAACACCCCCGAATAGTCAAGGGTGTATTGTCCAAGTCAATAAACTCTCAATATTCACTCGGCAACATTAATGTATTATTTACAAAAAACAATCGTAGTTCATCTAATGGAAAATCGGTCGCGTTGTAACGGTATGTTTCCAAAACATTGTCGTTGCCATCGCTGTAAATGATTTCAGCTTCATAACCTGTATAGTCTTGTTTGTCCTCTGACAACCTTTGATAATCAATAGTGATAAACTTGCTCCGGTTCATTAGACTTTTCGCTATTACCGAAGCATCCGTAATAAGCCAAAAGCATTCGGCAACTTCGGACAGGTATTTCAAACCATCGGTGAATCTTGTTCTCAATAGTGGTATTTGGTAAAACACTTCTGTTCCCGTGAAGTGCTGTAAATTCTCATTTATTTCATTAACTTGAGTTTTCATTGTTCAATAATTTTAAGTTTGGATAATGAAAAGAGGGCGCGTCTTTTAAACAGGCACGCCCTCTTTCTTTTGATTACTTGTTATCCTTTGAACCCATCAATAGGATCTCACCTGCGACCACCTCGGTAACATAGCGTTGGTTGCCATCGTCAATGGTGTAGGTTCTTGTTTTTAGCTTTCCTGCAATACCCACTTCCTTTCCTTTCGCTACATACTGTTCGACGATTTCAGCAGACTTGCCCCAAGCAACAATAGTATGCCAGTTAGTGTCCGTTTGTTTCTCGCCTTTGCTGTCTTTGTAGTTCTCATTTGTGGCTACAGAAAATCGGGCGACTTTCTTCCCGCTTTCTAGGTTCGTAATGGTTGGCTCTTGACCAACGTTTCCAATCAATTGCACGTGATTTTTAATCGTACTCATAACTAAAGATTTAAAGATTACTATTATCCCTTTTCCATTCAATCAACATTAAATTTTAAGGGGTGTTTGTTTGATTTCTTCCGTGCAAGGCACCAATGGGTGAAGTGGGTTTTGTCAAGACTTTTTGGGAAAAATCAGGTGTGTCTGAGACGTAGTAATCACGCCAAAGGCGGATTCAAGGAAGTAGATACCTTATTTTTCACGAAAACTCGTCAAGGTCTTGACAAGTTCCATAAGGGCATTAGCAATTCTTTTAAAGCCGGTTGCGATCAGAGCGTACCGACAGTTAAGCGATTTGAGCAGTTGGGTTTAATGTAGAATTGGTTATGTACGTCCTGTTTTTCGATGACCCGAAAAACAGCAAAGGCTTCAGCCATTATAAACCCCTTAAAATGTGTAAGACAGCGGTTTGGTTTTTAGGGATTTCCGAGCAAGGACTAAGGAAGTCCTTGCCATAAATACCGTTAAGAAAACCATGGCGATGTCTTTCCGCTGAAAAAGCGGACTTAATCCCCAATTTTAGCTAGGGAATGAAGAGTTCCTTCCCAGCCCCCAGCGGGAAGGGTTAGCAGAATGGAAAGCTAAAATTGGGGATTGTGTCCAAGAATATTTGAGTGAAGCTCTTTTCCCAGAATGAAGAGCAACGGAATATAGGGGAATGTGCTGAACGGGTTAACTAACAAAAGCGAAGTAAATATTGCTTGAACTCATTAATAATCGACGACAAGAGTCTAAATATGAGTATTGAGAGCTATGCGAAAATATCAAAATTGTAAAAAGTTAGATATTATTTGTTTGGTAATCTCCAGTATTACGGCAACACACACAGGAATAAAAACACTTAGAAATGTTGCTCTATATTTGAAATCATAAGGCCATGTATTCAATTCTTCTAGAGAACTATCAATTTTTTCTAGTCTTTTAAAATGATGATTTAGCACTTTCAGTTTTTGCTTAGAATCAGGATTTTCAGGTTTTAAATCTAGCATTAAATCAGATAAATGTTTCAGTCTTTTACGAATCTTCAGCTGTTCAAAAACTTTATATTCATCCAAAATTGAATTTATTTTTTTGGCCGGGAGAAAGAAAATTGCAGCAGCTAACAAAAAAGGGAAAATCTCCCAAAAAATAGCCAATCCTTTAACATAGTACTTATAAGCAAATCCATTTTTAAGATTAGTCCACTCAAAATTATGCATGAAAATGAAAATGAATATACCTATAGTAATAAAGTATATTGAAAAGCGAAATAGTATGTCTCCTATTATCAAAGTACCAGCACATTTATCAGGGTAAAAATGTTTTAAATTAATGTCGTCTTTTACAGAAATTTTATCAATCAACTTTAAAACAACTATAGTCTGATTTACAGATATTCCTCCAATAAACCCAATAATAAATATTTGAATCATGAGAGTTGTAAACACATAGTAATACTTCATCTCTTGGTAACAAACTCCTAAAATCAGAGCAACAATAACATTAAGAGCTCCAAAAATTAATCCAAATAGTAGTTGTCGTTTTTTGCTTAAAAAATCCGTTATGTAAATTTTAAAGAAGGATTCAGCTTTTTCTCTGTTAACATCCCTCGTCAAATCGACTAAATTGACGATAAAACTTCTCAATTTATCAGCTGCAAGGTTTATTAAATAAAAGCCCACTCCACATAAAATCGAGATAAAAAAGGAGAAATCTTCGATTATAGTATTGGCGGTAACATTTTCATTTTCGAAGAAGGACGCAACAAAATGAATGAGAAATAAACTTGTCGCGAAAAGAGCAGAGGCAAATAATAGATTGCCTTTCATCAAGGACTTTGGTCTCTCATAAAAAGCAATCCTAGATTTCTTAGACAATCTTTCCTCTAAATCTCTTTTATATCGAAGATTATTCTCTTCATCAATGTCATATTTTTGAAATTCGTCTTTAAAATTCATTTTTCTTTTTGAGCCTGACTATTGAGCAATGTACATTTTTTAAGTCAAATATTTGGTTATTATATGCTTCATTATCAACAGCTAACACAAAAAAACTGTGCACAGGTTTCATTTAATTCCAAAGCACTCTTTTTCTATGAAAATTGATAAATACAAGCTAATCCCGATGAGTAAGTCTGTTTTCATAGGTTAATATCAATGAAGAATATCATCATATGCTATTAATTTACATCAGATTATATATTCATGCGAGAAATCACAATTTGTTGTACCTATGTTTTACCTGAGCATAAAAAAAGCCTAGATTTTCATCTAAGCTTTTTCTGTACCTCGGGTGGGAATCGAACCCACACTCCCGAAAGAACCGGATTTTGAATCCGGCGCGTCTACCAATTCCGCCACCGAGGCCTCTATTTAAAATCTGGATTTTGAATCCAGCGCGTCTACCAATTCCGCCACCAAGGCCTAAAAAATAGACTCCCCATAAAATTGGGACTGCAAAGCTAAAAAATACTTCGTATTTGCAAAACTAAAATTTCACATTTATCCTTTAGCAAGCCGAATAAATTTTTAAATTTGCACCTCTTTTGAAAAAAAGAAAGTTTAAAAAACTAGACAACAATAGTTTATAATGCCGTATCAAGTTCCAGAACCCAAGATTTTTGCCTGTACTCAAAGTACGGTTTTGGCAGAAAAAATAGCGAAGTCCTACGGCGCTGAATTGGGCAAGATACGTTTTTCCCGATATAGCGACGGGGAGTTTCAACCTTCTTTTGAGGAATCCATTCGAGGTGCCAGAATTTTCATTATTGGTTCTACCAATCCGGGACCACAGAATCTTATGGAAATGCTGTTGATGCTGGATGCGGCCAAAAGAGCTTCAGCTAGACATATTACGGCGGTAATGCCCTATTTTGGTTGGGCTCGACAAGACCGAAAAGACAAACCACGGGTGCCTATTGCTGCCAAATTAGTGGCCAAAATGTTGGAAACCGCTGGTGCTACTAGAATCATCACCATGGACCTTCATGCGGACCAGATTCAAGGGTTCTTTGAAAAACCTGTAGATCATTTGTTCGCCTCTACCCTCTTTTTACCTTATCTCAAGGAATTGAATTTGGACAATCTCTGTATCGCTTCACCTGACATGGGTGGTTCCAAAAGAGCATATGCCTATTCAAGGGCATTGGAAAGTGATGTAGTGATTTGTTACAAACAGCGAGCTAAAGCCAATGTGATATCCCATATGGAACTTATTGGTGAGGTAAAAGGGAAAAATGTGGTTCTAGTAGACGATTTAGTGGATACCGCGGGCACTTTGACCAAGGCGGCCGACCTAATGATGGAAAGAGGCGCAATAAGTGTAAGGGCCATTACCACACATGGATTATTGTCTGGCGATGCTTTCGAAAAAATTGAAAGCTCGCAGTTAAAGGAGCTAATAATAACGGACTCGATTCCTGTTGAAAAATCACACGATAAATTAAAAGTATTGAGCTGTTCTGATTTGTTTGCCGATGTAATGCACCGAGTACATCATAACACCTCAATTTCATCAAAATTTTTAATGTAAATTTTTAATTCAATATAATGAAGTCAATTACAATCAAAGGATCCCAAAGAGAAAGCGTGGGCAAGGTATCTACCAAAGCCTTACGTAATGCTGGAAAGGTCCCTTGCGTGCTGTACGGAGGGGAAAATCCATTACACTTTTCAGCTGATGAACTAGCGTTCAAAAACTTAGTGTACACCCCTAACGCCCACACAGCTGTAATTGAGCTGGAAGATGGCACCAAGTTGGAAGCGGTTTTGCAAGATATTCAGTTCCACCCAGTGACTGACAAAATCCTTCACATTGATTTTTATCAATTGTTCAAGGACAAACCGGTTACCATGAACATCCCTGTACGTTTGGAAGGAAATTCCCCAGGGGTACGTAACGGTGGGCGTTTGCTTTTCAGAAAACGTAAGCTTTCCATCAAGGCGTTGCCAGAGTTGCTTCCGGATTTTATTACTGTGGACATCTCCAAGCTTAGAATTGGTGGAACCATCTCGGTTGAAACGCTTTTAAGTGATGATTACACTATCATGCACCCTGACAGCACAGCTGTTGTTCAAGTGAAAGCTTCTAGAACTTCGGTTGCAGATGAGGAAGAAGAGGAAGAAGGAGAAGAATCTACTGAAGGTGCCGAAGGTGCTGAAGGTGGAGAAGCTGCACCAGAGGCTGCTGCTGCGGAATAGATAATTTTATTTTTGTAAGATAGCATCCCCTAATAGATTTTAGTGGGATGCTTTTTATTTTTGGGCATTTCAAAACAAGATGTGGAAAAGTTTAAAAACATGGCTGAGTTCATCTACACGTTTACTTGAAGAAGAGGACGCAATGAAAAAATTTTTGATAGTTGGCTTGGGAAATATTGGACCGGATTATGAAGAGACACGCCATAATATTGGCTTCATGATTCTAGAGCATCTTGCTGAACAAGAAGGGTTTTCTTTTGAAACTGACAAACTGGGTGCCGTGGGAACCTTCAAACACAAGGGAAAAAGTGTGTTGTGCCTAAAACCATCCACCTACATGAATCTAAGCGGAAAAGCGGTGAAGTATTGGATGGAAAAGGAGAAAATACCCTTGGAGAATGTCTTGATTGTGACAGATGACATTAACCTCCCTTTCGGTACACTACGACTAAAAATAAAGGGCAGCGATGGTGGACATAACGGTTTAAAGAATATCCAAGACCTACTTCAAACCACTCAATATCCCCGATTCCGATTTGGGATAAGCGCTAATTTTGGGAAAGGCAGACAAATAGAATATGTTTTGGGAAAATGGAACGAAGAAGAACGGGCGTCTTTACCTGAACGGTTGGACAAGGCCTCTGAGCTTGTTAGATCCTTTGTCTTCGCAGGTGCAAAAAACACTATGAACCAATTTAATGGAACCTAAACCTAGAGGGTTTTGAATTCGAACACTCCAGAATCTGAAGTATTCCCCTCAGCATCGCGGGTTATTACCCTCCAAAAATAAACCGTATTGGCAGAGACCGAAGCGGAAACTGAGGAGGTGAAAGCATCAAATGTTCCCAGCTCAGTTGTTGGTGGATTTTGGTTTGAAAAAAATACCTGATATTCTTCTATATCATTTTCCACATCGGCACCCAACCAATCCAAAACCACTTCATTGGATGAACTGGGTAAAATTGTTGACCCAGAAGCCGGGCTCTCCAGTTGTGCAGGAAATGGAGCATACGTAGTCTGTGATCCCGAATTGTAGAAAAGCCATGTCTCACTGATAGCAGTCTCGCTGGATTGAGAATTTGAAGAGCTTACCGACCAAGAGTATGGAGTCCCCTTATTTATGGAAATGCTTGCTGAGGTAGAAGCCGTAGTAATTGTTTGTGGCGCGTTCGTATTCAGATTTACTGCCCTAAGCGTATAACTTTCAGTATTTTCAGAAGCCTGCCACTCAAAAGTAACCTGACTCAGTTCTTCATTTACACTTACACCTGTTGTGCACTCAGAGTTTTCCTCCGGGAATATTAGTTGTACCGTACCTGGGACTCTTGGTGGGTCATCGCTTCCACCACATGAAATCATTGTTAGCCCCAATAAGAAACTTATAAGTATGAAGTACCTCATTGTTTAATCATTTTAAATACATCATTAAATCCTTCTCCCTCAATTCGCAAATAATAGGTTCCTGTTGATAACGAAGAAAAGTCCATTATCAGTTCACTGGCGTTCATTGTTCTGTTGTCTTCCATTACCAACCTCCCAGTAACGGAATACACTTTTAGATTGACATCTCCTCTCAGTTCATTGACAAAAAGTTTAGTCTCTTCACCTACAGGATTGGGATATAAAATCCCAACCGAACCAACAATAAAGGTTTTGACAAAAGTTCCTTGACAAGGCAAAGCAGTGGATACCCTTAAGGTATTCAATCCATTTTTCAAATTTAGTTCGATTTGGGAGTCTTCGGTTTGGGTAACTATTCCATTCAGCTCTACATTATATAAAGTCCCACCGTCCAAAATCAATGAAGCAGTACCGCCTTCTGCAGATGCGACAACTGATAACGGCTCTGGTTCCGTCAATACCACGTCAAAGCAAGTTTCTTGATAAGTAATTGAACCATCAGTTGCGGAAATACACAATCTGTAGGTTCCAGCACTTAAGTTTTCAAATAATCCGGAGGAAGAAAAATCGGAATTCAATGTAGAGCTTCCATTATCCAAAACAGCAGTGTACAGCAAGGAGGCATTTACTGGTGTTATCTCCACTGTCCCATCATTGTTGTTTCTACAGCTTTCACTATTGATTTCTACCAAAAAGTTATCAGTTGGCAATCGGTTCACAGGACATCCTGTTACGTCAACCTCTACTCCCTCAGGTGTCCCCAAACAAAGATCATCTCCATCATCAAAAACACCATCCCCATCATCATCCGGTCTAAATTCACCCTCCGCACAGATTTCCAAAGAAAATGATTGTATTGAACCTCCATCTCCGGGAGCTGTATCCCTAACTTCCAGCGTCCATTCCCCAAAGGTTGGTTCACCCCTGAAGGCAGATAAATCCCCAACTGGCTTTACGGTTCCTGATATTACTGGGTTTCCTGAGCAGACTATTTCCGCACCATCATCATCAAAAGTAGCATTGATGTTGTTTAAATCGCCACACGTATTGGCCAACAGCGCCACTTTGGTTCCCAATGGAGAAATAAGGTTTATCACCAAATCTCCAACAAAAGTATGATTAAGGATCAGGTTCACATTGATATCCGCAACCGGAAGGTCATCAATAAACTGAACTGTCGCGGTTTGTGTTGAAACACCAGCAGAAGAAATGGAAATTGGTGTGTCACTGGTCTCTTTATTTTGACAGTTTACGTTTATGGTATTGAAAGAAAACGGTGAACTAAAACTTCCTTGACCGCAATCATTCTGTGGGCGGATTCGCCAAAAGTAGTTAGTGTCAGGAAGCAAAGAATTCGTTTTGTAGTTATTCAAAACAGTATTGTCAGCTTCAACAATGTTTGTAAAACCGGCATCTGTTGCGATTTCAATATCATAACTGCCGCTATTTGGTTCAATTTGCCAATTGAATTCGGTTTGAAGAGAAACGTCTGTCGCTGTATCCGATGGTGAAATCAAAGTCACATTTGAAAAGGTCGTATTTTGGACATTCACTGTCAAATCCACCTCAGTAGTTTGAGAGGCGGATTCAGATCTTACAGTTATTACATATTCTCCTGGAGCAACCGCGTTGGTCCCTGACAGTGTCAAATCAACTGGCGTGTTATTGGTATTACTTTGTATTGGGGAAAAAACAGCCGACATACCTACAGGAACATCTGCCGAAAAAGTGGAGGTTTCATTAAAACCGTTAAAAGTTTGATAATTAAATGGAATGACCAAGTCGTTCGGCTCACACACTTCATAGGACAAACTTTCAAAATCCAACACAACTTCAGAGGCTTGAATCGTGAAATTTGAGGAATTCATGGCAAAAAATACGTTGTCACTTGCCTTTACCATAACTCGGGCAGTACTGGTTACATCTCCTGGAAGCAATACTTCTTCACTACCATCGTTAACCGTATTTTCGAGCAAAGTGATAGGAAATGAAAGTCCACCGTCAATGCTTAGAAAAATATCAACCGTCTGGGCATTAACAGGAGAAACATCGGTATCTGCCACATCCCAAGTTACCGTTTGAATCGTTCCAGCATCGTAAGTAACATTGGCCCCCTGCGAAGTAACCTCAAATGGGCCTGCGGAGTTGATTACCTTAACATCTAAAATATCTGAAATCACCTGTCCTCCACCCAATGCATTATCTCTAACAGTGAGCGCAAAGCTTAAATCCCTTTGAATATTTGATACTGTTTCCCAGGCACCACTTTGGGGGGGATTGGTTTGGGTTAGATTACCCTGTGCAACTCGCGACAATCTAGGAAAATAACGAGCGGGATTAGTGGAAGGTGGCAAAGACCTAAAATTGGCACCCACCGGATTCTCTGGTCCAAATGAGCCAGTAGTAACCACACCATCATCTATTTGTTCCCAAGTATACGTAAGCACATCTCCAGGGTCTGGGTCTGTTGCGATGCCTTCTAACACAAAGGCGGTTCCTTTGGGGATAATAAAATCTCCTATAGGAGTTACCGAAGGTGGATTATTGGATAATCCAGATGAAACTCCACAACTAACCGTTTCTAGGTAATCGCGAATTTGAACTATACTGTTGTAATGGAAGTAATCGTCCCCATTGGGCTCCACATTATTCCCAGGAACGATTCCAGCATATCCCATAATGGTTGTACCACTTGCCGGCTCTGCCTGAACACCAGTACCCTCGGATTCAAAGGACCAAGTGTGGTTCGCTCCAAATTGATGTCCCAATTCATGCGCTACGAAATCCAAATCAAAAACATCACCTTCCGGGATAAATCCGGAGGCGAAAGCGCTCCCCTTTCGATTATCTTGACAAACGGACCCTATGAATCCTGCATTACCATTATCCTGGCCCTGTTGCGCCCTTGCAAAAAGATGTCCAACATCATAGTTTGCCTCACCAATAGTCGACGTCAAAGTACTTTGCGTCTGAGCATTTAAGTTTCCATTGTATGGGTCGGTTGCCGCATTTGTGAAAATGACCAGATCATTGTTGGCAATCAACTCTAAAGTTGCCCCTAAATCTGTTTCAAATACTTCATTCACCCTGGTCAGTGTCGCATTAATGGCCGCGAGTGCATCCGCCACAGTTCCTCCATGATAATCTGTATATTCACCGGTAGTAGAAACCGCGATTCTGAAGGTTCGCAAAACCTGGTCATCAACAAGGGGATTCAAAGTCTTTTGAACTTGTTGTTTTATCTTTTCAGTTCCACAAACGAATGCGGTCTTTGCGGAATTGTGTTTGTCATAGACTACGTAGGTCCCTTTTTGTCCTAGTACAGGCTCCATAAAAGTCGCTTCTAGTCCATCCAACTGAACTATCATACTTTGCAAGCCTTTATGTGAACTGCTCAGTCTAACCCGATATTTTCCATCTACACTTTGCCCCACATACGACTTGATATTTGGAAACTTTTTTGCCAACTCTGGATGTAAGACTGATTTCTCTTGCAGCTTGAATGGGATTATGTCTCCACTAGCCTTCGGAAGATATACAAGATTAGTTGTGGATTTTGAAGCACTAAGAGCATTCAAGTCCTTTTCAAAATCTAAAGTATTTAAAGTAAAAACAGTATTCTCTGATTTTATATTCCCCAAGGAAATACTCTTCATTCCGGAACCTGACGATTGACTCCAATACTGTTGTTGAGCAGAAGTGTAAAAGAAGCTAAAAAATATGGTAATTGAACAAACAAGATGTAATTTAGCTCTCATGCATAAGTGGGGTGTAAATCGGTCCAAAAATAAGGCTTTTTATTTTTTCGTTTTTAGGTGAAGACAATTCAAGGCATATCCCAATTCAAAAGTTCAATTTCAACTGCCGTGACCATAGGCACTTTTGACGGTGTACATATTGGACATCGGAAGATACTGGAACGCCTCATAAATGATGCCAAAACCGCCGGGCACAAATCCACGGTACTTACTTTTTTCCCCCATCCCAGAATGGTTTTGCAGAAAGACACTGAAATCAAACTTCTTAACACACTTGACGAAAAGATTGAAATTCTGAAGAGTTTGGGACTGGATTATCTAATTATCCACCCATTTACCAAGGAGTTTTCCCGATTGTCTGCCACCGAATTTGTTCGCGATATTTTGGTAAATACTCTGAACACCAAAAGAATCATCATTGGGTATGACCACCGATTTGGAAGAAATCGGAATGCCAGTATTCAAGATTTAATTGGTTTTGGTAACAGTCTGGATTTTGAGGTGGAGGAAATACCTGCTCAAGAAATAGATGATGTTTCCGTAAGTTCGACCAAAATCAGAAACGCTTTGTTGGAAGGTGATATTGCTACGGCAAATGCTTATTTGGGTTATCCCTATACACTTTCCGGCACTATTAAGGCAGGTAAAGGGTTAGGTAAGCAATTTGGATTCCCCACCGCCAACATTCATATAAAGGAGTCCTACAAACTCATTCCAAAAAAAGGAGTCTATGTCGTTAAGGGCACTTTGGATTCCAGTGAGTATTTTGGGATGATGAACATTGGGAGCAATCCTACAGTCTCTGGAAAAGAACAAACCATTGAGGTTAATTTTTTTCATATAAATGCGGACCTCTACAACAAATCTGTCCAGGTAAAGTTACTGCATCGCCTTAGGGATGAGCACAAGTTTGATTCTGTGGAAGAATTACGGAAACAATTGGAAAAAGACAAACAGAAATCATTGCAACTAATTGATGAACACTATGCTTAATCAATTTCTGTTTAAAAAAATAGACAATGCGCAATTAGTGGTTTTTAGGATTTTCTACGGACTATTGATTTGTGCCGAAGCTTTTGGAGCCATTGCCACGGGTTGGGTACGTAGAACCTTTATTGAACCGAAATTCACCTTTTCATTTATTGGGTTTGAATGGTTGCAACCTTTACCCGGTAATGGAATGTACATCTACTTTGTTGTCATGGGCATCATGGGCATATTGATTACCATTGGGTATAAATATCGTTTCAGTGCATTCACTTTTGCCTTCATGTGGGCTGGAGTGTACCTAATGCAAAAAACATCCTATAATAACCACTATTACTTATTAATGCTTTTGGGCTTTATTATGGCCATGTTTCCAGCCCATAGAGATGTATCATTGGACAGTAAATTGAATCCTGACTTTAGGTCGCATAGCATGTCCAATTATTTTCGTTGGATTATCATACTTCAACTTTTTATCGTGTACACCTATGCCTCTATCGCCAAATTATATGGTGATTGGTTGGATTTTAGCATCATTGAGATTTTGATGAGTGGCAAGAAGGATTATTATTTGATTGGTGATTTGCTACAGCAAAAATGGGTTCACAAAATCATAGGGTTCTTCGGGATTTTCTTTGACCTTTTGGTGGTCCCGGCTTTACTTTGGAAACCGACCAGAAATATTGCCTTCATATTTTCCATTTTCTTCCATTTGTTCAATAGCATTGTTTTCCAAATAGGGATATTCCCATATTTATCCCTAGCGTTCATAGTCTTTTTTTATGAACCCCAAACCATTCGAAACATTTTCTTGAAAAAGAAAAAAGTGGAAATCCCACAAGAAATCTCTTTTCCTAAGTACAGTAAATGGATTGTTAGTGCACTGGGTATATACTTTGTAATCCAAGTTCTGCTTCCACTTCGCCATCATACCTTTCCCGATGATGTGCTCTGGACTGAGGAGGGGCATCGTTTAAGCTGGCGAATGATGCTGCGTAGCCGTTCAGGCAACATCCGCTTTAAAGTAGTGAACAAAGAAAATGGCAAATCCGAATATGTAAAGCTTAATGACCATTTGACCAAGAAACAGAAACGAAAAGTGGCTTGTTATCCAGATTTTGCTTGGCAATTTGCCCAATATCTCAAAAAAGAGTACGCAAAAAAAGGAGAGGATATTCAAGTATTTGCCATCAATAAGGTAAGGGTCAACCAAAGTAAATTTTCAGAGTTTATCGACCCTAAGGTTGATTTAGCCAACGTGCCATGGAAGCACTTTTCGCACAATGAGTGGATTCGACCATCACAAAGCGACTAATCCCTTGTTCTTCTTTCACAGATTGATGTAAATTTGCCGTTCAAAAACTCAGCCCATGCTTCAATTACAGGTTCTACGGGAAAATAAAGATGCAGTTTGCAAAGCATTGAAAAAGCGAAACTTTGATGCGGAATCCATACTGGAAACCGTATTGGATTTGGATGAAAAAAGACGCTCTATTCAAGCAAAGCTGGATAGTTCGTTGGCTGAGTCCAATAAGCTGTCCAAAGAAATCGGCACCCTATACAAGTCTGGAAAAGCTGAAGAGGCAAACCTCTTAAAGGCAAAGACTGCAGAACTAAAAGAAAGTTCTAAACAACTGAATGAGGATTTGAATCAAGCTGCTGAGGCACTTCAGCAAAACCTATACCTAATACCCAATGTCCCTCATGAATCGGTGCCCCCCGGAAGTTCAGATGAGGACAACGAAGAGGTTTTTAGAGAAGGTGACATTCCGAAATTGAGCGAAGATGCACTTCCCCATTGGGAATTGGCCAAAAAATATGACCTTATCGATTTTGAACTTGGTGCGAAAATTACAGGAGCTGGTTTTCCCATATATAAGGGTAAAGGCGCTCGACTACAGCGTGCCTTGATTTCCTATTTCTTGGATAAAAATACCGATGCGGGATATTTTGAAGTACAACCACCTCTTATGATAAATGAAGCATCAGGATATGGCACAGGTCAACTGCCTGATAAGGAGGGACAGATGTACCACGTTCAAGAAGACGACCTATATCTTATTCCTACCTCCGAAGTTCCGATTACCAATATGCACCGAGGAGATTTGCTATCCGAAAAGGATTTTCCGATTACATATACAGGGTACACTCCATGTTTTAGGCGAGAAGCGGGCAGCTATGGTGCCCATGTAAGAGGGCTCAATCGACTGCACCAATTTGATAAAGTTGAGCTGGTTAGGATAGAACACCCTGACGCTTCATATGAAGCCTTGGATGGTATGGTGGAACATGTAAAAGATATTCTAAGAGACCTTAAACTGCCTTACAGAATCTTAAGGTTATGTGGTGGTGATTTAGGGTTTACCTCTGCCCTAACTTTTGATTTTGAAGTGTTTTCCACCGCGCAAGACCGCTGGCTGGAAATTAGTTCGGTCTCCAATTTTGAAACCTTCCAAGCGAACCGACTTAAACTTAGGTTCAAGGATAAAAATGGAAAAAGTCAATTAGCTCATACCCTAAACGGAAGCTCTTTAGCACTGCCGCGGGTCTTGGCTGGAATCCTGGAAAACTATCAAACTAAAGATGGGATAGAAATCCCTGAGGTCCTAATACCCTACTGTGGATTCGACAGTATACGTTGATTTTTGAGATTCAATTAACATAAAAATCAATCTTTCCCCGTTATATTTAGACGATGCGATGGATAGGTATCATAGCTATATTTCTACTTTTTTCCCATTCTTATGGTCAAGAAGACTTTTTGGCCAAGCAATACTTCAATGATGGAGAGTATGAAAAAGCGGTTGTCTTTTTCGAAAAATTGGCCAAAAAAAATCCACGAAGAACTGATTACGGTGAAGGTCTGGTAGCCTGTTACCAGCAATTGGAACGCTATGAGGATGCCGAAAACTTTCTTCTTAAAAAAGTAGAAGAATCCTATGCGTTTCCCACTTTTTTCATTGAGCTGGGCTACAATTATGCATTACAGAATCAGCCTGAAAAGGCGGCTGAATATTATGAAAAAGCTTTATTGAAAATTGATGAAAACCCAAATTTTGGATATAGCGTAGGGTATCGTTTTCAAAAATATGCTCTTTTGGACCAAGCAATAAAAGCGTATTCCAGAGCCATGGACTTAAAGCCGGATTTGAACTACGACTTTCAACTGGCCCGAATCTATGGTGAACAAGGCAATATTGAAAAAATGTACCAGGCCTATCTGAATCTCATCGTTGACGGAAGAACGTCCAGGTCAAATGTTCTAAGGAACATAGACGAGTTTATTTCGGAAGATGCTTCGCAACCAAATAATGTAACCCTGAGAAAGGTGTTATTAAAAAACGCACAAAAGAACCCGGATATCCTTTGGAATGAACTTTTAAGCTGGCTGTTTATACAACAAAAGCAGTACAAAAGTGCATTTAACCAAGAAAAGGCCATCTATAAACGCTCAGAAATAACTTCAATGGAACGTATGGAGAGTCTCGGCCATATTGCTTTGGAGGACCGGGATACGGATAGTGCTGTTGAAGTCTTTGAATTTGTGGTTGAGAACGCAAATGACCCTGTCACCAAACTTAATGCAAATCTGAACCTTATTGACATTGAGTTGATGGAAATTAGTCCAAAAGCTTTGGTATCCGCAGAAAAAAAATACCAGGATTTGATTTTGGAGTATGGTAATCAAAGTCAAACCCAGCAGCTTCAGATTGCCTATGCCAACTTTTTGACCTTCAAAAAGAACACTCCAAAACCAGCGATTTCCATGCTGAAGGAAAGCCTGGAACTTCCCATGGGAAGAATGCCCAAAGCCTACATAAAGATGGCTCTTGGCGATATTTTGGTATTCGACCAAAAATTCAATCAAGCGCTCATTTACTTCACCCAGATTCAAAAAAGCCTAAAAAACGATGTTTTGGGTCAAGATGCTCGTTACAAAGTAGCGCAGACAAGTTTCTATAAAGGGGATTTTGACTGGGCTTTGACCCAACTTAAGGTCTTACGAGGCTCTACTTCTCAGCTCATTGCCAATGACGCCATGCAATTGAGTTTGCTTATTTCCGATAATTCACTAGAAGATTCAACCCAAACCGCACTTAAAAAATATGCAAGAGCCGATTTGCTGGCCTATCAGAACAAAACCAACGAAGCCATAGATTCATTGGAAGATATTCTTCAAAATCACAAAGGTGAAAAAATTGAGGATGAGGCTTTGCTAAAACAAGGTGAGTTACTTGAAACTATTGGCAAATACAAGGATGCCGAATTCAACTATAAAAAAATTACCGAGTTCTATGCGGACGGTATTTTGGCGGATGATGCCCACTTCGCCTTGGGCGAACTGTACAGAAATGTGCTCGATGAGCCTGAAAATGCCAAAATTCAGTACGAAAAAATTATTTATAACTATCAAGATAGCTATTACTTCCCTAAAGCCAGGAAGCATTTTAGAAGGCTACGAGGTGATATCATTAACTAATTCTCCCTACTTTTAGAGCGAAAAGCTTTGTTTCATGCTCATTTATAATGTTACCATAAACATAGATGACTCTGCCCATGATGATTGGTTGAATTGGATGCGGGATAAACATATTCCAGATATGTTGGCCACAGGCAAGTTTTCCCATGCCAAAATGACCCGAATACTTGTTGAGGAGGAAATGGGAGGAACTTCATATTCCATTCAATATACCACGAAAGACCGGTCTACACTAGAAGCCTATTATAAAGAAGATGCAGATAGATTAAGGCAAGATGGCTTGAAGCTTTTTGCAGACAAATTTGTGGCTTTCCGAACTGAACTGGAGGTGGTAAGTCAACAGATTCCGCAAAATCTGTAAAACGGCTTTTTCGAAACCGACTCTAATCCAAGTCAAAAAATCCCAGTAACTTGCAAAAAAACCTACCGTGTCCAAAAAAAAGAAAAAAAAACCTACCCCAAATGGACATGACGAAAACCTAGTAAAGGCAAAGAAGCATCTTGGTCAACATTTCTTGAAAGATGAAGCTATAGCCAAGCGTATTGCGGAAACCCTATCCCTAGAGGGATATACCAATGTTTTGGAAATTGGCCCAGGTATGGGCGTATTGACAAAATATCTTCTTTTAAGGGATTTAGACTTAGTAGCAATGGATTTGGATGCCGAATCCATAGTTTATCTCAATCATAGTTTTCCGCTGGAACACCCAAACGTTTTAGAAAAGAACAATAGACTCAATGTGATTGAGGCTGATTTTCTAAAGTTTGATTTAAAGCAACTTTATGGTGATGAGCAATTCGCAATAACCGGTAATTTTCCCTACAATATTTCAAGCCAAATTGTTTTCAAGGTTTTGGAAATGCGCAACCAAATCCCTGAGTTTTCAGGAATGTTCCAAAAAGAAGTCGCCCAGCGTATTTGCGAAACATCAGGAAGCAAAACTTATGGGATTTTATCCGTTTTGGTCCAAGCCTTTTATAAGGCCGAATATCTTTTCACGGTTCATCCCCAAGTGTTTGACCCACCGCCAAAAGTTCAGTCGGGAGTATTGCGCCTTACACGCAAAAATGAGTATAAACTCCCTTGCGATGAGCATCTGTTCTTTAAAGTTGTGAAAGCTGCTTTCAACCAAAGGAGAAAGACTTTGCGAAACAGCCTTAAAACCTTCAATCTCTCCGATAATCTAAAAGAAGATACTATCTTTGGTCAGCGTCCTGAACAGCTTGATGTAGCTGATTTTGTTTCACTGACACAGCAGATAGCCAATGACTCCGTTTAAACTTACAGATGAGCTTCTTGTTGAAATCCAACAACTGATTGCAGACCGCAAAAATGGCGATTTGCGACTCATGATGAAGGAGTTTCACTATGCGGATATCGCCGAAATTGCGGATGAGCTTGAAGTTGAAGAGGCTACCTATCTCATTAAGCTATTGGACAGCGAAAAAACCTCGGATATTCTTGCGGAGATGGACGAGGATATGCGTGAGGCCGTTCTTAACAATCTATCGGTAAAAGAGATTGCCGGAGAGTTGGAGGAGCTGGACACGGATGACGCGGCCGACATTGTCAGTGAACTGCCCAAGGATATTGTTCAGAAGGTCATCTCTGAAATTGAGGACAAGGAACATGCGAAGGATATTGTAGACCTGTTACGCTACGATGAAGATACCGCAGGGGGTCTTATGGCAAAGGAGTTGGTTCAAGTCAATGAAAACTGGAATGTGCTTACCTGTGTCAAGGAAATGAGGGCTCAAGCTGAGAATGTAACCCGAGTCCATTCCATTTATGTAGTGGACGATGAAGGCAAATTAAAAGGGAGACTCTCCTTAAAGGACCTTTTGACAACATCCACTAAGACGCACATCAAAGATGTTTACATTCCTAAAGTAGATTCTGTTACCGTCAATGAAAAGGGTGAAGAAGTGGCCAAAATCATGTCCAAATACGATTTGGAGGCAATACCTGTGGTAGACGAAATTGGACGTTTGGTAGGTCGCATCACCATTGACGATATTGTCGATGTTATTCGTGAAGAAGCGGATAAGGATTATCAATTGGCCGCGGGTATTTCCCAAGATGTGGAAGCGGACGATAGTATTTGGGAATTGACGCGTGCCCGCTTACCTTGGTTGATTTTAGGATTGTTTGGCGGATTGGGGGCAGCGGCCATTATGGGTGGCTTTGAAGAGATGATAGCACAACACGCCATACTTTTTTTCTTCACCCCACTTATTGCTGCAATGGCAGGAAACGTCGGAGTACAGTCCAGCGCAATCATAGTGCAAGGTTTGGCCAATGATGACCTTAAAGGAAGTGTTGGAAATCGCCTATGGAAAGAAATGCTTTTGGCCCTTTTAAATGGATTGATTCTTGCTATTTTGCTGTTGTTCTTCACTTGGATATGGAAAGGTGACTTATCAACTGCAATGGCCATCTCCATTTCTTTGGTTGCCGTGATTGTGGTAGCTGGAATAATCGGCACTTTTATACCACTTTTTTTAAATCAACGTGGAATTGACCCAGCTATAGCGACTGGGCCTTTTATTACCACCAGTAATGATATTTTCGGAATCCTTATCTATTTCTGGATTGCAAAAATTATTTTAGGAATCTAAATCAGCTTATTGTATGAAACCTATCAATCTAAAGGAAAAACATGCTGCCTTTTCAAAACAATGGCATCCCCACCAAATTGCCACGGTGGATGACATGCAGGTAATCTTGGCCAAAGTACAGGGAGAATTTGTTTGGCATTCACATGACAATGAAGATGAACTTTTTCAGGTCCTGAAAGGGACGCTGTATATGAAGTTTCGGGACAGAACGGAAGAAGTGAAAGAAGGAGAGATTATTGTTGTACCCAAAGGAGTGGAACACTGCCCTTCCACCAAAGACGGGGAAGAAGTGCATTTATTATTGTTTGAAAAACTTGATACAGCCCATACAGGTAACGTCCAACATGAAATGACCCAAACGGAATACCCGAAAATATAACCGCTCCTAAATCATAAAAAAATAGAACACCAGTGATTTTTAAAAAAACCACCGGTGTTCCTCAACAACTGGTCACACTACTTAAGTTTAATCGACCTCAATCCACCACCTGCTCCAAATTCGGAGATATAAATTATCCTTCTCAAGGGGTCTACCGCTATTCCGTTGGGAGCATTAAAAGAGGCCTCTTCCAAAGACCCATCTGTTGCGCCCAATTCACCGGTACCTGCAAACACTGAAATATCTCCCGACAAGGTAACTCTATAGATTACATTTTCTCCAATGGCGGTTACAAAAAGGGATCCCGCAAAATGGGTTAAATAACCCAACACAAAACCTTCAACCACGGTTGGCAGGGTGGCCAGGGATTCTAAGGTACCACTTACTGATACCTTGATTATTTCCCCTGATGCAAAATTACCTATATACAGATTACCTTTATTATCAAAATCTAGCCCTATAGAACCCGCTATCCGAGCATCTTCTGCATAAATACTTACCTCACCTTGAGGGGTGACCTTATGTACCACGGGAAGATTGAGGTTTGTAACATAGGCGTTGCCCTTGTGGTCCAAGGTGAGGCCGGCAGGAAACCCAGGTAAGGTCGCCAGCACGGTTCGGGTACCATCTGGAGCTACTTTTAACACATCTGCTTCGGTACTACCATCATTTTGAGCCGTAAAGCGGATATTGTTTACTACGATAATGTTCCCGCGTCGGTCTACTGCGTTTCCAGTAGGTGCAAAAACACTATCCACGGCAACCTCGAATTCTCCAGTTCTCGGCATGGTACGAAAAACTTCCGTTCCCGAAAAGTTGCCAAAATTACTTGTCAATACATTTCCCTGTCTGTCGATGGAAACACCATCATTACCTGCGAAGTTGGGCACTACGGTTTCCACTGAGGCTTTTTCGGAAATCTTTCCGATAAAATCATCTGTACATGATGATAAAAAAAGTAGGGAAATGGAAAAAACCATGATTCCCTTTAATGAATTGAGTTTGATTGTTTTCATGAGGTTTTTCTTTAAAGTTTACCGCTAGTTTAAAAGGAAAACCAAGGCCAATCGCCCCAATGTATACAGCGGAACAAACTATACCTCCATTTTGTTTCGGTAATTGAATTATTGTAGGCCGGTTCTTTTTTGATGAAGTATTGGCAAAGTAATTGTCAAAAAAAGACCTTTGAACATTGTTTAGCAGTACCACAAGGTCTATTGAATTGAAATTAACCATCGCTATGAATCAATTCTGCAATTTAAGTCGTGTTTATTCAAATTTCGACCGAATGTATATAGTAACTCTTCCAATTATTTGGCATTTGAAATTTATTCGGAAATTGTAAATTGCGACAAGACGCATTTTTTATGAAAGTACTCCACCTGGATACCAACCACCCTCTTTTAATAGATCAGTTGGCGGCACTCGGCTTTGAAAACCATGAAGATTATACCTCCTCTAAAGAAGAGATAGAAAAGAAGATACATGAATATGATGGTGTGATAATTCGCAGTAGGTTTACTCTGGACCAAAGTTTTTTGGATAGAGCCACAAACTTAAAGTTCATTGGTCGTGTTGGTGCCGGACTGGAGAATATTGACACAAAATATGCAAAACAAAAAGACATCTTCCTTGCTTCTGCACCTGAAGGAAACCGAAATGCAGTGGGTGAGCATGCTCTTGGCATGTTACTGTCCTTGCTAAACAAATTGAACAAAGCACATCGAGAAGTTAGAAAGGGAAAGTGGGACAGAGAAGGAAACAGGGGTGTGGAATTGGATGGTAAGACAGTGGGTATATTGGGCTATGGAAATATGGGCAAGGCTTTTGCCAAAAAGCTAAGGGGCTTTGATGTTGAGATTATCTGCTATGACATAATCGGAGGTGTTGGAGATGAAAATGCAAGACAGGTCGGGATTATGGAGTTCCAACAAAAATCAGACGTTGTTAGCCTACACGTCCCCCAAACCGAGTCTACTTTGGGTATGATAAATAAAGATTTCATTGAAGGGTTTCACAAGCCTTTCTGGTTTATAAATACCGCCCGGGGCAAATGCGTAGTAACGGAAGATTTAGTAAAAGGCCTAAAGACTGGAAAGGTATTGGGCGCTGGTTTGGATGTTTTGGAGTATGAGAAAAAGTCCTTTGAAAATATGTTCTTGCAAAAGCCAAAGGCTTTTAAATATTTGAGAAAGGCCAAGAATGTCATGCTATCGCCGCATGTGGCAGGCTGGACCTTTGAAAGCAAGGAAAAGCTGGCCCAAACCATAGTCGATAAAATCAAAGAGCGCTTTTGTTAAATTTATGGTGTGAAAAAAACCGTATTCGTTTTTTCTTCCCTTATAATCGCCCTCCTAGTTCTATTCAAATTAAGCGAGTATTCCTATCGGTCTGGGAATCTCAACATTGAACTGTTGATTTCCATTATTGCCGTTTTGTTTTTCGTTATCGGTGTTTACATCAATAAAAAGGGACTTACAAAAGATGGTTCAAAACCTATTCCAATAGACCTTAAGAAATTGGAAGACCTTGGTATAAGCAAAAGAGAATATGAGGTATTGGAACAAGTGATAAAAGGACTATCCAACAGAGAAATAGGAGAAAAACTACATCTTTCCGAAAGCACCATCAAAACCCATGTCTCGAATTTGTTGGTAAAATTGGATGTAAAACGCAGAACCCAGGCCATCCAAAAGGCAAAAGAGCTTAAAATCATTACGGAATAGCCCTTTTTGTACCAAAGTACCACACTTTTGGTACTTTAGTATGAGTTCCAAAACTACCTCCTCTTCTACCTTTGGACCAAACTTAAAACCGAACCGTATGAAAAAAACAGTAATCAAATATGGTATATATGGAGCGATAGCCATTTGTGGCCTTTTTTTGGTCAGTTGGTTTGTCCTTGATGATTTGCCTTTATCAACCCAAGAAGCTCTTGGATACCTATCCATGATTTTGTCTTTAAGCTTTGTCTTTTTTGGAATCAAGCATTATAGGGATAAAGAAAATGAAGGAAAGGTCAGTTTCAAAAACGCGTTGGTCATCGGTCTACTCATAAGTCTTATCACTGCATTGGTGTTTGGGGTTTTGGATGTCATCTATACAGAGGTTTTGAATCCTGACTTTATGGACACATACTACTCGCAAACCCTTAAAACCATGGAAGAAACCATGCCTGCCGAAGAATTTGAGGTAAAAAAGGCGGAGATGGATGCCCAAAAAGAACTCTTTGCCAATCCTTTAATGACATTTCTGTTCATGGCCTTAACCGTTTTTGTAATCGGATTTATTGTTTCATTACTTTCTGCACTGATATTGCAACGAAAATAATTTTACCATGACCATAGATGCAAAAACTCCGGATGAATACATTGCCAAACTTCCACAAGAAAGAAAGGAAGCAGTATCCATATTAAGAAAGTCCATTAAAGAAAATTTGCCGAAGGGCTTTGAAGAATGCATTAGCTATAAAATGATAGGTTATGTTGTACCCCATTCCCTTTATCCGAATGGATATCATTGTGACCCAAAACTGCCGTTACCCTTTATCAATATTGCTTCACAGAAGAACTTTGTGGCTTTGTACCATTCAGGGATATATGCGGATAAAAAACTATTGGATTGGTTTGTGGGCGAGTATCCAAAATACGTGAAGACCAAATTGGATATGGGTAAGAGCTGTATCAGATTCAAGAAAATGGAAAACATTCCGTATAAACTTATTGCAGAGCTATGTCAAAAAATGACCCCTGAAGATTGGATTAATTTATATGAAAAGAACATCAAAAAATGAAAAATAGAGTAACCGGAATAGGAGGATTTTTCTTTAAGTCCAAAGACCCTGATCACATCAAAACTTGGTACAAGACACATTTAGGCATACCTGTGGACAATTACGGATGGAGTTTTTGGTGGAAGGATAAAGATGGAAAAGACTGTATGACGCAGTGGAGCCCTTTCAAGGAAGACACGGAATATTTCAGTCCTAGCGAAAAGCAGTTTATGATGAACTTTAGGGTGGAAAACCTCAAAGAGCTATTGGAAGTATTAAAATCTGAAGGGGTTACGGTAATCGATAAAGTTGAGGAATACGATTATGGCAAGTTCGGATGGATTCTAGACCCTGAAGGGAATAAAATTGAACTTTGGGAACCTGTTGATAAAGCTTTCCTTTAACAAGCAAAATAATGTTTATTTTTAGGCATGTACAACCAACAAAAAATAAAATACCATGTCTGAAGAAAAAAAAGATTTAGGAGATAAGGCAGAAGAAGCTTTTGACAAAGCCAAAGAAGCTGCGAAAGATGCTGCTGAAGATGCCAAGGAAGCAGCTAGTGACTTTAGTAAAGAAGCCAAAGAGACGGCCAAAGAATTTGGCGAAGGATTGAAAGGTGCCACTCAAGGGGAAAATAAAAAAATCCTTGTAGGCATTCTTGCAATTATTGTGGGTTCACTGGGAATCCACAAATTCATTTTAGGGTATCAAAAAGAAGGCTTCATCTTGTTGGGCATAACAGTTGTAGGTATGGTGCTTACATGTGTTGGAGTAGGTGTATTCTTGGTTTGGGCAACGGGCCTTATCGGGCTTATTGAAGGAATCATTTATTTGACCAAGTCGGATGAAGAATTCTATAACACCTATCAAGCGGGCAAAAAACCTTGGTTCTAAGAATCGGAAAAGCCAGAAAAATTCCTCTGGCTTTTTTATTTCATATTATTATCGTAATATTGCAATATTAAATTTAAATCACATTGGGTAGTTCCAAAACACATATCTTTTCCATCCAACAAAATGAATTGGCTCAAGCGGCCAAAGTTTTAGCTCATCCTGCACGTATTGCCATTTTGGAATACATAAGTAAACAAGAAGGCTGTATTTGCAATGATTTAGTGGATGAAATAGGTTTGGCCCAACCTACAATTTCCCAGCATCTCAATGAAATCAAAAAAATTGGCTTGCTCAAGGGAACTTACGAAGGTAAAAACTTGTGCTACTGTATTGACCAAGAAAGATGGTTGGAACTACAGCAAGCTTTCAATAATTTCTTTTCCAATATTAACCTTAACTGTTGTTAATCTATGAACACTCAAGAATTTTTATCCGTATTACAAGAAAACAGACAAAAAAGTCTATTGTTCGAATACAAACCGGGCGCTTTGGTAAAGGCCAATTATCACATCACCGAGGTAAAGAACATCACCGTTGACTCTGTAGACTGTGGAACTGGAACCGATTTTTGGAAAGAAACGGTAGTCCAATTGTGGGAAAGTCCTTCAGAGCTGGGTAAAACAGAATTTATGTCCGCCTCGAAAGCCTTGGGGATTTTAAACAAGGTAAATCGCATAAAACCTATGGTTAAGGATGCCGAACTTAAACTGGAATATAGCAACAATGAGTTTCATACCGCACAACTTTATGTTTCCGGCTATTCCGTTACCGAGGATGCGCTTAAGTTTTTGCTTTCTGTACAAAAAACCGATTGCAAAGCAAAAGACACCTGTGGGGTTCCTGAAACTGTTGAAGAAAATAACTTAAAAACAACAGTAAGTTCATGTGCTCCTGGCAGTGGTTGTTGTTAAATTTGCGACATCATGAAGATTCGTAGCATGCACGCTTCTGATTGGGACCAAGTGGCCCGCATTTATTCTGAAGGTATAGAAACTGGTTTTGCCACATTTGAGCAGCAAGTTCCTTCTTATGAAAGTTGGGATAATGCACATGTAGACTCCTGCAGATTGGTAGCTGAAGATGGTGGGCTAATTTTGGGATGGGCGGCCCTGTCACCTGTATCGAGCAGATGTGTTTATGGAGGGGTTGGAGAAGTTAGCGTATATATCGGTGAGAATAGCAGAGGCAAAGGTGTCGGCAAAGCTCTCCTGAAACAGTTGGTCACAGAAAGTGAAGAGGCCGGATTTTGGACCATTCAATCAGGAATTTTTCCAGAAAATCAGCCCAGCATTGCACTTCATGAAAAAGTGGGGTTTAGGTTTATTGGCAAACGCGAACGTGTTGCCAAAATCCATGGAATCTGGAAGGACAATTTTCTATTCGAAAAACGAAGCGATAAAATAGGTATAGATTAATCATCAAATCAACAGTATAATGAAAAACGTATTGGTTCTTTGCACAGGTAATTCCTGTAGAAGTCAAATGGCACATGGCTATCTGAATTATTTCCAAGATTCTTTGGCCAACGTATATAGCGCGGGAATAGAAACCCATGGATTGAACCCAGGAGCGGTTTCCATAATGGAAGAAGATGGAATTGATATTTCCAACCATACTTCAAACCACGTGGATGAATATGAAGGCATAGAATGGGATTATATCATTACAGTTTGCGATCATGCCAAGGAAAACTGTCCATTTATCCCTTCAAAAAATGCAGAACGAATTCACCACAATTTTTCAGACCCTTCTAAGGTTAAAGGAACCAGGGAAGAAATCCATGAAGCCTTTTTGAAAACCAGGGAGGAAATCAAAGATTTTATGTATGAATTTGTAAAAGAGGAGCTGACCAATTAGTCTACAGGGCGATAATCTAAGGGCAGTAGGTTTGCCAGTCTATAGGTGCCCATTTCACCACCAAAAAGGACACTCTTGGTTGGTCTATGATTCCCGTAATCATCAATAAAAAAAATGGATGATTCCGATTTCATCAACGAATTTTTCCTGTTTTCAAATTGGATATACAGTATTTTTTTAAGAACTGTTACTTCTGTATATAACTTCAAGCTTTTGAGCTTTAGTCTGCTATAAGGGTCAATCTGAAATCCGCCACTGAACACTCTAAACCCTTGTTTTTCAAGGTCCTTGCTGGCAAGAGACCGCATAAAATGAAGCACGGAGCCTTCATAGGCCTTTCTTCTTCTTTTGTCAATCTTTTTTCCCTTGTTTTCACTAAAAAGGGTTCTGGTAGAAAAAATTGTAACCTCTACATCCGGCCTTTTTTCATCAATATCCACAAACTTGGTTTCGTAATTTTCCAACACGCAACTTATTGAATAACCCAAATAAGGGTTTGTAATAAGTAATGGTTTATCTGAAAAAGCATAAAGTGTTTTTTCTGCACTTGAAAACCTAAGTATCAAAGCCTCTGGGTTCATAATGGTTGATTCCAAACCGGCTTTTGTAGTTCCAAGAAATTCTTCCAAGAAGATGGCAAGTTTCTTTTCCCTGCTCCAAATATCTTCTTCCAAAACCACCTCGTTAAGCTCAACAGTTTTTGGTTTCAGTTTTAGCACACCTAAATCTGAGGACTCTATTTCATCAATTTCAATGCTCTCAAAACCGATAAAACTTATTATCAAAGGGGATGAAAGACCTTTTACCCATCTTATTTCAAAAAACCCGGCCTCATTAGTCGTAGTTCCGAGCGTAGTACCATCGTAAAAAATGGATACGTGGGAAAGTGGTTCATTTGAAGAGGCACTGATTACCTGACCGGTAAGATAATCCTGTGCAAGTAAGGACTCAAACGTAATCATAAAAGAGCAAAGGGTAAAAAGCAAAATTCTTGTTCCCATGCTACACGGTTTTCCGTTCCAGCTCTGCCTGAAATTCTTCCATAACCGGTTTTACCGTACTTTCAGGCAAATCGGCAATCTTAATGTACATCAATCCATCTACTGAATTGTTAAAGAGCGGGTCTACATTAAACGCAACTACCTTTGCATTTTGCTTGATATACTTTTTTATAAGCACCGGTAACCTTAAACTGCCGGGTTCAACTTCGCTTATCAATCTATCAAATTTATTTAGGTCCGCTTGGGTTTCATCGAAAACGAACTCCTTGTCCGCGTCCTTCAGCTGTACTTTGAATTCTTTTTTGGGACGGATGTATTGTGCCACATAGGGATCCCAATAATTGGATTTCATGAATTCAATCATCAGGGATTTTGAAAAATTGGAAAATTGGTTGCTTATACTCACGCCTCCAATCAAATATTTATGCTCAGGGAATCGTAAGGTTGTATGTACGATACCTTTCCAAAGTAAAAATAAAGGCATTGGTTTCTGTTGGTATTCCTTTACTATGTATGCCCGCCCCATTTCAATGGACTTGCTCATCATATCATATAATTCTGGTTCAAACCGGAACAGGTCCTGAAGATAGAATCCGTCAATGCCATAGTTTTTGAAAATATGACTGCCCAGTCCCATTCTATATGCCCCTACTATGGCCTTTTCTTCATCATCCCAAAGAAACAGATGGTGATAATACGAATCAAATTGGTCCAAATCTATAGGGTTATTGGTACCCTCGCCTACTTCACGAAATGTTATCTCCCGTTGCCGGCCTATTTCTTTAAGGATAAACGGCATTTCCTTTTCTTGGGCCAAATACACCTCATAATTCTTGCTCTGCAGTAACCTACAATCCTTTTCCCGTAACTTTTCAATCTCACCTTCCAAGACCTCAACCCGCACCGCCGAAGCAATCTTCTTTGGGGCTTTTGGGATTTTCAAGGTTGTGGGAACCTTATCAATAAGCCGCTCTTTTTCAAAAGCATTGGCCAACAAATAGGTTTTCTTCCGAAGTAATTCGGTAAAACCTTCCAAGGTTTCCTCCTCTTTTTGAGAAGCTACGGATATGGGTTGACCCACCCTAACTTTGATTGGCCTTCTGCTTTGGGTAGTTAGCTCTGATGGCAATTTTGCAGTTCTAAAAACATCATTAATTTTTGATAGACGATAGAAAAGTCGACTGTTTCTGGCATGAAAATAAATAGGAACAACAGGGACTTCCGCCTTTCGAATTAATTTAATGGCCGCTTCTTCCCAAGGTCTGTCCACAACCAATTTACCATCCCTGTATGTGGAAACCTCGCCAGCTGGAAAAATTCCTAGGGGGTGGCCGTCTCTTAAATGGGTCAATGCCGTTTTAAAACCCATCACACTACTTTTAGCATCCTTATGATTTTCGAAAGGATTTACGGGCATTATGAAAGGTTTCAATGGAGCGATGCGCTGTAACAGGAAATTAGCGATTATCTTAAAATCTTCGCGTTCTTTAAGCATCAGCTTTAGCAAAAGAACCCCATCAATTCCACCTAGAGGGTGATTACTTATAGTGATGTAGGGTCCGGTTTTGGGAAGTCTTTTCAAATCCTCTTCAGGAATCTCAAAATCTATCTCATAATGTTCAAGAATGGAATCCAAAAACTCAGTCCCTGAAAGATTTTTGTTTTTGGAATAGAAGCTGTTCATAGTAGTAATCTTTGTGACCACCATCAACAACCAGCCTATGAACGTACCAATAAAACCATATCGATTGACTCCTATTACTTTAGCTACTTCCTTGGCAGAAACCAACCCCATACTTTATCAATTAGGTAAAAGTAAAGATAGCAAATTGCCTAAATAAGGAAACAAACAAATGTTAGGTCTGATTTATTTTACCACAAGCTGCACGGTTTCCCTACCTCGTTGCTCCACCAACACCGACTTTCCATTTTGAAGGGATTTAACGGCGGCGTCATTAAAATGACGGATGGTGTACAAAGAAACGTCTTCATGACATATCACTTTGAATTTCTGTTCAAGCTCTTCCAAAATGGTTTGAAGTCCACCAAATTTGTTGTCCAAACAAACTGAAAAACTAATAGCGGAATTTTGGATTAGGTCCACCTTTAATCTGTGGTCATGGAAAAGTTTGAAGATTTCACTGATGTTGTCCTCTACGATAAATGAGAAATCCAATGTGGATAATTTCAATAAAACCTGATTTTTCTTCACAATAAAACAAGGAATAACCGGAGAAATCCCTTTCCCGGTGCTTACCTTGGTGCCATTGCCCGATGGATTCACGAAGGATTTAACATGCAGCGGAATTTCCTTTCGCTGAAGAGGCTGAAGTGTTTTTGGGTGAATGACGGAGGCTCCATAAAATGCCAATTCGATGGCTTCTCGATAAGAAATCTCATCCAAAAGTTGAGTTTCTTCAAAATTTCTTGGGTCGGCATTCAAGACTCCTGGAACATCTTTCCAAATAGTCACAGAATTTGCGTTTAGGCAATAGGCCAGTATAGCCGCAGTGTAATCAGAGCCCTCCCTCCCCAGTGTGGTGGTGAAGTTGTTATCGTCGCTTCCCAAAAATCCCTGGGTTATATTCAATTTGGACATATCCACCCTGGATTTTACCTCGTTTTCAGTTCTTTCCCAGTTTACATGGGCATCTCGATACGAGTTATCCGTTTTGATTAATTCACGTACGTCATGCCACGTATTGGTCAGGCCTTCCTGATTCAGGTAAGCACTTACAATGGATGTCGATATCAACTCACCGTATCCTACTACTTGATCATAGACAAAGGCATATTTGGGCGACTTGTTCCAAGTCAAGAATCCTTTAACTTCTTCAAAAAGTAGCTGTACTTTTTCATAGATGGGATTTTTTTCATCTTCAAAAAGCTCAGAAATTATACTTTGATGATAGTCCTTAATCTCTTCAAGCACAATAGATATCCTTCTCTTATCCTCAAAATAAGCAGCTACTAAAGACTCCATTGCATTGGTGGTTTTGCCCATGGCGGAGATTACCACCAAGGTATCTTCAAATCCAACCTCCTGGAGTACTCTAACCACATTTCTTACTCCATCTGCATCTTTTACTGATGCCCCACCAAACTTAAATATTCGCATTATTAAAAATCAACTTAGATTATTCAAATAATTCTGTATGCCGTTTTCATCCAATTGCACCACATCCCAATCTCGCATTATCCTAGCCCCTTTGCTCTCATAAAATGTAATGGCAGGTTCATTCCAGTCCAAAACCTCCCACGAGATTCTTTTCACCCCCAAAGATTCGCCATACTTCACCACTTCGTCCAGCAATGCAGAACCTACTCCTTTTCCTCGCATGCTTTGAGTTACTATCAAATCTTCCAAATGTATTACAGGGCCTTTCCATGTGGAATACCTTGGATAAACCAAAGCTATTCCCACAATACTCTGCTCATTTTCGGCCACAAAGCAATGAAATAATGGGTTATTGCCAAAACCATGCTCCTTTAAATCCGTCAAATTGACCTCCACGGCATCCAATTCTTTTTCAAAATCTGCAAGTTCCTGCACCAATGCCAAGACTTGCGCCATGTCCTCTTCTTTGGCATCTCTGATTGATAAATTCATATTGTTATAAATAAAACACAAAGTTATAAATATCTAAATTTAAAGTTTGCCGAAAACGATGTAGTATCACAAAATACCCGATATTTGTTTTTAAATAAAACAGTTCTCAATGTTCGAAAAACAACACCGCACACTAGGAGAATTTATTATAGCCAATCAGAACTATTTTCAATACACTTCCGGGGAACTCTCCCGACTGCTCAATGGCATAAGATTGGCGGCAAAGGTGGTAAACCATGAAGTGAACAAAGCGGGATTGGTAGACATTATTGGTACCGCTGGCGATGTGAATATTCAGGGTGAAAATCAACAAAAGTTGGATGTTCTGGCCAATGAAAAATTCATTCAGACCCTAAAGAATCGCGAAATTGTTTGTGGAATTGCCTCAGAGGAAGAAGATGATTTTATTAGTATAAACAGTTTTGATGAAAAGCATCAAAACAAATATGTGGTCTTGATAGATCCATTGGACGGGTCTTCAAATATTGATGTCAATGTTTCCGTGGGAACCATATTTTCCATCTACCGCCGTGTAACCCCGGTTGGTACACCTGTAACTTTGGAAGATTTTCTTCAACCAGGACGAAATCAAATAGCTGCAGGATATTTTATTTATGGTACTTCCACCATGCTGGTTTATACTACAGGTCACGGGGTAAATGGCTTTACCTTGAATCCCGCACTGGGAACTTTTTATCTTTCTCATCCCAATATGCAGTTTCCAGAAACCGGTAAGATTTATTCCGTAAATGAAGGGAATTATACTCATTTTCCGCAAGGCGTCAAGAACTATATCAAATACTGTCAAATGGAGGAAGGAGATCGTCCTTACACCTCAAGATACATTGGTTCTTTGGTTTCCGATTTTCACCGGAATATGATCAAGGGCGGAATCTACATGTATCCCAAAAGTAGTAAAGCGTATAACGGAAAATTGCGCTTGCTTTATGAGTGTAACCCAATGGCTTTTTTGGCAGAACAGGCCAATGGCAAAGCAAGTGATGGTTTTGGACCTATAATGGACATCCAACCCACGGAGTTACATCAACGGGTTCCTTTCTTCTGCGGAAGTAGAAAGATGGTAGAAAAAGCGGAAGAATTTATGGCAGCACAAGCCTAACGGTTCAACAGATATTGAAAAGCTTCAAAATCAATTCTGCCATGGAAAATATCATACGATTTTTTGATTAATGCTTTGGCATCTTCTTGGGAATATCCCAAACCAATGGCATACCTTTCTATCAAGTTCATTTGCTCATCTTCGATAATCTGATCGGCAAAAACCATTTTAAAGAAATCAAAAAGTCGCATCAATCTTTTTTCTGAAGTATGGGGAGTTTCAATAGGGTATTTATTCTCCTTTTTCATTACCTCTTTATATTCGGCTTCGGAGATATTCAATCTAAAAGCAAACTTATCCAGAATCGCTTTTTCCTTTTCATTTACCTCGCCATCTATGGTCGCCAGAGTAGCTAAGGTGGCAAAATGAGCTAAATTTTTTCTCTTTTCTCCGTGCTCGTATAAATCTAGAATGGGCATACTTTAAAGTTTGTTCGCAAATATAATTTTTACCTGAGAAACCAAGGTAACATATCCCCAAAAGAAATTCGTATTTTTCATGAGCTATGAAATCACCTTTACTTCAATTTACCGAAAAGGGAATCTATTGTGAAGCCGCCAAAGTATATTTGGACCCGTGGAGACCTGTGGATAAGGCGATAATATCCCATGGGCATTCGGATCATAGTCGTTGGGGACACAAACAGTATATAACTCACCATCGCAACATTCCTATTATCAAACATAGGTTGGGGCATATTACCGTTTCGGGAAAAGACTGGGGAGAAACTTTTCTAATCAATGGGGTTAAATTCAGCTTGCATCCCGCAGGGCATATTATCGGCTCCTCACAAATTCGAGTGGAGCATAAGGGCGAGGTCTGGGTGTTTACCGGGGACTATAAAATTGAGGATGATGGATTATGTACCCCATACGAAAATGTAAAGTGCCATACGTTCATCACTGAATGTACTTTTGGTTTGCCCGCTTTTAAATGGTTGCCGCAGAGTGAAGTCTTCAATGAAATCAATGCATGGTGGTCACAAAACCAAGCTGAAGGAAAAACCTCCGTTCTTTTTGGCTACAGTTTGGGAAAAGCGCAGCGATTATTGAAACACTTGGATACTTCTATTGGAAAAATATATACACATGGTGCGGTAGAAAATATGACCAACGTTGTACGCCCTTTGGTTGATTTGCCAGAAACCTATTTGATAACTCGTGAAACCAAAAAGGAAGAACTTCGAGGAAACATGGTTGTTGCCCCACCATCTGCTCATGGAAGTACTTGGATACGTAAAATGGTTCCTTTTGTAACCGCAACGGCCAGTGGGTGGATGGCCTTTCGAGGGGCCCGAAGAAGACGTGCCATTGACAAAGGTTTTGTACTGAGCGACCATTGTGACTGGAGCGGTCTTTTGGAAAGCATTAAAGCTACCGGTGCAGAAAAGGTGATTTGCACCCACGGCTACACCGAGATTTTTTCCAGATACCTGGGGGAACTGGGATACGACGCCCGAACTGAAAGTACCCAATACGAAGGCGAAATCAGCGAAATCAGCGCTTCTGAAACTGAAAATGTAGAGGTGTCGTGAAAAGATTTGCAGAGCTCATCAAAACGTTGGACAGTACCAACAAGACCAATGAAAAGGTAAAAGCATTGGCCGAATATTTTGTAATGGCAAATGATACGGATAAGGTTTGGACCATTGCCATTTTATCCCATCGAAGACCACCAAGACCCGTAAACACCACCTTACTAAGGGAATGGGCTGCTGAACTGGCGAATATTCCACTTTGGCTATTTGAGGAAAGCTATCATATTGTTGGGGATTTGGCGGAGACGATTGCATTGATTATTCCATCTTCTACAAATTCTACCGAAAAATCATTAACCCATTTTTTAGATGAAATGATTGCCTTAAAGCCCAAAACTGAAGATGAGAAAAAGACATATCTTTTTTATAACTGGGAACAGCTCAATTATTATGAGAGATTTGTTTTTACCAAGTTGATTACCGGAGGGTTCCGGATTGGGGTAAGTCAAAAACTTATGACCAAGGCATTGGCCAAAGCTACGCAACTGGATGAAGACGTCTTGGCTTACAAACTCATGGGCAATTGGAACCCGAGCACCATATCCTTTCAAGATTTGATTTTGGAAGAAAAAGAAAGTGATTATCTCTCCAAACCCTACCCCTTTTATTTGGCTTACGCCCTAGAAGAAACACCTGAAGATTTAGGAAGTGTATCCAATTGGTCTGCAGAACACAAATGGGATGGGATTCGTGCACAGGTTATTGTTCGCAATGACGAAATCTTTATATGGAGTCGAGGTGAGGAGTTGGTTACCGACAAGTATCCGGAGTTTCAAAAATTTATTGGGAACATCCCAAATGGAACCGTATTGGATGGGGAGCTTCTACCCTATCCCAATGGTGAAATTGGGACTTTCAATGATTTACAAACCCGAATTGGTCGCAAGACCGTATCCAAATCCCTTCTTGAGAAAACTCCGGTTATTTTAAAGGCCTATGATCTTCTGGAGTGGGACGGCAAAGACATCCGAAGTAAAAACTATTTGGAACGTAGGCAGCTATTGGAACAGCTAAATAAGGAAAAAACCAAATCCCGAGCAATCGAGAATTCGTTTTTATTATCTGAACGACTCCAATTTAAATCATGGGACGAAGTCACCAAGGAAAGGGCGCGCTCCCGTGAAATGCGAAGTGAAGGTTTGATGCTAAAACATAACCATTCTCCGTATCAGGTGGGTCGTAAAAAAGGAGATTGGTGGAAGTGGAAAGTTGAACCTTTGACCATCGATGCTGTGCTTACCTATGCCATGCGTGGACACGGCAGACGAAGTAACCTTTTCACGGATTATACCTTTGCACTTTGGCAAACCAACGAGGATGGAGAAAAAGAATTGGTCACGTTCGCCAAAGCCTATTCCGGACTTACCGATACTGAATTCCGGGAAGTGGATGCTTGGATAAAGAAAAATACATTGGAACGCTTTGGGCCAGTGCGAAGTGTAACTCCGCATCATGTTTTTGAAATTGCATTCGAAGGAATTGCACTGTCCAAACGCCATAAGAGTGGTGTGGCCACCCGTTTCCCTCGCATTCTTAAGTGGAGAAAGGACAAAAAGATTGAAGAAGCCAACACTTTGGAAGATTTAAGGTCACTAATTCCGAACGCAGTGAAGGAATCCCATAAATGAAGGCGCAATGAACCAAGAATATTGTTACATTCTTACCAATAAAAACAAGACCGTGCTGTACGTAGGTGCTACAAATGACTTGGAAAGAAGAATAGCAGAACACAAAAAAGGTATTCATCCAAACGCTTTTACCAAACGATACAATTGCACATTTTTAGTGTACTTTGAAACTTTTGGAGATGTGAAAGATGCTTTTAGGAGAGAAAAGCAACTAAAAGCTGGGAATAGGAAACGTAAAGAAGCTTTAATAAATTCAATTAACCCGGAATGGCATGACCTGTCTTTGGAATGGCAATTTTGACTAAAAAATGCAACAGATTACTTCGCTTCACTCGTAATTCATGACACAAAAACAACTTTTTGAAATAGCAGAAAACTGGTTTACCCAGCAAGGTTGGAATCCCTTCCCATTTCAGAAAAAAACATGGAAAGCATTTCTTGGAGGCAAGCACGGTTTGTTAAATGCACCTACAGGGAGTGGGAAAACATATGCCCTATGGTTTCCTATTATCTTAAATCACATAAATAAGTACCCTGATTATAAGACCAAACATAAAAAAGGATTGAAGGCCATTTGGATTACCCCACTACGCGCCTTATCCCAAGAAATCAAACAATCCGCAGAACGTGTGGCCAACGACCTAGAGACGCAAATGACAGTTGGTATTCGAACAGGGGACACATCCACTAAAGAAAGAGCCCGACAAAGAACCACCATGCCCGATTTGTTGATTACCACTCCAGAAAGTCTTCAACTTTTGCTTGCTTCGAAAGGGTATGCCAAAGTTTTTCAAGACTGTTCAGCCATCGTTGTGGATGAATGGCACGAGCTCCTGGGCACCAAGCGTGGTATTCAAATGGAATTGGGGTTATCCCGTTTAAAAACAGTTTGTAAAGACCTTCGAATTTGGAGTATTTCCGCTACCATTGGCAATTTAGAACAGGCTAGGGAAGTCCTTTTGGGCCCTACTTCACAAGCTTTTGAAAATTCGGTGCTGGTCCAAGCCAAACTCAACAAGAAAATCACCGTAAAAAGTATCATTCCTGAGCAAATGGAAACCTTCCCCTGGAGAGGTCACTTGGGCCTTCATCTCCTGGAAGAGGTGGTTCCCATCATCAACAACAGTAAGACCACACTTTTGTTTACCAATACCAGAAGTCAATGCGAAATCTGGTTTCAAAAAATATTGGAAAAACATCCGGAGTACGCCGGTGAAATTGCCATGCACCATGGGAGTGTCAACAAAGAGACCCGAATTTGGGTGGAACAGGCCATTCGAAATGAAAGTCTCAAAGCTGTGGTATGTACCTCAAGTCTGGATTTGGGGGTTGATTTTGCTCCCGTAGAGACTGTAATCCAAATTGGTGGGCCTAAAGGCGTAGCTCGGTTTCTACAACGAGCTGGCAGAAGTGGCCACAGACCGGGCAACGAAAGTGTGATTTATTTTTTACCCACCCATGCCATGGAATTGATTGAAGCTTCTGCTCTTCAGGTGGCAGTAAAGGAGAGTGCCGTGGAAGACCGGCTTCCTTTTTTGAACAGTTACGATGTTCTGATTCAATATTTGACAACCCTAGCAGTTTCTGATGGGTTTTATCCGGATGAAATTTTCCCAGAAATCAAACAAACCTTTTGCTACCAAGGTATCACTGAAGATGAATGGCAATGGTTGTTGAATTTTTTGGTAATGGGAAGTCAGAGTTTGAAAACCTATGATGAGTACAAAAAAGTGGAAGTAGAATCTGATGGTAAATTTAAGGTGAACAACAAGGGCATCGCCATGCGCCATCGTTTTCAAATAGGTACCATAGTGGGTGATGCATCCATAGCAGTGCGTTACCAGAAGGGAGGATACATTGGTTCCATCGAAGAATATTTTATCTCTAAGCTTACCGCTGGGGATGTATTCACCTTTGCAGGAAGAAATCTGGAATTCATACGTATAAAGGGTATGCAAGCCTATGTACGAAACTCTACCAAACGGACCAATAAGGTACCGTCATGGATGGGAGGGCGTTTAAGTTTTTCGGCGCAAATGTCAAAACTGCTAAGAGAAGAACTGTATACCGCAGACCCAGAAATGAAAAAACAATCGAACGAAATCAAGGCGCTTTTACCCATGTTTCAGAAACAACGGGAAGAAAGTATAGTTCCCAAACCAGATGAGTTTTTGATTGAAACGTTTAAGACCCGAGATGGATACCACCATATTTTTTACCCCTTTGAAGGACGTGCAGTCCATGAGGCAATGAGTAGTTTACTTTCTTACCGAATTAGCCTCTTGACCCCGATTACCTGTTCGCTGGCCTTTAATGATTATGGTTTCGAAATGCTTTCGGATAAGCCAATCGATATACAAGCTGTGATTGACAATAATTTATTTAGTACGGATTATATGCTCTCCGATCTCCAAAAGAGTTTGAACTCCAATGAAATGGCAAGACGTAAGTTTCGGGACATTGCTGTAATAAGTGGAATGGTATTTACGGGCTATCCTGAAAAAGGTATCAAAATGAAACATCTGCAAAGCAGTTCGCAATTGCTTTTTGATGTGTTCCGTGATTTTGAACCGGACAACCTCATGTTTCAACAAGCCTTTACCGAAACCTTTGAACACCAGTTGGAGGAGGGTCGTTTGCGATTGGCCTTGGAACGAATTGCCCAACAGGAAATCGTTTGGAAGCAATGCACCAACCCCACGCCTTTTTCTTTTCCAATCATTACCGATAGATTACGGGAAAAACTATCCAATGAAAAATTGGCTGATCGGATTAAGAGGATGACCAAGATTCTGCAGAAATAGTATACCTTTATTTGAAAACAAAATATGCCTAAATCCAAGTTCAGTGCTTATTCATTTCTTTTTTTGATTCTTTTTTCCTGTCAAAATGATGATTCCTCAGATGGTGGATTTATATGTTGTTCTAATCAAATTGATGGAAATGTTAATAACCTAGAAAATTTTCCTGAATTTGATACTCTAGATGATATAACAGTTTTCAATTGGTTTACTCCAAATGATGATGGTTTAAACGATTTTTTCGCAATTGCCAATATTCAACAGTATGAAAATCATAGAGTTGAAATTTTTCGGCTCAATGGCCAAATGGTCTATGAGTCCGAAGATTATGCTTCTGGTAATTTGACAACAGTCTTTAGAGGAGAAAACCTTCCTGAAGGGAGTTACGAATATAGAATCACGATTCAGGATGAGAGCGTTTTTCTTCTACGTGGATTTTTATGTCTAATTAGAACGCCGCAAGAAAACTTTGTTTTTGAACCTTTTTGCCAAAGCTTTCCTGACCCTTTAATCGGAAACAGCATTTGAATCAAGTTCAGTCTGTTTTACTTAAAGCTACCAGTATGATTAGCTTTTGGCAGTAGAGAATATAGCTAGTCAATATCCAGAGGCCCCAATGACAAGACCACTTCAAATAAAAAATGAGCACTTCACTCTTCATCCCATTGGAGGTGTCTTTTGGAGAAAAAAGTCGCTTTTACTCATCAGCGATGTCCACTTGGGCAAGGTGGCGCATTTTAGAAAGTTTGGAGCTGCCGTCCCAAGAAAAGCAGTGCATAAAAACTATGTTTTGTTGGATGAAATCGTCAACCACTTCAACCCATTTCAAATTTGTTTTTTGGGTGATTTGTTCCATTCCTCACTCAACAAAGAATGGGAACTATTTGAAAATTGGGTTGCTAAAACCCCTTCTGAAATTATATTGGTTTCAGGGAATCACGATATTATTTCTCCCCATAAGTTCGAACAATTGGGCATACCTATTTTTGAGGAATTGCTTTTAGAAAATTTTCTTTTAACCCACCATCCTGCGGAACGGGAAGAGTACTTCAATTTTTGTGGGCACATTCACCCTGCGGTACGACTTCAAGGCTTTGGGCGGCAACGATTGAAACTCCCTTGTTTTTTTAAAACAGATTTCCAAATGATTTTGCCTGCTTTTGGGAAATTTACGGGAACGCATGTGCTTCAACCCAAAAAGAATGATGAGGTTTTTGTAATAGTCGAAGATGAAGTAGTAAAGATTTAAATGTAACACCCCTGATTATTTTATGTAAAACCTTATCTTTTGTTAAAAATTTTCACCCTCATGCTGAATTTTAAAACCCTGAGAGCTTTATATGCAATTGTGTTGTTTTCATTTGTTTTCCTATCGATTAGTTGTGAGTCAGACACAGAGGAATCACAACCGGACCAAATGACCGTATCACAAAATGATGAAGATGAAAACCAAGAAGGTTCTGAAGAAAATGAAACTATCGAAACCATTTCGGACCTATCACTGATTGGAAGTTGGAGAAATGTAGATTTCGGCAGTGAAGATGTTGCTATGAGTTTCACATTGGATTCTTTGGGTTCAATTTCCTATTACCGAAAAAATCAACTCACAGGAAAGTTTGAAAAACTTGAAATTGAAAGTGATGAAATTTCGGTTTCGGATAATATTCTGACTTTTCTAAAATCAGATTTATGTGAATCCCCTTTAGATTCTATTTATGAAATTAAGAACGATACCCTATTTCTTCCTTTGCAACGCTATAACTGGAATGGTAAGGATCGCTTTGTACCGGTGGAGTTTGATACCTATGAAGGGACTACAAGACCTACTTCGTCCATGAAAGCTACAATTACAGCTAATTTTCCTGCTGGAGCAGTCACCTATAATCATGATGCTTCGAGTGATTTTGAGTTGATTTCTGGATTTTATTCTGACCTTTCAAACAATCTCTTTTCTTTTGCGGACAACGAGTTTGGATGTCATGTCCCAGCAGAGCAATCCAGTCAGATTTTTTTATCTACTACAGAATTGATAACCGGTATTGGCAATTATGACCTAAACTGGATACAGCTTCAATTACCTGATTTTGACGAAGACTTTTCAACTGTTGGTATAAATACCTTTGATGGCTTGCAAAGCCCACTTGTAAGTGGTGGATTGGAAGTTACTTTGTACGAAGAACTTGATGATTTAAGGCGTATCATTGGCACATTTAGTTTCGTTCTCGAAGCAGATTTCAGTGGAGAAAAATATACCGTAGAACTTACCGATGGCTCTTTTGAAGTATTCTTAAGACCAAACCCCAGTTAGTTTTCAGAATATTTCGGAAAGGCAAAGCAATCTATGTTTTGAATAAAGCAATTTACCATCCTATATTTGCCACAAATTTTTTCGATTGTCCCTATCGTCCATTTCCAATCGATTTGAAGAGTCTCCCCAAGTAAGGAAACTAGGGGAAGCTATATCCCATTCCCAAAATATATCACTAGAAGGACTTACGGGTTCTGCCCTTTCTTTCACTTTAGCCAGCATCTTTAAATCTGCCGAAACCCCTTTTCTTTTACTATTGAATGATAAAGAGGAAGCGGCATACTATCTCAACGATTTAGAGCTGCTTGTAGGCGAGCAAGATGTATTGTTTTATCCTGGTAGTTATCGCAGACCTTATCAAATTGAAGAGACCGATAACGCGAATGTTCTGTTACGTGCTGAAGTGCTCAATCGCATCAATTCGAGAAAGAAACCAGCAATTATTGTGACCTATCCCGATGCGCTTTTTGAAAAAGTGGTCACACGAAAACAGTTGGACAAAAACACCTTGAAAGTTAAGCTGAAAGATACCCTCTCTCTAGATTTTTTGAATGAGGTCCTCTTCGAATACCAATTCAAACGGGTTGACTTTGTTACGGAACCTGGTGAGTTTTCAGTACGTGGTGGTATTGTTGATGTTTTTTCGTTTTCGCATGAAGAGCCTTATCGTATCGAGTTTTTTGGGGACGAAGTGGACAGTATTCGAACCTTTGATGTGGAAACGCAGCTGTCTACAGAAAAAGTAAAGCGTATTACCATCATCCCCAATGTGGAGAACAAATTTTTGCAGGAAACCCGTGAAAGTTTCTTGAAGTACATTGCTCCCAAAACCGTCATTTTTTCAAAAAATCTAAATCTGGTTTACAACCGAATAGATTCCTTTTTTGAAAAGGCGGAAGAAAGTTTCTCCAACTTGCAAGGAGAGCTTAAACATTCAAAACCTGAGGAGTTGTTTGTTACTTCTGGGCTTTTGAAAAATCAACTTCAGGAATTTACTTTAGTCCAAATTGGTGGGGAGACCCAGAAACCGGTTCAAGGTGATTTCATTTCATTTCAAACCAAACCCCAACCTTCGTTTAATAAGAAGTTTGACCTGCTCATTGAAAATCTAAATGAAAACCATGAAGTAGGTTTTACGAACTACATTTTTTGTGCTTCGGAACAACAGGCCAAACGATTCCATGATATTTTTGAAGATGTTGATGAGGACGTACATTATCAAACGCTTGTTTTTCCGCTCTACCAAGGGTTTTTGGACCAGGATTTAAAACTGGCATGCTACACGGACCATCAAATCTTTGAGCGTTACCATAAGTTCCACCTTAAAAATGGGTATGCCAAAAAGCAGGCTATTACCCTAAAAGAACTCACCAAACTGGAAGTTGGGGATTATGTGACCCACATTGACCATGGCATTGGAAAATTTGGTGGGCTTCAAAAAATAGATGTGGAAGGCAAAAAACAGGAAGCCATTAAACTTTTTTATGGAGATAGGGACATTTTGTATGTAAGCATCCATTCATTGCATAAAATTTCCAAGTACAACGGAAAGGATGGTGCAGCTCCAAAAATCTATAAACTTGGCTCTGCCGCTTGGAAAAAGCTGAAGCAGAAAACCAAAAGTCGTGTCAAACAGATTGCTTTTGACCTCATTAAGGTATATGCCAAAAGGAGGATGGAAAAAGGTTTTCAATATGCGCCGGACAGTTATCTGCAACATGAGCTTGAAGCTTCCTTTCTTTATGAAGACACTCCAGACCAGGGCAAGGCAACCTTGGATGTGAAAAGGGACATGGAAAGCGAGCGCCCTATGGACCGCCTTATCTGTGGCGACGTAGGCTTTGGAAAAACTGAAATAGCCATCCGTGCTGCATTTAAAGCCGTCGATAATGGCAAACAAGTAGCTATATTAGTGCCCACTACAATACTTGCGTTCCAGCATAACAAAACCTTCAAAAAAAGACTGGGAGAACTTCCAGTTACCGTAGATTATTTGAATCGATTTAGAACAGCAAAAGAGAAAAGGGATATTTTGGAACGATTGGCGCAAGGGAAAATCGATATCATTATTGGAACGCATCAACTGGTCAATAAAAATGTCCAGTTCAAGGATTTGGGACTTCTGATTGTAGACGAAGAACAAAAATTTGGAGTGTCGGTCAAGGATAAATTGAAATCCATTAAGGAAAATGTGGATGTCTTGACTTTAACGGCAACGCCGATTCCTAGAACCTTACAGTTCAGTTTAATGGCCGCTCGTGACCTCTCCATTATCAATACCCCGCCACCTAATCGCTATCCAATTGACAGCAGGGTAATCCGTTTGGATGAAGAGATTATCCGAGATGCCATTTCCTATGAAATTCAACGGGGAGGTCAGGTCTTTTTTATCCACAACCGTATAGAAAATATTCAAGAGGTAGCAGGTATGATTCAGCGTCTGGTTCCTGATGCTAAAATCAGGATTGGCCATGGCCAAATGGAGGGTAAAAAGCTGGAACAATTGATGTTTGCTTTTATGAATGGGGAGTTTGACGTTTTGGTTTCCACCACTATTGTAGAAAGTGGTCTGGATGTGACCAATGCGAATACCATTTTTATACACAATGCCAATAATTTTGGTCTAAGTGATCTCCACCAAATGCGCGGACGTGTGGGGCGAAGTAATAAAAAAGCGTTCTGCTTTTTCATCACCCCTCCCTATGAAGTGATGACCACTGAGGCGCGAAAACGTATTGAAGCTTTGGAGCAGTTCACTGAACTGGGGAGTGGTTTCAATATAGCTATGAAAGATTTAGAGATTCGAGGTGCTGGTGATTTGTTGGGTGGCGAACAAAGTGGTTTTATCAATGAAATTGGTTTTGAGACTTACCAGAAAATATTGACCGAAGCGATTGACGAATTAAAAGAGAACGAATTTAAAGAATTGTACGATGAGGTTGAGGGTGAAAAAGAAAAAGTCTATGTCAAGGAAACCCAACTGGACACGGATTTTGAATTGCTTTTCCCAGATGATTATATAAACAATATTACGGAACGGTTGAACTTGTACACCCAACTTAATGAAGTAACCAATAAAGAAGGTTTGCAAGAATTTGAAACCAAATTAGTAGACCGCTTTGGTGAATTGCCCCGTCAAGCAGTAGACCTATTGAATTCCGTTCGCATAAAATGGATGGCCAATAGCATAGGATTGGAGAAAGTCATTCTCAAAAAAGGAAAGTTCTTAGGGTATTTTATTTCTGACCAGCAATCCGATTTTTATCAAAGCCCTGCTTTCACACATGTGCTACAGTACGTTCAAAAAAATCCGAGAGCTTGCCAACTGAAGGAAAAAGAGACCCGTAATGGATTACGGTTGCTATTGGTTTTTGATGGAATCAATACCATTTCGCAAGTTCTTCAGGTTTTGAATCCGCTTGTACCAAAAAAGGACTTCTCAATCGTGAGCGAATGAGCCAAAATCAAAAAACCTACTTCAATTGGAGCTCAGGGAAAGATTCTGCTCTGGCTCTACATTATTTGATACAGCAGCGAAATACTAATATTGACCGTCTCTTAACTACGGTAAACGGACACTATAACCGCGTTTCCATGCACGGTTTGCGCAAAGACGTATTGGAAGCTCAAGTTGAAGCCATTGGAATCTCATTGGATATACTACAGGTTCCTGAAAACCCGTCTATGGAAGAGTACAATTCCTTGATGAAAAGCAAAGTTTCGGAGCTTAAATCGGCAGGGTATACGCATACCGTTTTTGGGGATATTTTTCTTGAGGATTTGAAAAAGTATCGAGAAGATATGCTTCGCCCATTTGGTATTCAACCTATTTTTCCAATTTGGAAAAAGGATACCAAAGTCTTGCTTCAAGAATTTCTTGAATTGGGATTTAAGGCGGTCATTGTCTGCATCAACAACTCCAAGCTGGATAAGTCTTTTTTGGGAAAGGAGCTATCCCTGGAACTCATGGATGCACTACCCAAAGATGTTGACCCCTGCGGGGAGAATGGGGAATTCCACACTTTTTGTTTTGATGGGCCTATTTTTCAATACCCTGTAGCTTTTGAAGTTGGAGAACAGATATTCAAAACGTACAATAATCCTTCAGACTCATCAAAATCAATACAGTTTGGCTTTTCTGATATCTTGTTAGCTGAATAAAATTGATTCTCAATCCGTGTTCAAGGAATGCCTCTTTTAAGTTTGCTTTAACCAAACCTTCAGCATAACGGACAATTCAAAAAGAAGTATTTTTAATTACAGAAAATATAGCGCCCTGTACTACATCAAAAGTCCAATATTAAAAATCAGCCTTCTGTGCCTAAGCTCTATTATGTTGATGGGGTCATGTAAATCTTTAAAAAAAGTAAATACCGTCAGTATCAGAACAACCAAACCGCGTAAAATAAGTCCTGAAGCACAAAACCTGTACAAAAGACTCCAGGAAACTACCAAAAAAGGCTATGCCTTTGGTCATCAAGACGCCACAGCTTATGGCATTGGCTGGAAAAATGACGGAACGCTTTTTAAAACCGATGTACACGAGATTACTGGCCAACATCCTGCTGTGCATGGTTTTGATATTGGCCATTTAGAGTTGGAATGGGAATATAATCTGGATACGGTACCTTTTGCTTTGATACAAGACCAGATAAAAAAAATACATCAAAAAGGGGGTATCGTTACAGTTAGTTGGCATGCCAGCAACCCCATATCAGGTGAAGATTCTTGGAATCGAAGGGGTAAACCCATAAAAAAACTTCTGCCTGGGAGACGCTTGCATAGAACCTACAAGACCTGGTTGGCTACCATTGCCAGTTTTTTTAACGACATAAAAGATGACCAAGGCCGACCAATACCCATCATCTTCAGGCCTTTTCATGAAATGAACAAACCTTGGTTCTGGTGGGGCAAGGGCAAATGCTCGGCTGATGAGTATAAAATGCTTTGGCGTGAGACCGTTGATTTACTTACCCATGAATTTTCAGTGGACCAACTGTTGTTCGCGTATTCACCTGATGCCTTCGATAATCGAGAGGCATATCTGGAATACTATCCTGGTGATGATGTTGTGGATATTTTAGGGATGGACCTGTATCAACATTGGACGGCAAAATCCTTTTCAAAAAATTTGAACGATGGGCTTAAGGTCATCGCACAATTGGGTAAGGAAAAACAAAAACTATACGCTCTTACAGAATCTGGACTGGAAAAGGTACGCATATCCGATTGGTGGACTAAGGTTATTGACCAACAACTTGCCCATTCTGGGATTACATGGGCACTTTTTTGGCGCAATGCCAGAAAGAGCCATCATTTTGTTTCTTATCCTGGACATAAAAGCGCTACTGACTTTATGCATTTAGCTCAAAAAGATTATGTGCTATTTCTAGACGATATTGTGCCCATAGAGGTCTCTTCGGAAGCTCAATAGTATAATCTCCAAGAGAGATGGTCATGTAAGACTGTATTACATGCTATCATAAACCATTTTTACAAACTTTCCAATTTTATTGGGTTCCAACCAGCGTGTCACAATTACTAGGTCTTTCTCTTGGTCCACTACAATGAAATTGCCTCCAAAACCTGCGGCGTAGAACACATGCTCGGGCACACCTTCCCAATAGCGATTGCCCTCTTTCTGGTTTAACCACCACATATAGCCATAATTTACATTGGGTACTGAGGGTGTGGTAGCTTTTTCAATCCAAGTCTCACTTAACATACGTTTCCCATTCCAAACCCCATTGTTCTGAAACAACAACCCAAATCGAGCCATATCTTCTGTGCTAATGAACAGCCCTGCTCCAGAGTGCCCCCCTCCGGTCACTGACTTCATTTTTAAACCATCAATGGTAGTCCAAGCGTGATCATAGCCAAACCACCTCCAAGTAGTTGAAGCTTCAATGGCATCCATCAGATTTTCTTTGAGTACCTTGGGCATTGGGTTTCTCCATACATGTGTTAATGAATAAGCCAATACATTAACACGGACATCATTGTATTCCATTACAGTTCCAGGCTCGCGAAGTTCTCTATATTTCCAATCGTCCAGACCTCCTTCTCGAGGAGGCCTATCGGCCCAATCTTTAATGCCCCAAAGTTCCCCACTCCAATCTGAATTTTGTTGCAATAAATGCTCCCAATTGATTTTGGAATTATGTGCCCCATCAAAAGTACCATCCCAAACATACTGGCCCACTTTGTCTTCTGTGTTTGAAATTAGCCCTTTGTCGAAAGCCAAACCGGCCATAGTGGACAAAAAGCTTTTGGTCACACTAAAGGTCATGTCCACACGTCGGGTATCTCCCCAAGAGGTAACCAGATACCCATCCTTTAAAATCATCCCGGCAGGACCACCACGTTTTTTGGTTGGTCCCAAAATCTCATGAAACGGCTCTCTTTCAAATCCTTTTAAAATCGCTCTACGCAAATCTTTGGAACCAGAATACTCGTTTTCATTGGCAAAGGCAATTGCTTTGGCCAATGCCTGCGAATCGTATGAAAACCTTTTGGACTTGATTGTTGCCCATTCCGCGTTGCGTTCCGGAAAATAGGAATCTTGTGCCTGCAATGGATACCAAAGAAATAAGATAAGAACTAAAAAAAGTGTGGACTTCATGCTTAAAATTTTTAAGTGCATGAAGTTAGTGATTATTGAAAGGCAATCGACTTAGAAAAACCTCAGAATCTTTTTTTCAATACCAGTTCTCCGTTGGCATCAAAATACCTCCAAGTGCCTACCTGAATATCCTTTCGGAAACGGCCGGTCATCTTTTCTTTTCCATTGGAATGGTATTCGGTGTAGCGCCCATGCTTGAGTCCATCTTTAAGTTCTACTTCGAATCGGATGGTTCCATTAGCATACTTTCTATTGAAAGTTTTGGCCGTCAAATCATTGGGATAAATAGGTCTTAGATTAAAAACAGCCTCTGTGATTTCTTTGGTTTTAGAAATTTGGTCTTTATCCCTAGATGTATTTGACACTTCCTGGAATTGAAAGCTTTCTTTCACCTCTGCCACATCCTTGTAATCAACAACAATTCTGCTTTCAAATACATCATCTTCAGGTTTCATTTGAAGACCAATCTGCGGAAAACAAATAATGAAGTCCTTGTTTTTTCGCATTTGTGATTTGGTCTTTCCATCCGCCAGGGCATACATATTATTATATAGTACAGGAACGTTGCTGTATAGAAATAGGCTTGACTTTTTTTCAAAACGTTTCTCAAACGCTTTAAAATCTTTCGAAGTTGACAGGGTTTGCTTTTCTATAACATCATTTATGATGCTCTTTATCGTGTTTGGGTTGTTACTGAACACCGCATAGTCATCGATAAGGGTAAAATAGGGTTTGTCCAATTCCTTGAAACGGTTACCCAATAGAATCTTAAAAAAGCCTTTTATGGATAAGAAGTTAATCTCGTACTGTTTGTAACTCACCGTTTTAAATTTGACCGGGGTCTTTTTTCTGATTTGATCTAGGATAAAGCCCAAGTTGGTTCGTGCATGGTCACTATCATTGGTCTTTAATACCAAGGCCATATCGTTTTTACCTTTCGAAATCTGGGATTCAATCTGAAGCAAGGCTATTTCATCACCAATCCAACTGATAAAATGCTCCTCAATATTGATTTTTAGGAATTTTTCCAGCTTTTCAATACCCGTTTGGTAATCTTCAAACTGTTTGGGGTCATCCTGTTGTACCGCTTTAAAGTTGTCATAGAATTTAGAAAAACTGTCAAACCCATAGCTTAAATATAGTGCGGTGCGTTTAGGGGCAATTTTTGGAATACTTCTTTTGGCTGTACCGGACTTCTGCAAGGCTTCCAAATAGCTCTCATTGGTATTGCTGATGTTGGTATATCCATTTGCAGTCAGGCTGTTATTTTTGTCTAGGTCGAAATGGAACCCAGAAAAAAGAAAATTTTCACTTACCCGATTTACCCAATCACCGGGTCTATCCGAAAATGCAGAGATATAGTTATCCAAATAATTGTATTGCACATACACACGAAACAAATCTTCAAACCCAACTTTTTCATTGATTTCTATGAAGTTCAGGTTTCTCCCCAAAACAGGCTCTTCGTATTGGTCTATTGAAGCTTCTACCAACGAATGGGTGTAAGAGGCTATCAACTGATTTTTAATAAAGGCCAAAGACATGGTTTTCTTACTTGTGCGATCGTAGATTTCCAAAATCTCATGTTCATGATACTTCCGTTTACTAAGGGTGTAGTTGTTGTTCAATAAGGTATTCAAATACGTTTTGAGCAATTTGAGTTTGGCAATGCGTTTTAGGTCCAATACATAGAAAATACCATAATCCTTGGGAGAGATCATATGAACTGAGATGAACAAGGAACGATCATCCAAAAATTCAAACAATCTACGTTGATCATTGAATACCGTATCCACTTCCTGGATATTGGAAGTGAGTTCTGAGAAATAATCGTTTTTCAATAGATGTTCCCAAGCTTCGCTTTCCCGTATCTTTTTCCAACTTTTGACCGGTTTTTCGGATTCAACTACAAAAACTGCATCTTTCGGAATAAGATAAATGGATTGCAAGTTGTTCTTGGGGGACAACACAAGAAGATAGACCAGATAACCCACATAAATCAACATAGCGGCTAACAGTCCAAAAAAGATTTTTTTTCTCATGTAAAAGGGTACAAGAAATCTTTAATTACAACGAAAATCCTCCAAATTTAGTCTGTTGGAAAGCCCATTACACCAAGTGATTTTCCCACTTTAAATGATAATCCCTATTTTTAGCAATGACCTCCGTGCAAAAAAAGGTTTCTTCTCTTTACCAGTTTTTACTTTCAGATAGAACCAAAGAAGTCTTCGAGCGGTTTACCTTGAAAATTGCCATATTAAGTTTTATCGTGCATTTGGTCTTGATTTACGTCAACCAATTTACGCCATTGTTCAATATACAATCTGAGCTTTTGGGTAATCCCATAGGAGCCATCTACACTCCATTTTCTTTTATATTATTATATGAGGTATATCTGCTCATTTTTTACCTACCTAGATCAATCACCACTTATATTAGTAAACAATATGAGATAATAAGTCTAATAATTATTCGTAGGCTGTTCAAGGATTTATCCAATCTTAAGTTAAGCTCTGATTGGTTCAGCCTCAAGGAAGATCTTCAATTTACATACGATATCATCGCCTCGCTTTTGCTATTCTATCTGCTTTACTGGTTTTATAGATTGAATACCAACCGAAAAAAGATGTCCGCTCAAAATCCCACCTTGGCGGTAAATGTTGAAAAATTTATAAGCTTAAAAAAGATAATTGCAATAGGTCTAGTGCCCATTCTTTTGGTTCTTGCCATATACTCTTTGGGCAGCTGGTCCTATGAAACCCTTTTCGTGGGGAACAAGAAAATTGACTCCATCAAAAACATTAATAATGTTTTTTTTGATGAATTCTTTACCGTTCTTATAATCGTTGATGTTATTTTATTGTTGGTATCTTTTTTCTATACCGATAAGTTCCATAAAGTAATTCGGAATTCGGGCTTCGTGATTTCCACTATTCTTATCAGACTCTCATTTTCAGTGGATGGCATAGTAAACACTGTCTTAATTGTAGCCGCGGTTGTTTTTGGCCTTTTGATTTTAGCCATACACAATACCTATGAAAAACACCTACCCATAAAGGAGTGAGTATTACAATGATTTCAGGTCTTTGATAGTTTTAAAGGCAACATCGACCTGTTCTTCATTCACCAAAATAGTAAACTCATTGGTCGTGGAAATTACTTCATACAGTACGATGCCCTCCCAAGCCAAACGTTGAAAAATGAAATAGTAGATTCCGGGTACCGAAACATTTTCCGCTGGTAATTTCACCGTGATTGAAGAGAGGTTTTCAGCTTTTTGTGTGCACCGCTCATTGGCAAAGTATTTTTCAACCACGCCATCCATGGTATTGCTGATAACGATGTTGATTTCGTTTACCCCTCTTGAAGAAGTGTAAAAAACATCTTGGTTCACGTTAACCTCTTCCAATAATTGAGCCTGTTGCCTCAATATGGTATCTGAGGCAAGAAAGGTGTAATCGGTAAGATTGGACCGAACTGTAATTTCCCCAATGTTCTTAAGCACCTTAACGATACGGTGGGTGGCACGGAATTCCAAATCATCTGAAAGGCGTTTAAGGGCCATCACCACGGCACCGTCCTTTACGTCTTTTCCCAACGCTTCTGAAATCTCTGGTTTAATCTGCCTGGATAGAGAAGTAAGGTTAATTATTCCTTGTGCTAGGGCACTTTGAAGGAAGGGTTTCTTCTTAATATAGTGTTCTACAACTGCGGAAATGGTTTTCATCTGATTGGCTTTTCAAACAAAAATAACAAATTGTTACAAATAACACAAGTAGTTAGAAATAGTGAAAAGCACTTTCTAGATGTTCTACCTCAAAACCCTTAGAACCTCCCTTTACAATGATTACATCAAATCGTACTTCTACATCCAAATTGTTTTCCTGTATATAGTGGTCTGCCGCTTTGACCAGTCTTTTTATTTTTCCTTGATTGATCACTTGTGATATGTCTTCTAAGAAATCTGAAGTTCTGGATTTTACCTCGACCACGACCAGAGTACCCTCTTTTTGTGCAAGAATATCAACTTCCGCCCTATCATATCTATAGTTTTGTTCAAGGATTTGGTATCCTTTTTCCTTTAAAAAATTCGCGGCGATTCGTTCTCCTTGGTGCCCAAAAGCGTTATGTTGACCCATAAATTTTGAAAAATAGAAAAAAAAGCATGCATTTCATCGAAAAATTTGGTGCTTGACCCTTATCATAACGTTAACATTGTAATTTGTGAGCTCTTTATCAGAACCACACCAACGCTAAGCTAGACATATAGTTGCCCCAAAACTATGGACCTATTTAACGCCGAACATTGCTATGGAGTACTTTATCAATTGTAATTCCTCAACCTTGGCGCCGTATACAACTCCATTGGATGAGTTACGTGCTGCCCATTTGTACCGAAGGCTTGGTTTTAGTGCCTCGGTCCAGACCATTAACGCTGCTGTCGGACAATCTGCAGAAGCTCTTGTAGACAATCTTGTAGATCAAGCCTTGGCTGCTCCCGTAATTCCAGCGCCTCTTTGGGCGGATTGGAATAACGATGACTATCCTGCAGACGATGACCTTGCACGTCAAGTGCGTCGCGCACAGCAGGAAGAGTTTGAAACTGCCTATGGAAACGCCCTTTTAGACAATAATCTAAGGGATAGACTCAGTTTCTTTTGGCATAATCACTTTGTGACTGAGATTGACGTTTATCGTTGTAATTCCTTTTTGTATTACTATATCAACTGTCTACAAAGAAATGCGCTAGGTAATTTCAAAACTTTTGTTAGCGAAATTGGACTGACTAGCGCCATGCTGTATTACCTTGATGGTGCTAGAAACCGAGGTAACAATCCCAACGAAAACTATGCCCGTGAGCTTTATGAGCTATTTACCTTGGGTGAAGGTAATGGTTACACGGAAGAAGATATCATTGAGACAGCTAAATCTTTATCCGGTTATACCAATCGTGGAGACGTAGGTTGTACCCAAGTAACTTTTAATCCCGAAGACTTTAATACGGATAATAAAACCATTTTGGGGCAAACTGGAAATTGGGGATATGATGATACCATCGATATCCTTTTCAATGAACGTCCCAATGAAATAGCCAATTTTATATGTAAAAAGCTTTACGAATATTTTGTGCATCCCGATTCAGACGATGAAATGGGTAATGCACAGACCATAATTTCAGGATTGGCCGCAACTTTTGTTGCCAATAACTTTGAATTAGCGCCAGTAATGCGACAGCTTTTTAAAAGTCAGCACTTTTTTGATGAGGATGCCATTGGAGTAATCATCAAAAGTCCGTTCGACTTGTATTTGGGCCTAATCAAAGAGACCAATTTTACCTATGACGATAACATAGTCCAAAACGTTATTGACTCTTCAAGATTGATTGGACAAGAAATGTTTGATCCTTTCGATGTGGCGGGTTGGCAAAGAGACAGGGAATGGATAAACACCAATTTTATTATTGGTCGTTGGTTGACTTCAGAAGTATATATCCAAGCTTTCTTCCAATCGGATCCAGAGCAGTTTAGAACCTTTGGTATTGAAGCCACTGGAGCTAATGGTGCAACGGAAACAGATCCAAATGTTGTGGCAAGGGCCATAATAGACAAGCTAACACCAAAAGGTTTATTGACCGATGCCGATTACGACAGGGCAATCATAGCTTTCCGGGAGCCTTATGAAGACAACAATGTCTACGAAACAGGATCTTGGAACATGACCCTTGATGACGCTGGCACACAAGTATACTTGTTGTTACTGTATTTGGTAAGAGAACCTGAATTTCAACTTAAATAACCCCTACAATTATGTGCGATACTCACCACACTCACGATACATCTCCTCATAAAGGCCTAGAACATGAAGGTCATGATTTGGAGCACAAAAACTGGAGCAGAAGATCCTTTCTCCAAGCCCTGGGGATAGCGGGTTCTGGTTCCATGTTTCTTGGAAGTAATTTATTGACTGCATCAGCGCCATCTCGCTTGACATCAGCGATTGCCGATGCTGAAACAGATAATATTCTCGTATTGATTCGCTTATCCGGAGGAAACGACGGTTTAAGCACTGTAATCCCCGTACAGCAATATGACACTTATGCTAATGCCCGTCCCAACATCTACATTCCAGAAAGTAAAGTATTAAAGCTTACTGATGATTTTGGTATACCCACCTATATGAATTCCTTGGAATCCCTTTGGGGAGAAGGAAAGTTCAAAGCCGTTCATGGTGTTGGATACCAAAACCAAAGTTTATCCCACTTTACGGGCTCGGACATTTATGCAAACACCGATTTGACCACAACAGGTTTTTCTGGTTTGAACACTGGGTGGATGGGTAGACATTTTGAACAATGTTATCCTGACTATCTTATCAATCCACCAGAAGCCCCGGCAGCTATTCAAATTGGAAGTATTGCCAACTTGGTTTTCCAAGGTGAAGAAACGAATTATGCTTTCGTAACGAACAACATTGATCAGCTGGAGGAAATTGCTGAGACCGGTTTCTTTTATGACATCGCAAACGCTCCTTTTGGCGATTGTATGTATGGCGATCAGTTGCGTTTCTTAAGAGGTGTGGCCAATACCACTTATGAATATGCAGGAAAAATCAACGAAGCGTATGAAAGAGGTCAAAACCAAGTAGAATACCAAGACAATGGTTTTGCAAGACAATTGGCTTTATTGGCTCGATTGATTAAAGGTAATCTAGGTACAAAAGTGTACATGATTTCCATGGGAGGTTTTGATACTCATGGTAACCAACCTTTGGCCCACGAGCGTCTTATGTCCAATTTGTCTATTGCCGTGAACAACTTCTATGAAGACTTAGGTTTCACGCAACAGGACGAACAGGTATTGAGTATGACCTTCTCCGAATTCGGTAGACGAATTTTTGAGAACGGTTCATTGGGTACTGACCATGGTAAGGCAGCTCCTACTCTTTTCTTTGGTTCTGGTCTTAACGGAAGTGCTTTTGTTGGTGACCACCCATCATTGGATAGTCCAAATAGTCGTGGAAACTTGGATTATACCATGGACTTTAGGGATTTATATGCCACAGTATTGGCCGAATGGCTCTGTGTGCCAATTCCTTTGGTGGAGCAGCATCTTTTAGATCATCCTTACGCCCCGGTTAACCTTGGATTCAATTGTAGCGGTGTGGATTTCCCAGATATCGCAATGGATAATGACCCACCAACGTTGCCAGATACTCCTCCAAGTGAAGATGGTATGAACCCTAACCCAGACATCGAAACTGCAATTGTACATAGACCGTACTACCCAAATTCAAGAGCACCCCATATTTACTTGGAAATGCCTTTTGCAGCTCATGTGGATATTGAATTATTCAATATTTTGGGTCAGAAAGTAGGTACGGTGTTTAATGAAATGATGCTGGAAGGTTCGGCAGAAATAAACATTCGAGAGCGAATGAGAGATAGTCTTTCCACTGGAAAATACATTTATCGAATTTCCGTAGGTGGTGAAAGAATGAGTAAATCCGTAATGATTATGTAAAGCTTACTCCAATAAGCAAACACTCTGGAATCCTCCGATTGTGCTATTCCCACCCCATATTAGGAATGCCCTTTCGGAGGTTTCTTATTTAAGGAGCATAAGTTCCCCAGCTTCTACCAAAAACTGTATTTTTGAGGCTTAATTAAGCTTCAATATGTCTCAAGACAATACGCCTACTAGGTATACCCTTACTGCAGCTCTTCCATACACCAATGGCCCAATACATATTGGTCATTTGGCAGGAGTTTATGTTCCCGCGGATATCTATGCCCGTTTTCTCCGTTTAAAAGGGCATGATGTTGCTTTTATCTGTGGCAGTGACGAACACGGTGTGGCTATTCCTATGAAGGCTAAAAAAGAGGGCGTATCTCCAAAAGAGATTATTGACAAATACCATGGAATTATAAAACAATCCTTTGTTGATTTTGGGATTACTTTTGATAACTATTCCAGAACTTCAGCAGAAATACATCATAAAACCGCATCAGACTTCTTCAAGAAACTATATGATCAGGGAGATTTTATAGAGGAAACCACTGAACAGCTGTATGATGAAGAAGCACAGCAATTCCTAGCAGATCGCTTTGTTGTGGGTACATGCCCTGTATGTGGACACCATGAAGCCTATGGTGATCAATGTGAAAACTGTGGTTCATCCTTGAATGCCACTGATCTTATTAATCCGAAATCTGCCATTACTGGAACCGAACCCTCGCTTAAGAAAACAAAACATTGGTTTCTTCCCTTGGATAGATATGAAGGTTTCCTGAAGGAATGGATAATAGAGGGGCATAAAAATGATTGGAAACCCAACGTATATGGACAATGCAAATCATGGATTGATGATGGTTTGAAACCACGTGCCGTAACACGGGATTTGGACTGGGGAATTCCGGTGCCTGTAAAAGATGCTGAGGGGAAAGTCCTCTACGTTTGGTTTGATGCTCCAATAGGATACATTTCTTCCACAAAGGAGTGGGCCGAACGCGAAGGAAAAGATTGGGAACCTTATTGGAAGAATAAGAACACCAAATTGCTTCATTTTATTGGTAAGGACAATATTGTTTTCCACTGCATTATATTTCCAAGCATGCTAAAAGCACATGGTGAGTTTGTGCTACCGGAAAATGTCCCGGCCAATGAATTTTTGAACTTGGAGGGGAACAAACTATCTACTTCAAAAAATTGGGCGGTCTGGTTGCATGAGTATCTAGAAGAGTTCCCGGATATGGAAGATGTTTTACGATATACCCTCACGGCAAATGCTCCGGAAACCAAGGACAATGATTTCACCTGGAAGGACTTTCAAGCGCGAAACAACAATGAATTGGTTGCCATTTTTGGGAATTTCATTAATCGTGTAGTGGTATTAACACATAAATACTATGACGGTATAGTCCCAAAACCTAACGAGCTAAACGAACAAGATAAACAAGCTCTGATTTCGTTATCGGAGTACCCAAAAATCTTGGAAGATTCTTTGAATAGATACAGATTTAGGGAAGCAAGTCAAGAGTTGATGAACCTAGCTCGTTTGGGCAACAAGTATTTGGCAGATGAAGAACCTTGGAAACTTATTAAAACAGATGAAGATCGCACCAAGACCATAATGTATGTAGCGCTTCAAATCGCTACTGGGCTTGCAGTATTGAGCGAACCTTTTTTGCCCTTCACGTCAGGAAGACTTAAAAACATTCTTAATGTTAGTTCAAGCTCAGTAGAGACCTCATGGGATGAGGTTGGCACCAAAGAAACCCTCTTACCTTCAGGACTCCAAATTAATAAAAGTGAGCTCCTGTTCCGTAAAATAGAGGATAAGGAAATAGAAGCTCAGTTGGCCAAACTTGAAGCCACTAAACAAGCCAATACGCAGATGGAAAAAGAGATTATACCTCAAAAAGACACTATCACTTTTGATGATTTCAGCAAAATGGACATGAGAGTGGGAACAATCGTTGAAGCTGAAAAAATGCCCAAAGCGAACAAACTTTTAGTATTAAAAGTGGATACAGGACTGGATACACGAACCATAGTTTCCGGGATTGCAGAAAGCTTCAAACCCGAAGAAATTGTTGGGAAAAAAGTTACGGTTTTGGTCAACTTAGCTCCAAGAAAACTGCGCGGTGTGGAAAGCGAAGGCATGATTTTGATGACTGAGAACAAAGCTGGCAAATTGGTCTTCCTCAACCCAGACGAAGATGGTGTTGAGAATGGTGAGGGCATAAATTAGTTCCTTGTTAATCAAATCAATATTGGTTCATGCAACTCATCCGCTTTATCCTAAAACGCACACAGTTTTCTGAAAAAAGTGTGGAAAATACAATTGCATTACTCTATGAAGATTGTACCATTCCATTCATTTCCAGATATCGTAAAGAACGTACAGGCAATTTAGATGAGGTTCAAATTGGGGAAATTGTAAAATTCAAAGCTGAATTTGAAGCTTTGGAAAAAAGAAAGTTGGCAATTATAAAAGCCATTAAAGAACAAGGCCTATTAACTCCAGAACTCCAATCCAAATTGCAAGATTGTGAGAACCTCAATAGCCTAGAGGACCTTTATATACCATTCAAAAAAAGTAAAAAAACAAAAGCCGAGGTTGCCCGTAAAAATGGCTTGGAACCTTTGGCTAAAATCATCATGACACAACGAAGTGATGAGATAGAGTTCATCGCTTCCAAATACCTTACGAACCAAGTTCAAAATGAAGATGAAGCTCTTGAAGGCGCTAGACATATCATCTCAGAATGGATTAATGAGCGTACCGATATACGAAATCAGCTACGAAACCAATTGGAGCGACATGCCCTTTTGAATTGCAAAGTCATCAAAACCAAAAAGGACAATGAGAAAGCGCAGAAGTTTCGTGATTATTTCGATTGGAGTGAACTATTGAATCGGTGCCCCTCACATCGATTTTTGGCCATCTCAAGAGCGGAAAAAGAGGGATTCATTCGCGTCAAAATCGAAATCGATGATGACAGGGCATTGGATAAGATTGAAAGGAGAATACTCAAATCAAATAATGCCTGTGCTTCACAAATTGAAATGGCCATAGCGGATGCATACAAACGGCTTTTATTTCCTTCTTTATCCAATGAACTTCTAAAAAATGCAAAAGAAAAAGCAGATGCCGAAGCTATACAGGTTTTTTCCAAGAACTTAAAACAATTATTACTTGGCGCACCCCTTGGTGCAAAAAGAATTTTGGCCATAGACCCTGGTTTTAGAACAGGCTGTAAAGTAGTTTGCTTGGATGCCCAGGGTGATTTAAAACACAACGAGACCATATATCCACATGCTCCACAAAATGATTCTGCAGGGGCAATTAAAAAGATAAGTTCTTTGGTCGATGCCCATAAAATAGAAGCAATTGCCATTGGTAATGGAACCGCATCCCGCGAAACCGAACACTTGGTGAAACGAATCCGTTTTAAGAATCCCATTGAAGTATTTGTGGTCAGTGAAGCAGGTGCTTCCATATATTCAGCATCAAAAATTGCCAGAGATGAATTTCCCAACTACGATGTGACGGTTAGAGGAGCCGTTTCCATTGGAAGAAGACTGGCAGACCCGCTTGCAGAACTGGTCAAAATAGACGCTAAATCCATTGGTGTTGGACAATACCAACATGACGTGGATCAATCCAGATTGAAAACTTCCTTGGAAACCGTTGTGGAAAGCTGTGTTAACTCTGTGGGTGTCAATATCAATACGGCCAGTGTTCCTTTACTCAGTTACGTATCGGGCATTGGGCCAAAACTAGCAGAGAACATCGTTGCCCATCGGAACGAGTATGGAGCTTTTAAAAGTAGAACAGAGATTAAAAAGGTTCCTCGGCTTGGAGGGAAGGCTTTTGAGCAAGGTGCAGGTTTCCTACGGATAAAAGAAGGTGAAAATCCTTTGGACGATTCAGCTGTGCATCCTGAAAGCTATAGTATAGTGGAAAAGATGGCAAAAGATAAAGGAATCCCGCTATCCAAAATAATCGGAAACAAATCTATCCTCCAAAGCATAGACATTGCCCGCTACTGCGATGAAAATACTGGTATCCCCACTTTACAAGATATTCTTGAAGAATTGGAAAAGCCCGGTTTAGATCGAAGGGAAAAGGCCAAAGTTTTCGCTTTCAATCAAAACATACGACAGATTACAGATTTACAAGTAGGTCAGTTGCTGCCAGGCATTGTCAATAACATCACCAATTTTGGCTGTTTTGTGGATATTGGGATAAAGGAAAGCGGGCTTATCCATGTTTCCAATCTAGCGGATTCCTATGTTAAAGACGTAAATGAACATGTAAGTCTTCATGAGCAAATTATAGTTAAGGTTTTGGATGTAGATGTACCTCGAAAACGTATTCAATTGGCTTTGCATAAAAAAGACTGACACCAAAATGCTAAAAATTGCCTATCACCCCATTTATAAACATCCCTTACCTGAAGGTCATCGCTTTCCTATGGAAAAATATGACTTGCTTCCCAGGCAACTGTTACATGAAGGTACCTGCACAAAGGATAATTTCTTCAGTCCTGTTTTACCCGATGATTCGGCAATTCTTGCTGTCCATGATAAAACCTATTTTCAAAACCTTTCCCAACTCAATTTAAAACCCAGCGAAGTACGGAAGATTGGATTTCCATTAAGTGCTGAACTTGTGGAACGGGAACGTATCATCGCGGATGGAACAATTAAGGGCTGTCTGTTCGCTCTGGAGCACGGAGTAGCCATGAACATAGCTGGAGGAACCCATCACGCTTATTCTAATCGAGGAGAAGCTTTTTGCATGCTTAATGACCAAGCAATTGGAGCTAGATATCTTATCAAAAAAAACCTAGCTAACAAGGTTCTTATTGTAGATTTAGATGTACACCAAGGCAATGGAACAGCAGAAATTTTTCAAGATGACGATGCTGTTTTCACCTTCTCCATGCATGGAAGAGGCAACTATCCCTTCAAAAAGGAAATATCTGACTTGGATATTGCTTTGGAAAAGGCAACTAGGGATGATGAATACTTAATCAAACTAAAAAACGTCTTACCTGAACTTCTAGAAAAGCTAAAACCTGATTTTGTTTTCTATTTGTGTGGTGTGGATATACTATCAACTGATAAGTTGGGCACTTTGGGAATGACATTGGAAGGTTGTAAAGAACGTGATCGTTTTGTATTGCAGACCTGTTTTGACAAGGGGATTCCCATCCAATGTAGTATGGGTGGAGGATATTCTCCTGAAATAAAAATAATCATAGAAGCCCATGCTAATACATTTCGTTTAGCTCAACACATTTATACTTAGATTTACTGTTCATTTTATTCAACCTTATGAAATCATTGCCCCTATTACTGCTCATGTTAACTTTAATTCAATTAAACGGACAGGAGTTAAAAATTGATAAAAAAGAGAGTCTTTGGAATAATTTCACCTATGATATGGGTAACGTATTTGGTGGTATCGGTCATTCCTACAGCCGTCCTTTTCATTGGAAGGGAAAACAATGGGCCAATTTTGGGTATGTGACGGCTGGAACTCTGGCTTTATTCACTGTTGATGATGAATTGGACAATTGGGCAGATGGTTTCAGAGATGATGTTCCCGATTTTCTGGTCAATTATGGAATTGAGTATGGTAATCCAGAGAACAATTATATGTTCACTGGTGGTGTTTATCTTGCCGGCCTATTTACCAAAAATGAAAAACTTAGGAGAACAGGCGTGCTTTTAATAGCTTCGGCTACCGCTGGAGGCTTTTTGCAGCAGGTAAGCAAGCGAATTATTGGAAGGGCGCGTCCAAAAAGTGGAGATTCCTCAAGTACGTATGATCCTTTTAACATAAATAGAGTTTTCAATTACGATTCCTTTCCTTCCGGACATGCGATACTAGCTTTCAGCAACGCCTATGCCATTGCCAAACAATTTAAAAGCCCATGGGTAAAAGCAGGAATATACACTGTAGGCTTAATCCCTGGTTTAGCTAGAGTTAATGATGGATTTCATTGGATATCGGATGTGGCTTTTGGCACCGTGCTGAGCATTTTTATAGTGGAATCAATCGATAAGTATCTAGATTCCAAGTACGACCAAAAATATAATGACCAACAAAAAAAAGTAAGCTGGAATCTTAGTTTTGGTCCTGGAACGATGGGATTGGCTGTGCAATTCTGACTATTAAGAATCAATCTAGCGTTAAGTACCAAGTGCGTTTTGTAATTTTACGTTATAAAACATTAAGAACATGCTATCAAAGAGACTAGAAGAGGCTTTAAATAAGCAAATCCGTATAGAAGCAGAGTCATCACAAGTGTATTTGTCCATGGCCTCTTGGGCCGAAGTAAAGGGACTGGAAGGTGTAGCTGGTTTCATGTACGGACACGCTGATGAAGAGCGTATGCATATGCTCAAATTGGTGAAATACGTAAATGAAAGAGGCGGTCATGCCGTGGTTTCCGACTTAAAAGCTCCAGAAACTGAATTTGGCACCCTCCAAAAGATGTTGCAAAAATTATTCGAACACGAAGTATTTGTATCGCAAAGCATCAACGAATTGGTTCACATCACCTTGGATGAAAAAGATTATGCTACTCATAATTTTCTACAATGGTACGTAGCCGAGCAGTTGGAAGAAGAAGCTTTGGCTAGGACGGTTTTGGATAAAATCAACCTTATCGGTGATGACAAAGGAGGACTTTACCTGTTTGACAGAGATATACAGCAACTAACCGTAGAGAGCGCTGCTTCCGACACGGCCGGTGAATAAATGTTAATAACTATTTATTTAGATTAATTTAAAATAGCTATATTTGACCCACTGATTTATTCAGATGGGGAAAAACAAAAAGGCCGGCAAAAAAGGAAAGAAAGCTATATTAAAAGAGCTACCTCCTGCTAACTGTAAGACCAGGTGCTGTAAAAAATATAAAAAGTCAGAAAGCAAACGATGTAAGCGTTGTCCCTGCTATGATTTGCTGAAAAAAGTTGCATAGAAAACCGCCAAAAGGCGGTTTTTTTATTTTTTAATGGAAGTAGATTGAGCTACGTCTGTGGTTGCCTTAAAAAGGTCTGAAGCGTCCGGTGTTGAAAGATAGTTTCTCATTTTAATCCAGTATACATCGCTATGGGCACAAGAGCCCTCACATTCCTTCAAATACTTGCGGTGTGCTTCTTTTTTGCTCTTCATGTATACGAGATAGAAGGAAAAATTAGATTTTCCCAATTCACGTTCAAAGTTTTCCTGATCGTTCCAATAGTCCAGCTCATCTTGATGGTCCAATTGGAGGCCTTGTTCATAGGCGGCATCGCGTTCCGCTAAATTCTCATAGAAACGCAGTAATTTGGAGTTGGTCGTAGTCCTTTGAGCCTGGCTTTGCTTCGCAAAACCAAGAAGAAGAACTAGTAAGAGCAAATAACTCCGTTTCATTTTTACGTTTCTTTTATAAATAGACGATAATTTGGGCCAATGGTTTCCTTTTTGTATTATAAATTATCGTTAAATCATTGATTTTAAAAGAAAAAGGGAGCATTTGCTCCCTTTTATCGATGATTTACGTTACATCATTTATCCAACATCAACAATTCCTTACATTGAATCTCTGTGATGTATCGTTTTTCTCCTTCCTTGGTTTCGTAACTCCTTGATGTCAATTTACCCTCAACCGCTACTTCCTTTCCTTTTGTTAGATAGTTTTCCACTATTTCAGCGGTTTTCCCCCATGCCACTACGTTATGCCATTGGGTTTCGGTTACCCGCTCCCCTTTTGAGTTTTTGTAGCTTTCATTTGTGGCCATGGAAAATTTGGCCAGTTTGTTTCCATTTTCAAGGATAATAATTTCAGGATCATTTCCTAGATTTCCAATCAACTGTACTTTGTTTTTTAGTGCATTCATGATTTTTAATTTTAGCGTTAAACAGTTAATACTATCGAACTTCATCATTCGACAGGGCAAACCTATGAAGTGGAAAACGCTAAAATCGTACAGTAATCAATTGCTTTCGTTTGTAAATGGATGTAATCGTTTAAAAATCCAAAACAATACCGATACTTGGAATGATTTGTCCTGTGTCACTTTCAATCTCGACCAGACTTCGCGGTTCCACTATGGAACCATCAAGCCCCCTATTTAGACCAAATTCGGGAGGTTGTGGAATGTTTTGACCCAACACATTTTGTGCCTCTACAAAAACATCAAGAGACAATTTTTCAAAATTCCATTTTTTATCGATTCTTAGGTCGAGCTGGCTAAAAACATTCAAGTTTTCCTCTCCCAAACGGTTGTAATCCAAAATCACTTCCGGGTAGTTGGCCAAGGTGGCTTCCAAATCGGTGGGAACAAAAGGAGTTTCTCCTGCAAAACGGTATCGCGCACTTAGCTCCCAATTTCGCTTGAATTTGTAACCTCCTGTGAAAGAAATCAGATGGCGACTATCCCAAACTGAAGGCAAAAAAACGTCTCTGTCAAATCCGGTAAATTCGCTATAGAACCAAGTGTAGGCAAAAATTCCGTAGAAGTTATTCGATAATTTTTGCTGAAATTGAAGCTCAGCACCATAGCTTCTACCTCTTCCCACCGTTTCCACATCCTCGCTACCCAATACTTCAAAGTCGGCCCCCTTGTTTGCCAAAGAAACTTGGTCCAAAACGGAAACTGGGTAATCATCGTACCGTTTATAGAAACCTTCCAAAGAAATACTGGACGAAGGACCAAAATAATGTTGCAATCCCAGAACAAAATGGTCACTCAACGTATACTCGGCATTTTGATTGACAAGATTTTGGTCATTATCCCTAAAGCCAAGGATGGTGTACGGAGGTATTTTGAAATACCTGCCAACTGACCCATTAACTCTCCAGTTTTCTGAGAATTCATAAGAAAGGGACAACCTTGGGGAAAAAGTAGAAAGTAGGTTGTCCTCTTCTGTAAAAGTATCATCATCCAATCTAAAGCCGAATGAAACATCCAGTTTATCATTAAAGAAGGACCTCGTCACATTGGCAAAAAGACCATATTTATAAAAATCGATAGCAGTATTGAAGGCTATGCCATCGGTAAGGTTTACGGTTTCATTTTCATAATCCGAGTATTGAAAATTGAATCCAGAGGTCAATTTCCAGTCTCCCATAAACTTCGTTATTGCATATCGAAGTTTTGTCTCGGATTCGGTTGCGTCGTTTCTGAATATGATTCCCGTCTCATTTTCCGGGTCTTCAAATCGAGTGAAATCATTGACCAGGGTATTATTGCTCAAAGTGGTCTCCATAAATCCGCTACCATCCTTGAATCTATTCTTCCAGGTAACACCAATAGCGTTGGTCCGTTGTTCAATAAATGGGGCCTGCTCCAACTGCGCTTGTTGTTCAGCATCAAAGTCCTCAGGGGCCTCAACTGAAAAATCATCAATTGAGCCCACCCCAATTAAGCTTATGTCATTGTACGAATCTATCTTATGGTTGATTTTATATTGGTAATCCCAATAGTTAGGACGGAAAGGCAAACCGATAGCCTCAAATAAAAACTGCAGATAACTTCGCCTTACCGAAGCCAAGAAAGTGGTTTTAGACTCTTCCGCATTTTTTTTAAACAGAGGCCCTTCCAGGGTCAAAGCAGCTTCACTAGCACTTACTCTGAAATTACCATTGAAATTTCTATTGTTTCCATTGCGCTGACTGAACTGAAGTACGCCGGATAGAGGATTATCATACTGGGAGCCAAAAGCTGAAGTGGATAAGGTTACATTATCAATAAAGGACACATTAATTAGTCCCACGGGTCCTCCTGCGCTTCCCTGAGTGGCAAAATGATTGACATTTGGGATTTCCATTCCATCCAAATAATAAACTGTCTCGTTAGGTGCACCCCCGCGGATAATCAAATCATTCCGAAAACCTCCAATTGATGGAGAGACGCCCGGAAGTGTCTGGGCTACCTGAACCACATCATTATTGCTACCAGGATACGTGGCTATTTCTACAGCCGAAAGAGATTGGGTAGACAAAGGTGTTTCCCGAGGCCTACTTATCTTGTTTGCGTTAGAGACAACAACTTCATCTAACTGCTGAGCGGATTCTTGAAGTACAAAATTGTAATTGGGAGTTCCTTTAGAGCGGATTATCACATTATATTGGGTCTGGGTTTCGTATCCAATATAACTGACCACTAGATTGTACGTTCCCGGACTAATTCCCGTAATTTTATATTTGCCATCAAAATCGGTTTGGGCTCCTTTTTCGGTTCCTTCGAGGTAAACAGATGCTCCAAAAATGGGTTGTCCCACTTTGTCAGTTACGCTACCAAACAAATCTGCAGTAACTTGAGCCTGTGTAGTATGAAACTGGAATAGCAAAAGCAAGAGTAAAACAAATGCGAATGGTTGGAAATTTTTCATAATTGTTTAAATTATTTCTGCAAATATTAAACAAAAAACAATTAAAAAATAGTATTTATAATTAATTTAGTGTTAAATAGTTGTTTATGGATAAGTATAACTTAACCAAAGTATTGGTTTCGTTGGTAGGTACCTTTTGGGAAGAAAATCCCGAAAAGGCATGTACTCTCAACAACTTTTTGGAGTGGATGGAAGTGCATAATGTTTCGGATGAAGCCGATGAAGAATTCCATATCACGGGACATAGTATGGAAGTAGAATTGGCCGCTCATATTGGAAGATTGAGCCGATATTCAAACACCTATATTAAAATGGCTTTGGAAGGGTTGCCATTCTCCACCGACATGGAGTTTGCGTTTACTGCCATACTTGATGGAGCTGGAGCCGTGGGCAAAACTGACCTAATCCGGATGATGGCTTACGACAAATCATCAGGAATGGGGGTAATAAAAAGACTTCTGAAAAAGGGAATCATTGAAGAATTTCCAAATCCAGATGATAAAAGGGGCAAGCTTTTAAGACTAACTGAAAAAGGAAAAGAGGCTGTTGAGGGAGGTTACCAAAAGGCACCATTGGCCGCAAACCTAGTTTCACAAAGTCTTAATGAGAAAGAGAAAAAAAGACTATTGCACCTGTTAAGGAAGCTGGACAATTTTCATTACCCGATCTATCTCAACGAAAGTCAAAAGGACTACTTGTCCTCTTAGAATTGGGTACAGACCGGTAACAAGTCCAACATTTTCACAACGAATCCCAATGAGTTACATTTTCTTTGTTAAACAAAGTTTTTCGGAACTCTCCTGGTTTTTTATCATTCATTAAATCCAACTTACCCTTCTCATCAATCAGTTCGCGAAAATGTTCTTCACGCGCATTATATTGCTCTTTGTTTTCGTAGGTCGTTATCAAAATCAACTCAAATGGGGCATCCTCGCTAAAAGGAGTTTCAAGAACATCAAAAGAATGGATATAGCCCCTTTTTACTGCCATTTCTCTTAGAATTTTCCAATTGTTTTGAAAATAGTAGAGCGTTTCTTCCCGGTTTTCATTCAAGATTTGAACAAAATCCATAGTAGATATCTTGGAATTGTCCTGCGCATTTCCCCAAAACATGAAACCTATAAATAAGCAAATCAAAATACTTTGTGTTTTCATTCTTTTCGTTTTTACATGGAAGTTGGCATTAGAGTTTTAGCTTTCGAATAATCACCGGTTCAAGGCTATCTAAGGGTTTGATGCGTTTTTCCTTCTGATTTACCCCACTCCTAATCTGTGAATTTACTATGTAATGATAGTATCCGTTTCCTATTTCGCCTGTGGTGCTGGAATCAAATTCGTCCCCAGAATCCAGGATTTCAACTGAAGTTAGTCTGGTCTTTTGTGAGTTGAAAAAGAACTTGCTGACCTTGGTACTTTGGTGCCCTATAAAATAATCTTCATATATGGAAAGGCCATCTATTCCTCCTGCCTTTATATCATCTTGGGCTTCTAGTAATCGTACTTTCCTTGTTGTGGGGTCAATTTTTATTATTCCTTGATCCACTGCGACGAATAAATTATTAGACAGTACGTCATAGACTATTCCATTTGGAAAGGTGTATCCATCAAGATTTACCCATTTTTCAAGTGTATCGGTAGTTACATCAATTTTGAAAATTCCTCCATTCACACTTTCTGTAGCATACACCACTCCTTCTGGAGTTACAGTTAAATCATTTAAAAACGTTGGGGTTTGATAACCCAAATCCTCATATTTCTTTTTAAGACTCCCATACTTCATATCAAATGAAAGAATGGTTGTAACCCATTCACTTCTTCCTGATTTATTCACAATTGGAGCCAACGCGCCACAAACCCATAAGGTTTGGGTATCTTCAACATATTCCATCCCAATCGGACTTAATACCCCAAAGCCTTTGCTTTCTATCACATTATATTCCCTACCTACAGAATCAATACCTATCACTTTTTGTTTATAAACACTTCCAATATAGATTACATCCGCTTCGGCATTGTATGCAGTTCCTTCGGGAATTAAATCTTTTTCCTTAAGGATGTAATCCTCTTTTTGAGTCTGTCCATAACCAACGCACATAACGGACCAAATCCAAAAAACAAGAATCTTATTCATTTTCTTCATTATCAGAAATCGGTTCGTTAGTTGATATGGCACATTCAATCTTCCATCCATCTGAGGTTTTGCGATAAATTGCTGTCCAAGCAAAGTGTGTTTCTCCTATAGCTTGGTTTCCATTTTCGTCTTTATAAGATACTTTAACAATTTTGTCAACAACAGTATATGCTAGGGAACCATCTTCGGAAAATCGGATAATGGGTTCTTGCAAGTCGTCCCATTTCAAAAACTCTACTTGGGAAAAATAGCTGTGGTAACGACTCAACTTATCCTCTAGTTTAGGTCTGGATACTATTCCATTCTTAACTTCAACGTAATCCTCTGATAATTGATTAACAAAGGAAACTGAGTCCTTTTCAAAATGATATTTTCGTTGTGCATTATGGAGTGCATAAATCTCTTTTAGTGCTTCCGCTTCATCAAACACCTTCTTATTCGAACACGAGGTAAGCAAACATAACATCCCTAAAAATGCTGTAATAAGCAGTTGTTTCATTTTTTCTTCATTTTGTTTATGTACGGTTCTATTACTTCAAAATCAACTTGGTAGACATCTGCATCTATATTTTCAAGCTGCTCACTGCTGATAAAAAATAGTCTCTTAGAGTTCGGTAAATAGCGAATGTTCAGGTCGGAGCCTGTAGTATTCAATTCTCTCACATGTTCGGGTTTGGACCAACCTTTGTCCTCCTTTTTAGAAAAGTATAAATCTCCATAACCTGATAGTGCTCCCTCTCTACCCGAAGATTCGAACAAAATCCAGTCCGCCTTTGGCGATACCATCAGATTCCATTCGCCAGAAGTGCCATTAACCTCTCCTTTTAAAAGCTCAGGTGTACTATAACTTCCATCCGGATTTCGTTTGGCCACATAAAAATCCCCCAAACCTTTCCCTCCATCTCGAATGGAACTGAAATATAGGTTTCCTATAGCGTCTGTTACGGGACTAGCTTCATAGCCCAAAGAATTAACCTCCCTGACCGGTTCTGGCTTGGACCAAATACCCGCTTGGAATGTGCTTTTCCAAATATCTGGATTGGCATCTTCCTTTCCATCATACGTTCGCGTTGAAACGAAAAAAGCTTCCCTACCATCATAGGAAATAAAAATATCTGAGTCACTATCTTGAGTGTGCTCTAGACTAAAACTTGTTAAACCTTCTAGTTTCCACACATCATTTTTACTTCGATACTTATAGATTTTTGAAGGTGGATTTTCCCTGCTTCCCCATTTTCCAACATGCCTAGAAACGTAGGCTATGGTCTCATTCGGTTCAAAAGCTATGGAGGTCTCAACCTGTTGCGTGGAGAAGTTTGCTGCTTTTTTTACTGATGATTGAAGTTGATTTATCTCTCGTTCTATAACCGTCTTCATCCTATCGGGCATGCCTCCTATACGTAGGGCGTTCCGATAACTTTCCATTGCCCGATGATTGTCTTTTAAACTTTTGAAGATATATCCTGAATAATACGATGGTTGATAGTTGCTTTCTTGTTGGGTTTGTACCCAGTCGAGCAACACAGTTGCTTCATTGGACTTACCTTCTTGATGAAGGGTTAGCGCTTTAGAAAGCAAGGTATCCAGCGGAAACAAAAATCGAACCCCATAGTCTTGTTTTAGCTTATCAACTCCTTTTTTCATTTCTGTGAAGCCGCCAGTATTGTAGCCAGAGATTACTTCCGAATTCCATTTTTGTTTAGGGAATAGCAGTTTTAGGGCTGAATGAAGTGATATGGGCACATTACTGAAGTGGTCCTCCCCATCCACAATATTAGAGTGGAGTTCCATGCTGTTTGAAATTCCTTCCTTTTTCAACCAAGCCACAAAATCTTTACTCGCTTGGGTATTTCCACGATCATCAGTGCCGGCTGTTATATGCACAAACAGGTTTTTATCACTTTCTGAAGTGTTAAAATCTCCATACATATATTTATCCTTCCACCATATGGAAGGGCTAATGGCAATGTAGCCATCAAACAAATCAGGTTGCTTCTTTAGGGTAAACAAAGAGAATAATCCTCCAAAACTATGGCCCACGATAACCTTGTACTGCACATTTTCAAATTCTGCTTCAATCTTGGGTTGTAGTTCTTCAGCAATAAATTGAAGAAATAAATTGGCTCCACCACTTCCTGGAAATCGCTCATCATCCTTAGTTGGGGTTAAATCTCGGGTTCTTTTTCCCATATTATCTATACTCACTACAACTGCTTTGGGCATTAAATCCCATTTTACCCAATGTCCAATTGTACCTTTTACTAAATCGTGATTCCAATTGCCATCCAGCACATAAAAAGCAACCATCGCATCTGACTTTTCCTTGGGATAATAGAATTGAATTTTTCGGTTTTCCATCAATATGGCCGACTCAATCTCCATCTCCTTAGTATCATAATCCAGTTCTTGAGCCAGTATATTGATTACTTGACCAAACACCATCAAAAAAGTTAGAAACGTCTTATTCATGAATCCATAATACCGGTTAGCATCCAATAAATTAAAGTAAAACATTGAAAACAAATAATATACAGATGACAGACTGGTGATTTAGGGAGTTAAACAGTTTGGACTATTCTCCACTGCTGCATTGGTCTACCTAATCCGGTCGTTTGTCTTCAGTTAAGGGGTGCTGCAAGCTTTTTTAATAGCTTTAAATCTTAAATGAGAGATAAAAACAATATTTTCTTCCTTTGGCATGTTGCCTTTTGGGCTATTTACATTTTCATAAAGGTATATCACGAATATCTTTGGACCTATCCCAAATACGACTACATGGGGGCTTATGCAGTAGTACGTATGGCTCTTATAAGTCAGTTGGGTACCTTGATTCCAAAAATGCTTTTTACCTATTGGGTGGCTTATTGGGTGTTGCCAACCAATAGAGGAACCATTACAAAAATTTTCTTTTTTCTTGGGGGACTAGGAGCCTCCGCCGCTCTTTACAGATTGTTCGTATTTCTTGTGGTTCAATCCCAACTATTGGGTGATTTAGCATCAAATGGCAATCTTTTTACACTCCCTAGACTGTCATCAACTATGATGGATTTGTTATGGGTAGCCGGTATAGGAACTGCATTGGTTTTGTTGCAAAAACAGGCTCTTGCCAAAAACAGGGAGAAAGAATTGGAAAAACAGAAATTAAGTGTAGAGCTTAAAGTCTTGAAACAGCAGACAAATCCACATTTCCTTTTGAATACACTCAATAATCTTTATGCTTTATCCCGAAAAAAGTCGGAAAAAACGCCAGAGGTCATTCTTAAACTTTCTGAGCTGCTTAAGTTTATGCTTTATGGAATTCCAGAAACTTATATACCGCTTTCAAAAGAGGTTGAATTAATTCGCAACTACATTGATTTGGAAAAATTAAGATTTGGGCCCCAGTTAAAAATAGAAACTGAAATATCTAAAAACCTCGAAGGGATTTCCATTGCACCCCTACTTTTACTTCCGCTTGTGGAAAATGCTTTTAAGCATGGGGCTTCAGAAAACATTGGTACTAAGGAAATCAAGCTTATACTACGTCTAACGGGTGGGGACCATCTCTTTTTTAGTGTTGTCAACTCCCTGGATTTCAATAGAACCATGAACAAAAAGGGAATAGGTTTACATAATTTAAAAAGGCAGCTTGAATTACAGTATAAGGTATTTTCATTGGAAGTTGTACCTTCTTCCGAATCATTTTCAGTTGAACTAGCATTAGATCTTGGCGAAAAAAATCAAGTGTCATATCATAGAGGATGAACCCCTAGCTGCAGAGCTTCTAGCGGACTACATAGCTCAGGTTACATATCTAGAGCTTGATGGAATCAGCTATAATGCTATGGAAGCCCACGTTAATCTAAAAGACCATCCCGTAGATCTTATTTTTTTGGATTTGCATCTTCCCAGTATTCGGGGTTTTGATTTTTTAAGAAGTTTTATAAATCCACCTTCGGTAATTGTAACCACAGCCTACACACAATATGCCCTTCAGGGTTATGAATTTAATATTGTAGATTATCTGGTGAAGCCGATATCGTATCCCCGATTTTTGCAAGCAGTCAACAAATTGTCCTCAGAAAACGTTGATTTTCGAAATGTTGTAAAGCCCATTTATTTTAAATCCCAACGAAAAAACGTTCCTGTATCCCCCAGCGAGATATTTTATATAGAAAGTAAAGGGGACTACGTTCATGTATATCTGCAGGATAAAGTCATCTCGAGCAAACAAACTCTTCAGAGCACCCTGGAAAAGTTAGACCCCAAGTGTTTTGTTAGAATTCATCGGTCTTTTATAGTGGCTATGGCAAAAATAGAATCTTGGAACCATGAAGTGATTTTGGTACAAGGAAAAAAAATACCAATTGGGCGAACTTACAAACAGCGCTTTTTGGAGAAAATAACTTCCGTTCAATAAGAGGTTACTCCAAGACTAAATATTTTGTATTTTCCTTAAAACTCCTAACCAAATGAGTACTGCCGGCTATTCTGGAACCCCATTGGCTAAAAAACTAGGTATCAAACCTGGATTTATGGTTCAGGTCTTTAATGCTCCTAAATCCTATTTTGAATTTTTCCATGAATTCCCAGATGAAGTCGTTTTGGTTAATTCCTCAGAAAGTGTAGAAGTTGATTTCATCCATATTTTTGCTACAACCCCCAAAGAATTGGAATCAAGTCTTGAAATAGGAAAACCCAATTTGAAAAAGAACGGTATTCTTTGGATAAGCTGGCCTAAAAAGTCTTCAAAAATTCCAACGGAGATTGACAAGTTTGCCGTTATGAAGGCAGGTCAGGATTGTGGGCTTGTAGACACGAAAGTAGCCGCAGTGGATGACCAATGGAGTGGCCATAAGTTCATGTACAGGCTTAAAGATAGAAAGTAGGAATTCTCAACTTATTTTTTTAGCTCCAATAAATCCCATTTGTTCCCATATAAATCTTCAAAAACCGATACAGTCCCATACGCTTCTTCCCGGGGTTCTTCCAAAAAAGTGATCCCTTTTTCAATCATAATTTTATAGTCTCTCCAAAAATCATCTGTGTTCAAAAACAAAAATACCCTGCCTCCAGTTTGATTGCCAACGCTTTTTTCCTGTAACGGATTAGCTACCTTGGCCAAAAGCAATCCACTGCCCTTTGAGCCTTTTGGTTTAACCACCACCCAGCGCTTATCTTCAGACAAGACCGTGTCCTCAATTAAATCAAAACCCATTTTTTGAGTATAAAATTCAATGGCCTCATCATACTCACTCACCACTAAGGTCAACAATCCTATATTCTGTCCCATGTTGCACAGTTCACGATTTATAATCTCAAAAGTAAGATTCAGATAACAACCAACTTTAAAATCACATTATATTTGATTATCAAAATCACGGTTATGGCTAAATGGTTGAACCCAGTTGAGTTGGAAGGAAATCTAGTAAAGTTACTTCCTCTTACAGAATCGTATAAATCAGAGATTTTGGAAGCCGCTTCGGATGGGAATCTTTGGGAAATTTGGTACACTTCTGTTCCTTCAAAAGATAGCCTTGACGCATATGTTGATTTTGCTTTACAACAGGAATCCGAAGGTCTCGCCCAACCTTTTGTTATTATTGAAAAAAAATCTGGCAAGCTTGTGGGCTCCACAAGGTATTGCAGTGTAGATGCTCCCAATCGCAGAGTAGAAATTGGGTACACCTGGTACGCCCAAAAGGTTCAGCGTACAGGAATTAATACGGAAAGCAAATACCTCTTGCTCCAGCATGCTTTCGAAACCTTGGATGCTATTGCCGTAGAGTTTAAGACTAACTTTTTTAATTTTCCTTCTCGTAATGCGATTTTGAGATTGGGGGCCAAACAGGATGGAATTATCCGAAACCATCGTATTGATAAGATGGGAAATATAAGAGATACGGTTATCTTTTCTATCTTAAACAGCGAATGGCCAACCGTAAAAATGTCTTTGGAATATAAAATGAACAAAAAATACCCCTAATCGATGACAAATTCAGAGTTCGAAAAACAATTTGAAGCGGGCATATTGCCTCCAGAGCTTTTCACACATGAAGCCCATATTCGATTGGCTTGGATTCATATTACCCAATACGGTATTGATAAAGCAATTTCCAATATTGTAAATCAAATTCAAGGGTACACCACCAAACTTGGTGTTCCAGATAAATTCAATAAAACGTTGACCATTGCTGCCGTACGTGCTGTTTATCATTTTATGTTGAAATCAAATTGCTCGGATTTCCAAAGCTTCATTATAGAGAACCCAAGACTAAAGTTTAATTTCAAGGATTTGATGGCAAGCCACTACGGATTCGATATCTATACTTCCCTTGAAGCCAAAAAGAACTTTTTGGAACCGGATTTGTTACCCTTTGATTGAATTATTTTCTTTCACTCTCAAGACTTTGGCAAAATTATAAGCGGTCAACACTAAATTCTCAAAGCTTTTGTCCTTTACCTCCTGCAATGTTCCCGGTTGATTGATTATAGAGGTTACATAATCCAGTCCCATAGTTTCCAAATCTTCAATACTGACCGAAACCGAACCACAAAAAGCGGCCACGGGAATTTGATAGTTTTTGGCAGCTTGCAGTACACCGGCAATCGTTTTACCCGATAAAGTTTGCTTATCCAATTGACCCTCACCAGTAATAATCCAATCTGAACCTTGTATCGCTTCATCGAATTGAGCCATTTCCTTAATCAAATCAATGCCCGAAGCAAGGGAAGCCTTCAAAAAAACAACTGCTCCTGCTCCCATTCCCCCTGCTGCCCCAGCTCCTTGAATGTTTTGTACATCTATTCCAAACTCTTTATGGACCACCTTTGCAAAGTTTTGAAGTCCATTATCCAGTGCGATGACATCTTCCGGCGTTGCTCCCTTTTGGGGGCCATACACAAAGGCAGCTCCTTCTTTCCCGTGCAAGGGGTTTTTCACATCGCAAGCCACTTTGAACTCTACTCCCTGTAATTTGGGATGAATATTTGTACCATCAATTCGGCTTATGGCACTTAGATTCTTTCCAATAGGTTTGATTTCATTTCCATCTGAGTCCAAAAATTGATAGCCCAAAGCCGTAGCCATTCCAATTCCGCCATCATTGGTTGCACTACCACCAATTCCTAGAACAATCTCTCTGGCACCTTTTTCCAAAGCGTCTTTAATGAGGTCGCCAGTACCCAAAGAGGTTGTGTTCATGCAATTCAACTCTGTTTTGGACAATAATTTATATCCCGAAGCCTCGGACATTTCGATAAAGGCAACCCCCTTGTCTTTCGAAAAAAGATAGTCCGATTTAATTTCCCGAAACAATGGGTCCTGCACAGTCGTTGATACAATTTCGGCGTTCAGATAATGCTTGACTACCTCAAGGGTTCCATCTCCCCCATCAGCCAAAGGCTTTTTTAAAACCTGAGCTTTAGGAAATACCTTAAGCAAACCAGATTCAACAGCATCACAAAACTCTTCGCCAGAAAGTGAACCTTTGTATTTATCTGGTGCCAAGACAAACTTCATCAATTTTGTTTCTCGAAGGTTACTACGGATTTTTTCACTCCCACGTCAAGAGTTACTTCCTCTCCAAAAATCATGGTCCTATTTTCATCTCCATGTCCAGCGGGAAAATGGAAAAGTACGGGGAAATCGCATTCCTTGACCACATCCAAAATAAGCTCTTCATTTGACATCCCAAATGGAGTTGTATTGGTTCTTACCTTGCTTATTTCTCCAACTACTAAGGCCGCAAGTCCATCAAAATAACCTGCTCGCTTCAAACTATACAACATCCTATCAATACTGTATCTGTACTCACCTATCTCCTCAATAAAGAGAATTTTACCCTCTGTATCCAGGTTAGCATCAGATTGGAGACTGGCTTGGAGCAGGGAAAGGTTACCCCCTATCAAAACCCCTTTTGCCATTCCTCTTTTGTTGTGAGGGGATGAATCCAAATCATATCGTAATACTTCTCCAAAAAGGGCTTTCTTCAGGCTATTGATGTTTTCCTGCGTATCATCAGAAAGTTCTTCACTTAATTCCAAGCCCGCGGCCATCATGCCATGCATACTTTGAATTCCCAATTGATCAAGTTTCCCATGAAAAGCGGTAATATCTGAAAAACCAACTATCCATTTTGGACTTTTCCCAAAATTTGAAAAATTCAGTTTATCCAGTATCCGCATGGAACCATATCCACCGCGAGCACACCAAATGGCTTTAACACTTGGGTCGTCCATGGCATTCTGAAAATCCTCCGCCCTTTGGGCATCGGTACCTGCAAAATGATTGTTCTTGGCATATAGATGTTTCCCTAAAATAGGGTGTAATCCCCATGAAGATAAAATCTCCATCGCTTTTGAAATGCTTTTTTCTCGGTTTTTAAGAATGCCAGCCGGAGCTACTATCGCGACCGTATCTCCAGCAGTCAAAAATGGAGGTTGAATATAGATTTGGTTATCATTCTGTCCGAAAGCGGAAATAGATATGAATAAAACAAGACAAAAAACAACTATTCTACAAGTAAGTACTTTCATATTTCCCAATTGCAATAGGATTCAAATATAGTTCGGTTTAGGGTGACTTTTTTTATCCAAATACATTTAGATTAAGATAGAAGTTTGGGCATATAAATGCTCAATACCACGATAAAAGCAAAAAATCCAAGTAAAAGTGCCACTTCTTTTTTCGAGGGGGAATATACGACCTCCAAACCTTCATTAACCTTTCTCTTGATAAAGGCACTGACAACCATGGCTACAACTACAGTGACCAAACAGCCGATGGCATTCCACCAGAACCAAAATACTTCAGGTACATACAACCACAGGTACATATTGAACAAAACCCCTACCACAATTCCTATATTCGCGCCTAGAGCATGGGTTTTCTTGGTCATGATGGCCAACATGAAACCTGCAAGAATGGGTCCGTAAAAAACAGAACTCACCTTATTGATTACCTCAATTACAGTCCCCTCAATATTCCCAGCAAAAAACGCAAAGAACAAACAGACCAATCCCCAAAAAAGAGATAGAAGTCTTGATGTTAGCACGTATTTAGAATCGGTCATTTCCGGTTTAAAGCGCTTCACAAAATCTTCCATAGTTACGGCCGAAAGGGAATTCACTGTCGAACTTAAAGAAGACATGGCTGCCGACATAATGGCTACAATCAAAATCCCAATAATACCATTTGGCAAATAATTAATAATGAACACAGGAACCATTAAATCAGCTTTTTTTCCCTCCAAGGAATCTATATTGGCTTGATACACGGATTCCATCATTTCTTGAAAACCTAAGTCCTGGACCAACAAGGTACCTAGGACCAATCCCATGATACAATACGTAAGCGTCAAAGGAAATCTAAAAAGTCCGTTGGCCAATAATAACTTTTTAATGGTAGGCATCCCTTTTGCAGAAAGCAGTCGTTGCGATTGAGTTTGGTCCGTACCGTAATAGGATGCATACAAAAAGAATCCACCTATAATCATGGGCCAAAAACCAAACTCGTCATTTTTATCAGCATTATTAAAGCCCCATTTGGTGAAATCCACCGCAGTGATACGTTCCTTATCCACATTGGTCAAGAAATTATCAAATCCTCCCAATTCGCTTATACCATAGGCCAAACATATCACGATTCCCAAAAAGAGAATGATCATTTGGATAACATCCCCCCAAATAACAGCTTTCATACCCCCTTGAAATGAATAAACGAGCGTAATGACACCGATAATCAAAACCGAAATCCAGAAATCGACCCCAACGGTTGCCTGAAGAATCAAGGCCATCGTATATACCATTACACCTGTAGCTACCGAACGGCTAATCTGAAAAACAAAGCTTATCAATAACCTTGAGGAAGCATCAAAACGTTTTTCCAGATATTCATAAACACTTACAATTCCAGATTTATATAAGGTCGGAATTAGAGCTACCATAAGAAATGCCATGGCCAAGGGAACACCAAATTCGTAAGTGAGCCATTGCAGTCCACCGCCATCCTTGAGTCCAACAAATGCCGGCGCAGAAATAAAGCTAATGGCAGAAAGCTGGGTTGCCATGGTGGAAAGACTCAAAGGAAGCCACCCCATGCTGCGGCCCCCAAGAAAATAATCTCCTGAACTTTTGTTTTCCTTGAAGAGATACCCTATGCCCAAAAAGGCAACCAGATATACAATAATAATGATGTAGTCAATGTAGTTCATTTAGGTAGTATTGGTTGGTTATACAATTATTCCTTAGTATGAAAGCATCAATCTGAATGCAATAAATCAATCAAAAGCGCTGCCGTCCAGGAGAAATTATTCCCTCCATATGCATTTGGATGATTCTTTCTGCAATCAAAATACTCATAGAAACCGTGGTTTGCAACAAGTTCAATTGAATCCTTCCTTACTCTTTCGGCCAAATCTTTAAATCCATATCGTTTCAACCCTTGAAATACAATCCAATTCATATTTATCCAAATAGGTCCTCTCCAATACTTCTTCGGATTGAATTTTTCGTGTGTAGGGTCAAATGAAGCGCATAAAAGTTTGCCTTTATCCCCAAACTTATTTGTAAGGGTTTCCACTAACTTTGAAGCTATTTCCTTTGTTGGAATTCCTGCATGCAAAGGTGCAAAGGAGGAAGATGAAATGTAAGGCAACAATTTATTGGAACGGAGATCAAAGTGCAAATAGGCCCCTGAATTCTCATCAAAAAGTTTAGTGTTCATGCTATCAATTCCCAAGCTATGCTTTGACCGTAAGTAAGCTATTTCATCCACACCTCTGTTCAGCAATCCATATAATCTAATCAATGCTTCGTTGGAACGTAACAACATGGCGTTGAACAAGGGGTCCTGAACAAGAAAAGGGGAATGTTCGGCAATTTTGGCATCGTCATACCCGTGCTGTTTTGCTATCTCGATGATGTGCAGGTAATGATCGTACTCTCTTTTTGTGGGTCTTTGTGATGGGTCTACGTGGGTAGTGTCCCTACGTTCAAATTCGTAATCGGGCGAATCCATAGTAGGCCAGATGTCATCCCACATGGGGGAATTATCGGTTCCAGACTCCCAATTGTGATAGATATAGACTAAACCTTCATTATGAATATCACGATTTTCATAAAAGTATACGTGATTATCGTAAACTTTATCAATGAGACTATCCAAATGGGACAAAATAGTGCTTTTATCTTCTGCAACATCATACATTCGTTCTAAAACAAAACCTAGAACTGGTGGTTGTACCATTCCGGTTGAACGATATTTTTTTGAAGCTTTTGGATGCAATCGGGATTGGTGAAAGTCTGGCCCGGGAAAATAGGTATCACTATCATTATGGAATACAATGTGGGGAATGAAACCATTATCCCATTGAGCATCCAACAGCGTCTCCAGTTCCTTTATCGCCTTCTGCATATCATAATGGGCGTACCCCACTGCAATAAATCCGGAATCCCATTTCCATTGAAAAGGGTACAATCCCTGTGCAGGAATAGTGAAGCCGCCTTGCCAATTGTTTTCCAAAACTTCGATGGCTTTTTTTATCAGGTTTTCTTTCATTGATTGGTATTTGTACTAAGGTAGCCATAAAGCTCACTAAACGAACATAATGATTTTTTAGATGTTTTTACTTCTGGCACAGACTTTGGTCTCTATCGAGTAACTTAGCATTACAGTATTTATCTTAAAACCTGACCTCAATGAAAAAGTTAACCATTACCCTATTTTTATTGGTAATTACTTTCCATTCTTATGGACAGACCAAAAGCTTTCTGGATATTCCCTACCTAGAGACTTCCGCCCGGGTTGATACACTGGTGACCTCGGACAAAATATACTTGAGCATTACGATTACCGAAAAGGATTCCAAGGGAAGAAAGTCGGTTGAAGAACAAGAAAATAAAATGGCACAGGCATTTCGCTCACTAGGAATTGATTTGGACAAACAATTATTCATCAAGGATTTGAGCAGCAATTTCAAGAAGTATTTCCTACGCCAAAAAGATGTGTTGAAAAGCAAACGCTATTCCCTCTTGGTATACTCAGGCAAAGAGGCAGGAGAGGCCTTGGCAGCGCTTGAAAAACTAAAAATTGCGAATACCTATTTGGAAAAAACAGAATATTCCAAAATGGAAGCCTTGGAACTGGAATTAAAATCAAAGGCGGTAAAAAAAGCTAAGAAAAAGGCTGAAGCCCTTACTGCTCCCTTGAACCAAACAGTTGGTAATGCAATCCATATTGTAGACTCTTCCATACCCTATTACCCCAGGGCCCAAGCACCTCGCATGGAAATGAAGTCTATGGCCATGGATATGGCCGAAGCCGAGCCGCTCGACATAGATTTTGAACAAATCAAAGTGCAGACTTCGGTCAATGTAAAGTTTGCTTTGTCCAATTAAAAGAAGTTCGTTCGTCTTTTAAAAAAGACAACGATGAAAACCAATGTATTTTTGGCACTAATGATGACCATGAGTCTAAGTGCCCAGCAAACTTTACAACTCGAAAAAAACCAAGAATCTCCTAAAGCTTCCTTAAGTGAAGTATCCTTGTTGGCTGGCCACTGGAAGGGCGAAGCTTTTGGCGGCATGACCGAAGAGATATGGAGTCCACCCCAAGGAAATTCAATGATGTTTGTTTTTAGGCTAATGAACGATGGGGAGGTTACCTTCTACGAAATAGGACATATTTTACAACAAAATGAGACGCTGATACTTCAACTGAAACATTTTAATGGCGACCTTAAAGGATGGGAAGAAAAAGATGAGACCGTTGATTTCAAGTTGGTGAAAATTGAAGATAACAAAGTGTATTTTGAGGGAATGACCATCGAAAAAATGGACAAGGACCATGTCAACTTTCATGTTTTGGTAAGCGAGAGTGGGAAGGAAAGAGAAGTTATCTTTCGGTATGAACGGGTAAAAACTTAAGTAAAACCACTTGAAGTTTAGGATCTAACCCCTAATCTAAAACGGACAATGCTGCGGCAACCATTCGTTGTAGTTTCTTTGGGTCCGAATCTATTTTTGAGACCACTCTGAACCCATTATAAAACGTAAAAAGCATCAATCCAAGGTCTTTGGCATTTTTTGAGGCATCGATTTCACCTCTGTCAATTCCTTTTTGGACATGCGTTGCGAACAGCTCCTCTACACTGTTCATATGGTTTTGGAGAATACTATGCATTGCACCATCATTTGGTATAAGCTCTGTTGCCGTATTAACGACGAAACATCCTTTACGGGAAGTATCTCCAACGGCCTCTTCAATGGCAAAATCAAACAGTTTATGAAAGCCCTTCTTCACCGAAGGTTCAGCTGCCAAAATTCCCTTTACAGCATCCCCAGATGAATTTCGATATTCTTGAAAAGCCCTATTGAACAGCTCTTCCTTGCCACCAAAAGTATCGTACAAGCTTGCCCGATTAATCCCTAAATGAGAAACTAAATCTTGCATTGAAGTGGCATGGAACCCTTTTTCCCAAAAGAGTTCCATAGCCTTGTTCAATACTTTGTTTTCGTCAAATTGTTTTGTTCGTGGCATTTTTATTGGAATAATTGTTCCAAATTTATCGAAAAAAACTACACCTGTGCGAATCCACCATCCACTGGGATTTCAGCTCCCGTGATGTAACTGCTATCAGAAGATGCCAAGAACAATGCTGTTGCGGCTATCTCATCAGCATTCCCAAATCTACCCAATGAAACCATGGACGGGAAATTTGATGCCATGGCATCAATGTTTTCTTGTGGCACATTGTGTTTTCCATAAATTGGGGTGTCTATGGGGCCAGGTGAGACTGCATTTACTCGAATACCCTTTGGACCAAATTCGGAGGCTAAGGTGCGAACCACGGAACGCAAGGCGGCTTTACTAGAGGCATATGCAGTCATCCCTCCAAATCCTTTCATATTTACCACCGAGGTGTTGAAGATAATACTTGCACCTTCATTTAAATGGTCATACGCAGCTTGAACTGTAAAAATTGGACCTCGAACGTTAATGTTGTAGACTTCATCAAAAATTTCCTCGGTTAAACCATCAATGGTTTCGACCCTGAAAATTCCAGCATTTAGAAATAAAACATCAATTTTACCAAAGTGTTCAACGGTTTTGGCAATCAAATCTTTACTGTCCTCGGTGCTCGAGGCTTCAGCTTTTACCAATAGGTAGTCCCCCGTCAATTCACCTCTTAGGGCATCTAATTTTTCTTGACTTCTTCCAGTCAAAACCACTTTTGCACCTTCTTCGAGGTATTTTTTCGCAGTTTGCAATCCCATACCACTGGTTGCTCCTGTAACTATGGCTACTTTGTTTTCTAATTTTTTCATGATATTAAATTTTATTTGTTGTTTTTTATTTTGGAATGTTCATTCCGATACAAACATATATATTTTAGAACGTTCGTTCCAAATAAAAAATTGATTTTATCTTTCTTTTAACAAATCGATTAGGGTTTTGTATCTTTCAAAGGACTAATTCCAACTCAAATGAAACCTTTCTCTTTTCTCTTAGTTCTTTTATTCTTAATACCCAATAGTCATGAAGCACAACGACGTAAAAGGAATGCTTCCTCTCCAAAAGTCGTTCTCCAAGATTCTATGTTTCACGGTCTCAAATGGCGAAATATAGGTCCTTTCCGTGGAGGAAGAAGTGTAGCTTCCTCAGGTGTGGTTGGTCAACCCATGACCTATTATATGGGCTCAACGGGTGGTGGTATTTGGAAAACTGTGGATGACGGTATTACCTGGAAAAATATCTCCGATGGCCAGTTAAACACTGGAACCGTTGGTGCAATAGCAGTTTCAGAAAGCAATCCAAACATTGTGATTGTGGGAATGGGCGAACATGCTGCTCGGGGAGTAATGACTTCTATGGGTGATGGTGTTTATAAATCAACCGATGCAGGCAAAACTTGGAAACATATAGGTCTTGATGAAACCCGGCATATATCCGATGTGATTATTCACCCTACCAATCCTGACATTATATTCATTTCAGCACAAGGTGCTCAGTATGGCCCATCCGAACAGCGAGGTATTTATCGTTCACTTGATGGTGGGGAAACTTGGGAGCGTGTCCTTTTTGTAGATACGATTACCGGTGCTTCATCTTTATCTATGGATATGAAGAATCCTTTGATTCTTTATGCCGCTATGTGGCAACACCAGCGTTTTCCTTGGAAAATTGAATCCGGAGGGGAAAATTCGGGAATCTATAAATCCGTTGACGGTGGTTCTAATTGGGAACAACTCAAAGAAGGATTACCCAAGGAGTTCGGAAAGGCAGGAATCTCTGTTTCAAGAGCCAATCCAGAACGCGTTTTTGCCGTAATTGAGGCCGAGGGGAAAAAAGGAGGTGTATATCGAAGTGATGATGCTGGAAAAAAATGGAAACAGGTCAACTCCAACCGAATCAACATTGCCCGTTCTTGGTACTACATGGAGATTTTCGCAGACCCACAGGATGAGAATCTGGTTTACGTGCTCAATGCTCCTGTAACCAAATCCATTGATGGCGGCAAAACATTTACTCCGCTTCCGACACCACATGGTGACAACCACCATCTTTGGATACATCCTTTTGATAACTCCAAGATGATAAATTCCAATGATGGAGGAGCCAACGTCTCTAATAATGGAGGAAAAAGCTGGAGCACCCAACAAAATCAACCTACCTCACAATTCTACAGGGTAATAACCGACAACTTGGTTCCTTATAACGTATACGGTGGGCAACAAGATAATTCTGCAATTGCCATAGCCAGTAGAACCAATGATAGAGGTATTGATTGGAAAGACTGGTATTCTGTTGCTGGATGTGAAAGCGCTTATTTGGCGTTTGATCCAGATAATCCAGAAGTGGTATATGGTGGATGTTATCAAGGTATTATTGAAAAATGGGTAAAGGCTTCGAGAGAAGGCAAACCGATTAAAGAATATCCCGAATTGGGTTTGGGCAAAGTGCCTAAGGACTTTAAGTTCAGATATAATTGGAATGCACCAATCATTAGTTCTCCGCATGATAGAAATACCATTTATCACGCCGGAAATGTGGTGTTCAAAACACAAGATGGTGGACAAAGTTGGGAAGTGGTGAGTCCGGATTTGACCAGAAACGATAAAGAGAAGCAAGGTCCCGGTGGCGGACCTTACACCAATGAAGCCGCGGGAGGTGAGAACTATAACACCATAATGTATCTAGTGGAATCTCCCCATGAAGAAGGAGTTCTTTACGCCGGTTCCGATGATGGTTTTGTACACATTACCAAAAATGGAGGTAACTCTTGGGAAAACATTACCCCTCCCAATTTAGGGGAAAGTATTATTAACAGCATCGAGGTGTCTCCTCACAATCCAAGCACAGCATACATAGCGGTAATGAAATATAAGTTTATGGATTTAAAACCCTATGTTTACAAAACCACGGATTACGGTGCTACCTGGACAAAAACCACCAACGGGATTGAAGACAAACATACCTTTGTCCGAGCGGTTAGGGAAGACAAAAAGCGAAAAGGACTTCTATATGCTGGTACCGAAACAGGACTTTACATTTCTTTCGATGATGGTCTGAACTGGCAAAAATTCCAGTTGAATCTTCCTGTGGTTCCCATTAATGACCTTATCATTCAAGACAACGACCTTGTTGTAGCTACGGCCGGTCGTTCTTTCTGGATTTTGGATGATTTATCACCCATACAAAATACGACTGGCAACGAAACCAGTTTAAGCATATTTCCACCAAAAGACACCTATCTCATTTTTGGAAGTAGCCCTGAAAAGCCAATTCCAGGATTGGGTCAAAACCCGAAAACGGGAGTTATTTTTGATTACTATCTCCCGAAAAAAGCGGATACATTGGATTTGAAGCTTGAAGTGTTGCAAAATGGTAAAGTTATCCGAACCCTTACCAATAAAAAACCCAAAGATTTTAAATCATGGCCAGGGGGACCGCCAAAACCTGTTGTCCTTCCATCAAAAAAAGGATTCAACCGATTTGCTTGGGATTTCAGAAAGGACCAGATACCGGCCATAGACAAGGTTTTTGTTTTCGGGAATTACAATGGCTCAAGGGTAGGCCCTGGCTCGTACACTTTGCGCCTTACTTTAGATGGTGAAACTGTTGAAACGGAAGCTAGGGTGCTCGCAAACCCAAAAATTAATGCGAGCCAATCGGATTATTCAGAACAGCAGCAAATGCTAAATCAGATTGAAAATGCCATTACCACCATGCACGAAGCGGTGAACCAAATGCGTTCAGCAAAAAAACAACTCTTGGCCTATGACGATTTATTAAAGGAGAATGAAAATGCAAAGGAACTCATCAAACTTGGTGACTCTTTGGTAAAAAGAATAAAAATCTGGGAAGAAAAACTTATCCAGCCCAATCAGAAAACATTTCAGGATGTGATTAATTTTCACAACCAGTTGAATGCTGATTTCATGCATCTCAAGGGGTTTGTCGATGTAGCTGACCCCAAAGTGACCGAAGGCGCCAAGGAACGTCTTAAAGACCTTTTGGGCAGATGGAGTACATTCGAAAATGAAAAGAAGGCAATAGTGGGTAATGAAATGGCTAAGTTTAATAGCCTTTTTCAAGAACTTAAACTACCAGCCATTCTTTTAAAAGAATAGCACATCCCGATGCAAAAACCGTTTATTGCCGATAAGGAATATATAGGTGAAGATTACTCTCAAACACCTCTTCCAAAGGCTCAATACGAAAATTGCGTTTTTCGTAACTGTACATTCTCGAATGGTTTTTTGGACAACCAAACCTTCATGGAATGTGATTTTGTGGATTGTGATTTGACCAATGCCAATGTCAAACACACAACTTTTAAGGAATGCTTCTTTTTAGACTCCAAATTAATCGGACTTCGTTTTGAAGACTGCGACACCCTGTTTTTATCCATAGGTTTTACCAATTGTAATCTTGGTTTTGCCTCTTTTTTTGAACTTTCCCTTTCAAAAACCCGTTTTAAAGAATGTAGTTTTGAGCAAACTGATTTTACCGAAACCAACCTTACGGGCTCCACATTTCATAATTGCAATTTGGAAAAGGCCATATTTTATCAAACTATTTTGGAGAAAGTGGATTTTAATACAGCTTTCAACTTTGAGATAGACCCGGAGAAAAATCACCTCAAAAAAGCACGCTTCAGTAAGGAGAACAGTATCGGTTTATTAAAAAAATACGATATTGTGGTTACCTAAATCTTAACCATGTTGGAAAAAACCTGCTTGGAGTGTGGCGAAAAAGTAGTTGGCAGGATAGATAAAAAGTACTGCTCAGACCACTGCAGAAACAGCTACAACAATCGCATGAACAAGGATACCAAGAACTTGCTAAGAAATATAAATAACAAGCTCCGAAAAAATTATAGAATACTAAGTGGGCATCCTTTAAAAGATGGCAAAACCACAACTACCAAGATGCGACTCATGGACAAAGGTTTTGACTTTGAGTATTTTACCAATCTATATACCACCAAAAAAGGCAACACGTATTACTTTTTATACGACTTTGGATATCTACCCTTGGAAAACGACAGGTATATGATTGTGAAGCGGGAATAAGAAAGCTATTTCCAGTTTTGCGCATTTAGTTTCAATGCGGCAATAACAATATCCTTTCTGCTTATTTGTCCTACTAGAATATCGTTCTTCATTACCGGAAGTCTACGCCTGTTGTGCTTATCAAAGACACCCGCAGCGTCAAAAATGCTCATATCGTGAGGTATGGTTTGTACATTTTTGGTCATGTACTTCTCAACACTTTTATCCAAAATAGGCTGATTGAAGTATCGGCTTTCCGAGATTTGCTTCATACAATCCGCTTCCGAAATAATCCCAACCAAAAACCCATTTTTATCCATAACAGGGCCACCTGAAATATGGTGTTTGGCAAAAGCTTCCATTACTTCTAAAATGGATTGTTCGGGAGAAAAAGTAATCAACTTTTTCGTCATGTAATCCTCTACTAAAATAGGTGCATTGAATTCTTTCTTCCCGGATTCCTTTGACCGAGCACCCTGAAAACTCTTGATTGCCATAGGGTTATTATTTAAGGTTGAATATTAAATATAGGAAAATTCCGCGAATTTTTTAAATTTTTAAGGCCTAATGTGAGAACCTTTGAGAATTTCATAAATTTAGCTACCAACATAACTTACTATGAAACGGTCGGGAACTCTGGCATTTTTTTTTCTGCTTCTAGCGGTGTATTGGAGCTTCAGGTCCCTTATGCCAAAATATGAAAAAGACATTGATGTAGCTTCTTCTAAATTCTCTACGGACCGCGCTCTATTCCATGTGGAAAATCTATCCAAGGAACCTCATTCGTTAGGTTTTCCAGGACACGAAAGAGTAAGGGCTTATATTATTTCGGAGCTTAAAAAACTTGGCTTGAAAACATCCCTACAGGAAGGATTTGTACTTGGAGATAACTCAACATTGACCAAGGCCAAAAATATTTTAGCGCGTATTGAAGGTACTGCCGAAGGGAAAGCCCTACTGTTAATGTCCCATTACGATAGCCATCCTCACTCCTCCTTTGGAGCTAGTGACGCTGGGAGTGGTGTTGCCACAATCTTGGAAGGTATACGAGCATATTTAGCCCAAGAAAGCGTTCCAAAAAATGATATCATTCTTTTAATTACCGATGCGGAGGAACTTGGCCTCAATGGAGCTGAGCTTTTTGTCAATGAGCACCCTTGGGCTAAAGATGTTGGACTTGTATTGAACTTTGAGGCTCGAGGAAGCGGAGGTCCAAGTTACATGCTAGTAGAAACCAATAGAGGCAATGCACGGTTAATTAATGAGTTCATAAAAGCAAATCCCAAATTCCCTGTTGCCAACTCCTTGGCATACAGCATTTACAAAATGCTGCCCAACGATACAGACTTAACGGTGTTTAGAGAAGATGGTGATATTGAGGGGTTCAATTTTGCCTTTATCGATGATCATTTTGACTACCACACAGCTTTGGACGTTCATGACCGATTGGACAAAAAAACACTAGCCCATCAAGGTTCCTATTTGATGCCACTATTGGACCATTTTAGCCAAGCCGACTTGACCAATCTTAAAAGTCTGAACGACTTGATTTATGTAAATCTTCCGTTTTACGGCCTCGTTGCCTATCCATTCGAATGGATTTTCCCAATGCTATGGATTGTGAGCCTTTTGTTTATGGGTCTGCTTATTTATGGGTTCAGAAAAAAGCAATTCTCCACACAGGGAATTCTTAGGGGAATATTGCCAGCCCTTATTGTTCTTATCATCAATGGTGCCTTTGGATATTTTGCCTGGACGGCTATTACATGGTGGTATCCTGAATTTAAGGATATGTTGCACGGCTTCACATACAACGGTCATACGTATATTGCAATCTATACTCTCTTGGCTTGTGCCATTTGTTTTTGGGTCTATCACAGGTTCAGAAAGACAAAAACCCAAGACCTTTTGGTATTTCCCATTTTGCTTTGGACGGTAATTTGTTGGTTGGTAGCTTTCTATCTAAAAGGGGCTAGTTTTTTTGTGATTCCCGTTTTTGGAGTTCTCGCGGCATTACTTGTCTACATAAAGCAAGAAAAACCCAATCCTTTTCTATTGATTTTTTTGAGCCTTCCGGCGATTTTCATTTATGCCCCATTCATTAAGATGTTTCCCGTCGGCCTTGGTTTGAAAATGCTCATTGCCTCAACTCTATTTTGCACCTTATTATTCTTTTTGGTACTCCCCTATCTGGCCCAATTAAAAAATAAGAATCGATTTGCCTATCTGTTCATATTCCTATTTGCTGTTTTAAGTATTTCGGGGCATATACAATCCGATTTCACGGAAGAAAGGCCAAAGCCTAGCAGTTTGATGTATGTTCATGATGTTGATAAAGATGAAGCCATCTGGGCCACTTATGATCATTCCCTGATTGAGTGGAACAGCCAATATTTGGGAAAAGACAAAAAAGAACCGGAACCAGATGAATTTAGAACCATTCCCAGTAAATACCGTTCTAATTTCACTTATGTGAAGAATACCCAGATAAAGGCCATAGAAAGTCCATTAATAGATACCGTTAGAGATACAATCATAGGAAATGAACGAGTTTTGGAGCTGTGCCTTACACCTAGGCGGGATGTAAATCGGTTGGATACCTATACAAACCCGATACACCTAAACTCAGCTAAAATAAACAACCTTCCCTTTTCAAGTTATTACCTAGAAAAGAGAAAACAGCGATTGGCCACCCATTTTATAAGTGATAATGACTATACAGAATTGGAACTCAGTTTTCCAAAAGATTCTGTTTTGGAGCTTACCTTTTACGAATCTAGCAACGATTTATTGACCAACCCCTTGTTCACAGTACCAGAACGACCAAAAAACAGCATTCCAATGCCTTTTGTATTGAATGATGCCATTCTAATCATAAAAACCTTAAAGTTTGAATAAATCAGTTGGTGTATTGGGATGTGGTTGGTTAGGGCTTCCTTTGGCCCAGAAGTTGGTGGAATTGGGCTATAAGGTTTTTGGTACTACCACTTCCGCTTCAAAAATGGAATTGCTCAAGCAAAGTGGGATTGAGCCTTATCAAATAGCTCTTTATCCTGATTCAATTGAAGGTGAAATAAAAGATTTCTTGGATAATGTTGATGTTCTTGTAATCAACGTACCTCCTCGTCTAAGAAAATCAAACGCCGAAAGCTATGTGGAAAAAATAAAGCTTCTTCATTCAAAATTAATGGACAGTTCTGTTGAACACATCGTTTTTGCAAGTAGCACTTCGGTCTATGGAAACATTGCGGGTGAAATAACGGAGGATGCCACACCGCAACCTCTAACCGAATCAGGAAAACAGTTATTGGTTTGCGAAGACCTATTGAAAAAAGACCAAAGATTCAAAACAACTATCATCCGTTTTGGTGGTTTGATTGGCCCAAACAGACATCCGGTTACCATGCTTTCCAAAAAGCAAGGATTGACCAATGGAAACGACCCGGTTAATCTTATTCATCTTGATGACTGTATCCATATAATCCATACCATTATCAAGAATGAATATTGGGATGAAACTTTTAATGCGGTCTATCCCTTACATCCCACCAAAAAAGAATATTACACCCAAGAAGCCATAAAAAGAAATCTTCCAAAACCGGGATATGAGGCTATTACATCGAAAAGTATTCGAGGAATTGTAAAAAGTAGGAATTTTATTAACAAATCCCATAAATTCTACACTTCAATAGTCTCTTAATTGACCACAGAAAATTGGCATTTCGCAACAATTAAGATAATTTTAAGTTAACAAAACACTGATTACAAGTAAGTTAAGTTGAGTAATACCTACTTTTACACCAGATTAAGTGATAAAGTAATGGGAGATTCAAGATTAGCGACAAGAATCTTGATGGAGATGGAGAATTTGATTACAAAAAGTAGTACAAACCATAACATAACCTCAAGATGTCAAGACTTTCACAAGTCGATTTTAAGAAAATACTATAATGCCGCAGATGTCGAAATAGATTATCATCGGCACCGGATAAAAATGGATGTGGTACTGAACGATAGGGAGTATGATCCAAAAACCATAAACACGGTTGTTTCTACAATGCCGGTCAACCTCTTTTATGAACAGCTTACCTCTTTTCTAAAATCCTGTCTTGCAAAAGATGTAAAAAGTCTGGCGTTTTATGCAAGATTGCTCAAACAATATTCCAATAAGGATATTACTTTCATGGCCATTTATTGAGTTAAAAAGAAAGATGTTTCTTTAAAAAAGCAAAGTCCATAGGTCTTTGCCTCTTCTTTAACAGAGGTATACCAATAATTTTTTTAGTTTTGGCCCACTAAAAAAGGGAACACATGAAAAATATTCTTTGGGCAGTATTGTTTTTGATGGGGCTTAACTCATTTGCCCAGTCCAATACCAATTTAGCGGACCATTATAGAGCCTTCTACAATGAAATGCGTTTACAAGGAGATGTAAATGGGATAATCAATGCTTTAACTCACCTGAATGTCTTGTCCCCTTCCAAAGAGAGAAAGGACACTCTGGCCTATGTGTACATGAACAATAATCAACACTTACAGGCTTTGAATACCATTGGTATCGAAAAGAAAACGGATGATTCCGACTTGGCCGTTCAAGTGAAAGCTGTTTCATTGAAAGCCCTGAATCAACCCAAAAGAGCAATCGAGCATTTCGAATTATTGTTTACCCGAACTCCTTCTGCGTACTTGGCATATGAGTTAGCTGATTTAAAAATACAAGTGGGTGACAATGAGGGCGCCACGACCAATATAGATTATGGGATAGCCAATGCAACAGATGAGATGAAATATGCTTTCTACGAGCGTCAACAGCCCTATGAAGTTGCATTAAAGGCGGCATTTTACCATTTACAGGGTTTGGTTGTCTACAACAAGGATAAAAACAACATTGATACTGCCATTGCATCCATTGATGAAGCCTTAAAAATCGAACCTAATTTTAACTTGGCCAGTCTGAGCAAGCAAGCCTTGGTGGCAAGAAAGGAAAAAACGGCTGAGGGAGAACAGAATTAAAGTGCTCCTTATTTTTTAAGTTGAAGTAATAGGATACTGTCCTTTTTCTGTTTAAGCTTTATCAAATCTGCGACATTTTCATTGGGAACAGCTATTGAAAGCACATAGTGAGCAATTTTCCATTGCCCATTTTCTTTTTTAAGAACCCCTGAACCACGACATAGCTCCATTTGAGTATCCAATAGCTCGTCGAACCAAGCAATGTTTCCGGAATCGCCTATATAGATATTTCGCTGCACAGAGGTAAAATCCCATGCCTTACCCCTATCAAAATAGGGTTTGGAAAATGCTCGAAAATCCTCGTTCTGCCAATTCTCGGTAGCATCCGTACCAATAAAAATCCCATCATCGGTCATTTTGGAAAAATACCCTTCATAATCGGCATCTGCAGCAGCTTTGTGCCAAGCATCCAAGAGGATGCCAATCGCAGATTTTTCTGAATCCTGCGAAATTCCCAAAAAGGGAACGGTCAATACCAATACTAAAATTAATTTACTCTTCTTCATCCAAAATTAGTTTTGTGTCCAATTGGCTGCTAAGTATACTATTGAACTGTTCCCGAATAATATTATAAGCTTCAAGCAATTCGATCGTGGGTTCCGTAGTGTCCGATTTATTCAAAACACTAGCCTTGACTTTTAAAAGCAATGTCCTAAAGACCCTTTGCCTACTTTTTATTTGAAAAGAATCAAAAGGTTCGGGATAGGTGCTGGCGGAAAGCTCTTTTTCTTTTTCCAACAAATCGTCAATGGCCAAACTAAGATCCTCATTATTGGTGGATTTATATAGGACATCAACACTACTGTTCAATGCCTTAAACTCTGGCCATTCATCCAAGATTATGGCAGCTTCTGCACTTACCTCCAATTTTTTAGGCAATTTTTGATAGTTGAATTCTTGTGATTCACTTTGTGAGTCTGCCCCAACAGTTTGCTTTTCTTTGCAGCCCAATACAACCAATAGGATAATGATTGCTCTTGTTTTTCGCATAAGCGAATGTACAAATTTTAAGAAAGGCTATCTTTACCCGATAACGCAAATAATCTATTTTTTCAATGCAAAAATCAACCCTCATCTTGGGAGCTTGTGGCCAAATTGGAACGGAACTTACCATGGAACTTCGCGCAAAACACGGAGCCAATAACATCGTGGCAAGTGATATCAGGGAAGGTAGTGAATCTTTGATGTCGAAAGGGCCTTTTGAACTATTGGACGCCACTAACTATGAAGCCATTGAGGACGTAATCATGCATTATGAAATAGAAGAAGTATATCTGATGGCAGCCATGCTCAGTGCCACTGCGGAAAAATTTCCCATGAGGGCATGGAATCTGAATATGAATTCCTTGTTCAACGTCCTCAATCTAGCTAAAGAAGGGAAAATCAATAAAATTTTTTGGCCTTCTAGTATAGCAGTTTTTGGGCCAAACACCCCAAAACAAAACACCCCTCAAAACACAATAATGGAACCCAGTACTGTATATGGGATAAGCAAGCAGTCGGGGGAAAGATGGTGCGAGTATTATCACAAAAAGTTTGGCGTGGATGTGAGAAGTCTTCGTTATCCAGGACTAATTAGCTGGAAAACCATGCCCGGAGGAGGAACTACGGACTATGCTGTTGACATTTACCATGAAGCCTTGAACGCAGGAAAATATCAATGCTTTCTTTCTGAAGACACCCAACTTCCTATGATGTATATGGAAGACGCCATTAGGGCCACCATTACTATTATGGAAAGTGATTCCAATGCTCTTACCGTGCGATCATCCTATAACTTGGGCAGCATGAGTTTTACCCCCAAACAAATTGCGGGACAAATTCGCGAACACATACCGGAATTTGAGATTTCCTATGCTAGCGACTTCAGGCAGCAAATAGCGGATTCTTGGCCCAGCAGCATTGACGATAGTGCAGCTAGGAATGATTGGGGATGGAAGCCCGATTTTGATTTGGCGGCCACTACTAAGGCAATGTTGGAAAATCTAAGCGCCAAGTCCTCTTAAATTAGGTCACTCCTCTTCTGAATCGGAAAACTCAGAATCTGGTAGTTTATCCATTGGCTCTGGAATACCACTTTCCTCAGTATCATCAAAGTTGGCCATGGTATACTCCAATTTGGAGCTGATTTTCACCAAATACTTGGTGTCCTCCGTAGACACTTCAACGGCCTCAATGCTCTCCCCCTTATGGTTTTTGAAATTGATGATGTCATTGTCTCCATAACCATCCGGATATTTTTCCACCAAGAGTTTTAGCACTTCGGGAGTGAGTTTCTTATAATCGACAATTACGCGCTTGAGGTTGTTCATGATTAAAGCCCAATTATCTAATCAAACTAAAATTAGAACAAAAAATAATTCGTTTGGAAGTTTTTTCGACAAAAGTCAACTATTGTCAATATCCGATTTTCCGCCGGTTTTTTTTAGCAATTTGATATGATAAATCTCTACACCCTTATCAATCGGCTTTAGCATATCGTACATGTTGAGCGCAACCACACTGGCCCCGTGCATAGCTTCAACCTCTACTCCCGTTTTATAAAAAGTTTTCACGGTCACCAAAACCTGAATCTCCAAATCTTCGACTTGAAACTCGATACCGCAAAACTCCACAGGTAGCGGATGGCAATCCGGAAGTAAATCTGCTGTTTTCTTCACTCCTAAAAATCCCGCCGCTCTGCTCATGGAAAACACATTGCCTTTAGGAACTGAACCAGACTCTATAGCCTCAATGGTATCCTGGGAACTTACCTTTACAATGGCTTGTGCTATCGCGGTACGATGTGTAGATTTTTTTTCTGTAATATCAACCATAAGTCTATGTATTCACTTTCCATTGATAGGAATCATCCTCAAAAAGTTCCTTTCCAAAAACCGGGACCTCAGCCTTAATTTCTTCAACCGCATATTGCAGGGCATCAAAGGCGGTTTTCCTATGCGGAGAGGAAACAAAAACAAACAGACAAATCTCGCCAACCCTTACTTTACCAATACTATGATAAATGTGAATGCAGTTGATATCAAACTTTTCAAAAGTAGATTCCCTGATTTCATCGAACTTAAGATTGGCCATTTCTTCATAGGCAGTATACTCAATGGCAGTGACCGTTTTACCTTCAATGATATCCGCCCGTACTTGCCCCAAGAAAATGTCGTGGGCCCCAATCTGTGTTTTTGACTGCTGTTTGGCAATGGAATCTGCAATGAAACTTGGAGGTATAGCTCCTTGTTTAAAAACCTGTTTTACTTTCTTCTCCATAGAAAAGCTTTTTGCTAAGGTAGGAAACAAATATCCGCTTTGCACAGTATTCTTAAGGTTCCTTTAAAAAGGGAAAATTAGGTTTTAATAGAAAAGTATAGGAAGAGGGTCTAGGTTTAGTTATCTTAATCTTACAAACCAATAGCCTCATGAAAAAATGTTCCCTGTTGCTGTTTCTAGCAATATGTTTAAGCTGTTCTAGTGATTCTGACCAACCTGAACCTAACTCCAATCCAAACCCCAATCCAAATCCACCAACCCAAGGCGAAGAGGACACAACAGCACCTACCATTAGGATTGCTGGACTTCAAGACCTTATAGAGGTATTGACAACTCTAGAAGTCACAGTTACGGATGCTTCGAACAATGTAAATACAGCTATCTTGGTCAATGGAGATGAAGTGTTTACCACAACCCAAAAGTCGTTCTCTTATGAACTCGACCCTTTTGATTTTCCTTCTGGAGAAACAACTATCACCGTACAATCAACTGATGACAGTGATAATCAGGGAAGCGAGAGTGAGACCTTTGAATTAAAGAAATTATTATTCCGGTCAACAGAATTGGAATTGTTCTTACTCCCTACCGATAATTTAGATGTTTACTTGGCAATAAACTCTGAAGAAACTGGCGAATTGGTTGCTTCCATGTTGGTTCAAAGTGTTGATGATATTACACTTTATGCGCCAGAAAATTTTAGCAGACAAAAGATTGTTGCCACACAATACTTTTTAGGAAAAGGAACAATTCCCAATATAAACAATGCTCAGTCTTTTGCTAGTTTGGAGCCGGGTATAGAAATTATGACGGTGGAGGAGGCAGTGGGCACTCTCAATCTAAATAGAAGGCCCTTTATGAGAAACGAAAGTTTCAACTTGAATATAAGTGACATTCCTGTTAATACAAGAGTTACTGCCAACAGTAAAGATTATATCTTTCTTAGTTCTAGCGTCTCTTATGATAAAGAAGCAGTAGAAAACATTTTTCTTTACTCCACTTCCTCTCCTACAACATCAAATTTGGATTCATACAGATATCTTATTTTGACCGAATTTGAAGATACTATGATTAGTTTCAACAATTTCAACACCCTATCTCAGGAAGATAGGGTTACGAATAACCTTCCACCTGATACTGAAAGTTACACCTTATTTTTGGATGGATATTTAAATATAGAACGTTACTCGACTGACAATGACCACGAACTATATTCCGTATCAGGAGGGTTAAATCCAACTTCCTACAGCTTTCCCATAATACTGGATTACGAAGTAATGCGGCAAAGACTTTTTATTGATTTTAATGACGGAAGAGAAGTGTTTGCATCGTTTAAAGGTCTTTCTGAACCACTAATACCAAGTTTAACCATCAATCAAACAGGAGATATCGTGAACGTTTCCGGAGACTATGACAGTCATGTTTTGACTCAGGACATAGAAGGCCCGGGGCCAAATCCAATTTTATTTAGGAGATTTTATATTGATGACAACAGTAGTTCTGTCTCAATTCCTTTTCAAAATCTGGAAATCCCTTCAGGGGTGATTGAAAACCTGAATGCCAAAGGGTTTTCAATCAATGCTACAAACAACATGGGTAATTTATCAATTACTCTTACCAAGCGGGAAGAGGAAATAAATTACCAAGATCGTATCTTTTACTTTATTCAAAGAAATGAAGCTGGAGACGTATATGATCTTACTTTTCCGCTTGACTGATTTGAAAACAATCGCGCTCAAAAGTTCAATAACTACTTCCCATTTGTGCTTTACCTTAGGATAGGGTTGTCCGTAAGAAATATAGTATTGTTCATGCTACATTTCTATAGTTTTTTGCATTAAAGCGAATAGCTTCAAGGTGCCAGGCGAGAAAGTTGTGGAACCTGAGGAGTATGAAATTTCAATTGGCGGTGCCCAACCATCCGCAGACCGGGTAAAAAAGGGTTCCGTGGCAGTTAAAAAACTAATTGTTTCAGGAAGTAAGGTAAAAATTTAGAGAATACCCCTATCTTTTAAAATATTGTAACCAAAAGCAACCAAACCAGCATGTTCTACATCGGTTTTGACATAGGAAGTTCTTCCATTAAGGCTTCGTTAGTGGATGCCAATACAGGCAAGGCCATTTGTACCCTACAGGAACCCAATGAGGAGATGCAAATTGTGAGCAATCAAACGGATTGGGCGGAACAGGACCCTGAAGTATGGTGGAGACACATTTGCACGGCTTCAAGGCGGCTTTTAAATGAAAACAAAATCAAGGCCGAAGACATTAACGGTATTGGTATCGCGTATCAAATGCATGGCTTGGTCATAGTTGATGCAGATGGAAATGTGATTCGGAATTCTATCATTTGGTGCGATAGTAGAGCTGTTTCTATTGGTGAACAAGCCTTTTCCAATATTAGCGAAGATCGCTGTATGGGACACATGCTGAACTCTCCGGCCAATTTTACAGCTTCAAAACTGGCTTGGGTAAAACAATACGAACCGGAAAACTACGATAAGATTCATAAGTTTATGTTGCCTGGAGATTTTATAGCCTACAAGTTTTCAGGTGATTTCACTACTACAATATCTGGTTTATCTGAAGGTATTTTGTGGGATTTTAAAAATTCAGAGCCTGCCCAAATGGTTCTTGAACACTACGGAATAGATAAAAATCTTGTCCCACAAATAGTAGAGACCTTTGGTGTTCAATCCAAAGTTTCGGATAAGGGCGCTGCGGAAAGTGGTTTACAAAAAGGGACTCCGATTTTATATCGAGCTGGTGACCAGCCCAATAATGCTTTATCTCTTAATGTATTTGAGCCTGGTGAAGTAGCAACCACAGGCGGAACATCTGGGGTTTTGTATGCCGTTACGGATAGTTTGAAGGCTTCTGAAGGCATTAAATTGAACAATTTTGCCCATGTGAATCACTCCCCTGAAAAACCAAGAATTGGAAAGTTACTTTGCATAAACGGATGTGGAATCCAATACCGATGGTTAAAAGACCTATTGAACCTCAGTGAAAATTCATATGAGGTGATGAACTCATATGCTTCCCAAATACCAATAGGTGCGGACAACCTTCAACTCATTCCCTTTGGGAACGGCGCCGAGAGGATGTTTGACAATAGAACAATTGGTAGTCATATCAGTAATCTGAATCTCAATACACATAGTCAGGGGCATATTCTTCGTGCTGCTTTGGAAGGCATAGCTTTTTCCTTTGTGTACGGTATGGAAATATTGAAGAAAGACCATACCCAAATCAATGTAATTCGCGCCGGCAATGACAATTTGTTCCGATCAGAAATATTTTCGGAAACCGTTGCCACATTGATTGATCAAGAAATTGAGATTTACAATACGACGGGTGCTGTGGGAGCCGCACGGGCCGCGGGAAAAGCGGATGGAGCTTTTGATTTTGGAACCATGGTTTCCCAAAACGATTATGTGCAAACCTTTAAACCTAATCCCGAAAAACAGAACTATTCCATAGCTTATGAGCGATGGAGAACAACATTAAATACAATACTAAAAAATCAAAAAGACTAATGGCATCAACTAGCGAATATTTCAAATCCATAGGTAAAATAAATTTTGAGGGAAAGGATTCCGACAATCCTTTGGCCTATAAGTACTATAATCCTGAACAGGTAGTCGCGGGTAAAACCATGGCAGAGCATTTCAAGTTTGCCGTAGCCTACTGGCACTCCTTTTGTGGTACAGGAGCAGACCCTTTTGGTCCCGGCACACAACAATATGCATGGGATGAACCCAAAGATGCCGTAGAAGCCGCCAGAATGAAAGCGGATGCTGCTTTCGAATTCATTTCTAAGTTGGGCTTCAACTATTACTGCTTCCATGATTATGACTTAATTCGAGAAGGGGCCACATTTACCGAATCCGAAGAACGTTTGGCGACCATTGTATCCTATCTAAAGCAAAAACAACAGGAAACAGGTATCAAGTTATTGTGGGGCACATCCAACTGTTTCTCCAACCCCAGATATATGAACGGTGCCGCAACCAATCCTGAATTCAATGTTCTGGCCAGGGCAGCGGGTCAAGTAAAATTGGCATTGGACGCTACCATTGCTCTAAATGGTGAAAATTATGTGTTTTGGGGCGGAAGAGAGGGCTATATGAGCTTGCTCAATACAGATATGAAACGTGAGCTGGATCATATGGGCATGTTTCTGACAAAGGCTAGGGATTATGCCCGGTTACAAGGCTTTACGGGAACCTTTTTTATAGAGCCAAAGCCCATGGAGCCCATGAAACATCAATACGATTTTGATACTGCAACATCCATTGCATTTTTAAGGCAATATGGTTTGGACAAGGATTTCAAAATAAACATTGAAGTCAACCATGCTACCTTGGCGCAACATACCTTTCAACACGAGCTTCAGGTGGCAGCGGATGCAGGTATGCTGGGAAGCATAGATGCAAACCGTGGAGATTATCAAAACGGATGGGATACCGATCAGTTTCCAAATAATATTTATGAAGCTACAGAGGCCATGTTGGTTTTTTTGAATTCAGGTGGGTTACAGGGTGGCGGAATAAATTTTGATGCCAAAATAAGACGAAACTCTACGGACACAGAGGATATCTTTTTAGCACACATTGGCGGAGCCGATGTTTTTGCAAGGGCACTATTGACCGCAGAAAAAATTATCAATTCTTCCGCTTATAATACATTAATTGAAAAACGTTATGCCTCTTTTGATTCGGGAAATGGTGCTTCTTTTGAAAAGGGAGTGCTTGACTTTGAGAGCCTGTACTCCATCGCCAAAGAAAATGGCGAACTGCCTTTGATCAGCGGAAAGCAAGAACTCTTTGAGAATATCATCAACCAATACATATAGTCCATGGAGTCCGTTCTTGAATTTGGGGATTGGATTGTTTTAGGTATCTACTTTTTAGCTTTGGTTGGGGTTGCAATTTGGGTAATCTTACAAAAGAACAAGGACACAGAAGACTATTTTTTGGCAGGAAGAAATGTAGGGTGGTTTGTAATAGGAGCTTCCATCTTTGCGTCCAATATTGGTTCCGAACATGTTGTAGGATTGGCGGGTACCGGTTTTGAGTCTGGAACACCCATGGCCCATTACGAATTGCATGCTTGGATTGTCCTGCTCTTGGGATGGCTATTCTTGCCTTTTTATATTCGAAGTGGCGCTTTTACCATGCCCGAGTTTCTGGAGAAAAGGTTCGATAGCCGGTCAAGATGGTTTTTATCCATTTTCTCGCTGGTAGGTTATGTGATTACCAAAGTTTCGGTAACCATCTATGCAGGTGGTATTGTAGTATCTGAACTATTGGGGGTTTCCTTTTGGGGTGGAGCAATTGGCATTGTGATTTTTACAGGAATCTACACTATAATAGGTGGGATGAAGGCAGTAATCTATACTGAAACCTTGCAAACCATTATTTTAATTATGGGTTCAATCATTATTACGGTATTGGGCCTGCAAGAAATCGGCGGGTGGTCTGCAATGACCGAGACGGTGAAAGAAGTAAGTCCGGAACACTTCAATATGTGGCGACCCATGAGTGACCCAGATTTTCCCTGGACCGGATTGTTGATTGGAGGTACAATTGTAGGTATTTGGTATTGGTGCACCGATCAATACATTGTGCAAAGAACACTGGCAGCAAACAATATCAAAATAGGACGAAGAGGGGCTATTTTTGGGGCTTACTTGAAGTTATTACCCATTTTCATATTTCTTATTCCAGGAATCATAGCTTTTGCCTTGACCATACAAAATCCTGAAATCTTCAGTGTGGAAAAAGCGGACCGAGCATTTCCCATGTTGGTAAAAACCTTATTGCCTGTCGGATTAAAAGGATTGGTAGCCGGAGGTCTAATTGCTGCTTTAATGAGCTCATTGGCATCAGTTTTCAATTCATGTTCCACCATTTTTACAATTGACATTTATAAAAAGATAATGCCTGACAAGGAGGAGAAACAACTCCTACGAATCGGTAAGACCGCCACGGCGGTAATTGTTGTTCTTGGTATTTTCTGGATTCCGATAATGGAAAAGATTGGAGGTGGTGTTATGTACCAGTACTTGCAGAATGTACAATCGTACATTGCCCCTCCGGTCACGACTGTTTTCCTTCTTGGAATTGTTTGGAAAAGAGTGAACTCAACGGCCGCCATTACCACTCTAATGACGGGTTTGGTTTTGCTTATCGCCAGATTAAGTGCCGAGATTTACTATCAACCGGATATTGAACATTTTCGTCAAACTGGGGAGCAGTTGGCTTCTGGTTTTGCTTATACATTTGCGACCATAAACTTTGCCCACATGGCCATTTTTATGTTCATTTTTTCCTTGGCCTTGTGCATAGGCGTCTCATTGGCAACAACTGCTCCAGATTATAAAACTATCAAAGGATTGTCTTTTGGCACCTTGGGTGAAGATGATAAGCAATTGGCCAGGAAAAGCTATGATACCATTGATTTGGTGCTCTCGTTTTTGTTGGTTGTCATTGTTATTGGAATTCTAACGTACTTTACTGGATAATCAATGCTCCTATGTCATACAGGAAAATAGACCAATCATGATGGAAGTAATCAAATTGGCCAATTCCAAGGGAATGGAAATGGAAGTATGTAGTTACGGCGCCACCCTGATTTCTTTAAAAGTACCCAACCGCAACAAAGACCTGGTCAATGTGGTCGTAGGACTGGACAATGTTAAAGATTATGCATCCCCGGAGTTTCAGAAGCACAATCTTTATCTGGGATGCACAGTGGGCAGATACGCCGGCCGGATATCCAAAGGATTCTTTAAGTTGGAAGGGAAGAGATACACTGTCGATAGTGAAAACGGAGTGCACTTACATGGGGGCAGCACAGGGTTTGACAAAAAACTTTGGGAGGTTGTTTCTACCAAAAACAGTCGCAGCAACAATGTAAAATTTGGTCTGCTCAGCAAACACATGGAAGGTGGCTATCCAGGGAACATGAAAGTCACAGTGGAATACGAACTTCTTGAATCGAACGCACTACGAATTGTTTATACCGCCACAACCGACCAAACCACAGTGCTCAATCTAACGAACCATGCCTATTACAATCTCAATGGTGAAGGAAGTGTGTCCGAACACTTTCTACAGATTAACAGCAACAAAATACTGGAGTTGGACGACAGAAAGGTTCCAACCGGAAAAATATTGGATTGCAGGCAAACAAAATATGACTTTAACACAAAAGCTAAAATCAAAAAAATACCTTCATCTGGGCTTGACGATGTTTTTATAATGCCCCCTAAACCTTTTTCTGCAGCCCTCTATTCAGAAAAGAGCGGAATATGCATGAAAGTGCTCTCGAAACAGCCTGCAGTGGTTATCTATACGCCCATTGAACTTCCGAATTTGGACTTTAAAGATGATGCGACCTACAGTGTGTTTCCTGCCATTTGCTTTGAGACCCAAAACTATCCAGATGCCCCAAATAACCCCCACTTTCCAAGTTGTATCCTAAGGCCGGGGGAAACCTACACAAATGAAACAGTGATGGATTTTAAAATACTCACAACAAACTGACCTTTTCATCGATTCTTTTCTCACACTTTGTGCTTGCCCCTAAATTCATATCTTTTTGTTCATTAATACACAAAAGGTATCTTTCATTGCATTCTCTAGTGTAACCTGAACAAGTTTCATTCTCTCTTTCCTGTATTTATTTGAAAGTGGCTGTATGCGATATAGGTATATCCCATGCTTCTTTAATCTTACCATCAATGATACACCATAAAACAACCGCTTCAATTTCCATGGATTCACCATCCAAAATCATGGTATCCTTAACATGTGTAATGACCAATTCATCCCCCATGGGAAAAGCTGATAAGGGGTTTACTTTAAAAGAACCATTGGTACCAACTGCCAATTTCTTAAAAAAATCAATCAAGCCCGAAGAGCCATGATAGTCTCCTTGAACATCGGGCAGCTCAGGGTTAATATAGTGCCAAACAAAATCCTCAGCTAACAAATTTGCAATGGTTTTTGGATTGGCAGGGTCGAACTTGTTTAGAATTCTGATATTGGGATGTTCCTCATTCATACTATTATTTTTTCACCGGTACTATTTTGAAGTTGATAACCTTCAAAGTCAGTGCCCCGTAAGTAATTGATAGAATAACCACTGAAATCAATATGCCCACATAAGGCAACATAGTGAACAATCGGAGTATTATGGCAACACATAAAGCAAGAAAGGTAATACCCCAAAAGTTCCATTTTCTTGTCTTTTTATGCTTGTAGTAGTAAACCAACAACAGTGCAGCAATTAAATGACCAAACAGAAGGCTGAACAAAAAAATACCGGTAGCAAAAAGTCCAATGGGAATACCGATAACAATTAAGAAAGCGAGAATTATCAGCAAAGGAATACCGAACAGATAGATCAGGCCAATCCCAAAACTTTTGAACCAGTTCTTTTCCAAACCTTCAACAGCTTCTGAAAATGTATTTCTAAAAAGTGAGTGTAGTATGAGGATAACCAGAAATGCGGATAAAATATAAAATACCCATAGTGATGGGGATTTTGTACCGAATGTAGTTGCCGACAACTCTGAGTTTTCATCACCAAGTGTTTCATTAAACGTAGCTTCCGTGTTAACAAGCGCTTCCTTAAAGTCTATTTCCCCATCACTGTTCCAATACTCAACTTTCGAGTGGAATTTTGCATTAGGTCCAAGGGTAAAGTCCTCGCCCATTATTTTTGAAGTTTCATTGAAAATCCCGTTGATGCTTATATCTGTGCCCTTAATTTCGGCTTTTCCATTAACCTCGCCATTTATTTCAACGTTTCCGCCAAAACACTTTAGATTGCCGTTTACTTTGGCATTTTCTGTAAGTATAACTTCACCACCAAAGACGATTAAGTCATCTTCAATTTCTGAGTTTATGGTCACTCTACCCACCGCCAGACGTGCATCATCCGCTATGTAACCATTTACATATAGTTCGCCGCCGGCAGCTATTAAGTCTCCATTTATACTGTCATTTATTACAAGGTTTCCTCCAGCTACTACCAAGTCACCCTGAACAACTGAATTCACCTTGATATTCTCCCCAGCCCAATAGGTGTCATCCGTCTGGGTAGTATTAATTAAGATATCTCCTGTCTTCTCTGTTTGACCAAAAGAAAACATAGTGCAAAGTACTGTTAGTAAAAGTGTAATTGTTTTCATATTAGGTTGTGTTTTTGGAATACTTGTAAATGTATTGTCAAACGCGAGTCTATAAAATGATGGAAATCAGTGGAAGTCTTTCTTTAAATAGGCCCATTGCCCTCGGACCATTGTTATTCAGGATTTACAAATGCCACAGATACCATGAATAACAGCTGATTAAAATCATTGTTCTACCATCCCAACAGAGTTAATTTGGACGAAGAATGATTTGTGGGTCTGATCGGAAAAATATGTGCTTTTGATATTCCTGGAATATTTACCCAACACTTTTACAATTGATAAAACCCTTGCCTCATGATATTTCTAACTCCCCAAACGAGTGTTTTCTTTATACTGCTGTTCTTTTTATTTGTTTTTCTATTACCGGGTGCCATTTTCTACGCGTATTATCACTTTAACAGAGGTGTAAACAAACAAGTTGAATTTCTTTTCAATCTCAGTGGTAATACCGAAAAACCAGTGACCCAAGAAGACCTCAACCATTTACCACAAATTGTGCGACAATATGTATTAAAAGTTGGTGTATTGGGAAAGTGTAAGGATTGCCATGCTATTTTGAAACAATCAGGAAACATTAGACAGGAAAAAAATAAACGCTGGATGACTTTCACCGGAAAACAGTTCATGTCCGCAAAACCCTTGGGTTTTGTTTGGGCAGCACGAAGCTTTCCCATTTTTGTAATGGACAAAAGTATAGAAGGTGAAGGTGAGACGAACGTGAGTTTTCTAGGATCTTTTTCGCTAGGTTCCGATAGTTCAGCCAAAACCCATCAAAGTGCCCTAGCGAGGTGTCTCGGAGAATTGGCTCTATACCCAATATGTTTTCTCAATGAAAACATAAACTGGGAGATTCTTGATGATAAATCTGTCAAAGCTAAAATAGTGCAGAACCATACTTCTGCTGAAGGTGTCTTTTATTTCAACGATAAGGGGTTAATAGACCGCTTTGTTACTCATCGTTATAGAGGCGATTCGCTGGAAGAATTTACAGGGAGGTTTAATGCATATGAACAAAAAGATGGTCTGTTGATACCTACAGAATTAAGTGCCACTTGGAATTTGGTTGAAGGAGACTTTGAATATTTCAATTGTAAAATAACTGATTACAAAACTGAATAAGTATTTCAGTACAAAGAATGAATGGAGTTATATGAAAAACAATATCAAGTTTTGAGCTTAGTACTCCCAATCACCCTACTTTTCGGATAAATACGGAGCACAAACAGGCCCATTTTTCTTAGCTCGCAAATAAGGGTATCCAAATCCCTAAATGTGGAATATTCAAAAAATATTGTGTTATGATTCAAGTCTAGCCTTACCTTTTGTATATGTCCTAAAGCGTTCAGCCTATTCTCCACTTTCTTTGGCGACTTGAGACCTGAGAGCTCTTTTACTTTTATCCTTCCAATTATCATATTTCTTCTTTGATTTTGCAATACAGGACCTCATCAAATAGGGTTTCCATTGCTAAACAACCTACCCAATGTATTCCACCCGGAAAATGATTTACATCATCTAGAAAGAGGTTCTTCTAGTATTTTCGACAGAAAAAGGCCCTGGTTCATCCAAATCCATTAACCCTGACTTAGGTCATTTGCCATGGTACTCCTATGAAATAACTTTATGAAAATCCAAAGACAAGTGTTATGAAAACATTACTCTATGCCACAGATTGTACTCCAACTACCTCGGCAGCATTAAAATATGCCCATAGGCTGAGCAGGGTACTAAACGCCGATCTGCACATATTACATGTATATGACCTACAGCCCTTTACAACGGCTAATGTTAGGTCGAGGGGTATTTTGGAAAAAAATTATTTTCTAGACCAACTTGAAGTACTTAAAACGTATTGTGAAAATCAGTTAAAAAATGAGCTTGGAGCTGTGGATGCAGATTTTCATGTGGTAAAAAGCACCAATATTTCAAAAGCTATTTTAAGAACCGTAGAAGAAATCAATGCCGATTTGGTCATGGTAGGAGTCAAAAGTACAAAATCTTTAAGAGGATTCTTCACTGGCAATATAGCTGAGAATTTAATGGACAAACTTAAATCTCCATTGCTCATTCTACCAGACGACTATCATCTACATGATATTTCCACCGTGCTTTACGCAACAGATTTTGAGTCTACGGATGTCTTCGCCCTTAGGCGGGTAGCTAAATTGGTCGAATCTTATGGAGCACTGATAAAGGTCTTTCACATTCCTCTCAAAACAGAGGTCAATGTTGATAAGAAAATGGAAGTGTTTAAGGAGGAGGTATTAAAAAGGATTGACTATCCAGAGATTATTTTCTCTATTGAATATGCCGATGACGTGGAATCAGGGATTCATAACAGTATTAAGGAAGAAATCCCCGAAATGCTTGTGATGATGGAACGTGAGCAACCTTCTTTTTTTGATAGGCTTTTCTGCAAGGATACCGTAGAAACCATAGAAGGCAAAGTATCCATTCCCCTACTGGTCTTCAACAAAGAAAGTATAGTGGACATGTACGCTAAGGATTCCAACGATATGTTAAAAGAGCAAACAATAAATTGAAAAGCCCTCCTAGGCACTAAATTGGTTTATTGATGTACAATGCGCCCATCCTCCATTTGGATGATGCGGTCGGTTCGTTTTGCAAAATCACCATCATGTGTAACCACCAGAAGGGAAAGTGCCTGTTCTTCCTTTAATTGTTTAAAAATCTGAAACACGTTTTCCGCATTAAAACTATCCAAGTTGCCCGTTGGCTCATCTCCCATTAGAATAGTAGGATTGTTTATCAATGCCCGTGCTATGGCCACCCGTTGCTTTTCCCCTCCAGAAATCCTAGAGGCTTTTTTAGTAGCCAGATGTCCGATGTGAAGCATATTAAGCTTTTCAAGAGCATCATGCTCTATTTCATCATATGATTTTTCCGCAAGTTTCTTTGCGGGAAGCATCACATTCTCAAGAACGCTGAACTCCGAAAGCAAGTAATGAAATTGAAATACGAAACCGATGTTTTTATTTCGTATTCTAGAAAGCTCTTGATGCTCTTTGCCCGTAATCAAGCCCCCATTTAAAAATAGTGAGCCCGAATAATCGGTATCCATGGTGGAAAGTATATACAGAAGTGTCGATTTACCAGAACCAGATTTACCCATTATTGATACAAATTCACCTGCTTCAATACCAAATGAAATGTCCTTTAGCACATGAAAATCCTTAGGCTTGTAAAAATGTTTATTTATGTTTTTTGCTTCCAGAATAAGGCCCATATCAAACTGTTTATGTTCCCCGTATTATTTGAACAGGATCAATGCGACCCGCTTTTCTTGATGGTAAATACCCTGCAATAATCGTTGATAACAAAGCAAAAAAGAATCCAATCATGTAGTAACCAAGTTTGTAGTTTACAGGATAGGTGGTAATTGTAGGTAACGCTTCGGTCTCAAAAGGGGCTCCATCAATAAGCTTAGACAATAGAAATCCGATGCACAGGCCCAACACCCCTCCGATAAAGCCAATTATTATGGCCTGGCTCATGAAGATGTATTTAACATCCCGTCCTGAGAAACCCGTGGCTTTCAAAATGGCGATATCCTTCATTTTTTCATAAATCAGCATATTCAGAATGTTGTAGATACCAAATCCTGCAACTATCAAAAGAGTAACGGATACCGCATACGTAATAAGGTTTCTAATGTTTGACCCTGTTTCAAATTGTGCATTCGCTTCATTGATATCGACGGCTTCAATATCAAATTGTCTCTCCAACCGATTGGCCATTTGTTCTGCTTGACTGATTTGGAAAAGTTTAATATTGATATCGGTCACATAGTTTTCGGCTTCCCCAAGAACACGTTGCACTGTTTTTAATTTTGCAAAGCTTTGAATATTGTCTATCTCTGCTATTCCACTTTGATAGATGCCCACTATTTTAAGAGGAAAAATATTCCCCTCAGCGGTACTGACCTGTACCCTATCGTCAACAGAAAGTGACATTTTTTTTGCAAGCCCAGCTCCTAAAAGAATTCCATTTTCTGAATTTTTCAATGCTTCCGGACTCCCTTCCACTATATTGTCCCGAATATTGGAAAGTCGTACCTCTTCCATAATATCTACACCAACAAGATTTCCTCCCAATTCAATGGATCCAGATAAATAAAATATTTGAACCTGCAACTGAGGAGTAGCTCCTCTAACATTTTCATCGTTTCGCAAATAGTTTAATATGGGCAGGGCGTTATGTATTTTTCGCTGCCCTTGTTTTGGTTTTACCGAGTGCACCACATTGAAAGCTCCATCCAAATTTTCAATAAGGGTAATTGGCTGTTTTTCCGAGGGTTTTATTTCATTATAGATATGAATATGGGGCGTTTGATTTAGGATTAGATCGTCAAGCAATTCATTGAGACCGGTCATAAAGCTCACTAAAGTGATGTAGGCACCAATACCAAAGGTAACCCCTAAAGTTGCTGTAATCGTTGACTTCTTCTTAGTCACCAAATGGGTTTTGGCAATTTCTAAAATGACCTTCCAGTTTATCATCGGTTGGGTTTTAGTATGACCGTATTCTCATCTATTCCATCCAGTATCTCTACCTTATCCAAACTCTGTATCCCAATTTTGACCGGCATTTCTCCTTCATCAGTTAGTACTCTGGAACCATCTATTAGATATTCTTTCATTATGGTCAAAGTCTCGTCCTTTTCCGCGATGACAATATTTGCTTCACCCGATAGACCTGGGTAGAGTTTTTTAGGGGGTACTAAAAACGTGGCCTCTACTTTGAACGTCTGTGATCTTTCATCTTTCTTAGGATAAATCTTGGATAATTTCGCTTCAAACACCTGATTACCATATGCATCCAATAAAATCCATGTTTTTTGGCCTATATCCAATTTCACGATATCGACTTCATCCACAAGCAACTCTATAAGAAATCTATTGCTATGACCTACCGCTGCTACTGGCTCATTTGTACTCACAATTTCACCTGGATTTTTATAAAGGGCATAAACGGTACCATCAATCTTACTAGCTATGGTAAAATCCTTTGATATCTTCTGAGCGGCCTTAACATCGTTTTCAGCTTGCATCACTTGTGTGGACAATTCATTTTGTGTTCGCTCATATTTCCTTTTCAATAATCTTAGGGTATTCTGTGAAAGGTCATAAGCCAATTGGCGATTGTCAAACTCAATCTTTGAACCAATGTTTTGCTCCCATAGATTTTTTTGCCTGAAGTAATTTATGGAGTCATTTTTAAGCTGTAGAAGTGCTGTTTTGATTTCGTCTTGAATTTCCCTCAAAATAGCCGCTTCCCCTTCATAATTATCACGTGCCAATCTTAATGATAACTGAACGTTGCGCTTGTTCATCTCAGTTTCCAAATTCCCTATTTGGACAATAGCCTGGTCTTTTCTCACCGTTTCGCCCTCTTCCACTAAGTTGTAATCTAAAATCCCCGATACAGAAGAATAAGCCTCGTAAAGGCTATCTGGTTGAATGGTTGCCGAAGCATAGACCGATTCCGTTAGCGGTACTTTTTGTGGATATGTTTTTTGGTCTTTTTTTGTACAGCCAACAACAGATAAAAATGAAATAAAACAAACTAGGTAGTATTTACTGATGGTTCTCATAAAAGTCCTTTTGTTACTGTTTTGGATTATAACCATTCAACTTTTCAATTCAAGCATTAGTTGGGTGTGGAGTCCTTGCGACATTCCTGCCACAAGGGACATCCTCTTTCATCTCTAAGTGGAAGGATGCTTCCGTTCTTTTCAATCTGCATGGCTATGATAAGCTCCTTTCTTTCATGGATGATTCTAGAACCGGTAACCTGTAGCACATCTCCCCTTTTCAGTTCAAAACGCTTTTCCTCCAAATACCAATCTGGTCCCACATGGATATTTACTTTGTCCTCATTGTTTTCCAATTGAAGGTGTATACAACAATAGTCCTTATCCGAAGTCAAAATGGTCTCAACCGTATGTATCACACCATTTACAGTTTCAACAGTATTAATGTCAAATTTTGTTTCAAACAGATGCAATTTGGAAGTGTTTTTTTGAGCGGAAAGAATCCCAATACCGAACGCAATAAACCATACGAACAAGCGTGCTTTTTTCATGACAAAAATGACTTATGGACCTTGACAAAACTACTTTCCAAACACAAGGTGTAAAATGATTACAGTCATTGTGCAGGGGTGATTATTATACTTCTTTTGCCTTTAAAAGACATGATATTCCTTATTCTTTTGTCTTTGTTTATTCTGGTATTGATAGGTTTTTTATTCCTGCCCATGGAGTTGACAATAAACACCTTCAACAATCAGTACCAAATAACCTTTAAAGGTTTGGCAAGAATGTGGTTGGAGGAGGATAAGGATTCAATACTAAAAATTGGATTGAAGGTGTTCTTTTTCACCCGTTACTTTTCCCCTTTTGACAAAAGAAAGAAACAAGTTCAAAAAACAAGAAAAGGAGTTAAGAAGAAGAAGGACAAGAAAAGAGGGTGGTCTTTGGGCCAAATAATGGCATTGCTAAGAACTTTTAGGCTCAAAAGATTTAGGCTTTATATCGATACAGGGGATTATATAACCAATGCCAAACTATATCCGGTTTTCGCTTTGATCAGTTTTTACGGATTGCCCTGTCAAATCAATTTTAGAGATACCAATGGTCTGATTTTGCAGATAGAAAATAGGCCAATTCACTTGTTGAAATCATTTATTAATTATAAAACAAAAAGTCATGGATTTACAATTTGAAGAATTACTGAAACAGATTACGGATTTTATTAAAACAGAAGCTACCACAGATACCATAGTTGGGGAGCAATTTCAACTGGGCGAGTTCAAATGCGTACCTGTAATTAAAGTGGGTATGGGATTTGGTTCTGGAGGTGGCGAAGGCGTTGATGGAAAAATACGCAAAGGCGAGGGTCTTGGTGCGGGTGCGGGAATGGGTATTGAGCCTATTGGGTTTTTGGTAACCAAGGATAACGAAATATCTTTTTTGGAAGCAGGAAAATCCCATGGACTTGCAGCGGCCTTTGAAAAAGTTCCTGAACTGATAGAAAAAATCGTTACCAAGAAACAACAGGCAGAAAAAGAAACGGTTTAATTGGATTGTTTGAAAGGAATTATTGGTTTTGAATATTTCTTTCTTAAACTGACCTAGGTCATTTCAGGTATTATGGACTCTTTATATTTTAGCACCATTAATGACGTTCATGAGAATTTTTGATAAAGACCGGAATGACCTTTACGGCAGTGTAAAGAGGAAGAGTTCATTGTAGCTTATCCGCATACCGGTTGGTCTTTGAACCGATAAGGAACAAAGGCCTAGTGGAAAATTGACCTCATCTAGTACTGATGCTTTGTCTTACGTATTTTGGCAACAGAGTATTGAAAACAGGGTGATGGTATAAAAATGAAATCGGTTTTTCATAGCGGAACAGGAGGTGCAAACCTCCTGTTCTTTTTTATAGCCACCCCAGTTATCCGAAGACGTTCCTTCCAGAATCCTGAGAACCTATGGAAACTTTTTCTTGGCGTAATTCTATTTCAAGAAAGACCATTCCCAAAATGGCCTTGGCCGTTTTCATTGTTTTCTATTTAATTTCCATACTTATTCATGTTCATTCATTGGCTTTACTTTCCCCAAATAATACAATTTCAATTTGGGATGGTTATCTATGTGATTTGATTGAACCCAGCATTCCAGGCCTATATAGAAATACAGCCAGACCGTTTGCTGTTGTGGCCTTATGGTCCATATGTTTCGGATTGTTGTTCTTGTGGAGAAAACTGATTACGGTGTTAAGACCAAATTTTGGATGGTATCAGATAATCTGGCATGGACTTGGTCTGTTTTCCATTTTTTTGATGCTATTGCTACCCTTCGGAAATCATGATCGTATCATTTTTTTCTCAGGAATGTCAGGTATTTTTTCCGTTCTTTTTGTGTGTTTGGACCTTGCGAAAAACAGGTGCTACGAACAATTATGGGCAGGTATATTGTTTTTGATTGCACTCACTTCCAACAACCTCTTGTACCTTCTTGATTTTTGGGTAGACCTATTACCAATGATACAAAAGTTCACACTTCTTTCGTTTGTTGTTTGGTATCTGCTCCTTGACAAATTAACCGCCAAATAGGCATCAAACTTGGGTCAAGATTTAATGATAGCTAAAGATCTATCTTTTGTATCTGCCACTCATTATCGGTTTTGACAGCTATCAACTGATTATTTAACAGCTTAGAATTAATCATGGGCACTTTGTACCTATCCTTTCTCATTTGAATATTATATCGTCTTCTTAGAAATTTCACAATATCACCAGAAGTATCCATCAAGACCTCGTGAAACTTGTATTCATAAATATTCAATTTAAACTCGTTCTGTCCTCTCAATACTTTCTCATAAACAATGCCAATGGTATACCCATCTTTAAAGGGATTCACATTTAAAAACTGATGTTCAATTGCCAATTCGCCTTTGGGGTTTATAAAGCCATATAGGGGAATATCCTCAACATAGGTCATTACCATGCACAGGCCATCAGAAAAATGTGGGTATTCGATTGCATGTATCCCATTTGAATGTTTTTTTGCTTGCATATTCCAATGAACATCCTTACGGAAATCTATGGCAAGGGCTCCCGAATCATTAATAAAGGCCCATTCGTCTCCTTTTTGTACCGCTGCCATACCTTCGTTAAATGGTGCTACTTTATCAAAAGTTTCAGGCAACTGAGCCATAAGACCCGATAACACAAAGAATGCAGCTAAGGTTGATTTGATTTTCATTTCCATTGTTCTGATTTTTTTGTTAAAACATGATATTGGAGTAGATCATATCCTTAAGATCTTTTGGCAGCGAATCCCGTATATCCTCCAATTCACCTAGAGATACATACTTTCTTAAAAAAATAAAGGTTGTTTTGATGTATTGTTCCGCTACCTCCTCGCTATACTCAAAATCATTTATTGCCGCTGCCCCGTCGTGTTTGCGCACTAAATCGATGAACTCAGGCATACGCTTGATTTTTGGTTTTTTCTTTCCGACACTCCAGCCATGCACATAAACCCCTTTTAAGAACATGGGCAATTGCGCCATAAACTGACACGACTCCTGAATTGGGATGATATCTCGTAAAGCATACAGAACTGAAGTCAATATTCTGCCTGCTTTATCCGTATTATCTCCCAAATTCATCTGTTTGGCATATTCCTTTAAGAACTTGTTACCTTCCGAAGCATATTGATTGAAATTTAGTGCCATAACCTAGTATTTTAAGAACAAATATGCTAGTAGTACACTTCATACAAAATGACGTGGGTCATAGTATCTACCATAATCCACTATTACTTTTAATCCAACGTATTCTTAGACTCAATAACTCTACATGTCCCATACCGAAAATGCGTTGAGTCTCTATTAAGTAACCTAGATAAAACGCCAAAAAAATGGAAATGAAGCAATTATTGGTCCCTGTAGATTTTTCCGATTGCTCGGAATATGCTTTGGAGGTCGCCGCCCAATTAGCCAGGAAACTTAACGGAACTATTACCATTTTTCACATGATGGGTGTTTCGGAATCCGTATTGGCCAAATCTGAATTGTATGAACAGGAAGAGGCCAAATATTATATGAATTTGGCCAAGGAAAAAATAAATGAATACACCAACAAGTCTTATTTAATGGGGATTCCTGTAAAAACGGTTATTCAAAACTACAAGGTTTTTGAGGAAGTAAACAAAGTAGCACAAGAACAGCAAATAGATTTGATTGTAATGGGCTCTCACGGTTCTCGGGGATTCAGCAGGCTATTTGTTGGGTCCAATACGGAAAAAGTGGTCCGTTCTGCAGAAGTGCCTGTGTTGGTCATTAAAAAACCTCATCATGACTTTAAAGTAGAAAATGTGGTCTTCGCTTGCGATCTTGAAGCTGAAAATCGTGCCGCCTTTCAAAAGGCACTTGATTTTTCCAATCTTTTTAATGCTGAACTCCAACTAGTTTATATTAATACGGAGGGTTCGAATTTTTTGAATAGCAGACAAATTGCGGAAAAAGTGGCTGATTTCACATCGATAATCGGGAACTCGCACAAAGTGAACATCTATCATGATTTTAGTGTTGAGCAGGGCATATTCAACTTTGCGGAATCCATTTCTGCAAATATGGTAGTGATCCCCACGCATGGCCGAAAAGGTATTGCCCATTTCTTTAAAGGGAGCATAGGTGAAAAAATGGCCAACACGGTAAAACTACCCTTAATGACCATTAAGATTTAGTCAGGTTTTAAAGAGTAGCTCCAACCTCCCCAGTGCAATCAATTCGGACTTATTTCTTCCAGAAAATGCGGAGGCTATAGATCTAGCCGTTGCCATGATCAAATATTTTATTTGATCATTAAAACGAGCTTTATGGTCCGTGTAAAACCTTTCAAAATCTTCGTAGCACTCAACCGCATCCTTTTCATTCTCCAGCAACCAATCGAATACAGTCTCAATTTGAAAAGCCGCATCGGTGCCGTATTCATCCTCAACTTCATCCACCTCCAGCCAATGCTCTCTAACCATTTCCTTAAGCCTGTCTATCTCCTTTATGTGGACACTGTGGTCCGCTTTTGCCACAGCATAAAACAGCTTTCCAAGACTTTGATAAAACGTTTTTCCTATATTCTTGTTGGTAACCATCATGACCGTTATATTTAGTATTGCATGTACAATGTATCACCTTTGAATGTATTGTTAAATGACCAAGATCAGCAATTTAAACTACCTTTAAGAGGTGAAACTCTTCGAGCAAAACAGTATTTTCAAAATCCTATCTGAGGCCATTTCGGAAGGTATTCTTATAGTTAATGACAAACAAACCATTGTTGCCAGCAATTCTGTTGCCAATGCAATGTTCGGATATGCAGAGGAGGGTTTAAACGGTGAGTGCCTTAGTATTTTATTGCCTCCAAACAGCAGAACACCCCATGAGTCGCATTTTAAGGATTTTCTGGCCAAAGGCAAAAAGCGAAGTATGGGACTTGGGCTAGATCTTGAAGGGATTAGGAAAGATGGTACCAAATTTCCCCTCGAAATCGGTTTGAATCCCTTTAAATTACTTCGCAAGGATTACATAATGGCCTTGGTGGTGGACATAACCGAACGAAAAAGGGCAGAGCAGGCAATAAATCACTGGTATCGGATTTTCAATGAATCACGCAACGAAATATTCGTGTTTGATGTAGAAAGTTTTAGGTTTTTTGATGTGAATTATGGGGCTCGATTGAACTTGGGCTATACCGCTGAAGAGTTGGAAGAGAAGTCCATTCTGGATATAAAACCCGAGCTCACCCATGATAGTTTGACCCGTTTGATTAGGCCTATGCTCAATGGCATCAAAGAAAAGATAGAGTTCGAAACTATCCACCAAAGAAAAGATGGCTCTACCTATCCCGTGGAGGCACACTTACAGTTATCTTCCATAGGCAAGAAAAGGGTTTGCGTTGCTATTGTTTTGGATATCACGGAACGCAAAAACTATACACAGACTCTTGAAAACAAGGTTGAGCAGCGTACCATGCAACTTAGCGAAGCATTAAAGGCTGAGAAAAAACTAAACGAGTTAAAGACCAAGTTTTTGTCCCTGGTATCCCATGAATTCAAAACACCCCTGACAAGTATACTTACCTCAACATCCCTTTTATCAAAGTATACAGAGGGAGATCAACAGGACAAACGTGATAAGCATATCGAAACCATTAAAACAAAAGTTAGGTATCTAGACAATATCCTTACTGATTTTCTGTCCATAGAGCGTTTGGATTCCGATAAGGTAAAGTATAATTCAACCAACTTTTCTTTGAGCAAGGTGATCAATGAGGTTGTTTACAATGCAAATACCCTTTTAAAGGAAGGTCAACACATAATTTATCCCAAGGACATCGATGGAATTTCCATTTCATTTGATGAGAAAATAATGGTTTTAGCCCTTTCGAATCTTTTGCACAATGCCATTAAATATTCACCAGAAAACACAAATATTGAACTTCTGGTTGAAAAAGACGAAAATCACTTGACGATAAAGGTCAAAGACCAAGGACTGGGCATACCCGAAGAAGAACAACCTTTTGTTTTTGATAGGTATTTTAGGGCAAGCAATGTATTGACCACTCAAGGCACAGGGATTGGGTTGAATATTGTAAAGCAGCACATGAACAACCTTGGCGGAACAGTAGCTTTTGAAAGTGAATTGGACAAAGGTTCTTCCTTTATGGTAAAGATTCCCATTAAATAGGCGACCCATGAAAAAGATTTTACTTGTAGAAGACGACGCATCACTACGTGAGAACATAGCTGAACTTCTTGATTTATCCGGATTTTTAGTTTTTGATGCAGCCCATGGGAAAATAGCTGTGGATATTGCAAAAAAGGAATTGCCCGATATAATCCTGTGCGACATTATGATGCCCGAACTTGATGGTTATGGTGTTTTGGAAGAATTATCCTCGCATCCTGAGACCAGGCACATTCCCTTTATCTTTATTTCAGCAAAAACGGAGCGGCAAGACGTACGCAAGGGTATGAATCTTGGAGCCGATGACTACTTAACAAAACCATTTGAAGAAGAAGAGCTTTTAAACGCGATCCACTCTCGACTGCAAAAAGCAAAGCTTATTGATTCTTCAATATCACTAAAACACCAAAAGCAAGGAACAAAGAACCAAATACGCTCATTGCATCAGTTGAAAAACTTTTTTGATGATTATGGTCGAATGGTTTCATTTAAAAAAGAGGAAACAATTTACAGTGAAGGTGAGCATTCAAACACCATCTATTTAATACTTAAGGGCGTAGTAAAATGCTACAGGCTGGATGAACAGGGCAAAGAACTAATTACCGCTCTCTATGGAGCTGATGAGTTTTTGGGATTTACTTCCCTGTTGGAAAATCTACCCCATCAAGAATACGCAGTGGCCATCGAAAATGTTGAAATGGCCGGTATAGCAAAATCAGAACTCAGAACCATTCTAGAGGATAATAAAAATGTCTCTCTAGAGCTGATGGAGGTGCTTGCTGGCAACATTACCGAGATAAAAAAGCAATTATTGCAAATGGCATACAGTTCTGTAAGAAAGAAAACCGCCCAAACTTTATTACAGTTCGAAAAAGCTATGGGAAAAGGTCCCACAAAATCTTTGCAAATTACCCGTAGCGACCTGGCCCATGTGGCAGGGGTGGCCACGGAAAGCCTGATTCGTACCCTATCAGATTTCAAACATGAAGGATTGATTGAGGTAGAAAATAGGGACATTAGAATATTGGATAGGGAAACCCTGATGCATATTCAATAATTTTCTTAACCTCTAAAGTTCCCATTATCTGATATTTGTCATTACATAATATTCTGACTCACTTTAAATTAGTGATGTTATTCCCTTGGTGATGAAGAATATTTTGGTCCCAATAGACTTTTCTGAAAATGCTGAAAATGCATTGCGATACGCACAAATCATCTTTAAAGACCACGATTGCAACTTCTACCTACTTCACGTAGAGCCGCTCTTGAATCCTCAAAAAAAAGAAGCATCCTCCAAAAAATACGAGGCATCCAAACTCCATATGTCACAATTAAACACACGGACCAAAAAATGGAGCAATGGTGCCAATCACAGATTCAACTTTGTAGTTGAACAAGGGTTTTTTATAGAGACCATCAAGAAGCAATTTGAAGAAAAGCAAATTGATCTTATTGTTATGGGCACAAAAGGTGTTTCCGGCTTACGCGAAAAAGTAGTGGGCAGTAATGCTGGTGATGTGATTACCAAAGTACAGTGCAACACCTTGGTGATTCCAAAGGATGTGGCATTTCAAACGCCCACGGAGATAGCATTTCCTACAGATTTCAACATTTTTTATACTCATGGTATTTTGAATTCCATTTCGGAAATGTTGAAATTGAATTTTGGTAAAATACGGGTCATGAACGTATTAAAAAGAGATACTGAGTTGAATTCTGAACAACTGAAAAATAAAGAATACCTGAAGGATTTCTTGATTGAATCATTTTTGGAGCGATACAGTTTTCATACGATTACCAATAGAAAAGTAAAGGCGGCCATCCAGTGTTTTGTAGAGAGCAGGGATGTTGATATGATCATTATGGTAGCCAAAAATTTAAATTTTTTACAGCAAATTCTCTTTGACTCCATTGTGGAAAGAATCAGTTTTCATACCACGGTTCCCTTCTACGTGGTGCATGAACAGAAACAAGTATCCAGAGTTCCATGAATGATGAATATCATTTTATGTCTTAAGGCCGGCCCATATTTTTAAGGTTAAAATTAGACCTTGAAAACAATCCTGATTCCAATTGATTTTTCCAAGAATGCACTGCAGGCCTTACAATATGCACAAGAGCTGTATAAGTGCACCCGAGCCGAGTTTTATCTTTTGCATGCCTTTGCAGAAGAAGTATATGGACCCTACCAAACCACAACGGTTGAAGAGCGAAAAACCCTGGAACGCGATATTCGCGCAAAGGTTGAAAAAAAACTTGCCAATTTGGTCTCCTCTATTGAAGGGACACCTCCCAATCCGTTGCACAGGTTTATTACGGTTGCCGCCTTCGACAGTCTAGTGGATGCGGCAAATGACTTGGTTGAAAAACATAACCTGGACCTCATCATTATGGGCACCCATGGTGAAAACAGTACACACAAGACAACCTTCGGAAGCTATACCATAGAGGTGTTCAAGTATGTAAAATGTCCAGTGCTCGCTGTCCCATCTGATTTTGAGTATAAACAACCCAAGGCCATTCTGTTTCCTACAGATTATATGCTCCCGTTCAAAAGAAGGGAATTAAAGTTGCTATCGGAGCTTGCAGGGAACTTCAAATCAGAAATTCACTTTCTATATCTATCAGATTTTAATGTTTTGAGTGCGCGCCAAGTAGACAACCAGCTTTTTCTAAAAGGCAATCTGACCAAAGCCTATCTATTTTTTGAAACAGCTCCGGTAAAAAACAGAGTTGAAACCATATTGGAATATATAAAAGAACACGACGTGGATATGCTTACAATGGTAAATTCCAGACACTCTTTCTTTGAGGATATGCTTTACAGTTCTACGATTGACCAACTGGGCCTTAAGATTAAAATTCCATTCCTGGTAATGCAAAATCTGCCCAGATAAACCCATACGTCATGAAAAAAATACTCCTGCCAACAGATTTTTCAAAAAATGCCCTTAACGCCATACTATATGGTTTGGAACTTTTTAAAAATGAGAAATGCCTGTTCTACATATTGAATACTTATACCCCAAATTTCTACCGTCTGGATTACCTCATTGGGGGGCCTGCGGTAAGCACTATTCCTGATAAAGGGGTTGATGCCTCTCTGGAAGGCTTGGAATGGACTTTGGACCATATCTCTAAAAAGTACCTAAACCCATTGCATCAATATGAAACCGTATCGGCATTCAATACCCTAACGGACCATGTTCAGGAAATCTGTTCCAAAGAAAACATAGACATGATCATTATGGGAACTCAAGGAGCTTCTGGTGCCAAAGAATTCTTCTTGGGTTCCAATACAGTTCATGTTATACGAAAATCGAATACTCCGGTTTTGGCCATACCTGAAAACTATCAATTTAAATCCATAGAACATATCCTGTTCCCGACGGACTATGCCAGAAAATACAAGTCAAAAGACATAGGCCTTTTGAAAGAGTTGGCCATTAAATGGGATGCCACAATACATATTATACATGCGGCTGAGGGGGATGAAAAATCTTCAGCCCAATTACAGAACAAAGAGCATTTGGGGAAACTTTTTGAAGGAAGAAAAGTAGTGTTTGAAGATATCACTGAACAGTACAAACCCAATATTGTCCACAGTTACGTGGAAGACAACCAAATAGATTTGATTGCTATGATGAATAAAAAGCATGCATTCCTTGAGCGCTTACTTGTCAAACAAAATGTTGATGCTATAGGATATAGCTCAAACGTGCCTTTTTTGGTGATTAGGGACACTTCAGAAAACACTTAAACTGGAAAACATGAAACAGCTTTTAATGCCCACTGATTTTTCCGAAAACGCATGGAACGCGTTTTTTACCGCTATAAAACTTTATGGGGATTTTGAATGCACCTTCCACTTATTGCATGCTTACGAACCAAAAATTCAAAATATTTCAGGTTTTAAAAGTTCCGTAAGAACTGGATATTCACAACAATCGTTAGCTGAACATTCCAAGACAGAGCTTGCTAAGATATTGTCCTATATCAAACGTAATCATCATAATACAAAACATCATTTTCAAACCCATTCCATACAAGGAGAATTGGTGGAAACCATAAAACTGCAAATTTCGAAATTGGACATTGATGGTATAATAATGGGTACAAAAGGGGCAAGTGGCGCCAAGGAAATATTTATGGGAAGCAATACGGTAAGGGTACTCAAAAACATTAAAAATTGCATGCTGCTCGCCGTGCCAAATTCATTTGAATTCAAGTCACTTGAAACGGTTGTATTTCCCACGGAGTATGCACATTTCTTTCCCAAAAGTATCCTTGAACCCCTAATAGAGCTGATGGCACATTGGAAATCTGAAATCAAAATCTTTCATGTAGCTCAAGAATTTGTTCTAGACGATATACAAAGGTCCAACAAACAAATCCTAAAACAACGTTTTAGTGAAATCCCCTTTAGTTTCTACAAAGAAGCTATCAAAACCACTGTTTCCAAAGCCATTCGCGACTTTTCAAAGGAACAGGGAGCAGATCTCATTGTTCTTACAAATTACAAGCACACCTTTTTTGAACAGTTAACTCAGGAACCCATAGTCAAAAAAGTAAGCTTTAAGAGTGAAATTCCTTTGTTAGTACTTCCTAATTTTGAGGGATAGTTAAAGTGGTCTTGAATAGAAACCGTTCAAAGTTAGGTTTTAATCAAACTATCCAATACCCTTTCCAAAGAATAGGATTCTGATTCAAGAACTGAAAGTCTATGGGATAAAATAGAAAAGCTTCGGCCCGTCCCAATGGTATCCGAAAATTGTTGCACCAAAGATTTATGTTTGAATCCAAGCTCTTGGATGGACCATGCAATCTCGCGGGTTGCCTCAAGATGAGGTATGGTAGAATTCATGTTTAGATAATTGGTGAGGATTAGCTGTAGCTCACCAAGCTTTTTCCTAAAGTCTTCAAGTTTTTTCGAAGTCTCCATTGTAGACCTTTTTGGGTTTAGAGTGCTTCTGATTGTTTCAATTTGTTCCATTTTTTTGGCTTTTTGAACAAATTAGGTTGACCTCAAGTTCTGGAAAATGACCTGTGTCAGTGCGAACAAAAATTCATTTTACGCGATATCCTTTGTTCGGCAAACTTTTTTCGCATCATCTCACTATTTGCTCTTAAATACCTTTTTAGATTGACACATATCATGGCAGACCTTGTCCGGCCCATTTATTTTTGAGATTATAAATATAAATATGAAGTCATGCTAAATATTCTCTTACCCACGGATTTTTCGGAAAACGCACAGAACGCCATTGAATATGGTCTCCAACTTTATAAAGACACTACTTGTGTATTCCATTTAATGCATGTCTACACCCCTGCGATTTACCGTATAGATTATGCCCTTGGAAGTCCCGGTCAAATTGGCTTCCCGGATGACTACAAATATTACACAGAAAGTCGTTTGGAGAAAATAAGGGAAGAGATAGAAGCGAAATTCAACAATCCCAGACACACGTTTATCATCCATTCGGCCTTTAATCATCTGGTGGATGAAGTATCTGAAATGGTAGGGAACAAAACAGTGGATTTGGTTATAATGGGAACCCAAGGCGCTACAGGTGCAAAGGAAATCTTCTTAGGTTCGAACGCCGTGCACGTGATAAAAAAATCCAAGGCGCCGGTTTTGGTCATTCCACAAGAAAGTATTTTCAAGCCCCCGAAAAACATTTTGCTTCCAACAGATTTTGAAATCGACTTTAACTTTACCGACCTTCATTTTCTCCGGGATGTAATGAAATTGCATGGTTCAAAACTTCATATCATGCATGTCGCTGTACCCAAAGGACTTACTGCTGAGCAAGAAAAGAACAAAACGGCTCTTTTCAACAAGATGAAGGGTACAGATTACGTGTACCATAATTTGCCCGATCAAGAATTAATTGAAGCTATAAACAGTTATGAAACCGAACACAACATAGAACTTTTAACTATGGTTCGGAACAAGCATACATTCATGGAGCGCATTTTCATAGAACCTATTATAAAGAAAATCGGTTTTCATACCATAGTTCCGTTTATGGTACTCCCGTACCATAATTAAGATTGACCAATCCGTAGCGAAAACTTTTTTAAGTCAAATTGACTAAAATCATAGTGGACAAAAGACGCCTGAAGTAGTTTTAATGAAAAGTCAAGACTATGAACAAAAGAGTTCTGCTTCCTACGGATTATTCCAAAAATGCACTTAATGCCATCAGGTATGCCCAAGGTCTTTACGCGAACATAGATTGTGATTTCTATCTTCTGAACGCATACCAAGTTTCAGGATACAATCTGGATAGTATGATGGTGCCAGAGCCCGGTGAACGCTTTTATGAAATGGGAAAAAAGGCTTCTGAGGACGGGATGAAAAAGTTAATGGCTCAAATAGAGATTCATCCTGAAAATCCAAAACACAGATTTCACAGTATCTGCACCCTTAATAGTCTGGTAGAAGCCATTAGAAACCTAATTGCCAAAAAAGACATTGACATTATTGTAATGGGTACAAAAGGTGTCACCGCAGCCAAGAATCGGATTTTTGGCACCAACACGGTTTCCGTAATGGAAAAAATAAAGGTATGTCCGGTAATTGCGGTCCCAGAGGGCCATTTCTATTGCAACCCAAAAGCAATCGCTTTTCCAACGGACTACAAAACCGCATTCAAGAAAAGTGAAATAAAACACCTATTGGAAGTGGCCAAGTTGCATGACGCTTTGATTCACGTAGTACATATAGATAAGAACAAGGATGGGAAGTTGAGTTCCAAGGAAGAAGCCAATAAACAACTCCTCGAGGATATACTGCATGGAGCAGATTATGAATCTCATTTTTTACCTGAAGTGGATGTGGCAAAGGGGATAAACGTTTTTGTCGAAAGCAAGAATTGTGATATGATTTCATTTATGAATCGCAGACATCTGTTTTTTGGTAGCATTCTATCCAATCCGCTTGTAAAAGAAATTGGGTATAACCCCAAAATTCCCATTCTAGAGTTAAATGATAACAAATAACACAAGAAGATGAAGAAAATTGGAATATGGATGGATAAACAAAAGTGCGATTTTGTCGTGTTTGAGAACGGTTTGGAGCGCTCTTCAACAATTGCTTCCGAACTTGAATTCTTTAACCCCAAAGGAGGAGCCCGATCAAAGACCAAGTGGGGTCCCCAGGATGTTGTCCAGGACAGCAAATACCTTGAACGTGAAAAGCATCAGCTAAGACGATACTTTGAAAACATTGTCAATTTGATCAAGGATGCGGACCAAATTGCACTTTTTGGCCCAGCAGAGGCTGCTGATAGGTTTTTTCGTGATATCAAGGAGAACAACCCGGACCTGGCCAAAAAAATCAAGAGCAATGAAAGGGTTGACAGCATGACCCATAACCAGTTCAAAGCTCTTGCCAGGGAGACCTTGAACATTTGATTGAATTTTAACAGGTATTGGGGAAATGTCATGATTTACGTCATTTTATTTGAGGTCTTCTTTCAATACATTTCCTATTAATCAATTTGCATCTGTTTTGGAAAAAGAAGCTTCATATCAAGGAAAAAAACCAGAAGAACTTTACTGCGATCTCCAAAAATGGAAGTCCAATATTGAGTTTATAGATGATGAAATGACTTTTATAAATGGGCTTTTGCACTCCTATGTATTTGAACCACGAACCCCAAACCTTTTTGAACGTTTGGAACTTTTCAAGGTGGCGCACAAAAAATCAATACGGGAGAAGGAAAAAATAAAAGGGCTCATATATAAACACGAAAGTACTATAGGGGGTATTTTGGAATGTACCACTACCGCTTGTGATTCGGCCTATTACCAAAAACACGAAGAACTGAGCGAACGAGTGTCCAAACATCTTACGGATTATATCAAATTGAAGTCCGATATCTACAACTATGCGGGTTCCATTTTGAAACGTAAGAAACCTTCCAAGTAGCCATAAAAGTGTTCGGGTTGATTTACATCATTTGCCGAAGCTTAAGTAAGATTTACATTGTTCCAAATCAAATTCATTAATCTTAAATATTATAATTATGTCACTTGTTAGATTTAACAGAAACAGATTCCCTTGGAATGAAAACCTAGTCGATTTTTTTAATCGCGACACCTTCATCAACGATGATTTCTTTAATCTGGAAAAATCGTTGCCGGCAATGAACGTTAAAGAACGTCAAGATGATTTCGAAATTGAACTTGCGGCACCGGGCTTCGATAAAAAGGATTTTGAAATCACTATGAAAGACGATCTTCTTGAAGTCTCTGCTCAAAAAACCAAAGAAGAAACGAAAGAAGAAGAAGCTTACACTCGACAGGAGTTCAACTACAATAGTTTTAGACGAAGTATGCAACTTCCCAGTGCGGTAGATCAGAGTAAAGAGGTAAAAGCCACCTATAAAGACGGGATTTTGAAAATGCACCTTTTAAAAATGGAAGAGGCGAAGGAAAAGCCCAAACGCATTATTGAGGTTGTTTAATTAATCAAGGCGGTGAATAAAGGTATTTACCGCCTAAATCTTGCAATCATGAAAAAAATCGATAGAAGAGAACATTATCAAGAATGGTTCAGTGCGGATGAAATGCATAAGGAATCAAGGCGATGGTTATCCCAACTTGAATTTATCAAAGATGAACAACAGTTCTTGGATAATGTTGTAAAGGATTATACGCTGGATTTGCTGGATGGTAACTTTTTCAATCAGGTGAAAGATTCTTTTGATGCGCTTCTTACCTCTAAGAAAAACACACAACTATTACACAAAAAAATACAATTGCATGAGAATCAATTAATCATTATGGTTGATGATGTTGATCAAATCAAAATGGAAAGTGCCTACTTGGAAACGCACAAAAGATTAGCTAAAGAGATGGTAACACACCTCGAAAAGTATCAAGTTGCCAAGTCGTATATCTTCAAGGTGATATCTGAAATCATGAAGAAGAAGAAAAAGCAGAAAAAACTGCTTAGTTAACCTAGGGGCAACAATTGCACCCACCTAGATAAACCAAATACCATAAACATGAAAAGACTTCTTTCAATACTGGCAATACTTATATCGGGTTGTACATCTACCAGTTTGGTCAACAACTGGAAAAACCCTGAAATCGTAATATTCGACGCCAACAAAGTATTGATTGTGGGAATGACCGCCAATGAGGAAGCACGCGTCAAGTTTGAAACCAAACTCCAGAAGGAGTTTGACAAAAGAAATATAGAGTCTTTCCGAAGTATTGACCTTTTTGATGTAGAATTCACCTCTTCAGAAAAATCCGAAGAAGAATTGTCCGAAGTTGAACTACAACTTCTAAACAAGGATTTTGATGCCATCCTGTTCACGAAGATTATTGGTTCCGAAAATAAGCAGTCATTCAAAAAACGAATGTCGGACACGGATAGGTTCTTTGATACCTTCAGTTATGATTATTTGGAACATCAATCCATTTATTACGAGAATGGGTATTACGATGAATATACCGTCTATCAAGCCGAAACCTCCTTATACTGTATTTGTTTTGGCAAAGAGCGACAACTCATTTGGAGAGGAAATATAGAAATCACGGACCCGGTGGATATTGATAAAACTGTGGACGACTATGTGAAACTGGTGGTGTTCGCTTTAAAGGAGCAGGATTTAATCTTTCGTAAAAAGCTCGCAAATGAAATTACTGGTTTATAGCACAAAGGAATTTGAAAAAGAGCCATTGCTAAAAGCAAATGATGGTAAGCATAAAGTTAGGTTTATCAAGGAATCTTTGGATAGTACAACTGCGGTTTTGGCTGCTGGTTACGATGTAATCTCTATTTTTTCTGGTGATGATGCTTCCTTAATTGTCCTAGAAATACTTAAGGACCTTGGGGTTAAATTTATCAGTCTAAGGTCGACAGGTTACAACAACGTGAGTTTAAAATCAGCAAAACGAATAGGACTTAGGGTGGCAAATGCTCCTGACTACTCTCCCCATGCCATTGCAGAGCATGCCATGGGCTTGCTTTTGGCGTTGAACAGAAAAATAATACAAGCCAATAACCAGGTAAACAATAACAATTTTCTCCTGGACCAACTCATGGGAAGTAACCTTCATGGTAAAACAGTTGGTGTGGTGGGCACAGGAAGAATTGGCTCTATTTTGGTAAAACTGTTTCACGCCTTTGGTTGTAAGGTAATTGCCAATGACCTCAAGGTCAACCACTATTTGGAAAGTGAATACGATTTAGAATATATGGATTTGGATACACTCTGTAGCACTGCGTCAATTATTAGTATCAATGTTCCACTGACCTATGAAACCCATTATATGTTTGACGAAAAGTTGTTCCAAAAAATGAAGAAGGGAACTACTTTGGTAAATACGGCTAGAGGGGCAGTTGTGAAGACCAGGGCACTTCTTGAAGCACTTAAAAATGGAACGCTTAAAGCCTACGCAACGGATGTTTACGAATCCGAAAGGGGTGTTTTCTTTAGAGACAACACCAAGAATGGTATCAATGATCCTCTGTTGTTGGAACTATTGGAACTACCAAATGTTTTATTGACCCCACATCAAGCATTCATGACCAAAGAAGCCATTGGTAATATAGCTGAAACCACAATCTATAACATCAATTGTTGGGAAGAAAACAAAGGATGCAGAAACGAGTTGGGCTTTGAAACCATAATCTCATAACAACGGACTCATCAGTTTTGCCGTCCCTTCCAGTATCCTAGTTGGCCAACCTCTCTGTTTATACTCTTCATAATTCAACCTAATGGATTTTTCACAATCCACTAAGAACTGTTCCTTCATTTGTTGACAAATCCGTTTGTCATAAACCAGGGCATTTACTTCATAATTCTGATGTAAGCTTCTATCGTCCAGGTTTGCTGTTCCCACGCTGACCAAGTTATCGTCAATAATCACAACCTTGCTGTGCATAAAACCTTTGGGATATAAATAAAGCTTGATTCCAGCCTTTAAATACGATTCAAAATATGCCCGTACGCACCAATCCACAAGTTTAATGTCCGTACTCTCCGACATTATCAATCTCACATCCAATCCGCTTAAAGCAGCCGTTTTCAAACTTTGCAACATTGCATAATTAGGGATGATGTATGGGTTGTATATGAATACACTTTGTTTGGCGTTGTTGATGATTGATAAATATACCTGTTCCATTGTGGCGAAATCATCATCAGGGCCACTGGGCACTATTTGTACAAGATTGTTTCCAGAACTTACTTGTATATCTTTCGGTTGCTTTTTGATAATCACTTTATTACCCGAAGCCAGATACCAATCCACAGCAAATACCGTATCCAGTAAAAAAGCCGCTTCACCATCTATTCTGAGATGTGTGTCCCTCCAGTTTCCTTCAACATCTTCACCCCGAAGATATTTATCGGAAATATTTATCCCTCCGGTAAATCCTATTTCACCGTCAACAATGATTATTTTTCTGTGATTTCTATAATTGAGTGAAGATAAAAACCTGCCAAATCGAAAAGGAAGGAACTGATGGACCTCAACACCCGTATTTTTCAGAGCCCTTATGTAGCTTTTACTTAAGGAATAACTTCCAATACCATCATACAAAAGGCGAACCTCAACACCTTCTTGAACCTTTGTTCTAAAAACCTCTAACAATCTACTCGCCAACTGGCCCTCCTCAAAAATGTAGTATTGAATATGGATATGTCCTGTTGCCATTTCTAAGGCAGAAAATATGGACTCAAATGTTTCTTGGCCATTATTAAGAATGGTAACCCTATTTCGTTGAGTTAAGGGATAATCGCTTGTTCTTTTTATTAATTCCGTTGTCTTCCCCTCAATATCCAAACGAGAATCTTCAGGTGGGGTATCATCAAAATTGATTTCCTTAAGGAAATCGTTTTGCAATGGAAACAATTTGTTCTTTCTACGATTTCTTCCCAACAGGAGATAAAACAAGATACCACCAACGGGTATGGTAAATATTGCCAATAGCCAAGCCAAAGTTTTAGCAGGTCTAACACCATTTATCAATATGCCTATAACCAATACAAGGGAGACAAGGATATAAACAACGATTAGGGTTACGAACAACATCAGACAAAGAAAGGTTCCATCAAATATAATAACCCTTGGTGTGGACTCATCTGATATTTATCAATACATTTTTGGTCATACTAAATGTCTCCTGCATAGTCATCTTTAGGTAAAAATGAAAAGCCTAAAGTTGTGATGGGCTTTTAACGTTCTGTACCTTAATTATTGATGATGACCATGATGGCATCCTTAGTACCATAGAAACCTTAGGTCTTCAACACTAGTTGACCTTAAAGAATTGTATTTATGAAGGAAGGGAGTTACCTCAAAATGGTCACATATCCGGAATGAGAACGGTTGTCCGGGTCATTCAATCTGATATAGTAATAATAGGTTCCTACAGGTAAAGGTTTACCCTTGTATGTGCCTTCCCAGTCGTTTGAGTAACCCGCTCTTTCAAATACTACATGCCCCCAGCGATTATAAATAGTGAGCTGATTGTTCGGAAAGGTTTCTATGTTCTCAATGTAGAAAACATCATTGGCCCCATCACCGTTCGGGGTCATGGTATTCGAGAAAAAGGGCATACACCTGTCCTCCACATCGGTGTTTTCATTATCCATTCGCAAGTTGACCGAACTCACAGTGAAACATTCAGGCGCTACTCGATTTTCGGCCCTTACAAAAACTTGTGTATCGGTACCTGCAATAAGGTCGATGTTCAAAATACTGTTCAAATCATCAAGCGCTTCCTGTTCATCAAGATGATAGGTCAGTTCAATGTTGCTTTGGTCCAACCCTTCAAAGGCTCTTGCATTAAGCTGGGAAAGATCATAACCAATGCTGTTCTCCCTCAAATAGCAAAGTTCCACATCATCCAAAGCATTGACCACTGGTGATACATCTACCCTTAGACTGAAAGGGAATGTCTGAAAACACCCTTGGCTGTCTTCTACACGGGCATAAATGATTTGAGGATTTACGGTGTTGGAAAAATCATTGAAAAGTAAGTTTGCATTGTTCTCGGCATCGTTAAGAGTGCCATGAAACGTTACCACTGGAGCAAAAGGTCCAGATGCGGCCACATTGGCCAATATATAATCGGATTGCGGGGCGAAATCAAAAGCACCAGAATCTGGGTTACCAACATCCGAGCAAGCCTGCATATCCTGAGGGTCTTGATAGTCAAATGCACTCAATACTGAAATCTGCTTTGTAATGGAATAGTCCTGGGTGCCATCATTGATGGTAAGGGTTACATCATACGTGTTCCCATATTCAAAGATGTGAATGGGGTCCTCTGTAGTGTCAATTGCACTACCATCGCCAAAATCCCATTGGTAAGTAAGCGGTACACAACTATTTGAAAAATCAGTAAAAGTGACCACATCACATACTACATTAAAATCAAACTCCGCAGCTGGGTTATCCGGGTCAAGAAGAACGGTTTCCATATAACTCAGAATATTCGTCCCATCATTCACGGTCAAGGTAACTGTATGAGGCCCCACGGTGGCATAGGTATGCAATGGCGACATTTCATTGCTGGTATTGCCATCCCCAAAATCCCACAAATAGGTCTGAATTGGGTCACAAGTGGTGGACAAATCTATAAACTGTACGTCGTAGCAATCAGGATAAAACTGAAAATCGGCCTGGAGTCCCACAGTAACCCTAACCGGTCGCTCTGCTGTCAGCTCTAATCCACTATTGGAGTCCGTCATTGTTACTTCTATGGTATAATTACCGGAAGCAGTATATGTATGGGTGAACTCAGCCGTATCCGAATCGGTGGTAACAACAGGAGTTCCATCCCCAAAATCCCACGAATAGGAAAAGGTAGGGTAATTGTCAAAAGTTGCTCCACAGATTGTACTTATGTTGGTGACGGTCACTGTCCCGCAGTCCTCCAAAAGATAGAAATTCGGTAAAATGGTGGAGGTGGTGAATGGAAGGGTCATGGTATCGCTCAGACCATCACTGGCCGAGGTGACCGTCAAGGTCACATAATATGTTGTTGGCGTATTGGTAGTGGGAAATGTGTGTTGTGGATTCTGTTCAGTGCTTGTAGGACTGCCATCACCAAAATCCCAAAGATAGGTCAAATCACTTTTACAATAACCTGATAGATTGTTCAGCTGAACCGTGTTACACGGATTTGACTGTTGGGTGATAATCGGTTCCAAGGTAAAGTCTGCGTTTGGAAAAGGGGGTTCTGTGGATGGAATTACATCTATGGTGACCGTGGTTGATTCCCCATCGCATCCATTTTCGTCACGGGCGATAACCGTATATGTGGTCGTGGTTGTTGGAGATACCACGGCAGAGTTACCCGTAACCCCAATATCTGGAAATGAAAAATCACCCACATTGGTTCCGGTTGGAGAGATAACAGCGCTCCCTCCCTCACAAATTTCTTGGTTTGGTATGGGGTCAATGGTTGCAGCAGCAACTGGACCTAAGGTAATACTTGCAGAAGTATCACAGCCCGTATTTGACGTCAAGTCCACAGAGAAAGTGTCCCCGAATTGTGCCCCGTTCACGGTAATGCTTCTTGTAGTTTCACCCGTGGACCATTCATATGCTGAAAATCCAATTGGGGCCGTAAGCGTAATGTTATTGGGGCCCATGGAACAGAGTCCCTCCACCTGTATCTCAAGAGGTTCCACAGTTGCCTCAACATAGGCTGTTCCGCCATGGCCTCCAAGCATACAGTCCAATGCAATGAACTCTATGGTAATCTGTTGGCCAATAAAGGGGGTCAAATCTGCCCCTCCACTGGTCCATGGCAATATTTGAACAGGGAAATTAAAACCAGGTAAAGCGTTGGAATCCGAGCAGTCACTAATTGGGAAATCGCATCGATAGGCCCGGTCATAGTTACATCCCACAAAACCCTGACTTGCCGCGTTTGGGCCCGCAAAGGCCTCGAACTGACCGCAATTGACAATATTGCCATTGTCGTCCCTAATGTTGACCACAAACTTGGGTTGGCTCTCTTGGGTATGGCCAGGCTCTTCCAATATTACCGCATAACTATATTGTAGGTAAGACTCATCAGGGGTGACAGTGAACGTACGGCTGATGCGTGCTGCTCTTCGCCCACCAGGGTTGTCACCAATTCGGGCAGAAAAGGCTCCCATAGGAAAGACCGTTGGAATGTTGAGAGAGGGTGAGCACAATAGTCCGTATTCATCAATTGGTGGAACACTCGGGTTCATGATACGAATTTGGGTATTGAGCTCATTGGTCTGAGCACCGTTCCAGTCCACATTATTGGGAGTGGTTCGGACACCGATATCTAAAGTCCAGTTATCAAAGTTTCCAAACTCAAAATCCATATTATCCGTTTGGGAATGGCCTACCACGGTACATAAAATCAGACAAAGGCCCAGCAATACTTTATTTTTGTTTGACATCATACTACAGGGAATATTTTGGACATGCACATTTTTGTTCACCAAAATCAAAACGGTAACCGAGGATTACCTCATGCGTTCCTGACTGTTGCCCGCTGAACTCGGTCATCGACCAATCGTAGGAGTAACTTACCAAGAAGTTTTTCGAGAACCGTAATCCAAAAAAGCCGACCACCGCGTCTTGGTTACGGTAGGCGATACCTCCCCATAACTTGTTATCATAGACCAACTTCGTACCCAAATCCCATTGAAGGGGTGCATTGGATACGGTTTTGATCAAAGCTGATGGCACAATTTGCCAGTCAGTACTTAGATTGATTCGGCTTCCAACCAAAAAATTAAAATTTCGCTGTAAGCGGCCATCAGTAGTCAGTATACCATTGTCAACATCGTAGGGTATCTCATTATCAAATATCTGATTGGCTCCCACTCCTAGGAAAAGATATTCTGAATAAGCATAAAGCCCTAGGCTCATATCAAAATTGAAATCCGAAAAACTATTCACTAAAATATCATTGGGGTTTTGTAAAAGGATTGCGTCGCTTGCGTCATATCGAAACTGATTTGCACCGACAAAAGCACCCATGGATACAAACCAGTCCGAAGAAACTTTTAGGTGATACGCATAGCTTCCGTAAAACCCGCTTTGCTTAATCGGCCCTGTATCATCCGTGTAGATAAAAGCGCCTATGCCCTGATGTGATTCGCCTTCTTTTCTTTGGAGTTGGGCCTTTAACAAATGTAATGAGGCATTGAAACTAAATGTTGCCGTTCTGGGAGCACCATCAAAGCCTGTCCACTGGTTTCGGTAAGCAGCGGTAAGGTCTATATAGTCTTCAACCCCAGTCATGGCCGGATTGATAACAAAAGGATTCTGTAGATATTGGGAAAACTGGGGGTTTTGTTGGCCCATTAAATTTCCAAAAATCATCATGGCGACCAGAAAAGGCCATTTACATTCCTTGGAGATTCTGACCAAGGATGAAATCAAAGTGGTTCTCTTTGGGTTAGCATCCATTTGGAAGTAGGTTGATTCAAGGTCTTGAGGAAGACTAAACTATAACGTGGTTGATTGAGTTATATTTTAGACAATGGCTTATACCGTTCAATTTCAATCACAGTACTTGGTAAAAGAATTCAAAATAGGACAACTTTATCCGAAAAGGTTGATTAGGGCCATCATGAATTTTCGACATCTATTCGATAGAACCATCTTCCGATTCATCGCCATTTAAATAAATAAAAAGGCTTCCTATAATAAAGCAAATCGCGAAAAAGCCTAGGAGAGTAAGGTAGTTTGACATAGGTAGGTTTTTAAAACTTACGGGATTTAGGGAGGTTACGGATTTATTTGGAACTTTTTTTCGATGAAATGCACATTTTTCAACTTCTTAAAAAATATCTCAATCAAGCATCGAATATATGCCAGGTACAGACTAGTTTTACTTCTTTACAGAAACAGAAAATGAGTAGTTCAATAATACATACAAGGCATGGGGTTATAGAATACCGCTCTGTTGGAAATGGACACCCAATTGTTTTTGTTCATGGTGGACATTCAAACTGTTATGAAACACTTACTCATAAAAGCTTTGATCTATCAAAATTTCGTTTGCTCACACCTTCGCGGCCGGGTTATGGAAATACACCTTTAGCGGGCAATCAAACACCGAGTAAAGCTGCGCAACTAATCGTGGAATTGATGAAATTCCTTTCCATTGAAAAAGCCATAATCTATGGCATCTCTGCGGGTGGATTGACGGCAATCAAGCTGGCCGAAGAATATCCCGACTATGTTGAAAAGTTGATACTTGCTTCGGCAGTTTCGAAAAAATGGCTCGACTCAAAAGACAAGATTTACAAAACGGCCCAAATAATCTTTCACCCGAAAATAGAAGGAGTAACTTGGGGAATGGTTAGATTTTTTTCAAAGGTTTTTCCAAGAATAATTGCCAAAAGCTTTTTTTCCCAGTTCTCTACCTTTCCAAGCCAAAAGCTTGGAAAAAAGGATATTGATGAACTCATTCTAGCACTAAAAGCCTATCGCTCAAAAAGAGGGTTCTTAAATGATTTAAATCAAAACATAAGTAGTGAGTCAATTAAGAAGATACAAGCTCCATGCCTTGTAATCCATAGTAAGTATGACAATAGTGTTCCACTTGAACATGCTATTCATGCACATGAATTGATAAATAACTCAACATTGGTTGAACTGAATAATGAATGGGGACATCTTTTTTGGATTGGCCGAGATTCTGAAGATTCCTTGAATGTCATAAATAAGTTTATAAACGAAAAAGAGCAATTGTAAACGACTGATGCGCATAACCAGAACCTGGTTTTGCTAAGTTTAGGACATTTGGAAAGTTGTGATCAGAGGAATCCGTGAATAAGTTCTGCTATATTCTAAGTTTCATATTCAGGAATAATGCATATTATAGAAGTTGTATTGAAAATGGATAGCGAAATCGAAAAATAACTTCGCCAAAAAGGCCACTTCAGTTTATGACTACTTAATTCCTAAGAAATATTCAAAAGAATTGTCATTTACACCTGTTCATCATTCCCATAAATGACGAAAAGTCGAGGGATATTTTACATAATAGAATTGTAAATGGTAAATTAAAATGTACATCTGTCAAAACGAGATTTCTTTATAACTAACTGGTTTTTATTTACTTATAAAGATTCAGTAATATTTTAAAATGTACACAAAACATTCAAAATCATGGATGACAATTTAAAATGTACATGTTTAGACTTGTCCTAAAAAGGTTGAATTTAAGTGACTAGCAAAAATTGTGGCCTGCCGGGTCCCGTATGTTGCGTATCACTATATACTTTGTTGGCAACAGTTATTCTAATTTATAAATACCGCTTTGAAGAGCCAAAGCTTCGCTGGTCAAGTGGTTCATTAAATTTAGAAGTTTAGGTATGGTACTTTCCCCCATTAAAATATTTAATCCCATCTTGGGTGGACCGAACTTTTTGAACTTGGTTACGAGTGCCTCGAAGAACTCTATACCTGCTTTTGTTTGATCTGTAATCACCAACTTCTCAAAACCGAGTTCAATTAGGATTTCATTCATCTCTGTACTCCTAAATAAGAAACTTTGGTCCGCAGAGGAGGCCCAAGGCATAGGATACTGAACTTCTTCGCCATTATATTTAAAAATGTCATAGTACAGAAAATATCCCCCTGGTTTTAAAACTCGTCTGATTTCCGAATAGAATTTTTCTTTATCGGGAACATTCATCTGGACATGTTGGGTCCAAACCACGTTAAAGGAACCATCGTTAAAAGGAAGGCTTAGTGCATCCCCAACTACAAATTTTGTCTTGTGGTCAAGTTTCACCAAACTGGATAACGCTTTGGCCGTTCTAATGAACTCGTTGGAAAGATTTATACCGGTTACTTTGCAATTGAATTCATCTGCTAGCATACGTGACGGACCACCCAGTCCACATCCAACGTCAAGCACGTTAAGGCCACAAATATCGATTGTCCGGGCCAGTTCTTTAGAAACCATGGCTCCTCTGACATGGAATTCATCAACCGACGAAATATCACCTCTTTTAACTGAACTTTGGTCAATCCCTTGTTCTAATAATCTATTTAATATCTCCTCGAACAAATTCTCTTTGAGATAATGATCCTCTATATTTTTGTTCAGATTTCCCGTTATAAAATTTTTAATTGTTGCCAACAAATGAATATTGTTAGAACTAATATAGGAATATATAGCCTTTGATTACATCGGACTAATATGAACCACTATTCGACCATTTTACATTCTATAATTTGAGGAGTTCATCAAACATATGGAGAGGAAGAGGAAAGCATAATCTCATATACAATGTTGGCAATTATTATTCTTTATTGTTTCCCAACCATTCCAACCTTTTTAAGTCAGGTAGATGTTTGATGCTAAACTTTTCAAAAATAGCCTTGAAACCATTTCCGTCAGGACTTGCGGCCATCATTCCTACCTTTAGGGGAACATTACCCTTAAGGTAGCTAAGGTTACTCATTGTATAATTGGTTCCATCCAAAGAATAAAATATTTCCACCGCATTTAGTCTCCTGATAACCTTAATCCATACCGACTTTGGTTTTTCTGACAATTGAATAACACTCCAACTACTCTGATGGTTAGTAACAACAGTACTGTAATTGTATTTACCGTCAACATATTCAATTCCGGTTTTAATCCATTGCTTTTCATCAATTCGTATCATCATCCCCATTTGGTCAAAGCGGGTTTTATATTCTCCTGTTATTTTTAACATTGCCTCAAACTCTCCACCTCTTGATGTATAATAAAATGGCCCATCGTCTACGGTAAATCCATAGTGTGTTTCACGCCAATAGTCCGATTGTGGAGTAACAAACATTTCTAATTTACCCTCTGACACTTTCCACTTGTCAGGTTCATTTAACCAAGTCATAGAATTTAAGTTTGGTGAAGATGCTTTATGTGTCATTTTTAGTGATATTGATAAAAGCTAAAATACGTCTCAACATGCATTTTTGATACTAATTGCAAACGCTTAGTTATAACTGTCATTTATGGGATAAAAGATAGTTTTTTGGGTAGGCACTGACTTTAGCAATTCCGAGTGGATTCCAACGTAGTAGAATCCGCCAAAATTGGGTTAAACATTGTTATTTGCAGTTTTATAATTCCTTTTTTCAAGAAAAATCAATTCTAATTTTTCATTTATCCTCTTTTTCTGGAATTCAGAATATCCAAGTTTATTGTACAGTGATAAGTTTCTACCACTTTTATGACCTGTAAATAATTCAAAGCGTTCCGCAGAATCAAATTTGGATTCAATCTCTTTCATCAATAGTCTCCCCAACCCTTTGTTTCGAAAATTTTCATCCACTATCAATCTTCCAATTTTACAAGTTTCCTTTTCTAAAAATCCTCGTACAGAACCAATAATTTTTCCATCAGATTCAATCTTTAAAAATTTTTCTTTTTCAAAATCGGTTTTTATAGAATGTAAGGTCTGAGTTAAAGGTGGAATTTCGAAATCATCATATAATTCTGCTTCTTCTAAGTAGCAGGCTTTTTGCAAATCCAATATTTGTCCGAGGTCTTCTATTTTTGCTACTTTTATTTCCATTCAGTTACTTTATATGCTACTAAGAGGGCAGTAGGTATTTATCAATATTAGGAATATATGGCTAGTGATTGAACCCCAAGCATTGATTGCGCGAGGTGCAATTTGGACTATTGGTTTTTGCTATTATAATTTTCAACCGCGCTTATATTTATCAATAGATTTTTTTCCTCCATCCTTTTTAAAACCCATGATGATAACTGGACCAATTTGGATGCCAGTCCCTCCCCGTAAACACTCAATGAATATTCCACTCTAGGCGGAATTTCAGGGAATTCCTCCCTATTCACAATTTCAAAAGCCTCAAGTCGCTTTAAGGTGACCGATAGCATGCGCGGGGATATTCCGTCGATATTTCTTTTTAGCTCCCCAAATCTCATCTTTTCGTAATACCCGAGATTTAGGATGCAGTGCATGCTCCATTTGTCCGTGATGGAAGCCAACACATCCTTGGTTGGGCAGTAGCCCCGTTTTAGATAGGGCTGTGTGTCCATAAAATATTTCTGTATATTTTTTTTGAGCATAATCACTTGATTTTCAACAATAATTATCTATAAATAACTAAGTAACAGATTGATAACTAGTTGATTATTAAATATATAAAACTTAATATTGGTTACGTAAAGTAACTAACTTATTTAAAATTACCAAGATAACTATATGAAAGATTTTGATATTCACTTTAAATGGGTCGGGGCTCCCACGTGGGTCATTCAAATTGATAATCTGAAAATTGCCTGCGATCCCGTTTTGTGCCCCATCAACACGGTACAGGACCACAAATATTTTAGGGCCAAGAGGAGGTCCGAACCACACTATGGAGGTAAGGATTTCGAAGACATCGACTTCTGGCTTTTGACCCATCGGCATGAAGACCATATTGACAGCTATGGAGTGGTCCAAATCAATCCACATACAAAGGTATATGCCCACAAAAACCTCAAATCTTGGTTGCGTCTCATCTATCACAGAAATACGGAATACATGAAATGGGGAGCCAAAGCAACCTTTGTGAAGGAAGATGTAAAGGTTACCATAGAAGCTATTCCATGCGTTCATGCGAGCAATTTCCTGGCGTCCAAACTTGCGGGCGGAGTGAATGGCTATTGGTTGGATATTGAGAAACCAGCAAGTTCATTGTCTGTTTATGTCACTGGCGACACCGTAAACCATAGCAAAGTAAAGCGTTCGCTTGAAGGAAGAACAGTGGACATTCTTATACCTAATGTTGGCGGTGGCGGATTGGACAGGTTCGGAGGACCCTACACGTTCACCGCTGAAACATTAATGGACATAACCGAGCTCATCAATCCAAAAAGAATCCTCCCCGTACACCATAAGTCATTCAGCCTTTACAAAGAACCTATTTCCAAGCTTTATGCGTTGAAAGATGAAAGGGTGTTGAAATTCAATGAGGGCGATTCGGTGTCAGTCTGATGAATATATAACGGTTTCGGTCAGTAATACTGGACTGGGAGATAAAATCAAAGGTGTGGAAATCTAAATTCAACAAGGTTTCCCTGAAAACACAAACCGTCAGGCCAATACTTGAAAAGAGGTCTAAAAAACTGCCCAACACTAATGGCCTTGACGATGAAAAGTTGAATTACCCGATAATCCTATTATCAAAACTACCCTAGGGTATATCCTGGATATATACCAACAATCTTTGTCCAAGTTTATATAGTAGTCTGATTTATGATTGAACCTTCGTTTTTATCATCTGAACCGCCATAACTTATATAAGGTGTTGCGGGTAGTTATTTTTTAAACTTTTCAGCTATTTCTAGCGCCAGTGATTCATTAAATCTTGTAAATAGATTGCAAGTAATGGATACTATTATTTCATCCTTTGGATAAATAAGCAAAAAAGAACGTCCTCCAACGGAACTTCCCCCATGATGTATATATATATTTCCTGATTCGGTGACATCCCTGCGCCAGCCTAAACAGTAATTTGTTCTCTCGCCATCAGCTAATTGGGTAGGGGTCCACAATAGTTCAATAGTCCTTTTATTGATTATATCTTTTCTTAAAAGATGTTGGGACATTTTTGCCAAATCCAATGATGACGAGAGAAATCCTCCTCCTGCCCATTTATTAGAGTTATCGATATAACTTGCATTTATAATTGTACCATCTCGAAGTTGATAAAACTGAACTCTGTTGTCTATGATTTTATCATTAAGATCCGGCACTGTACTGTACATTCCCATGGGTTCAAAAACGTTGTTCTGCATGTAATCAAGAAAGTTCTGTCCCGCTACTTCCTCAATGGCAGCACTCAATAATACATAGCCATATGTAGAATAACCATACTTTGTTTTTGGTTCAAACAATAGGGAATCTTCCTTGAAAATGTCAATACTCTCTTTTATGGTGTTGTAGTGGACATTACTAAAATATTCTCCATTTTTGTAATTATAGTTCCGAATTCCGGAAGTATGGGATGCAAGTTCTTGAATAGTAATTTGATATTTTTTCTTTGGAAAATAAGGGACCAACTTTTGCACTGTATCGCTTAAATTGATTTTCCCCTTTTCAATCAGCTTGCCTAGAGCTATCGATGTAAGTGATTTAGAAATACTTCCAATTCTGAATTTTGAATTCAATTTGATAGGGGTTTTATTTTCCAAATCTGCAAGTCCAAATCCTTCAGACCATAGGATTTTGTTCTTACTGGCCACGGTAATAGAAAGACCAGGAATGGATTTTTCTTTCATCAAGTCTGTCACTAAAGCTTTAGCATTTTTAGTTTCGGTTTCAAATTCCGGATTTACGTATTTAGTTTTTGTTTCAATAATTCTTTGTGAAAAACATAGAGAATTAATGAAAAGAGCAAGTATTACAAGTACCTTATTCATTTTTCTATTTTATTTCAAGACTACGTATAAAAAAAATTGTTACAATTTCAATTGATGTATTTACAAACAACAGAATCTTGCCTATAAGTAACTTAGTGGTTACTTGCCTTGGCAAACACATATTAAACTGAAAATCCGCAAGGATTTTCGGAAATGGGCGATGAAAATACCATACAAAGGTTGTGACTCTCAGGTTGAGCACTAAGGACTTAAATCACTAATTTCAATTGATTCAAATCACATTCTTAAAGGAATTTGTCTTTCCGCTCCGTGGAAATTTTCTAAAACCAAAAGAGTGATGTACCGACGTTAGGGTCTTTTAGTCCAATAGTTGAACCATTTTACTAGCGACCTGTGTAGCTGAAGCTGGATTTTGACCTGTAACCAAGTGCCCATCTACAATCGAAAATGGTTCAAATGGTCTGGTGTGGCTAAAGATTGCACCCTGCTTTACCAATTCATCTTCGAGCATAAAAGGAATTACATCGCCAAGCATGTGATTGTCCAACATCTCTTCTTCCCTTGTGAAGGCATTTATTTTTTTCCCCTGCAACAAATTACCTCCATCTGATAAGGTGACATTTAACAAGGCCACCGGGCCATGACATACCGCACCGATAGGGCGCCCACTTTCGTAAAACATTTTTATGATTTCCTTTACATGTGGGTCAAAGACCATATCCGTCATTGGGCCAAGACCACCGGGAAAGAATATTGCATTATAAGCATCAGGATTGATATCGGACAGCTTTTGACTGCAATTCAAGCGCTTAAACCCGTTACTATTTTTGAATCTCTTGCTCTGTTTGTGAGATTCGTCATACCCAACGAATGGTGGCTCACCCCCAAGAATGCTTGCAAAATCAACAGCAAAACCGCTATCGATGAAATATAAATAGGGATTGGCTACTTCTGAAAATTCGTATCCCGTAGGATATCTTCCCGTACCAGTTGAATTAGTGCTGGTCACAATAAACAAAATTGTTTTCATCTAGGTATTTTTTAAGTTGAATCGGAACCATAGCTTTTTCAATTTCTGGAGCATGGTCCCAATCTGATATTGTTTCAAATCCTTTTTATAGAATTTGCAAGGCTGCCCAGGGCATTGGCCAGTTCTTGGGGCGCGGTCTCCAATGGCACATGCCCACGTTCCAATGTCACTGATTCATTTATTCCGAGCCTTTCTTGTCCCAATCTTTGTGCCTTCAGTGAAATCACCTTATCCTGTGTAGTTTCCACATATGCTTTTTGGACCCTGCCGAAATTTGAATCAGATAAGATTACTTTCTCAAAAAATGGTTTGGTCGCTTGCTCGACCAGCTTGGGGAGCACTTGGTCAATCTGTTCTTCTGTGGCACCGGTAAATATTACCTTTAAAATGGTCTCTCTACTCATTGTAGCCGTACTCTTATCATCAGAAAAAACTAGGTTTTCAAGAAACTCACTTTCCTCATCTTCTTCGAAGACTTCCACCGCTGTTTTTCCATCATAAGGAAGGGCCGATGCAACGTATATTAGTTTTTCTATACTATCTGGCATTTCTTCGGCTACTTGTGATATTATAAAACCGGCAAAACTGTGCCCAACAAGAATCACCGGCTTGCCTATGTTGACCAATTCCTTTTTAACACGATTTGTATATACTGCTAGAGTAATCTTGGAAACATCAGTGTTATCATTACCATGCCCGGGTAAATCGATAGCGATAACCTTGTGACCTTTTTTTTCAAGGTTCTCCGTTGTCTGCTCCCACGACCATGCTCCTTCCCATGCACCATGTATCAATAAAAATGTCTTAATTGAATTTTTCATTGTTTATGTATTAATTGTTGTTTAAATCTGGGTACAAAGTTGGACCGGAAGACTCTTTTAAAAGTTGTCAAATGACAACGTTTTTGGAACCATGGTCTTCATTTTTTATATAATTCGTGACCATTTGGAAAGTAATAGTAGGTATCAAAAAAAACACCCCATCCCAAAAGGAGGAGTGTTGTAAGAATAGGTACGAATTGCAATTTATCCCATGGAAATGGCACTGAGCAATTCTTCATTGGTCATTGCCACACCGTCAAGGTTCCAAGCACCGTCAACTGCATGGACTACATTTACATAAATGTTGTCCTTTGGCTGTGATTTGCCTGAAAGCTTAAAAATGATTTCAGTTACCTCTGCAAAATGTTCTTTGATAACAGCTTCGTCGGATAGGGCAAATGACGGCACTTTCCATTCGACCCATACTCCGCTGAAGTCATTTCCCCCAGAAAAGGAAAACCCTTTGGGTACGATGTGCACATTGGCAGTTACGTTGGGTGTCATCACCGTGTTTCCAGCCAACCCATGTGTTCTCAATAAGGAATCTGTAATTTGTTTTACTGCTTCTTTCTCTGTTCCTGAAGGCAAAACGCCCTCGGTCAATGTTAATGTTAAAGGCATATACATTTGTTTAGGTTGCGAACTTCGTTGTCCATACAACACCACAAAAATCTACTGTCTTTAAACGTTGAATGTTGTCCTAAGACAATGCTTTTCAGGATTTTGAAAGGTCAATTTTTCAGATAAACATTCTAAGACCAATAAACTTCTGCCTATCAAATGATATAGAAGGTGGCGATCAAGAAATAAAATAGGGATAAGGGACTACAACTTTGCTCTTAGTTTGCTCAACGTAGAATTGGTCATCCCCAAGTATGAGGCTACGGCTTTGCTTGAGATTCTGGATAAGAGCTTTGGTTCATGTTCCATGACCCATTTCAGCTTGTCTATACCTTCCATGCCCAAAAAACTATAGATTCGCATCTGTGAGTGGATGAAAGCAAACTCAATGAATTGATGGTACATTTTGGCGAAAACGGGAATGGTATCCACTAATTCGTAAAAGTCTTTTCTCTTAATTGCTAACAGCTCGGATGGCTCCAGGGAAACCAAACAGTCACGTGAAGGTTTTTGCAGCATAAAACTTGTATTGGCCGAAATGATACTTTTTTCCAAAGCAAAGTATCCAGTTATTTCGTTGCCTTTGTCATCAATCTCATAAAGTCTCAGACAACCCTTGCTGATAAAGTAGAAATGATTACATACTTGACCAATGTTACAGAGCATCTCATTTCTCACGGTCCTTAAAGGCTGAAAGCGATTTGTAATTTCATCAAGTGTCTTCTTGTCAACTTCATCCACTGATTTTATAAATCCTTCAAGTTCCGTAAACATTTCCTGTGTCTTTTTGAGTTTCAAAAATATGAATATTGAAAAATGCAAATATTGCTATATGACAATGATTACCGTTGAAATCTAATTAAGATTTGTGATGACAAATCTTGGGGATATTAAAGGGCAAAACCGAGACTTTTAATTAAATCCTTAGGTTTCATAAAAATATTTGGATGTATATCATGCTGATTTTCAAAGATTCTTACTCTTGACAAAACATATTGCAATTAATCTAAACTACAATCAATCAGCTAGACTATGAATACGAAAACAAAAAACCTGATATCTAGTTTTTTTAGTAGCACGGTTATTTGGCTGGTTCTTGGAACTCTAATGACTTAAGTAAAGGTTTCCCGAGAAACGTTCGGATTTGGGCACTTTCATCTAATTGTTGCTGGGGAATGGCCTTATAAGTTTAAGCTATCTATAAAAACAAAGCCCGCATTTGATGCGAGCTTTGTTAATCCCCAAAACGAATCTTACCGTAAACTTAAATCTAATTTCTACTGCTTGACTGCTCCAAAAACACCTCGGCCTGTAGGTAGGTCCTTTTGGAGCGGTAATCTCTCTTTTTTTCAAAACCAACATGGGAAATGCTGCCAAAACCACTTTTGCTTTCTAGAGCATGCAGTGTTTTGAGGATAGCGGTATACCCACCTTGGAGGATAAAGATATGGGTTAAAATCTCTTCATTTTCGGTTTTCCGTATATGGGGTAATTTAAAATCAATGATCGCCACTTGTTCTTTTACTGCCTGCAGGTTTAAAAATTTAAAAAGGTTGCTCTGCATGGAAGTGTTCTCCAGATTGAATTCAAGCAATTGTTGATCTAAATTCCTTTCTTTTTGGCTTAACAGGGATAGCTGTTGTGGAAGATTGGACATGGCGGACTGCTTTTGCATTTGCTGGTTGTATTCCTTTTTTGCCAAGAGTGTTTTTTCCAACGCAATTTTATAGCTCGCAAAAATCATAGCCAAAACCCCAAAAATCAAGAATTTATTCTTCTTATTCAGCTTCATTAAGCATAAGGTTTAAGGTAAAACTGGCAGAGGAATTGGAAACGTATTCGTAATCCAATATGTCTACCCTGCGAATCCAATCTTGCATTTCCAGATGGTCTGCCCATAGGGTAAAGGTGTTTTTATCGTTAGTGATCCCCGCTATTTGAAGGGAATGTTCCTGTAGTTCGATGGGTTTATCTTTACGAACGGGAAAGCGTAACGGTTGAAAATGCATGGCTTGTAATTGCACAGAAGATGGGATATCCATAGCAAGCTTATCAAAATATAGCGATGTTCTGGAGTTTTTGGATTTGGCAATCAATTGAAGTCGCTCCTCCTTGGATGTGACCCGCTGTTGTAATTGTTTAAGGGTGAGGTCCTGTAGGTCCACATTGGGCAAACTCGATTCCAGCTGCTGATTTGCAGTATGATAGTGATTGAAAATTAAGAAATTTCCGAGCAGGACCACTAAAAAAAGACCCAAAGCTCCTTTGATTCCAAAATCAAAAATTCTAGCATTTTTGAAAGTGTCGCCAAGTTGCCCATTAATCAATTGGAGGTTGCTGCTTTTCGGTTTTGAATTCAAGTAGGCCACTATTTGTGCAAAGCAGAGCAGTTGGGTTGGCAGTAAAGCAAGGTTTCCGATTTCCACTTCTTGGGCAGCCGTATTTGTTTTGGCTTTAAAAGCTACCAAATTGCCCCGTTGGTAGTGCACCTCAAAATTGGAACCCATTAAGGTTCCCTCAACATAGTTCGCAAGAACATCCATATGGGATAGGCCTAAGGCGATTTGAATGGGTACGATCCCCCTTTCCTTCAATTGGGCCAGGTAACCATCAATAGCTACTTTCTTACTGATACTGACAATGGCATTTGAACCGGCTTGGGTGACTTGGTAATAAAAATTATCAAGCTCCAGATTTGGAAAAGCCTGGTTCAACAGGCGTTCCGGGTTGTTGTTTGTGTCCGCCACAATATGCTTTTTAAGTACCTGGGCCGAATTAAAGGTTACCAATACCGGGGCGCTCTTCTCAATATGGGGTAAAAGTTCCTCCAAGGTTTTACCGATCACGGAATCCAAGGGGTGAAGCTCTTCTTTGTTATAGCGCATGTTTAGAAGTGCGTAGCTTTCCTGGCTTTCTTGGGTATGAACTTCCAGACCTTGGTACAGATTCCCCTCGGTGATATGTCTCACTATTTTTTTAAGCATCTAATAGATTACTGTGGGTTTAATAAGAACGGTCAGTTTTTGTTTGGTATCCTCTCGTTGCCTTCTACTAAACAACCATTTGATTACGGGTATCCTGGCCAAAAGGGGTACCCCGGAACCAGTGTCGTTTTTTATCTTTTCTTCCAATCCGCCTAAAATGGCCAAATCTTGGTTCTGCATGCGTATAATGGAACTGAACTCCCGTGAAGTAAGATCTGGGGGGGCCTCGTCTTCGATACGATCTTCACTAAAATCCGATTGAACAACGTTGATGTCAAGTGTTACCTGTCCATCACCCGAAACAAAGGGTCGTATACTCAAGGACAGTTCGGCGTCTACAGGAGCGAAATTTCGTATTTCTGAAGCCGTGGGAATTTGGGAACCAAAAAAGTTTTGGTTGGTGATAACATAATAGGTGGTTTCCCCAATGGACAAGGTAGCACGATGCCCATTTAAGGTGGACAACTTTGGCGTAGAACGTATTTTGAGATTGCCATTATTCTCCAATGCCCTAATGGTAGCAAAAAAATTAGGTACTACCTTGCCTATATTAAAAGAGCCAAAACCATCAAAACCGCCTATGATCCGGTTGACAGTATTTGCCCCTAAAGTAATATCGGCAGATGGGAAAAGGTTCCCTCTGGTACTAACCGGCGCATCCCCAATTCCCAAACTGATACCGGTTTCCAGAGTGGCCGATTTTCTTACCTCCAAAATCATCACTTCAATGAGCACCACAGGTACCGGGCGGTCAATTTCCTTAAGAAAACCTTTAAAACGTTGCACGTTGGCTGCAGGACCGCTGACAATAAAACTATTCAGCTCAAAGTCTACCTTGATATCCAATTGTGATTTTATTTCATCAGGAAATATATCCACAAGGGCCTGTGCGCCATCTTGAGAATTTCTGAAACTGAAATTCCCTTGCGTATTCAAGGTTCTTCTATTTAGGTTACCTTGGGGTAAACCGCCGGCTTGCCCAAATTGGTTTTGATTGTTCCCAAAAAAATTGATGTCGCTTCGGGCAGTTCTGCCCGCAGTCCTACCACCCCCAGAGCCATAGGTTGGGTCGCCCAAGAGTTCCACAGAGCGGTACATCATTTGAATAATTTCCACATTTCGCAGACTCAATTGATCCGCCGTACCAAAGAAGTAGATATTGTTCTCCTTTTTAAAGGTAAAGTTTGTGGAAGTTGCACCAACCCTAGGAATTTGACTTGTTCTGGCCCTGCCATTTGATGGTAGGGTTTCTTGGGGTACACTTGGTAAAGCAGTTTCCTGACTTTCAAAAATATGAGCCAATAGATCATCAAAATAAATGCCCTTTGCGTTAAAAGTAATGGTTCCTGCCTGCTCCAATGGGGTAGCCGTATACACATCCAAATTTAAATCTTGCGCTAGATTATCAATAATCTCAGCTACTGGGGAATTCTGTAAGTTGATATTCAGAATTCTATTTATGGTATCCAAGACTTCATAGCGTGTACCAGGGCCCATCCCTATGTTGCGATTGGCACTTTGATCGCCGTTTTCAAGTGAACTGAAAAGATAAAATCCGTCTCTTGATTTGGAGTGGACCAAACCATTGATGTCAGCCAATTTTGCCATGGCCGTATCAAAGGGGACATCGTTCAAAAGGATGTTGAGTGGTCGATCTTTTAGACCGTTACTATAAAGGAGGTTCTTACCCGATACTTCAATAATTTTTCTGAACACTTTTTCCAAAGGGTCATTCCCGATATCCATTGAAATAAGTCCAGAATTTGGGTCATAACCGATCTGAACTACTTTTTCAACTGGTGTTACTGGGGTTGGGCGATAACTCTTGATGGCAAGGATACTACCTGTAAAGTCAATGGTCAGATTGTATTCTTTGCAAAGGAACAGCAATAGATCACTGATCGTTACATTGGAAAAATTGTTTATGATAGTGATGTTAGCAATGTCGTTACTTACACTTAAGTTCAATTGGTGAACCTTGGATACGGCCATCAAGAAATTGGGTAAGCTTACGCTGCTTACGTTGACCTCTAGTTTTAGGGTTTCGTTATAGGCCGGATTATCCATCGCCAGGGCTTCTAGATTGTTACGTAATGATCGTATCCTTTCCTCTTGTGAATTTGCACTGAGAAAAAGAAGCAATAGCGGTATAAGTACTAAATATCGTTTCATTGTTTAGTTTGTCAAAAGGGTATAGACTTCTTCAATGGATGTTATTCCCTGTTCTACCATGGCAATGGCATTTTTCTTCAAGGTGGCAATTTGTTCCTTGATCAAGTATTCATCAATCTGCAATTCATTGGCTATAATGGGGCCGTACAATGTTTTGGTTATGGGTACGATTTCATAAATGGCTTTTCTGCCAGAATAACCAGTATGGTGGCAGGCATCGCACCCTGTGGGCACAAAGTGCTTTTTTATCGATGGGGGAGTTTTAAAGTTCTTTGGAAAAAATTCCCGGGCAATGGGCTTTTCTTGTTTGCAGGCATTGCAGAGCTTTCGCACCAAACGCTGAGCCACACTCATGTTCAAGGTATTGGCTATTAAAAAGGGCGGTACACCCATATCCACCAATCTAGAAATAGTGGCCCATGCCGAGTTGGTATGTATGGTAGAGAGCACCAAATGCCCGGTTAAGGCTGCTCTTATGGCCATATTGGCCGTGTTAACATCTCGAATTTCCCCTACCATGATGACATCGGGATCTTGACGTAGAAATGTTTTGAGCGAACTGGCAAAGTCGAGGCCTATATTTTCCTTTAGCTGTACTTGGTTGACACCCTCTAAAGTGTATTCTATAGGGTCTTCAATAGTAACGATATTGGTTTTTTCATTATTCAAGGTTTTCAAGGTGGCATAGAGGGTGGTGGTCTTTCCTGAGCCGGTTGGTCCGGATATCAACACAATACCGTTTGGTTTTTTGATACCCTCCTGGTACCGTTCCAATTCGGTTTTAGAAAAACCAAGTTGCTCCAATGCAATCTTTCCGGTATCCCTGCTTAAAATCCGGAGCACCAGCTTTTCTCCATGCAAAGTGGGGAGGGAAGATACCCGGATATCAAATTCATCGGTATACGATTTTACTGTAATACGCCCGTCCTGTGGCAATCGTTTTTCGGCAATGTCCAGGTTAGCACGAATTTTGATTTTATTGACCATGGTAGGGTAATCCAGCATGGGAATGCTATAGCGTTCGATTAGTTTCCCATCTAGGCGAAAACGGATACGGCAGCGCTCTTCATAAGGTTCAAAATGAATATCACTACTTCCAATGCTCTTCCCAGTCAACAATATTTTTTCCAGGAAATCTTTAGTGTAGCTTAAGCTGGCATTTTCATTAGTGGCCTGTAGCCGATAATTGGTAAATAAATATTTCTGCAGCTCTTTCGTCTCACAAGCTTGTAATGTTACTGGCTTTTCAAGGATAATGTTAAGCTCGGTCAATAGTGTGTCCAAGGAAGCTGTATCTGTTTTTAAGACAAGGGAATCTTCGTTTTCGCCAACTGGAACGATGCGGTAGTGAAACGCCTGTTCCGATGAAATTTGCTGTTGTAGATGTGTGGGTATGTGATAGGTTCCTTCTTTCATGGCTAGATATGGTATAGTGAAATAAGACCGGGAATGTTGGATAGCAGTAGTATGCCTAATAGGAAAAGGCCCATGAAGCCAGCTAAGGGAACCGTTTTAGCATTGACAAAGTAGTTGAGTACAACAAATGCCAAAACTGAAAAACATAGGCTAAAAGCCAAAAGCACAATAAAGGTAACGGTGGGAAATCCCAGTGCAAAAGCGCACAGAAAAAGAATATCCCCTAACCCTAAGCTGGCGTTCAAAAAATCTTGCCTTCTAAGTATTTTGGTGTAAACCCACAATAAGAAAATGAGGGCGCAAACCAGGATAATGTTGGACCCAACATTGGCTGCATAGTTGATAAAGGAGGTTTGTCTTAGGTAAAGCGCCGCTAAGAACACACCAAGCAATGGAAAAAGCACCCAATGTACCATTCTTTGCTTGAGGTCCTGAAAAACAATGACCGTAATGCCCAACATGGTAAAAAGTTGAAGTACCATAATCAATCTTTGGTAATCTGTTTTGGATTCCCGTTTTCATCAATTTCCCAAACATTAAGGATGCCATCACCATCAAAATCAGTGACAGCCTCGGCCCGCGCCTTGAACGAAACATCATTTGCCGAAATGATTACGTAGACATAATTAGCGGTACCGTTTTCTTTTACGGTTTTTGGGGGCACAAAATCAAGTTCAGCAATATCGGCAGTGAACTTACTGTACATGTAACGGTGCGTGGTCTGCGAATTGTAAATCGCCTTTAGTTGCGTTTGTGCCTCAATACTTTTCGCCTTGGATATCAAGGGCATTAAATTGGGAAGTGCCAATAAGAGCAGGATGCCAATAATGGCCAGTACTATTAAGGTCTCTTGGAGATTGAGGGCTGGGACTTTCTTCTTGAGTAAGGTGTTCATCATTTTTTTTGGTTTTCCGAACACCCTAGTTCAATTGGTAAACTAGAAGTCGTCCGGACTTTTTTGCTTTAATAAATCATCATATAAGTCCTTGGCTTTGCTTTTATAAATACCATCGTAAGCAATGAGGTCTTTCAATAGTAAAATGGTCTTGTCCTTGTCATCTATTTTTAAGTAACATAAGGCCATATACCAATTGGCTTGTTCCTCATAGGCAGGTACCTTGGTAAGTTGTTTGAATTCGCCTAGCGCTTTTTGGACTTCCCCCTGCTTTAGGTACGCATTACCCAAATACATTCTTAGATGATGCTTCCCAGGGGTTTCGGCTATAAGCTTTTCCAAAGCAGGGATAGCTCCTTCATAATCTTCCTTGGCGTAGTTTTCATAAGCCAGTTTTACATGCGCTTCTTCATTGCCCCGCACTACATCATCCAAAGGGTATACGGTAAAGTAGGTATCAAAGAGAAGCTGTTCTTGGGTTGCGTTTTGATAAAGGAAAAAGGCACCTAAGCTTATAATGACCAACACGGTGGCAGCAACTTGCCAATTGAACCAGCTACCTTTTAGGCGCTTGGTTTTAACATCCGAAAGCTCACCCTCAATTTTAATAAGCTTCTTTCTAAAATCTACGGCATCCATATTGGACATGGATTCGTGCAGGGTTCGATGCTTTTCCAACGCTTCCTGTAAGCCAGGGTCCCTTCTTAGGGATTCTTCAAATTCCAATTTCGAAGTGGGATCGAGACTGTCGCTCAAATACGCTTCAATCAAATCAAAAAGTTCAGGCGTATACTTGCTCATCGCTATTGGATTTTGCGTTTTTTTGAACTTAGTTCCGTATAAACAGGGTCTAGCTCAATCATTTTAAGTAATTTTTCCTTGCATTCGAACTTTTTCTTTCTCGTATAAGCCACACTGTAGCTCATAAGTGAAGCGATTTCATCCATTTTTTTGCCCAAAAAGAAGTTACGAAGTAATTCTTGACATTGACCGCTCAATTTCAAAAAATGCTTGTGATAAAGGGAAAAACGCTCCCTTTTTTCAATTTCCGCAAGGATACTTTTTTCAAGATCTTCAGAAATTTCCGGTTTCTGGTCCAATTGTAAGGTCCTCTTCCTTTTTCTAAGCGAATTCATCCACATATTTCTGCTCACTGCAAAAATATAGGTTGCCAAAGAACATTCTAAGCGCAAAGAACCAGACTTTAGTTTTTGGTAGGTCAATACCAAGGCATCTTGGAAAATATCCTTGGCCTCTTGTTCAGAGCCGGAATTTTTTAAGATAAAACCTTGAACTTTAGGGTAATGGTTGCTGTAGATATCACGTAATGTTCGTGAATCCCCAGCTAAAAAACCTTTTAATTCTTCAGTCCTTTTTTTTGTGCTCATAAGTTAATGTAGGCAACCTTGCGATTGTTACCCGTTGCTACAACATTTTATAAACCTGCTAAAATAATACTTTCCCTTAGGAACCCCTATGTTATAGGCATTTCATCCATAGCTGCCCCCAGATTAATAACGACAATGATTTTCTTTTATTCTTTTGGCAAAGTAGCCCTTTACTTCCAAAAATCATTCTTGCCACAGCAGTTTAAACAACAGGCTGCAAACAAAGGGGAGCGTACTTTTTCTATAGGATATTCCAATGCCCAAAAAGTTTTAACGACTGAGGGAAACATATGGGTCTATTTTAAAACGAATAATCATAAAATATTGACAATTAATAAGTTACAATACATTTAGAATATAGGTAAGCATTCTCATAGTGTGTGTTAGTAGGGCTAGGTTTCATTGTTGGGATGGTCCTAAAATTGGATTTAGGAATTGGAAATATGGAAAAAATCCTAAGAAAAGGTAACAATAGTTTGTCTAGGGACATCAAGCAAAGAATACCACCTGTATCGTATTCCACGATACTATTTAGGACACTATAAAACAAACAAATGAGCAACCGACTACCGTTACCCTTATCCCGATTATGTAAAAGACAAAACCCTCCAAATTTGGCATCTCGCTTCCAACGAAGAAATGAGGGGAAATTTAAGCTATTTGCAGTAACAGCATTTTTCTTGATGTGTTTTCAGGCGAATGCACAAATAAATTACGGTACGATTACGATAATCAATTCCGATACCGATACACCAGTAGCAACTGTTGCCAATAATGGCACGTACTATTTAGATGTGGTGGGTTCTAACATTACATTGGATGTGGCACCCCCAACTTCGGTTGGGAGTGTGGTGTTCAACACCGACATCGCCGAAGACCAAATTGAAAGTATTACACCATACGCATACAGAGGGGATACTGGTGGAGACTACAATCCTTGGACAACACTGCCCAATTATTTGGGTGCCCCAATTACATTTACCATAGGCTATTACTCGCAGTCAGGGGGAAATGGAACGCTTTTAGGGGATGATGTTTTTACAATAACCTTTGAAGCCCAATCCCCATCACAGGATACGGAATCCCCTGTAATTGCTGCTTTTTTTGCTACCGCGCAAGGAGAAGATGCTATTGCACTAAGCTGGAATACCTCGGACAATGTGGGCATAACTTCCAGAAGCATTACCTATAGTGATGGCAATATACCCATTACTACCAATAGTGGAAACACCACGGTTACGGGTTTGAGTGCCGCTACCAATTATACATTTACCCTTGCTGTTGGTGATGCAGCTGGAAACAGTACTTCAGCCTCTGATAGCGCCACTACGAATATAGCAGGGAGCGGTAATCCACCAGCAGGGGATGCTGATTGGAGTGCTGGTAGTGGCAATGATATTTACTACAATAATGGAGACGTGGCTATAGGCCGAACGAGCGTCCCTAACGGATACAAGCTAGCTGTGGATGGTAACCTGCGCGCCCGCGAAGTCCGCGTGGACCAGGAGAATTGGCCAGATTATGTCTTTGAGGACGATTATGGCCTTCCTTCTTTAGAAGAAATCCAAAAACATATCACTGAAAAAGGGCACTTGCCCAATATGCCCTCTGCCAAACAAGTTGAAGCCCATGGTATAGAATTGGGTAAGATGGACCGATTGCTCTTGGAGAAGATTGAGGAGTTAACACTTTATATTCTCATGCAGCAAAAACGAATCGAAGAATTAGAAATGGAGAAATCAATTGAAAAAAGGACTGTAAACCCTAAAAAACCATAAATGAATGAAAAGCTTTAAATCAACAGTGTTCGTCTTATTGTCCCTTCTAACTGGGATGAACTATGCCCAAGAAATACATAATCAAAGTAATGCGGCCAGCATTACCAATGAATCCAATGCCATAACCGGATGGGTTCCGCATAATGTCAATGTTACATCGGTATCTGTTGAAACCTCTGATGTTTACGAAGGCTCATATGCTCTACGAATTCAAACTGTAGGAAGTGGAGCAAGTCGGGGAAAATATTCCTTTTCCACAACGACCAATACCCAGTACAAAATAGTCATATATGCCAAGACGCTGAGCCCAGATGCTGGTTTTTGGTCTTGGGACGGCTTCAGCGATTTTAGTGGAGTTGATATAACAGGTTCAGATTGGAACCGATATGAGTTTATCTTGACTGCAAGTGGCACCACTGCCACTATAAAGGTATATGCCGGTGCCCCTTCGGCTATTGGTGAGGCCGTACTAATAGACAATGTTTCAATCACCCCCAATACCAATGCCGACACCCAGCCCCCCACGGCACCCACTTTGTCCAGCACAGGCCAAACTGATACCACAGCAGACTTCTCTTTGTCAGGAGCCACCGATAACGTTGGTGTAACTGGATACAGATTGTACAAAGACAATGTTTTGGAAACCACTCTCGGGAATGTATCCTTCTACCAAGTAACAGGTCTTTCGGCTTCCACAGCCTATCAATTCAAAATACGAGCACTTGATGCAGCTGGGAATGAAAGTGGTGATAGCAATATCGTTTCTGTTACGACCGATACCGATTCCAATGGCGGTGGGGGTTCAGGTAGCACAGTATGGTCAGAAACGGGTTCGGTGGCAAGTTACACTGGAAACGTTGCCGTCGGCCGCAATACTGTGCCATCGGGATATAAACTAGCTGTTGAGGGCAAGATACGTACTAGAGAGGTACGGGTGGACCAGGACAACTGGCCAGATTATGTTTTTAAGGATGATTATGACCTTCTTTCTTTAGAACAAATCCAGAAACATATTACTGAAAATGGGCATTTGCCCAACGTTCCATCAGCTAAAGAAGTTGGAGCGAACGGTATAGAACTCGGTGAGATGAACAAACTACTATTACAGAAAATCGAAGAGTTGACTCTCCATATGATTCAATTGAAAAAAGAAATCAATCAATTAAAAAATGAGAAATGAAAAAGCTAATAGTTTTCTTTACTGCCCTCAGTTGTTCTATCGGTTTCGGACAAACTAACTTACTAGATGACTCTACATGGAGTATTGGTACCGGGTCTGTCGCGGGTTTTCCAAAATATGGGACTGATGCAGAAAGCGTTAGGTCATTGGGATTAGATCCCTTTGGCGACCAGTCCGTGTTGTGGAGATGCATCACAGAGGGTACTGGAGGTTCCAGTGGAGGCTGGTTTTCGGATGCCTTTACCATAGATCATACAAAAACTTATAGACTGACCGTGTGGATGAAAAAATTGAACTCACCTGATGGATCTGAAGTTTTTGGAACCTACATATACGATTCAAGCGGAAATCATACTGCTATAGCATCCAATGGATCAACAAGTTCCAATCCCATTTTTAATGGAGGTGATGCAATTCAAAGTCTTAACACTTGGTACCTGTTCGTAAGTTACATACATCATAGCGGTTATTCCGGTGCTATGGACCAAGGAAAAGTCTATGATGTCAATGGAAACATCGTATCCAACATAGATGATTTTAAATCCAGTTCGAATAGTGTTTCGGCAAAACATAGGGCGTATTATTGGCAAGGTTTCAACAGCGTGGATGAACTCATTCTTTTTAAACCAACCGTATATGAGGTAAACGGACAGGAACCCAGCATTCAAGAACTACTGAACGGCCCCAACGGAAACTCTGATTCACAATCTCCCACGACACCCACTTTGTCCAGTACCGGTCAATCTGAAACTACAATAGACCTCTCTTGGTCCGGCGCTACTGATAATGTGGGAGTAACCGGTTACAAAATGTATAAAGACAATATTTTAGAGACCACTCTTGGGAATGTATCCTCCTACCAAGTAGTGGGTCTTTCGGCTTCCACAACCTATCAATTTAAAATACGAGCGCTTGATGCTGCTGGGAATGAAAGTGGTGACAGCAATATCGTTTCGGTGACAACCGACCCAAGTTCAGGTAGTGGAGGGAATTCTGGCAGTGGTTCTGTTTGGTCAGAAGATAACGCAGTGGCAAGTTACACCGGCAGTGTTGCAGTAGGTCGAAGTTCTGTTCCCTCAGGGTATAAAATGGCCGTTGAGGGCAAGATACGTACCCGTGAGGTACGGGTGGACCAAGACAATTGGCCCGATTATGTCTTTAGAGATGATTATGAACTTCCTTCTTTAGAAGAAATCCAAAAACATATCACTGAAAAAGGGCATCTACCCAATATTCCTTCAGCAACAGAAGTGGAGGAGATGGGTGTAGAATTGGGTGAAATGAATAAACTCTTACTGGAGAAAATAGAGGAACTGACACTGTACATACTCGAACTCAAAAAAGAGAATGATGCTTTTAAGATTAGACTAGAAGAATTGGAAAGCAAAGAACAACCTAAATAACCAATAAAATATGAACTCGAAGCTTTTTTCATTTTGTTTATTGATGCTAATGGGGCATTTTATGCATGCCCAGTCTGTTGAATACGGACTTATCAATCCGGACCATTATGTAGAACGTATCCCCTCAAGTCCTGAAGTATCACAACTAGGTACATTCGGAAACTTACCGGTGGATAAATATACGGGCACAGCAAATGTTAACATTCCTTTACACAGTATAGATTTTGACGGTCTATCCATTCCCCTTGACCTTACCTATAATACAGGGGGTATACGAGTTACCCAAGAAGCAACTTGGGTCGGTCTTGGATGGAATTTAGCGGCAAATGCAGTAATCTCTAGAAAGATAAATGGATACAATGACTTTCTCAATTTGGCTAGTTCCACTCCTGTCCTAGACAGCAGAGGGTATATTTTCACTCCCACTGTAAATGTAAATTCCAGCGCTCATAATGCTAGATTATCCTACAATGATTCGGTAATGATTTCGGAATCATTAAGTTATGATAGAATAGCACTGGATTTGGAACCTGACCTTTTCACGGTAAGTCTTTTTGGGAGAAGTTATTCATTTACACTTAACAAATGGGATGGTGCTAGCAGTTATGTGTCAGGTATCAATCATGACAATGCCGAGTTGATTATTCGATATTATTTGAATGATGAGAGGTTTGAGATTGTGGATGCCAATGGGTTCACATATTACTTTGCATCTAAGGAGCGTTCAGATCCTTACCGTTCTCAGGAACGACCTTACTATACAGGAGTAGGCTCCCCGAACATACAAGATGAGGAATTCGCCAGAGATCAAGTGGGCGTAATCCCTATTGATTTAAGCAAAGTAGCTAATGCTATCATGTCATTCCACATTGATAGGATAGAAACTCCTTTTGGACGCAATCTCCACTTTGAATATGAGGATGGTGTATACTTTACTTATCCGAGCTATACCCATAGCTCAGTTGTGAACCCCAATTCAGTAAATGATTTCATAGTTGTTGACCATAATGGCAATGAGGGTGACGCATATTCGGTTGGCTGTAACATTACTATGATGAAAACCAAATATTTGAAACGTATTTATGGAGATTTTGGTGAGGTCATATTCAACTTGGCGCCAAGAGAAGATTTGTACAATTGGGAAATTCATTATAACCTTACCGGTGCAACGAATGCACTTCCCAATGCATCGATAGACCCGGCATATGCTACTAATCAGCGATGTCTTTCCAATATTATAGTGAAGAATAAAGCAAATCAAACCATAAAACAGGTGGATTTTGAGTATACCTATTTCAATGCACCAATGGTTAATGATGTCGAGCCTGAGAAATATCTACGTCTGAAACTGGATAGGGTTTCCATAGATGACAGGGAATATGTTTTTGACTATTATTATGAGAATAGTCTACCTGCCAAGGATTCCCCATCCCAAGATTTTTGGGGATTCTACAATGGGGAAACGAATAGGGAGAACAATAAAAACCTTCGAATACCCAGTTTTGGTCGATACGTTAGAGGGTCCTCTGGCAATGGACAGTTTCCTGATAAATATTTTATTCTTGAAGGGGCTACCCGAAGCAGCAATTTTGATTATGGCAAAGTCGGCTTATTGAAAAAAGTATATCACCCTACTAAAGGATATACCCAGTTTGAATATGAAGGAAATAGAGCTAGTGTAAGAAAGGCAAGAGCCAACTCACTTAATCCCAACCACCAAAATTCAACATTTTACGCATACAATTATCAATATTTGGAAAGGGCAGAACTTCAAAAACAAGGAGGTGCAAGCGTTACTTTGGGAGTGCCTTTTACCATTGTGGGAGCTGAAACGGTTCCAGGAAATAATTTTGAAATGACCGCTACAATTTCATGTGGTCAATATGGTCAGGGTAGTGGGGATTGTAGTTTGAACGGAGGCATCTCTTTTGATCATTTTATAATAACAAATGTAAACAACCCTCTTGACACTTATGGATTGTTTCCAAGGTCGGGCATGCCTTTTGATTCTGAATTCACTGATACCCAGGGAGTAGAACTGCCAAACGGCACTTACGTTCTAAATACGTATCCCAATGCTTCAGCAGGAGGTTTTTCATATAACATTCAAAACGCCCACATTTTTGATATTCCCCCGGGAGAAGACCTTTCTTTTGTGGAATATGAAGTAGGAGGATCTCGATTAAAGAGCATTTCGGACTACGATGCTGACAATGGCTTTATATCTAGAAGGGAATATGACTATCGCGAGACCGTAACCGAAAATAGTTTCAGGTCTTCGGGTAAGCTCATGGATGAGTTGATTTTCCATTCCAAAAATGGCTTTGTGGACTATACGCCTGAAGGGTATAATGGGACTCAAGTCAACATGACTTCTTTTAGCTACAATAACGGACCTGGCAATCATATTGGGTATACCGTCGTAACCGAAAAGCAGGTGGATGAAAATGGGATTGCGTTGGGAAGTAAACTTTGTGTGCATTACAATGAACGCAACTTGGCTGTGCTACGATATATAGGTATTGTTCCAGTTCAAGGATGGCCTAACTACTTGGAAGGTGTTGGGGACGATAGGTTCGTTGAGTACGAAGATGTCTATTATTTAGGTCTTACCCCGAATTCAAATGCACATCTCAACGGAAAAGTACTCCGTGAAGCAATCTACAATAGTAATGATAACAAGGTCAGCGAAAGCATTTATAACTACTCCACCCATGAATTTGATATTCAAGACTGTGTAAAGGTCTATTACAGTGGAGCTTCGACCGCACCCATCTCTAATTATGCCATTTATCCCATGTATCAAAGAGTCGCCTTATTGGAGAGTACGGAAACTACACAATTTTTTGATGAAGATTCAGCCAGCCCCAAAGAGGTTAGAACCGTGGTGACCAATGATTACAATGAAAAAAACAGCATCTGGCCTTCTCAGCATTTTTGGCCTACAAAGACTACAACCACGAACAGCAAAGGAGAGAGTGTAAGTACCGAAACCTTTTACCCCATGCAAGCCACTAGTCCCAATATGAGCTATTTGATTGCAGCAAATAGAAGGGCAATTCCCATACAACTCAAACAGTATAATGAAAATACACTTTTGGGAGAACAGATTACACAGTACGGTCCATTGAATGCTACATCAAACAAACACAATCCAAGAAAGGTGGTTACAAAAAAGGAAGACGGGACCTTGGAAGACCGCGTTAGCTATGACTTGTATGATAACTATGGTAACCTCTTGCAGTATACCCTCAACGACGGTACCCCAGTCTCTTATATCTGGGGATATGGACAAACATACCCTGTAGCAAAAATCCAAAATGCACTACGTTCTCAAATTGATCAGATTCTAGAAACCACCGATTTCAACTCTGGTTTGGGTGGTTTAAGTACTGCGGACGAAAACAGTCTTCGGACCGGACTTCCAGATTCCATGATTACCACGTACACTTATAAACAGGGGGTGGGCATATCAAGCATGACGGACCCCCGCGGCTACACTACTACCTATGAGTATGATAGCTCCCAAAGATTAAAAACAGTACGGGATGCACAAGATAAAATCTTGTCTGATAACGAGTATAGTTATAAAACTTCCAATTAAAACCACCAAAACCAAAAAATAATGAAAACAAAAATTAGTTTATTGACTATAGTATTACTGTTGGTGGGAAGTACTCTTTCAGCCCAAAGTATTGCTTTTTATAGAGATAATGACGGAGATGGTTGGGGTGCAGGAAATCCTATCTATGCCTCTTATCCACAAGGACAGTACACGGCTACACGAGGTGGTGATTGTAATGATAACGATTACTACATAAACCCAGGTAGACCAGAGGTTTGCGGCGATGGAAAAGATAACAATTGTAACAGTCAAACCGATGAAAATAGTGTCGCAGCACCCCCGTTCATTCAAACTGGAGGTGGTTGTGGTTATGCAACGGTTACTAGAACAGATCCCCCAAGTGGTGTAACCTACTATTGGCAAAATTCAGAATTTGGATACAGTACAGCCAATTCTCAAAAGACAAGAACGTTTACAACAGGATACAACGTACAGATTTTTCTAAGGGGGAGAAACGATCAAGGTTGTTGGGGCCCACCAGTTGGAGCGACCTACAGTGTTTCCGCGCCTGGTCCTGCGCCCGCGACCCCAACAGTGAACACATCAGTATGTGGTAGGGTAACGCTTACACGACCTGACCCTGATGTAAACCATATCTTTTATTGGCAAAGCTCTGCAACCGCAACAAGTACCGGGAATTCAAGTAAAACAATCACACTTACAAGTGGTTCAACGTATTATCTGCGTTCCAAACAAAAAAATGGTCCCTGTTGGAGCACGGCAACCACTATTAACTATACCATAGACCAAGGTCCTTTGTGGTATGTGGATTCAGATGGAGATGGGTATGGTGGAAATACAAGCATGCGCGCTTGTACCCAACCTTCAGGTTACGTCTCAAATAGTGATGACTTAAATGATAACGATCGTAACATTACCAATACAACAGGGCAAACCTTTTATCGTGATGCGGATGCTGATACTTGGGGTGGTGGTGCATCTATCTATGCCTCATACCCACAAGGCAACTATACAGCCACACGTACAGGGGATTGTGATGATAATGATCAATTTATTAATCCAGACCGATCTGAGGTTTGTGGTGATGGAAAGGATAACAATTGCGACGGTACTACGGATGAAAACAACCCTGTGGAACCGCCATTTATTGAAATAGGAGGTAGCTGTGGAGTTGCAACAGTTACCAGAGCTGACCCACCCAATGGTCTCACCTATTTTTGGCAGGATTCGGAATTTGGATTCAGTACAGATCATTCTGAAAAAACACGGACCTTTACCCAAGGGACTAACGTTCAGATTTTTCTTAAGGCAAGGACAAATACCGGCAATTGCTGGGGGCCGCCAGTTGGAGTAACGTATAGTGTTTCTGCACCGGGTCCGCCACCACCAGCTCCCACAGCAGATACTTCGGTCTGTGGGCAAGTCACCTTAACGCGTCCAGACCCTAATAACGTATTGTATACTTACTATTGGCAAAGCACACCTACGGACGAAAGTACCGGGAACTCAGACAAAACAATCACACTAACCAGTGGTTCTGTGTATTATCTGCGTTCCAAACAAAAAAATGGTCCTTGTTGGAGCGATGCCGTTCCAGTATCGTTTACCATAAACCAAGGTGCTACTTGGTATTTGGACTCTGACAATGATGGACACGCCGTAGCAGGGGCAACAATACAGAGTTGCACCAATCCCGGAGTGGGATATACTACTACAGTCCTGCCTGAAAATGATTGTGATGATAGTAATCCATCATTGACCGTACTTAGGGTATGGTATGAAGATGCAGATAACGATGGTTTGGGAGATCCTGCAGTTCCAACAACAGATTTACTATGCAGTCCCCCACCAGGTTTTGTAGCCAATAATGGGGATAACTGCCCCACCATCATGGATTTCAGCAATAACTGTAACCCAGTGGTTGATGATGGTCCCGACTTGGGCACAGATCCAGATGTAACGCTTAGCATAAGTGGTAACAATTACGTTTACACCCGCCAGTATCAAGATAGTTTGGCCACAGCTACGAACTTCTTTACGGCCAATGATGATCTAATTCAGCAAATCACATATTTTGATGGTGTTGGTCGACCCATCCAACAAATAGGTATGGATACCTCCCCGCAAAAACAGGACATAGTAACCCATATGGAATATGATGACTATGGCCGCTCAATTAAGGAATACTTGCCTTATGTTACAGGCCAAGGAAGCATAGGAAGTTTGAAAACGGGTATGGTAAGCAGTATCAATTCCTGGTATAACGTACCCAAATATGAAAATACCACCAATCCGTATTCAGAGAAAGATTTGGAGAATTCCCCGCTGAGCCGAGTATACAAACAAGCGGCGCCAGGTAACGATTGGGCCATGGGCAACGGCCACGAAATAGAATTGGAGTACAATACCAATACCACAACCGACAATGTACGTCAGTTTGAGGTGAACCTTACCCGCTCTGGAGATACCTATGTTCCCGCTTTGGTCGAACCCAGTTCTATTGCGGAATATCCTGCTGGAGAACTCGCAAAGAATACCACCAAGGATGAAAATCATTCCTCGGGAAATGATCATACCACAGTGGAGTTTACCAATAAACAGGGACAGGTGGTATTAAAACGCACCTACAACAACAACCAACCACACGATACCTATTATGTATACGATGACCATGGAAACCTGAGCTTCGTATTACCACCCCTTATGGAAGCCACTTCCACTAGTATAGCTGGAATCAATGGCAATCTTGCCGATTTGGGCTATCGCTACGTATACGATCAACGCAACCGTTTGGTGGAAAAGCAACTACCGGGCAAGGCCAAGGAATACATTGTGTACAATAATGCAGACCAACCCATTATGACCCAAGATGTCAATCAGAGGCTTACAGGGGAATGGCTTTTTACCAAATACGATGCCTTTGGTAGGGTTGCCTATACCGGTAAAGCCGTTGACGGACGAGATAGACCGGACATACAGGATGAGGTAGACGCTCTAAGCGGAGTTACCTGGGTAGCTAAAAATAATGCCTACACGAATGGTGGGATTACGGTAGGCTATGCCAATACCGCATATCCCGTAGGTACGGTTACCGAAGTACTAACCATAAACTATTACGATGACTATAGTTTTAATAGCACCCATAGTGTTTCTGCCTTTGATTTAGGCAGCTCCAGTATGACCCACGGTTTAACTACTGGAAGTAGAGTGAAGGTATTGGATATTGGTACGGATAAATGGATTACCACAGCTTCCTATTATGACGGAAAGGGGAGACCTATTTATGCTAAAACCAATAATACATATTTGGGGACCGAAGACATTGTGGAAAGCAAGTTGGATTTTGTAGGAAGGGTGCTGCAGTCCCGTACGGAACATAGCCGAAATGGTGAAACCATAGTTACCTTGGATAATTTTACCTATGATCACCAAGGCCGTTTGTTAAAACAGACCCAATGTGTGGGAGATGCCACCTTGGGATATAATTGCAATGCAGGTGCTGTGCCTGTAAATCTTAGTTTGCAAGGAAGTACGGTGACTACGGACCAAACCGCCTCCACTAGCATAACCGTAAGCCCAACCACCACCTTGAGCGGTGCTGTAGTTCTCTCCATACAAGGGAACTTTGAGGCACAGCTTATTGCAGAGAACGGTTATGATGAGCTGGGCCAACTGGAAAGCAAAAAAGTGGGGGGTACTGCAGATGCGACTACCCCTTTACAAACGGTGAATTATACGTACAATGTACGGGGCTGGCTTACGGGCATCAACGATACCAATGATACAGACGCCACCCTGATCAAAAATACGGAAGACCTTTTTGCTTTTAGGATTGCCTACAATGAAGGCCCTAATGCCTTATATAATGGAAATATAGCCAAGACGCAGTGGCAAACCCAAAATACGGACAGTTCTCTGAAGACTTACGATTATACGTACGATGCTCTAAACCGCATTATCGGTGCCACAGATAGTATGGGTCGTTTTGGTCTCTCTGGGGTTCAATATGACAAGAACGGTAATATTACGACCCTGCAAAGACAAGGACCCGTTGTAACCTTGCCCCAATGGAGTAACAATGCCCATTTTGGGACCATGGATGATTTAAGCTACAGTTACACGGGTAACCAATTGATGAAGGTGGCCGACGGTGCAATCGTAGACCAATTTGGCTTTAAGGATGATGCCGTGAATACCACGGCAGATACTAATGATGATTATACCTATGATGCCAATGGTAACATGACTAAAGACGATAACAAGGGTATCATAAGCATAACTCACAACCATTTGAATTTACCTGTAAAAGTCAGCTTCAATAATGGTGGTGTTATAAACTACGTATACGATGCTGATGGTATGAAACTGAAAAAGACAGTAAGCAATGGTACAATAATAGAATATGCCAATGGGTATGTTTACTCGGGGAATGCGACTACTACATCAATACAGTTCTTTGGTCAACCAGAGGGTTATATATCCCCCGATGGTGACAACTGGCGATATGTATACCAGTACGTTGATAATGTTGGCAATGTTAGAATTTCTTATACTGATAATCCCAGTATTCCTGGTATTCCTACGATTATCGAGGAGAGTAACCATTATCCTTTTGGAGTTAAACATAAAGGCTATAATTCTGGAGGGGATACCGCGCTTGGAAATGATATAGCACAAAAATGGAAATACAATAGTGTCGAATTCGAGGAATCATTTGGACTTAACCTTTATGAAATGGACTTAAGGCAATACGATCCAACTATTGGTAGGTTTATTGCCATTGACCCCGTAGTACATTATGGACAGTCTACGTATACGGCATTTGATAATAATCCTGCTTTTTGGGCAGATCCAAGCGGGGCCGATTCGCAGAAAACTTACCTCCTCCATTCTGAGAATGATTATCCATTCCGTTCTGACGTTGAGCGCGCCAAGGAAAACAAACCTGAATGGGATCATAGTATAAGTTCCAACGCAGGAGGAGGCAATGGAGATTGTTGTCCCACTGAATATAGTGGTCCTGGACTAGTGACAGGTAATGGTGAAGAATATGTAAATGCTCTGGATGGTGTCACAATAACCCCAAATGGAGCAACTAGGACTAGAAGTGGGGGATGGACAACGGAAACAGAAAGATATGGCTATAGTGGTTCACCACAGATGTATCAGAAGGAACACGGTTACAGTAGGGAAGGATGGGAGATTGAACATGGGTCTAGTTATAATACTTTGGTTTCCCAATGGACATGGGAGGAACAGAATAGAAGGACATTAGAGAAATTAGGGATATTCTTGGCTTATACTTCAACTGTGGGAGAAGCTTTTTTGTATGCAAATCCTTCATCATATTTTACAAGGCTTTCTACTGTTAAGGCATTCAGCTATACGCCGAGATATCCAATGCAGCCGATAAAAATCCATGGAAACTCATTGGCAAGTCCAAAGCCAACCTGGTTTTATCAACTATATGATGACACTGGAACTTTTCTTAAAAATGGTATAACTTCGCAACCTATACCTGAATTAAGATATACAAAATCATTTATGTTTGGTAAGCATATGAGAAATACACAATTATTCCCAAATAGACGAGCCGCATACGATTTTGAATATCACATGAATCAAATATTAAGAGGACCTTTAAACAAAAACATGCATTGATATATGACTAATATACCCAGTATTCTTGGTTGTTTTGCCTCTGGACCTTCCGTTTATTATGATGATAGTCAAGTTATAAAAGATTTGGCCGAATTAAAAGGTGAAGAATTCAGAAAATATGTTTGGGGTGAAAACGGTATTTTTCATTCATTAAAAATTTTGAGACATAAGGATTATGGCAATGATTTAGAACTGATTCTGTTTCAGTTTTACATCAATCCAATACCTTATTTAAGGAAAAACCTAAAGGAGGTCGAACCTTTTCGGAAAAAGGAAAAATCAATAGGTGTGCCGATAATTGTTGACGATGAGAATTTTTTTGATAAAAATGAAGAAGACAGATATATATTTTTGATGAAATCTATCGGCGATAAAATGGACCTAATAGAGGAGATGGTAAGCAGAAAAAAGCTTGACACTAATATATCATTACTCAGGAGTGACCTCGAAAAAATTAAAGATAAAATTCTAGATTTTTAAGAATCACCGCTCCCCCCCCCCGCTACCGCTAGTTTGTAACTAGTGGAAAAGAGCAAGAGTAAGCATACAAACCACGACAGTAGTGTCGTGGTTTTTCTGTTTCAACAGCTAACACTTCCAAACTCTGAGTTGGAGGATACTTCTTTATTCCAACCGGAACAGCGTATCAAATATGTTTGGGAAATCCCCAAGCAAGGTCTATTTTAGATAGAAATTACTACACCAAATGAAACCAACCCCTACCCAACTGCTTTTATGCTGTCTTTTTATATTCCTACAAAGCAATACCACCGTTTCCCAAGTCACAAAAGATACGCTATCCATCTTTCAGTTAAAATCGGAGGCAGACACACTTTTTAAAAGCAGGGAATTCAAAAAAGCAGCAAGGATCTATGCGGATGCAGGAAAGCGTTATACATCGGTGCACTTATGGAGAAGGGCGGCCCAATGCTATAATACCGAAGCCACTTGTTATACCAATACCAACGAATATGATAAAATGTACGCCCCTTTACAAAAAGGCCTAAAAATCCTTGAGGCAAATGTGGAGGGACCCACCTATGAGGAAGGGCGGGGGTACGACCTGCTTTCCTATTATTACGAACTTAAATTTGGGGACTTGGAAAAGTCCGAAGCCTATTTAAAAAAGGCCATTTCCGTTTTTCAACAATTACCGGACGAAGAAATGGCCTTGGCCAAGGCCATTAATAATATGATATATCTTTCCAACGTTCAGGGTCAGTACACAAAGGCTATCCGGTATGCTGAAAAAGTGCTGAGGTCGGTCAAAGAAAAAGGCACGGATTACGATGATTTAAAATCAATGGTATACACCAATGTTGCCAATTCCCATTTTAGATTAGGGAGCTATGAGGCGGCCGGTGATTATCATAAAAAGGCCCTTTCAATGAATCGAAAAATCCATGGGGAAAACCATCTAACGGTAGCCAATGATTATATGAACCTTGGGCTACTGGCCAAGTCTATGTTTACATATAAAGAATCCATAACCTATCTCAATAAAGCAGAGGCGATAGCAAAACCTATACTCGGGAACAAGCATCCTTTCTTGGCCAATGTTTATACAAACATTGCTGCAGTATATCATGAACTCAACCAGCCTATCTTGGGACTGGAGTATGCAGAAAAAGCACTCTCCATTTGGCAAGGCATACATGGTAAAGACCATTTTGCAGCAAACACCTTACTAAAGGATTTATCACTTTTACATTATGAACTGGGTAATATTGATTTAGCCATTGAATATGCTTTACGGGCATTAAAGGTTTGTATCGCTACCGTTGGGGAAGATGATGAAAAATCGGCTTCCGCCTATGATTATTTGGGAACCTTCCATAGCTCCGAAGGAAGTTTTGATGTAGCTAAGGATTACTTATTAAAGGCATTGGAAATATATGGAAAGAAATACCCGGAGGGTCATAGAAGACTTTCTGGTGTCCATGAAGGCCTTGCCGAGAATTATCAAAATATGGGCAATGACTCTTTGGCCCTCGTGCACTGGTATAAATCATTGGAAATAAATAGTAAACTATTTCTCCAAGGGAATCCCAAACGTGTTACGGACCTTCTTTCCATCGGGGATTTTTATATGACCAAAAATCAAATCGGGAATGCACATCGGTTGTATAACAAAGCCTTGAAAGAATTGCAGAATTCCAGTAATGGGGATACCCATGCCAATAATAAAATGTACCTAAAGGTGTATAAGAAAAGTGCGACCTGTTATTTGGAAACGTATAAAAGGGATAAAAACAGGAAAGCATTAAAAAAAAGTCTGGCATTGTTCCGGAATGCAGATAGTATTGTGGGTCAAATGCGCGGGGATATAAGTGCTTTTAAAGATAAAATAAGTTTTTCCGAACAAATTCAGGAGCTATATCAAGACGCGATAGCCGCAAATCTATTGGACAATCGGAAAGGCGAAAGCCTATTGAACACTTTTTATTTTGCCGAGAAGAGCAAATCCAATATTCTAAAGGAACTACTAAATGATGATAAGAAAGTTTTCGCAGGCCTGCCCAACGAAATTCTGGAAGTAGAACATGAATTAAAGGTAAAACAGGCATTTTACAGTTCCAAGATGGCCAACGCAACCAATAATGACCGTTTTATGGAGCAAGGAGAAAAAGTAAGCAATACCTTTAAAGACAAACTTTTCTATACAAATCGAGCATATGATTCGTTGATTACCACTATAGCTTCGGATTATCCAAACTATTTTAAGTTTAAATATGATACAGATATTTTGTCAGTACCCCAAATTCAGCAGCGATTGAATAGCAACACTTCCTTATTGGAATATGTGGTATTGGAAAGTGTGGCCTATGTTTTTGTAATCACTAAAAATGGTTTTCAGGTAAAGGAACTGATCATTAAAGATTTGGGCCAAAGTATAGGTGCCTTTAATGAGGCCATAGCGCTTAAAAACATAGGAACGTACAAAAGAATGGGCCATGAACTATATTCTGTGTTGTTGGCGCCGATAGCCAGGGAATTGCGGGGTAATGAGCTGATTATAGTCCCGGACGGTCTCTTATGGAATGTTAACTTCGAGCTACTCCTCACGGGAGATATAGACTCCAAGGACCCTAAAGTCCTTCCTTATCTCTTAAAGGATTATGCCGTTAGCTATGCCAACTCGGCCACCTTGCTGTTCGGGGATACATATCAAAAGGAGAGATACAGGTCGGAATGCCTTGCATTCTCGTTCTCGGATTCCATAGGGGCTGCTACCACTGATCCGATTCGTTTATCTGCTTTTAGGGACATAGGGGGAGATCTTCCCGGCACCCGTAAGGAGATTAGGGCCATTTCTGAAATTGTTGACGGTGAATATTTTTATGGTTCCCAGGCCGTGGAATCCAATTTTAAGGCCAAGGCCGGGCAGTATGCAATCTTGCATCTAGCGCTCCACGGCGAAGTGGACCATGAACATCCCGAGAACTCTAAGCTCTATTTTACCAATACCAAGGATACTCTGGAGGACAATTTTCTCTACAGTCATGAACTGTTTGCATTGAATCTCCCAGCCGACCTGGCCGTATTGAGTGCCTGCAATACGGGGACGGGAAAGATTGCCTCGGGTGAAGGGGTGATGAGTTTGGGCAACGCCTTCCAATATGCGGGTACCAAAAGTCTACTGCTTAGCAGCTGGGAGGTCTCGGACAGGGTGGCCCCGGGAATTATGAAATCGTTCTACCGTAACCTGAAAAAGGGCATGCGGAAATCCGAGGCTTTACAACAGGCCAAACTCTGCTATCTACAGACCGCGGATATCAATAGGGCCAATCCGTTCTACTGGGGCAGTTTTTATGTGTTAGGGGATAACGCACCTATTGATTTAGGAGCGCCCGACTATTTCCTTTTTGGGCTCATTTTTTTAATGGTGTTGATTGCTATCGGGGGGTTTTTATATCAAAAATCAAAAGCATCCAGGTAGTTTGGGCAGCCGGTTCTCCAAAAAAAGGTTAGCATTTTCTGCTAGGGAATGGTAACATTCCCTTTGCCAGTGACATCAATACTAAAGCACAACAATGGGGAAAAATACAGGTAAATGGACCTGGGTGATTATGGCCTTGGCCGTACTCTATTCGTGTACGGGTATAAAAACCGAAATTCAACAACAAAAAAGTAAACACCCGGTATTAGGCACCGTGGTGGTGCAAGGGAGCCAATGGCTATCCACACAAACACAGGAGATAGGGCAATTGTACCTAAAGAAGCCCTTACCCATAAAAGTGGTTGAGCTACCTTTTAACAAAGGCAGTTATGGAAAGTATCGCAACTACCTAAAGCATGCCCGAAAGGCCAATACGGTTCCGTACAATGATAGTTTACCCATATCCCCAAAGTACGTTCGGTTGCAGCTGGTGGATTTGGTGGACATCACCCAAATATTGAACGCCCCAGAGAATAAGGCTCTATGCGATTATATCGTTCATGATAGTAATCATGCCTTGATTTCGGCTATTGACTTCACAGCGACGGATGAAAACTTAAGGGTTTTTTTAAACGCAACCCATGTGTTTTTAGCCCAAGATGATTTGGGCAAATTCTACTTCAGCCTGATGTTGGAGAACAAGGAACAGTACCGCTACTTTGAAGAACTTCAAATTTTTGGATCGGAAACCCTATCCTTTTGTTGGGCAGAGGACCATCGTTTACAAAAACAGGTGGTACATCTAGTTGAATATGGGAAGCGTTGCGCTAAGGGCAGCCATAAAAAAGCTGGAAAAACGGAACGAGAACGTGCTTATCTAAAATTTTGATATGAAAAGAGCCTTGACCTTATTTTTTGGGATTGCTGCTTTGTTGGCCTGTGAAGAACTTTTGGAAGTACCCAACATTTCGGAACAGCAAGTCCAAATTTTGGCACCTGTAAATGGGAGCATTGTTACGGACAGTATCGTACGTCTGAGTTGGGAAGGCCTCAGCGATGCGGAGGGGTACGTGGTACAGGTAGCCCAACCCAGCTTTGGGAATGCGGCCCAATTAACTGTAGATACGATTCTACCGATAGATACCACCTTTGTGGGTACCCGTTTAACGACCCGACTTCCCAATAATAGTTACGAATGGCGGGTAAAGGCCTTTAACAGCGGTTTTGAAACCGAGTTTGCCCTAAGCGCTTTTGAGGTAAACCGATAATTGTACAGAAGAGTACTATGAAAAACAAGAAAAAGACCTACCTGTTGTTGTTGGTGGTATTGGCCATTTGGGGCATCCTTGGTTTTCGTATCATAGCTACCTTGGGGCCATCGGAAGAGGTCCAAAGTCCCACAAAAACAGTAGCTTTAGAACAACCCCTTACCCTAAAAAAAAGAGATACTTTTTCTATCAATGCCAACTATCGCGATCCTTTTTTAGGGACCCTGCCCAAAACCAAGAAAAAGGCGAAAACACCTAAAAAGAAGTCCCCTATAGCACCAAAACGTAGCATTGCGTACCACGGATCGGTAGCCCAAAACGGTTCCAAATCACGCCTCTTTTTTGTGTGGGTAGACAATCAACAATACATTTTTGAAAAAGGCAAATCCATAGACGGGGTTACCGTGGTATCGGGCACCAAAGAAAGAATCAAAGTGACCTATGCCGGCCATACAGAAACCCATATCCTTAAAGAATGAAGATACTAACAAAGATAAAAGCCGGAGCCTTACAATTGGTATCGTTTGTCAGTACCCTTATTGCAGTACTATTGCTTTGTTTTTTGTTATTGGCGCATACTCATGACCTCTTTGTGAAAAAGACGGACCTAACCATAGATTTGATCAAAGCTGCCGATCAAGGCATGCAGTTTGCTTTTACTAAAAGTATGGCCGTAGGGGAAACCCTTAAAATACCCCTGCGGAACGATTTTGGGATATCTGTTGAAGTAAGCCACGGCTATTGGGGGGTGCTGCCCTTGCGAAAAGCCATCGCCAAAAAAGGAAAGATCAAATTTGAAAAATGGGCCTTTACCGGGGTTACCCCGACGGAACACACCGCCTTGTACCTGCAAGACAAGCAAAGACCCATGGTCATTGCAGGAAACGCTAAGATAATCGGGGATGGCTATTTGCCCAAGCTGGGGATTAAGCCAGGAAACATTAGAGGTTATGGTTACAATAGACCCCAATTGATTTATGGAAAACAACAGCAAAGCAGGGATAAACTGCCCTTTCTCGTTGATGGCGTGCAAACCCAAATTGTCCAGTTGAGCTCCCAACAACACATCCCTGATGGTGAACCTTTTGATTTGAAAAAGAACCTAGTGCTTAAAAACAGTTTTAAAAACCCCTTAAAAGTCCTTAGAGGGGCAAACATACGTTTAGAAAGGGCAAGGCTTTCGGGCCATATCATGATTTGGGCCACCCAAAAAATCAGTGTTGAAGCTAACTGCCAATTGCAGGATGTGGTTTTGATTGCCCCAGAAATTGTCATAAAAAGGGGTTTTCAAGGAAACCTTCAAGCCTTGGCATCAAGATCAATCTCCGTAGGTCCATCCTGTATACTGCAATACCCCAGTGTGCTGTTGGTACATAAAGGGCAACCGCAAAACCAGCTTACCCAAGCGAATATTGACATAGGTCCCGATACGGACTTTAGGGGAATGCTGGTCTACCATGGGTCACCATCAGCGGAAACCACCTATCAACCCCATATTACAATAGCGGAAAGTGCGCAACTTACAGGCGAAATCCACTGTATGGGTAATTTAGAACTCAAGGGAAGTATTTACGGAACGGTACACACCCAGGCCTTTATAGCGCTGGAAAATGGGAACAGTTATCAAAACCATTTGTTCAACGGAAAGATAGATGCTTTACAATTGCCTGTGGGTTATGGGGGCCTGCTTTATGAAAATAAACAAATGAACCAGATCATGAAATGGCTCTACTAAAAAAAATACCCGCCTCCACCTTAATGGAAACCCTGGTGGCAACGGTTTTGATAGTGCTGGTTTTTATGGCTTCGAGCATGATTTTGAACAACTTGTTCGCCAATAGCATGAGACAGGACCAAAACAACATTCGGCAAGAACTACTTCATCTGCAATACAATTACCAAAACGGCCTGCTGGAAATCCCCTATCAAACACGACGGGGCGATTGGACTATTGAAGTGAACAGTAAGCGTTGGCACCAGCATACGCAGCTCATTTATAGGGCAAGGCACACAACAGCAAATCTAGAACTAGTTATAAAGCAATGAGGGCAGGGGGAAAAATAAAGGCGTTTACCTTAAGCGAAATGATGGTGGTCCTTTTGTTGACCAGCATCATCCTAGGAATGGTATTTACAGTATTGCAGCTGGTACAACAGCATTTCAAGAGTATTGCTGGTAATTATGAAAGCCATACTGAATTTAATCTGTTGCAACAGCGTCTATGGTACGATTTTAACCAAAGCGATGTGGTCTGGTATGACGCTGTAAGGAACGAAATGGTATGCAGTAACGGCCTTGATGAAGTGGTCTATGAATTCAGTGGAAATAAGCTCATCATTGCCAGAGATACTTTTCAATTGGAAATAGCAAAGAAATCAATTTTCCTCATGGGCCAAGAACAGTCGGAAGGGGAGATTGATGCCCTAGAAATACACCTCAGCAAAGCCATAGGAAGCAAACAGCTTTTTGTTTATAAGCGAAATGCGGCAACCACCTATATCAATCAATAAATGGGATTCAAACTGGAACAAACGATACTGGACAAGGCTACGAAAAGTACGACTGCAATTGCTTGGGACGAGTTATTGAAAAAAGAGATTACCCTTTTTGGCCAATTTTTCAATAATAAAAAGAAAGAAGATTTTTATAATGAATTGGCCGTGCTGCTAAAGGCGGGCATACACCTTAGGGAGTCCTTGGAACTTCTGGGTGGGAATCAAAAGAAGGAAAAATTAAAGCAGTTTTTTACAACTATGCTCAGCGATTTGGACGCTGGCCAAAGCTTTTCTGAAATCTTACAAGCGCGGAAAGCCTTCACCGAATACGAATACTATGCTGTTCAAATAGGGGAGGAAAGTGGTAACCTTTCCAGAATTATGGAAGAACTGGGACAGTTCTTCAAAAGAAAAAACGAGCAACAGAGGAGTTTGATAAACGCCATGACCTATCCTATTATTATTTTGGGCACGGCAATTTTGGTGGAGGTATTTATGTTACGGATGGTGGTGCCCATGTTTGAAGATATCTTCAAACAAAACCAGGTTGATTTGCCCGCAATTACCTTATGGATTATTGGGACTTCCAATTTTATTAGGGATTATGGCCTGCTCCTTCTATTGGCTATAGTCTTCCCCATCATTACCCGAAAGTTATGGATGAAATCTGAAAAAGTACAACGTAAAAAAGATCAACTATTACTACGGATTCCTTTTGTTGGGAGCTTTATCAAAATGGTGTTTTTGGCGCAGTTTACCCAAGCGGTGGCTTTGTTGACCGCATCAAAAGTACCGCTGTTACACAGTATCCAAATGGCTAAACGTATGATCCGTTTTTACCCCTTGCGAGATGCCTTAGCCGAAATGGAAGGAAAAATTATGAAAGGGATAAGCCTTCATGAGAGTATTAAAGGCAACGACATTTTTGGGAATCGGATGGCCTCTTTGATCAAAGTGGCCGAAGAGACCAACCAAACGGAGTATATCTTCGAGAAGTTGAATCAACAATATGCGCTTGAAGTTCAGCAGAAATCAAAACTGTTGTCCACGCTTTTGGAGCCTATCATCATTGTAGTCATTGGTCTTTTTGTAGGGGTTATTTTGGTGTCTATGTACTTGCCCATGTTTAAGTTGAGTAGTGTGTTGGGGTAGCGCCGTTATGTGGCAAACTTTGCGGAGCGTGTTATAGCCAGTTTAAATTGACTTTTAATAAGTTTCTGAATCCAAGTATTTAGTTCCCTATCAATATCGGTTACCTTGTTTAATAGTATCCGATGACTGCACATTGAACCGAAAGGACCTGAGTTTTTCAATCCGTCCGTTGTGGGTATATCGGTGACGGAAACAGAAGGTTTTTTAGGACTGTTCTAGTTTTTCCCTTAGAAACTGCATGTCATCACAAACTTTTTTTTCTAGTACTTTGACATATATCTGCGTAGTGGTCAGTTTACGATGACCTAGCATTTTAGAAATGGTCTCAATAGGGACCCCATTGGTAAGGGTCACCGTGGTGGCAAAGGTATGCCGAGCCATATGAAAGGTAAGATTCTTTCTTACCTTGGCAAGATTCGCAACTTCTTTCAAATAGGCATTAATTTTTTGATTCGATATTCTTGGGAAAAGTGTACCGTTAATCAAAGATCTTTTATCATGCCTGTATCGTTCAATTATCTCTGAAGCTTTGGAAAGCAATGGAATTTTGACTTGGTTTCTTGTCTTTTGCCGTTTTGTCATTATCCAGTTTGATTTATCTAACCCTGGCACCAAACTTTCATTTGTTAATAGCATTACATCTATATAGCTTATTCCTGTATAACAACTGAACACGAACAAATCCTTCACCAATTTTAATCTAGTCGATTTAACTTGTAGCTCTTCTATGCGTTTCAATTCCTCAGGAGTCAGAAAACCTCTATGAGTCGGGGTCAATTTTTGCTTGAATTTCACAAATGGGTCGCGGTCAATCCATTCCAGTTGATGGGCCAAAGACACCATTCTACGTAGCCTTTGAATATGCTTCATCACAGCCTTGTTACCAATTCGTTTTTTATAATGCCGCGGACTATAATTCCTTAGAAAGTTTTCAAAATTTAGTACGAATTTATAGTCAAGACTGAAAAGTTCTAAATCATCTACCTTATACTTTTTCTTGACAAATAGCAGAATATATTTTTGACTGGTCAGGTAAAGTCTAGAAGTATTTCCATGGAGTTTTTCGAACATACTTGTATTGTGGTACTCAATAATGTCCCGTAAAGTGTAACGCCCAATTTTATCATCACCTGTATACCTCGACTTTATGGTTTGAGGCGTTATAGATTTATTTTCTGACCCAAGTTCTTGATAGCACTGAAACAATTTTGTGTATACTTCATCTAAATATTGGTTTATTTTTCTCGCTTTTTCACTTGTACCTTTGATTCGTTGTTTTTGGTTGTTCCAAAGACGAGTTTCCACCTGTCGCTTAAGGCTAATATTGAGTTTTTTCTTGTTTACCGTTATTCTGGCGTAAATCGGTGCTTGATTATTCTTAGATCTTTTGGTATATACCCAGAATAGGATGGAAAATGTAGAGAGAGTCCGCATGACGTTCGTCTTTTAATTAAACTTAGTTTAGGACGAAAGTCAAATCACCAAAAGGTCAATCGTTTAACACTTTGAACCTAATCGATTTCCAAATACGAAAACATTTGGAAAAAAATGTTGACGATTTGTGAACTCGAATAGATGGTTTCAAAAGATGTCATTTGAAGTCAAAAATTCGTAAAACATTGAAAATCAATATTTTTTGATTTTTTGTGAGCTCCTTTAAAACTGTAAAAGTAGCCCCGGCAAGAATCGAACTTGCATCTAAAGTTTAGGAAACTTCTATTCTATCCATTGAACTACGGGGCCATCCCTAAAAGCGGATTGCAAAAATAAATCTTTTTATAAGTGATGCAATGACCTGTAAAACTAAATATAGATATCATTTCTCGTTTACAAAAATTCCCTGTAAATGAATGCGTGAAAGGGGCTTATCAAAGTATCCGGAAATTAGTGGGTGTGCTTTTGCAATTTCACGGTCACTCGATTTAGCAAAAGCGGAGAGCACATAGACTTTTGGCAACTTTTTGTTACGATGTTGTTGTTTCAGCAACTCTAAAAAAGTCCAGCCATCAATACCCGCCATCACCAAATCCAGAAATATGATATCAGGAAGCTTGTTGTTTTCTTCAAAATATTGAGAACAAAAAGAAAGACCTTCTTCCCCGCTATCGCAGGTTACTATATCAAAATCCTTGAAAAATTGTTGCACACAATATCGCGTCGCAAACTGCGAGACCAAATCATCATCTATTATGCAAATAGTAAGAGGCATGCGGGGTCTTTGAAAATGTCAAGACCAAAACTAGAACCTTCCATGGAATCCGCAAGGAAAACTCGTCATTTTGTAGTAAAATCAGACAAATTTACTAGTGGGGCAGTTTGCTTCTCAAAATTCCGTAAACATAAGTTCCTGCCAGAGCAGCCGTCAAGACCAGTAAAACAGACCAATATCCGGCTCCAACCAAGGTGTACATGGGTCCAGGACATGCCCCTGCAAGGGCCCACCCCAATCCAAACAAGATTCCTCCAAACATATACCTCTTGAAACCTGGGTCTTTGGGAGAAAATGTAATAGTCTCTCCAAAAAATGACTTCACCCCAAATCTCTTGATAAGTTGGTTTTGCAAAATCCCCAAAGCCAAAGCCGAACCTATTATCCCATACATATGAAAGGACTGGAACTGAAACATTTCGAATATTCTGAACCAAGATGCCGCTTCGGACTTAAAAAGTACAATCCCGAAAAAAACACCTATGAATAAATACACTATTGCTCTCATTTCAAAAAATAATTGGGAATAAAACATGAACCATAAACAACCCACCAATAAAAAACCCGATGACCGCGATTAGTGAAGGTAATTGCAGATTGCTTAATCCAGATATGGCATGACCCGAAGTACAACCACCGGCATAGCGAGCACCAAAACCTACAAGAAATCCACCAACAACCAAGAAAAAAAGCATTTTAGGGTCTGAAAAGACTTCAGCTCCAAACAGTTCAGTTGGCAAATACTCTTTTCCCGCTCCATTAAAACCCAAATCTTTTAACCGGTCTATTGTATTCTTGCTAATTGCTACCTCATCGCCATTGGAAAGGAAGAAATGGCCTATAAAACCGCCAATGACCACACCAACTACAACCAACAGGTTCCATCTTTGTGCCTTCCAATCAAACTTGAAGAACTCTGCATGTTTATCCGCACCACAGAGAGTGCACATTGTTCTTAGATTGGATGACATCCCAAAACGTTTTCCCATCATAGTGAGCAGGAAAAGTACCAACGCAATTAATGGCCCCGAAATATACCAAGGCCATGGGCTCAAAATAAATTCCATGTTTTTCGCTAAAAATGAATCAAAAGGTATAACCCAAGTTCAAGATATGTCTACTTTTTTGCTTTACAGGTATTTAATCCAACCAGCGCATATAAGGGGCAAAAACTAACAAATGAAGTAAGGACAAAAATCACGCCCAATACCAAGAGTACGTAGGCAAAAATACCACTAATGGTTCCTGTAAAGTATAGTACCGCAATAATTGCGGCCACAATAAAACGGACGACACGGTCCAATCCTCCCATATTCTTTTTCATAACAATAATTATTTAAACAGATGTATCAGAAGTGCTATTAAAACCGCTATAGCTGAACAAAGTAAGCAGACAATCAGCAGTTTATGCCACACTTTCAATTTCATATTCAAAACTACATCTACCAAAGGGTATTTTTGGTAACAGATGTTACACTTGAAGCATTAATTTTGAATTATATTGAACCTTTAAATAAATCCATAGCACATGGAAAATTACTTGGAGGCACTATGGCAGGGATTTGCAGGCACCCTAAGTTGGACCTGGAAATCCATCATTTTCCAAGTACCTTGGTCCTCCAATTACTTTTGGGGACTTATCCTAATCTCACTTTTGGTTTGGGGATTGGAAATTCTCTTTCCTTGGCGTAAAAACCAATCTATTTTTCGAAAAGACTTTTGGCTGGATGCATTCTACATGTTTTTTAACTTTTTCATTTTTGCCATAGTCATAAGCGGGTTTTACAAAATGCTAGAAGTGCTTTTTGGACAAATAGGCATTACCGCCAAAAGTTTTGCTTTGATTGATACTTCATCTTTACCAAGCTGGGGCCAGTTGGTTGTGTTTTTTGTTTTGTTGGATTTTGTACAGTGGTTTACCCATATCTGTCTGCATAAGTTTCCTGTACTCTGGCAATTCCATAAAATTCACCACAGTGTCAAAGAGTTGGGGTTTGCGGCGCATCTCCGCTACCATTGGATGGAGAACCTTCTATACAAACCCCTTAAAACTTTTGGAGTAATGCTTTTGGGAGGATTTGAGCCGGAACAGGCATTTATAGTGCACTTTGCCGCCATAGCCATTGGCCACTTGAATCATGCCAATATAAAACTGACTTATGGTCCACTGAAATACGTTCTCAACAATCCCGTAATGCATCTATATCACCACTCCTACACCCTCCCCGAAGGAAAGTACGGTGTAAACTTTGGAATCAGCATGAGCCTTTGGGATTATATTTTTGGAACCCATCATATCCCAGAGGACAGTGGTACGATACCCTTGGGATTTCCTGGAGAGGAAAAAGTTCCTAAAAACTTTTGGGGGCAGTTGATTTACGGGTTCCGAAAAAAATAAAACAATTACCCCACATTTTTTAGCTCGTGCTCCAAAGACTGGGCCTGTACCACTCCGGATTGCCTCCAAACCGGTTGCCCCTCTTTGAAAATGATAAGCGTGGGAACACCCCTTACTTGATATTGTGCAGCTAGTTTCGGGTTCTTGTCGACATCGATTTTTACAATTTTAGCACTATCCCCTATTTTTGATTTAACCTCTTCAAGTATCGGCGCCATCATCTTACAGGGTCCACACCATTCTGCAAAAAAGTCCACGAGAACTGGCCTATCATCCGAAATAATATCACTAAACTTTGCCATTTTTAATTTTTGTTTTCTTTCCAATCATCATATCCTCCTGAATAGTCGAAAACTATGGAGAAACCTTCCTTTTTTAACAATTCTGCCGCTTTTTTGCTTCTTACTCCACTTTTGCAATACAAATAAACGGGCTTTTCCTTGCTTAAGGATTCTATTTGTTCCAAGAACGCTAGCCTATCCTTGATATTGAAGTTGACGGCATCATCAATATGCCCGTCTTTGTATTCCTTTGGTGTGCGAACATCAACAAATTGTACATCCTTGCCCAATACGTTATCAACTATATGTTCAAGCTCAATCTGCCTCACTTTCTTCTCTGAACCCGAATTACAGGAAAGACAAAAAGTGAGGACAGCAATCAATGAAATACGGAGACCGATCATTTGTGATTTGGATAGGCTTAATTGGTATTGCTAGGGCATGCAAAATCAGTTGTGGGAATCTCGGTTTTTGCAATAGCTCCAAATCCACCGGCTATGTCAATAAGGTTGTGTATTCCTCTACTCTTAAGAATTGAGGCTGCAATCATGCTTCGATATCCCCCGGCACAATGGATGTAAAATGTCCCTTCCGACGGGTATTCAGCCAAATGATCATTTATAAAATCCAATGGGGTGAGCTTCGCATCCGCTACATGTTGAGCATTGAATTCAGGTTCTTTTCGTACATCAAAAACCAAGGATTCTTTATCAAACTCTTTAGCAAATGTTGAAGCATCTATACTTTTCACAGTATCCACTTCAAAACCGGCCTTGGTCCACGCTTCAATTCCTCCTTTTAAGTATCCAATGGTTCCATCGAATCCCACCCGAGACAATCGCGTGATGGTTTCCTCTTCTTTTCCCTCAGGCGTAATTAAAAGAATAGGTTGTTTCACGTCGGCAATCAAAGCGCCCACCCATGGTGCAAAGCTTCCATTCAAACCGATAAAGATGGAACGCGGAATATGAGCTTTCGCGAAATCATCTTGATGTCTTACATCTAGAACCACGGCACCGGTTTCATTGGCGGCTACTTCAAAAGCTTCTGGACTCAAAGCTACCGTACCCCTTTCCAAAACCTCATCTATATCATCATAACCTTCTTTGTTCATTTTTACGTTCAAGGGAAAATATTGAGGAGGTGGTAAAAGACCGTCCGTAACCTCTTTAATGAACTCTTCGCGGGTCATGTCCGCTCGCAAGGCGTAGTTCATCTTCTTTTGATTTCCCAAAGTATCGACAGTTTCCTTCATCATGTTCTTGCCGCATGCAGAACCCGCTCCATGGGCCGGGTAAACGATAATATCATCCGCCAAAGGCATTATTTTGGTGCGCAGACTATCAAATAAGGTTCCTGCTAACTCTTCTTGCGTCATGTTTGCGGCTTTCTGAGCTAAATCTGGGCGACCGACATCTCCAAGGAAAAGGGTATCCCCACTAAAAATGGCATGGTCCTTCCCACTTTCATCCCTCAGAAGGTAGGTTGTGCTTTCCATGGTATGTCCTGGTGTATGTAATACAACCAAGGTTATATTACCCAGTTGAAATTCTTCCCCATCCTTCGCGGTAATGGCCTCAAAACTTGGATTGGCATTAGGACCATATACTATATGAGCTCCCGTTTCTTTGGAAAGTGTAACGTGCCCACTTACAAAATCGGCATGGAAATGGGTTTCAAAAATGTACTTTATCTGTGCATTGTCTTTCTTTGCCCGCTCCAAATAAGGAGTAACTTCCCTGAGAGGGTCAATAATGGCGACTTCTCCTTCGCTTTCAATATAGTAGGCTCCCTGAGCCAGACATCCAGTATATATTTGTTCAATCTTCATAGTTCTTTAATTTGCTTTCAAAGATAAGACAGCCAAAAGTGCTGTACTGTGACCAAAGTCACATATTCATCTTGGTTTTTGATTGTAATGCTATTTTCTGTTGTATGCTATTTTTCGTTTTAAGGCTTTTACAGTAATCAACCGCTTCTTGGGTACGCACAAAAAGGTTTTCCTGCCCAAGAATTTCAATTAATCCGCTGCTGTAAAATATGTCTCGAGTTGGCCCGATGGCCCCTGCAATAAGAAATTGAATACCTTGTCCACGAAGTTCACCAATGATTTGGTGAAGTGAAGCGATAGCACTGCTATCTATGTAGTTAATCGCTTCTGCATTTAGAATGACGTACTCTAGGCCCGGTTGCTTCTTTTTAATTTGGTAAAGCAGCTGCCTCTTGAAATAGTCCTTGTTTCCAAAGAAGAGTTGAGCATCGAAACGTAAAATCAATATGTTGGGAAAAGACTCTGCTTCTTCCTCAAAACGTTCCACATTCCTAAAATAATCTGTTCCCTTAATTCTTCCTAAAACCGCAATATGTGGTCTTGATATTCGATTTACCAACAAAACCAAAGAGAAAACAACCCCGAAAATGATACCTTGGGTGATTCCAATTAAAAGGGTCGTCAAAAAAGTCAGGGCAAGCAGTACAAACTCATCTTTTCTTTGTTTGAAAAGTTCAACGGGCAATTTGAAATCTATCAAACCATAAATAGCCACCAATATAATAGCTCCCAATACCGCTCTTGGTAAAAAACTAAAAATTGGGGTAAGAAAAAGCAATGTGAGTCCTACCACAATGGCACTTACTATGGAAGACAAACCTGTTTTTGCTCCCTCGTTCACATTTACCGCAGTTCTTGAAAGACCTGCATTGGCAGAATATGACTGAAAAAAGGAACCTACTATATTAGAAAAGCCCAACGCTCTAAGTTCTTGATTGGCATCGGTATAATATTCATTGCTTTTTTCTTCTACCGCTTTTGCCATGGTCATAGCTTCCGCAAATGAGATGAAGGCCAAAGTCAATGCTATGGGAAATGCTGAAACCCACTGCATGGAATCACCCTTGTGCAAAAAAAATGAGGGTAATCCCTTTGGAATATCTCCAACCAAGGAGACTTGGCCTATCTGTTCAGTAAAGAAATAAATCCCAAAAATTGACAGAACAACAACCAGCATGGCCGCAGGTAGTTTTTTGTGCAGCCACTTAAAAAAAAGAATCAGAACAATGGCCGCTACACCTATTCCTAAATCCAAAAAATTGGTTTCACTTACCTTCTGGCCAATTTCAACAACCGTTTCCAGAGTCCCTAGGGCTCGGATGTCCAATCCCAAAATGTATTTCAGCTGACTTACCGCTATGACCAATGCCGCAGCCGATGTAAATCCACTGACCACAGGACGTGATAAAAAATTGGCCAAAAAGCCCATTTTAAAAAAGCCCATAGCCAATTGAAAAAGACCAACAAATAGAGCAAGAAACAAAGCCATGGCAATATATTCTTGGGTAGTGGCCAATTTCATGGCCGCCAAACCTGAAGCAACAATAAGGGAATCCAACGCCACAGGGCCAACAGCCAGTTTTCTACTAGAGCCTGTTAAGGCGTAGACCAAATTTGGAACTAAAGCGGCATAGAGTCCATATACTGGAGGAAGTCCGGCGATGAGCGCATATGCCATACCTTGGGGAATAAGCATAATTCCGACAGTGAGTCCTGCCGAAAAATCACCTTGCAGATATTCCTTTTTGTAATTGGGCAGCCAATCCAGTATGGGAAAAAAGCGCTTGAGCATAGGCACAAAGGTAATCAGCAATACTGGAACCCTTAGTAACCCAGGTTGCAAAAGCTATAGGTCAATAATGGAGATGTGGTTTCGGTGCAGTTCAATTTTACCCAATCCCTCCAATTTCTTGAGTAATCTGGAAATGACTACCCGAGATGTATGCAAATCGTAGGCAATCTCTTGATGGGTGTTTTTAACATTCCGGTCCTTTGTGATTTCTGCCTTTTTTTTAAGATAATCCACCAAACGTTGGTCCAAATTCTTAAATGCGATTCCATCTACTGTAAGCAACAGCTCATTCAAACGGTTGTGATAGCTTTCAAAAACGAAATTGCGCCAAGAGCGGTATTTGGATATCCATTCTTCCATTTTACGAACGGGAATCATAATAAGCTCCACATCTGTTTCAGCAATGGCCCGAATCTCACTTTTTGTATCGCCAAAGCAGCAGGCCATAGTCATACTGCACGTATCTCCAGGTTCCAAATAGTAGAGCAACAACTCATCACCATTATCATCTTCCCTTAAAATTTTGATAGCCCCAGAAAGTAATAGTGGCATTCCTTTAATATATTGTCCTATTTCAATGATTTTATCCCCGGAGTGAAATGAACTGGATATGCCCACCTGCTCTATTTCCATAATTAGAGCTGGTTCAAAATAAATTCCAAAGCTTTCTTTCAAATTACTTTCCACAAAACAAATGTAGTACTATCTCGATTTAAAAAAATGATATATATTTGCAAGTGATTACTCACTTTTATGACGGATAAGCAAGAGAAAATTCTAAATGCAGCTCTGGAGTTGTTTGCGATTCATGGATACAATGCTGTCTCAACAAGCAAGATTGCCAAGGAGGCCAATGTTTCCGAGGGTTTAATATTTAGACACTTTGGTAACAAAAAGGGTCTACTTGACGCTATTTTGAATCAAGCCTATGAACGTGCAACTCTGTTGTATTCCCATATTGTTTCCGAAGAGGACCCAAAAAAGACCATTCGAGAAACTATTACTCTTCCATTTCGATTAAAAGAAAGTGAATATCATTTTTGGAAACTTCAATTTAAACTCAAATGGGAATTGGAGATTTCTGGAGCAGACAAAGTGCGGCCCCTTTTAGAAAAAATGGCCTGGGCTTTTGAAGAACTAAACTATAAGGAACCCTGTAAAGAGGCACAAACCCTTCACCACATTGGAGAAAGTATACTGGGTGGAATTCTAAGGGATGGTATTGAGACCCAAATTCCTCTTAAGGACTTTTTGCTGAAAAAGTATGACGTTTAAAAAAATTTGGAACAATTAATAAGTAAGTACTCACACATTATGAAAAAAGTAGCTTTAATAACTGGAGCATCCAGCGGAATAGGTAAAGAATTGGCGTACTGTCACGCAAAAACTGGAGCCGACTTGGTTCTTGTAGCCAGAAGCGAGGACAAGTTGGAAATGCTAAAATCCGAGCTTGAGTCCCAAGAGCAAGTTGAAGTAAAAATCATTGCGAAAGACCTTACCCTACCCAACTCCCCAGAAGAAATCCATGACGAGCTTAGCGAAGCCGGTATCCAAGTTGATTACCTTATCAATAATGCTGGTTTTGGCGGCCATGGAAAATTTCATGAACGTCCTTGGGAGAAGGATTTGGCAATGATTAACCTCAACATTACAGCTTTGACGGCATTGACCCGATTATACCTACCGGAAATGGTCAAACGAAATAGCGGAAAGATTCTTAACGTTTCTTCTACAGCCAGTTTTATGCCTGGACCACTTCAGGCGGTTTATTTTGCAACAAAGGCCTATGTCACGTATTTCAGTAATGCTTTAGCAGAAGAATTACATGACACCGAGGTCACAGTAACCAATTTGATGCCCGGCGCCACCGAAACCGAATTTGCGAGAACGTCCGGTATGGACAAAACCAATCTTTTCGATAAACCGGTTTCCGCGAAAAGTGTTGCAAAGGATGGGTACAAAGGAATGCTAGAGGGTAAGATGGACGTAATCTCCGGTTTGACAACATCACAAAAAATCATGATGAAGATGCTACCCTTTACCCCTAAAAAAGTCATTCTAACACAAATTCGACAGATGCAGGAAGTTAAATAAGAAAGGCGCCTAAAGGGCGCTTTTTCTTAAATTACTAGTTACCTCCCTGTCTAATTTTAGAATATTTATTGGAAGCTGTGTTAGGAGGCAATATATGTTTGCCCTTTTCTTCACTTACTGCTACTTTTTGAGTATTTCTTAGTGAAGAGCATCCAAAAATCGAAAGAACAAAAAATAAAACCACTATTTTTTTCATATTCGTAAAATTTGAACACCTAAAAATACGAACACCTCATCCTAAAATAAAGGAATTCTTAAATTTTGGGGTAATAATTGCGTCTTTTCTAAGGAAATTGAAAAAAGGTTTGAAATATGGTACTCTTTTACCGTTTCTCATTTTGAAAATATTCCTTTTGTTAAAAAAATGCTAATAGCATCTATTTGCCGCAACCTAAATACTCAATTCTTATCTTTGTTTATGTATTTATAAATTTTATTAAACAAAATGGATTTATTGCTAAGAGCGGAAGAGTTTGAAAAGAGGCCTATGAGCCACATGTCAACAAGCGATAGGGTAAAGGCATCCAGGGAAGCCAAGGATTTAGTACTATCCATTAATGAAATTTATAAGAAGACAAAAGACTCCAAATTAATGGAGGCGATGAAACGGATTACCATCAAAAAGAAAAAAATAGATAAAAGACTAAAGGGTAACCCTTTGGTCTAAAAAAAGATGGGGCGTTTCCGAATAAACTGCACTTCTCAAAATTGCTGTGAGATGGAATTGAAAGTTGGATTCATTTTGAGTGCGGAGCATGTTGGAGCGTCCCTTTTTATATTGCTCACGATTCCCAAAAACCCTTAAATCAGTTAGAAATGTTTGGTCTGTTCAAGAAAAAATCAGAAAAAGAGAAATTGCAAGAAAAATATGCCAAGCTTTTAAAAGAAGCTCATACACTTTCCACAACCAACAGGAAACTAAGTGATGAGAAAACCTACGAAGCCGAACAGATAATGAAACAGATAGAAAATCTTTAGAGGAACAATTTGTTTTCCAGAATTACTACTTCGGAAATCGGCTAGACTCACAGGCAAGAAATACAGCTTACAACGAAAAGTAAAGACCAAAGCGTAGTCCGAATCCAATTCGTTCTTACCAATTCGTTCAGTAAAGCATTATTCACTTTACCTTCAGAAATTAACTTGTGCTTGGGAACAAACTGAAAAAAAGTAGTTACCCATATTGCCAATACCAAAATAGAGCCTACAATGCTGAAGAAAGTGGGTTCACCGATTGAAATCATTAGATAAATACCCAATTGGATCAACATTAAGGGACCTACTATATACCCCATGGCCGCAGTGTATTTCACATGCCATTCAACCAAATTTTCTTTTGAAAAATGGGTGAAACTTGGATAGACTATCAACTGAACCATCCAAATCAGTACTAGCAATCCAAAATCCACCAAAAGGCGAAATAGACAAAGTTTCATCGCAAATACCTAGTAATTTTTGAGCTTGTTGGTTTTGTAAAAGACAAAAAATAGTCTACTAACTTTCCTTCCTGGTTAACCAAATACTTTTGAAAATTCCATTTTACACTCGAGTTTTTCTTTCCATTCAAATTTTTATTGGTTAGCCAAGTATAAAGTGGGTGCTGGTTGATTCCCTTTACATTGATTTTCTCAGTAAGCAAAAAAGTGACTCCAAAATTAAGTTCGCAAAACTGCTGAATTTCATCTGCATCACCTGGCTCTTGTTTGCCGAACTGATTGCAAGGCAGCCCTATTACAACAAGTTTTTCACTGTAATTATCACTTAACTGCTGCAGCTCCCTATATTGAGGAGTAAATCCACAGGCTGAGGCAACATTTACAAACAATATGTGCTTACCCTTAAATTGACTCAAATCAACTGTAGAACCATTCAAGGATTTGATACTTATGTCATATACAGAGATTGGCTTAAACTCTCTCGTATCAATCCCAGTTTTTATCGTATTCGTACTGTTCATATCGCCTAATTCAATTGTTGTAGTAATACTCAGAAACAAAAATACAATTTGTTTATATTTTTTTAATAATTGTTAAACAAAATAATAAGTCTATTTATGCTCTTTTGGGTTTTTCAAGTATATACAGAAAATACGAGTAATGGGTTAACCAACCAATCGACTCTTTTACCATGAAGCAAAGATTTCTTTTACTAGTTAGCCTTATCGTTGTGCTTGTTGTTCAAAGCTGCAAAATTGCTGATTTACGAACTTCTGAACTAAACCCAGATTTACCCAATCGGGAAGACAAGGCAGTACAACTTTTGGATGGTGTCATCAAAAAGTATCGCTTGGATATACTTGAAGCTTCGAAAAACTATTCATTTAAAGCCACAGACGACTGGAAAGGGCTATATGCAATCGCCAATCCTTTTCCCAAGGACAACGAACTGATGCAAATGCGCTTCAGACCCTCCTCTTTTGACGGGCAATTCAATTATCTCAAAACACGAAATAAAACCATCTTTGGTGTTCAGTCTTTTAAGAGCTACAAGATAAATGAAGAGGGAAAGGTAAGCTTCCGAAGAAAAAAAAGCATCTCTTTTACCTTACCAGCGATTCAGTATTTTTTTGAGCTTCCACTGCGCTTGAGGAACGCTCCAATCCTAAAATATGCAGGAGTCCAAGAGTTTGAGAACAAAACCTACGATTTAGTTTTTGCTACTTGGGATAAACTGAAACCTCATAAAGAGCATGACCAATACGTATTGTACATAGATAGGGAATCCGGTGACCTTTCTTTTGCTAGCTATACTGTTCGGGGAATGTACCTCCCCGTACCTCGGAGTGTATTTGGGTCCATCCGTTTTGATGGGCTGAACAAAAATGAAAATGGTATTACATATCCTAGAAAACTATATATACAATTGAACAAGTTGAAAAAACCCGAACGGACATTGCATACCCTTACTATAAGTGACCTACGCCTAAATGGTTTTCCCTTGTCCTCGCTCTATCCTGATAAAAACATTCCATATAAAGGTGACTCCAAATTGTAAAAAACCTTTGCGTAACCACTTATAGGAACAAATAGTCTATCTTGAGTATCAACTTTTCGCGTAACATGAAAAAGGGTATCTGTTTATTGATTTTTACACTTTCCTTGATTGCTGTATCATCCCAAAAAGCAGGAGCAAACTCCAAGCATGCCAAAGTTTTGTTTATTGGCAATAGCCTTACATTTTCCAATAATTTACCGGAACTGGTAAAGGAAGAAGTAAAGCAAAAAGGTATTCAATTAGAGGTTGATATGATTGCATATCCTAACTATGCACTTATCGACCATTGGGAAGATGGTAAGGCACAAAAGATGATAAAAAAAGGAAAATATGATTTTGTTCTAATACAGCAAGGACCTTCCTCCCAGAGTTATGGAAGAGAGGTCCTGTTCGATTATGGGAGACGTTTCAAGAATCTCTGTGAAACTAACCAAGGCGAACTAGTATTTTTTATGGTATGGCCATCCCAATCCTACTACTCCACGTTTGATGCTGTAGTTAAAAACCATGAAGATGCAGCAAAAGCAATCAACGCAAGAATTTGCCCCGTGGGGAAAGTCTGGAAAAAGCATTTTGACAGTACGAACGATTATTCCTATTATGGTTCAGACGGTTTTCATCCTTCCCTAAAGGGAAGCGAAGTGGCAGCGGAAACAATTGTAGCCACCTTGTTTAAAAACTAACAAAGCCGTTATCTAAGTTTGTATTTGAATTGATCATATCAACTTAGGATTGGTATAATTATCAGACTGGTTTTCCGAAGTTTGGTCCATACAAACAAATTCCTTTTCCCAATTCTGCCTTAGCTCTTTTCCATTATTCAAACATCTGATTATGCTTTAATCCCTTGGTTGTTGCAGCCAACTTTTCAATAAGTAGAATAAACAAAAGCATAAAAAATAAAAAACCCAACAAGTACAATACCTGTCGGGCTATCACTGCTCCCCCTCTTGGGCTCGAACCAAGGACCCTCTGATTAACAGTCAGATGCTCTAACCAACTGAGCTAAGGAGGAATAATTTTCCTTAAGCGGGTGCAAATATAGCAGTTTCTTTAAAAGACTACAAGCAAAAAATCACCTAAATAAATCTTTTGATGATATTCCAGATATCATTACCAAAAATCACAGCCATGAGACCCATGAGCAAGATGAAACCTACTATTTGTCCTCGTTCCAAAACCTTTTGGCTGGGAGGCCTTCCACTTACTATCTCATAGAGCAAGAACATAACATGCCCACCATCCAACGCTGGAATGGGCAATAGATTCACAAAGGCGAGCCAAACGGAAAACATGGCCAAAAAGCTCCAAAAGAAACCCCAGTTCCAAGTAGTTGGCATAAGCTCAACAATACCTATAGGGCCCTTTACCTGCTTATAGGCTCCTGTGTTCGAGTTAAAAATGACCTTGAATTGGCGCACTTGATCCGTTAAAACTTTGATTGTCCTGGTAAAACCTGCAGGAATAGCCTGCAAAAACGAAAACGAATCGGTAACACTTAGGTCCTCATAGTTTACCCCAATTCCAATTCTTGCTTCTTCGGGTACTGTAAGACCAATAGTTTGCTGCGTACCTTGACGGTCAAGAAGGATTTCAAGATTTTGGTTCGCAGAACTTCTTATTTTATCAACAACCTCATCCCAATAAGCAACTCTTTCTCCATTTACTCCGAGGATTTCATCTCCTACTTCTATTCCAGCTTCTTTAGCAATTGATGAGTCTGCAACTACCGCAATCACGGGTTTTGACCTATATAACATGAAATTTCTCCCTTGAGACTGGAAGACAATTCGCTTTCCTTCATCCGTTAATGGAATTGTCAATTCCTGTCCGTCCCGGTTTACGGTGACCTCATCTCCTAATATAATGTCCAAAACTGCTTCGTTGAAACGTTTGGATTCCTTCCCATCCACGGCAAGAATTCGGTCCCCTGTCCTCAGTCCGAGGGTTTCGCCAATAGAATCGACTTGGATACCATACTTTAGGTTTTTGGAAGGTATATAAGTATCTCCATTATTGAACAGTAGAAAGGTGTAAATTATCCACGCTAAAAGAAAGTTAACTGTAACGCCCCCCAACATAATTATCAATCTCTGCCAAGCTGGCTTACTACGAAACTCCCATGGTTTGGGTTCCTCCTTCATCTGCTCGGTGTCCATGCTCTCATCTATCATGCCAGCAATCTTCACATACCCTCCCAAAGGAAGCCATCCAATACCGTATACCGTATCGCCTATCTTCTTTTTGAAAAGCGAAAACTTGACGTCAAAAAACAAGTAGAATTTTTCAACCTTAGTCTTAAAGTATTTTGCGGGAAGAAAATGCCCAAGCTCGTGCAAAATCACCAAAATGGAGATAATTGCCACGAACATTACTATCTGTATAAAAAGACCCATTCAAATCAAATCTATCAATAAGGCCACAAAAGTAAGGTTTTAGCACTTTTAACAAAAAGATCATTTTAATCAATGAAAGCATTTAAGAAAGTTTTAGCACCCAAACCGTCCTTTTGTTTTGAGGATTTCCTTGACCGGTAGTAATTTTGTGATATGGGTTCTTTCTTTTCAAAATACAAGTTTTTTGGAGCAGTTCTTCTTGGTTTGTCAGTCGTAATTGTATACCTTTTTTACAATGCGCTCCAGCCAGAGCAAAAATTACCGATTTACCAACCCTCCATGGTAAGTCAAGAACTGGTGGACAGCACACTGCACTACAAGAAAAAGTACCATACCATTGCAGATTTTGAGTTGACCAATCAAAATGGAAATTCCATTACCCAAAGAGATTATGCGGATAAAATTTATGTGGCCGATTTCTTCTTTACCACTTGCCCAACTATATGCCCCATAATGACTAAAAACATGGCGCACATACAGGGTTCTATTTTAGATGATTCTGATGTTCTCTTGCTCTCCCACTCAGTAACACCTGATATTGATTCGGTGGCCCAGCTCAAAAAATATGCTTTGGAAAAAGGGGTGGTGGACAGTAAATGGAATCTGGTAACCGGAGATAAAAAACAGATTTATGAGCTGGCCAGAAAGTCCTATTTGGCTGTGAAAACCGATGGAGATGGAGGGCCCTATGATATGATTCATACAGAAAACTTCATTTTGGTGGACAAGGAACGAAGAATACGAGGCTTCTATGATGGAACAAATTCCGAAGAGATCGAAAAGCTTTTGAACGATTTAGAGATTTTGAAAGCCAGCTATGCGGATTGATTGAACCATTGGCGTTTTCTATTCTTTTTAACCCCTCCTTCTTTCCTTTTTCTTTACTTTTGCCTAACTTAAAATGAATCTAAATAAATTTAGTGGCCACAGTTGCTGATTTACAACCCGGACAAAAGGGTATTATCACGGAATTTGATGATGCCGTGTTACCCATTAAGTTGTTGGAGCTGGGTTGCCTTCCTGGGAATGAAGTTGAATTGGTACAAGTGGCACCTCTCAAAGACCCTATCTACATCAATCTTAGTGGAACGCATATAGCCATTAGGCGCGTTTTGGCCAATCATATTCCTGTGAGTATAGTAGATAACAAGCCTTCCTTATGAGCAAAAGCATCAATGTGGCCCTGATTGGAAATCCCAATACAGGAAAGACTTCAATTTTTAATCAGCTTACGGGGCTTAAGCAGAAAGTGGGTAACTACCCAGGCATTACTGTTGAAAAAAAGCAAGGTATTTGCAAACTGCCCAGAGGTGTCAAAGCCCATATTTTGGACCTCCCCGGAACCTACAGTCTCAATACCACATCTTTAGATGAAAGTGTGGTAGTAGAGGTTCTTCTTAATAAAAACGACAAAGATTATCCAGATGTAGCTGTAGTAATTACCGATGTGGAAAATCTAAAACGGAATCTTTTGTTGTTTACACAAATAAAAGACCTTCGCATACCTACTATCCTAGTCATCAACATGGCGGACCGAATGTCCAGAAAAGGTATTTCTGTGGACATCGAGGCCATGGAAAAAAAACTGGACACCAAAATTGCTTTAGTAAGCACACGAACTGGCAAGGGTGTAACCTACGTCAAAGAATTAATTGCCAATTACAGAAGCTTATTGGCACAACCCAATCTAGATACTTCCAGAATAGCTCCAGAATATTTTGCAAGGTTGAAGCAAGCTTTCCCAAAGGAAGACATATATAAACTATGGCTGGTTATTACTCAGGATGTCAATTTCATGCCAATCGAAAAGAAACGTATTCAGGATGCGACTTCCTTTTCCACCAAATCCAAGGAAGATCTTAAAAAACTCCAACATCGAGAAACTGTACTTCGCTATCAGTTTATCAACGCCACCTTAAAAGACACCTACAAAGTAGATTTGCAGGCTGCCACTGGTTTAAGGGCTAATTTGGATAAGATTCTGACCCATAAAATATTTGGGTACGTTATTTTCTTTTTGATTTTATTGCTGATTTTCCAAGCGATTTTTGAATGGAGCACTTATCCCAGTGATTTTATTGACGAACAGTTTTCTTTAGTTAGTGATTGGCTAAAAAATACGCTCCCTTCGGGAATCTTAACAGACCTGTTGGCAGAGGGAGTCATTGCAGGAATTGGTGGTATTGCCGTTTTTATACCACAAATTGCCTTCTTATTCCTGTTTATCTCGCTCTTGGAGGAAAGTGGTTATATGAGCCGCGTGGTATTTTTAATGGATAGATTGATGCGCCCCTTCGGTTTGAGTGGAAAAAGCGTGGTTCCTTTAATTTCTGGAACCGCGTGTGCTATTCCAGCAGTTATGGCCACCCGTACCATTGAAAGTTGGAAGGAACGTCTAATCACTATTTTGGTTACGCCTTTTACCACTTGTTCCGCAAGGTTACCTGTCTATTTGATACTCATCGCCTTGGTAATCCCTGAGGGAAGTTTCTTGGGGCTAAGTTATCAGGCACTCACCTTGATGTTACTCTATCTTTTGGGGTTTGGTATGGCCATCTTTTCGGCGATGGTTTTGAACAGGGTTCTGAAAATAAAAAGCCGTACCCTATTTATTGCAGAAATGCCTACGTATCGTCTGCCTCTTGTTAAGAATGTAGGGTATACAGTTTTGGAAAAGACCAAAAGTTTTGTGGTAGGTGCGGGTAAAATCATTTTGGCCATTGCAATAATTCTCTGGTTCTTGGGCTCAAACGGATATTCGGAGGATTTTAAAAATGCCGAGACCATTGTTTCTGAGCGAATCGAAAAACAAGGGCTCTCACCATACAGTAAAAACTATATCAAAAACAATATTGATTTATATGTAAAGAGTACCCCATTGAGCATCACTGGTGGAGAAAAAGCCGTAAGTATTCGTGCTATTCAAGATTCTGTTCGAGTCATGACCAAAATCCTTACAGAAAGTGCTATGCAACAGGAAGTGGCCAGTTATCGCTTGGAACATTCCTATATGGGTTGCGCAGGGAAAGCCATAGAACCTCTGGTTAAACCATTGGGCTACGATTGGAAAATTGGAATCGCGGTATTGACCTCCTTTGCAGCCCGTGAGGTATTTGTAGGGACTTTGGCAACAATTTATAGTGTTGGTAGTGATCAAGAAGACACAATTAAGAATAGAATGGCAGCTGAACTGGACGAATCGGGAAAGAAACCATTGTTCAATTTAGCATCCGGTATTTCTTTAATGCTATTTTATGCCTTTGCCATGCAGTGTATGAGCACACTTGCCGTTGTTAAAAAAGAGACCAATTCTTGGAAATGGCCATTGCTCCAGCTTCTATTTATGAGCACTTTTGCGTACCTTGTTGCTTTAATGGCCTTCCAACTTTTAAAATAATATGGAGTTATTGCAAAACATATTGGCCTATTTAATCCTTGCTACTGCCATAGGGTATTTGGTATGGAAGTTTTTTCTTCCCAAATCCTTGGTGGGCTCCAAAAAAGCAAGTTCAAAGTCCTGTGGGCAGGACGACTGTGGGTGTTAATGTTTCACCATCACCCAAAATGCATTGCATTTTGTTTTGAAAAAGATATTCTTCTTCGTAACCTTTTTGTAATTCTCGGTTATATAAGGTAAACCAAACCTTTATAAAATGAAACATAAAGTAAGTTGCCTTATTCTAGGCTTAGTAACTCTTCTAGCTTGCCAAGAACAAAAAAAAGAGAATCAAAACAAAGTCTTAAAATCCAATCAAAATCAAGTCAACTATAAGATTGGAAATGGCTCAAATCGGATTTGGGGAGTTGATCCCGATCTAAAACCAGACAGAATGCATGTAGACACCAAAAATGGAAATCCAACCAAAGTGGTGTTTACCTCAGACATTGACACGGCTGTTTTTCATATCAGATTACATGATACCATCAACTTTCAGATAGAAGCTCTTGGAATGGAACCAGCCATTACGCAGCTTGTGGGTGTACCAAGAAATGTAACATTCAGTAAAGAATACATAAAAGCCAACAGAGGAAAGCTAAGAGTGGAAATTCCCGAAGTTCATGAGTTGGCCAAAATTATGGTAGCCATCTCGGATGTTGGTAGTATTGATAGTAATATGACCCAGATGAATACCCCCTACCATAAAGAAGTTGTGGAATACTTTCAACCTTACAAGGAACATGATGCCATTAAATTGATAAATGAGAATATTCCAGAACTATATGATGAGGATGGTTATTGGTATTATTATGCATTAAAAATGAACGCCTGCGGATATTTTTTCAATGCAAAGAATAAGATAACGGATGATGGGATTATTCACAATATGGGATTTCAAAGCCCCAAAAATCCTTTCATTGAAAACAAGAAGGTTTTTGAAGATTTTGCAGAAACATCCAACTTCAGGTTATTCTTTAAGAATCACCAGTCTTATTACAAAGAACTTGTTGAAACTTACAAAACTTTAAATCCTATTGGTCAAATGCAGCAATGGTTGGAGGATAAATTTGGATTTACATATGGTAGCTATGTCGTTTACTTCTCCCCACTATCCGGTGGAGCACATAGTGCACAGAAGTTTGAGGACAATGGTTTCAAATTGTCCGCCATGTTTGTTATGCCCTCCCGAAGAAATCCTAAATATTCCAATGCCATCAACGAAATGAAATCATCTCGGGTGGTATTTACCGAGATTGACCACAATTTTGTCAATCCAGTTTCAGACACTATGGTCGGTGAAATAGACATGGCTTTTCAGGATTTAGATAAATGGGTAAGACGTGATAAGTTCAATAGGAACTACAAAAACAGATATGCCGTTTTCAATGAATACATGACTTGGGGTGTATTCTCTCTTTACTGTATGGACTTTTTCACCGAAGATGAAGTATCTGAATTTCTTGATATTATGGAAAATCAAATGGAAACCTCAAGGGGTTTTATCCATTTTAAGGAATTTAACCGTCAATTGATGGCTCTTTACAAAGAAAATCCAGCAATTTCCATGAGCCAGCTCTATCTTGAAATCCTGGAATGGAGTAAAAAACAATAGAAATACCAGGCTGGCAGCTTTAATTTTATTTTTTTTTTGCGCCCGCTGTAACCTTTTCTTTTTTTCTGACTATACAGAGTAGAAGACTAACAAAAACCAACTTTTGGAGACCTTGACAGACGAAATCATCATGCAAAAAGTAGCCCAGGGAAATCTGGATTTATTAAAACTACTTTTTGATAGACATCACAAACACGTCTATAATTTTTTGTACAAAATGTCTGGCGACCGAATGTTGAGTGAAGATCTTACACAGGATGTTTTTTATAAAGTGATAAAGTATCGTGGCACCTATAAAAACGGTTCGTATGTTTCTTGGTTGTTCACCATAGCCAGAAACAGCCTGAAAACACACTTCACCAGAAATCAGCATAATCATGATGATATAGAAGTGTTGGAATACAAACCGGTGGAGTCAGAAAACATCACGGCCCAAGAAGATTATTCGCATTTACAGAATGTGTTGAACCAATTGGACCCTTCGGACAGGGAATTGATTATCCTGAACCGATTTAAAGAGGTCAAATATGAGGAACTGGCCGAAATCGTGGGAAGTACCCCGGGAGCGGTTAAGACCAGAGTATGCAGAGTATTGAAAAAAGTAAAACAAATGTATTTGGAAACCATATAGTCATGAAAAGAGACCGTATCGATGAGTTGTTGCCCGAGTATCTGGACAACACCATCTCCGAAAAAGATAGAGTTGAATTGGAAGCCTATTTGGCCCGATCAGAAGAAGGAAGGAAAGAGTTGGAAGAGATGAAGACACTTTTTGAGGCCTTCGAAAAAGAGGAGACCACAGTTCCTTCAAATAGCCTTAGAATGCAGTTTGAAGAAGCTTTGGAAGCTGAAAAAAGTAAGTCTGGCAAGGTAATTCCTTTGGAATCAAAAGAGAAAAAGTCGTCTTGGGCATCCAATGTGCTTAAGATTGCGGCCAGCATAGCGCTTCTGGTAACCTCGTTCCAGATTGGAAGTGTTTTTCAGCAAAAAAAGGTAGATGGAAATATTGCCTCGCTAGAAAATGAAACCCTACAAATGAAGCAAACCGTAATGCTTTCATTGATGGAAAATCAATCGGCCAGTAAGCGTATCCAAGGGGTAAATTATATTGAAGAAATCCCCAATCCAGATGACGCTGTAGTCGATGCTTTAGCCAAACGCATGCTCAATGATGAAAATGATAATGTAAGATTGACGGCTTTTGAAGCACTTTCGAGATTCTCTTCCTCTGAGAAAGTTAAAGAAGTATTTATGGAAGCCTTAAGCAAGGAAAAAAATCCCAGTATACAAATTGTAATCATTCAAGTGTTGGTACAGATGCAGGAAAAGAAAGCCATTGGCCCCATGCAGCGATTGCTTGAGCAGGAGGATACACAACCTTTCATCAAAGAACAGATAAAGACAGGATTACCAAAAATTATATAAATATCAAAAAACGAAAATCATGAAAAATTCAATTATTCTTTTAGCGGCGTGTTTGATGGCCAATTTCAGCCAAGCGCAGGACGGTTACACCAAGTCCTTAAGTGGTGTGGAGTGGGTAAAAATCGAATCCAAATCTGACATTATAGTCAGAACCCATAGTAAAAATGAGCTTCTAATCAAGGCCAATAGTAACTCGGAAGTATCAGAAAGGGCCAAAGGGCTTAGACTGGTTGGAGAAGGAGGAGAAGACAATACCGATGTTGGTTTTTATGTGGTGCAGGATGGCAACACACTTCTTGTAAAAAATCTCAGGAAGAATGAAACTGCACGAATCTTTCTTCCCAAAGACCAAAACGTTTCGGTAAAAAGTACCTGGAACGGAGATATCGATGTGGACGGTTTCTCTGGAGAAGTTGAAGCAAATGCTCGTCTAAATGGAAGTGTAGATCTCCGAAATGTGAACGGTCCGGTTACGGCAAATGCACTGAATGGCGACATAGACGTCTTTTTCAACACGGTTACTCAAGACTCTCCAATTTCGATTTATACAACAAACGGCGCGGTCGATGTCTCAATGCCATCCAATACGCCTGCCCAACTGTCCTTAAGCTCTACAAACGGCGAAATCTATAGCAATTTCGATTTAAAGCGGGAAGAAAAAGAAGGGTTGAAGTCGTACTCCAGAAAAAGCGTAAAAGCTAGCATCAACAATGGAGGGGTGAACATTTCCCTTAAGTCCACCAATGGGAACATTTACCTGAGAAAAAAATAACAATCAAACAACGAACAGTCATGAAAAAAAACAAAGCCTTTTTTTTAATAGTATTCACTTTATTTGGATTCTCTATTGGGCTATCACAAGTAAATAGTACAGACAATGATTCTTGTAAATCTTTGCTTGCTGCCATTGAGAAAAATGATTCAACCAAGGTTGCGCAACTCCTTGAAACTACTGACCCTAATTGTATGTGCAGATGGAACAGTGACCCCAGAACACCTCTAGTTTTGGCAGGAAGAATGGGAAATCTAAAAATTGTAAAGCAATTGATAGCTTCAGGTGCAGATGTAAAATTCCATGTTAAAGGAGACGAAACCCCTTTGATGGCCGCTGCACTAAATGACAACGTAGCACTTGTAGACTATTTGATAAAACAAGGAGCTATTATTAACAAAGAGCTTTCTGGTGATGGCACAGCACTTTTGATTGCAGCAAGAGAAGGCAATTATGCGGTTGTAAACTATCTTATTGAAAATGGAGCTAAAGTCAATGCCATAGTAATTGGAGATGGCACCGCATTGATACAGGCTGCAAAGAATGGACACCAAAAGGTAGCGGAACTTTTGTTGAAGAACGGGGCAGACCCAAAACTAGAGGCTCCTGGAGATGAAAACCCTATGTACCATGCTCTTGCCTCTAATGACGAGGAAATGATTTCCCTATTAAGAAAGTACTTGTAAGAAAGCTTATTGCACCAAAAAACGAACAATCATGAAAACAAACATCCTCTTTTTGGCCACGACATTATTGGCCCTTACCGTAAAAGGTCAGAAAATCATTGAAAAAAACATCAACTATACTGGACAGACCATTAGTCTTGAGGTAAAGTTTGCATCGGAAATAGAAGTAAAGACCTGGGATAAGTCCACTATATATTTTAAAGCGGATATTCAAACGGATCAAGGAAAATATCTTGACCTATACTCCTTGGATGTAAATGAAAGCAACGGTTATGTTTCCATATCATCTGAAGCAAAGCAAGTATTTAAAGCCTTTCACAAGGAAAGGGAACAAAGCGGAAGAAAACGATATTATTATACGGATGATATGTATGAGTTCAACTATGTGCTCTATGTCCCCAAAAATGCCACATTTAGGGTAGAAAGTATAAACGGTAGCTTAAACGCAGAAATCATTGATGGGAATTTTACCGCTGATTTGATAAACGGCGACATTGAAATCAAAAAATACGAAGGGGATTTGGACCTAAAGACGATTAATGGAGAAATTGATTTATCTGTCGGGAAATCCAATTTAATGGCGGAGACCATTCACGGACAAATCTATGCAGATGAAAAAATGAACTTGCAAGTAACTGACAGACATGTTGGTCAAAAAGTTATGGCAAGTGTCGCCAACGCCACCAATACCCTTCGGCTCAATACCATTAATGGTAATATGTATCTGAGGTTATAATATTTGAAGTAGAAGCAACACCCAACCTAGAACCAATAAAAGGCCTCCCAGTGGGGTTATCGGTCCAAGGAATTTAAGTTTTCTTCCTGCTGAAGAGCTTAAAACCAAGCCATAAATACTGAATGAGAACAGAAAGGTTCCAAGTATGAAGCAAAACACCATATAATTTTGAAGTGCTTCGCCAAAGTCTAGGAAAAATCCTAGGGATACCAAAAGAATGGCATGATACATCTGATATTTGACCCCGGTTTCAAAACTTTGAAGTTGTTCCTGGGTCAATTTCTTTTTTAGGGCATGTGCTCCAAAAGCACCAAAAATCACCGCTAGAAGCCCGTACACTGCGCCAAAAAATTGGACAAGTTCACTGGAGACCATACCTAAAAATAGATACTTATTTTATCATCTGAAGTAATTTTAAAGGCACAATCTTCATACTTTGGTGGGCCAAAGGTTCGCATTTTTGCTTTTGAGAATGCTACTTTTTCCTTTGGAATCCCTAGCCAATTGGTGTCCAAGGCATTGTTACCGTTTTTATCATGAAATAGTGCAATGGCATATTCGCCTTCTGGCACATCCTCAAATGTCAATGTTATCATTCCCTCTTTGGCAGAAGTACTTCCACTCTTGGCCACCTCTTCAAATTTCAAAAAAGAAGAAGCGGAATCATACATGGCCACACTTACCTTTCCTTCGGAAGAGGGTACATTGTATACCGTCACGGAAAGAGTATGTTGTGAAATAGCAAAAACCGGAAGAAGCAAGAAAAACAACAAAAGGGTTCTCATGAATATTGAATTACTAAGTAGGATAAACACATATACAATGCCAAAATTACTTCTGTTGTTCGAATTTAAGCACTAGTTTTTCATTTAAATCCCCATATACTTTTTGTGTCAGTAAACTATCACTGAAATTCAGAAATACTTTTAGTGAATCATTATGCACCAAGCGTATTTTTTGTTGCCTTAAATCATCTACAAAAACGTACACTTTGGATTGGGTTAGGGAATCCTGAAAGACCCCTTTTTCTTTTTCCATCCAGGAAAAGCCATGGGAGCGCTCCATTTCTGGGATTCTCTTCACAAAAGAGATACTATCAATCTCTGAAATGGGAATCTTTAAGTGATAAATCCCGGAGGTAATACTTAGCTCTCCCTCCTCAATGGAATGCCAATTCTTATAATGCATCACAAAAGCAGATGCACAAAAAACAAGGGTAAGAACGATCAGTACGTTCCATAACCAATGTCTTTTCTTATTACTCATTTTCTATATCGGTCCTGTATTTATCAAACCAAGCGACCGTGTTCGCTATTTTGGTAATCAAGTTACTTGGCCTACTGGCTATTCCATGACTTGCGCCTGGAATCTCCACCAAAACTGTTTCAATTTTTCGCAGCTTCAAGGCATGGTACAATTGTTTTGCTTCACTCGGCGGAGTTCGCAAATCGTTCATTCCAACCATCACCATTGTTGGTGTCTCTATATTACCAACGAGGGATATTGGTGAAAATTTCCAGTACCCTTCAAAATTTTCCCAAGGTTGACCAGGATATCTCGTATTGGCATATCCAAAGTAATTATCCGCCACCAAGGTTTTACTAATCCAATTCATCACGGGTTTGGCCACAACAGCTGCCTCAAAGCGATTGTTTTTTCCTATCATCCAAGCACTCATAATTCCACCTGCACTACCTCCAGTTACAAAAAGTTGGTCTTCATGAGCTATTCCCATTTTAATGCAATGGTCCACTCCGTCCATCACATCATTATAATCCTGACCTGGGTAATTGTTGAGAAGCAAGTTTCCAAATTCTTCACCGTAACTTGTGCTTCCTCTTGGATTTGGATAAAAAACGACATATCCTGCTGAAGCATATAACTGCATCTCAGCGGAAAAACGGTCCCCGTAATTCAAAATGGGACCCCCATGGTTTTCAACCATAAAAGGATATTTTTTGTTTTTATCATAATTTGGAGGGTATACCACCCATCCCTGAATATCGCGTCCATCATAGGAAGATTTATACCAAACTTCCTCAACCTCACCCAAGGTTCTGTATTCCAATAAGGGTTGATTCAAGGCAGTAACTTTCCGAGCTGTCTTACTTTTACCTCCTATGGTTGCCAACTCAGCCGGATAGTTGGGCCTAGACTGGGTAAAAGCAATTGTGCCGTTTTTTGAAACTGTAAAAGAACCTCCCCCATACGGTCTGCCCAAAGAAGTTCCTCCAACGTTATCTGCTAATTTAGATACTTCCCCATCCAAGGAAATATGTCCCACTTTCCCATTGCCTTTGTCATCATAGGAAATGTAAAGCCCAGCACTTTTAGCATCCCATTGGATATTGGAGATGGTTCGGTCCAGATTTCCGGAAACCATACGTTTTCCAGAACCATCTGAGTTCATAATATGCAACTTCCTAGTTTGGAAGGCTTCATACTTGTCCTCGTACCCCAAGTAGGCAATATATTTTCCGTTTGGGGATACCTTTGGGGAATAATCTGGCCCATCCCTTTCGGTTAAAGCTTCAATGGTTCCACTCTCTGCATCTACGGAATAGACTTCACTATTTCGAAAACGATATTCCCAATCGGGCACTCGATTGGCGGAAAAATAAATCTTGCTCCCATCAACGCTCCATGACAAAGTTCCTCTATGGTGATAGTCCCCAGAGGTAAGCTGTCTTATGGCCCCACCTTCTGCCGAAACCTTAAAAATATGGTTGAACCCAGGCTTGATGTATCCTCGGCCATCAGCCTCATGGTAAACCCTGTCCGTAATCCTAGGGGCATCGGCCCATTTGGCTCCTTTCGGTTTTTTTGGAATTTTGGCACTTACGGGAGGGGCTTGGGGTACATTCATGGAAAATGCCAGAGATTTTCCATCCGGGGACCAGGTCAACGAACTTGGGCCAAAAGGAAGCTGGGTTAATTTAGCTACCTTTCCATTGGCTACCCAATACATATATATTTCAGAACCATTTTCCGTACTGCTGGAAAAGGCAATCCTATCTCCATTGGGTGACCACCTTGCGCTGCTTTCATTCACTTCGCGAGTAGTCAGTTTTTGATGTTGGCCGCCATCACTTTTAACCAACCAAAGATTCCCCACCGAACGGTCTTTCATGATATCAAAACTCATTCTTCGATATACCACCCATTCTCCATTTGGAGATATTTGTGGGTCGGATACATACTGAAGATCAAATACATCCAAATATGAAAAGTTAGGTTTTTGGGCAACTGAAAATTGCATCGCCAACATTGCGGATAACAGACAAAGAAGTGCTCTCATGGTCTTAATTTTTAAGATTTCTAAAGGTAATGGAAAGCATCGTTCTCAACAACATTTCTTATCCTATGTAATTTGTATGATAACTTGCTATATTTATCAGGAAACCCACCCAACCATGCTTAAAGTATTCCGAAGAATTAGAAAAGGGCTTCTTTCCGAGAAAAAGTTCTCCAGTTATCTTCTTTATGCCATCGGGGAGATTATTTTGGTCGTCATAGGGATTCTGATTGCCCTTCAAATCAATAACTATAGCGAACAGAGCAAGCAAAGAAAGCAAGAACGATTACTATTGTCCAACCTTTCAAATGATGTGGAATTGGATATTCAGCAAATTGAAAACAATACCAAACTGTCTCGTGAAAGGCTTAAACGATTGGACAGCCTTGTTCAGCTTTTAAAAAACCCTGAAAGCATTGATAAAGGAAGTTTTATCAGACGGTCGTACGAGTTTGTTTTTGACCAATACTTCAAAAGCAATAGTGGCATTTTTGATGAAGCCGTATCCTCTGGTAAAATGAGTTTTGTGCAGAATGAGGCATTGAGACAGGACATTTTCAACTATTACAGAAATGCCAAGGAAACATATACCGATGGTACAACAAGACAAATCACTGATGAGTACATTACCCCTTTGTTGGTTGAGCATGTTTACCTCAATCAAGAAGGTCTTGCAATGCTTGGACTTAATTTAGAGGATATATCCACCCTGAAAAGTCTCGATGCAAATACGCTTGCCCAAAACAGGGAATATTGGAAAATGGTACTACTGAAATTTGGAGGAAACCAGGAGCAAATTGTTAGGTGGAACGCCATAAAGGAAAGGGCCGAAGAGTTGAAGCAAAGTATAGATTTAGAGCTCGAAAAAATATAGCTTTATTCTGTTTTTTTGAAAGCGATCCTGTATCTTCAATCACGTTTCAAAAATCATCAACACTAGAGAAAATGAAAAGATTTTTCATAACCCAACTCCTATTCGTATTTGCCTATTTTCAAATCGCCTCGGGGCATGCCCAAACCGAAACTAAATTAATGCAACAACCTGCCCTCAGCGATACACAAATTGCTTTTGTCTACGCTGAAGACCTATGGATTGCCAATCGTGATGGTTCCAATCCTAAGCGTCTTACCATTGATGAAGGCATTGAATCCAACCCTATTTTTTCGCCCGATGGGAGCATGATTGCCTTTAATGCTGAGTATGATGGCAATGTTGATGTATATATAGTTCCATCTACAGGAGGAATTCCAAAAAGATTGACCTGGCATCCATATCGAGATTTGATTCGAGATTTTTCGCCTGATGGGAAAAGCATACTTTTCGCATCCCGTAGAAATTCCCATACGAATCGATACTTTCAACTATATACTGTTTCAATAGATGGCGGGGCCACTTCCCAATTGGAAATTCCCAATGCATTTTGGGCTTCGTATTCAGATGATGGACAGCATATTGCGTATACCACCATCTTTGATGCTTTTAGACAATGGAAGCATTACCGCGGTGGAAGTGCTTCAAGAATTTGGGTATACAATACCAGCGACCATAAAGTAGTTGAAATCCCAAAGCCTGATGGAGGGAGTAACGATACCCAACCGCAATGGGCTGGTAATAATGTGGTTTTTAGGAGCGACCGCGATGGTGAGTTCAACCTGTTCAGCTATAATATTTCTACTAAAGCGGTAAAAAAGCATACGGATTTTAAAGACTTCCCTGTTATTAATGCCAAGGTTTACAAAAACTCGGTTATTTATGAGCATGCCGGAACTCTGCACATCTACGATATTGCTTCAGGAAACGATAAAAAATTAACCATCAATATTGCCACCGACCTATTGGAACTGCGAGAGCGCTTTGTATCTGGCTCACAATATGTAAGGTCAGGAAACATTTCACCGTCCGGAGCTAGGGTGGTTTTGGATTTCCGTGGGGATATTGTTACCGTGCCTGCAAAAAAAGGTGATCCCAAAAACATTACCGAGACCCCTGGAGTACACGAAAAATTTCCTTCATGGTCCCCCGATGGAAAATCTATCGCCTATTTTTCAGATGCATCGGGTGAGTACGCTATGCACATCCAAAATGTTTCAAGTGGAACCACTAAGAAAGTAGACATGACGGGAACTGGGTTTTATGGAAATATTCACTGGTCTCCCGATAGTAAAAAAGTAAGCTATGTAGATAATGGAAGAAATTTGTACGTAACCACAATAGCCACATCCAAAACCGTTAAAATAGACCAAGACGATTTATTCATTCCCGGAGATTTAAGGGAAAAATTCAGTGATTGGTCTTTCGATTCCAATTGGATTGCCTACACTAAAATCACGAACACCCAATTTGAAAAAGCATTTCTTTACTCACTATCTGAAAACAAGTCCTATGAACTAACGGACGGCCTATCAGATGTGGTAGAACCCACTTTTGATCCTAGCGGTAAGTATATTTATTTATTGGCTTCAACCGATGCCGGCCCCGTGGTAAATTGGTTTGACCAATCCAATATTGATAAGGAATCTACATATTCCATGTACGCTATTACCCTTCAAAAAGAGGTGGTTTCGCCATTGAAGAGAGAAAATGATGAGGAAAATGGAGAAGAAAAGAAGGAGGAACCTGCAAAAGAAAATTCTTCCAAAAAAGGTAAAAAAGATACGCCCACACCCAAGATTCTAAAAGTTGATTGGGCTGGTATTCAAAATAGAATGATTGCTTTACCCATCGATGCTGGTGATTATAGTGAATTAAATTCCGTAAAAGAGGGAGAGGTATACTATATAACTTCAGATGATTCAGGATCCTATTTAAGTAAGTTCAGTTTTGAAGAAAGAAAAGAAGAAGAGCTTTTTGAAACGGACTACTATGAAGTTGCTAGTGGTGGAAAGAAGATGTTCTATAATAGTGGCGGAGCTTGGTTTGTATCGGATATAGGTAAAAAGTCAGAAAACGGCCCTTTGAACTTAGATGCCATATCCATCAAAATAAATCCTAAGGAGGAATGGAAAAATATATTCAATGAAGCATGGCGGGTAAATCGAGATTACTTCTATGATCCAGGTATGCATGGTGCAGATTGGAATGCTATGAAGACCAAATATGAGCCCTTTGTCGCCCATGCTTCTTGTAAAGATGATCTTTACAGGGTCATGCGCTGGATGTTCAGCGAATTGGCAGTAGGACACCACCGTTTCGGAAGCGACGGAGATGCATTGAACGATCCAAAAAGTATTCCAGGCGGACTTTTAGGGGCTGACTATATAATCAAGAACAATCGCTATCAAATCAGTAAAATTTATGGTGGATTAAACTGGACTCCAGATTTAAGGTCTCCATTGACAGAACCAGGTGTTGGGGTTTCTGAAGGTGACTATATCATTTCTGTAAATGGCAAAAACGTTTCAGGCACTGACAACATTTACAGCTTTTTTGAAAATACAGCCAATACCCTGGTCGACCTAGAAGTAAGTTCAAACCCAGATGGAAGCAATGCAAAAAGCTATCAAGTCACTCCACTACGAACGGAATGGGCCATTCGAAATCGGGATTGGGTGGAAGGAAATATGAAGAAGGTGCACGAAGCGACCGACGGTCAAGTAGCTTATGTATATGTTCCCAATACCGCAGGTGCGGGGTTCGAATACTTTAAGCGCTATTTCTTTCCTCAGGCCAATAAAAAAGCCATAATCATTGATGAGCGCTTCAATGGAGGTGGATTGTTGGCGGATTATTACATCGATATTCTAAAGCGGCCTTTACAAGCACATTGGAATTTTAGATATGGAAAAGATTTAAAATCGCCCAGTGCGTCAATTCAAGGACCTAAAGTGATGATTATTGATGAAACCGCAGGTTCTGGTGGGGATTATCTACCATGGATGTTCCGTCGGTTCGAAATGGGAACTCTTGTAGGCAAGCGCACTTGGGGTGGACTGGTAGGAATTCTAGGGTATCCTGAATTCATTGATGGAGGTGTGGTTACCGCACCCAATCTTGCTTTCTACTCTGAAAAAGGGTTTAGGGTAGAAAATGAAGGTGTTGCTCCGGATGTGGATGTGGAGCAACTTCCTGAATTGGTCATTAAAGGCCATGATCCCCAATTGGAAAAAGCCATTGAAATTATTATGAAGCAGTTAGACGAAAATCCACCTAAAAATGTCGTGACTCCTGCTTATCCGATTCGAGTTAAAAAGTAAGTTCAACCTTTACGTGTTTGCTAGTGGATTTTACCAACAAAACCGTGCTTGTTACCGGTGGTTCTAGAGGAATAGGAAAAGCCACCGCGATTGCCTTTGCCCAAAAAGGAGCCAAGGTTGGTATTAATTTCAGAAGCAATGTTAAAGAGGCTCAGAAAACTCTTGCCGAGTTACAAGGTGAGGGGCATCAAATCTTTCAAAAAGACATTTCCCAAAAAGAGAATTGTGAAGAATTGATTGATGATTTTGTTAAGGCTTTTGGACAAATCGATATACTGGTAAACAACGCGGGGATTTCTATTTTTCATGAAATCGATAAGGTAGACTTTGACCATTGGACCCATGCATGGGAAGAAACCTTCAGGACCAATCTTTTTGCAGTAGCCAACATGAGTTACTGGGCCTCCCAGTCTATGATTAAAACAGGAGGAGGTAGAATTGTTAATGTTTCTTCGCGAGGGTCTTTTCGAGGCGAACCCACTAAGCCGGCCTATGGGGCAAGCAAGGCTGCATTAAATGCCATGAGCCAATCTTTGGCAAAAAAATTAGCGCCTTACAATATTTATATTGGTGTCGTAGCACCGGGGTTTACAGAAACCGAAATGGCTGCGGTAACCTTAACACCTGCTGAACGGGAAAACTTGCTACGTGAATCCCCTTTTCAACGGATGGCACAACCCGAAGAAGTAGCGCATGCTATTTTGTTTTTGGCTTCGGAAGGGGCCGAATACACTTCGGGGACCATTATAGATGTCAATGGAGCTTCTTATCTTCGTCAATAATCCAACCAAATGAATACCGTCCCACATAGCGAAAATCAGCTCCATCAAAACTCAGGTATGTTCAAGCGCTTTGAAAAATACCTTGGAGAATTCGTTTATGGAGGCATTGACGGGTGTGTAACCACTTTTGCCGTAGTTGCAGGTTCTGTGGGTGCTGGATTGGACAGTTCTATCATCATTATTCTGGGTTTCGCGAACCTGTTAGCAGATGGTTTTGCAATGTCAGTAGGCGCTTATCTCTCCACAAAATCAGAACAGGACAATTACAATAAACATAAGCAGGTGGAATATTGGGAGATTGAAAATCTTCCTGATGTTGAAAAAGAGGAAATCAAGGAGATTTATGCGGCCAAAGGATTTGAAGGAGAGTTATTGGACAAGGTGGTAGAGGTGATTACCAATGATAGGGAGATTTGGGTAAATACCATGATGAAAGAAGAACTGGAAATGGTAAAAGAAGACCGTTCCCCATTTTGGATTGGGGCGACCACCTATATTTCCTTCATTTTGATAGGCCTAATTCCTCTAGTTATTTACGTGGTGGATTATGTTTCGCCTTTGGACAAAAACCTGTTCTTGATTGCATCCGTTTTAACCGGCCTTGGATTTATTATTGTTGGTTGGTTAAAGACCTATGTGAATCAGACGTCTATAATCAAGGGTATTTTGGAGACTTTGGTATTGGGCGGAATTGCCGCGGTTGTCTCCTATTTTGTCGGAGACTTTCTAGAACAATTGATAGCCGTCTAAATACATTCCCAAAATGAAAACGGCTACGATAGCACAATTAAAAAAAGAACTGCAATACAGGTCGGACGATGAGATTCTTCAGCTCTGCTTGCGTTTAGCCCGATTCAAAAAAGAAAACAAGGAATTACTTACCTATCTGCTTTTTGAAGCGGACAACGAAGCAGGATATATTGAACATGTGAAATCTGAAATGGATGAACAGTTCTCTTTAATCAATACCAACAGTTTTTTCTACATCAAAAAAAGTGTTCGAAAGATTCTAAGGACACTTAAAAAGTTCATTCGCTATTCTGGTAACAAAGAAACCGAGGTGGAACTCCTGATATATTTCTGCGAAAAGCTAAAGGACTTTCAGCCTTCCATCCGAAGGAATGTCACCTTGATGAATCTCTATGAAAGACAATTGCTTTTTATAGAGAAAAAGATAGCCGCCCTTCACGAAGACCTACAATACGATTTTGGCTTGCTGCTCGAAGAGTTACGCGCTTAAAACCGTATTGGTTCTTTCTTGGCAAAATCTTCTGCGCTAATCGTTTTCCCGTTAATGGTGGTAGTATCCCAATCTTGGGTAATCTTCCACTCCCCTTTTTGTTTTTGGATTACGATATGAAATTGTCCATAACTGTAGTTGGTCTTGCCAGCTTCATCCATAAATCCAATGCGGTAAAAGCCTACTTCGTAGGAAGCAGCACCATTGGTATGACGACTATCAAACCAGAAATCCAAAGCAATGGAAATACCATCGGCTTTGTTTTGTTCAAAACGTTTCAGATTTGCTTCCTTAAATGCATTCTGAGTATCAATTCCTTGAGGAGTTACCCGCAGTACTTCTTCGGCATAGGTTGCATTTAGCGCTTCACCATCTAAAGCTTCAAAGGCTTGTTGAAATGGTTTCCAAACAGATTCATCGATTTCTTTTTGAAAATCAGCTACCGTTTGTGCCTGTAATTGAACTCCCAAAAGCAGGAGTAGGAGGTATAATAGTCTTTTCATGGTATAAAGGTAGTTATCATTACCCCAACCCCACATCCAAGGTCATCATAATAATAAATCCGCCAATGAACCCAAGAGTGGCAATGTCAGTATACTTATCCCTTTGTGTTTCTGGAATTACTTCTTCTACCACCACAAAAATCATGGCACCGGCAGCGAATGACAGCGCATAGGGTAATAAGGGTTCAAAAGTGAGTACGGCCCAAGCTCCCAATACTCCAGCAATCGGTTCCACAATAGCGGATGCCTGTCCGTACAACCAACTCTTCCAACGGCTCAATCCATGTCTACGCAAAGGCATAGCCACTGCAAACCCTTCTGGAAAGTTCTGTAATCCTATCCCCAGTGCCAAGGCCACGGCACCACCAATACTGGCACCATCAAAACCTGCGGCCACTCCACCAAAAAGAACGCCAACGGCCAAACCTTCAGGAATGTTGTGCAATGTAATTGCCAAAGTAAGCAAGGTCGTTCTACGCCAAGGCGTTTTTACCCCTTCGGCTTCTTCTTCACGAAAGTTAATATGTAGGTGGGGGAGTATCTTATCCAAACCAAAAATAAAGGCCGCACCCAGCAGGAATCCGATGGCCGCAGGAATCACTTTAGTAAAACCTTCTCCGGGACTCATTTCAATTCCAGGTGCCAATAGACTCCAGAAGCTTGCTGCTACCATTACCCCTCCAGTAAAACCTAGCATTCCATCCAATAAAGCCCGATTTGCGCTTTTAAAGAAAAAGACCAATCCAGCGCCAACCGCCGTAAGGCCCCAAGTGAAAAGCGTGGCGTACAAAGCCGCCAGAATTGGATTGATACTTTCAAAATAGTTGATTATTTGTTCCATTAGTTTTGCTTTTTCACATAAAGATTGGATGCAATCTGATGTGATATGTTCAATTTTTTGTTGTTTATTAAAATGGAAAGCGACTGGTCAAAGTCCTCAATGTCCAGCACTTTTATGGTGTTTCCCAACGCAATTTGGTTCTTGTCAAGAAACTTTAAAAAAGGGGTAGAAGTATCTTTTACACCTACACAAACCCCTATACTCTGTTTGGGCATATCGCTCAAAAGTTGTTTGTCCCGTTCCAAAAACTCACCATCCTTGCTGGGAATGGGGTCACCATGAGGGTCGTATTTGGGGTAACCCAGCAAGGCATCAATTTGGTCAATTAGCTTTTCACTTTTTATATGTTCCAACTGTTCGGCAACTTCATGGACCTCATCCCAGGTAAAATCCAATTTTTCAACCAAGAACACTTCCCAAAGTCGATGTTTTCGAATGATGGAAAGCGCCACTTTTACACCTAACTCAGTTAACGTAACACCCTGATACCTTTTATAATGCAGCAATCCTTTCTCCGCAAGTTTTTTGGACATATCAGTAACAGAAGAAGGTTTCGTTGCCATCTGTTCGGCAATGGCATTGGTGGAGATGAGGGTAGATGTATTTCCACCCAGATGGAAGATAATCTTTATATAATTCTCCTCGGAACGAGTCATACAAAGTTTTTTCAAAAATACATTTTTATTTGTCAAAACCAATTTTTAGATTTGTCTAAAAATTTATTTAAATATTTCTTTTTTTCTCTTTGCGACTTAGTTGCATTTACATACTTTTGTTTGGTCTAATTCTAAATAATTAATCCTTGAAACATCTCGTCTTTTTTCTTGTGGCAATGTCATGCACCTTTTTATCCGCACAAACGGTTACCATTTCAGGGACGGTATCATCCAATGGAGAACCCATACCGTTTGTAAGTGTTTTCGTGAAAGGCAAAAACATTGGTACGACCACAGATGTAGATGGCACTTATCAACTTCAAATTGCTGAGGGTGAAATCATCTTGGTTGCCCAATCACAAGGGTACCGTTCCCAAAATAAAGAACTGACCATTTCTCAACGTTCATCTCTGACCGTTGATTTCACATTAATTGAGGATGTTTTAGGATTGGACGAGGTGGTAATCAGTGCCACTCGAAACCGTGTGGAACGTAGAAGTGCTCCTGTGGTGGTCTCCTCTTTAAAACCACGATTACTCACGGCCACCCAATCTATTACCGTAGCCGAGGGACTTAATTTTGCTCCAGGAGTTCGTGTAGAGACCAACTGCCAAAACTGTGGTTTTACACAGGTAAGATTAAATGGCTTGGATGGTGCCTACACCCAAATACTTTTGAATAGCCGACCCATTTTCACTTCTCTTTTGGGGGTTTATGGTTTGGAGCAGATTCCTACTAATATTATTGAACGTGTAGAGGTGGTTCGTAGTGGTGGTTCCGCACTTTACGGGTCCAATGCCATCGCGGGAACCGTAAACATAATTACCAAAGACCCTATTTTAAACACCTGGGAAATAGGAAGCAACCTCGCCATTATTGATGGTGACGCCCTTGACCGAATCGTTAATTTCAACAGTTCCATTGTTGCTGATGATCTTAATAGTGGTGTTACGCTTTTTGGTACTTATCGAAACCGACAAGCATATGATGCCAATGATGATGGATTTACGGAACTGGTGGAACTACGCAATACTACAGTTGGAGCAAAGGCCTTTTTAAAACCGACGGATAGGAGTCGTATTTCCGTGAACTTAAACGCCATTCGAGAATATCGAAGAGGAGGAGACCGATTGGAGCTGGCTCCCCAATTTACCGATATTACAGAAGAATTGGACCATGATACCTTTATTGGTGGCGCAGATTATGAAATAAGTAGCAAAGATGGCACACAACAAACGCAGGTTTATACTTCGGCCTCCTATACCAATCGCGATAGTTTTTACGGAGGACTGGGCGGTGGAAGAACCAGACAAGACAGTTTGTTGGCCAATAATGCTTTTGGCACCACCAAAGATTTGGCTTGGGTCAATGGTCTACAAATAACCAAGACGTTTCAAAATAATGATGTGCTCACTGCAGGAGCAGAGTTTAACTATAGCACTACGGAAGACCAAATACCTGGATATAATAGACTCGTAGACCAAAATGTAAACACCTTGGGGGGTTATGCCCAATACGAATGGAAACCTTCGGATACATTTTCCGCTTTATTGGGAGCCCGTTTGGATAATGTCAATGTAATCGGAGATTATTCTGTGGGAGGTATTGAAAGGGACTTGGACCTAAACCAAACTGCGCTCTCACCGAGAATTACTTTATCCTACAAACTCACGGAGGAGTTGCGTCTTCGAGGAGGCTATGCTAGAGGTTTTCGGGCCCCACAAACTTTTAATGAAGACCTTCATATTTCCAGTGTAGGCGGTGAACCGCAATTCGTCATCTTATCAGAGGACTTGGATACTGAATTTTCAAATGCATTTACAGGTTCATTGAATTATTCCAAAACCAAGAATCTATTACAATTTGATTTCCTATTGGAAGGATTTTACACCAGTTTGGAAGACCCTTTCACTTTGGTGAGTACCGGTGCGGTTTTAGAAAATGGTTCAATTATAGAGGAAGTAAGAAACGGTGAAGGAGCTCGTGTTTATGGCTCTAATTTTGAGTTAGGGCTATCTCCAAATCCAGAATGGCGTTTTCAATTGGGTGGTACTTTACAGCAAACCGAATGGGATGAACCTCAACTATTATTTGAAAGTGACGGAACACCCGGAGAAAATGATATCGTTATCGATGAATTCGTTCGCGTGCCCAATTTTTATGGCTATTTGAACACCACATGGATTCCCAATGAAAAGTTTAATATAGATGTTACGGGAACCTATACGGGTAATATGACCGTTCCAAGAGTAATCAGTGATAATGGATTTTTGGAGCTAAACGATTCAGGTTCATTTTTTGATATGAACATTAAGTTGGAAACCCATTTCGATTTTAGTGACTCTTTTATGGGTACGGTCTCTGGCGGAGTGACTAATATTTTTAATAGCTTTCAGGATGATTTTGATATAGGTCCAGGACGGGATTCTGATTATATCTATGGTCCTGATGCCCCTCGTGCCTTCTTTTTTGGCCTAAAATTTGGAAAGCTTCATTGATAAATGTTGTAGTTTGAAATACACAATATCACATATGAAAAAAACTTTTCTTCCCTTTGGGACACTGTTTTTTTTGATTACGCTTTTGTCTCCTCTTGAAGCTGTAGCACAAGAAGAGGAAATTCAATGGCTCAGTTTTGAACAATTGGAAGACTCCCTAGCAATAAAACCAAAAAAAGTCTTCATTGATTTTTATGCAGACTGGTGCGCTTATTGTAAGAAAATGGACAAAGCAGCATTTAAGGATAAAAAGGCAATTTCTTTGCTCAATTCGGAGTATTATGCCGTTAAGATGAATGCCGAGACTACAGAAACCATTGCTTTTGGTGGTGATATCTATACAAATAAAGAAGTTGGCAAAAAAAGAAATCCTACACATCAAATTCCCCTACTCCTGGCCTCTCGAGAAAACCGTCCTTTTTCGCTCCCAGCCATAATAGTCTTCAATGAAAGATTTGAGATTATTGCGCGATATTTTGAGTATCTGTCTCCCAAAAAGTTGAATGGAATCCTTAGCAGTCAGTAATAAAACGCTATTTCCAGGTCAATCCAATAAAGAAACCCGAAGCACATTATGAAAACTGATATTGAAAATCGTATTGGGCGGATTAATGGTTGCTTCGAAAAGTACCGATTTTGTACCATAATCAACCTCAATTACTTTTCCCGCTGGAACTCCCCCACTAACCGAAGAACCTGGTGTAAACAAAACGGAGTTTTTATCCGATAAATAGCTGACCTTCGAAACAATTCGCGCATAGGTTTCAGAACCGCGTTCCTTACCGTAGGACCAAACCTGTTTTATGGTTTTATTCTGTTCATCAATTTCGTACTCTACTGCCCTACTGTACGGGCCAGCGTTGATATAATTTCTATTATCCCCATTATCAAAAATCATAAGGTTGCCATTAGGCATCAATATTGGGGAATGTTGGTACCATGACCATTCAAAATCCGGATGGTTTACGGTTCCATCCAGAACATCCAAATCCGTAATAGGTTGGTCATTTGCATCCAGCGGGGTCAATAAAAACTGGGCTAAATCAGTTCCGTCACCAGAAGTATTCCAATCCCTGTGTGGGGCCAAAATATAACTGACCTCATTTTGTTGATTTAATTTAACTACTCCCTGTGTTCTACCCGACACAATTATCTCATCATCTTCAGCACTGTACTCAAGCGCGTTGGCATGAAACCAGTCCTCATTAAGGTCGGCTAAATCTGTGGGCCATCCCCTACGTGAGTTATCCAAGGAGTTGTTTAAATCCCATGTATTTATGAACTCTCCCGTGGCCCTATCTATTTCAATGACCACATCTTCAACAGTCGACTTACTCGCGTCGTTAATCGTTACCAAGAGGTTCCCGTCAGGTTTTTCTATAACATGATGATGAAAACCGTTCCCCTGCAAACTCCACGAATCCACAATCCTTCCAAAAAGGTCTATTTCGTAAATGGACCGGGTGGCGGCGTTTCCAAACAAAAAGTTCCCATTGCGAAGTTGGGTCATTCCATTATCAAAAAACAAATCTGAAAGCTCTGGGTGACTTGTAAAATTCAAATACCATCGAATATCTCCAAACTGGTCGAAAATGAAAGGGCGTTGGGGTCTAAAATTTTGACTAAACCCAAAATAATTAACCAGATTGAACTCCAGTTCTGAGGTATTTGTGGGAACATCAATGGAAATTTGCGGCATATCGGCAATCAACGGAGGGGTTTCCACGGTTACCTCCCGATTTTCCAAAACAACTCCGGAGCCGTCAAATAAAGTCAGTTCCAACGTATTGTTGTAATTGGCATATAGTCCAAATACTTCAAGTTCAAAAGATGTTGCTGTTCCTGGGAAACTTCTAGTAATATTTGAGGTGCTACCCTCACGGCCCACAACAGTTATTTCAACAGAAACCGCTTCTAAGGTTTCCAAATCGATCAAAGCATTCAAAGGAGCATATCCCGTTGGGTTCAATCGCACATTAATGGACCTAATTACGTCTGAATCCAAATCAGGATTTGTGTCTCCTGAAGTGTCGTCATCGGAACATGCGTAAAACAAAAAAAACAATAAGGTAAGTAGTCCTACATTTCTTAATCCCATAAGCTGATTTTTCCTTTAATTTACTCATTTTTAAGCAAAAAGAAGTGGATTAAGACTCCTCAAATCCACATTTAACTTTAGCTTCTTTAATTCGTATTTTTGAGCAATGTCCCATTACGACTATATCATCATAGGTGCAGGTGCTTCCGGATTGCTTTTGGCAGATGCTTTAGGGTCTGATGATTTTTTTGCTTCCAAATCCATTTTGGTTATAGATAAAGAGGTAAAGACCAAAAATGACCGTACCTGGTGTTTTTGGGAGACTGGAGATGGCATCTTTGACCATCTACTTGAAAAAAGTTGGTCCAAAATTTACTTCGCGGGTGACAAGCTATGTTTATCCACCTCCATTGCGCCCTATTCTTATAAGATGATACGCGCCATGGATTTTTATTCCCATTATAACAAACAAATACAGAAGCATCCCAACATCACTAGAACTACAGATGAAGTCACCGCTGTAAATGAACTTAAAAACGGTATGGAGGTAGTGGGCAAGGACAAAAAATATGCTTGTGAGAAGGTTTTTAACAGCATTTTCTCTTATGAATCCTTATATGACCAGAAAAAATATCCTGTGCTTCAGCAACATTTTATTGGTTGGTTTATAAAGACTCAAAAACCTGTTTTTAAGGTTGATGAGGCAACTTTTATGGATTTTTCCATTCCACAAAAAGGTAATACACGTTTTATGTATGTACTTCCTTTTTCCGAAACTGAAGCGTTGTTTGAATACACTTTGTTTTCCGAACATTTGCTCAAAAAGGAAGAATATGAAGATGCCATTGTGGCCTATTTGGATGAGCATTACAAGGATGTGCTTTACACTATAACAGAAAAAGAGCAGGGAAGTATTCCCATGACCGCTTATCCTTTTCATAAGAAGAACACGGATTCACATATGTATATTGGTATTGCAGGTGGCTGGGCCAAACCCAGTACGGGATTCACCTTTTATTCAACCAGCAAAAAAGTAAAAAAGCTTACGGCCCATCTAAGGCGGAATAAGCCTTTGTCCCGTTTTTACAAAAAGGACAAGTTCTTGTTTTACGATATGCTTTTGTTGGATGTTTTAGCGAAAAACAATCATTTGGGACAATCTATCTTCGAGTCTCTTTTCAAGAAAAGACCGGCAAGTTTAATTCTTAAATTTCTGGACAATGAAACCACTATTTGGGAAGACATTCGCATGATGGCTGCTCCTAAACCAATACCATTTATAAGGGCCCTATTGGCGCGTATTTTTTAGATGGTGCGGTCCATAAGCTGTTTCCCAAACTCTTTTAGGAGCATTTTGTTTTCTTCCGGTGCCGAAATTTTTTCCAAACTCTCAAACGCACTGTCCGTGTAATTTTCTATTTCCTTTTTGAGAAATGCAACCGAACCCGTTTTCTGGAAAATCTCTTTCGTTCTCTTGATTTTCGCTTCGGGATCTTCCGGTTTTTCTGAAAATAGTCTTTCCAATTCCATTTTATCATCCGATGAGGCAAATTCAAGAGCCTTCAAGTACAATATTGTTTTTTTGTTCTCGATAATATCCCCTCCTACTTGCTTCCCAAAGGTTTTAGGGTCTCCAAAAGCATCCAAATAGTCATCTTGTAACTGGAAAGCGATACCCAAACTTCTTCCAAACTCATATATGGCATCAGCATCCGAATGTGATGCATTTGCAATGATAGCACCCATTTTTAAGGATGCAGCAACCAAAACCGCTGTTTTGTATTCTATCATTTTAAGATACTCCGGAATAGCAACATCATTTCTTATCTCGAAATCCACATCGTATTGTTGCCCTTCACAAACCTCTATCGCAGTCTTGCTAAACAAGGAAACGAGCTTTTTAAACATATCAGGTTCATAACCTTCAAAAAACTGATACGATTTTATGAGCATAGCATCACCAGAAAGTATTCCGGTATTGATGTTCCACTTTTCGTGCACCGTGACTTTCCCCCTTCGTAAAGGGGCATCATCCATAATATCATCATGAACCAAGGAAAAGTTATGGAAAACCTCTATGGCCAATGCCGCATCCAAGGCATCTTCAATCTTACCATTAAAAACATCTACTGCCATTAAGGTCAATACGGGTCGCATCCGCTTTCCGCCCAGTCCCAGAATATATGAAATGGGTTCGTAGAGGGTTTCTGGCGCTTTTGTGGTGAACCGCGCGTCCAAGTGAGCCAATACTTTATCTCTAAATTCACCTATTTTCTTTTGCTCAGTCATTCTTCAAAAATACAAGCTAGGAAGTACAAGAAACCTAAGAATTGAAAAAAGTTTATTCCAAAACGCAATAGTTTTGAGAACCTTCGTCTTTATAGATAGAAGATTTGAACAATCAACCAATGTCATCTCCGCAAGAAAGCGATCAAAATAGGTTAACCACTTTTTTCAACGAAGAATATCATTCGTTGAGAGCTTACGTAAGGTCCAGGGTTGAGGATTCAACCGATCGGGATGCTGAGGATATTGTTCAGGATGTGGCGGTGAGCATATTTTCAAGGCCTGTGGATGCAACACCAATTTCCAACGTTGCAGGTTTTGTGTACAATGCGGTCAGAAATCGAATTATCGATTTGATGCGCTCAAAGAAAACAAATACATATACAAGTGATGATATGGAACATCGTTGGCAAGAGTTTGCAGAATTGTTCTACGACAAGGCGGACAATTCTTATACACCAGAGCTTGAAAAGGCTTTGCGAGATGCTATACGGGAGCTTAAACCAGAATATAAGGATATTATTATTGCTGTGGATTTTGAAGGTTACACATATCGGGAAATAACCATGCAAACCAATATTTCTTCAGGAACACTTATGTCAAGAAGACACAGAGCATTATCAATTCTGGCCAAAACCTTGGAAAAACAAAAAAATAATTTTTAAAAATATTGAAATGGAAGCTGAAACAAAGTACGAAATGGAAGTCAAAAAATATGTAAAAAAAGGATTTAAGGTATTCTTTATGATCCTTATTGCAATCCTATTTGCCTTTTTAATAGGATTTGTGATTATGTGGCTATGGAACTGGCTGATGCCCACAATATTCGGTCTTACCACTATTGGTTATTGGCAAGCAATAGGTTTGTTGGTGCTGGCAAAAATATTGTTCGGAATGGGTAACCATTCTTCAAAAGGAAAGAGCATGAAAAAAGAACGCAAGCGTAAAATGGAAGATTGGTGCAAATCCAGAAAGGAATTTGCCGACTGGAAACATTATGACAATTTCTGGAAAGAAGAAGGTGAAAAAGCCTACACAGCTTATGTTGAGCGAATTGAAAATGAAAGTAAAAATGAACAAGAATAGGAAAAGTAACATCATTAAAGAACGATATGGCAATCGCTCCAGAGTATTTTTCTGGAGTTCAAGGTCAAAAAAAACAACTCAGTCCAAAAAAGATTCTCCCATTCGTCAATTTATAGTTGGTTGGTCGCGGTAAAACAATAGATGCGATAACGTTAAAAAAATGTAAAACTTTGGAAACTTTTTTTGTTTCTATAGTTTCCAGATTACATTTGACCCCTCAAATGAGAGAGCAAATTTTACATAAAGCAACGGAACTTTTTCTCAATCTGGGATTTAAAAGTGTTACTATGGATGATTTAGCCCAAGAAATGGGTATCTCCAAAAAGACCATTTATTCCCATTTTGACAATAAAACCAAATTGGTGGAAGAGACAACCATGGATTTGTTTTGGTTTATCTCAAATGGTATTGATGAGATAGTGGCGCTTAAAAAAAACCCTATCGAAGAATTGTACGAGATAAAGCGATTTGCCATGCATCACTTAAAAGGTGAAAAATCTTCGCCGCAGTATCAATTGCAAAAGTACTATCCGAAACTTCATGATTCACTGAAGAAAAAACAATTCGAGATGATGCAAGACTGTGTATTGGACAACATCAAAAGAGGTGTTGAAATGGGTATTTATCGAGCTAACCTCAATGTAGAGTTTGTGGCTCGAATCTACTTTAGCGGGGTAATCAGTATTAAGGACAACGATTTATTTCCTATGACCATTTTCTCCAACACCCAATTAGAGGATGACTTTTTGGAATATCATTTAAGAGGAGTAGTGACTCCCAAAGGAAGAAAAATATTAAACTCAATCATCAATTCAAACCAAGAATAAATGCGAACAATCATTATCAGTCTTATTTTAAGTCTGCCATTCCTTTTATCAAGTCAGGAAAAACCAAATACTTTCTCGTTGGATGAAGCCATAGCTTATGCCTTAGAGCATAACTACAGCGCAATAAATGCAGAAAGGGATATCGTTGATGCCCAAAAGCAAAAATGGGAAACCATTGCGGATGGGCTTCCACAGATTTCTGGTACGGTTAGTTATCAAAACCAGTTGATACAACCCATAAACCAGTTCCCTTCAATTCTTGTTCCACCGGAGTTTTTACCTCCTGGGGTAGTACAGGATCCAGATGTTTTTGTTCCCATAATTTTCGCGCCGCCGCAAACCGCAACCGCTACTGCTACCTTAACCCAACAAATTTTTGATGGTTCTTATATAGTAGGTGTACAGGCAACTAAGGCTTTTTTGAGCTTTAGCCAAAATAATAAGGAAAAGACGGCTCTAGATGTTAGGAAATCTGTAGTTGAAGCTTATGGCAACGTGCTATTGGCACAGGAAAGTGTTCTAATTTCAGAACGCAACATGGCGACTTTGGAAAAGAATCTTTATGAAACCAAACGTATCTATGAAAATGGCCTGGGGGATGAAGAAAGTGTAGATCAACTACAAATCACCCTGTCCTCTGTGGAGAACCAATTGAAAAATGCTAAAAGATTGGAAAAGATTACTCTTCAGATGCTTAACCTTATGATGGGGCTGCCTATAGAAAATCCTACCGAGCTTTCAGAAAGTTTGGAAGATTTAACCCAAAAACAGATTACACCAACCATTTTGGATACCGAATTCAACATTGAAAACAACGTAGACTATAAGTTGGCCCTTAATTTGAACGAGCAACGGTTCTACGAACTTAAATTGGCCAAGAGCAGGGCTTTGCCTACACTCAATGCTTTTGTGAACTATGGTGCAAATTCCTTTAGTGATAGTTTTAACTTTTTGGACCGAGGACAACAGTGGTTTGAAAATTCCATACTTGGTTTCGACCTTGATATCCCAATCTTTAGTTCATTAAAAAGGAGTGCAAGTACCCAACGAGCCAAAATTGCACTGGAAAAAGCAAAAACTGAACTAATGGAGGCTGAAGAACAGATCAGACTCCAACTGGAAAGCGCCAAGAGCGATTATATTCTCTCCATTGAGGAATATGACACTTCCAAGGAGAATTTAAAGCTAGCCGAACGTATTGAAAACAAAAATCAGATAAAGTATACCGAAGGCTTGGCTACCAGTTTTGAGTTGCGGCAGGCCCAAACCCAATTGTATTCCACCCAACAAGAATTTTTACAGTCCATGGTGGATGTCATCAATAGGAAAACAGAATTGGAAACCATAATTAATAAATGATCAAAAAACAAAACCATACAATCATGAAAAGAATATCCCTATTAGTTCTTACAGCAATCACCCTCTATTCATGTGGCGGTGGTGGTGGAACAGATTTACAAACTGTACTTGATGGTAAGGATTTAACTGCCATTCGCGAAAAGAGAAACGAAATTGCCTCTCAGCAAAAAGAATTGGAAATGGACATCTACAAGCTGGATTCCGTTATTGCCCTTCTTGATGATAGTGCAAAGTTACCTCTGGTGACCACAATTGAGGCAAAAACGGAAAACTTTGACCATTATCTTGAGCTTCAGGGCGATGTGACAACGAAACAAAATGTTCTTATCTATCCTGAAATTTCTGGAACCTTGTATAGGGTGTATGTCAAAGAAGGACAGAAAGTCTCAAAAGGTCAGTTACTGGCTTCCATTGACGACGGTGGATTGTCGAGCCAATTGGCACAAATGAAGACACAAGCCGCTTTGGCCAAAACTACATTTGACCGTCAAAAAAGACTATGGGAGCAAAATATAGGTTCTGAAATTCAATACTTGGAAGCAAAAACAGCTTACGAAGCTCAAGAAAGTGTAGTGAACCAAATGCAAAGCCAGGTGGCAAAATCATCGATAAGAGCACCTTTCTCTGGAATCATTGATGATGTAATCAAAGACCAAGGCACTGTGGTAAGTCCCGGTGCAGGTTCTGAGGTTTTCAGAATTGTGAACCTTTCAAACATGTACATTCAAGTAGATGTTCCCGAAAGTCATTTGCCCAATGTTACCCCAGGAAAAAACGTACGGGTATATTTTCCAGTAACTGGCGACAGTGTTACCACCAAAGTTAGACAGACAGGCAACTTTATTAAACCGGGCAACCGTTCGTTTACAGCGGAGATTCCCGTACCTAGCAAAAATGGTAAAATAAAGCCCAACCTTACGGCCAAGGTGATGATCAATGATTATACCAATGAATCTGCTATCTTGATTCCACAAAGCATTGTTTCTGAAAATGCGGAAGGTGAGCAATATGTGTATCTCGTGGGTTCAGATTCAACTTCTTCGGATGCTATTGCCAAGAAAGCGGTTATCAAAACTGGAAAGACCCAAGGAGACTTGGTTGAAGTGATATCGGGAATTGAAAATGGAGATGGTGTTATTGATGAAGGTGCCCGAAGTGTGAAGGATGGACAAAAAGTAAAAATCCTAACTGTAGAATAGTCAAAACTTAGCATTATGGATGAGAAAAAGAAAAAAGTAAACAAGGAGTTTAGACTGGCTTCCTGGGCTATTGACAACAAGACGACGATGTATGTTCTGATTGCCGTTATCCTCTTTTTGGGAGGTTCGGCCTATTTCAGCATGCCCCGTGAGAATTTCCCTGAAATCAAGGAAACGAAAATCTATATCAGTTCGCTTTATCCAGGGAACACTGCTGAGGATATTGAAAAATTGATTACCGACCCCTTGGAAGACGAGCTGAAAACGGTGAGCAACGTCATAGAAATTACCTCTACATCACAAGAGGACTATTCCATGATTATTGTAGAGTTCGATGAGAGCATTTCCGTTGAAGCTGCCAAGCAAAAAGTAAAAGATGAGGTGGACTCCCAAACTGCAGGAGAAGACTGGCCCACTTTTAATGGAGCTAAGGTGGAACCAACGGTTTTCGATTTGAGTATGTCCGAAGAAATTCCCATCCTGAACATCAACATCTCGGGGGATTATCCAGTGGAAAAACTCAAAGAATATGGGGAATACCTAGAAGATGAAATTGAAAGTCTGCAGGAAATCAAGCAAGTGGATATCCGTGGTGCCCAAGAAAAAGAAGTAGAGGTTGCAGTGGATATCTATAAAATGATGGCCGCAAAGGTTAGTTTTGACGATGTTATCAATACGATTAGCAGGGAAAACATGACCACTTCTGCAGGGAACTTGATTACTAGTGGCCAACGTAGAACGATTCGTATTGTTGGCGAAATTGATGAGCCCAACGAGCTGGAAAACTTTGTGGTAAAATCTGAAAATAACGAACCTATTTATTTGAAAGATATTGCACAGGTATCTTTCAAGGAAGAGGACAAGACCACCTACGCCAGAGAGTTTGGACATCCCGTAGTGATGCTGGACGTTAAAAAACGAGCTGGTAAAAACATGGTGGCCGCAGCAGAGCAAATTCAAGTTATGGTTGAAGATGCCAGACAAAATGTATTTCCGCAAGACCTTCAAATAACTATAGCCAATGACCAATCTTCCAAGACCATTGGACAAGTTGATGATTTGGTGAACAATATCATCTTTGGTATTATCCTAGTTGTAACGGTATTGATGTTCTTCTTAGGGTTCAAAAATGCCCTGTTTGTAGGTTTCGCAATCCCCATGTCCATGTTCATGTCGTTAATGATTTTGAGCACTTTGGGCTACACCATGAATACCATGATTCTTTTTGGTCTGATTATGGGATTAGGTATGTTGGTGGATAATGGTATTGTGGTTGTCGAAAACGTATATCGTTTGATGGACAAAGAGGGTATGTCCCGAATAGAAGCAGCTAAAAAAGGTATCGGGGAAATCGCATTTCCTATCATTATATCTACCTTGACTACTGTGGCGGCATTCGTACCTCTAGGCCTTTGGCCAGGAGTAATGGGTCAATTTATGATTTACTTCCCTGTAACGCTATCAGTAGTTCTAGGCTCATCCCTATTTGTTGCTATTTTCTTTAACTCTGTTCTGGTATCACGATACATGACCACGGAAGACAAGGATATGCCTCTGAAACAGATCATACGCATTACATCCATAGTTGGTGGAATTGGTTTGGTTATCATGATTGTAGGGGGAAGTTATAGAGCTTTGGGAAGCCTTATGGTATTGACCTCCATTCTTCTCTGGATTTATAGATTGTTCCTCAGGAATTGGGCGAACAGTTTCCAAAACAGAATTCTTCCGAAATGGGAAAGGTTTTACGAAAAGACATTGCGCAGGGCTTTGGCCGGGAGAAGACCCATATTCATTGCAATCGGGACCTTTGCTCTATTATTCCTAGCTTTTATGGGCTTTGGGGCATCCGTAGGAAGTCAGCGTACTAAGGTTGAGTTCTTCCCTGACAACACACCCAACCAGATTATCGTCTATATCGAATATCCAGAAGGTACGGACATCAAAAAGACAGATGCCATTACCAAAGATGTTGAGAAGCGAGTGTATGATATTATCAATGAAGAAGCATATCTGCATGGAGATTTCAATTTCCTAACGGAAAGTGCTGTATCACAGGTGGGTGAAGGAGCAGGAAATCCTCAAACAGATGGAGGTTCTTCCGCAGAAATGCCTCATCGAGGTAAAATTACCGCTACCATGCGGGAGTACAAGTTCAGAGAGGGAGCGGACAGTAATGAACTACTTAAAAAAGTTCAAGAGGCTCTTAAAGACATCTATCCAGGGGTTGCCATTTCAGTGGAAAAGGATGCGGTTGGTCCTCCTGCAGGATACCCTATCAATATAGAATTGGAAGGGGACGACTATTCAGAGCTTATTGTTTCCGCGGAAAAGATGAGGAACTTCATCAATTCCAAAAACATTCCCGGTATTGATGAGCTAAAGATTGATGTAAACAAATCCAAACCTTCCATGCTTGTGGCGGTAGACCGTAAAAAAGCTGGAGAATTGGGTGTGGCAACGGGCCAAGTAGGTCAACAATTACGAAACTCCATTTTTGGAGCCAAGGCCGGCATTTACAAAGAGGATGGTGAAGACTATGATATTTATGTAAGATTCAATGAAGAAAACAGATATAACACCAGTGCTATTTTCAATCAAAGAATCACATTTAGGGATCAATCTTCTGGACAAATCAAAGAGGTTCCTGTCTCCGCCGTGGCCCAACAAGTGAACAGTTCTGGTTTTAGTGCTATTAAACATAGGGATGTAAAACGTGTTGTGACCGTTTATTCTGCATTAGCACCCGGATATACAGATGCTGGTGCGATTGTCAGTAAAATTCAGGATGAAATGGAAGGCTTTACCGAACTTCCTTCAAATATCAAGGTCGACTATACTGGACAAATTGAAGAACAGAACAAGCAAATGGCATTCTTGATGGGAGCTTTCTTTACAGGTCTTGGGTTGATTTTCTTTATCCTGATTTTCCAGTTCAACTCCATTTCCAAACCAGGTATTATCATGCTGGCCATCTTCTTAAGTTTGATAGGAGTTTTTGGAGGTATCGTAGCCACTGGAAGTGCATTCGTAATCATGATGACCATGATGGGAATCATTTCTTTGGCAGGTATCGTGGTGAACAACGGAGTGGTGTTGTTGGATTATACCCAACTTTTGATAGATCGTAAAAAGGTGGAATTGGAATTGGATGACGATGATCTGTTGGAACCAAATGATTTTATGGAAGCGGTTGTCAAAGGTGGTAAAGCTAGGCTTCGCCCGGTATTGTTGACGGCAATTACTACTATTTTAGGACTTATTCCATTAGCTACAGGATTCAATATCAATTTCTTTACACTGTTTAGTGAGTTTAATCCCAACATTTACTTTGGTGGAGATAACGTGATTTTTTGGGGACCCTTGGCCTGGACGGTAATTTACGGACTTTTCGTAGCCACATTCCTTACGCTTATTGTTGTACCAATCTTGTTCAGCATAGTGTATCGTGTTAAGGTTCGAATTAGAAAAAATAGAGTAAAGAAGGAAGAAACCAAAAAAGAGGTATTGGATATTGCCGCCTAATGCAACTAGTATCTATAACAAAAAAAGCCCGGCCAATTGGCCGGGCTTTTTTTAAGGACAAATAAGTTAAAAATCTACCGAAACAATTTCAGACTTGTTCCAGTTTTTTACACCAACAATTCGGTTGTCCAAATAATCCACTTCCTTCAAAATCTCACCTTCCCAAAAGAACCATTTCCCAGCTCTTTTTCCATTGTCGTATTTACCGGAAGCGATTTTCTTTCCATTATCCGTATACATAAACCATTGTCCATGCAACTTACCTTTCAACATATAGCCAGTTTGGGCTATGTTACCGTTTTCGTGAAAATATGTAGCCTTTACCATTTTTCCCACTTTTTCCAAAGTCGGTTCTGTGCTTTGAGCATACATACAGACCGAAAACACCATCATCAAGAGTAATATCGATTGCTTCATCTATATGGGTTTTAAATTATTTTCAGTATCAATAACGCTGTAAAAGTAGTTATTATTTTACATTAAATACACTTTTGAGTAACAATTAATTTACATTAAATTAACTTTAAATCGTTAAATATTTGCATATCAATTGTTTACATATTTTATAAATTTTAATTTGATAAACAAATCGTCGATTCTTTTTACCATTGGCCTCCATAAATACTATGTAAATTTTATGTTAATCAAAAGTTTTTTTATTGTTTCTAGCTAAATTCAGGAAAATCCCAGTGCATATGCTTCCCAAATGGACAATCCGATATAAAATCTGTATAACTGGTAGTAAATCACACCATTCCTTTTAAATTTGCCGTTCATTATCAATTTATGTTCAGAAATACGACTTGTGGAGCGCTTCGTTCAACGGATATAGATTCCGTTGTTACATTAAGCGGTTGGGTACATAAAGTACGCGACAAAGGATTTGTGGTTTGGGTAGATTTAAGGGATAGGTATGGAATTACACAATTAGTGTTTGACGAAGACCGTTCGTCCAAGGCGCTTTTGGAAGGTGCCAGGGAGTTGGGCAGGGAAACTGTGATTCAAATCAAGGGAAACGTTATTGAAAGAGCTTCAAAGAATCCCAATATTCCTACGGGAGATATTGAAGTATTGGTGAATGAGCTTCAAATCCTGAATCCTTCTGAACTTCCTCCCTTTACCATTGAAGACGATACTGATGGCGGAGAGGATATTCGCATGAAATACCGTTATCTGGACATTCGAAGAAATCCGGTAAAAAACAACCTCATCTTTAGGCATAAAGTAACCATGGAGGTGAGAAAATATCTGTCCGACCAAGGTTTTATAGAAGTAGAGACGCCATACCTTATAAAATCCACTCCTGAAGGTGCTCGAGATTTTTTGGTTCCCAGCAGGATGAACGAAGGGCAGTTTTATGCTTTGCCTCAATCCCCTCAAACCTTCAAACAATTGTTGATGGTGGGTGGAATGGACAAGTACTTTCAGATTGTAAAATGTTTTAGGGACGAGGATTTAAGAGCCGACCGTCAACCTGAGTTTACCCAGATTGACTGTGAAATGGCCTTTGTGGAACAAGAGGATATTTTGAACACTTTTGAAGGATTGACCAAACACCTTCTCAAAGAAATCCATGGAATAGATTCTGGCAATTTCCCTAGAATGACTTTTGACGAGGCCATGAGAAGGTACGGTAACGACAAACCTGATATTCGCTTTGGGATGGAGTTTGGGGAGTTGAATTCGGTGGCACAACACAAGGATTTCAACGTATTCAATTCTGCTGAATTGGTAGTAGGTATTGCCGTTCCTGGCGCTGCATCCTATACTCGAAAAGAAATCGACAAGCTAATTGATTGGGTAAAACGTCCTCAAGTGGGAGCCAAAGGCATGGTCTATGTTAAATGCAATGAAGATGGTTCCTTCAAATCTTCTGTAGATAAGTTTTACGACCAAGAGGATCTAGCGCAATGGGCCAAGATTACCGGAGCTAAAGCTGGAGATCTGATTTGTGTTCTTTCTGGAAACACCAACGAGACCCGTGCACAGCTCAGTGCTTTGCGTATGGAATTGGCCGAGCGCATGGGCTTGAGAAAACCTGATGAATTTGCCCCGCTCTGGGTAATCGATTTTCCATTGTTGGAATTGGATGAAGAAACAGGTAATTATCATGCCATGCACCATCCATTTACGTCACCAAAACCCGGTCAATTGGAATTGCTGAACACAGAACCTGGGGCGGTTCGGGCCAATGCCTACGATTTGGTGTTGAACGGCAACGAAATCGGTGGAGGTTCCATTCGTATCCATGATAAGGAGGTGCAGTCCACTATGTTTAAACATCTTGGTTTTACTCCAGAAGAAGCAAGAAATCAGTTTGGGTTTTTGATGGATGCCTTCCAATATGGTGCGCCACCCCACGGAGGAATCGCTTTTGGTTTGGACCGATTGGTGGCTATTTTGGGTGGACAGGAAACCATTCGTGATTTTATTGCTTTCCCCAAAAACAATAGTGGCCGGGACGTAATGATTGATGCACCCGCTTCAATAGATGAAAATCAACTAAAAGAGCTCCATTTGAAATTGGATATATAACAAAGTAACAATCCCGCAAATCGCGGGATTTTTTTAATACTTTTATTCAATAACCTCTTGATGGACAGTAAAGTCAAAAGATTACTGACCCGCTTCTTAAAATGGAGATATAAACATGTCTCCAATAAAACATTTGTGCATGTTACCAGCTTAATTGTGGGGTTTTTGGCAGGTCTAGTTGCTGTTACACTTAAAAACACGACATATCTCATTCAATCCCTATTAAAGGAGGGTATTATTTTTTCCGAAAACCAACTTTATTTTATTCTGCCCATCGTGGGCTTGGCCTTGGTATTTCTTTATGTCAAGTTTGTTCATAAACATCCATTACAACATGCGGTTTCTTCCATTATTTTTTCATTGTCCAAGAAGAGAGGGCTATTGCCTGTAAAAGACATCTATACACCTTTGATAGCAGCTCCGCTTACCGTAGGTTTTGGGGGTTCAGTAGGTTTACTTGGGCCCGCTGTGAAGTCTGGAGCTGCCCTGAGTTCCAATCTTGCCCAATTGTTTCATATTGATGCAAAAACAAGGTCTTTATTGGTAGCTTGTGCTTCCGCAGGGGCTATTTCTTCCATATTTCAATCTCCTGTTGCCGCAGTTATTTTTGCAATGGAAGTATTTTCTCTGGATTTGGCCATGTCTTCTCTTCTACCCTTGCTGTTGGCATCCATTTCTGCAGTACTGACCTCTTATTTCTTTTTAGGTAATGAAGTGCTTTTTAGTTTTTCATTGACCGAAGGTTTTCAGCTTGGCGATACATTGTTTTATATTCTTTTGGGGGTAGGCACCGCCTTTGCCTCCATTTACTTTACCAAGATGTATTTTCAAATCTTAAAATGGTTTGAACCTTTTAAAAGTCCAAAATACCGTCTTTTGGTAGGTGGAATAGCAATTGGGATTATGCTTTACGCTATTCCTCCCTTATATGGGGAAGGTTTTGGTTTTATAAATAGTCTTTTGGATGGTAACCATTTGATGGCCTTGGGAAGAACTCCTTTTGATGCTTATACTGAGAATATCTGGGTGGTCATTGCCCTGCTTTTCGGTATTACTTTGTTCAAGGCGGTTGCCATGACCACTACCTTCGCGGCTGGTGGAGCTGGTGGGGTTTTTATCCCAACTATGGTTATGGGAAGTGCCTTAGGGAACGTAGTGGCCAAAATCATCAATAATTTAGGACTTGGTTGGGAAGTATCAGAAAGTAACTTCACCCTAATTGGAATGGCCGGATTGATAGCTGGGGTAATCCATGCACCTCTCACAGCAATATTCCTCATTGCAGAAATAACGGGTGGATACCAGCTTTTTGTGCCTCTAATGATTACCGCTTCCATCTCGTATTTAATGACCAAAAACGCATTGGATTATACCATTTACACTAAGGAGTTGGCCAAAATAGGTGCACTATTGACCCATAATAAAGACCAAATGGTGCTCAATCTTATGGAGGTGGACGATGTTATCGAAAAGAATTTCAAGACCGTAAAACCAGAAATGTCTTTGGGAGAAATGCTACATCAATCTGTTTCCCAATCCAAACGCAATATTTTTCCCGTGTTGGATGAAGAAAACAGACTTATGGGCATCATTCTTTTGGATGATATACGGGAAATTATGTTCGACACCGAACAGTATGATAAAATATTCGTAAAAAACTTGATGCATGCGCCACCAGAACATATCTTTCAGGAAAGCGACTCTATGAAACAGGTCATGAAAAAGTTTCAAGATAGTGGGGCTTGGAACCTCCCAGTAATCAAGAACGGGAAATATGTAGGTTTCATTTCAAAATCCAAACTCTTAACGGCGTATCGAAGAAAACTGATTAACTTTTCCCAATGAAGTCAAAAATGAGGTATTTAATACTGGGGATTGTGATACTCTCCTTTGCATCGATAATCTATGGATTTAATATTAAATCCGAAGATGAGATTCGAGGCAATAAGTTCATTGGAGCAGGTACGGTTGGTCTATTTTTGGTGGCTATGCCCCTTTTTCTCATCAAAGAAAGTAGGGGTAAAAAAATGAAAGACTACATGTTAAATCAAGAAAACATTAAAAAAATGCAAGAAAATGAGGCTCGTAACAAGAGGAAGCCATAATTTTCCAAAGATTTAAAGCGTAATAGCTTTACTTACCATTTTAATAGCATACCTTCGCGTTTTAACAATTATTTTTTTTTAATGACTGGTACAGTAAAATTTTTCAATGAATCCAAAGGTTATGGATTCATTACCAACGACGAGACGGGTCGCGACATTTTCGTCCATGTTACTGCGTTGAATGGCGTAGAGCTTAAAGACGGGGACAAGGTAGAATATTCAGAAGAAGAAGGAAGAAAAGGTGTGGTTGCTGCACAGGTGCAAGTAATCGGATAATATATTGTATTCTTGATTAAGTATACCCTGATGCGTGCATCAGGGTTTTTTCATGTCTTGTTTTTAAGTATTTTGATAGTTGTGTTCGTTTTACTCCCCATATTGAATCAAATGGAATCCCTCTATAAATTACCGAGGGATCGCGCAAGATTCGAAGCATATCTTACCTTACTTCAAGGTTCGCAAAAAGGTGATATGCACCTGCCTATTGCAGGATACAATCCCATGGGAAAAGGTTTTGTGTTGGATAAAATAAGAGAACTCAAAAAACTTGGGGCAGAACAACTGATGGAAGAAGCCATTAAGGAGGTTAATGAAGAACTGCGCGACCAACCTCTCAAGGAAATCGAAGTAACCTTAAATCTGGTAGATGATGTAGGAGGGGCATGGTCCAATAGAGCCACTGTGGATTTTTCCAGTAAGTTCTTGATTGAACCGCTAATCAAACGAAATTTCTGCACGCCCCATATTTGGACAAGTGAGCAATTAACAAAGGACATTATAATCAATAGGACCAAAGAATATCTATTTCGAACCTTTTACTGGACACAACACGGGAAACCAAAAAGCTTAAAAGATCATGTTAGTCAAGAAACCTATGTTGCTTCCAAAATAGATTATAAGGGTAAAGATTTACATATTGATTTAAAGGATGCAAAGGATTTTTATTCCCAAAATCAAGATTCCCAAGATTATTCACTTCTATTCAACTTCTTTTATGGGGATAAGGCATCAGAGGTTTTAAACTATGCCACTTACGGTTCATCTGAGAATTTAGGTTTTATCTTTTCAAGATATCTGGCCAGGGATAAAAAACATCTTGGAGTTAATTTAAATTTCTTCGTTGAATAAAAAAGCGTTTCAAAAGTTCAGAAGCTTCATTTTCCAGGACACCGCCAAAAATCTCTGTTTTGGGGTGCAACTGGGTGCCCATTACATTAAAGCCTCGTTCCAAATCCGCCGCGCCATAAACCACCTTGGATATTTGACTCCAATACAATGCCCCTGCGCACATTTGGCATGGCTCAAGAGTAACATATAAAGTACAATTGTGAAGATACTTTCCCCCTAAAAAATTGGACGCTGCCGTTATGGCTTGCATTTCCGCATGCGCTGTAACATCCTTTAGGCGCTCTACCAGATTGTGGCCCCTTCCTATTATTCTATTGTCGATTACAACCACTGCCCCCACAGGAACTTCGCCCATTTCAAAAGCAAGCTCGGCTTCCTGAAGCGCTTTCTTCATAAAATAGGTATCGTCAAATGGATTCTCCAAAGTCCAAGTTTTTATTCTTTCAAGCGAATCTAAAACAAATCAATTTATGGATAATGGGTATTTTTGTTTTTTAACCCTTTGGAATCACTTTTAGCACATATCAACTCGCCCCAAGACCTTAAAAAATTAGGTAAAGAACAACTTCCATTTTTGGCTCAAGAACTACGTGATTTCATCATAAAAATTGTGGCCGCCAAAGAAGGACACTTGGGAGCCAGCTTAGGTGTAGTGGAATTAACCATTGCCCTGCATTATGTATTCAACACTCCAGAAGATAAATTGATTTGGGACGTAGGACATCAGGCTTACGGCCATAAAATCTTGACTGGGAGAAAAGAGATTTTCGATACCAACCGCCAATTGGGGGGTATCAGTGGTTTTCCTAAACGCAGTGAAAGTGAATTTGATGATTTTGGCACGGGCCATAGCTCTACGGCAATTTCAGCCATTTTGGGAATGGCCATGGCATCCCAGTTACAGAACAAATTGGAAAAACAGCATATTGCAGTAGTAGGAGACGCCTCCATTGCAAGTGGAATGGCTTTTGAAGGCCTCAATCATCTGGGAGTAACAGACACCAATGTACTTATAGTGTTAAATGATAATGCCATTGGCATTGACCCCAGTATTGGAGCTTTTAAGAAGTACTTGACCAACGTTAAAAAGGGAACTGCAAAGGATGAAAATCTTTTTGAATGCTTGAATCTTAATTATTCCGGACCTATTGATGGTCATGATTTGGATTTGCTGGTTACCCAGCTGGAAAGGTTAAAAAGCATAAAAGGACCTCGACTGCTTCATATTATAACTACCAAGGGAAAAGGACTCAAGAAAGCCGAAGAAAACCAAGTTGTCTATCATGCTCCTGGAAAGTTTGATGCCTCTACAGGAGAACGTTTGAAAAACACTCAGCAAGATCAACCTCCAAAGTACCAGGATGTCTTTGGACATACCTTGGTAGAATTGGCAGAACAAAATGAAAATATTGTTGGTATCACCCCGGCAATGCCTACCGGAAGTTCAATGAAATTTATGATGGAGGCTATTCCTGAAAGAGCCTTTGATGTGGGAATTGCTGAACAGCATGCAGTGACCTTGGCGGCAGGTATGGCCACCGAAGGACTCGTTCCTTTTTGCAACATTTATTCCACCTTTTTGCAACGGGCCTACGACCAAATAATCCATGATGTCGCCCTTCAAAACATTCCGGTAATATTTTGTTTGGATAGGGCTGGACTGGTGGGACAGGATGGGCCAACACATCATGGGGTTTTTGACATGGCTTATCTGCGTTGTATCCCCAATATGACAATTTTTGCTCCCCTAAATGAAAAGGAGCTCCGAAACATAATGTTCACGGTTCAAAGAAGTCTGTCCGGACCTATAGCCATAAGATATCCTAGGGGAAGGGGGGTAACAATGGATTCGAAAACTCCATTTGAAGCCATCCCTATTGGCAAGGCACAATGCCTGAGAAGTGGGTCCAAGTTAGCTGTACTTTCCATTGGGCATATTGGTAATTCCGTTATTCAGATTTTAGAAGATCTAGATTCAGATGGAATTGTGGGGCACTACAATATGAGGTTTGTAAAGCCTTTGGATTCCGAATTGCTACTTTCCATTTTCGAACAATATGATAGCGTTATTACCGTGGAAGATGGTTGCCAAACTGGCGGTTTTGGTTCGGCAGTATTGGAGTTTGCCAGTGCAAATGGTATTCAAAAATCCATTACCATTTTTGGAGTGCCCGACCGTTTTATTGAACATGGTACCATGATGGAAACCCATGAGTTAGCTGGAATTGATATAAATTCGCTACGAGAAAAAATAAAATCAGCCTTATGACACGACTCCCGTTCGTTGTTGCTTTGTGTTTTTTTTCATTCGTCTCTGTCTCCGCCCAGGTAAATCCTTTACGTGTGTTTGAAAGGGATAGCGACAGTACCGAAAGCTTTCAAGCAGTCCGAATCAAGGAAGTGAAACTGCTCTACGTACCAAGGAGTGCAAAACTGACAAGCCCAGTTACCTTTCTGAATCGCACCAAAACTTTAAACAAAAAATTCAAACGTTTTGTACCTCAATCCTTTTGGGAAAAAGGTCATGAATTTGGGTTGAACATCAATGAAGTTGCTTTTGTGAATTGGAATGCAGGAGGTGAAAACTCGGTCTCCGCCCTTGCTAACATGCGATTCATTCGGAATTACAAGTTCAGATACCTTGATTGGAAAAATGAGCTCCGTTTAAGATATGGACTTAATGCTCAAGAAGGCCGACAACTGAGAAAGACCGACGACCAAATTAGACTGACATCTACTTTCAGCTTTCGAAAAGACACTATAACCAACTGGTATTATTCGGTCAACGCTTCATTGAACACACAATTTTCAAATGGATTTAATTATCCCGACAGGACAACCCCAATTTCCAGGTTTATGGCCCCCGGGTATTTGTTTCTGAGTGCCGGTACAGCTTTCATTGTTGAAGAAGACAAATTCAATTTTTTCATGTCTCCTATCTCCTTAAAGGCAACCTTTGTTTTGGATGAAACCCTATCCAACCAAGGTGCTTTTGGAGTGGAAGAAGGGGAAAGAGTCTTTACAGAGGTTGGATTTTTAATCACCAACACTTGGGAGAAAGAGGTCTTTAAAAATGTATTAATGAACCATAGACTGAGTTTGTACACGGATTACACGCGACGTTTTGGCAACGTGGATATTGATTGGGAAGTCAACTTTAACCTAAAGGTGAACAAATACATCAATGCCAATATTGGCACTCATCTTATCTACGATGATGACATACGCTTTGATGAAGAATTGGCGGATGATGGAACCGTTATCAACCCAGGAGAACCCAGAATACAGTTTAAACAATTACTAGGAGTCGGCCTTACCTACGCCTTTTAGATGTGCTGACCTGTAATTTTGTTGTGCAGATGTACCGCAGCACTATCTGATAGACCTGCAATAAAACTACAGGTGTCCAAAAGAATACTGTAAACTGAACCGTCAACGGCCCTATACTTTTCCGGTAGACTTTTTATTAGAAGGTTATCGTAATTGGAATCGCTACCGTTCTGTTTGTTTATCAAGGCATCAGTAAAGACCTCCAATAGATCTTGAAGAATTCGATACCCGGCGATTTCCTTATCTATAACTTCAGAAGATTGATATATCCTTTCAATACTTATTTTGATGATGTCATCCATTTGGGCCTGATACCTTCCCCTATCCAAAAGTGCCGAATCAAAAGTTCCCTGAAGAATTTCTTCCTGATTATCATTAAAGACCGAGACAGCATCAGAAATTAGTGTGCTTATAGCCAAGGCCCTTAAATAACTTAACCTGTCACTCGCGTGGGGCATTTCATTGTACTTTTTGGTGCTGATATTTTCCTTTACCAAGTTGATTAAATATTCAAGGGCGTACTCTTCCGATATAAGCCCCAAATTAATCCCATCCTCAAAGTCTATAATGGTATAGCAAATATCATCTGCAGCCTCTACCAAATAAGTCAGAGGATGCCGGTAGAAGCCAACTCCAGGGTTATTTGGGTTTCTGGCCAATCCGAGTTCATCGGCAACTTCTGAAAAAAAGCCCCTGTCACTTTGAAAAAAACCAAATTTTTTATCGGCAATATGCTTGGATGGTCTTTTAGGCAAGGATGCCTTGGGATATTTCATAAAGGCGCCCAAGGTTCCATAGCTTAGTCTCAGTCCTCCTGCCACTCCTCCTTTGGATTCTGTCAATAGCTTGAAACCATTGGCATTACCCTCAAAATCTACCAAATCCTGAAACTCCTCTGCACTCAATACATCTTTATACTGCTTCCCTTTTCCATTTTCGAAAAAATTACCAATGGCCTTTTCGCCACTATGCCCAAAAGGTGGGTTTCCAATGTCATGTGCCAGAGCCGCAGCGGCCACAATGGCACCAAAATCGTTTACTTGATAACCCAATTGATTGCTCAGTTTTGGATATTTGTCGAGTATCTGTTTCCCAGCCGACCTCCCCAGACTACGCCCCACAACGGATACCTCAAGACTATGGGTCAATCGAGTATGTACAAAGTTTCTTTTGGAGCCAACAGATATAGGTAGCGGAATAACTTGCGTTTTATCCTGAAGACTTCGAAAAGGAGATGAAAAAATGATTCGGTCATAATCCACTTCAAACCCTAAACGCGTTTCATCTTGATTCTTCCTTTCTCGCTTAACAGTATCCCCATACCGCTTTAAAGAGAGCAATCGTTCCCAATCCATAGATTCTTTGAATTTTGGCGAAGATATATTAAAAGATAAATGTGCTAGGGTCACAGTAAAATAAATCCATGATTCCTGGAAGTATTTGGTAACATTTTATTAACCTTTGTCCAGATATATAGTGGCATTTTTGCCATATTTCAAGTTTAGGATGGGGGAAAACATCTACATTTTCATGGTAATTGCCCTTGCCGTATTGGCCATAACTGATTTAGTTGTGGGGGTAAGCAACGATGCCGTTAATTTTTTGAATTCCGCAATTGGGTCCAAGGCCATTTCATTCCGTACCATTATGATAGTGGCCAGTGTGGGTATCGCCTTTGGTGCAATGTCTTCCAGTGGAATGATGGAAGTTGCCAGAAAAGGTATTTTCAATCCAGGGGAATTTGTGTTTGCAGAAATCATGTTCATTTTTATGGCAGTCATGATAACGGACATCCTGCTGTTGGATTTTTTCAACACGCTTGGAATGCCCACCTCAACCACAGTATCCATTGTTTTTGAATTATTGGGCGCTTCTGTTGCCATTTCCTTGATTAAAATTATAAAGATAGATGGGGGCTTCTCTGACTTGGGGGCATACATTAATACGGATAAGGCGGCACAGATAATCTTCGGAATTCTGCTTTCTGTCTTTATAGCTTTCACTATAGGGGCCATAGTGCAATTTGTTTCCCGTTTACTTATCTCTTTTGATTATAAGAATAAATCCAAATGGGTAGAGGCCGTCTTTGGCGGTCTGGCCATTTCTGCCATCGAATATTTTATATTGGTAAAGGGTTTGAAAAGTGCTGATTTGTTCAACGGGGCCTTGACTGACTTTGCTGCTAGCCGAACAGGTTTGTTCACTTTAATCAATTTCATTGTTTGGACCCTTCTATCATGGGTTCTGGCCCATTTTTTCAATAAGAATATTTACAGAATAGTTATAGGTCTTGGGACTTTTGCTTTGGCTATGGCCTTTGCAGGAAACGATTTGGTAAACTTCATTGGTGTCCCTATTGCGGCCCTGCAGTCCTTCCAAGATTGGAGTGTATCAGGTATAGACCCTTCTCAATTTGGAATGAGTGGTTTGGCTGCAGCTGTTCGTACGCCTACCCTACTACTCCTATTGTCCGGGGGAATTATGGTGGTGACCCTTTGGTTCTCATCAAAGGCGAAAAGTGTTGTAAAAACCAGTGTTGATTTAGCTAGACAAGATGAAGGTGAGGAACGCTTTCAGCCTAATTTTCTTTCTAGACAAATTGTAAAATTCAGTATAGCGGCTTCGGAAAATTTAGTCAAGATTATTCCTCCATCCATCCGGAAAATAACCGATAAACAATTTACGGTTCCTTACGAATATGTACCTAAAAGCAAGGTTCAGGATATGCCTGCTTTTGATATGGTCAGGGCATCGGTGAACCTCATGGTGGCCAGTGTACTCATATCCATAGCAACTTCTATGAAACTACCACTTTCCACAACTTATGTGACTTTCATGGTGGCGATGGGAACTTCGTTGGCCGATAGGGCGTGGGGTGCAGAAAGTGCAGTGTATCGGGTTGCTGGTGTATTGAATGTAATTGGGGGTTGGTTTTTCACAGCTCTATGTGCTTTTACCGCTGCGGCTATCATTGCCTACCTTTTGCACTTGGGCAAACTTGTTTCCTTAATACTTCTACTTGTGGCTACGGCATTCATTTTGCTTCGAAACTACATGTCCCATAATAGAAAGACCAAGGTAATCAAAGCTGAGGATAGCTTAAGGAGAGCGGAGAGTAGTTCTATACAAGGGGTTATTGAAGAAAGTGCCGATAACATCGGCAATATGATAAAGCGTAGCAACAGAATATATACCAATTCCATAAATGGTCTTGCCAAGCATGACATAGAAATGTTGAAAAAGAATCGAAAAGGGGTCGAGAAAATGTCGCGAGAAATAGAGGACTTGAAGAACAATGTTTTCTATTTTATCAAAAATCTAGACGAGTCCAGCGTAGGTGGTGCCAGTAACTTTTACATAAACCTTTTGGGGCTTTTGCAGGACATATCACAATCCTTGGAATATATTTCCACACTAGGTCACAAGCATGTGCATAACAACCATAAGAAATTAAAATATACCCAAATCAAGGAGCTTAAGGAATTGGATATCACTCTAGAGGACCTCTTTAGTAACACACAAGAGATTTTTCAATCTAGAAATTTTGAGGAGATAGAATCCATTCTGAGACAACGCGAAGAGCTCTTCAATATGGTTTCGGACAAGTTGGAAAAACAGGTGGCCCGAACTAGAACGGAAGAATCAAGCCCAAAGAATACCACTTTGTATTTTTCCCTTCTTACTGAAAGCAAAGACTTGGTCAAATCTACCTTAAAGTTACTGGAGCTTTATTATAGCGAACACGATAGCACTGTGGAACCTGCTCGCGTTCAAAGACAGAACTAAATTCAAAAACTATGCGTCATATTGCAATTGCTCTACTCTTTCTTGGGGCAATACAAACGTTTTCCCAAGACATTACGGCTACCCAACTATTGGACAAGGCAATCAGCTATCATGACCCAAATAACCAATGGAAGGGTTTCAATACTACTTTCCATGTAGTGATGGAGACTCCAAAATCAAGTGATAGAAAAAGTTCAATTCATTTGAATATCCCCAAGGAATTTTTTGAATTGGAAGTGGAAAAAGACGGGGTGCGATATGCTTATCGATTCGAAAAAGAGAACTGTACCACTTCTTTGAACGGGAGTGATACGGTTTCTGATGATGATAGAAAAAAATATCGATTGACATGTGAGCGTGGCCGTTTAATGAAAAACTACTATACATACTTGTATGGCCTTCCCATGAAACTTAAAGACCCCGGCACAAACTTGGACAATACAGTTGAAAGAAAAGTTTTCAAGGGTAAGGAATATCTGGTGCTAAAGGTCAATTATGATAAAGATGTGGGTGATGATATTTGGTACTTCTATTTTGATCCAATCACTTTTGCGATGGAAGTCTATCAGTTTTACCATGATGAGCAGAAAGGAGATGGCGAATACATCTTATTGAAGGATATAGAAGAAATCAATGGTATAAAAATGCCCAAGACCCGCGCATGGTATTACAATTCTGATGATACATATCTTGGGACGGATATTCTCTCAAAAGCAGAATAAAACTATCTATAAAAGTTCATCTCATCCATATACTTCCATACCCGGTCTGGAAGTAGGGGTCGAACATTTTTGCCCAAACCATGTTCTTTTCGAATAAAGGAAGATGAAATCTCCATGATTGGGGCATCTATTCGATGTATCTTGGGATGTTTCATTAATTCCGCCACTGCTTTGCCATCAGATATTCTGGGATACACGTAAATGGTATGATTCTCCAGAATAACTTCATAATTCTTCCATTTATGAAATCCCTTAAGATTATCCTCCCCCATTATTAAGGCAAACTCGTGTGAATCTCCATATTGTTCGTATAAATGTGTCAAAGTATTGACGGTATAATTAGGTTGTGGGAGGTCAAATTCTATTTTACTGGGTTTTAGTTTTGGATAATCTTCCACAGCCTCATACACCATTTGGTAGCGATGGTGGTTGTCCAACAAGGATTGATTGGTTTTAAAAGGACTTTGTGGGGTAATCACGAACCAGACCTCATCCAAATCCGAGAATTCTACCATATGATTAGCCAAGACCAAATGACCTATATGAATAGGATTGAAAGTTCCAAAAAACAATCCGATTCGTTTCATACCATTTAATCTTCTTCCGATTGGGCCTCCACAAATTCGGCTACCAACTTATGGGATTCCTCCAAAGCTTTTTCCAAGTCGTAGTTTTTGATGACTTTATCAAATTGGGGAGCTGTTGCTAATTCCACCGAGGCTTTAGCTACCCTCATATTGATTTTGTCCTCGCTCTCAGTACTCCGCTTTTTAAGTCGTATTTTCAATTCATCCACACTTGGCGGTTTTACAAAAACGGCCAATGTCTCCTTGGGAAACTTTTTCTTGATTCGCAATCCCCCAACCACATCAATATCAAAAATCACATTCTTCCCTTCGGCCCAAAGACGTTCGACTTCACTTTTAAGCGTGCCGTAAAAATTATCTCGATAGACTTCTTCCCATTCCAAAAAATCATCATTCCTGATGTGTTGTTTGAACTCCTTGGTGGATATGAAGTAATAATTGACCCCATCTTTCTCTTCCCCTCTTGGAGGTCGGGAAGTGGCCGAAACGGAAAAGGCCAAATTTAGTTCTGGTTGTTTTAAGAGGTATCTTACAATGGTAGTTTTTCCACTGCCTGAAGGTGCCGAAAAAATAATGAGTTTTCCGCCCTTGCTCATAGTACATTTAGCATTTGTTCCTTGATTTTCTCAAGCTCATCTTTCATTTGCACCACCAATTGTTGCATGGGAGCATAGTTTGCTTTTGAGCCTATGGTATTGATTTCCCTTCCTATTTCTTGCGCAATAAAGCCCAATTTTTTTCCATTGGAATCTCCAGAACTCAGTGTCGAATCAAAATATTCCAAATGGTTGGCCAAGCGCACTTTCTCTTCTGTAATGTCGTATTTCTCAAGATAATAGATGAGCTCCTGTTCAAATCGATTGGCATCCACTTCAACTTTTAGCTCCGACAGTGCCCTATTTAAACGTTCCCTAATGGTATTCAAACGTTCTGGGTCAATTTCTTTTATATCATCGAGAAGATTGCCCAAGGTCTTCAATCGAAGCTTAAAGTCGGCCTCCAAAACACTACCTTCCTTTTCGCGAAAGCTCTTTATCTTTAAAAGTGCTTCTTTCATGGCTTCCTTGATTGAAACGTATTCCTCTTCATCCAAATCATCCTTATCACTACGAAGGGTGTCGGGCATGCGCAGAGCCAATTCCAAAAGCTTGATAGGTTCTCCCTCAGTTATGGACCCCAACTGCTCCATATACTTTTTTACCACCCCTGTATTGATTTCTGAAGTGGTCTCTTCACCGGTGATTTCTACATAAAGCCCAAGGTCTACCTTGCCCCTTGAAAGGCTATCGGCAATCATTTTCCTTAGCTCCAGTTCCTTTTCCCTATACAATTGAGGAATTCTGGCGTTAATATCCAGATTTTTACTGTTCAGGGATTTTATTTCTACGGTAATTTTTTTGGAAGGAAGCTGTACCACGTGCTTTCCAAAGCCGGTCATGGATTGAATCATGTGGAGTATTGAATTTTGACAAAGGTAACCAAAATAGCGAAGGGCCTAAGACAAGAATTGGCGCCTGCGAACATTGAAGTTTTTACTTCAATTCTCTTAGCCAAATATTGCGATAACTCACTCTGCTGTTGTCTCTATGATCTTGTAACATCAGAGGAGCTTTCCCATGTGCTTCATATTTGGGCCAGCCAATGTACTTAATGGTTCCCTCAATTATAAAATGGTCTTGGACCAATACTCCATTATGGATTACGGTTACTGTTGCAGGTTTCTTAATATTGCCTCCTTTAGAAAACTTTGGAGCGTGGAAAATAATATCGTAACTGTTCCACTCTCCTGTGGGTACGGATGCCATGGCCAATGGAACGCCCTGTTTATAAACGGACCCTACTTGACCATTCACGTAGGTTGGATTATCATTATTGTCCAAAATCTGAACTTCATACCGTTGTTGTATAAATACTCCGCTGTTCGCCCTATTCTGTCCTTCCCTTTGGATTTCTGCAGGGGATTTCCATTCCAAATGCAACTGAAAGCTCCCAAAATTCCTTTTGGTTTGAATATTTCCCGTTTTGTCCTTCACGGTCATACTGCCATCCTTGTTCAAATGCCACTTGACCGCAGTGCTATCCTCGGAACTGATCCATTCATCAAAATCGCTTCCATCAAAAAGGACAATGGCGTCACTGGGAGGTGCCCCGTTCTTACCAGGAACAACTTTTGGAGGTACAGGTTCATAAAATTCTGTCGCTTCTGGCGTAGTGGGTTCTTTTTCTTGACCCATTACAAAACCAGTAGTCAAAATCAATGCAGTAAAAAAAGTGAATACTTGTTTGGACATCTTATAATTCTTTAATCTTAATATTTCTATACCCTATTACAATGGGTTCTCCATGATCTTGCAAAACAATTTTTCCGGTTTTAGATTTTCCAAAAACTTCCCAGGTAGCAAACTTTGACTTGGCCACCATGGCGTCCCATGCTTCTCCATTTACTGGAAATTCGGTAATCTTTGTTCCGTTCAATACCACATTTCCTACATTGGTATCGTGATTCACGGTAATCAGGTAATGATTCCATTCCCCGACGGGTTTCACAACATCTTGAGTTGGAGATACCATATCGTAAAGAGCTCCAGCTTGATGAGTTGTGCCATTCTTTGCATCTGGATGTGAAGTGTTATCCAACACTTGTATTTCGGGTCCTGTGATATAGGGTTCATTGTATTTTTCATCTTCGACCACTCCCCACATGATACCACTATTAGCTCCGCTGTTCACCATCCATTCAATGGAAAGCACAAAATTGGTATACTCCTTATCGGTTACCATATTGAACCGTTCCCCATCTTTACGAGCTTCGGTAATCTTATTTAGGAGCATTGCCCCATCTTGGAGTGACCATGCTTCCTCTATTTCCCTCCCTGAGTACACATGCCATCCGTCCCATGAAGTACCATCAAATAAAACGGTCCATTCCGACTCTTTTTCTGTAGAAGTTATAGACATTTCCGGTTCTTCTGTAGGTTCTTCCTTCGGTTTTTCCTTACACGCAAAGGTCAAAGTTAGTAACAACAAAAGGCTTAATTTCTTCATAATCCAAGTATTCTTTTAAGCTTATCCGTATCTGTGTCCGCACCTGCGAAATCATCGAAGGTTTTGGTAGTGGCCTCAATGATGTGATCAGCGATAAATTTAGCTCCTTCTCGGGCGCCTTGCTCCGGACTCTTAATGCAACATTCCCATTCCATAACCGCCCAAACATCACAGCCATATTGAGTCAATTTGGAGAAAATGGTCTTGAAGTCTATTTGTCCATCGCCCAAAGAACGATAACGGCCTGCTCTGTCACCCCAATCGTTGTATCCACCAAAAGCTCCTTTTTTGCCCGTGGGGTTAAACTCGGAATCCTTTACGTGGAACGACTTAATGAATTCATGATAATGATCAATGTAAGTGATGTAGTCCAGTTGCTGTAAAACAAAATGACTGGGATCATATAATATATTGACTCGTTTGTGATTGCCGGTAGCTTCCAAGAAGCGCTCAAAAGTATCACCATCATGCAAATCCTCACCAGGATGTATTTCATAACAAACATCCACACCTTCTTCGTCAAAGTGATTTAAAATAGGCATCCAACGTTTTGCCAATTCCTCAAACCCCATTTCTACCAGCCCTGGAGGTCTTTGTGGCCATGGATGTGCCGTATGCCAAAGCAATGCCCCAGAGAATGTGGCATGCGCCCCAATACCCAATCTTCTACTTGCCGTAGCCGCTTTTTTTACCGTTTCAATGGCCCACTGGGTTCTTTCCTTAGGCTTTCCCTTCAAGTGGTCCGGCGCAAAATTGTCGAACATGATATCGTAAGCGGGATGTACAGCTACCAATTGCCCCTGCAAGTGCGTGGAAAGTTCCGTAATCTCCAACCCATACGAATTGATTTTTCCTTTGAGCTCGTCACAGTAGTCCTGACTTTCTGCTGCCTTATCCAAATCGATAAGGAACGATTCCCAAGTAGGAATTTGAATTCCTTTGTACCCTAAATCGGAAGCCCATTTACAAAGACCATCCAAACTATTGAATGGTGGTTCACTATCCACAAATTGGGCAAGAAATACGGCAGGTCCTTTTATTGTTTTCATGTTGGTTAAATTAAAAATCAGAGGCTTGTTGGATTCTCTGCTCAGGAAATTAGATTGTTATACGATTATTTGTCAGGAAATATAAATATAGGTATTCGATTAGAATTAAAAGACTCCCAGGACATATGAAATTTTGTTTCCCAGTGTTGTTTCTTAAAACTTCAAATGGTTATCTTAGGACCTTTAACATAATCAACCCAAATTTTATCCGTTTCAAAATTTTAACTTTCATGGAAAATGCTTCTGCTCAAGAATTGTGGACCGACTTTTTGAATGCTAAACCAAATGACGTTTCAGAAAACGTTCCAAAAGTCATACACTTTTGCGACAATGAAAAAGATGCCAATGTCTGTTCAGAGTTGGTTAACAAAGAAGTAAAACGTGCTTCTTCACACTCCCTTCTGGGTTTACAATTGAGAAAGGAACCACTTCCCAAAATAGGTGATCTTGCTATTGTCACGGATTGGAATGGAAAGGCCAAAACAGTTATTCGCACTACCGGAGTTAAACTCATCCCTTATTTTGCCATTCGAGAAGAACATGCCAGAATGGAAGGTGAGGGAGATAAAAGTCTAGCGTACTGGAAAAAAGTGCACTGGGATTATTATACTCGGGAACTCGCCGAATTTGGCAGAAAACCCAGAGAGAGTATGATTGTGGTGTTCGAGCAGTTTGAAAAACTGTATTCAAAATAAAAAACCCTTTCAAAAAAGTATGGTTTTGTCAACCTGAACTTGTTTCAGGTTCTCTTGAACATTTGTATTCATAATAGTAAGATTCTGAAATGAATTCAGAATGACGACTTTCACTTGTTCTAAATAGCCTCTTTGGTCTCACCCTATAACCGTATTTCTCAATCCAGATCTACCCAAATATTTCCTTGCTTGTTTGATTCAACGGTGCTTTCGATAAAATTTAGACCTCGAACGCCATCCAACATTGTTGGAAATTCGCCATCATTGTAGGCTTCTCCTCTAATGGCTTTGGCCACCCCTAAATAAATATTGGCCATCGCATCAAATATTCCCTCTGGGTGCCCTGGAGGAAGTTTAGTCCCGTCCAAAGACAATTCGGAATTATAGGCATGCCCTGGTTTGTACACCTGCAAAGGTTCCGTATCGCTCAACTTGTAGAGATAATTTGGATTTTCCTGTTCCCATCTAAAGGCTGCTTTATCACCATAAATGGCAATAGCCAATCCATTTTCTTCTCCAGTCGCAACCTGACTGCTTCGAATTACCCCCTTAACATGTTTATCCATTCGTATTAAAACCGTGCCATCCACATCCATTTGATTGTCATCATAGAGATAATTGAAGTCGCAAAGAAGGGATTTTACCTGAAGGCTGGTGGTAAACTCAATCATATTAAAGGCATGGACTCCAATATCTCCCATACACGAACTGATTCCTGCCTTCTTAGGATCCAATCGCCAAACAGTGGATCGTTTTTCTTTATCATGAATAATACCATTAATCCATCCCTGGTAATATCTAGCATCCACTTTATGGATTTTGCCCAACTCTCCAGCCTTTATCATTTCACGCATTTGGCGAACCATAGGATAGCCCGTATACGTGTGGGTCACTGCAAATACCTTTTTAGCTTTGGCCAAAGTTTCTTGCAGGATTTTTGCTTCTTCATAATTGGTCGTCATTGGTTTTTCACAAATGACATGAAAACCATTTTCCAACAACTTTTTGGCCATAGGAAAATGAAGGAAGTTGGGTGTAAGTACAGAGCACACCTGAATACGTTCTTCTTCTGGGAGCTTGAGCTCAGCTTCAATCAACGCATCCAAATCTGCATAAATTCGATTTGTGGGAATATCAATCTCCTTGGCAAATGCTAAGCTTTCTTCATGATTGGCATTGAATACCCCTCCGGTGATTTCATAATTATCATTGATGTAAGCAGCTACTCGGTGCAGTACACCAATCAAGGAATCACCCCCTCCTCCTAGTATTCCAAGCTTAATTCTTTTAGGCATATGATCAATCTTTATATTCTATTTTTTCGTTTTTGAACAGTAGCATGAAAAGTATCAAGACCACAAAGGCAAAAATAGCTGGGAATGTCCAAATATTGGTCCATTCATGTACATTTTCAGAAACCAGATAAGAATCTGTTATCTTCCCAGCAACCCAGAAACCAATAAGCATACCCACACCGTAAGTCGCCAATGTTATTAAACCTTGAGCCGCACTTTTGTACTTTTCCCCAGCTTTGGAATCTGTATAAATCTGACCCGATACGAAAAAGAAATCATAGCAGATACCATGGAGCGCTATCCCGATAATCAACATAAAGGCAAGCTCACCAGCGTCTCCGAAAGCGAAAAGTAGATACCTAATGGTCCATGCCAGCATACCCGCCAAAATAGTCATCTTAAAACCAAACTTTTTGAAAAAGAAAGGCAATAGCAGCATAAAAAGAACCTCAGAAACCTGCCCAATAGTCATTTTACCTGCTGGATTCGCGACCCCAATTTCCCCTAAAAACTGTCCCGCGTGCTGATAGTAAAAAGCCAAAGGAATACATATTAATACGGAGGCTATAAAAAATATCAGAAAGTTTCTATTCTTTAAGAGCTTTAAGGCTTCCAGTCCAAGAATATCAGAAACTGTTACTTTGTCATCCTTGGAAGTTTTTGGTGGGGTTTTAGGTAAAGTAAAACTGAACACTCCCAATAAGGCCGATGCTCCCGCAACCATTAAAAAGGTATTTTTCAACAATCCTTCTTGTACCCCCGCTTCACTGTCCCATCCAAAGAAACTAATAGCGAGTCCGGCAACTATCCAACCTATGGTTCCAAATACACGAACAAAAGCAAACTCTTTGGAGGGGTCCTTCATTTGGTTGAATGCCACAGAGTTTACCAAGGCCAAAGTAGGCATGTAAGCAATCATATATCCGTAGACATAAGGGATGAAAACAGAAATATCTGAAGCGTTTGCCAATTGATACATGATGAACGCCCCAATCAAATGCAATATTCCCAAAACTTTTTCCGCGTTAAAATATCGGTCGCATATCAGTCCTATAATGAATGGAGCGATTATGGCTCCCCAAGATTGACTAGAGTAAGCACTTGCAATTTCAACCCCACTTGCATTTAAGGTATTCGGCAGATAAATACCCATGGTGACAAACCATCCTCCCCAAATGAAAAACTCAAGAAACATCATAAAGGACAGCTGAAATTTTGCTATTGAATTCATATAAATATTGCGTTAGTTGATTTATTATCTCTTGTAAAAAATGTAATCCATGGGTATGGGCTCTATTTTGGAAGATCGCATATCCATTAAAATTTGCCCGCGGTGGTGTGTAGCGTGATTGATGATGTGAAAAAGGATATCCTTTAATTCATTGGAATATGCTCTTCCTTCAGTGGTAGTATAGTCTATCCTTCTGCCAAAATCTTCAGAATTGGTAATAATCTCAAATGATGTTCTTTGGTTATCGTAATGAATATCATACCACTCCTTTGCATCGTGTTTTTGCCAAACCTCAAATTCGGGCACCTTTTCAAGTATCCTATGATTCCAAATATGATGCGCACTCAAAACATGACTGAATAACTTAACGCTTTTTTTGGGCAACTTGTCCATTTGTCCAAATTGGTCCATCAATTGTTTGTTACAGTAAAAATTGTAATCAAAAAGCTGTTGTAAAAATCCCTTCATCCTTATTTGGAGTGTTTCACATGGATTGCCCCGTTACCTTTAAAAGTAGTTCTTTAGTTGCTAAAATACCTTCCTTTTCTCCCAAAACATCTCCTTCATATTCCACACCAACATATCCAGAATACCCAGCTTCGTTAACAATATTCATCATTTTGGAATAATCTGTATGGGTTTCATTTCCTTGTTCATCAAAATCGTGCGATTTAGCACTAACGGCTTTCGCATAAGGCATTAGCTCCTCAATACCTTTGTATCTATCATATTCCTCAATACAAGGTGAGGAAAAATAAGAACCATCCTCCCGTTTTACACAGAAGTTTCCAAAATCCGGCAGTGTGCCACAATTGGGTAGACCTACCTTTTCAATGACCTCTACCAGCATCTGCGCATTTGAAGAAAAACCTCCGTGGTTCTCAACAATCACATTGATATTTTTGGTTTTGGCGTAATTGGATAATTGGGTGAGCCCATCTACAGAAGCAGCAGTCCATTCTTCCGCTACTTTGCTCCCCATTAGATTCACTCTAACTGAATGACATCCTAGTTCAGCAGCTGCATCTACCCACTTAAAATGGTTTTCCACTGCCTCTTTTCTTTCATTCTCATCAGCAGCGGAAAGGTCCCCCTCATGGTCAATCATAATAATCAAGTTTTCCAAACCGTGCTTTTCGCTTTCGGCTTTGGATCTTTTCACGAAGTATCCCATAGCCTCTTCCGAAAAACCTTTGGTATTGGGTTCGTTCTCGTACAGCTGATTTACGTACTCCAAGCCAGTAAAACCCCACTCCTTTGCTTTTTCGGCAAACAAATACGGATCCATTCCTTCTTCATTTATCATTCTATGAATGGACCATTGAGCCAAAGACAGTTTTAATACCGGTGAAGTCTTTTTCTCTTCTTCCGTTTTCATGACTTCTTTCTCTTTTTGCTTGGGCTTACAGGAATGTAGTCCAAAAACCGATAAGGCAACCCCAGCTTGAAGGGTACCTTGAACAAAACTTCTTCTCTTCATTATAGCTTGATTATTGATTATTTAAAGGAATAGAAAAACTACAACGTTATAGTATCATATTCTCAATAAACATAGGGTTTAAATGTAGAAAATTAATTTAATAATTAATACATTTATAAAATAAACAATTCGGAATACATGAGTAAGTTTTATTACAATGAAGAACAGGAATCTTATGATGCCATTGTCGTAGGAACTGGGATTAGCGGAGGCTGGGCAGCAAAAGAACTCTGCGAAAATGGATTGAAGACTTTGGTGCTGGAGCGTGGAAGAATGGTAAAACACAGGGAGGATTATCCCACTGCTAATATGGACCCATGGGACTTTCCAAATGCAGGAGAGGCTACCTTGGAAGATCTTGCAAAACAGGAAAAACAAGCCAGAACCGGATATACTGTCAGGAAAGATTCCCAACATTGGTTTGTAAACGATTTGGAACATCCCTATAATGAAGTTAAGCGCTTCGATTGGATGCGAGGATATCATGTAGGTGGACGTTCCATCATGTGGGGGCGTCACAGTTACCGTTGGAGTGAAATGGACTTTGAGGCGAATGCTAAAGAAGGTGTTGCTGTGGATTGGCCCGTTCGGTATAAGGACATAGCTCCATGGTACGATAAAGTAGAGTCATACATTGGGGTATCTGGTGAGTTGTTGGGACTTCCCCAACTTCCTGATGGCAAATTTGAGCCCATGATGGAGCTCAACTGTGTGGAAGATTTTGTTCGTGGAAAAGTTGCAGAGCACTTTGATGGCCGAGTGATAACAGCAGGAAGAGTTGCTCATATAAATAGTGACAAACGTTTTGAGGGAGATGGTCGAGTACGTTGTCAGTTTAGAAACCGTTGTGTCCGAGGATGTCCCTTTGGAGCTTATTTCAGTAGTGTTTCCTCGACTTTGCCTGCTGCGGAAAGGACCGGAAATATGACATTAAGACCTGACTCCATTGTTCACGAAGTCATTTATGATCCAAATACTAAAAAAGCTACTGGAGTAAAAGTTATAGATCGGCTCACCAAAGAGGAATATGAATTTAAGGCTAAAGTGATTTTCTTGTGCGCCTCAGCGGTGGCATCAACTTCAATACTCATGCAATCCAAATCGGACCGTTTCCCAGATGGATTGGGCAACGATAGCGGAGAATTGGGCCATAATTTAATGGACCATCATTTTAAAGCTGGAGCCCAAGGAAAAATGGATGGATTTGAAGACAAATATTATAAAGGCAGAAAACCGAATGGCATTTATGTTCCTAGATTCCGAAATTTAGGAGGTTCAAGTGATATGAAGAATTTTACCAGAGGATACGGTTACCAAGGGGGAGCTGGAAGAGGTAATTATGAAGATTTGGTTGCCGAAGCTTCTTTTGGAAAAGAGTTGAAAGAAGGTATTCTAAAGCCAGGAGGTTGGACCATGAATATGTTAGGCTTCGGAGAAATTCTTCCATATCATGAAAATAAGATGACCCTTGATTATGAGAAAAAAGATCAATGGGGCCTTCCTACTGTAACCTTTGATGCCGAGATTAAGGAAAACGAGCTTGAAATGCGAAAAGATATGCAGGAACAGGCTGCCGCTATGTTGGAGAAATCAGGGGCAAGGGATATAGAGACCTATGACGAAACCTATGCTCTTGGACTTGGTATCCATGAAATGGGTACGGCGCGAATGGGTCGCAACCCGAAGACCTCAGTACTGAATGGATTTAATCAAGTGCATGCTTGTAAAAATGTGTATGTTACGGATGGAGCATTTATGACATCGGCCAGCTGTGTAAATCCATCTTTGACATATATGGCATTTACCGCAAGAGCAGTAGACCATGCTGTAAAAGAACTTAAAAAAGGAAATATCTGATGGAAAGAAGAACAGCACTTAAAAATATGGGAATGGCCTTCGGGTATACGGTAGCGGCTCCCACTTTAATAGGATTGGTTCAAAGTTGCAACTCCAAAAAAGTTCTGGACTGGACACCTAATTTTTTGACTAAGGATGAGGGCGTTGCCATTCATACCTTGGTGGATATCATCCTCCCAAAAACGGATACTCCTTCTGCAACTGAAGTCAATGTTCATGTCTTTATAGATCAGTTTGCGAAAGAGGTATTACCTCCGGAACATCAGGATTTTTTAAATTTGGGAATGGACAAGTTTTTTGGCAAAGTTCTTTCTGATGCTCAAAAAGAAAGCTTGGCAGAATTAAATGAAGAGGACTTCACTCCGGCTTTGAGCACCTATTTAAAAAAGCGCACCAAAGATGTGGAAGAAGCCCATAATAAGGCTATAGGAGAGTATTTTATGGCCATTGAGCAAAATGGTAGTGCTGTATTGGACGATGAGATTGCCCGATATATGTTTGCCAACTCAATTAGGGACATTTCCATTTGGGCCTATAAAAACTCCGAGTTTGTTGGTGAGCAGGTCTTGGCCTATCTGCCTATTCCAGGCCAATATGTGCCCTGTGATACTATCGAGGCACTTACTGAAGGAAAAGCATGGTCCTTATAATAAATTGATATTCTTCTTAATACAAAAATGGCCTTCATATGAAGGCCATTTTTTATGCCTGAACATAAAAACACCTCAGAAGTTTGTTTCTTGGGGTAAAACTTTCCGAGGCGCTTTGATCAATAAACACTATCACATACTGATAAGTTCAGTATAAACTATGAACCGCACATTAAGCAATCATCATCAGCTTGGCCTTCTTTGGCGCGTGCAATCATCTCTTTCATTTCTTCAGGTGACATTGGCTGAATGTCCACTTCCTGTTGACTTACCGGAGTAGTCTCCACCTGAATAGTCTCAGCTCCTTTCGCGGTAGCTGCGGTTACTTCTGCTTCCGCTGCCACACTAACCGGAACTTCTTTCTTTTTCGTGTTATCCAAAGTGAATTTAATGGCATCTACAGCCGCTTTCGTTCTCAAGTAATACATTCCTGTCTTCAGACCACTCTTCCAAGCATAAAAGTGCATGGAAGTAAGTTTAGCATAGTTGGCGTTCTCCATGAACAGGTTCAACGACTGGCTCTGGTCGATGAAATATCCGCGTTGACGGCTCATGTCTATAATATCTTTCATACTAAGTTCCCAAACTGTCTGGTACAGTTCCTTGATATCCTCTGGAATTACGTCGATATGTTGAATTGAACCGTTGGCACGCATCAATTCTTGCTTCAAATTCTCATTCCAAAGACCCAGTTTCACCAAATCTTCCAAAAGGTGCTTGTTCACCACAATAAATTCCCCAGACAATACTCTTCGGGTGTAAATGTTGGAAGTATAAGGTTCGAAGCATTCGTTGTTACCTAAAATTTGAGAGGTGGAAGCTGTAGGCATTGGCGCTACCAAAAGGGAATTTCTCACACCATTTTTCAAAACATCTTTTCTAAGCTTGGCCCAATCCCATCTTCCAGAAAGCTCCTCATCTTTAATTCCCCAAAGATTGTGCTGGAATTCTCCTTTTGAGATTGGGGAGCCCTCGTAGCTGGAATACGGTCCTTCTTCTTTGGCTTGTTCCATGGAAGCTGTGACAGCTGCGAAGTACAGGGTCTCAAAAATATCTTGATTCAATTGTTTTGCCTCATCACTGGTAAAAGGTAATCTGAGCATGATAAAAGCATCAGCCAGTCCTTGAACTCCCAAACCGATTGGTCTGTGTCGCATATTGGAGTTTTCTGCTTCTTTAACTGGGTAGTAGTTACGGTCAATAACCCTGTTCAGGTTTTTGGTAACTCTTTTTGTTACCTTAAACAGTTCCTTGTGATCAAACTTCCCGTTCTTTACGAACATCGGCAATGCAATGGAAGCCAGATTACAAACAGCTACTTCATCTGGCGAGGTATATTCCAAAATCTCTGTGCACAAGTTGGAAGAACGAATAGTTCCCAGATTCTTCTGGTTGCTCTTTCTATTGGCAGCATCCTTATACAACATATAAGGTGTCCCAGTTTCTATTTGAGATTCAAGGATTTTCTCCCATAACTCCCTTGCCTTAATGGTCTTCCTTCCCTTTCCTTCCGACTCGTACTTAAGGTACAATGTATCAAAATCCTCACTATGGGTATTGAAAAGGTCTGGGCACTCGTTTGGACACATCAGGGTCCATTCTGCATCTGCCTCTACTCTTTTCATAAACAAATCTGGAATCCACATGGCATAGAATAAATCCCGTGCTCTCATTTCTTCCTTTCCATGATTTTTCTTTAAATCCAGAAAGTCAAAAATATCCGCATGCCACGGCTCCACGTAAATGGCAAAACTTCCCTTTCGTTTTCCTCCTCCTTGATCTACGTAGCGGGCAGTATCATTAAATACTCGTAACATTGGCACGATTCCGTTGGAAGTTCCATTTGTTCCCGCAATATACGACCCAGTAGCCCTGATATTATGAATGGATAGACCAATCCCTCCTGCAGATTGGGAAATCTTGGCAGTTTGCTTCAGAGTATCGTAAATACCATCTATACTATCATCTTTCATGGTCAATAGAAAGCAGGATGACATTTGGGGTTTTGGAGTGCCAGAATTAAAAAGTGTAGGAGTAGCATGCGTAAAGTACTTCTTGGACATCAGCTCGTAGGTCTCAATGGCCGCATCCAAGTCTTCCAAATGGATGCCCACAGCTACTCTCATGAGCATGTGTTGCGGACGTTCCGCGATCTTGCCGTTCAGTTTTAGCAGGTATGAACGTTCCAGTGTTTTAAAACCGAAATAATCGTAGCCAAAATCACGGTTGTAAATAATAGTGGAATCCAAGGTCTCCGCATTCTCAGAAATTACCTTATAAACCTCGTCTGACAAAAGAGGAGCCTTTTTACCAGTTCGTGGATTTACATACTCATATAAATCTTTCATAGTTTCCGAGAAAGATTTTTTGGTGTTCTTATGCAGGTTGGAAACGGAAATGCGCGCCGCTAACTTTGCATAATCGGGGTGTGTTGTGGTCATTGTTGCCGCTATCTCGGCAGCCAAATTGTCCAATTCCGATGTGGTCACGCCATCATACAATCCCTCAATCACCCTCATGGCAACCTTAACGGGGTCCACAAGACCATTGAGGCCATAACAAAGTTTTCTAACTCTGGCCGTGATTTTATCGAACATCATCGGCTCTTTTCTTCCATCTCTTTTTACTACATACATGCGCTACGATTATTTTTAATAATGATACTTAATTGGTTTTACCAAAGAACGTTTTTGTGTTAAATTTTTAACACTTGAGGTTAAGATCATAAAAACCCTCGATGGGCGACCGAGGGCTTTTTTTGGTGGGTTATCTAAAAATCAGCATCAAAGCTTATTTTCTGTGAATCGGCGTCCTTCTCTTTATTAAGAACACCTGCTTTCTGATATTCTGAAACTCTTTTTTCAAAGAAATTGGTTTTTCCTTGAAGAGAAATCATGTCCATAAAATCGAACGGATTAGTAGCATTGTAGACTTTCTCGCACTGCAATTCTACTAGAAGTCTGTCCGTTACAAATTCTAAATATTGCGTCATCAATTTTGCGTTCATCCCGATAAGGCTCACTGGAAGGGATTCGGTTATAAATTCCCTTTCAATGTTTAGTGCATCAACTATAATTTCGGTGATACGCTCTTTTGGCACTTTATTTATCAAGTGATTGTTGTGTAAATGCACAGCATAATCACAATGCATTCCTTCGTCCCTTGAAATCAGTTCGTTGGAGAAGGTAAGTCCTGGCATAAGACCTCTTTTCTTCAACCAGAAAATGGAACAAAAGGCTCCTGAAAAGAAAATTCCTTCTACCGCTGCAAAAGCAATAAGGCGTTCTGCAAAACTTGGAGAATCAATCCATCTCAAAGCCCAATCCGCTTTCTTTTTGATGGCCGGGAAATTTTCAATGGCCTTGAATAAAATGCCTTTTTCCTTTTCATCTTTCACGTATGTATCAATCAACAAGGAATATGTTTCAGAATGGATGTTCTCCATCATTATCTGAAAACCATAGAAAAACTTGGCTTCGGAATATTGAACTTCGTTCACGAAGTTTTCGGCCAAGTTCTCATTAACTATACCATCGGACGCAGCAAAAAAGGCCAAGATGTGCTTGATGAAGTAACGCTCGTCATCACTCAATTTGGTGTTCCAGTCCGTCAAATCTTGATGAAGGTCTATCTCCTCAGCAGTCCAAAAACAAGCCTCACATTTTTTGTACCAGTCCCATAAATCATGGTGTTGAATTGGGAAAATAACAAATCGGTCTTCATTTTCTTGCAAAATAGGTTCTACTGCTGCTGACATAGTTTCTTAATAAAAATTAGTAATACTGGACGAAAATCTCCCTGCGAATAGGGCTAACAAAGATTCAAAAATGTGATCAGATTGTAAAGTTTGTTTTAGGAAATAGAAGCCAAAGTTTTTAACACAACTTGTTGAAATCTAGGTTCGCAAGTGATGTTTGTTGGCTTCGTGAAAATCAACAGTTGTACATATTTTTTGACCAGACTTGAACAATAAAAAAAAGACCAAAGAGTATAAATGAATATACTTCTTTGGTCTAACTTACTTATGAAAATTGCTTAACGTGTTTACTTATATGTTCAATTACCAAAGTGTACGGCCGTTCTCAATCTTTCAAGCCTTCTCTTTATAGTTTTTAGGTAGTTCCCCCAAAACCTAAAACCAAATTTGAACGTTGAAAAAATCAAGAAGTGATTTTTTAAGCAGTTCCACTCATGAGGTTGGTTGCTTTGGCCGTACGTTTTCTGGTAATATCAAAGATCTTATTTTGAAATGCGATTCTACTCTTTAACCGCCAATTCCTTCCATTCTGGTTCAATCTTCAATTCTTGTTGTTCGGATATTGAAGCTAGAATTAACGTTACAACTAGAATTAAAAAGAGAATTATACACTTTTTCATATCTGTTTGGTGAGGTTATGGAAGCTAAAGTAGAAATACAAATCAAAGTTCTGCTCTTGGTATGTATGGACGACACGGATTATTGTATAAATGGCTTTGTTTAACCATAGAGCAATGAAAGTGTGAAAAGAAAATGTCCATAAATTGAAGGAAAAAACCTATGATTTCCCCTTATGCTGCGTTTTGCTCCATTTATAAGCATAAAATGTCCATTAGCACATAATTTTAAAATGATTAAACAGAATATTATACATTTGATTATAAGCAATAACCCCGACCCATGTTAGAAGCAGTAATCGTAGACGATGAAGTCAAAGCACTCCAAAGTTTAAGCTGGGAGTTGACCAATTTGAGTGACGAGGTAGATATCATAGCTTCTTTCACTGATGCCCACGAAGCTTTGAACTATTTGGAGCGCAATACACCGGACTGTCTGTTTTTGGATATTGAAATGCCGGCGATGGATGGATTCCAGTTTATAAAAACCCTCAAGAACAAGAATTTTCCTGTGGTCATTACAACAGCTTATAATCAATATGCGCTGCAAGCTTTAAAAAATGAAGCGATTGACTACTTGTTGAAACCAATAGATTCAGATGATTTGAAAGTTACCATTTCCAAAATCAAAAAGTTCAACGCCAGAAATTACACGGCAGAAAAACTGGAAAAAATCCTTCTGAACTTCAATGCTGAATCACCAAGCAAGAAAATAACAATCAATACTGATGGTAAATTGGTATTTTTACATAGTGATGATATTCTTTATGCCGAATCTGATGGGAATTACAGTACCATTTATTTAAGCGATGGGCAGAAGATACTGTTGACAAAAAAACTGAAAGAGGTAAATGCTCTTTTGCCAAATCATAGTTTTTTTAGGATACATAATTCATACATAATCAACCTCAACAAGATAAAGGAATTTCTAAAAACGGATGGGTACGTAGTATTGGAATCCAATCACAAAATACCCGTCTCACGGCAGAAAAAATCCGATTTTTTGGATTTGCTGTAAAAGCAAGAGGAGACTATTATTTATTTGTTGAACAATACCAAATCATTTCGGCTAACCCTAAAAGCCTTTTTCCTGACCCAAGTTTTTTTTTGGTCCACTTCCCATGTCCGTTCACAAACTATCCCTCAGGATTTCAAAAACAAGACGGAAACGTTGGTGAAACTAAAGCCAAAAACTTATCTGAAGCTGAATTCTGAACTGAAAACGGTTCGAGAGGATACTACACTAATGCGTTATTTTTCCATTCGTTGTAATGAGGAAAATTACAAGGAAGGAGAAGCCTATGGACTCAATCAATTAGGAGCTAGGTATCGGAATACTTCCCAATTCAAGAAAGCGGCGGACCTGCACCAAGAAGCGCTGGAGATATCTGAAGGAATAAACAATACCGAATTCAAAGTGCTCAGTCTAAACATGCTGGGTGTGGTATATCGCAGAACAGATGCCATAAAAACCGGTCTGGATCATCATCAACGGGCCCTTGCACTGGCTGAAGCCGTTCAAAACCCATCCCATCATATACAACGACATATAAATATTTCCTTAAACTCCATTGGCCACTTATATAAGAGTCTAAATCAATATGATTTGGCGATAACACAATTCAAAAGAGCTTTAAAGCTTGAAGGGGATTTGGGGAACAAGTTAGGTCTGGCCATTAACCATCAAAATATAGGGGATTGTTTAGAGCTTAAAGGGGATTTGGAAGGCGCACTGGAAAACTACAGAAAATCCCTGGCCTATAATGAAGAGATTGATTCAGACTATGGACGTACCATTTGTAAAAATAGTTTGGCCCAAATCTACATGAAACAAAACATGCCCCATGCCGCTCTCGTACTTTTGGAGCCCCTTCATGAGACCTCCAAGAATATTGGAGATTACTTTATAACATCAGCGATTTTTATCAATACAGGATGGGCACATACTGTCTTGGGCAATTATGATAAAGCCGAAGCATTTATCAACGAAGGCATTGCTATGGCCCAAAACCATAACATGCCAAGCAATGTACTCTACGGGTATCAAAAACTATCAGATTATCAGCTAGCCAAGGGCAACTATCAAAAGGCCTACGAGTATTATAAGCGTGCGGATGATTATGAAACCCAAATCAGCAACGCAACTAACTTGCGTTATATGACGGATATAATTGTTCGCTATGAAGCTGAAAAAAAGACCAATGAGATTTCTGTTCTTGCTAAAGAGAATGAGATTGTTCGCCTTCGTCTTAGAAAAAATCAAACTACTTTATTGGTCAGCTCTCTTATTGTTGGGCTAATATCTTCCATTCTATACATTTTATACAGGCAGTACCAAAGTAAAAACGAAAAACGTGTTTTGAGTCTGGAGCAAAATATACTGCGTAGTCAGATGAATCCTCACTTTTTGTTCAACTCCCTAAACTCCATTAAGCTCTATATCATCAACAACGAGCAAAAAAATGCCGTTCACTACCTAAACAAGTTCTCAAAGCTCGTTCGAAAAATACTTGAAGCTTCATCGGTAAAGGAGATTCCTCTATCCGAAGAACTGGAAACTGTAGAACTCTATATGAACATAGAGAACATAAGATTCTCCAACGAAATTGATTTCAATATCACCATAGATAAGGATATCTGCCCAGACAGTATTAAAATTCCTTCACTCACCCTTCAGCCTTTTTTGGAAAATTCCTTATGGCATGGACTTTCTCCTAAAGAGGGCGAAAAAATGATTCATTTGAACATTAAAAAGAAAGGAGAGCATCATATCAACATTGAAATTGTAGACAACGGTATAGGAAGGACCGCAGCTCAAACCAACAAGGAAAAAAGGGTTTTAAAAAGAAAATCAGTTGGTATTCGGATTACCAAAGAGCGTTTGGCCAATTTCGCAAAAGACTACCAGAACAAGTTCGATGTGCATATTGTAGACCTTTTTGACGATGGGGGACAACCCAAAGGTACCAAGGTCATTTTGGAAATTCCTACAGTTTAGCACGTTCCGCCGCCACAAGTTCCAGTTCTTGATACCATGCTTCACCAAACTTTCGGACCAACGCTTCTTTGACAAATTTATATATGGGAACCTCCAATTCCTTACCCAAGCTACAAGCTGGGTCGCAAATCTCCCATTTGTGGTAATTTACAGCAGTAAATTCTGTGTATTCACGAGTACGAATGGGGTACAAATGGCAGGAGATAGGCTTTTTCCATTCTGTCACCCCAGCATTGTAAGCTTCTTCCAGACCGCACTTGGCAATACCCGTATCTGAAAAAACCACGTAAGCACATTCACTTTTATCCACCAATGGAGTCTCCCATTCACCGTCTTCCCCTTTTACAAAGGTTCCTTGTTCTTCTATTGCCTTAATTCCTTCTGGCCTTAAGTAGGGTTTGATCTTTTCAAAAATATCAGATAGAGTCTTGGTTTCCTCATCCTCCAAAGGCGCGCCATATTCACCATCTACGCAACAAGCGCCTTTACAAGCATTCAGATTGCAGACAAAATCGTTGTCCATGATATCTTCAGAAACTATGGTATTGCCTATTTGGAACATGATAAAACACGAATTTTTTATCAAAAATAATCCAAACTAGAAAATTGAAGTTTTCTGCACCTATTTATGGCATCTAAAAGTGCTTTTTACTCGTAAATTTGCAGACTTAATTTTTGCGACCATGAATTTTGACATAAAACAGATTGTTACCGCAACTATGGTTCTTTTTGCTGTGATCGATATTTTGGGAAGTATCCCCATTATAATATCCCTACGAAAAAAGGTTGGGCATATTCAATCGGAAAAAGCATCCATTGTGGCGGCTTTTATTATGGTAGCCTTTCTTTTTGTTGGGGAAAGCATCTTGAACTTGATTGGTATCGACGTAAATTCTTTTGCCGTGGCAGGTGCTTTTGTCATCTTCTTTTTGGCCATAGAAATGATTTTGGGAATTACCCTCTATAGAGATGATGAACCTGAAAGTGCTTCCATAGTGCCCATTGCCTTTCCAATTATTGCAGGCGCGGGAACCATGACTTCCATTCTCTCTTTGCGAGCTGAGTACGCCGTGGAAAATATTGTAGTGGCCATAATACTAAACATTATCTTTGTATATATTGTATTAAAGTCTAGTTCTAAGATTGAACGTCTTTTGGGAAAAAATGGACTTAATATAATTAGAAAAGTCTTCGGGGTTATTCTTTTGGCGATTTCAGTGAAGCTTTTTGCCACGAACATTAACCTCTTATTGACGCAATAACACCCAGATTCGAAATGAATAAAGTACTGACGGTTTTCTTGATTCTAATGGCTGTAGGCCTTATATCATATAATGTTACCCTAGTGGATTTTTCAGACCCTTTTCAAGGAGAAAGCACCATTGCCTTGATAGGTGTTCTGGCTCCATTGTGTGCCATTGTATTATTGTTGATATATATGACCTCGAAGAAGATTGACAAAAAAATCAAAGAAGACTAATTCTTTGGGTCGAGTGCACCTATTTCCTTCTTGTCGTATAGAGATTCAGCATCCAATTCCTTAACTTTTTGAAGCATTTGGTCGTGCTCTCCCTTTATTTGTGCAGCTACATTGGGAGAAAAAATCTGTTCGGCGATATTAGCCTTTAGATAATCTTTGATTTTTTCTTCCTGTGCGTAAAAATCCAACTTGATTTTTCTATTCAGCACGAATTGAATGAACTCATCAAATAGAATGTCATCTACTTGGAAGTCGTCCAAAAATTGGTTCCTAGTATAGCCTTCGTACTGTTTTCTGTCCTTTTCCAAATGCTCGAACACAAATCGTGAAAAGAATTCGTAGGTATCGTCCATGCTTTCAATCGCCTCTTCTTCATTACTACCAATAGGAACAAATACATCAGGTATAATACCCCCACCGCCATAGACAATTTTACCCTTCGGGGTTCTAAATTTTAGTGAGTCCGCCACTTTGATGCTGTCTACAGAAACAAGTTCTCCGCTTCGGTACCTATCGATAAACTTCTGGTAATAATCCTTATTCCCGTTCTTATACGATTTTTGAATAGAGCGCCCTGTCGGGGTGTAATAGCGGGAAACGGTCAAACGGACAGCGGACCCATCACCCAAATCCATCTCCCTTTGCACCAATCCTTTTCCAAAGGAGCGTCTCCCAACTATGGTGCCCACATCATTATCCTGAAGTGCTCCAGCAATAATTTCGCTAGCTGATGCGGAACGTTCATTGATCAGTACGTAAACTGGCTTGTCCTCAAAATCTCCTTTTTTGGTGGCATATGCTTTCTTTACTCTTCCTTTTTTGTTTTTTGTAAACAGGATGAGTTTATCATCCACCAAAAATTCATCGGCTAGTTTTTCTGCGATGCCCAAATATCCTCCCGGATTATCCCTGAGGTCCAGAACCAATTTTTGCGCCCCTCGCAATTTCAACTTTCTGAGGGCATCCTTGAACTCATCAAATGTAGATTCCGCAAACCGATTGATTTTGATAAAGCCCATATCTCGCGTAAGCATGTAATAGGACTCTACACTTTTAATCGGCACACGGTCACGAGTAACCGTCATGGCCATCAACTTGTCCTCAGATTTTCTATATACTTTCAAATCAACCTTGGTGCCTGCCTTCCCCTTAAGCCTGGAAACAATTTCATTGTTGGCTATACGCTTACCAAAAAGAGTATCATTGTTTGCCATTAGGATGCGATCTCCGGGTTTTATACCACTGATATAGCTCGGGCCATTTTTTATTGTTCGTATTACCGTAATGGTATCTCGATACATGTAAAAGCTAATCCCAATACCCACAAAATCCCCCTTCATGTTTTCAGATACTTCCTGCATCTCACTTCTAGGGATGTAAACCGAATGAGGATCCAGTTTTCCAAGAATATTGTTAACTGTTACGTCAACTATGCTATCGGTATCAATTTCGTCAACATATTCGTAATCGATATAATCAATAAGCCGATTAAGCTTATCCTTTTTTGAATTGGTGGAGAAGAGTTTCTCCGGAGTATCATCAAAGTGAAGTTTCCCTCCTATAAAAATACCAATGGCCACTGCCAAAGCAAGTAAGGTAGGCCATATATAGTTGAACTTTTTTTCCATTAACTAATTTACTCTAGTGGATCCTAAACCATTTCTTCAACAAGTGGTATATGTTCAATAACCACTCCTGCTCGTTCCAAAAATCTCAATCCCGAATCATCCTTATAAGCCGTACTGTAAACTACACGTTTTATGCCAGACTGATGGATAAGCTTGCTGCATTCACGACATGGAGAAAGGGTGATGTACAAAGTGGCCCCTTCACAAGACTGGGTTGAAGCCGCTACTTTGAGAATAGCATTAGCCTCAGCATGTAAAACATACCACTTGGTATACCCCTCTTCATCCTCACAAAAGTTTTCAAATCCCGTAGGCGTTCCATTATATCCGTCCGAAATAATCATTCGGTCTTTGACTATAATAGCACCGACCTGTTTTCTTTTGCAATAGGAAAGCTTACCCCATTCTTTGGCCATACGCAGATATGCCTTATCGTACTTCAGTTGTTTGCTTTCCTTCATAGATTCCAGAAGTTACTATTGATTTAAAGATACCTGCTTTGAAAGACCCTTACAATCTTATTCGATGAAATTTAACAATCCCTTATTTGGGGAACGTTGCAATCAATAAAGGTATTGTAATAGCCATGATTAAAACGGATAGAAAAGTGATAAAATACTTTCGTTTCACTTTGAAAATGCTTTGCATTAAGAATGCTAGACCCAAAACAACCAAGATAATGGCAATTTGGGAAAATTCAATCCCCGTAGCAAAACCCAAAAGAGGTGTAACCTTATCTTCTTCCTCGGCCATTAAAAGTTTGAAGTAATTGGAAAAACCAAATCCATGTATCAATCCAAAAAATGCCGTGGCCAAACTATGTAGGTACATTCCAATATTCACAGCATCCCTGTTCACATAAATCAGGTTAAGAAGGGCGGTGAGAAAGATGGTAACAGGAATTAGAAATTCGATTAGTCCTACATCAACCGTTAGGACATCAAAAGCAGAAAGAGCCAAGGAAGTACAATGTGCAATGGTAAAAATCGTAGCCAAAATTATGACTCTCTTCCAATGCTTAAAAGTAAATGGGGTAGCCAAGGCGGCCAAGAATAAAATATGGTCATAAGCTCCGAAATCAAGGACATGCTTGAAGCCCAAGTTGACATAAAACCAAAATTCCTGCATAGTTTAAAGATTGGGGGTTAATAAATATCAAGAGTTAAAAACTCAAGAATTGCCTAAGTTAAGAAATCCCTCTTTCTCTTTGAATAGTTTCGTAGGCCTTTTGCACTTCCTTAAATTTTTCTTCAGCTCCCCTTTTAATTGCTTCATCTTCGGTTACCACACGATCGGGGTGGTACTTTTTAGCCATCTTTCTATAGGCTTTTTTTACTTCATCATCCGAAGCGTTCTTATCGATTTCCAAAATCTTGTACGAGTTGTCAGCCGATTTTATGAACATCGCCATGATACTCTCAAAATCATGGGCTCCTAGCCTTAAATAACCTGCTATTTCCCTTAACTTGTTTACTTCTGCCTTGCTGATTTGACCATCAGCTTGGGCAATCCCAAAAAGAAAGTGGAGCAATTGTAAACGAACCTCGTACCTGGTTCGCTGAGTTAGATAGGAACAAATGCGCTGTGCAGAAATCTCCCTCTTCTTAATGACCTCATTGAATGTTCTAAAAATAGCATTGGCCTTTTCCTTTCCATAAGTACTCAAAAAATACTGACGTACATAATCCAGTTCCTTTTGGCTTACCTGTCCATCTGCCTTGATGATGATTGAGCAGAGCGAAAGCAGATTCAGTTCAAAATCCGCCGGGGAGACATTGGGTTGGGTATACTCCCTAAAAATGGTTCTTGCATCACGCGACCCCCCTCCATTCAAATTGTCTAAAAAACTTCCAATCAAGAAGCCAAGAATAGCTCCCGGAAACCGAAGTACAAAATATCCCAAAAAGGCTGCAACCCATTTAATCATTCCAAACCGAGTAAGGGGCAAAGATAGTTTTTTGACCAGTAAGAATTCTTTACTCCATGTTAAGGGCCGTGAAAAAAACCGACAAAACCCCTATCTTTGAAATTCGAATAAAAAATAAGACTATGTATCCCGAAGAATTAGTAAAACCAATGAGAGCGGACTTAGCTACCGCCGGGTTCCAAGAACTATATACAAGTGAGGCCGTAGAAGAGGCTTTAAAGCAAGAAGGTACCACTTTAGTGGTTGTAAATTCGGTTTGTGGTTGCGCTGCGGCCAATGCAAGACCTGGTGCCAAACTAAGCCTCCAGAACTCAAAAACACCTGACAATTTAGTTACTGTTTTTGCTGGTGTTGATACCGAAGCTGTTGATACGGCAAGAAACCTTATGGTTCCTTTTCCACCCTCTTCACCTAGTATGGCCTTATTCAAGGATGGTGAATTGGTACACATGATTGAAAGACACCATATTGAGGGAAGACCCGCAGAACTGATTGCCGACAACTTGATGGAAGCTTATAACGAATTCTGCTAGTTGGTTTAAAAAATCAATGGAAAGAACCACCTCAACGGGTGGTTTTTTTATTTTTACACCTAACCTAATCCAAAAGTGAAAAAGCTACTTTCTTATCCCCTGACGGTTTTCTTTTTTATTCTTTTCGGGCTTACATTGGTCGTTTTTCATCCAATACAGTGGTTTTGTCTTAGAGTATTTGGTTATGAAATGCACAAACGAAGTGTTTCTATCCTGAATTGGTTCCTTATGCGATGTACCAACATCCTAGGCACCCGATATACCTTCAAGAACCAATATGACATCCCCAAAAACGTTCCCTTGATCATAGTTTCCAATCACCAGAGCATGTATGATATTCCTCCTATAATTTGGCATATGCGAGAGTATCATCCCAAATTTGTGAGCAAGATTGAATTGGGAAAAGGGATTCCAAGTGTATCCTTCAATTTGAGACATGGGGGTTCCGTACTTATCAATAGGAAGGACGCGAAGCAATCCGTAGAACAGCTTGAGAAATTGGGAAAATATATTGAAAAACATCATCGTAGCGCGGTTATTTTTCCGGAGGGTACACGTAGTCGAGATGGGTCACCCAAAAAATTCCATACCACTGGACTTAAGGTACTAATGGCCAATGCTCCATCTGCTTGGATTGTACCAATAAGTATAAACAATTCTTGGAAGCTCTTAAGGTATGGAAAGTTTCCGATGGGTTTGGGAAGCCATCTTACATTTGAAGTGCATCAACCTATTCAAAACAATGATGATTCAGAGTTCTTGATCAATGAAACCGAAACCCTAATTAAAAAGGGCATAAACAAACCTTAATGAATCGAGAGCAGTTCATAGACAAGACCATTTCATACGTTAAGGAAACATTGAATGGAGCTGAAGGCGGACATGATTGGTTTCACATAGAACGCGTTTTCAAAACTGCAAAAAAAATTGCCTTGGAAGAGAAAGTGGATTCTCTTACTGTAGAATTGGCTGCGCTGCTTCACGATATCGCAGACCCTAAATTTCACGATGGCAACGAAGAAATCGGTCCTGAAATGGCCACCAAATTTCTGAAGTCCATAGATGTAGACGAGCAAACCATAGAACATGTTTCCAACATAATCCGATACATGTCATACAAAAACAGTTTGGATGGAAACCCTTCTTTTTCATCCAACGAATTCAAGGTGGTGCAAGATGCAGATAGATTGGATGCAATTGGCGCCATTGGCATTGCCAGGACCTTCAATTATGGGGGATTCAAAAAACGAGAACTATACAATCCTGAGATTTCCCCTAATCTGAACATGACCAAAGAGGAATACAAAAAGTCCAACGCTCCCACAATCAATCATTTTTATGAAAAGCTGCTTTTGCTCAAGGATAAAATGAACACCAAAACGGGCAAGAAAATGGCCAAGGAACGGCATCAATTTATGCTTGATTTTCTGGACAGGTTCTATAAAGAGTGGAATCCCTAAGCCTTCTGCTTCATCAACATTTAGAATTTATAGTTTTTTTTCCAGCATAATGATTCTAAGAACGGGGAGTGTATACTTGGTTCTTTTTCGTATCTTAATTTCCTCCAAAGAACCATACCATGCAAAGACGCAAATTCCTTAAAAATGCTTCGGCAGCTTCTGCTGCTTTTACTATTGTTCCAAGTTTTGTATTGGGCAAAAACCATGTTGCTCCAAGCGATACGCTATACGTAGCCGCCTTTGGAGTAGGCGGTCGTGGTAGAGGTGTGATTGAAGGTTTGGCCGCTACCCAAAAAGTGAAATTTGTGGCATTATGTGATGTAGATGACAGAAGGGCCAAAGGCACCTATCAGCTTTTCCCAGATGTAAAACGATTTAAGGATTTTCGCAAAGTATATGATTCGCATTTAGATGATATCGATGCAATTATGGTCGCTACTCCAGACCATACCCACGCAGTAATTTCACTTCCGTTCATGAGGGCCAAAAAACATGCTTACGTGGAGAAACCGTTGACACACAACATACGTGAAGCACGATTGATGACCCAAGTGGCTGCAGAAAATGGCATAGTAACGCAAATGGGGAACCAAGGTGCATCGAGTGAAGGAAGTAGAAAAGCCAAAGAATGGGTGAAAGCTGGGCTCATCGGAAAAGTTCATACTGTTGATTGTTGGACCAATAGGCCCGTATGGCCTCAGGGTGTCCCTATGCCAACCACCAAAGAACGAATTCCGAAAGGGCTGGATTGGGATCTTTGGTTGGGGCCAGCATCCATGCGACCCTATAATGAGGCCTATTTACCGTTCAAATGGCGAGGTTGGTGGGATTTTGGTACAGGAGCTCTTGGTGATATGGGATGTCATATTATGGAAACTCCTTTTTCTGTTTTGGATTTGGGCTATCCAAAAGAAGCCGAGGCGAGTTGCACTACTGTTTGGGTAGACGATTTTGTTGAGGCTGATTACAGTGCCTCATGTCCTCCTTCATCTAAAATCCATTTGAAATTTGAGCATGTCGAACATGGCAATATAGCTCTGAATTGGTATGATGGCGGAATAATGCCCGATCTACCTGATGAGTTAAAGGATGGTGAAACAGTTGGAGATCGTGGGGGAGGTTCTGTAATCTATGGAAGCAAAGGGATCATAGTTTGTGATACCTATTCGCGTAATGCTAGGCTTCTACCTTCCAGTTTGATGGGTATTTTTAACGAACCGCAACCTACTTTGCCAAGAATTGAGGAGGGTATGAATGGGCATATCAAAAACTGGGTAGATGCTTGTTTGGGTAATTCAAAGGCCTCATCAGATTTTTCCAAATCAGGTCCTTTGACCGAATCCGTTCTTATGGGCAACCTAGCAGTAAAGGCCTATCAATATAAGGTAATGGAGGAAATACGACCTGGCAGGAAAGGATTTGTATATCCAGGCCGCCGAAAACTTCAATGGGATGGTGCCAACATGAAGATTACCAATTATGACAAGGCCAACGAGTGGGTAAGTAGAGAATACAGAGAAGGATGGGGCTTAGGCTAATCTTAAGACTATCTCAACTTTTTCATCAAATGTTGTTTTACCAAATCATTTTCGGATAGTGCTATTGCCTTTTTCAAAAAAGTTTCAAAGGTTACATCATTGTCCTCTTTAAGAAGCTCTGCCCATATTGCATAAAAAAGGCCTGAATTTGAGAAATCGGTTTGCTGTTCCAAAAGCCTTAATTCTTTTAACGCAGCTTTGGGACCATGCACCTTTCCAAAAGGAACAATTCTATTTAGAGCAACCATTGGGGAGTATTGTTGTTTAAGCTGTACATCGTACAAATACAGAATATTTTTCCAATCCGTTTCGCTGAAAGATAATGCAGTACAATGGTAGTAAGAACGGGCAGCTTCCAAATGATAGTGGGATGGGGTTTGGTCTTTTGTGCCTGCCTGCTGCAAATGATAAATCCCAATTTGAATCAATTCTTGGTCGTACAGACTTCTATCATGATGTTCTAAAGACACCAGGTTCCCTTCTTTGTCCAACCTCGCTTCAAAACGGGAAACGTGGAAACACATCAAAGCGATCAAAGCTTCCAGATTTGGGTGAAAACAATATTTATTTTTACGTAACAACAACGCCAGCCTAAGCGCCTCATAACAAATATCCCTTTTTAAAAGTTGCGCTCCAGTAGTGGCAGCATATCCTTCAGAAAACAACAAATAGATAACACGGAGTACCTGGAACAATCGAGATTGCAAACCCATCTGTACCGGAATCTGAAGGAACTGTACCTTTTCCCGAAACTGTTTTTTTGCCCGAGTAAAGGATTTCGCAATAGCATCTTCTTTTTTCAATAAAGCATCCGCAAGTTCTTTGTTACTGAATCCCCCCATCAGTTTAAGGCTCAAAACAATCTGATATTCTTGGGAAAGTGTAGGGTGACAACAGGCAAAAATCATATTCAACTGGCTATCCTCAAGCGCATCTTCCAATATAACTTTACTTTCCTTGTTCGTTTTTTCCTTTGGAAAAGGCTTATCCCCCATCAAATCCGATTTCTTATCTCTGCGAAGCACATCGATAAGTCTGTTCTGTGCTACCCTAAACAACCATGCGGTAGGATTATCCGGAATAGATTGATATCCCCAAACCTGCATTGCTTTTAAAAAGGTGTCTTGTGCGGCGTCTTCAATTTGCTCCAAAAAGGAAACGCCATATTTATGGGTAAGTAATGATATGAGCTTTCCATATTCATTACGAAAAAGATGGTCTATGGTATGGTTTAGGTTGCTGTTGGTCATTTTGGAACAAATGTTATGCTGAAAAACAAATGGCCTTATTAACCGTGTTTCCCAGCATAATCTAAAAGGTTAGGTATTGGGAAGGTCATACATGATCTTCCATGTCCAATATTTGTCTTACCTCTACTGTACTTCCCTCATAATCGAAAATAGGACAGCTTCTGGAAATCTCAGTAGCTTCGTCCAAGCTCTTTGCGGAAATAATCAAATACCCTCCAACCAATTCAGCTCCCTCAGCATGTGGGCCATTGGTAACGAGTTCTCCTCCATTATGCACTACTCTTCCATCCCCATCCAATGGGAGACCGTCCAATAGATGGCCTTTTTCTTGGAGGCCTCCCATCCACTTTCCCCAAACTTCCATATGGGCCTGTTTTTCCTCTTGGGACAGTTTCGCATAGGCTTCGTCCCCGCCTCTAAACAAATACAAAAAATTACTCATTGGTCTAAATTTTTCGTCCATCCTTGAATGGACCGGTTTATACTTTGTTTCATCATATTGACGAAAGCGAGTAGACAAATTGGACAGTCCTCTAAATTTATTTAAAAAACTGTCACTAAAACAATTTCATTTGTCCGTCTTTATATTCAGCGTGTAAATCTTTTCTAAGCGCAGGAAACTGCTTGTCTTGAAAATACTTTTTTCTGGCCAAGTTGGCCATATCATGAATCTGTTTGGCCACATGGCCTTCACCTCGGTTACGTAGTCCAAATCTACTGTCATTGATGCTTCCAGCATGACATTCTTGAATCAAATGCAGTACTTTATCGGCCCTATCCGGCATAGCCTTTTTAATCCAGTCCGTGAAGATTTGCCCAATAGCACCATTTAGTCTAACTACTGTAAAGGCAAAAGAGACAGCTCCATTATCTGAGGTTGCCTTAGCCAATTTCAATAACTCGTGGCTGTTTATTCCAGGAATCATAGGAGCCAACATGGCGTTTACAGGAATTTTATGCTCTGACAGTACTTTGATGGTGTTCAGTCTTTTTTTGATGGACGCCGTTCTTGGCTCCAGTTTTCTTCGGGTTTTTTCCGAAAGTGAGGTGACCGAGATGTTAACCCCGACCAATTGATGGGCATTCAACTCCCTTAGAATATCCAAATCCCTAAGAATCAACGCGTTTTTTGTGATGATGCCCACTGGATGTCGATACTTTAAAAAGACCTTTAGGCAAGCTCTGGTGATTTCAAACTTTTTTTCAGCAGGTTGATAGCAATCCGTGTTGCCAGACATTACGATGGTTTGAGCTTTCCAACGTTTGCTTTTAAGTTTCGCTTCCAACAATTCTGGAGCTGATTTCTTCACCAAAATCTTTCGCTCAAAATCAAGACCAGCACTATATCCCCAATATTCATGGGCATTGCGTGCATAACAGTAAATGCAACCATGCTCACACCCCTGGTAGGGATTCAGCGAATAGGACATGCCAACATCTGGGCTATCCACTTTGTTGACAATGGTTTTGGGAAATATGGGAAGGTACTCCGTCTTCGTATTCTCGGGTTCTTCTCCTTCTAAGCGACAGAATTCCAAAAAATCTTCCCGCATTTCATACACATGCTGTAGAAACCTGTTGGGTGTATTTTTTTGGGCGCCACGGCCTTTTTGTAGGTTGTCTGAATTCAATTTATTGGATTTATTCCAAATTTATGGAATTTATCCAATAACTACATACGTTCTAAACTCAAAAACTTGAATTCATTATAAATCAAGTTCAATGTGTTTTCATCGACAAAAATCATAGTAAACACCGACGCCTGTTGATTTTCATTGTTACTCTCTGACATTGCGTCGTAGAAAGCTTGACCAAAAAAAGTGTCCAATGCATCCGTGGATACCAATTCATTGATTCGTAAAGTATCATTGTTTGTAGTACCTCTTCCGCCGAAGGAGTTTATAGAGGTATTACCCGAAAATTCTCCGTTCTTCATAAAGGTCACCGATATTACCTCGCCGTCTTCTGGCTCTATAACGGGGCCTATGGGGCTGTCTGAAATACTTATGGCCACAATACTCCATTGCCCAGTTAATCTATTTTCAATAGAATCTGAATCGTCATTGTTGCATGCCAACAATATAGTACACCCCAAAAGGGCAAAGGCTACGTAAAAAAATTTGTTTATCATAACAGGTCGTTTTGTAGAAGATGTACGACCTTAGAAAATGTTGCGTTAAACTACAGAAACGAGACTTTCACCAACTGCTTTTTTGTTCCTCTTTTGGCATAGAAAAGCATATTGCTGTGGTCAGCATTCTTTAAAGGCTTGGAAACCATGAGAGGCAAACGGGCTTCCTTGTCGTCTATGATTTTCTCGTAGTCCATTTTTCCGGCCTCATCCAAGGAAATAAGAAACACGTTGCGATTTCTGCTTAAGCCTTGTTTAAAAATCAAGCGCTCATTATTGATTAATTGCGGGTTTTCCGCTGCGGTGCAAATGAAGAAATAGGTTTTTCCATCTTTAATATAAGAGCTGTAGGAAGCATAGGCTCCATCACCTTGGGTAACTTCGGCCTTGTTGATATTTCGTATCCAGACAGAATTTCCGTCGCTGTCCAATTTGGCACTTACAATATCATTATGGTGAAAGCGCTCTATTTTTACACGTTGGCCTGCTCCTGTGGACTGAAGACTATTGGTTACAAAGTATTCCTCAGCGTTAAAGAATATCTCGTTGTTCGGACTTACTTCTACACTCTTAAAAACCAAGTTCTTTATCACCTTGTCATCTTCCCTACCAAACTTGTCTTCCATAAACTGCTGCGAAAATGGATTGTATTTTTTAGATTTAATTTCCAATGAGATTGGATTTACGTCAAAAAAGGCAACCCCATTGTATCTATTGTCTTTTCTATCGGCATAAAATCCTGTACAGACCAGTCTGTCTTGAAAAACTATTGGATAAAGTGCCTCTGAATATTTTCCAGGATCATCAAAAGATTGTATTTGACTTCCGTTCTTGGAAACTTTGATAAGCTCATACTGGAATCTTCTTTCCTCTACCCGAAAACGTTTCTTTTTAAAATAGGCCTTACCCACTATATAGGCCGTTTCCAAATCCTCGGATATAGCCAAATTCTCAAATGCATAATTTTTCTCTTCAACCCCATAGGAAAAGTCATGCTCAAAGCGCTTGTTCAAGTTGGTATCATACAAATGGATGATATGTTTGTTCTGCTTTCCTTTTTTATGGTGCGTACTAATGACAAAGCCAGTTTTTTCCTTGTTAAAAAGGATGGCTGTCGTAAATCCTTTAGAGAAGTTTCGATTGTAGTAGTTCTTTCCCACAGGGTTGTTAACTGCTTCAGATGACAGTGACAATAATCTTTTGGAAGTAAAATCAAATCCATTTATAGGACTTTGATGTACCCAATATTCATATTGTCCACGTTCATAGTTATAGTCCAAAAAGAGTAGATTGATTTTTCCATCTTTCAGGAAGCCATCCACAAAATTCCTTCCCTTTAACTTATAGTTGAACTCATCCACCAACTCAAGATCGCTGTTGTAATGCTCAATAAAATAACCTTTGGGTTTTAAAATAAGTCCTTGAAAGTAGGCCCGGACCAGAATATATCCACCGTTTCCATCATTGTCAATCGTCAGCAAGTTGGAATATCGATATCTATCCCCAAATTTCTCGCCAAAATCATAGGAAACAGGCATTTTCTGTGCGGAAACCCAAGCACCAAAAATAACAACGCAAAAGAAAAGTATTGTATTTCTCATCATAGTCCGGTTTGGTTGAACCAACGGCTATGACCCAGGGAAATCAGCTTTGCGTTTTTCCAAAAAGGCAGAAGTACCTTCTTTAAAATCATCAGTTCCAAAACAGGTTCCGAACGCATCGATTTCAACGGCATAACCGTCCGTATCATAGCTATAACCCGCATTTACCGCATTTATTGCGTATTTAATGGCCACAGAGGAATTATTCGATATCTTGCTCGCAATCTTAACACATAACGGCAAAAGTTCTTCCTGAGGAACCATATAATTGACTAATCCGCATTCCAATGCTTTGGAAGCATCCATCATTCCAGCCGTCATTATCAATTCCATGGCCCTACCCTTTCCTATAAGTTGTGGTAGTCTTTGAGTTCCACCATAACCGGGTATAACACCCAAAGAAACCTCGGGCAACCCCATTTTGGCATTGGTACTGGCAACCCTAAAGTGACATGACATGGCTAGCTCTAGTCCTCCACCCAATGCAAAGCCGTTTACTGCTGCTATCACCGGTGTAGATAAATTTTCAACAAAGCTGAAAAGCAATTCTTGCCCCTTAGCCGCCAATTCCCCTCCTTGTTCCACGGAGAAGTCGGCAAACTCCGAAATATCAGCTCCCGCCACAAAGGCTTTTTCCCCACTTCCAGTAACGATGATGACCTTAGTGTCTTTATCTTCATCCAATTCCTTAAATGCCTCATGTAACTCGGCAATGGTCTGTTTGTTGAGTGCATTAAGTTTTTTTGGACGGTTGATGGTTATTGTCGCGATTTGATTGTCTTCTTCAATGTAAATGTTCTCGTAATTCATTTGGGTTGTTGTTTCAAGAGTTTTTAGAAGCTTTTGGAAATCTAACAGAAAACACTGTTCCCTTTCCTACCTGTGAGGTAAAATCGATGGTTCCCTTATAATTTTCCACTATGTTTTTTACCATACCCAGACCAAGCCCCATACCGCTAGTCTTTGTGGTAAATTTAGGTTCAAATATTTTTTCCTTAACCTCATCGGCTATGCCAATTCCGTTATCCGCCACTGAAATCTTTACCTTTTCCTCTTCAGAAACAACAGTAACTAGAATTCTAGGGGATTCCACGTCGTTCATTGCCTGTGTAGCATTCATAACCAAATTGGTAACAACACGAATCAGTTGCGTTCTGTCCAATTTGGCCACTATTTCTTCCTCATCACAAATAAAATGGATATAATCCTCATTAAAAATATCCAAAGCCAATTTTACAATATTAACCACATTTAAAGTTTCATTCTGTTGTGCGGGCATTTTGGCAAAATTGGAGAATGCAGAGGCTATGTTGCTCATCGTGTCTATCTGCTGAATCATGGAATCTGAAAACTCCTTGACCTTCACTGATGCGTCTGCATCCTTAGGGTCAAATTTGCGAAGAAAGCTTTGTACTGATAAACGCATTGGGGTCAAAGGGTTTTTAATTTCGTGTGCCACTTGTTTGGCCATTTCCCGCCATGCCTGTTCTCTTTCGCTTCGCGCCAGCTTGGTTGCACTCTCCTCAAGTTCATCAATTTTACTGTTGTATGAATCCACTAACTTTTTTATTTCTTCACTAGTATCTTCTATATAAATCTTTTCGTTTCGTCTGGTTAAATCGGTCTGGTTCATCTTATCGGCAAGGGTCTGCAATGACCTGGTAATGTATTTTGAGATAAAATAGGCCAAGATAATTGCAGACAACAACATGAGCACATAAACCCCGGCCAAACGAAAAAGGAATTCCCTCAACTCCATATTGCTAAAGGAATTATCCTCAAAATATGGAAGATTCATGATGCCAATTGGTTTAAATTTATTGTCCGTGATATAGGAATACGAAGCCTTAAACTTACCCCCAACCGCAATTTTCTCCTCGACATGGCGTCTATCGCTACTAACCAATAAATTATTCAATATTTCCGCATCTAGGCAATTGGAAATGGAGTCAGCCTCGAAGCTAGGCCTTGAACTTTTGATTAAAGTTCCCTCCAAATCGTAGATATTGAAGTTTACATTTTGCACATCTGCAATCTTGTAAATTTCATCCATAAAAATGTACTGCAGATTTTCTGAAGTAGGCGTATAAGTGGTTTCACGAAGCGTATAGGAAATACTCTGAAGAATCTGTTCTTCCTTACGTTGTAACCGCTGTTCGTGATAATCCCTACTCTGTTCTCTATATTGATATACGGTTACCCCAGCAATGAGAACGGAGGCAATAAGCACCAATAGAATCATGGTGACAAAGATGCGCGAGCGTAGGGATAACTTTTTGAACAATTCGTTTTGGATTTGAGATAAAATTACGCAATAATCACACCAAAGTTTGCTCAAACTCCAAAATACAAATTCCAATTTTCCTTATCTCTTTCTTGAAGTTTGGAAATTGAAAATTGGTATTTGAAAACATTAAGCGTTTGGGTTTTTCTCCCGTATCCGTTTATACAATCGAATCCCCAACATGAGAAGAATGGCCAATACAAAAATTCCAATCACTCCATAAATCCAATTGAATGCATTTTTCAAAATGACCAAAAAAACCACGGCAAAAAGAATCAGCGTGGCCCCTTCGTTCCAAATACGCATGAAACGAGAGGTATATTTCACCTCATCCCGTTGTAATTGTCTGAAGATTTGATGGCATTTACCATGATAGATAAATAGTAGCAGAACAAATGCCAACTTCACGTGCATCCATCCTTGCTGAAGCCATCCCGGCATCAAATACAACAACCAAATGGCGAATAGGGTACACAATACAGCGGACGGCCATGTGATGATATACCAAAGCCTCTTAGTCATCAACTTTAGTTGATTGGTAAGGATTTCCTTTTCGGGTGATGGTTTTCCCCACGCCTCAATGTGATAAATGAACAAGCGCGGAATGTAAAAAAGCCCAGCAAACCAGGTTACCACAAAAATAAGATGCAGGGCTTTTATGTAATTGTAATATTCCACTTATAGGTAAAAGGAGTTAAGGGATAAAGGTAAGAAGTTGAGAAGCAAGACCTTTTACCTTTATCCAAAAAACGTATTGTGCTTTCAAAGCTGTATAGCTCCAACTCCAGCTTCCCATAGCCTTTTGTTAAAGGCTGGAATCTTTACATTTTCAAATGCTTTTCCTCTTTGTTTAAATCCTTTCCATTGCTCTTCCAACTCATTTCTTCGGTCTATTGAGGATTGGTTTACTCTCGGAATTGAGCTATCTGTCGCATTTATCAAATACATGTATTCCGCAGTAAACTTATTTGGAAAATTCTCCACATCATCATAAGCCTTTGATTTCCGCTGTACCATTTCCTTGTCCCAAATATCAAGCTCATCCGCTAATGCCTTGCCTTCCTTCTTGATTGATTCATCCTTTACCTTTTTCAGGACCTGTTTCAATTGATTTTTGGCGTTATGAAGTGTATTAACCATGTTATGCATTTCGGTCAAGTTGGCCTCAGTTTCCGTCATGAAAACATCAAACGCTTCATATTGCTCTGGTTTGATATTGTATTTTGGTAGCTCCTTGATTATCCCCTTTGTTTCCAAAACGGTGTTGTCAACTTTGAGCTTAATCGTATAGGTACCCGGAATAGCACGATGCCCTCTATAGTTTGCTTCAATATAGGTGTCCTTCACCCCAGGCATTATTTTGTGCCCCATATTCCACACAAAACGATTGAGTCCTTCTTTTTTGTAAAGCTTAGGTGCAGGTGGGGGCCCACCATCATATCGTTTATAGGATGCATCCTTTTTTGATGAAAATGAATTGACCAGTTTTCCGTTAGCATCAAAAATCTCCATGCTAATTTCGGTAGAATCCATTTTGGGCAACTCATAATACAATACCAATCCATTGGCCGGATTTACTCCAGTAAAAGCTTGACTACCTTTAAATTTGGCAGAATTACCACTCAATGCGCTTCCCCAAAATCCGTTATAGGCTGGTTCAGGCTCATACAGCTTTGCCGCTTTCCGAGGTTCATCATAACCTTTAAGCAATCCTAAATCATCCAGAATCCAAAAAGAACGACCCGAAGTAGCCACGATTAAATCCCCTTGGTGGACCGTTAAATCCAATACTGGGGTTTTGGGAAGATTCAATTGGAACGATTCCCAATTTTGGCCTCCATTCCAAGAAATGTACATTCCTTTTTCTGTTCCGGCGTACAATAGATTCCTTCTATCCTTGTCCTCGCGAACCACTCTGGTAAATGAACCGCCTGGAATTCCAGAGCTGATGTTGGTCCAACTTTTTCCATAATTGGTGGATTTGTAGATAGCGGGAGTATAATCATTGAACTTATAACGTGTTGTTGCAATGTAAACCGTTGCTGGGTCATGAGGGGATATCTCTATCGCATTCACCAAACATTCTTGAAGGCCTTTTGGAGTGACATTCTCCCAGGTTTCCCCTCCATTCTTAGTAACGTGCACCAATCCATCATCGCTCCCTGTATAGAACACTCCCTTTTCATGAGGTGATTCTATCATGTAGGCTATGGTTCCATAATTTTCTGCACCTACGGCCTCATTGGTATAGGGTCTGCCTCCTTTTCCTTGCTTGTCGTCCTGGTCTCGTGTCAAATCCGGAGAGATTTCTTCCCATGTCACTCCATTATCCCTAGTTCGAAGTACCAATTGTGCGCAATGATAAAAGGTGCCAGGTTCATGCTTTGACCAAATAATGGGTGCATTCCAATTGTAGAGGTATTTCATATCCCTTGCGGCACGCCCTAAATATTGAATAGGGGAAGCCATAACTTTGGTAGAGGCCTTGGTGTGGGTATCCAATAAATTGATGGTCCCCAAATAGCTGCCACCCATAACGTATCTAGGGTTATCGGGGTCAAATGCTAAGAAAGCACTCTCACCTCCTGCGGAATAGCTCCAATCTTCCCTACTAATATTTCGTCTCCCTACAGAAAGGCTGGCAATCTTTACCGAAGTGTTATCCTGCTGACCTCCATAAATATTATATGGGAAAAGGTTGTCCGCATTAATACGATAGAATTGAGCCGTAGGCATTATGGCCTGGGTTGACCAGCTTTTTCCGTAATTGAAACTAATGGCAGCACCTCCGTCATTTGCGATAACCATATTGTTTGAGTTATCAGGATTGATCCATAGGTCATGATAATCGCCATGAGTGCCCGAAAGTCTACTCCATGTCTTACCACCATCAATGGAACGAAGGGCCGGAGCACTCAATACGTAGACCACATTTTCATTGTTAGGGTCCGTAAACACTTCTGTATAGTACCAAGCTCTTTGCGTCAAACGATTATCCCCACTTACCATGCTCCAGCTCTCTCCTGCATTATTGGAAACAAAAAGCCCACCTTTGTCCGCATTTGAATCACTTTCCACAAGTGCATACACTTTATTGGAATTGGCCGGACTTACGGAAATGGCCATCTTTCCTTTTTCTTTGGGAAGTCCTTTTTCAATCTTTTTCCAAGTTTCCCCACCATCGACTGATTTGTAAACCCCACTACCTTCACCTCCACTTATTACAACTTCAGGTTTGCGCTGATGTTCCCACATTGTGGCATAAAGTATATCGGGGAAATTGGCATCCATGGAAAGTTCAGAACATCCGGTTAAATTATTCACAAACAAGACGTTTTTCCATGTTTTCCCGCCATCAACAGATTTAAAAATTCCACGTTCTTGATTTGGCCCATATAGTGCTCCTTGAGCGGCTACAAATACAACATCCGGATTGTTTGGGTGAATCACAATCCTAGCAATATGCTGCGTTTCTTTTAGACCTATGTGCTCCCAAGTTTTTCCGGCATCTATCGATTTATAGACCCCATCTCCATACGAAGTCATGACACCTCTTGGGGCATGTTCTCCCATTCCCACATAAACAATGTTGGAACTGGATTGAGAGACGGCAACAGCTCCAACTGAACCCATTTCAAAAAAACCATCGGAAATATTGTTCCAATGTTGACCAGCATCAGTAGTTTTCCAAACACCGCCACCAGTTATGCCCATATAATAGGTCATTGGATCGCCCACAACCCCAGTGGCAGAGACAGAACGTCCACCTCTGAAAGGGCCGATGTTTCTGTACTTTACAGGTTTAAAATATTCTTCAGCGGTTTGTGCAAAAGAAGTAGCCCCAAGAACCAGGGCTACCAAATACATTATATTTTTCATAGTGTTGGTTATTCTTCTATACTTAAATACTCCAAACCAAGTTGGTTAAACTCCGCATTAAAAGCCTTCATCTCTTCATCCACCAACTTATCAAAAGCAGTTAATTGCGTATTGATTTTTGTAGTCATTTCATTCTTCACTGCAATATCCTGAGCCGTTGGAGGGAAATCATCTATACTAACCAGACGATTCAAATGACCTAACTTATTGGTCAATTTAATTGGAAAATTAAGAGGGTCTTGATTGCTGCGGTTTTTGGTTTGATATAGTGCTTTTTCCACCTCACTGAATCCTTCTTTCATTTTCTTGGCCTTTTCCACTAGCTCTTTTGTGGTGTCATTGTCCTTATACTGTTTGGTAAATGCGTCCAATTTTTCATTGATCTTTCGAATCTTTTTGATGGATTGATGTGCTTTATCAATAGTGGTATTAATATCTGTGATAAAATCATACTGTTTTTGCATATCCGAAACAGAAACTTCGGCCCTCGGATCAGGCAAGATTTTAAAGGATTGAGATTCTGTGACCCCATTCACATTTAAAGAAACTTGATAGTCCCCAGGAACCGCTTTGGCACCATTTAAACTGGCTGCCCAAAGAATCATGCCTTTCAAAAGCTCGGCTCCCTTGCCTCGGGTATCCCAGACATGGGTATTCCCTCCTTTTTTGGCTTCAAGTTTTTTCTTTTTATCCTTAGCATGTGTACTGAAATTGGATAAAGTATCTCCTGATTTACTTAAATAAGTCAGTTGAATCGTATCCTTTTCGGAATAATTCTTCAAGTAGAAATGGCTGACCACACCGTTCGGATGATTTTGTCCTTCTGTCAAACTAGGTTTTTTTGCCGCTCTTCCTTTTGTTCGATACGAATCTTTTGGAGCAAAAAGTTTAGTGCTCGCTGATTTTGATGATGCTTCCAATTGATGAAGCACAGTAAGGTCATCAATAATCCAAACAGAACGTCCTTGTGTTGCAACCACCAGATTATTTTCTTTGATGGTCAAATCAGTAATAGGAACTATGGGCAAATTCAATTGGAACTTTTCCCAACTTTGACCATCATTGAATGAAATGTACATTCCAGTTTCGGTACCTGCATAGAGCAACCCTTTTTGCTTGGGGTCTTCGCGAACTACCCGGGTAAAGTGCTCACTTTCTATTCCGTTGGTGATTTTAGTCCAAGTTTTTCCATAATCTGTGGTCTTATACAGATAGGGCTGAAAATCCCCCAACTTATATCGTGTTCCAGCAACATAGCATGTTCCCTCATCAAAATTGGAAGGTTCTATGCTATTTATCATCATCCATTCTGGCATTCCTGTTGGGGTGATATCCTCCCAATTTTGTCCACCATCTTGTGTGATATGAATCAATCCATCATCACTACCGACCCACATCAATCCTTCTTTTAAAGGACTTTCATTGGCAGCGAAAATGGTACAGTAGTATTCAACTCCCGTATTGTCTTGAGTAATAGGACCACCACTGGACACCAGTTTAGACGGGTCATTTCTTGTCAAATCCCCACTCAGCAAATCCCAGCTCTGTCCTTCGTTAGTGCTCATGTGCACATGATTGGAGAAGGTGTACAGCTTTTTAGGGTCATGTTTGCTAAAAATAATCGGGAAATTCCATTGGAAACGATATTTCATTCCCTCAGCGCCATAACCCATCGGATTGTCTGGCCAAACATTGATGCCACGAACCGTTTTGTTTTTATGGTTTACCCTTGTCAAGAAACCTCCGTAGCTTCCTCCATACACAATATCGTTGTTGGTTGGGTCTACAGCAATATGGGCACTTTCCCCACCTGCTGTAGGTTCCCAGTCGTCCTCTCCGATGCTTCCACCATTGGAGCGGTGATTAATCCGAACCGTGCTGTTATCTTGTTGGGCAACATAAATGCGATATGGGAAAGCATTGTCCGTGGTTACCCTATAAAACTGTGCGGTAGGTTGGTTGTAATAGGTACTCCAGGTTTCCCCGCCATCATAGCTCACCTGGGCACCACCATCATCTCCAATGATCATCCGTTTTGAATTTTCTGGAGCAATCCACAAATCATGATGGTCTCCATGAGGCGCATTGAATGTGTTAAAAGTTTTACCTCCGTCAGTGCTTTTATGGTAGCGCACATTCATTACATAAACTACATCTTCATCTTCGGTATCTGCATACACTCTAGTGTAATACCAAGCACGCTGACGCAATTTTCTTTCACTATTTACTTGAGTCCATTTTTTGCCACCATCATCTGACCGATAAAGACCTCCTTTTTCCTTGTTCTCAACAATGGCAAACACTCTTTCTGAATTCACTGGGGAAACCGAAACTCCCATTATCCCAAGAGTGTCCTTTGGGAAACCTTCATTTTTGGATATTTCGGTCCATGTTTCACCGCTATCGGTACTTTTCCAAAGGGCAGAACCATCTCCACCACTGCTCAGGGAATATGGAGTTCGCTGCGCTCGCCAAGTTGAAGCATATAGAATGCGAGGGTTATTTGGGTCGAAAGTCAAATCAACGGCCCCAGATTGGTCGTTCACAAAAAGAACTTGTCTCCAACTTTTTCCACCATCTGTACTTTTATATACTCCGCGTTCTCTTGTGGGTTTATAAATGTTCCCAAGGACTGCTGCATATACCGTATTGTAGTCGGTTGGGTGCACCCGAATCCTTGGTACATGTCTGCTTTTTTCAAGCCCTGCTTTTTGCCAAGTCTTTCCCGCATCTTCAGTTTTCCAAACTCCGTAACCACTGGAAACATTCCCCCGAAGCGTTTTTTCACCTCCACCAACATAAATTACATTGGGGTCACTTTTGGCTACTTCCACTGCTCCAATACTTCCGCCAAAATAACCGTCAGAAATGTTTTTCCAACTACGCCCTCCATCCAGGGTTTTCCAGACACCTCCACCTGTGGCTCCAAAGTAAAACAGATTGGGTTCTCCAGGTACTCCAGTAACTGCGGCGGAGCGACCACCCCTAAAGGGGCCTACCAAACGGTATTCCAAACTGGAATAGAGTTCTGAAGGATATTCTGGTGATGGACTTGTGGATTTTCTTCTTCTTTGTGCATCTGTGGTGAAAGGCAATAGAAGCAGCGCCAGCAAAACCATACTGGCTTGAATAAAGCGAGTTTTCATTTTCGTTTCGTGTTGAATTAGTCGTACTAAATGTAATGAAAAACCATGAGGTTGGGTAGGGTTCAAAATGAGTATTTTACTGATAAAAACCTAAAGAAACCATTAAACAACACTTGTTTTCCTTCGTTTGCCCCGATAATCCCTAAAATCACAACAAATATTTACCATTTTGGCCATCCCATCATAATTTTAGGTTTAAGAAATATGTTGCTTTGAATCAAGGGGTTAGACCATTCTATCTTTTACTTTCAATCTGTGCTTTGTCCATTACTGGAATATTTGGGCAAAAATCGGCTCCAATCGCCATTGACGATTCCTACATTCTGGGAGTCAATACCAATTTAGTAGTTGCTGCCTCAAGCGGGGTTCTTTCCAATGACAGTGACGCTAACGGTAATGCTACTATGAGCGTACAGACCAATCCTGTGGTTGGACCATCTTCCGGCTCCTTGACCTTGAATTCGGATGGAAGTTTTACCTATATCCCGAACTCCGGTTTTACAGGTACGGACAATTTCACCTATAGGGTATGTGACGATGGAACACCTAGCGTGGTCGTTTCGAGATTTGATTTTGATACTCCCACGATTACCGATGCCACCATTGGTCCCAATGCTACATCGGTCAATCCAAATGCGGCACAAATAGGTTGCGGCATCCATTTCCCTTCTGGGGCAGGTGGCTCTGCGGGTTTTGATATTGTGGTTCCAAATTCGAGCGGTATTTTCGATTTCACCAGTTTTGCTGTTTCATTTGAATATCAAGATCAAGAAAGTCAAGCCGACATAGTGACTGCGGGCAACTTTCGCATATATCATTTTCGGCCCAACGAAATGGGTCTGGAAATTGATGTTATTAACTCATCTACTGGACTTACAGAAACATTTACACAGGACTTCGGCAATTTCTTGGGCGGCAATAACCCTTACACAGTTGCCTATGACGAAACCACGGGTGAGGTATCTTATACCGCCAACGGAACAACAACGGTATATACAGTAGCCCCACCAAACTCTCCTTTGGACACCAGTTTGGCTTCGGATATTGTAATTGGTGAACGCATGGATGGTTCAGGCTCTTCTTCTCCATCCCTATGTAGTATGGAATTTGTAGATAACAGCGTTCTTTGTGATGAGGGTGATGTTACACTAAATGTAAGGTCAACTGTAATTACAAATAGGAAAATTACATACCGTGTAAATCCTAACTAGGTTCTCATTCTTCCAAATACTTATGCTCCAGTAGTTCCTCGAAGGTGACGTAATCCAAAGTTTTTTCATGTGTTGCTTCCAGTATAACCGATGGCGCCAAACCTTCCAAATACGCTTCCTTCCAACGCGAAACGCAAAGACACCATTTGTCACCAGCCTTTATACCAGGAAATTGATAATAGGGAATAGGGGTTATCAAATCATTGCCCCTACTTCGTGTGAACTCCAAGAATTCATTGGTCATTATTGCGCAAACCACGTGTGTCCCTATATCCTCTGCCCCTGTCTTGCAAAAACCGTCACGATAATATCCTGTTTTTGGTTCAAAACAACAGGCCTTTAGTTCAGACCCTAATACATTTCTATCCATAGACCCTAAAATTACCTAACCAAATTCAAACTGTTACAAAAATCATCAACGTTCGCCCAGGGCATAAATGGCAAAGGAACCTAACCAATGACCTCCTTCATAGTCGTCCCCTATTAAGTTTGGAAAAGAATACGCAAAATGCTTATGTGCCAATGGCAAGAGATGGCCAAACTCTTGAGGATATTGCTTCGCCAAACCATATAACACCCATGCCCTACTGAAATTCAACCCATCTAAATGAACAAGCTGACCATCCTCACGGTCTCCAACAACCGCTTCGGATAAACTAAAGTCTCCCTGCTTCAAAACAGGCATAAAACTGTCCATCCAACTTAAAAAATCTTCTTTACTTAAAATCCTTCGCATTAAATCCAATTCTTCGAAACATGGAGATAAAAAATCTGCACCGCTTGGCTCCCAACTCAGAGGACATCCCGCATCTCCTTTATAAAATGCCAAAGACCGATTAAGAATCGCTTCTTTTAGTCCCTGATTTTGTAAAGCTTCTGCGTAATCCCAAGCAAATGCAAGTCCGAAAGCAGTATTGGTATGTGTCCCCACTCGCACCGGATATTGCAACTTAGGTAAATAGTCCATAAATTTTCGAGTTATCAGCTCGGTTAAGGGCAGTAAATTTTTTTCCAATTCCCTTGCTAATGGGTCATCAAAACTATGCAGTTCTTCGGCAAGTTTGAGAAGCCAAGCCCATCCATAAGTGCGCTCATAGTTTCTATTATGCACATTATCAAAATAGGCAACTTCAATAGCTATGTTTTCTTGTGACAGATTCTCAGAAAGAATATTTCTGATTCTTTCCGCCTCCTTCAAATTGGGAAAAGATTTGAGCAATCTAACCATTGACCAATGCCCATGTACTGCAGAATGCCAATCAAAACAACCATAAAAGGCAGGATGGTGTTTTTTTGGTGTCCCTAAATCCTCTTCACTCCCCAAAACGTGACCCAATTTATTAGGATATTCTTGGGTTACACAAGCAATAGGTAATGTTGCCAAAGTATTAGCTTGGTCCAAGGTCAATTCAATGATTTCAATTTTCTCTTCTTCAGGTTTTGCTTGCGCTGCCGTTTCAGATTTTTCAGGCTTACAGCTGCTCACCCCTAAGAGTAAAATTCCAAATAACATGCATAATATTTCCTTCATGGAATTTTATAATTGTAAAATGTAACAACTTGTCTCTATTTTAAACAAATTTAGAAAAGGCTACATACTTTTTTACTAGCTTTAATCAAAACTCGAAAACACATAACCATGGATATTTTTGGAAAAATTAAGGAGAAGCTCAGTAATGAGTTTATCGATATTGTTGAGTGGCTTGACTACACGGATGATACCATTGCACATCGCTTTGAACGATATCAAAATGAAATTAAAAACGGAGCTAAGCTTATTGTCCGCGAAGGACAAACGGCAGTCTTTGTGAATGAAGGGCAACTTGCTGATGTTTTTGAACCAGGAACTTATGACCTAACCACACAGAACTTACCCATTTTAGCAACTCTCAAGGGTTGGAAATATGGATTCAATTCTCCTTTCAAGGCCGAAGTGTATTTTGTGAACACACACCTGTTCACCGATGAGAAATGGGGAACAAAAAGTCCAATTACCTTAAGTGATGAACGATTTGGATTGGTGGAGATAAGAGCTTTTGGAACCTATGCTTTTCGAATTTCAGATGCTGGAAAGTTTATTGTGGACATCGTTGGTACAGATAGCAATTTTACCAATTATGAAATCAATGAGCATTTAAAGAGTTTGATTGCTACTCGTTTTACCGATACTGTAGGTGAGGCTAATTTGCCCATAGAACTGTATGCAGCCAACACGTCTGAACTTTCGGATACCTGCAGGGAGGTAATGGCCCCCGAGTTCGAAAGTGTGGGTATCTCATTGGAGAAATTCTACATCGAAAATGTGTCCATGCCTGAAGATTTAAAGAAAGAAATCTTTGAATACAGTAGAATAGATAAGTTGGATTTAGATAAGTTGACAAAATTCAAAACTGCCAAAGCAATTGAGGCCGCTGCCAAAAATGAAGGCGGAACTGCTGGTGCAGGAATGGGAATGGGAATGGGATTTGTACTTGCCCAACAAATGGGAGGAATGATGAGTCCACAAATGGGAGGACAACCGCAAATGCAGCAAGCTCAAACACCCGTTCCTCCACCAATGCCCGTTCAAGTTCAATACTTTTATGCGGTAAATGGCACTCAACAAGGACCGGTTTCGTTTGATCAGCTTAAAGCACTTTTTGCCAATAGAACCATTAATCGTGAAAGTTTGGTTTGGAAACAAGGGATGTCTAATTGGTCAGCTTTGCAAGAAGTAGAGGAACTGAAATCATTTTTAGGAGGAAGCACACCCCCACCTTTACCCAGCAACTAGATACTAGTAATTGTTTTCATATTCATTTGGAAGAGTCCATTCAAAAAACTGAGCTCAAAAAGTCCTGCATTAACTGCGGTGCCGAATTAAAATACAAGCCCGGCACTACAAACGTTAGTTGCGAGTACTGTGGTCATCAAGAAACTATTTCAGTAGACCCAAACGGATTCGAAGAACTGGAACTTTACCCTTACTTGAGTGAAATGGGTGCACAACGCCATAGTGAGGAAATCAGCATGTTGCATTGTAAAAATTGTGGTGCCAATCAGCATGTTGAAGAAAACTATAAATCTCTTCATTGTGTGTATTGCAGTATGCCCTTGGTTTTGGAAGACCAGTATAAAGAAGAGTGGATTTTGCCAGGCGCGGTGCTCCCTTTTCAGGTAGACCAACAGAAATCATATCAAATTTTTAAACGCTGGGTGCAAAGGCTATGGTTTGCTCCAAATAACCTTAAAAAAGCTGCTTTGGACCCACAGTTCACCAAAGGACTATATCTACCTTATTGGACTTTTGATGCGCAATTAAGCGCTACATACAGGGGTCAAAGAGGAGAGTATTATTACGAAACCAAAAGAGTGCGTAATTCACAAGGTAAAATGGTGACCCAAAGGGTTAGAAAAACTAGGTGGTACCCAGCCTCTGGTCAGGTTTCGGGTTTTGTAGATGACACTTTGGTGGAAGCTTCCAAACAACGAAAAGGTCGTGTTCCATCAAAAATTGCTAGGTGGAATCTACAATTACTTCAACCCTTCAACAGTAGTTTTCTTCGTGGGTTTGTTACAGAAAAATATACCATTCCATTAAAACAAGGCCATTTGGCAGCAAAAGGGGAAGCAGAACAAATTGCCAAAAGATGGTGTAGACAAGATATTGGTGGAGACACACAGCGAATTAGTCATATGAATATGCAGCTTAGTGAAGAAACCTTCAAACATATTCTACTTCCCGTTTACGTGAGTTCCTATCGATACAATGGCAAAGAGTATAATTTTTTTGTAAATGGAGAAAATGGTTCTATTTCGGGAACAAGACCGTACAGTTTTTGGAAGATTTTTTTCACTATTCTTTTTAGTCTAGTCATTATTGGTATAATCATATTAGTATCAAAAAGCTAACCATGGGCTATGAAACTTTAATGTATGCCCACCTTATTACCGTAGCACCCTGTATTTTTCTTGGAGCCTATGGTCTTTTAGGTAAAAAAGGGACTTCTATCCACAAAAGTTTGGGCAAAATATATATGTTTCTCATGTTAATTACAGCCATTCTTACCCTTTTTATGCCTGCTGATGTTGGGGGAAGATTCTTAAACCATTTCGGATGGATACATTTATTCAGTTTTCTAACCTTGTGGACAGTTCCCACGGCCTATACTGCCATTAAAAAAGGCAAGATAAAGGCCCATCAGCGAAAGATGGTTTTGCTCTATATCGGGGCCATTGGTATTGCCGGAGGTTTTACCCTAGCTCCTGGACGGTTTTTACATGAGTTCTTTTTTGGGTAGTCTCCCAAGAAAAGAATCGAACTTGTTGCTTTTTCTAACTAAGTCTTTCCGTAACTTGTACAGGTTCACATCAAAAATTCGAGTCATGAAAAGACTAATAAGTATTGTCCTATTGTTTTTGCTTTTTGGATGTTCACCAAATCCTTCAACCAACAATAGTTGGAAGGTCGTTCTTAAAACGGATAAGGAAGGTGCTGTTTTGGAAGGTAGCAAAGACGCATTAATGGCTGCCATTCGAGGTGGGGCAGACATAAAAATCGGTTGGGGTGCAAAACGCGAAGATTTGTCCATAGAGCATTTATCCAAACCTATTTGGTTGGCCGTTTTAAGTGAAAAAGAGGTCATGGCCCACTTAGACCCTCAGGTGCTTTCAGGAATTGATTGGGACGGCTTGAACGCCAGCTATGAAGATGTTTCTTTACTACAAAAGGAATGGCGTGTAGTACTCACTACCAAAGGGGATTTTGATGCCGTTTGGTATGATAAAAAGGCAGATACCCTAATTAGAAGGTGGCCTCAAAAGCATATCATGACCTGGTTCGCCAAAGATGATTCAAATGAAACCCCTGTCCCTTTATTTAGTAGGAATTGACCAATGGTACTTTATATTTTATAGATGTAATTTGAATTAATTTGGAATGAGGCTTTTTCTATGGACCTTTCTTCTAATGACCTGTCTGGTCAGCGCACAACCGTATCAAAAAACAATAACACTGTCATTTGAAAAAGACCTCATTCCCGAAGGGATTGCTGTGGATTCCAAATCAGGAAAACTTTTTATAAACAGTCTTAAACACAATAAAATTGTACAAAGCAATCTTGATGGTGAGAATGCTACTAGTTTTATTCAATCCAATGAACACGGTTATTTATCCGGATTTGGAATGACGATTAAGAGAGATATACTCTACGCATTGGGCAATACCCTTACAAAAGAGAACAATAAATCCATTCTTATTTTATTGGACATCATTTCAGGTGACCTTATCAAATCCTATACGTTGAACAATTCTAAATTCATCTATCTAAATGATATTGCCATTGACCACAATGGGAAGGTTTTCATTTCTGATTCAGAATCGGAAAACATCTATACCATCAATGAATCCAAAAATAGCCTAGAGGTTTTTTACTCCAATGAGGCAATAAAGCATACCAATGGAATAACCATCTCAAACGATAACAGATATCTCTACTTTGCCACCTATACGAGCGGAATTCGCATTTTGGATATTGCCAGTCAAACATTGATCAACGAACCTAATAATCACAAGGGAATTGACGGGATGAAATTTTACAAAAACAGCTTGATTGCCATTGTAAACTCAAGAAGGGATATAAGTGAGAATGGTATTTATCAATATTACCTGAACGACGAAAAAACGGAGATAATCACACATGAAAAATTAATGGATTTTGAAAACCCTACGGATATCCCTACCACTTTTGACTTGGTTGAGGACAAAATCTATTTTCTTTCCGACTCACAAATGGACATGCTAAATCAACAAACCAATATGATTATAGACCCTTCAAAATTGAAGAACTATAAATTAATCGTTCATAAACTCTAGGCAGACTGGGCTTGACAGTTTGGTTTCATTCAAAAACCTTAGTGTACCTTTCTCCGTGTTGCGTTCAAAAACGGTAATATTGTTACTTCGCTCATTGGCTACCAACAAAAAGTTTCCACTGGGGTCAATTGTAAAATTACGGGGCCAATCCCCACGAACGGATTCACGCCCTACCAAAGTAATTTTTCCGGTGCTATCATCAATAGAAAAAATAACTATGGTATTCTCTCCACGATTTGACCCATATAGAAATCTTCCATCTGGAGATAAATGAATATCGGCGCATGACTTGCCCCCTTCCCAGTCAGGAGCTAAAGTATCTTCCGTTTGAATCGGATTGAAACTGCCTTCATCGTCCCGTTGGAAAACAGTAATCGTAGCGTTCAACTCATTGATGACATACAGAAAAGACCTATCGGTATTAAATACAAAGTGTCTTGGCCCCGCCCCTTCGGGAAGGTCAATGGATGCTTGATGCCCGGATTCCCATATGTTGTCCTTTTCGTAATATCTTTTAATTCCATCCAACCCCAAATCGGAGGTAAATAGTCCATCTTCATTAAAATGGGCCTTATGCACATGTGAAGCTTTTGTGGTGTCCAAAACCTTATGGTCAATGAGTTGTCTTTTACCCAGACTTCCATCTGATTCTACATCGAAAACCGCAAAATTACCGCCTGTGTAATTGGACACCGCTATTTGGTTCATTTTGGAAAAGGCCACGTGACATGGATGGGCTCCGCCTGTACCTTTACTATTAAGTGCTTTCAATTGTCCATTTTCCAAAACGAAGGAAGTCACACCTCCACCTAAACTGTCAAAATCTGCGGTTTCCTGAACTGCATAGAGGTATTGCTTATCAGACGAGAAGGTCAAAAAAGAAGGATTAGGTAATTTGGCCATGAGTTGAATACTATCCAAACTTCCAGAACTGGGGTTAAAATCCAATTTGTAGATTCCTTCACTCTCACCATTTGTATAGGTGCCCACGAACAAAGAATAGGTTTCTTCCATTTGCTTTTTCTCAGTACATCCTATTGAAATCAATAAAAAAATGCCAAAACTCCAATGTGAAAATTTCATTAGTTAAAGGTCTTTTGTTAAAAGTAACAACTTAAAATGACATAGATTTCCATTTGTCCTCTTCTTCCTATTTTTGATGTATGAGCAAGGATATGGTAATATTGGCTTTAAGTTGCTTGGGAATTGTACAAGCCTTGTTCCTTTCGTTTTACCTTTTCACATTAAATAAAGGAAGTAGAAGAGCCAATCTTTTTTTGGGTCTTGCCATATTAGGACTCACTATCAGAATCGGCAAGTCTGTGCTTAACGTTTATTTGGATTTGGAGCCCTGGCAACGCAATTTGGGCCTTTCCGGAATATTGCTTACCGGACCCTCTTTATGGTTTTATGGAAAAGCTTTGCTTTTATCCAAAAAAGACTTCTTATCAAAAGATGTTCTTCATTTTTTGCCTTTCATCCTTTTTGTCACATTTTCAACAGTTATACCCAACAATGCAAACCCAATATCATATGTAATTTACATTTTGGTTTTTTCCCATTTGGCGGTTTACGTTTTTCTTTCTTTTGGTTTGCTTGTTGGAAACCGAACTGAAATTAGAAAACAACTAGGCAATTGGTTTAGAAATCTGGTCATTGGAACCGCTTTGATATGGTTGTTTTATATGGGCCATTTGGCAGGTTTATTTTCTTTCTACATTGGGGGTGCTCTATTTTTCTCTTTGCTGATTTATGTCTTCTCTTTCCTCTTTCTTCAAAAACATGCCTTTCAATTGGGAAAATATAATTCTTCGACCTTGGATAAATCTACATCCAAACTCCTAATGGAGTCGTTAAAACAGCTGTTTTCAGAAGAAGAAATCTATCTGGACAATTCCCTATCTCTCGAAAGTGTCTCTGAACGCTTGAAGGTGTCTCCTCGAAAATTGTCACAGGCAATCAATGAAAATGAAGAAAAGAATTTCTCCGACTTTGTGGCGAGTCATCGAGTGGAGAAAGCAAAGTCTTTATTGATAGATCCAAATTACAGAAATGAGAAAATCATTGCAGTAGCCTACGATTGTGGTTTTGGGAATATCACTTCGTTTAATCTAGCCTTTAAGGCCAAAACAAAACGCACACCATCCCAATATCGGAGAGAGTTCGGAAAAGTGTGAACTTTTTCGTTTTAAAAATCATGTTTTTTAAAGAGTAACTGGACTGTTTTGAGGTCATTTGGGGAAAACTTCCAAAAATGAACAAATTGATTTTTCCCATTATCCTACTTTGCATTGGGTGCGCCGAAAATCATAAAAAATCGGTTGCTGAAGAATTCCAACCTTTCCATCCCATTAAGGAAGTGGTTTTGGATAGCCTAAATCACCCCTGGAGCATCGCTTTCATCTCCAACAATGAAGCTTTGGTCTCAGAAAAGGATGGAAACCTTTTGAGCGTAAATCTTTCAACAAAAGAAAAACGAACCGTAAAGGGGTTCCCAAGTGATTTGACAGACAGTATCCGTGCAATCCATTTTGGAGATAATTCAGGAATATTTGAAGTCTTGGTAGACCCAAATTTTAAAAAAAACAAGTGGGTATATATATCGTACGCGGCCAAAAAGGATTTTGGAACCACGACTAAAGTAGTACGAGCCCAACTCAACAACGACTCATTGATTAACCATGAAACTTTGATTGAAGCTGCTCCATACACGAGGGAATACTATCACTACGGCGGAGGCATGACTTTTGGGGCAGATGATAAATTATATGTCACCATAGGAGAACGATTGTTTTGGGAACGGGATGAACCACCTCTCCCAATTGCACAGGATGTCACTGATAAACGAGGAAAAATATACCGAATCAATCCGGATGGAAGCATTCCAGATGACAATCCCGATTTGGGTCCAAATGCCATTCCTGGCATATATGCCATGGGTATTAGGGCCGCTCAAGGAATTACGGTCCAACCTGATACCAACACAATTTGGTTCAGCGAGCATGGTACCATTCAAGGAGATGAAATCAATATTCTTCACCCTGGCGCCAATTATGGTTGGCCCAATGTGACTTCTGGAAAATTAAGAAGTTCGGATTATACCCCTCCAAAACTTGAAGGTGTAGATTTCACCCCACCTGTTTGGTTTTGGCAGCATACTGTAGCTCCTACCGGACTAACTTTTTACACTGGAACCGAATTCCCACAGTGGAAAAACAATCTAATTGTCCCTGGGCTTTCAAGAGGAAGTTTATGGCGGTTTCAAATTGATAACGAAACTATAAAAAGTGCAGAAGAGCTTTTTTTGGATGATAGGGTTCGTATTAGAAAGGCAAGACAGAGTCCAGACGGCAAATTGTATATCCTTACGGACGAAGACAACGGAAAAATAATCGAAATCAAAAAACAATATAAACTCTAAATTATGAAAACAAGAGTTTTAATCTTTATCCTTTCAGCAATGTCTCTCTCTTTACATGCCCAGTCTGAAGAAGAAAGCATACGAAAAACACTTCAAGACTATTTGGATGGTTCTTCATACAACAATACCGAACAGATAGAGTCTGCCTTTTATGAAGAAGCTGAGCTGTTCTTGTCCAAAAAAGACCAAGAATTATGGGTGCTGTCCCCAAAGGAGTATGCCGATTTATTCAAAAGAAGGGAAAAAGGAAAATTCAATGGTAGAGAAGGAAAGATTTTGACCATCGACAAATCCAATAACATTGCCATGGCCAAAGCTGAGATTAGGATTCCTGCTAGAGGAATGCATTTCATAGATATTTTTCTGCTGAAAAAATTGGAAGGTCAATGGAAAATTATCAGCAAAGCAGCTACCCTGATGCCCGAGTAAAGAATGAGGTTAGTTAATTTCCAAATTGGTTTTAATTTCATTTCGCAGATATAATCCGGTTACTATGGTCGACAAAACATCTGCAATTGGAAAGGAAAACCAAACTCCAAGTTCTCCTAAAAAATTAGGTAGTAAGAGAATCAAAGGAATGAAAAAGAAGCCTTGGCGTGTGAGTGTCAGCAGTAAAGCGGGCACCGCTTTGCCCACTGCCTGAAAATAGGCTGCCCCAATCAGTTGGAGCGCTATGATCGGAGTGGCGGCAAATACCAAACGCATAGCAGTTGGTGCATGTCGCATGACAAATGCGTTGGTACGAATTTCTTCCTCGGGCAAATCTAATCTATCACTTAAAAAGAGATTCGTTAAAAACTCTGGAAAAACCATAAGCCCAACGAACACTATACTTGCAACCAACGCGGCATATTTTATTGCTGTATAGATAGATTCTTTAACCCGATCATATTGAGCAGCCCCGTAATTAAATCCAGCAATGGGAAGAAACCCTTGGGTTACACCAAAAACTGGGAATAAAGCAAACATCAGCATTCTTCCTATAATGCCGTAAATCGCAACCAGTGCTTCGCCTCCCAAATTGAAAAGGATGTTGTTCAACAACAAATAAATGATACTGGTGACCGCCTGTCGTGCCAAAGTAACAAATCCCAAAGATCCAATCTCCCTTAAAATATTACTCTTTAACACAAAATGTGAAAGTCCAATTTTAAGTTCTGAATTTTTAGAAAGAAAGAAGTAGAATATGTATGCAAAACAAAGCAAATAACCCGTGGTTGTGGCCCAAGCGGCTCCGTGCATTCCCCAATCAAATATATAGATGAAAATGTAGTCCATGAGCAAATTACCGACAGAAGGGATTATCATCGCTATCATGGCAAACTTGGGTTTTCCTTCCGCTCGAATTACGGTATTGCCCATCATACAGAGTGCAAGAAAAGGTACTCCGTAAAGCACAATGGTATAATAGATTTTTGCGGGTTCAAAAATGCTACCCTTGCCTCCGAATGCTGGAATCAGCTCATTGACAAAACACAACCCAAGAACGACCATGGAAATAGTTACCATCAAGGTTAGGGTAATTTGATTTCCAAAAGTCTGAAGTGCTTTTCCCTTATCGCCAGAACCCAAAGCGCGGGAAATAATACTTGAACCTCCAATGCCGATTGCCATACCTAAAGCGGCAATAAAAAAGGAAACAGGGAGTACTACGTTAATGGCCGCAATGGCAATGGAACCTATCCAATTCCCGACAAAAATGGAGTCCACCAGAACGTTTAAGGACATGACCAAGATACCTATGGAAGCAGGAACGGCCTGCTTAATAAGCAATCTTCCAATCGGTTCTGTTCCTAGTTGTTCTGATGAGACTTTTGCCATCTAAACGGGCAACGTTTTCTTGGCCTCCCATTCGTTGACCCACTGGGCCATAAGGGATACCCAAGCATCACTATCGTTCAAACATGGTATGTGTATGTAGTGTTCCCCTCCAGCTTCTTCAAACTGCTCTTTGCCTTCCATGGCAATTTCTTCTAGAGTTTCCAGGCAGTCACTTACAAATGCCGGAGTAATGACCGCAAGTCTTTTTTTGCCTTCTTTAGCCAGACGTTCAAACTCAAAATCGGTGTATGGTTTCAACCACGGATCACCCGCCAAGCGGGATTGAAACGAAGAACTGACTTTATCTTCAGGTAAATCCAGATGTTCTTTTACCAACTCCGTAGTATCATAACACTGGTGTCTGTAACAGGTATGGTGCGCCACTGAATTTACCTTACAACAATTTCCATCTATTTTACAATGGAATTTTGTTGGGTCAGATTTCCGGATATGTCTTTCTGGGATACCGTGATAGGAAAACAGAATATGGTCATATTCAAAATCCTTCAATCCTTCAGCAATACTTTCGCTCAACACTTTGATGTAATCTGAGTTTTTATAAAATGCGGGAAGCGTGGTCAAGTGCATTTCAGGAAAAAATGTTTGCTGCACTTCCATAGCTTTTACAACCACTGTCTCATAAGAAGACATGGCGTAGTGCGGATAAAGCGGCACCAGCAATACCTCATCCACTCCTTTATCCTTTAACTCTTGCAATGCATTTTTGATACTCATTGAGCCATAACGCATGCCCAAGGCGACAGGCATTTTGGTATGTTTACGAACTTTTTCAGTAAATCGTTCAGAAATTACGATAAGTGGAGAACCCTCATCCCACCATATCTTGGAGTAGGCTTCTGCTGACTTTTTTGGTCTTGTTTGAAGAATTATGCCCCTTACTAGCAGATTTCTAAATAGTTTGGGAACATCAATAACCCGTTCGTCCATCAGAAATTCATCCAAATAGGGTTTAACATCCTTTGGAGTGGGACTATCCGGTGATCCCAAATTGACCAATAATACACCTTTCATAGCAAGAAAATCAATTTTTGTATTGTCCCGCAAAAATAGGGCTTGAAGCTCAAAATGTATGGGAAAGGGTGAATTAGTTTCCTTATAATTCCATAGATAACTTTAATTTAGCTTTCATTGCAACTTGAATATGGTCCGTTTTTGTTTTTTCCTTCTTTTGTCCGGTCTCTTTTTAAACCCATTGATGGGCCAAATTACATGTGCCACTGAAGATTCCATCCTTTTTGAAAAGAAGTTGAATCAGATAAAGCATATCCGAACCTCATCTCTTGGCGACAGCATAGTGGCCATTGGGAAATCCTTTTTGGGTACTCCTTATGTGGAAAAAACTTTGGAAGTTGGAACAAAGGAAACCTTGGTCATTAATTTGAGAGGATTGGATTGCACCACTTTTGTGGAAAATGTTTTGGCTTTTGGTCTTCAAATTAAAGGAGATAAGCATTTGTTTCTAGATTTTGCAAAAAAATTAGAAACCGTTCGGTATAGAAATGGAGAAATGAATGGGTACTCCTCTCGTTTGCACTACTTTACGGATTGGATAAGAAATAACGAATCTATTGGTCTGGTAGAAGACATCACTCCTGAACTTGGAGGTGAAATCATTCAAAAACCCATCAATTTTATGGGTACACACAGGAATCTTTACCCTTTTCTGGCTGATGACACCAATTATGAAAATATACTTAAAGTTGAATCGGACTTGGCAAAAGAATCGCTATGCATTTTGCCTCAAAATCAAATTGAAGCCCAAGAAGCACATATCCAAGATGGCGATATCATTGCCTTGGCAACTTCCATTAAGGGTTTGGATGTGACCCATACCGGATTCGCCATTCGAGTTGATGGTAGAGTCCATTTACTTCACGCTTCAACTTCAGGAAGCGTTACCATTACCAAAGAACCCTTGGTGGACTATCTCAAAAAAATAAAAAGCAATACCGGAATAATTGTAGCAAGACCTACCCTACTCTCTTCCCAAACACCATAAAATAGCGCCCAATAGGTGTTGTCTAAAATCAGGTTCATCAAAGGATTCTTCCGTATGGCCACCTCCCGTATAGTAGGCCCTTCCTCCATCAAATTCATGGTACCAGGCTATAGGATGATTTTCACCATTAGTTCCCCCTTCATAGCTGGTCTCATCCAAGTTTAGCAGCACAGAAATATTAGGATTAATGTTTTTGTAATTGTACCATTCATCGTTTCTGCTCCAAGAATCATCTAAATGTGCGGTTGAAGCGTGTTCTTTGGAAAGTACATCAATCTTCGCACTACGTACATTGGGGTCGTTAGGATGACTTTCAAAATAACCCCCGACCAATTTGCCATACCACGCCCAATCGTATTCCGTGTCGGCAGCTGCATGAATTCCCAAGAAACTACCTCCTGATTTGATATAGTTTTCAAATACCCTTTGTTGTTGATTGTTCAAGACATCTTGGGTAGTGCTCAAAAAAACAACCAGTTTGTAATTTTTTAAGTTTTGTGCGTTAAAATCTTCCGAAGTCTCCGTTTGAAGAACGATGAAATTGTTTTTCCTTCCCAACTGCCGTAATGTATGGACCCCCTTTTCGATAGATTTATGCCGATATCCGGTGGTTTTTGTAAAAGCAAGCACAAAATCTGGTGTTTTTATACCTTGATCCCCATCATTCTCTGGATTGTTTTGAGCAGTTACAAAAAGAGAAAGAACAAAAAGAAATGCAAAAAAAATGGAAGCCTGTTTCATCAGAATTAGGTTTAGACTGATGAAGATAAATATTTTTTAGGCGTGGTTCCATACTTCTTTTTAAAGGAAGCAATGAAATGACTCGCCGTGCTATAGCCCACCTTTAATCCCACTTCGTTTACATTATGCTTGCCCGTTTCCAACATTTTCCTGGCGTAATCCATTTTATAATCGAACAGAAAACCAAAAACAGAGTCTCCATAAATCTGTTTGAAACCTTCTTTGAGTTTTTTCAAGCTTAATCCAATTTCTTCCGAAAGTTCTGCCAGTGTTGGAGGTTCCGACATGCGCGCTATGATGATTTCCTTCGCCATTTTTATACGTCGAACATTATCTTCATCGGCCAAAAAAGGACACTGTTCCAAATCTGCATCTTGAGCTTTATTGAAGTATAGCGAAATAAGCTCATACACTTTTCCCTTTACATAAAGTTCTTTCATGAAAGGATGGAGGTTGTAGCTCATCAACTGGCTCAATACAACGGCTATCGCTGGCGAGACCACTTCTTGGGAGTAATATTTCTTTTCAGCAAATTCATCGCTGAGAAAAGGAATGTATCCGGCTTCACTGGAAAAAAGGGAATGAAACTTTCGAATGGTCATAACCACGGATAATAACCACGAATTTGGCTGCATTATCAAGTTTAAGGGTAAATCCTTTTGGGTATTGTAGAGCAACAATGAGTTTTCTTCATTCACTTCCAAGTGATAATTTCCTTGATTGAACAAAAACTGGGAACTCCCTTTCAAACAAAAATGAAATTGGATGAAAGAACTGTCTATCTCCCTTTCCACCAAGGCTTTATCTTCGGTCTCATTTTGAATTTTCAGGACATAAAATCCATCTTCAATCAAGATTTCCTCATAGGTACCTTTAGCGACATTTTTCATTTTAACGATATAGTATTTTTACTTTGAAAATCTATTTAGAATCACTCTAAATTAATTCAATAATTCTTTAAAAAGCCCTTAATTATTATACTTCCAAAATTTTCAGCGGAAAAAGGAATGAATTGAACAGGAACTGTTATTATTAGTTCTTTCAGCGTTATTTTTTCAAATATACACCATATATTTTTGTGGCGAGTTTTACTCAGGTATGAGAAATTATCACGTTTCCAAACATAGCTCTTTCTACGCCATAGGGTTAAGCTACAAAAAAGCGGATGCCCACACCCGTGGTAAATTCAGCTTGGATGTTCCAGCCATAGATGAGATAATGAAAAATGCCAAGGCACAAGGAACCGATGGATTATTGGCAATTTCTACCTGTAACCGTACAGAACTCTTCGGCTTTGCCCAACATCCTTATCAACTTATCAAAATTCTTTGTGACCAAACCCAGGGCACTGTAGAAGAATTTCAGGAAGTCGCATATATCTACAAGAATCACAACGCCATAAGTCATCTTTTTAAGGTAGGCACTGGGTTGGACAGTCAGATTTTGGGTGATTTCGAAATCATAAGTCAGATTAAACAAGGATTCTACAGAGCCAAAAAACATGATATGACCAATCCTTTTTTGGAAAGGTTGTGCAATTCGGTGATTCAAGCCAGCAAACGCATTAAAAACGAAACCGAGCTTTCTTCCGGAGCCACCTCGGTGGCATTTGCATCGGTCAGATACATCTTGGACAACGTTCCAAATATCTCTGAAAAGAACATTCTCCTTTTTGGAACCGGCAAAATTGGAAGGAATACCTGCGAGAATCTTATAAAGCATTCTGAAAATTCCCATATCACCTTAATCAATAGAACACGTCAAAAGGCGGAGGCTGTAGCGGGCAAATTTAAATTGACTGTTAAGGATTATGCTGAGCTCCAACCTGAAATCAGAAAAGCGGATGTTTTGGTGGTTGCCACAGGAGCACAATTACCAACAGTGTCAAAGGCCTTGATTCACCCAAAGAAACCTTTGCTCATTTTGGACTTATCCGTTCCTAAAAATGTTTCGGATGATGTTCTTGACTTGGAAAATGTATCCTTGGTTCATTTGGACCAGTTATCCCAAGTAACGGACGAGACTTTGGAAAGAAGAAAAGAGTTTATCCCCCATGCGGAGGAAATCATTTCCCACGTCAAAAGTGATTTTCTAAAATGGTTGGAATCTCGCAAATTTGCTCCTGTCATCAATGCCTTAAAAGAGAAACTAAAGGTCATGAAGGCAGAGGAAATTGATTTTCATTCCAAAAAATTGAACGATTTTGATCAAAATCAGGCTGAAATCATCTCTGATCGCATTATTCAAAAAATCACCAAACAATTTGCCAATCATCTGCGAAAATCAGAGTCCGACCCAGAGAACAGCTTAGCCCTAATCCAAGAAATATTTCAATTAGAAATTGATTCTGAATGGGTAAAATCATAAGAATTGGTACTCGCGAAAGCGAATTGGCCCTTTGGCAGGCAAAAACTGTACAAGCCAAACTAGAGGCTCTTGGCCATGACACTATCTTGGTACCCATTACCTCAACCGGTGATCAAGTTTTGGATAAGCCGCTTTATGAATTGGGGATTACGGGAATTTTTACCAAAACTTTAGACGTTGCTCTTTTAAAGGGTCAGATTGACATAGCGGTCCATTCCATGAAAGATGTACCTACGCAATTGCCTAAAGGCATCGTGCAAAGTGCCGTTCTAGAGCGTGCGGTTGCTCATGATATTTTGGTACATAAAGGAGCCGATTTTTTAGAAAACCACGAGAATAGCTTTACCATCGCTACGGGGAGTTTACGAAGAAAAGCGCAATGGCTCCATAAATACCCGAACCATAATGTGGTTGATTTACGAGGTAATGTAAACACCCGTTTATTGAAACTTATTGAAAACGATTGGCAAGGTGCTATCTTCGCACAAGCGGGTTTGGAGCGTATCAAATTAATGCCAAAAGATGCCGTAATTCTCGATTGGATGATTCCTGCTCCAGCGCAAGGCGCCATGGTAGTTGTGACTTTGGAAAAAGACACCCATTGCCGACAAATCCTGTCCCAAATCAATCATGCTCCTTCCGAGATGGAAACTAAAGTAGAACGGGAGTTTTTGCGCACACTCGAAGGTGGCTGTACCGCACCTATAGGTGCTTTGGCTCAAATTCAAGATAGTACTTTGGCCTTTAAAGGGGTTCTTTTTTCTTTGGATGGTAAACAAAAACTCGAAATAGAAAAGTCGATATCCCTAGATGACATCGAAGATTTTGGGAAAAATTGCGCAAAGGATATTTTAAATAAAGGTGGAGATGCCTTAATGCAGGCCATTAGAGATGAAAACAGTGCTATCCACTAGAATATTGACTCTCCCACAAAAGGAATTACTACTAAATTCAGGAATTGGATTTGTGGAATATGATGCCCTAAATATTTCATTGCTGGATTTTGAAATTCCAAATTATTCCACCCATGTTATCGTTACAAGCAAGAACGGAGCAAAGTCGTTTTTGAAAGCATTCAACGCTAACACCAATAACCAACCTAAGAATGTATTTCGTTTTTATTGTGTTGGAGAGAAAACCAAACGATTTCTTGAAGATTCAGGATTTTTAGTTGCAGAAATGACTTTAAGCGCTTCATTATTAGGAAGTTTAATAATTTCAAAATATAAGACCAATCGGTTTATTTTTATTTCTGGAAATTTAAGGCGAAATGATATTCCAGACCTACTTTCAAAATATAACGTTCAGTATCAAGAAATTCAAGGATACAACACCTTATTGAAAGAAAAGAATTTCAACACAAATTTTGACGGCTATCTTTTTTATAGCCCAAGTGGCATAAAAAGCTTTTTAAGATTAAATAGCTTGCCAAAAACCCCTCTTTTCTGTATTGGAGAAACTACCGCTCAAGAAGCAAAAAAGTACAGTGACAATATTATCATAGCCAATAAGCCTACGGTGGAAAATGTATTGGTGCAGGTCGTTAAACACTTTAAAAGAAAATGATAAAAAACGATTTATTTCTAAGGGCCCTTAAGGGAGAAACTGTGGACAGACCTCCTGTATGGATGATGCGGCAAGCAGGAAGATACCTGCCGGAATTTATGGAATTAAAGGAGAAGTACGATTTTTTCACACGTTGTCAAACTCCCGAATTGGCTTCGGAAATTACCGTGCAGCCCATTCGCCGTTATGGAATGGACGCCGCGATTCTTTTCAGTGATATTCTGGTGATCCCACAGGCTATGAACATTGAGGTTCAAATGAAACCCAACTTTGGTCCTTATCTACCTAATCCCATCAGAAAGGGTTCTGATTTGGATAGCGTTATAGTTCCTGAGGTAGAATCTGCTTTGGGTTATGTGTTGGATGCCATTAAAATGACTAAAGAAAAATTGGAAGATGAAATTCCTTTAATTGGTTTTGCAGGGTCTCCTTGGACCATTCTTTGTTATTGCGTTGAAGGACAAGGAAGCAAAAGCTTCGATAAAGCTCGAGGATTTTGTTTTACCCAACCCGAAGCCGCTCACGCATTACTCCAAAAGATAACAGATACAACCATTGCATATTTAAAGGCCAAAGTGAAAGCAGGGGTAAATGCGGTACAAGTATTTGACTCTTGGGGTGGAATGTTGTCCCCTGTGGATTATCAAGAATTCTCATGGAAATATATTCAGCAAATTGTTGATGCCTTAAAAGAAGATGCCCCTGTAATCGTTTTTGGAAAAGGATGCTGGTTTGCCCTCAAGGAAATGGCCAACTCTGGCGCTTCTGCAGTGGGAGTGGATTGGACATGTTCTCCAATGAATGCTCGCTATCTAACGGGGGGGAACATCACCCTACAGGGAAATTTTGACCCTGCCCGTTTACTATCTCCACCTGAGACAATCAAAAGAATGGTTCACCAAATGATCAATGAGTTTGGCAAGGACAAGTACATAGTGAATTTAGGTCACGGAATTTTACCCAATATTCCCTTGGAAAACGCTCAAGCCTTTATTGAAACTGTAAAGGAATATCAGGAGTGAACATAGCTAGGGCTTTACGAAATGTAGGTGCCAAAAATATCTGGCGAGTTTTTATTCTTGCCGTTACGCATCCTCTTTTTGTTATCCCTACGATTTCCGCAACAAAAAAGTGTTTGAAATTGTCAACTGAGTATTTTGGAAAGGCCCACTATGAAAATGGCCCTGCCAACGCTTTTAGACATGCGCTCTGGAATATTTTGATTGCCCGTTTTTGTTTGCGTTGGAGTTCCAATAAGGACAAATTGAATAGTTGGGCAAAAAAAGCCACGGATTGGCATGAGGAAGCGTTTGTAAACAGCCCTTTGGCCCGAGCAATGGATTTACACAACAACTCGATAGGACGCCATCTATTTTTAAATCATGCCTCTGCTTCGCAGGAAAAAATAGTTGCCATCCTTATTGACATGACAAAAGATTCAAAGCTTGTCAAATCTGAAAAAGAGATTGACCCGAGTCAAATGAGTTTAGTACACATAATCGATACAAAATGAAAGACCAGTTTTACAAATACATTCAGAACCTTCAAGATGGCATAACATCCAAATTGGAAAAAGTTGATGGCAAGGCCACTTTCCAAGAAGATATTTGGAAACGACCTGAAGGTGGCGGTGGAAGGACTCGAGTTATTGAAAATGGTGATGTATTTGAAAAAGGCGGTGTGAACATTTCAGCGGTTCACGGACCACTGCCCAAAAGCATGCAACAGTATTTTGGTGTGGATGATGTGGATTTTTTCGCTTGTGGACTCAGTCTGGTTATCCATCCAAAGAGTCCTATGGTTCCTACGGTTCACGCCAATTGGCGATATTTTGAGATGTATGACATAACAGGTGTTATTGTGGACCAGTGGTTTGGTGGTGGACAAGATTTGACTCCCTATTATCTTTTTGATGAAGATGCCAGACATTTTCATACAATCTGTAAACGTGCATGCGACGCACATGATTCAGAGTTTTATCCAGCCTACAAAAAAAAGTGTGACGAATACTTCTGGAACAGTCATAGAAATGAAGCCAGAGGGGTTGGTGGTCTATTTTTTGATTATTGCAAAGCATCGGAAGAAAAGACCATAGAGGATTGGTATAGGTTTGTCATGGAAGTTGGAGATAGCTTTTTGGAAGCTTATGTACCTATTGTTGAACGTAGAAAAAGTATGGGTCATAAAGAAAGACATAGGGATTGGCAGGAAATACGAAGAGGTCGTTATGTGGAATTTAATTTGGTTCATGATAAAGGCACTTTATTCGGTTTAAAAACCAATGGAAGAATAGAAAGCATCCTTATGAGTTTGCCCCCACACGTGCAATGGCGTTATGATCATCATCCTGAAAAAGGAAGCGAAGAAGAAAAATTGATTCAGGTTTTGCAGGAACCAAAAGAATGGGTTTAATCTGTAGTTTTGTAAATAACACGATATGAAACAAAAAATCTATCAAATAGATGCTTTTGCATCCGATTTATTCAAGGGTAATCCTGCTGCTGTTTGTGTTATGGATGAATGGTTGCCCGATGATATAATGCAGAGTATTGCCGAAGAAAACAATTTGGCCGAAACCGCTTTCACAGTTCTTGAAAATGGCAGCTACACCCTCCGTTGGTTTACTCCAGAAACCGAAGTGGACCTATGCGGACATGCTACTCTTGCCACGGCTTACGTTTTGTTCAATTACTATGATCATCAAGAAAATACCATTCGGTTTTACTCGCCAAGAAGTGGCGAACTGATAGTTACTAATGCTGGTAGTGGCCTTATTTCACTTGATTTTCCCACGGATGAAATTGCGAAAATAGAATCGGTTAGTGCTATCAATCAAGCTATTGGTCAATCTCCTCTAGAAACTTTCAAAGGAAAAACGGATTACATGTTGGTTTATGGTTCGCAGAAGGAAATTGAAAGCTTAAATCCAAATTATTTCCTTTTAGATCAAATAGACTGCAGAGGTGTAATTGCCACGGCTCCCGGAGACGAAGTGGATTTTGTTTCTCGTTTTTTCGCCCCAAAGTGTGGTATCCCTGAAGATCCAGTCACAGGTTCGGCCCATACCACAATGACTCCGTATTGGTCAAAGAAGTTGGGAAAAGAGATACTTTCCGCAAAGCAGCTTTCTCATCGCGGAGGTGATTTGAAGTGCGAAGATTTGGGAAACCGAGTAAAAATATCAGGACGAGCCGTACCTTATTTGGTTGGCGAAATAGAATTATAACCTATGTATCCATTAATCAGAAATAGAAGACTCCGTCAAAACGAATCCGTTCGCAGGTTGGTTCGTGAAACAATAATTACCCCAGATGATTTTTTAGTGCCCTTATTTGTGGTGGAAGGAAAAGGGATTAAAGAAGAAATTCCATCCATGCCCAACTATCACAGGATGAGCCTGGATTTGCTTCATACTGAAGTTAAGGATTTATGGCAAATGGGATTATGCGCTGTTCTACTTTTTGTAAAAGTTCCTGATGGTTTGAAGGATAATCAAGGAACCGAGGCGTTGAATCCCGAGGGATTAATGCAACGAGCCATTAAAACAGTAAAAGACGCGTGCCCTGATATGTTGGTTATGACAGATGTGGCGTTGGACCCGTATTCTTCTTATGGACATGACGGAATAGTTGCAGCAGGAGAGATTTTGAATGACGAAACCAGTGAGGTTTTGGCCGAAATGAGTGTTTCCCATGCACAAGCTGGTGCAGATTTTGTCGCTCCCAGCGATATGATGGATGGGAGAATCCTTACCATCCGCGAGGCTTTGGAAGAAGAGGGCTTTCAGAATACGGGGATAATGAGTTATTCAGCCAAATATGCCAGTGCTTTTTACGGACCGTTCAGGGATGCTCTGGATTCTGCACCTGTCGATATTGAAAATGTACCCAAGGACAAAAAAACCTATCAAATGGACCCAGCCAACCGGTTTGAAGCCATTAGGGAAACCCAAATGGATGTAGATGAGGGTGCCGATATTGTAATGGTCAAACCTGGACTTCCCTATTTGGACATTGTTCGAGAGATTAAAAACGAAGTGGATGTACCCGTTGCTGTCTATCAGGTTTCAGGAGAATATGCGATGCTCAAAGCAGCTGCTGAAAAAGGTTGGTTGGACCATGATACGGTAATGATGGAACAACTTATTGCCTTAAAAAGGGCGGGGGCCAATATAGTTGCAAGTTATTTTGCCAAGGATGTCGTACGATTGTTGGGGTAGTTCAAAAAAAATATCCCTACTTTTAAAAAGCACTTAATACTATGGGACTTTTACTCTTTTACGCTTTCATTTCAATTTTCTTTTCTTTTTTATGCTCTATTTTGGAGGCGGTGCTATTGAGCATAACCCCAACTTTCATCAACGTAAAAAAACAAGAAGGCAAAGAATACGCGATTCAATTGGAGGGATTAAAAAAAGATGTGGACAAACCTCTTATTGCCATCCTCACCCTAAATACCATTGCCCACACAGTAGGTGCCATTTTGGTTGGAGTTCAAGCAAAGGTGGCTTATGCCGAGCTTTATGGGACCCAAACCCGTTCCATTTTTGGTGTGGAATTTACTGAGGATTTGATGGTCGGTGTCGTGTCAACTATAATGACGATTTTGATTTTAGTGGCATCCGAGATTATTCCCAAAACCATAGGCGCTACTTATTGGAAACAGTTGGCCAATTTTACAGCCAAGTCCTTAAAAATTATGGTGTTGATTCTTAAGTATACAGGTTTGTTATGGTTGTTACAATTGTTTACTAGGCTTGTAGGCGGAAAAGGACACCATGGCAGCGTACTTAGCCGAGAAGATTTTACGGCAATGACCGATATCGCTGAAGAAGAAGGGGTTTTTCAAGAATCTGAGTCCAAGGTGATAAAAAACCTATTGACTTTTGATGAAATTCAAGCTAAGGACGTCATGACCCCAAGAACCGTTATGAAGATAGCCTCTGAAGATACTAGCATTCAAGAATTCTTTGAAAACAATAGACCCTTACGCTTCTCCCGTATCCCAATTTTTAAGGACCGAGCGGACAATATCACCGGCTTTGTCCTTAAGGATGAAATGCTGGAAGCCATAATCAATAAAAAAGGAAAAGAGACGCTGGCGACTCTAAAGCGAGAGATATTGGTAACTCGAAGAAACAAACCCATTCCTGAGCTTTTTGAAAAGTTTGTGGAGCAACGAGACCATATTTCCTTGGTTGTGGATGAGTATGGTTCGGTTAGTGGTCTGGTAACTATGGAAGATGTAATCGAAACTCTATTAGGTTTGGAGATAATGGACGAAAGTGACAATGTGGAAGACCTCCAAGTATTGGCTAGAAAGAACTGGGAAACTCGAGCGAAGCGTTTAGGAATTATTGAAGAAGAAAGTGAAATTGAGTAATGGAAACCGCTTATATTGAGACACCTATAGGTTTTGCGGAGATAAAAGGCGATGAAAATGGCCTATGCAATGTTAGTGTTCTTGATGAAGAAAAACCAAAAGGTATAATTCCTGAGGTTTTGGAGGATGCTGTGTATCAATTTCAAGAATATTTTGAGGGGAAACGCCAACATTTTACTCTAAAACTAAATCCTGAGGGAACAGATTTTCAGAAAAAAGTATGGGAAAAGCTCCAAAACATCCCTTTCGGAAAAACCATATCGTACCTTGAGCTTTCCAAACAGCTTGGAGATGTAAAAGCAATTAGAGCTGTAGCTGCCGCCAACGGAAAAAATCCGCTTTGGATAGTGGTTCCATGTCATCGAGTTATAGGAAGCAATGGTGATTTGGTTGGCTATGCCGGCGGACTTTCCCGAAAAAAGTGGTTATTAGAGCACGAAAGCCCTGTAAAACAGACTTCACTTTTTTAGTTTGCACAATCCAAAGTCGTTTCGAGCCTTGTCCCGAACTGGTGAGGGAACTGTGAGAAATCTCCTAAAATTTATATCTTCCAGCCCATAAAAATTCCAAATCATGCTTTATAAACTTAATCTTGAACATATCCTGTTTTTGGATATTGAAACTGTACCCCAACATCCCAATTTTTCTGCCTTGGAAGAAAGTGTCCAAGACCTATGGGCACAAAAAACCCAATACCAACGAAAAGATGAAATAACCCCTGAAGACTTTTATGAACGAGCCGGTATTTGGGCCGAATTTGGAAAAATCATCTGCATTTCGGTTGGTTATTTCCATTTGAAAAATGATGCGCGGAGCTTTAGGGTCACTTCCTTCCATGGAGATGAAGTGGAATTGCTTAAAAGATTTAAACAGCTACTTCAAGAGCATTTTAGCCAAGCTAAGCACCTACTTTGCGCGCACAACGGAAAGGAGTTTGACTTCCCTTATATTGCTCGTAGGATGGTAATCAACGGCCTAAATCTTCCTTACAAATTGGATTTGTTTGGTAAAAAGCCTTGGGAAGTATCACATTTGGATACTATGGAGCTCTGGAAATTTGGGGATTATAAACATTATACTTCTTTAAAATTACTGGCGCATGTACTAGGTATTCCTTCGCCCAAAGAGGATATGGACGGGAGCATGGTTCAATCGGTCTATTACGTAGATAATGATTTAGACCGAATCGTTTCCTACTGTGAATTGGATGTAGTTACCACGGCGCAAGTTTTTTTACGACTCAGAAATGAAGAGCTTTTAAGTGAACAGGAAATCGAAAAGGTTCTATAACAGGGATTGAAAATCCCCAACTTTTTTCAACTAAGAGTTACTAATTCTTGTAAAACTTGGTGCTTTGTATGCCTGAATAGTCTTGTACAACCAGAATGTACAGTCCGGAGGATAAATCTGTGACAGATACTTTTTCAACAGCGCTTCCTTTCTTAACAATAGTTCCAGATGAAGTTACAATGGAATACACCGCGTCTTGAGACAATTCACCATCGATTTTCAATTCATTTACCGCTGGATTAGGGTACACACTAATCCCCAGTGAGCCACTGAAACTGAAAGTTTCATTTTCCAAAATCTGGGTCTCTGTCCCATTAAAAGTAAATCGTAGCACTTCAGAAAACTCAGAAGTTTTGCTTTCGGTGCATATCGTACGAACTTTAATCTCATAATCCTCGCCAATGATAAGGTTAGCTAGTTGAATGTTGTTTTCTGTAATCAAATCAGATTTCCAACTCGCTTCTGAACTGGATTTGTATCGAACTTCAAAAAGGGTTTCTTCTGCTTCTGACCAATTAACAACCAATGAATCCTCATTCAAAGAACCTAACTCGATATTTTCAGGAGCTCGAAGCGAGCAGTTTGAGATTTTTGCTCCAGACACAATCAAAGAAAAATCTTGAAAGCCATTTTTCAATTCTCCTTTATGACTGATGACAATGGTATACGATCCCTTTGCATTTTTAATATCGACTCGCTCAAAGGGATCAACCGAATTATCAGCTTTTGTCGCTGTATCATTCGCTCGATGAGGATTTAGCTTCCAGGGTAAATTCGTCTCATTGTTCTGTATCACTCGAATATCTAAATCGTTTACCAAAGCTTTTGTAGTACTGTTGAGATCCCCTCTATTGATGTACTGTCCTTCAACATCTGTCCAAGAAACCGATATAATTAAATCTTCGGTACCCAAAGCTTCTACTTCTAACGAATAGGTTTCTCCCTGCATTAATTGGCTTTCATCAATCAAAGTTGTGAATCCTTCATTCTGAAGTGTCTCTGCAGCAGTTTTTGCATTAAGCACACCCCATCCCATTTTGTAATCCGGTCCAGGGGTTCCAACATCGTCAGCAGTGTGTATTGCAAGACCCTTTAGGGTGGCCGACTTCATGAAATGACCAAAAAGCTCATTATGATATTGTTGAAGTAGAAGTAAAGACCCCGTTACTCCAGGAGCTGCCATTGAAGTTCCTGTTGAGGTTCCGTAACTGGAATTACTTTGTGAAGTTGTAGAAAAAATGGATGATCCATCGCCTGCTAAATCCGGTTTGATTCTACCATCATCAATAGGTCCTAAGCTACTATAGGCAGCAACTTCGGCTTCCAACAACTCGCCCTTCCCATTTAGCTTGGTATTTGCGCCTGCGACCGTTAATGCATTTTTTGAAGTTGTAAATCCTAGCAATAAATCAAATCCGTCAGCCGTTTTGCCATAAATTGGTGATGCATTGTCTTGTGATCTTTGTGAATTCCCAGCTGCATTGACCATCAAATAGTAGGGCGCATTATACATGATTTTATCCCAATCTTGTGAAACTTTGATGTAGGCCCCAAAATACCAATCAGGTACACGATCCGATTTAATCCCGTACGAATGGTTACTTAAAAGCAAGCCTGAAGCTGCTGCTTCCGCAACCTCAATCTTATCTCTAGTCCAATTATGTGTAACGGCTTCTGCCCCAAATGCAACGCCTCTTGCTTTTGGCTTCATCCCAGAAGAAATGATATTACCCGTGACCAATGTAGCATGCGGACTCACTTCTTGCGAGGTGTCTCCAGCACTTGCTCTTGTATCAAACTCTTGATGGGAATTTAAGGCGATACCACTATCCCAAACCCCAACCTGCATTCCACTTCCATCCAAACCTAGATTTAAAGTACCATTAGAATATAGGGATTGCGCTCTTGAAACCTGGTTGGTTGGGTCATTTAGGGTAGTGTAGTACAACAGTGTGCCATCTTCGCCAACATCGTTTAAAGAGACTTCGGTTCCATCCCTTAATTTCTCCGTTTTGTTCCAGCGGGTCGTCTTGCTCACTTCATCCAATCGCAAAGCTGTATTCTTTGCTTCTTCTTCAAATTCTGAAATAAGAGAAGTGATTTTTTGTTGATTGTATTCCAAAAGAATTTCTTGCCTCTCTAAAATGGTTTGCCCAAAACTGGAAAACACTCCAAAAAAGAGTAGAAGAGTCGGTGTAAAAAGCCTAGTTGCCCAAGTAGGTATTTTAAAGTCCATAATCGTGGTTGAGTAAGATTTGGACTACAATACTATTTTATGTGGCAGGAATCATCGTTAAAAAACCTTTTTATTTCGACGAATTACATAGATTTTTTCGATGGGCTGTTGTGAAAGTTTTAAATAGTGTTGTGTAGTATTTTTCCTTCTTCTAATTTTCTTTTAAAACTACATATACTGGAAAATGATCGCTATAGCCGCCCAAATACTTCTTCCCCGCATACGTTCTAAACGGATTCCCTTTATATTTTCCTTTCCACTCTTTTAGAAATTTAGGCGCGAAAATCTTAGCTTTTTTAAAACTGTGGGTCCCCTTTTCAAAGTTCAAAAAGCTATGCGATAGTAATATTTGATCAAATAAACTCCATTCTCCTTTGTAATTGGCGCTTCCCGAATTTGGAGATAATAAGGATTGCATGGGATTGATGAACTTACCGGTGTCCATTAAGCGTTGGATACTTTCTGATTTTGGGTCGTCATTGAAATCGCCCATAATGATACAATTAGGATTCTCTTCCGGAATACTTGCCAATTTCTGAATGATTGTATCGGCGGCCTTTATTCTTTTAGGGCTTGTTTTCTCAGCTCCATCCCTTCTTGAGGGCCAATGATTCACAAATACATGAACCTCCTCCTCATGTAATTTGCCATGCACATATAATATGTCTCGCGTTAAATCACGTTCCCCATTACCATTATCTACCAATAAGGGAATGGTCTCAGCTTCAATTACTGAAAAGTGTTTTGGGTCATATACCAAAGCGGTATCGATTCCTCGTTCGTCAGGTGAGTTGAAGTGTACATAAGCGTAGTCTAAATCCTTTAGGGATTTAGTGGAAAGCAATTCATTGATAACCGTTTTGTTCTCTACTTCGGCCATACCGACCAAAATGGGATGCAGAGTACTGTCTCCTTCCCCTATCCTAGAAATAGTTTTTGCCAATTTTTTGGTTTTCCTTCGAAACTTGGATTCATCCCATTTTTTAAAACCTTCGGGAGTGAAATCATCATCAAGTACATAGGCATCATCTTTCGTATCAAAAAAATTCTCCAGATTATAGAATGCAAGGGTAAAATGGTCTTCCAAAATGTTGGGGTTAAGCTTGAAGTTATTCATCACAAAATACAAAAAACGCTTTCAAAACATTACGTAGATTTGCACTTTACCACGACTTATGCTAGAAAAAAAGGCCATTGCGTATGAAAAGGCGGTACTGATTGGGGTCATCAATCAGAACCAAAATGAAGAAAAGGTACGGGAGTATTTGGATGAGTTGGAGTTTTTGACCTACACAGCAGGCGGCGAGGTGTCCAAGCGCTTTGTGCAACGGGTAGAGACCCCGAATCCAAAAACCTATATCGGTAGCGGGAAAATGGAAGAGGTACAACAATATGTAAAGGACAACGAAATTGGTTCAGTCATATTTGATGATGAGCTTTCCCCTGCACAGCAAAACAACATTGAAAAGCTTTTGCGTTGTAAAATCCTGGACCGTACCAGTCTCATTTTGGACATTTTTGCCCAGAGAGCCCAAACTAGCTATGCAAGAACCCAAGTAGAACTGGCGCAATATGAGTATTTGTTGCCACGCCTTACTGGCCTTTGGACACACTTGGAACGGCAACGAGGGGGTATAGGTATGCGCGGTCCTGGGGAAACCGAGATAGAAACGGACCGTCGTATTGTTAGGGACCGCATTGCACTTCTTAAAAAGAAGCTGGTAAAAATTGACCGTCAAATGGAAACCCAGCGTGGCAATCGTGGTGCCTTGGTTAGAGTTGCTTTGGTAGGATATACCAACGTGGGGAAATCTACCTTAATGAATGTTATTAGCAAGAGTGAGGTCTTTGCCGAAAACAAGCTTTTTGCCACTTTGGATACCACGGTACGTAAAGTTGTGATTGGAAACCTACCTTTTTTATTGAGTGATACTGTAGGATTCATCCGAAAGTTACCCACACAATTGGTAGAAAGTTTTAAGAGCACCTTGGATGAAGTTCGCGAAGCAGACCTACTGCTTCATGTGGTGGATATTTCCCATCCTAATTTTGAGGAGCACATTGCTTCCGTAAATCAAATTTTGGATGAAATCGGAAGTTCTGATAAGAAAGCCATAATGGTCTTCAATAAAATCGACCAGTATATCCCGGAAACCATTCCTGAAGACGACTTGGTCACAGAGCGAAACTCATCACATTTCACTTTAGAGGAATGGAAAAAAACATGGTTCAACAAAATTGGAGACCGAGCCCTTTTTATTTCAGCTCTGAACAAAGAAAATCTGGATGAATTTAGAAAACGGGTGTACCAGGAAGTTCGTGATATCCATGTGACCCGATTCCCGTATAATAATTTTTTATATCCAGAGCATTTGGATGAGTACCATTCTTAATTCAGGCCATCGGTTCACTTCTTCGACGAACGACCCGCTCTAGGTTCTCCCACCACAACTTTCTTGCGGTTCACAACAAAAATTTAAGCACAAACCACAGAAAAACTATTTTCATATTGTTTTTAAGTGATAGTGTTGCCGCAAGTCTTCCATACGCTTAACCTACTTTAGACTGTGGTATAAAAAGCTTAAAACCCCAAATTCGCCCCACATAAAAAGCCCTCCAAAAGGAGGGCTTTTCTTTTTATTTTGTTTCAATTAAAAGGTATAGCTTAGACCCAATGTCCAATACGTTTGTAGCTCATTATCAATGGAGTCGAACGTGGCATCCGGGTCAGGAGTGGGTGCCAAATTCTGAACAAAGTTCAAGGTTTCCTGTCGGTTGTTTCTCAGTCCAAAATCAAATCCTACACCAATCACTTTCCATAATGTGTAAGCAAAAGAATTGGTCCAGGTCCAGTTACTTAAATCACCATCCTCATAACTTTGGAACATGGATAGATTACTCTTAAAACTGATTGCACCAATTTTTCGGGTATAGTCTGCAACAATTTTTGCACCGGCAGACGATTCAAAGATGGTATCCTCATCACTGAATACAAAGTTGTAGTTAAGAGGATGAATCACAACAACCAAATCGGGAATGGGCGTCCAGGTGGCACCAATACCTAAATCCAAATACCCTGGATTGTTCACATTGCTCAAAAGCGTAGTCCGGTATTCGGCCAAGGCCGATATCGCAAACTTTTCACTCAACTTTCTTCCATAAAGCGAAGAGATATTAAAGACATCCGTTGCCTCACGAAAGCCACTGTCGTCGGTGGGGTCGTCCTCATCATCCAGTTTTACCCAAGCCAAATTGACATTGGCTGCATTGCGCCAAAAGAACTTTTCCTGCTGCAGATTGGCAAAGGCATTTACGGTGAACCCAATATTCCCCGAAGAGTTGTTGGGAATCCCTTGGGCAAACCAGTTATTGAACTCTGAAATGCTTCCGCCTATGGTTCCAAAAGCGCCAATTTTCCAACCTGGTAGGGCATCCAGTTCGGCTTGAAGGGCATTGACTCTACCCTGAATTGCGGCAATTGAATCCTTTTTTGGTCCCATTTCAGCTTTAATTTCCTCAGCTGTCTTTTGCCCAAATACGGGAACTAGGGACAGGCATAGCAAACAAGTAAATAAAATGTGTTTCATAGTATGGAGTTTAGTGTTAAGACCCCAAAAATAAAAAATGTCACACGTAAAATACAGTTTTTGCCTACATGCCTTACTTTAACGACTATTTAATCGAACATCAATTAATCATTCCAGGAAATAACAGGTCAGAAGACTATTTCTTTTTGAAAAGAGGCACAGCGGAGCAAGCCTCCCCATACATAACGCTTTTGGCTAGTTGTTGAATTTTGGTAATGGCCATGAGATAAGCATTTTGAGGAACAGGTTTATTAGCGCAACCTTTTATTATAATAGGCTTATCCTTAAAATCAGAAAAGTTATACTGGGTAAGCTGTTCTTGATATAGAGTAGTTTCCAAGGTTTCCAAATTACCTTGAACCACTTTTTTGGCAAAGGGAGCCAATTTGGAGGTTACCAACATAAAGGCCCATCCGGGTACAATGGCATCCGAAGAACAGGTAAGCGCCACATATTTATCCTGATAGGTGGTCCAATCCATTTCTTCCAATTGCGCACGGAACTCTTTTTCCCGCAAAATTAACCCTTCATAAAGCCATTGGGAGATATCGAGGGTTACACGTTCCCCCTCTTGATAAAGTTCTTCAAGGTCAAAGGTGATTAATTTGCTTTGGGCTACTCTATTTATTATTTCTTCTTCCATATTGTCATTCCTGTGAAAACAGGAATCTTTTTAATTAAACGGATTCCGAAACAAGTTCGGAATGACTTTACAAAAGTCCAAGTTCCAACTTCGCTTCCTCGCTCATCAAATCTTGGGTCCAAGGTGGGTCAAAAGTAATCTCGACCTCTACATCATTAAGAACATCCAAAGATTTTACCTTTTCCTCAACCTCAACAGGTAAAGTTTCTGCCACGGGGCAATTAGGAGATGTTAAGGTCATTAGAATCTTAACATCATTATCCTCATTTACGAAAACGTCATAAATAAGTCCCAATTCATAAATATCCACAGGAATTTCTGGGTCATAAATAGTTTTAAGGACCTTGACAATTTTTTCGCCCAATTCTTGGGTATCTATTACAATTTCTTCGCTCATTTTTCTTCTCAGTTTAACTGGGTTTGATAGGCAATGGCATACAATTTCAGCTGCTTTATCATACTTACCAACCCATTGGCCCTAGTTGGGGATAAATGTTCCTTTAATCCGATTTCATCAATAAAATCGGTGTTGGCATCAATAATATCCTGTGGCTTTTGGTGACTAAAAGCACGTATCAAAATGGCAATAATGCCTTTGGTAATAATAGCATCACTATCCGCAGTAAAAACAAGCTTGTCTTCGTCCAATTCGGCATGTACCCAAACCTTGCTTTGACATCCTTTGATGATATTATCATCAGTCTTGTAAGCTTCATCGATTAGAGGAAGTGATTTGCCAAGCTCAATCATGTACTCGTACCGTTGCATCCAGTCATCAAACATGGAAAACTCATCTATAATTTCTTCTTGAATTTCTGCTATGCCCATTTATAAGTTTTGTTCAAAAGTACAACTCGAGTAAGAGCGAATCAATCTTTTAAGGGAAAGATAACTCCACTTTAGAGCAACATGTTTCTGGCCCTTTTAACCCCTTCCACGAGTGTATCCACTTCTTCCTTAGTGTTATAAAAACTGAAACTGGCTCGCACCGTGCCTGGGATTTGGTAAAAATCCATAATGGGTTGTGCGCAATGGTGACCCGTACGCACTGCGATCCCTAACTTGTCCAGAATTGTACCAATATCATAAGGGTGTATCCCTTTAATATTGAATGATATCACCGAGGTTTTCTTTTCAGCAGTACCGTAGATTTTTAATCCTTCAATGTCCAAAAGCTTTTTGGTAGCATACTTCAACAGTTCTTCTTCATACTGTGCTATGGCTTCCAGACCAATTTGGTTCAGATAGTCTAAAGCAGCCCCAAAGGCTATACCACCAGCAATATTCGGAGTCCCAGCTTCAAACTTATGAGGTAAATCTGCATAGGTAGTTTTTTCAAAGGTTACTTCGGCAATCATCTCACCACCACCTTGATAGGGTGGCAGTTTTTTCAGCCATTCCTCCTTACCATAAAGCATACCCACTCCTGTTGGCCCACATAACTTGTGTGCTGAAACGGTATAAAAATCAACATCCAAAGCCTGCATATCCGCTTTAATATGAGGAGCAGCCTGAGCACCATCTATCAAAACAGCAGCACCTACCTCATGCGATGCATCAATAATTTCCTTAATAGGATTGATGGTTCCCAAAGCATTGGAAATATGGTTACAGAAAACCAATTGGGTCTTTTCAGAAAGCAATTCATGAAACTGTTCCATGACCAACTCCCCATTCTGGTTCATTGGGATAACTTTTAATACCGCCCCAGTTCTTTCAGCCAACATCTGCCAGGGAACAATATTCGAATGGTGCTCCATAGCCGATACCAGAATCTCATCTCCTGTCTTTAGGAACGAAGAGAAACCGTTGGCGACCAAATTGATGGCATGTGTCGTCCCGGAAGTGAATATTACTTCATCGGCTTTGGCAATATTAAAATGCTTTTGGATTTTTTGTCTTGCTTCCTCGTAAGCATCTGTAGCTTCTTGCGAAAGCGCATGCACTCCCCTATGAATATTGGCATTGTAGTTATGGTAGTAGTCCACAATAACATCAATGACTTGTTGAGGAGTCTGGGAAGTGGCCGCATTGTCCAAATAGACCAAAGGCCTTCCATTTACCTCCCTATTTAGAATTGGGAAATCCTTTCTGATAGTAGCTACATCCAAACTCGTCCGCACCATTCCCATAGCTCTAAAATTTACGGATTACAGGTCGAACCCAAGGTTTACCCCTAATTTATTCGCAATCAACGTATTGATACGAGTTTTTAATTCAGGGATACGTACACTTTCCAATACATTATTGGCAAAAGCATACATCAATAAAGCTTGAGCTTCTTTCTTTGGGATTCCTCGGGATTGCAAATAGAAAAGAGCTTCTTCATCCAACTGACCTACTGTACAGCCGTGGGAACACTTAACATCATCCGCGAAGATTTCCAACTGCGGTTTGGTGTTCACCGTTGCCCTATCGCTAATCAAAACATTGTTATTCTGCTGAAAAGCGTTGGTCTTTTGAGCAATTTTGTCCACAATGATTTTACCATTGAAGACTCCCGTTGACTGCTCTCCAAAAATGCCTTTATAATCCTGGTGACTTTCACAGTTGGGCTGCGCGTGGTGTACCAAGGTATGATGATCTACATGCTGTTTTTCACCCAAAATGGTCACTCCCTTCAAGGTAGAGTCGATTCGCTCCCCGTTTTGATAAAAGTTCAGGTTATTTCGGGTCAGTTTTCCTCCAAACGAGAAAGTATGTACACGAACTACACTTTTATCTTTCTGGGAGATATACGTGTTGTCAATCAATGATGCTGTACTCACATCATTCTGAACCTTGTAATAATCCACAATCGCATCCTGGGCAGCAAATATTTCGGTAACCGAATTGGTAAGAACCTCATTCCCTGTTAAGCTCTGGTGACGCTCAATAACTTGAACCTCTGCATTCTCTTCTGCAATGACCAAATTTCTAGGTTGCAACAACAAAGCTGCCTCATTCCCAGTGGCCAAGTGTAAAATTTGAATAGGCTTTTTGGGCATTTTATTTTTTGGAATATAGATATACGCACCTTCCTTGCTAAAAGCGGTATTCAAACTGGTCAAAGACTCATCTTTTGAAGCTACTTTATTAAAGTAGACGTCAATAACCTGACGGTATTGAGGTTTGGTAAGCGCTGCACTCATCAAACAAACATCAACCCCGTCATGTGTGGTTTCGGAAAGGTAGGAGCTGTATACTCCATCAATGAATACAATCTTATAGGTATCTATTTCATGAATGAAATATTTCTTGATATCCTTGTATTCCAATGCAGTTTCCTGTTTGGGAAAAATGCTGAAATCTATCTTTTGAAGATTGTTTAAGGATGTGTATTTCCAAGCTTCTTCCCTCTTGGAAGGAAAGCCTTTGTTCTCAAAATTCTTTATGGCCTCCGAACGAACCTCATGGACTGGGTTATCCAAATCCACATTACTTTCAAAGGCTAAAAAAGAAGAGAGTAATTTATCTTTTAAATCCATCTTTTTCCTATAAAACGGCTTCTTGTTTTAGCCAATCGTACCCTTTCTCTTCCAATTCAAGAGCCAGTTCTTTTGAACCTGACTTCACTATTTTTCCATCATGCAAAACATGTACGTAGTCTGGAACGATGTATTCCAACAATCTTTGGTAATGTGTAATAACTATAATAGCGTTATCCTTGCTACGCAATTTGTTGACTCCATTGGCCACGATGCGAAGGGCATCTATATCCAATCCAGAATCCGTTTCATCCAAAATGGCCAACTTGGGTTCCATCATGGCCATTTGGAAGATTTCGTTACGCTTTTTCTCACCTCCAGAAAAACCTTCGTTCAGCGAACGGGACAAAAACTTGCGGTCTATTTCCAAAAGTTCAGACTTTTCACGGATAAGCTTCAACATCTCATTGGCGGGCATGTCCTCTAAACCTCTCGCTTTTCTGGATTCGTTTATGGCAGTTTTGATAAAGTTTGTGACCGAAACTCCTGGAATCTCCACAGGGTATTGAAATGACATGAATATACCGTTGTGTGCTCTTTCTTCTGGGGCCAATTCTTCTAAATCTTCTCCATCCAAAGAAATGCTTCCTTTCTTTATTTCAAACTCTTCTTTTCCTGCAATTACCGAAGCCAAAGTACTTTTACCTGAACCGTTTGGTCCCATGATGGCGTGCACTTCACCTGGATTCACCTCTAAATTGATTCCCTTAAGGATTTTCTTATCCTCTATGCTTGCGTGTAAATCTTTTATTTCTAACATTGTTCTATGATTGGCAACTCTATTGAGATGCTGATTTTACCTGTTTTTTTAATTATCCTACTGAACCTTCAAGGCTTATTTCCAATAGTTTTTGTGCCTCTACAGCAAATTCCATAGGTAATTTGTTGAGTACTTCCTTGCTAAAGCCATTTACAATAAGTGCAATGGCCTTCTCCGTGTCGATGCCCCTTTGATTGCAATAGAAAATTTGGTCCTCACCAATTTTACTGGTGGTCGCCTCATGTTCTATTTGGGCCGATTTATTTTTAGTCTCGATATAGGGGAAAGTGTGCGCACCACAACGATTACCCATCAATAAGGAATCGCACTGCGAGAAATTACGAGCATTTTCCGCCCTGCTGTTCACCTGAACCAGTCCACGATAACTGTTTTGGGATTGTCCTGCAGAAATACCTTTTGAAATTATAGTACTCTTGGTATTCTTACCCAAGTGAATCATTTTAGTACCTGTATCCGCTTGCTGGAAATTGTTCGTGACCGCAATGGAATAGAATTCACCAATTGAATTGTCACCCTTCAACACACACGAAGGATATTTCCAGGTTACTGCGGAACCTGTTTCTACTTGCGTCCACGAAATTTTGGCATTCTTCTCGCAAAGGCCTCGTTTTGTCACAAAATTGAAAACGCCTCCTTTTCCTTCCTTGTCTCCAGGGAACCAGTTTTGCACCGTAGAATATTTTATTTCTGCATCATCCAAGGCAATAAGCTCAACCACCGCAGCATGTAGTTGGTTTTCATCCCTCGAAGGAGCTGTGCAACCTTCCAAATAACTCACGTAGCTTCCTTCGTCAGCAATTACAAGAGTCCTTTCAAACTGTCCCGTCCCCGCCTGATTGATACGGAAATAAGTGGACAGCTCCATAGGGCATCTCACTCCTTTTGGAATATAACAGAACGATCCATCAGAGAAAACCGCTGAATTCAAGGCAGCATAAAAGTTATCTTTTTGTGGAACAACTGTCCCAATATATTTTTTTACCAGTTCTGGATGCTCTTGAATGGCTTCAGAAATGGAACAGAAAATAATTCCTTTTTCCGCCAATGTCTTCTTGAAGGTTGTGGCCACGGATACGGAATCCATAACAATGTCAACGGCAACGCCCGCCAACTTTTTCTGTTCATCCAAGGAAATACCCAGTTTCTTGAAGGTCTCCAAGAGCTCAGGGTCTACCTCATCCAAACTGTTATATTTTGGCTTCTTGTTGGGAGCAGAATAATAGGATATATCCTGGAAGTTGGGTTTTTCATAATGGACATTCGCCCATTCCGGTTCTTCCATTTCCTTCCAAACACGAAACGCTTCAAGACGCCATTCTGTCATCCATTCAGGCTCCTCTTTTTTCTTGGAAATTCCGACGACGATTTCTTCGTTCAAACCTTTGGGGAAGGTATCGGATTCTATATCTGTGTAGAAACCATACTCGTATTCTTTGGTTTCCAGTTCTTTTTTTAACTCTTCTTCTGTGTAAGCCATGTTTTATTTGTTTGTCAATCGATTGAAATCAATCAACATTTTATAGTGAAAAACTCTCGCCACATCCACAAGTGCGCTGGGCATTGGGATTATTGAACACAAAACCTTTTCCATTAAGGCCTCCTGAATACTCCAAAGTGGTACCCACTAGGTACAGGAAACTCTTTTTGTCCACGATGATACGCACTTGATTGTCCTCGAACAATTTATCCGTATCTCCGACTGCTTTGTCAAATTTTAGTTCATATGATAAGCCACTACAACCTCCGCTTTTGACTCCTACACGAACAAAATCCGTGTCTGAATCAAAACCTTCTTCGGTCATAAGTGCTACAACTTTCCGCTTTGCTGTTTCCGAAACTTTAATCATAATCGCTTGGATTCATTCTAAATAGCTTACAAATATACTGTATAAGTAGGGTTCTACAAGGTTTCCTAACATTATAATAACGAATCTTTCAATAAGGTTTCTCTATTTTCTACGACTACTGCTTTGTTTTACAATGAATATTCAATCTTTAAACAAATTGAAACGGTTTTAACTTATATCCCATGAGAAACTTTGTTCTCCTATTTTCAATACTAATTTTAAGTAAAATGAGCGGTCAAGAAACAAACAACGGACTAATACAAGTAACAAGCAATCACTCCTTTGAGTCCACCTATGAAATCATCAAAAAGACTTTGGATGCGAATCCGAATATTGGAATTCTAGCTGAAGTGGACCATACTGGCAACGCAAAAAGAGTGGATTTAGAACTACCAAAAACCAAACTTATTCTATTCGGCAATCCCAAATTGGGCACTCCATTAATGCAATCATCAAGAACAATCGCCATTGATTTGCCCCAGAAGATTTTGATATGGGAAGCAGACGGAAAAGTGTTTTTGACCTATAATGACCCTGAGTATTTATTGAAGCGCCATGGCATAACCGACAAAGACCCTATAGCTGAAAAAATTTCCGGTGCTTTGGCAACAATTAGTGGGAAAGCTTCAGAGTAAGCAGCTATTTTATTCTTAAAATTACAAGGTCTGTGGAACCTTGGTGTTCCATTTCGGGTGAAAATGCGGTTGAAGATTCGCCCACCAGCACTAAGTTTCCACTTTTGTCCTCAAGGGCATCAAATCCAAAATCCAAATCGGCACCTCCAAAGGATTTTTCAAAAAGAACATTCCCTTCAGAATCGGTTTTGATAATCCAAAGATCGTTTTCTCCCATATTTTGGGTGGCATTACCATCCAAGCTTTTGGAATTTCCCGCTATAACAAAACCTCCATCCGAAGTATTCCCTAGCCCACGAGCAGCGTCAAATGCAGTCCCTCCAAAAGTTTTCTCCCAAAGTAACTCTCCCATATCTGAAACCTTTATCAGCCAAACATCAGATTCACCATTGTTTTTCGAGATATCCGTGTCAATGCTGAAGGTATTTCCAACTATGGCGTAGGCGTTGTCCTGAGTTTTTACGATGGCATAGGCTTTGTCTATTCCTGTTCCACCAAATGATTTCTCCCAAAGCATTTCTCCCTTGGCAGTCACTTTAACTACCCAAAAGTCGTAGCTTCCTTTCGAATTGGAAATATCAAAATCGTCACTTTCCGAAGCGCCTACCATAACCAGTCCTCCATCATTTGCTTCAACCACGCCAAAAGAACGGTCGTTATTGGTTCCACCAAAGTACCGCCTCCAAATCAAGTCCCCATTGGCATCCAGTCGCGTGCCCCAAAACTCACCAACACCGTGTCTTGTTAAATAAGGATTTTTACCCGTATTCCCTTCTCCCCCTGAAGAGGTTACATCCAAAAAACCGGAAAAGAAAAAACCACCATCCGAAGTCTGTACGACATCATAGGAATGATCATGACCGGAAAAACCAAAACTCTTTTCCCAAAGAATGTTTCCAGAGGCATCCAATCTCAAAATCCAATTGTCATGGAAACCTTCATTATTACTTCCATCTCCATCGTCACTCATGGCGTAGCCCACAATAGCGTAGCCTCTATCGTTTGTTTGGATGACGGACTGACCCCTATCATCTTTGCTTCCTCCGTAGGTTTTATGCCACTCCAGATTCCCATCCAAGTCAAACTTGAGCAGCCAATAATCATTTACATTTAATGCCTTTTCTACTAGGTCTCCATCTGTACTATTGGTATATCCTAGAACGGCATACCCACCATCCGAAGTTTGAATTACGGATTGCGCAGTATCCTCGCCCGAACCTCCAAAACTTTTGACCCAGTCTAATTCGCCTAAAAATTCAACAGGCACCACTGTTGTTCCATTATCGTCAGAATCATTACAAGCCCCAAGTACCAAAATCATTAAGAACAAAAAAATTCTTCTCATTATCTTCTAGTTTGAACTTTGAATAACAAACAGGCCAGAATTGGTATCACTTAAGATAATCTTCCCGCTCTGAAAATAAGGGTACACACTCCAAACCCCATTAAATTGTGCAACATTGCTTTGAGGAAAGGTATCAAAAAAAGCTTCTTCGGTAATTACCTCATTTTCTATTTGGGAAATATCCAAAATCCGAACCCCTGCAGTATAGTTGGCCAAGAAAAACTGGTTCCCTAAAACATATCCATTATGGTCAATGGCTCCTGTAGGTCCCAAATACGTCATATGCAATTGGGGATTATCCAAATCCGCAAAATCAAAAACCAAGGTGCGGGAATTAAATCCAAAATCCGTTTCATCCAGCTCATCTCCCAAAATAAAAAAACGATGATCTTCAGTAAACCAGCCTTGATGAGTATACCCAATATTGGGATACGTCAGAGTCTCTATCCGTGAAGGGCTAGCCTTGTCGGTTATGTCAACAATAACGATTTGATCTTCATTTGAACCGACAAAAATCTCTCTTCCTGTATAATCCGTATCCGGTCCATTATAGGTAACAACCTGGGCATCATGGGTATATCCATCATCAGCATATCCCCCAACTCCATTTGGGGCGGTTGGATTCTGAATATCCACAAAATGAACACCCCCATTAAATGCGTCATTTCTTGCTGTACCTACAGGATAAGCAAATCCCATTTCTTCATTGATTACCACGTTGTGGCAATTCCCAATAAGGGTATATCTGGCATCTGCTTCGAAAACAACGGGTGGGTTGGGGACATTTCTCAGACGTTTTAAATCAAAAACTTGCATTCCGTGCATTGCGGATTCTGCGACGACATAGACAAAATCTTGATAAACCTTTAGATCTCTCCAAATGCTTTCCGTCGTTGCTGTGAGCATCTTTCCCAAGTAGACGGGATTTTCGGTATCCGTAATATCGATAAATGCGGTCCCGTTATCAAGTCCCAACAGAGCATATTCCCTACTTGTGGTAGTATCCGTCCAGCCCCAAATATCATTCGCTCTTCCAGCTCCAAAAGCCGCAGGGTTAATTTGAAGCAATAGGTCATATCCATCGCAAGAATATATGTCGGCACTCCCACCTTCACAAGGGGCAAATCCACGATTTACAGCACCGTCCCCAATATCTGGTTCATCACCTCCTGTAGTCGGGGGAGGATTTTGATTTGAGCCGGGGTCACCAAAATTAGAGTCATCTGAAGAACATGCCCAAACTATAAAAAGAAGGTACAGCAAATGGGGTAAGCATCTGAGCTGTTTCATTACTGGTTCAAGTTTACTTAAAGATACAACTTATTACATTCCTGTTTACTTTTGCCCAATGCTTGAAGATAAAAATACCCAACGGACCTCACTGGAGTCACTAGGCGAATTTGCCTTAATAAAACATTTGACCCAACACTTTGAGTTGATACACGACTCTTCGCTAAAGGGGATTGGTGATGATGCTGCTGTTTTGGATTTCAAGGGGCTCAAGACAGTAATTTCCACTGATCTTTTGGTAGAAGGGGTCCATTTTGATTTGAGCTATGTTCCGCTCAAGCACTTAGGGTACAAGTCGGTAATTGTAAATCTATCCGACATATACGCCATGAATGCAAAGGCAACACAGATAACGGTTTCGGTAGCGGTATCCAATCGATTTGGTCTTGAAGCCTTAGAAGAATTCTATGCCGGTGTGGCCATGGCTTGTAAGTTATATGAAGTGGATTTGGTTGGAGGCGACACAACTTCATCTACCAAAGGAATGCTCATCAGTGTTACTGCCATCGGTGTTGCCGAAGAAAAAGACATTATATACCGAAAAGGTGCAAAACCTAACGACCTGCTCGTGGTGAGTGGTGATTTGGGAGGACCTTATTTAGGTCTTCAGGTTTTGGAACGCGAAAAGGAAGTCTTCAAGGTAAATCCTGCCAGCCAACCCGATCTTGAACCCTATCAATATATTGTGGAACGCCAATTGAAACCCGAGGCCCGTAAGGATATTATAGCGCTATTGGAAAAATTGGACGTGAAACCTACTGCCATGATTGACATCAGCGATGGTCTTTCGTCAGAGATTTTGCATTTATGTGAACAAAGTGAGGTAGGCTGTAATCTTTTTGAGGATAAGATTCCGTTGGACCCGACGGTAATTTCCACCGCGGAAGAATTTAAAATGGACTCCACCATGATTGCTTTAAGCGGGGGTGAAGAATATGAATTGCTCTTCACCATTGACCAAAAGGACTTTGACAAAATAAAAGGCAATCCAGATTTAACGGTAATCGGGCATATGACGGAAAAGAAAGAAGGGGCTCATTTAGTAACTCGGGCCAATACGAAAATCCCGATTCAAGCCCAGGGTTGGAATTCTTTTTCGGAATAGTAGAAATAAAAAAATCCCGAAAACCAAGGGCATTTCCAACTCAACAGTCTTGGGGCACGCGACTGCAAATAATGACGCCTTCTTAATCTCCGGGAATAAATCCGAAAATTGTTCTTATAAAGAGTAAACAGGATTAAGCGACGCTCTGCACTGTTCTGTTCTTTCTTTTTTGATACATGTCTTCTAAGGTATTATTGATTTCCTGCATTTGAGGAGTAAGCAGGGACAGGCTCCCACTTACATCTGTGGTAACTTGTTTTGCACAATGAAGACATTTGTACTCTTTTATATGCTCTGTTACTTTTTTGGAAACCACATAATGATGTCCAAAAAGATTGCAGAAGAAAGAAGAGAATTTTTTGCCATGTTGGGTAGTGGTTTTTTTCATAAGTCGGATTTTGGGGGCAGGCTTCGCGATTTGGGATCGCTAGTTGCTGATTAGTTATGGTACGTTTTTCGTTTTTGTTGGGTTTATAATAGTGCAACGATTGTTGATAACTTTTTATTTTGTGAAAAAAATCCAAAAGGTGTTTTTTCGATGAAATACACAATACTCGGCCAATAGCTTAAAATCGTCGTCTAACTACATGTTTGAAAGTTAACAATTTGATTTACTTTCACAAAAAATTATCAACACTGTATGGACAAAAAATCCATTGCTGTAGTAGCCTTTGCTCTTTTCTCTCTTTTTTTTGGTGCCGGAAACTTGATTCTACCCCCTCAACTTGGTTTCAAAGCTGGAGAACTGTGGTGGCTGGTCGCCCTGGGGTTTTGCCTTTCCGCCGTGTTAATTCCTATTCTTGGAATTGTAGCTCATTCCAAACTGCAAGGTACCATGTTCAATTTTGCGGAAAAAGTTTCGCCAACATTCAGCTTAGTATACTGTTACATTGTTTATGCCATTTCCATTGCCCTTCCCTCTCCTAGAACCGCTTCGGTAACCCACGAAATGGCTATCCAACCTGTTTCTGATACTTCCTCTTTGATTACCAGTCTGGTTTACTTTGCATTGGTCTTTGTGTTTGTAATCAATCGCTCCAAGATTCTGGATATTATTGGAAAGTTCCTTACCCCTGCTATCTTATTTGTATTACTCTTGGTATTGGGAATTGCAACCGTTACCCTTGACCTTTCTTTTGGTCCTTCTACATTTGATAGCCCTTTTTCTTATGCCATATTGGAAGGCTACCAAACCTTTGATGCCATAGGTGCTGTTGTGGTAGGTGGTGTTATCATAATTTCCATCAATCTTAAACACAAACAAGCAGACTATGAGGCTAAGAAACGATTAATTGCCAAGGCTGGAATTCTGGCCGGATTAGGTCTTTTTCTTATTTATGCAGGATTGATGTTTACCGGAGCTTTGTTTCAAGATAACTTTGAGGCAGATATTTCGCGAACCGCCTTATTGCGTGGTATCAGTTTAGCCACTTTGGGAAATGTGGCGCACGGATTTTTGACTGTTTTGGTAAGTTTAGCGTGTTTTACAACAGCAGTGGGTATTGTTACGGGAACCGCAGATTTTATCAAAGGTCGTTTTGGTGAATCGCAAAAAGCGTACACGGCTACCGCGATACTTGGGTGTGTACTCGGAGTTTTGATGGGGCAGTTCAATGTAGGATATATTATCGCCGTAGCCCTACCTGCACTTATGTTCATTTATCCCATAACCATTGTTTTGATATTGCTAAATGCTATACCCGTTAAATACACCTCACGGAAAGTGTTCCGTTGGGTGGTATTGATTACCATACTATTTAGTGTCCCAGATTTTTTGGGAAGCATCGGATATGGCGATGCAATAGCACCCTTTACTTCTTGGATTCCTTTAAAGAATTTTCATATGGGTTGGGTAGTGCCAGCCATGGTGGTTTTTATAATTGGAAATTTTGGAAAAAGAAAATAGTTTAGTATTGCACTTATCGGTCTCTTAAACCGTCCCTTACCAGTTTTAAATTATATACTGTTAGGCACATATGTCTTCGTAAGTGTATTTCTTTGATACGTCCTATTGGTTATTAGCTTTAAATGAAACATCTAACCGTTGTATCATTGGCGTTTTTTCCGGAGTAAGAGTGAAGAAAATATCAATCTCACCATGTTGACATTGTATTTTAAAATCTCCCCGCAATTGATTTCTTGGTCGTAATTTTTGAATACTTTCAATTGCTCCGGCCTTATCCAATATTTCTTGGATTTCTTTCCTGTGCTTTTCCTCAGACCTATCCAAAAAGAGGTTTTCTGCAAAAATGTCTTTTTCAAAACTAAACTCATCCTTATTTAGTAAATCTGCGATTTCATTTTTTCGTTGTCTCAAAATATTGGATGTTGGAAGAGTACGGGCCTCTAAGTCCAAAGTTTCGAAAAGTAACTTCTCAATCTTATCATAGGGAATTGGTCTGGTATAAGTTAGATTTCCAAAGGCCATAAGACCAATACCGTACTTTGGAAAAAAAGCATAGTTGCTTCCAAAGCCGGGTAAGGCCCCTCCGTGGGAAACACGGGTTATTCGTTTACAATCCATGGAAATTCCGAGCCCGTACCCATAGCCTATCATACTGGCGCATGCTTCACCATTCCAGTCTCTGCTCCATGAATTTAGGAAATTGAATTGGGGCGTATGCATTTCTCTAAGGGTACTCCGTTTTAAAGGCCCTTTTTCTTTCTCACTTCTCGCGGGCCATGCCGATAGGTGGAAACTGACATATTTGCTAAAATCCTCTATTGATGTTATCAGCCCACCCATTGCCCCGTAAGAGCCATCATGTAGTATGGGTTCTTCTTTCCATTTTTCATCTTCCCATCTATACCCATTTGCCAGTTGTCCATCAGGCACATTTGAATATTCCCAATATGTATTGTTCATTCCCAAGGGAAGCAATATTTGCTTTCTAATATATTCTTGATAAGACATTCCCGAGACCACTGTGATAATTCGTCCCAGCATGGCATAACCAGTATTACTGTACTCATATTGATGCGATGGTATCTTGGACATTGACAATCCATCGGCTAAAAGGTCCGTAAATGCTTCATCCGACAGTGCAAGTTGACGGTCGCCCCAGGGATTGTCCTCAGGAAATCCGGCCGTCATCGTTAAAAGGTTTTCTATATCTATTATTGGGGAGTCGCTTGTTAAATAATGCAACTCTTCCAACTCAGGAATAAAATCCTTTACAGGGTCATTAAGTGATAACAAACCTTCATCCCTTAGTTTCAATATTGCCATTGCGGTAAAGCTTTTTGTCATGGACGCTATACGAAAAGAGGAGTTCAGTTTAACTGGATTCTTATTCTCTATATTCAGTACTCCAGTTGTGGAAGCTATAAGCAGAGTGTCATCTACGACAATACCATAGGCTATTCCAGGAATTTTCTTTTCAATCGAGTGGTCGTTAAATAATTTCTGTAGTGTATCTGTGATTCCTTTTATTTTTTCAATCCTATTGTCATTTAGAAAGACAGGAGCACCATAGGAATCGGAAACCAATTGAATGACATCTGTACTGTTCTTATTGGATTTCGTTTCGTTATTGCTACAAGACAGATTGATTGTAATTACTAAAAAGAGGAGTATTTTGAATTTAGTGGTCATTGTCAGTTTTTTTAATTACTACTAAAGGATTGGATTCTTATTAAATTGTTACACCTGTATTTGCACTATTGAAATGTATCAAATCTGACCCAACAGATTCTTAAGCCAACTGGCGCGTTCTTGACTCACAATAACGGTTTCGTGGTATTGCGGATTTAGTTCTACAAGTAGTTGACCTCCTTTACCCGGTTTTATTTTCGCGATAGCTTCGATGTTGGTCAAAAGTTGTCTGTTCAACCGCACAAATTTGTTGGGATCAAGGGCAGTTTCTAATTGATTCAATGATGTATTGATTGAGAATTGGGAGCCCTCATAGGTCTTGGCAAATACAATTTCGCTTCTAAAAAAGTAAGCAATCTCATCTACATGAAAGGGCAGCATCTCATTCCCTGACCTTAACAGAAACCGGTCTTTATTGCTGTGTGAAGCAGTATTTGGAAAGTACTTTTTTAACTCCATGCTTTTTGCCATCCACTCTTTAAAATACTGATTCTTGGTTCGAAAGAATTTCACCAGCGCTTCATTGACATCTTTATGGGTCAATGGCTTAAGTAAGTAGTCAATCCCTGTTGTCTTAAACGCTTTTATTGCATATTCATCATAGGCGGTCGTAAAAATTATAGGGGCTTCGAGGCTTGTTTTTTCCATAATCTCGAAAGAAATACCGTCAGACAAATGAATATCTAAAAACAAGATGTCGGGATGTGAATTTTCTTCCAGCCATTTTACTGCCGACTCCACACTTGACAAACGTGCCTCTACGACAATATCAAAGCCAGACAAACCTAAAAGATTCTCTAGGTGTTTTTGTGCCTTAGGCTCATCTTCTACAATAATGACTTTAGCTTTCATGGCCCGCAACAATTAAGGGGATTTTCACTTGAAAGCAATCAACATCCTTTTCCACCAATACCTTGGATTCGGTCAAAAGATCATAACGTGCAATTATATTGCGCAATCCATTCTTAGTGCTGTATGCTACCTTTTTCGGATTTCTATTGTTGGAAAGCATCAAGTTGTCCGGGGTCGACATAAGCTTCAGAACAATATGGTTTTCATCATCAATTCGATTGTGCTTCACTACATTTTCCACCAATTCATGCAATACCAAAGGAGGAAGATGCTTTTCCTTTAGATGATTTCCGTTGACTTCATTTTTCAATTCAAGGGCCCGACCAAAACGCTCCTTTAGCACCTCAACATGTTGTAGCATTACTTCATATTCCTCCTTCGCCTCTATCAGGTTTTCATTGGAATGATTCAGAACATGACGATAGATATTGGAAACATTCTTTAGAAACTTTTTGGCCACGCTGGGGTTCTCATCAATCAAATAGTAAACGGTATTGAAATTATTGAACAAAAAATGAGGGTCCATTTGGTTACGAAGTGTATGAAGGTTCGCATTTATCATCTCTGTCCTATAGGTCTCAGTTTTAATAAGGGCATTATAGTACGAGTCTTTCCATGTAACCACCCAAAGAACGAGTCCGAAAATCAGGGAGAGCACCAAACCTATCAAACCTGCCGAAATCATATGGGGTGGTAGAGGGGGTTCGCTGCCGAGAAGATAATAATCAAACCACTTAAAGAAATAAAACAGAACAGAATAGACCAAGGTTCCCACTAGAACTGGAAGCACAAAAACCAATATGTTCTTAACGTAAGGAATGCTTTCAAGATTCCATTTCGATATACTTCTTTGCGTAACTCTAATACTTTCTAAACAAACAAAAGCCATAAAAACCAGTAAGGTATTCATCAAAATGTTGAACCCTGGGGGTTCCCTGAACTGCGAAAAAACCCATATCATCAAAAACAAAATTGATGAGGTCACTAGAGCAATGGCTAGCCTCATATGCCATTTTAGTTTTTGTGCCTGCATATCGGACCTGCTTTCTTCAGATTTCACTTAAATGTAGCCATTCGTTGGCATTCAAGGTTAAATTTTTTTCTTGGAAAGCCTTATTTAACAAGGCTTTATCAGTCTAAAATCGGTGCTGTTGAAGGTTTCTTCGGGTTTCATGCCGGTAATTTTCGACTTCATGAAATACGGTAGTGACAACCCCCTCTTGGGCATCTAACTTTGAAAGCAAACCATATACTATGAAACTTCGTTTTTTATCAGTTTTGTTTTTCGCAAATCTTATGATTGCCCAAACAGATTCTCCTTTAAAAAAACACATTTTCGAGGTGGATGCCCTGACGGACAAGCAATTTGTTGGGTTTATAAATACGGTAAGCCCTAACAATCAATTCATATTGATCGGGGAGCAGCATGGTATAAAGGAAGTTGGTTCCTTCACCAATGCAATCTTTGACCTTGTTCACAAAGATGGTTTTAATATCCTTTGCATAGAAACCGATGCTTTGGTAGCCAAGAAAATTGAAGAAATGGCCTCTTCAAAGGAACCCCTAAAATCCGCTCAAACCCTATATCAAAAATTTCCCCTGGCCATTCCTTTTTATAACAATGCTTCAGACTATGATCTTTTTACCAATGTGCTTTCAAAGGGAGGGTACCTATGGGGAATTGATCAGACGTTTATGGCTCAGTTCAGGTTGAGCTTTGATCATCTAACAAGAAATACCACCAACGCATCACTTAAAACTGCAACACAAGATTTAAGAGATAGAGCCGAAAAGGCATACGCCAAATCACTTGAAAACAAATCTTTTCAGGATATGTTCATCAATAGTTATACTGATGAGCTTCATGACAGTTTGATGGCAACAAATCGCAATCCAGAAGAAACGGAAATTCTTGAGCAACTGAAAAAGACCAAAGAAATCTATGGGTATTATTATTCTAAAGAATACTATAAAAACAATAATGTCCGTGGTGAATTGATGAAGTCGAACTTTAATGCCTACTATAAAGAAGCATTAAAGACTAATGCTACACCCAAGGTGGTTTTTAAACTTGGTGCTACCCATGCTACTCGAGGGTTAAGTATGATGCAGATTTATGATGTCTCCAACTATGTCTCCGAACTCGCTGCTTTCAACGACATGCGTTCGCTTCACTTTATGGTTGCAGGAATCTCTGGAGAAGAACTTCAGGGAAATCCTTTTGCCGAAAATCCGGTAAAGAAATTCGACAACACAAACCAATTACCAAAAGAGTTACAAGAACTCATGCCTGATTACAGTAAGAAATATGTAGTAGTACATCTAGAGCCCTTACGCGAAAAATCCTATGGAAAACAGTTCTCGGAGAGTCTTAAAAAATTCATTTTCAATTTTGATGTTTTGGTGCTTGTAAATAACGCTGAAGCGCTTGTTCCTTTTGATTAAAACATCAAATAACCGTTGACAATTCCTCGAAAACGGGACATTTCTTTTGGTCATAAGGTATATTGCTGTTTTCCCTCTCTCGATAGCAATGGATAGTTTAGACAATATCCATCAAGACCACAAATTAGCAAAGCGGTCTGGAATACTCCAGACCGCTTTGAATTTTAGAAAAAAGTTCATCTATTCTACGTGGGTAAACACCTTGTTGACAATAATCCATTGTCCATCAATCTTGGCAAAGGATAGATAATCGTAATAATTGTACCCCGAAAAAGGAACATGCAATTTGGCCATGGCCACTTTCCCCAAAACATCAAGTCCTACAATGCTCATGTTGAATTCTTCTCCTAGCGCCTTAGGGCTTTTTCTATTTTTGACACCTTCAAGGTAGTCGTACTTGCTTTTTAGATAGTCCACTCCCTTAATGTCCCCATAAAGGTGCACATCATCATGGAAACTTCTTTCAAGCTTATCTACCTCACCATTGAAAATCCCTTCAAAATAATCGGTGATCAATTGTTCTATAGCTTCTCTGTTTTCCTTGTACATCTTCATATTTTTTAGATTGAATGTCCTACGGTATGTCCTCCCGCAATATTTATGGTCTCTCCGGTCACAAAATCAGCTGTGGCCAAATAGTAGGCTGCCTCTGCCACCTCTTCTGCCTCGCCTATTCGGTTGAGCAAATGAAGTCCAGATAAACTATCTGCATTTTCAATGCCCATTTTACCTTGCAACGGACTTCTGATGATTCCGGGAGCAATGGTGTTCACTTTGATGTTATCCTTCCCAAACTCAGCAGCCAACTGCCGTGTAAACGCATGGACTGCACCCTTACTGGTAAGTGGTGCGGTAGCTGGGAATCCGCCTATAGCGTGATCCACCAATACAGTACCAATGTTAATGATAGCACCTGCCTGCTGCTTTACCATCTGCGGAATAACTTCTTGTGAAGTAATATAGGTTCCCAACAAATTAATTTTCCAGAAACGCTCCAAATCTTCCTTCGTAACTTCCAAAAAAGGTTTGGGTGAAAATACGCCTGCGTTGTTAATCAATACATCTATGCTGCCAAACCTTTCCAAAGCCAAATTCACTAGCTGCTGTGCCGTTTTACGTTCGCTGATATCTCCCGGAACATATGCCGCATTTGAGGGAGCACCCAAATCCTCAAATGCCTTTTTAAGGTTGGCCTCACTCGATGAGTTCATCACCACATTGTAGCCCCGCTCCAAAAAGTATTTGGCCGTTTCTTTCCCTATGCCTGTAGAGGCACCTGTAATAATTGCTGTTTTGTTTTTCATGATTGCTGTTTTTTTGTTCCTGTGTACTGCTTTCCGTTGTAACCCCAATTTTCTTTGGGGACCTCATCGATAACAATATGGGTGGTCTGTGGATCTTTGTCCAAAACATTCACCAATACCTGTGTTACCCCTTCAATCAATTCTTTTTTCTGTGTTTTGGTTACCCCTTCGTCAGTAACCTTAATGTTGATGTATGGCATCTTTTTAAATTTTAAATGTTACATAAGACAAAGGTCTGGGGTTGGCCTATGGCCAGAAAGGAGCTATGTCACAGATTCTGTGTGACATACATCACATGAGCAGTAAGAAAGACGTTTGTTAGGAAGATAATCTGCTCAAAGTTTCCCTTGAAACTCCTAGATAAGCGGCTATTAATTTTTTGGGTACGCGTTGAAAAAGTTGGGGGTATTCTTCAAGGAGTAGGTCATAGCGTTCTTTGGCCGAATTTTTTAAGAGGGAAAGAATTCTCTTTTGAAGTGCTATTCTGCCATATTTGCTTTTTTTGGCCCAAAACCGTTCCATTTTGTGCATTTGGGCCGTCAACCTCTCCCGATTTTCATACGTTATGTAAAGCAGGTCACTGTCCTCAATGCAATCAATATTGATTTCGGATTTGGTTTTCTTTATAAAGGATTCATAATCCGTAATCCACCAATTTTCCATTCCGAACTGTAGAATGTGTTCCTTTCCTTCATCATCAAAAAAACAACTCTTCAAACATCCCTTAACTACCCAATATTCCTTCCTTACAAAATCCCCTTCCTGAACGATATGTTGGTGTTTTCGTTTTTTAACGGGTTCAAAATGTTGTAGAACAAACTCAAATTCCTCATCGGTGAGATCAATCAGCTCCTCAATATGTTTTCGTAGCGGATGCATCATGCATTCATCAATGCTTCAATCTCCTCTACTTCGATTGGGATGTTCTTCATTAGGTTTAGTGCCGCTCCATTTTCTTGAATTACTACATCATCTTCAATGCGGATTCCAAAGCCTTCGTCAGGAACATAAATACCAGGTTCAACGGTAAAGACCATGTTCGGTTTCATAGGGGTTTTCAGTTCTCCATAATCATGGGTATCCAACCCAATATGATGACTAGTACCGTGCATAAAATACTTTTTGTAAGCTGGCCAATCTTTGTTTTCATTTTGAATATCGGCTTTATCCAAAAGTCCCAAACCCAATAATTCAGAGGTCATGACCTTACCCACTTCTTTGTGGTACTCAGCCCAAATAGTACCGGGCACCAAGATTTTTGTAGCCTCATTTTTCACGCGAAGTACTGCATTATAAACCTCTTTTTGTCGGTCAGTAAATCGTCCGTTTGCAGGAATGGTGCGGGTCATATCACTGGAGTAGTTGGCATATTCAGCTCCCACATCCATCAAAATCAAATCGCCATCCTTCACCTGTTGATTGTTTTCTATATAATGAAGTACATTGGCGTTGTTCCCGGCAGCAATGATAGGGGTATATGCGAATCCTTTAGAGCGATTCCGAATAAACTCATGCAAGTATTCAGCTTCCATTTCGTATTCCCAAACCCCGGGCTTAGTGAATTCCAAAATTCTTCGAAATCCTTTTTCAGTGATGTCACAAGCTCGCTGCATAAGTTTGATTTCTTCCGGCTCTTTTACCCCTCTAATTTGTTGCAAAATTGGATTGCTCTTTGCCCACTGGTGTGCAGGAAAATCTTTTTTACATTTTACAATAAATCGGTCCTCGCGAGTTTGGGTCTGCACCGCTTGTCTATAGTGCTCATTTGTATTGAAATAAACAACGTCAGCTTCGGTCATTAAATCAAAAAAGACCTTGTCAAAATCAGATAACCAATATATTGTTTCAATCCCTGAAACCTTAGTTGCTTGTTCTTTGGTCAACTTGGCCCCTTCCCAAACTGCGATATGCTCATTCGTTTCGCGAACAAACAAAACCTCACGGTGTTTTTTATCCATAGCATCTGGAAAAAGCAAGAGTATGGTTTCTTCTTGGTCAGCCCCACTCAGATAAAAAATATCCCGATGCTGTTCAAAGGGCATAGTGCTATCCGCACTTATGGGATAAATATCGTTGGAATTGAACACAGCGATACTTTTGGGCTGCATCTTTGCCATGAATTTTTTGCGGTTCTTTATAAAGAGCTGATTCTCTATTGGATGATATTTCATTTGAAAAACACGGTTTTATCAAATGTAGCCAATTGCGTTACCGAAGACAAATTCATACCTTCAACCACCTAAAATAAAATAACACTTAATGAGACCTCTATTACTTCCGTTACTCTTTCTTGTTTTTCAAATTTCCGTGGCCCAAAAACCAGCAACACCTGCCAATGTGGTTATGGATGCGCTGAAAGAAAAAACCAAAATGAACCAGACCTCCTTGGTGAAGAATGTTGCCTTAAAAAACATTGGCCCTTCGGTAATGAGCGGAAGAGTGGTAGACCTTGAAGTAAATCCAAATGACCCTACAGAGTTTTATGTGGCCTATGCCTCAGGTGGTCTATGGCATACAAAAAACAACGGGATTTCCTTTACTCCCATTATGGATACTTCGGAAACTCAAAATATAGGTGATATTGCTGTGGATTGGACCAACGGAAACCTTTGGGTGGGTACCGGAGAAAACAATTCCTCACGCTCTTCTTACGCCGGAATTGGAATCTTGAAATCTTCAGATGGAGGAAAAACGTGGGAAAATATGGGCCTTCCAGATTCCCATCATATTGGTCGCATTTTAATCAATCCTCAAAATCCCAACGAATTGGTAGTAGGAGTTACCGGGCATTTATATTCGCTAAATGAGGAACGCGGCGTTTACAAAACTACAGACGGTGGAAAAACATGGCAACGCACTCTCTTTGTTGACGATGCCACGGGAATCATAGATGTGGCCCACTCCCCAAATAACTTTAGTATTCAATATGCCGCGGCTTGGCAAAAGGACCGAAAAGCATGGAACTTCTCAGGGAATGGAACCGCTTCAGGTATCTATAAAAGTACAGATGGGGGGAGTACATGGAATTTGGTTTCAGCAACTGAAAGTGGTTTCCCCACAGGTGATGGTGTCGGAAGAATCGGTTTGGCCGTTTTTGATGATAATACCGTTTACGCGGTACACGATAGTCAGTTCCGAAGGGAGAAAAAAGAAGAGGAAAAAAAGGATGAGCTTACCAAAGAGGATTTCAAATCCATGAACCGAGATGCTTTTTTGGCCTTGGATGATAAAAAACTCAATGATTATCTGAAAAACAATGGTTTTCAAGAAAAGTATCGCGCCGAAAATGTAAAACAAATGGTTCGAAGTGGTGCGGTGCAACCCATAGATTTAGCAAAGTACTTGGAAAATGCAAATTCACTGCTTTTTGATACCCCGGTCATCGGTGCCGAAGTGTACCGAAGCGATGATGCCGGTATGACTTGGAAAAAAATGAACGAGAATTACATTGATGACCTTTTTTATAGCTATGGATACTATTTTGCCCAAATACGAGTGGACCCGAGCAACAAGGATAGAATTTACCTAGCTGGTGTTCCATTGATAAAATCTGATGATGGTGGAAAAACATACACTTCCATAAGCAAGGAAAACGTGCATGCAGATCACCATGCACTCTGGATTAACCCCAATAGACCAGGACATTTGATAAATGGAAACGATGGCGGAGTCAATATCACTTATAATGATGGCGGAAATTGGATGAAGAACAACTCGCCCAAAGTAGGACAGTTCTATGCTATAAATATTGACCATGAAAAACCATACAATGTGTACGGAGGGCTTCAGGACAATGGGGTCTGGAAAGGAGCTCATAACAATACGGAAGACAGTCGCTGGCACCAGACTGGGAAAAATCCTTGGGAGATGATTATGGGAGGTGATGGTATGCAGGTTCAAATCGATAGCCGAAACTCGAACATAGTCTACACTGGATTTCAATTTGGCAACTACTACCGCCTGAATCTCGAAAATGGAAAGCGAAAATACATCCAACCCAAACACGAGTTAGGGGAATCACCGTATCGATTCAATTGGCAAACCCCTATTCTGCTTTCAGAACATAATCAAGATATTTTGTATTTGGGTGGAAACAAACTGCACCGTTCTCTCAACCAAGGTGATGATTGGGAGGCCATCTCTCAAGACTTGACCCAAGGTGGCAAAAAGGGGAATGTGGCCTATGGCACATTGACCACCATCTCTGAATCACCTTTTGCGTTTGGATTGCTTTACGTGGGAAGTGATGACGGGTTGGTTCATGTTTCCAAAAGCGGAGGCGCTGACTGGGAGAATGTGTCCAACACCCTTCCCAAAGATTTATGGGTAAGCGAGGTCACAGCCTCCAAGCATAAAAAAGAAAGAGTCTATGTTGCGCTCAACGGATATCGATGGGATGATTTTACACCTTATATATATGTAAGTGAGGATTATGGAAAATCGTGGAAGAACATTTCGTCCAACATTCCAGCATCTCCAGTTAATACCTTGGTAGAAGACACAAAAAATGAAAATTTGATTTTTGCCGGTACAGATAATGGCCTCTATGTGTCATTCAATCGTGGTGAATCTTGGGAGTTGATGCAAAACGAGATGCCCAATGTGGCCGTACATGATTTGGTGATTCAGCCAGAAGCCAACCATCTTTTAGTCGGCACTCATGGAAGAAGTATCTATAAAGCTGATATTTCGTCTTTACAAAAAGTCACTTCACAAGTCATGGACGTAAAGTTGACCGTTTTTGAAGTGAAGGACATAAAACATTCCAAAAATTGGGGCAATGCTTGGAGTTCTTGGATAAAACCAAGTACTCCTGGATTGGATATACACTTTTATACTTCAACTGCGGGTCCCTTCGATGCCAGCATACAAACCTTGAACGGCATAGAAGTAAGTTCTACAACTATCGAAGCGGATAAGGGAATCAACATTTTGTCATATGATTTGGCCTTTTCCAAAAAAGGAAAGAGCAACTTCTTAAAAAAGAACAAAATGAAATTGGAAGAATCCAAAAATGGCAAAACCTATTTACCCAAAGGAACCTATATGGCTGTTTTTTCAGGTAATGGAAGCAACGAAAAAATTGAATTTAAAATTGAATAGTGGAATTAAGTCTTAGCATCCCTGCCCTTCTTTTTCCGGCAATCTCCCTGACCATGTTGGCGTACAATGCCAGATACTTGGCCATTGCCGGTCTTATTCGTCAGTTGCACAAACAGTTTGTGGAAACTGAAGATTCCCCTTTGAAAAGACAAATCGATTCACTTAGAAAAAGGCTGGATATTATCAAAAACATGCAGGCAACGGCCATTATCAGTTTTTTGCTTGCCGCCATCACCATGTTCTTAATCTATGTTGAACTCATGGTTTGGGCCAATATCGTTTTTGGTATCAGTTTGGTCTTCTTAATGGTCTCTTTGATTCTTTCATTGATTGAAGTTCAACTTTCAACCAAGGCTTTAGGGATTCAATTGAGCAATATGGAAAGGTAATTATGGTTTTTCTATATCGAAAATGGGTGTTTTCCATAATACATTTTGATAAAAATCATAAAATTTAACAATAACTTCCCCAATATCTGACTGATAAAATGGGTTTGGTATTCTAGTTTTCTTACTTTTGAGTCTCCCCCACTAATTGGGGTTCTACTTTTCATCGGTTGAAAATAATGAAACGGGTAAGAGAAATAGAATTCTTTAAAAACATTCGAGAAATCAGAGAATACGAATTTGGTGTTTTTTATTTCTTCGACAATCTAGTGATTTCGGAAATCAACGAAGGCGTACTTTTTGGTTGGGAAATGGCAACGAAAGCAGTGGAGGCTGCTTATGAGGTCATTGGGCGTGATAAACCTATTGCTTATATTTCCAATAGGGTGAACCATTACTCAGTAGTTCCCGCAGATTGGAGAAAGTTTTATTTCAATAGACATCAACTCAATCTCTACTCTGTGGTAGGCAGCACTCATGGAAGTTTTGCTAGTTTGGTCATGGAGCGCATGTTCTTTAGGAATAATATCAAACAGTTTTCGGATTTGGAAGAGGCCATTGATTGGAGTCTGTCAAAAATTGAAGAACAAACCACGTCCCAACAGGGTAATTACGCCTAGCGCCCTAGGTGAAAAAGTGCGTCACCTTGATTGACCACCGCTTGGTGGTTCACACAAAAAATATACCCTTCAAAAGGAGCACTGATTTTTCTGTTTTTTTTGGCAAAAGTGTCCGTAATTACACCTAACTCTTGTCCTTTGCTTACGTAAGCACCATTCGTGATTGATGGGACAAACATACCGGACCTAGGTGCTCTAATCCATCTTCGTTTTTCCAATTGTTTGGATTGTCTCTTTTTTGGTTTGGCTTCTTTTGGAAGCATTTTGTGCATGGCCAACACCCTTTGAATTCCTTCCATTCCAGCAACGATGGCACCCTCATCAAACCGCATGCTTTCCCCTCCCTCAAAGACAATAGTGGGAATCCCCATTTTAAATGTGACCTTTCTAAACGTTCCCGCAATTAGTCGCGAAGGAAAATAATATGGGGCATTGAACATTTCTGCTAATGACTTACTGTTTTCATCCGCTTCGGTATAGCGTACTTGTGGATAATTGTTCCGTTGCGCTCCTCCCGTGTGCAAGTCAATGGCAAAATCTACATGAGGCAATATTTGAGTGGTATAGTTATGTGCAATCCTGCTTGCCAAAGAACCTGTTCTGCTTCCCGGAAAACTGCGATTTACATCCTTTCCGTCAGGTACATCCCTTGAAAAATGAATAAACCCAAACACATTTAAAATGGGTACCACAATAGCCGCCCCTCGTTTTACTTGAAACATGTTCTGCTCCAACATACGCCTTAAGGTTTCAACACCATTGATTTCGTCACCATGTAATCCGGCCTGAACCAGGACAGTGGGACCCGGTTTCTTCGAGTTGAAAACATGAACAGGAATATCTATCAATGTGCCTGTGGGGAGTCGAGCAATCTTTATCTGTACCAACTTGTTTTCACCACGAGCGATAGTGTTGTCGTTGATTACAATAGTCTTATTTTCTTTTTCTGAGTGCATTTCTTTCAACAAACTGAATTATATGTTTTGCCACATTGACGTTTGTAGCTGCCTCTATTCCTTTTAATCCGGGCGAAGCGTTTACCTCCAACAAAAGAGGGCCCTTTTTTGACCTGATCAAATCTACCCCGGCAACCCCAAGTCCTAGATATTTTGTTGCATTTAATGCAATGTATATTTCTTTGGATGTAGGTGTGATTGCTTCTGTATCGGCACCTCGATGGACATTTGACCTAAACTCGTCTATATCGCTTTTTCGCTTCATGCTCGCAACTACTTTATTCCCCACAACAATTAATCGAATATCCTCTCCTTCCGCTTCTTCAATAAATTGCTGGAGCAGAATACTGGTATCCATTTTATAGAGCGTATCTATAATTGACTTTGCCGATTTTCTGGTTTCCGCCAAAATCACACCCAACCCATGTGTTCCTTCCTGAAGTTTAATGATCACGGGGGGACCTCCCAACAGCCTAATCTGTTCCTCGATGTTGTCTGGATTAATGGAAAAAAGGGTTTGGGGTATAGGAATGCCTTTTCGGGCCATAATTTGTAATGTTCTAACCTTATTTCTAGCACGGGTAATCCCCAAAGACCTTGCTGTGCTAAAAACATGGTTCATCTCAAATTGCTTCACTATTGCGGCACCATGTCGGGTAACTTTTGCTCCAATGCGCGGGATAATGGCATCGAACTCGTCTGTTACATTTTCCTCACCTAAGTAAATTTGAGGCTTGCCCTCGCCTAATTTGACAGAACATTTTGTATGGTCTATCAATTCAACATAGTGGCCAGCTTTTTGGGCCTCTTCCACAATTCTACGAGTAGAATGCACATTTAAGCTGACCGATAAAATTGCAATGTCCATTGGAACGGAACCCTAATCTTAAACTATTGTAATATCGCTTAAAAAAATTAAACCTCGCAAGAGTTTACTATCCATTTGGTGTGAAGGGAGTAAATAATCATTGAAATTTAAGCTGCTCTTGGAATGTTTACTTCTACTAAAGTGCCGGTCGCTTTTTTGTCAACGGCACTGTAGAGGTCTTTTATGCAGTACGTGAGTGGCTTTCCCAATTTTTTGCTAAACAGTTCCATTCGGTCTTTGGTCAAGGATAACCCTAAAGATTCTTTTCTTAAAACGTTTTTGGTGTTGCGCAGTTTGACTGCCTCCCTACCTATACCATTGTCCTCAATTTCAATTTTTATCATTTTTGAATCGCTGTTTTTATGGATTCTAATAGTGAGATTTTTTTCTCCTTTTTTAGTCAAAAGACCATGCCAAATTGCATTTTCCACAAAGGGTTGCAAAAAAAGGGGAGGGACCATAATCTTATTTATCCGAAGGTCTTCCTCTACTTCAATTTTAAAATGAATATCATTCTTGAATCTATTATTTTCAATTTCTACGTAAACTTTCAAGATGTCCAATTCTTCCTCAAGCGAAATTTGTTCCTTTCTTGAGCTCTCTAAAATATTTCGTATCAACTTTGAAAACTTGGTGAGAAAATATATCGCCTTTTCCCTATCATTTTCAATAAAATAGGATTTTATGGAGTTGATTGCATTAAAAATAAAGTGAGGACTCATTTGACTACGAAGTGCATCCAATTTTAATTGGGAGAATTTGTTTTCAAATGCTATGGTAAGTTTCTCCGTGCGTTCCCTATGGGCTTCGGCGGTAAGTTCAACAACGTTGGATTTGGTTTGTTCCAGTTCTTCGGAAAGTGTTCTATTCATACTATCCGTAATAATCTGATTCTCCTCCAATTGGGAAATATACTTTTTCTGAATCTCATCATTTTCCATGTAGACAAGCTTTTGTTCCAAACCGATGGCCAAGGCAAATAGGAGGCTTTCCACTAAAATACCTAGATAGAGAATGTAGAGGTATTGGTCGTTGACCCTAACGTTTTTGATGGTGGAAATGAACAACAGCAGATAGGTGGTCCCCAACACAAACATTCCTGTGAAAATGTATTTTTTTATCATCATTTTCTGCTTGTATACCATGTGAAACACCCAAAAGAATATGATATAACCCGTTGGGATGTAGACCATTCCATGAAAATAATCTATCAAATAGGATCTGGGGTTTGCCATCTGTAACCCATAGAGCATTAAGTATACAGGGGAAACAATTAAATAGTAATACCCAATAATTCGTATTGCTTTAGGATGTTTCTCTTTGAGTCTCATAATATGGATAATGAAATATGTAAAGAGAAGTGTGCCCAATAGCTGAGTAGGGTAATGAATCCACATAGAGAAACTCCTTCCCGAATCAGATTCAAAAAATCCAGTAAAAAAGACACCCTTTATGTATCTGAGAAGACCTATGCCGCTTACCAGTGTGTACAGACTGTAAAGAAGAAAAAAGAGTTTTTTATGCTGAAAATATTGTATCAGAAAAAATATAAAAAGATAAAAAAGGACCACCACCACCATAAAGCCCAATCCGTTCTCACTACTGTTTTCTAAAAATTGCAGTATAGTTGCACTACCCTTCATAAGGCGCTAGCAATGAACCATTTTTCGTAAAAACGCATCTTTCTTTATTCGAGATACCGAGATTTTTTTGTCGTTCGATAATACCACATACCCTTCCGCTCTTATATACTCTACAACTTTCAAGGTGTTTATAACAAAAGAGTTGTGAACTCTAAAAAAGGTACGCTCAGGAAGTAATGCCTCTACTTCCTTTAATTTTTTGGAAACACAAAAACTCTTTGAAGAATCCAAAAAGATGTTGGTATAATTCCCATCTGACTCGCAGTAGACTATCTCATCAGTTTTTGCAAATAGTATTTTTCCATTCACAGGAAATTGAACCATTTGTTTCGCATTGGATTTAGTGAATGCATCAAGGGTTTCCTGAAACCGATTATGAAAACTACTGGATAGGTTTTGCTTTTCCAATTTTACAATAATGGACCTTATGTCTTCTTCATCCACAGGTTTTAGTAGATAGTCAAGAGCGCTTTCCTTAAATGCTTTTATGGCATACTGATCATAAGCTGTGGTGAATACAATGGCAAAGTCTCGATAGGTCAGTTTTTGCAATAGGGAAAAGCCATTCATTTCAGGCATTTCTATATCAAGAAAAACACAATCTGGTTTTAGGTAGTTAATTCCAGATATAGCATCGATTGCTGAAGAGAAGGTGTCCACAACGCGTATTTTATCTGGAAACTTCTGCAATTCATAAGTAAGTCCATTGATTGCTCCAGATTCATCATCTACAATGACTGCTTTTATCATGGGGTTATACTTTTCAGCAAATTACATCAGCTTTTAACCTCCAGATCCTATTTTCTTATGGATGGTTCACTACAGTGTATAAACCGCTTTTTTAACTTATAGAGTGCATTTGGAGTTTTATTGGCCAAGAAAAGCAATGTATACACTTTAACCTGTTCAATACAAAGTAGTTCCCTCATCATATAACCCAGCATGATGGGCTCTTTATCATGCATTTTAGCTTTACCCTTTCAATTTTAAATTTAAATCTGTTATGCAAACAAAAGCAAATGTAATTTATGGAATAACAATCTTATTCCTTGGGGTCTTCTTTTTGACCTCATGCTCCGCAGAGGACGGCGAAACTGGGCCAGCAGGTCCTCAGGGTCCTCAAGGTGAACAAGGAGTAGCGGGGCCCGCTGGAGCTGATGGAGCCGACGGTGCAGATGGAGCCGACGGTGCACAGGGAGAACAGGGAGAAACTGGAACAGCCAATGTAATTTACTCTAATTGGATTGATTCTGAGTTTGATGCCAATATCACTGATCCAGCAGCTGGTGTCGATTTATCAGCCCCAGGCCTTACCCAAGAAATTATAGATCAAGGAACAGTTTTAGTTTTTGGTAGGAACATTGTAATTCCATCTCCCGAAATTTTTCCTTTGCCACAGGTCATTGTCAACGATAACCATGGCTTTAGAATTAATGGGGTTGGAAACATTCGGCTTACCATTGCATCCCTGGATGGTAGTAATGTAGGGTCTCCTGTTATTGAAGATTATCGCTATGTCCTAATTCCTGGTGGACAACCTGACGATGACGGTGGAGGAATCATAATAACCTCCAAATCTTCGGAGTACGACTACTCCAAAATGTCGTACGAAGAAATTGCGGATTTGTTCAACATAGAAGATTAATTGGTCTTCAAATGGTCCAAACCAAAAAGTTCCCCTTTTTTTTAAATCCCACTTAAAATGCTCAACCTACTTTTTTATCCTAACAATCCGTTTATATTGATTCTAAATTAGCTGCTTTGAAAAGTTGAAAACTTGTTAAAAACTCATCCGTGCCGTAAATTTGACTGTAAAATCAGCACTAATGAGTGGATTTGTAAAATCTTCGATAGCCCGTAAAGTAGTGATGGCACTTTCGGGTCTTTTTTTGGTTGTTTTCTTAACGCAGCATTTCGTCATCAACATTACTTCTGTCATTGATCCCGAAACCTTTAACACCTGGTCCCATTTTATGGGATACAACCCTTTGGTACAATATCTTTTACAACCTATTTTGATTGCTGGGGTAATCATTCACTTTGTGATGGGGTTTGCCTTGGAAATCCAAAACAAAAAGGCACGAAACATAGGATATGCCAAATTCAAAGGTAGCGCCAATGCTTCATGGGTTTCAAGAAATATGATTTACTCAGGTTTGGTGGTACTCGCTTTTCTAGCACTTCACTTTTATGATTTTTGGGTACCGGAAATGGTCTACAAATATGTAGAGGTCAACCCTGAAATGCCAACAAGATATCATGAAGAGACCGTACATAAATTCGAACCATTTTGGAGGACCGTTCTCTACGTGATCTCCTTTGTGCTGTTAAGTCTTCACTTATGGCATGGCTTTTCTTCATCCTTCCAAACCATGGGAGTCAACAATAAGTACTCTGAAGGAATCAAAACATTTACTAAAATATTTTCGGTGGCTATTCCATTGGGCTTCGTTTTTATAGCCTTGTTTCACCACCTTAACCCATTAACACATTAATCATGGGCAAATTGGATTCAAAGGTTCCCTCTGGTCCCTTAGCGGACAAATGGACCAAACATAAGAATGAAATAGACTTGGTGAACCCTGCCAACAAAAGAAACATTGATATCATTGTAGTGGGCACAGGTTTGGCAGGAGGTTCTGCCGCTGCTACTTTAGCAGAACTTGGTTATAATGTGAAAACATTTTGCTATCAAGATTCTCCCAGACGAGCACACTCCATTGCAGCTCAAGGTGGAGTAAATGCAGCAAAGAATTATCAAGGAGATGGCGATAGTGTTTATCGCCTGTTTTATGACACAATTAAAGGTGGGGATTATCGCTCCCGTGAAGCTAATGTGCATCGATTAGCCGAAGTTTCCACTAATATTATTGACCAATGTGTAGCACAAGGTGTTCCTTTTGCGCGCGAATATGGAGGCCTCCTGGATAATCGTTCCTTTGGAGGGGTTTTGGTTTCCAGAACGTTCTATGCCAAAGGACAAACGGGACAGCAGTTGCTTTTAGGAGCTTATTCCGCCATGAACCGTCAAATTCAAAGAGGAAAAATCAAATCCTATACACGTCACGAAATGTTGGATTTGGTTCTTGTCGATGGCAAAGCCCGTGGAATAATAGCTAGGGATTTGGTAAGCGGTGAGATTGAAAGACATTCCGCTCACGCCGTAGTTTTGGCCACAGGCGGTTATGGAAACTTGTTCTTCTTATCCACCTATTGTATGGGAGCAAACGTGATGGCTGCCTGGAGGGCGCACCGAAAAGGAGCATATTTTGCGAATCCTTGTTTTACTCAGATTCACCCAACTTGTATTCCGGTTTCAGGAGACCATCAATCTAAGTTGACTTTGATGTCAGAGTCACTTCGTAACGATGGAAGAATTTGGGTGCCTGCTAAAATAGAAGATGCTGAAGCGATTAGAGCTGGGAAACTTAAACCCACCGAGATTGCCGAAGAGGACAGAGATTACTATCTGGAAAGACGTTACCCAGCTTTCGGAAACTTGGTACCTCGTGATGTGGCTTCAAGAGCTGCCAAAGAACGTTGCGATGCTGGCTACGGTGTGAACAAAACCGGTGAAGCGGTTTATCTAGATTTTGATGCGGCCATCATGCGTTACGGCCGTGAAAAAGCGTTAACCTCAGGGATGAAAAATCCTGATGATGCTACCGTACGAAAACTAGGAGAGGAAATCGTAGAAGCAAAATACGGGAACCTTTTCCAGATGTATGAAAAAATCGTGGATGAGAATCCATATAAAACTCCAATGAAGATTTATCCAGCGGTTCACTATACCATGGGTGGTCTTTGGGTGGATTACAACCTACAAACTACTATCCCAGGTTGTTATGCAGCTGGTGAAGCCAACTTTAGCGACCACGGTGCAAACCGATTGGGGGCATCTGCATTGATGCAAGGTTTGGCGGATGGTTATTTTGTTTTGCCATACACCATTGGAGATTACCTTTCTGATGATATCCGTACCGGACCAATTTCTACCGAAACTACTGAATTTGATGAAGCCGAAAAAGCAGTTCGTGAGCGTATTGAAAAGTTAATGTCTGGAAGTGGCATCCACTCGGTAGATTATTATCATAAAAAACTGGGTAAAATCATGTGGAACAAATGTGGTATGTCCAGAAACGAAAAAGAGTTGAAAGAGGCCATGAAAGAGATTGCGGAATTACGTAAAGATTTCTGGGAAAACGTAAAAATTCCAGGAACTGCATATTCCAAAAATCAAGAGCTTGAAAAAGCAGGTAGAGTAGCTGATTTCTTAGAGCTTGGTGAACTTTTCGCTATGGATGCGCTTGAGCGTAATGAATCCTGTGGTGGACACTTTAGAGAGGAATATCAAACCGAAGAGGGTGAAGCGCTGCGTGATGACGAAAACTTCAAATTTGTTTCTGCTTGGGAATATACAGGAGAACCTAGTAAGTCCAAGTTGCATAAGGAAGATTTGAAATATGAAAACATTAAAGTAAAGACAAGGTCTTATAAATAAATTGCTATGAAACTATATTTAAAAATTTGGCGCCAAAAGAATGCAGATTCCAAAGGTTCCATGGTGGACTACACTCTAGATGGTGTGGAAAGCGACATGTCCTTTCTTGAAATGCTGGATATATTGAATGAGGAATTGATTTCAAAAGGTGAAGAACCGGTTGAATTTGACCACGATTGTCGCGAAGGTATTTGTGGTACTTGTTCATTAATGATTAATGGACAACCTCATGGACCGGATTCAAGAATTACCGTATGTCAATTGCACATGCGAAGTTTTAACGATGGGGATGAAATTGTAATTGAGCCATGGAGAGCCACAGCTTTTCCTATCATCAAGGACCTCATTGTTGACCGAAGCGCTTTTGATAGAATTCAACAAGCTGGTGGTTACATTTCTGTGAACACTTCAGGTAGACCTGTAGATGCAAATGCCATCCCTATTGAAAAAGAAATGGCTGATAAGTCGTTTAATGCAGCGACTTGTATTGGCTGTGGTGCTTGTGTCGCCGCATGTAAAAATGCCAGTGCTATGCTATTTACCTCAGCTAAGGTTTCTCAATTCGCTTTGCTACCTCAAGGACAAGTAGAAGCTGCAGAACGTGTACAGAATATGGTTCGCCAAATGGACTTGGAAGGATTTGGCAACTGTACCAACACAGGTGCTTGTGAAGTGGAGTGTCCTAAAGGAATTTCCTTAGAGAATATCGCCCGTATGAATCGGGAGTATCTTTCTGCTAGTGTGAAAGGATAACATTTATTCCTGTAATCCAGGAGTTCAAATAACAAAGCCCAAATTCCAAATGGAGTTTGGGTTTTTTTTATCTTACATACTAAACCAAAACACTTTATGCTTATTCATCGTCCTCTCATAAGAGGCTTGCTTTTGCCACTCCTACTTTCGTTGGCTTTTATTGCTGGTTGTTCAAAACAAAAGGAAACATCTACATACGAGACATGGAGCACGTATCTCGGTGATAAAGCCAACACTCACTTTACCACACTTAACGAAATCGATTCGACAAACGTTTCCTCCTTAAAAATAGCCTGGGAATACGAATCTGAAGATTTTGGACAGATGCAAATGAATCCAATTGTTGTGGATACCCTGCTTTATGGTGTTACGGCAGCTTTACGCGTTGTGGCGTTACATGCAGCGACTGGAGAACAGGTCTGGCAATTTGGTGAAAAATTGGAAGCTTGGCATTCTACAAGCAGAGGGGTAACCTATTGGTCAAAAGGAGAGGACAAACGGATTTTATTTACTCGAGGCTCACAACTTTGGGCACTTAATGCCCTAACCGGAGAGCCTATTTCTTCCTTCGGGAATAAGGGTTCCATAGATTTGAGGTCAGGACTTCCAGATTCAGCCAAAGAGAAATTTGTCATATCCAATACTCCAGGTATCATCCACGAGGATAAGATTATCATGCCCTTGCGTGTTTCGGAAGATATCGGCGCTGCTCCCGGTAACCTTATGGCCCTTAATGTGGAGACCGGTGCTCTAGCCTGGGTCTTCCATACCATTCCCTTACCTGAAGATCCCGCATACAAAACCTGGAAAGATGAAGAGTCAATTCAAAAAGGACACGTAGGTGGAGCCAATAACTGGGCTGGAATGGCCCTTGATGCTGAAAACGAAATTCTTTATGTTCCTACGGGTTCTGCTGCCCCAGATTTTTACGGAGGCATTCGAAAAGGAGAAAATCTTTATGCCAATTCTTTATTAGCCTTGGATGTAAACACTGGTAACCTCCTATGGCACTTCCAATTTACACATCATGATGTTTGGGACCGCGACCCACCTGCTCCTCCCAATTTGATGATGTTAAGCAATAATGGAAAATCGATACCTGCCGTTGTTCAAGTAACCAAACAAGGATATGTTTTTGCTTTTAATAGATTAACGGGTGAACCCCTATTTAATGTTGAGGAACGTAAAGTTCCCCAATCCTCTTTAACAGGCGAAGAAACATGGCCTACCCAACCATTTCCAGTAAAGCCCAAACCTTTTGCTAGGCAATCCAATGAAATCTCCTTAGAAAACATTAGCCCTTTTGCGCCAAACAAAGAAGAACTCAAAAGGATGCTGGAGCAAGCCAACAATGCTGTTTATGCGCCGCCTTCGCTTGACCCAGTTTTGCTGCTTCCTGGGTACGATGGAGGCGCAGAATGGGGAGGTGCAGGTGTAGACCCCGAAAACGGAATACTTTATGTCAACTCCAATGAAATGCCATTTATACTGCGAATGGGTAAAGATTCACTAACTCCAGCTGAAAACGATGCCATTACAGGAAAAAGTCTGTATGCCAAATATTGTAGTGTATGCCATCAGCGAAATCGCGAAGGTGCTATTCAAAGTGGGTATCCCTCCCTAGTTGGGCTTAAAACAAAACTATCAGAATTGGAAACAAAACAAATCATCCAAAAAGGAAAGGGCATGATGGTTGGTTTTCCGCAGCTAAGTGATGAGGAAGTAGATGGTCTTATTGCTTTCCTGTATGATGAACCAGATAAGATGGAGGTTACTTCAAACAATAGGGATGAATACCCAAAACTGCCTTATCGCCATTTGGGCTATACCAAATTCTTGGACAGCAATGGCCTTCCGGCAATTGACCCTCCATGGGGAACCTTACATGCCATCAATATGAACACTGGAGACTATGTATGGTCCATTACCCTTGGGGATACTCCCGGACTGGAAAATAAAACAGGAGAACATACAGGATGTGAAAGTTATGGAGGACCCATTATAACTGAAAATGGCCTCCTTTTTATAGCTGGAACCAAAGATGGTTTTTTCAGGATATTTGATCGTCATAATGGAAAACTGCTATGGCAGTATAAATTACCAGCTGCCTCTTTTGCTACGCCTGCCACCTATCAGGTAAACAACAAACAATATATAGCCTTGGCTTGTGGGGGAGAAAAACTGGGAACCCCAAAAGGAAACAAGATTATTGCCTTTGCTCTACCAGACAACCCCTAAAGTTCAACTATTTTTAAATCTTTCCGATGGCCGATTATAATTCCAAAGAGCGTATTAAAGTTCCTCGTTTCAATGAGGAATCTGGGTTTTACACTACACCTGAGCGTTCTAAAATTATGAGCAAGATTCGTGGAAAGAATACCAAACCTGAGTTACTATTTAGAAAGGCCCTTTGGGAGGCAGGATACAGATACCGTATTGATTATAAAAAGTTAATAGGGAAACCTGATATCGCTTTAAAAAAATACAAAACTGTGATTTTTATCGATGGCGAATTCTGGCATGGACATAACTGGGATGAGAGAAAACATAAGATAAAAAGTAATAGAGAGTTCTGGATTCCAAAAATAGAACGGAACATCCAAAGGGACCTAGAAGTGAATGAACAATTAAAACAGATGGGCTATACCGTTTTTCGTTTTTGGGAAAATGATGTCAAAAAACATCTTAGTGAATGTCTAGACGAAGTATTGGATCATTTAAGTGACATTAAAGCTGCTTTTTGACCACCTTAAAGAGCTGCTGCACATTACTTATCGGTAACTCAAAATCACTAAACTCGGGAGAACCATTTAAATGGGTACAACTTATTGTTTTTTGATTCATATCAACCCCAATGATTTTTTTACAAGTAATTCTTTCGGGCAATACCAATACCATAACGGTATCAATGAAGGATTCCGGTTCTTTGAATATCTCCTTCTTGGAATACTCCACACCAAGAACAATGGATTTGTTCGGGATGGAATCAATAGTCCCATCATCCATAGAATCTCCGGTAATTTCGAATGCTTTATATGAACTTTCAGATAGCGTTTCCACTACAAAACCTGACTTCATTTTACCCTTGGCATTCTCTTGATCCTCTACGTTCTTTACATATTCGGGCTGGATTTCGGCTAAGAGCAATGGTACTACAACAAAGTATTTACCAAAATCTAAAGGATAGCACCTACTTCCAAAATGATCAAATGGCTTTCGTTTAGCATAAGTGGCCTCTTCGTCATTTATTTTGTGGATGTATAAATCCGCGACGTTTAAATCAAAAAAAGCCGCAATTTTATTTAGATTTTTCGTTGGAATATTTGCGTTTTCCTGTTCATACGTCTGGATGGTACGGAGACTTACCCCTACCGCTTTTGCCAAATCTGTTTGGGTCGCCCCCTTCTTTTTTCTAAACTCTTTAATTATCTGCATATTCTATAGAATCCGCAATTATTTTCATATATTTGATTCTGCGCAGCTAGACCTTACATTTCTGTAATTGGGTTACAGACCAAATATAGAAAACTAGGATTTGACCCCAACATATGAATTGATAAACCACTAAAACATCAATATGGGTTCAATCAAAAAACTTGATCTAGTTATTAAAAGCGATGCTATTTTTTCCAAAGAAGACTACGGAAAACCCATTAGCGAACAACTTTCCACCATTCTTCGTAGAAATGTTACCAAGAATGATTACGCCAACATCGCCTCAAGAGTAAACGTTAGCTTTTCCACAATTAGAGACGTTGTCTATAGAACGAATAGTCTAACAAAGACCAATGCGAAGGCCATTTCCCTGCTCATTCATACCGCATTTGAAAATTCGATAGCCTTAAAACTTCAAGCAGATGGCGATATTTTGTTTTTGGATGGATTACTCAAAATCTAATCGCATCAACCAGTCTGTTTGTTCGTCTTTTCCCATAAAAAATGAATGCTCTCCAAACTTGTGGAAGCCATTTCTTTCGTAAAACCGAATAGCCTTGGTATTATGTTCCCAAACCCCTAACCACATAAAATAAACCCCTTTTTGGTCCTTAGATAATTGGATTGCCTTATCGAGCATCCAACGTCCGAACTTTTTACCTTGGTGTTCTACCAGAACATAAATACGTTCCAATTCTATTGAATTCTTATCTTTTACATCAGTTTGTGCTCCAGCTTGATTCAATTTTAAATATCCGACCAACTCATCTTTTTCCAATACAAAATAGAAATCCGAAGCTTTGTTCTGAAGTTCATTTTTCAATTTTTTCCGGGTAAAGGCATGTGCTACATATTTACGAAACTCATGGGGATCATTATCTGTTTCAAATGTGTCTTCAAAAGTCTTTTTTGAAATCCACAAAAGCATTTCCAAATCGGATAGGTTACATTTTCTAAGTTCAAGCTCCATAGACCTCAAAATAATGCAAAAAAAAAGCCGACTCTACAGTCAGCTTCAAAATTTCTTATCTAGTTCAGTTCTTAAAGCATAAAAAGCTTTCTTATCAATAACACAAAACCGGTTAGAAAATCGTTTCGGTACACTTGTACAGTGTCTTCCGTTGCAGTGGTGTTTAATTTGGATGCCATGGTAAAAATTTAGGATTACAATTTGTCGAAAAAATCGAACAATTCAAAGGTATTTTTTGTTTTTTTCCTAACGAAATGAATGTTGTGTAACCCAAAGTTTTTGTTGTGAACGGTGTTAAGGCCCTTATAGCACCATTTCTGGTATATTTCCTTCAATAATCAGGTTTCCTTCCGTTGCCCTTTCGATTTCTTGGGTGCTTATTCCAGGTGCACGCTCCAAGAGTTTAAAACCATCCGGAGTGACTTCCAGAACGGCCAAATTTGTAACTATCTTTTTCACACATCCCACACCAGTTAAAGGCAAGGTACATCTTTTAAGCAGTTTTGATTTTCCCGCCTTGTTGGTGTGCATCATGGCTACAATGATGTTTTCTGCGGAGGCCACCAAATCCATAGCACCTCCCATACCTTTTACCATTTTGCCAGGTATCTTCCAATTGGCAATGTCACCATTCTCTGCAACTTCCATGGCTCCCAAGATGGTAAGGTCCACATGTTGGCCACGAATCATTCCAAAACTTAATGCAGAATCAAAAAAAGAAGCCCCTGGCAAGGTGGTTATGGTCTGCTTCCCCGCATTGATGATGTCTGCATCTTCCTCTCCTTCGAAAGGGAAAGGACCCATGCCCAAAACGCCGTTCTCGCTTTGAAACTCCACACTAATGTCCTCTCGTACAAAATTCGCCACCAAAGTGGGTATGCCAATCCCTAAATTGACATAATATCCGTCCTTTACTTCTTTTGCAATACGCTGTGCTATTCCGTTTTTATCTAACATATTTTATGCTTTGGCCCTAACGGTTCGTTGTTCAATTCGTTTTTCGTAGTGCTCTCCTTGAAAAATACGTTGCACAAATATTCCCGGTATATGGATTTCATTGGGGTCCAAACTACCTGCTGGAAGCAGTTCTTCCACTTCTGCCACCGTAATTTTGGCCGCTCCGCACATACAAGGATTAAAGTTTCTTGCTGTTCCTTTGAAAATAAGGTTCCCTGCCTCATCACCTTTCCAGGCCTTTACAAAAGAAAAATCCGCCTTAAATGCTGGCTCCAATACATACATCTTCCCATCAAACTCTCGGGTTTCCTTTCCTTCTGCGACCTCCGTTCCATACCCCGCAGGTGTGTAGAATGCAGGAAATCCTGCTTGAGCCGCTCTACATTTTTCTGCCAATGTACCTTGAGGGGTTAATTCCACCTCCAGCTCTCCACTAAGCATTTGTCTCTCAAATTCGTCGTTTTCGCCCACATAGGAAGACACCATTTTTTTGATTTGTTTATTATGTAGCAACAATCCCAATCCAAAATCATCAACCCCGGCATTGTTTGAAATGCATGTAATATCCTTTACGCCCAGTTTTACCAACTCCGCAATGGCATTTTCGGGGATGCCACAGAGGCCAAAGCCCCCCAGCATAAATGTCATTCCATTTGCTACCCCTTTCAAGGCTTCCTCAACATTTGGGACTGTTTTTTTTATCATATTTCCATTTCTTTTTAAAGGTTTTTCAAAATACGATATAAATAAAAAAGCCCCAAGATTAAAGTTTCTTAGGGCTCAAGTTTTTTAGCTGATATAACTAGAAATCCAGTTCAAGATCGTCCTCGGTATCCAGTTCTTTTTGGATTTCTTCCAAGACCTTGGTGCAGTCCACATTTATTGATAAATCCTCCGGTTCTTCGAACTCGCCTTGGGAAACTCCTAGTTCTTCGTTCGCGTAATTCTTCTTCATATACAGCGCCCAAATAGGTAAAGCCATCGATGCCCCCTGTCCATAAGCCAATCTAGAAAAATGCGCAGCTCTGTCTTCGCCACCAACCCAAACTCCTGTCACCAAGTTTGGCACCATGCCCATAAACCAACCATCACTCTGGTTCTGAGTAGTTCCCGTTTTTCCTGCGATTGGATTGGTGAGCTCATAGGGATATCCTGTGATTATCTCTTTGTACACACTTTGATTTTTAGCAAAGGAATGTCTTAGTCTTCCTCCAGAGCCATATCGTGTTACCCCTTCCATAAGATTGACCATAGCATAGGCAACATCCTTGCTCAGAACATCCTTGGTCTCCGGCATATATTCATAAAGCACCGTTCCATTTTTATCTTCAATTCTGGTTACCATTACCGGCTTCACATAAACCCCTTGATTCGCAAAAGTGCCATAGGCCCCCACCATTTCATACACATTAAAATCCGGTGTTCCCAAAGCTATTGATGGGACTTCCGGAATTTCTCGTGTTAATCCCATGTTTTTGGCAATACTAGCTACTGATGATGGACCCACTTTATCAATTAACTGCGCGGTAATTGTATTAATGGAGTTTGCTAAAGCCTTTTTTAATGTCAAGTTTTCACCAGAATATTTACCGTCCGAATTTTTAGGGCACCATGCCTCTGGGTTACCATGCTTAAGCGGTTCTATACAATATTGATTATCTGGCAGAGAATCACAAGGAGAATACCTCAGCTGGTCAATAGCGGCTGCATACACAAAAGGCTTGAATGTTGACCCTGCCTGTCTTGCCCCTTGAATCACATTGTCATATTGAAAGTGCTTATAGTCTATTCCTCCAACCCAGGCTTTAACATGACCAGTTTGGGGTTCCATGGACATCATTGCGGTACGCAAAAAGGTCTTGTAATACCGGATAGAATCCATAGGGGTCATTATGGTGTCTTTTTCGAAGGAATCACTGTTCCAATCAAAAACGGTCATTTCCGTTTTTTTGCGGAATGAAGCTCGAATTTCATTTTCAGATACGCCCTGCCGTTTCATAGCCTTCCATCGCGCAGAAACTTTCATGGCCCTTTCCATTATATTATCAATCTCGAAAGATTCCAGTTCCAAGAAAGGAGCTGTTGGATTTCTGTCCGGTGTGTTCTGATGAAAAAACTCGGCTTGAAGTCGTTTCATGTGTTCTTGAACAGCATCTTCTGCGTTTTTCTGCATTCTTGAATCCACGGTGGTGTACACCTTTAATCCGTCCAGATAAATGTTATACTTTTCTCCATCAGGCTTTGGATTTTCGTCAATCCATTTGTTCAAGTAACGCTGCAGGTACATTCTAAAATAGGTGGCCAGTCCTTCACGGTGTGACTCTGGACTAAAATTCAAATCCATTTCCAATGCCTGCAAAGAATCTTTTTCCATTTCAGTGATGTACCCGTATTTGGCCATTTGCCCCAAAACCGTATTCCTTCTATTTAATACGAGTTCTTCTCTTCGAATAGGATTGTACAGGGAAGAGTTTTTCAACATCCCTACCAACACAGCAGATTCCTCTGTTTTTAACTCGTTGGGTTCCTTGCCAAAATAAATCCGGGCTGCCGAACGTATACCATCAGCTGCATACCCAAAATCATATTGGTTCAGATACATTTGAACAATCTCCTCTTTGGTGTATTGTCTTTCAAGACGGGTGGCAATCACCCATTCCTTGATTTTCTGTACTATTCTTCCAAAACCTCCAGAAGGTTTTTTGGTAAAGAGCAATTTGGATAGTTGCTGAGATATTGTACTGGCACCACCTTTACTTCCTAAAAAAGCTACCGCTCTTATCGTCCCTCTGGCGTCGATACCAGAATGTTCAAAATAACGGGCATCTTCAGTGGCCACCAATGCGTTGACCAGGTTTTCTGGAAGTTCGCTAAAAGGCACCGGTGTTCTATTGTCATCCAAATAAAACTTTCCCAGAGTCTCTCCATCTGAGGAGATTATTTCAGTGGCCAGGTTGGTATTTGGATTTTCCAAATGCTCAAAGGTGGGCATGGTGCCAAATGCACCCCATGAAGCCAACAAGAACAGTAAGAGTACTGCAAACATTCCGGCCCCAAAAAGAATCCAGAACCACTTGATGTACTTTCCAAAGCCTTGTGGTTGATTTTTCTTTGTTTTTTTCGCCATTTTATTGGGAGATTTTTTCAATTTCCAGACCTATATCTGTAATGCCTTCCAAAACGGGGATGCCATCGATATCCCCATTTTTTCTCATGGCATGGGTAACTTTTACTTTATATACGCCAGAATCCGGAAAAACGATGCCTTCCCTATACCATAATTTGCTTTCCTTGACACTTCCAAGTCCCTTCCCTAGCCATTCTCCAGTAGGTTTCGCCATAGCATATTCCAAGGTATCCTTCTGTGTATTACCATCTGGATATTCTAACTCCGTAATGAGGAAAAGATTGCTAAACTCGAAATTATTATCATTTCTGATGTTTATGTACATATTGTGTGTTTGCAAAGAATCCAAATCAGAAAACTCAAAATTCACGGGTCTGTCCATAGCCCAGCTCCCTTCTTTTAAAGTTTCAAATTTTGAAAACTCCAGTTTAGAGTTACAAGAGACCAAACTAAGCAGCAAACAAAGACAAATTAGAATTCGATTAAGCATTGGAAGGGGCTTTGGGTTTGCTTTTTCTATTCTTTTTACTTCTCTTTTTCTTCTTTTTGGGCCTATCAAACCGAGTAAGACTGTCTTGACCAACAACGTTTTCAAATACCAGCTTCTCTTCGCTCACATTATCTTGGGCATATTCCTCTAGACTGGCGATTTTTTGGTTTTTCTTGTTGAGTTCCAAAATTTCATGTACCTGTTCTTTATGCAAGGCATGCCAAGTAGCTGGGTCATCCTTATAAGAAAACCAAAGAGTTTCTTTGAAGATGTCTGCTTTTTGACAAAAGGCAATTCCCTTTTTGGTTTGAAGTTTACTGTCCTGAGATGGGAAATCTTTCAATGCCTCCAAATACATGTCCAACTCGTAGTTCAAACAGCACTTCAGCTTACCGCACTGTCCTGCTAATTTCTGTGGATTCAACGCTAATTGCTGATACCTTGCAGATGCCGTACTTACCGATCTAAAGTCGGTGAGCCAGGTTGAGCAACAGAGTTCTCTTCCACAAGAGCCGATTCCTCCTAATCGCTGTGCTTCCTGTCGATACCCAATTTGGCGCATCTCAATTCGGATGCCAAAGGCTTTGGCCATATCCTTTATCAATTGTCGAAAATCAACTCTATCTTCAGCAGTGTAATAGAATGTTGCTTTGGAACCATCACCTTGAAACTCTACATCGCTCAACTTCATTTGAAGCTTTAAAGAAATGGCGATTTCCCGGGAGCGCTTCTTAATTTCTTCTTCTTTATCCCGACATTTTTGCCAAATATCAATATCGCGTTGGGAAGCCTTTCGATAGATTTTAGGTAAGTTCTTATCCTCAGGGTCTACCTTTTTTTTCTTCATTTGCACCCGAACCAACTCGCCGGTCAAAGTCACCATTCCCACATCATGGCCAGACTTTGCTTGGGTGGCCACAATATCACCAATAACCAAAGGAAGGTTATCTACATTCCTAAAAAACTCTTTTCTGCTGTTCTTGAAACGCACCTCAACGAACTCAAAAGGTTTTTGTCCGTTGGGCAACGACATATTGGAAAGCCAATCAAAAACTGTAAGCTTGTTACAACCATCAGTGCCACAAGTTCCGTTGTTCTTGCAGCCACGCGGTTGTCCATCCTTACCGGTTGAACAACTGCTACACGCCATATTTAATATCTGGATTTAAAGAAACTTAACAAGCTTCTTTAAAAAGGGTTCATAAAAATATTTCATGTAAATATAGGACAATTTGACACAGCATGGAAATGTTATTTCTTGTAAATCAGGGCCTCTGAACGTCCTTTTCTAAATATTTTATTGCTTGCGTGTTTTCCTTTTCTCAGCGCCTTTTGTTCTTCGTAAGGTAATGCATGAACTTCCATACAATCTGTTGAACAGCAATTGTTCATGGCTTTTGCACACTCTTCACATTGAATAAAAAGAAGGTGACATGCTTCATTGGCACAGTTTACATGAGTATCACATGGTTTTCCACATTGGTGACAATTGGAAATCACATCATCGGAAATACGTTCTCCTCGTCTGTGGTCAAACACGAAGTTTTTTCCCAAAAATTTATTCTCTAAGTTCTGCTCTTTCACCTGACGCGTATATTCGATAATCCCCCCTTCGAGCTGGTATACATTTTTGAATCCTTTGTGTTTGTAATAGGCGCTGGCCTTCTCACAACGGATTCCACCTGTGCAATACATAACCAGTTTTTTATCTTCCTTGTGCTCCGCCAAATCGTTTTCAATAATGTCCAAAGAATCCCGGAAGGTATCCACATCTGGGGTTACGGCATTTTTAAAATGCCCTATCTCACTTTCATAATGATTCCGCATATCCACTAAAACCACATTAGGGTCTTCAATCAAATTGTTGAATTCCGAAGCGCCAACATGGATACCCTTGTTGGTAACATCAAAGGTGTCATCGTTTAGGCCATCCGCCACAATTTTGTTTCGGACCTTAACCTTTAACTTCAGAAAGGATTTGTTATCCTGTTCAATGGCAATATTCAACCTCACGTTCTCCAAAAAAGAGATGCTATCCAAATGTGCCTTGAACGCTTGAAAGTTTTCTGCGGGCACCGAAAGTTGCGCGTTAATTCCTTCATGAGCCACATAAATCCGCCCGAGAACGTCCAAGTCATTCCATTGGATGAATAAGTGGTTTCTAAAAATCTGGGTGTTTCCTATATGCGCATATTGGTAGAAAGAGATGGTAAGCCTATCCTTACCGGCGTCTTCTATGAGTTTCTCTCTCTCCCTTGCACTTAACGTATTGTACAGTTGCATGCTATACTAATAATTTAAGTTAAAGAGATGTTACAAAGTGAGGGCAAAGGTATAAAAGAAAAAAGACTCCCTAAATAATGCTAAGGAGTCTCTACACATGGTTTCTTTTCATAGCGCAAATTTCCCAGTTGCGGTTCAAAATGTGCTGCCCGAAGTAAGTCTTCGTTATATTGTTTATTCGAGTTAGTACACTAAAGATGTTTTAAATTCAAAAAGGTTGCGTCTCCATTGTCCATGAAAAAAGAAATGGTAATTTAGCTCGTCAAATACGAGAACAATGAGCAGCGAAAAAGAAGCGAAACTTAAAGCACTTAAACTAACCCTTGACAAGTTGGACAAAACCTATGGAAAGGGTGCCGTTATGAAGATGGGAGATAGTGTTGTAGAAGATGTAGAAGTAATTCCATCGGGATCTTTAGGTTTGGACATCGCTTTAGGCGTGGGAGGTTATCCCAGAGGTCGTGTCATTGAAATTTATGGCCCAGAATCTTCAGGTAAAACTACCCTTACGCTACATGCCATTGCGGAAGCCCAAAAAAATGGTGGAATTGCCGCTTTTATTGATGCAGAACATGCTTTTGATAGGTTTTATGCCCAAAAACTTGGAGTGGATATTGACAATCTAATCATTTCGCAGCCTGACCATGGGGAACAGGCACTGGAAATTGCCGATAACCTTATTCGCTCTGGAGCAATTGATATTGTTATTGTAGATTCTGTAGCAGCTCTTACCCCAAAAAGTGAAATTGAGGGAGAGATGGGGGATTCAAAGATGGGGCTTCATGCAAGACTAATGTCCCAAGCACTTCGTAAGCTTACATCAACAATTAGCAAGACCAACTGTACCGTGATTTTTATCAATCAGTTGAGAGAGAAAATTGGAGTAATGTTCGGCAATCCGGAAACTACAACCGGAGGTAATGCACTCAAGTTTTATGCTTCCGTCCGATTGGATATCCGAAGATCTACCCAAATCAAAGATACCGATGGAAACGTACAGGGGAACAAGACCCGAGTTAAGGTGGTGAAAAACAAAGTGGCTCCACCTTTTAAAACTGCAGAATTTGACATTATGTATGGAGAAGGAGTATCCAAGGTAGGTGAGGTCTTAGACTTGGGTGTAGCTTATGAAATTGTGAAAAAAAGCGGTTCATGGTTCAGCTACGGCGATACTAAACTTGGGCAAGGTAGAGATGCCGTAAAGGCACTTTTGGTAGATAATCCGGAACTTTCGGAAGAACTGGAAGGAAAAATCAAAGAGGCAATTGCCACTGTAAATTCATAGTTTTTACTGCTTTCTCTAAACCATAGGGAACAAAACGCAACCCTTGTTCTCCTTTAACATCTATAAAACAAAGATTTTAATGATGAAAAAGGTAGTATTAGGATGTCTTTTGGGTTTTTTGTTATTGTCATTCTCTTCATGTGATTTGAGTGATGATGGCCCAAACTTTCATTTTACCACACTTTCTGTAGTGGAGGCAAGCCTTCCTGAATCTTTCCAACTTAATCAGACCTACACAGTAGAAGTCACTTATCTACGACCGGATAGCTGTACTTTTTTTGAGGGGTTTGATGTAGCTACGGTGGCCGAAACACAAAGGAATGTTACTGTTATCGGTTCCGTAATTACTGATAACGAGACTTGCACACAGTTGGCGGAAGAAGTAACCGCCAGCTTTGAATTCAATGTTATCTTTACTGGAACCTATACATTTAGGTTCTACACTGGAGAGAATGAATCTGGAGATGCCGCTTTTATTGAATATACAGTACCTGTGGTGGAAGACACAAATTGACAACATCAATAATCCAAAATTGACCAACATTTGGATCTTGAGGAACTAATACATAACTGTAAAAACGGAAAACGTAAGGCCCAGGCTGAATTATACCGGAAATATTCCGGTATTCTTTTCGGTATGTGCCTTAAGTATTCTAGAAATAAAATTGAAGCTGAAGACAATTTGCACGACAGTTTCATCACCATTTTTGACAAAATTGGACAGTACAATTTTAAAGGTTCTTTTGAAGGTTGGATTAAGCGTGTTACCGTAAATACGGTTCTTCAGAAATATAGAAAAGAACAGTTTATGGATGTGGTTTCGGAGAACATTAGTGAGGATTCGATGGAATTGGATACGGAGGAGTTGGATGTGAGCTTATCTGCACTATTGAGTCATATACAACAACTTCCCAATAAATACAGAATCACATTCAACCTATATGTACTGGACGGTTACAGTCATAAGGAAATCAGTGAGATGTTGGGGACATCCACTGGAACGTCAAAATCAAACTTGGCTAGAGCCAAAATGATTTTGAGAGAAAAAATTAGAAAAGAAAATATAAACATTGCTTAAATGATTTAAGAATGGGGAAAAAGAATTTAGAGCAATTGTTCAAGGATACTTTCCAGGACTTTCATGAGTCTCCAGACGATAACGTCTGGAAGTCTATTGAGGCCACGTTGGACAAAAAGAAAAACAAAAAACGGGTCATTCCCATTTGGTGGCAATTGGGTGGTGTCGCTGCACTCTTTGCCATTTTGTTCTTTGCCATCAATCCCTTGGATAGCTCAAAAGAAACGGATAATAACAACCAAATTCAGGTTGTTGATACAGAAAACAAAGACGAATCTCTTCCTGAAACCAAAGTCATTGATTCAATAAAGAATTCTCCTCAGACAACAGTTGCTTCGGAAGAAGGAGATTCTGTAAATGAATCTGTAAGTGAAGATGAAGAAGGTTCCTCAAATCTTAATTTGAACAAATCCAACTCAAACGGTCTTGCGAGTTCCGATGAATCTGTTAAGGAAGCTAAAGTGACTGAGGGCAAGGAACAATCAAACCCCAGTTCCAGTTTGGAAACCGCAGTTGCCCAAAACACTAATTCGACTTCTGAAGCTAACAATACGCAAAATCCCGTTAATCAAATCTTGGATGATCCTGAAAACAAAACCCAAGATGCGGTGGTTGCAGTAGATAAACAAATGCAAGAAGAGGAAAGCTTGGGTATACTTGAAAAGGATGGTAAAGAAAGTTTGAATAGCCAAGAAAGTGAAGTGGCACAGGCAGACATTGAAAAGAAAGTTGAAAAAGAGTTGCCCGAGAAAAAATCCATTTATGATGCTATTGCTGAAAAAAATGCTGAGGATGAAGAAGAGCTTTTAGCTGAAAATAGAGAGAGCAAATGGGCAGTAGGTCCTTCCGTAGCACCTGTGTACTTTACAGGAACAGGAGAAGGCTCGCCAATACATTCCAATTTTAGTTCTAATTCCAAATCAGGCAATGTAAATTTAAGTTATGGGCTCACCGTGACTTATAATTTGGGAAAACGCTTAAAGGTCAGGTCTGGAGTACATCGGGTGGATTACGGTTATGATACCAACGAAGTTTTGTTCTCTTCCTCTTTGGAGGGTTCTACCAATGAGCTTATTGATAATATTAATTATACAGAAACATCCAGGAATTTAGTGATTCAAAGCAGTAAAAGTGTTCCTGACAGGGCAGCTGTGGATAATTTCTCCGAAATACAATCCAATGAGACTTCTGCCTTGAGTGGAGAAATGGTGCAGCAGCTAGGATATATAGAAGTTCCTTTGGAGCTTAACTATGCCCTTATTGATAAAAAATTTGGAGTTGATATTATTGGCGGGTTCAGTTCCCTATTCCTTGTGGACGATACCATTTTATTGGAGTCTGATGAATTGGTCACCGAAGTAGGAGAGGCTAACAATGCCAATTCCATCAATTTTAGCACCAATGTAGGTTTAGGCTTCAACTACAAAGTTTCTCCAAAAGTGCAATTAAATCTAGAACCTATGTTTAAATATCAGCTGAACACCTTTTCAGAGACCGCAGGGCCATTCAGACCATTCTCTGTTGGTGTTTACAGTGGCGTCAGCTTAAAGTTTTAGGCATTAAAGAAGTTGGTTAGGAAGATTGTCCCTTTAGACAATCACTAAGCGCCCCACCTGTTATGGTGGGGTGTTTTCGTTTTTGAATCCCTATACATCAATTTTTTAGTAAATTGACTGTGCAACCTAATCATCAATAATTTTGGAAACTGAGAGCTTCGAGGATATCCTTGTTTACTTTTCCAAGTCCTTAATGGGAAAAGAAAACGAGGAAGACATTCTTTGGGATTTAGCAAAGAATTGTATTTCGAAACTAGGTTTTGTGGACTGTGTCATTTACTTAGTTGATGAAAAGAACAATCTGCTGGTACAAAAATCCGCTTACGGTCCAAAGAATCCTAGGGACCAAAAACTCCATAATCCTGTTAAAATTCCCTTAGGTGAAGGGATAACGGGAACTGTGGCTTTGACCGGGGTTCCGGAGATTGTTTCGGATACGTCAATAGATTCACGTTATATAGTGGATGATGCTTTAAGGCTTTCCGAAATATGTGTTCCCATTAGTTACGAAAAAGTAATATACGGTGTAATAGACTGTGAACATCCAGAAAAATCCTTTTTCAATGAGCAGCACCTTAAAATGCTTTCTGTTATAGCTTCCATTTGTGCTATAAAAATCAAGAGTGTTAGGGCCAATGTTGCGCTTATTGAAAAACAACAAAATCTTCTGAGGATAAAGGAGGAAATGGTTGAGCTGAAGTTGAAGGCCCTAAACTCCCAGCTTCATCCTCATTTTGTTTTCAACGTTATTAACGCCATTCAGTATTTCGTGACTTCTGAGAATAAAAAGTCTGCATTGGATTATCTTTCCCTATTTAGTAAGCTTCTTCGCTTTAATTTAAAGTATCTCGAATTGGACACTGTTTCATTGAAAGATGAAATAGAGATGCTGAATTGGTATCTCAAACTGCAGATGCTTCGATATGACAACCAGTTTGAATATGAAATCACAGTAGATGAGGATTCAAAAAAACTGAACGCCGTTATTCCTGCTTCAGTTACACTCACTCTATTTGAAAATCTCATTGAATTTGCAATGTACAATCAGCACAAAAATGAAAAATTGAACGTCGCCTTTACGATTTCCGAATTATATGTCCATCTGAAAATACAATATATCCACGATGCCATCATATCGGCAGTCGAATACAAGCCTAAGTATAGAACCCATGTAATGAAGTGGGAAGATCAAATTGATTTACTGAATGCGGCAAAAAATTACAACATCAAAAAAGAGATTACCTCTTCAAAAAACAAAGGCAAAGAAATCGGTGAAATTACGGTTAGGCTACCAAACCTAATTTCCGACTAGCGAGTTGCCTCCTCAAGTTCACTCAAAATTCCTTGTCTAACTTCTTCATTCAACTTTTTCTTATCTTCTTCGTTTAGCTTATCGGTATTAAAAAAATGAAGCATTTTGGCTCGCATTCTACCTGGACCCCCGCTTAGAAAGGTGAAAGAAAATCGTTTTTTGTTATCCAAGAAAACAATGGGGACAACCGGAATCTTATGCGCAATAGCCATTTTAAAAGCTCCGTCTTTGAAGGTGTCGAGTAATACGGATTCATCTGGAACACCTCCCTCCGGAAAAATACAAATACTTAAGCCCTGATTTAGTCTTCGTTGGGCGCGACGATACACTCCTGTTCTGCTTTTCACATCATCTCTATCAACCATGATGCACACACGTTTATAAAAAAAACCAAAGACCGGTATTTTTACCAACTCTTTTTTTCCTACAAAAACAAAGGGGTTTTGACTCACGAGAAGCATCAACATAATGTCTAGCATGCTAGTATGATTAGCAACCAACATATAGCTCTTGCCCTTTTCCAATTTTTCTTGATATTCAATTCTTGGCAAACAACCCATTCCATAAATAATGGGCCTTGCCCAAAAATTTCTGGCCAACCAAAAAAACTGAGGGTATGTCCTTTCTGAAAACGTAGTAGCTAAAAGTAGAGGAAGGAAAAGAAAAATCAAGATAGCAACCAAAAAATAGAACCATATTCGATACAAGACATGACCTATATTTTTTAGTAGTTTCAGCACCGTTTCAAATGTAATGATATCACTTTATATTTTTTGAATTCTTTTACCTTTGTCGCTTCACAAAACAAAAGCATGGCGCGAATTTTAACAGGGGTTCAAAGTACGGGAACACCACATTTGGGAAATATTTTGGGAGCTATAATGCCAGCTATTCAAATGGCAAAGGACCCAAACAACGAGTCTTTCCTATTTATTGCAGATATGCATTCTCTTACTCAGATAAAGGATGGGAAACAACTTCGTGAAAACACCTACGCCACAGCAGCAGCTTGGTTGGCATTCGGTTTGGATATTGAAGAAACGGTTTTTTACAGACAGAGTGATGTGCCGCAGGTAACGGAACTAGCCTGGTACCTGAGTTGCTTTTTTCCCTATCAGCGTCTTACTCTGGCACACTCGTTTAAAGATAAGGCAGACCGTCTTGAAGATGTAAATGCAGGTTTGTTCAACTATCCTATGTTGATGGCTGCAGATATTTTGTTGTACGATGCGGATATCGTACCTGTAGGCAAAGACCAACTACAGCATTTGGAAATGACCCGAGACGTTGCCTCACGGTTTCATCATCAAATGGGAGAAACTTTCGTGTTTCCACAGGCCAAAGTTCAACAGGAAACCATGTATGTTCCTGGCACGGATGGACAAAAAATGAGCAAGAGCAAGGGAAATATTATCGATATCTTCCAAACTGACAAAAAACTGCGCAAACAGGTTATGGGCATTGTCACGGACAGCACTCCCATGGAAGAGCCAAAGGACCCAAGCAAAGACAATGTTTTTGCATTATACAAAGTATTGGCCTCTGAGGAACAAATTGAAGAAATGAGTGCCAACTATCTTGCAGGAAATTATGGGTATGGGCATGCAAAACAAGCTTTGTACGAAGTGATTGTGAAAAAATTTGAAGAACCTCGAGAAAAGTTTGCCTACTACATGGAGCATTTGAACGAGATTGATGAAGCGTTAGCAATTGGAGCGGAAAAAGCCAAGAAAGTAGCTAGTGAAGTATTACAAAGAGTAAGAGAAAAAGTAGGGTATTAAATCGCTTCGAATAATTTTCCAGGTAGATTCCGAACAACGCCCTTCATTTCCATGGCCAAAAGGGTGGACGAAGCCTTGAAAATGGGCAATTGGCATTCCAGTGCCACTGAATCCAGTTCTTGTTTCCCTTTAGATTGTAGAAAGTCGTAAATGGATTGTTCGGTAGGTTCCAATTCCACAAAAAGTTGCTTCTGGGCCGAAGATGGTGATTTCTGATTTGTTTCTTCCCAGTTCCATCCTAGAAAATAGACCAATTCCGCTGCTGAGGTGAGCATATGGGCCTTTTGTTTTTGTATCAGATCATTACAACCCTTACTATACTTATCGGTATATCTCCCTGGAACTGCAAAAACCTCGCGATTATAACCATTGGCAAGGTCAGCAGTAACCAAGCTTCCTCCTTTTTCAGCAGACTCTATCACTATTGTAGCCTCACTGATTCCAGCGATAATTCGATTCCGTTTCAAGAAATTCTCCCTATCCGGGTTACTACTGCTCCAAAACTCAGTAACAAAGCCTCCATTTTCCATAACCTTCTTGGCATATTTGAGGTGGTTTTTTGGATACATTTGATTTAATCCATGTGCCAAACAACCTATAGTTTGCAAACCATGCTCAACAGCCAATTTTTGAATGGTGATATCCACCCCATATGCAAACCCACTTACGATGATTGGGTCCAAAGGGGCAATACCTGAAATGAATTGTTCGCAGAAGGCTTTTCCATAACTAGTGATATTTCGAGTGCCAACAACACTTATAATTCTTCTTCTATCCCAGTTGATTTTTCCTTTGCTGAAAAGAGCTATCGGGGCATCCACACAATGCTTTAAAAAGTGGGGATAGTCCTCATCTTCAAAATAGGTGATATGAATATTCTCCTTTTGAATAAACTGTAATTCTTTTTCGGCTTTATGTAGGTGTTTTATATCGGAAAGCTCTTTTACAATAGTGTGCCCGACTCCATGCAAACGGGAAAGTTGCTTTATTTTATCGTAAAAAACAGCTTTTGGGCTTCCACAATGGGCAATAAGTTTCTTTGCAGTTATATTGCCAACGTTTCGGGCAGATTGCAAACGAAGGAGTGCAATTATTTCGTTTTCAGTCACTTAATTTTAGATTTGGGATGTTTCCGAAATTACGGTTTTTTAGATGTTAATAAAAAGTGATAAGCCTTATTTTCCTCTTTTAGTTTTTTTTTAATATTTGCGGGAATGCGTATTGAGGGGTACATATCAAGTTTGTTGTTTGATTACAATTGTGTGATCGTACCTGGTTTTGGTGCCTTTCTGGCCCACACAAAATCTGCAGAAATTGATTCTTCATCCAACCGATTGATTCCACCCTTAAAAACGGTTTCCTTTAATTCTCAATTGACCACCAACGATGGTGTTTTAGTTTCCCATATAGCCAAAGAGAAAAAACTGGATTATGATTCCCTTTTGGGAGAAATTGAATCCGTGGGGCAAGATTGGAAGGATAGAATGAGCAATGGGGAACAAATTGAATTGTTTGGTGTTGGAAAATTATGGCTAAGTGCTGGAGGGAAAATACAGTTTCAACCTGAAAACAAGACCAACTATCTCACTTCTTCATTTGGTATGGCCTCAGTAAGCGCTATCCCAATACAACGCGAAATCCTAAAAGAAGAAGTAGAAGAGCTTGAAAACAACATCCCATTCATTATTACCCCCGAGAAAAGGGAAAGCACTTCATTTAGACCATGGTTGTCCTATGCTGCGGTTATCCTGTTGATGATTTCTGCTGGTTTCACTGGTTTTAGAGCGTATGAGGGTTTTCAAAACAAACAGGTTGTTGCTCAAGAAGAAGCACAAAAAGTGGTTTCACAGAGGATTCAAGAAGCTACCTTTTTTAGTGGAAAACCCATCGAACTTCCATCAGTCAATCTTACATTGAACAAAAAGTCGCAAGGTAAACATCATGTTGTTGCAGGAGCCTTCCGAATTGAGGAAAATGCTGAGAAAAAGGTGGCCCAATTGAAGAAAAAAGGTTACAACGCACGTTATTTAGGAGTGAACAAATATGGCCTCCACCAAGTTTGCTATTCCAGTTTTGAAGACCCAAAGGAAGCTCTTACCTTTCTTCGAAAAATAAGAAATACAGAATCCAGAGATGCCTGGTTGCTCTCGGAAAAATAATCCTGTTCCCTCTTCGATTAAGTCTATCCACTGATTTATCTTTGCCAAAAAAAGTATGGCGCCTAAAAACCCGAAGGATTCCAAAACTGTGATGACCGATATGGTCCTTCCCGGAGAAACCAACCCCTTGAACAATCTTTTTGGAGGTGAATTGTTGGCTCGTATGGATAGGGCTGCAAGTATCGCCGCACGTAGGCATAGCCGAAGGATTACGGTTACTGCATCAGTAAATCATGTTGCCTTTAATAGAAATGTTCCTTTGGGCAGTGTGGTAACCATAGAAGCATCACTTTCACGGGCCTTTAGGACATCTATGGAAGTTTATATTGATGTATGGATGGAAGATCGGTTTACGGGTGAGCGCTCCAAGGCCAATGAGGCCATTTATACTTTCGTCGCTGTAGACGAAACCGGAAAACCGACAGAGGTTCCGGAAATCGTTCCTGAGACGGATTTGGAAAAAGAACGGCATGCCGGAGCACTTCGAAGAAAACAATTGAGCTTGGTTTTGGCAGGGAAAATGAAACCCGGAGAAGCAACAGAACTAAAAGCTCTTTTCACTTCTTAGAAATCAAAATTATCTGGGTCGGGACCGAATCTTTTCCCTTGATCCATTGCATCCAATAGTTTCATATCACTTTCTTCAAGCTCAAAGTCAAAAATTTGGGCGTTGGAAATGATTCGCTCTTTTTTTACCGACTTTGGAATGGTGACAACCCCTTTCTGAAGATCCCACCTCAAAACAATTTGGGCAATGGTTTTTCCATATTTGTTGGCCAACTGTTTGAATTGGTCCATTTCAAAAATCTGACCCTGCATCATAGGAGACCAAGCCTCATATTGGATTCCCTTTTCTTGACAAAAATCTAGCAAATCCTGTTGTACCAAATACGGGTGGAACTCCATTTGATTTACCATGGGGACCACTTCTGAGTCTGCCATCACATCCTCAAGATGGTGTTGAAGAAAATTGCTCACCCCAATAGCCCTTACCCTTTTTTCCTTGTATAGCTTTTCAAGTGCCTTCCAAGTGTCTTTGTACAATCCTTCTTTCGGCCAATGAATTAGGTATAGGTCCAAATAATCCAAATCGAGACGTTTCAAACTGTCATCAAAGGCCTTTAGAGTGGATTCAAAGCCTTGGTCATTATTCCAGACCTTGCTCACCACAAATATATCTTCACGATTTACGGAACTCTGCCTAATGGCCTCACCTACTCCTTTCTCATTTTTATAAATTGAAGCAGTATCTATATGTCTATAACCATGTTCCAGGGCGTTGTCAATAGCCTGGATTACTTCATTTCCATCCTTGGACAAGTAGACTCCCAAACCAAAATATGGCATCTTTACGCCGTTGTTCAATTCAAAAGTGCCTTGTAAATCAGTGATTTTTTCCATTTTCTATAATTGATATATCCATTCCTCCGGATTCAGTCGGTTGGAATCCCGGTACAAGTAGAATTTTAGTTTTGTACTGCCATCAAACCGACTGGTATAAATATCGCCCAAAACTTCTTTAGCTGAAACTTTATCCCCTTTTTTCACATAGAGTTTAGACAGGTTATAATACGTGCTAATATAATTTCCATGTTTTATTTGCACGCCTCTACTGCCTCCAGGAACGCTAAGAATCGCAATTACTTCACCTTCAAAAATTGCTCTCGCTTTGCTTCCTTTATCGGTAGTAATGGTAACACCATTGTTTCGATGTTCGATGCCTGGGTACAACTTGTCCTTGTAAAGACCATACCCTTGACTTTTAATTCCTTTTTCAACAGGCCATATCAATTTTCCTTTGTTAGCTGAAAAATTGGTAGCTACAATTTTCGCCTCAGGGGTAAGTGCAAACGTACGGGTACTTGTGTTGCCAGTCCTTTTGTTTGTGCTCACAATGGCACTTTTAATTAACCGTTCAATCTCCCTGTCAATTCGTCGGGCCTCCTTGCGTTTTTTATCTATTGCAGCAGTGTAGCGAGCTTCATTCTGTTTTATACTCGTCAACAGCTCTTTTTGGGATGCTATTTCCTTGGTTAGTGTGTTCTTGGCGCTTCGATTTTCTGCTAGAAGCTGCTCCTTCAACTTCCTTTGTTCCAGTAAATCTTTATTGAGAGCTGTCAGTTCAGATGTTTTAGTAGCGATGGATTCCCCCTGCTTTTTTCTGTGTTGGGCATACTGCTTCATATACTGCAATCTTTTCAACGCCTGATAAAAGTTGTCCGAAGACAAAAGGAACATCAATCTATTGTTCTGTGCCTTATTTTGATACGATTTTTTAATCAACTGGGCATAATCCTCCTTGAGGAGCTTCAAATCCTCTCTGAGCTTACTTATCGTTCTTATGTTAACATTAATCTGCCGGTTTAAGAGATTTGATTGTTGATTAGTGAGCCTGATAAGTTCCTGACGAACATTTATTTTCTTATCCAATGCCTCCATCTGGTCAATCACATCGCCTTTTTCCTTCCTCTCAGCAAACAGTAATCTATTGATTTCCTTGATTTCCTTCTGAAGTCTTTCCCTTTTGGCTTCCAACGCCTTTTGCTCTCCTGTTTGCCCGTATAAACCACATACCGATATACATGTAATCAGCATTATAACAACATGGTATGTAGATTTAATTGACATATTACTTCAATATAATTTCTTCATATCCCTTAGGAATTTTAAAGGGAAAATTTAAGGCTTTGTCCAATTCCAAGTTACGAAAATCCAAGTCTATGGTTGTTCTATCCTTTTTGTCCAGCGCAACAACCTTTACAGAGTTTGGAAATATCTTTCCAGAAATATCCTGATAAGTATATTCTGCACTCAAAAATCGATTTTCTTCAGGTTGAAGGACTTCTTGTGTCGCAATCTTAAAATATTTTGGTTCCAACTGGAACAAAAGCAAAAAGAGTTCTTTGGCTTTCCTAGGTTTCAATTGGTAGTTTCCGTCGGCAACTTTTGAAGTGAATTTTTCTTTTCTCATATCTAAGATAGCGTTGCCCAACAACAAATTTTGAACACTTGCAAAGTCAAGTTCGGTACCCAATAACTCACTTAGAAAACTAAAGTCCCCATCAAAATATTCCCCTTGCAGTTTATTGTAAAATGATACCTTTTCCGGAGTGATATGTGCTTTTACAACACCTAAAGGAGCACTTATCCAGATAACCTTGTCTTTTTCCATTCGAAGACTAACGGAAATACCTTGTCTGTCCTTTCCGTTGAAATAATCAATCTTTACTTTACCTCTTAGAGTTTTAAAGTCTTCTTGATTCCCATAATGATTGGCAATAATCTTCTTTGTTGAAATGGAGTCGTCCACCTCACCACCAACTACATTTTTTGTGCTTTTGCACGCTACGACCAAAAGCATCAACGAAATAAAAAACATCAATTGTTTCGACATTGTCTCCCAATTATTCTTATGAACCACTTTGAATCTTATTGGCATATTCATTGGCCTTCTTATCATTCCCCATGGAAGCAAAAGTCTCAGATAACGCTTTATAAATACTATTTTTCAAAGCATTGTTGTCAAAGATGACGTCTAGGGCCCCTTCCAATATTTCAATTCCTTTTTGTTTTTGGTTGGTTTTGGTTAAAGCTAGACCATATCCGTACTGAAAATAGGGCTGTAGGGGATAGGTTTCTATCGCTTCCTTAGAAACAACTTGCAGTGTTTTGAAATCTGATGTGGAAATGAGCCCATCTATCCTTTTTTTATACTGTTCAATTGGGTCTTCCTTTACTGGAGATTTATCGACTATAACGGTTTTTGTAATACGCCTTCTTTGGAGCGAGTCCTCTATCCTTTGTCTTAAGCGGTTTGTAGAAATGGTCTTGGGAAGATTGTCCAATTGCCTCAGTGCTTCCCTGTATTTTCCTTTATTGAAATATACTTTGGCTAAATTCTCCTGTAGGTCAGCATTTTTGAGTGGAATCCTGTCCGAAAAAGCGTCAATGGTGTTGCCTTGCTTATCAAGAATTGAAATGAAATGCTCCAAATACCAATAATTTTCAGGCTCAATTTCTAGCGCAAGAATCGCATAACCTTGAGCCAAGTTGTATTTTTTATCCAAAAAGTAGGCTCGAGCCAATTCATAATCAACGACCACATTGTCTGGTTGCAGGTTTTTACATTCCAACAACTTTTCAGTGGCTCGGTCATAATTCTGTATCCCCTTTTGTTTCAACGCCTCAAAAAACAGATTTTGAAACTCATCGGTATATTCTTCCAGGAAAAGCTCAGCGCTTTCCTCCTCTTGAGCCCAAATGCCCAAGGGTACACAAAAAATCAATAAAGCCCACCATATCCTCCTCTTCATTCTACCTATAGTTTTATGCTCTCTGTCAAAAATCACTTCATTTCAGAATAGTCTCCAAGACTTACCGTTTCGAACTTACCATCAAAAACCACATAATTCCCTATCATGGCATTGTCCAAATTGGCATTGGATATCTTACTCTCATTTTGGATTATACTATTCTTTACTGTCGAATTCTCCAATTTTGTATTTGAACCGATGGAAACGTAAGGTCCAACCGTAGTATTTTTTATTACCACTCCTTCCCCTATAAAACAAGGTTCCACAATATTGGCATTTTCTAAAGTAATATCAGCAGAAATGAGGCTCTCTCCATCCTTCTCCAAAAAGCCCAGCATTCTCTGATTTGTCTCCACGGTAACCTCCTTGTTCCCACAATCCATCCATTCATCTACTCTTCCTGGCACAAACTTCATGCCCTTATCCATCATTCGTTTTATCCCATCATTGATTTGATATTCTCCGCCATGCATCACATTGTTATCCAACACATATTGAAGCTCATCCTTTAGCACCCCAACATCCCTGAAGTAGTATATCCCAATAACCGCTAAATCAGAAACAAATTTCTTTGGCTTTTCCACCAATTCAACTATTTGATTCTTTTCACTCAACTTAACCACCCCATACGCTTCAGGGTTGTCTACCTGTTTTACCCAAATAACACTATCTGCAGATTTGTCCAAATCAAAATCAGCTCGAATTAAAGTATCTGCATAAGCAATCACCGCCGGTCCACTCAGTGATTCTTTGGCACTCATAATGGCATGACCCGTTCCCAAAGGCTGGTCTTGCCTATAAATGGACCCTTTTGCCCCCAAACTTTGAGCCAATTTCTTTAGGCTCTCAACAACGTCATCACCAAAAAAAGCAGGGTCTCCCAAAATAAAAGCCACCTCTTCAATGGGCTCTCCCAAAACCTTGGCAATATCACTGACCAGACGATGCACAATGGGTTTCCCTGCAACCGGTATTAGTGGTTTGGGAACCGTTAATGTATGTGGCCTAAGTCGGGACCCTCTCCCCGCCATTGGGACAATTATCTTCATTATCTAATAGTATAACGTGGTTAGTATTTGTTTTTATTGTGTTCCGGTGCTTCCAAATCCTCCTGAACCCCGATCTGTTTCAGTTAACTGTTCAACCTCTTCCCATTCTACCCTTTCATGTTTAGCAATCACCATCTGCGCTATCCGCTCTCCATCATTGACAATAAATTCTTCATTTGAAAGATTGACCAAAATAACACCCACTTCACCACGATAATCCGCATCTACGGTGCCCGGTGCATTGAGAACAGTGATACCCTTTTTAGCAGCCAAACCGCTCCTAGGCCGTACCTGCGCTTCAACTCCTACCGGAAGTTCAATAAAAATACCAGTCGGAATAATGCTCCGTTCCAAGGGTTTCAGCATAATTGGCACATCCAAATTGGCCCTCAAATCCATTCCCGCAGAGGCTAACGTCTCATAGTGGGGCAAATCGTGGTTGGATTTGCTAATTATTTTGACTTTCATTTTTTTGATTTGGCTGTATAATGGTTAGAATCATATTTCGGAAAGTACTATCTCTATCCCTATTTACTGTGTTTTGGATGTGGATTGAAAAATGGTACGGAGATTTTCTCCTTCCAACTTATATATCAATATCAAAAATAACAAAAGAAGCGCCCCTCCAGCTATTAAATTTCGGTTAAAAACGTAAAAGGAAAGCACTGAAAACAGAATGGACAATCCCAAATAGAAGGTAATCTTCCTCATGTTGTAAGGAATTGGATAATGCTTCTTTCCAAGAGAATACGAAAGAATCATCATAGTGGCATACGCAATCAAAGTTGCCAGGGCAGAAGCCATGTAACCAATTTTTGGAATGAAAACAAAATTGATAAATAAAGTTGCAAGCGCTCCAACGGATGAGATGTAGGCGCCATATTTTGTCTTATCCGTAATTTTATACCATACCGATAAATTATGATAAATGCCTAAACAAAGGCTCCCCAATAGAATAATGGGAACAACATCCAACGCTTCCCAATACACAGAATTGCGAATCAACAGTTTTGCAAGAACATTTATAAAAACCACAACTCCCAGGAGAATTACGCTACCCAATATGATAAAATAGTTGGTAATCTGAGCGTAGGTTTTCTGAGGGTTTTCCTTATTGGCATGACTGAAGAAAAACGGTTCCACTCCCATTCGAAAAGCAGTTCCAAACAATGTCATGAACAAAGCCAGTTTATAGCAAGCCCCATATTTTCCCACTTCAGCCTCTGCGATGTTATCCGGAAGCAACTCTGTAAGTAGAATTTTATCCAGAACCTCATTTATTGTAAAAGCAATTCCAGCTATAAGGATAGGTCCCGCATATTTCAGCATCTGTTTCCAAAGGGAAACATCAAAGCGAAATTTAACCCTGAAATAGGTTGGTAAAAGGAACAATAGTGTAATTCCACTTGCAATGATGTTGGAAATAAATATGTACTGGATTTCCCAACCTTCTCTATATAATGAGGCCGTAAAGCCTTCATTGTTTTCCCCCGACATCCCAGGAAGTATCAATAGGAAAAACACATTAAAGCCCAAATTTATGGCCACATTGATAACCTTTAGCAAGCCATACCGCATGGGCTTTTCATTGGCTCTCAGTAATGCAAATGGTACGATTGCCAATGCATCCAAAACCAGGATATAGGTAGTAAACCGAATGTATTCCGCATCTATATTGGTGAAATTTGCAAACCAACCCTTAACGGTCATGGCAAAAATCAAAAACAATAGAGATGAACCTAATAAGGAGAGAAGTGCTGTTGAAACTACATTTTCTTTATCCTTATTCTTGTTATAAAACCTAAAGAATGTAGTTTCCATACCATAAGCCAAAAACACATTGAAAATGGCAATCCAAGCATAAATGTTGGTGTATTGTCCGTATCCTGAGGCATTTTCAAATACCGAAGTGTACAACGGTAACAGGAAAAAAGAAATGACCCTTGGCAATACAGTGGCCAATCCATAAATAAAGGTTTGCTTAAAGAGCTTTTTTAAAGGATTCAACTAGGATTGGTTTAACCCTGTGCAAGTTACACAAAACCGTGAAGTTGCTATCACCTGAATACATGAATAACGGATTCCGAAGAATTTCAAAAAACAGACTTAAATATTCGCTATCTTCATAGACTAACTGTAAGACCAATGAAAACTCTCCATATCCCTTTGGTTCTCTCCTTTGTTTGCATGTTTATTTTCACGGGCTGCCAAGAAAAAAAAGAGGAAAAAGCAAAGGTTACTGAACGGCCCAACATCATATTCATAATGTCTGATGACCATGCTTATCAGGCGATTAGTGCCTATGACGACAGGTTAATTCAAACCCCTAATATTGACCGTATTGGAAAAGAAGGTATCGTTTTTACCAATGCCTGCGTTTCCAATTCAATATGTGCACCTTCAAGGGCCACCATACTAACGGGAAAACACACCCATATCAACGGTAAAGTGGATAACCAAATGCCCTTTGATACTACCCAAGTTACATTCCCACAGATTTTTCAAAATGCAGGTTATCAAACCGCTATGTTCGGAAAACTTCATTTTGGGAATAATCCCAAGGGCGTGGACGAATTCATGATTCTTCCTGGACAGGGTTCCTACATCAACCCTGATTTTATTACAAAAACCGGAGATACTACCCGAATTGAAGGTTACGTGACCGACGTCATCACAGATTTGACATTGGATTGGTTGGATACCAAAAGAGATACGGTAAAACCCTTTATGCTGATGTATCTACATAAAGCCCCACATAGACCGTGGTGGCCTAGACCGGACAAATTCAAGGAATTTTTGGGCAAGGAGTTTCCGGAACCTGAATCTTTGTTCGATAACTATGAGAATAGAGGGACTGCGGCAAGGACCGCGGAAATGAATTTGCTGAACGACATGATGTACAACCATGACAGCAAAATTAGACCAGAGGTAACCTCAAGAATGAAAAACCTTAGTCCAAAGGTAAGAGAGTATGAAGGTGGGTTTGATAAACCCTATACGGAACGAATTACAGAAGCACAGAAGGCGGCCTATGAACCTATACTTGATGTCATAAACAAAGATTTTGAAGAGCATTGGCCTAATATGACCGAAGAAGAAAAAATGAAATGGAAATATCAAAGATACATGCAGGATTACCTGGCTTGTGTCTCTTCGGTCGACGACAATATAGGGCGGGTTTTGAGTTATTTGGATGACAACAATCTATCTGACAATACAATGGTGGTCTATACCTCTGATCAAGGGTTCTATCTGGGAGAGCATGGTTGGTTTGATAAGCGGTTTATTTACAACGAATCCTTCAAAACTCCTTTATTGATTCGTTGGCCCAATCAAATCAAACCAGGAATCACCAATGAAGAAATGGTGCAAAACCTAGATTTCGCCCAGACCTTTTTGGATGCGGCCCAAATAGAAGCCCCTGAAGATATGCAAGGAGAAAGTTTAATGCCACTTTTAACTAGCAATACTGAAGGATGGACTCGTGATGCAGTTTACTATCATTACTACGAATACCCGGCCGTACATCAAGTAAAAAGACACTATGGGATTGTTACTATTGACTATAAACTGGCTCATTTCTATTATGATGTTGACGAATGGGAACTATATGACCGAAAGAAAGACCCACAGGAAATGAACAATGTCTACGATGACCCCGCTTACGCTGATGTAGTCAAGGAACTGAAAGTAAAATTGGATGAGCTACGAGTACAATACAAAGATTCGGATGAATTAAACCAACAATATATTGAAATCCATAAGGCCAATAATATTGATTCTCCGCTCAACAAGTCTTGAGACCATCTCTTTAAAGACTACCAGCGGTATCCATTCGCTTCATTGCCGTTATGGCAAGAATAAGAGCAATCAATAAAAAAATCGCACCGAGTGCATAAGCCGCTCCGGGAAAGTAAAAGGTGGTTTCAGGACGAATGAAATAATAGAACACCGGCGCAAATACCAATTGGCCAAGAATAGCAGTTATGCTTACCAAACTCGTAATGGAGCCCTGAAGGATGCCCTGTTCCTTTTCAGAAACTTGGTTCGAAATTATACCTTGCACGGTTGGTCCGGCTATCCCGCCAAGTGCATAAGGAATCAAAAATGCATATAACATCCAAGGTTCGTCAGCTTGGGAGAACAAGAACATTCCCAAGGTCCAAAGTAAAAATCCAATGGTAACTACTTTTCGTTTCCCAAACCATTCTACTGCTTTGCCTACCAAAAAGCCTTGAACAAAAGCCACCAATAAACCTACAACGACCAAAGAAACTCCAATTTGCTTTGGACTCCAACTAAAAAGCTCAATACAGTAATAAGACCATACCGACGGTAAAGCCTGCCCAGCCAAATTTGCCATAAAAAAGGCAAATATCAATATCAACACCCCTTTATATCTTCGTAATGCGACCAAAGAAACCCCGGGAATCATTTTCATTTTATCTATGGGTCTTCTCTTTTCTTTGGATAAAGATTCAGGTACCACGAAGTATCCAAACAGAAAGTTTGCAAAAGTCAAACCTGCAGCAATGTAGAAGGGTAATCGAATATTGATATCTCCGAAAAATCCCCCAATACCGGGACCAATGATAAACCCCAACCCAAAAGCAGCACCAATTAAACCGAAGTTCTTTGCCTTTTCTTCTACCGTACTGATATCTGCAATGTAGGCCGTTGCAACAGTCACACTGGCTCCAGTAATACCCGCCAAGAACCGTCCAACAAAAAGCCACATAATGGTGGGTGCCCAAGCGTGAACCAAATAATCAAAACTTAATCCAAGAAGGGATAATAAAAGAATGGGCTTACGACCGTACCTATCAGAAATCTCACCCATTACCGGAGAAAACAAAAACTGCATTCCCGCAAAAGCCGTGGTCAACCACATTCCATAAATCACAGCCATATGGTTTCCTTCGCCCGTTAATTGCATGATAAACTCAGGAATTATTGGTGCAATAATTCCAATACCGATAACATCAACCAAAATGGTGATGAAAATAAAAAGTAATGCAGTCTTCTTAGATTTCACTGGAACTTGGTTTATCTCCAATAAAAAGCCCCACTATAAAGTGAGGCTTGTATGTTGTTTTACTGAACAAATTTTTTAATTGTTCAATGCTTCAGCTCCACCAACAATCTCAAGGATTTCATTGGTAATCGCAGCTTGTCTTGCTTTGTTATACGTCAACTTCAACTGGTCTCTCAATTCTTTTGCATTATCGGTAGCTTTGTGCATAGCTGTCATACGGGCTCCATGTTCACTGGCGAAAGAATCTCGGATAGCCTTGTACAATTGAGTCTTTAATGATTTCGGAATCAGCTGCTCAACAATCTCCGCTTTTTCCGGTTCAAAGATGTAATCTCCACCGTTTTGATTATCTCCCTCAATGGGTACGATGGGCAAAAATTGCTCCGTCATTACGATTTGAGTAGCGGCATTTTTGAACTTGTTATACACCAATTCAATTCTATCATAATCGCCATCTGTGAATCTGGCCATCAACTCTTCGGCAATTTCAGAAACGGCGTCAAACGTCAAGTCATCAAAGACCTCGCTTTTGTTGCCAACTACGTTTGATTTTTTACTCAATCCGTCGTTCACCTTTTTTCCAATGGCCACGAAATCGACTTCTTTACCTGCATAGGTGTCATTCACCAATACAGCACATTGCTTTGCGATGTTGGAGTTAAAAGCACCGCAAAGTCCCCTGTTCGATGAAATTGCCACTACTAAAACCTTGTTTACCTCGCGATTATCGGCATAAGCACTCCCAGCATCACCATCCAAGCTGGCGCTTAAACTTTGTAAAAGTTCGGTAAGCTTATTGGCATAAGGACGCATGGCCGTAATGGCATCCTGGGCTTTCTTCAACTTGGCAGCAGAAACCATTTTCATGGCACTGGTAATCTGCATGGTTGAGGAAACCGTGGAAATTCTATTGCGTATTTCTTTTAAGTTTGCCATTCTATTTGTTTGTCATTCCGCAATTGATGCGTAAACCTTTTAGATAGTCTGGATTCCTACCTCCCTTTGACTGTGCTCAGAATAAAGGCAGGAATAACAGTTCATTATCCTCTATATTTTTCTGAAAGATCTTTACAAACAGCTGTCAATGTTTCAGTCACCTCATCGGTCAATTTTCCAGCTTTTAACGTATCCAACACGCCTCTGTGCTTGGCATTTAAGAACTCAATGAAATCTCTTTCAAATTCTTTTACCTTGTTAACAGGCACATCACGCAAAAGATTCTTAGAACCTGCAAAAATAATAGCCACCTGGTCTTCTACCGTAAATGGGTCATTTTGTGCTTGCTTCAAAATCTCCACGTTTCTACGCCCCTTTTCAATCACATTTAAAGTAGCAGCATCCAAGTCAGAACCGAATTTCGCGAACGCTTCCAATTCACGGAACTGGGCTTGGTCCAATTTCAAAGTTCCTGCCACTTTCTTCATGGACTTAATCTGAGCAGAACCACCCACACGTGATACGGAAATACCTACATTAATCGCTGGTCTAACTCCTTGGTTGAATAGATCCTGCTCCAAGAAAATCTGACCATCCGTAATGGAAATTACGTTGGTGGGGATATATGCGGAAACGTCACCTGCTTGTGTCTCAATAATCGGAAGCGCAGTTAAAGAACCTCCACCTTTCACCATAGGCTTCAAAGTATCCGGAAGGTCATTCATGTTCTTTGCAATGTCATCATCCGCAATCACCTTTGCAGCACGCTCCAACAATCTTGAGTGAAGGTAGAAAACGTCACCTGGGTATGCTTCACGTCCTGGAGGTCTTCTTAAAAGAAGAGACACCTCACGATAGGCAACGGCTTGTTTTGATAAATCATCATAGATAATCAAAGCAGGGCGACCTGTATCTCTAAAATACTCTCCAATTGCTGCACCTGCAAACGGAGCATATACCTGCATAGGCGCAGGGTCAGATGCATTTGCTGCAACTATGGTAGTATATGCCAAAGCTCCTTTATCTTCCAAAGTCTTCGCGATAGCAGCAACGGTTGATGCCTTCTGTCCCACGGCAACATAAATACAGTACACAGGCTCACCAGCATCATAAAATTCTTTCTGGTTTAGGATGGTATCGATACAAACCGTAGTCTTTCCTGTCTGACGGTCGCCAATTACCAACTCCCTTTGCCCTCTTCCAATTGGAATCATGGCATCAATCGCTTTAACCCCAGTTTGCAATGGCTCATTTACCGGCTGACGATAGATAACACCAGGTGCTTTTCGTTCCAAGGGCATTTCATAGGTTTCACCAGAGATAGCACCTTTACCATCAATGGGGTTACCCAAAGTATCCACAACACGACCAACAATACCTTCACCAACATTAATAGAAGCGATACGTTGTGTTCTTTTTACAGTTGCACCTTCCATTACTAGCTTAGATGGGCCCAACAATACAACACCTACGTTATCTTCTTCCAAGTTCAAAACGATACCTTCCATACCTCCATCGAACTCAACCAACTCTCCGTACTGAGCATTGGAAAGTCCGTAAACCCGGGCAATACCATCACCTACTTCCAAAACGGTACCTACTTCATCCAAAGATGCCGTAGCTTCAAACCCAGATAATTGTTTTTTTAATATTGCTGATACTTCAGCGGCTTTTACTCCTGCCATTTTTATAGACTATTTGTAAATTCTCTTTTTAATCCGTTCAATTTGTTCGAGATACTGGCGTCGTATTGCAAATCTCCTACGCGCAACACAAATCCTCCTAAGATGCTTTCATCTATTTTGTTCTCGAGGGTGACCTTTTTCCCTGTCATTTTGGTCACCTCTGCCAATATTTTCTTTTCAAGAGCAGCGTTTAAAGGAACTGCGGAAGTAACATAAGCTACATCCTCACCTTTCATCTGCTCATATTGAATGATATACTTCAAGGCCACTTCCTTGAGCAAATCCACTCTTTTGTTATCCGTTAAAATTCCTAATAGACCCTTGGTAATCTCACCGCAGTCCTTAAAAATTTCATTAAGGATATTCTTTTTATCCGCATTCTTTACCACAGGGCTTCCCAATAGCGTAGCCAACTCCTTGTTCTCCGCGATAGTATCCTTGATAAGACGCATGTCTTTTTCGACCTTATCTGCGGATTTTTTTTCTACGGCGAAATCAAGGGTCGCTTTTGCGTAACGTATGGCAGCTCTTCCTTCGTTCATAGTGGTTTTAGTTCAATTTGATGTCCCCCAACATATCATCAACCAACTTTTGTTGCTTGCTTTTGTTGGATAGTTCATCCTTGATTACTTTCTCTGCGATATCTATGGAAAGTGTGGCCACTTGGGCTTTGATATCTGCAACTGCGGCTTTCTTTTCACTTTCAATAGTGGCTTGCGCCTTTGCAATCATTTTGTCCCCTTCTTTCTGGGCTTCCTCTTTGGCATCAGCCAAGATTTTCTCCTTAAGCTCTCTGGCTTCTTTTAAAAGGGACTCTCTTTCGGCACGAGCTTCTTTCAACAAGCTCTCACTATCTGCTGTGATATTTTGCATTTCTTTCTTGGCAGATTCCGCAGCATCTAAAGCATCTTGGATTCCTTTTTCTCTATCTTCCAACGAATTCAAGATAGGCTTCCATGCAAATTTTACCAACAAGAAAATAAGACCTATTAGTAACACGGTTTGCATTACAAATAGTCCTGGTGAAAAATCGTTTAATAGTTGTTCCATAATCTTATTTCTTTTTTAAACACCATTTTGCAACCAATCGTTGCAAAATGGTGCGTTTTTGTTTTGCGATTGGATTACTTTCCTAAGAAAAGCGCACCGAATGCCAAACCTTCCAATAGTGCAGCGATAATAATCATCGCAGTTTGGATTTTACCAGTAGCTTCTGGTTGACGAGCAATACCTTCCATGGCACTACCACCAATTTTACCCAATCCGATACCTGCACCGATTACAATAAGGCCTGCACCTACTAAATTTGGAACTGTCATAATAATCTATTTCTAGTTAAACAAAATAAAATTCTCGTTAATGATGATCGTGTTCTTCCACTGCCATTCCAATAAACAGCGCAGATAGCATAGTAAATATGTATGCTTGCAAGAACGCAACCAAAACTTCAATTAATGTTATAAAGAATGAAAGCACGAATGAGAGACTTGTTGCTCCCACAGCACCCATTTCAGATTTCATAGTAACCATAATGGCAATCAAACTCATTACCACAATATGCCCTGCGGAAATGTTCGCAAACAAACGAACCAATAATGAGAATGGTTTAATCAGAAATGCTCCTGCCACTTCAATAATGGCAAGAACTGGACGAATTAAATACGGTACACCAGGCATCCACAACATGTGACCCCAATATCCTTTGTTACCTTTAAAGGTGTATATAATTAAAGTGAAAATGGCCAAAGCTGCCGTTACCGCTAATTGACCTGTAACATTAAATCCTAAAGGGGTTAATCCCAATAAATTCAGTATCCAGATAAAGAAGAAAACTGTCAATAAATATCCCGTGAATTCTCGGTATCTTTTCTCACCAATATTTGGTCTTGCGATTTCATCTCTTACGTATAGCACTAGAGGCTCAAGTACTCGTCCAAAACCTGTTGGAATCTGTTTCTTTTTATACTGCCTTGCCAATCCTGCAAACCAGATAAACATTAAAAGCCCAACTAATAGAATACCAAATACACTTTTGGTAATGGAAAAGTCCAATACTTTGTGGGCGTTGGTTGGGTGATGCGTTTCATCAAAAGAAATTGCCTCAGCACCTTCTTCCAATTCATAAATCTTACTATGCAATTTTACAAAACGCGTTCCATTAGCCTCAACAATTTGATGCCCTGAATCATCATGATGAAATTTGGAGGACATGAACGTGGTCAATCCTTTACTTGACCATACAATTACCGGAAGTGGAAATCCAACATGTTTGCGTTCTCCGTGACTGTCGGTATATGAAAAAAGGTGAAAGTCATGTGCGTCTTTAATGTGGTGTAAGATATATTCTCCCACTTCATCTTTGGTGTCTACTGCTCCATCGTGGCCTTCATCACTTTTTGCAAATAAAGATGAATTAAGCAGTAAAATAAATAAGGTTGTCAGAACTAGGTTTGGCTTACGTAAAATCTTTGTCATTTTTTGCTAATTACCCCTCCTTAAAAATCTGCGCAAAGGTAATTAGTTATATAAGATTTTCCACCTTATTTTTTAATTATTTCTTGTCGGTTTTATTCAATAGTTGTGAAATCACAAAAACCTCCAATACCAACCCTAAAAATAACGGAATCAATACAAGAAAAACCTCAATATTTTCAAGGCTTTTAGAGGGTTTAACCAAATCTTGAAAAACTACAACAAAGATGACCAACTTCAGAAAAAATGTGCCTAGATATATGAATCCAAGTTGCTCTTTCCATTTTTTGTGATGGTTCAATCCAAAAAAAAGTAAGCAAACCAAGAAAGAAAACGCCAAATGGAATGCATAATGCTTGTTTAAAGCTATTTTGGAAAATTGCTCTTCCGGAACAAAGGTGAGATTCAAAAAATAGGCCAATGCAAAGCATAAAACGATGCCCAAACTGAGTATGAAACCTCTTTTCAAGTAGTTATTTATTGAGTTGTGTTACTTGTCGTATCATAGCGTACATAGCCAACGCTATGGCAAGCAAAGTAAACAAAGTTTCCGCGAAATCGGTAGTGTATTTGGAATCTATCCATTTTCCCAATAGATTCCCTAAATAGATAGTTAACCCCATTTGAAGGGCCATGCCGGAGAGCCTGGCCCCTTTTCTCAAATAATCTTTATCGTCTTTCTTAGGAGACTTTTGCGGGTTCATTAGTCTTGGTAGACTGAAGCTTGCTTGCAGTAGCAGTGGGAGTAGATGCAGGGGTCGAAGTAATAGCTCCTTTACCCATGGTGCAAGATGCGTTGAACGTAGCTCCTGGTTCCACGGCCAATTTGGAAACACTCACATTACCTTCAATTGTCGCTGAGGCTTTCAAAGAGAGCAAATCGCTCACGTTAAGTTCGCCATTGAACTTACCTTCAATATCAGCGTTTACACATTCTACTTTCCCGTTTATATAGCCATCTTTACCAATAACTACTTTACCTGAGGTCTTTACATTCCCTTCCAATTTTCCATCGATTCTAAAATCGGCTTCGGAAGTGATATCACCCTTTATCTTGGTGTTCTTTTCTATTCTGTTGGGTTGTCCGCCAAATTCTGTCATAGGTCTGGGTTTTTTGTTGTCTGAAAACATTGTGTTCTACGGTTATGGGGTTAACATTTGTTCTTTGTATGATTCTAAATTTTTATGGATTTGGATGACCTTGTAATTATCCGATAAAACTACAAAATTCTCCTCTTTGATTAGGTAGTCGCGGTTCTTTTTTATAAGCTCCACAAAGCCTAATGCAAATTCTTGTGATCTGAAGCCGTGGACCACTACAAACTGGTCTTCAAGATTATAGATATCCTTGGAGATTACGTTTTTGTATTTAAGATCCTTTACCACTTCTTCCAATCGCTCCTTTAAGGCTAACGCTTTTTCGTTATCCCTTATTTTATATGGAAACACAACTTTCCAATTTCCTGCTCCTTTTGAACCAATTTCTTGGGAAAACTCCTTATTTGCCATTTTAGGAAGTTGTTCCTTCACCATGGTTTCAGCTCGTTTCCCCTCAATATTGTTGGGGTAAGTGAGCGCCACATAATTCAAGGCTTCCTTGAAAGGTTCAAATCCCTGAAGACGCCCAATGGCATTTGCTTTCAACATTTCAAATTTTGGAACAATAGGGTCTCCCGTAAAACGGTCGATATATTCTTGGCTTTGTGTGATTACCAGCAAAAATTCCTGTCTTTGATACGATTTAAATAGCTGCGAGTATCTTGCATCAGGACTATCCGTATCTCCTTCAAGCACAGCTTGTGGATTCAAAAGTATTTCCGCATAGCGAGTATCCGAATGATTGGAAATAATATTCTGCTTCATCGATTCAGCCAATGGACTTCCTGACTCCTCGTATATCTTATATAAGTTGTATTTGGATGGTAAAATCAAACGTTCCTCCGGGTCAGATTTTAAAACGTCTTCCAATTTTCCCGCGGCCAGTAGATTTTCTTTGAACTTTTCTTTATAAATAAGACCTAATTGATAGTTGGCAAAGTTCTCTTCTTTTCGAAGACTATCAATTACCGCTACTTCGGTAGGTACTCTGGATAAATAAAAGTCCACGTCGTATTTCTGGTCCGGCGCTAAATCCTCAGGCGAGTCCCCGTTGGCCAAAACATCTGTTCCTGTTGCTTCTGAAGGCAGTGTTCTGCTCTTGTTGCTCCAACGCCAATCATCCTCCAAAGCTCTATTGCCCCAGCGAGTTTTAAAATCGTTTTTCCCGTAGCCTAAGCTCGTAATGTTGTAGAAGTAGAATTTGCCTTTGTTTGCCTTTCCTCCTTTTGATTCCCCAAAGGCAGCAAAACCGGCTGTGGTTCGTTTCAATTCTCGTTCTGCTTCCGCTTCATCCTTGCGCTTCAATTCAGCGATATAGTCTTCAAAATAAGCTTTACGCTCAGCTTCGGGCATACTATAAATGGTGATAACACTATCTGCATATTGGGCTATGTCTTCATATTTTATAACGTCCTCAAGATTATCCAGCTTCTTCTTAATTCTTCGATACTTACGTGTATTCTCCTTCAAATTGGTCAGCGTACTATCGTAATAGGCACCAGCAGTTCTATAATTGTTTTCGTCAAAATAATAATCTGCCAGACTCTGATAATTGAGAGAACTCAGTTTTCTATCTCCTTGATTTGCCTTTAGGGATTTATTGTAGTAGACCAAAGCCAAGCTATCGGATTCGGTGGCCAGATGAAATTGGGCTACCTCTCTATAAATCTTGTCCAAAAACGGACGGTTCTCCCGATTCTCTTCCAAATCGGTCAGATATTCCAATAAGTCCTCTTGATTTCCATCCGTGATTTCAGTGTTCTGTATTTTCTTCAAATGGGCATTCAGCATATATACTCGGGGAGACTTTCTGTTTAAATCAATCACCTTGTTAAAGGCATAATTGGCACTGTCTTTATGCCCCAACTGATTGTATAGCTGCCCTATAATAAATAGGTAACGACCACGTTCCCAATTCTTCTTGGTGTATGCCTGTGCTATATTAAGTCTTTGGATAGCCGTATCAGGAGCCTTCAGGTTAATATAGCACTGGGCCAGAACCGCACTTGCATCAGCATGCTCTTGGTCCCTTAAATCCTCGTACTTGAATAATCGTTTAAGGTTTTTAACGGCCAGCTCAGGATTATCCAACCGCATGTGTGTTTTCTCTCTCCAAATCCTAGCTTCATTTAGTTTATCGCTTGCCGCATATTTACGAAGGATATAATTAAAGGACTCCAAAGCGGGAATATAACGCTGGTCAAAATACCTAGCTTTTCCCAACAACAGGAAGGCTTCATCAATTTGAGGGTTACGTTCCTGGTCCTTAATGTTCATGCTATGCTTCTGGATGGCCTTGGTGGCTTTCTCCTCAGCAATTTCAAAATTGGGGTTGTTGTCCTCAGAATCCAACTTTATCTCATCGGTCACTTCCAAACGTTCCACAGGAAGTACCTCCCAGAAATCATCCCGATAATTGGTATTGAGTTCTTCCCGGCCCACCTCAAAAGCAAGGTTGCCATTGTACAAAGTATTGTACTTGGTGTTCAATGCATGCCAATTCCGATTGATGAACTTATCTTTTTTGACCGAACAGGAGTTCAGCAATGTCCCAACCAAAAAAAGTGCCCCTAAAGATTTTTGAAAATGGTTCAAAATAATCTGTAATCGTATCTAAACTTAACTCAGAAAAGGTAAGATTATTATAAGGTTAATCGATAAAATACAGAATTCTTTTTTGAGAACATAAAACAGCCTCTCACCAAGCGGAAGGGCTTTCATAATTTACCCTGACTCGATTGTACTTGCTTTTGTATGCCACCGGAGATAGACCTACATATTTTTTGAACACCGTCCGGAATGCTTTTTGGTCCATATACCCCACTTGGTACATGACCTCGTTTACGTTTTGTTGGGTGGATTCCAAGCTCCGTTTGGCGGCTTCAATTTTCACTCGTTGAATATATTCCAAAGGGGTGTTCTGTGTGGCCTTTTTAAACCTTCGAACAAAATTTCTACTACTAATCGCAAATTTCTTGGCAAGCTCTTCCACAGATATTTTGTGATTCACATTTTGCTCAATGAATTCCTGAGCATCTTTAATGGCTTTATCATCATGATCTTTTTGCCCTTGAAAAATGGCAAATTGGTTTTGATCCTTTCGGTCAATTTCTATCTCCAAAAACTTTGACACGTAGATTGCGGTAGCCCTGCCGCAGTATTTCTCCACCAAATGGGCCATAAGATTCAAAAAGGAGTAGGCTCCACCACTGGAGTAAATCCCATCCTCTTCTGTAACTATCTTGTTGGACACCAAATTCACTTTTGGAAACAACTGCCTAAATATTTCCATTCCAGCCCAATGGGTGGAACATTGTTTGCCATCCACCAATCCGGTCATGGCCAAAACAAAAGCGCCAAGACACATACTCCCAACCTCAGCCCCATGTTGATTGCGTTGTTTCAAAATCCATGGTACATATTCCTTATTTTCTTCCAGTTCCTCAAGCAACAAATCAGGTCGGAAAGCAGGAATAAGAATCAAATCCGTTTTTTTCACCTCACTGATTGTTGCATTGCAATGTATACTGAAAGCACCATCATAGAGAATTGTTTCCTTTTCCAAACCAACAAAATGAACATCAAAAAAATTGTCATTTCTAATGCCCGTTTTCTTTAAAAAAGAATTGGCCACTGAAAGCACTTTGTAAGGTCCCACAACACTGCTCAAGATAGCGTTGCGCTTGGGAACCAAAATAGATACATGTTTCATTCTGTGGAATTTAGGTTCTTTCAAAAATAGGAAAAGTGTTTGGCGCAATCAACCCTTAAAAGTGTCTTATATGCCCTTTTTGTAAGAATCTGTCTTTTGTAGCTTTGAGAAATGGAATTTGAAAAATTCGATAGAATCCGGCAAAAACTTTGCTCAAAACACCCAAAGGTCACCGAAGGGAAAATGATGAGCTCCCCGGCAATCCATTATGATAATAAAGTCTTTGCATTTTTTTCCAGAAAACAAAAAATGGTTTTCAAATTAGGGAAGGACTTTAATATGGAAGGACCGAATCTTACTCTGAATGAATTTAACCCCTTTAAGAACAAGGGACCCTTGACCGGATGGTATGAAGTGGGTTTTGAGGAACAGGATGCTTGGGAAAAAATGACCGAAATGGCATTGACCTTGATCAAAGAAAAGGCCTGAGCTATATGTCCAAATGAAATCCCCGAAATCGTCTTATTCAAAACGAACCTTAATATCTACCAGATGATTACTGAAGCATACAGCTCCTTTTTTAAAGAACTGGCCCAAAACAATCACAAGGAATGGTTTCATGCCAATAAAAAGCGTTATGAAAAGGACGTAAAAACACCTTTTTTAAATCTATTGGACGCTGTCCTTCCAACCTTAAAAGATTGGGAAAGCAAGATTGATGAGGACTCCAAAAAAGCCCTGTTTCGAATTAATCGGGATATCCGATTTTCTAAGGACAAATCACCTTACAACACCATAATGAAGGCCGGTTTTTCTCCGGGAGGCAAAAAGTCCGAGCTTCCTGGTTTTTATTTGGGAATTGATGCAGAAAACATTCATGTGGGTGGTGGACTCTTTATGATAAGCACTCCAGAATTAAAGCATTTGCGCTACCATATCGCCGAAAATGCAGAGGCCCTGCTTTCCATTGTGGAGCAAACGGATTTTGTCCAAAACTTCGGAAAATTGAAAGGAGAAAAAGCTAAGCGTTTGGATAAGGAGTTGATGCCTGTTTCAAAGAAAACAGATTTAATTTTCAATAAACAATTCTATGCGATGGCTGAATTTCCGCTTGCTCCCTTTTACGATTCCGAAAGCCTCGTGGATGAGGTCCTGAATCATTTCGAGGCCATACGACCATTAAACACTTACTTAAACAAGGCTTTAGCTTAAGAAAATATAGTACTAATCATAAAAACAAACACATGACAACACAAGAAGTAGCCGACAAATTAGTCAATTATTGCAGACAAGGCCTGTTTGACGAAGCAATGAACGATTTGTATGCCCAAAACATTGAGAGCATAGAACCCAAAGGGGCGCCAATGGAAAGGGTTTCCGGTTTTGATGAAGTAATTAAGAAAGCTGAGTATTTCAACAATATGGTTTCTGAATTCCATGGAAATGAAGTTTCTGACCCCATTGTGGCAGATAACTTTTTTTCCTGCCGTATGAAAATGGATGCCACTTTCAAACAAGGTGGGAGACAATCCATGGAAGAAATCTGCCTATATCAGGTGGAAAACGGAAAGATTGTTAAAGAAGAATTTTACTACACCCCTGTACCAAGCGCTTAATGAAAAGACATTTTTCGCCTAGAGCCTAAAAGTATTCGGGCAATGAAAAAAAATCGTCACTTTGAGCGCAGTTGAGAGGTCTTTATTATAGCAAGGTAAACCGCTGTCAACTGCGCTCAAAGTGATATTATCCCCCAAAAAAAGTTTCCAGTTCCTTAAGCGTTTCTGCGGAAGTTTGAATGTCTTTGACCACCTCGCCTTTGTTCAAAACCACAATCCGTTCACAGACTTCAGTCACGTGAATAAGGTCATGGCTTGACACTAAAACGGTTACGCCTTCACTTGCGGCCAATTCCTTAATTATGGCCTTCAAGCGTATTTGGGTGGTGGGGTCCAAATTGGCAAAAGGTTCATCCAAAATAACTACCTCAGGATTTCCAATAAAAGAAGCCACAATTCCCGCTTTCTTCTGGTTTCCTTTGGAAAGGTCCCTTAAATATTTCTTTTGGCCCAATATCTCCCCATGGAAAAAATCCTCAAATTGAGCCAGCAGCGCATCCACATCGGCCCTGTTTCTTCCTCGCAGATCCCCAATAAAATAGAAATACTCCTCTGGTGTCAAATATCCTATCAAAAAGGATTCATCAATAAAAGAAGAGGTAAAAGGTTTCCAATCCTCACTTGCACTTACTTCTACCTCGTTGTTTACAATTTTGCCCGATGAGGGTTGTATCAAATCCAACAAAAGACTAAAAAAGGTAGTTTTTCCAGCGCCATTATTCCCTACCAAACCAAAACTTTGACCTTTTGGGATTTCCAGATGATTAATATTCAGGACCAGTTGAGAACCGTATGCTTTAGTAAGGTTATCCGCAGTAATCATATCTACTTGGTATTTCTTATTATTTTGAATTAGCTATTTTTCTCTTTGAAACCGGCTATCATGCCATACTTCTTTTTGCGGTATTGTTCGGTTATTGCATCCAGCAGTTTGTTTTTGAACATAAACCCTACAATTCCCATAATGGAAAGTACCGCAACGGCTACCTCAACCGAAAAAATGAAGTGAAAAATGGTGAAAATGAGAATAGGAGCGCCCAAGACAGGTAACATTATTAAAAACTGGGTGCCACTCGTACCTTGCATATTACCAAACGGGCTTTTGTCAAGCTCTATTCGCTTTTTATTGAAGGAACCAAAATATAGAATCACCGGAATATTTACTCCTAAGTTGTACAGGGCACTTCCAAAATTGATGGCCAAAGCTTCCCAGCCAAAATATACGTAGGGTATGGTCAACAGAAACATCACCACCACACTCACAGAAATCAATCCTGCTTTGGAATCCAAATATTTTCTAAGCGGAATGTTCTGCGACATCATCATGCTATAATAGGCACTGTCCCATGCTGGGATAAACTGTCCGAAGTTGGCCAAGAAGATTCCGGTCATAAAAATCCCAAGAAAAGCGAACATGGGCATCATGTTGGCATAAATGTCTTGGGTGTAGAAGATGAGTCCGTAGAAAACGAACAATAAGGAAATAAAAACTTGGGCCTTGGTTCGCTTGTTTCGCCAAATCAGTTTTAAATCCAATTGCAAAAAAGGAGCAATGTCCCCAAATCTTCGGGTCCATGCTAAATCTGAAGACTTGGCTTCCTGTTTTTTGGTCTTTAGAGAGTCATCCAAGAAAAGACGGTTCCGCAAAAATCTATAATTAAGCCAATACACAATGAACGCCAGTCCTATGGGTGCTAAAAATGCAAGCGGGTAAGCGTACAATCCATGAAATGTGGGCCCAAAGAATTCCTTTATGGGTACAATTTGAAAATAATCCAAGGCGTAAAAGGTCAAAATCAGTCCAATGATTACAAAAAGGGCCTTGTCACTTTTATTAATGAGAAAATTGACGTAGTTGATACAAAGCACTATAGCAAAGATGGAAAGCAGCCAGAGCAACACATTCAAAGCAGCATACCCCTTAAAGAGCAATACAATTGCAAAGGGAAGAAAGAAAAAAATGGCGAAAAGGTTGTAAATGGAAACCCCTGACCTTCCCAAAATGTAATGGGTAATCTTACTTTTATGGATAGGGACAATCAGGAAAGGTTTGATATCCATTACCGGTAACTTTTGCAGAAAATACCGAAAAAACATTTCCATCAATATCCAATACACGAGATATTGGTTCAGTGTCCACATTGGGCTCTGGTCCGGAAAAAGTTCCTGAAGAACGAAGTATATGCCTGACCCCGTAATAACCAGTGCAGCCAACATATATAATCCGAAAAAAATCATCAGGATTTTAAGGGCAATCCCTTTACCAAAGGAGGAGGACCTAAAAAACGACTTCCACTGTAGTCGAATAAAGTGTTTGAACATGGGTTGGCAATTTTTCTCCAAATTAGTAATCAAAACCAAGGTTTTGTTACAAGCCGTTACAATTTTCTAAAAATGAAGGCAGAAACATCGCTAATCCTTAATTTTGCGCAAAAATTGTTTTCATGAGTGATTTTCATGCCCTAAAGATTTCAGACGTTCAAGCATTGACTCCTAATTCCGTTACGTTAACTTTTGATATTCCAGATAGTCTTCAAGATATTTTCAGCTTTACTGCTGGACAATATATTACCCTAAAACATGGCGTAAACGGAAAAGAAGTGCGAAGAGCTTATTCCATTTCGTCTGCTCCATCTTCTGGGCAATTAACGGTTGGAATAAAAAAAGTACCGAACGGAACATTTTCTGTGTATGCCAACGAATCTATTGCCATTGGAGATACTTTTGAAGTAATGCCTCCGGAAGGGCGATTTGTTTTTGAAGCCGATAACGTTAAGAAAAATGTTGCTGCCTTTGCTGCCGGAAGTGGAATTACTCCCATCATGAGCATAGCACAAACCGTTTTGGAAAGTCATCCTGAAAACAAATTTATCTTGGTTTTTGGCAATCAGACTCCTAATGAAACTATGTATTTGAGGAAAATCCAAGAACTTCAACAGCAATATACCGATAGGTTTATAGTTCAGCATTTATACAGTCGTTCCCAAGAGGATAATGCACTTTTCGGTCGGATTGAGACCTCAACCGTGAATTTTATCGTTAAAAACAAGTTTAAGGAAGTGGATTTTGATGCGTTCTACATTTGCGGTCCCGAGGAAATGATCAATACCGTTTCAAATACTTTGAAAAAGAATGACGTTTCTGAAGATAAAATCCTATTTGAATTATTCACAAGCTCGGATACTGAAGATGCTTTGGCCGAAGAATTAGATGGAAAAACCCAAGTTGAGGTAATTGTAGATGAGGAGACCTTTACGGTGACCATGGATAAAAAAGAATTGGTCCTTGATGCGGTTTTAAAGCAAGACATTGACGCTCCCTATTCTTGTCAAGGTGGGGTATGCAGTAGTTGCATTGCCCGGGTGACCGAAGGAAAGGCAGAAATGGTCAAAAACCAGATTCTTACCGATGGGGAAGTTGCTGAGGGCTTAATCTTAACTTGTCAGGCACACCCTCTTACACCTACCTTAAAGGTAGATTATGATGATGTTTAACAGATGATTGGACTGAAAGCTGTCTATTTAGCTAATGTTTTGGTGGCTGGCTGGATTAGCATAACCAGCCTGTTCTATCCCAAACGGGCCGTCAGTACTGTTTTTCAGAATTCGGTAGAATATTCAGAAACCATTCGTTTGGTAGGTTGCTTATGGAGTGCCATATTCATTTTATCCATTTTAGGTCTTTTTTATCCCAAAAGAATGGCTTTGGTTCTCCTATTTCAATTGATTTATAAAGGAAGTTGGCTCCTGTTTGTGGCTGTGCCCGCTATTTTGGAAAAGAAATCGTATCCATCCGGTATGGCTCTATTTTTTCTGATTTGGTGTTTGGTCTTACCTTTTGTGATTCCGTGGAAGTTTATTTTTCAATAAGAAGGGACTCCAAAGCACGGCTTCCATGGTCGTATCCTATTTGGTAGGCCTTTTCGATTCCTTTTTTATCCAACACACCAATTTTTTCAAGCTCCAGCGGTTCAATAAATAGGTCGCATTCGTCCAGTTTTTTGTGGCTTGCGGCATAAATCATCAAACCCGTGACTCTTCCAGCCAATTGAAGCGAATTTTTCAGGTCTTTTTTACCAATTTCCCCTGCTATTGAAACATTGCTGCCAATAACAAAGTCTACCTTACCATCCACATATTCCTTGGGAAAGTTGTTCATGATTCCACCATCAGCGTACAGGGTTTTGTCGATTTCAACTGGGCTAAAAACAGGGGTCAGGGCTGCCGAAGCGAGCAGAGGATGAATCAATTCACCTTCGGAAAACACTTTTTCCAAACCGCGCATCAAATCCGTGGCCACCACATAGAGGGGTTTCTGCAAGCTTTCAAAACTATTTTCTGGAAAAAAGCCCTTAAAAATGGAAAAATAACGGTCTGTATCGATAAAACCAGGTTTATTGATGGCGAAAAAATTATACTGAAATAATGGGGTCTCCCGAAAGAATTGGAGCATATCTTCCACCGAATTCCCATTGGCATACAACGCACCCACCAACGCCCCAACACTGGTCCCGGAAATGACCTCAGCTTCAATATCATGCTCCTGCATGGCTTTAATCAATCCAATGTGGGCCATACCCCGAATTCCGCCTCCGGATAGGACCAATCCAATCGATTTTTTTTTGATTTCAATTTGAGACATACAGGGTAGTGTTTATAGGCCTTACAAAGGTACTGTTTGGACATAAAAATTATGGGGCCTTTGCCTTAATTTTAAGAAAGCTTTACAGACTTCCGAGTTTGTATCTAACCCCTTAATACATATAAATAACGTTCATCGATTAATTGCTATTCATCGACCGTGCTTAGCCATACCTCATCTTTTTTGGAACCGACTTACGGGTCGGAATGTTAAAATTGAACGTTTTCCTCGTTTTCATAGTAATTCCTTTTATTAAAATTCGACCAAACCCTGTATTCTTTTTTATCGTAAGTTTACGAAAAGACTTTTCGCGTTGCGCAATACGTTTCAGTATGATACCGCCATCCTCTTCTTTGCCAATTCTGCAGAGAAGGATTTTGTACGCAAAAATTTCACCGATAAAGCAATACCTCTTTTTCGGGATTTAACACATCATACCCTAAAAACGATTGAACGCACCGGGCTTCCTTTCTTTCATTTTACGGAGCAAGAACAGCAAGGGGATACGTTTGGAGAACGAATTTCCCACGCTTTTACAGCTATTTTTGCTTTAGGGTTTTCCAAGGTGATTTCGGTGGGGAATGATAGTCCGAACTTGACTGCCGAACATATTTTGGAAGCTCAAGTTCAAGTGTCAAAAAATCGTGCAGCTATTGGGCCTACCTTAGATGGTGGATGTTACTTGATGGGTTTGCATCGCGATAACTTCCAAAAAGAATCTTTTGAGGTCTTGCCATGGCAAAGTGCTTCCTTGTTTAAGAAATTAGTGCTCCAATTGGAAAGTCAAGGCGTTGACATGACTTCCTTGGGCAAATTAAATGATATTGATTCCATCGCTGATGTAAAACGTCTTTCCAACTTTATCAAGCGCTTTTCCGCGCATTGGATTGCACTTTTCAACACCATATTTAACTTCAGGCAACCGAATACCCTGGTTCCCATTCCTATTTACAAGAACCGTTCTACCACAACTCCTTTTAATAAGGGCTCTCCATTTAGGGGCTAAATTTCCTTCGACCCAAAAGCCTCAGCTACTGAGGTACCCTTTTCAATTCATGCACCTTGAGTGCGCATCATAAATTCTATAGAACAAAACATCATGGCAAATTCATATTACGATCCAGCAGATTTAAGGAAGTTTGGAAAAATCACCGAATGGAGTGAAGAGATAGGCAACAAATTTTTCGATTATTACGGTAAGGTTTTCGAAGAAGGGGCATTAAGTGCCAGGGAAAAATCTTTGATTGCCCTCGCCGTGGCCCATGTGGTGAAATGTCCATATTGCATTGATGCCTACACCAAAGACGGTTTGCAACGGGGCATTACCAAAGAAGAAATGATGGAAGCCGTGCACGCGGGTGCCGCCATTGAAAGTGGTGCAACCTTGGTTCACGGGGTGCAGATGATGAACAAGTATAACAAATTGTCTATGTAAGACGGATAAAGGGTAAAGACCAAAGGGCCTATTATCCTTTCTCAAAATCATACTAAAAAATGGAACAAAGCATATTACCCGAAATCAAAAAGGCAGCCAAAAAATCCCTTAAGGCCCGCGATGGCGAACTCGCTTCCATCAACAAGCAGATGGAAATCCTAAATGGGGGGATTTTTGCGGATGGAGAGCTACCTTATTTTAAGGACAAGATTGCGGAAATCGGGCATCATCCGTTGCGCCCCAACAAATTGGAAATCCTTCAAATTAATGTGGGGTATATGTGCAACCAGGTCTGCGAGCACTGCCATGTGGACGCAGGACCGGACCGAAAGGAAATTATGACCCGTGAGACCATGGAACTCTGCCTGGAGGTTATCCGAAACACAGGTGCCCATACCTTGGACCTTACTGGAGGTGCACCCGAAATGAACCCCAATTTTAGATGGTTTGTGGAAGAAGCTGCTAAAGCGGGTATCAAAGATTTTATCGTGCGTTCCAATTTGACCATCATTCGTGCAAACAAAAAGTATTATGACCTTCCTGAATTTTTCAAGAAACACAATGTGCACGTAGTGTCTTCCATGCCGCATTACACCCGTGGTAAAACGGACAAACAACGTGGGGATGGAGTTTTTGACAAATCCATTAAGGCCTTGCAAGAATTGAATGCCGTAGGCTATGGTATGCCAAATAGCGATTTGCGTTTGGATTTGGTATATAACCCTTCCGGAGCATTTTTACCGGGAGACCAAATGGCCATGGAGCGCGACTTTAAAAAAGCTTTGGATGAAGACTTCGGTATCCAGTTCCACAATTTGTTTGCCATTACCAACCTGCCCATTTCCCGTTTTTTGGATTACTTGATTGCTTCAGACAATTACGAGGATTATATGTATGCCTTGGTAGAGGCTTATAACCCAGCGGCAGTGGCCAATGTGATGTGCACCAACACCATCTCCGTAAGTTGGGACGGCTGGTTGTACGATTGCGACTTTAACCAGATGTTGGACTTAAAGGTAGCCAGTAAGGTAAAACACATTAAGGACTACAATGAAGATTTACTTAATGACCGCAACATTGTGATTTCCCAGCATTGTTATGGCTGCACTGCCGGAGCAGGTAGCAGTTGTCAAGGTACCGTAGCGTAGACTAAATCAACCCGCCAAATTACGCGAAACACCTAAGTTATAATTCTAGATGAAAAAAATCTTCATACTAGCTGGACTGGTATTGTCCACTACTTCTTTACGTGCCCAAGAAACTACCGGGAGACTCGAGGGAAAAATAATGGCAAATAACGATGAACCTTTACCATTTGCCAATATAGTGGTAACAGACTCCGAAACTAATTTTAAGTTCGGTGCCATTTCACAGGAATCTGGTTATTACTCCGTACAGAATATCCCGCCAGGTAACGCCTACACCATAACGGTTAGTTTTTTGGGATATCAATCTACGGCCATCCAAGGGGTAAAAATAAACCTCAGCGAAACCACCTATCAAGATTTTGTTTTGCAGGAGCAGGGTGAGAGTTTAGATGAAGTAGTGGTAATCGCTGATCAGAGCACTTCGTCAGAATTTGAGCAGACCATAGACTCGGAAGCGCTAAAAAATACGCCAACCATAACCCGAAGCATCCAGGATTTGACCCGAAATCTGCCGGAGGCCAATCTCAATTCTTTTGCTGGAGCTAGCAACCGCTTCAACAACTTGAATATTGATGGTGTGGCCAATAATGACGTCATTGGTTTTCAGGAACCCTCAAGTGGGGCGGCAGGTTCTTCCGCCAACGGAAGCCCGGGAAGTTTGGCAAGAACTCAACCCATAGGTTTTGGTGCTATAAAGCAGTTATCCGTAAAAACCACGCCTTTTGATGTGAGTATTGGAAATTTTTCTGGGGCCAATCTCGATGTTGTCACAAAAAACGGTACCAATACCGCACAAACCGAGGTATATGGTTATGGCAACAATCAAGCTTTAGTAGGAAGATATTCTGACGGTATTGAGCAGAATGTGCAGTCGTTTTATGATTTTCAAATCGGTTTTTCCACAGGAGGCGCCATCAAAAAAGACAAGCTCTTTTATTTTATGAATTTTGAGCAGGCTACTTCCAATAATCCAGTTTTAAATGCTCCCGGAAGCTCCAGCTCCAATATTTCCACAGAGACTATCAACTTGATTGTTGACAAACTACAAACGGATTACAACTACGACCCTGGCACGTTTACCGATGCATCGCTAAGAACCAACAGTACCAAACTCTTTCTACGGTTCGACTTCAACATTTCGGACCAAACCAAACTGACTTTGCGAAACAACTACGTAAACAGTTTTGCAGACAATTTGGAGTGGAATGAGTCTATCTTCAATTTTGGAAACCAAGGATTTCGTCATAACAGTGTAGCGAACAGCCTAACCGCAGAGCTGAAATCAAACTTTGACAATTCGAGCTCCAATCTACTGAGCATTGGCTATAATTATGGAAAGGAAGGTCGTGATTTTGATGGTGAGGTTTTTCCGCACCTTCAAATTTCAGATGCTTCAAACCGAATTTTTGCGGGCACCTATCGGGAAGCTTCGGTGTACAATACCCGATTGAACACCCTTCAGATTGCTGATAAGTTTACCGTTTTCAAAAACAAACATACTCTCACCTTTGGTGGTTTGGCCCAATACAATGATATCGATTACGGATTTTTGTCGGCCTGGAACGGGCGTTGGGAGTACAGTTCTGTAGAAAACTTTTTGAACGATAGGCCTTCGCGTATTCGAGGAGTATATCGACTGAACGACAATACGTTCGACTTTGTACAAAACACCCCATCAGCCACGGTGGATGTTTTGGTAGCGGGACTCTATGCCCAGGATAGATTTCGATATTCCGATAAACTTGCATTGACATTTGGGGTTCGCTTGGATTCCCAATTCTTGTTGAACGAAATTCCTCTTAGCGAAGAGGTGACCCAAACCCCAGAATTCAGTCAATTCAGTAATGAGATTCGCACCGCGCCACATATCAATCCTCGGTTTGGTTTTGAATATACTTTTGATGCTGCCCGAAGGATAAAAATGCATGGTGGGTCTGGGCTTTTCACCGGAAGATTGCCGTATTTGTGGTTTGCCTACGCCGAATATATTTCGGGAACGCAATATTTTAATGTGGATATTCGTCCGGACGGTGTCCAGACCATTGTTAATGATGTTTCCGATTTGGCGGGGGATTCTCCCATTGCGGAAATCAATTTGGTAGATAACGATTTTGAATTGCCCCGAGAGTGGAAAAGCAATCTTGGGTTTAATTTGAAGCTACCCCACAATTACCACCTGACCTTTGATGCTTCGTATACCAAAGTGCTTAAGGGTATTTTCTTTCAATCTATAAATAGAAGGGATAATGTGGGCACTTTTGATGGTGCTGATAATCGCACCTACTTTTTGGAAACGGGCGATGCCATCAAAATCAATCCCAATTTCACTAATGTGTTTTTGTTGACAAATTCCAACGATGGGTATCGATACAATTTAACCCTTGGGCTTTCCAAGTCCACCTCAAATTATAACGGTTATTTGGGGTATACCTTTGGTAGAAGTCGGGATATATCGAGTACTGTACGTAGCTCGCCAGCGGCCAATTTTGAGTGGAACCAATCCATAACGCCCAATGCGCCAAGTCTGTCCGCATCTAACTTTGATTTGCGACATCGGTTTGTGAGTAACCATACCTATGGCCTTGATTTTGGAAAAAAGGGGCAATTGGAAATTTCTGCCCTGTACAACGGAACTTCGGGCAATCCGTTTTCGTTTGTGTACCAAGGGGATGTCAACCAAGATGGCTCCTCACGAAACGATTTGATCTATATTCCCATGGATGCTTCAGAAATCAACCTTATCGACATTACGGATGTGAACGGGAACGTTACCCAGACAACCGCGGAACAATGGGAACGATTAAATGCCTTTATAGAGGGCAACGATTATTTGCGAAGCAATCGAGGTGGGTTTGCCGAGCGCAACGAATCCAAAACCCCTTGGAACCACCGATTGGATGCCAAGCTAGCCTATAACCTCAACTTGGGTGGGAGAAACCGCTTGCGTTTTTCCATGGATATTTTCAATGTGTTTAACCTAATCAATCGTGATTGGGGCCGGTTGGTATTTGTCCCCAATGTAGTCAACTCCAACTTTAGTCTGTTGCGATTTCGGGGCATTGAAAACAACCAACCCTTATTTCAATACACCAATACCGATGCAACACCTTGGGTAGTGGACAACCAAAACTCTCGCTGGCGTATGCAGTTTGGGGCAACGTATCAGTTTTGAAAAAGCATACTATTTTGGATTGAACTTATATACGCCCAAACAATAAACAGAATTTGCAATGGAATTCTAAACCATAGATAGGAAAGACCATTTCCATCAAAGGTTCCTTTTTGATAGTTTACATGGTGTATGGAAGCATAAATATTCGCAGGTAACATCAATACCAGAAAAATGATTAAAGCCCATCCACTTATCACTTTTAGTTTAGGGATAAGCAAACCTATGGCCAAAAGGATTTCAAAGATTCCCGTGAGGTGAACGAAGCTTGTCTTAAACGGAATAAACTCCGGTATCATCATAGACATGCCCTTGGTAAATGCAAAATGTCCTATGGCCGTAAAACATAACATGATGGACATGGCTATCCGTGCCGACAAGGCAAAATCATATTTCTTATAAATAAGTTTCACCACGAAAATGGCAATCACAAAGCTGGATAGAAGTACGACAAATGGTTTCATAAGGTCTTTCTTTAAATCAGTTACAAAATTGATAATTGATTTTAGGGCAGACAATGAACCCAGGTTAAGTAATTCGCTTTCGTATTCTGCTCAACGCCTGAGGAGTAACCCCAATGTAGGAGGCAATGTATTTTAGGGGAATCTGTTTTAATAAATTGGGGCGTTCCCGAAACAAGTCCAAATAACGTTCTTCCGCCGTTTTGCTCAATAGGGCAATTTCTCGTTTCGACTTTATCAAAAACATATTTTCCGCCATTCTTCTGCCAATTGCATTTCCGCTCTCAGTTTTTTGATACACCTCTTGAAGGTCTTGATACGATATTCGCCACAAGGTCGCGTTGGTCAGCGTTTCGATTTGATATTGGGAAGGGGTTCGGGTAATAAAGGAATCATAAGCCGTAATAAATTCGTTTTCAAATAGAAACCCAAAAGTCAAGTCACTTTCTTCCTGGGGAATATAAAACCGCACTATCCCTTCGGAAATAAAAGATAAGTAGTTCTCAACTTCACCGATATTGATAAGCGTTGCGTCTTTCTTTACGGTTTCCCTATACAATTTTGAAGAAAAAAAGTCCCAATCCGTAGTATTCATTGGATGGATATGGTCAATGAATTTTTTGATTTCTTCCATCCCATGAAGTTCGGGAATTTTGGCAATAAACCAAGAGTGTGTAAATTGGAGTGGCCCTGCACAAGTAACAAACTCTTTCCCGCGAAGGTTATAGGTTATTGGGCACAGTAATTTTTAATTCATAGATGATTTCCATCAAAGCAATCTCATATCCATATCCAATTCCGGAAACAAATTCGTTAGGCAAACCATTTTTCTTTAGTTCCTCTTTGTATTTTAAATAATCAGTTAGAATCTTTTTTGGTGGTCTTTGTACAAATTCAGATAGGTATTTGTCAGCTATATCTTTCTTTTCACAACTCAATACATATTGAACTGTGTTAATTGGGTTTCTTAATTCGAAATCGCCATTTTTAATTTCATTAATTACCAGTTCTGAACTTTGCAAGTCGTTAAAAATCTTGATTAATTTTTCTCTTACCATTTTTGGAATGGTTGTTATGGCATCTTGGTAATCTTTATTATCGGCCAGATTCCAAATTATTTGTCCTTTTTTTGGGTCAATCAGAGTTCCAATATCAGAATCAATCAAAGTGCTTGAAGAAAAACCAATTAAGGGTTTTGATTTGGAAAACTTTTCCAAGTCTTTTGATGCTACAAAATAATGACAATTTAATTCGACGTATTGCCCTTTGACATTATCTCTATTTGAGGAAAACCTAATGGTTAAAAGATACTTTTTATCGGAACTCTCGAGTTTAAGTTTTTGTTGACTTTTGGCATATTTAAATCCACTTTCAGATAATCTATTTGCAATTTCAGAGCAAGTTCTTAAATATAATTCTCGTGGAATTTCGCCATTTCCTTTTTTATTCCGATTAGAGGAACGTTCTTTATTTTGGAACATAAACTCCGTCAAATCCTCTATGGTTTTAATCCACTTCATTTTGTGCTTATTGTGCCTAAAAATCGTATTAATGGCTGTTTAGGGTTGAGGTTTTAGTCATCCTCAAAGAAATCACTAAAAAATAACAATTGGTATTTAATGGAATTGGCCCAATAGTCCCAATTGTGGACTCCTGGTCTTTCAATATAGTCATGAGCTATGTTTCGCTCTACCAATTTTTTGTGTAGTCTTTGGTTGGAGTCAAAAAAGAAATCATCATAACCGCAGTCAATAATCAGTTTTAAGTCTCCATCCAGCAAGTGTACTAAATTGATGACCGTATTTTCTTCCCAGACCGCTTTGTTTTCTGGGTAGGTTCCCAATCTTTTTTTAATGTCCCAATTATTGGGAAAAGGCCGAATATCCACACCCCCACTCATGCTCCCTGCCGCGCCCCAAATGTCTTGATGTTTAAATGCGAGGTACAATGCCCCATGACCTCCCATGCTAAGGCCTGTAATGGCCCTGTCTTTTTTCTGCTTTGAGGTGTTGTATTTTGTATCGACCGCTCCCACAAGTTCGGAGGAAATGTAGGTTTCATATTGCACACTTTTGTCAATAGGGCTATCATAATACCAGCTTGTCTCTCCTCCGTCAGGGCATACGATAATCATATTAAAGGTATCTGCGTATTCCCTTAATTCAGGAACCTGCCAAATCCAGCCCTTATAATCTCCTCCAGCGCCATGAAGCAGATAGAGCACCGAGAACTGCTCTTTTTGGAAAGCATAGGAATCCGGTAGAATTACTACATTCTTGATGTTCTTGTTCATGGCCATGCTCTCCACCACCAAGGTATCGACCTTAGAGGCGAAAAGACTTAAGCTGCTACCCAAAAGCAAAAGCATTATTAGTTTGGTTTTCATGCGTTGAAAATTATTTCAAATGGGAATTCCACGTTTTTGTAAAGTTCGAAAATTTTGAGGAGTATGGTCTATAGTTCAAACTCATTCTAATCCTCGATTGTTCCTTTTATCATTTTCCTAAGCAATACTACTTGCCCAAAATGGTAGTAGGAGTGTTCAATGATAACATCAATATTTCGGTGATAGGTGCCATACTTTTCGTCCACGAAGGTCTGTTGTAGTTTTTCTTCCGGCAGGTTTTCCACAAGCTGGATAAGTCGTTCCGCATCACCACAAAATTTATTCACTAGGTTTTTCCAGTCTTGTTCTGACGTAATGGGCGGATAGTCAAAACTATATTTGTCCCTAATCTCAAGATTGCCTCCTTCAAGCACACTTGCCACACCTGCTATATAATAGCTGGTATGAAAAGTCAAATCGGCTATAGTATTCAACCCATGCATTTTTTGGGTGGACTCTTTCCAATTCAAATTCTCAATCTGCGCTTTGAAATTGGTGCCAATCACCCATTTGCCTTCGGTGAGGACTTCTTTTAATCGGTTTGCTAAAAGTTGGGTTTGTTTCATTCTTTGCTCAGGTCGGTTGTGGGGCTATTCACCAAATAGTGTGGACTTCGCCAATTGCCTGCTTATATTTCTAAGGTCGTGATAGGTGCCATCCCTATCTGAAGTGCCAAAATAAGCAATAACCAAATCCTTTTCTGGAGACACATACAAACCCTGACCATGGAAACCGCTTTTGTAAAAATCACCATCGGCCATGGTAAAATCCCATTGATAGGTGCAAAATGCCGGTTTTTCATCGTCCATTGAAAAGATTAAGGGAATAGACTCCGATGCTTCCAACAATTTAGGTCTTCCCCCTTTTTGAATTTTTTCCAAATGGGCCTCACTAATTATACCTTGGGGTCCCGAAGGGGTAAACAAAAGCCCAAATCTTCCCAAATCGCGCAAGGTGGAGCTCATGCCTCCAAATGCTGCGCTTATGTTTCTTTTCGGTGTCACCATGAGTCCATCATTTTCAGTACCCATGGGTTGCCAAATTTCTGCCTCCAACACATCGGTATAGCGTTGACCCGTTACTTTTTCGATTAGCCAGCTCAACAGAAAGGTGTTTATCCCCGAGTAGTCATTGGACAGGCCTTGTTCCTTGTAGCGCTCCATTTTTGCAAGCCCCTCATACGGATTTGCGGGTGTGGTCTCTATGGAGGGTGACCACCCGATAGAACCCTCAAACTGCATATAGCATGAGTTGAGGTTGTTATACGTTTCCATACCCTCTTCAAATTCCCAACAAATGCCAGAGGCCATATCCAGTATGTTGATGATGCGTATGTCCTCCCAAGCTGTGTTTTTGAGTTCGGGTATATAGGTTTCTATGGTCTCGCTAACATCAATCAAACCCTTATCTTCCAAGATGGCAACCAGGGCCCCCGCAAAAGGTTTGGTTACAGACATATAAAGATGCTTCTGGTCCGGATGCATTCTGGGGTAGACCTCAAATACTATTTTTCCTTTGTGTATCATAAGCATTCCATCTACAGGTGCTTGGTGAACGTAGTTGGCCAAGCTTACTTTCTGTTCTTTTAGCGATACTTGAAAGGAGTCAATATCCTTATTTAAGGCGAGGGGCAAGGGTTGACTATTCTCAGATTTTTGAAGGGTAATATTGGGGAAAAATTCTGACATATGGGTATATACATACCGCGACAGGTCTCCTCCTTCAAATTGGCTTGTTAGGTTGAAACGTTCATGAAATTGTCGCTTTACGGCAGCAGATTGGCTTGGATTGCTTTGGCAAAAAAGCAGGCCAGAGCTTATTAAAAATGCAGAAATAAAAAGAGGTGATTTGCTCATGACCAATCAATCAAGTTAAGTAATTCGCTTGGTATCAATGAAATGTACAATATTTAAAGTCACGTATGAGAATTTCAGATAAAAAAGTGAAAGTCAATCTACTGGTGCGTTCTTTTTATGCCATAGATGTCAGAGCAGTTAATCGTGAAACCTTCTTCTGTGGTATTCGAAAACCAAATCCATAAATCAATACTGGGAACATAAAAGTAGTTCTCCCCGACCTCATACATATTATACGTATTTGCCCCAATCGCAATGTTTAATTGCCCATCACTCTCGGTAAAATGAACAACCCCAATCTTTTCAACGTTGTATGAAGCTGAGTTTATGTTTTCCTTCGCTGGATTAATAGGGTTGGGTTGGGTCAGTTGCCCCGGTGTATTATTCAAAATACTCAGCAGCTGTGTGACCAACTGTGGTCTTAACCCATACTCTATGGAGGTGTTGCTTACGTACACAATAGACCTTTTACGATTCGTGTCGAAATAAACCATGGTGTAAAAGCCCTTCCAATGTCCGGTAAAATGAAATTGGTTTTCATCCTCCAAGACATACCAATGCAGTGCATTTAAACCGCTGATACTACTTTTCGTTTTCAGCAATTCATTCAATCTTGTACTATCAATTATCGTGTTTGCATAAAACGATTGACTCCATTTTAATAAATCTGATGCTGAAAAAAACAAGTTGCAATCTCCATAAAAGCCCTCATAATCTTCCAAATCTGAAGGTTGTAGACTATCATTGACCTTTTTGTATCCTTTGGTCCGGTCTTTAGGCCAATCTTCAAGCCTTGCAGGGCGAAGAAACCAGTCCGTAATTTGTAGCGAGTCAGCTATTTTAGCCTTGATAAATTGATTATATGAATTTCCTGTAAGTTTCTCAATGATTATCGCCAACAAAATATAATTGATGCCATTATATTGGAACTTGGACCCTGGTTCTGACAAAAGGGAGGGAACACTGTCCGTTATCACCTTCAGAAAAAAATCATTGTCAATTACGTTTCCTTCTTCCGCCTGATTAAAAACAAAGTCCTCAGAAACTAATCCCGAAGTATGGTTGAGCAGGTGTTCAATGGTAATGCCATCATAGGGAAACGAATCAATATGATTGGCGACCCTATCGTTTGTGGAAAGTACATCCCGTTGTTCAAGAATATATATGCCCAAAGCGGTAAACGTTTTTGCCATAGATCCTGCATCCATCGAAGTGTATGTCTGGAAAGGTATCTTCTTTTCAAAATCGGCAAAGCCAAAACCCTTGCTATAAACCAGTTCGTTGTTTTCCGAAACCATAATAGCTCCATTAAACTTGCCTTGATTATACAACTCGCCCATTAGTTCTTCAATTTGAGCAGTCTTATCTTGCTGGGTGCATCCACAAAGAAATGAAACGAGCAAAATGAAAAGATATAGTAGTTGCTTCCTCATGGAGTTTTCTGATATTTATTGTTGAGGTAGATGCACTTGATGCGTTTAAGAATCACTTGTGCCGATAGGCTATTAATACATATAAAGTTACTCTTTATTCCATTTCTCCATATCAGGCTTGAAGGCTACCTGGGCAGCCCCTAAGCATTATGCGAAGGAAATACTCGAAATGACACCTTTCTCCTAAACGAATAAACAAAAATCAGCTTCAAACTCTGCCCAAGCTGATTTTTTTGTATGACTATGGTTTTAAACCTCGCTACTTTATTACCATCTTTTCTGGGTCCCAATAGCCCAAATGGCTCACTATTTTTCCTTTTTCGTTATAGGTGGTAACGTTTATTCCCTCAAAAGTAGCTTCCTTACCATCATTGGTGATACCCTTACCAGTCCATTTGGAAGTGGCCACAAGTCCATTCACATAAATGTATTCGGGATAAAGCCCAGCAGATTCAAAGGATGACATAAAGTTTTCGCCAATTTTGATTATCTCTTCCCTGCCATTGGGTGCGGGGCTTCCGTATGGGTCATTGATGTAGGCGTTCTCGGCAAACGTATTGGCCCAGATCATGGCATCTCCACTTTGTGTGGCCTTGAAGTAGTTGTTGGTCCACTCCAACACTTGTTCTTGGGTTATTTCCGGAGTTTCTCCAAGAATAATTTCCCCTTTACCGTCTTCAAAGAAGCCATTCACGGAAGTCACTGTTAACCAACCTCTTGCATCTTTATATTTTCCGGTCCCCCCTATAAACTCCCCAGATACTTTTATGGTCACTTGACTTCCATTTACTTCAAACTTTTGGGCTTTATAAGAAAGAAACAACAAATCGGTATCCGGTGCCGAACCTTCAAACTCGAACATATTGATTTTCATGGTTCCGAACAGTTCGTTTTCGCCATTAAAAAGAACCCGATTCGCAGTTGCACCGTTAATATGTGTGTTCCCTTTTCTTCCGTTTTCAAATTCCCAATGCCAAGAACCAGTCAATTGTCCGGCTTGTGCAAAGATGAAAGGTGCGTTGTTTTGAATGGTATATCCTTCTGCGAATTGATATCCTCCAATTACTTTAAATTTTAATGTTTCCTGTGCTTTCATCGCTGTTATTGTTAGTAGTGTTACCAATAGAAAAACTTCTTTTTTCATCTTGTTTCATTTTGTTGATGTAAAAGTATTTCGGTAAATCCGCGATGGATATAACAAAAGATGGAAGCAATGTCCTATTTCTGGGATTGATGCTCTTTCCGGTAGGTAGCCGGTGTTTGCCGGGTCTGTTTTTTGAAGAATTTCCCAAAATGTGAGGGTGAAGCAAAGTTTAGGGTATAGGCAATTTGTTTTATGTCTTCGTGGCCGTATCGTAAAAGGTTTTTGGCCTCCAAAAGAAGCCTTTGGTTGATATAGTACAACGCATTCTTACCTGTGGATGATTTAATGGTTTCGCTTAGGTGATTTGGCGTAACGTTGAGTAAAGCTGCATATTCCTTAATACTCCTTTTTGACAAATAATAGTTGTTTATCAAATTCTTATACTTCACAAAAAGCCCTTGATTCTTGGGCAATGCTTCAATGGTTTTCTCCCTTCTACGATATAAGTCGAGGCATTTGTAAAGTACCACCTGCAAATAATGTCTTAGGATTTTTTCGGAAAATGAATTTCTCGGTTGATGATATTCTGAGAAAAACTCATCAAAAATATCGACTACCCTTTGGTTCTCTTCTTGGTCGATTGGGATGGCATTTAGTTTATCCAATTCAAAGAACAAAAACTCGCTTTGAAAGTCTGCGGGCTCTTTAGAAAGGTAGTCTTGTTTAAAGTTCAATATGTATCCTTCAATATTTTGGTCTCTAACCCAAGAATATACATGATTTGGTGAAATGAAGTAAAGAACGCTATTGAGCTCATTTACTTTTTGATGGTTTATGTTCAATTCTGAACTTCCAAATCCCTGAATAAAGGATACCTGATGAAAATCTTTTGTATGGGGCTGAATGGATTCGATGGAGTCTTTTGTAAAGTCTGAAAATCGATAAATATGAAGATTTGGGTTCGTGGTTTGCACCGGCACATTGATGTACTGGTACAAATCATTCATCTCTCTAAAATTCAGTATATCGATTTTACCGTCCATTCATTTTGAGTGGTAAACGATTAAGATACAACTTGTATAGCTCATACACGTCATATCCAACATTAAACCATGTTCAAGGCATGCGTGCTAGTTCCAAAGGTTTCCAAAAAGATATATCGAGAATACAATCTTGTCCAAAACAAAGCTCGAAATCATAGGCCTAAGATTTAGAACTCAAGAATTTTCTTGCGGTTCCAAAGTCATCTTGAACCCGTAGTAGGCATTAATCAAGTACATTATATTGGCAAGCGGAGCAATGGCCAACGCTTGACCCCAGGTGATGACCTCGGCAAAAACAATTAGAAAAACAACCAGCATAATTCCGGAAAGTGAAAATGCAACGATTCTTAACCATCGCTTAAGGTGTACATCTTTCATATATAATAGGAATAATCCGGTGAAGAAAATAACATTCCCGAATATAAAGACAACGGTCGCCATCTCATTGGCCATTACGGCAAGTTCAATAGGGGTATTTCGGTATCCGCCGAGCATAAAGGGATAGGTCAAAAGTAGGATAAGCTGTCCTACAGATACTATCGTCCAACTTATTTTCTGGGTTCGAAATGCAAAGTACAATGCACCTACGGCAATTAAAGTCATTAAGAGCAGTTCAACTTTCCAATGGCTGCCAAACACATCCCAATGCTCGTTAATATATTGATACCGTTCTTCTTTACCTTGTGGAGCTTGGCTCATCATATAGATGTAAATTCCAATGATACCATTTATCAGAATTGAACCAAGGGACCAGAATAATCGTGCTAGTTTCATATCGTTTGTTGTATTGGATAATTTAGGTTGTTTTTTACTCAAACAAGTCTAGTATATTTTTGGATTGGTTGATAGTGGCAGAAGCCAAAATTGTAGTGCCAAAAGCTAATTCAGCCCTTTACAAAGTCGGAAGATGGAACCACATTAAAGTAGTTTTTATAAGCCGAAGTGAAATTGGAAGGATGCGAATACTCTAGTTCGTGGCTCAACTCAACTGGTGTTTTACGACCTTTTTTAAGTTCGTTCCTGGCGTATTCCATTTTGATGGTGAAATGGTATTGATGGGGCGGCCTACCAAAGAATTGTTTGAACGAAGCTTTGAATTTCGATGGACTCATTTTTGCGATTTTAGCCAATTCGCCAATCGAGGGTATGTTATTCGACAGCGGGTTTTTCAGAAACCCGGAAGCAGTTAAAAGATTATGAATGTCATCGTTGTGCAACGCTATCACTTTTGATTGTGAAGCATTTGATTTGATTTTATGGAAGAGATGCTCAATAACTTCCATCACAATGGCATGACATTTAAGCTTGTTGTCCATCCCTTTTATGGCAACCCGAATTCTCTTTTTGATGTCGTATTCCAAATCTTCATAAACCAAGAGCTGTCCATTTTGAATAAAGGAATCTTCATAATAAGTGTCTATAAAACACTTTGGAATACGGATTGTTGCCAGTTCGGACCTATGGCCTTCTGGAAAATTGGTTTTTACTACAATGCCTGGGCAATACAGCAACACCCCAGAAGGGACAAATCTGTGATAGTCCGACGGATGCTTTTCGGTTCGTTTTAAATGTATATCCCCACCAATATTCATATGGATCACATACCACTCACTTTCCTTGGCGTTGATGCTCGTCATGAAAACAGGAATCCTGTGCTCCACTGGGGCAAAATAGTAGAGCTCTGTCTGATCCGGGAACTGTACCTTTTTGATTTTGTCCATGGAGTAGCCTGATGCCCTATCAAAGGCCTCCGAACCAATAATGTTCCGAAATTGTTCCTTGAAGTCTTGTTCTAAATCTAATGTGATTTTCAAGCTTGCCTATTTGGTTGTTCCCCTTGTAGTGAAGTTCGGAAATTTTCGCTAAAAATGGGAAGATAGCCTTGCTCTTGATAGTACGTTTATGTTTTATGCTATTTGCTAGCTAGCCATTTGCGTATCACCTCTTTTTCCTTTTCCATGGAAAAGTACTTCAGGGTATTTTCACCTACCGTCGTTCCAAAGCGAACATCATCTTTTGGAAATCTGTTTTTATAACCCGCTATCTGGTCGGCCAGCATATCGGTCACTGGGCGATTGATCAACCCCGCCGAAAGTGCTTTTTGTATATTGAAATAGTAGAATCCAACAGGTTGCTCACGCCAGAAAGGCACTATTCTATAGGGTAGTAACCCTTCTTTTTCCAAAAACTCACCATCAATCCAATGTAATTTATCCGGCTTCTGGGTAACGTAAGACAAACAAGACACGTAATCCTTGAATGTCATGGTAGCATGCGCCACATTGAACTCCCCATACGTTTTGTTTTCCGAACACTGCACTAAAAAATGAACTAAGCTCTGCACATCGGTAAACTGAATGTAATGATTATCGATTTTAGGCACGAGAATTTCCCCACCACGGTTAAATCGAACAGGCCAATACGGTTGGTCATTGGGGTCGCTAGGGTCGGTAACCCTGTAATCCTTCATCCCAGAAGATCTATAAATAGTGTACCGGTTGGTATGTTTTCTAATGGCCTCTTCGGCAAAGGTTTTCCGAATGGCGTATCGAAACTCTTCACCTATTGTTGTTGGTTCAGGTGGGAGCGGATTTAAGGGTTCACTTTCCACAATGTATTTTTTGTCCCATTTATCATATACCGAAATCGTAGAAATATAATGGTAGTGCCCAATAGAGTCTTTAAACTCTTCCAAAAAATCAGATACGGCCTTGGGGGATTTTTGCCAGGTGTCCACCACAACATCCCAATAGGTTTCCTTGTATTTTTTAGCAATAGCCTTGAGACCTGCTTTGTTTTCACGTTCCCTGTCACAAATAATCACAGGTAGGTTCGGAAAAAGGTCAGCATTCGTTTTGCCTCGATTCAGCAGGGTAACCTCATTACCTGCCGCTAAAAGCGCCTTCACGATTGAAGGTCCAATAAAGCCCCGGCCACCAAGCATAAGGGCTTTTTTACCATTACTTTTATTGACCAATCCGGCATTTAATGCTTCAAAAGGATTCGCCAAAACCGCTGTAGCTCCCAGAGCTGATGTTTTCAAAAAGCTTCTTTTGTTCATCCAAACAGTGATTAAGTTATGCGTGCTAAGAAAACACTCCCCGTATGAATTGTGGTGAAGCTTAATTAAGAACTACTGATTTCACTGAAGTACTGCTTGGGTGTTTTGCCCGTTACCTTCTTGAAATTATGGAAGAACGATGATTTTGAATTGAAGCCCGATTCATAACCAATACCTTCAAGTGTATAATTCATCTTATCAGAAATTTTAAGTTTAGCCATGGCGTGCTCTACTCTTTTGGAATTAATTAAGGTGTAAAAGGAGGTCTTCATCTCCGAATTGATAATTTGGGACAGATGATGCTTGGGAATACCTACTGCATCCGAAAGTGTCGACAAAGAAAAGTTCGGGTCCAGATACGCTTCATTCGTATTTATAAAATTGTTGATGGTGTCCGCATACTTCGCAATGTCTTCTTTCTGTAAAGGACTGTTTTTGTAATTGTTTTTGGTTTCCAGAGAAATAGTCTGCTCTGGATTATAGACGATCCCATACCTCAACCCAAAATACCCGATTGCTGTTAAAAGCACCACATATCGGATTACATCCCAAAGTTCAAAATAGCGTACCCCTACGGATAATTCCACGGCCATCCTCAAGATACTAATGCCTATGCTGAACAGAAATAGCAGAGCTATACTACGAATCCAACGAAGTGCCAAAACCATATTGCCTGCATGGTTGTCCTTAAAGTATTTCATTTGTTTCATGCTAGAAAACAAAACAAAAGCAGGGTAAACAGTTAATGAAGCGATTTTGGGAAACAGAACGATAAGATTCCAAGATGAGGCAAAATCGGAGTCGATGAAGAAGCCTAAAAAGGTAAAAATCAGAAAAGGAATAAAATGAAGACCGTCTGCCAAGTGCCAGTTTTTATTGGTCAAGGATTTATGGTATAGCAGGAAAAAGGGGCCATGTAGGAACCCTAGGGTCATGGTCAATACAGAAAACAAAGCCAGTGTGGGGTAAACGTCCTTGCCCATTCCACACAATAGATGAAACGAAAATATCAAAAACCAGATGAACAAAATCCGGTCTGGGAATTGTTTGTCCTTCTTGGCCAACAGCAACAACGCAAATAGAAGACCTTGCACTGCACCAATACCAGAAACGATGTCCAAAAAACCCGAACTATTCAAAATATCATGCTTTTACAATTACCTAAATCCTAGTGTGAATGAAGCTCGAGATTTTTCACGAAAAAGCTTAAAGACCTTAATTCTGAATAAGATGTTACCAACCGTTGCATGGATATTTATTCGGCTAGATTTACTTGCCAGGAAATACCATATTTGTCTTGAACCCATCCGAATTTTTTACCGAAGCCGTAGTCACCAGTTTCGTAGTTATCCAAAGGTACCATGACCATACCATCATGGGCCACCAGCTTTTCGAATAGGGTGTCTATTTCTTCTTCGGAATCACTATCTACAAATAGGGATACCCCGGGCGAAAATGACCATTTATGGGCATAATTACTTTCGGATACGCCATATTCGGTGCCGTTTAAGGTAAACACTCCGTATTTGATAAGCTCGGGGGTTCCACCAGCCTCGCCTTGGGCGTAGTTTGTAATGCTCTTTACCTCAGAATTTGGAAAAAGAGAAGTGTAAAACTCAATAGCTTCCTTGGCTTTACCACATTGGTCGCCTACAAAGGTTAGAAAGGTTGTTGTTTTCATTTAAAGGTTTTTTTGATTCAGAATGGCCTGAGGGGATTCGCCTTTGTTCTGAAAATTGTTATTCATTTTGTTAGTAACTTAAGTTCTGAATTTTTTTCGAAAAAACACTTTGGTAAATGAATAAAATGGAGGTCGTATGTCTTGAATCATTTCATGTCTAGGTGTATTCCCTGAAGCAGAAAATTGAATAGACTTTCCAAATCCCAAAGACCCCAAACCACAGGCAGGAAAAAAAGCAATAATGCCAAATACCTCAAAATAGCTTTTCCTGTTTTATGAGCCAGAAAAATAATTCCATAGACCAAAACGTAGTAAATCAGGAGAAACCCAAAGGCAATGCTGAACAAGGGTACAAATCCGCCCATTAACAAGCTTGCGATAGCCAAAACAAATAGCAATACCAGCAGAATTGTAGTTGCAACCTTTACTATTTTCATAGAATGATACATTTCAATAAGTTCTGCTAAAGTTCTGAAATTCTTCAACGCATCCCTCTCTTGATTTCACGAATGGTTTTCCTTTTACCCCAAAAAACAATCCCTTAAACCGACTGACGGGTTTGTTCTTTTTTTCGTCATTCCGGTTTTAGGCTGATTTTTCACATTTCACCGATTTTTCTTACAGATTTGTCCTTGATTCTTGAGAACAGTATCCTTCTCCTGGAACTTTGTAACAGACTTAAAGGTCTACTACATCAAAACCCGAATCTTATGGAAAAGAACCTCAAATCTCGAGTTACCATAAACAGACTGTGCTATAAAGGTCTGGATGTTTTCTCCAAAAAAGGGTATTACAATACCAATTTGGATGATATCCTGAAAGAATTAGAACTTTCAAAAGGGGCCTTTTACCATCATTTTAAATCCAAGGAAGATTTCTTTATTCATATTATACAGAGTTTGGTCGTGCAAAAAGTATATGCTCTTTTGATTGAACCGTTGAACACCCATGAAAACCCTTTGCCTATCATTTTGGATAGTATCGAAAAAGCTTTGGAACCCAATAAAGGCAATGAAATGGTGTATGGATTCATGCTTGCTGATTTTTTGACTGAGTTCAACAAACGTAATGCGGAGATAAGCAGATACTTGAAAGATATTGTCCAAATGTGGGAAGTGAATCTAGTTTCCCTACTTAAAAAAGGAAAAGTGGATGGACATATTGCACGTCATTTGGATTGTGAGGGGATTGCTGCTTACATTATCGCTTCTTTCTTAGGAATCCGTACCATGATGTCGGATAAAATCTCCCGCCAGAGCAGGTATTTATACCTTCAACAGCTTAAGCACTATTTTGGTTCTCTTAAAGCAGAACCACAGTTGATGTAATCAGTTTCCCAAAACCTCCAAAATCTTGTCAGCAACCCTTTGAGGTGAAATTGTCTCCATCACCTTTTCATATCCTTCTGGCACTTTGTTTCCATACACTGAAGTTGGAATGCCTGGGTATTTTTCCCTATCCGACAACAAAGCGTTTTCCAAGGGTTGATTAAAAGGATAAAATCCGGAATAAGGGTGGGTTACTCCCCATAAAGTGACAACGGGAATATTGTAGTTGGCTGCAAGATGCCCATTTCCGCTATCCATGGACACCATAACATCCAAGTTTGAGATAATGGCTAGTTCTTCTTCCAGCGAAAGTTTGCCTGCTAGATTCAGAGCATTGGAAAACTTACCAGACATTTCTTCAAGTTGTCTCGTTTCGTCTTCGCCCCCACCAAAAAGCAATATTTTATACTTATCGGTATTGTCAAGTTCATTGATTACTTCTTTCATTAATGTCAGTGGATACATTTTACCCTCATGGGCTGCAAAAGGGGCAATGCCAATCCATTTCTTGGTATCCTGACCAATAAGATTTACAATTTTCTCCGGAAGTGGTTGCCTTTCCAAAGGTTTCCATTCGGATAAGTCAATGGGAAAATCCAAATCACTGAACACATCGGTGTACCGTTCATGTGTGGTTTTGAGTGGACCGAATTCTTTATTCTTCAAGCGAGTCAGTGCCTTCTTTTCCCTTCTTCCCTTGTCAATTTGTTTAAAAGAAATTCCGGTCAATCCAAAATACTTTTTCAATACATTGCTTCGCAACACATTGTGAAGGTCTGCAACTGCATCAATATCCCTACTTTTGAGTTCCTTGTATAACCGCCAGAGTCCAGGAAAACCCTTATGCTCGCTTTTTACATTCGCAATATGTACATCAACTCGCGGAATTGATGCAAACATTGGTGAAAAGCTTTTTTTGGTAAGTACAGTTACCTTTATGTTAGGGTATGTTGCAATAAGTGTGTTCAGGACGGGTATCATCATTGCCACATCTCCCATGGCCGACAGACGTATTACAAGAATATGGACGGGACTATTCTTTTTGTCCACGCAAAACCGGGTTTAATTCATCATCATTGTACATTTTCATCTGCTTGTAGACTTTCATGTACTTGTTCCCCGCTTCAATATCGGCAAGAAGTTGGTCAATCGCTGAAGAAAGATCTTTGCGTTGTTCCAAAAGCACTTCCAATTTGGTATTGCACTTTAGGATATGTTCTGGGGAAGCATCCGTTCTATTGGCCTCCTCTTGCATATGATAAATTTTCAAGGCCAAAATAGAGAGTCGATCTATGGCCCAGGCCGGGCTCTCCGTGTTTATAGTAGCGTCTTTCGAGACCTCAACCGATTGGTATTTTTTTAAAAAGTAACTGTCAATATACTCTACCAAATCCGTACGGTCCTGATTACTGGCGTCAATTTTTCGTTTTAAATCCAATGCGGCCACAGGGTCAATGTTGGGGTCACGGATAATATCTTCGTAATGCCATTGGACCGTATCTATCCAATTCTTTCTATATAGCAAATGTTCTATTGTATCCTTTGGATACGGATTGCTGAAATCCTGATAAACATCGTCCTTAATGTGATAGGTGTTTATGCTTTCCTCAAAAATAGTATTGGCCAATGTAGTAAAAAGCATGCTTTCCGTTCTTTTCGCAAAGATATTGCTTTCAGATTTACGAACTCAATTGAACTCCAAGAATGAAAAAAGGAAGAAACAATAAAATGACAATGGCAACTTCTTTATATCTGTTTTGTTCAAAGCTCTCTAGGTAATTGGTGATAAACACGGAAACTGGGAAAAACCCAAGGAGTGCGGCTCTTTCTCCCTTTACGCTAACAAGTAGTATAACAGAAGCCAATAAAAAAGAAAAGAAAAGAATACGCAGGGCCAGTAGTTTTCCGCTTCCCCTTTGTCTCAGCTTCAAAAAAACCAAAGTCATCACTACTAATGAAATGAAAACAAAAACTATGGATTTTATCATTTCAAATCGCTTGAAGTCCTCACTTAAAAAGTTCATCTGAAACCGATAATGTTCCTTTAAAAAAATGAGGTTGTCATAAAGGTGAAACGATGTTATGGTCAATATACCCAGGGTGATTATGGCCACAAAGGGGATAAACCAATTCTTGAAAGTTGCCCGATCATATAAATTAATCACCAAAAATACCAGGGTTAGAAAGATAAGTGACCAATCTACAAATAGGCTAGCAATACCAATAAAAAGAGAGGCATCAAAAATCTTGTGCTTTACATTTTTAATTGTCTTAATGGCCAACAAGCGCCAGAGCGCCAACAGTAAAAAAAAATTACAGAAAACCACATTGGTATCCGTCATGCTTTCGGGAAAAACCACCAAAAACATTACAAAAAACAACATAGCAAACGAACTAAATCCGGTGACTTTTTCCCTACGGATGATTTCATTGACAATTAGCATCTCAATTACCAAAGCTGCCAAAACCAGAAAGTTCAAAGCATAGTTATCTCCAAAGATTGACGTAACTGGTCCATAAATCCCATATAACAAAAAGAACAAAACCAAGAATGTGGACAGAACCACATAATTTATGGGTTTTGTTTTACTAAAAAAACTTGAAATCATTTTTGGTTTTGCTATTTTTGCAGGGTAAATATAGCTAAGATGAGCAAGTTTTTTTACGGCATTGAGGACTTATTTGTAAATGTGCTTTTTGCCCCATATGACTTTTTTCGTTTCATGGAAAGTTGGTGGGCCGCCAACTCCATTAACTGGGTATTTTTCATTGTTGGCTTTATAGCCATGCTGTATTGGATGCAGCAGTTGAAGATTTTTGACTCAAGAGGAGAGGAAGATAAAAGCATCAGCTCCCACTCTTACCTATAGGTCAAACCCTAAGTCTTTTCTATAATAGATTCCTTCAAAATGGAGTTTCTCCATATTTTGATAGGAATTCTCTAATGCTTCTTTATAATCCTTACCAAAGGAAGTAATGGCAATTACGCGACCTCCGTTTGTAACCACCTGTCCATTCTCCCATTTAGTTCCTGCATGAAAAACGGTGGCATTCTTTACCTTTTCAATACCCGTAATGGTTTTACCTTTTTCATAAGCCTCAGGATAACCTCTTGAGACTGCCATTACCGTTGTAGCGGTTCTTTTATCAATTTCCAATTCAACCTCATCAAGTTTTCCAGCGGCCATTGCTTGAAGCAACTCAACAAAATCATTTTTTATTCTTGGAATGACCACTTCAGTTTCTGGGTCGCCCATACGAACATTGTATTCGATTACTTTGGGTGCATCACCCACTTTAATCAACCCGATAAAAATGAATCCTACATAGGGTAGGTTGTCCTTTTTTAGGCCATTTATGGTTGGTTTAACAATTTGTTCCTCTATTTTCTGCATAAAATCTACATCTGCAAAAGGAACTGGGGAAATGGCGCCCATACCTCCAGTGTTAAGACCAGTATCCCCTTCTCCAATTCGTTTATAGTCTTTAGCCGTGGGAAGTATTTTATAATTCTCCCCATCGGTCAACACGAAACAGCTCAATTCAATTCCGTCTAAGAATTCTTCAATCACAACAGTACTGCTGGCATACCCAAATTTGGCATCCATCAACATGGATTTAAGTTCTTTTTTGGCAACTTCCAAATCATTAAGAATCAAAACCCCTTTTCCAGCGGCCAGTCCGTCTGCCTTAAGCACGTAGGGTGGATTTAAGCTTTCCAAAAACTGAAATCCTTCATCCAATTTGTCCGAGGTAAAACTTTGATATGCTGCAGTGGGTATACCATGGTCCATCATAAACCTTTTGGCAAACTCCTTACTTCCCTCCAAAGTGGCTGCAGCCTTCTGAGGTCCAATGATTTTCACATGCTTAATCTCTGGGTCATTCAAAAAGAAGTCATGGATACCGTTGACCAATGGGTCTTCCGGTCCCACCACCACCAACTCTATTTGTTCTTTTAGAACTAGCAATTTAATTTCCTCAAAATCATTGACCCCAATAGCAACATTGTTTGCAATTTGAGCCGTACCGGCATTTCCAGGGGCTACAAAAAGTGATTTGAGCAACGGACTTTGGGAAATTTTGTGCGCAATGGTGTGTTCGCGTCCACCGGAACCAAGGACTAGGATGTTCATCAAAAGTATTTTTGGCAAAAATACGCTTTGGAACGAATTTCTTTATTTGTTATTTGAAAAATCCCGATGTGCTTTCCAAAGCTCTTCTTCAGATAGGGATTTGAAGTACTCGTACACTTGTTTCAATCCTTCTGAGCGTGGAACCCTGGGCTCCCAATCCAGAATCTCTTTAGCTCGAGAAATGTCAGGTTGTCTTTGCAACGGGTCATCTTGTGGAAGCGGCTTGAAAATAATTTTTTGGTCTGTCCCTGTTAACTTTATAATTTCCTCGGCAAACTCCAAAATTGTAGTCTCATCCGGGTTACCTATGTTGATAGGTTCCACGTAGTCACTCATCAACAAACGATAAATACCTTCAACCTGATCATCGATATAAGTAAATGAACGGGTTTGGGAACCATCCCCAAAAACAGTCAAATCCTGACCTCTTAACGCCTGACCTATGAATGCTGGCACCACACGACCATCATTCAATCTCATACGAGAACCATAGGTGTTGAAAATACGCACAATACGTGTATCCAAACCATGATGGCGATGATATGCCATGGTAATGGACTCCATAAAGCGTTTGGCCTCGTCGTATACTCCTCTGGGCCCTATTGGACTTACGTTACCATAATAATCCTCGTTTTGCGGGTGAACCAACGGATCTCCATAGACTTCTGAGGTGGAGGCCACTAAGATTCGGGCGTTTTTATTCATGGCCAACCCTAATAGATTCAGAGTTCCAAGGGAGCCCACCTTCAAAGTTTCAATAGGAATTTTTAAGTAATCTATCGGGCTAGCGGGAGAAGCGAAGTGCAGAATGTAATCCAAATCTCCGCCTACATGTACAAAAGTGGATACATCATGGTGATGGAACTCAAAATTTTCCAGGGGAAATAGATGTTCAATATTCTTGAGATCGCCTGTTATCAGGTTATCCATACCAATTACGTGGTGTCCTTCAGCAATGAAACGGTCACAAAGGTGCGACCCAAGGAATCCCGCTGCTCCTGTAATTAAGGTTTTTTTCATAAATCAATATGCTTTAGCTTCACCCCTAAGGGCATTTATTATGGTTTGAACGATAATTTTAAAATCTAAAAACATGGACCAGTTTTCCACATAAAAGATATCTAGCTTAATTCTATTCTGTATGTCGAACTGACTCTCAATTTCTCCTCTATATCCTTTTACTTGTGCTAAACCAGTGATTCCAGGTTTTACAAAGTGCCTTACCATGTATTTATCTACTCTATCGGAATATTCATTGGTATGCTTTACCATGTGAGGTCTGGGTCCGACCACAGACATAGTGCCAAAAAGTACATTATAAAATTGAGGCAATTCGTCTATACTAGTTGCTCTAATAAATCTCCCTACCTTAGTAACTCTCATATCATTTTTAGTGGCTTGTGAATCATCGGCATTTCCGTTTGGTGCCATAGAGCGAAATTTATAACAATAAAACTCCCTATTATCAATGCCGTTTCTGGTCTGCCTAAAGAAAACTGGCCCTTTCGACTCAAGAGAGATTAGTAGTGCCAATAAAGGTGTAAGCCAAGAAAGAATTCCCAAAATCACAAAAATAGAGAACACAATGTCAAAACTTCTTTTTAAAAAGGAATTTAATGGAATATGAAGAGGAATATCTCGTAAAGAAAGAATAGGTATATAATCATAATATTCAAACTTTAATTTTTTAGAAAAAATATTTTTATTGTCCGGTACGAACTTTAAGGTCTTTAAGTTATTGTCCGCAAAGTTTACGAAATCGGCCAATTCATCGTTCCCCAAGTCGGATACAGAGCAATAAATTTCATCAACATCCTTTTGCGAAATATAATTGAAACAGTCTTGAAGGCTAAAATTGCTATCACTTAAAGAGAATTGCTTCAGAAAATTATAACCAAACTCCCTTCTTTCAGTAAATACTTTTACAAGTTGGTCAGTTTTTCGGTTCTTTCCAATTACCACCACATTCCTTAGGTTCCCTTTTACCCTTTTCCGATAATTCATGAGTGACAAATAACCAATAAACTTTAAAGTGAACACAGCCAATAGAACAAATACAAAATACTGTGCTAGTGCCAAACGGCTCATCACGGGTTGTTTAAAAAAGCCAATAAACGCATAAAGAATTAAGAAAAACAAAACGAATTGCGAAAAAATCAATCGCAGTATTTGTGCAACTTTTGTATATCTGTAAACTCGATAAAAGTTGTTCTTTACAGCCACAATAATCCAAGCTAACGAAATGTAACCGTGAAACAAGATCGGCCTCTGTAAATTTATGGGAAGCATGTAGGCAAAAAGATTTATTATCAACAAATCAAGAAGGTATGAGATAGGTATAATAAATCCTGAATATCTTTTTTGCCTGAAAAACATATTTAAAAAATGAGTTAGTACCCTCTTTTTTTAGGATGAAACCAAAAAACCTTAGCTTAACGGTTTTACATTTTATTTTCAATACAAAACTAGAACTATTAAATGGAAATTAATGGCATTAAAAAAGACAGGCTCCTGAATTTATCGGACTGCTAACTTTTCATATATTTTTTCCAACTGTATTATGTTAGTGCTCATATTAAACTTTTGATTGAACAAGTTTAAAGATTGCTGTTCCATTTCATTTCTTAATTTCTTGTCTTCAATTAGTCTACATATTTTATCTGCCATGTTTTGAATGTCATTGTTCTTAACAAGGAACCCGTTCTCTCCATCGATTACCAAATCTCTGTTACCGTCTGCATCTGTTACAACACATGCTTTCGATAAAGCTAAGCTCTCTATAATGGAATATGGCAATCCTTCATATCTTGCAGTTGAAACATATAACGTAGAGGAGTAAACAATTTTAAAAATTTCTTCTCTTTTTATCCATTTTACCAAAGTAATATTCTTCTCTAACCCGTACTTTTTAATCAACTCCTTTACACTGTTTACGTTTGGACTATATTCTCCAATCCCCATTAAAACAAGATGAATTGAAGGTATTTTATCTTTAACGCATTTTATCACTTCAACCATCATTTCAACGTTCTTTTGATAGGAAGGCCTTCCTACGGAACAAATGTAACTTTTGGGCCAAGTCACAACATGTTGTATTTCGCTATTATTCAATTCAATAGGAAGTATTGAATTGTTAAAAAGCAAAGTATTTGTCTTCTTATACCCAACTTCATTAATTCCTCTTTCAAGTTCTGATTTAGAAGATGCTAACAAAATAGAATTAAAGTTTTTGAAAAGCTTTTCAATGGAAAGGAATATGGTTCTCTTGAGTCCTCTAGGTGCACTTAAATAAGAATACGCTTGGGGAGTATGAAGAACGGTCGTTTTATAAAATAGGGACGCTGCCCTAGCTATAATCCCACCTTTGGCGCTATGTGCATGAACTAAATTAGGTTTTTCTTTTTTTAAGATTTTAATGGTATTAAAAAGAGCAAGAAGGTCATTGAATAAATTTATTTCTCGTGAAATTCTAAATTTAAACTCCTTCAATTTCTCGCCGTGTTTGTTAAGATATTGTTTTTTAGTATCATTTACTCCATGAACAACAACATTCTCAAATTGTTCTGGGTCAATATTTTCTAAAATCAATCTCAAAGACACATCCACACCCCCTACAGAGTTTAGAACATGCATTATCTTAATTTTGTTTTTCAATTTGATTTAATAGTTTTAAAACCTTGTTAGCGCTTGTGTTCCAGCTGAATCTGGACATATTGTCATAGGACATCCTATTTTTATCCAACTTCAGTCCAATCTCAATACCCTCCTTAATGGATTCTACATCTTTTGGGTTTACAAAGATTGCATTTTCTTTTGCAATCTCCCTAAAAACGGGAATATCAGAAATTACACATTTTAACCGCATGCCCATAGCTTCGACAAGAGGTATCCCGAATCCTTCATATAAACTAGGAAAAACAAAGAGTTCTGCATTCTCATAATAAGATGATAAAAGTTCATCTGAAATATTTGTCAAAAATTTTACTCGCTCAACAGAAACATCATTCAATTTGTCCATACTACTGGAAAAGTGTTTTATTTCATTGCCCACGACATATAACTTGATGGACTTATTATCCAACATCGAAAAAGCCTCTAAAAGTCTAGGATAATTTTTTCTAGGATGATGAGAAGACACTGTTAATATGTATTTTTCTTTATTTGTAATTGTCTGCCCACCTGTCTTAAACACATCTGACAAGCCATTATAAACAACAGTTATTTTTTCCTTGGGAATGCCCAACTCCTTTGCAAGCTCATTTTTTGCAGTCTTGCTTACTGTAAAAACATGAAGGCACTTTTTTGCAATTTTGGGTACTAAAAAGTTGTATAGATAAGAAAAGCTTTTGGAAAAAGTTTCCTTGTAGTACTTAAACGCCATATCATGTATTGAAACTATCTGATTTCGATAGAAAAGTGGTCCAGTGTAGCCAAAAGATATCAAGAGCGGTCGCTTATTCATAGATAAATAGAGTGGTAAATCAATCTGTTCCCAAATATGGCTTCTGTTAAGCCCTATAACCTCGGCTTTTAATTCTTCTGCCAACTTATGATGAAGTATTCCTGGATGAGTGATAAAATGTACCTTGTCCCCCAGTCTTTTTTTTATAATCTTCGAAATTTCAATTGCAAACCTTTGGACGCCCGTAACCGGCTGAGTAAGAAATCGTGCGTTAACTATTATCATTTATCAGAATTTCTGAGTTGAATAAGAAGAGAGCGCTAAAGAAAGAATAGAATATTAATCCATCTGAGCGCAATAAAACATTTTCTGTTAAAAATACAATCGAGACTATAGTCAAAAAGTAGAAGTATTGACTTAATTTTCTTCTCAGTGCTACCCTAAATTGTATATATATAGAAATTAAGAATGCTATTAAGCCAAGAAATCCGCTTGATAATAGGAAAAACAAATATTGATTGTGAGTATTGTATGTAGTCCAGCGGTAAATTTTGGCTTTTAGATCCTTTCTGTAGCAATTATCCAGTCCATCCTGTACATCCCCCAAACCTAAACCAAAAAGAATATCGTCTTTAATTACTTTAAATGAGCAATAGTAGACACCATTTCTCACATTGGTAGAGTTGTACGTTTCAATGTCGTTTCCCTTGCTGGGAAGAGCAAACTTGGTCTTGAACACCTCGTCTACACGCAAACGAATGGAATCTACGGTCAAGTAACTTCCAATTGCTATAAAACCTGTAAAACCAAAGGCAAGCAAATATGTCTTCCAACTAAGTTTTGTAAACAAAATTATTGTTAAAAGGCCCCCTAATAGTATTGCCAAAATCGGCATCCTAGTAGACAACAGCAACAACCAAAAAAACAAAAAACCACCTAAAATAATCAGTAATGTGTACCTAATTATTCTGTTTTTGTTCTTTTTAGACGGGACATGTTTAAAAAGTAGAAATAAGACAAAAGATATCCAAAGCCCTTGATAGGTAGTATGGACATTTACCAGATTGACCACATAATTACGGAATCTTCTAAGTTTGATTGTATTCTTTATTTCAGCATCTATGGTATCATAGCTACTTAAATTATTTCTTTGAATCTCACGTTGGCTTAAATCTTCCAATAAGAATGTTCTATTATTGATTGACATCAATATTTGATATGTAACTAAAAGCACAACGGAAACACAAAAAATGATTATTATTTTCTCCCGCCTTTTTCTGTCAAATTTATTTGTGTTGAGGAAAAAAATGAGCGGATAAATAAGCAAGGAAGAAACCTGAACTAGTTTATCTAAGCCTTCGCCAAAGTTTTTAGAATAAAAAACTGAGGTTAACAAACAAACAAAAGGTAATATGGTAAAAACAAAAATTTTCCGATTTCTTTTTATTTGTACTAGGTTTAACTTCCTTTCCTTTAAGTATAAATCTAGACCTAAAAGTGCCCAAATTATAGTAACTGCACTCCTCGCACCATAGGGCAGTAATGGAAATAAAGCGAGCAGGTAAGATAATTGAACAAAACCTATGTTTACAAATCTTTCGCTAACTGGTAAAATAGATTTAATCACCTTCTAAAGTTCTTTTTTAAGAAATAATAAAGGAAAGAGGACAAGAAAAGGAATACTTTGGGTAATAGTAATAAAAAAGGCTCCTATAAGAAAAGAAATAAGTATAATCTTTAGCCTTTGATTATTGTTGGCCTTTTCGATTAGGAAAAGGACAATCAGCGCAATTCCTATTAAACCGGTTGAAACGAGCATTAGAAGCCAATAGCTATCCAATGTAGAAACAAATCCAACCCCTCTTGCAGCTCCACCCACATTTCCGATTGCACCCCCAAAAAGCAAATTGAATTCCACTTCCAAATCGTTTACCCAATGATTCACCCTAGCAACAATTGAATACAACGATAAAAATTTAAAAAAATATAGTGGAATGGCAACCAGAATAACTAATCCAACTAAGTATGGCAATATTATATTTAATTTAAAAAGATTCTTCTTCTTAAGAAAGAATTGAAACAGATAATAAAAAAGAAAAATAAGGTAGACACTCCTTACAAAGGCCACCAATATCAGTAAAAAAGCAAAAACCTTCTTTTTTCTATATACTTCATCTTCTTCGAACAAGAAGTAGCAAAGAAGGCCAAAATGCCCAACAGCCGCGGTTTCCCCAATAAGGCCTGGACTCCTCCAAAAGATATAATAGTTGCTAATTTTAAACTTGTACTCCATATCAATTGGCCAAACAAATCTGCCCGTCAACAGTTTCATATAATCCGCAGGTCCCAAAATATATGTCAAGAAAACAAACAGTAAATTCAACAAAACCAGTATGTATAGGAGTTTAAGTATTTTTCTCCACAAATGGATTGGAATACTCGTTTGTTCAAGTAAAAAAACAAGTATATAAATTAAAAGTACCTCTCTAAAAGCAAACAAAAACCCGGAAGTATCCGTAACGTTGTATACCAAAATAAAAGTGCAAATAACAAAATAGAACAAAACTAGGATGTCAATCATAGAATACTTGAAGACAGCTCCATTGACAAATTTTAAACCATAATAGGTTAACACAATTAAGACTCCGATCGGATGCAAAGCAGATTTTAACTCCCAATTGCCAAAAAATTCAAACAAATTGAAAGTTATGATTCCCTGAGTGGCAACAACTTGGACTAAAATGCCAAAAAAAAGTAATTTGGTCAGGTTATATTTCATCGTTAGTCATTTAAGACTTCGTGAAAAGTATTTATATAACTTTTAGTTGAGGTTTCTAAAGAGAATTTATCTAAATCCTTTTTATCAAAACTAAACTCCTCTAAAATTCTTGGGAACTCAATTACTTTAGCTAATAATTGTGATAGCTCCCTTTTTTCTGGTTCAAATATGAAAGCCCTATTTTTCTCTCCAAGTATTTCTGGTATCCCTCCTCTGTTGCTCCCAAGAATCGGTTTTTTATAAATCAACCCTTCAAGGACTACTCTGCCGAATGGTTCTTCCCATATAGAGGGTACCACTAGGGTGTCTATCTTTTTAAAAAAGTATGCTGGATCTACATATCCATGAAAAAAAACTTTTCCTTTTAAAAGTTTTGAAGTTAGTTTTTCTTGATAGGTCTTATCTATTTTTCCTGCAACATGTAAAACCCAATTAAATTCGCTTTTAACCAATGAAAGACTTTCTATTAAAAGTTCAAGCCCTTTCGAAGGGTTAATCTGACCAATAAATCCAAACTGGATTTCTTCGAGATTATCTAGTTTAAAATTTTTGTTCATCTCAATTGGAATCTTGAACCCATTAGAAATAACCTTTCTCTTAGAATTTAAAAAATATCCGTTAGAAATGTGATTTGTTAAAATAAAACTGCTAATTCCAATTACACAGTGAACTTTTTGAGATTTTTTCTTCTTTGTTAACGATAGAAGATTACACTCTATACACTTTTTAGTACATAAGCTTTTTCCTTTAAATTTAGTTGTTCTAGGGCATTGGAGGTAATAATCCCTAAGAGTATGAACTACTTTTATTTTTTTCAACGCCGCAATACTCCAAATGTTTACTGAAAAGCCTGCTAAATTGTTTGTATGGACTATATCTGGTTTAAATTCTTCGAATATCTGGCTTATAGTTCTTTTATAGCTTCTATTATTGACATCCCTTATGTGCCAAATCAATTTTTGGAGAGCAGTCAATTCCTTTTCTTCAAAAGGCCAAAAGATATTTTGCAATTTCAAACGCCATATAGAGATTCCATTAATGATTTTTTTTTCTTGATTTTCTCCCAACGTAACCACACCAACAACAATATTTTTTTTTGACAGGTTTTCCGCCAAATCTTGGACTGAGATTTCAGCCCCTCCTATTCTATAAGGGGTATATAAAGTATTAAATATTAGAATCCTCAATTGAATAATTTTATTTCCGTTAAATACTTCCTAATGTCCGATTTGAAAACGGAATAACTAACTGACAATACAAGAATAAAAATGAGAGCCTTAAACAACAAGAAGGGCAAACTAAATTCCCATGAATAACTAAGCAAAGAGATTGTAAAAAAGCCTAGGGGCGCCAGTAACATATATCTTATCGGATAACCGACATTTAAATATTTATTGTGCACGAAACTAAGGAATATTGTTAAGAACAATTTACTTAAAAATGTAGCCAAGGCAGCTCCCAAAATGTCATATAACGGGATAAAAACCAAGTTTAACAGAATATTTAGTAAAGCCGATAAGATGGTTGCAACCGGTATGATTCTGTTCCCTCTTCCCTGTATATCATAAAACAAAGAACTAGCAAAAAAGTAATAAACTCCATGGTATACGTAAGCAAAAGAAATAAACGGTATTACAATCCAGGATTTATGATACGCTTTGGGTGTAATCAATAGTATGATTTCCCTTCCAAAGAAAGAGAGCCCCAAAGCAATAAGACAATATATTACAATCAAAAACCTTGAAATCTCAGGGATTCTCTCTGTGGAATTCTCTTTTATTTTTTGATTAAACCATGGAACAAATGCTTGATTTATGCCCGATGCAAGCAAAAAAACAACAGCTCCAAAATTATTGCCAATACTATAAATCCCGGCTAATGAGGTACTAAGAATCTTGTTGATTAACAAGCGATCAATCAGAGAGGTAGCTACTCCGGCGAGTGTATGCGGAATCACTGGAAATGAATATTTAATTGCTTTTCGAAGAATCTTTTTATCAATTCCAAATATCAAATCCTTCTTAAAACTAAATAAGGTGTATACAAAAAATACAATGTTAGTAATGGCCAATGCCCCAAGTACACCTTTCGCTCCCAAATCAAAAACAATTACCCCAACCAAGAGTAACACCATATTAAAAACAAAAAATGCTATGTTATTTTTTCCGTAGCGAACTCCTTCTTGCCTAGCTTGTAGAGAGTTTTGATAAATCAAATAGCACGGATTGAAGATTACAGATATTAAGCCCAAAAACATATAGGGAAAGAATTCAACATCAACTAAAAAAGGTTCAAGTAGCCATCTGCGCCCTAGAAAAATTATTGCCGAAACTATAAAACTATTGAAAAGGACAAAAGTGACTATAGTTCCGAAAAACCTTTTCACCAAACCCTCGTCCTCCTTGAACTCATAATAAAAGCGATTTAAGCTTCCATTTAAAGCAAGTAGGTAGAAAACGTTGAGAAAAGTATTTATAGCCATGACAACAGCTACAATACCATAGTCAAATGGGGTCAGGTAAATGGTTAAAATTGGAATAAGAAAGAAGTTAATTCCTTTTTGTAGTAGCATTATTGTACTATAAATCGCGGAATTCCTTAATAAGCTTTTCTTCCCCATTAGAAATTGAGTGTTTTTATAATGATATCAGCTGCTTTGGAGGAAGAACTTCCATAAAAATCACTTTCTATTGCTGCATTATAGTATTTTGCCTTATTTTGAACATGAGGCTTGTTGCTTCTTAGTGAATTAATCTTCTTGATTAAATTTGTCTTGCCACTATAATGATTAATCAAATTGTTCTGAACAAACCCGTAGTAATCAAGAAATCTATTATCATTGAAATTATAACTCATTGAAAACACATTCAACAGTACTGCTTCTAAATGTATAGAGGAGTCTGAAGCTATTAGTGCATCAATTCTATTCAAGAACTCAAAAGAGTTTTCCACCCTAGAATTTGAAAGATGTACCTTTTGGATTTTCAATGTTCGCTTGTCTGAAGGGTGGGGTCTAATTACAAATTTTAAATCTGGAAAAGTTCCTGTTAGTTGATTTATGAGCTCTTTTACCAGATTGATATTATCCATAGCATTGTATGCAATACCAATGGATTCAATTTTGCTTTTAGTGTTCATCCATTGTACATATTTATCTAATTTTGGCATTCCAATAAGACTAATTTTGGTATTTGTCTTACCTATTGCCAAGTATTTGTTTTTGGCATCTTGGCCCTCCAATAACGCGTAGTCAAATTTTAATGGAGGAAAATACTTGGATACTGATGCGTGCTGAACATAATAACTGGTTATATTCAGTTTTTTAGCTGCTAACAACAAAGCTCTAGGTGCAATTTCATGGTCATTTGTAAACACAATAGCTCTTGGGCGGTATTTTTTTAATATTCTAAGACTTTCTGAATAATAACCGCATGTTTTAAAGAGTAAATCATAATAAGAAACAGCTTTGGACCTATATGAAAAAAAGTAAACAAAGAAATTAAGTGGAAAAAATAGGAGATAAAAAAACCTAAATCTGTAATCGCAAAAGCAAGTCTCATAGTTTGGTCCTTCCTTAATTGAGTACCTGGACACAAAAATAGAATCGCTTACATTCTTTTGAATTGAACTTAAAGCATTATAATTATTGGAAGATATACTAAAAAACCAGACCTTATCCTTAGGAATTCTTTTTACAATAAATAGTCTGATAATGCTACCAAAGAAATCTTTGAGGATAATTTTTATCTTTTTTAAATGGGATTGGGGGGATATTTGATCTCTTCTTTGCCCCGAAACCAAGTCAAGATATCCCCCAAACCAAATTTGTAAGATATCGTTCCATATTTCGCCGACTTGACCTATCGTTTTATTCATTTAGGCTTCATTTCAAAGAAATACGTTTCAGACTTTAATTCTCTTAAGGGTCTTCTATTTGTATACTTTTAAGATAATACCCCCTGGAGATAGAACCTGTAAAGACAATAATAACTTTTGCAATATTTGGAGAATTACTTCCACAAAAATAACAGGCCAAACGACTATTCTTACAAGTATGGATTTTACTAAAGATGCCTTTTTATCCCTCGTAAAAAAACGTTTGGTAATCGTATTGCTGAACCAGGCTGAACGATAATATTCAATTCGATGATTAATTTCCTTGTCTTCAGAATTCTCAACTAAACAATCAAAGCTGTCCTTAGAAAACGAGTAGAGATGTCGTGGGGGGTCACAATGCCAAAATCTTAAAAAAAATCCTCTTACCGTTTTTCCAAAAGAGTTATACTTAAGGGACAGGAAAAAATATTTTACTACCGAAATCATCGGATTAAAATAAGTCTCGGTATTCGCTGAATGAGGGGTCTTAATAATTAATACACCTCCCTTATTTAATTTTTTCAAAAGCTTTTCAAGAAAAGCTTTTGGGTCTTTTACGTGTTCTATAACATTATCGGAAAAAATAAAGTCAAATTTTTCATCGAAATCATCAATGTTATCAATTATATGCGTCGACTGCAACCCAAAATTTTCAATCGTGAATTTTTTGGCTTCATTATCCAAATCTTGATAAAAACACTCCATACCCAGCTCTTTGGCTGCTTTATAGGCTATTCCTGTGCCCGCTCCAAAGTCCAAAAACTTTTTTTCTGATAGGCTTTTTTCATCTCCTTCAAGTTGAAAGAGCTTTATTAATTCTTTTTTCTTGTCTTTAATCTTTCTTCGAATCTCATAGTCCTCTGGTTTTTGAAACATGAAGCCTTGATAAAATGTTTCTAATTCGCTATTTGAAGGTAACGGTTCAACAAAGGTTAAGTAGCAATCTTTGCATCTAAGAACATCATATCCATTTAATTTAATCAACGGAAGTATTTTCTTCGAAGTGCATATTGGACATTTACTCATAAGTAGTTCTTTTAATTATACTTGCAAAGACGTATTTATCAAATGGTTCTAAAACCTAGAGGATGGCTTCAAGTTACATCACACAATAATTTCATTAGAGTTATTTACAAAAGTGATATTTTCTTAAATGGTAAGGTCTTTACTAGTTTTTTACAAAAATATTATTGAATGTTTTTTTTATTTATCATTGCTTTGTTTTCAACTAATTCTTTAATTGAAATATCATTCTCTTGTAAAATCCTCTCAACAAACTCTCTAAATACACCTTCTCCACCTTTTTTTGAAAGTTTCCAACCAGCTACGACCTTAATGTATTCTGGAGCGCTAGAAGGACAGGCACTTAACCCGGCTTTCAATAGAACAGCATAATCATTAATGTCATCTCCTAAATAAGCGATATCACACCACTGAATTTTTAATTCATCGAGCAAATTCTCTATAAGTTTAACTTTATCTTTTACTCCTAAAAAGACATATTCCATTTTTAACTTAGCCCCACGCCTTTTAACGGAATTTGTGTTTTCTCCGGTAACTATGCCGCAAGGAATGCCAAGCATTTTGCAGAAAAGCACTCCCGCACTATCATAGGTGTTGAATTTTTTAAATTCATTTCCTTTTTCATCATAGTACATACCCCCATCTGTCCAAACTCCATCAATATCAGTAAGAATCAATTTAGGAAGCATGCGTTAATCAATTAAGTTTTCCGGATAGATAATTTCATCTTTTGGAAGGTCCTTGATTGCTTTTTTGCCGAGTATCAAATCCTTCTCACTCCATTTGAATCCATCTCCTGGACTCAAAAGATGAATGTCATTTTCGGTAATAACATGACCTGCTTGTAAAGGTTTGAGTGTTGCTATGGATCTTTCTAGCTTTTCTCTTGCCATTTTGACGGCGTTTTCGATAAAAATCTTTTCTTCTCCAAATGAAAGCTCTAAATTTCTAATATCCCGCATCATTCTATAAATTCCATCAATGGCCAATGAGCCAGCTTGATCAGTACCTTTCATTTGTCTATCCAAAGTAATATGCTTTTCTATTATTTCAGCACCCATAGACACCGCTGCAATTGGTGTAGCAATCCCTACAGTATGATCAGAATAGCCAATGACATATTCCGGATAGTTTTTCTTTAAATAGGTAATAGTGTTCAAATTGACGTTTTCATATTTAGTCGGATATTCCGAAACACAGTGCAGTATGGATATGTTTGAGTGATACTTTTGAATAGTGTCCAAAGCTTGGTTAAGTTCTTTCTCCCCTGCCATTCCAGTTGATAGTATTATTGGTATTTTGGTTTCGGCCATCGCGGACAGCAAAGGTAAATTAGTTAGGTCTCGAGAGGCTACTTTTAACTTATCCGGAGTGAACAACTTTAAAAGGCTTAAACATCCTATGGCGCATAGTGTTTCTACAAAATCCAACCCTTTTGATTTTGCATATTTGTATATTTCAAAATGCTGACTATCGTCAAGTTCGAGAAAAGACCTATGTTCCCCATACGTTTTCCCAAAAGAATGTGGAGAATCATATAATCTGTTCATTTGTGATGCTGATAGCTCCTGATTTAAATCCCTTTTTGTCAATTTAATCGCGTCCATTGTTTTTAACTCTTTTCCAAAAAGTTTATCATGCACAGGTCGACTAACTACATCAATAATAAGTTTAGCAATATCTACAGAACCATTATGATTTTGCCCTATTTCTCCAATTATATAAGTCATTTACTATATTTTGCTATGTTGTTCATCATGGATGTGCGGTATGATGGATTTCTATCCAAAAAATCAATCGTCTTGACAATACTGTAATTAAATTTCTTATACATGCCGTATAATTTCGAAAGGTTATTAAAGTCGTCGATATTGTCAATTGTAAACCTAAGATCCTTTCTGCTAAAAACTTCGGGGAAAGCTTCCTTTAGATATATTCTAAATATTTCTGGATTGGAATATATATAGTTTGTAACATGTTCTTGATATATAAGGTCTTCGGAGCTTTTATTTGTTTTTTCCAATGCCTTAAGGGTAACTATTTCTGCAAAAAGACCTAAATGTGTTCTAACAACTGGCATTCCCTCATCATTTTTATAGCTATAATAGTCAAAAGACTTGTTTTTGTAAAATATTTCTATTAACTCAGATATATGATTGATGTCCAAAAAAGGATTGTCCGAACATACTCTTACAATTATATCAATTTCATATTGTTTTGCTGTTTCAATAAATCTCTCAAGCACATTATTTTCACTACCGCGGTAAAAACCTATTTGAAATTTGGTTGCAAATTTCTCGAGCACATCGTCACCAGAGTTGATGGATGTGGCCAGGAGTATAGGGTATTTATTTTTAAGCTTGACAAGCTTTTGAAGTAAAATTTCAAGAATAGACATGTTGTCATAAAAAGGTAGTAATATCTTTTTCGGTAGCCGGTTAGACCCTACTCTAGCTTGGACAATTATTCCTACTTTACTCATTTATTACAATATTCCAAGAGTTTCGTGTGTTTTTAGAAAACCGAAGCCCCCTTTTTAAACAATAGTTTAGAGAAGTAATGTCAAGAACGCATGGAACAACCGGCAAACCAATCTCTTCGCATAAATCAAATACAGAATCCCATTCTTTAAAGCTCGGTGTATTGTTTAAATAGATCTCGTGTTTTGAATAATCTTCAACACAAAATGAATTAAAATCCATCAGTTGCATCGTAAAGTAATCGGATTTTGCATCTTTAGCTGCCATGGCCAGCTTTTTTAAATACTCGACGCTTCCATTGTGATTAAATGCGCTCTCTGCTATTATTTTCATTGAATGAATTTAATGTAATTAATTATGCAATTCCTTGCCTCGATATCAAGTGGTTACATTAACTTAATATCATTTTAAAATCATATTGAACCGTTAAGTGATGACTTTTACCACATATTCCTTTTTTGATTTCCCTCCTGTATAAAAACCTCTCTATTTAGAACTAAAAATTAGCATTAAGCCAGATAAAAATGAAAATGAACGGAATGATGCAATCTATAAGTCCCATGAACATCTTTAGTTTATTTGGAGCGATTATCAGCAAAGATTACCTCTTTTACTTTTTTTGATTTGGGTGACATCAGGATTGGGAGTTTGTTTTATTACTATTTCTCTTTATCAGCAAAATTATCGGTTTTTATTTTCAATTTTGTAGTCATGCGGCTTCTATTAAAGCCTAGTTGAATATATAGACATAACTGGATACCGCTACAACAATGCTCTTGCCTTTTTATCAAATATCAATATTAGTTCCCAAACCAAGAATATGGCAACAAAAAGAATTGGCACAAGCACCAATTTTCTGCCAAAAAAAGGTTTAACAATCCTTTGGGGATTGCCCATGTTAAGTATGTTAATTGGCTCCTCTTGTTCTTGTAATTCAATTCTTTTTTGGGCTGAATTTTGAATCAAACTATTTTTAAATTGAAAAAGACTGGTTATTTCCATTGGTTTCTCATTATCCAAAAGAATTCTATTTTCTGCAGGGCTGGATTTATCTCCTGCGATACTTTCGGTATATTCTGCGATGAGGCTGTCAATTTGTTTAATAAGCAGTTCATTCTGTTTTAAACGTATTATGGCATTCTCCCTATTGATAGCCGTAAGGTCTCTAAAAAAATCTGAAGAATTAATGTATTCCATAACTTTTACAGCAAAAACTTTTCCCTCGGAGGGATTTTTAAAAGTGAAAATTATCCTATGGTTCAATGAACTATTTTTAAGAATTTCTGAACGAATTACATCTGAAAATTGAGTGTTGTTTTGAAACTTCTCCAAAAACTTTAAGTATTCTAAGTCTTCCTTTTTGTTATTTTTACCCTCAATCGATTCAATTGTTATTTTGAAATGTCCTAAGTCTTCGACTTTTATTCCTATGTCATTAAAGAATATTGTATCCTTTGCTCTTATCTTGTTCTCAATCTCAGCGACAACATCATATAAATAATTCTTACTATCTAAAATGGGCTTAACTAACACTTCTATCTTGCTCTTTTCCTCTGTAATTTGATTTAGACCGTACCCAATACATAGACCTAAAAGAGCTAGCCCTCCAACAATAAAAGCCCTCTTTTTTAGATACAAAAACAATCTTAGGAAGGCTATACCTAATTTGTTGAAACCATTCCCAATCATCTGAAACACTTGACCTAAATCTATTTCATCTGAGCTGTTTTTATTTACCGGTTGTTCTTCCATCTTATGAATTGAATATTTGCTTTAAAATCCTATCTGTAATCAAGTATGTGGGCTTTACCCCTGTGGTACCAAGCCCTCCTGAAGCCAGGGTACTACCTGTTTCCAGCGGGTTATCTGATGCATAGTAGGCATACCTTACCTTGACGTCTTTTTTTATGCTCTTGCGTATTTTTGATGCGGATTGTATTGCTTTTTGATAATGTACCCCTTCCATTTCCAGACCAATTACGTTCCATGTGGATTCATGGAAAAATTTGAGTATGTCCTTATTCTGAAGTGATGTTCCCAATACGGTTACCATAGTACCTTCCAATACCTTTAATCCATATCCTTCAAAATCTACCGCACTTAATTCGTTTTTAAAAGGATAATTATCTGCAGTCCCTTCAAAAATATGTGCCGATGGTATCATCAAATCTCCCTTTCCACCTTCCAAGATTCCTGCCTTTCCCATTATGGAAATTGAATCCACATTGAGAAACCGCTTATTTTTTTTATTTGTCAGTGGCTTTAGAAGCTCGTCAATGGTTTCATACGCTTGCTCGCCAAAAGCATAGTCCATTACAAAAATAACAGGTTTCTGAATCTCCTCAATTGCCTCACCAAAATCGTAGCAACATGCTCCTTTTCCGAATTTTGCCGAATCAAAAATCTGTATATCGATGTTCGCGCCAGAATTATCATCCAAGAAAATCATCCCGTTCTCCTGAGCCCATGTCTGAACTTTTGTCTGAAGTTCTTTGTTCTCCGAAGAGCTAAGGGCTTCATAGATTTCCAGTGACTCGGAATTAGGAAACTCATTGGACAACGCCATTCTAGCAAAGAGGGAATTCATCACACTGTGCATATTTGCACTTATAATATGGATGGGCCTATCCAAAAGATTTTGTTTCTCCAACGCACTTTTGATTGCATCTGCCCAGCGCTCACCATGTATGTGATGGCCCAGTCTTTCGCGAAGCAAGGGGCTGAACGTGATGGTTCTTTTGTTTCCAGTGGTTTCTTCTTCTATTGCCAATTTTCCCAACCAATATACCAGATTGAGGAAACGATCTTTGTTTTTTGCACTCTCCAGTTTTCCATGGATCTCAGATACCTCTTCATAGGTCCTTCCTAAGATGTTCGCCGTATGGATAAAAGCTACCTCTCTTTCTGATTCCGTTTTTTCTTCCTTCTCCACAAATTCCACGAGTTTTTCCCAATCCCTAATGGTAGCTTTGCCATCTTCCACCAAAACCCGTTCTGATATCTTACCAGACTCTACAAAAAGGAAAGTAAGGTGGGTCAAGATATCATAAATATCACTCCGTCCTCTAGTGATTTCAATGTTCATTTGCTCATCGTCTATACGATAGCAATTTCTTCTACGCTTTGGAGGGATTATGGCTTTAAGGTGGGATTTTGAGAAGCCCTCATCCGAAGTGAGGTTAATGAAACGACATTCCTCAATGCCCTCCGGCAAACGTTCCAAAACATAGATGAGACCATTTAGTTCGGCTTTCTCTTCTGCTATGCTACCATAGATTTCAGGTCTTAACACTAAAAGTGCGTTCCGCAATGCATTGCCGGACACCCCCGAGGGTTTATAAAACCCGCGATTCAATAAATGGCGCATGGTAATGTAAAGCCGTTCTATGGCATTTGTGGATTCCTGCGCCCGGGTTGTTTGTTTTACTCGTGTAGCCATCTTAACTTCTGGCAAAAATACACGAATTCCGAAGAAACCAACATCTTATTTTAGCCCTAAACCCTAAAAGGTTGTAATCCGTCTGCGACCTTTCTATCATTGGCCAAACGTTGAACTTTGTTTTGCCCTCCCAATTTGCCTATGGTTTTCATATACTCCTGAAATCCACCCAACTTTATCTGTGAAATCTTTAACGGCTGCAGAATCTTGCCATCTATCAAATCAAAATAGTAACTATTCTGTTTTTGCATACTTTGATCAATATCCGATAAAAACTTTTCAAGGTCAGATGGTCCGTTTTCAAACTCTATGAACCATTCATGATAGGGCAACTCTCCCTCCTCAGGAGAGGTTTGTGGTGCCACAGTAAATTCATTCACCACCGCATCTGAATTGGAAACAGCCAATTTCAATGCCTCTTCCACTTCCTTGGCAATAACATGTTCACCAAAAGCTGATATGAAGTGCTTGATTCTTCCGGATACCAAGATTTTATAGGGCTTTTTAGAAATAAACCGCACGGTATCCCCAATGTTATATGCCCATAGTCCAGCATCGGTAGAAATAATCATCGCATAATCCACCCCTAGCTCAACCTCGGTCAGGGTTAAACGTTTACGGTCTTGGGAAAAGAATTCATCAGCTTTAACAAACTCGTAGAATATGCCCGAATTGAGTAAAAGAAGCATTCCTGGATCATTCTGTGAGTTTTGGTACGCAAAAAATCCTTCGCTTGCTGGAAAAAGCTCAATACTATCCACCTTTTTTCCAATCAGTCTTTCAAATTTTGCCCTGTACGGTTCATAGTTTACCCCACCATAAATAAAGAGGTTAAAGTTCTTGAACAACTCGCCCACTTTCTTCCCGGTTTGCTCTTGTAATTTTTCAAAATACATCTGAACCCAAGAAGGAATTCCGGCAATAACCGTCATGTTTTTGGATACAGTCTCCTCAACTATCTTGTCTACTTTGGTCTCCCAATCTTCAATACAATTGGTTTCCCAACTAGGCAAGCGGTTTTTCTGAAGATACCCGGGAACATAGTGTGCTGAAATTCCGGATAATCTTCCCAGTTTGATTCCTCCTTTTTCTTCCAACACTGGACTGCCCTGAAGAAAAATCATTTTTCCATCGACAAAGTCCGTATTTCCTGTTTCGTGAATGTAATTTAGAATAGCATTTCTGGATGCATTTACTTGATGTTTTATAGATTCTTTAGTGATAGGAATGTACTTTGCCCCCGATGTAGTTCCTGAGGTCTTTGCAAAATAAATGGGTTTTCCTGGCCACAATACATCCGTTTTACCATCAATTATTTGTTCAACGTAAGGTTTTAACTCCTCGTAATCCCGAATGGGTACGTTTTCTACAAAGTCCTTATGGGTTCTGATATTTTTAAAATTATGGTCCCGCCCGAATTCCGTCTTTTGAGCGCGTCCTATAAGACTTTCAAAAACTTGGGCCTGTGTGTTTATAGGGTCGTTTGCCCATCTGTTGGTCTTTTTAGCAATGAAGCGGGCAAACCATTTGGCGGCGATAGCTTTTAAGGACATTTACTTAAAGTCTATATAGTTTAAGGGGTTTATGGGTTTGCCGTTCTTCCAAAGTTCAAAATGAAGATGAGGACCGGTAGTTAATTCCCCTGTATTACCAACCTCAGCGATTACCTCTCCAGCTCTTACCAAATCTCCTTGAGATTTACTTAATGAACCATTGTGTTTATAGACCGAAGTTAAATCATCCTGATGTTTGACAATTATGACATAACCCGTTTGTGAAGTCCATTCGGAAAACAGAACGGTTCCGTTGGCCACAGATTTAACAGGAGTACCTCTAGGTGCGACGATATCAACTGCATAATGTTTTAGGCGAGTGTCAAAGCCTTGAGACAACGTACCGTTTAAAGGGGAAAACAAAAGTACCTCCACATTTTCCACACTTCGTTCAAATAAATTGTATTTATCTTCTAGTTCTACTTCTTCCCTCAGCAATAAATCTTCACGAATTGGAGTCAAATCTACAGTAGAAGGGTCCAACTTAAAACGTTCAAATAGCGAATCCCGGTTGGTCTCGTTATTTTCAATGTCCCCTTTAAGGACCATGCGGATATTATCCAAATACCTATTGGTATAATCCAGAACGGTTACCAAAGAGTCCGTTTTATAGGTCAGCTCGGTAGCTTGTCTTTTTAGTCTTGTGGAAGAATATCCAGGAATATACTCCCTTAGAGGGGTAAAAGCTATTATGAGCGTTGTTAAGCCAATTAAAACAATTATGAACAGGGTTCCCGTGACAAAAACGTTCATCCGGTTCAACTTAAAAGAAATCTTTTCCTCAAAAGTATTCTCGTTAAGAATGACCAAACGATACTTATGCAGCAGTTTTCGTTTAAGCTCTTTCCGCTTTCTTTTTTTGGTCGCCATAGTGACAAAGATAGTTCTAGATTTTAATTCCCATGTTAAGCTTTTTAAAATGCCGCACAAAGAATTCCAGACATATACAATCTACGGAGCCAATTTTCGTTAATTGAAGTGACGATGTCCCATTCTTTTAGTACTTTTATACTTTGTTAGTTAGAACTTAATATCATGATTTCTCTTAATATTTTTCTCGGAATGCTTGGCCCTTGGCAAATTGTATTGATTGTAGTGGTTGTCCTGCTTCTCTTTGGTGGGAAAAAAATCCCTGAATTAATGCGTGGTCTTGGTAGCGGAATCAAGGAATTTAAGGATGCATCCAAAGAGGATGAGAAGTTGGACGGCCCAAAAGAGTCCGATTCTTAGTTTTAGGACCTTTTTCTTCTTTTTACTACACCTTAGCCCCTATAAACGTTGATTTAATCGATAAACAACTACATTATTTGGGTTTACATACCTAAAAAAATACCTTTCACAACAAAAAGTTATTTTCCCTAAAAGGGTATTCTATTTTAGCATTTGATAGTTATACTGGGTATAAATCATATCTTTTCAACAAGTTAGACCTAACCATGCCCAGTCTCGGAAAGAACTAAAATGAGAAAGCTGTTTTTGGTTATTACCGTCGCTTTCATATCTGGACTTAGCGCCCAGGATGTTTCCTTTGTTCAATTTGAAGACATTGAGGAAAGATCTGGAACTGAGATACAACCAGAAGAATCCTTTGTGGGTGAAACTCTCAACGAAACAACAAGAGAAGAGGGTTTCCGGAAGAGAGCGCAAGGAGGAATGGAAGAACGACTCATTAAGAAAGCCAATGGATACTTCGAAAAAATGTGGTATGCCGAAGCTGCCCGTATTTACGACATTGTTCTTGAGGAAAGTGACCAGGAACATACTTTTGAACTACTATCCAAAGCCGCCGATGCCCACTACTACAGTGGCAATATGGAAAAGTCTTATAAATGGTACCATGAGTTGTATCAAAACCATAAAAAAACCATTACCGAAGAGAATTTCTTTAAGTACAGCCATAGCCTAAAGGCTACAGGGCGCTACAAAAGGGCTGCTAGGTTAACCCGATTGTTCCGTCAAAAACGCGAAAAAACTTTGAAGGTACAATCCCGTCAAAATCCAATATGGGACAACTCCGCTTATGTTGAGTTAAAGAACATGGCAATTAATTCCAAGTATTCCGATTTCTCTCCCATGTTTCATGGAGATGGGAAAGTGGTGTACGCATCCGCCATGGACTCCTCTTTCTTGACCACAAGACGCTATCGGTGGAACAATCAACCATTTTTGGATTTATATGTGGCCCGCCAGAATGAATCGCAGGAGGATTTGGTTGGTGCTGGAAAACTCTCACGAAAAATCAATACAAAGTACCATGAAGCTTCGGTTGCGTTTTCTCCAGACCAGGAAACTATTTACTTCACCAGAAATAATTACGGAAAGAAAAAGAAGCTAAGAAGGGGCAAGAAAGGAGTAAATCATTTAAAAATTTATTCCTCTAATCTTATCGATGGGGAATGGACCAAAGCAACAGAGTTGCCATTTAACAGTGAAAACTATTCCAATGGACATCCCGCGATAAGTCCAGATGGCAAAAAAATGTATTTTGTTTCGGACCGACCAGGTGGGTTCGGTCTTACAGATATCTACGTCGTAGACATTTTGGAAAACGGAAAGTTTTCCGAGCCCAAAAATTTGGGTAAATCAGTGAATACGCCCTACAAAGAGATGTTTCCTTATATAACAGGAAAAAGTTTATACTTCTCTTCGGACAGAACCATGGGAACGGGAGGGTTGGATATCTACAAATCCGACTATTCCGGAGAGCTGTTCAACGTAGCTATAAACATGGGGAAACCGATTAACAGTAATCGCGATGATTTTTCATACATCATAGATGAAGAAACCCAAAAAGGATATTTTGCCTCCAACAGAAAAGGGGGTAAAGGCGATGACGACATCTATTCTTTCAAAAACCTTATGAACCTTAATGCCATAGCCGGTGTTGTGGACAATTTAGAAAATAAAAAGTTATTGGCTGATGTGGTTGTGGCCTTGTTCAATGAAGAAGGTGAAAAGTTGATGGAAACTACCACAGACAGTCTGGGTAATTTTATGTTTGAGGAACTCCTTCCATCCAAAACATATAATTTGGTATCATTGAAAGAAGGCTTTGTGGAGGAAAAAACCCTGGTGAGCACTAAGGATAATGAACGCATCTTTTTGGAACAATCCATAACTCCGATTAAAGAGTTGGTTGTGAGGGAAAATGAAGTGCTCAAAGTAAACACGGAGAATATTTATTTTGATTTTGACAAGTTCAATATAAAGGCCCAGGCCGCAGAAGAATTGGACAAGTTGGTGGATTTAATGAAATCTTATCCAGAAATGGTCATTCGAATTGAATCCCATACGGATTCCCGGGGAACCAGAGCCTATAACAAGTACTTATCCGATAAGAGAGCAAAATCTTCGAGGGATTATATTGTTTCCAAAGGAATAGAAGCCTCTCGTATTGAAAGCGCCATAGGATATGGCGAAGAACGTCTACTAAACGATTGTAGCGATGGGGTTCGCTGTAGCGGAAAAAACCATAACCTCAATAGAAGGTCCGAGTTCATCATAGTAAATATGTAGGCCCTCTACCAAAATTCCCCTTTTACCTTACCCTTTTTCCCATTTGCAATCCCAAGGATGCATTTCATCGATACTTTTCATCTTTAAGGCCTATCCTGCTTAATACCGTTTGTCGATAAAAATATGGCCGTTGTGGGAGATGAAGATGCCCCTGTTTTTTTCATCATTCTTTTTCTGCATTTTGTCCTTCACTTTCTTCAAGTCCAAGGCGAAAGCGCAAAATTTGTCTTGTCTTTAAATCTTAAAACAAATACTTATGAAAAAATTATTACTTGTAAAGGAGATTTATTTGGAAGCTTTCAAAAATTTAGGCCACATAGTCTTGGAAAGATATTTTAAAGTGTTCTCCTGGTTTTGTTTCGTTATGTTCTTTATTGTGCTTTACGCGTTCGTTTTCAGAATAGCTACAGGATTCGCTTTTGACTAAAAAATACTCTTAAGCATTTAAAGAACGGAAAAGCCCGGCACTTAGAACATGCTGGGCTTTTTTGAATCTATTTTTCAGTGTTTTGAGGAGCTAGGACCCTGCGTCCGAATTAAATTTAACGGTCCTCAATATGGCTTCAAGTTCAAACATATAATCCCTTTTTTCTGCCGAAGGGGCAAAAGTAAATCCTTCCAAAACCAATTTTCTTTGATTGGCCTCATCATTGATGATATACGTTAAAAAGGGCCCGGCCATAGGATATCCACTTATTTCCCATATTCCTCTTGCTTCGGCCGCTTTTTTCCCTCCAATTTCTGCGGGAAGCACATAAGGCGCAAAAGCCTTTTCCGTAATCATAAAGGTGTTTTCGTAAGGGCCTGGAACATGCATTTTTCCTATAGAGTCTCTCATTTTTATAATGTCCCTTACAAAGGTTGAATCCGTAGAGAAGCTTTCTTTTGGCATTTCATAAGCAATGATGTTCATTGTTCCTTTTGGAATTTGAATATCCATCCAAACAAAGTTCTTTTCGCGCTTTCCAAGTTTATATAAGGAAGGTATTCGCAGTGAAATACCCAGTTCCTCCTGTAGTGCAGTTTCTTTGCTCAAAGAGCGTGTGAATCGTTTCTGAGCTTCCTTTATTTCAACTTGCTTAAAGGAGGAAATAGCTTGACCCGATAGTTTTTCGATATTTCCAGCAAGGTCATTGTACGTTTCTCCTTTAATCACCGCTATTTTTTGTGGTTCCGCATATACGTTGGTCTTAACATGCGCCAATGATACGGTATCTTGTTCCACAAAAAGCACGGACCTTGAGTGGGTTACTGCTCCTTTAAATACTTGTGGAGGAATCTGCGTGATACTGAAAATGGGTTCCGCCTGAGGCAATCCCAAGACTTGAGCTGCAAAATGCTCCCTAATTTTGTCTCCAACGGCACCTTTCCATAATTCTGTGTCCATCACAACCATAAGAGAATTGATTCCCCCAGTGGATTGTGGTAAAAATCGTTTCTTCTTACCAGAGTCGTTACATGCAAACAAGGCCATCAACAAGATGACCGCTAGTATTCCAATTTTTTTCATATTGTTCTAAATTTACGAAGAACACTCGCACAATTTAAGTTTTGTGCCAGGTTTTAAATTATTCCCACTAATACCGTTCCATTCCCGTAAATTCTCAACAGAAATTCCCGGATATTTTCTGGAAATTGTCCAAAGGGAATCACCGCTCTGCACAACGTGAATCTTTCCGGCCTTGGCTGCACCTTCGGTGGAAACTTTTGGTTGTGTAGTTTTTGCAACCTGTTTGGTGTAATACGGTTTGCGTGGAAATATGGTAAGGCGCTGCCCTATTCTTAAGTTGTTGCTGCGCAATCCATTCCATCGTTTTATTTGGCTAACGCCTACTCCATATCGTTCAGCTATCTTGCCTAAATAATCTCCACTTCGTACTTTATATCGTATCTGATTCTTGGTTTCCACCAATTGGGGCAATGGTTTTTCCAAGGAATCCAGTTCTTTCTTGGCAAAAGCATAAATGGCTTCTTCATTGTTTACGAACGTCCCAATTTTGGAAACCGGCAAACGAAGGGCATATTTCTTTCCTTTGATTTTTGGTATGATGTTCAATTTGTAGGCGGGGTTCAGCATTTCCAATTCTTCTTTGCTGATATCTACCAGTTTTGAAATCTGGTCAAAGGTGATGGTGTTTTTAACGATTATTGTATCCGTTTCAAAATAAGGGCGGTCCACATTTACCTTTTTTAAACCGTGCTCATCGGCATACTCAAAAATGTACATGGTGGCCAAAAACGCAGGAACATACCCCGCTGTTTCACGTGGAAGATTTCTTCTAATGTTCCAGTAATTTTTATATCCGCCTGACCGTCGAATGGCTTTGTTTACATTTCCTGGACCAGAATTGTATGCGGCCAGTGCCAAATCCCAATCATTGAAAATATCATAAAGTTTGGAAAGATACTTTGTGGCCGCTTTGGTCGCTAATATGGGGTCATTTCTTTCATCTACATAACTGCTAACGTCTAATCCATATATCCTTCCAGTCCCGTACATAAATTGCCATAGTCCCTTAGCTCCAACCCTTGACCTAGCCCTAGGATTCAATGCAGATTCCACAATCGCTAAATACTTCATTTCAAGGGGAACATCTTGATTGTCCAGTTCTTGCTCAAAAAGTGGAAAATAAAATTGGCTAGCGGTCAGCATGCGCTCCATTAAATCCCGTTTGCGCACCAAAAACGATTTGATTACACTTTCCAATGAAGGGTTATAGGCAATGTTGAACGGTGTTTTTTCATTGAGTCTTGCAAGCCTAGCTTTTAAAGTGTCCGTGGGGAGGTCTATTTCAGGAGTTTTTTCCTCGTCGATATTTTGCACCTCGGCATACATTTCAGTAAACCAATCTGCACTTTTTGAAAGTTCTTTAAGCCAAAGACTATCACTTTTTCGTGCTGCTTCCAAATCCTTAAGTTGAAATTTTCCATTGGTTCCTTTGGAAATAATCCCATTCATCTGGGAAGAGATGGAAGAATCATCAAGTGAAATGGAATCAACAACAATTTGAGGAGTTGTTGACGAAGAAATCTGGGTGCTATCTGCCTCTTGGGCTGTTGAAGTTACCCAAGAAAATAGAAAAACCAACGGTAAGGTTGCTTTACATCCTAAATTCATTTTTGGTCTGGATTTGGTTCGGAACAAACGAAAATGGCTTTTTTTTCCGAAAAACTAAAACTTTCGCTCTAAAACAAACGTTAAACCTGAAACACTCAGTCCTTTAAGAACGAATGCTTTAGTCCAATATTGCCGCAATTCCCGGCAAAGTTCTTCCTTCAAGGCTCTCCAACATAGCGCCGCCTCCGGTAGAAACATAACTTACTTTATCTTGGAACCCAAACTGCTTTACCGCTGCAACAGAATCACCCCCACCGACCAAGGAAAATGCTCCATTCTGTGTTGCTTCATCAATGGCATTACCTACAGCAATGGTTCCTTTGGAAAAGTTTTCCATTTCAAAAACCCCGACCGGTCCATTCCAAAGAATAGTCTTGGATTGCAAAATCACCTCCTTGAAATTTTCCAAGGTCTGTGGTCCCGCATCAAGTCCCTGCCAACCTTCAGGAATTTCATTTACACTTAAGAATTGTGTGTTGGCATCGTTGTCAAAATCATCTGCTGCCAAAACATCAACGGGTAGATGCACTTTAACCCCCTTGGCTTCGGCTTGTTTTAAAATATCCAATGCCAAATCCATTTTATCGTCTTCGCATATTGAATCTCCAACGCTTCCGCCTTGAGCTTTAACAAAAGTATAGGTCATACCTCCACCAATAATCAAATGGTCCACTTTGTCAAGGATGTTCTCGATGATTGTTATTTTGGAAGAAACCTTCGCGCCGCCCAAAATAGCCGTAACAGGCTTTTCGCCTGTCTGCATCACCTTCTCAATCGCTTTAATTTCTTTTGCCAATAGGTAGCCAAAACATTTGTTTTCAGGGAAGAACTTAGCAACAATAGTTGTGGAAGCATGGGCTCTATGGGCAGTACCAAAAGCATCGTTGACGTAAATATCACCCAATTGGGATAGTTTTTCAGCAAAGGACTCATCGCCACTTTCCTCTTCTGCATGGAATCGAAGGTTTTCCAACAATAGGATTTCTCCATTCTCCAGAGAAGCTGCGGCTTGTTCTGCCGATGTACCTACACAGTCCTCCACAAACTTTACCTGCACCCCTATAATTTCAGAAACTTTTTCAGAGATATGGGCAAGGGACATATCAGCATTCACCTTTCCCTTTGGTCTACCCAAGTGGCTCATTAGAATGGCACTGCCACCATCCTCCAGTACTTTAAGAATGGTAGGTTTTGCCGCCTCAATCCTACTGGTGTCCGTGACATTGAAATCTGAATCCAGAGGAACATTGAAGTCTACACGAATAAGTGCTTTTTTGTTTGCAAAGTTGAAATTATCTATGGTTCTCATATGCTATGGTTTATGGAAAGTCAAAAGTAAAGATTTCCCGCAATCTCCCTGTGTTCAGCCGCTATAATTTTAAAAGGAAAACTTCTCTATCGCAACTTAAAACTTATATTTGGTCTATGTTGTTCAAAGACATTCTAGGGCTTGATCATATAAAAGGACATTTAACCACTACCGCGGATAATGGGCGTGTTGCGCATGCCCAACTTTTTATTGGCCCTGAAGGTTGTGGAACTTTGCCCATGGCCATCGCTTATGCCCAGTACTTGTTGTGCTCTAACTCAGGTGGAGAAAACGACAGCGGAAACGCAGCGTGCAATCTAAAGTGCAATACACTTTCCCATCCGGATCTTCACTTTGCTTTTCCTGTATCCAACTCCGACAAGGTAAAATCACATGCTGTAAGTGATCTATTTATTGAGGAATGGAGGCAATTTGTAAAGGAACAGCCTTATGGTAATCTTTTTGATTGGTATCGATTGGTCGGTATTGAAAAGAAACAAGGTCAGATTGGGGTTGATGAGGCACAGGACATTGTGAAAAAGCTTTCCTTAAAATCCTATGAGGGGGGTTATAAGGTGATGATTATTTGGATGGCCGAAAAGATGAACACTGCAGCGGCAAACAAATTGTTGAAATTGGTTGAAGAACCTCCGGATAAAACAGTATTGTTGCTTATTGCTGAAGAGGAGGAACAAATAATAAATACCATTTTATCTCGCTGCCAAATACTACATTTTCCACCTTTACCAGAAAATATAATTACAGAAGCGCTGGAAGAAACCGGTATAGAAAAATCAGAAGCCTTTTCGATTGCTCAAGAAGCCAATGGCAATTACAACAAGGCCTTGGATTTGGTAAAAAAGGATTCGGAAGATTTGGTTTTTGAGCGGTGGTTTGTGCAATGGGTGAGAAGTGCCTTCAAGGCCAAGGGCAATAAAGGTGCGGTACACGAATTGGTTCTTTGGAGTGATGAGGTCTCCAAAACCGGGAGGGAAGTTCAGAAGCAGTTTTTGAACTATTGTATCACGGTGATGCGGCAAGCGCTGTTTCTTAACTATAATGTAGACTCTTTGGTTTACTTAAAGATGCACACGGTAAACTTTGATCTTAAAAAATTCTCCCCGTTTGTACATGAAAACAACATCCTTGAAATTGTGGAGGAAATAGAAAAGGCCATCTACCATGTGGAAAGAAACGGCAACGCCAAGGTGATCTTCACCGACCTTTCCATCAAACTAACACGTCTGCTCCACGCAAAGGCAGCTTAATCATAATTTATGGAACACATAACTAAAATCTTGTTGCTCGTTTTTTTGGCCATCACATTTATCCAGAGCGGATTGGACAAAATTGTAGATTGGAAAGGAAACTTGGGGTGGCTTAAAGGCCATTTCTCGGAAACCATTTTTAAAAACATGGTCCCATTGCTTTTGGGCATAATCCTTCTTTTGGAATGTGTTTCTGGTGTTTTGGCAGTGGCTGGGGCAATCCAATTTGCAACTTTTGACTCCAGTTCGTTAGCTCTATATGCCGCGATTCTATCTTGCATTACCTTGTTACTCTTGTTATTGGGGCAGCGCGTAGCCAAGGATTACGATGGAGCCAGAACTATTGTGATTTACTTTATGCCCGCTATCTTTTTGGTGTTTTTGTTGCAATAAAAAAGCCCATCATTGATGGGCCTTTTACTCTATTAAAGTCAATCTGATTATTTCTTATACTTGTCGTTGAGTATTTTCAACAATTCGTCAGTAAGGTCCTTACCAACTTTTCCGTAAAGAACACTTCCTCCATCTCCGCCACCTAATATGTAAGTGAAACCGTTGGTTTCCCCATAAGCTCGGATTTCTCTTTTCACCTTGCTAACCAAAGAGTCCATCTCTGTTTGACTGGTTTGTTGCAATTGTTGTTCCTCTTGCTGTAGTTGATTTCCAACAAACTGTCCTTTTTGTTGAAGCAATGCATATTCTTCTTGGGCGCTCTTTTGTGACATTTTTTGCGCCTTGTTCTGGAACTGCTGTAACTCCAATTGGAATGCTTGTGAGATACTGTCTCTTTTTTTGGTCAAAGCTTCCACTTTGGTTTTGAACTTTGCCTCGATGTCTATCTTCTCTTGAAAGCCATCCATTAGTTTGACGTTGTCCACGTAACCAATCTTGTCCTGTTCGCAAGACATGATCAACAAAGCCATTATGGGTATTATAATTTTCTTCATCCTTGTGTTTTAAAGATGGGCAAAAATAGAAAAGCTTTTTTAATGATATCGTTAAGTTTTATGAATAGCGCTTCGTTTCATATATGGAATAAGAAAAAACTATGAAATAAATGTTCAAGAATCAATTTCATTTATTCTAACGGCTGCTTTTTTACGTCTCAGAATGCGTTTTCTCTTTTTATATGTATGAATGCATGTCAGACATCCAAAAAGCTTCTTATAGCCTTTTATTGAAAGTTTTCATCCTTTTTCTAGAACATAAATCAAAGAAGAATACTCTTTTGTAAAGATTGCCTGAATATTGGACCATAATCCTTTGAAAAAAGCACTTAAAAAATAAAATCGGTTGCCCTTGTATTTTTCCGAAAGCAAGGAAACATAAAATGCATCGAACCACATAGGCTTAATTGTTTTTACCTTCATCCCATGTTCTTTAAAAAGCAAACGAATTGAACTTTTTGAAAAATGCCACAAGTGGCGAGGCACATCAAACCCGGCCCAATATTTTCCAAAATGTTTTGCATCCCATGAACGAAAGTTCGGAACCGCTATAATCAAAATTCCTGAATCGTTAAGAAGATTTGAAATGGTTCTAATCTGATGATTCAAATCTGGAAGGTGTTCCAATACATGCCATAAAGTTATCACATCAAAATTCGAATCGGACAGTTCATCTAAATCTTCGGTAAGCTTAATTCCTTTTTGCTGAGCTCTTCCCCTGGCTTTCTCATTTGGTTCCACTCCGGAGACCTTAAAGCCTTGTTGATTTGCAAAAATCAAGAAATCTCCTGTTCCTGCGCCAATATCAAGTAGCTTTTTTGATTTATGCCCCTGATTATCAATGAGTTGAATTTTGTTTTTGATGTTTTTTACCTTAATTACTTGGTATAAACTGTCCACTATGGACTTTTTTGAGTCTGTATGGGAGATATAGTTATCACCTTGATAAAAAGAAGCAAGATTATCCGGTACTGGTTCCGTAATGAGCATATCTTTTGATTCGTCCCAAATCAAATCGAATTCCTCATTGGAAAACGAATAGTCTTTGGTTTTTAAATACAACTTCATTCTGGTTGCGTTTGTTAAATATTGGTTTTAAAACTAAAAAGGAAAAGGGAAACCTATTCATTATCAAAGACTCCACAACTACAAATACTTAACAAATATATGCTTCCTCTGTAATTATAATTCCTTTTCGCATGCATTCAATAAAGTATCAAAAATTGAATTATCCTTCAATGCATACTGAAAGTCATACTCAGATGAATGACCAGCTTTTTTATAATCTGCAACAAACATGTATACAAAAAGAGCTAGATAAAATACAAGAATGTTGACGGATATAAATCTGAAAAAGGGTTGTAACCAGAATTTGTAGCCTTCTATTTCTGTTCCACGTGGAACAATTACCTACCTAAAAAAACCAAAAGAACACTAATATCTGCTGGAGAAACACCACTAATTCTTGAGGCCTGAGAAATATTTACTGGGCGTATCTCCTCCAACTTTTCCCGAGCCTCATATGATAACGATTTAAGTTTGGAATAATCAAATGAATCCGGTATCCTAACATTCTCCAGGCGATGCAGTTTGTCTGCATTGTTCTTTTCCTTTTCAATGTATCCAGAATACTTTACTTGAATTTCAGCTTGCTCCAGAACCTCTCTTCCCAAATCGTTTTCAGCGACAAAATGAGAAACCGATTCCAATTCCAACATATGGTCCATGCTAACCTTTGGTCTCGAAAAAACTTTGAATAATTTATCTGATTGTCTGACAAGGGCAGAATCAACACGTTCCAATATAGGATTGATTTCCTCTGGGTCGAAGCTTGTCTTTTTAAAAAAATGAATAAAGTCATCCGACTTCCTTTGCTTCTCTTCCATTGAATCAAGCCTTTCTTTGGAGGCAAGACCTAATTCATATCCTTTGGGCGTCAGTCTCAAATCTGCATTATCTTGCCTCAACAAGGTTCTATACTCAGCCCTAGAAGTAAACATTCTATAGGGCTCTTCTGTGCCTTTCGTAATCAAATCATCAATTAATACACCTATATACGCTTCGTCCCTTTTTAAAGTAAATGGTTCTTCTTCATTTATTTTGAGGTGTGCGTTTATACCCGCCATAAGCCCTTGAGAGGCGGCTTCTTCATAGCCTGTAGTTCCATTAATTTGTCCAGCAAAATATAGGTTGTCCACAAGCTTAGTTTCCAGTGTGTGCTTCAACTGTGTTGGCGGGAAATAATCATATTCGATTGCATATCCAGGACGGAAAAACTTCACATTCTCAAATCCCTTAACAGACTTCAGCGCCTTATACTGAACATCCTCCGGTAAAGAAGTTGAGAAGCCATTTACGTATACCTCAACCGTATTCCATCCCTCAGGCTCCACAAATATCTGGTGTGCATTCTTATCCGCAAATCGATGTATTTTATCTTCTATCGAAGGACAATATCTGGGTCCAATACTTTTGATTCTTCCATTGAACATAGGTGAGCGATCAAAACCTTCACGCAACAAATCATGTACCAACTCACTGGTATGGGTCATATGGCAATCCCGTTGTTCTTTCAAAACCGGCGTATCCAGATAAGAGAACTTTTCAGGGATGCTATCCCCCGGTTGCGGAATCATTTTTTCATAATCCAAAGATCTTCCATCAACCCTGGGAGGAGTACCTGTTTTCATTCTCCCTGTATCGAATCCAAAATCAACAAGCTGTTCCGTAATTCCAGTAGCAGCTCTTTCTCCAGCTCTTCCACCTCCGAACTGTTTTTCCCCTATATGAATCAATCCATTTAAAAATGTTCCATTAGTAAGTACAACAGCTTTAGATCTTATGTCAATTCCAAGAGAAGTGCGAACACCAACAACTCTGTTGCCTTCAACCAAAAGTCCAGAAACCATTTCCTGATAAAAATCCGCATTAGGAGTGCCTTCCAAAATCAACCGCCATTCTTCTGCGAAACGCATTCTATCATTCTGGGCTCTTGGACTCCACATTGCCGGCCCTTTAGACTTATTGAGCATCTTAAACTGTATGGCCGACTTGTCCGTAACAATTCCACTATATCCACCTAGTGCATCTATTTCACGAACTATTTGTCCCTTAGCAATTCCTCCCATAGCAGGATTACAAGACATTTGTCCAATGGTTTGTAGATTCATGGTAACCAACAATGTCTTTGACCCCATATTTGCAGCTGCTGCGGTAGCCTCTGCACCGGCGTGACCACCCCCCACTACAATTACATCATATTCCTTTTCAAACATATCTATTGTTCCACGTGGAACATTTTAATTTTTTCTTCTTCCTTCGCCCTCATAACGGCAATCTCCTCTTCGGATTTATCCTCATACCCCGCAAGGTGTAAAATTCCATGACTCATAACCCTTAAAAGCTCCTCTTGCTCATCAACTAAAAAAAGTTTTGCGTTCTCTCTTACCCGGTCCGTTGAAATAAAAATATCACCTGAGATAACCCTCCCGTCTGTGTAGTCAAAAGTAATTATGTCGGTATACGTGTCATGCCCTAAGTACTCCTGATTGATAGCCAACAACTTGTCATCGTAACAAAAGACATAGTCAAGTTTACCCACCACTAAGTTTTCATCTTCGATTATTCTACTTACCCAGTCGGAAAACTTTGAAATATCCTCTAATACTAAATCTGATTCAAAATGAAAATCAATCATTCCTGAAATACTCCTTCACTTTTTTGTCGTATTGACGGCGCAAAGGTAGTGTTTGCCTGTTTAATATCTCAACATCACTGCGGTTATCTATGAGTTGTTTAGGCTTGGTAATAATGGGATTTTTATACTTTTCAAGATTGGTTTCACTTTCTCGTTCCTTTCTTTGGCCCTGTTTTAAGGCTGCGTTCTCTAACTTAAGCAACTGATGTTGTATTGCATTGGCCTTGTTTCTTGTTCTTTGGGTAATACCATTCTCAATAAGATCATTCTCAAAATCCTCCATCTGACGAATCAGTTTCTTAGCCAAATCCTTATCAGATTTTCGAATTAAATCCTTTAACTGTTTCTCTAACTGTTCCCTTAAAAACTGCTGCTCTTTATAGATCTCATAGATTTCGTTGAACCCTAGTTCCTCTTGCTCGCCAATTGAATCCTCTCCCGATTCTTCGCCATTCGAATTCTTTCCATTTCCCTGTTCTCCATTTTCATCGTTTGCATCCTTGCCATTCTTACCTTCCTTCCCCGAACCTTCTCCATCCTTCTTTTCTTCGCCCTCTCCAGCACTTTCGGTTTTACCTTGCTGACCAGAACCATCCAATTTTTCCTGTAATCCTTCCTGTCCCTTTATAATATCCGGCAGTTGAAAATCTTGTCCACCCTGACCTTGTCCCTGTCCAGCCTGCATATTCTGTTGCATATTATCCAAAATGTTAGCGAGAAAATCACCTAGCGAATTTGTTGCATTAATAACATATTGTTGATAAGATGCCCCTTGAAAAACCTGATTTTCAGCAAGACTTTCCAGGGACTTATCGATGTTATAATACACTTCCGTAATCTGCTCATTCACAAACTCAGATAGCTCAGCCCTACGCAGTGATAATGAAAACAAACTATCATCCACATGCTCAAACAAATCTTTTAATTCCTTTTGGTCCCTTACCATTTTACCATATTGAGAAACATCTACATCGGACTCTTCAACCCACTCAAAAAGCTGTTCTTGCTTAAAGGAGAATGTAACCAAATTATCCAAAATTTGTCTCAGCATTTCCGCATCCTCAGTGTCAGATGAACCACCACCTGCTGAAGCACTTTGTTGCAGGGATTCACTAAGTTCCTGAATTTTCTGAGCCGCCGATTTTTGTTTTTGTTTTGCTTTCTTAGAACCTTCAGACCCACTTTCACTTTCTGATTCTTCCTTGTTGTCTTGAAGCTCCTGCAACGCGTCTTTCTGATCCTGCTTGATAGATTCTTGACTTCTTTCCTTCACATCAATTGATAAGGGCTTTTTCAAATCTTCGTTGTCCTTTTTTAACTCATTCAATTCATCGGATAGCTTTTCAAAAGACTTGTTCAAATTTTCCTGCTCGCTAACACTTTCCTCATCCTTCAATTCTTTACCCTCCTTTTTCTTCTCAGCTAGTTCATCTTGTTCCTTTGAAAGTTTATCCAATTCCTTGGCTAGTTGAGAAGCCTTTTCAGTAACATAGTATCGCTTTGTTAGTTCCAGTAACTGCTCTAAATTCCTGGCATTGGAGCTCTGTTTCTTAGACAACTCATCCAATCGCTTCTTAAGCTCTTCCTTCTCAATCTTATCCGCAAGCTTGTCCAACTCCTCCAACAACTTTTCGTTCTTCTTAGCCTCCAATTCTTGACGTTCCAATCTTTCTTGAAGTAACCTCTTCAACTCATCATTTTCATCACCTTTTTTCAAACTTTCATTCAACTGCTGGCTAAACTTTTCCATAAGCTGTTCCTGTTCCTTTTGCTTTTGAATGAAATTTTTAATCTTTGTTTTCTCCTCAAAATCAAAGGTGTTCCCCTCCTTTTGCTTCTCTTTTATTTTAGACAAAGTTTCCTGTTGCTCCCTATACCCTTCAAGGGATTTATCAAACTTCTTTAAAAGATTATCTTGTATGTCTAACTCCCTGTTTATCAACTCATTATCATCAAAAACCTTTGTGCTGAAAACTTTACTTCTTGTTGCTTTACCTCCTCTAATTCCATCATTATCAACCACTTCAAAGTATAGCTTGTAATCCTTTCCCTGCTCAATATCTAAACCTGAAGGAAACGTATAGTAAAATTGATGACCGCTTGCGTTCACTGATTCCAACAAAATCTTTCTTTTGTTTTGTTCATTGTCCGCTTGATAATAAATCAAATTCAACTTTGAAATCCCATAATCATCCGATAATTGACCTGAATAAAAAGACTGATTTGGATTCAAAGAATCCAAAACCTGACTTACTTCAATCTTTGGAGATGCATCCCGAATCACATCTATTGAGTAATGCAAAGATTCAAAGTCTTTAACTTCTTGATTGGATGTGCTTATTGAATAGTCCAAGTTCTTAAACAGATTCTTAACCATCTCAAAACTCTCACCATTCAAGCCGAAAAGTTCTATAGTATCCGAAGTAGTCATTTTGATTTTATCAACCGATGTGCCTTTTATCTCCCACTCAATACGTGTTCCCTCAGGAACCACCGCATTACCACTTCCACTAATCCGTTCTGGAATTTTGCTCAAATAAGAGGGGAAATTCAATTTCATGATAAAGTCGACCAGTGTAGGCGTACTAATACTTTCAATCTTATAAGTTTTAGAATTCCATCCATTGGCAGAAACATAAAACTCGGTTTCATTAAAGGGGGGCTGAACGCTATACAGAAATCGATTTCCGTTTCTTCTCATCAACAAAGGCTCATCTGCAAATACGATTGAGGCATTTTCCGGTACTAAATCACCCTCTACCGCAAACTCAATTGTAAGTGTCTCATTGTCCAAGACATTCAAATTCGAATTAAGCAATCTAAAGGTAAACGGGGCGGGCTTCTCATACGCCAAATCATAATTAACGACCCTATTATGAGAATTCAAAAGTTGACCAATATTCCCAGATATCCAAAACACAGCCAATATAAGGAGAGGCATTATTAAATATCTTACGTACCTAATGCTTTCCTTAAAATCAATCGCTTCCTGAAAAGGTAATACCGCCAAATTTTGAGACCTCTGCTCAATGCTAGCTTCCAACAGCTCAGATTTTGTTGGGTTTTCAGCCAACTCCAAAAGATTGAACAACTTATCCTCCACATTTGGAAAGTGTATACCTATCAACTTGGAGGCTTCTTTGTTTGATAGTCCTTTTTTGATTTTAAAGAGATAAGAAAGCGGAACTATTATGAATCGGTATAACAGGAACAGCTCTACAGCAATAAAGATTAGAAAAAGTGTCAAGCGCCAACTTCCATCAAGCCAAAAAACAAACTCAACCGAAGTTATAGCCAACCAAAACAAAAGTCCAAAGGAACCAAAAAGCAATATACCTTGAATTAACTGCCTCGTGTAGTACTTTCTTGTAAACCTTTCCAGCTTAGTTAAAACCCCGCGATAACTGTTCAAAATATTTTATATTTATTACAATATACCCGATACCCAGCAATTGTCTTGAGAATTTTTTGTTAAAAGGTCTCCCTATGAAAGATTTGAAGTATTTAGCCGCATTTACCATACCTATTTCCGCCTTAATAAGCTTGTATTTAAAAGGGTATTGGAGCTTTTTCACTCCCGTTTATGCCTTCGCAATCATTCCCTTGTTGGAAATTGTTCTCCCTGTTGATTCCTCCAATCTCTCTCCTGAAGAAAGGGAAGAGAAGAAAAAAAGTCCTCTTTTTGATTGGCTACTTTATCTCAACGTTCCAGTAGTTTACTTCTTTTTAACATACACTCTTTTCGATATTACCACCACAACATATCAAACCTATGAGATAATTGGATTGGTTTTTTCCATAGGGATTGTATTTGGTGTTAATGGCATAAATGTGGGCCATGAGCTGGGGCATAGACAAAATACCCCTGAAAGATATTTGGCAAAATTACTCCTGCTACCATCGTTCTATATGCACTTTTATATAGAACATAACTTTGGACACCATGCCAAGGCGGCAACATCGGAAGACCCGGCCACAGCCTCCTATAACCAAAGTGTTTATTCTTTCTGGTTTACCTCCACCTTTGGGCAATATGTCAATGCATGGAAGATTCAAAAAAGCCTACTCGAAAAAGAAAACAGGAGCCTTGTAAGTCTCCAAAACGACATGCTATGGTACACTCTTATTCAAATATTGTTTTTGATATCCGTCTATTTGTTATTTGGAATGTTAGGGCTAGTTTTTGCTTTGGCTTCAGGAATTGTCGGTTTCCTGTTGCTTGAGACCGTAAATTATATAGAACACTATGGCTTGATGCGAAAAAAAATGCCTTCCGGAAGATATGAACGGGTAAAAGAATGCCACTCCTGGAATAGCAATCATGTCATAGGAAGAATAGTTTTATATGAGCTTACCAGGCATAGTGACCATCACTACAAATCATCCAAAAAATATCAAATACTGGATTACCATGATATATCACCACAAATGCCTTTTGGCTATCCAACATCTATGGTACTCTCCTTAATACCTCCCCTTTGGTTTTATATCATGAACCCAAGAGTTCCCAAAGACATGAAACCTACAAATTCCCTTTCTATCGCATAGGGCTTTTCATACCTTTGAAAAAATTTTTAAGGTATGTCAAAAGTTAGGGTTCGCTTTGCTCCCAGCCCAACAGGTCCGTTACATATTGGAGGAGTTAGAACGGCATTATTTAACTACCTCTATGCCAAAAAACACAATGGTGATTTTATCTTAAGGATAGAGGATACCGACCAAAATAGATATGTAGAAGGGGCTGAGGCCTATATAATCGAAGCATTGAACTGGTGTGGAATTCCTTTCGATGAAGGGCCGGGAAAGGATGGAGGATTTGGACCCTACCGCCAAAGTGAGCGAAAACATCTCTACCAACAATACGCCCTTGAATTGATAGAAAAAGGACATGCCTATTATGCTTTTGATACTCCAGAAACTCTAGACTACCATCGTAAGGACCATGAGGCAAAAGGAAAAACCTTTATTTACAATTGGCACAATAGGGAAAAACTTTCCAACTCCCTATCGCTCTCGCAAGATGAAGTTCAACAAAAGATAAACGATGAAGAGGATTACGTAATTCGGTTTAAATCGCCAAAAGACCAAGAGCTGATTTTGCACGATAGAATTCGAGGGGAAATCACAATAGACACCAATATTCTAGATGATAAAGTTTTGTTTAAGAGCGATGGTATGCCCACCTATCATCTGGCAAATATTGTAGACGACCATTTGATGGAGATTTCGCACGTGATTCGTGGCGAGGAATGGCTTCCCTCATTGGCACTTCATCAATTACTTTATGATGCATTTGGTTGGAAAGCACCAGAATTCGCTCACCTCCCTCTGATTATGAAACCAGCAGGAAAAGGAAAATTGAGCAAGCGTGATGGAGAAAAAGGAGGGTTCCCGGTCTTTCCCCTTCAATGGAACGATGCTCAAGGGTATAGAGAAAGTGGATACTTCCCGGAAACTGTGGTCAACTTCTTGGCTCTCTTGGGATGGAATCCAGGCAATGAAAAAGAACTGTTTACCCTTGAGGAACTCATTGAATCTTTCAGTTTGGAGCGCATCAATAAATCAGGTGCGCGCTTCGACCCTGAAAAGACAAAGTGGTTCAACCATCAATACCTGCAAAAAAAGACTAGTTCTGAGTTAACCTCCCTTTTCATAGCACAGGAAACCATAAATTATCCAGAATTAAAGGAGAAGTCTCTTGATTATATTGAAAAAGTGATTTCATTGATAAAAGAGCGTGCTAACTTTGTGTCCGAGTTATGGGAATTGGGAAGTTACTTCTTCACGCCGCCATCCGAATACAACGAAAAAGCAGCAAAAAAGCAATTCAAGGAGGATACACCTTCTATTCTACGTGAAGTTTCAGGCCTAATTGAATCCATTTCAGATTTTACTTCGCACAACATAGAAAGTAAAATCAAAGATTGGATTGGCCAAAATGAGCTTTCTTTTGGGAAAGTTATGGGACCTTTACGGTTAAGCATTGTTGGGGATTTAAAAGGACCGCATCTCTTCGCTATCATTGAAATGATAGGAAAAAAGGATGCTCTAGCTCGTATCCAAAAAGCCATATCCCAGATTTAAACCGCTTGATATCTTGATTTCTTCTCTTGCCAGACAATCCCTCCCTTTTAAGGCTGAACCATTTATTCTGTAACAATTTTGTCCAATCCTATACCAATCAAGTACCGAGTTTTGTAACTTCCTGAAATCATTTTAAAATAATCTATATGGGCAATTTCCTTTTAATACCAATCATTTTTTTTGGATTAATAATCCTATTCGCTTCATTCTTTGTAGTAAAACAACAAACCGCTGTAGTTATTGAACGTTTTGGAAAATTCCAAAGTATTAGAAATTCTGGATTGCAAATGAAAATCCCTTTGGTGGACCGAATCGCTGGCAGGTTAAGTCTAAAAATTCAACAGTTGGATGTAATTGTAGAAACCAAAACATTGGATGACGTATTTGTCAAAATCAAAGTTTCTGTACAATATGTTGTCATTCGTGACAAAGTGTATGATGCATTTTATAAACTGGAATATCCCCATGACCAAATTACATCCTTTGTTTTTGACGTGGTTCGCGCAGAGGTGCCCAAGATGAAATTGGATGATGTCTTCGTTAAAAAAGATGACATTGCTATAGCGGTAAAACGAGAACTACAAGAATACATGTCTGAATACGGATATGATATCATAAAAACCTTGGTAACCGATATTGACCCAGATGCCCAAGTGAAAGCAGCTATGAACCGAATCAATGCTTCTGAGCGAGAAAAAATTGCCGCTCAGTTTGAAGGAGATGCGGCAAGAATCCTAATCGTGGAAAAGGCAAAGGCCGAGGCTGAAAGCAAAAGACTGCAGGGTCAAGGTATCGCAGACCAACGTAGGGAGATTGCCAGAGGTTTGGAAGAGTCCGTTGAGGTTTTGAACAAGGTTGGTATCAACTCCCAAGAAGCCTCCGCGCTAATTGTAGTGACTCAGCACTATGACACTTTGCAGGCCATTGGAGAAGAAACCAATTCCAACTTAATACTATTACCAAATTCACCACAAGCTGGAAGTGATATGCTTAATAATATGGTCGCTTCATTTACGGCAAGTAATCAAATTGGTGAAGCCATGAAAAAACAGAATCGGAACAAGAACACTGACGATTAGGCACAACTAAGAGAAATAGAAAATAAAACCCTGCAATGCAGGGTTTTTTCATTTTAAAGCTCTCTAATTGACAATCAGCATCAATAATATACCTACTGTTTTAAAAACAAGAAAAGGCCATAAAAGCGACTAAAAAAGCCTAATTTTCTATAGTGGTTATCTATTAAAATAGGCTTTTGATATCGGGTTTTCTTATGTTATGCTTTCTGCTCAATTTTTGCCCAAGTGTCACGCAAAGTAACCGTTCTGTTGAAAACCAAATGTTCAGGAGTAGAATCCAAATCCACATTAAAATATCCCAGTCTTTGAAACTGAAATCTATCACCAGGTTTTACGTCCTTCAAACTTGGTTCCAAATATCCTGTTACTTTGTCCAATGAATTGGGATTAACAAAATCCATAAATTCCTTGTCCTTATGTCCATCCGGAGTGGCATCGGTAAACAATCTATCGTACAACCGAACCTCTGCCTCAATTGCATGTGGAATTGAAACCCAATGTAAAGTTCCCTTTACCTTTCTAAGGCTTTCCTCAGTGCCGCTGCCACTTTTACTTTTTGGGTCATACGTACATTGTACCTCGATTACGTTTCCATTTTCATCTTTGGTACAGCTTTCCGCTTTTATTATATATCCATTCTTAAGACGAACCTCTCCTCCCAACTTCAATCGAAAGAACTTTCGATTGGCTTGTTCCCGAAAATCCTCTTGTTCTATATAAAGTTCTCTGGAGAATGGGACCTCTCTTATTCCTGCGCTCTCATCCTCAGGATTGTTCTCAGCTTCCAGCCACTCCTCTCTTCCTTCGTCGTAATTGGTAATCACCACCTTAAGCGGATTTAAAACCGCCATAACACGAGGGGCTATCTTATTCAAATGCTCGCGTACATGAAATTCTAAAAGAGAAACATCCACCACGTTGTCCCTTTTCGCAATTCCTATGGTATCCGCAAAATTTCTGATGGACTCCGGGGTATACCCTCTTCTTCTCAAACCCGAAATAGTAGGCATCCTTGGGTCATCCCAACCCGAAACAATACCATTTTCAACCAATTGCAGCAATTTTCTCTTACTGACAACAGTGTGGCTAAGGTTTCTTCGAGCAAATTCCCTTTGCTTTGGTCTTAATCTACTTTTTGATACCAATTGGTCCAAAAACCAATCATAAAGCTCCCTGTGAGGCAGAAACTCCAATGTGCACAAAGAGTGAGAGACTTGTTCGATATAATCACTTTCCCCATGGGTCCAATCGTATAATGGGTAAATACACCAATCGGTATTTGTTCTGTGATGCGCCTTATGTAGCACACGGTACATCACCGGGTCTCGCATAAGCATGTTTGGGGAAGACATATCAATTTTTGCTCTCAAGACATGCTCGCCCTCATCGAAATCACCCCTTTTCATACCCTCAAAAAGGCCGAGATTTTCCTCCACAGAACGATTTCTATATGGGCTCTCTTTCCCTGGTTCTGTAGGTGTTCCCTTCTGTTCGGCAATTTCCTCTGAGCTTTGACTATCTACGTAAGCTTTCCCTTCCTTTATCAACGCTGTGGCCCAGTCGTACAATTGTTGAAAATAATCAGAAGCATAACACTCTGTATCCCAACTAAATCCAAGCCATTTAATGTCTTTCTTTATAGCATCAACATACTCTTTTTCTTCCTTGGCAGGGTTGGTGTCGTCAAATCGAAGATTCACAGGAGCATCATACTTCAACCCCAATCCAAAATTGAGACAAATAGAGCTAGCATGCCCTATATGGAGATAGCCATTGGGTTCTGGAGGAAATCGAAATCGAAGGTCATCTTTGACATATTCCGCCTTTAAGTCATCCTCTATGATATGCTCTATAAAATTCAGTGATTTTTCCTCTTCGCCCATGATCAATATTTGAAGCGCAAATGTAGCAAAAACAGTTGCTTCAGACTACTTAAAGCCTCAAGTGTATACAAAGAAAGCCATTTCACAACAGTTTTGGTGTGGCCCACAACAATATCTTTCCTTTCCTATTGATAAAAACCATATTTGTTATTGGAATACTGTATGAAATTTTGGTTGCACTAGAACCGCTACCAAACAACTCAACATCTTAAGGGGCACACAATTGGGGCAAATATTGTCGACAACCTCTTAAAACTAACGCTGATGAGAAAAAATAATTCAACCTACAGCATTCCCGCAATCATTGCTATTGTAATGATGTGTATTCCATTGCGTATCTCCGCACAGGTATTGAATCAACCTGAGGCAGCTCCCAATCCAAATCTTGGAAGCTCCTTTCCTTGGACTGCGGCCTGCGCCTCAGCAAGCTTCAACGAATACTTTGTCAACTTCACTTGGAATTTTCCATTAGTTGAATCCAATAATGAGTTCATTCTTGAGCTATCCGATTCGAACGGAAACTTTGGTGCTCCCGTGGAATTGGCCCGTGTTGCAGATAAAAACACAGATTTTGATTTTGACTTCGAGTTTGCGGTTCCGAACGATGCTCGTGGAGAAAACTATAGACTGAGGGTGAGGAGCACAAACCCTGCTAAAACAAGCCCTCCTTCTGTACCCTATCCCATGTACTTTGTGGACTTTTCTTCTGCCCTACGCATTAGTGAAGATGGCAATGGTACATTGCCTGACGGAGGAGAGATACAACAGTGCGATGGAGGTTCAATTACTCTGGCCACCCATAACATCCCAAATGCCAGTACCTACCAGTACAACTGGTACCGAAGCTCCACATTATTGAGTGAAAAATCAAATCAACTTACTGTTTCAACCCCAGGAATGTACTATGTAGAATTGGACTACGGTAGTATCTGTACGGGTTCTGCCAATACATCTTCCAATATCATAGAAGTACTAACAGGTTCTTCGCTTGGCGTAGCCATAGCCGGTCCAAGTACAGTTGACTTATGTGTTGGGGATCCACATACATTAACCGCCAACCTAGGTGGTTCAGGTCTTACCTACACTTGGTACAAAGATGGGGTAGTGGTATCTGGGCCTACCGTTGAAGGGAATACATTAAATATAAACACGTCAATCTCTGGTTTCGAAGGAAACTATGAAGTTGAAATTGAGGGGTCTGGCGTATGTACCGAAAAGTCTTCTGCAATAACAGTTCAAAACTTAGGCTCTATTTTGGCAACACGTCAAAACGACGCAAACATTGTACTCCTACCTGGCCAAGACGAAACGTTGTCAGTAACTACCAATGCTGTTTCTCCAACCTTTCAGTGGTTTAAGGACGGAGCGCCCCTTTCAGGAGAAACAAGTAGCTCCTTGACTATAAGCGATATAGGTGTCTACTTTGCTCGTGTGACCGAAACAGCAGGCTCTTGTGTAACAGCTGCCCCAGTGGATTCAGAAAGTACCACAGTAGTAACTCCAGATTCTTTTGAATTTACAATCGATTTTGTTGGAACATACACAGAATGTGTTGACTCTAATGTCACCATAGGAATAACAACTATAGATGCAATAAGTAACTCGGGTGCCAGAACAAATGTTACCTCAGCTTTAGAGAACTCATTCACCTACCAATGGACTTATGAAGGAAATCCTCTTTCCGGTGAAACCTCTAGAACCTTGACGGTAACGGACAATAGTAACAATGGTGTTTACGCTTTAACAGGTGTGCTATCTTCATTCAACGCCAATTCCAACTCCCTAAACGTGAGGTTGGCTACGAATGAATCCTTAGCACTAACTTCAGATGGCAATGTGCTTTGCCCAAATGGTAGTACAATAACCATTTCTTCATCAAGGGATTTATCAGGAGAGAGTTTTCAATGGATAAAAGATGGTAGCAGTTTCGATACTACTTCAACTTCCTTAACTATTGCTGAGTCAGGAACATATCAATTGAGTATCGACACCAATGATTGTCCATTGATTTCCAACGAAATAACGGTAGTGCCATTTGATGAATCCCTACTCGTTCTGGATAGATCCGAAAATATAGTAATCATTGAAGGTGAAACGGAAACTGTCACCGCAAGTGGTGCACAATCCTATGAATGGTTCGATTCCAACAATTCCTTATTAAGTAGTCAAGACTCCTTTACGTTTGATGCGGAAGGGCAGTATTTGTTGACCGCTGACTTCGGTAGCTGTACGGTAAGTAGAGTAATTACCGTATCATTTAGGGACACCTTTGCTATTCCAAATGTGATTACCGCAAACGGCGATGGAATAAATGACCTTTGGGTATTGCCCAATACTTTTTCGAGGGACCCTCAAGTATTGGTGACCATTTTCGATGAAAGAGGAAAAGAAGTGTTTAGTCAGACCAATTACGAAAACAACTGGCCAGAATCCACTACTTCTTTCAACCAACAAAATATGATTTTCTATTACAAACTATCTCGTGAAGGAAAAAACCTAAGGCAAGGAACCATAACTGTTATCAGATAACCAAGAATGAACCCCAACAAACACATAGTACTAACCGCGCTTGCTTTGCTTTGCTTTTCTGGCCTTTGGAGTCAGGAAGAAACCCCATTTGTAAGTTATGAGGTTCCCTCCCAAAACCTTCTGAAGTTCAATAGGTTTTTGATAAATCCAACTTTTTCAACGGTAAGGGAGGACAAATCTTACATCAACTTGTTTCATAGAAACCAATCGGTTTCTTTTGATGACAACAACCAGGTATACTTTTTAAGTTACAGTGGTAGAGTGGGAGATAGAAGCGGGGTTGGACTTAGTTTGTTTACCAATAGAGAAGGACTGTTCAATAATTTTGGAGTACACGCCAACTATGCCTATGGTGTTAGGCTGAGTCCAAAAAGTAACTTCACATTCGGGGCCAATTTTTCCTATTATCAAAGTGCCTTCAACCAGAACCGGGCCAACACAGTGGATGATGACCCTTTCTTAAATACTCTTGAAAGTAGTTCCTTAATCTCCTTTCAACCTGGTTTCAATATTTCATTTGGAAAATTTGATTTTGGTGGATTTGCGGAAAACCTATTTGATTATAACCTCAAAAACAGTGAATCGGTAACAGATTTCAACGAAAAAACGTATTCCGGGCACTTACAATATACCCATCAGTTTAAAAATGCTGCGGGCATCTTGGAACAAGGGAGACTTATGCCCTTGGCAAGGCTGAGAAAAGTAGGGGAAGAAGATATTACCCTAGGTGGAAGTTTGGTCATGGATTTACCCAAACTAGGCTGGGTACAGGCAGGTTACGACGATTTTTATGGTGCTTCTGCGGGACTTGGATTTAACTTAAATAAAAACCTATCCATTGGTTATACAGTTGAAAAGGGTTTGACCAATAATTTTGAAAACTTTGGGGTAAGTCATGAAGTTTCATTGGCATATTCATTTACACCAAACCTGACTGAAGATAGGGTTCTTCTTGAAAAAGAAAATGACGTTGTTCAGAATGACAGTGTGCCTCAAGAAAATCTAACTCTGTCGGATAAAGACTTGGAAATAGCCCAGCTACGGGAAAAACTAGCTGAAAACGATGCAATCTTAGATGAGCTTCTCTTCCGCCAAGATTCGATAGAGCAAAATAGAAAACAAGATCTTGAACGCCGTTTTGAATCTGTTATGAAAATGGTTCGAAGAGAAACTAAGGGTAATCAGCCTGAAGTAGAAAAAAGAGCGAGGGAACTCTATTTTGAAAATGTAGACAGTTCTTCTTTAGTGAGCAGAGCCAAAAAACAACCCATATCCAATCATGGGCTTTCTAATACCTCATCAGTAAATAGGGTAATTAAAATAGATAGAAATTCATCCAATACAGTTGCCAGAACATCAAATGTGGCTAAAGATAGAACCATAAATACAACGAGATCAAAATCGAGGTCCTTCGGTTACAACTATCCTGTATTCGACATTCCGGATGTTGAAAGTGGGCATTATCTCATCGCTAATGTATACCGCGAGGATGAAAATTTAAATCGCTTTTTGGATGAGCTGCATAATTTGGGAATCGATGCCAGATATTTTGAAAATCCAAAGAACAATCTGAAGTATGTTTATTTGGAGCACTCTCAATCCAAAACGCAGGTTGCAGAACAATACAAGACTCAGTTATCTGGCAAATTTTTGGCGCCAATGTGGGTGATGTCAGTAAAAAATGATATCTCCACATTACCCGTTGCGATGCAAACAAGGAATTCCAACCAAATCAAGAATTCCCGTCAAAACAACGGCGGCTCAGCCACCTATAAAACCTTTGACATCGATGGACATGGACAAGGCTATTACATAATAGCCAGCGTATTTGCCACGTCCCAAGATGCCAGAACATTTGTAAAAGAGCTCCAGTCCAGGGGGCTCGACGCAAAATACTTCACTAATCCCGAGGACAATTTCCGCTATGTGTACCTGAAAAAACACGACACCTGGACAAATGCATTAACCTCATACTATACCAAACTGAACGCTTCGTATGACGACGATATGTGGATCATGCGGGTAAAACCAAACTATACAAGTTAAGATGTCCAATCACATACTAAAAACCCTTATCTGCCTTTTTGGCATTGGATTATTAGGTCTAAAAACTAGCGCGCAGGTCGAAGTGCCTTTCACGCCTAGATTGGATAATTCATTTATCAACATTAAGGGAGACTACACTTTTCTTTCAAACAGTATTATAAATCGCGTAGACGGAAGCAACACGGCAAATGACCCTTACAATGGGACTGCCAACAACAACGGATTCCATAGGGATTATATCGATATAGACTCCGATCCAACTACATTTAGCTCCAGTAGTTCAACATTGACCCTTCCGTTTTGTTCGCGCATCTATTGGGCAGGACTTTATTGGTCTGCAAACTATCAGCAAGAAGTGTTGAACAACTCACAAATTCCAACACTTCCGGCTAACGACACTCAGCGCTTAGATTTTACTCAAATAAAATTTAGGGTTCCAGGGAGTACAACCTACATGGATCTTCAGGCCGACAATAATCCGGACCCTGTTGGAGAGGAAGACGCTATAATTTATGATAATGTCAATTTTAAAGACTCCCCCTATACATGCTTTAAAAATGTAACCAATATTCTTCAAGGTCTAGCCGACCCTGCTGGAGAATACTTTGTGGGAAACGTAAGAGCAACAAGAGGGCGAAGTGTTGGTGGTGCTGGTGGATGGACGCTAGTCATAATCTATGAAAACCCTACATTAACCGGAAAGTACATTTCCGTTTTTGATGGATATGCTGGAGTAAGTGGAAGCTCAAGTGCTGATATTAATGTTTCTGGTTTCAACACCATCCCTGTTGGACCTGTCCGTGCGCGCTTGGGTGCCAGTGTGGTAGAAGGAGACCGTAGTATTTCTGGAGATGCCTTCCGTATTCAAACACCTTTAAATCCAGGGTTCACAAGCCTTTCCAATGCAGGTAACCCAGCAAACAACTTCTTTAACTCCAATATTACCATTGATGGTGTAGATGTTACTACAAGAAATATAACCGCCACCAATACTTTGGGTTATGATTCTGATATATTTGAAATCAACAACCCAGCAAACAGTATAATTGCCAATACCGAAACCGATGCAACTCTAAGACTGTTCACACAAGGTGACGCTTTTGGGGCATTTTTGGTAACCTTTGGGGTAGAAATCATAGAGCCCAACATTGTACTTGAAAAACGAGTTGAAGATATTGGTGGAAATGATATCACCGGATTAGGGGTGAATCTTGGACAGGTTTTGGACTATGTTCTCTCCTTTGTCAATACTGGAAATGATGATGCGACAAATTATGTAATCAGAGATGTATTGCCCACCAATGTTACTCTAGATGAAGCATCATTGACCCTTCCTACTGGAGTTACCTATGTGTACGATGAGCCTAATCGTGAAATCACTTTCACCATTCCTGATAATCTGGTAGAAGAAGGTGATCCTATTTCATCCATTAGGATGCGTGTGCAAGTAGCCCAGAACTGTTTTGATTTTGTGGACGCCTGTACAGATGTTATTCAAAACCAGGCCTTTTCCACTTATGAAGGCGTAATTAATGACAACCAAATTAGTGATGACCCTAGTGTTTCAGATTTTGACGACTGTGGATTTACTACTCCTGGAGCAACTAACTTCCTATTGGATGACCTAAATGCTTGTAACTTTAGTAGGACTGTAGAACTCTGTGGAAACTCTGTCACTCTTGACGCCGGCGACAATTTCGACGCCTATATTTGGTACAGGGATGAAAACGGGAACAACACTATTGATGCAGGGGATACAGTATTGAACGATGGAGACCCAGATGGAGACCCAAGCACATTGACCGTCACGGATATCGGTACTTATATTGTGGATAAGCAAGTTGCTGACCCATGTAAGGACTTTGCTGAAATCATTGTTGTTGAGCGAGTGGGGGCTACCCAGACCAATCCGATTACAACTTTGATAAACGATACTTCCAATACTGTAGAAGGTGAAATCGTAATATGCCCAAATGATGGTAGCGAATTGCCCGAAATCTTCCTTTGCGGATTAAATGACACTGAACTGGTTCAAGTAAACATTCCAGATGCAGATAGTATTGAATGGGAGCTTTTGGATGAATCCAGTTGTTCTGCCGCAACTCCAGGATGTGCCAACACAAATAACAGTTGTACATGGAACGTCGTAGAAACAGGAAGCAATTTCACTGCTTCAGATGCTGGTCAATATCGTTTGGTTATCAATTACCAAAATGGATGTTTTAGTAGGTTTTACTTTAATATTTTCAAGAACCCCCTAGATCCTCAAGTAAACACAAGGGATATCATTTGTAACACCAATGGTAACATTACTGTAACCAATATGCCATTGGACTATGAGTACCGTTTGATTGATCAGGCCACGGGAAATGTTGTACAGGGATACCAGACTAGCCCAAGTTTTGATATTGCAAGCAATGGAGCTTACACTGTAGAAATGCGCCAACAAGGTGTTGTTGATGGGTGTATTTTTGTTCTTGACAACATTGGTATTTTGGAAAGGGATTTCCAAGTCGATATCACTACTCGAGATACAGATTGTAACGGGTTGGGTGAGATTGGGATTTCTGTTCTAAATGTTGAGCCCCAGTACTATTATGAAATCTCACAAGGTGGGGTTAGTGTAGATACTTTTGGACCCTCAACAGATAACAACTACACCTTCGAGAACCTTAATGATGGTGTTTACGATGTTTTAGTTACCACCGATGATGGTTGTAGCTATACTGAGCAAGTAACTATAAACGATGTTACCGATTTGGATGTAACTGCAGTTACCACCAAAAACATAGATTGTACGGACGGTATCATCACAGTTACCGGATCGGGTGGTTTTCCTAATCCTGATTATGTCTATGCCATTTGGAGCTACAACGGGGTTGACCTATATACCTCGGTAAGTGACATACCAGCCAGTGAATTCCAAGTTCCAAACGACTTCACATTCACAAATGGAGAAGAGGGAGACTATGAATTCATCGTTGTTGACGGGAACAATTGTACTTTCATTTCAAATGTAGCCACCGTTGTTGTGGCTCCTGCTATAGTATACACAACATCCCAAACAGAAGTTTCATGCTTTGGAGGCAATGATGGGTCCATCACTTATAATGTGACAAACACCAACGGGTATACCCTGGATTTCACCTTGACACCAACAGTTGGAGCGCCAACAACGAATACCTCTGGTTCCTTCACCAATCTTCCCGCAGGGGATTATACCGTTACGGTTACCCAAACCCAAGGAGGCGTTAGCTGTGATGAAATAGACAATTTTACCATTACCGAACCCGCTGCAGGAATCTCAGCAAATGCCGTTTTAATACAAGATTTTACTTGTTTGCAAAATGGTATTATTGAAGCTCAAAATGTTACTGGAGGAACTGCTCCATATGAATACAGCATAGACGGAATCAATTTCCTCAATGGAGTGGGTGTAGAACGATTCTCAAACCTAACAGCGGGAACCTACACCATCACAGTTAGGGATGCCAATAACTGTACATTTGTCACAAACGCGATAACGTTGGATCCATTAAACCCGCCAACGGATTTGACCTTTAGCGCTACTACGCCCAATTGCCCCACTTTAACCTCTGATGTCACAGTAACCTCCGTGAATGGAGATGCTCCTTTCGTTTTTGAGATTATTGCGCCAACCCCTACAGCTGCTACATCCATAACAGGAAATAGCGCAGATTTTGATGGTCTTGCTCCAGACACATATACCTTTAGGGTCACGGATGGCAGAGGATGTGTCTATGATGAATCCTTTACCATAAACCCTGTATCGCAAATCAGTGTTACAGGTCAATTGGTTAGCAACATTAGTTGTTTGACCAGCACTGATGGTGAATTAACTTTTACGGTCTCGGACTTCAATACGGATTTCAACTATTCCATTACAGGACCGTCCAATTTCAATGGAAACAACGAAACCAATGGAACCATTTCCTTATCCAACTTAGATGATGGAACATACGATATTACAGTAACAGATAATTTAACCAATTGTACTGCCACAGCGAGCGTGACCATAAATGCCCCTTCGGCGGCTTTAACTTTGAGCGCTTCCGAAGTCCAACCCACTTGTACCACAACGGGAAGTGTTACCCTTACCTCAACCGGAGGATGGGGAGGAAATAGTTTTACCCTTACCAATCCTGACGCTACCCCTTTTGGAACCAACAGTACCGGTGTTTTCAATAACCTGACCCAAACAGGGCTTTATACAGCTTCTGTTACCGACGCCAATGGCTGTGTGGTGACAACCGATTTTACCCTAAATGCCGCAGTTGCCCCAGTACTTGCCATTGTTCCCAATGATTTTTGTTATGACGATGCTGTTGGATTGACATTAACGGCCAATATTACCTCGGGCGGAGATGGGAACTATCAATACAGCCTGAACGGTGGGGTTTTTGGAACCAACAATGTTTTTACCGGACTGACCTCAGGTACATACACCATCGAAGTTCGTGATGGAAATAATTGTACCGATACCGAAACCATAACTATTAATCCAGAATTAACCGTTGTTGCTTCAGCTCCAAACATAACCGCTTGCGGCACTTCAACCAATGTAGATATTACGCCAGCTGGTGGAGATGGGAATTATGTTTTTGCCATTGTTGGCAATGGTGTGACCCCAGTTGCCGGTGATTTTTCTACTACCAACCCCATAAGCGTTACAGGTGCTGGAGATTATGATGTATATGTGCGAGATAACGGAGGTGCATCCGGGTTTTGCGAGGCTTCGTTCGATTTGAATGTTGTACAAGACGCCCCAGTAGCCATTTCAGTAGCAGATACTGGCATACAATGTAGTGGGGAGGCCCAAGCCAATATTACTATTACAGCTTCCGGTGGTGAAGCCCCATATGAGTATAGTATTGACAACGGAACAACTTATCAAAGCTCCAATACCTTCGTCAATCAATTAGCTGGTAGTTATAACATCCGTGTAAGAGACGCCAATAATTGTGACATTACCCAAATTTACACTATTACCGAACCTTTGACACTTTCCGCATCAGCTGCAGTTACCCAACTTGCGGAGTGTAATCCTGGTTTAGGCGCAGAGGTTCGAATTACCAACGTATTAGGGGGTACGGCACCCTACGAATATAGTTTTGATGGTGGAACCAATTACGGTGCTAGTGCCATAGGCTTTCTATTGCCCGGAACCCACACTGTTTATGTTCGAGATGCTAACAATTGTACTTTCCCAATGACGGTTACCATCGAACCAGAACCAACACCTCCTGGAGTCACTACAAGTATCGATTACGAGTGTGATGGGGAGGGTATCGTTACTGTTACTCCAGACAATCCCGGGTACAACTATACATATGAAATCAATGGTGTGGACAATACGCCGAATACTTCCAACATTTTTAATAATGTTCCTGTAGGCAGTCACACCATTACAGTAAACTACATCAACGCGACACCACCCTCGCCAAGTGTTCTCCTTTTGGAGAACTTTGGAACCGGCCCAAATACAAGTATTCCCGAGGTTGATCCTGCATATTGTTATGAACCACAAGATGGTTCGGTAAATTCCTGTGGTTGGGCAATAAATAACCGCATTCAAGATGGGGAATACTCTGTTACCCAACTCATTGTAAATCCTTATGGTTCATGGCGTAGCCCGAATGATCATTCTGCACTTCCTAATGGAAGGTTCCTAGCAATGAACGTTGGGGGTGTAGTTGGTCCTAATGGAATTATTTATGCTAAACGAAATATTGAAGTAATTCCAAATCGAGATATAACCATTTCGCTTTGGGCATTCAACCTACTTCGTGTTGGAACTGGAGGTGCAGATCCAGACATCAACATTCAGTTGGTGGATGGCGGTGGAACAGTCATTGCAAGCACAACCACAGGGAATGTCCCAAAGAATAATGATGCAGATGACTGGCAAAATTATTCCGTGACATTAAATCCTGGGGCAAATACTAACTTGGATATTGTAATACGCACTAACTCAGCGGTCACTGGCGGTAACGATATCGCTATTGATGATATTGAAGCCTTTCAAATTCCTGAAGTGTGTGAAGGCAGTGTTGATATTCCTATTGTAATAGAAGATGGCAACGCTTTTGATGCAGCGCTAACTGCATTTTCAGATGTAAGCTGTAATGGAGGAAATGATGGTTCCATAACCTTTGAGGTCGAAAACTTTGACCCTATAAACGGATTCGAATACCGTTTGGGTAGCTCTGGGCCATTTACTGTTTCCACGACAAGCCCTGTTGTTATTTCCAACGCAACTACTGGAGACAACATAGTTGCTGGAACATATAACATTGAGGTCCGGGATGTGCTTGACAATTCATGTACGGTGACTTTAAGTCAAACTATAAGTCAGCCCGATGCTCTTGTTACCGATGCTTCTGTAACTGATATACTTACATGTACCAATGGCGGTGCAACCATTACGGCAAGTATTACATCGGGTGGAACACCAGGGTTCGAATATAGACTAGAAGATGCCTCTACGCTGCCAACTATCACAGTAGTTAGACCGTATCAAGCATCCAACAGTTTTACAAGTGTTCCGGCTGGAGACTATATCGTAAGGGCTAGGGACGCCAATGGTTGCGAAGATCCTATTGATGCCAGCATAAATGTTGCCCCAACCACTCCAATCACGTATGATTTTACAGCCTGCTATGGCGGTAACAATGATGGATCCATTCAAATTGACGTGACCGCTGGAAATGGCACGTATGAATTCAGTTTAAATGGAGGTCCTTGGACAGCCCCAACACCTGCTAGTGCGACTACTTTTACTTTCAATAATTTAGTAAGTGGTAACTACACCATCAATGTAAGAGATGGTTTGGGATGTTTAGGAACACTTGAAAATGTTACCATCTACGATGCGCCGACCATTGATGTTGTTGATATAAGCACTTGTGCCAATGGAAGTATCACCGTTACTGCGCCGGCCGCCTTGACCAATCTTGAATACGCATTTGTTCCTACAGGAAATAGTCCTTCTGGGTCATTTACAACTTCAAACACGTTTGTCGTTACAGCAGGAAACGATGGTGATTATGATGTATATGTACGAGATACCTCTGCCAGTAATGCATATTGTGATTTTGTGGAAACCGTCACGGTAAACCCAGCAACTCCTTTAACCGTAGTAAACACCCCAACAGACCCTCAGTGTCATGATGGAACAGGTTCAATTGAAGTAGATATCACTTCCGGCTTGGCACCTTTTACCATTGATATTGTTGATTTGGATAATGCAGGAGCAGGGAATCAAACAGACACCAATGTTTTGGTTACTACAAGAACCTATTTTAACCTCATGCCCGGTAATTATACTATTAATATTACCGATGCTACGGGTTGTACGATTACTGATACTCCAGTAACTATAAACAATCCAGATGAGCTGACTGCCGATATTCTGCCAATATTGCCTCCGGGTTGTGATCCAGATATTAATTTGACAGGATTTGAATTCGATAATTATCCACTAACCCTTTCTGGAACACTTGAGTTCAGTGCAGATGGTGGATTGAACTGGCAATCTAGTGATACCTTTACTGGAATGGATCCGGTAACCGGAACAATTTATGCTTCTGGTACGGTTGTTTATCCTTCCATACGTACCGTGGATGCTTCCAACAACACCTTATGTCAGGTTGATTTGCCGGAATATCTTATACCATATCCTCTTGATGACTTGAATATTACCATTTCGGCAATTGTTGTGGATTGTAACGATCTTCAAGTTACCGTGCAGGGAACCCAAGGATCTCCAAATTATGAGTATACCTACTCTGATGACCCAGCCAATTTTAACGAAGCTACGGCCACTTGGACCGCTCCTACTCCAGGAAACCATGTGTTCACGGGTCTGGTCCCTGGAAGAACTTATGTTTTCTATGTAAGGGATTCAAGTCCTTGTGTACGACAAAGTACGGTGAATGTAAATGATGTGGCGCCTCCGCCTGTTGAAATAACAGCAGATGTAACACCGAGTTGTTTTGGTTCCAATAATGGACAGATTACGTATACTGTTACAGAAGACACTCCAGGTGATTTGGGAGGAACATTTACATGGAACCTATACGAACTTTCCAACCCGACCGTTTCCATTAATTCTGGAACTGAAGTTGGATTTACTTCTGGCGATTCATTTGCCGTGCCGGTAGCTCCTTTGGCTGGACTTGCCGCAGGAACTTATTTTGTTGAGATTCAAGGAGCAGCTCCTAACAACTGTATGGTAGGAAGTGAAAATGTCATCTTGTTGGAGCTTGATCAAATTACGGGAACACCAACAGTTCTTCAAAATATTAGCTGTGATTCACCTGGATTGATTCAAATCCAAAATCCAAATGGAGGTGGTGGAATATACACCTATACGCTATACCATGATATCAATAACACGCCTGCAAATCTAGCTGATGATGTGCTCATTACAACGACTACAGATAACCCTATTGAAGTCCCCGCAAACTCTGCAGCTGGAAGCTACAGAGTAGCTGTTCAAGATCAATATAGTTGTTCCAACGAACTTGGTTTTGTTTCGTTAACCTTAACTCCAGACCCAACTATAGATAGTATTGTTGTAGACAATTGCTCCAACCCTGCTACGGTAACCATCAATGCTACCAGTACGGCCCCGCAGATTCTTTACTCCATCGATGGGGGAACAACTTTTGTAAATAATGGTGGTGTTTTCAACAACGTGGCAGCCGGAACATACAATCTTGCTATTCGTGATAGCAATGGATGTTCAGCAGTTAGTACCGTAACGGTTCATCCTTTACTACAAGCGGATGTCCAGCTTACCAAACTTTTAGACTGTTCTGTGGCTCCAAGTACTCCTGATGCACAGATTACGATTGACGTAACCTCTGGTTCCACAAGTTATGATTATGAAATTACAGATGGTACAGGAACCGTGGTAAGCCGAACCAATTTGCCAAGTAATCCTTTTGTTTTCAATACTTCAACGCCTGAAGATTACACCATAACCATCTTCGACAACAATACCACAACTCCAGAATGTACAAGGGTGTTCAATATTACAGTTCCTCCTATTGTAACCCCGTCTTTCAACATAGTTGCCGCAACTGATGTTACTTGTTTCGGAAGTGATGACGGTTCTATTACAGTAAATGCCGTGGATACGGGGAATGGTCCTTATGATTTTGAAATCATTTCTGGACCTGGTAGTTCCGCTACATTCCCAATTGCCCCTTCCAGTAATACTTCTGCTTCTGCTACATTTACTGGCCTAGAAGGTGCTGTTGGTGCAGGTATTACCTATACCATCCAAGTAACTGCTCAGGCTACCGGATGTACAACAACGCAAACGCAGGTAATCACCCAGCCTTCCCAATTGTCAGTTTCCGCAGTTGCAACACCATTTACTTGTGCAACTGGAAACAACGCAGATTTGTCAACAATTACGGTAACCGCCACAAATGGAACAGGGCCTTATTTGTACAGTATTGACAATGTAAATTTCCAAAGCTCAAATACCTTCAATATTGCTGATACAGGAGCTGTTCAGAACATTACCGTTTTTGTAACTGATGCAAACAACTGTGCCGAAACTGATACGGTAACCATTCAACCATTGGATATTCTCGTTTCTTCGAGCATCGCTGTGGACAATGCAGCTACATGCGTTGCTGGAGAAAATATTACTATAACTGCAAACGGAACGTTTACGAACTCTACAACGCATCCTGGAAACTATCAGTTTAGACTGTTACCGGGAGGTTCCTTCCAGGCTTCCGGCAGTTTTACTGGATTGAATATTGGTTTTCACAATTTTGAAATACAGAATACAGTAACCAACTGTATCATTACTGCCACACATGAGGTATTGACTCCTGAAGTGCTTCATTTGGATGTTGTAAGCACAACCGATATTACCTGTTTTGGAGATACAAATGGTCAAGTAAGCCTTGACCTTCAGGATGCTTCAAATGTCACCTATGCAAGTGCCACAAGCTATACTTTGTATTACGATGTAAACAATACTCCTACCAACTTAGCGGACGATGTAACCTCAACTGGTTCGGATGCTGATGGAGCATTTACAGTAACAGGATTGGCCGCAGGAACCTACTTTATAGAAGTGGTGGATGACAATCCTCCTGGTTCTGCATGTACATATTCTCAGTCTTTTAATATTGCAGGACCCAATGTTGGTATTTCTGCCAATACCCAAGTTTCCGAGGTGACCTGTGCCCTTAACGACGGTAGTATTGAAATCATCAATGTTGCTGGTGGATGGGGTGGATACACCTACTTTGTTGGCACCAGTGCCCCAACCGGTCCAGGTGATTATGTTGCCTCACCGTTATTCCAAAATCTCGCTGGTGGAGCAACACCAGGAACCACATATCAAGTGTGGGTAAAGGATCAATTTGATTGTGAACATCAATTGTCCGATGTGATTTTAGTTGACCCTGACCCAATTACTGCAACCTTACAAATCAACACGCCGAACTGTACCAATATTGAAGGCGAAATTGAAGTTGTGGGTACTACAGGTGGACAAAATGCAAACTATACATTCCAATTAAGAAGAAATGGAACCTTGATTGGTTCACCACAGACCAGCCCGGTATTTACCGGTTTAGGTGCTGGGGTTTATGTGGTTGAAATCGCAGATCAATTCTCATGTACGCATACGACAAACTCTGTAGAGTTGTTTGATGAAATTGTACCGGATGTCACTTTGGATAAACCTATAGACTGTACCCTTGACCCCGGAGGTCATGTAACCGTAAGTCAAACAGGTGGTTCCGGCAACTTTACCTATGCTGTAACCTTCCCTGACCTATCAACACCATTACCAACCAATAATACTGGTGTTTTCACAGATTTGACAATGCCCGGCACATACACGTTTACCATTACCGACAATGCTACTGGACATACATGTATAAAAACAATTACCTTGGATTTGGATGATAGGGTAACCCCTATTATTACCAATGTGATCGAAGATCCTGTAAACTGTAATGGAGGGTCGGATGGTTCATTGACCGTGGAGCTGGACCCAGCTACTACCGTTAATCCAGTATATACCTATGAACTGTACGAAATGGCAAATTTGATCACTCCCTTCAGGTTTGCCCAAACCAGTAATGTATTTGATAATCTACCAGCTGGAGATTATCGAGTAAGGGTAATTTCCGGAAGATCTTGTGATGCCTTTTTTGATCAAACTGTTACTGAGCCAAATGCCTTAAGTGTAAGTGCATCGGCAAATACCTTTGTGTGTGGTCCATCCAACACTGCAAATACAGTTACCATTACAGTTACCGCAACAGATGGAACCGGTCCTTACCTGTATAGTATAGACAATGTGAATTTCCAGACATCAAACACTTTTGAAGTCGTAGACACAGGCGCCGTTCAGAACATTACAGTTTTCGTTACCGATGCCAACGCTTGTTTGGAAACAGATACCGTTACCATTGACCCTATCAATGTATTCACTGCTACGGTTTCTAGGGTTACACCTATTACCTGTGCGGGTCCTGAGCAAGTGTTGATAACTGTTGTTGATAATGGAAATCCCGGTAATACTTATGACTATCAGTTATTGCCAATGGGTAATCCGTTGGGAACCTTAACAGGTAATCCATCAAATGTTGAAGCTACTTTCAACTTGACCACTCCTGGAACATACACATTCAGGGTGACCGATACCAATACTGGATGTTATTTTGATACGGCACCTTATGAAATCCTACCATTTGATTTAATAAGTGTGGTGGCCACACCTACGACACCGGTAACCTGTTTTGGCGATACCAATGGTGCCGCAGAAATAAACATTACAGGATATTCAGGCACTTTTAATTTTGAAGTTTTCCATGCGAATGGTACTACAACGGGAATTACAGGCTCCGGCAATACAGCCACGAACCCAACACCCATACCTAACCTGCCAGGTGGAAACTTCTTTATCAGAGTTGTACAAACGGCTAGTCCATCGTGTTCAGAGGACTCCAATGTGTTTACCATTGCATCTCCAGATATGTTATTGGATGCTACTCCATTGGAAGTGGCCAATGTTACCTGTACCAATGATCAAGGTGAAATAGAGGTTTCCCCAACAGGAGGATATGCCCCTTACGACATTGTCTTGACCAATACCACAACAGGTCAAATCTATACAGCTACGGATGTTTCAAGCATGGTGTTCGATGGCTTATCAGAAGGAACTTTTGATGTTGAAATTACGGATGATAATGGTTGTGTCATTAATCGACCAATACAGTTGACCCAACCAATCCCAATCACCGCGGACATTACTGCCACACCTACCACTTTGGCTTGTTATGGAGATACCAACGCAACTGTATCCGCCATAAACGTAATCAATGGTAGAGGTGTATATCAATATCAGTTGAACATCTATGATCCAACAGGAACAACCATTGCGTTTACATCGGGCCTTCAATCCAGTGCAGATTTCAACAATCTTGGTGCGGGAATATATAGTATCACTGTTTCTGACGGCTGGAGTTGTGACGTAGAAACCATCCAAGTAACCATTTCTGAGCCAGTTGAGGTAATGGCCAACTTGATTCAGGTATCACAACTTACCTGTACAACTGACGCAGAACTTCTGTTAACGGCTTCAGGAGGTACCGGTCCTTACCAGTTCAGTACGGACAATGTGAACTTCTTCCCGATGACAGGCGCTGGAGGAGACACTCAAACATTTAATGTTCCAGATAGCACTACACCTTATCAATACTATGTGATGGACAATTTTGGTTGTAGGTCTACGATTTCCAATCAAATTGCCGTAGACCCAATTACACCTTTGGATGTTCTGATAGACGATAGTGCCGCTTTCATCAACTGTACCGGTGAAGCCTCAGCAACCATAATAGCCAATGCAATTGGCGGATTGGGTAACTACTCTTACGAGTTGTTCTCCGACCCTGGATTGACCAGTTCAGTGGCCGGACCACAAACCGATGGGGAGTTTAACGGACTATTAGCTGGTACGTACTACGTACACGTAACGAGCATGGATTGTCAAGTGACCAGTGGTCTTATTCAAATAGACGACCCAGCTCCTTTACAAATAGACAGGCAAGAGTTTACAAATGTAACTTGTGCAGGTCTTGAGGATGGTACAATTACAGTTGAAGTTTCTGGCGGAACGGGCGAAATCTTTTATGCCATTACCCCCAACTTGAACCAATTTGATACAGTAAACACATTTACAGACTTGGCGCCTGGCGTTTATGATGTTATCGCTCAAGATAGAAATGGTTGTTTCGAAACCTTCCAGTTCATAATAGATCAGCCAGCACCTATTGCGGCAGACGCTATAAACGTAATGCATGAGGTATGTTTTGAGAGTGCCGATGGTTCTTTTGAATTGAACATTACCGGAGGAACTGCTCCATACTTTACCAGTTTGAATTCCAATGCAGATGCAGATTTTGTTCAAGACCAAATCTTGTTCCAGAACTTGTCTGCAGGAACAAACGTTGTTTTTGTTCGAGATTCTCAAGGTTGTGAGACCAATGTATTTGTGGAAATCAATCCTGGAGTAAATCTGGAAGCAACAGTAACACCAATGTATTCATGCGATGGTATAATTCCTGATAACCGTTTGGATGTTGTGTTTGTTGATCCTTCTGTGAGCGGAGATGTTCTATATGCTTTGGATTCCACAGACCCTCTGGATATGCAGTTGACATCTGATTTTACGAACATCCCTCCAGGAGACCATTACTTGACTATAGCTCACTCAAACGGTTGTGTAAATACCTTGGACTTTACCATAGAGGCATTTGAACCATTGACCTTGTTATTGGAGAATAGCAACATAAATGAAATCACTGCAACTGCAACTGGTGGCCTACAGGATTATACATTCTTCTTTGGAGATGTGGATAATGGAACAGACAATACATTCATAATAAATAGAACCGACACCTATCCAGTAACTGTTATAGATCAGAACGGTTGTTCGGTAACCATGGAAATTTTTATGGAGTTCATTGATATTGAGATTCCTAACTTCTTTACACCAGATGGAGACAATCTTAATGACACATGGATTCCAGACAATTTGGAGGCCTTTCCAAATGTACTAATGATCATTTTTGATCGTTATGGTAGAGAGCTCTATCGTATGGGATATGGCGATCCCGGATGGGCTGGTATTTATAATAACAGCGAGCTCCCTACTGGTGACTACTGGTATATCATTAAGCTGCAAGGTGAAAATGATGACCGGGAATTTATCGGACATTTTACCCTATATCGACAATGATGCTTAACCTACTAAATCATGTTTAAAAAACTCTGCACCCCAATTTTAATCCTCTTTCTGGCCTTTTCAGGCAGAAGTCAGGAGCTGACCATACCGCAGCTGTCACAATACATTGCGGACAACCCCTTCATAATGTCTCCAACATATGCAGGTATAGGTGACCATATTAAAGTTAGGTTAAACGGGCTTACGCAATGGGTAGGCATTGAAGACGCTCCGGATACCCAAACTTTGGCAGCAGATGCCAGGGTGGGTAATCGTTCTGGAATAGGAATGCTTCTCTACAATGATAGCAACGGGGAAACCAAGCAAAGGGGTTCTCGGGTGTCCTTCGCCCACCACTTAACCTTGAACAGATATGATGATATTTTCTTGTCCTTTGGTATTTCATATAATTTTAACCAGTTTAGGATAGATGTGGAAAACTTCACAGAGTTTAATGGTCAGCTTCCCACAGATGATAGAGCCACAACCAACCACAATTTTGATATTGGTGTACTATACAGATATGATAAATTTTACTTTGCTTTAAATGCTTCAAATTTGTTGAATAAGGATTTGACGCAATTCAACCCAGTATTTGAGCCAAATACTTTGAGGAACTATTATGTGTTCACCGGCTATAGTTTCATGAAGAACAAAAACAGCAAATTAGAGGTTGAGCCTTCTGTTTTCTTCCAGTGGTTTGAAAATGATGGCCGTTCCGTTACCGATCTTAATGCCAAATTCCGTTTTCATGATTTTGAAGACTATTACTATTTGGGTGTCACATATCGTTTCTTGAATGATCAATTGGGAGAACCTTTGTACATAGCTCCAATTGCCGGTTTGAAGAAAAACAACTTCTATTTTGGATATTCATACCAGGTCATCACCAATGAGATTTTAGGTTATAGTACCGGAACTCATGTATTGACTGTAGGAATGGATTTGTTCCAAGGATTGAGCAACTGTCGTTGTACGTATTAATTTGATTAATTTAGCGCCCACTTTAAAGAACTTTGCAAGTGGGAAGCATCAGTCTCAACAACATTCGTGTACATGCCAATCATGGCTGCCTGAGAGAAGAAGGGCTAATAGGGAGTGATTACCGAGTTGATATGGTAGTTTGGGCGAATTTGAAAAAACCTTCTCTTTCCGATAGGCTTTCTGAAACAGTGGATTATGTCCATCTGAACAATATCGTTAAGGAAGAAATGTCCATCCGTTCCAAACTATTGGAGCACGTTGCTCAAAGAATCTCTTCGCGTATTCTAGATGAGTTGCTATTAGTAGATAAGGTCGAGATATCGGTCTCCAAAATAAACCCACCTATTGGAGGTGATGTGGAGAGTGTTTCCGTAAAAATTGAGAATGTACGATAAAGATAGATTCGTAAAATATTTTTAGCTTTGCCAACCATTGGCATCGTGGCCGAGTGGCTAGGCACAGCTCTGCAAAAGCTTGTACAGCGGTTCGAATCCGCTCGATGCCTCAAAAAGGCCGGTTTTTTAACCGGCTTTTTTTATTCACTTATACGTTCAAGCCCATCTTGAATATTGAATTTATCCTTCGGAAGGAATCCCTTGCTTATCAACACAATACCACAAACCATCAAAATAATACCCAAACCCTTTTTCAAGAGTACAATTCTTTCTTCGGTAAGGTAGCGCTTCAATTGTTTCGCCAATAAGATTTTAATCAAATCTGTGGTAAAGTAAGTAACCAGTACAGTTCCAAAAAAGATGGCCATACGGTTGGCATCGTTATCTAAACTAGGCCCTACAATAACCATCATTCCCAACCAAAAAGCCAACACGCCAATATTGATGAAATTCAATAGAAAACCCTTTACCAACAATCCTAAGTAAGTACCCTTCTTAATTTTTAGTCCAGGTTTTTTCTTTGTTTCCTTTCTTACGAATATGACAATGCCATAAACCAGCAATATCATCCCACCAAAAACAAACAGTCCAGGCTGGTTACTTAGGTTTTCCAGTAATTGAAAACTACTGAAATAGGCTATCACCAAGAATACGATATCAGCAACAATAACTCCAATATCAAAGCTCAAAGCAGCTCTAAAACCCTTGGTAGCACTCGTTTCCAATAGGACAAAGAAAACAGGGCCTATTACAAAACTTAGGAAAAAACCTAAAGGAATTGCTGTTTGAATATCCTCAATCATCTTACTTACATCCGTTTTACTTTACCACCAAACACGGTTTTTTCATCCATTTTCAAAGGGTCACCATACACTTCTACTTCACCCCCGGCCTTGACCGTAGCCTTAACATATTCGGTAGCGTAAATACTAGCTCTTCCCCCTGCATTAACAGAAATTGTGGTAAACTCCGTTTTGAATTCCTTACCATTATACGTACCGCCCGTGTTTATAATAATATCTTGATTTTTAGAAAATCCCTTGGCAACAACATCTCCTCCTGTTACAGACTTTATAAGGAGCTGTTCCACTTGACAGTTAATTTCAAGTTCTCCTCCTTCTTGTGCTTTCAACTCAAGAACACCTTGTTCAAAAGTATCCCCTGAAGAAATCCTTGCATCCTCATTCGTATCCAAAACCTTTAATTCTCCAGAATGGTAGAGCTCCACAAAAGTTCTATATCCACTAAAAATTTTGTCGATTTCCATCCGAAGTTTTAGAACCCCTCCATTGTTTACAATAGCTACCTTATTTGTATTCGCTCCTTTGACTATTGCCTTATTTTCATTTGACTTAATCAGTTTTACTGACAAACCATCAAAGGCCTTAACTTCAGAAAATGTATTCAACTCCTTAGTAATAGTACCTTCTTGGGCCCGTACACCCAAAATCATGAGAAAGATTAAAATACTTTTTAGTGTTTTCATGTGTTGAAAATTAGCAGTTATTCCAACAAATTCTATTCTTTTTTCCCTAGAAGAGAAAAATCCAAATGTCTCTTTACCAAATCAGTATCCTTTACCATTACCCAAACTTCATCTCCCAATTGGTACATTTTTTTTCTTCGCTCCCCAACTATTGCATATTGTCTTTCGTCAAAAATATAGTAGTCATCCTTAATATCTCTAATCCGGACCATTCCTTCGCATTTGTTCTCAATAATTTCAACGTAAATCCCCCATTCGGTAACCCCCGAAATGACACCTAAAAACTCTTGGTCCTTGTGGTTTTCCATAAATTTTATCTGCATGTATTTTATAGAATCCCGTTCTGCACTTGCTGCCAACAATTCCATATCTGAGGAGTGCTTACATTTCTGCTCGTAGATTTCAGCTTTTGGTGCCTTTTCCCTATCCAAATACTTTTGGAGTAGTCTGTGCACCATTACATCAGGATAGCGACGTATGGGCGACGTAAAATGTGTGTAATATTCAAATCCCAATCCGTAGTGACCAATATTTTCAGTTGTATAGATAGCCTTGCTCATACTTCTAATGGTCAAAGTATCCACTAAGTTCTGTTCCTTTTTTCCTTTTACATCCTTTAAAAGCTGATTCAAAGAACTGTTCAGGCTTTTTTTGTCCCTTAGGTTGATGCTGTGACCAAATCTTGATATCACTCCATTTAAGGCCAACAACTTCTCTTCATCGGGCTCATCATGGATTCGATAAACAAAGGTTTTCTTTTGTTTTCCTATAAATTCAGCAACTTTCCTATTGGCCAACAACATGAACTCCTCTATCAATTTGTTGGCATCTTTTGATTCTTTAAAAAATACCCCAGCCGGTTGGTTATCTTCCGTTAGATTAAACCGAACCTCTATTTTATCAAAAGAAATAGCACCTTCATCCATGCGTTGTCTGCGCATTATTTTAGCCAGTTCATCAAACTTGAGAATCGCCTCAATAACATCCTCGTCCACACTATACACTCCTTTCCTGATAGAAATATCCTTTGGAATTTCATCAGATTTGGTTTCTATGATATGTTGGGCTTCTTCATAAGCAAACCGTTCATTTGAGTTGATTACGGTCCTTCCAAACCATTGGTTTATCAAATTCGCCTTCCCGTCCATTTCAAAAACAGCCGAGAACGTATATTTTTCTTCGTTGGGTCTAAGTGAACATGCGCCATTTGATAGAATCTCTGGAAGCATGGGCACCACTCTGTCCACTAAATACACAGAAGTTGCCCGCTCATAGGCCTCATCATCCAAAACTGTGTTGGGTTCCAAATAATGGGACACATCTGCGATATGGATTCCTATCTCAAAATTTCCATTCTCCAATTTTTGGAAAGAGAGTGCGTCATCAAAGTCCTTAGCATCCTTAGGATCAATAGTAAAGGTTAACACCTCTCTCATATCCCTTCGCTTGGCGATTTCTTCCTTCTTAATTGAAGTATCCAATGTATTTGCAAATTGTTCTACCTCATACGGAAACGCATAGGGTAATCCATATTCGGCCAATATGGCATGAATTTCCGTTTGGTGCTCTCCTGGTTTTCCAAGAACTTCGGAAACTATCCCGAAAGGGGAATCGGCATCTTCCGGCCAATTTTCCAGATGAACCAAAACCTTATCCCCATCTTCGGCTTTTTTTAATTTCTCAATAGGGATGAAAATATCCGTATACATTTTTGGGTCCGTTGGTCGGACAAAAGCAAACGTTTTTTGTTTGTCTACGATACCGACGTAGGTTTTCTTTTTACGTTCCAAAACACTGGAAATTTCCCCTTCAGGTTTCTTTCCATTTCGCTTTGGTTTCATAAAGACCTCAACCGTATCCCCGTGAAAAGCTTTGTTCAATCTATTGAAAGGGACAAAAATATCCTCATCCAGTTCATCTACCATCACATAGGCATTACCGCTAGTGGTTACATCAATAAGGCCTTTGTAGTATGTATTTAGAGAAGGCTTTTTCTGGAATTTACCGCGTTCAACTTCTATTATTCGTTCACTTGCCCGTAACTGACCCAATCTTTTTATGAGGTCGTTGCGATCACGTGTTTCATTTATCCCAAGCTTAGCGGCTATTTGTTTGTAGTTAAAACTTTTGGAAGGTTCTTTTTCTAAAACTGTAAAAATACCTTTGGTTATCTCATTCTTCCTTTGGCTTCTAGCCCTTTTCTTTTTTTTCGACATTAACCATCATGTTTTGTGAAAAATACGAATTATAATCATTTACAGATCTACCTTAAGATAGATTGCCCAAAAAGAACATCTTTTATTAACATCAAATAGAATTATCCTTTTTTCTTTTTTTTAAATTAAAATTTATTGAGATTATGATAGCATGTTGAAATGTGAAATAATTTTTTTGAAGAAAGTTTGCTTTGAACATATAAATATTTTTGTACACAATTTTTCAGCTTATGAAAAAATTAAAAATCAAGCTTTTAGATTTTTTCTCCACGAATATTGATAACACATATCAACATTGATTTATTGAAAATTAATAATTGATTTAATGTTAATTACTCCGTGTTTTTTACTGAAATATGTTGATTAAATATTAATCGAATATTACGTAAAGTTTAAGAGCTATTTCGTAATAAAAATAATTCAGCTAAAAACAAAATTTAATTCCTTGTAGTTTTCTTCAAAAGATCAACAAAAAGTAATTTTTGTAAAATAACTGGTTTTGAATGCATTACATGTTTTGAAAAAGTTTTATGAACATGAAGGATAGAAAAGAATCGTACTTTTGTTTTAGGACCATTAAAGGATACATGTGATGAAAATTGCCATAGGAAACGACCACGCCGGAACGGAATATAAGCTTGCTATAGTTGGGCTATTAAAGTCAAAGGATATTGAGGTAACAAACTATGGGACAGATGGAACGGACAGTGTGGATTATCCAGATTTTGCACATCCTGTGGCAAAGGATGTTGAAAATGGTGAAGCAGACATGGGCATAGTGATTTGCGGGACAGGAAATGGTGCAAGCATGACGATTAACAAACATCAAAAGATACGTGGTGCACTTTGTTGGAACAAAGAAATCGTTGCTTTGGCGAGAGAACACAATGATGCAAACATCCTAAGTCTTCCTGCGCGATTCGTTGCACTGCCGCAAGCACTTGAAATGGTAGAGACCTTTCTTAACACTAAATTTGAAGGGGGTAGACATGAACGACGAATAGAAAAAGTACCTTGCACTTAAAGAGGTTAGACTGTGGACCATCACCATCACCATAATGGTCATCATCACGACCACGCCAATCTAAAAGGAAGAAACCTCTTAATTTCCATAGTTCTCAATGTTGTAATTACGGTTGCCCAAGTTATTGGAGGTGTAATCTCTGGAAGTTTGGCATTGTTATCTGATGCGCTTCATAATTTCAGCGATGTTCTTTCACTTATAATTAGTTATGTAGCTACCAAATTAGCCAAAAGGAAGGCTAGCATAGACAGAACATTTGGTTACAAGCGTGCTGAAATATTGGCGGCTTTCATCAATGCGTCCACTTTAGTGGTCGTCGCAATTTTTTTAATGATTGAGGCCGTAAAGCGGTTGATGGAACCTCAGGAAATAGGTTCAAATCTGGTAATTATTATGTCTTTCATTGGGATTGTTGCAAATGGACTAAGTGTCTTATTGCTTAAAAAAGATTCCAGTAGTAATATGAACATGAAGTCTGCCTATCTTCATTTGTTAACCGATATGATGGCTTCAATTGCCGTTTTGATAGGGGGTATTTTGATGAAATTCTTCCAGATATATTGGGTGGATGCGGTGTTGACCATGGTCATTGGCATGTATTTGGTTTATATGGGATATGATTTATTGAAGGAATCCACAAAAGTGTTGATGCTGTTTACTCCAAAATCCATTGAAGTACAGGAGATAGTAAATTCCATTTGTGAACTGGAAGCAGTGAAAAACGTACACCACGTACATATCTGGCAATTGAATGAGGAAGAAATTCATATGGAAGCGCACATAGATTTTATGGAGGATATTAAGCTCTCTGAATTTGACGTTATTTTGGAACAGATAGAGGAACATGTGTACCATCGCCATGGTATCAACCATGTGAACATACAACCAGAATATGATAAATGTGACTCTAAAAATGTAATTGTACAAGATTGATGAAGGTCCATATCAAAACATTTACAGAACTTACTAAAGACGAGCTTTATGCTATTCTAGCATTACGTTGCGAAGTTTTTGTATTGGAGCAAGAATGCGCCTATCAAGACGTGGACTACAAAGACCAAGAAGCGATTCATCTATTGGGAATGAAAGAAGGGAAAATAGTAGCCTATACCCGAATGTTTAAACCGGGGGACTACTTTGAACATACGAGTATTGGCAGGGTAGTGGTTAGAAATGAGGAAAGACAATATGGATATGGAAAAGAAATTATGGAGGCAACGCTTGCCGAAATCAAAAAAAGCTTTCCTAAAGGACCGATTGAGCTCTCCGCGCAGACCTATTTAAAAAAATTCTATACTGAACTTGGCTTTGTGGAACGAGGCGAAGAGTATTTGGAAGATGGAATTCCGCATGTGAGGATGGTTAGGGAATAGATAAGATTAAGCTAAATAGTAGGCTAGAAAATAAAATCAGCATTTCCGCTAGTACAATAGTTTCCCAACCCCAATTGCACGCAAAAAATCCAACTTTAAGATTAAGTTGACAGGACTTTCCGCTTTGTTTTTATTAGAAAAAAAGAGACAACCTTCAGTATAGGGTTCAAGATGGTTTAATTGCATTTTACCGTGAAAACTAGGTTGTGAACGTGCCAATTCCTGCATTCGTTCAGAAGTCAATCCACGAGCAGCCAAAAACTGTATTAGTTTTTCCCGATTAACAAAGGTGATGTTGCAAGAGGTAAATACATTGGTTTCATCAGAAAAGATGCTGGTGACCAAGGCGTAAAATTGCGTTTGCTTTTGGGTATCAAGGAACCATCCCATTTTTTCGACATGATTCTTCATATAGAGAATTTCGAAAGCAAACGTGGGCAGTGATTCGTTAATGTAGTCCAGTTGAGCTTTTTCATCAACGAAATAGGTTTCCCCGGTTTTTTTATGAGTCAAAATAAGGTCTATCCCTTGTTGTTGTCTATTTAAATCATGCATACGTTCAAATTCGTATGACGTCAAGTGCTTTTGATAATAAGAATCCAAAAGAGGGGTAAGTTTTTTCTCTTTGGCCAAATCAGTTTTGAAGCTGCTTTTCAAGGGCATTGATTTTCTGGAACAGGGCGTTACCCAGTTGTTCCACTATACCCACCACTAAAGCGTTGCCCATAAAAAAGGCTCTTTTCGTATTGGAAATACCTTCCAACTGTGTGTGATTTTCGGGAAACATGTTCAATCGTTCCAATTCTACGGGAGTGAGTCTTCGCAATCCCAAGGAGGTTTGGACTACGTGCTTAAACCGTGAAGGGGATTTGCCACCCTCTCCGGTTATAATTGTTCTGGAAGGTTGATTAAGAGCATCTGGGAAGACCATGCTTCCCTCGCTATAGTGGTATGCAAAACCATCTCGAGTTTTGCGGATTTCTTTTTTGGCACCCTTTAAATAGCTCCATTTAGGGATGTCTGTTTCTGAAAGATAGTACTCGGAATCTATAGTTTCATTTTCAAGGATATCCGATAGAACTACACGGTTCCCATCATAATCTGGTACTGTTTTTAAGGTATGTACTCTATTATTGATACAGAGGCCCGTATTATAAAAAGGCGAAAGCCCTTTTTCATTGTTGAAGGTTTTTGAAATGGAAATTAAATCTTCTTTCAAGAGGAAGGATGAGGTAGCGGCCTGCATATTTGCTGGAAAAGACGTAGCAAAAGTACCATTGGCCAACAACCACTCCTGTGGATTCTGGGTATTTAGTGATTCATAAACAGGAGAAGATTTATGATATCCAATAAAGAAAACTCGCCTGCGACGCTGCGGCATACCATAATCTGCGGCATTGATTACACGCCATTCTACCGCGTAGCCCAAATCGTTCAAAGATTTAAGCATCACTGCAAAATCTCGTCCTCTTTGTATGGAAGGCGATTTAAGCAAACGATCTACATTTTCAAAAAGCAGGTATTTAGGTTTGTTTTCTTTTTCGGAAAGAATACGATGGATGGACCACCAAAGCACCCCCTTTTTTCCAATAAGGCCTTTTGAGTTCTTCAGACTTGTGGCCACCGAATAATCCTGACAAGGAAACCCACCCACCATAATATCATGATTGGGAATGTCAGAGGTGGGGACATCTTCAATGTTGATGTTAGAATGATTTTCAGTCCCAAAACGAGCTTCGTATACTCGTGAAGCATGCTGTGTTTTGGTGGAAGGCTCCCATTGATTACTCCAGACCACCTTGAATTTTTTGGTGTTTTCAAGACCTAGTCTAAAACCCCCTACTCCGGCAAAAAGTTCACAAACTGTCAACTGTCGCATGTTCAAAAGTAGCGTTTGTGACTAAATTATGGGCGCGAATCAAAAGCTAACTTTTTAACAAGACGCCTTTAAAACTATCTTTTAAAATCCTTCATTGCGCTTAGAATCATTTCTTTGTCTTGCTCAAGATTTTGGGCAACTCGTCTAAAAAATGGTTGTCGGTCTTCTGGATAATTCAACTCATAATGAGGAGGAATTCCTATGGATTCATAACAAATGCCATCGATGTCGTAGTAAACTTCATTGGAAATTGCGAATGACCATCCGTTGGGGAGCGGTTTTTCCAAAGCATCGGACAACGCCCCCTGACTTCTGGAACCTATTCGTGTAATATGTGGAAGCACCTTTGAGGCCATCACAAAAAAATCGGTAGCACTGGCCGATTGCTGTGAAGTAAGGAGAAACACAGGTTTTAGGTAGGCGTTTTCGGTTGCTTCCATATAAATGGAAATTTCAGGGGTAAATCCATCATGAGTTTTGGTTTTTTTACTGGCCACCTTTTTTCGCTGGTCGTTGAACCGTTTTAGTATTTCCAAACTTACCACATCTTGTCCTCCGCCATTAAAACGAACATCAATTATAAGGGAATCCGTGCTTTGCAGGTCTTGCATGACACGGTCTATGGTATTGGAGGCACCAATTCGCTCTTTCTCAATGTACTCTGCCTCGTTCATTTGGGCAAATGCATCCACATATGTGCTTATGTATCCGTTTTTCTGCACCAAAGAATCAGGAAGGTTGAGGTCTGCGAATAACCACATGCTTTTTACGTGGATATATCCTATATTTCCTTTCAATTTACCCCAAGTAACTATTGGAGAATCAACAGTCAAATCCTCGTCAAGGAAAGTATCCGAAACTAATTTAGCCATCTGAAAGTCCCCATATTCAGGTAGTGTATCCTCCTCGGTTTGAGAAGCCGCGTCCTTGTCTAAAGCAGATGCTTGTTCATACACTTCATTTGTAGGCTCAATATACCCATGATTGTCTTTCAGTACTGACATGATTTCTTCCATTACCAAATAGAGGTCCAAGTCTCTCGTGCTAGCGGAAATTTTCTTTTGGTTTGCTGTATATAAACTATCCCAATTTATTTGATTGTCTTCAAAATAGGCATAGTTGTTCTTAATGGCTTCGGCATATACCTCAAAATTATAAACTGGATCATTTCTTTTAGAGTCTGATAAGAGGTCCGTACATATATTTGGCATTTTATCCAGTCGTGTATACTCATAAATCCCGGTGCCCTTCCGTTGGACCAAAGTGTCGTTTCTTAGCGTTAGATTATTTCCAAATGAATCCATGTTTCCTTTTTGAAGGGGCAAGCAAGAGATAGAAGAGGTATCATAAAAAGAAAAGGAATCTTTATCTATATGAAGAATTCTTCCATAGCCAATGGCCTGCCAGGTCCCTTCTTTGTCAAAGGAGGCGGATTTCTTCTTTTGACATGAGAAAAGAAAAAGAATACCAATCAATAAGATAATACGCCGCATAACTTTGAGATTTAACTAAAAGATTAGTCCAAGTCTCAAATGTTACAGCCTCCGTTATTTGGTTTTTTTAAAATGGGCGTAAAAACTAGTGATAATGGCCAAAGACGATACCAAGGTCATAACGGTACCAGGCATAAATTTTACGTACCCCCCAAGATCTAAAAACAAAAAGTAACCCAAATCGGCCAACCCACCTGTAATGGCCGCCAAAAAAATGGCATTTTTGTTTCCTTTCCAGATATAGAAAGCGCAGATGAAGGTTACCAGACCTATCCAAAACAAGTTGAACCCATGTTGCCCAATAATGGCTCCTGCGGCTTTTGGATAGTCCATTTCTAGGGTTTCGGGCTCTATGGCATCAGCAATTCCGCTGATAGAGGCTGCTATGTCGTCCGTAAGCACACCTTTCATGGTCATTGCCCCTGCAAAAATGTGTACCAGGCCCCAAATAATCCATAAAATGGCTGCGGTTTTTAAAAAGATGGAGAGATTTTTCATGGAAGAAGTATTAGGATATCCGACCAATATCCCATTTACAGATGAAGAATCCATTAACCTAGATTAAGAAATGAATATCCCGATTATTCATACCGTTCTCGTTTTATTTTGCTCAAGGTTTCTGGCGCAATTCCCAAATAGGAAGCTATCATTTTTTGAGGTACACGCTGAATAATATCAGGATAGGTTTTTTCAAAATGTTCAAAGCGGTCAAGGGCAGAAGCACTCATGAGCATTATAATACGTTTTTGCAAAACAGAAAGCCGCTTGAGAAACGCCCCAATATTCTTTGCTTCCCGCTTAATATCTTTTTGTAGGACACGGACATCAGAATCTTCCAAGGCATCAATGTAAAGTTCGCAAGGAACGTCTTTTGGCAAGTTATCGCCAATGGTCCAGTTTTCCGGGGCAAACATGAAAATATGCTCCCTTCCCTTTTCATCTAAGGTGTAGCTTCTCAAAAGCCCAGAAACCACGTGGTATACCTTACTATCAAGTTCTCCCTTTTTTTGAAGTATCTCCCCTTTTTTTACATTGATTCGCTTCATCCAAATATTTATTTGCCTACTTGGGCAAAATCTCGTTTCATGCCTTCTAAAGAAGGCTTGGTGAAAATCATATACAGAATAAGAAACAATCCGATTACCAGCAGCTCTTTTTTTAGAATTAGAATCAGAAACGCAGCGCCCTCAAGCAGGGCCCAACGAATAATATTTGCCGTCTGATAGGTGCCTACCCTTTCTTCCAAACTAAGCTTGGCATCCACAACCTTTAATTGTTGTTTATAAACCATATTTCCCAAAAAAATAGCAGAAACGCCAATGAGAAGATAAATTACCGTGTTTGAATCTATATTAGGCACGTTAAGGAATTCAAGAGTCTGTAGGTCTCCCAAAAAAAAATAGGCCAAAGTGACCCCAACACATAATCCAATGTGTATGATTTTGATTGGTTTTAGTTTTTCGTTCATATTTGATTTAGTTATCCTTATTTCTAGAGTCAAGTTCTGACTTTATTTTTTTCATGTTTGTAAACTGAAGTGGCAAAACACCACAACAAGAAATACCAACTGCGATTAAAGCAATAAACGAGGAATTGTTCTCTTTGGTGAGAAGACCATAAATAATTACAGAGAACAATACTATGAGAACACCAATTAGAACACCGGTAATAGACTTAATGGTTTTCAATTCCGATTGCAATTTCTCTGTGGTTTTATCTTTTAGGGATTGCTCTTTCATAATCATTTGGTTTATCCAAGTAGGAAAGTTACACTTTTTGGCGTAGTACACTCAGGGTGTCGTTTAGAATTAAGGGTAAGCCTTCATATCATCAAATTTCTTAACTTCAGAAAGTTAGAGACTTTTAACACGCAACAAATAACCTTTTAGAATGAAGAAATTTATAGCCACTATTGTCGTATTGTTCTTTTTGGGTTCGGTCCAATCACAAGAACTTCCAAGCGGAGACCCAAATGACGTAGCATCCATTGATGCTATAATCGCTGCGGTTTATGATGTTATTTCTGGCCCGGCAGGTGAAAAACGGGACTGGGATAGAATGCGCAGTTTGTTTATCCCGGAAGCAGTGCTAATGCCGTCAGGTAAAAATGCGCAAACTGGAGATGTGGGATATAGATATTGGAGTTTGGAAGATTACATCAACAAAGCTGGAAGTAATCTGGAAAAAGATGGTTTTTTTGAAGTGGAAGTGGCCCGAAGGGTTGAAAAATATGGAACGATAGCCCATGTGTTCTCCACCTATGAATCTCGCCGAAATAAGAATGATGACAAACCATTTGCCAGAGGAATCAACAGTATTCAATTGTTGAAAGGCAAGGACCGATGGTACATTGTCAGTATTTTTTGGATGGGGGAGAGTCCAGAATATCCCATTCCTGAATCCTATCTCGTGAATGGGTAAAGTATTACTCTTGAGAACCAACACGCAAGATACTATCTAGTAAAATCATCAATTTCTTTAAAAACCTCTACAGAAACACGATGTCCTAACTCATGCATTGACCCCATTTTTGTTTTTCCGTTGCCCTGCCAAAAACTCTCCCAGTGTTCTAGAGAGTCCCATCGAGCCACTGTTTTTATTTCTCGGATATTATTATTGTTTTGAATCATAAAGCTACCTTTAGCGCCTTTTATTTGTTGATGGATTGTGTTGGTAGTTTTTTTCCATGTCTCAATGAAAAGATTCATTTTTTCTGGCTCAACATGCCAAGTGTATACTATCCGAATCATGTTGTTTAAGTCAAATCCCGTTTTGGTTTCTATTCAGTCTTTGGGTAAACTAATTTTATAAACTGTTCAGCCAAAGCGGTTTGTTCTGGATTTTCTTCATAGAGCAAAGTGTTTTTACGAGAGTAGGCTCTTGCAAAGACATCAAATTTTATGCGGTATACCATGTCTTTTGTGTTGGTGTCTCCCTTTTCTTCAAGTACATCCAATTTGGCCAGTTCTTTTTCCCACCAACCAAAATTGGTTTCTTTTGGATTCTCGAAATCAGATGTCATACGAGACTTAAGCTTATTTGCAATTTTTTCTTCCTGCTTCAGAACATTGGAAAAGGAAGTTGCCTGCTTTTTATAAGCTTTGGTGGCCAATAACTTTTGATGTTGTTGCATCAAGGTATCTAAAGAAACAAAATCTTGGAAGGTTTTGATGGTTCTTTCATATTGTTCCGAAGCACGTAAGAGCTCATTGCGGGCTTTGAATTCTTCAATTCTTTTATAAGCTTTTAGATAAAGGTTTTTTATTTCGTCAGCCTCTTTTGATGGTGCCTTTTTCAGTTTTTGAAGATAAAGCCAATCAAATGCTTGCGAGATTTGTTCGGGTGCGGGCCAAGAATGCTCGCCTTTGTATGTAATAAGGGTATTGTTGAACTTCAAAAATTGAAGGAAATCTTTATTTTTCAACATTTCCTTGTAATTCATGTCCCTATCCCCAACTAGCCCCACATAAGCATACTTCTGTATACTGGGCTTATAGTCGGGCACGCTCGGGAAACCAGCACCACAGGCTACAACTCCGGCAAATTGATTGCTCAATGAAGCTATGGCACAAGCTACTCGCGAACCTCCCGAAAAGCCGGAAAGGTACATTTCATCTTCCTTGATATTGAAATGGGAAAAAATATGTGCGAACAAATTATTGGCTATGCCAAAATTACGGTCATAACTACTGTTTCTTGAATTGTTTGAACAGACCAGAATATGATTGTATTTTTCTGCCGCCGGAATGAAAGGGCGAATTCCTATCACAGACCTTGCAGCGGGCTCAAAAATAAAAACAATGGAACTGAGTTCATTTTCTTTGAATCCATTGGGTATATACAGCGCAAAACTCTCATCTGTTGTGCCAGATACAGGAATAGAATCCAGTATTTTGCCTTTTTCGTATACTTCTTGTGCTTGGGTTGAAATTGTCAACACAAGACAAGTATACAAAAGAAGATATTTAATCAGCACGACCTATTAGTTGAGGATATTGCTGTACTTAGAGGTATCTGACAGAAGTTCTGTTGCGGCCAATATGGCCTCATCATGGTTCAAATAATAGTCATAAAGACCTTTTCGGTAAAAGTAACGCTTGATGATTTCGTCTTCAAGGTTCTTTTTTATTTCCGCTTCAAAGGAATCGAGAGCAGTTATTTTGCCTTGGTTTACAGCCAATAAAAGGTCTTTGTATTTACTCTGGACATCCGGGCCCAATAAATGCTCTTCCGAGTTGATGGATTTTTCAAGCAAGGTTTCCGTTTTGGTTTGAAAAGAGAAATCTTGTTCTTGGGCGTATTTTTTGAAGCTTTCAAAATCCGAATCGGAAAAAGTGAAGGAATCTACAGTGTCAAATGAATGGTCATAGTAGAAATCGGTGGCAAAATCAAAAACCAACAAATTACTTTTGAGCGCATCTAGCAAAGTATTGGATTTTAGGGTGGATATTTCCACATCTGGCATTACGCCTCCACCGTCTTGGACTTTTCTACCATTTCGAGTAGTGAATTCCTGAAATTTAGTGTTGCGAATTGCGTTTCCTTCATTATCCCTGTTCCAATAGTCTAGGGCTTGTATACATCTTCCAGAAGGGGTGTAGTAACGGGAAATAGTCACTTTCAATTGTGTGCCATAAGTAAGTTTTAGAGGGCGTTGCACGAGGCCTTTTCCAAAACTACGGGCACCCATTACCACGGCCCTATCCAAATCTTGAAGGCCACCTGAAACAATTTCACTTGCTGAGGCACTGCCCCCATCAACCAATACCACCAAAGGAATATCAAGATCTTCTGGTTGCTTTTTGGTTTTGTATTGTTGGTTGAATTTTTTGACTTTGGATTTTGTGGTTACTATCAATTCATCTTTGGGCACAAACAAATTAGTTACGTTTATGGCTTCTGTAAGAAGGCCACCAGGATTTCCTCTTAGATCAAGAATCAAGCGTTCCATTCCCTGTCCTTTCAAGTCTTGCATGGCAGATTTGGTTTGACCAGAGGCTTTTCTATTGAATCGGGAGAGAACGATATACCCGGTTTTATCGTCAACCATTCCATAATATGGGACTGCGTCAACCTCTACACCTTCACGGTTCAAAGTAGCCTTTTTAGTCTCTCCTTGACGTACAAAAGTTATGTCCACACTGGTACCATTAGCTCCTTTAAGCAATTCACTGGCATTGTCATCAAAGTCGGAGACTAGCGTTTCACCAATTTTTATAATTTCATCACCAGCCTTAAGACCAGCTTTATCTGCAGGGTATCCTTCGTAGGGTTCAATTATCAACAACTTGCTTTCATAAGAACGAACCAACGCGCCAATCCCGGAATATTCTCCAGCGTTGTTTATACGAAAGGCTTCCACATCCTGTTCATTTAAAAACGTTGTGTACGGGTCGAGCTCATCCAGCATATTTTTTATGGCAGAATCCATAAGCTCTGCAGGATTGGTCTCATCAACATAGTTCATGTTGAGCTCTTTAAAGAGCGTAGTAAAAATTTCAATCTGCTTGGCAATTTCGAAAAAGTCACTTTTGAAGCTGCTTCCTACCACAAGAAATGCAATGGCAATCAAAGGAAGAACAATCTTTTTTTTAACTACTCTTTTCATGGAGGTCCAGTTTTATAAAATTCTGTAGAAGCTCTTTCATGGCCGCCTCAGCTTCCGAAAAAGAAGGCATATCGTGTCCAATATATAAAAATAGCAACGCAAAGTTTCCCTCTATGTTGTTAAAAACAAGGGATTTGTTTGCCCGGTAAGCTTCTCGCAGCAGCCGTTTTATCCGGTTTCTTTGAAAGGCCTTTTTGAACTTTCGTTTTGGCGCAACCACAGCCACCTTTATCTGTGAGCCATCGTTAAAGTTGGTTGGGAGATATCGCAGCTGTAATGGATAAACCTTAAGGACCTTGCCTTCGGAAAAAAGGGAATCAAAAGCTTTTTTGCTTTTTAGCCTTTCTTTTTGACCAAAAGTATGTTCCTTCTTCATGGAGCCCATAATCCGTTCAAGTACATTTAGAAATGAGTTACATTCAATTCTTAAATGCACCAAATATAGGAAGAAGAGTAACGACTCTCGGTTCTTATTCGGCGACCTGAAAGACGTTGTTTTGTTTGTCGATATCGGCCATTAATTGTGATGGGTCCAAAGCTATGGCCTCAATGGAATCCAAAGACCTGTCAAGAACTAGTTCATAGGTGGGATACGCCCAAGCCCAATCTTTTGCTATTGTGCGTTTGAATTGAGGATAAGGGTTGTCCTTTTCACCACGCATTATTTGTAGAGGGACATAATAGGTTTCGTTGGCTCCGTCTTTCCCTACCACTAAAATATCCAACGGCATGGGCATAAGACCTATGCGCTCAAGAACAACTTTGGTAGAATTTCCACTGGATTCTACACTTTTAATGGCATAATCGATGGTGTTGGTAGTTTGTGTCCAGTCTGTTAAATACCAGTCCAATTGCATTCCGGAAACCTTTTCCGCAGTGCGCTTAATATCGTTCGGAACAGGGTGTTTGAACTTAAAGTCCTCGAAATATTTTTTGACAGTTTCCAACAATTTATCTTGTCCAATAACATATCCTAATTGAGAAAGAAAAATGGACCCTTTGCTGTATGCGGCCACTCCATAGGCAAAATTCGTGGCATAGCGGTCGGCATGAGTGGTTTGTGGCAATTCCAATCCAGAGTTTACCAAAGCATAGTAACTCTTGTAAGAACCCTCAAAAGGGTTGTCTTTGTTTTGACCCATAATTTTATTCATACAAAGACTACTAATGAAGGATGTGAAACCCTCATCCATCCATTCATATTTCGATTCGTTGGTAGCCAAAACATGCTGGAACCAGGAGTGGGCCATTTCATGGACCATAACACCCACTAAACTTGAAAACTGTCTTTTCCCAGTAATAAGTGTACTCATTGCATACTCCATACCGCCATCCCCACCTTGTACTACGGAATATTGTTCATATGGATATTTACCAATGTTATCACTGAAGAAACGCATGGTCTCTTCTGTTTTGGGCTGAAGATTTTTCCAATTTTCTTGGATTTCGGGATCGTTTTTATAGAAAAAGTGTAAAGTGGGGCCATCTTCCATCTCTACAACGTCATGAACGTATTCAGGGTCGGCGGCCCACATAAAGTCGTGAACATTGGGAGCCACAAAATGCCAAGTCAACGTTTTTCCTTTGGTCTTTACTTCAGTACCTGGAGCCTCGTACCCATGTCCAATTTCTTGTGGATTTTGAAGGTACCCAGAACCTCCAACAGTGTAATTTTTGTCAATGGTCAGTTTCACATCAAAATTACCCCACACTCCGTGAAACTCCCTGGCAATGTACGGGTTGGGATGCCAACCTTCCACATCGTATTCCGAAAGTTTGGGATACCACTGGCTCATTGAAAGTGCCACCCCTTCTTTACTATTTCGTCCAGAACGTCGTATTTGTAATGGCACTTGACCTCTAAATTCCATATCTAAGGTCGTTTTCCCACCTGGTTGAATGGGAGTGGCCAAATCCACGACTAAAATGGTGCCTTCTTCATTGAAGCTGACGGTCTTTCCGTCTTGTTTTAATGAAATGGCATGTAAGTAGCCCATTTCGCTTTCAGATAGGGATGCTATTCGACTTTTCCCGTCTTCCATCATCCTACCATCAGGATCTTTTATGCTCTGCAACCGTATGTCCATTTCACTTCCTGGTTGGAAAGCATTGTAATATAAATGATAAAAAACCCGATTGAGTACATCTGGGGAATTATTGGTGTAGACCAATTTTTGGGTCCCAGTATATTGATAAGTATTCACATCCATGTCCACTTCCATGGTGTAATCCACTTCTTGTTGCCAATATCCAGGGTGGGATTGCCCCATAAGAGACACAATACCTGAGAAAACGCCTAAAAAATAAAATAGTGTCCTTTTCATTTTTATTTTGTATTTGAAGCCAATCTTTGTCTTCCTTTTGAAATGTTGTCGGCCAAGAGCAAAGCATTGTAAGCATTGACCATTTTACCAGATTTAGAGATGCTGCTAAAAGTGGTGGCTTTTGAAGCATCCCCGGAAACTATCACAGAGGTTTTTGTGGTTAGACCAGAATGCATAAGAACTTGCTTTACCTGCGCTGCGGATAGTTGTGGGTAATATGAGCGAATTAATGCAGCTATTCCTGCCACGGCGGGTGCCGCCATAGAAGTTCCTCCTTGAAAATCGTATGAATTATTTGGTAGCGTCGAATATATTTCTGCACCAGGAGCAAAAACGTCAACGTTTTGAGAACCATAATTTGAAAAACCTGCTACCATTTCCGAACCGTACTTACTGGTCAATGCACCTACGGTAATTACATTATTGGAAATTTCGGAACCTGAAAACTTATGGTCATTTGGATAATTGGGATTGTCAGGATTGTCCAAATCATTTCCATCATTTCCTGCTGCATGTACAATAAGAACGTCTTTGGAAGCAGCATATTTAATAGCGTCGTATACCCATTCTGCATTTGGAGAAAACGATTTCCCGAAGCTACAGTTAATGATTTTAGCCCCGTTGTCCACAGCATATCTAATAGCCAAGGCAATATCCTTATCATATTCATCACCATTTGGAACGGCTCTTAGACTCATGATTTCTACGTTTTTTGCAACCCCGTTAACGCCTTTTCCGTTGTTTCGTTCTGCAGCGATAATTCCCGCCACATGTGTACCGTGACTTTCGCTTTCAACCCTGTTTTTTGGGTTTCCGTTGCCGTATGATTTGTCATTAAAGTTATAGGGATCGTCACCTACAGGCTTTCTTCCATCAAAATCTTTATTCAAATTGTAATTGACCTGCTCGGCAAAGTAGGTTATTCCCTCATTTAGTTCATCAATGACTTTGGGAATATCATCACCATAAGAAAACATTTGGCTGAGAATTGCAACGTTTTGCTGCATTTGTTCACTCTTGTCTTCAATGGTATTTAAATCTTCCTTTGAATATACTTCTTTGCCCAAAGCTTTTCTTGCAGCTTCATCTGCGTTTTTTACTACTTGGAGTATTTGTTCATATTGCTGTTTGTTTTGTACGGCTTCAGGATATTCCTTGTCCAACAATAACCTTGCTTTAGCTCGTGTTGAAGCATCTCCAATATTCAAACGAAGCATTCGGGCATACTCAAGTTGTTCGTTATAGGATTCTCCTAAAAAATTGTATCCATGAATGTCATCCACATATCCATTGTCATCATCATCTATTCCATTGTTGGGCTTTTCATCTTTATTGGTCCAAAGCACATCATCCAAATCTTCGTGTTCCAGGTCTATCCCTGAATCCACAACAGCAACAACGACCTTTTTCCCTTTTCTGTTTTTGATGATTTCCTTATATGCTTTGTCCACGCTCATACCGGGAATGGTATCGGCGATAAGGTCAGCATGTCCCCAAGTTTTCTGTTGGGCCTCTGTTAGCTCCGTAATCTTCAAAGGAACGGTATCAATATTTGCTACAGGTGTTGCCACCAATGTAGTAGCTCCGCAACCTACCAATAAAATTGAAAGAGAAAGAACTGCGGAGAGTTTGGTATATGTAGTAATCATAAAATGTATTTTAATGTAATATAAACAGCTTTAGGGGGTTAACAATTCATTGAAGGAGAACAATTCGTCCAACCGAACCCCTTTTTCGGTATGTTTCAATGTGCATAGCTCATTGTGGGCGTCATGTTCAAAAAAGAGTATGTATTTATTGTCTGCTGCCTTCTTCAAAAAAACCTCTTTTTCTTCTAGGGTCTGTAGAGGTCTCATATCATAGCCCATGACGTATGGCAAAGGAATGTGACCAACGGTTGGAATAAGGTCGGCGACAAAAACCAATGTCTTTCCTTTGTATTGGATAAAGGGTAGCATTTGCTTTTCAGTATGCCCATCAACAAAAAGAACATCAAAACCAAGTTCACAATTCTCAATGAAACTGGAATCATCTCTTTGGATAAAATTCAACCGGCCACTTTCCTGCATTGGAAGTAGGTTTTCCTTTAGGAAAGAAGCCTTTTCTCGGGCATTGGGATGAATGGCCCACTCCCAATGGTCCTTGTTGGACCAAAACTTCGCGTTTTTAAAAGCAGGTTCATACCCGGTCCTGTCAGAGTTCCATTGTATGCTTCCTCCGCAGTGGTCAAAATGAAGGTGGGTCATAAAGACATCGGTGATATCATCTCTATGAAAGCCCAATTTTTGCAGAGAACCATCCAACGTATGGTTACCCCATTGGTAATAGTAGCTGAAAAACTTTTCGGATTGTTTGTTTCCGAGACCTGAATCGATTAAAATCAACCGATTTCCATCCTCAATAAGAAGACAACGCGCCGCCAGGTCAATCATATTATTGGAATCCGCAGGATTGGTTCTGGTCCAAAGTGATTTGGGAACCACACCGAACATGGCCCCACCATCTAACTTAAAATTACCAGTCTCAACGGGATAAAGCGTCATTTGAAAAGCAAAGGACGCGCAAAATAAGAAAACCTAGACAGTTTGTCTTTAAAATGGAAATATTATTGGCCCTTTTTTAACAAAATGTGAAATGGAATAAATCTCCCTGATTTCCATGCGATCACCCCAGAATGGGCCAAAAATTGGAAGAAAAATCCTATTTTAACCAAAAATTGACCGATGCTCGAACTGGCGGGAATTATTATTCTTGGAATCATAGCACAATGGATGGCATGGAGGTTAAAGCTACCTGCTATTTTACCTCTAATTTTGATAGGGCTTTTGGTCGGTCCGATAGCCACGCTTTATACTGAAGATGGTTCCAAGTTAATAGAACCTATTTGGAATGGAACCAAGGGACTTTTCCCAGGGGATGGACTGTATTACTTTGTTTCATTGGCCATTAGTATTATACTTTTCGAAGGGGGACTTACTTTGAAGCGTGCGGAGATTGCAAATGTGGGCCCTGTAATAACTAAGCTGATTACTTTAGGTACAATAGTCACTTTTTTTGGAGCAGGTGTAGCAGCTCACTATATTTTTGATTTGTCTTGGCAAATTTCGTTTTTGTTCTCCGCACTGATTATTGTTACCGGCCCGACAGTTATTGCACCCATATTGAGAAACATTCCTTTAAAAAAGGACGTTTCTACCGTTTTGAAATGGGAGGGAATTCTCATAGATCCAATAGGCGCTTTGGTCGCGGTACTTGTTTTTGAGTTCATTAGTGTTGGTGAAGGTCAGGCATTCACCAAAACAGCCCTTATTGAATTTGGGAAAATCTTATTGTTCGGCACTACCTTTGGGTTCACCTTTGCGCATGCCTTGGCATTTGCCATTAAAAGAAACTTTATTCCACATTATTTATTGAATGTGGTCTCGCTTTCAGTGGTGCTTTTAGTTTTTGTGGAGTCCGATTTGTTTGCCCATGAATCTGGGCTTTTGGCTGTTGTGGTAATGGGCATGGTATTGGGGAATATGAATTTACCCAATCTGAAAGAGTTGCTATACTTTAAGGAATCCCTTAGCGTGCTATTGATATCCATTCTTTTTATTCTTTTGGCTGCCAATATTAATATCAGAGATATGGAATTGGTTTATAACTGGAACTCTGCAATTCTGTTCGCGGTGATTGTTTTTATAATCCGACCTCTAGGAGTATTTATAAGCACACAAGGTTCAAATTTGAAATTTAACGAAAAACTGTTCATCGGTTGGGTAGGCCCTAGGGGTATTGTAGCTGCGGGTATCGCATCGCTTTTTGGCTCCAAACTGCTGATTAAAGGCGAACCAGGAGCCGAATATATTACCCCTTTGGTGTTCATGATTGTTCTGGGAACAGTTTTATTGAATGCCACGACAGCACGATTTTTTGCCAAGGTTGTCGGGGTTTTTCTCAAACAATCTGATGGTATACTTATTATAGGAGCGTCCAAAATTTCCCGCCTTATTGGCAACTACCTTAAAAAGAATAATAGGCACGTGGTACTTATTGATAACAATCAAACTAATGTTGATAAGGCTAAAAAGATAGGCTTAGAAGCCCTAGTGGCCGACATTTATTCAGATGCACTAACCGATAATATTGAATTAAATGATGTTGGCTATTTGATTGCCTTGACTGGCAATACGGACATAAACACTTTCGCGTTGAATAAGTTCGAAAAACAATTTGGCGAGAATGGAGCCTTTCGTCTTGCAAGTACTGAAGAAATAAATCATCCGGAAAACTTGCCAGCCAATGGTCTTTTCTCACCCACCTACGATTTTATAAAGTTTACAGAAACTTCGGAGAAATACCCTTCCATCCATGAAGCAGATATTAAGGACAAGGCGCATTATGATGCACTTATGGAAACCGCGAGTCAGGATATGGATATTGTACCGATTTTCACCAAATCGCCAGATGGAAACATTGACATCATGCCCCTCAACTACAAAGATTTTAATCCAAATGGTGATGGATATAAATTGGTTTATTTGGGAAAAGTCTTTGAATTGGAAGAGCAGGTTTCCTAACAAGTTTGACCGTGCGCCACATTTTCTTACAAATTCACAACAAGTTTTAGGCTTAAAAAGATTTGATGCGGTTATTTGTTTACGAAAAACATTTAACCTCTAATCTTTTAAGTATTATGAAAAAAATAATTTTTGCTTTTGCATTATTGGCTTCTATCGGTTTTACTGGTTGTTCCAGTGATGATGACAGTTCATCGTCCAACTGTACAACATGTTCAATAACTCTTTTAGATATTACCACTTCAACCGAATATTGTGATAATGGAGACGGAACTGTTACAGCTACAACAGAAGGAGAATCAGAAACAGTTGATTTGGAAGGTATTTCATTTGATGCTTTTATCGCTCAATTGGGTTTAATAGCAGATTGCAATTAAACAAAATATAGCTAAGATGAATCAAAGGCGCTCTTTTTTAGAGCGCTTTTTTATTTGAATGTTGTTGAAATCAATGCTTCTAGTTTAATAGCAAGGATATTCATCAACCGGCGCAAGGTATTGGTCAATTATGCCGGGTTTTGTATTGAAAAATCGGTTGTTTTGAAGTTGCATTCAGATTAATCATTCAGTTTTAAAACGGCCATAAACGCTTGTTGCGGAATTTCAACATTGCCTACTTGACGCATTCGCTTTTTTCCCTTTTTCTGCTTTTCAAGCAGTTTTCGCTTTCGGGAAATATCACCTCCATAACATTTGGCGGTAACATCTTTACGAAGTGCTTTGATGGTTTCCCTGGAAATGATTTTAGAACCAATCGCCGCTTGAATCGGAATATCAAATTGTTGTCTTGGGATAAGTTCCTTGAGTTTTTCACACATTTTTTTGCCGATGGTCTGAGCATTATCAAAATGAACCAATGCGGATAAGGCGTCGACAGGTTGCGAATTCAACAAAATATCTACTCGGACCAATTTGGAGGTTCGCATGCCTATGGGTGCATAATCAAAAGAGGCATACCCTTTTGAAACGGTTTTCAATCGGTCGTAAAAGTCAAAGACAATCTCGGCGAGGGGCATATCGAAGGTGAGCTCTACCCGCTCTGTAGTCAAGTAGGTCTGGTTTGTAATCTGACCTCGTTTTTCAATACAGAGCGACATCACGTTGCCCACAAAATCGGCTTTTGTGATTATGGTTGCTTTGATATAAGGCTCCTCTACCCGGTCTACAGTTGAGGGGTCAGGCAGGTCGGAAGGATTGTTCACAATTAACGCAGTTTCCCTGTCTTTAGTGGTATAGGCGTGATAGCTTACGTTGGGCACTGTAGTGATTACGGTCATGTTAAACTCACGCTCCAAACGTTCCTGAATAATTTCCATGTGGAGCATACCCAAAAATCCGCAACGGAAACCAAAACCTAAGGCTGCACTACTTTCTGGAGTAAATACCAAAGAAGCGTCATTCAACTGAAGCTTTTCCATCGAAGAGCGTAACTCTTCAAAATCTTCCGTATCCACAGGATAAATACCAGCAAAAACCATAGGTTTTACATCCTCAAACCCCTCAATGGCATTTTGGGTGGGTGTATTGGCATCGGTAATGGTATCTCCAACTTTAACCTCTCTTGCATCTTTTATTCCTGTAATTAGATAGCCCACATCTCCAGAAGAAATTTTATTTTTTGGAATTTGATTGAGCTTCAATGTGCCAATTTCATCTGCAAAATAGTCCTTGCCAGTGGCTACAAATTTTATCTTTTGTCCTTTCTTGATTTCACCATTTACTACCCTAAAGTAAGTTTCAACCCCTCTAAAAGGATTATAAACCGAATCGAATACCAACGCTTGCAAGGGTTCATCCGGATCACCTTCTGGAGCAGGAACCCTTTCAATAATGGCATTTAGAATATCCTCTATTCCAACACCTGTTTTAGCGCTTGCTGGAATCACTTCTTCTGGATCACAGCCCAGCAAATCAACAATGTCATCCGTAACTTCTTCGGGATTTGCGCTTGGTAGGTCCACTTTATTTAAGACAGGAATTATTTCCAGGTCATTTTCCAGGGCTAAATACAAATTGGAAATGGTCTGTGCCTGAATGCTCTGAGCGGCGTCAACTACGAGCAAAGCACCTTCACAAGCTGCGATAGAGCGGGAAACTTCATAGGAAAAATCCACATGTCCCGGGGTATCGATAAGATTTAAAACATAGGTTTCTCCCCCATATACATACTCCATTTGGATTGCATGGCTTTTTATAGTAATGCCACGCTCCCGTTCCAGGTCCATATTGTCCAAAAGCTGATCTTGTTTTTCGCGTTCGGTGACCGAACCGGTAAAATCCAACAAACGATCGGCCAAAGTACTTTTACCATGATCAATATGTGCAATTATGCAAAAATTTCGAATCATTTCCATATCAAAAGGGCACGTTGTAAAACGTTTCAAATCAACTGCAAATATAGGCCTTTTAACTCCCAGACCTTCTTTTTTTATAAGATTGCAATACTTGCTCTCCAAAAGACTCTAAAATATTTTATTAGATTTGATATTCAACCCCATTTGTAAATGAATCGCTCCACCTCGGTTTTTTGCATTGCTTTCTTGACTTCTATTTTATCTTGGGGGCAAACCTATAAGATAACTGGAAAAGTGGTGGACGAAGACAACAATTCCATTGCTTTTGCCAATGTCTTATTGCTCCGGGCAGCAGATTCTACCTTTGTCCAAGGAACATCTACCGATGATACCGGAAGATTTATTCTTCAAGAGGTACAACCAAATCTTTATCTGCTTCAAGCAAGCTATATTGGTGTTGGATCAATACCAAGAGGTCTGGATATTACTGCCGATGTCTCATTGGGAGCCTTGATCATACCTTCCAGCACCAATTTGGATGAGGTGGTAGTGACTGCAAAACGACCTACAGTTCAACGCCTCACGGATAGATTGGTCTTTTATGTGGAGAATAGCGTGGTCTCACAAGGGAGTTCTTGGGATATTTTGAGAAGCACACCTGGGGTGATCATAAATCAAGAAGAACTGCAAATTAGAGGTCAATCGGCTACAGTTTATCTTAACGACCGCAAGGTCCAGTTGTCAGGCCAAGAAGTACGCGATTTGCTTCAAGGGTTCTCAGGAGCCAACATAAAATCTGTGGAAGTAATCACCAATCCATCAGCGAGGTATGATGCTGAAGACGGACCCATTTTAAACATTGTAACCAGCAAAGCTATAACACCCGGATATAAGGGAAGCATCAATGGAAGTGCTACACAAGCCGTATTTCCAAAGTATAGCTTTGGGACAAGTCATTATTACAAAACGGAAAAGTTGAATCTGTTTGCGAACTATTCCATCAATCCAAAGAAAGAAATCAGAAAAACAGACAAAGGAATCAACTTTATCAATGAAGAGGACAATGTCTTTTCGGTTTGGGATACAGAGTATGAACAAATAGATACTTCCACTCCTCAGAATGCTAATATCATTGTGGACTATGAACTGGATTCAAGAAATAGTTTGAATCTGACTTCAAACTTGGCATTTAACCTTGACCAGAGCAGGGAGAACCAATTGGAAAATGACATTTTCAATGCGCAAGCTCAACTAGATTCAACCTTCAATACCCAGAGCGATACGAACTTGGACAACACTAATTTAGCGGTTGACCTTACCTATGAACATAAGCTAAAGAAACAGGGAGCAAAGTTGGCGTTCAATGGGCATTATACATTTTATGATGGAAGTTCATTTCAAAGTCTAAACTCGTCATATTTTGATGGAACAGGAGGATTTATCAGGGATTTTGGATTTAACTCCGATGCTACACAGGACATTCAAATTTTTACGGGACAGGCGGACTATTCCTCACCTTTAGGGCAAGGTTCAATTGAGGCTGGCCTAAAAGTTTCTTCAATAGATTCTGAGAGCCAACTTGTTTTTTCAGACTTCATTGGTTTTAGTGATACAGTAGATGAGTCGCTCTCCGACGTTTTTGTTTATGAAGAAAACGTTTATGCAGCTTATTTCAGCTGGGTAAAAAACTGGGAAAAGTGGTCTATGAAACTTGGAGTTAGAGGTGAGTTGACTGATGCATCTGGCACATCCCTTACCTTAAATGAAATCAACACTCAGGATTTTTTTGAACCGTTTCCTTCAGTCTATATCTTATATTCCCCTTCGGAAAATCACAGTTTTTCTTTTGATTACGGAAGGAACGTTGTGCGACCTAAATACAATGACCTGAATCCTTTCAGTTTCTTTTTCAATGAAAATGACTTTGAAGAAGGAAACCCACGGTTATTCCCCAGCTTTTCCAACAACTTCAATTTGAATTATACGCTGAACAATGAGTTTTTCTTTGACATTTACTATAGGGATAACGGTGAAAATATAGCAGACCTAGTTTTTCAGGACAATACAAATCTTACCCTTCGAGAGCTGAAGCAAAACGTTACTGGAAGTCAATCCTACGGTCTGGATTTTACGGTGAGCAAGGGTATTTTACCATTCTGGTTTTTGTACGCCTATACGTCTATTTTTCATGAGGAAGAGACTTTTGTAGCCGTGGAAAGCGGGAATCAAGAGTTTACCGCTGAGGTTGATGGGGTTTATGGGTATCTGGCCAATTATATTACCATTTCCAAAGATGGAAGTTTTACGGGAGAGGTGACCATGACATACCTCTCCAAGTTTTTATTTGGTTCCTATATTGCGGACGAACAACTAAACCTTACCCTAGGACTACGCAAGTCACTTTTTGACAATAGAGCTTCCATTTCTTTGACCGCCGAAGATATTCTGGAGCAGTATATCCCAACATATCGGTCTCGCTATCTAAACCAAGATAACTTTTATAGAAGAAGACCCGAGACTCAATTTATCCGTTTTGGCTTCACCTATAATTTCGGAAATTTTAGGTTGAACGATAACCAAAGAGGGATTGACAAGAAAGAAAGAGACCGTTTGGAAAGCGAATAACTACCTGATTTTCTTCTATTTTGTATTTTTGCGTTCCAAAAAACAAAAGAATTGCCAAATATTGCCCACATAGAGCTTCCGGACTTCCCATTGCTCTTAGCACCTATGGAAGACGTAAGTGATCCTCCGTTTAGAGCACTTTGCAAGGAACAAGGTGCTGATGTGGTATATACAGAATTCATTTCTTCAGAAGGTTTGATTAGAGATGCCGCAAAGAGCGTCATCAAGCTGGACATTTATGAAAAAGAGAGACCTGTAGGCATTCAAATTTTTGGAGCCGAATTGGACTCTATGCTTCAGGCAGTGGATATTGTCGAAAAATCCAATCCAGATATTATTGACATTAACTTCGGCTGTCCTGTAAAAAAAGTGGTATGCAAGAACGCTGGAGCTGGAATATTGCGCGACATACCTTTGATGGTCAAGCTGACCAGTGAAATTGTGAAACGGACAAAATTGCCAGTTACGGTAAAAACCCGTTTGGGTTGGGATCAAAACACAATCAAGATTGTTGAGGTGGCGGAACGTTTACAGGATGTTGGTATTCAGGCCATATCCATTCATGGGCGGACCCGGGTGCAGATGTACAAAGGTTCTGCAGATTGGAAACCAATTGCCCAAGTAAAAAACAATTCAAGAATGCATATTCCTGTATTCGGAAATGGAGATGTAGATTCTCCCGAAGCCGCAATGCGTATGCGGGACGATTTTGGTTTGGACGGAGCTATGATTGGTCGTGCCAGTATAGGAAATCCATGGTTTTTCAAAGAAGTAAAACATTATTTTGAAACTGGAACACATTTAGAGCCTCCAACGATGTCTGAACGGGTAGAAGCGGCCCGGAGGCATTTGCAAATGGCGATTGATTGGAAAGGGGAGAAGTTGGCGGTATTCGAAACACGTCGTCATTATACCAATTACTTCAAAGGAATTCCTCATTTCAAAGAGTATAGGATGAAGATGGTTACCAGCGATGATGCCGTGGATGTTTTTGCTGCTTTTGATGAGGTGCAGGAGAAGTTTGGCGATTATCAGTTCGCCTAGGCTTCAATCAGTTTTCTGGAAATTCGGCTACTTGCTATTTTCGATGAAATGAATCCCAAAACTACTATCGTGGCCAAAACCACAATCAGATTGCTAAAATTAAATTCTACAGGGTAGGCGAGGGATGGGGTGATTTTCAACCAACCCAAAGCGATTTGACTTCCAATGAGCAGGCTTCCAATCAATACCCCGATACACCCGCCGAGGGTTGTCACCAACAGTCCTTGTATAAAATAGACTGAGCGAAGTTCTTTTATTGTTGCTCCCAAACTAAACAAGGTCTTGGAGTTTTGTTGTTTGTCCAGAATCATCATAATGATGGCACCCACAACATTGAATAAAGCAATGATAAGAACCAAAGTAAAAATCAAATATGTGGCTAAGTTTTCCGTATTGAGCATGCGATACAGAGTACCATTCAGTTGTTGTCGATTCAACAAGAGCACCTTGTCCCCAAGGACTGTCCGAATATCGTTCTTAACATCATCTAAAGAAGCTTCGGGCAGCAACTTAAAATTTATACCAGAAATCTGTGTGCTGTCTTTTTCCAATAACTGCTGAACTAAATTAAGTGTGGTAAACACATATTTTTTGTCCAAATTCTCCTCTACCGCATAGACCCCGCTAACCACAAGAGGAAGTTGATTGTAGGGTTTGGCATTTAAGCCTTGTTGAGATATGGAGCCCTTTCCAGGTTTAGGTACGAGAACGGACATAGGACTTTGGTAATTATCTGGAGGCACACCTAAAAGGTTGTAGATGCCAATCCCGATTACTGCGTTTTGTTCGATAACCCCCCAATTTCCAAAATATAGAGTGCTGTCAACCCCAGTAACAGAACGATAATTGCCATCAACACCTTTAATATAGCCTATAGTGCTTTTTCCTCTAAAATTGAGATAGGCACGTTCTTCCAGTTCTTTTGAAAAATGGGCCAATCCTTCTATTTGGTCCAATTTTCGCGCTTCATCTGGCAGAATGGAAAAATGCTTCCCAGTAACTGGTAGGGCCTTTAGGTCGGGATCAAAGGTATTGGTAAACGATAAACTAAAAGTTTTAAGGCCAGCAAAAGCGGATAGCACAACAAACAGGGCAGCAGACCCAATAACAATAACCAAAAAAGTAATAAAGTTGATAATATTGACCGCGTTTTGACTACTCCTTGACCTTAGATAACGCTTAGCTATGTAGAAGGGAAAATTCAAAATCAGGATTTCTTGCGTTTATCCAATAAATCTCTGTTGTCAATTGGGTTTTCTTCGCCCTTGAGAGATTTTTCAATCTTATCTATGTAATCCAGGGAATCGTCTAGAAAAAAACTGAGCTCAGGAACCCTTCTTAATTGGTTTTTGGTACGTTGAGCAAGCTCATATCTGATTAGTGCTTGATTGGATTTTATACCTTCGAGCAACTCTTTGGCCTTGTTATTTGGAAAAATACTGATGTAGACTTTTGCTATAGATAGATCCACAGTGACATTTACCTTGGTAACTGAAATCAGAGTGCCTTTTAAGCCACCATCTATTGCGGCACGTTGAAGAATATCCACAATGTCTTTTTGAATGATTCCCGCTATTTTTCGCTGTCGTTGTGATTCCATTGAGGCAAAAATACGTCAATTAATGACTAACCTCATGATTGGTTAAGGGAACAGTATGTAATTTTGACCAAAATGTACTGTAAACCAAGCGCATCATGAACAAAATAGAGCATATCGGTATAGCCGTAAAAGATTTAGAAGCTTCCAATGTGTTATTCAAAAGTCTTTTTGGTGAAGAACACTACAAAATTGAAGAGGTGGCCTCGGAGGGTGTTCGAACTTCCTTTTTTAAGTCGGGCCCTAACAAGATTGAATTGTTGGAAGCTACAAATCCGGATAGTCCTATAGCCAAGTTTCTTGAGAAAAAGGGGGAAGGGATTCACCATATAGCCTTTGCAGTTGAAGATTTGGAAACCGAAATGAAGCGTTTGGAAGGGGAGGGCTTTGTGATTCTACCGGGATTTCCTAAAAAAGGAGCAGACAACAAGCAGGTCGCCTTTTTACATCCGAAAGGAACCAACGGAGTATTGGTAGAGCTTTGCCAAGATATTAAGGAGTCATAAACCATCAAAACCTTGCGGTGTAGCAAAATAAATGCTAATATTGCATCCCCTTAAAGGGAGGTCCTATAGCTCAGTTGGTTAGAGCACCTGACTCATAATCAGGGGGTCCCTGGTTCGAGCCCAGGTGGGACCACGTTAAACGCAACATCACAGATACTTGATGATTGCGTTTTTTTATTTCAATAGGAAGCTTGCGAAGATGCTTTGTAATTCAAACTTTTTACTTCATGGCTCAGAAAAAAAATGACCCGATTCACTCAGAATTCTATCTTTTGCTTAGCTCCCATAGTATTAGTTTGGCAAGTTTGAGATGCTTGCAACGCAAAAACTAGATTCGCTTGCCAAAATAGAGCAAAATAGATATAAGCACAATCTACTCTAAGATAAAAACTTAAAACCAAAATCATAAGGACTTAAAGTTTTTAATCAGTGGTTCATTAGTTCTTTGCTGATAATAAATATTGCTTAATGAATACAATTTGTATTCCAAATCTTCATCTAGCTGGGCAAGTTCTGGGTGAATTATTTCCTGGGCATTAAAAGACAAGCAGCAAACGTATTTTCCTTCTTCTATTGGAAATCAGGACATCCTGATTTTTAACCAAAGGGAAAAATCAAGGGCTAAGCGCGGAGCTAAAGTCTGTTTCCTAGGAGGATTAAAATCTAAAAGAAAAGTATGCTCCGGCCCCCTCTTGACTCACAGTTGGAGCGATTAGCAACCTATCTGATTTCTTGAAAGGATTCCAAGAGAAAAGATAGTCGAAGTGGTAGACTAGCTTGGTCACGGCAATGCCCAGGGCGGAGCCCAGGATTACATCAGAGAGCCAATGTTTATTCTTAGCCATACGTAGGTATGCCGTGCTTATAGCAAAAGCATAACCGGAATAGGCTAAAATGGGTTCGGTATTTTTGAATTCTTCATGGAGCACAGTTGCACTTGCAAAAGCCAGAGAGGTATGCCCTGAGGGGAACGCTTCCTCATTTGCGCCATTAGGTCTTTCCTTATCGATATTTATTTTTAGGCCAGTGGTAATTGCCTGTGTAAGTAGTAACGACAGTCCTGCATTCTTTGTTTGGTCAAACCAATGGTTCTCGGCTTTTGCGCCCAAACCGTCAGAAATATACATCACAGCCAGGGGAGCAAACCTTGTATAATCATCGATATTTGTTCTTAAGTTACGATTGACTTTAGGTTGCAATCCCTGCTCAAAATCACCGTTGGTCATCAGCAAGGCGGTAGCTGTCAGCCCAACCGGGATAGCCATTTTTTTTATGGTAAGCCGCTGCCTTTCCGTACGCTCATTAAAAAAGGTGGAATCGAGAATTACTTGATATTGGCCAAGGCAAAAGATTGGAGAGATAAGGAGTAAGAAAAAAATGCCAAATAAATATTTCTTCGAGAACATTCGTATCTTTTTCTAGGAAGACACCTCTATAACGTAATAAGCCAGGAATAAATTTTACATTGGATTTGTTTCCTTATTTCTTTGCGAACATTTATAGGGTGACCCAAGAGGCGGTCAATAATGCTATAAAGTATTCGGAAGCGAACTATATTTTGGTTACCCTCAACCATGCTGATGGGCTCTTAAGTGTTGTAATTGATGATGATTGCAAAGGTTTTGACCCTTCAGTTTTGGATAAGGTGACCAAAAAGAACAGTGAAGGGGCATAGGTGTCTTTTTCATGAAAGAACGAATCAATTATATTAACGGACGTCTGTTTATCAACTCTATACCAGGTGAAGGCATTAGGGTTGCCATTAACTATAAAGTTGAAGAGGTAGTTATAGACAAATAAAATATAGAAAGAACATGAAGATTAGAATCAAGGGCAACTCGGTACGGTTTCGATTGACCAAGACTGAAGTGGAAACCTTTTGCAACAAGGGTTTTTACGAGGAGACCACGAAATTTGCTGGTAATACCCTAATCTATACCCTTAAGGGTAAAGAGGGGATTAACGAATTGGAAGCTGATTTTTTGAATAACAGAATTACCATTTACATGCCCCAAGAGGAACTATCCACTTGGGCTACCAGTAACAGGGTTGGTTATAGTAATTCGGTGGATTGGAATGACGCGTCTTCTTTATCCCTTTTGGTTGAAAAGGACTTCACTTGTCTAGATAATACTAGCGAAGACCAGTCCGATCATTATCCGAATCCGAAGTTGCTTTGAAGAACATGTTCTTTTCACTTTTATGTAAAAGACATTCATTTAAATCTGATTTTAGCGAACAATTGATTTTCAAAAAATCGAAAACTAAAAAAACATAAGAGCATTTATCATAAAGAAGAATTACAACTCTCTTTAAACTGGTAGGCTGTAAAGCTTTTTTTGGTTGATATAGTTGAACCTAGCTTGATTTAGCAAGCAGAAACACCCGTAATATATTTCTTATATTTGAGTGCGAAAACCACAACTACTACGCAGAAAATACCTGAATCGTTATTTGGTTCATAGGTTTATTGCCATATACTTCAAAGTGCCATTCTATATGATTAATTCGCAAAATGTGTATTATGGCAGACTGTTTTCAGGAATTAAATGATGAAGGGGCATGGGAAGGCCTCAGAAACACTCAAGACTTTCAAGAGATTATTTCCTATGGAAACTTAGGGGTAAATACTACCAATAGAGTAAAAACCCTTGTTGAAAAACACATTGGGTATTCAATTTTGACTAAAGTCTTTTTAAGGTGTTTGGAGCTAAGTATTGAGTTTAAACAGCTCGAAATTCTTCTAAAAAAGGAAAGAAACAAGATTTGTGTTTTTTTCCTAGTGGGTGCGAACAAACAAATAGGGGCTTCCAGTTTTTACAAACCGGATTTTACCCTTAATGGATTGAGGTTGATTTTTACAAATAATACGATGTTTCTGCCCTGGGAAGTCGATATTTTTAGCTGACAACAATTTTAAGAAAAATCTGACGTTCTATTTGGACTATTCTATTGGATTCCATGAGTTTAAAGATTGGTTCAAGTATTGAAATGTCGGAGCTTCCGTTTCCTGTAGCTCTTGTTGACCACCGATTTGAAATTAAAGAACATTCTGATGTGTTCTACGGTTATTTCGGATTTCAGGGCGCAGATAGACTTCCCAACAATCTGGAAGATTTGATTGGAAGAATACCCGATTCCCTTAAAGAAATCAGAAGGAAGAAATCTTTACCGAAAAAGCCCATTAGCGAGTTTGTCTCCTATGTCTCTAGAAAAGGTGAATTGAGATGGCACAAATTGGTTCTCTATCCGGATGTCTCACATTCTGGATACTTTCTTTATTTTGAAGATGTCACACAAAAGAAAATAGCTTTTGACCTTTCTGTTCAAGCCGAGCACACCGCTAAAATCGGAAGTTGGGAGGTTGATTTGGTCAACAATAAAATTTATTGGTCGGATATGACCAAAGAGATACACGAAGTTCCCAAGGATTACATCCCAGACCTTGAGGGTGGGATCAACTTCTACAAAAAAGGGGAGCACCGTGAACGCATCATGGAACTGGTTTCAAACACCATTGAAAATGGGGGCTCTTTCGATGAAGAGTTCATCATAGTTACAGCTCAAGGAAATGAAAAGTGGGTGCGTTCAATAGGTAGCACAGAGATTGTGAATGGGAAGGCTACACGTCTTTTTGGAGTCTTTCAAGATATTGATCAGTCAAAACGAGCAAGCATAAAATATCAGGTGCTTACAGACCGAATGCGAGTGGCCGTCGAGAGTTCGAATATTGGTATTTGGGATTACGACATCGTTAATAACGTTTTGGTTTGGGACGATAACATGTATGATTTATACCAGGTAAACAAGGAAGATTTCTCGGGAGAGGTTGAGGCCTGGGAGAGTACTATACATCCTGATGATCGCGAAAGAAGCTTTCAGGCGGTTCAAGAAGCTATTGAAGGAAAAAAGGAATTCAATACCGAGTTCAGGATTAAAACCTCGGATGGGTCTGTACGATATATTCACGGATTGGGAAAAGTGTTCAGGGACGAAAAAGGGAACGCGACTAGAATGGTTGGGGCCAACACTGATGTTTCCCGAATTAAAAAAGCGGATAACAGACTTCGACAATTACTTAACACCACCGAAAAACAAAATCAAAGTTTGTTGAATTTTGCCCATATCGTTTCTCACAATCTTCGGTCCAACTCAAGCAACCTATCTATGCTGACCGGAATGCTGTTGGAGAACACCAACCCCGAAAAACAACAACGTTTTTTGGAAATGATTCGAATTTCTTCCGAACGTTTGGACGAAACTGTGGTTCAATTGAACGAGGTAATTAAAATTCAGTCAGACCCTAATGTCAATTTACAATGGGTGCATATAAAAGCCACGTTGATCGAGGTTTTGGAGGGCATAAACGCACATGTTGAAGAAATTGCCCCAAGCATTGACATCCAAATTGAAAATAATTTAAGGATTCACGCCGTGAAACCTTATATATCAAGTATTTTCTTGAATTTGCTTACCAACAGTTTAAAATATAGAAAACCCAAAACAGAGCTGAGTATTGTTGTGGAGGCCTATGAGAAAGATGGAAATACTATAGTCTCATTTAAGGATAATGGAAGAGGAATTGATATGGAGCGGCATGGTGATAAACTTTTTGGTATGTATAAAACTTTTCATGGGAATAAAGACGCCAAAGGGGTCGGTCTTTTTATTTCCAAAAATCAAATGGATGCAATGAACGCTGAAATTGAAGTAATCAGTGAGGTGGACCAAGGTGCCACGTTTCTGCTAAAATTTCCAAACCCTAAACAAGCAAAGGCATGAAAGCAAAAAAAGTGTTTTTAGTTGATGACGATTTTATTTTTCGAGAGGCCGCCGAGGTGCTTATTACCTCTTCTGGACTTACTGATGAAGTATTTCATTTTGAAAATGGACTAGAAGCTTACAATAGGTTGGAGGAGCTTTCAGAAACCCCTGAACATCTCCCAGAAATTATGTTGCTCGACATCAATATGCCCGTAATGAATGGTTGGGAGCTTTTGGAAGAATTGCGGCAAGTCAAAAGTGTGGTTCGCGATTCCATTCAAATTCACATTCTCACTTCTTCTATAGCCCCCGAAGATTTAAATTTATCAAAGGAATATGAGTTCATTGATGGGTATATTACAAAACCTTTGACTCGTGCCGACCTAAAAAAACTATCCCAAAGTACTGTTGCCGAAGAGTAAATTAGGAAGGAAATCACTAGCATTATAATCCATAATTCAAAAGAAGCGCGTTCCACGAATCTTGTTGAATTTGAAAAATTATCTCTTGATTCAGAACGTCAAAAAAAGTATGGCCCTTGGGCATCATAAAGCTACGATATCCTTCTTCAAAACTCAATGGTAGAAGTTGAACACTTTCCTGTATTTGCAGTTGTTGAATTAAATGGTGCATCGTTGTTCTATCATGAACCAGTGCATTGACTTCTTTTTTTGACAACGCGTAAAGTGCTTCTTGCGGACTACGGTATAGTTTGGTATTTCCAAACCCGCTAAGTTGAAGAAAATCTGAACTTGGGCTCGCCCCGACCACGGCTATCAGTTCAACACTTTTAAGCTCCTCCAAGCTATTGATTTCTCCCTCTAAACTATTGACCGTAAGCGTAGAGGCAATGGTCGCAGTGAAACTTGAAATGATTATCACTGCTGTGAACATCCAAATGATGGCGATTGTTTTTCCCAAATTGGTTTTTGGAGCTTTGTCACCATAGCCCACGGTGGTCATGGTAACCGCGGCCCACCAGAGCCCATCAAAAAGCCCAAGAATTCCAGGTCTGAACTGATATCGGTTGGAGCGTCTTTCCACAAACCAGAGTATGGTTCCGAAAGAAAGTAGTATCAGTAACAACAAAATCACGATGTTCAAAAAATCACGTGAAAAAAAGTTGCTGATAAAAATTTGAAATTGACTTTGACTCGATGAGGTAACCACAACGCCGAGACTCGAAATATGAAAGGGCTGACTGACTTCAAATTTCTGCATTCTGCTTGCAGTATTCTTCATGGGGTTTATGGCGAGGTCAATGTCCCTGTAGTCCAAAGCCCGTATCACTCCAACTGCATCACTAAACTCAATATATTTGAAGGGGACGTTGTTCTTTAAAGCAATGTTTTCCCATAAATCAATGGATAGACCGGAAAAGGATGAATCATTGTCCCCATTAACAAACGGCACCTGTTTAAAAACCCCAACCTTTAATGTGTCTATTTGGGTCTGACCAGATAGGCTTGCTACTCCCAAGAATAGAATCGCACCGAAGCTTATTATGCATTTTGATATTCTATACATCTTCTTTCAAGGGTTTTGATGTGATTAGGCCAAGGAAATTTGTTAGAATCTGAATCAAAGACAAATCACGTTGCGAGAACTTCTTTTCCTCGGTGCCATAAACACAAAAAACGGCAGTATTTCCCTGTTGTTGGAACGGAACGAATAGATGGGATGAAAAGTCATTTTCAGGAACATTGCAAAGGTAGTTTAGAGCTTGTTGGGACACATTGTCTATAATTAAGGGCTTTCCGGTTGTAGCAACATAGCTGGCAAAGTTTTCCTTTTCATTGAACTCCTCTTTTCTTCGGATATGCCCTGTTTTGTTTCTATGGAATCCTTGATACTTTATTTCTCCTCCATCAACTCTTGCTATTTCGAAGGCATCAATTCCCGTAGGGAGCTCAATCAACCTCTTTAAGCCCTTAAATATCTCGGGCCATGTGCCGGACTGAGGTAATGAGGACAAAAGCCGATTGAGCATGTAAACATTGGCCCCCGTACTTTTTAGTTCTTCCTGTTGAAGCTTGAGGGCGCTGTCCTTTTTAACCAAAAGGGCCTCTTTTTTTGCCAGTATCAATTGCTCCTCCAATAAAAGCTTTCTCAAGTTACGGGTTTTAAAACGACCCCATTGACGGGTTGTTACCCAAAAAAGAAGGACCCCACCAATTGAAAGGATTAAGACACCCCACCAAGTGGAATACCACATGGGTTTTACCGTTAAATGTAATATAGAAGGGGTGCTCCACATATGTCCACCCTTTTGTTGTCCACGAATTTTAAGGGTATAGTCACCACTTTTGATTTCTGGCAAGGGGATTTTGGAAGAGTTAATGGGGTCAGACCATGAAGCATGGTCGGAACCTATTCTTAAATGCTCGTCATCTATTATTTTGTACTGATACAAAACTTCTTTTCCAGGAAATGCCGTAGTAGAAACTTGCAGCTCAACTCGCGACTTTTCATGGACATTGAGCATTTCATTTTGCTCGGTATTTTTATCATTAACTAGAATGGACTTGATTATAGGAGACTTGGTGCGCAAAGGCCCTGCATTGGCAACAGACGAATACACTACACCCTCAGCCGTACCAAACCATAAAAATTCATTCTGATCAATGCTTAGGTTCCTATATGTGGAAACCTTTGAAGGCGTTCCGCTGCTTTCATCAAATTGTACGTATGATTTATTTTTTCCGTAGAAAATTAAACCATTCGTATCTGTGGCCAACCAGAGATTGCCATCTTTTGAAGATGCAATGGATCTAATTTCTTGTGTTGTATAAGGGCCAAGATTAACACGATTTATGGTTTCAGTGTCATACTTTAACAGACCATCTGTAGTTGCCAACCAAACTACACCTTGATGGTCGATGGTAAGATCATGCACTTCAAAATTGCTGCCTACCTCAAATTTAAAGGGTAAGCTTTTGTCTTGAAAAGTATCATTCTCTCTATCATATTTGAACAGGTAAGAATCTGCTCCAATGCCAGCGGCATAAATTTCAGACCTTCCCCCTTCCTTTATCACCAAAATGCGTGAGTTTATCCCTTTTTGAACACCGTAGTCAACAATAGTGCCCGTGCTTGATACCTTTTTCACGCCTAAAATAGGTTTGTCCAGTGGTGCCTGGCAGAACCAAGTTTCTCCAACATGGTCGGTGGACATAAAAAAGATTCCTCCTCCGACCTCGCTAAGATTATAGACTCTTTGTTGTAGACCATTTTTAAAGAAAAGAATACTTCCATCACTAGTTCCGTACCAAGTCATATCATTGAAAGTACTTATTGAAGAAACGCGTGAAAGCTCTAGATTTTTTTCAAATGAAAAAGAAGTGTTTGCTTTTTCAAGCTGAAACAAATTTCCCATGGCCAGCAAAACCTTGTTTTTAGAATGGGTATTTATACTTAAAACATTATCATGAGGCAGGCCCGAAACACTTTGAAAAAATGGAAACTGCAAGATTCCGAAGCCGTGCCGTGTACTTACCCAAATATCCCCTCCTTTACGTAATTCACTTGGAGAAAAAAAAAGATGGTCAAAGGAAACAAAGGGGAGCTCTTCAACACGGTGTGGATCGTTCGATCCAAATACCTTTTGAAACGTGCCTTTATCTATCTCTAAAGAGAAGAGCTCTTTATCAGCGCTTAGAAAATAATTTCCTTCAAGGTCCTTTGAGATTTGGTTAAATTGAATTCCATCAGAATTAATGACCTTTTCCTGTTTCACATTTTTATTATCATCCAAGGTGAAAATCTTGATATCATTGCCAACCACAATAAGGTTTGTACCATTTGTGGCAAAATGTTGGCCAGCGGAAAAGGTTTGGAACAAACTGAATTTTTTTTGATTCTCATTCAAATAGAACAAACCTTCCTCGGGAATCATCGCCCAGATAGTATTGTTTTTATCCTCCCCAAAAGTTATTTTTCGCGTTTTTGGATGATTTGACAATTGAAATTTTCTCTGCAGTTTTCCAGAAGCATCAATGGAAAACACGCTGCCATCCAGTTGACTTACCCAAAACCGACCTTTAGAGTCCCTGAACAATTCTTCGGGGTAACCCATTAGGTTTTCTGCTTCGCTTGTTTCAACCCATTTATTGATTTTTGGGCGTCCTTCTTGATAGGTGAGCTGAAAGAGACCCTCATCGTTTGAAAAATACAAGGTGTCCCTATGGGTGGAAAGCAGGGACTTAATATTTCTACTTTTTAGGGTAAGGTTAAAATCCTCAAATTGAGTGCCGTCAAACCGAAACAATCCTTTATCCGAAGCTATCCATATATACCCTTGGGCATCTTGGTTGATTTGGGAAACCTTTTTAAAAGGGAGGTCACTGTTCTTGTAATAGGTATATCTAAAGTTTTGGGCTGAACAAAGTACAATGCCCAAAAAAAATTGGATTAAAATATGGCCGGTACAATTCTTCATGAATTGAGGTAAGTCTTAAATATAGAAAAAAACAGGCAATGGGTTAGTTGCCATCATTTTAGGCGCACTTCTACGCACGATTTTTATTCATTTGATATTGAGAATTAGGCCCGAAAGTATGATGGAAAATCATCTAAAATTTTGGTTGTGCTAAATGCGCAACTTTGGTCAGATTTGACATTTCAATCGATTCGTTACATTTTGAAAAAACTAGTTTGTATCGTATTTTTAAAGTAATTCCCTGTGATAGATGAGGTTATATACTTTTACCCTACTTTTTGCATTTGTTCATGCTTATTTCTATGCACAAGAGAACTCAGATGATATGGTTCTTGAAGCTTATGAGGATTATGTTGAACTCCCAAGGGAAATAGTCTTTTTGCATACGAATAAAACAACCTACATAAAAGGGGAACAACTCGGTTTTCAGGCGTATTGCTTGGAAAAAGAAAGCAAGCGGCTTTCTAAAGACACCAAGAACCTTTATGTAACCATTTCCAACAAGGATGGATTACCCATAAAACAGCAACTGGTGAAAGTAGATAAGGGACTTGCCTCTGGCGTTTTTGAAATTGACAGTCTCTTTGCCTCAGGCACATATACCCTTTTGGCCTTTACCAATTGGATGAAAAACTTTCAGGAACCTAATTATTTTAAACAGACTATAGAGATTCTGGATTTTAAAGAGGGCTTTCAAGAGAATTTAACTACAAATGTACGTCCTGATGTTCAAGTCCTGCCTGAAGGTGGTCATTTGGTGATGGGTGTTGAGAGTGTAATAGGAATTGCCATAAAGGACGCTTCAGGGTTGGGAATACCCAATGTTGAAGGGGAGCTAGTTGATGAAACGGGTAATAGTTTAGGAAAAATAAGTTGCAATAAACACGGTCACGGAAGATTCAAATTAAAGCCCGATATCGGGCGAACCTATGCTGTTAAAATCAATTTTGAAGGAAAAGAACTGGAGTATCCGTTACCCAAATCTGAAAACAAGGGCGTCGTTTTAACGCTATTGGACCAAGGTGGTGGCTTAAGTCTAACCCTATCCACAAATCAAGCAAGTAATAATGAAATATTGCGAAACACGTATAGTTTGTTGGTCCACAACGGTGAGGATAACCACCTAATTGCCCTTAATCCTTTTACCAGCTTGAAATCAAACAATGATATACCCCGTGGCATTCTTTTTCCTGGAATGAACATATTCACGGTTTTTGATAGTTCCGGTCAACCATTGGTTGAAAGACTTTATTTTAACTATGAAGGAATATCTCTTCAAAATAAAAATCTGGTTGAAAAGACAAACATGAAAGATTCTATCGAAGTATCTATATCTTCTGCAGAACCAATTCTCAACGCCAGTGTTTCTATTCTTCCCAGTGCTTCAGTGACGTACAGACCGCATCATAATCTGGCATCCTATACTCTTTTGCAGCCTTATGTGAAAGGATATATTGAAAATGCTGAATACTACTTTAAGGATACCAATGAATTAAAAAAGGAAGAACTGGATTTGCTGCTTCTGACCCAAGGATGGAGCAGTTATAGCTGGGAAAACATATTCAATTCCCCGCCTGATTATGATTATGACTTTGAAGAGGGGATACGGGCGGTCATTCAACGGGATGCTAAAAAGGGAAACCAGCAATATGTTGTAATTCCTTACGGAAATAACAATCTCGAAATTGTTTCCTTTGAAGAGGGGCAGGAAAAACTAGAGAAAACGGGGCTTTTTCCGGATGGGGACGATTTTTTCAGAATTGGGAGAATAAGTAGTAAAGGAAAACTAAGTCCCGCAGATGTTACTGTGAGCTTTTATCCCTCCAAAGTTCCCGAGATTGATACCTCATCACAAGCTTTGGGCTACGGGAGCACGAGCATTTCTAAAACAGACTACTCAGAGAGGTTTCGTATATTAAACCAAATTCGAGCTTTAGAAGAAGTTATTGTCCAAGCCAAAAGGAAGTCGTCACAGCTTGAATCACTTCAAAACAAAACCTTTGGGAATGTTGAGGAAATTACAAATGAGCAAAAACAGCATCTTGTTACCTTTAGAAATTATATCAGCAGGAAAGGTTTTCTTGTAAGGGAAGAACAGGGTCGATTTTTGATTGTTAACCAACAAGCACAAAACTTTGGTTCCAGCGGAGAACCCTCAATTTATATTGATGATCATTTGCTTAACCCCTTCATTACCAGGGATACGACCATTATTGGAAGTGCAGGGCTACAACCGGATGTACTTAGTGTGCTCTCGAATCTTAGGCTATCGGAAATCGATTATATCGAGGTGAACAAGAAAGGTCTTGGGGAAGGTATTAATTCAGGTGGTGTAATTCGAATATATACGGGAGAAGAGTACAAGTCTTCCAGAAAGCGTTCCAACGCCTATACTGAATATTCGGAGCATCCATTTGAAATGACATTTACCCAGGAGCGTGAGTTTTATGTGCCAAGGTACTCCTCTTATGAGTCCGATTTCTTTGAATATTTTGGGGTGTTGGATTGGTTGCCCCAACTTAAATCAGATGTAAACGGGTTGATAAAATTTAAGGTCTCCAATGCGTACTCGGCTGGAGTTAAAATTTTCGTTGAAGGGATTACGAATCAAGGATCATTTGTCTCCCAAACAATTTCCTTGTCACCCAATGAATAATAGAAGTTATGAAGTTTAAACAGCTCTGCAGCAATAGCGGTCATTGGAAAAGGAGCGTATCCTTTGGTATCGCCATTTTTTTTGCTACGCAGACCTTTGGTCAAAATAATGAAGAAGAACTAAAGGCCCAAATACTGGATTCCAAGGACAGCGTACCTATTGTCTTCGCAACGATTCAATTTAAAAACACCCAAAAAGGCATTGTCACCGATGACAATGGCTACTTTAGAATGCCGGCTAAGCTTAAATCATCCATTGATACATTAAGAATAGCAAGTATAGGGTATGAAACCTTGGAAATACCCACTTCAAATTTGCAAAATAAAGAGTTAAACATTATTCTTTTAACTCCCAAAATAGAATCCCTGAGTGAAGTAGTATTGGTTGGCAAGGGCAAACAAAGGAATAATGATATACTTGGTATTTCCCTAATAAAAAAAGCGATTGACAGTATACCCAAAAACTATCCGAACCTACCCCATTCTTATGTTGCCTACTATAGAGACTATCAAAAGACAGGCAGTCAATATTTGAATTTAAATGAAGCTATTATTGAAGTTTTCGATGGTGGAATACAGACCAATCAGATATATCACCCTAGTAACCAAACGGTGTTGCACCAATACAAAACGAATCTGGATTTTCCTCAGGATGAGCAATTGGCCAAGGCATACAATGCGGATGGGAAATATATTTTGAATGCCGTGATATCGGATATGGGAGGAAACGAACTGAGTATTCTGTTCCTTCATAATCCGATACGTAACTATGTCCGTCCCAGTTTTTCTTTCGTCGATGTTTTGCAAACCGACTTTGTAGGCAATCACACCTTTAAAACAAGAAGAGTAAGCTATTTTGATGGTGTTCCTTTGTATGAAATTGATTTTGAATATATAAAACCCAATTCGGCCGCAGAATACTCCGCAAAAGGAAAAGTCTTTATTTCCCCAACGACGTATGCAATTTATAAACTGGAGTATTATCTCTTTCATAGAAACAAGCCGTTGTACACTTTAACGACTGAGTATATTTCCCGAGAGGGTTTAATGTATTTGAATTACATTTCGTTCAACAATTATTTCAAAGTGTCCGATAGACAAAACTTCGAAATCAAGGACATCACATTTGATATCAATGAAAATGCTTTTTATGTAAGTTTTACAAATCCAGTCAAACGGGAATCTTTAAACGGCCCAAAGGATTTCAGGTTTCTTTACAAAAAAAGGAAGCTCAGCATAGCTGACATAGAAACTGTGGATACAAAAAAAATAAAGGTAAAATTGGTAAAGGGTACAATTCCGATAGATGAAATTGAGGATGAGGAGGGAGTGATGAGACACATTACCCATAGAATCAGAAATCTAAGAGACATCCAAAATCGAAAGTTGGGAAAAAAAAATACGGTTACCGCAAATCAATTTAGAGAACTTTTTGTTCAAGAGGTATTTCCAATAAAGCCTCTTCCCCAAAACATCAATTACGTGAACAAACAAAGACCCTTACCCAAATATCAGCAAGCTAATTCTGATTTTTTAACGGATAAGTACTGGTTGAATACACCCTTAAAATCTGGAATTGAGAAAGAGTAGGTGCGACCATCTGTTCTCGCAAGCTCTAATCTTAATACTTTGCTTTTTGCGAAAACGGTGATAAAATAGTACGAATGTAAATGGTTAAAGGATCTACTTAACCTTACCAATAGACTTATCACCTACAATTTCCAATCGGTTTTCGTCATATACGGTCGTATTGAGTAGCAGCAGGACGGGAATAATTCTGCTTAAAGTTTAATTGAATCTCAATTCGATTTTTGTTCAACTTGATATTTTCTGCCCCCTGTTTTGTTCAGCTTGTCCAATGACCTATTAGCTACGAACAGGCCAAATCCAATTGACAATAAAAGAATTAGAGTTTGGATAAGCTTTTCTCTTTTACTCGGCTCTTTCAAAATTTGACTAACGCAATAGACAATGAGCAAAAGAAGGAAACCTTTAATGAGTAGTTCAAAGAGTGGATTTGTTCCCGAGATAAAAAAAGAATGAAGCGCTAAAAGAAGTCCTATCAAAAAAGATGTAATTAAAACTTTGAGAGTTCTTGATTTCATCCTTTACTATTAACTTAAGTACTAAGCAAGACCGAGCATAAAAGTGCTTTTATTAAAAATGCTTTTTAAAAAACAGTAGCACCACAGCTATCATTATAAAGCCAACCCCGGTAATGTTTGGAGGATTGAAAATGCTTTCTCTTTGCATACCCAAGTAGATTATCATAACAGCTAGAATGAGTAAAACGATACTCGCCACATTCAATAAATTTTTCATAGACATCAACTTTAAACTTTGAGAACAAAAAACACCAAGATGAATTTTTCCAAAAATTCATCTTGGGTGTCCATCAAATCAGCACCATCTAGTTTGGCATTTCCTGCAGATGAGGATAGTCGGTATAGCCTTCCTCTCCTGGGGTATAGAACGAGTTTGTATGAAAAGGCGCTATCGAAGAATTGTTTTTATACCGCTCCACCAAATCCGGATTGGATATGAACGGTTTCCCGATTGCAACCAAATCTGTGTCTCCATTTTCTAAAGCGGCTATCATAGATTCTCTCTCGTAGCCACCGTTTATTATAAAAGTCCCATTAAACTTTGCTTTCATCCTTGCATCTACATCAGAAGGCACTTGGGGTGCCCCCATGAACTTAGCTCTTATATGATGAAGATACGCTATTCCCTTATCTGACAAACGTTCAACAATGTATTCGTAGTCTTCTGTCAATCCATCATATTGATCCATAGTATTAAATACGCCATGAGGACTTATCCGCACACCCGTCTTGTTTGCTCCTATTTCTGAAGTGACCGCGTCAACAACTTCTAAAAGAAATCTTGAACGATTTTCAATACTGCCCCCATATTCATCTGTTCTATGGTTCGATTGTGTATTGATAAATTGATTGATGAGATATCCATTTGCTGAATGAATTTCTAGACCGTCGAAGCCTGCTGCGACAGCATTTTTAGCAGCAGTACGGTATTCATTTACCGCTGTCCTAATATCATCTAAGGACATAGCCTCGGGGACAGGTTGTGGCTGCATTTGTTGTTCGTCCGTCCACATTTCGGTTGGACTGACTATCTCACTGGGAGCCAAAACCCTAGCACCTTTGGGCATATTTAGCGGATGGGATACTCGCCCGGTATGGAAAACCTGAAGGACTATGGTTCCTCCTTTCTCATGAACAGCATCTGTAACCAGCTTCCAGCCGGTTACTTGTTCATCGCTATATATCCCAGGAATGCGTGCATATCCCATTCCGTTGGGGGATGAACTGGTTGCTTCGGTAACAATCAGGCCTGCAGAAGCTCTTTGCGCATAGTATTTTGCCATTAGTTCGTTGGGTACTCCTCCGATGGCGCGACTTCTGGTCATTGGGGCCATTACAATTCTGTTTTTCAAACTCCAGGGACCTAGTTGGTAGGAGTCAAAGGGTGATACGGACATATAATTCTCTTAAAAAGGTTTTATTTACTATAGCTAAAATAAGCTTTGTTGTGTTCTTTAATCTTAAAGAAATGTTCAAAGATTCATGGAAATCCTTTGTTCGAATTCTGCATTGCTACCTGTTTTTAAGTACAGAAGTCAACTGATAATGATTCATCTCCATAATATCATTGAAAAAGGGACGAACATGTTTTAAAAAAACAGCGAAGTCTGAAGATTTTCTAAAGCCATTTAAGTGATCTTCTGTTGAAGTCCATTCAATTCTCAAAATGAAACTAGTGGGCTCTTCCTCACATTGGGTTAGTTCATAACCCAAGCAAAATTCGGAGGCATTAAGTTGCTCCGATGCCTTTTCGTAAGCCGTTAAAAAAGCATTCTTTTTTTCTGGAGCAATGTTATATCGTATATATTCTACTGTCATTATTGAAGTGATTTAAGATTGGAAAACTATTAAGGCTTTGTTTGAATTTTCGATTTTTTATCATCATTAGGCTTTTAAAGTCAATTCCTAAAATCCCGGTTTTTCAGGGTTTTTAAGAACAGATCTCTATACGAATTGCTAATGGGGATTTCTTGATTGTTCTTAAGTATCAGCAGATTAGAGGAGTACGATTCAACAAAAAGCGGGTTGACAATGTAAGATCTATGGGCCCGTAGCAGACCGTAGTTTTTTAGTTCATGTTCCGCAGTCTTCATACGCTGAAAGCACATGTGGTTTTTCCCCTTTGTGCAATACTTGACATATTCACCATTCGCTTCCAGATAGATAATATCCTGGGGCAATAGGCGAACCGTTTTGCCCTCGCTACGTATCACAATCGGTGGCTGTATGCTTTTCCCTGAAATGGCCATTGAGTCCTTGTAATCTTGTCTTGCGGCAAGCCCCCACTCATAAATGGAATAACTATATCCAAAAAAAATGAAGGCGGCTGAAGTAAAAAAAAGATAGAATCCAACTCTATCTGGATGGTGGAAAACGGTCCACTCGGGGAGTTTGTATTGGAGAATGAAAAATACAATCAAGAACCTGAAGATGGTGAACGCCAGAGTGATGGACCAAAATGTAATTCTTGGAAACTTTTTTTGTTTGCCCAGCCACAAATAGCCAATTAAAACCATCCCTATCACCTGGCAGGTTAAGAGTATTGCCATTAAAAAAGCCTGAAAGGGTTGGAAAAAGTCGGTATAGTAATTCCAACTGGCCAACAGAAGAAGGATACCCCAAAAGCAAACTTTCTTTATTGGGCTATCTAAAAGAAACCATTTCATTGAAAATAGGGTCAATTTCATTGAAAACAGGATTTAGGGAACACTTAGGGCACAGAATCTGTAGTTTTTTTACATGAATAAAATTAATTTATTAATACGTGATTTAACCTCTAAAACAGCAGATTATGAAAAGAATAGTCATATTAAGTTTAGTAAGTTTGGCCTTTTTTGCGGCCATTGGGCAAACAACAAAGTTTGAAGGTAGTATTGTTTCCGCCGAAGAGATTCCGGAAGCGGTATTGAGCTCCCAGCAAGCAAATTTCGGGGATAAAAAAGTGATTCGTTGGAAAAGACAAGAATCGACAGGAAGAAAAGGAAACAGTTTTACTCGATATGTTTCCTTTATGAAAGAAGGGAAAAGACCCTTGAGCAATGCAAGATATTCGGCAGAAGGTGAAATACTCTACTACTCAGAATATTATGGCCCTAAAACCATTCCTGGTTTATTGAGACCAGATTTAGAAGAAAATTTTTCAGGGTCAAAGGTAACAGGGGGCGTTCATATTAAACTTTATAAGACCAAAAAGGAGTACTATCGTATCCGACTGAAGAAGGGTAGTATTGTGAGCTATGTGTATTATGATAAAAATGGCGGGCAAGTTGATCGAAATCAACTACCATCCGATGTTGATTTCCAGTGATGACCGGAATCTTAAAATCGGCTATTAAACCATTGGATTATTCATAAGTCAAAAAAATAGAGCAGTAGATTTTAAGTAATAATCCTACTTTTTATTTCGTTTGAAACAAGGTGGTATTTATGTTATCCGTTTAATTGAACAATGTCTTTAATGAACCTTGCATATAAATCCATGGGCCTTTCGGAAAGCGAAGCTATAGACTATGCGGTCTCAAAGCTAACTTTCGGAGCAACTAAAGGTCTGATTGGGGAAATCAAATCTGAAGGTCTGGAAAACTGGCTGGAAAAACAGTTGTCTTTAGCCTCAAAGTATAGTTTTGAGAAAGAGGTGGAGAGTCGGTTTCCAATTACCAAACTCTCTATCAAGGAAATTGCAAAGACCTATCCCAGCCCAGGAATTTCGTTGATTTTAATGGGCATTAAATTCCGAAAAGACAAGAAGTTCAAAAAGGAATTGGAAGAAAAACTGCTAGTTAACGAAATGCTCGCAACTATTAACGCGTCCGTGGCCAATGTAGATAGACGTGCCATTTACGAATTGGAGGGCGGCGAATTTCTTCGCAAATATTTCGAGGAATTGGAGTTTGGGAACTTTATGGAATTAATGTACCAGTTGCGGGCACAAAAACTGTATCGAGCCGTACATAGCCCATTCCAAATTCAAGAAACACTGGCAGATTTTTGGTTCAATCATCTTAATGTGTCCATCACTAGAGTTAATGATACGGCGCCCTACGTATTGTCCTATGATCAGGATGTAATCAGGGCCAATGTGCTTGGACACTTTGATAAAATGTTGAAGGCCAGTGCACATCACCCAGCTATGTTGATTTATCTCGATAATAATCACTCCAATGCTGATGAAAGTTCACAAACATTGGATAGACGAAAGCCACCAGCAAAAAAGTTGTTGGAATCGGAATTTCGACAGTTTCTCCAGATGCCCGGCATCAACGAAAATTATGCGCGCGAGCTCTTGGAATTGCATACTTTAGGAGTAGACGGTGGCTATACCCAAAACGATGTTGAAGAACTATCCAGAATATTAAGTGGCTGGAAAGTGAATCCGTTGTTAATTAGATTTCATTGGCTCCTCAGTTTTTTCATCAAACAGGGCATCAAAAAAAATAAAAAATCGTTTTTAGATGGCGCTTTCTTTTTTGACAGCACTCATCATGATTCAGGTAGCAAAACTTTTTTGGGCAGGAGGTTTTCTGAAAAAGGAGGTTATGAACAGGGCATTCAAGCTATAGAAACACTTGCGGCCCATCCATCAACAGCTCAGTTTATCAGCGCAAAGCTGGTTAAGCGCTTTGTAAGTGACGATGCACCACAATCACTAATTGATAAAGTGGCCAAAGCTTATACTTCCAGTGCCGGTCACATCCCTACGATGATGCGGAACTTATTGGAAGCGAAGGAATTTTGGGACCCTAAACATGCCCATGTCAAAGTAAAGACTCCCTTTGAATATGTCGCATCGGCACTACGGTCCAGTGAAGCCAAAATCAGTTCGGAACAAGAAGCTTTGCAATGGATTGTACGTATGGGCGAGCCCATTTACGGCTATCAAGTACCTACAGGTTTCCCCGATACCAAAACGTATTGGACAACTGGCACAGGACTCATTAATAGAATGAAGTTTGCCGATGCACTCACTTCAAGCAAAATAGCTGGGATACAATTGCCCGCGGAATTTCGCACCAGTGAATGGAAGCGCGAGTTGAGTAGTCCACGATTTCAAAAACAATAAAAATGTGTGAAGAGAAAGGAAATAAGCATTGGAGTCGCCGAAGTTTTATAAAAACTAGTGGCCTATCCCTGTTTACAACAACTTTAGGCGGGGTTCCTAGTTTTGTGGCTCAAGCGGCTGCCTCCATTTTGGAACCTGCTTCTTTTCAACGTAAAAAAGTACTGGTTTGTATTTTTCAAAGGGGTGCCATGGACGGAATCAGCGCCGTACAGCCCATCGACAATGCTTTCTTGAAAAAGCATCGTCCAAACTTGGTTTTCTCTGCAACAGGCAACGCATCAAAGAAATTATTGGATTTGAATGGAGCATTTGGACTGCACCCTGAGTTAGCTCCTCTTGCACCCTATTACAAAAACGGTACACTGGCTATTTTACATGGTGTGGGTTCTCCAGTTGCGAATCGGTCCCATTTTGATGCTCAGGACTTCATGGAAAGTGGCACACCGGGAATCAAGGGAACGCAATCCGGTTGGTTGAACCGAGCCATGGGAGCTATGGGGCACGAAGCCACACCATTTAAAGCGGTATCGTTTACGCCAACCTCTCCGCGTTCTTTTTATGGAGAAAACGCACATATTGTGGTTCAGGACCTATCGGATTTAAGTTTTTCCGCTGAAGAACTTCAAGAACTGCAAAAGCTGAAGGAGTTGTACCAAAAGGAATCCATGGCCGAGCTTGCAAATGCAGGCATATACAATATCGAGGCCGCAGAAATGATGGCTTCATTAGATATACTGAACCAACCTATAAATCCCAACTCAGCTTACCCAATGTCACCGTTGGGTTCAGGATTGAAACAAACTGCAAAGCTTATTAAGGCCAACGCAGGACTCGAAATTGCGTTCGTAGAAAGCAACGGTTGGGATACTCATAGTAGACAAAATGTGGATTATGGTGGATTTACACTAAGGGCAAGGGATTTGGCACAATCCATTTCTGCTTTTTGGGAAGACTTGGGCACTTTGCAAGATGATGTAGTGGTTATGACGATGACGGAGTTCGGTCGTACCGTAATGGAAAATGGTTCTTTCGGAACAGATCATGGGCGAGCTTCATGCAGTTTTATTTTGGGAAACGGTATAAATGGCGGAAAAATATATGGCAGTTTTCCAGAATTGGCCTTTGAAAATCTCGAGGACAACAGAGATTTACCTGTTACCACCGATTTCCGTTCTTATTTTGCAACTGTAGCTTCGAAACACTTGAATATTAAAGACAAATCGTCACTATTTCCGGGATGGGATGGGGAATTATTGGAGTTGTTCAGATAATTCTTGAAACAGAAATTGAGTTATGTTCATTCTCTTCAATGAATTTCGCCAATGAGCATACAGTTCATTGCCAATCCGCTTGAAATCCAATGTTGACATATCTCAAGAAGGCCTTTAAAATCAAAAAACTATTTGAACAAAATGGCTATGGCTCCCACTGCCGTCATGATTAATATGAACTTTTTGTAGTTCCGCTCATTAATTTTTTTAAGTAAAACAACTCCGGTAAGAAGACCCAAAGCAATTGCTGGCAACAATTTTAGGTCGATTAACAAAGTCTCACATGAAATTGTTTCCCAGACCCAAATATGAAATGGTAGTTTGAACAGGTTGGTTATTAAAAACAACCATGCCGCGGTACCCACAAATTCGTTTTTTGGTAACCGCATTGCCAAAAAGAAAATATTGGTAAATGCTCCTGCAAGATTCCCTATCATAGTACAAATCCCAGCAATAATACCAATAAAACCTGCAAAGGACCAATGTTTAGGAACGCTCTGGCTTTTTCTTCTGTCCCACCAGAATAGAATGCCAAGACTAATGAAAATAACGATGACCATACCCAGTTTGAAGGTTTTTTCGGGAAGGTCCTTACCCAGAAAAACACCGATGAGAATACCGATGATCATCCAGGGTATGAATTGTATGATATACTTCCATTGCGTGTGGCGATTGTAATAAGAAACCGCAAAAACGTCTCCCACCAGTAGCAGGGGCATAATCAAGCCGGTTGAGCTTTTAGCGCCAAAGGCCAATGCCATAAGAGTTACATTGAAAATGGATAACCCTTTCAATCCAGCTTTGGAAAGACCCATAAGAAAGGAAGCGAGTGCAGCAAGTAAAAAGGCAGTAAGAGCGGAACCGTCGGCTAAAGTCATGGAAACTAATTACGAAGTTCCATCAATCTCGTAACATATTTCCCAATAACATCGAATTCCAAATTTACCGTGACACCTTTCCTGTAACTTCCAAATCGTGTATGTTCATAAGTATATGGTATAATAGCTACGCTAAACCTATCTTTTTTGGAATCCACAACGGTAAGACTAACCCCATCAACGGTAATGGAACCCTTTTCAATGGTAACATTGTTCAAAGATGAATCGTATGAGAAGGTGAAGAACCAGCTACCATCTTTTTGCTCAATCTGTGTGCAGGTGGCTATCTGGTCCACATGTCCCTGAACAATATGGCCATCCAAACGAGCTCCCAATTTCATGGCACGCTCTAGATTTACTGTATCGCCAACAGCCAAATCTCCTAAATTGGTTTTGTTTAGGGTTTCTTCAATAGCCGTTACGGTGTATTGATTTCCATTTATGGAAACCACAGTTAGGCAAACCCCGTTGTGGGAAACACTCTGATCAATTTTGAGTTCATGTGTTATATCTGAACTTACAGTGATGTGTAGATTACCTCCCTCTTTTTCCAAAAGCTGTACGTTTCCCAACGTCTCTATAATTCCGGTAAACATGAAATAGTTTAAATGAGTAGTTTTGTAATGTAAAAGTAGCCATATTGAAGATGATTTAATGAAGGAAAAAGGAAAAATAAAATTGGGAATCTCGATAGGAGATTATAATGGAATTGGCTGTGAAGTTGCATTGAAGACCTTTGAAGATTCGAGGATGTTGGACTTCTGCACGCCGATTTTTTTCGCTTCCAACAAAATGATTTCTGGACAAAAGTCAGCTCTACACATAAACATCAATTTTAATGGGATAAAAGATGCTTCGCATGCGGTTGATGGAAAAATCAACGTTGTGAATGTTTGGAAGGAAAGCCCCAAAATCGAATTTGGGAAATTGACAGAGGAAGCAGGTGCTTTTGCAATACGATCTTTTGAGGCAGCGGTTAAAGCGCTAAAAGCGGACAAAATTGATGTGCTTGTCACCGCTCCCATAAACAAAAACAATATTCAATCTGAAAATTTCAAGTTTCCAGGCCATACAGATTATTTGGGGCAAGAATTGGAAGGGCAGAGCCTTATGTTCATGGTTACGGACGAGTTAAAAGTGGGCTTGCTTACTGATCATATTGCCGTAAAGGATGTGGCACAAGCAATAACACCTAAACTTATAAAGGAAAAAGTAAGTACTATTACCGAATCCTTGAAGATGGATTTTGGAATCCGTCGACCAAAAGTTGCATTGCTGGGAATTAATCCACATAGTGGAGATAACGGAACTATTGGAGAAGAGGATGAGAAAATATTGAAACCAATTATTCGAGAATTATTTGACCAAGGGACATTGGTTTATGGACCGTATTCTGCGGACAGTTTTTTTGGGTCTAATAGCCATGAGAAATTTGATGCCATAATAGCGGCATATCATGATCAGGGATTGATACCCTTTAAGACATTGTCATTTGGAAAAGGGGTCAACTACACTGCTGGTTTAAGCAAAGTGCGCACTTCCCCAGACCATGGAACGGCTTTTGAAATTGCTGGAAAAGGACAAGCGGACCCTAGTTCATTTAAGGAAGCGGTTTTCACGGGGATTCAGATTTATAAAAAACGAAGTGAGTATAAGGAGTTGATAAAAAACCCATTGCAAAAGCAAAAAATCAAGAGAGCAAGCTAAAATTCACATAAACAGTAGTTTTATTTTTCGCTCAGATTGCAGGTTTTCAAATAAATAGTATCTTTGCACCCGCCTTAAAGGGCAGTGCACAAAGCATAAGTGTAAAAATGATGGAACAAAAGGAGTTTTTTATTCCTTTTTCGGGATTGAAGTTAGGAAAACACAAGTTTGAGTACGAAATAGATAATACGTTCTTTGAATCTTTTGGTTATCAAGAATTTAACGGGGTCAGTATAAAAGCCACCGCCATATTGAACAAAATGAACAATATGATGGAATTGGAACTGGGTTCGGAAGGAAATGTCAACGTAGATTGTGATGTTACGGGTGAAGCATTTGATTTACCTATCTCATCAGACCTGAATTTAGTCATTAAATTCGGAGAAATCTATGATGATGAAAATGACGAAATATTGATTCTTCCACATGGGGAACATCAGTTCAACATCGCACAATATGTGTATGAGATGTTGGTTTTGGCCGTTCCACAGAAGCGAGTACATCCTGGAGTAGCAGACGGTAGTCTCAAATCCGAAATTTTGGACAAGCTGGAAGAATTACAACCAAAAGAAAAAAAAGAATCATCAGAAAATACCGATCCCCGTTGGGACGATTTAAAAAAATTATTAACGGACAAATAGGTAACAATGGCACATCCTAAAAGAAAAACATCCAAAACCAGAAGGGATAAAAGAAGAACCCATTACAAGGCTTCCATGCCTACTATTGCCAAAGATCCTACAACTGGAGAAATGCACTTATACCATAGAGCGCATTGGCACGAAGGTAAATTGTATTATAGAGGTCAGGTTTTGATTGACAAAACCGAAGAAGAAACTGCCGCATAAGCGATACAAAGAAAATATCAAACAAACTCTCGTTGTTTCAACGGGAGTTTTTTGTTTGGAGCTGAAATTTAAAAACCAACCAATTTTCGGCTGAAATTCATTAAAATTGACTAATTTTCACCACTTTTTGGTCAAATTTCAACCTTTTTGACAGAGAAAGGCGCTAATATGAAAAAAAGAACAGCAGCTATTACCGCTGTAGGAGCTTACGTTCCAGAGTTTGTTTTATCAAACAAAGTGCTGGAAACCATGGTAGACACCAACGACGAATGGATTACTACCAGAACGGGAATTAAGGAACGACGAATCCTTAAAGAGGAAAATGCAGGAACCTCGTTTATGGCCATTAAAGCCGCAGAGGACTTGATGCAGAAAAGTGGAACCAAACCGGAAGAAATCGATTTCATTTTAGTGGCGACGGCTACACCCGACATGCCCGTTGCAGCAACTGCTGCATATGTTGCTTCCGAAATTGGGGCCAAAAATGCATTTGCTTACGACCTGCAGGCAGCGTGTTCGAGTTTTCTTTATGGAATGTCGACAGCGGCCAGTTACATAGAATCTGGGCGTTATAAAAAAATATTACTAATTGGGGCGGACAAGATGTCTTCCATTATTGACTATACTGATAGGACAACGTGCATCATTTTTGGAGACGGAGCTGGGGCGGTGCTATTCGAACCAAATGAGGAAGGTCTAGGTCTCCAAGATGAGCACCTAAGGTCTGATGGGATTGGCAGGGAGTTTTTAAAAATTGAAGCGGGAGGCTCCATACTTCCTCCTTCGGAAGAAACCGTGAAGAACAAACAGCATTTTGTACAGCAAGATGGAAAGTCAGTGTTCAAATTTGCTGTTTCCAATATGGCAGATGTTTCTAAGCTGATAATGGATAGGAACGGGTTGACACATGAAGATGTACATTGGCTCGTACCACATCAGGCCAATAAAAGAATTATCAACGCTACGGCAAATAGAATGGGACTGGATGAGGAGAAGGTTATGATCAACATACACAAGTATGGCAACACCACATCGGCAACCCTTCCCTTACTATTGCACGATTATGAAAAGCAACTGAAAAAGGGAGATAACCTTGTTTTTGCCGCATTTGGCGGAGGATTTACTTGGGGTGCCATTTACTTGAAATGGGCCTATAATTCATAAAACTGACTAACTAAATCATATTCCATGGACATTAAGGAAATTCAAAGTTTAATCAAGTTTGTAGCCAAATCAGGCGCCAGTGAGGTAAAACTGGAAATGGAGGATGTAAAGATTACCATTCGAACAGGCTCCAGTACAAGCGCCCCGGAAACCACTATTGTACAGCAAATACCTATGGCCCAGGCGCCTGCAGTTCCTGCTGCACCACCTGTCGCTGCACCTCAAGAAGCCTCTGCACCAACTCCAGCTGCTGAGCCTGCTGCTGATGCAGACGATTCGAAGTACATTACGATTAAATCACCAATCATAGGAACATTCTATAGAAAGCCTTCTCCAGACAAACCACCATTTGTTGAGGTAGGCAGCACCATAAGTGAAGGTGATGTGCTTTGTGTAATCGAAGCCATGAAGCTCTTCAATGATATAGAATCTGAAGTTTCCGGAAAAGTGGTCAAAGTATTGGTGGATGATTCTTCCCCGGTGGAATTTGACCAACCGTTGTTCCTGGTAGACCCTTCATAAATAATCACAATACCCAAGCTCCGTTTTTCCAGACCATACATTGAAAATCGGATTTTGAGGCTTGAAATCTTTAGGTATTATGTTTAAGAAAATATTGATAGCGAATAGGGGTGAAATCGCCCTTCGGGTAATACGGACCTGTAAAGAAATGGGAATAAAAACCGTTGCCGTCTACTCGAAAGCAGATGAAGAAAGTTTACATGTGCGCTTTGCAGATGAGGCAGTTTGTATTGGCCCTGCACCAAGTAGTGAATCCTACTTAAAAATACCAAACATTATTGCTGCGGCCGAAATTACAAATGCCGATGCAATTCACCCTGGATATGGTTTTCTCTCTGAAAACTCCAAGTTTTCCAAAATTTGTGCGGAACATGAAATAAAGTTCATTGGTGCTTCTGGGGAACAAATAGATAAAATGGGAGATAAGGCAACAGCCAAGGAAACCATGAAGAAAGCAGGTGTGCCCACCATTCCTGGTTCGGATGGACTGCTGAAAGATGCAGAGGATGCCAAGAAAGTTGCCAAAAAAATGGGCTATCCCGTAATGATCAAAGCTACAGCCGGGGGTGGAGGAAAAGGGATGCGTGCCATTTGGAGTGAGGATGAATTGGAAAGCAATTTTGAAAGTGCGGTCCAAGAAGCCACTGCCGCTTTTGGTAATGGTGGAATGTATATGGAGAAACTGATTGAGGAACCGAGACATATTGAAATCCAAATTGTAGGAGATCAATACGGCAAAGCATGTCACCTTTCTGAAAGGGATTGCTCGGTGCAACGGAGACACCAGAAACTGACCGAGGAAACCCCTTCTCCATTTATGACAGACAAGCTACGTGAGGAGATGGGAGCGGCAGCTGTAAAAGCAGCCGAATATATCAAGTATGAGGGAGCGGGTACGGTGGAATTTTTGGTAGATAAACACCGAAATTTCTACTTCATGGAGATGAATACGCGTATTCAAGTTGAACACCCAATTACGGAGCAAGTTATAGATTATGACTTGATTCGGGAGCAGATTTTGGTTGCCGGAGGTGTTCCTATTTCCGGAAAAAATTACGTTCCAAAACTTCATTCCATTGAAGTACGTATCAATGCGGAGGATCCCTATAACAATTTTAGGCCTTCTCCAGGAAAGATAACAACCTTGCACATGCCCGGAGGACATGGGGTTCGTCTGGACACCCATGTGTACGGCGGGTACATTATTCCACCAAATTATGATTCTATGGTTGCCAAATTGATAACCACAGCACAAACGCGTGAAGAAGCCATCAATAAGATGAGACGGGCCTTGGATGAGTTTGTGATTGAGGGCGTAAAAACAACCATTCCGTTTCACCGTCAATTAATGGACCATCCAGATTATCTGGCTGGAAATTATACGACTAAGTTCATGGAGGACTTTGAAATGGATGAAAAATATGATTACTAAATAAAGACCCCGATTTATCGGGGTTTTTTGTACTATGAAGCTTAGTTATTGGGAATACAAAACTTGGTTACAAGATGTGGACTTCACGATTGTGGGCAGCGGAATTGTTGGCCTTTGCTGCGCACTTTTTTTGAAAGAGAAGCATCCCAAAAGCAAAGTTTTAGTTTTGGAGAGGGGCCTCTTACCACAAGGCGCAAGTACTAAAAACGCTGGATTTGCCTGCTTCGGAAGTATCTCGGAGATCTTATCGGATGTAAAGCAACACTCCGAGCAAGAAGTACAGAAATTGGTACAAGACCGATATGAAGGCATTCAGTTGCTACGACGGATTTTAGGGGATAAGAATTTGGCGTATCAACAAAATGGGGGCCATGAGGTTTTTTTGAAGAAGGATAACGAGTTGTACGAACAATGCATTGAAAAGTTGGACTATGCCAATGATTTGCTTAAACCTATTTTTAAGGTAAACGTATTTGATCAGACCGAGAATGTGTTTGTTTTTGAAAACGTAAAAGAGTGGTACATTACCCATACCCAAGAAGGTCAGATTGATACCGGAAAGATGATGATAAACCTTTTGAAACTATGCACTTCCAAGGGAGTTTTGGTGCTCAATGGCATTGAGGTGGAAAAACTTGAGGAGCTCCAAACTAGCGTTTCAGTGTTATCAAGTGATTTTGATTTTGTAACCAAGAAGGTATTTGTGGCCACAAACGGTTTTGCTTCAAAACTGTTGAACAAACAACAGGTGAAACCGGCCAGGGCACAAGTGTTGATTACTGAACCCATTCCAAACTTGAAGATAAAAGGTACATTTCATTTGGAAGAGGGATACTATTATTTCAGGAACGTGGATAATAGGATTTTGCTCGGAGGAGGTAGAAATTTGGATTTTAAAGGAGAGGAAACCACCCGAATGGGAGAAACTGAATCAATCCAAAGTGCTCTTGAAAACCTGTTGAAAGAAGTAATTCTTCCCAAACAACCATTTGAGATAGCTCAAAGATGGAGTGGTATAATGGGTGTGGGCAATCAGAAAACCCCAATCATTGAACAAGTGTCAACCAATGTATTCTGTGGTGTTCGACTAGGTGGAATGGGAGTCGCCCTAGGTAGCCTTGTGGGAAAGGATTTGGCGGGAATGATATAGCGAAAAAAGCGACCTTTTTAATAGCATAATGCAATTGCCTCCACCCCCTAAGCAATTTTGATATTCTTATCTTCACATTGTTTGATTGATGAAGCGTGGTTGCTGTTTCCATCCTAGAATAAAATCAATCGATAGGATAACACTAGACAAACGTTACATATGAGCTTCTTAAAAGCATCCAATTTTAAGCTTGCCGTTTATTTGATGACACTTTTATTAATAGCGTGCGGAACGCAAAAAGGAACAGTCACAAAGAAAAGTATAAAAAAATCTCAGGAATTAATTGGGATTGAATTTTCGAAACAAAAGATAGACACCCTTCAAGAGTACTTACAGAGGAACAAAAAAGGATATGATTCTTTGCGTAAGTATCCCGTAGCAGATGAGGTTTTTCCTGCCATTTTATTTGACCCCATACCCAGAGGTTTCCAGATTCCCTCCTCTAAAGACACGATTTTGACATGGACGGTGACTGATACCGTTCAGATGCCTGAAAACATGAGTGAACTGGCATTCTTCGCCATTCCAAAGCTAGCTTCGTTGATAAAAAACAAGAAAATAACCTGTTTGGGGCTTACCCAATTCTATTTGGATAGGTTGAAAAAATACAGTCCCAAACTAGAATGTACCATTACTTTGACAGAAGACTTGGCATTGGACAGAGCAAGGCAACTGGATAACGAACTTGCCGAAGGTCATTATCGCGGAATTCTACATGGTATTCCCTATGGTGTCAAGGATTTGATGGCTGTTGAAGGGTATCCCACTACATGGGGTTCTGAACCCTATAAAACCCAGCGTATTGAAGAAACCGCTACCGTAGTGAAACATTTGGATGAAGCTGGTGGAATTTTGGTGGCCAAATTGGTTTCTGGAGCTCTTGCTCGTGGCGATGTCTGGTTCGGGGGGAAAACCAGGAATCCCTGGGATACTTCGAAAGGGGCTGGTGGTTCTTCAGCTGGTTCTGGTAGTGCCACGTCAGCTGGTTTAGTGCCTTTTGCCTTGGGTACGGAAACTTTGGGCTCAATCACTTCGCCTAGCTCAAAAAATGGAATTACAGGCTTAAGACCTACGTATGGTCAGGTAAGTAGACATGGCGTAATGAGCTTATCGTGGTCTATGGACAAGGTGGGTCCTATGTGCAGAAACGCTGAAGACTGTGCCATTGTATTTAGTATCATTCAAGGAAAGGATGAAAAGGATAAAACAACAACCTCAATTCCTTTTTCCTTTAACCCGAAGATGGACGTTAAAACCCTTAAAGTGGCCTATTTGAAAGATGATATTGAAAAGGATACTACTAAGGGCAAGGCCAATTTATTAAAGGCATTGACTACATTCAAAAAGATGGGGATTGAACCGATGCCGGTTCATTTACCCACGGATGTGCCTTACGATGGATTTGACATTATCTTAAGATCGGAATCAGGGGCATTTTTTGATGAACTGGTACGGTCTGGAGAAGTCGATATCATGGTGGAACAACACAAGAGGTCTCGTGCAAATTCGTTGCGACAATCCCGTTTTATTCCCGCCGTAGAATATTTACAGGCCAATCGGCATAGGCAGATCCTTATCGAAAAGATGCACCAAATCATGAAGGATTATGACGTATTGATATCCCCTTCGTTCGGAAATAAACAATTGGTTATTACCAACTTAACAGGGCATCCCGTAATAGCCATACCTACAGGTTTGGATGATGAAAAACTCCCTACCAGTCTAACCTTGGTCGGGAACCTGTATGATGAAGGAAAAATACTGTTGTTGGCCAAACACTTTCAAGAAGTCACGGATTATGATGAATTACACCCAGAAGGATATGACTAAACCATCCTACCGTCCAAAAGATTGATAATCCTTGAACCATAAGCGGCATTTTTCTCGGAATGAGTCACTTGTATAATGGTTACACCTTCGTCGTTCAATTTCTTAAAAAGCTCCATGATTTCTTCACCTTGCTTAGAATTTAGGTTTCCTGTGGGTTCATCGGCCAAAATAAGTTTGGGGTTTGAAATTAAGGCTCTTGCAATTCCAACCAATTGTTGTTGCCCACCACTGAGTTGGGCTGGGAAAAGGTCTTTTTTTCCTACAATATTAAAGCGGTCCAACATGTCGGCAACTTTAGCCTTTCGTTCTGAAGAACCATATTTTTTGTACAACAAGGGCATTTCCAGATTTTCTTTTACCGTCAAATCGTCTAGTAGATGATAGGATTGAAAGACAAACCCGATGTACTCCTTATACAAATTAGATCTATGCTTTTCCTTTAAGGAATGAACTGATTCGTCCAAAAAATGGTACTCTCCTTCATCAAATCCATCCAACATTCCTATTACGTTGAGCAATGTGGATTTTCCAGAACCTGAAGGCCCCATTATGGAAATAAACTCCCCTTCGGATACCTCTAGGTTGACATCTTTAAGCAAAAAAATACGTTGGCCACCTGAGTTGACCCATTTGAATATGTTTTTTAATTGTAATAGCATAATACTGTTTTTATTCTAAGTTTATTCTTGTCTTAAAGCCTTTGCAGGACTACTATTTGCAGTTAATAAGGATTGACCTGCAACCGTGAACATGGCAATCAACAGAGCGGCACATCCAGCGCCTAGAAAATACCAAATCCTCAAAGGTATGCGATAGGCAAAATCGGATAACCAGTCGTTTGCCAAAAGATAGGCGATTGGCAATGTTACAACCATAGCCGCAACTACCAGTTTTATAAATTCGCTTGATAACATGATAAATGCCTGGGATGTGGTCTGCCCCAAAACTTTTCTAATACTGACCTCCCTTTTTCTTAGCTGTGCGGTAAAGGTCACCAATCCAAAAAGTCCCAAACAAGAGATTAAAATTGCAAGTCCCGCTAAATATTTTGACAAGGAAGCTACTCTTTGTTCGGCTAGGTAGAGTTGTTCGTATTGGGAATCCAGAAAGTCAAAATCAAAAGGAAGACCTGGATTGAATTTTTCGAATAACTGGGTCAGTGCTGTTATTGTCTTTTTTTCTTCACCGGCCTTTATTTTTATTAATAACGTACTTATCCATTCGGACCTACAGACAAGTGCCATGGGCGTAATCTCTTCATACAGGGATTGAATATTGAAATCTTTTACCACTCCTATGATTTCCCGGTTGGGACCTCGCATATCAATAACGGTCCCTATCGGATTCTCCAGCCCCATCAACTTTACCGCAGTTTCATTTAAAATTATTTTAGAATTGTTATTGGGGACCTCGTTAACGTAAGAGCGACCTTCTTTCATTTCAATACCCATGGTCTCTATGAAATTGGGCCCTACATGGGCATGCCTGAAAGTAAGTTTCTTGGATTCTTCGCTTTGACCTGGCCACCTATGATTGGAGGACGAATTACTAAAGTTGGTCATATCACCCTGCATATAAGAAGCGTTTACTACCCCTGGAATCATTCTTGCTTCCTGAAGAAAAGTCTCCATATTGTTTACCAACCCATCTTGGCGTTCAATAGCTATAATATTATCCTTATTATACCCTAGATTTTTTGATTGAATAAAATCCAACTGCATATAAATAACGCTTACAGCAACAATAAGTAAGATTGAAATACTGAATTGAAATATGACCAACCCTTTGCGTACTAAACGATTTCCATGGGAAATGGGCAATTTTCCTTTTAAAACACTTATTGCCTTGAATTTTGTAAGATAAAATGCTGGATAGCTACCGGATACTAGACCCGTTACCACAGCGATTCCTGTTATTAAAAGAATAAGACTGATGTTGAAAGGAAATTCAAGCTGTTTTCCGGTAACATCACTGAACCAGGGTAAAATTAAAGCTACTGTGAGGTAGGCAAGAATCATAGAAAAGAATGCAAGCAATACAGACTCAGTTAAAAATTGCAAAACCAAAGAATTTCTTTCTGCCCCTACCACCTTCTTTACGCCAATTTCCTTTATTCTTTTTGAGGCCCTTGCGGTGGATAAATTCATGAAGTTGATACAAGCGATGGTGAGTATGAACAAAGCAACTATTGACAAAAGGATTACATAAGTAATTCGTCCCCCTGACCGTTTTCCATTAACAAAGCGATTTTTTAAATAATTATCGGCATATAGTCCAAAGAACACACTTGCCTGGTTTTCGGAATCCTTCGTTTTAATAAAGTCCTTTATTTTCGAATTGAAAGATTCAATTCCAACTCCCGTCTTAAGGAGGGCATACACTCTGGAACTATTACTCCCCCAATGAATATCCCTAGAGTCCCTTTTTTGTAAGAACTTCTTGTAAGAGAGCACAAAATCGAAATTTTCTGAGGAGTTCTTTGGGATTTCAAAAATACCATTGATGGTAAATACATCTTCCAATCCATCTTCCCCGTTTTTGACAATGAGGCTTTTTCCAATAGCAAAGCTTTCTTGGCCAAATAGGTTTTCCGCCATTCTTTTTGAAATGGCCATGGAGTTTACATCACGCAAAACCTCATTGGTATTACCCTCTATTAGTGGAATGGAGAACAGTTTAAAGTAGTCCTCACTAGCAAAGAAACCTATACTGGCAAGCTTTTTATCTTCGGTTTGGAGCATTGCATTCCCGTTTATCCTAAAAATAGCCACAGCTTGCTCAACTTCAGGAACTTCTTGTTGCAAAGCTTTAAGCATCAAACTGGAATTTGAGGTGTAGGTATTCAAGGAACCCTGTCCATTTGGCACGTGCCTGAAAACTTGGTACAATTGCTCTTTGTTGGCGTGGAATTGGTCTTTTACAACCTCATCCTTCACCCATAAAAAGACCAAGAGTACACAGGTTAAGCTTGATGTTAGACCAACCAAATTAATGAAGAAGGTACTTTTGTCTCTGGAGATGTTCCTTAGGAAAAGCTTGATGTGATTCTTGAGCATGGTTTTCTGTTCTTTAATTTTGTTATTCAGTTCGTAGACTTTTCACAGGATTCTCCATAGCTGCACTTACTGACTTAAAACCAACAGTCAATAGCGCTAAGGCGACGACCAACGTTCCCGACAGTCCAAATGTCCACCAGGGCATCTCAATACGATATTCATAGCTAGTCAACCATTTATCCATAATATACCAAGCTATGGGGAAACCTATGGTTATACCCAAAACCACGAGCTTAAGAAAATCATTAATCAAAAGACTAGTTATTTTCTGGACCGAAGCACCTAGCACTTTTCGTATTCCAATTTCCTTTACACGTTGTTGGGCTGAAAAAATGACGAGTCCAAATAGTCCCAGACATGAAATAAATATGGCTATGAGTGAAAAGTATTGAGAGAGCTTGAAAAATACGTTCTCACTTTTGTACATATCATTGTACCATGCATCAGAAAAAACATATTCAAAAGGAATTTCTGGAAGCATCTCTGTATACAACTCTTGTAAAGCCTCTACCGTTTGCATTGCGTTTTCCGGACGAATACGGGCCAAAACGGCTCCTCTGTTTAGTTGCTCTCCATTGCGAATAATCAAAGGAGGAATAGTAGATTTTAATGTGTTTAAGGGAAAGTCTTTCATTACCCCAACAATTTGCCCTTCTCTACCCCACATAGCCAGAGGCTGACCTATAGGATCTTTTAACCCCATGATTTTCAAAGCGGTCTCATTAATGATATAGCCTGAATCATCGGCAGCAGTGATATCGGAAAAATCACTGCCTAAAAGTATTTCCGTACCCCAAGCCTTAGAAAAATTGGACCCTACAGCCATACTCATAAATATCGTTGGGTCATCTGCAGGTTTACCAGCCCAGACCACATCATCAAATCCATTCGAAATCTGCATGGGACCTGCATCGGTTATGGACACGGACTCCACCCCCGGAAGTTTCAAAGCTCTTTCTTTTAGACTTGCGTAGGAATGTGTAGAATCTCCTTGGAAAATGAAAAGGACAACATTATGGCGGTCAAAACCTAAATCTTGATGCTGGATGAAATGGATTTGTCGTGAAGTAATTAGCATTCCTGAAATGAGGACGATCGTTAAAGCAAATTGGAAAACTACCAATCCCTTGCGAATCCATTGGGAACTGGCATTAGCTTTGCTATTATTCTTAAAAATATCGATAGTACTAAAAGAAGATAATACGAATGAAGGATAGCTTCCGGAAACCACTCCCGTCAATAAGGTAATGCCCAAAATACCCAACCAAGATATGGGTGAAAGTTCTAAAAGGCTCAAATTTTTACCAGAAAGTTCATTAAACAATGGTAATAAAAGCGTAACCAAGATTAAGGCTAAAAAGGTGCTAAGTAGTGTAAGCAACAATGCCTCTCCCAAGAATTGGGACACTAGGCTTCCTTTTTTTGCTCCTAGGGATTTTCGTACCCCAACTTCCTTGGCTCTCTTTAAAGAACTGGCAGAGGCTAGGTTCATAAAGTTGATACAGGCAATCAACAAAACGAAAAAGGCTATAAATCCGAAGATGCGTACATTTTCGATGCGGCCACCGGAAATAATACCATTTTCAAAATGGCTGTTTAAATACGTTTCTCCAAAGGGCTGAAGCTCTAATTCCACTGTAAAATTGGCATCCTCCTGCGTCCTGTAAGGTGTTAGAAAGTCTTTTAGTTTGTCTTTTACTGTTACAACATCTGAATTCTCTTTGAGGAGTAAAAACGTGAGTGAGCCACTATTGGTGATATCAGGAGCCCAACCATTCTCTTCCAAGAAAATATCCCAATGCAGGAAAAAATCACTCTTTTTGGAATTGGAGGAGTTAACTTCCTTAAACACTGCAGATACCGTAAGTGGACGGCTATTTTCATAGATAATGGATTTGCCTATGGCATTTGTGGCACTTCCAAAAAACTTTTGTGCCATTTGTTCAGAAATAACCAAATCATCCGGGGAATCCATGGCCGTGGCGATGGTTCCTGCCAAGATGTTATATGAAAATATATTAAAATAGTCCTCTCCTACAAAATACCCTTCCTGTTTAAAGGTCTTATTTTCATAGGCAAAGGTCTTGGTGCTCTTCCAGCTCGCAGGGGTGGCTTGCTCTATTTCGGGAATCTTATTTTTTAACTCCCTGTAAAGTGGTGCTGGTGTGGCGTATAAGGCATCCACTCTCCCTTCAAAAATCTGTTTTTGATAAACTGAATAGAGTCTATCTATGTTTTCATGGTATTTGTCCATGGCCAGTTCGTCTGAAACCCATAGGTAAATGAGCAGACTACATGACAGTCCTGTTGCCAAACCAATGGTATTTAACAATGAAAAAACCTTATTGTTTACAATGTTTCTCCAAGCAATTTTCAGATAGTTTTTAAGCATGATTTCTAGTTTTTTGATTACTACTCGGTCCTTAAACTTTTCACAGGATTTGCCAATGCTGATTTTATCGTTTTGGTGCTGATGGTCAACACTGCAATAAGCAAAGCCAGAACTCCAGAAACAGCGAAGAAGTGCCAGCTCAAATCGACTCGATTTGCATATTCTTTTAGCCATTCGTTGGCAAGCCACCACGATATTGGGGTCGCAATGACAAAAGCAACAAGAACCAATTTTAGAAAATCTTTGGTCAACAAATAAGTCACCGAGGCCACGCTGGCACCAATGACCTTTCGAATACCAATTTCTTTGATACGCTGGTTTGTGATTAGCATTGACATGGCAAACAGACCTACACAACTTAAAAGTATCGCGATGATGGAACCACTGGTAACAAGTGCTGCCATTGTTTTTTCCCTGCGGAAGGTTCGGTCTACATTTTCATCTAAAAATGAACCTAAGAATTCGGCATTTGGCTCTATTTTTTTGTAGGCATTTTGAATGGCCAGAAAAGAATCTGCCATGTTTGAAGGGGCCACTCTAACATAAGCGTATGTGAGTCCACTCTCTCTATTCAAGAAAATAGTCAGGGGCTCTATGGCCTTTGAAATATCCTGAAAAATGTAGTCTTTGACCACTCCTATTACGGCATAACCCAAACTATCTCCAGCGGGTAGTTGTACTGTTAATGGTTCGTGCTCTTCCAACTCCTTTGCCATACTTTCGTTGATAATTACCGTATAAGCATCATTTTCTCTTTCAAAATCAAAACTTCTACCCTCCTTAAAATCAAGCCCCAAGGTTTTGACGTAATCATAATCAACAACCAAAGTATTTGTGCGGACACTTTTTCCCTTGTAGTCAAAACCCCATACACTGGAAGATAGACTTCCGTCCTTCCCTCTCCCTAAATTGTTGTCAGCTGCCGTGATAGCTAGAATGTCTTGATTGTCCTTTAGTTCTTCTCTAAGCAGTTTAACCGTATCATAGCTGTTCTTCTTTCCATTTAAAGGAAATGAAACCACCTGTTCCTTGTCATAACCCAAGTCTTTGTTTCTCATGTACTCAATCTGTCCATTAAGGATAAATGTCCCGCTAATTAGTAGGATGGCAATTCCAAACTGAAGTATTATAAGTCCGTCACGCAAATGGTTTTTCCCTGAGGAGCCCAACTTTCCTTTCAAGGATTGAATAGTGGTCAAACGGCTAAGAAGTAGCGCTGGATATCCTCCAACAATTAGGGATATCAACAATACTAAAAGCAATGTTGTAAAAATCAAGATAGGGGTTAAAAGGATATCAAATGTTGCACCTGTCTTAAATAAGGTTTGAAAGTTATCCTCTAAAAACAAACTCAATAGTACTCCAATTCCCAATGAGATTATAAAAACAATTAGACTTTCTCCCCAGAATTGAAAGAAGAGCTGCCGCTTCTCCGCACCAAGTGTCTTGCGCATTCCAATCTCTCTGAGTCGTTGAGCGCTTTTGGCAATGCTCATATTAACAAAGTTGACACAAGCTATGAATAGAATAAGTAGAGCAACCCCTAAAACGACATATACTTTCGCTCTACTAATCTCAACATATCCCTTGTTATACCTAACAAAACGCTTGTTTGTTATGGGCAAAAGACCTAGTTGGAGAAAATCGCCATTTTGGTTGGGAAGTGCTCCATCACGTTTGAGGTTTTCAACTGCTCCTTCATAATGCAAATTGGTAAAGCTCCGACTGTTTTCTTCGAACGTCTTTGCGTACACCTGTTCTTCCAATTGAAGATAAACCTCATGGTATTGCGCATACCAATGTTCTTTGGTTTCCTCATATTCAGGATTCTTCTCAAAAGGTAAGGCGATATCAAATTCAATAGAACTATTTTCAGGTTGGTCGGGTGCAACGGCTCTAACAACAAAAGGTTCATTTTTTCCATTAATTAAGACAGTTACCGTTTTTCCAACAGGGCTTTCACTACCGAATAATTTGGTTGCCGAACTCTTTGTAAGTACTACGGATGAAACATCAACCAAAGTGTTTTTTTTGGTGCCCTGAAGGATAGGGAAACTGAACATCTCAAAAAAATCAGGGTCTACATAAATGGCATCTAAACCTAGTTCTTTTTCATTATAAATGGTCAAAGCTTCCTCTTCAAGAAATCGGGTTATTTTCTCTACACCGGGCACTTCAAAGGCTAATGCTTCTGCAAAAGGAGTTGGCTGGCTCGTTCCGACCTCAGTCCCTTTAGGAGTTTGCCAAGTAATATGAACCTGATAGATTCTATCGCCGTTGGTATGAAAATTATCATAAGAAAGCTCATGAAGCGAATCCATGGTCAATAGGGTAGCTACACCAAAGGCAATGGACAGGCCAAGAATTCCAATACCGGAGAACAGTCTGTTTTTCCATAGGTTTCGTAAGGCAACTTTCAAATAGTTCTTGAACATAGTGACTTGCTTTTGATTGACTTTCTTATTGTGTGCGCAAACTTTTTACAGGATTGACAATTGCCGCTCGGGCGGCTTGATAGCTTATGGTAAAAAGGGCAATGAACATTACGGATAAAATGGCCACTCCAAAAACCCACCATGGAATGCTGATGTGATAAGTATAGTTTTCCAGCCATTGTTGCATCACGTAGTAGGCAACGGGAATAGCAATGAGGCCAGAAAATAGTACCAGCAAAACAAAATCTCGTGAAAGCATCTTAAAAAGACTCATTATGGACGCTCCTAATACCTTGCGAATACCAATTTCCTTGGTGCGTCTTTCGGCCATAAAAGTAGATAGTCCGAATAACCCTAAGCAGCTTATGAAAATGGCCAGGACGGAAAAGATACCCGATAATTTTCGCATGCGTTCCTCAGCTTTGAATTTGTGTCCGAAGGCATTATCCACAAATTGAAATTCAAAGGGAATGCTCGGGGCAAATATGGCAAACTCCGTCTCAATCTTTTCCAAAGACTGAGTAATACTTTTCTCGGGAGACAATTTTAGGTTAATCCAATTGGTCTCATTGTAGTTAATACTGTAAATAGCCTGTTTGACTGGTTCAAAAGGGGACTCGGTCAACATATTTTTGACGACCCCAATAACCTTATGCTCCCCGTCATACCAACGGATGGTCTTATCAACGGGGTCTTGCAAACCCATATATTCAACCGCGGCTTCATTGAGGATATATGCTGTGGAATCTGAGGCTAAATCCCTTGAAAAATTCCTGCCGAACTTCACTTCCCAACCTACGGTCTTTCCATAATCATGGGATACATAAAAGTTAACGATATTGGTGATAAAATCAGGATTTTTGCCTTCCCAATCATAACCGCCGTTACTGTTCCACACCTCGGTCATCGGATTCGAGGATTCTGCCATTTCTGCCACCGCCCCACTTTTTTTAAAGGCTTCGCGAAGTACATTGTATTTCCCCTCAAATGCTTCGGTGGTTTTTTCAATCATAATTAGGCCATTCTTATTATAGCCTATAGGTCGATTTTTTGAATGTTGTATTTGTTGATTAACTACCATAGTGCCAGATACCAAAATGATGGAAACTATAAATTGCACCACGACCAGTACTTTACGAAATGACACTGCCGATTTGCCCGCTTGGATGGTTCCCTTCAAAACGCGAACTGGTCTGAAGGAAGAGAGGTACAAAGCGGGATAACTGCCGGCCAATAGACTCGTAACGGATATCAATCCCAAACCTATACACCAAAATAAGGGATTTGCATAGGGGAAAAGAATCTGTTTATCCGCTAATTGGTTGAATAGGGGTAGAAGCAGGACAACTAAAGTACAGGCGATTGCAAAAGCACAACAGGTGACCAACAGTGATTCAAACAAGAATTGCTCAATTAGTTGGTTTTTGTTTGAGCCAACCGTTTTTCGTATCCCTACTTCCTTGGCACGTTTCTGTGACCTGGCGGTACTCAAGTTCATAAAATTGATACAGGCCAAAAGCAATACGAACACGCCAATTATACCGAACATGCGCACATATTGAATCGCTCCACCGTAGGAAAGACCATTCTTAAAGCTTGATTTTAAATGCCAATCTTTCATAGGATGAAGAAAGATTTCCGGATTGCTTCTTTTGGTTTCGTCCGGAACATGGTCGTAAAGGGTATTCTTGATTTTATGACTTACAGCTTCTATGGTAGACTGATTGGACACTGCCACATATACTTGATAGGAATTGTTATCCCATAGCTTTCGATCACGTGCGGTCTTTACCCATTCATACATCGATACATATAGGTCCCACGGAGCAATGAAGTCAAGCTTTTTGGATTCTGAAAAAGCAGCAAGTGGCTCAAATACATTTGCATTGGTCGGAAGGTCTTCAAAAACGCCCTTTACCGTAACGACGAAATTATCGTTCAAGCGCATTGTTTTTCCGATAGGTTCTTCATTACCAAACAAGGCATTGGCAGCCGATGCAGAAAGTACAATGGCATTGGGGTCGTTAAGTGCATTATGATTTCCTTTTAACATGGTGAAGGAGAACAAACGGAGGGCATCTTTCTCCATATAGGCACCATATTGGTTCTGATTTTTTTCCTTAAAGGACAACACATTGTCACCAGGAAAAGAACTCATTACCACGTACTTGAAATCACCGGCATAGACACTGCGCAACTCAGCGGCCAAGGGGTAGGGTAGGGTAAACCTAGTTCGAATTTCACCGTTGTTGGTTTTGTTTACAAGCACCTGTGCTATGTGGTCATGGTTCTTAAAATTCGTATTGAAAGTTTTTTCATCATGAATCCATAAACCTATAAGCATAGCCACTGTAAGACCAAGTGCCAATCCGCCAATATTGATGAACGAGTAAGTTTTGTTCTTGGAAATACTTCGAACAGCTATTTTTAGATAGTTTTTGAACATGATTGACGATTTTTAATTAACAGTTAACTGTAATCCATAGCAATCCACTTACTCCACCCTCAGATTCTTTACAGGGTTAGCAACAGCTGATTTCAGTGATTGAAAACCAACTGTAATAAAGGTGATAACCAAAGCAGAACCGCCCGCAAGGGCAAATACCCACCACTGTATTTCTATCCTGTAGGTGAAATCTTGCAACCAGCGCTGTATGAAATAATATGCTAAGGGGGTGGCAACGGCCACGGCAACCAGTACCAACTTCAAAAAATCCTTTGTGAGCATTTGAACCACTGATGTGACTGAGGCTCCAAGCACTTTTCGTATTCCAATTTCTTTTTTCTTCTGTTCGGCAACATACGAGACCAAACCAAAGAGACCCAAACAACTGATGAAAATGGCCAGAATTGTAAATACCATAGATATTTGTCCAAGGCGTTTTTCCTCCTCATACATTCTTTCTACCTCCCTATCAACAAAGCGATAATCGAAAGGTACCTGCTTTACTATTGCCTTCCATTTGTTTTCCAGGTTTTTAAGTAATTGTGTGTAATCTGTAGTTTTGGTTTTGATAAACAACCAGTTTGGGTTCTCTTCCTTATATAGAAATAAGGGTGCAATTTCATGTTTCAAAGATGCAAAATGGTAATCTTCAACTACACCTATAATTCTCATTTCAGAAGTCTCATCTCCAAAGCTCTCTATAAGTCTAGTGCTCAGAGCATCCTCTTCTTTAATATTGAAGGCTTTCAGAGTGGCTTGATTTACAATAATTTGATCAATGGTATCTGCCGGAGTGAAATCCCTACCTCTTAGGATAGGAATATCTAATGTTTCAAAATAGCCCTCGCTAATACCGTGCCTTTTTACAAGAGTATTGTGTTCTCGATTTCCTCCCGGAAGATATAGACCGTTATCACTTAATATAACTTCAGATGGGGCGTAAAGTCCACTTGATACATGCAGTACTCCGGGTATTTCAAGAAAAGAAGACTTAATGGATTCGAACTTATTGGAAGCCTCATCCGTTCCGATTCTCAAGGCCAGGAGGTTGTCCTTGGAATAACCCAAATCTTTCTTCTGAGTAAATTGAAATTGCTGCGTAATCACAATTACCGTCGCTATCAGAGCAATGGAAACGACAAATTGAAAGACGACCAAAGCTTTACGAAAAACACCCTTATCTGATTGTATTATGGTGTTGCTCTTAAGTGCTTTAATAGGTTTTATAGCTGATAGTACTGTGGCAGGGTAAATCCCAGAGACGAATCCGGTGACTATGCCCAGACCTAGTAGCAAGAAACCGATTTTCCAGCTCATGATGTCTTGATGGGTCAAATAGACACCTGCAAGATTATTCACCAAAGGAAGTAACATGATTGTCAATGGAATACTTATGAGCATTGCAAATAGCGATAACGACAAAGATTCACCCAAAAACTGTCGCATTAATGTATTCTTAAAAGCCCCTGCCACTTTTCGAACCCCTATTTCCTTTGCCCTTTTACTGGCCCTGGCCGTACTCAGGTTGATAAAATTGACACAGGCTACCAATTGAATAAAAATGGCCAAGGTCAATAGAAAATACAGGAATTTTATGTTTGAAACCTCATGGATTTGATTGGGCATATCCGCAGAATATAAATGGATATCCGATACATTTCTTAAAAACAATTCTTTATTGTCCATACCAGCGTTGGCCAAATCTTCGGCACCTCTGTTCTGAATAAATTCAGGAAGTTTATTTTGTAAGCTCGATGCATTTGCGTTTGAGGTCAATCTTACATAGCTGTATACGAAATTATTGGTGGCGAAATCTTGAAAACCCTGTACAAAAGTGCCCATTCCTTCAGTGCTCATGCTTACTATGTAATTGGGATTCAAATGTGATTTTGCATACGAATCATCAAAAACACCTTTTACAGTCAATGTTTGGACATTCTCTCCACTTCCCCAGATTACTGCCCTATCCAAAGCCTTTTGTTTGCCAAAAAGTTTGTTGGCAAGCGAAGAAGAAAGAACCAAGGTGTTGGGCTCATGTAGGGCGTTCTTTTGATTACCCTCTAAAAACCGATAACTGAAAACCTTAAAAAAAGTGGAATCTGCAATATATACCCTAGGTTCATAGTATGCATCTTCGCTATCGGCGGCGCTAATGAGATTACTATAGAACACATCTGTTAATACCACCCTTGTTGCCTCTTTAACTTCTGGAAAATCCTCTTTTAACGCAAAAGCAGTTGGTGGAGAAGCTGCTGCGGTATTAAAACCGTCTTTGCCCTCTCTTTCAATTAAGGTTTCTACTCTAAAAATAGAGGCCGCATTATCATGGTGCTCATCATAGCCGAATTGGGCGAATACATACAGTAAAATGCACAAGCAACTCACGGTACCCACGGTCAGCCCTAATACATTAATGATAGTCTGTTGTTTGTTTTTTAGAAGATTCCGCCAAGCGATTTTTACATAGTTTTTGAACATGATCGATGCTTTTAATTATTCGCTTCGTAAGCTTTTTACAGGATTGGTTATAGCTGCTTTTATACTCTGATAACTAACCGTTATTACCGCTATTAATACTGCTAAAGCTGCTGCCAAAAGGAAAACGGCTAGGCTAATATCAATTCGATATGAAAAATCTTGGAGCCATTTGTTCATGGCCAACCAGCCTATAGGAACCGATATTAAAATGGATATAGCAACAAGCTTAAGAAAGTCGGTAGTGAGGCGGAGTGTAATTTGACTTACACTGGCGCCAAGTACTTTTCGAACTCCAATTTCTTTGGTACGCTTTTCGGCATTGAAAGTGGCCAGACCAAACAAACCGAGGCAGGCAATGAAAATGGACAAAATGGTAAATGTGATGAATATTCTTCCCAGGTTTCGGTCCGCTTCATAGGTCTTGTTGAAGGCATCGTCCATGAAACGATAGCTGAAAGGTTGCCCAGGAGCAAGATTGTTCCAGATTTGTTGTATGGCTGCGGTTGCTTCGGAAAAATCCCCTGCGGTAAGTTTTACAGCTAAATTTCCTGTAGACTGCCCTAATCGAATGCTTAATGCTCCTATGTCCTTTCTTAAGGATTCGAAATGAAAATCCTTAACTACCCCTATCACATTTAAAAATGTAGCATCCTCTTCGCCTAAGTCGTCCGATAACCTAACACCCAAAACTTCTTTGGAATCCACACCTAAAATGGCTACTGCCGATTCGTTCAAGATGATGGCCGAAGAATCTGCAGGGAACTGTGGATTGAAATTCCTTCCTGATACCATTTCAATATTTAACGTAGGGATGTAGTCATTATCTGTCCTCCAGACCTGCATGTTAATGGCACTTTCTGGGTCGCTAAAACCTTCACGAAAGAGGCTTGTGTTAGTTCGGGAAGACGGAGTTGGCAGAAAACTAGAGAGCGTAGTACTTTTTACCTGGGCCAGTTGGTTCACCTGTTCTTTAAAAGTGGTGGCTTGGTCACCGGTGGCGAATACATCTTCAATAATCAAGACCTGATCTTTAGAAAAACCGAGATCCTTGCTTTGAATAAACCTTAGTTGCTGATAGACAATAATGGTACTAATTATGAGAAAAACCGATATGGCAAACTGAAATATGACCAATGAGTTTCGTACCCTTCCACCACCTATACTTTTATCTCCGGAACCCTTTAGTACATCGACAGGCATAAATCGGGACATAAAAAAGGCCGGATACCAACCAGATAAAACACCAAGGAAAGCAGCAGAGATCAAAACAATGGCCCAGAAATAGGGATTTGCAAAAGGTATGGATATCTCTTTCCCGGCTAGCTCATTGAAAAAGGGCAGAAGAATAGTGGCCAGCACAAAAGCGAATAGTAGGGATATTAAGGTAATTAGTCCAGATTCGATAAAAAACTGTCTCAGCAGACCCACTTTTGATGATCCTAAGGTTTTCCGAATACCCACCTCTTTGCTTCTCTTTAGGGAGTATGCCGTGGAAAGGTTCATGAAATTGACACTCGCGAGAACAATTAGAAACAGACCAATGAACGATAGGATATAAATATTTTGCATGCTGCTGTTAGGACTCATTTCACTTTCAAGCTGAGAGTTTAAATGGATGTCCACCAATGGAATTGTACTGTATATCAAATGGTTTCCAGAAGCCTTGAAAGCTTCTTCGGTTATCCCTGGGAAGTACCTTTGGGCATATGGAATTACATATTTACCCATCATGTTGCGCAATGGTTCTTGTAAATTTTCAATATTGGCTTTAGGTGCAAGTTTGATGAAAGTTGGGTAATTATGGCTGGTCCACTCTCCATCAGTGGCATCCTCGTTTCCAGCCATTGCCAAGAAAAGGGAATAGTCTCGTAGAAACGAATTTTTTGGCATGTCTTGAACTACTCCAGTTACGGTATATGTGGTCGAATTGTTTAGAACCAAGGTTTCTCCAACAGCTGATAAAGTACCAAAATGTTTCTGGGCTGCAGACTCTGTGATGATTAGGGTATTTGGTTCCGAAAGAGCTGTTTTTTTATCGCCTTCAAGTAAATCCATCCCAAACATGTCGAAGAAGGTATCATCAGCAAAGGTGGAATTATCCTCTTTGGTGTTTTGAGTTTTATCGCTTCTTCGTATTAGTGTGGTTCCCAATGGATTAAAACGTGTGGCCATGGTCACTTGCGAAAAATCCGCCACTAATGCCTCTGCCATTGGAGCAGAAGTTTCTGCAAAAACACTTTCTGTTCCACCAAACTTAACATCTACGTTTATCCGATGAATACGTTCGGCATCAGTAAACATTTTATCGAAACTCAACTCATCATGGATAAAAAGTGCAATTAATAAGGCTCCAGCCATGCCAATGGCCAACCCCATGGTGTTGAGCAGCGTTAGAAAGGTCTGTTTTTTTAGGCTACGCCAAGCTATTTTTAGATGATTCTTAAACATGATTGTTGTTTTTTGATTTGATTATTCTGTCCGAAGGCTTTTGATAGGATTTGACTTTGCAGCTTTTATTGCTTGAAAGCTTACAGTAAGTACAGTAATTCCCATGGCACCTAACATGGCCAGGGCAAAAATCCACCATTTAAGAATGACCCGATACGGGTACTCCTGTAACCAACCGTTCATGACGTAGTACGAAATAGGTATGGCAATGAAGCAAGAGATGATTACCAGTTTCATAAAGTCTTTGGAGAGCATGTTCCACACGTTGAATACCGTAGCCCCCAATACTTTTCTTACTCCGATTTCCTTAGTGCGCTGTTCTGCCACATAAGAAGTCAATCCGAATAGTCCCAAACAACTAATCAGAATGGCCAGAGCGGTAAATATTCCAGAAAGACTACCTATACGTTCTTCGGCGGCAAATTTTTCTCCATATTCTTCATCCACAAATTGGTATTCAAATGGAATATCTGGAAAGTGTTGTTTGAACACTCTTTCTACAACGGCAATGTTTTGCCGCATACTTTGTTTTGGGTTTAGTCTTAGGTTGTAATAACTAAATTCGTTCGAACGGTCATATACGTATAAGGCTTGTTTAACCGGATCGTAGGGTGATTGTGCAATCATATCCTCAACAACCCCAATGATTTTCAAAGGAGGGTCGGGATCTTCAATATCGGTGTCCCTAAGTAGTAATCCGATAGGGTTTTCAAGACCAAGATATTTTTTTGCGGTCACATTAATGAGCACACCTAGAGAGTCTGAAGCATAGTCTCTTGAAAAATCCCTGCCTTCAACAACTTTTAGGTTTAAGGTCTTGGCATACTCTGCTGAAACCTCGGTCCAGGCAAAGTCCTCTTGGAAGCCTTCAGGTTTACCTTCCCAAGTAAAGCCACTTCTGTTGGACCATATCCTGGTTGTAGGACTACTGGAAGTAGCCATCTCCATAACCGCGCCTGACTTTTTGAACTCACTTCGCATTAAATCGGTTTTATCCTCAAAATCCTCAGCGAAAGTGGGTAGTTGTATCAATCCTTCCCTATCGTATCCTATAGGCCGGTTCTTGGCATGATTTATCTGCTGCATGACAATAAAGGTGCCGATGATGAATGCAACAGAAACTGTAAACTGAACAACTACTAGAATTTTTCTTGGGAGACCAGAGTACTTCCCTGCTTTAAAGGTTCCCTTCAGAACATCAACTGGTTTAAAGGAGGAAAGATAGAGAGCAGGGTAGCTTCCTGCCAGAAGGGCAGTAAACAGTACAAATACTATAGATATCAACCAAAAAGAAAGACCGTTCCATGGAAAAGAGATTTCCTTTCGTGCCAATTCATTAAATCCATTCAAAGAAAGCAATACAATAACAATGGCAAGAAGATAGGCAAAAAACACAACCAAGAACGATTCGCTCAAAAACTGATAGATGAGCTGACCTTTTTGGGAACCGATAGACTTGCGGATACCTACCTCTTTTGCTCTTTTTTCAGACCGCGCTGTACTTAAGTTCATAAAATTGATACAGGCCAGAATCAGCACAAAGGCTCCAATAATTCCAAAAAGCCAAACGTATGTAATTCTTCCTCCGGTTTGCTTACCTTGCTCGAAATTGCTTCTCAAATACCAGTCTTCCATAGGTAGCAGGAAGATTCTGGGATTATACTGCACCACTTCTTCATCAGCTTTCTTTTTGACATCAATTATTGCATTGGTTACACTTTCAAATGTGGTATTATCCGCAATTTGTACAAACATTTGAAAAGAGTTGTTCTGCCAATTATCCAATGAGTTTTTAATCCAGTCGGCATTGGTCACATTTACATAATGCTCCCACGGAATAATATAATCCGTATCGTTAAACGAGTTGCTATAAGGGATGTCTTCATAAACCGCGGTGACCATCAAATCATACTGGTTTCTTATTTTTAGAACTTTACCGATGGGGTCATCTTTTCCGAAAAAAGCGTTAGCCAAGGATTCAGATATCATAATGGAGTTAACGTCTTCCAATCCATTTTTATCCCCTTTGGTTATCCGAAGATTCAATAACTCAGGCGCATTTGGCTGCATGTAATTTCCAGTTCGGGATATGCTCTTTTCTTGGTATTTTACATAACTGGTCTGGGTCCATGAGCTCATCATAATATGCTCGAAGTTATCTCCAAAATTCTCACGAAGTGCTGGCTCCAAAGGCAAAGGAATTGCAGGCCCTGTGCCTACATTGCCATTAAAAGTCTGTGATTGAAAAACCTGGGCAATTTTTTCTTTGTTCTTAAAGTAACTGTTATACGTAAGCTCATCATTCATCCATAGTCCAATGACTAAGGTAACGGCCATACCCAAGGCCAAACCGCCAATATTGATTGCTGAGTAGCCCTTGTTCTTGGAGAGGTTTCTCCATGCGACCTTTAAATAATTCTTTATCATGATTCTCGGTTTTGATTGTGATTATTCATTTCTTAAGTTCTTTGAGGGTTGGGTAAAGGCAGCACTTATGGATTGATAACTTATCGTTAGCACTGCAATGATTATTGAAATGATTGCGCTAAGTAGTAAGATTTGCCAAGACACTTCAATACGATAGGCAAAATCTTCAAGCCAGCGGGACATTGCATACCAAGCAAGGGGAGTTGCTATCAAAGCCGCAATGCCTATTAAGCTCAAAAAATTAACGGTAAGCAATTTGTAAATATTCCTAAAGGACGCACCAAGTACCCTTCGGATACTTATTTCTTTTCTTCGCTGCTCAACCATAAATGCTGAGAGCGCGAACAATCCCAAACAGGCTACAAAAATGGCCAATATGGCAAAAGAGATAAAAATACTTCTTATACGACTAACATTGTCGTACATATTGGCAAATGAGCGGTCCATGAATGCATATCGAAGCTCCATACTGGGCATGAACTCAGACCATTTGTTTTCAATCGCTTGCACCAAGCCTTCGATATCATCCGTACTTGCTTTAACGGAAGTAATTGACGGGCTCATTCCTAAAAAGAAACACAAAGGAGCAACTTTCTGCTTCATGGAATCAAAATGAAAATCCTCGACAACACCAATAATTTCATATGTTTCACCGTATCTTGAAATTCTCTTGCCTATAGGATTTTTTAGATTGAGTTTTTCTATCATTTGTTGATTGACAATTGTTGTACGCGTATCGGATGTTCTATCTTCAGAAAAATTTCTACCCTCAATCAGATTTATACCTAGGGTATTCAAGTAGTCTTCATCAATTACCCATGCTTGCCCAAATACGGTTTCATCCAAATTATCACGTCCCTCGTTTACAAAACCATTTCCATTTCGTTTGGTGCCTTCTAAAGGTAAATAGTCACTTACACTTACATTCTTGATGCCATTCAAGCTTTTCAGTTCTTCTTTGAAGGTTGTCAACTTATCTCTTAACATATTGGTTCCATACAATTGCACCACTTGCTCCTTTTCAAAACCTAATTTTGAGTTTAGAATAAAACTCATCTGCTTGTTAACCGTCAGCGTACCGATGATTAAGATGATGGAAATCGCAAATTGAAAGATGACCAGGCCACTTCGTAAACGATTTGATTTACTACCGATAGCAAGCTTTCCCTTGAGTACGGAGCTAGGCTTAAATCTTGAGAGATAAAAAGCCGGATATATTCCAGCTAGTATGCCCACGAAAAAGGCACCAAGAACTATAGCTAGAAAAAAGTAGGGGCTTGACCATGGAATTTGCACGGCTTTTCCTGAAAGTTCTTGAAAAAATGGCAGGATAATAAAGGCAAGGAAAACCCCTATGACAAATGCAATGAACGTAATCAAAAGTGATTCAGTCAAAAACTGTTGAAGCAAAGCCTTTTTGGAAGAGCCAATAACTTTTTTTATTCCTACTTCTTTAGCCCTGTTGGCTGATTTGGCGGTTGACAAATTCACGAAGTTGATACTAGCGATAACTAAAATGAACAGGGTCACTATGCCGAAAATCCAGATAATCTTAATATCGTTTCTTTTGCTTGTTTCGAAATCGATTGTTCCAGAAAAAAGGTTGATATCCTTTAACGGCTGCAAACGGATACTAAAATAGTCTTCGCCATTTTCAGGCAACACAAAACCCCCTGCTATAAAGGCTGGCTTTATATAATCATTGATGAGCCTATCGGACATCTTCTTTTGGAAGGCCTCGACGTCCGTACCAGGTCTAAGTTGTAAATAGGTGTAATAATTGTTTTGAATCCACCGTGTTTGTTCACCTTCACCAAACTCTACTCCTTTCAACGTTAGGAGAAAGTTATAATCCATGTGTGAATTGCTAGCAAAGTCTTTCATTACGCCATTTATTCGAAATGGCTGACTGTCATTTCCATTTAGATAAATAGACATGCCCACCGGATTACGGTCGCCAAAGTATTTTTTGGACATTGATTCTGAAATCACCAAAGTAAATGGTTCTGTTAAAGCCGTTGCAGCTTCCCCATAAACCATTTGGATATCCATTATGTCAATTATCGCCTGGTCTGCATAGGTAAAACCTTTTTCATAATACTGGGAGGTTTGACCTTCAATACGGATTTCATTGCTTCCGGCCCCATAAAACAAATCGTTGTCATTTAATCGACCTGCATTAACGACTTCTCCAAAATCGTTCAGTACGGTTGACCCTGTATTGGCCGAAAAGTGTACCCCATCATTAATTTTACCATCCTCCCGGTCTCTATTTATCATTCGATAAATATGGTCTGCATTTGCAACAGAGCTGTCATAACTGCTCTCATGAATGATATAAAGGGTTATTAAGATGCAAGCTGCAACACCGAGACCTAGTCCCAGGACATTGATAATGGTAAAGCCTTTGTTTTTTAGAAGGTTTCTCCGAGCTATTTTAAAGGAATTGCGTAGCATGATGATTTGTTTTTTGATTGATTATTCGGTTCTAAGACACTTAATGGGATTTGTTCGGGCAGCCTTTAAGGCTTGGTAGCTTATGGTTACAAGGGTTATTATCAATAAAATACTAATTGCAAATCCAAAAATCCACCACGAAACCTGTGTCCGATAATTAAAGTTTTGTAGCCAACTATTTATGAAACACCATGCAATTGGAGACCCTATTATACCTGCCATCAAGATGAGTTTGAAAAAGTCTTTGGACATAATCCATAAAATGCCTCCAACACTGCTGCCCAAGACTTTTCGAATACCGATTTCCTTTGTTTTTTGGACGGCAAAAAATAAGATGAGGCCATAAATCCCTAGTGAACCAATAAAGATGGCAAGCGCGGAAAATAGTTTCAAAAGAGAAAGGGAACGACTTTCTTGTTGGTACATAAGGGAAATTTGATCATCAAGGAAGGTATAATCGAATATGTAGTTAGGGAATAACTGGGACCATTCTTTTTCAATCTCTTCGATTCCGGATGAGATGTGATCTAGATTTACCTTTACAGCCCACTGATAGAAGCTACTGGAAAGTGGCGCGATGAAAATTGGACTGATATCCTGATGAAAATCCTTATCATGAAAGTCATTGACCACACCAACAATTCTACCTTTTACAACCCCATCAGCAAATGATACGGGCCTGCCCAACAATTCATTTAAAGATTTTACTCCTATCTTTTTAGCAAAAGTCTTGTTTACCAGAATTTCGTCCGCAGAGTCCCTTTCAAAAAAATTGCGTCCTTCAAGGACTTCCAATCCGAATGTTTGAAGATAATCGATGTCCGCTACTTTCATTTGCGCTGAAAACAGTTCATTCTCATCCTTATTGTTAAATCTGACGGCAGCATTCCATTCATTTTTTGCCGCTGAAGGAGGTGCAAAACAAGCCGTGATTTTTTCTATTCCAATATGTCTACTTAGACGTTGCTTAACTACCTTTAGTTTTGATTGCTCAAGGGGTTTGGGGATGTTTACCATTACAATTGCAGATTTCTCAAAACCAAGGTCTGAATTGATGGCATATTGTATTTGTTTATTGATTGCTATTGCCGAAACAACCAGAATTATGGATATCACAAACTGAGAAGTGACCAATACCTTGCGCGTAAGGTTATTTGAAGGGGTATTTTGAAAGAGGATGCGTTTAAAAGCAAAAACTGGATTTATTCGTGCCAATAAGATTCCTGGATAAATTCCTGACAAAAAGGTTATTACCACCAAGAGAATACCAATAAATACTAAAAAAGAGGGATTGAGAAGACTCGAAAAATGAAGCTTCAATTCAAAAATGGTATTAAAGTATGGTAAGGAAACCCCGCAGATAATCACTCCAACAATGAGTGCAAAAATTACAATCAAAAAGGTTTCGCACATGAACTGCCAAAAGAGATGACCTCTGAGCCCACCTAAAACCTTTCGAACGCCCACCTCCTTAGAACGGTAACTGGACTGAGCTGTGGAAATGTTTATGAAGTTGATGCATGCTATAATCAGAATCAATAACCCGATCAAGGCAAATACCCATAAGACCTTGATGTCAATATGACCATTATAACGCTGGTCAAAATGAACGTCACTTAAAGACTGTAGTTTGTATTGATGTAGGTTTTTCTCATCAGGGCGATATTTAGCTGGAAGCGTTTTCAGTACAGCTTCAATTTGTGAAACATCCTGTCCAGGATGCAATCTGGCAAAACTTTGAAGGTTTAATCCAATGGCCCACCATTCTTCACCGCCCATAAATTTGCTAAAGCGTTTAAGGGTGTCGAAAGAAATAAAAATGTCACCTTGTAAAAATGAGGCGGCAGGTTGGTCTTTGAGAACACCGGTAATAGTGATGGTTTCTTGATTACCAAGCTCAAATGTTTTGTTAACCGGGTTTGAGTCCCCGAAAAGACGTTTGGCCATCGACTCAGTAATTACTGCGGTATTGACTTCCGAAATATTTACGTCGTTTGAGCCATTTAATAGGGGAAAATTGAATATGTCAAAAAAGTCTTTTTGAGCGAATACAATACCTTTTTTTAGGTTTAATCGAATATTGGATTCTTCCACAAAAATTACGCGGTCTTCCCAGTTTACTATTTTGGCCACTTTTTCTGCGTAATCAAAATCTGAACGGAAAGTATTTGTAAATCCGGGTGGAACACTCGGGATATAGCTAATTTCATCCCCATGTGACTCTGTTACAAAACGATAAATTCTATCAGGATGATTATGGAATTTGTCAAACTCTAAATGATATTGAACGAAAAGAAATATGATACTGCTACAAGCAAAACCCAAAGCCAGTCCTACAATGTTTATCAATGTAAAACCCTTTCTTTTTTTGAGGTTGCGCCATGCAATTTTAAAATAGTTGCGTATCATTTTTTTCGTTTTGTAGGTTACTGTTATTCCGTTCTAAGACTCTTTATGGGGTTGGCTGACGCTGCCTTAAGTGTCTGATAACTTATGGTCAGTAGGGTTATAAGCATTACGGAACCAATAGCCAAAGCAAACACCCACCACCCAATTTCGGTTCGATAGGTATATCCTTGTAGCCATTGGTCCATTATATACCATGAGGCTGGCGTGGCTACAATTCCAGCTATGGCAATAAGTTTTAAAAAATCGGTAGAAAGTAAAGTAAGAATGTTGCCAATGCTACTCCCAAGAACTTTACGTATACCAATTTCTTTTGTACGATGGCTTACAAAGAACAAGATGAGTCCATAAAGCCCTAGACAACCTATGAAAATAGCAAGCCCGGAGAAAACTTTGGATAGGGATAAATAGCGTTGCTCTGTTTCGTATTGTTCTGCTACACTTTCATCCAAAAAGCGATAGTCGAAAATTTGTTTGGAAAAAGTCTGAGACCATTCTTTTTCCAATTGTTCCATGGTAGCTTTCGTATTGAGATGGTTTATTTTAATACCTAACTCATTATACCATCTTACATAGGGCGCTATGAAAACTGGCTTAATTTCTTCGGTGAAACTACCATCATGAAAGTTTTTCACTACACCTACAATGGTGGCTTTTATCCTCTCCCCATTAACGGCAATTGCTCTGCCCAAAATGTCCTCAGCCGAGTCAGCCCCTACTTTTTCTACAAACTTTTCATTGACTAGCATTTCAGTTATTGAATCGTTCTTAAAGAAATTCCTTCCTGCTGCAAGTGGAATATTAAAGGCATTCAAGTAGTCTTCATCCCCAATTTTAATGGAAATACTAAATTCTTCACGTTCGGGGCGATTGTTATACTTAACAGTTGTATCCCAAAAAGTGTTGGCTCCTCCAGGGCTGGTGAGACAGCCTGAAACTTTTTGGACCCCCGCAACTTGTTTTAGCCTTTCCTTAAGGTCATAAAACTTTTCTGAATCTATGGTTTCGGGTATCTCGAGCATCACAATGGATTCTTTGTCGAAGCCTAAATCTGATTGGGTCGCATATTTAATCTGTCTTGAGATTACCAAAGTGGCTACAATTAGGGAAATGGAAATAACAAACTGGGCCACCACCAAAAACTTTCGTGTTGTTGCTCCTCCGGTATCATTGTGGCTCAACTTTCCTTTTAAAGCCAGGATGGGAACTATCTTGGATAGCAAAAGACCTGGATATGCTCCTGAAAGAAGTGAGACCAATATTAGCAGAGCAATTAAAAACCCAAAGAATTGAAAGCTCAAAAGACTTTCCAATGTCAATTGTATTTCAAATAGGGCATTGAAAGAAGGCAAGAAGAGAATGGCCATGCCAAAACCTAATGCAATGGCAAACAAGCTAATGAGAAAGGTCTCGCTCAAGAATTGCCAAAAAAGTTGTTTTTTAAACCCTCCCAGTACTTTTCGAATTCCTATTTCCTTGGAACGATAAAAAGCCTGTGCCGTAGAAATATTGATAAAGTTTATGGAAGCAATGACCAATAAGAATAGACCGATAATCCCAAAAACAATCAAAAAGACAGGATCCAAGCCACCGTAATCATGGTTAAGATGTATCTCTGATAAGGGTTGCATCTTATAAACATGGGTGTTCATACTGTTCGGTCTATGTTTTTTTGGAAGTTCCAAAAGCACATTTTCTATTTGTGCTATATCCTGATTTGGTTTTAACAATGCAAAACACTGTAAGTTGGTGGTGATTCCGCCCCAATTCTCACCATAGGCAAAATCAGAGAAGTCCTCTAGGTTTTTAAAAGCAATAAAAATTGAGCCCTCCAAAAATGAAGTCTGTGGAATATTTTTTAGAACCCCAGTAATTTCAATGATCTTATCATTTTCCAAAACAAAGGTTTTTCCAACGACATCCGTGTGGCCAAAAAGTTGGATAGCTTCGTTTTGGGTAATCACTGCAGTATTAGGTGCGGAAAGCGAAACAGCATTACTGCCATCCAATAGAGGAAAATTGAAAATTTTGAAAAAATCTTCTTCGGTGAACAATACATCTCTTTTAAATTTATTGGTATTCCCATTTTGTTCGATGTCAAGAACAAGCCCGGATTGACCCACTATTTTAGCTACTTTGTCCGTATAGGCATATTCTTCTCGGAACACCTTGGCAAATGCTGGGGGAACACTGGCAGAATACACTACAACATCTGTATGTTCTTCTGTGGCCATTCTGTAAATGAGATCTTCGTTGGGATGAAAATCATCGAATGAATAATGGTACCCCAAGAAAAGATAAATCAAAATGGCACTGCCAAAACCAATGGAAAGCCCCAGGATATTAATAGTGGTGAAAACCTTTCTTTTGATAAGATTTCTCCAGGCGATTTTAAAATAGCTCTTAAGCATGATGATTTTCTTTTTTGATCGATTATTCTATTCTCAGACTTTTTACAGGGCTTGTGACGGCCACTTTTAAGGTTTGATAGCTAATGGTAATCAGGGTAATAATCATGATTGAAACTATGGCCAAAGCAAAAATCCACCAACGAATCTCGGTTCTATAGGCGTAACCCTGTAGCCATTGTTCCATGAGATACCAGGCAATTGGAGTGGAAAGCAGCCCAGCGATAAGAATCAATTTGAAAAAATCCATGGTGAAAAGGGCCAGTATATTGGCGACGTTGCTCCCAAGTACTTTTCGAATCCCGATTTCCTTGGTTCTGAGCCCGACAAAGAAAAGGATGAGGCCATACAAACCAAGACAACCGATAAGAATGGCAAGAGCTGAGAAGACTTTAGATAATGATAAATACCGTTGTTCGGCTTCGTACTCTTGGGCCACTCGCTCATCCAAAAAACGATAATCGAATATATAGCCTTCAAAAGCCTGAGACCATATTTGTTCTATTCGCTGTAGTGTGGACCGAGTGTTTACAGGACCAATCTTAACGGCAATTTCTCCATACCAATTAGGGTTGTCAGCGATAAATGCCGGACGAATTTCTTCAGCAAAACTGACATCATGAAAATTGCGAACCACCCCTACAATGGTTGCTTGTATCTCATCTCCGTTGGCTTTTAGCTTTTTCCCCAGAAGTTCTTGTGGATCTAACACTCCTACTTTTTCTCCAAATTTTTCATTGACCAATACTTCTGTGATTGAATCACTTTTAAAAAAATTCCTTCCTGCAACAAGTTCTATTCCGAAGGTTTCAAGAAAATTGACATCACCTATTTTAGCTTGAATGCTGAATTCTTCATTCTCTGGACGATTATTGAATTTGACGCTGGTACCCCAATTGTTCTCTGCGGCCCCTGGACTGCTCAAACAGCCTGAAACGCTCTTTACTCCAGGTATTTGACTGAAACGCTCGGTCAAAGTTCCATATTGAATTTTTTCAAGTTCCCCAGGAACTTCCAACATTACCACAGAGTCTTTGTCAAACCCCAAATCTGCATTGACCGCATATTCAAGTTGTCTTGAAATAATCAGGGTGGCGGCAATAAGTGTTATGGAAATGGCGAACTGGGCTACGACCAGAACTTTTCGAGTTTTATTGCCCCCGGTGTCATTATGAGTGAGTTTGCCTTTTAGTGCGAGAACGGGAACAATCCGGGACATAAGCAGCCCTGGATAGCTACCTGACATGAACGCCACTACGGCCAAAATCAACATAAGAAATCCAAAAAACTCAAAAGTCAGAAGGTCGCGTATGGATAACTGAAGTTCAAACAACGCATTAAAAGAAGGGAGAAAAAGTGCTGCCAATAAAACACCGACAAGGATGGCAAAAAGACTAATTACAAAAGTTTCTGAAAGAAACTGCCAAAACAAGTGTGTTTTAAAACTTCCCAGTACTTTTCGAATCCCAATTTCTTTGGAACGATAGAAAGCTTGAGCGGTTGATATATTTATGAAATTGATACAAGCAATTGCAATCAAAAACACGCCAATAATGCCAAAAATCCAGAGGAGAACAGGGTCGACCCCACCATAGTAGGGATTAAAATGAATGTCCGCCAAGGATTGAAGTTTATATATGTGCTTGTTTTTACTTTTTGGACGATGTTGCTTGGGAAGTTCAACTAAAGCGCTCTCAATCGCTTGAATATTTTGATTGGGTCTTAAAAGCGCAAAGCACTGAAGATTACTTGAAATTCCGCCCCAACTTTCTGAAGCGGCAAAACCAAAGAAATCCTCGAGGTTGCCAAATGATACAAAAACCTGCTCTTCATGAAATGTGGTTTTAGGTAGATTTTTCAGTACCCCGGTTATTTTTATGGTCTTGTCATTTTCCAGTACAAAGGTTTGGCCAACTATGTCGGTTTTTCCAAACATTTTGAGTGCTATTTCTTCTGTAACAACCGCTGTATTGGGCTCTGATAACGATATGTTGTTACTTCCATCCAAGAGAGGGTAATTGAAAATCTTGAAGAAGTCTTCCTCAGCAAACACAACATCTTCCTTAAGCTTTTTAGTTGTGCCATCAACCTCAACATCCATAACGAGGCCGCTCTGTTCAACAATTTTTGCCACTCTTTCGGCATATTCGTAGTCTTCGCGAAACACTTTGGCAAAGCCGGGAGGAACACTAGCTTCATAATCAATAAGATCCCGGTGTTCCTCAGTGACAATTCTGTAAATCCTATCTGAGTTTTCGTGGAACTTGTCAAAAGAAAGATGGTAACTCAAAAAGAGATATATAAGAATACTACTTCCAAAACCAATGGCAAGCCCAAGTATATTAATAGCAGTGAACACCTTACGTTTCAGTAGATTTCTCCAGGCAATTCTGACATAGTTCCTAAACATGATTTTTTGTTTTTTGATTGATGAATAAACTCTCTTATACGGTTGCCTGTATAGGTTTGTTTTGGCTTTCAGTCACTATTTGTCCATCGAATAGGTTGATTACCCTATGCGAGTAGTGGGAATCACGGTCAGAGTGCGTCACCATTACAATAGTGGTGCCTTCTTGATTAAGTTCGGTGAGCAGTTTCATTACCTCTATTCCGTTTTTGGAGTCAAGGTTCCCGGTAGGCTCATCTGCCAGAATCAGTTTGGGATTTGTAACTACGGCACGGGCAATAGCAACACGTTGCTGTTGACCTCCTGATAACTGCTGTGGAAAATGTTTTTCCCTGTGGGCAATTTTCATACGTTCCAAAACCGCTTGAACTTTCTGCTTTCTTTCGCTTTTATTCATTTTAAGATAAATCAAAGGAAGTTCTACATTTTCAAAAACAGTGAGCTCATCAATAAGGTTGAAGCTCTGAAAAACAAATCCCAAGTTTCCTTTACGAAGTTGTGTACGTTGGCTTTCTTTTAATCCACTCACCTCATGACCAGCAAAGTTGTAACTGCCATCGGTCGGATTGTCCAACATCCCAATAATGTTCAACAATGTTGATTTTCCGCACCCGGATGGTCCCATCACAGCGACAAACTCGCCTTCTGCCACGTTCAAGTTTACTCCGTTGAGCGCCAAGGTTTCTACTTCTTCGGTTCTAAAACTCTTTTTAAGGTTCTGTATCTGTATCATTTTTATGATGTTATGGTCTTTATTAATTAGTTATATGGTTCGTTTTTTATGTTTGTCTCCCAAGATGATACCGAGAGTTCCTCTTCCAAATCTTCAATGTCAATGTAGAGAATAGCATCTATGTCAAAATAAACTTCGTAGGGAGAAAATCCTGCAGGAAGGTATTTAGAGGTATCAAAGTCTAAAGCAAATTCTTCCTCTTCCATATAATTGATGGAATCCACCGAAACGATATCGGTATATGGATCAAAATCTTCCGGAAGAAATACTTTGGTGTCAATACCAGCAACATATTCATTTTCTTCTTCAACATACTCTATGGAGTCAATGTCGAAGTAAGTGGTATAAGGATCAAAGTTTTCAGGAAGATAGTCGTTTGGATTGAACCCAAGCTCAACCTTATCTTCAGTGACATAGTCAATGTTATTTATATCCAATTCAACTTCACCATTCTCTTCATTGCATGGAATACATGGTTGTTCCCCTGCTGCAAATTGAGCTTTAATCGTATTGGATACAATCGAATTTGTAGAATTCAGGACTACTTCTAGTTTTTCGTGATTGAAGTCCCATTGACTTTGTTGTTCTTCTGCTATGGCGGAGCTAGCTAAGAGCGCACATCCATAAAATATCACTAATCTGTTCATTTTTTTATGTTTTTTAATTGAAATTTATTTTAATACTATTCTTTCGGCAGTACCAAAACTGTCGTAGTTACTGGTAATCACCTTTTCTCCAGGCTGAAGTCCCTCAAGAACTTCGTAATACCTTGAGTTTTGCTTTCCTATTCTAATGTTTCGCTTCAATGCTTCGTCTTCACTGGCACCAAGAACAAAAACCCATTGTCCACCAGTACTTTGATAGAATCCACCTTTTGGAAGTAGAAGAGCATCATTGGAAGCGCCCAATTGTAATCTAATATTGTAGCTCTGGCCCGCTCTTATAGTTTCAGGTTTGTTATCCGTAAAAACCAGATCCACTTGAAATCTTCCGTTTCTAACTTCAGGATAGACCTTTCTAACCCTCAACTGATATTCATTTCCATTGCGTTCAAGGGAAGCGAACAAATCTCGTTTTACACGATCAATGTAGTGTTCGTCTATTTCGGCTTCTATTTTATAGTCTGTCAATACATTTACCTGACCTATACGCTGTCCTTGAGCAATGTTTTGACCAATTTCGGCGTCCAAAAAGCCCAATTGACCATCAGCGGGAGCCCTTACGTTTAAGTGATCGAGTCTTTCATAAACCATTGAAAGTGTTTTTCTCATTCGGACCAAATCGGCATCCAGACTGGTCAATGAAGTTTTGCTCAATTCCTCATCTTGCTTAGTTTGCTTTTCAATAATATTGTGTTGTCGCTGAGCCAACTCAAAGTTCTCTTTGGATAGGAGATATGCTTCTTTTGAGATTAACTTCTCTTCGTAAAGCTCTTGGTTCTGCTCATAATTTCTTTTTAGGCGCTGTAGGTCATAGAAAGCTGTAGCCAAGGATTGTCTGCCATCCAAAAGTCTGGAATCAAAATTGAGTTTGGTGGAACGTAGGTCATTTTGCTTTAAGGCCAAATTGCTTTCACTAGCTAAAATTTGTTCATAAAGCACCATGTTTTCCAGCTTGAGAATAATGTCTCCTTTTTTTACCATGGCACCTTCCTCAATCAGTTTTTCGGTTACTCGGCCACCTTCATAGGCATCCATATATATGGTAGCAATTGGAGCTACATTTCCATTGATGGTGATAAAGTCATCGAACTTTCCATCAACAACCTCGGAGATTGAAAGTCGCTCTTTATCGGTTCTAAATGTTGAGGTGGTTCCGGCAAAAAGTAGTTTCCATCCAACAAATAGAAGTAATATTCCCATTGCAATGTAACCGTAGTGCTTGGGTCTTAATCCTTTCTTTTTTTCTAATTGTATATCCATTAGTCTATCAATTGATATTAAAAATTGGCAAGCCGCTATAAAAATCTATTGTGCTTTCGTTTACTTTCAGACGAAGGCGTACTTGTAGATTTTCGTTCTGTGCTGTTCCGTATAAGTTTTTAGCTTGAAAAAGCTCTAATGCGTTAATCAGCCCTTTCTCGTATCTCTTTTGTGCAATTTGAAATGCCAAACCTTGTGATTCAACACGCTTGTTGCTTTGTTCGTATTCGGCAACTAAAGCGTTGTTGGTTTGAACCAGCTGTTGAACTAATTGAAATAAGGCCTGCTCTTGAATGTCCAAATTGTTTTCTGCTTGTAACAATGCAATTTTTTGTTGCTTCACCTGTGAGCGGCTGGACCATCCGTTTGTAATTGGAACAATGATCTGTGCCCCGATGAATCGTGAAAAGTTGTCGTTCAATTGGTCTGAGAAAGGCACGGGCACATCGTTGTCATCTAATGTAGTTTCGGAATATCTTGATTCCAGACCCGCAATCATGGATAAGGAAGGATACAGATTACCGCGAGTAGCGTTCAATTGCTTTTTGGCCGCCTTCACCAAGTATTCTTGGGACTTGATTACAGGAATGAATCCTTTTGCCGCCGTATATAAAGAATCAACCTCTACTGTACCTGAGCCTTCCACATCATTTTCACTTGCTTCTTCAATTTGAAGTTCGATGTCACTTTCTTCTGTAAGGTTCATTTCCTGAAGTAGAGTCAATTTGGATAGAGCAAGTAAGTTGCGATTTTGGGTAACCAAAAGTTTGTCCGATAACAAATTGGATTCGGCTTCCACCAAATCTGCTTCTGCCATTACCCCTAACTCAACCTGACGTTGTACCATATCGTAATTGGTCTGTGAGATGTCCTGTTGCTCCAAGGAGTTTGCCACCAACCCTTCGTTGAACTTAATGTCGTAGTAGGCGCTCATTACTCTGAAGGCAAGTAGAAACTTCTCTTGAAGCACATCTTCTTTGGCGGCTTCGTAAATGAACTTGGCCGCTTTGATGGAGTTTAGTTTTTGAAATCCTTGAAAAATGTCTAGGTTGGCGTTGACACTATAATTGAAACTGTTGAACTCTTGATTGACAAATACACCGGTTGAAGGGTCCTCATTTAGACCGGTATTATAGCGATATTGTGAAAAACCACTAAAGTTGGGCAACAAATTACGAACTGATTGACGATAGCTCTCGCGATTGTTGTCTTTGGTATAACTAAGATTTTTGACTTGCAAATTGTTTTCAACGGCATAAGAAACACACTCATCCAAAGTCCATGCTTTTTGTGAAAACATCTTAGCTGCCAAGATGAAGAAAACTACTGATATGTATATTTTAAATTTCATGTTTTATTGCTGTGCCAAACTTAAAGCTATTCATATGCCAAAAAATTAAATATCTGTAAATCAAATGTTTAATATAAAATCAATAATTATTGAAAAAACAAAGTGTAAATTTTTTATACAATTTCTGTCCAAATATTTTACAATGCCTAGCGGGATTGACATTCTATTTGTAGCTTTAAATCAATAAACTATAGGATTTATGATTGATGCCAATATTTTGGTAGTGGATGATAATAAAAGCGTGCTCAGTGCGCTTGAGATTTTACTTCAATTTGAGTATAAAAGTGTTAAGACCCTGTTTAACCCCAATCAGCTTTCATCTTTTCCTAAACTGGAGGAAATAGATATTGTTCTTTTGGATATGAATTTTTCTGCTGGGGTCAATACAGGAAATGAGGGACTGTTTTGGTTGAACGAAATAAAAAAGAAGTCACCCAATACCTCCGTAATCTTGATGACTGCGTATGGAGCAGTGGATCTTGCCGTGAGTGCATTAAAGCAGGGCGCAGCAGACTTCATCCTAAAACCATGGAACAATGAACGTTTAATGGCCACAGTGAAATCCGCATATGAACTAAGAAAATCCAAGCTTGAAATCAATAAGCTAAAAAAGAAAGAAACCCATTTAAAACAGGTTATTAATGAAGGAAAGAATTTGATTATCGGAAATTCCAAGGCATTGAATTCTGTTTTGAATCTTGTAAAAAAGGTGGCCAAGACCGATGTCAATGTTTTGATTACTGGAGAGAATGGAACGGGTAAAGAATTGATTGCAAGAGAGCTCCATCGTCTTTCAGCTCGAAAAGATGAGGTGTTCATTGGTGTTGATATGGGTTCTATTGCGGAGAACCTTTTCGAAAGTGAGCTCTTTGGTCACTTGAAAGGATCATTTACGGATGCAAAAGAAGATCGGGTAGGAAAATTTGAAGCTGCACACCAAGGGAGTCTTTTTTTGGATGAGATGGGGAACCTTTCTTTACAAATGCAAGCAAAACTTCTATCCGCAATACAGAACAAATCCATTGTTAGAGTGGGGTCCAATAAATCCATTTCCGTGGATATCCGATTAATCTGTGCTACAAACTGCAACTTGGAACAAATGGTCGCCGACGGACTTTTTAGAGAGGATTTGCTCTACCGCATCAATACTATACATATTGAGGTACCACCTCTCCGTGAGCGGGAGGGGGACATACTTGTATTGGCCGACTTCTTTCTGAAAAGGTTTGGGGGCAAATACGATAAACCGAGCCTCAAAATCAATAGTGCAGCCCAAGAAAAACTAATGACCTATACTTGGCCAGGTAATATCAGGGAATTACAGCATACTATGGAACGTGCAGTAATTTTGTCTGAAGGAGATGTGATAAAACCATCAGATTTTTTATTGCACCCAAAACCTCATAACGAATTGGGCAATAGTGCCTTGACCCTAGATGATATGGAACAGCAAATGATTGCCAAGGCACTTGAACAGAATGAGGGAAATCACAGTGCAGCGGCCGAACAGCTTGGGATTTCAAGACAAACGCTCTATAACAAATTGAAAAAGAATCAGTCCTGATGGTAAGTAACAATTTTTATTATCGGCTTATTGTTAGGGTGGTATTTATAGGCATTACTGCCTTAGGGATAGCCTACACATTTATTAATAAGGAATTCTTATTTAGTGGACTTTGGTTCTTGTTTTTTGTGGTTCAGATAATACTTCTAGTTCGTTTTTTCAATCAAATGAATAGCGCTATTGCCTATCTGTTCAAAGCCATGAAGAACGAAGATTTCACGCTTCGATTTCCCAAGGAAACCAAGCTAAAATCCTTGAACGAACTTAACCATAGTTTGAATCTGCTCAATGATACGGTTCAGGATCTTTATCTAAAGAATGAAGCCAAGGAAAAGTATTATCAGGAAATTATCAAGCAAGCGGATATAGGTATCCTTACAGTAAATCCGGCAGGACATATATTATTTGCCAATCCGACTATGGAACGTTTGCTCAATCACAGTCCGTTAAACCATATCAAGCAGTTACAACAGGTTGATGAAAAACTGTACCAACTTTTTAGTGAATTGAAACCGTTTGATCGTAAACTGGTGGAGTTGACCAATGAAAGGGAGCAAAAACAATTGGCTTTAAAATCTCGGGGGATTGTCCTTAACGAGCAAGAATTGTTGTTGGTCGTAGCCCAGGATATTGACAAGGAATTGGATGAAAAACAAACGGAATCCTGGGTAAGATTGATTCGTGTACTGACCCATGAAATTATGAACACCATTACCCCCATAACTTCTATTTCGGATACGATTATCAAATATTTTTCGAAGAATGGGGAGGCCATTTCTGCATCGGATTTGGAGGAAGCGCAAATACAGAATACCGTAAAAGGTTTGCAAGTAATTAAAGACCAGGGGGGCGACCTGATGGATTTCGTCCAGTCCTATCGAACACTCTTAAGCGTACCGGAACCGGATAGGACCTTGGTAAATGGATTTAACCTAATTAACAAAATACAAGTGCTATTGGAGACCCAGGCAAAGGAGTCTGGCGTTGAATTCACAATAGATTGTACTCCGCTCAATCTAGAGATTTACATAGATGAAAAACAAATTTCGCAAGTACTGCTCAATCTGTGCAAAAATGCCATTCAATCCTCAGAAAACACCAACAATGCCCAAGTTCAGCTAATAGCAAAGCAAGAAAGCGGAATAAAAACTATTGAAGTAAGGGACAACGGACCAGGAATACCCAAGGAACTAATGGAAGAAATCTTTGTACCTTTTTTTACTACGAAGACAAGTGGGACCGGGATTGGATTGAGTCTTTCAAAGAGGGTAATGCAGTTGCATGGTGGAAGCATCAAAGTGCATTCCATCCCTAGTGTTGAAACGGTTTTCAGATTGACCTTTATATAAAAATAGGCTCCATGTCGATAAAAACAGCGCTTCTGGAACACTGCCATGCTTATGTAAATGAAAAGGAACAGAAGTTGACTGCAAGATATAAGCTTCTTCAGGATTCTTTGGTCAACGAAACCAAAAGCACCGCGGGAGATAAGCACGAAACGGGAAGGGCGATGGTTCAGTTGGAACAGGAAAAACTGGAAAAACAGGAAAAGGAGCTGAAACAAGTAAAAGAGATACTTCGAAGAATTTCTATTGACAAATCCACTTCAAATGCAAGTTTAGGAAGTTTAATAAAAACCAATGACCAATCCTATTTTCTGTCAGTTTTTGCAGGAGTTTTTGAAGATACCCATGAAAAGATATTCTGCATTTCCGTCGCCTCTCCAATAGGGCAGTGTTTATTGGGAAAAACTACTGGTGAGAGCTTCAAATTCAATGGGAAGACAATCAAAATCTCGAAAATAGATTAATCGGGATTGGTTTAACCATTCCTTAAAACAAATACCTTATCAAGATGCTTATCTTTAAAGGTATTAACCAATAAATGAATGTCATGACAACACAAGAAGTTGCGGATAAACTGGTTCAGTTGTGCCGTGAAGAAAAGTACAAGGAGGCCTATGACCTTTATGCAGATGATGCAGAAAGTATAGAAATGGATGGAATGCCTGGGGAAAAAGTAACCAAGGGAAAAGACAATATTTGGAATGGTTATTTGCAATGGGCGGAGAGCATTGAAGCAGTTCATGGGGGTACGGTAGGAGACCCTATGGTAGCCGCCAATCATTTCGTAGTACCCATGTCCATGGATGCCACTTTCAAGGATACGGGCCGTTGGGCTTTTGAAGAGCTCTGCTTGTATCAAGTGGAGGACGGGAAAATAAAAAAGGCCCAATACTTTTATGAAGTCCCGTCAATGGGTTAGTCCAAATCGGGTCTTTTGCGATTGATTTTTTTGTTGGACTGCTTTCGCTTGGATTTTAAGCGTTGCTCAACCGAAGATTTTGAAGGCTTTGTAGGTTTCCTTTTTTTGGGAACTTCCAGAGCCTTTTTTAATAGGAGAAAGAAGCGCTTGGTTACCAACTCTTTGTTCTTGTGCTGACTTCTTGATTCTTCACAGTTTAGTTTGAGAATTTTTTCCGCAGTTAATCTTGATCGTAGTTTTAGGCATATTCGTTGCTTTTCCTCTGGTGACAAGCCCAAAGAAGCATCAACATCAAATGAGAGTTCTATCTTGGAAGAAACTTTATTGGCATGTTGCCCTCCTGGTCCGCTACTGCGTACAGCTTTAAACTGAAGTTCTTTTATGATGATTCCTTGGTCCAAAATGCTTCTTTGGGCTTTAGCCGTAAGTTGATAGTCTCCAAAGATATGTTCAAATAAACCGAAGAAGAAATATCATGTTCTTCATTTGAATTAAAGCGAAGTGAATATCCTTCCTTTGTCTCTCCTTCAACTAAAAAATGGGAGCCCCTGAATTGCGATTTGGTAATTTCTACTTTGAGCCCCGACTCCTTCGAAATTTTAAATTCATGCGGATAAATCAATACGGAAGTATCCAATGGAGCGTAAGATTTAAGTAGGCGAATGGGAACCTGATTCACCTCGCCAAACAATGACGCTATATAAAAATTTGGGGGGTTTTGGTACAGCAACTGGGTCTCGTGATTTGCTAAACATTTCCCATCCTTGATAACCAAAATCCTATCGCAATAAGATAGGACATCATTAGGGTCGTGACTAGCGGTTATAACGGTAATACCTTTATTCCTTAGGTAAGGAAACAAATTGTATCGGAGAGCATTTCGCTTAAAATTATCAATGTGACCGAAAGGCTCATCCAACAAAAGCACTTCGGGTTCTTGGGCAAGCACTTTTGCCAGGGCTATTCGTTGTTGTTGGCCTCCACTAAGGTTTTTAACCTTTGTTTTGGCATAGTCCTTCATTTCGATCATTTCGAGTAATTCGGTAATACGATCAGCATGAGTTTCTCGTGTGAAAACAGAAAGATGCTCCGCAATGTTCTCTTCCACAGTGGTGAAGGGCATCAAATCAAAATCTTGGGACAAGTATTTCATATAAGGCTCTCCAGGCACTAAATTGTAATTGGGCCCCAGGGCTTGTTTTTCTCCCCAAAAAATGGAACCTTCTTTAAGATGAAGCAAACCGTAGATAATTTTCAACAGCGTACTTTTCCCTGAGCCACTTTCTCCCATTAAGGCAATATGCTCCCCTTTGTTGACTTTAAAAAAGATATCCTTCAGAATCAACCTGCCATCATAATCAAAAGAGTGAACCTGAACGTCGAGCATTATTTTTAAGAGCATAAAAAATCCGCCTCCTCAAAGGCGGATTTGATTAAATATCCAATTTGATTAATCTTTAAATTCCTTCAAAACGGCTTGGTTTGGAAGGTTATCATATCCCATGTTAAATAAGGTAAAACCAAAAATATCAGCGTACTGCTCAATGGTCTTACTTACAGGTGTTCCCGCTCCGTGCCCCGCATTGGTTTCAATACGGATTAAGGTAGGATTGTCCCCTTGTTGTTTTTCTTGGAGCTCGGCAGTAAACTTAAAGCTATGTGCTGGAACAACACGGTCGTCATGATCCCCAGTGGTGACCAAAGTAGCTGGATACTCCACACCCTCTTTTACATTGTGCACTGGAGAATACCCTTTTAAGTATTCAAACATTTCTTTGTCATCTTCAGAGGTCCCGTAATCATAGGCCCATCCAGCACCTGCCGTGAACGTATGGTAACGTAACATATCCAAAACACCTACTGCAGGCAGCGCCACCTGCATCAAATCAGGACGTTGCGTCATGGTAGCCCCAACTAAAAGCCCTCCATTCGAGCCTCCACGAATAGCTAAGTATTCCTTGGAGGTATAATTGTTAGCAATTAAATATTCGGCTGCCGCGATAAAATCATCAAACACATTCTGCTTTTGTTGCTTGGTGCCGGCAATATGCCATTTCTTGCCGTATTCCCCACCGCCCCTAAGATTGGGTACAGCATAAATTCCACCTTGCTCCATCCAAACTGCATTTACTATACTGAACGAGGGAGTAAGACTTATATTAAAACCACCATATCCGTATAGAATAGTAGGATTTTCTCCATTCATTTCCACACCTTTTTTGTAGGTAATGATCATAGGGACTTTGGTCCCATCCTTTGAATCGAAAAAGACCTGGGTGGAAACATAATCCTCGGGATTGAAATCAATTTCAGGTTTCCAGTATTGCTCATAGGCACCTGTTTCCACATTAAATTTGTACGAGGAACCAGGCGTGTTGTAATTGGTAAAGGAAAAATAGAACTCCTTTTCTTCTTTTTTGCCTCCAAATCCATTGGCGCTTCCCACTCCAGGAAGTTCAACCTCACGCACCAACTTACCATCATAATTGTACTGGATAACTTTGGAAATTGCATCAACCATATATTCTGCGAAGAAGTATCCGCCTCCGGTTCCAGGTGTAAGTACATTCTCGGTTTCTGGAATAACATCCTTCCAATTTTCAGGAGTTGGGTTGGAAGCATCTACGGCGACAATTTTTTTATTGGGCGCGTCTCTGTTCGTAACCAAAAACAGTTTGGAATCTGTATTGTCAATTACATAGGTATCTGAGTCCGTGTCATCAAGAATCGTGACCAATTCACTATTTGGTTTTGATAAATCTTTCATGAAAAGTTTGTTCCCCGAAGTAGATATTCGAGCGGAAACAAACAAGTACTTTTCATCTTTGGATACACTGCCCCCTACATATCTATGTTTTTCCTCAGGTATCCCTCCGAATACCAACTTGTCCTCGGATTGCGGGGCTCCCAAGCTATGATAGTATAGTTTATGTTGGTCTGTTTTAGCAGAAAGTTCACTTCCTTCTGGTTTATCATAACTGGAATAGTAGAAACCGTCATTTCCTTTCCATGAAATACCACTGAATTTGATATCCACAAGCGTATCCTCTACTCTTTCCATGGATTTTGTGTCGATTACGATTCCCTTTCTCCAATCACTTCCTCCCTCGGAAATCAAGTAGGCGGCTTTGGAACCATCTTCGGTAAAACTCAGGCCCATTAATGAAGTGGTACCGTCTTCAGAAAATGTATTGGGGTCTAAAAACACTTCTGCCTCTTCACCATCTTTTTGGCGATAAACCACATATTGATTTTGAAGCCCATCATTTTTATAGAAATAAGTGTACTCACCTTCGGTAAAAGGGGAGCCCAATTTTTCATAATTCCATAGCTTTTCCAGACGGTTTTTTAAGTCTTCTCGAAAAGGGATTTTGTCTAAGTAACCGAATGTGGTGGCATTTTGAGTCTTAACCCAAGCTTCGGTTTCGGTACTACGGTCATCTTCGAGCCAACGAAAAGGGTCTTTTACTTCAGTTCCGAAGTAGGTATCCACAGTGTCTACCTTTTTGGTAACGGGATAGTTCACAGCAATAGGTTCTCTCTTTTTTTCCTGGGTACAACTGGCAAGAATAAGCACAGCGATTAGGAAGGTTAATTTGCGCATTTTCAATTAATTTAATCTGTTAAAAATAGCACAATTCCCACTAGGCTTTTGAAAACTAGGGTAACCTTTAACGTATTTTAAGAAACTGCTGAAGATTGCTGGGCGATCAATCCTTTCTGTACCAAATATTCAGCAATCTGCACAGCGTTAGTCGCTGCTCCTTTTCGCAAATTATCTGATACAATCCACATGTTCAACGTATTGCGTTGCGTCTCGTCTCTACGCAATCTCCCAACAAAGACCTCATCTTTGTCATGCGCATGGATGGGCATGGGATACGTATTGGTTTCAGGATTGTCTTGAACTACTATGCCTGGAGTTTCACTAAGCAATTGTCTAACTTCGTTAAGGTCGAAATCCTTATGAAATTCAACATTGACTGATTCGGAATGACCTCCAGCAGTTGGAATTCGCACTGCAGTAGCGGTGACTGAAAAAGTCCTATCGTCCAATATCTTTTGAGGTTCTCTAGCCAGTTTCATCTCCTCTTTGGTGTATCCATTTTCCATAAAGACATCACAATGTGGTAATGCGTTTCTATTAATTGGATATGGATATGCCATTTCCCCGTCTATACCTTTGGTCTCATTTTCCAATTGCTGGACAGCTTTAACCCCAGTACCTGACACCGATTGATAGGTAGAGACCACAACTCGCTTCATTTGGTATTTGAGATGAAGTGGATTCAATGCCATAACCATCTGAATGGTAGAGCAGTTAGGGTTGGCAATAATCTTGTCCTCGGAGGTCAATTCTGATGCATTGATTTCTGGAACTACCAATTTCTTCGTTGGGTCCATTCGCCAAGCAGAGGAGTTGTCGATTACCGTTGTTCCAACTTCTGCAAACTTGGGAGCCCATTCTAAAGAGGTACCACCTCCAGCGGAGAAGATGGCGATATCTGGTTGAGCGGCAATTGCATCAGCAAGCCCAATAATCGTATAATCCTCACCTTTATACTCCAGTTTTTTACCAACGGAACGCTCAGAAGCCACCAAAAGCAATTCAGTTATAGGAAAATTACGTTCGGCCAATACTTTTAACATCACTTCGCCCACCATTCCCGTGGCTCCAACTACGGCTACTTTCATAGTTTTAATCAATTTATGGAACAAAAGTACATCCGCAGATTGGATTTATGCAAGTCTTTTAAGAAAGATGAAAGAAAAAATAACAAAATGTTACAAATAAAACAACCGTCAGAGTGTTAGCGAAACAGACTGACGGTTTTTTAGTTAAGAATTGTGATGTAGCGGTACCCTTTTTTACAGGGTCGTCGATTTTATTTTTTCAATAAATCCCGGATTTCAGCAAGCAATTCTTCTTGAGATGGTCCTTTTGGTGCCTCTGGAGCAGGCTCTTCTTTCTTCTTCATTCTGTTCACTCCTTTCACAATCAGGAACATGACAAAGGCGACAATGAGGAAATCAATTACGTTGGTCAAGAATGCCCCATAGAGGACTGCTATTTCGCCAACTTTTTCACCTGCGTCATTCACGGTACCTTCATTTATAACATACTTTAAATCATTGAAATCAGAATTAAACAGAAGACCGATGAGCGGTGAAACGATTCCTCCAGTAAAAGAGGCTACAACTTTGTTGAAGGCCGCACCCATGACAAAACCTACGGCAATGTCAACCAAGTTCCCCTTCATGGCGAAATCCTTGAATTCTTTTAGAAATCCCATTTTATAGTTTTTTATGGTTAATGAATCCAAAATACAGAAAAAAACCACTTTTTTGCAAGGGAAGGATGAAAAAGTGGATATTACCGAATGATTCGTTTTATCCGCTGGGAAATGGCGGTTAATATTTCATAGGAAATGGTCTGGGCAGATGACGCAAAGGCATCAGCAGAATTATCTTGTCCAAAAACCAGTACCTCATCACCTTCCACGCAGTCAATTTCGGTTACATCTACCATAATCATGTCCATACATACATTGCCTATAATAGGAGCCTTTTTTCCTTTAATGTGCACATAGCCTTTTCCATTCCCATACTGTCTACCAATACCATCTGCATGACCTAGCGGTAGTGTTGCAGTGGTTCGATACCCCTCCGAACTAAAAGCACGGTTGTATCCGACCGTTTCGCCGGGTTCTATTTTATGTATTTGGGAAATAATGGTTTTTAGCTGAGCTACTGGCTTCAAGTTTTTATCTTCAATAGCACTGTTGCCGTAGCCATACAAACCAATGCCGCTACGAACCATCTCAAATTGCGCTTCTGGATAGTTGATGATACCGGAAGTGTTCAACATGTGCCTAAATGGACTGTACCCTAATCTTTCGTTGAGCGCGACACTTATTTTCTTAAAAATCTTGATTTGAGTGTCACTGAATTCTTTCTCATCAGGGTCTTCTGATGCGGCTAAATGGGAGAGGATAGCGGTGATTTTTATCTCATCACGATTGTCCAATTGTTTTGAGATGTAATCGACGTCGGTTTCCCAAAACCCCAAACGATTAAGACCGGTATTGAATTTGATATGAACAGGGTAGTTCTTCAATTTTTTCTCCCGAGCTGTTTTCAAAAATTCAACCAAGATTTTCGGGGAATATAAACTTGGCTCCAACTGATACGTAATCAATTGTTCAAAATTCACAGGTTGGGGATGGAGCACCAGAATGGGAGTCACAATACCCGCTTCGCGAAGTAAAACACCTTCCCGCACATAGGCCACGGCAAAATAATCCACTCCAAGGGATTCCATCTTTTTTGCAATGGCAACCATGTCGCTTCCATAAGCGAAAGCTTTTACCACTGCTAAGAATTTGGTTTTGGGAAGCAGTTTTGATTTGAGGTAGTTGTAGTTATGGGCTAGGGCTTCTAGGTCAATTTCCAAGACGGTTTCACCAACTTTATCCATTGGCTGTTTTCTTTTTAGGGGTAACCTCTTCGGCCTCTACATCCATTTTACTTACTTTTTCTTTGAGCATGGCCTTGTAGAAAGCAGCTCGGCTAAGGGGTTCATATTCTCCAGTTTCTCCCAAAAGAACCAAGTTATCATTGTCAGCTTTTCTAAAACTGTAGTTGGCCAAATTTCCGGTCCTTGTACAAACAGCATGCACCTTGGTTACGTATTCTGCTGTGGCCATTAGTGCGGGCATAGGTCCAAATGGATTTCCCTTAAAGTCCATGTCCAATCCGGCAACTACAACGCGAACACCCCTGTTGGCCAAATCGTTGCAAACCGTTACTATTTCGTCATCAAAGAATTGGGCTTCGTCAATACCTACTACATCGCAATCATCCGCTAGCAATCGAATGTTGGCAGCAGCAGGTACTGGCGTGGACCTGATTTCATTGGAATCATGGGAGACTACCATATCTTCATGATATCGGGTATCCACTATGGGTTTAAAGATTTCAACCTTTTGTTTGGCAAACTTGGCGCGTTTTAAGCGTCGGATAAGCTCTTCGGTCTTTCCTGAAAACATGGAACCGCAGATAACCTCTATCCATCCAAACTGTTCTTCTGGGTTTACCGTATTTTCGAGAAACATACTGTACTTTTAAACGAAAAGGGTAGTACTTTCGTTTTATATTAAGACAAAACACAAAGCTACTAAAAAAATAAGCCCTCTTACAGCGATAAAATTTAACCTTTTGTTCTTAAAGGTATTATCAAAATGGACTTATTTTTATAAAAAGATTTAAGTGATGGTTAGGAAGTTACGGGAAGAATTGATAAAACTATCCACTGACATTATTACGGCCAGGGAAGACAAGCAGTTAATTGAGCTGTATGATAAGGCAAAAGAACTCTATGAGAAACTTGCGGTGTTGAAGTTTATTGATGAAAAGTTGAGTGATATTGAGGTGGATGTTTCCAAGAATGTGTTGGCATCGCGATTTGAAAAATTGGCCAACACTGTTATGAGTGGCAATACAGCAGTTCCGGAAAGTAATCCTCACGATGAGGATATTATTACTCCTGGGATGGATACGATTAAAGATATGGTTTCAGAAATGCCTACGGAGACTGCGGTGGAGCACTTTTTTGCGGAGTTTGTGGCCAAACCGGAAAAGCCCGAAAATGGCAAGGATATTTTTACAGAAAGCACCGCTGAAGCTTCAGCGAAAAAGTCTTTAAATGATTCGTTCGTAAAGGAGTATCAAATAGGATTGAATGATAAATTGGCTTTTGTTAAGCACCTCTTCAACGACAATATTAAGGAATACGAAAAGGTTGTCAATCAGCTAAACACCATTGAGACTGAGGAACGTTCCAAGGCATTTATCACCAATTTGGTAAAACCGGAGTACCACAATTGGGAAGGTAAAGAGGAGTATGAATCTCGCTTTATGGCACTGATAGAAAGACGCTTCGCATAAACCGGAATCCGTTTCGGCTACTTTTTATATTTTTAGGGAAATTCATCCCTAAACCTAACTAAGATGAAAGGTATTAAAATTACCTATTGGCTATCAACTGCCTTGTTGACCGCCATTATGTGTTTTTCTGCGTACAATTACTTTTTTAACAACGAGATGATTCGTGGCTTTTTTGAAGCTATGGGTTATCCAACTTATTTAATTTATCCTATGGCCATTGCCAAACTTTTGGGCCTTGTTGCAGTTTGGGGGAATTTTTCAAAATGGTTGAAAGAATGGGCATATGCCGGATTCTTCTTTAACTCCATTTTGGCCTTTTTCGCGCATGTTATGATTGGCGATGGACAACAAATGGGGGCTCTTCTTGCCTTTATTTTTGTACTGACTTCCTACTTCACGGGAAAAAAGGCAAGGCCTTAACTTTGGCCTATGGGAAAACTGTTTCTGGTTCCAACACCAATAGGAAATCTTGAGGACATGACCTTTAGAGCTATTAAGGTTTTGAAGGAAGTGGATTTGATTTTAGCCGAGGACACGCGTACCAGCGGAAAGCTGCTAAAGCATTTTGAAATTGACACACCTTTGCAGAGTCACCATATGCATAATGAGCACAGACAGCTTGAAGCCATGTTAGAACGATTAAAGAGTGGGGCTACGTTGGCCTTGATTTCCGATGCGGGAACCCCCGCGATTTCCGACCCCGGATTTTTGTTGACCCGTGCCTGCGTCCAAAACAATATTGAAGTGGAGTGTTTGCCTGGGGCTACCGCTTTTGTGCCTGCTTTGGTGAACAGTGGTCTTCCCAATGACCGTTTTGTTTTTGAAGGATTTTTACCCGTTAAGAAAGGCAGACAGACCCGACTGGAGGCTTTGGCCGAAGAAAAACGGACCTTGGTTTTTTACGAATCCCCACATAAATTGATAAAAACATTGACGCAGTTTGGTGAATATTTTGGAGTGGATAGACAAGTTTCAGTTTCGCGTGAATTGACTAAAATGTATGAAGAAACCATCCGAGGAACGGTGTCTGATGTTTTGAAACATTTTGAAACTAAACCCCCTAAGGGTGAGTTTGTTATTGTGGTGGCCGGAAAGCAATAAGTGTTAGTAATCTCCCTTTTTTTCGACCAAATTGGCAACAACCGACGGCCACAGTGGTACAAAAACTATATCCTGAAATCAACAAGGTGTACTTTGTGAATAAGTATACCTTATTTCATATTCTTTCCGGTTCAGGAACCATTCAAGTAGATTTTAAAAACTATTCGGATTGGCAGGACAAGGCCATTTATTTGGAAAAAGGCCAATACATCAAATTCTTTTCAGATGACTTTGTGGTTCGAAAGATTGAGTTTCCCAACAAGGACATCTTTGAAAAGAAGGAAGTACGTGTGCTTTTTAAACACCTAATTTCATTGGGCTATATCAACTTTAATGAGTGTGATGAATGCCAAAAATACTTATCCAACACCGTATTTTCGGAAAACACTACAGACATCATCGATATATCATCCAAACAATGGTATTGGCAGAATCCCTTTAAGGCTAGCAAGAAAGAATACCAGCTGATTTTTGATGTCAAGGATATTATTGACGAAAACTATGTCGGTAATTTTTCCAGTGATGATTTGATAAAGCTGATGACCGAAAATGGATACGAAGCCCAAGCCTTGGTCAAGGATAAAATAGGGCTCTCTGTAAAAAACTTGATTTCCAACAAAAGATTGATGGAGGGTAGAAAGAAAATTGTTTTTACGGATAAGAGCATTCAAGAAGTGTCCTTTGAAACGGGATATAAAGACCCAGCTTACTTTAATCGGGTCTTTAAAAGAAGTACGGGAATGACCCCTTCCGAGTTCAGAAATGATTTTGACTTTGACAACCGAGATTCGTTTATCCAGGACTTGGTTGAATTACTAAAAACCCATCACACGGAACAGCGAAACCTTGAGTTTTATGCAGACAAAATGCATCTCTCCGTAAAGGCGCTTTCCAAAAAAACTAGGGCTAAAATGAATGCTTCCCTAGGACAATTGATTCGAGGAGAATTAATCACTTCATCAAAAAGACTATTGAAACAAGATGCTTCCGTAAAAGAGGTGGCCTTTGCTTTGGGTTTTGAAGAAGCCAATCATTTCTCCCAATTCTTCAAGAAATATACAGGCACCACACCCACTTTGTATAAATCCAAAAAGTACAATTCTTAGCGTCTTTTTTGTACCTCCTAGCCTGGCATCCTTGCTGAAATTTGCAATGTAATTACAAACAACAATTGTGTAAACATTAAAAATTGACAACAATGGATATTAAATCATTAGCAACAGAAATGGACAGTATAGTTGCCCAAGGAGCTATTGTGGATGCGGTAAAACAATTCTTCGCAGAAGATTCTACTACCTCTGACTACAATGGAGTAGCAACTACCAACAAACAACAAATGGTTGAAAAAATGGAAGGCTTTGCAGGAGCTATTGCCCAAGTCAATGGCATTACTCATCACCACACCATCGTTGATGGAAATGTATCTGCATCAGAGTTCACATTCGATTTCAACATGAAGGACGACAGTAAGATTTACTGGCACGAAATCATTCGCAGAATCTGGAATGAAAACGGTGAAGTGGTACAAGAAGAGTATTTCAACGCGGAGTAAAAGAATTTGCTATGCATTTCTTCAACACCAAACGGCACGGACGACTGATTAAGACGCAACGTTTCGATTTTGGCTCTCTTTTTACGGAAGCCAGATGGAGAAAGTCAACCACCTTAGGTTTTGAGACCGAAGAAACGAACTGCATGGATAGTAGAAAACTTAACCTATCATAACCTGCGGTTCAAGAAGAATTCTAAAAACAAATACAGACAATTATTAAAAAATAGAACGATGAAAAATACAATTAAAACAACAGTACTCATTTTTGCTTTAGCAATCAGTTCAATCACTTTTGGACAAGACAAAAAAGCAAACAACATTGACAACAGCAATATTGCATTGGCTGGCTACAGCCCTGTATCCTACTTGGATTTGGGATTGGCACAAATAGGAAATAAAGCCTATAAATCAGAATACAACAAAGTAGCTTATTACTTCACTTCTGAAGAACAGAAAAAAACATTTGACAAGAACCCAGAGAAATATTTGCCACAATATGGCGGGTACTGTGCTTTTGGAGTATATGCTGGAGCCAAGTTTAGAGTAGACCCTAACAAATTTATGGTGAAAGATGGCAAATATTATTTGTTCTTGAACAATGTAGAATTGGATGCAAAACAATTATGGTTGGCAGAGAAAAACCACTCCAAATTGAAGAGCACCGCAGATACCAACTGGAAGCAATTAAGCAAAACCTACAACTAGAATTGTAGGGGAGTTCAATTAAAAATTAAGATTATGAAATTCGTTACAAAAAGAATACATGCATTTTTAGATTATCCAGTTGCATTAGCATTGATAGCCTTACCTTTTTTGTTGGGCTTGGGAAGTTCCAATCCCTTGGCATTGCAGCTTTCAGTTGCCGTTGGAGTGGCCGCATTGGTTTTGACTTTATTGACAGACCACCACTTGGGAGTATTTCGGGTAATTCCCTACAGGTATCATTTATTGATAGATTTTTTGGTGGCCGTGGTATTTATTTTGGCGCCCTTTGCGCTCTCTTTTGAAGGGTTGGATGGATACTATTACTGGATTAATGGGATTGCTGTGCTGATTGTGGTAAGCCTGCATAAACCAGAAGTAGCAGACTAGAGTTCTCTGAAATCCATGTATAAGAGGTTTTCATGATAGGTGGATTGTGTGATGAAGAATTGCCTCGGCGTTTTGTTGGGGCAATTCCTGTATACGAAAAAGGATGATTAGAGGTTTGGGATGGCGAAAGTCATTGGATGTCAAACGAAAAGGGAAGTCAACGAAAACAAATAAAAAGTATATTTGATTTACACGCTTATAACCATGAAAAACCAACGCTCACTTTTTTTACTGATACTCTTTTGTCTCGGGATTCAGGCCCAGGATTCAAATGATGTAATTCTTGATGCGTTGAATCTGGCCAATTTTGAAAACGGCAAAGTTCACAAGGTTTGGTTAGGACTCGGAGATAACGAGTTTGGAAATCGAATTACCGTACCGGTTATTATTTTAAAAGGTGCTGAGGAGGGAAAGGTTTTGGGACTTACGGCCGCCATCCATGGAAATGAACTGAATGGAATTTCCATCATCCATAAACTCATAGATGAAATCAATCCTTCAGGCTTAAAAGGTACGGTTGTGGCCATTCCAGGGTTGAACCCTTTGGCTATCGCAAGGAATCAACGGGAGTTCATGGACCTTCAAGATTTAAATAGATTATTTCCTGGCAAACCCAATGGTAATCGTTCCCAACAAATGGCCTATCAAATAGGAGAAAAGATTGTTCCTCTTTTTGATTATCATATCGATTTGCATACCGCAAGTTTTGGTAGGGTAAACAGTCTTTATGGCAGAGGAGATATGAGTGATGAGACTTTAGCGAAGATGCTTAGGTTACTACAACCAGATATCATTGTATCCAACAAAGGAAAGGCAAGTTTTGGTGAGGCTTCAGGATTGACCCTTCGTGCATTTGCTATAAGCAAAGGTGTACATTCAATCACCATGGAGTATGGAAATCCACAGGTGTACCAATCGGAAATGGTGAAACGTGGGGTAGAGGGAATTTTGAAAGTACTGAACGGATTCGGCTTTTCTGATTCCAAATATGATTTGCCAGAACTGGGTTATGTGTGCTCTAAGTCTTATTGGGTTTTTACCCAAAAGGGGGGGTATTTGGAAGTTTTGGTGGAGCTGAAACAAATAGTAGAAAAAGGGGAACAAATAGCTATTCTTAAGAACGCATTTGGCGAGGTGGTCGAACAATATGCTGCACCCGAATCTGGAATTGTGATTGGAAAAAGCACAAATCCTGTTTCCATTTCTGGCAGTCGGATTATTCATCTTGGGATATTGCAGGGCAAATGATAAGTTGGATTCCTTGGGCAATTGTATGCTTTACGGTTGTGGTCATTTATTTTCTGGATCGCTTTGAAAGCAAATACCTAAAGTCCATTTTTGACTGGATTCCAGCAATTCTTCTGGCCTACATCATCCCTGCACTTATTTCTTTCATTTTTAATCTGGATTTTTCTCAAGACGAAATTCACACTTATAGCAAAGACTATTTTATTCCACTAACCATTGTTGCCGTTATGGCCAGTTTATCCTTGGGCCAATTAAAGGCGGTAGGGTACAAACCCATTGTAGTTTTTGTGGCAGGTTCCATTTTCATTGCGCTTTTTCCGGTGGTTTTTGTGTTATTTTTTTCAAACACAGAATTAGTGGCCACTACATTGGGGAATCAGGGTTTTTGGAAAGGAATGCCGCCCATTGTGGGAAGCTGGATAGGTGGTAGCACGAGTCAGTTGGTGCTTAAAGAATTGGTGGAATGCCCGGAGAATATCTTCCTCTCCGTATTGGTGATGGACAATATTTTGGTGAACGTTTGGACCATTTTGATGTTCCAGACCATCAAAAGAAGCAAAACCTTGAATGCCATTTTTAAAATAAGGGATATTAGCTTACCTGAAGAAATTCGGGAAAGAAAGGGAAAACCTTTGTCCATAGGATTGACCCTTTTGATCATGGGCGGTATTGTGGTCATTAGCAATCAAATCATAGACATGTTTGCGCTCAAGGTAGTTGTCCTTTCCATTGTTGGACTGATTTTGGGAAATTTTATTCCCCGATGGAATTTTCAGTTTTCCTTAAAGTTAGGCGGAGTTTTGATATTGGTCGTGATGGCCATTTTGGGACTTAAACTTCAGTTTGATGTGCTCGGCTTTAATTCTAGCTTTTTTGGATTTTTGGTGATTTGGCTTTTCGGACATTTTGTTTTTATGACTCTGGTTGCCAAACTCTTGAATGTCAATTTTGCCTGGGTGCCCATTGCCAGTATGGCCAATGTGGGAGGAATTGCAACCGCGCCCGCCGTCACGGCCGCCTATCAGAAAAAATGGATGCCCCATGCGATTGTTCTGGCTATTTTGAGCATGGCCACGGGAACCTTTTGGGGGATGCTTACCATTTATTTATTAGAATCCATATTTATATAAGACAGAAGTATGCAAGAGCTTTTGGAGAGAATAAGAAAGTGCGAAATCTGCCAAGCGCATTTACCATTAGGTCCAAGACCTATTTTGGCTGGTCATCCTGAATCCAAAATCTTGATTATTGGCCACGCCCCGGGCACAAAGGTGCATAAAACGGGCGTCCCTTGGGATGACCAAAGTGGAAAGCAGCTTAGAAGATGGATGGGTGTGACCGATGAAACCTTTTATGACGAAACCAAAATTGCTCAAATGCCCATGGGGTTTTGTTATCCTGGAAAGGGAAAATCTGGTGACCTCCCGCCTAGACCAGAATGCGCTCCGCAATGGCATGATGTACTTTTGGAACAAATGCCCAACATTCAACTTACTATTTTAATAGGCCAATATTCACAAAAACGCTATTTAGGAAACAAAAGGGAAAGAAATCTCACAGAAACCGTTCGAAATTATCAGAACTACGCCCCAGAGTATTTTGTATTGCCGCACCCCTCCCCCCGAAACCAGTTTTGGTTGGCAAAGAATCCTTGGTTTGAAGAAGAGGTTGTACCAGAATTCAAAAAGAATATAGAAAAGCACATTGGATGAGATTTACATGTAAAATTATAAATTGATGTTAAACATTTGTATATACAATAGTTGTATAGAAAAATATTTTAGTTTTATGTCATCATAAAAACTATTACAATGAGTTATAAAGAAAAAGCTAGGGACATTTACAATCAACTTCAGCAAGGTCAACTCTTAGGTGCCTTTGATAAATACTACGCAGAAGACGTGGTAATGACCGAACCTAGGGGAACAAGAAATGGTAAAGCCGAATGCCGAGCCTATGAGGAACAATTTTTGAACAATATTGAAGAGTTCCACAGTTTAGAAATAAACAAAGTTGGGTCTGATGAGGCAGCCGGCACTTCTTTTGTGGAGTCCACCATGGATGTTACCTTCAAAGGAGGGCATAGGGCCAAGATGGAGCAGGTAGCAGTACAACAATGGCAAGGATATCAAATTGTGCATGAGCGATTTTATTATGACAATGCACAGTAGCCGCAGACTTCCTTAAAAACTTTGAGCCCACCCTTTTACGGTGGGTTTGTTATTTTATCTTATTTGGCGCGGGAAGAGCTTATCCCACTTTCACTAAAACCAACGTCACCTCGAGTGTTTTCGAAGTACTTTGTACGAAGGAAACGTATCGAGATGTGGTTGAGTCGCAAAACTTCCTTGTTTTCGATACAGTTTTCCCTTGAAAATCACTCAAACTGACGGAAGTTTATTTTAATATCAATATGTAACCGAAGCCCTTAACCGACTAAAAGTCTCCGGTTTCATATTGAGGTAGGAGGCCAGATATTTTTGAGGAATAACTTTAAGTTCCTCTGGACAGCGCTGCATAAAAGTAACATACCGTTGTTCCGCCGACATTGTGAGTAACTCCACCTCCCGAAAGAGCCGTCCAAAAAGTACATTTTGAAAAAAGAGATGCCCCCATTTATGGAATTCTGGATGCTTTTCGAAAAGGTGATGGTAATCCGAAAGATGAATACCCAAAAGGGTGGAGGGTTTTAATGCCTCCAAAAAAGTGGAAGACGCGGTTTGCGCAATAAAGGAATCAAAAACCCCAGACGGACTTCCGGTATACGAAAACCCAAGCACCACTTTTTGCCCTTTTTCATTCAAGATGTACAAGGCTTGCACACCTTCCAACACAAAATAGAAATAATGCTCAATGGAACCGGCCTCGGTAATAATGTCGTATTGGTTAAATGTTTTTTCTACCCAAAGCGAACGAAACCAAGACTCATCCAAACCCTGAAAATTGACTTGTGGGAAAAATGCCTTTAGGCGAAGGAAGGTTTCATCATTCATGCAGCGGGCTTTGTTTCAAAAATACTAATGCTTTTGCACATCTACCTATGCTCCATGTCATTTCGAAGGAGTGAAACAACTGAGAAATCTATTTTGTTGAGATTCCTCACATGCGTTCGGAATGACATCAGACATCAGACTTCCGAGTGTTGTCAATTTTTTCTAAAAAACAACCGATGTTAATCTGATACAATTTCCTCGTTTGGGAACACACTACTTTTGGGATTCAAATCAATCAAATAATGAAAAAACAGCAAGTATCCCTCTTAGTCTTATCCTTATTTCTAATCACAAGTTGTGCCCAACAAACCACTCCACAGCCTATTGAAGGGGAATGGATAGGTCATTTGCCCAACAAAAACAGTTTCAACTTTAAAGTGTCTTTGAAAAAGGTGGGTGACAAAACCTTTAATCTCAATATAAGCAATGGCGAAATGCTTCTGCAGAAAACGGTACAATCATCCAATGAGAATACGATTCAGTTCAATGTGAACGAACAATTGTTCTTTGATTTAAAGTATGCAGAAAACCAACAAGCACTCAGGGGATTTATAAAGTCCGGAAGATTTTTGTACCGTACGCGCTTAGCCAAAATGGAAAGCGACAAATACGAAGGCAATTGGAATGCCTTTATGGTGGATAATGGCCTACAGTCGGACGATATTATGCTATACACAGAATTAACAGAAGGTGAAAATCTAGTAGCCTATCCCTTTTTTGGAGACCAACGGTTCCGAGGGGCTTGGGGCGAGGGTTTTAAACAGGAAGAGGACATGCTCTTGTTCAAAGACGGGAACACAGGGCTTAATTTTCGGGCCAAACTTTTGAAAGGAACCATTGACCTCGAAATTTTATTGACCGATGTTTTGATAACGAAGACCAGCCTAACCCACACCACAGAGGGTTGGGACTATAATTCGGATGCGGTGACCCAAACTGCAAGTTCAGATATGCCCACTCAGTTAAACGACGGCTGGGACACTGCTAATGGTAACGACTTTGGAATGGATACCAAACAACTGGACCGACTCATCCAAGATGTGCATGCGCAAAAGTTGGTGAATACTCACAGTGTTTTGATTTCCAAAGAAAACAAATTAGTGTTTGAATCTTATTTTGATGGGTACAACGCCAATATTCCACACGACCTAAGGTCGGCCTCAAAAAGCATCTCTTCGGCCGTGATTGGGATTGCCCTTGATGAAGGAATTATCGAGAGTGTGAATGAAACCTTGTACAGTTTTATTCCAAAGGAATACCAGCACACCAAAGATGACCAAAAATCCAAAATTCGCATAAAAGACCTGCTCACCATGAGCTCCGGCATGGATGTGAACAACTTGGCTCAGGAAGATTTCTACCAAAACCCGAGCAATCCCAACAGTTGGCTTCAGTCGGTTTTGGAAGCGCCCATGGTAAACGAACCGGGCACCTATTTTGATTATGGGTCTGCCAATCCCTTTTTGTTGGGTGTGTGTTTAAACGAACGTTTGGATATGCCCATGGAGACCTATATGCACGACAAACTATTTGCTCCTCTTGGAATCACCAACTACATAAACCAGACGGATGACACGGAGCGCGTGCCGTATTTTGGTGGTGGGATGCTATTGACCTCAAGGGACCTGCTCAAATTTGGACAATTGTTTTTGAACCAAGGCCAATGGAACGGAAAACAAGTTATCTCTTCGGCCTGGGTGGCTGAATCGTTTGGGAAGTATGGGCGACTGCAGGATACCCGAGACAAAAATGAATACGGTTATCTCTGGTGGCACGATAGCTACGAGGTAAACGGAAAGCCCATGGCCGCCATTGAAGCCCGGGGCGCTGGCGGGCAGTTTATCTTTATCCTTCCGCAGTTGGAAGCTGTGGTGGTGGTCACTTCGGGGAATTTTAGAAACCGAAAAGGCAACCAGCCCCGCGATATTTTACAAGAGTACATTTTGCCAGCCTTAACGAATTAAAGTAGTTCAGTAGCCATAAAAATTTCATCCTGAGCAAGCGCAAAAAGACCTGCTCAGGATGAAAATACAAACTCATTTCTCCCCTTCCGAAGTCTTGTACGAAGGAAGGGTAGCCTCAATAAGCTCCCAAAGTACCTTTACTTGGTAGAGGGCCTCTTTTTCTTCTCGGTACAAGGGTTCGTGAGATTCGTACAGGGCCACATCGTGTACCCATTGTAGGGCCTTTACCCGGTCTGGGCCATCTAGGGCATCTACATAGTCCAACAATTTGCGCTGTGCTGGATTCAGCGTTTTAGCCATGGTCGCATTACAATGCGGGCATGACCGATAACCTTCTGTGTTTCGCATAAGAAAGTGATAAAAAAGTGAATAAATGAGGATAGGTCACCGCGAAACACATCAAAGCTACGCCTTGATTGGTCTAGGGACTCGCACCCATTTGCCTATCCAATTTTATCTGTTACGACACGAGAGGTTGTAGGCGTAAGAATAAAGATGTGTTTCGCACTTCAAAGATATAGTTTAAAGTGGAATGGTGGGAAATTTGAGACAAAACGGGTAAATTCACGGATAGGTTAATATGTTTCATTTAAAGAAAGTATATCCAAGTTGTCGAGCTTAATTTATTAATAACATTATGGGAGAAGGTGAAAACTCGGAATTAGCAAAAGGAATTGGAATGGCTGCTGAAAAAGGCTCTTGATTTTATTGAAAAGTTAATTGCTGGACCTTTTATGGAGGGAACGGGGATTTTCACAGACAAGGTGAAATACTGGAGGTTTAAGAACCAAGTCAATATCATAACTAAAGCTAAGGAATATCTAAAGTCCAAAGGAATAGAAACTCCGAAGAAAATATCAATAAAAGATGTCACCACGCTACTGGAACATGCCTCATTCGAAGAAGACGAAATAATGCAGGACAGTTGGGCAAAACTTCTAGCCAATACCATGAATCCAAACAATCAGTTTGATACGAGCAACATTTTTATTCAAATTCTAAATCAACTTTCTGTAAATGAAGTTTATATTTTACATTTTATTTACAGCAATAGTTTTTTAATGTCAAGCGGAGACAGACCCTATTTCGAAAGAGCAGAATTGGAAAGAAATGGCCGAACTCAGCTAGCTACTAGAGGACTTTTAATTGATAATCTTTTAAGATTACGATTAATTGAAGAACAACCACCAAAACTCCACGAAGAGATTAAAAAACGTTCTGACGAGTATATTGAAGAAGAGGATATTTATTCTGTAATAGTTGCATCAGACAAGTTTAGGTTTTCACTTTTCGGTGTAGAATTGGCAAGGCAAATATTCGAATAAAACTTTTCCTAAAAATACCAGTAATCTCAGCAAAGGTCAATATTGAGCTTTAGATTGAAAAGGAGTAACTCTTCAATAAGACGAACCATGTTTTAAAAAGTTGTAGAGCATTTTAAATGAGTCGAAAAGGGAACAAGAAGAAAAGAAGTCAAAGAATATCAAGTTTCGAAGAGGGTGAAATAGAATTCTTGATTTCAAGAGAGTTTCCTGAAAGAGCGAGAGAAGTTGAGAATAAGTTTTCAGGACTTCAGAAATTTTGGATAAGTACCAATAGGACGAAAGCAGCAATCCTTAAGTTAGCGGAAGGTGATTTTAACAAAATAAGAGAACTGATTAAACAGGCCAATGCAGACCCCAGAGATGTCATCGCCTACGCAGAATTCCCTCGCTCAATGCAATTTAGTTGGTCTGACAAAAACAACATGACAGAAGAAGAGAAAGAAGAAATCCGCCAGAATGATTGGGAAGAATACCAAGACTGGAGAAATAAAGGTCAATCTTGAGCTTTAGATTGAAAAGGTTTAATTTCATTAAAAAGAGGTGCACCTTAATTTTTGTTCTTTATTCTAGAAAAAAACATTGAATGATTGATTGGATTAAAAATTTATTGAATAGCGAAGAACCAAAAGAAATTCTTGATTGGGAAACGGATAAATCGATTCTTGAACACTTAAAAAGTAATATTAGTGAAGATGGTTCATTAAATGATTCGGCTGAAACCTTACCTGACGAAAAGAGGAAAGAGAATGAAGTAAAGTTTGCTCCAGGTTTAGTGGATGCAATGTTTGGAGCTGATGAATCGCAAGAATCCAAATTAAGAATAAAACAACTTGTAACTTTAATTGGAAAAATTGCAAGAAAGGGAGATAATCAAAGTAAGTCCGACTTCTATAGAGAAATTACGGAGAATGAAAGTGTAATTGGTATTATAGATGAGTTTTTACAAAAAATAGGGCAAAGTTCGTTTCCGATAGAACCGCATTTGTTCAATTATGCCCATAAACTGGCTACTAAAACAAATAATCGCAATTCGGTAAAATTTGGAATTGCGATTCTTGGATTGTGCCAAAATAAAATGCCAATAGATGATATAAAAATATTGGGACTTCATGACGAGTTTACGGTTTTTTCCACGGTTGCACTTTCGAATTTATCAGACAATCTAGTCTTCGATTTGTGGGAACTTGCAAAGCAAGTTGATGGTTGGGGCAAAATTCAGTTAGTAGACAGACTAGCTGAAATGGAGCTAACCAGCGAAATTAGAGATTGGCTTCTGTTGGAGGGATATAAAAACAATATCATGTATGAGTATTTAGCTTTAACCTGTGCCAAAAATGGTATGCTAAATGAAAAGCTACGCACTAAATCTATTGATGAAAAACTTTATGTTTCCGCTGGGGACATAATTATCGCTTTACTGGATGAAGGACCAGCGGTTGGAATGTCAGGTTATGATGATCGCGGTGAAGCAATTGAGAGTTTTATCAGGCATTCTAAAACGCGAAATCTCAACATTTCTAACTATGTAACTCTTAATAGAATTAAAGATTACCTAGAAGAATCACCAGAAGAAAATGAAACACTTAAAAACTGGAATCAAAATGATTTATCCAATTGTCTCATAGATATTAATGAACTTTTAAACTCAAAAGATTGGACAGCAGAAGTTAATAGTGCTCTAAAAGGCTCTGACAACATTGAATATTGGAACGGTAAACAGGCAGCGCATAGACTTGGGATTGACATCTGGAATTCCGTTTGGACTAAACTAAAACAAAACGCATTAGACAGTTCAGCTTGGTATGATGTAACGGAAAATGCCAAAGAAAATAAAGTAGATGAGATTATCGATTTTGCTATAAGCAATCTGCCACTAGAATTTTTGGGCTCAGGACCACAAGATTCGATGGGATTTGGCGAAGACTATGATAAGCATTCTTCATTGGATTACATACTTACTTTTTTGGGAAAATACCCTAGGAAAGGAGAAAGGCTCATTCTGGTTGGATTAGATAGTCCTGTTACTCGAAATAGAAATATGGCAATCCGAGCTTTGGATAAATGGAAAGAGGAGAATTGGTCAGAGGAAATAACTGAAAAAATAAAACAGCTAAAAAAAGTTGAACCGAACACGGACACTAAAAACAATATTGAACGTCTTTTGAAAGGAGAGGAATTGGTTTAAAGCCCCATGAAAAAGCAAATCCCCTATGGAATACATACCCAAAGGTTACTGATTCGCTGTTACCATCCCAGCGACGCTTCCATACTTTTGGAGGCCATCACCCAGAGCTTGGACGACCTAAAAAAGTGGATGCCCTGGGCGCAAGCCGAGCCATCCAGCTTGGAATCCAAACAAGAGCTTTTGGAAAAGTTTGAACAGGAGTTTCTGGAAAACATCGATTACACCTTTGGGATTTTCAATAAACAAGAAGACGTCTTAATCGGCTCCACGGGATTGCATACCCGAATAGGTGCAGACGCTCGCGAAATTGGGTATTGGATAAACTCAAAATATACAAGCCAAGGCTACGCTACGGAGAGCACCCAAGCGTTGATTAAAGTGGGCTTTGAACATCATGCCGTAAACACCATTGAAATTCGTTGCGACCCCGAGAATGTGGGCAGTCTAAAAATCCCAAAAAAACTGGGTTTTGATTTGGCCGAGATACTCCAAAACACCACCACTTCCCCAGAGGGTGAACCCCGAGACACCATGATTTGGCGAATGACCTTGGAGCAGTACCAAAAAATACAGCATACTTTCCCAGACGTTGAGGTGTTTTACCAATAGAATTCCCAAAACCTTAATCTTGAGCTTTTTACAGAAAAATTGTACCTTGATGTACCCGAAACTTCCCCCTTTTGGTACGAGACAGCGTTTAAGTGTTGGCAACCAGTCCAACAATGCATTTAATTGAGGTATAATAAAAAAACAAAAGCCCATGAGACGAAAAGACATGGTACACTTTTATGAATTTGTGGATGGGAACCCCCTTTTCAAACAGTTTAAAGTGGACGATTTGTTATTTACCGCCTACGATTGTCCCATTGAAGGTTCGCCAGTGGATTATTGGATAAAGACCAATTATTTCTGTTATGTGTTTGTAGGTGGGGGTCGTTGGAAAACACCCCATGAAGAATACGTTTTAAAGGCTGGCGATGCGGCATTTCTTAAGAAAGGAGCACATAGAGTCTATAAAATCCTTAATGGCGACTTCTGCGCTTTGCTCATTATGGTCCCTGATGAATTTATTGCTTCGGTAATGAAAGAAGAATGTGGAATGAATCATAGTGCCGGCACTGCAGCCTATACGGATTCGGTCATTCGCCTCAACTTGAACAAGACCTTAAAAGATTATTTTGACACCTTGTTGGGCTATTTTTCCTTGGAAAACCCACCCTCCAAAAGTCTTTTGACCATCAAGTTCAAAGAACTCATTGTGAACATTGCCACGAGTGGGCATAATCCGTTGGCTACGGGCTATTTTAATAAATTAAACACAGATGGTAAGCGCAGTTTGAAACCCATCATGGAGGAACATTTTATGTTCAATTTAAAACTCAAGGAACTGGCCAAACTCAGTGGTAGGAGCTTAGCAACCTTTAACCGTGACTTCTACAAAATATATAACATGACCCCCGCAAAATGGATAAAGAAAAGAAGGGTTGAATATGGAAAGTTCTTATTGGAAACTTCCGACAAGAACATCAATGAAATAGCTTTGGATATTGGTTTTGAAAACACTTCCCATTTCATCAAGTGCTTTAGAGAGCACTACCAGCATCCCCCTCTACGGTACAAAAGAATGCTAGAGCAACAGGCGGTTGTGGCTTGACATTTTTAGAACATTTTTTGAGTTTTCTGGAATATATTTTCAGCACATCGTGTTCTAACTTGCCGTAAACATTAAAAATATCCAATCATGAAATCCACAACGCTTATCATAATAGTTTTAATGGTACTGTTTACGTTTCAAAGCTGTACCTCTCAGGATGTGCGTATTGAAGATTACAATGCCAGCTTGGCATCGGACTTTAATCAACTGATCATCGAAACAGCAATCGCTGAGGACAATTTGCTCACGATGAAAGGTGTGCGTTCGGCATCAATGATGCATGTTGCCATGCACGACGCATTGAACAGTATTGTGCCCAAATATGAATATTACGCATACCATACCGAAGCGCCAGATGCAAATCCCATAGCAGCCGCTGCTTATGCAGCCTATTCGGTGGCCATCAATCAATATCCCGATAAAAAAGAGGCCTTCAAAAAGATTCTGGATAAACATCTTTCCAATGTTGAAGATTCAGAAACCAAGGCCAAGGGCAAAACACTAGGTGAAGATGCAGCGGAAGCCATACTGAAAAAACGGGAGGGCGATAAATGGAATGGCCAAGCCGATTATACATTTCATCCCATGGCACCTGGTGTGTATGCCGAATTCAATGAGCATAGTGGTACTCCGGAAGGATTTATTTTTGGGGCGGGTCTTGCCGTAATAAAGCCATTCTTACTACCAAATTATGACCATTTTAAAGCCCCTCCACCGCCAGAAATCAACAGCGAGGCGTATACCAAAGCCTTTAATGAGGTGAAAGAATTAGGTAGGTATGATAGTAAAACCAGAACAAAAGACGAAGCCCATCTAGCCATGTGGTGGAAAGAATTTGGAGAAAGCTCCCACAATAAGCTACTCCGCGACCTGATAAAAAAAGAGAACCCAAACCTTTGGGATGCTGCACGCAGTTTTGCCCTTATGAATATGGTAATATTTGATGGCTATGTGAATGTGTTTTATAACAAGTTCCATTATAACCATTGGAGGCCATATACCGCCATTCGTTGGGCAGCCCATGATGGAAATGATAACACAGAACCGGAGGTAGAATGGAACAACCTACACAAACATACCTATCCCTTTCCGTCGTATCCATCCGCCCACGGAACGGCAAGTACGGCCGCCATGACGGTTTTGGCCAACACCTTTGGAAAAGGGGATGACTATAAATTTACCATGGTACAAAAGGAAGTGGACAGTGCAGGTTTTTTCTCAGGACGCATGAAGATGGACCCACCCACACGAAACTTCAATAGCTTCTCCGAAGCGGGTTTGGAAGCATCCATGTCCAGGGTGTATCTCGGTATTCATTTTCGATACGATTCTGAAGAAGGGAATAAGTTAGGTGCTAAAATTGGGAACTATGCTTCGGATAACTTTTTAAAGCCGCTTTGACTCTAAAATCTCATCAATCTGTACCATGTGGCGCTCCATATGGCAAAGCAAAAACTCAAAAGCTTCGGGTAAATAAAAATTCACAATAGGGCCAATGGCCGAGGAGAATTTTTTCTTCGACACATCTTTGCTTCGGCTACTCAAAATGGACTGCTTTAGATGATTGTTGAGTTCAAAAAAATTGGCAAACACTTCATCAATTTTTTCTTGGGTTAGGTCGGAGGCCGCGAATATTGGGGTGAAACGCTTTAAGGTCTTCATTTTCATTTTGCGCTTACCATCTTTTGATAGCTGCCCTTGAATCACAAACTTTTGCCATCCTCTAGCTTTAAACCCTTCCGTTTCTTTTTGTATATCTGGAGATTTGGCAAGCGTATCATCAATTTTAGGCACATAAATACGATACGCCATGTTGAGGTGTTCAATTACCTCAACTACATTCCATGATTTTGGTCTGGGCGACGTGGTAAGTTTTTCTACATCCAGTTTTGAAATGGTTTCAATCCTGGTCAGGATGCCGTTTAGTCGTTGAATCTGATTTTCGGAGGTCAATATTAAGCTTGCCATAACTGTTCGTTTTTTTGATTACAGCAAAGTTCAGGCAGGATGATGATGTAAAACTTGATGCAGGTCAAGAAAAATTCTTAAAGTAATAAATAAATGTAATTTTTGAAGTACATTTCTTATATGTATTTGAAGTTTTTATTTGGAGATGGACAATTGCCAAAGGAATTTGGCGAAGATTTATCTAATTGTATCTATTATTCAGATGAGCTGAAAATCTCATCTACTAATTCTGAAGAAAGAATAGATTTTTTTGGCCCTTTTTCTATAATCAATCTCTTCGTTGGCACCAACAATTCGGGTAAGAGTAGATTTTTAAGAGGATTACTTCAATCGGATAGATTGAATTATGAGATTTCTTCTGAAAAGAAAAGCATTGAAGATTTGTTTAATGAAGTTGAAGAATGGGGTTCAAAGAGTATTTCGGAAATAAACCGACTTGATTATCAAGTAAGCGGGGGAGACGGAACAAATTATACGAAAAGTTAAACAGATAAACAATGGTTATAGAAATCTAATACTGAACTGGTCAAGTTGTGAGATGCAGTTAGATGAAATTATAAAGACCAAATATGATGATTTAAGATTGATTAAAAGATTAGATATCCCAGATATAGGTATCTCTCAAAGGAATAGAAAGTTGGCACTATCCAAACGAAAAAGTCTCTTTTCAATTGTTGAGTCATTAAAAAAAGAGATAGGGTTTGTGAGCTTGAATCAACCGAAGGAAAAGGTTTATATACCAATCCTTAGAAGCATAAAGACAAGTAGCCTAATTGATTCTAAAGTTTTTGAAGAAACGACCAGAGAACTTTATGGTTTAGATAAAGAAAATGTTTTTACTGGACTAGATCTTTTTGAGAAAATTTTAAAAATCAGAAATGACGAAAAGAGAATTAGAAAAAATTTTGAGAAGTTCGAAAATTTCTTATCCAGACATTTTTTCGAAAAAAAAGCTTTGGAAATAATCTCTCATATAGGAGAAAAGAATATTAGATTTTTAGTAGATGGAGAGGAAAGAAAGATTCACGATATTGGTGATGGTATACAATCTATAATTTCACTTCTATTTCCAATATTTACTGCCTTACCAAACACTTGGTTTTTTATAGAAGAACCAGAAACCCATCTTCACCCGGGCCTTCAGAGGATTTTTATTGAAACCTTAATTAATGACGATTTTCTGAAAGGCAAAAACTTAAGATATTTTTTCACCACTCATTCAAATCATTTTTTGGACCTAACTCTGGAAATGGAAAAAATTTCAATTTTTCAATTTGAGAAAAAAAGTGTGGAAAAATATGAAGTGAAAACAAATGTAAAACCCAATAAAACAATTTTGGATGTTTTAGGGGTTAATACTTCTTCAGTTTTTCTTTCCAATACATCTTTATGGGTTGAAGGTCCAACAGATAGAAAGTATGTCGCAAAATGGCTAAGGCTTTATAACAAATTGGAAGGAAAAAAACTTTTAAAAGAAGATATAGACTTTGCGTTTTTCGAATATGGAGGCAATCTAATAGCACATTATTTGTTTGATAAAAATGGAGAGGAGATTAATTATGAAAAAGTGCCAGAACACATTAAAGCTTTTTCACTTTCAAATAAAATATTGCTATTAGCCGATTCTGATTTAGCTAAGGGCAGTAGTAAAAAAGGGAAAAGGAGGAAAATCTTAGAAGAGTTATCTAGCGAAAAGGATAATTTCAAATATCTGAATACCATCGTAGTTGAAATTGAGAATTTACTACCAATGGAAGTCATTAAAGGTTTTTCCCATTTATTGGTCAAAGAGGTACATCACGATAAACTAGAAGGAATAGAGTTTTCAAAAGAAGATTATTCTAATGAGCGTCTTGGATTCTTCTATAAAAAGATGTTCAAAAACGTTAAAATTCCAGAAAAAGACCAAAAAGCATTTCTGGCAAAATCAGGGACTTTAAAAAATGATTATAAACTTAAATTGTGCAATTACTTTTTAGAGTATCAAATAGAATACGAACAACTGGTGAAAGAAAATAATACTCTAAAAGAAATTATTGAAGGACTCTACAACTTTATAGAAGCCTGAATGCCGTTTAATATTTGCTCCCATCATGCTTCCCTTTTTCCCAACCCGTTTTGCCCAAATACTGTTCGGCACTATCAACCGCTCCATCTTCAATAGAAGTCCCCATGGAATCGTTCCAACGGTTCAGGTAACCAAACAAAGAAATCACCCCAAGCATTTCCACAATCTCACCTTCGTTCCAGTGCTGGTACAGCCGCTCTTTTATTTCAGCGTTTACTGCATTGGGTACTTGAGATGCCGCTAAAGAAAAATCGAGAGCCGCGCGTTCCGCCTCAGAGAAAGCCGAGTGGGTTCTATATTCCCAAATGTTATCCAATTGTTCCTGTTCCGCGCCGTAGCGTTCTGCCGCTCGTATGGCATGGGCTTGGCAATAGCGACACCCAGTGGCATTACTGCTTACCCAAGCAATCATCCGTTTAAGCGCTGAGGTAACCCTTCCCTCATTGGCCATAACTGCCTTGTTCAGGTTGATGAACGCTTTTGAAATAGCAGGTCGGTGCTGCATGGTGAGCACTGAATTAGGACAGAACCCCAAGGTTTCATTAAAGAATTCAGCTAGTTTTTTGGTATCTGGATCATGATTCGGGTCCAACGGATTTACAAGGGCCATAGGTGCAGTTTTTAATCGTATTTTTGAAAGTTACAAGAAACGAAAATTTACTATCATGACAAATCATATTAGCACCAAGTGGCTCGGTGAAATGGCTTTTGAAAGCAACAATCCCTCAGGGCTTTCTATCAAGATTGATGCTGGACCTGAGAATGGGGGAGCAGGGGAAGGATTACGGCCCAAAGCGCTGATGCTTTCATCTTTGGCTGGTTGTTCAGGCTTGGATGTGGCCTCGCTCATCAAAAAAATGAAATTGGAAGTGGATGATTTTCAAATGGAGACTATTGCCAATCTCACGGAAGAGCATCCCAAATATTACGATTCAGTGGTCATTGAATATCATTTTCATGGGAGCAATCTTAATGAAGACAAACTCCAAAAAGCAGTAGACTTATCTGTAGAAAAATACTGTGGGGTTATGGAAATGTTCCGTCGTTTTGCGGAATTGGAGATTAAGACGTTTTTTCATCATAAGGAGGTTGAGGTTTAAAAACTCAAGAGCAAGTTCAAGAAATACCTTACATTTAGAAATACTTTTCAGCCTTACATAAGTTAACGTCACTTCGAGTGGTTCTGACAAAGTCAGAATTGTATCGAGAAGTGCCTACACCTAATATGAAAAAGTCTTATGTATACATGCTGAGATGTTCTGACAACACCTACTATACAGGAGTAACCTCTAATCTTGAGAAGCGAATACAAGAACATCAGGAAGGAAAACACAGAAAAAGTTATACTTTTTTCAGAAGACCCGTGGTCTTGGTTTTCTATGCTGAATTTAATGACATTAGTTTAGCCATAGAAAAGGAGAAACAAATCAAGAAGTGGTCAAGAATTAAAAAAGAAGCCCTGATTAATAATACCTATGAAGCATTACCTAATCTATCAAGAAAGAAATTTCATTAAGGTGTTCTCGATACATTTCCTTCGTGTAAAACACTACGGAAATACTCGAACTGACGCCGACCCAAATCAAAATTGATTATGCGCTGGACCCTAAAACCGAATCCTTCACCTCAAGAAATCAATTCCCTTTCTGAATCCCTCAAGGTGGATAAATTGATTGCTCATTTGTTGCTGCAAAGGGGTGTCTCCAATTATGAAAAGGCGAAAAAATTCTTTAGACCTAGTTTGGAGGACATCCACTCGCCATTTCTTATGAAGGATATGGATAAAGCCGTGGAACGAATCGAAAAAGCCATAGAAGCCGGAGAGAATATTTTAGTTTATGGGGATTACGATGTAGATGGAACCACTTCGGTAGCTTTAATGTCATCATTTCTTAAAGAGACATACCCAAATATGGCTACCTATATTCCAGACCGATATTCTGAAGGATATGGGGTTTCTTTTCAGGGTATTGATTTCGCTTCTGACAATGATTTTACGTTGATTATTGCTTTGGACTGTGGGGTAAAGGCAATTGATAAAGTGAAATATGCGAACGAAAAAGGAATAGACTTTATAATCTGCGACCATCACCGACCAGGAGAGATTTTACCCGAGGCTGTTGCCGTTTTGGACCCAAAACGGGAAGATTGCGAATACCCATATAAAGAATTGTGCGGTTGCGGAGTTGGTTTTAAATTGATTCAAGCACTAGCTGAAAGAAGAGGAGAAACCCTAGAAGACTTAGTGCCCTATTTGGATTTGGTGGCCACTGCCATTGCTGCGGATATAGTTCCAATGACCGGAGAGAATAGGGTTTTGGCCTATTTTGGTTTGAAGGTCATCAACACGGCTCCCAGAGTGGGTTTTAAGGCCATTATTGGACAATTGAAAAAGAAAGAGCTCAGTATTTCGGATGTTGTTTTTGTGATTGCACCTCGCATTAATGCTGCAGGGCGTATGAAGCATGGAGAACATGCCGTTCAATTATTGGTTGAGGACAATTTGGAAGCTGCCCAAAAATGGGCTGGGGAAATTGAACGGTTCAATATGAACAGAAGGCAGTTAGATCAAGAAATTACCAAGGAAGCCTTAATTCAGATTCGAGAGAACAAAGAAGAAGACAAGTTTACCTCGGTTGTCTATAACGAAAACTGGCATAAAGGCGTAATCGGAATCGTGGCATCCAGATTGACAGAAACGTATTATCGACCTACTTTGGTTTTCACTAAAAGTGGGAATAAGTTGGCAGCTTCAGCCCGTTCCGTAAAGGGGTTTGATGTCTATAATGCTTTAGATGCTTGTTCGGACACCTTGGAGCAGTTTGGAGGACACAAATACGCGGCGGGCTTAACCCTTTTGGAGAGCCAGTATAAAAAATTCAAACAGCAATTTGAAACCGTAGTAGCATCAACCATAGACACGACCCTTTTGGAACCTGAAATTTCCATTGATGCTGAAATCGAACTCAATGAGATTACACCCAAGCTCTATCGGATATTAAAACAATTTGCACCTTTTGGACCAGGAAACATGACTCCTGTTTTTATGACCTCACAAGTAAAAGATACGGGTTATGGAAAGTGCGTGGGCGAAGATGAAAAACATTTAAAGTGCAGGGTTTCCCAGAACGCAGATATCACTTCGAGTACTATCGAGAAGTCTTTTGATGCCATCGGATTTAACTTAGGAAAATGCAAGGATAAAATCACAAATAACAACCCTTTTGACATTGTTTTCTCTTTGGATGAGAATGAATGGAATGGAAATGTTAGCTTGCAGTTGAAACTTAGGGACATTCGATAGCTTTAATGGATCCATACGCTGCACTCCGATATAAGGAATTCAACATTTTTCTACTGGTTCGTTTTGCCATGGTCTTTGCTTGGTCCATGCAGTTTATTGTGATTGAGTGGCAGGTATATTCATTGACCAAGGACCCCCTTTCTTTAGGAATTATTGGTTTGATGGAGGTGATTCCCGCAGTGGGCACAGCACTTTTCGCGGGTCATGTGGTGGACCAAACAGAAAAACGTGATTTGCTTATAAAATGTATTCTTGGATTTTCGGTGGTCAGTTTGGGGCTATTTTTTCTGAGTGACCCTGATTTGGAAGAATCGTTGTCCTCTAAAACCATTTTATATTCCATTTACGCTTTGGTGTTTTTAGGGGGTTTGGTCCGTGCATTTATTGGGCCAACTATTTTCTCTTTGATTGCCTTGATTGTTCCTAAAAGGATTTATCCGAATGCAGCCACCTGGAGCAGTTCCACCTGGCAATTAGCATCGGTGCTGGGCCCAGCTTTAGCAGGGTTCTCTATTAGCTGGATTGGAGTGCATTGGTCCATGTGTGTGATTTTTGGTTTTTCGCTGATGGCACTTTTATTTTTGTTCCGAATTCCTAGAAAACCCATTCTCAATCCAAAAATTGGAGAGCCTATTCTACAAAGTTTAAAAGATGGGTTGAAGTTTGTTTTCAACAGCAAAGCTATTTTCGGCGCATTGACTTTGGATATGATTGCCGTCCTGTTTGGAGGCGCAGTGGCTTTATTGCCCATTTATGCTCAGGATATACTTCATGTAGGTTCAGAAGGATTTGGGATTTTGCGCGCAGCGCCAGCCGTAGGTGCATCCATTACCATGTTGGGTTCCACCAGATTTCCACTCCACAAGAAGGCGGGTAAAAAATTATTGTGGGCCGTGTTCGGATTTGGAGTCTGTATCATCGTCTTTGGGGTATCCAAGATTTTTTGGATTTCAGTTGCCGCGTTGTTCTTAAGTGGTGCTGTTGATGGCGTGTCCATGATTATCCGTCAAACGATTCTTCAATTAAAAACACCGGATAATATGAGAGGTCGGGTGGCCTCTGTGAATTCCATTTTTGTGGGATCATCTAATGAACTGGGCGCTTTTGAAAGTGGTCTTGCCGCTAAAATCCTCGGTACGGTTCCTGCAGTGGTTTTTGGTGGTTGTATGACTCTATTGACCGTAGGAGGGATGGCTGCGTTCTTCCCCAAATTCAGAAAGCTGGATTTAACAGCGGATGTTGAAGAGCAGGAGAATGAGTAATGCTATTAGGATTTGAGACCTGAATAATGAGACCCTGAAACAAGTTCAGGGTGACGAATTCCGAAATTTTTCTAGAGTCAATTTCTCTCCATCGAAAACCGCATAAGTGAAATAACTTATCCAATCTCCAAGATTAGTGTACCTGGAATTTTCATTCAGCTGGATTTCCAAAGGAAGATGTCGGTGCCCAAAAATGAAATGGTCATAGTGTTGTTGTTCCAATTTTCGTTTGGCGTATTGAACCAGCCATTCCTTGTCCTCTCCCAAAAATTTGGCATCTGCCTCACCAGAAATGATTTTGTTATTTATGGATAAGTGTTGCGCCAAGCGAACGCCCCAATCAGGATGTAACCACCTGAAAAACCACTGTGCCACTGGGTTAGTAAACACTTTTTTCATGCGCTTGAATCCTTTATCGTCTGGACCTAGGCCGTCACCATGTCCAATAAAAAAAGAAGTGGTTTCGTTAACCAAATATTGTTGAGGTTTATGAAACACCGGAATGTTCAATTCCTCTTCAAAATAGCCATTCATCCATAGGTCATGGTTCCCTACAAAATAGAAAATAGGGATTCCAGCATCAGTCAGCTCGGCCAATTTCCCCAAAATACGAGTGAATCCTCTTGGAACAACGGTTTTGTATTCGAACCAAAAATCGAAAAGATCACCAAGCAAAAAAATTGCTCCTGCATCCTTTTTAATGCTATTCAACCATGAAACGAATTTCTTCTCACGAGGTAAACTGTCCTTGGATGTGGGTGCTCCCAAGTGATTGTCACTAGCAAAGTAGATTTTTTTACCCGAAGGAAGTTGAAGTTTCTTCACGGAATAAAGATACGGTTATGGCATTAAAAGTAGATATACCAAAGGTAACATCCACCAATAACAAGGAGTGGAGAGGCTATCATGCCCAATATAACCATGCCCCGGTATAATCCCCAAAAGGATATAGTCTTTACATTTTGCTTGTCTTTTGGACTATAGACTATTTTTACCTTTTCACCAATATCATAGGCTGGTGGACTAGAATAGATTTTACTGGTGTAGGAGTGAATGTTTCTTTGACGGTCTTTAAACTCAAAAACTGGGGCATAAGTGGTTCCATCACTACTGGAAGATACGAGCAACTCCTTGACTGTAGCAGTTGTTCGTACACCTTTTTCCAAAAGCAGTTCTGTTTTTTGATATTGTGTATATGCGGAATACATTAAAAAACAACCCAGAGCAAAAAAGAAACTATATAGCAAAATCCACATAGATGATTTGTTTTTGGACATTAACCTACCTTTTGAATCTTCTTCGGTTTCGTATTCTAGTAACGAGATAGACCACGATGACCAAAAAAGCCACTATCGGAAATACAATATCACTATTCAAGAAATTTAGGATATCCATGGGTTATTTTTTGAATTTATCCAAGGTTTGTTTGGTCTCTGGGGAAAGGGAAAGCTTACCTGAAGCGGCTGCTCTTTTCAACAAAAGCTCATCCCAATGTTCGGTCCCTTCCCAGAGTACCTGCTTCATTTCGGCTAGAGCTTCTGGATTATAAGAAGCTAGTTTGGAAATATGTAAATCCAACTCTTTATCCATTTCAGAAATGGAATCAAAAACCTTAGAAAATAAACCCTTTTCCTGAGCCCAATAGGCATTTTTCCACTCCGTAGGATTCAGGGAAAGTTCCGCCAAACCTGACTTTTGAATTTTACGTTCCACGGCCGGCGCGATTACCAATGGACCAATTCCTATGGAAACCTCAGAGAGTTTGACAGAAGCCGCTTCCGTGGCAAAGACATAATCGCAAGCAGCCGCTAAACCCACTCCGCCTCCTACAGTTTTCCCTTGGACCCGACCAACAATTATCTTTCCGCAGCTTCGCATTGCATTGATGACATTGGCGAAACCACTGAAAAAAGCTTTTCCCTCTTCCAAATTGGATATAGCAACCAATTCATCAAATGAGGCTCCGGCACAAAATGCACGTTCACCTTCGGACTTCAAAACAATTATGGAAACTTCACTATCCTTGCCCAAAGCATATAGCTCTTTGGTAAGACGTTCCAGCAGTTTAGAAGTGAACGAGTTGCTGGCTGGATGACCAAATTCAACAGTCGCGACCTTATTTTGAATTGAAGTGTACAGGCTTCCGTCGGTTCTATCGGTTGACATAGGGTATATGTATTAAAACTGGAATCAAAATTAAAGGTTTTGCACCAAGGGCCTGAATTTTCTTCTAAATTTCCAAACCAAGGAAAATCCTCGAATTGCCATCCAAACCGCAAAAGCAATCCAAATGGCATAAAATCCCCAGCCTAAGAACTTACCCAAATATAAAGCGGGAATAAACCCGAGAAAGGTTGCTGCAAGGAGAACGTTTCTAAGGTATTTCATCTCGCCAAGCCCTTTAAAAAGGCCATCATACACAAAAGCCAAGGTATTCATGGGCAACCCAAGAATCATGATAAAGAAAATGCTGTAAAAAGTTTCTAAAACCACAGTTTCATTGGAGAACAATTTTCCAATGGAGTAATAAAAAACAAAGCCGGTCAGCATAATGACTACACTAACAATGAGTCCATATTGAATAATTTTTTTGGCCAGCTTCCAAAGGCCATCGTAATCTTTTGCACCCAAAAGTTTCCCACCCATACTGTTTCCAGCGGCACCATATCCATCAATGAAAAAAGCAGCGAACAACCAAAGGTTGATCGCTATGGTGTGTGCTCCAATGTATTTGTCTCCTAATGCTGTGGCCTCCCTTACGGCAATAATTAGAGCGGCATTCAAAGCCAAAGCCCTTACAAACAGATTTAAGCTCATTACTATAAGCCTATTTATCTCTTTGTTCAAAGGAAACGTTAGCCGTAGTCGTATAGTAGTTTTCTTCAACAGTAATATGAAAACAGATAGGGCCATTACCGCCTGTGAGATAAGGCTGGCCCAAGCTGCACCTTCCAGATACATGGCTGGAATCCATCCTTCTATTCCATAAACAAGAATGAAATCTAAAATTACATTCAAAACTGCCCCAATAAGTGCGATTATCATGGGATAAAAGGTGTTCTGCAACCCCCTAAAAATCCCAAAGATTGCAAAAGTGAACAAGGTCAAAGGGAATCCCCAAACACGAATGGCATAGTAAGAAACGCAGAGTTCCAATATTTTTCCTTTTGCTTCAAATAATCTGAAAATATCCTCTATAAAGAAGACTGTGGACAATAAAATAACAACACTAAGAGATACATTAAAAAAGATGGCCTGGGCGGGAAGGTTTTCTACCTCTTTCAATTTTCCAGCGCCTAAATACTGAGAGATTATGGCGGAAATGGAACTTCGCGTTTGTCCTAAAACCCAAATGAGCATAGACAAAAAAGAACCTACAATTCCAGCCGCCGCCAAGGATTCCAAACCGTTTACAGGAATGTTTCCAACTATGGCGGTATCCGTAATAGACAACAAAGGCTCTGCTATACCAGAAATTGTTGCTGGTACGGCCAGTTGATTGATGGATTTAAAATTGATTTGAGTCTTCAATACACGTACAGATTACAAAACAAGTTCGTAGCAGTGAAAAGGGTGTTCACTTTGTTTGGGAAAAAAGATATTCCCTAGTTTTTGATAGCCACGTTGTTCATAAAAATGCTGGTTACGTTTGTTTTGGGAAAAGGTATCGAGCCGAACGGAAGCGAACCCGTTGGTTTTGGAAAAATCTTCAGCAAAATCCATCATGGTTTGGGCAAATCCTTTTCCTTGAAATTCCGGATGAATACATACCCGATGAATATAGGTATTGTTTCCGTTGGGTGTCAGCCATTTTATCGGAAAATATTCTTCATCCATATGTGTTGATACAACGATGGCTCCTATTATTTGACCGTTATGCTCATTCACATAGAGTTCATTTCTGTTAAGATCATTAAGAAAAGCTTGCTCCTTGGGATAATGCTCATTCCATTGATAAATCCCATTGTCAACCATTTTTAGGGCACAAGCTCTAGCAACCTGCAGAATGTCCTTAATTTCAGGTAACTTTGCGTGTCGTATCATTGATTCGGTACAATTAAGTTGTAAATTTAAGGTATAATCACAACCACCAAACAATGAATAATATACTGGTACCCATTGGAACTTCTCCTAATGCTTCCAACACCCTGCAATACGCAATCGATTTTGCAGGCAATTTTGGCGCTCAGGTTTTTGTTATGGATGTCTTTTCGGTATCCTCTGCCTCAGGAAGTCTGGCAAACATTGAAGAAAAGGTTGCAAAGAGCAGCAAGGAACATATTAAGGAGATCATAGCTAGTGTCAATACGAACAATGTCGAGATTAAAATTGCCACTTATAACGGTGACATAATTGATGGGCTTAACGATATCAACAAAGAATTGGGGATTGATTTGATCATCATCGCCCCGAAAAGCAATGATATCAAGGAGGAATTATATTTGGGTCACACCTCTGGACGAATTGTTAAACAAACCAACATTCCAACCCTGATTGTTCCAAAAGGAACAGAATTCAAGCCCATTCAGAATATTATGACTGCTTTTGGTTCGGGTATCTTGAAACGTAACCGTGTCTTAAACCCATTGATTTCCATAAAGGATAAATTTATATCGGATGTTAACCTGCTATTGGTTAAAAGGCCAGGGTATTCGGAAGACGATCTCAAGGTGAACACAGCTCTTTTGGATTTGAGCAAACAGCTTATCATCTCGGAGAATGCAAACACCTATTTGGGGGTATTGGAATATTATCAAAATCAACAACCGGATTTGATTTGCGTCTTTAGAAGAAAAAGAGGCTTTTTCAAAAAACTTTGGGAGAAGAATACCATTCCGAAATCTGAATTTTTTGTTCCAATACCGGTTTTGATATTAAGCGTTAAAAAGGATTAAGGCTCGCCCCTACATTTTGAAACTTTCTCAAAATGTGTTTCCTTTGCGCTCGCTTGGGGGATTAGCTCAGTTGGCTAGAGCGCTTGCCTGGCAGGCAAGAGGCCACCGGTTCGAATCCGGTATTCTCCACTAAACCACCTGACTCTAAGGGTGGTTTTTTTGTTTACTTCTAATTTTGGAATATGGATTTAAAAGGAAAGGTAGCGTACATTACAGGTGGATCAAAAGGGATAGGATTGGGTGTTGCCAAGGCTTTACTTGATCAAGGCATGAAGGTGGCCATAAGTGGCAGGAACCCAAGTAGCCTCTCCACGGCAATAGAAACTTTGGGCAATTCTGATAATGTCTTAGGGATAACTTCGGACGTATCTGTTTTTGAAGATGAAGTCAAAGCAGTGAAGGATGTTATTGAGAAGTGGGGCCAGCTTGATGTAGTCTTAGCGAACGCTGGGGTTGGTCATTTTGCGCCAATTGATGAGATGGAATTGGACAAGTGGAACCAAATGATCAATACAAACCTAAATGGGGTATTTTATACACTCAAGGCCTCGGTAGAAGCTCTTAAAGCTTCAGAGGGCTATTATATTACTTTGGCGAGCCTGGCAGGGACCAATTTTTTTGCCCAGGGTGCTGGTTATAACGCCACTAAGTTCGGTGTGGTAGGTTTTACGCAGGCAGCCATGTTGGATTTGAGAAAGTACAATATCAAGGTAAGTACCATTATGCCCGGTTCCGTTGCCACCTATTTTAATAACAACCAACCTTCTGAGAAGGATGCATGGAAAATACAGTCGGAAGACATTGGGCAAATAGTGATTGATTTGCTAAAAATGCACCCGAGAACCTTACCCAGTAAGATTGAGGTGAGACCCTCCCGACCTGATTTGAAATAGCTTCAATTTTTATCCGTAAAGGGAATCTCAGGATTGTAAATCTCCATGATAAGTGCTTTCAGTTGATTTTGGAATTCTTCCAAAACACTTTCATTTATTATAGGATTGTTGTTGAATGAAAACTGGAGGAGTCCATTCTTTAAATTCTTTATGGCATAAATACCTGCTGTAACAGTGCTACTTCCATTATGCTTATTGAGAAGATATGCATAGCATAAAAGTTGAAAGGCTTTACTTTTTTTATCGTTTAAAATAAGCTCTTCCCATTCTTTTATCCGTACATCCCTTGATTCCGTATTACCTGTTTTGTAGTCAATTACACGGATTGTTCCATCGAATTCATCTATTCTATCTATAAATCCTTTAAGTGTAATCGGATGGGATATTTCGTTGAAATTTAAGGTAGTTTCAAATCGTTCCTCAAGATGTAATAGCTTTATTTGATGTTTCTCTACCAGTTGGGATTCCATCTTGATGAAGTTCTGAATATAGCGTTCTATGACGTGGAATATCAAAAGATATCTCCCTTTTTCTGTATCTGCACTAGGCAAATGTGTGCTGAACGATTTTTTTATGGTAGGTCTTATATGGCTACGAATCAAAGTGATACTTTCCTTATTCAGGATAGTGCCCAAATAGGGTTGGTAAAGTAGAAAAAGTGCTTCATGAATAATTGTTCCAAAAGTGTTTGCCGCAATGCTCTCTTGAATTTCAATGGAATCTGGAAGCTGTAAGACATGCTTTTTATAAAAATCTATAGGGTTTCTTATATAGTTACTCAAAGATGTTGGGGAATACCCTTTACTACCCAAAGCTTCTAAACTGGAAAGTAAAAGCGAGGTTTTTGTTATTTGCTCCTTATTTTGTGGTTCAATGTGGATTCTTGGAGTTGCTATTTTATGGGAAACAACGGATTTTAGATTATGGTCTGTCAACAATTGGGAAATCAATCTGCTTCTTTCGCCACCTTCCAGAACATCAGGTTCTGTATTGTAGATAATGTAGACATTTTTTGCGCGTTGAATTAAGCGGTAAAAATGATAGGTGTAAATCGCATCCTTTTCTTTATATGTAGGAAGACCATATTCTCTTTTCACATCAAAAGGAATGAATGAACTATTGTTTTTTCCCGCTGGAAGTATTCCTTCATTCACCGAAGTAATAATTACTGTTTCAAAGTCCAAAGTTCGACTTTCCAAAACACCCATTAGCTGCAAACCTCCGATAGGTGAGCCAATGAAATCAATGCTTTCTGTGGTTGCCAATTGTTTAAAAAAGCTATGTACGGTTTTAATGTTTTTGATAAAACCGATGGCGTTTATCTGTGTTTTCAGTTGATGGAATAGATTATAAAAAGTGTACACGTATTGTAGCTCTACCGCGTTTTTTTCCTTTTGAAAAATCTCTTTTAAACGAGAAATTATGAATAAGCAATATTCGATTATGGAGTTGGGAACCATAGCTTCATCTGGAAACAAGTTTGGGTCAATATCATATTGGGCTAGATAGAGCGATAAAGCCTTCGGTTGTACATAGGTTGTATTGTTGGTTTTTAATGATTGTATAATATTATCCGAAAAATGTACTTTACTATCCTCGCTGATAATTTTGAAGTAGGGGTTGCTCAGCAAATTCAATACGTTTTTATAAAACCATCCCTTGTTCGTTGTGTCTTCAACCAACTCAAAAACAGAAACAAAAAGGGAATACAAGAGGGTGTTCTTTAAGGATATACCCATAGTTATGTTTATGTTTTCAATCTCGGTTGGAACTGCCTTGGTCATCGGAAATAGCAAAGACTCGTCAGCAAGTACAACAGCCAGATTATCTGAAGAAGCTGATTTTATGGCTGCTCTCTCCTTAAGTATTTCTCCAACATATTTTGTTTGTGAGACGCTCTTTGGCACTCCAGTGATTTCTATGGTCTTGTCTGATAAAAAACGGTTATGAATACCTTTCGGGTTGTTTTTAACATAATATGGCCATTCGGAGATATATCGTCTTATAAATAGACCAGCATCATGTATGGGATCATCCAAAAAGTACAAATCAATATCCCAATATACCTCACATTCAGTATGGGCAAGAAGATGTTGGATTATTTCTGATTCAGCAGAGTTAAGTGCATTAAAGCCCAAAAAGACGATAGGGCTTTTAATGTTTTCCTCGGTGTATTTAGCAATGTTTTGAGCTGCGATTCTGTAGATAAGGCCTTGGTGTGCTATTTTTTTGGTAATCAACCTTTTGCTGAAATCATGATATAGGGATTCTATATTTTCCCAAAAGTCCAAATACTCTTTAACCAATCTGGTTTTCTTGGGTTGTAATGACCAATGATCGAGTTCTTTGATTGATTTTAGATAGTTTAGAATCTCGTTTGCGGGTAATAGGTACCTGTCTATTTCGTTAAAGTCCTGTAGTATAGTTTCTCCCCATTTTAAGAAAGTATCGAAATCATCCAAATCTTTAATAGGCAAAGTTTTGTATGATTCATATAGGATCAATAGGAGTTCGATATTTGATGCCTTTTTCAATCCAGAGACTTCTTGAACAAAGTCTTCTATAGAAGAAATAGGTGGGGTGAAAATGTTTTTGTTGAGTATCTCGCTTAAATGGTGTTTGAGAAAAACTCCTGATCGTTTACTGGGAAGAATATAGGTGTTGTGTTCAATTGAAGAACCATTTTTGGTTAAATCCTGAAGAACGAATTCAATAAACGATTGGTGCATGACCAAAAATAAAAAAGGCCCTGCATGTGCAGAGCCTTTTTATAGAAAATTAATTTTCTAACGTATTATTTAACTAGGTTGATTTCAACCCTTCTGTTTTGTGTTCTACCTGATCTTGTGTTGTTGGTAGCAATTGGCTTGTCTTCACCATATCCTATAGCTGTCAACCTATCAGCTCCGATTCCTTTATCGATAAGGAAATCTCTTACTGAATTAGCGCGCTCTTCAGAAAGTCTCTGGTTAGTTTTTGCACTACCTACACTATCAGTGTGACCTTCAACTGTAAACTTAGCGTTAGGATATTCATTCAAAATTTGAATGATGTCTACCATTACTGTAGTTGACTCAGCTTTAATGGAAGATTTTCCAGTATCGAACAAAATAGTTCTAGCGTAATCGTTCAATTGCTTTTGAACTTCTTCAGTAACTTCTGGGCATCCATTGTTAGCAACCGTTCCAGCAACATCAGGACATTGATCATCTTTATCCAATACTCCGTCACCGTCTCTATCTGGCCATGGGCATCCTTTGTTTTCAGCAGGACCAGCTTCGTTAGGACAAGCATCGTCTTTATCAGCAACACCGTCGCCATCAGCATCAGGACAACCGCTTAATGCAGCTAAACCAGCTTCGTTAGGACAAGCATCGTCTTTATCCGCGATACCATCACCGTCAGAATCAGGACAACCGTTCATTTCAGCTGTACCAGCTTCATTTGGACAACTATCTTTGCCATCTTCGATACCATCACCATCAGAATCAGGACATCCATTAAACTCAGGAAGACCAGCAACTTCAGGACAAGCATCGTCTCTATCATAGATACCATCTCCATCAGTATCAGTACCTCCAAAACGGATATTCAAGCCTGCCAAGTGTTGGAAATGGATAGGAACATTATCTTCAAAAACATGTTTGTACTGAGTCTGCAACATAAATCCAAGGTTATCAGTGAACCAAATGTTAACACCAACACCTCCATTTACAGTACCTGCACCAATTTCATCAACCCAAGTGTAACCACCACCTATCTCCGCGAATGGATCAATAGTAGTGTTTTTCAAAAAATTGTATTTGATGGTACCGTCAACTGCATAAAAGGACAAATCGTCCACGCTGACATCTCCTAGATTTTCAATTCTATTTAAAGAACCTCTAACACCAACAGAAAAACCATCGCCAATGTAACGCCCTACAGAGACAGTGGAAACGGAAGGCAAGATGTTCCAATGGTCATTTGCATTAAAGTATTCGTCAAAAAGACCACCTGCTTGGAAACCGAAATTAGTCAAGGCTTCTTCGTCATTGGTAGGGAATACGTCTATCGCATTGATACCAAAACTAATTTGCCATGGATTATTTTCGTCTTGCGCTTGGATGTTGTTGAACCCTACAAATACAAGGGCAACAACCAATAATTTGCTCAGATGTTTCATGTTCAAAATTTTAAGTTTAAGTGTTTATCAGCTGCAAATGTAAGTTGTTAAGAACTATTAACAAAATCAATTTTTCATTTTTTTTAACGTATTACATGGGTAAAAGAGTGCAGTTAAACGATTTTTAGAGTTTGACCTACTTTGATAAATGCGGCTATGGCTTTATCCAAATGTTCCCTTTTATGTGCTGCTGACAATTGTACCCGTATTCTTGCTTTTCCTTTGGGCACTACAGGATAAAAGAATCCGATTACATAAATATCTTCTTCCAACAGCAAGTCGGCCATTTGTTGGGATAACTTTGCGTCATAGAGCATTACAGGAACGATAGCCGATTCACCGTCAATAATATCGAATCCCGCTTTTTTAAGGCCTTCTTTAAAATAGGTAGTGTTCTCTTGCAACTTATCCCTTAATGAAGTATCATCAGACAAAAGTTGAAATACCTTTATGGATGCGCCTACTATAGCAGGTGCCAAAGAATTGGAAAACAAATACGGCCGGGAACGCTGGCGTAACATTTCAATGATTTCTTTTTTCCCGGTGGTATAACCCCCCATGGCGCCTCCTAGTGCTTTCCCCAGTGTTCCAGTTATAATGTCAATCCTGTCCATCACACCCTTTTCTTCTAAAGTCCCTCGTCCTGTAGCTCCTATAAAACCTGCAGAATGACATTCGTCTATCATGATCATCGCGTCATACTTGTCAGCCAAATCACAAATCTTGTCCAAAGGGGCCAATAAACCATCCATGGAAAATACCCCATCTGTGACTATAATCTTAAACCGAGCACCATCTTCTTGACTCTGTTTTAATTGAGTTTCTAGATCTGCCATATCGTTATTGGCATACCGATATCTTTTTGCTTTACACAATCTAACACCATCAATAATGGATGCATGGTTGAGCGAGTCTGATATGATGGCATCTTCAGCGGTAAGCAATGGTTCGAAGACACCGCCATTGGCATCAAAGGCAGCAGCATATAAAATGGTGTCCTCTGTACCATAAAAGTTGGCTATTTCCCGTTCCAATTGTTTATGGATGTCCTGAGTGCCGCAAATAAACCGAACGGAAGACATTCCAAATCCATGGGAATCCAAGGTGTCTTTTGCTGCTTGAATTACTTCAGGGTGAGAGGATAGGCCCAAGTAGTTGTTGGCACAAAAGTTAATGACCTCCTGACCTGTTGAAATCTTTATGACAGCGTCTTGGGGTGATGTAATAATACGTTCTTTCTTGAATAATCCAGCTTCTTTTATGGATTCCAGTTCCTGCGAGAGATGGGTTTTAATTTTTCCGTACATGGTAAATTTAATGTTTAAAGGAAGAGCGGTTGAATCTCTTCACCAATGTATACAATAATAGTGTTCTTAATTGAGAATCCCATAGTTTTTAGGGCTTCACCATATCTTGTTATTTGGATTTTGTGTTTATCAGTTGGTTTACCGGTTTTAAAGTCCAATATAGTGGCTTCATTTTCTAAAACTGCAATTTTATCAGGACGAAGTTTCTGCCCATCTGACATTAAAATCTCTTGTTCATTATATATGGTATAGGGTTTCGAGAAATAGGGTGCAATCAATGGATGATTTACCGTTTCTTTTATGTACTCGGCCACTTTCTTAAAATCATAAGCTTGAAAAACCGCTTTTAACTCTAGTTGTTCCAAAACATTGGCCATATCCTCAAGATAGGTTATTTCTGATAAGGCATAATGGACGAGGTTCCCAAGTTCAATGGCTTCACCTGCCTCCGTGCCCCATAACTGGCCCTGAATGGTTGCAATTGAGTAATCATTCTCCATAAAAGCTCGGGTATGGTATGAGATGTTAAAACTTGCAGGACTTTCTTTTGAATTTAGAATTGAAGGTTTGGGGAGTTTGCCAAAAGCATACTCGTTCTTTTCTTCATCATACAGGTTTTCGTTTTGCAAATAAAGTTGGAACAGTTGAGCATAGGTGTTGGCATTTTCCAGTTCAGAGGTATGTTTTACTTTTTCGGTTAAGATATACAGTGCTTTTTCAGCCCTGGTAAGAGCAACATAAAGAACATTCATAGTATCCATCTGGGTTTTGTGTTCTTCTTCCAAGTAGGCTTGTTGCGCATTTTGGGGATACATCCGCATATCTGCGGTAACATTCATTAATACGTTTTCAAGAAGACCTAGATTCAAATCCATACCTTGAGAATTCACCCAGATTTTTTTTCTCTTATCATTGATTTTGGAATTGGCAAAGGGATAAATCACCACAGGAAACTCCAACCCTTTCGACTTATGGATGGTCATTATCTTGATGGCATCCACAGAATCCGGTGCTGCAACGGAAAGCGACTCCTTTTTCCGTTCCCAATGTTCCATAAAAGCTGGAATACCAGGACCATTTTTTCTTTCCACTTCCAGCACTTCGTCCATTAAAAAGGTAATGTATGCTTCAGAGCCTTGAGAAATCCCGATTTTCAAAATGGCATGCTCCAGTATTTCAAATACAGATTTATTGGAGAGGCTTTCCAAGATGAAACCATATTCTTCTGATAGGTAGCTTTTGGAGGAGTCAATATGGGCAGCAATAAAATCGTGTTTGTTTTCTAACTTTTTAAAATCACATAGGAACGATAGCACCTCATAACCAAAGACTTTATCCCTTGGGTTGTCCATCAGTTGCAGTAATGAAATTAGAAAAGACACCACTCTATTTTGAGCCAGTAAAAGTGAATCAGAAGATATAATAGGAATGTTCTGTTCAGAAAGATGATTGGCCAAAAGTGCTCCTTTGGTGTTGTCTCTGACCAAAATGCAGATGTCTCGATAATTGTATCCGTTCGAAATCAATTCCAAAACAATGTCCAAGACCTTATTGCAATACAGTTCGTCTTTTTCTGTATTCTCTACCATGGAAATATTCACATAGCCTCCAATAGAGCTGTTATGTTTTTGAACGCAGCTTTTGAGAAATAAATCTCTGTATGAATCATTTTTAAGAAGATTCGCTGAGTAGGAGAAAAAAGCATTGTTGAAATCTATGATTTTTGAAGAGCTTCTCCAGTTGGTGTCCAGATGGGCTATATGGGGAGCAATTACAAAAGGGTTTTCCTGGGAATCCAATAAATCCAAAAACTGTTCCGTATTTCCTCCCCGCCAACGATAGATAGCCTGCTTTACATCACCTACAAGGAACAATGAACCTTGCTTTTCCTGTTCCCCTTGGCTTTCAAGAGCATTGGATATTAGAGGAACCATATTGTCCCATTGCATTTTAGAGGTGTCTTGAAACTCATCAACAAAATAGTGGCGGTATTTTTCCCCAAGCCGCTCGTAGATGAAAGGAACAGGTTGGTTTTTGATTTCTTTTGAAATCAATTGATTCAAAGCAGAAATAGGAATAGTATCATTTTCTTCTTCCAGTCTTTTTACCTCTTTGGATATTTCATTGAGTACGGTTAGCGGAACAATATTGGAGTAAACATTTTTCAGAAAAGCTCGGGCGTAAATTGTTTTTTTTAGGCCAAGAAAGTGTTCAAGTAGAAATGATGAAAGTTCTGTGGTATCCCTTGAATCATTCGCCTTAAGAATTTTACCCTGAATCAAGTTTTCTTCCAGCTTATTATTGTAGAGTGCTTTCGGGGTGTATTCGCCATCAGCTATCCTTTTAAAATGATTTGGAAGTGTTTTTCTAGGGAAATCTTCAGGTAGAAAGCCAAGGGTCTCGATTTTTTCCAAAGCAAGTTTAGCCAAGGACACCATTTCTTTGTCAAGCTGTGCAACATGGGAAGCAATATGGGTCTGCGCTGCTTTAAAGTCAGCTATCGATGTTTCTTTAAGTTTTTCTAAATGAGAAAAGTGGTTTTCCTGAAACAACAGCTTTCCGCTTTCCATGAGGTCAAATACAATGTTCCAACTCTTGTTTTCCTCAATTTTTTCCAGCGAAAAATCAAGTAAGGCGCGCGTTAGGTCATCGTTTTCCCCTGTTCGTTCCAATAAATTGGAAATTGCTTTCTCCAAAAGAACAGCTACATCCAATTCCACCTCAAAGTTTTGTGAAAGCTGGAGATCTCTTGCAAAGGTTTTAATCAGTTTGTGGTTAAATTTATCAATTGTGGAAATCTCAAAGAAAGCATAGTTATGCAAAATTTGCTTCAATAAATAGGCACATCGCTTCTGCATTTGTTGCGGACTAAGAGCAATTTCGACACAAAGTTCCTTGAACATATCATTCTCGTTTTCTAAGATATCAGGTTGCGAGAACCTAAAAAGGCTGTCCAAGATTCTAGATTTCATCTCACCGACCGCCTTATTTGTAAAGGTGATGGCCAGCATTCTTTTGAAGCGGGTGGAAGAATTTCCGGAAAGTAATAATTGAAGGTACTTTTTGGTCAGCGCATACGTCTTACCAGAACCGGCTGAAGCATTATAGATGACAAAGTTGGAATCCTTCAAAAGTTTTTTTGCAAATTACGCATAACCCTTCTTAACTTAATATTGGATTGCCATGAAATAGACGATAAAACCGTATTTTTACAGGAAGCAATTAATAACTTAAAAATGATATAATTATGGCTTTTGAATTACCTAATTTGCCCTATGCGTACGATGCGCTAGAGCCTCATATAGATGCCCGCACTATGGAAATCCACCATACAAAGCACCATAATGGGTATACCACAAAATTAAATGGCGCAATCGCCGGAACCGATTTGGAAGGTAAGAGTATTGAAGATATTTTGTCTGGCATGGACATGTCCAACGGAGCAGTAAGAAATAACGGAGGAGGTTTTTATAACCACTGTTTGTTTTGGGAAGTAATGTCCCCGAATGGAGGAGGAGCTCCTTCAGGTGATTTGGCTTCCGCTATTGACGAGGCCTTTGGTTCTTTTGATAGCTTTAAGGAGAAATTTACTTCGGCCGCAGGAACCCGATTCGGCTCTGGATGGGCTTGGCTTTGTGTTCATAAAGGGGGAAAGTTGGAGGTTTGCTCTACTCCCAATCAGGATAATCCACTAATGCCTGATACTGGATGTGAAGGATACCCAATTTTGGGATTGGATGTTTGGGAACACGCATACTACCTTAACTATCAAAACAGAAGACCAGATTACATTTCGGCTTTTTTCAATGTAATTAACTGGGATAAAGTTTCTGAGTATTACAATGCCAACAAATAAGCAGGTTTAGAAAGGATTCTATCTTAAAAAAGCAGCCCGATAATCAGTAAGATTACCGGGCTTTTTTATTGTAAAACTTCGCAAATAGAAAAGGGCGGGAAAGCTCCCACCCTTTTCGTCCCAAATCTTACCATAAACTTAACCTACTTATGCTATGGCAAAACTAAATTACTGGTATTGTGAGAAATAACAAAAGTTTTTAAAGAAATTTTTGATTTGAGGAGTGAAAAACAAAAGGTAGAAAACCTTAAAACCTTGGGGTTCAAATACAAAGAAGACGGAACATTGTTCCGCCTTCTTACCCCAAATCTTACCATGAACTTAACCTACTTATGCTATGGTTCTCCAAAAGTAAGGTGACCCTGTTGTAGATGAAAAGCTTTTAGACGAAACCCCAGTAATTTGGTTGAATTACCATATGAGTCGAGAGAAGACACGAATGCCAAGGAAAAGGACTACGAAGAGAAAAGAAAGTTGGATGGAAAATAAAAAAGGTGGAAAATTTTCCACCTTTTTTGCCCCAAATCTTACCATGAACTTAACCTACTTATGCTATGGCAATACTAAAGTAGGTTTGACATTTACGTGATTGCCAAAAACCCGACAATATGCAGGTTTCATCGACGAAATGCACACATTAACTTATTGTTAATCGTAGTGTTAATATGCCCTTTCGTTTTTGCCCTCGTAGAAATTGATAAAAGCCCTGTTCACAACTCTGTTTCCACCAGGCGTTGGATAATCTCCAGTGAAATACCAATCTCCTAAATTTTGTGGACACGCTTTATGAAGATTATCAATGCCCTGGTAAATGATTTCTACCTCTGCTTTGATTACTTCGGGTTTTAATATCTCTCCGATTTTTTGAGAAACCTCTTGAGCGCTGAATGGAGCGTAAAATTCTTTAACGTGGTTGACGGCTTCAGTATCTTTTGAATTTTTATGTTCAATACATTTTTGATAGATGTCATCGACAATGGACATAGTACCTCTTTCTTTATGCAGCTCCAATGCAGCTCTAAAAGCTACAAAGTCTTCCAATTTAGCCATATCGATACCATAACAATCAGGATAGCGAATTTGCGGAGCGGATGAAACGACCACAATTTTTTTCGGATTCAATCGGTCCAAAATCTTAAGGATACTTTTTTTAAGGGTAGTACCACGTACAATACTATCATCTATAATGACCAAGTTGTCGTTGGGCTTCACAGAGCCGTACGAAATATCATAAACATGGGTAACCAAATCGTCACGACTACTGTCTTGAGTAATGAAGGTCCTAAGTTTGGCATCCTTTATAGCCACTTTCTCTATACGTGGTCTTACATCTAAAATAGCGTTCAGTTTCGCTCGGGTAATATTGTTTCCCAAAGACAAAATCTGTTCTTCCTTTTTACGATTCAAATAATTCTGGGCTTCTTTGACCATTCCCAAAAAGGAAGTTTCAGCGGTATTTGGGATATATGAAAAAACGGTATTCGTCAAATCGTCATTAATAGTTTTCAAGATTTGAGGAAAAACCAGTTTGCCAAGCATTTTTCGCTCTTGATAGATTTCTTGGTCACTTCCCCTAGAAAAATAAATACGCTCAAAAGAACAGGCCTTTCTTTCTTTGGGTTCAATAATTTGCTCTAGATGGACGCTCCCCTTTTTCTTTATTATTATAGCATGCCCCGGGTCAAGTTCCTGTACTTGTTCAAAGGGAACATTGAATACGGTTTGTATGGCTGGCCTTTCCGAAGCAACTACCACTATTTCATCGTCTTTGTAATAGTAAGCCGGGCGAATACCTGCAGGATCACGAAACACAAAGGCATCACCATGGCCCAATAGCCCGGCCATAGCATAACCACCATCCCAATTTTTGGATGATTTGCGTAGTATTTTGGCAACATTGAGTCTCTTGGCAATAATTGGAGAGGCTTCTCTTTTGCTATACCCTTCTTTTTTAATATCCTTGTAGATTTTGGCTACGGCATCATCCAAGAAATGGCCAATTTTTTCCATTACGGTAATAGTATCTGCCAATTCCTTTGGATGCTGTCCGAGTTCCACAAGATTTTCGAAAAGCTCTGTAACATTTGTCATGTTAAAGTTTCCGGCCACAATAAGGTTACGATGCATCCAATTGTTCTGCCTTAAAAAAGGGTGTACGCTTTCGATGCTATTTTTACCAAACGTGCCATAACGTACATGTCCCAATAGAAGCTCACCAATGTATGGGATGTTCTTCTTTTGCAGTTGCACGTCATCTTCAAACTCGGGATGCTCTGCCAAAACATTGTTTATACGATCATTGATTTGGGCAAAAATATCTTGGATGGGTTGTTGTTGTATGGACCGAACCCTGCTCATATACCGCTCTCCTGGGTTCATATCCAATTTTATACTTGCAAATCCAGCACCATCCTGTCCTCGGTTATGCTGTTTTTCCATCATGAGGTACATTTTGTTCACCCCATAAAATGCCGTACCATATTTTTCCTTGTAGTATTCAAGAGGTTTAAGCAAACGGACCAGTGATATTCCGCATTCGTGCTTAATAGGATCACTCATAGCAAAAAAATAAAAAGGCCCTGAGAATTCTCAGGGCCACACTTATGTTAATTCTATATTGAATTGTGTTAATTCTTTAAACTGCGCCAATCGCAGGTCGACCTCATGTTTTTCTAAGTCGAGCATGCGTTCGGTACCAAAGCGTTCTACACAGAACGATGCCAAATTGGAACCTTGAACTATGGCATTTTTTAAACTTTCAAACGAAATGTTTTTGGTCTGCGCCAAATATCCTGCAAACCCACCTGCAAAAGTATCTCCCGCTCCTGTTGGGTCAAAAACCTCTTCCAAAGGAAGCGCAGGGGCAAAAAAGATGTATTCCTTATGGAAAAGAAGCGCTCCGTGCTCTCCTTTTTTTATGACCACATATTTTGGCCCCATATTTTGAATCTTAGCTGCTGCCTTCACCAAGGAATGCTCTCCCGTCAGCTGTCTAGCTTCTTCATCATTAATTGTGATGACATCTATCAATTTGATGACTTCCATTAATTCATCCCAAGTGTTGTCCATCCAAAAGTTCATGGTATCCAGAACGGTAAGCTTTGGTCGAACCTTCATTTGCCGAATTACACTCAATTGAATATTGGGGTGCAAGTTCCCGAGCATGACGACATCCGCGTCTTTGAAATCTTCTGGGACCACAGGGTCGAAATCACCCAAAGTATTCAATTCCGTTACCAAGGTATCCCTGGAATTGAGGTCGTTGTGATATTTTCCCTTCCAATAAAAGGTTTTTCCTCCTTGGATTACTTCAACACCGGTTACATCAATATCTCTTTCCTTCAAAAGGTTAAGGTATTCCTCCGGCAAATCATCCCCTACTACGGAAACGACACCTGCATCAACCCTAAACTGACCGGCGGCCAAACCTATAAATGTAGCCGCACCGCCCAATATTTTTCCCGTTTTTCCAAAAGGGGTTTCTATTTCATCAAAAGCGATTGATCCAACAATCAATAATTTGCCCATTCACAAAATTTTGCTGCAAATATACGGTTACATATTGCATTTGAAACATTCATAAATACATTTGGTGAAAGGGAATTGATTTGTCATTATTTCCTTCCATAATCCGCTGGGATTTCTCCCCATGCTTTGGTTTCCCATTTAACCAATATAGTATCGTACGTATTCTCACGTAACCATTCTTCTGCTCGAGAGATTAAATGAAAAAGCTCTTCGTTTTTTTTGGTCTTAGTAAGTTTTGTGCCGCATCTTTTCTTTTTTACCCAACCCATGGCTATTTTAGAATCTGAATATAATATTCTGGAACTACCTTTCTTTTTTAGAAAAGCAAGACCGTGGACTATGGCTAAGAATTCACCTATGTTGTTTGTGCCTTGGTCAAAGGGACCCTGTTTAAAAAACACCTTTTTGGTTTTAGTATCAACACCTTGATATTCTACTTTTCCTGGGTTTCCGCTGGATGCAGCATCAACGGAAATGGAGTTGTAATTGGGTTCACCGATGCGGAGCAGTTCTGCTTTGGATAGTGTTTTCTTTTTGGTGTTTGTTCCTTTATAATCCTTGTATTCGCCCTTATATGCTTTTTTTGCTTCGGAGAATTCCAAAAAGGCTTTGTATTGAGCGCCTTGGTAGCCCTCTATTTGAGCCTTGCAATCGGACCAAGATTCATAGATTCCGGGTTTTTTACCCTTCCAGACCACATAGAACTTTTTAGTCTTCGCCATTTTGCGAATTTAATAGGTCTTCAATGATTTTTGGGAAATACTCGTATTCCAACTGATGTACCTTATTGGCAATACCGTCAATATCATCTGAAGGTTCAATTCCAACTTTAGCTTGATGTATGATCGCTCCTTTATCGTAATGCTCATTAACATAATGGATGGTTATCCCAGTTTCAGTTTCGTTATTGGTCTTTACGGCTTGGTGTACATGGTCACCATACATTCCCTTACCACCGTACTTGGGTAGGAGGGCGGGGTGAATGTTTATAATCCTTCCGGGAAATGCTCTTATTATATTCAGAGGTACCTTCCAAAGGAAACCAGCCAAGACTATAATATCCGGTTTGAGAGAACGTAATAACCCCACTACGGCATCGGAATTGGAAAACGCCGTTTTGTTGAAGTAAAATGCAGGAATTTGAAGCCTTTTAGCACGCTCAAGCACCTTTGCCGTACTTTTGTTGGTTAAAATAGCGGCAACTTCTATACCTTCTTTATCTTCAAAATAGGTGGAAATCCGTTCGGCATTGGAACCATTGCCAGAGGCAAGAATTACTATTCGTTTCATCTAAATAAGTACAATTTTGAATGGGCAAAGTTCAAAAGGCTAAAGTAACGTTCTCATTTGTAAGAAGTTTGATTTGAGCACAATTTATCGACAAATAGTGTATTTAATCCAAAGTTTTATATTTTTGCCAACGATTTAAATTTTTAAAACCAATATAATTATGTCAGACATTGCATCAAGAGTTAAGGCTATCATCGTTGATAAACTAGGTGTAGATGAGAATGAAGTAGTAGCTGAAGCTAGCTTTACCAACGATTTAGGTGCGGATTCCTTGGATACTGTGGAGCTTATCATGGAGTTTGAAAAAGAATTTGACATCCAAATACCTGATGATCAGGCCGAAAATATTGCTACAGTTGGTCAAGCCATTAGCTATATTGAAGAAGCTAAATAATTTATGATATTTTATCAAATGATGTAAATTATCCATGCGATACCAAATCGCATGGATAATTTTTTTTTAATTTAGGTTTTTAAGGGTAAAACATAGTTCAATGCAGTTAAAGCGTGTAGTAGTTACCGGAATGGGAGCACTGACCCCCATAGGTAATAATTTAGAAGCTTATTGGGAAGGACTAAAGAATGGCGTTAGCGGTTCGGCACCCATTACATATTTCGACACAGAAAAGTTCAAGACCAAATTTGCTTGTGAACTTAAAGGATATAATCCACAGGATTTTTTTGACAGAAAGGAAGCTAGAAAACTAGACCGTTTTGCACAGTACGCCTTGGTTTCTTCGGATGAAGCTATTCAGGACTCTGGCCTTAATCTGGACGAAATAGATAAATTTAGGGTAGGTGTTGTTTGGGGCGCTGGAATTGGAGGTCTTGAAACTTTTCAGAACGAAGTGATTGGTTTTGCCAATGGAGACGGAACCCCAAGGTTCAATCCTTTCTTTATTCCAAAGATGATTGCGGATATCGCTCCTGGAAACATTTCCATAAAGCATGGATTTATGGGACCAAATTATACCACGGTCTCGGCATGTGCCTCTTCGGCCAACGCACTTATTGATGCCTTGAACTATATTCGTTTGGGGCATTGTGATGTAATCGTTACCGGTGGAAGTGAAGCCGCCGTAACCATTGCAGGTATGGGAGGATTCAATGCCATGCACGCACTTTCCACAAGAAATGAAAGTCCAGAAACCGCTTCCAGACCTTTTGATGCCACAAGGGATGGTTTTGTTTTAGGTGAGGGAGCTGGAGCACTTATTTTGGAAGAATACGAACATGCCAAAGCTCGTGGAGCAAAAATATATGCTGAGGTTTTGGGCGGAGGACTTTCCAGTGATGCCCATCACATGACAGCACCGCATCCTGAAGGAATTGGCGTGGTTCGGGTTATGGAAAATTGCTTGGAAAATGCAGGATTGAAACCAGAAGATGTAGATGCCATCAATACGCACGGAACGTCAACCCCTCTTGGTGATGTCGCTGAATTGAAAGCTATTTCCAAGGTTTTTGGAGATCATGCATCCAATATCAATATCAATTCTACAAAGTCCATGACCGGTCACTTGCTTGGTGCGGCTGGAGCCATTGAAGCCATCGCCTCCATTCTGGCCATTGAGCATGGAATGGTACCACCTACCATAAACCATAGCGTGGTAGATGAAGAAATTGATGCTTCCCTCAACCTCACATTGAACAAAGCTCAAGAGCGAGATGTAAAAATTGCCATGAGCAATACGTTCGGTTTTGGGGGTCATAATGCTTGTGTACTTTTTAAAAAAATATAGCGAAGCCAAAGCATGAGATTAACGTCAAAAATATTTAACTCCCCACCGAAAACGGATGGGGATTTTTTTTTGGCGATGAAAAAAATATTAGGGTTTAAACCTAAAAACACTGAGATATTCAAGAGAGCTTTTCTTCATAGGTCCATGAACATAAAAGATGAAGAAGGGAATCCCAAGAATTACGAAAGACTTGAATTTTTAGGGGACGCGATGCTCGGAACCATCATCTCAAAGCACTTATACAATGAGGTTCCAGGAGGTGATGAAGGCTATCTAACTAAAATGCGTTCCAAGATAGTAAGCCGAAAACACCTGAATGAATTGGGTAAGGATTTAGGACTGTTGGAGCACGTGGAAAGTCGGATTCCCAAATCCCATTTTGGGGATAATATTCATGGTAATGTTTTTGAAGCCTTGGTGGGGGCAATTTACTTGGATAGAGGATACAGCTATTGTGAACGATTTATCTATGACCGAGTCATCAATCCCTATGTGGATATTGAACAGTTGGAAGGAAAAGTCATCAGTTACAAAAGTTTGGTAATTGAATGGTGCCAAAAGCAAAAAAAACCTTTCAACTATGAAGTTTATGAAGATACCGGCAACGATGAATACAAGCATTTTGCTGTAAAACTTACCATTGGCAACAAGATTATGGCCAAAGCCAGAGCCACTTCCAAAAAGAAAGCGGAGGAAAAAGCATCGAAACGAGCATACTTCGCACTCCAAAGCCGTATCGATGTGTCCTAACTTTAAAAAAAGGTAAACTCAAACGTTTTCGTAATTTTTTCCATGCGTTGCTTTATATATAGCTAGGCTGTATTGCGTATTAAGACTATATTTACAGTTCGCATTTAGGACATGTCAGCCACTCGAAAAATAATAGAGGCGTATTACGATGATGATTTTCAGTTAATTGCCATCCATAGTGGTATGGAAGATTTTTCGTTAGCCTATTCACTTAACAAAGGTTGCGAATTGCAGTTGAAGAGAACAGATAACGACCTAAGCTATGGTGAAAATCTCTTATTTTCAATGTTTGATTGGGAAGACGAAATCAACCAGAATTATTGGGTGCTTTTTACAAACAGTTGTGATCAGGAAATAGGAATTTCCGAAGGCCTCTTCACCAATGATGTTTCCCAGAAGACAGATTTTTTGGTTTCTGAACATAAAGAGGTGGATTATTTTTTGAGGATTGACACGGATGACATGGGGATAATGGACAAAACGGTAAAGGCTATCAATGCTATGCCCAATATAGTTACAGCATACTCCATAGACCCAAACGCATTAAAATCGAAAAGCAATTTAATCTTTTAGGAATGCCAACAAGAAAGAAGACCAAGGTTGTAGCAACACTAGGTCCTGCCACCAGCAAGAAAGAAACTCTTAAGCAGATGATATTGGCGGGTGTTGATGTATTTAGAATCAATTTCTCACACGCTTCTCATGATGATGTTGCCGAACGTATCAAAATGATACGTGAACTCAACGATGAACTTGACATGAACACCTCTATACTTGCTGATTTGCAAGGACCAAAATTGAGAGTTGGTGTTATGGGAGGAGAAGCAGTGGTAGCTCCTGGAGATACCGTGAAGTTTGCAACTGGAGAACCTTTTGAAGGAAGTGCTGAGCGAGTTTACATGAATTACGCCAGTTTTCCGAAAGATGTAAAACCTGGCGAAAGAATACTCTTGGACGACGGTAAGTTAATCTTTGAGGTAAAATCCACAAATGGTGTCGACGAAGTGACCGCTGAGGTAATCCAAGGGGGTCCCTTGAAATCTAAAAAAGGAGTGAATTTGCCCAATACGGCTATTTCGCTTCCTGCTCTTACCGAAAAAGATATTGTTGATGCTGTTTTTGCAATCTCTCAAGAAGTGGATTGGATTGCACTGTCATTTGTAAGGCATAGTCAAGACTTAATCGATTTGCAAAACCTGATTAATCAGCATTCCGAACATAAAATACCGATAGTTGCCAAAATTGAAAAACCAGAGGCGGTTGATAACATCGATAAGATTGTAGCCTACTGCGACGGTTTGATGGTAGCACGTGGTGATTTGGGAGTGGAAGTTCCCGCGCACGAAGTGCCTTTGATACAAAAGCAACTGGTACTACGTGCTAAAAAAGCGAGAATACCGGTTATCATCGCCACTCAGATGATGGAGACGATGATTACAAGCTTAACACCAACACGTGCAGAGGTAAACGATGTGGCAAATTCCGTTATGGACGGAGCAGATGCCGTAATGCTTTCTGGAGAAACATCTGTAGGTAATTATCCTGTTCAGGTAATCGAGAAAATGTCCAGTATTCTGATAAGTGTTGAAGGTTCTGCCCTAATCAATGTTCCGCAGACTCCGCCGCACATCAGAACCAAAAGATATATTACAAAATCTGTTTGCTACCATGCAGCTTTAATGGCCAACGAGATACAGGCACAGGCCATATCCACTCTTACCAATAGTGGATACACGGCGTTTCAAATATCGGCATGGAGACCCAGTGCGCATATTTTGGTTTTTACTTCCAACAAGAGGATCCTTACCCAATTGAATTTGTTGTGGGGCGTAAAGGCTTTTTACTACGATAAATATGTTACAACCGATGAGACCATTGAGGATGTGAATAACATCGCTTGTAAGAAAGGGTTTTTAGATGTTGGGGATATGCTAATAAGCCTAGCGGCCATGCCTATTAAAGACAAGGGTATGGTAAACACATTGAGGGTTACGGAAATAGAGAGCTGTCCCGTTTAGACGACTAGTAAATAATTAGGCAACCTCTTTTTCAAAAGCTATAAAGTTAACAACCTTACCTTTTCTGTTGAAAATAGGTTGTCCTTTTATCCAACAATTGTAGATTGAGCCATTTTTACGGTAATTGGTAATGGTAGCTTCAAAAGGAAGGAGTTGCTTAATAGCCGCTGAAATCTGTTTCGACGTTTCCTGACATGTTTTTTCTCCCTGAAACATCTTTGGCTTGTTTCCAATAATTTCTTCCGGGGAATACCCATTCATTGAAAAAATGTTTTGGGTGGCATAAACAATGTTCAGTTTAGGGTCAGTTACCACTACAACGTGGTCTTTGTCCAAAATCTCCTCACGGAGCGAGATACCTTTATTCCAATCCTGCTGTCTGGCCAAAGTAGCCAAACTTTTAATGTCACTTAGGTTTTTACATACCTTATTAAAGTGCTGTGCATAAATGTCCAACGAACTAAGAGGATAGCTATTTATCTCTAATTTTCCGTAGAACTTGCATAATGCCTCATCGTAAAATTTGGTACTTTCCATATTCAATACTATAAAAAGTTTAACTCGCGCAGAAATCTAAATAATATATTAACATTTCTGTTTAATCATTTTAGTGAAATTAACTGTAAAATCCCTGTAAGCATCAACAAGAAATGGGGACAAACTGTAATAAATTCAGGGTTTTTCAAAACATTAAACAAAACTATTTTGGACATGAAATACGAATATCAAGATTCAAAATTAGGATCCATAATTGGTTTTACGGATAACATTCAAAAGAATATTAATCACTTTTCAATAACCCAAAACACCATCAAATTTTTATGGAATAGAAATGAAAAACCTGTTGATTTTACCGTAGATAATATTCCGGTGGAGTTACCCCCCAATCATTTGATGACCATTACCTATTTGCATAAAGTAAGTTTTGAAAAATCGGAATTACCCATAACGGGAATCTTGTTCAATAGGGAGTTTTATTGCATTGCTGACCATGATAGTGAAGTATCCTGTAATGGAATTTTGTTTTTTGGGACACAGGATATCCCCATTATTGCTGTCAAGGAAAATCAGAAAAGGAAATTTGATTTGTGGCACGAGGTTTTTACCGAAGAATTTGGAACACCAGATAACATTCAAGGAGATATGCTTCAAATGTTATTGAAAAGACTGATTATCATGAGCACACGTTTGGCCAAGGAACAACTCATAGTGAAGACTTTGAACAATGAACAAATCGATACCATAAGAAAGTTCAATTTTCTGGTTGACTTACATTACAGGAGCAAAAGAAAGGTAAGTGAATATGCGGAACTCCTTTTCAAATCCCCCAAAACCCTTTCTAATTTGTTTTCCATCTACAACCAAAAGCCTCCACAACAAATTATTTTGGACCGTATTGCTCTCGAAGCGAAAAGGATGATGCATTTTACGGATATGCAGAATCAGGAAATAGCATACGAACTAGGCTTCAACGACCCTGCGCATTTTAGCAAATTCTTCAAGAAAATGACGCATATGACCCCTTCGGAATATCGAGAAAACAAGGTAATAGCTGCTTAAGGGAAATTTCGACAAGCGGTCGGGAAATTGTTGCTAACACTCACCTTGACTTTCACCGCATCTTTGCTCAGAAATTAAAAGAAAGGTAAAGATGAAAACATCGGAAAAGTCAATTTTCAACTTAATAGAGATTTTCGGGAATAACAGAAAGTCTGAATTCCAAACCATCTCACCAAAAACACATTGTGAGCAAAAACATCATCATGATTTTTATTGTGATGCTGAAAAACCCTTTGTATCCAATATTCAATTTTAAACAATAACACATTTTATAATTATTACGATTATGAGCAATTTTAATGTACCCACAAGAGAAGAAGTAAGCAGCAACAATCAAGCTATATTCGATAATTTGGAAAAAGCTGTTGGCTTTGTTCCCAATCTTTTTGCAACCTATGCACATTCTGAAAATGCACTAGGAAACTATTTGACATTATCCAATGCCAAGACTTCTTTGAATGCCAAACAAAAAGAAGTAGTAAACCTAGCCGTAAGCCAAGTAAATAACTGTATTTACTGTTTGTCTGCGCACACCGCTATTGGAAAAATGAACGGTTTCACAGACGAGCAAATTCTTGAACTAAGAGCAGGCGAGGCATCTTTTGACAATAAATTGGATGCTTTGGCAAGATTGGCCAGAAATATTACGGAGAATAGAGGAGCCACGGATAGCGAGGTTGTAGACAACTTTTTCAACGCTGGTTGGACCAAAGAAAACATGATTGATACCATCGTTTTGGTAGGTGATAAAACGATTTCTAACTATATCCACAAAACTACGAATGTACCTGTAGACTTTCCAGTAGCACAACCTTTGGAAGCAACAGTATAATTCTGAAAAGATAAAACCCAATTTAAATCATAGAAAAATGAAAAACGCAATTTTAGTTTTAGTATTCGCTTTTGGAGCCCTTTTTACAGCTGAGGCACAAGATGCAATGAAGGACAAGGCTGTGAAGACCATAGCTTTGGAACAGACTTCTGGTGAATTTACCCAGAAACAAATTACAGTTTCGGAAGGAACCTATGTTTTTGACATTTCCAATAATGGTGTAGGTCATGATGTTGGTTTTGTATTGGTAAAAAAAGGATTGGATGTCAGCAAACCTGAAAATCACATTCAAACAGCTTATGTGACTCAACCAGTAAAAACTGGTGCATCTCAAACATCAAAAGCTACTAAACTGGAAAAAGGTGAGTATGTTTACTTCTGTCCTTTGAACCCAACTTCTACCGACAATACGTTGATAGTAAAATAGCAAATTGAATGCTTTTAGTTTGAAAAGGCGCGCCTATATAGGGTGCGCTTTTTTTATGACTTCATGTCCAAGTTGGAAAAAAAAGATGGAGCTATGGTTTTGGCCAGATAGATGGGCCAGGCATTTTTGTGCAAATAGGCTTCGGTAATGGCACTGTCATACAACATATATATCCCGCCGGAAACCTTTTCCACTTCCGCTTTGGAAACGTTATGGATGTTTTCCAGTACAACATCCCCTAAATAAAGCAACAACTCCTTTTTGTGTTTTTGTATGGTGGAAAAAATACGCTTCTGTTTAGCTGAGAGTTCACCTAGGGTCTTTAAGGCCCAGCATCCAAAAAAGGTATCTTCTCTGTATAAATCGGTTAGGTAATCAAAGATGGCCAAAAGTTGGTTCTTGCCTTTTTTCCTTCGACTTACATATTGTTTCAAATCGTCTAGAAATTCTTCATGCCTTTGAGTCAAATATGCTATGCAAATATCTTCTTTGGATTTAAAGTGGCTATATAGCGTAGCCTTTGCAATACCACACTTGTTTATTATCTCATTTATACCTGTGGAGTTATATCCATTTGTATAAAACAAATCTCCTGCGGTAGAGATGATTTTTTCATGTAAGGTTGATTTCTGCATAGCATAAAGATAAAAAAAGACAGTTGGGGGTTTTACATGTGAACAGCAGGAACAATATATAGGTGCTTTATTGCGAGCCAATCATACAGTTCTCTCATCGGGAAAGTTATCCACCCAGGGCTGTCAAATTTTATATTTTTTTTAATGCTTCAGTAAAAAGAAAAAGAATTTTTCATAAGTATTTTTGCAGTTCAAAAAAAAGCTGTGATACTGGATTTAATACTGGCAATGTTGTGGAGCTTATCCCCATTTGGGGAGGCAAAGGTCGGTATACCTTATGGTATCATGAAGGGACTCAACGAATACGTCGTATTTATTTTTTGTTTTCTGGCAAACATTGCTGTATTCCCTTTAATGATGTTTTTCCTGGATAAAATCAACCGATATTTTTTGAAGTGGAGATTCTATAAAAAATCTGCACTTTTCATCGCGAAAAGGGCCAAAACCGGTTCGGGAGAGAAAATTGAAAAGTTTGGTTTTTTGGGCTTGGTGCTATTTGTTATGATTCCTCTGCCCGGTACGGGAGTATATGCAGGGAGTATAGCATCTTATCTGTTTAAAATTGAAAGAAAACAAGCCTTTTTTGCAAATATGACTGGAATTTTTTTCTCGTCCTTAATTGTCTGGTTGATTACAGTTTTCTCAACCAATGGGGTTTGACCTAAAAATCAAAGCGTAGCTGGACCAGAATTTCGTCTTTCTCCTTCTTTTCTTCTTCTGCCTGTTCCTTTTCAGTGTTTAGGTTACCCAAAGAAATTCCCAACAACCGAACAGAGTCCTTAAGAGGGGCCTGGTACAACAGCTCTTTGGCGGTTTCCAATATTAGACTCTTGTTGGAAATATAATAAGGGAGGGTCTTGCTTCGGGTATTTAGTGTAAAATCACTGTATTTTATTTTTAAGGTGACCGTTTTACCGGCAATTTTAGATTTTTGAAGCCTTCTTTCAAGTTCCGAAGCGATATTTTCAAGCCTTTCCAACATAAAAATCTCACTGCTCAGATTTTCAGAGAAAGTGCGTTCGGCACCGACAGATTTCGGAATGCGATGCGGTTTCACTTCACTGGTATGTATACCTCTGACCACATGGTAATAATATCGTCCACTTTTTCCGAAGGTCTCATCCAAAAACTCCAACGATTTTTGTTTGAGGTCGCTTCCAGTAAAGATGCCGAGTTTGTACATTTTTTCAGCTGTGACTTTTCCCACCCCGTAGAACTTTCGGATGTCCAAGTTTTCAAGAAAGGTGATAACTTCCTCAGGATTGATGGTTTTTTGGCCGTTGGGTTTGTTGATATCGCTCGCTACCTTCGCAATAAATTTGTTGATTGAAATTCCAGCTGAGGCGGTCAATCCAGTCTTATCCAATATTTTTTGTCGAATCTCTTTGGCAATCAACGTAGCTGAAGGATTGCCTTTTTTGTTTTGGGTAACGTCCAAATACGCCTCATCCAAGGAGAGGGGCTCCACCAAATCGGTATACTCAAAGAAAATATTTCGCACTTGAAGAGATATTTCCTTGTACCGGTCAAAACGAGGTCTGACAAAAATAAGGTCAGGACAGTTTTTCTTGGCAATATAACCGGACATGGCACTTCGTACTCCATACTTGCGGGCTTCATAGCTCGCCGCAGAGACAACACCTCTTTTGGACCCGCCACCTACCGCAACAGGTTTCCCTTTCAACTCAGGATTATCGTGTTGTTCAACAGATGCATAAAATGCATCCATATCCACATGGATTATCTTGCGTAATGGAAAATCAAAGGCCACACTCAAATTTATGGCTATATTTAATAGGATGGAACATTTGGAAATTGAACGCAAGTTTTTGGTGAAATCCGATGAATATAGAGAGCAGGCTTTGTCAAAAACCAGAATTATACAAGGTTTTTTGAACACCCATCCTGAGAGAACCGTTCGGGTTCGAGTAACAGGAGAAGTTGGTTTTTTGACGGTAAAGGGAAAATCCAATGTATCTGGAACCTCAAGATATGAGTGGGAAAAGGAAATTGAAAAAGAGGAAGCGCTCTCCCTAATGAAACTATGTGAGCCAGGAATTATTGACAAGTATCGATATGAAGTGGATTTTGAAGGAAAGCTTTTTGAGATTGATGAGTTTGCGGGAGATAATTTAGGATTGGTAATTGCTGAAATCGAGTTGAAAAACGAAAACGAAACCTTTGAAAAGCCAGGTTGGCTTGGAGAGGAGGTCACTGGAAAGGTGGCATATTATAATTCACAACTTATTCAAAAACCGTACAACCAATGGAAAATGTAAGAATTCTATGTTTTTTGGCATGTTTTATCATCTTTTCTTGCAAGCAGGGAGTAACTCCTAAACCTGTGGAAGAGGAAATGCCCAAAGAGGAAAGTACTTCCCAATTGAAAGCGAAATTGACCAATGAGGGGTATCAGATTTTCGATTTTGTAGATGAGGAGACCAAGGACACCATTTTGATGCAACAGTATTTTATGGCCTTTTTAAAGACAGGTCCTAATAGAAATCAAAGCAAATCGGAATTGGACAGTTTGCAAATATTGCACTTGACTCATCTCAAAAGAATGTATGACGAAGGCTATGCTGATATTTCAGGCCCTTTTGGAGATGATGGAGAAATACGGGGGATTACCATTTATAACGTACCTACCTTAAAAATGGCTGATAGTTTAGCAAACCTGGACCCTATGGTAAAAGCCGAGAGGTTAGAAATAGAAGTGCATCCTTGGTGGGCCGCAAAGGGCTATCCATTAAGATAGTTCCATTATATATGTTCGGGGGCAGTTCTTTTTATTTTCGCCTTACCCATTTTAGTAAGTGATACTTTTTTGTTCAGCCCGTTCAAAATGGGGTAAACTAAACCAATGGCAAACAGGACTCCACCAACGAGTAAGATATTAATATTGGTGGTAAAGAAAGTTCCAGTGTTGAGTACTCCAAGAATTAGAACAGTCGATAACGGAAAGGAAAGCGCCAAAATGTTAAGGGCAAAATCACTATCAAAAGTACGTTTTTGGGTATCTTCAACTTCAAGATGTTCCACCGCGGAAATATGGGCGTAGGGCCAAAAGCTACATGAGCTCAAACCAAATGCCAACAATAAAAGAATGTTTTCTATGGATTTTAATCCGGAAAATAGGATAAATATTCCTCCCAAAACAAATACCAACCCTGCACGAATGCACAACATGGAAAACACTTGAAAAAACTGTTTTCTTTTAAGTTTGATTCCCAACCCAATGAACAACAGAACCAATGGAGTCATAATCAAGCTCAGTTTTTTCAGGATGTCACTGAACAAAACGGGTAAGGTATCCATAGTAAACCCAAATACCAGTAGTATTAGCGCAGCAATTATAAATATGTTTACCGGTTCCGAAACAAGCACTTTCAATAATGACATCAACTTTCCATTACCTTTCTTGGCCTTACTTCTGAGTTGGTAGTGCCAATTCATGGCAACAACATAAAGAATGACCAACACAAAAATTTTGTTTCCCAAATCGGCCATAGCCACTTTAGCTAAAGCATTTTCGCCTAAGAATTCAAGCACAAAAGGGAAACATGAAAGACCTGGAGCCAGCGAAGGGATGAGCAGCCTTGCGGTTCGGAACTCTGGAGAATCTTTTTCTATACCCACCAGAGGAAGGACGAAAGGGATTGCAAGAAACAAAACTACGTTGAGCGCTAAGGCCATGATAGGAAGGAACAATAAGCTCCACTCCACTTTCACACCCAATAAGGCTATGAAAATTGTGGCAGGCAATGCCAGGTTCAAGATAATTGCCTTTATGCCACTGCGCTCATCCTTGGATTTGATTTTGTTTTTTAGAAAAACACCAATAAGGATAAAGCATACAAACGTAATTGTCTTATATAATCCGGAGTCCATGAAACGCTAGACTAGAACTTTGGAGATTGCGTCTGTAAAAAGTTTCATTTCATCCATGGTACCCATGCTTACTCGGCACCAATCTTTATCCATAAAATGGAATGCCCTTACGCCAACTTTTAAGTCGGTCATTTTCTCTAGAAAATCTTTTCCAGCCATTTCAATAGGGAATATCATGAAGCTGGTATGGGATTTTACGTAATCGAAGCCCATGGAATCTAAACTGGAATACACATATTCCCTACATTTTACATTCAATTCCCTTGAACTGTCCAAAAAGGATGTATCGTCCATTGCCGCCATTGCCGCAAATACAGATGGATATGATATTCCCATTCCACCTCTTGTTATTTTCTGCAGTTGACCTAAAGTAGATTCTTGGCCTACAATATAACCTACACGCAATCCGGCCATTCCATGGATTTTTGAAAATGTACGGGCAATGATTACGTTTTTACCTTCATTGATTAGGGAAACCATACTTTTCTTCAAACCTTCTCCCATAAAAGCCAGATAGGCTTCGTCCACAAAGACTGGAGCCTTTTCGGAGACTCTGGAACAAAAATCAACCATTTCTTCGTGATCGGTAATGGTACCCGTAGGATTGTTGGGATTACAGATATACACCAATTTTGTGTCTGAGTCAACAGCGGCCTCCATGGCTTTTAAGTCATGAGACCAATCCTTCTTTAGTGGAACGGGCTTCCAAGTGGCACCTACAGATTCAGCAACTCGTATTAGTGACATATATGCAGGATCGGCAGATACTACGTTTCCACCATTCATGAACAACACCATGGCCGTTTTTTCCAAAAGGTCAGAAGAACCCGGGCCCATCATTATATTCTTTGCACTTACTCCCTCAAAATCAGCTATTTTGTCAACCAATTGAAAGAGTTCTTTCCATGCGTACCTATTTCCACCGGATGCTGCATTTTTAAATGCTTCCAAGGCTTTTGGCGATGGTCCATATGGATTTTCATTTGCATTCAATTTGGCTTCAAAAGAAGGAAATTCCCTAATATCTTTTGGTAAATACTCTTTGAAAAAAGGGCTGTAGACAGCATCTCCATTCGTATCAAGAACCAATGGAGCTTTTAGGTTTTCAGAGTATCCTAAATAAGGAGTAGCAAGAATTCCTCCGGCCGTAATGGCGCCTTTTTTAAGCCAATCTCTTCTGGAAATGTTTTTGGTGGTCATAGATGGTCTTTTTTGAATTAGCAATCACCTCTAAATTAATAGCTTAGGCGCTTGTATCCTATGACAATTCCGTAAAAATCAGGGGACTAAAATGTCAACTTCAAAAAAAATGGGCCCAAAAAAGTACCTTCATTGAACATCGTGGTGTTGTTAAACAAACTAAAGGGAGGATTTGAACTGCTTTAAAATGAATAATATATTTTGAAATCTCCATTCTATCCACTATTTGAAATAGATGATATTTTAAAGAAAGAGACTTGTTTTATCTTTTGCGAAAACGGAGTAAGCTCGTAGTCATTTCATTGTCCGACAGTCTTCTAAATTGCAAGGAAACTCCAGAACCTGGTCTATTCGGTAAAAGGCTTACAGAAGCAGTATAGTTGTTCTCATCTATAGTTCTTTCACTATAATTTGGTCTTTCCATGCTTCTTGCCAAAGCAGAAAAATCATCAAAGCTTCCATCTTCATTTGTCGAAATTATATTATCAGAGGTAATGACCAGCCTTACCGGAAATAATGGTCCTGCTTCAATATCCTCTATTCTATCCCATGTCCCTATCAGCCATTGAGGAGGTGAGAACAAACCCTGATCATCATTTTTAGAGCAAGAAGTTACTGTAACTAGCAGAAAAATATAGAATAGTGCTGTTATTGCTTTACTAAACAAAGAATTCGACATTTTTCAATCTAGATGTTACAGGGAGCTTTTGAACTGATCAAGGAAGCGAATATCGTTTTCACTCAACAATCGGATATCTGGAATTTGATGCAGCAATAATGCAATTCTGTCAATACCCATTCCAAAAGCAAAACCGGAATAAACCTCAGGGTCAATACCACAGTTTTGCAAAACATTGGGGTCTACCATACCACATCCCATAATTTCGAGCCAACCTGTTCCCTTGGTCATTTTATAATCTGTTTCCGTTTCCAATCCCCAATATACATCTACTTCGGCACTGGGTTCGGTGAAAGGGAAATAGGAAGGCCTCAGCCTGATTTTTGACTTTCCAAACATTTCTGAAGTGAAATATTGCAAAGTCTGTTTCAAATCTGCGAAAGACACATCTTTGTCCACATAAAGTCCCTCAACCTGATGGAAGAAGCAATGGGATCTTGCCGAAATAGCCTCATTTCTATACACACGTCCAGGGGATATGGTGCGAATGGGGGGCCGGTTGTTTTCCATGTACCTTACCTGTACCGATGAGGTGTGGGTACGAAGCAAAATATCTGGGTCGGTTTGAATAAAGAATGTATCCTGCATATCACGTGCAGGGTGATATTCGGGCAGATTTAAAGCGGTAAAGTTATGCCAATCATCTTCTATCTCGGGACCCTCAGAAACATTGAATCCAATACGCGAAAAGATGTTGATTATTCTATTTTTAACTATTGAAATGGGATGCCTCGCACCAATTTCTATGGGTTCACCCGGACGTGTAAGATCACCATACTTTCCTTGCGTCTCTGATTGATTTTCAACAGCTTGCTTTAAAGTATTTACCTTCTCGTTTGCTGAAGTCTTTAATTGATTGATAGCCTGACCGAATTCTTTCTTTTGCCCGTTGGGCACATTCTTGAATTCAGCGAAAAAGGAGTTTAAAAGCCCTTTTTTTCCTAAATATTTAATTCGGAATGCTTCTATTTCGTCTTTCGAGGTGGATGAAAAAGCCTCTACTTCAGCCAAGTGTTGTTTAAGCGTGTCAATCATTGGTGATTGGATTGTCAATCGACAAAGGTAGCAAATTGTCTCTGAAAACATAATGGTTGGAATTGGGAATAGCTACAAGAAAACGATACCGCTAAGCTCCTCAAATGTATTACAATCCCAAAAGCAAAAAATGAAAGCTTTGTCCCGTATGGTATTGGAATTAAGCCTTAATAGGATTAAAAGTTATAAGCAGATTGATAGGTTATGGATACTTATCTTCCACGTGCTCTTCTATCCATTCCATACAACTATCAAAGTCAGGGAAAATATGTTCTTCAGGGATAAGGTCTGGGATAATATCAATACGTTCCATCATATACATGGGCTGGTCTAGAATTTCAACGAACAGTACATCCATTCCTTTGTTTTTAAGGTCTTGCAATACATCTTCCATAGCATACAGCCCGGTCTGGTCCATGTATTGCATACGCGCCATGCGAATCACTACCGCCGAGGCAGTATCAGGAATCTGTTCGGCAAGTTGATGGAAATCGCTGGTAGACCCAAAAAAAAGCGGTCCATTCAAGTGTTTAATAAACACTTCTTCAGCTAAATTCTTTGGAAAATTGGTTTCATCCGCCCAAGCTTTCTCTTCGATAAGCGGTAAGACTTCTGATTTTTTGGCGGTTAGGTCTCCCATTTTTTTCATGAACATTAGAGAGGCAAAAACTAATCCAATTCCAACAGCATACACCAGATTCCATACAGATGAAAGTACCATTACTGTAAGCATAATAATTACCTCCGAACTCAATTTGAGTGGGCCAAGGTGAATGTCTTTTGGCAAATAGGGAATAGCTTTCAGTCCTTTATAGTCCATTACTCCAATGCCGACAGTAACTAAAATACCTGCGAGTACAGCTGCCGGAATTTGTGAGGCCACAGGTCCCAGTGCCAAAAGAATTATCAGCAATAGTACTCCGGCAATCATTCCAGATAATCTGGTTTTTCCACCAGAATTGATATTTACAACAGTTCGGATTGTGGCACCGGCACCAGGAATACCCCCAAAAATGGAGGCAACGCTGTTTCCTATTCCTTGCCCTACCAATTCTTTATTAGGTTTATGTTTGGTCTGCGTCATGTTATCAGCAACCACGGATGTTAGCAGTGAATCAATTGCCCCTAGCAAGGCAAGTGTGAGGGCTGTGAAAATATGGGGAGAAATGGAACCAAGGGAAAATTTGCTGAAAATCTCCAGATTAGGTAGAGGGAGACCGCTTGGAATTTTTTCAATGGGACGGTAGTCCAATCCAACACCATAGGCAATTCCCGAGACAACTAACAGGGCCACCAAAGTGCTTGGTATGGATTTAGTAATTCTCTTAAATCCAAAAATGATAAGAATTGTGGCCACTGCAAGCGAGAGTTCAAGCCAATTGATGTTGCCCAACGCTCTTGGCAAAACTTTAAAAGTTCCCAAAACACCCGAAGCATCTTTAGCGGCAAGGGTTTTGGCTTCCTTATTCATATCTGCTGGAGTTATTTTGTTGGCGCGTTTAATGGTTTCTTCAAAATCCTCAAGAACTAGAATTCCTTCCCCGGCTTCTTCCTGTAAAATGTTTTTCAAGATTTCTTCCTCGGCCTCGGCCATATATTGAGCGACAAACTCCTCGTCCTCTTTTGGATAGTAACCTACAGCTGGAAGAATTTGGGTCACCAAAATGATTACCCCTATAGCGGTCATAAAACCAGAAACGACAGGGTAAGGAATGTATTTAATATATTTTCCAAGACCTATGAGGCCCAAACCAATTTGCATGAGTCCAGCCAATAGGAAGATGGTAAGTATGGCAGGAAGTGCTTTTTCTACATCACCGTCATTGATGGCCACGATACTTGCAATGACCACCATGCTAACCGCGGTCATTGGGGCTGTAGGCCCAGAAATCTGAGTATTGGTCCCTCCAAAGAGTGCCGCAAAAAAACTGATAAAAATTGCTCCGTAAAGACCTGCGCTAGGCCCCAAACCCGAACTTACTCCAAAAGCAAGGGCCAACGGTAGAGCTACTATGCCAGCGGTTACCCCACCAAATAAATCACCCCTGAAATGTTTAAACATATGCAGTGCTTGGGTTTAGCATTACCACCAAGATAGTGAATTTAGGACACTAAAAAAGACCAACGAAAGGATAATCATTGGCCTTGATTGAATTGAAATTCTTAAAAGAATAAGTTAAAAATAGTGCACCTGTCCATCGGCAATGTCGTACATACCACCAATAATAAGAATCTCCCCATTGTCTTCCATTTCCTTTAGAACAGGACTTTTCTTTCTGATGTTTTCCATGGTCATATGAACATTCTTTTCTGCAACAGCATTCACGAAATTGATGTTTTTGGAGTTCCGCTGGGATTCATCCGCTGGTTCTTCCACTGCCACAACAGCTGGCCTTATTTTACTCAATAACTCGGTAAGATTACCCATTTTTGCGTCATCACAAGCTCCTTTTACAGCGCCGCAGCTGGTATGCCCCAGAACTACAATAATTTTTGTTCCCGCAAGTTTGCAGGCAAACTCCATACTTCCCAAAATATCTTCATTCACTATATTACCGGCTACCCTTGCGCTGAATATATCTCCCACGCCCTGATCGAAAATAAGTTCGGCAGATACCCGGGAGTCGATGCAACCCAAAATAGTGGCAAAGGGATATTGACCCGATGTGGTCTCTTTAACCTGCTGTAGTAAATCCCTAGAGGTCTGTTTCTTTTCTACAAAACGTTTATTTCCTTCTTTGAGAAGTTCCCATGCCGCATTTGGGGTCAGCGCCGCTTGTGTTTCTTTAGTCTGTGTTATCATCGCTAGGAGGATTTTGATTTTTATCTAATTTAAAAAATTGAATGTAGCTATCTGGATTTTCAACCACTCCACGTTCAGAAATTAATTTTATATCAATATTCTTATTGGCAGCTTTCTCCGAGAAATCTTCAAGTATTTCAATGATATCGTTATCCAGATATCTTGTATTTCGAACATCCAACTCAAGTTGTGAGTTTTCTGGGAGACTATCCAACTCCTTTAGAATGGCTCCCTTATTGAAAAAAGTAACCTCCTCCGCCAAGGTCATCTTAATTTTGTGCGCCCCGTTACTTTTATCTTCTATATGCAGGAAGTGCGAATTTTGATAGCTCTTAATCAAAATGACCACTATACCTACACCTAGTCCAAGACCTATTCCAACCAATAAATCAGTAAAAACAATTCCCAATACGGTAACTACAAATGGAATGAACTGCTTCCACCCCAGATTGTACATGGTTTTGAAAAGCTTGGGTTTTGCCAGTTTGTACCCAACTATGAACAGGATTGCCGCTAAAACGGAGAGAGGAATCATGTTCAATAACCTCGGTATTAGAACCACTGAAATCAGTAAGAAGAAACCATGAATTATAGCAGACGCCTTCGTTCTACCGCCAGATTGAATATTTGCTGAACTTCGAACAATAACCTGGGTTACTGGGAGACCACCTACCAAACCGGATACTGTATTTCCAATACCTTGTGCAAAAAGCTCCTTATTGGTCGGGGTAGTTCTTTTGTAAGGATCAAGTTTATCAGTCGCCTCAACACAGAGCAAGGTTTCTAAACTGGCCACCAGGGCTATGGTAAATGCTGTGATCCATATCTGTGCATCTCCTATTACAGAGAAATTGGGAAAACTCAGTAAGCTTCCTAAGGTTTCAATACTTTCGGGAACGGGAACCTTCACCAAATGTTCAGCAGAAATCCCCCAGGTTTCATTTCCTTGGGTGAGAACAAAGAAAATTATACCAAGAACTACTGCAACCAAAGGGCCTTGGATGAGCTGAAAGATTTTTCCTTTTTTGGAAAGTACATTGTTCCATAAAATCAAGATGGCCATGGCCACTAGCGCAATAATAGTAGCGCCGTTGCTAAAGTTACCACTTATGATTCCGCTAATGGTATTAAAAATTTCCGTAAACGTATTCTCCCCGTCTATTTGGAAGAAGGCGAAGTCGCCTTCCGGGTCTTTATCATAACCAAAGAAGTAAGGGATTTGCTTTAAGATGATTATGATTCCGATTCCGGTCAACATTCCTTTAATAACCGATGACGGGAAATAGTAGGCAATAACCCCGGCTTTTAGAATACTGAACAAAATTTGAATGAGACCGCCCAAAACTACAGCAACCAAAAAATTTTCGAAACCTCCCAAAGTTCCTATAGCTGTGAGAACAATTGCTGCAAGACCGGCTGCTGGACCGCTGACCCCAATCTGGGAACCACTGAGGGCACCCACAATTATTCCACCTACGATTCCTGCAATCAGGCCTGAAAATAATGGGGCACCACTGGCAAGGGCAATTCCCAAACATAAAGGCAATGCAACAAAGAATACTACGATACTTGCCGGCAAGTCATTTTTAATATACTTGAACATAATGTGATTAGGTTTTGTTCTCCGAAGTATACTATTCTTCGGAGGGAATGATATAATTTGCTAAAAAGTATGGCATTAATTTATACTTTCCTAGGTGGGGGAAGTAGAATATCCAACACAAAATCAGAATTGTGAACTACATACTCCAAATGAGTATGCTCTTGTGATTGGATTAAATCCGAATAGATATGTTGAAAATTGTTTAAGAACAGGTCTTTCTCATCAAATTTTTTCTCTGATTCTTTTTCACCTTGCTTTTCTTCCTCGTTTGTGTCTGTAAGAAGCACTATATCAATGTCTTCATCAATAATTGGAAGTAGCGATGGAGTCAATATAGAGGACACCAGAAAAAGAGCAATTAAGGGAAAAGCAATGTTCTTCAAACAAGGCGGTTTTAAACAAAAATAATAGCAAAGCTATTGTTTTTAGTTAAATTTTGTTTAAAAATCCTTCAATAACTTGACATTTTGATTTTTAACCCAACCTGTTTGGCCATCGGCCAATTTTATTTTTTGCCAATCGTTTAAACCATCCAGCACATTTACTTTGGTCCCCTCATGAAGAATAAAAACGGTTTCACTGTTCTCATTGGGTTCGGAGGTGATTTTGACTTCCTTTGCAAAGACAATTGCAGGGTTGTTGGATTTATATTCCTGGTATTGGAGGTAAGCCAGTAAAACTGTTAGCAGTCCCAGAACTAAAGAAAAAATACTGGTTACGAAAGCAATTCTTTTTTGGGTAGCGCTGCGAAGGAAGTAGTAAGCCAAGTAACCCAACACAAATAGCATTATTAGTACCACTGAAAGATAGGCCCACCCATCAAAAGAGAACATGTTCACAACTGAGGTATATGCTTTCCCAATTTCAGTTTGTGGCATTTCTTCCACGGCATCGAGCCTCATGTTCTGCGCATACTTTAAATTGTTCTTTATTTCTCCATCATCTGGATTAAGTAGCAATGCTTTTTCGTAATAATAAATGCTAGGACCAATATGATTCAGCTTATAATGACAATTGGCTAAATTGAAATATAGCTCCGGTGAGTGTTTACCACCCTTCAAAATTTGCTCGTAGTTTTCTATGGCCTTGGAATATTCTCCTTTATTATAGTGTTCCGTAGCTTGCGTAAACAATTGGCTGTTTTGAGAGTTGCCCCAAGCAAATACCAAAAGTGCCGTGCACAAAAGAAAGACCCTTTGCATCATAGTTGTTTATCCAATTTTGAGATGACTTCGCTCGCCTTTTCATAATCCTGCTGCATCTGTACATCTGAAAAAGGGCTGTACCTAGCCATTTCACAGTTGGTCAACAAACTAATAAAACCCTCAATGTCCAAAGAATCAACTAGTTTTTCATCTAGAATAGAGGTGATTTTTTCTTTACTGAATTCTGAAGTCTCAATTTTTAATTTGGCCTTTAAGTAATTGTGCAAGCCTTTTTCTAAAGCCACATAAAAAGCCTCCTTATTGCCCAATTCCTTTTTAGCTGTGGAGAGATACTTTTTGGCCAGACGGTTTGCTCTTTTAATTTTATTGCCTTCAATATCACTTGCAATCGCTTCTCTTTTCTTAAAAGAAAATACAGCGATAGGAATTAATAGAATTGGCGCAAAAAGCAGAATATAAAAAGTGTTTGAACCAAAGAAATAATCCGTTCCAATTTTAGTGAGATTGGGCCGTAGTTTTATAAAGTGAAACTGTTTGCCGGTGGGCACCACCAGCTGTTTGTTTACATTGGAAGCTACAGGGCTAACCGTATTATTTCCCGCAGGACCTTCCAAAACTTCGATGTTGATTTCTTCAGAGTTTAAAGTAACGTACCTTGAGGTCTTGGGATTAAAATAGCTAAACGAAATACTGGGGATTGGATATTTTCCCCTAAAAGAGGGAACCACAGTGTAGTTGTTGGCCACTTTCCCCTCCATACCCGAAAGGTTTGTACGGACATTTTCGTTGTATTCAGGCTCGTATACCTCAAGAGAGCTCGGTAACTCAGGTTCCGGCAATTGAAACAGTTTCAAATTTCCTTTTCCTGACACTTCTACTTTGGCTTGAAGCGATTCTGAAGCGTTTAACCTCTTCTTACTTGAAGTGACCTGAAATTTAAAATCACCTACGGCTCCCCCAAAGTTTGCAGGTTTCCCTGCTTCCGGTAAGGATTTCACCGTAAGGGTTCTTCTACCAGCAGATACCGTTTTGCTTGTCTGTGTGTAAATGCGTCCTCCAAAGAAATCCCTTCGGTTAGTGGGGACATCAACAAAAATCTCAAGAGACAAGGGCTCTATATCCAATTTACCTGATTTTTGAGGATAAAGCACTACTCTTTTAAGTACCACGTAGCGATAGGGCTTTCCTTTATAGGTTCCATTTTGAGCAGTATGCTTGGTAACCGGAATGTCTTGGCTCCAAAAATCATTGTATTTGGGGCTGTCCAGCGAACGGTAGTTGGTCACGTTGATGTTCGGACTTACATAGAGTTTGTAAATAACCGTTACCGCTTCGTTTAGATATGGATTGCCTTTAGATACTTCTGCTACTAAATGTAGGCTTTCATCTGCTACATCATCTACTGTCTTTTGATCATTCGGCTTGTCTACCGCGGCAGTAACCTCAACGGTTTTGGACAGGGTTTTGTAGGTTTCTCCATTAATTTCAATGGTAGCCTGTTTGATAGTAAATCTTCCTCTTGCTGTAGGGACTAATATGTAAGTATATGTTTTGGAATAGGTGCGTTTTCCATTAATCCATGAAGAAGCTATGGATTGAGACGGCCCCATTACCACCTTAAAACCTTCAAAAGATGGAGGGTTGAAATTGTCTCCATCCTTGTTCATGGTAAACTCTGCCCTTAGGCGTTCGTTTATCCCTAGTTTTTCTTTACTCAATTTGAGTTCAAAGGTTATTTCTTCTTGGGCACTTACGTCTGATGCCCAAAAGAGGGCAGTAGATAAAATTGTAGTAAAAAAAACGCCCCACTTCAACATCACCAATCTTTCTCGTTTTTAATTTTCTTACCTCTAACCTTTCTTGCCTCCATTTTTTCCTGCACCTTTTTCTCTTCGTTTTGCATGGCCTCTAGCAAATTCTGGATTTGCTGTTTGGAGAGTTGATTTGGTCTGGGTTGTTGTTTCTGTTGGTCAGGCTGGTCTCCTTCGCTGGGTTTTTGTTCTTGTTCCTTTTTCTTATCTCCTTCGCCCTCTTGATTTTCTTCAGGCTTGTTGTCCCCATTTTTTCCTTCATCACCTTGATCCTTATTTTCATCCTGGTCCTGTTCCCCTTCGTTATCCTTGTTATTGTCCCCCTGGTTGTTTTGATCCTGATTCTTGTCTTTTTGGTCTTGCTGGTCCTGTTTGTCTTTATCGTCCTTGTCTTGGTCGTTTTGCTGCTCGTCTTGTTGCTTTTTTAGCATTTCTTTAGCCAAGGCCAGATTATATCGAGTCTCTTCATCCTTGGGATTGTTTCGTAGAGCCTCTTTATAGGCTTCGACGGCTTTTTCGTATTCCTTGTTTTTCATGAACACATTGCCCATGTTGTGAAACGATTTATGCTTTCCATCTTTGGAGGTAGCAGTTTCCCCAGCCTGTTTATATCTGCCAAATGCCTCGCTAAAGCTTTCTCGATTATAGTAGGCGTTGCCTAAATTGTAAGGGGCAACTGCATTTTTTTTGCTTTTGGAAATGGCACGTCTATAATCGGATTCCGCCCCGGTAAAATCATTGGCTGTTAATTCCTTGTTGGCCTCCCAAGTAAGATTGGTAGAGTTCTTCAATGCTTTTTCTGCAGCTTTTTCCGCCTCTGCATCTTGGGCCCATGTAGTAAGCCCAAATATCAAAAACAGACCCAAAAATCCTATCTCCTTATACATCATCATGTTCATTGAAAAGATTAAGTTTTTTCAACCATTTGGTTTTTCTATCAAGCAGGAAGATATCCAAAAATAAAAAGAACAGACCGATTGCCAGAAACCATTGGAATTGGTCTTTGTATTCTGCAAATTGTTTGGCCTCAAATTCTTTTTTATCCATTTGGGCCAATTGTTCTTTGATGAATTCAACCGCTTCATCTGTATTGGAACCATTTATATAAACCCCATTTCCCTCGTCTGCTATTTCGGATAGCACTGCCTCATTCAATTTGGTGATGACCACTTCACCTTGATTATCCTTTTTTAAACTCTCAACAACTCCATTTCTTTTGATGGGTATTGGTGCACCTTTGGGTTTTCCAACCCCCAAGGTGAAAATTCTGATACCGTTTTGAGTGGCATTTTCAACCGCACTGATTGTCGTTCTCTCAGAGTGGTCTTCTCCATCAGAAACAATAAATAGCACTCTATTGGTTTGCTCTTCGTCATCAAAATAGGTGCTTGCCAAATCTATGGCCGCATTAATTGCTGTTCCTTGGGAGGAAAGCATATTGGTGTTCATGGCTTGAAGGAACATTTTAGCCGCCCCGTAATCGGTGGTTATGGGCAATTGGGGATAAGCTTGGCCCGCGTAGGCTATAATTCCAATTCGGTCACTGGCCAATTGATTGATAATCTCCGAGACCAATCTCTTGGCTTTTTCCATACGATTGGGAGCAATATCCTCAGCAAGCATACTTTTGGAAACGTCGATGGCAAATACAATATCAACCCCTTCCCGTTTTACAGTCTCCAACTTGGTACCGATTTTGGGATTTACTAAGCCCAAAATCAAAAACCCCAATCCTGCCAGAAGAAATAAAAGCTTCAATGCGGACTTGAATTGAGATTTATCCGGAGCCAATCTGCGCAACAGTCGTGTATCGGCAAACTGTTTTTGGGCTCTTCTTTTCCATATTTGAAGAAAAAAGAAAGCTGCTGCCATTACCGGAAGTATGGCTAAGAGATAAAAATATATTTTTTCGTCAAACTGAATCATTGTACCTAGATGAAGCTTTTAAATATCGAACTACGCAGACCCCACTCCAATAGAAGCAAAACTCCTGCCAGAAGCACCAAGGGCCTAAACTTTTCATCGTATTTGTAATATTTGAACTCTTCTATTTCCGTTTTTTCAAGTTTATTGATTTCGTCATAGATTTCTTCCAACTTCTCATTATCCGTTGCCCTGAAGTATTTACCTCCCGTTGCAGAGGCTATTTCTTCCAACAGCTTTTCATCAATTTCTACCTGACGCATACCAAACCTGAAAGAACCGTCCCTGTTGTAAGCTATTGGAGATAGTGCGTTTCCATTGGTGCCCAAACCAATGGTATAGGTTTTGATTCCGAATTCTACCGCTAAATCCGCCGCCGTGGAAGGTTCAATGAAACCAGAGTTGTTCACACCATCCGTAAGCAATATAATAACCTTACTTATGGCTTTACTTTCTTTAAGTCGGTTTACCGAAGTGGCCAACCCCATACCAATTGCTGTTCCATCTTCAAGTTCGCCATGCGTTATTTGCCTAAGGGCGCTCAAAACTATGGTCTTGTCACTGGTGATGGGCGTCTTGGTATAGCTTTCACCAGCGTAGGCCACCAAACCAATGCGGTCATTGGGTCGTTTTTTGATAAAATCAGCTGCTACTTTTTTAAGTGCGGTCAATCTATCAGGTTTTAGGTCTTTGGCCAACATACTACTGGAAACGTCAATAGCCATGACAATGTCGATTCCCTTGGTGGTCTTGGTTCGTGTCGAAATATCTTCCGTCTGTGGTCGTGCCAAAGCTGTAATGATGGCCGCCAAGGCCAAAAGGCGAAGTACAAAAAGTAAGGGCCTAAGCTTGGAAATAATACTTTTTACAGTAAATCCTTTGATACTTGAAATACGCAGGGAAGCAACCTCTTGCTTTCGTTTAAGGAAATACCATAGAATTGCCAGAGGCAGCAGGAGCAGCAACCAGAAAAATTGTGGATTTGCAAATTCTACATTCTCAAACATTTCTAAGCCTGTGTTTTAACTTCGAGCGAGCCCAATATACGATCTACAATTTGTTCTGCATATTCATCACCATCTTCCCAAGTGATAATGACCTGTTGCATAAATCCTTTTCCACCAAAGGAAAGGATATTGTATTTCGCTTTTTTGGATTCATTGTTTAATGGATTCTTATAATTTCCAGTACCATAGGTTTTAAGTCCCTGCACACCGGATTTAGTTGTAAATTCTTCTTGCTTGGTAATAATATTTTTAAGCCCCAAGGCTTCAAACGTGGATAGAGTTCCTGCAATTGCAGCCTCAAAATTGGGTTCTGTTTGTTCTTTATAGGTCACAGAACTGGTGCTTACACCAAAAAGGCCTACATAGCTTCCGTAGCGAAAAGTTTGAAGCTCTTTTACCAATTCCTGTGCTTCTTCTGGAAGTTCAGCTTCATTACGAACCAAAACATCTGGGGTTTCCAATTCCACTGGAGGATATCCGTAGGAACTAAATACCCATTCACCTTCCAGAAGGTCTTTGGTGGGGTATCCAAAAACGGTATCCCTCACTTGCTTCGCACCAAAGAAAATAAGGGAAAATGTAGTTCCTAAAATAAGAAGTCCCGCAAAAATAGCAGCGGCCCAATAAATTCGCCTACGTTGTTTCTTCTTCGCCAATTCTTCCAAATACTCCTCGTTCAATAAAAGCTCTTCTTCGGTTGGCTCGGGAAGGGCATCATGCGTTTTTACTACAATTTCCTCCACTAATTTTCGGTCCTGTTCAGCTACTGAAGTGGATGGTTTGGAACGAGCAAACTTCACCAAATCTGCTGTTCTAAGTATTTGTTGGAATTGTTTTATGGTTTCATCTTCAAGTTGAAGTTCTCCTGAATCTTTCAGCATTTCCAACTTGGTAATAAGCTGGTCCGTGGTACTTTCCAATGCGGTAACCTGAACATCCTCTTCCAAATAAGACCGAACAATATCTGTTAGCTCAGAGTAGTATTTTTTGTATTCATCTTGAATCAAATACCTAGAATTCTCTAAACGCTTTAGTTCTAAAAGTGCGCGGTCATACGGAGGCAGTAGTGCCTCTTTTTCCTCTTCGGTCAAAGGTTTTTTCCGTAAAAAGAACCAATACACCAGACCACCAATAATCAACAGTGCGAGAACTACCCAAAATATGATCCACCAAAGTTTGGCATAACTGCGATCAACTTGAATAAGCGGTTTGATGTCATACATTTTTTGCTTGGTGGTGTCCACAACCACATCCGCAACCTTTATCTGAAAAGAGTCGGTGAAGAAGGGTTGCTCATTGATGGCAATACGCTGAGGCGGAATTGTATATGACCCGCTATCAAATTGTGTAAGGGCATAAATACGCTGAAGTTTTACTCGATTACTCTCTTTGATGGTATCGGTAAGCAAGGCTTCAACCGTTTCCAAAGGCGAAAAGGTTTGCCCCTCCGGAAAATGAACAATATTTATGGAATCGGTTTCTACAGTAATAATATACTGGATTTGCTCCCCGATTCTTATGGAGGTAGTATCAATTTTTGAAGAGACTTTAGATGTGTTTTGGGAAAATCCAAAGAGTGGAATAAAAGCCATGAAACATACTATCCGAAGTTTCAATGAACTCTGTTGTATTTCCGATATGTATTTCACCAACTTCATTATCCCCTTCTCTTAAAATAGCCCAATAGTTTTTTCACATAGCTTTCATCTACCCTGCAATGGATTATACCACTACCTGATTTGGCAAAAGAATCTGAAAAGTATTCCACTTTATCCTTATGAAATTGTCCATAGGCACTACGCACTTTTTTGGAACGGGTATTGACCAACTCCAACACTCCAGTTTCGGCATCCTGCATTTGGACCATTCCTAAATTGGGCATGGATTCTTCTTTTTGGTCATATACCCTAATGCCCGTCACGTCATGTTTATTTCCCACAATACGGAGTGTTGCATCGTAGTCATCCGCTATAAAATCTGAAAGCAAGAAAACAATGGCCTTCTTTTTCATCACATTGGTTAAAAACTTGAAGGCTTCGGTGATGTTGGTCTCACTGCTTTTTGGAGTAAACTCCAAAAGTTCACGAATAATTCGTAATACATGGCTCTTGCCCTTTTTTGGAGGGATGAACAGTTCTACTTCGTCTGAAAACAGGATTAGACCTACTTTATCATTATTCTGCAAGGCAGAAAAAGCCAAGGTGGCAGATATTTCGGTAATAACCTCTTTTTTGAACTGCTTTGCTGTACCAAAAAGCTCGGAACCACTCACATCAACCATAAGCATCATGGTTAGCTCCCTCTCTTCTTCAAACACTTTGACAAAGGGTTCGTTGTAGCGAGCCGTAACGTTCCAATCTATATTCCGAACATCATCCCCAAATTGATACTGACGAACTTCGCTAAAGGTCATACCTCTTCCCTTAAAGGTAGAGTGGTACTCCCCACCAAAAATATGATCGGAAAGACGTCTGGTCTTTATTTCAATTTTCCGTACTTTCTTAAGTAGTTCTTTCGTATCCATTTGCTTAATTAACAATTTTACAATGTTCAATTCTTTTTTAAGGGTTTTGGGCCCTTGGTCAATTGTCCATTGTTAATTATGCATTGGGTTAAGGTACTTCCACTTCGTTGACTATCTTGTTGATAATTTCTTCAGATGTCACATTTTCTGCTTCAGCTTCATAAGTTATTCCAATTCTGTGTCGCAGCACATCATGAACCACGGCTCTAACATCTTCTGGAATAACGTATCCTCTTCGTTTAATAAATGCGTAGCATTTGGAAGCATTTGCCAAATTGATACTTCCCCTGGGTGAAGCTCCAAAGCTGATTAGGGGTTTTAATTGGTCGAGGTTATATTTTTCTGGATACCTGGTTGCGAAAATCAGGTCCAGGATATATTTTTCAATTTTTTCATCCATGTATACTTCACGGACGGTCTGTTGGGCGCTCAAAATTTGTTTTAGGCTTACCACCGGGTTTACAGGCTCACCAGCGGTACTGCGAAGGTTCTGGCGAATAATAAGCTGCTCCTCATTTAATTTGGGATAATCTATCACGGTTTTCAGCATGAAACGGTCTACTTGAGCTTCAGGTAGTGGGTATGTTCCTTCTTGTTCTACCGGGTTTTGGGTAGCCATTACCAAGAAGGGCTTATCCAATATAAAGGTTTCATCACCGATTGTTACCTGCTTTTCCTGCATGGCTTCCAACAGAGCGGATTGCACTTTGGCAGGGGCACGGTTAATCTCATCAGCCAAAACAAAATTGGCGAAAATAGGTCCTTTTTTAATGGAGAAATCATTCTCCTTAATGTTGTATATCAAAGTACCCACGACATCTGCCGGAAGTAAATCTGGAGTAAACTGAATTCTGCTAAAGCTACCCTTGACTGCCTTAGCCAAAGTATTGATGGCAAGTGTCTTTGCAAGGCCTGGAACACCTTCTAGCAAAATATGACCTTGGCCCAAAAGACCTATCAGCAAACGCTCTACCATATGTTTTTGACCAACTATGGCCTTATTCATTTCCGAGGTGAGCAAATCAATAAAAGCACTTTCATGCGTTATTTTCTCATTCACAGCACTAATATCAATAGTAGTGTTTTCTTCCATACAAAACTTTTGTCGCAAAGGTTAATGATAGTGTTTTTTCTAAGGATTGCAAAATGAAAATTAATTTAAAAAGCGGCTGTTAATTAATGGTTAAAAAAAACGGCAAGCCCTTAGTTTTGGGAAGTATTTAAGGGTTTATTTTTATACTTTCACCCTATATGCAAACTATTAAAAACTATTCCCCAATTATAGCGGGAACGATGACATGGGGAAGTTGGGGAAAGCAACTTTCCAAAACAGGTATGATTGATTTGATGGAGCATTGTCTTGAGAACGGGCTCCATACTTTTGATCATGCAGATATTTACGGAGATTATACCACAGAGACTGACTTTGGCAATGCTTTTTCCGAAAGCGGAATAAACAGGTCTTCAATTCAATTGATAACCAAATGTGGTATACAAATGACCACCGGCCGGAAAAATCGTTTGAAACATTATGAGTACAGTAAGGACTATATTATTTGGTCTGCAGAAGAATCACTCAAAAAATTGAAAACAGATTACCTTGATTTGTTTCTGATACATCGGCCCAGCCCGTTGATGAACCCTCCTGAAATTGCCGAAGCCATAACACATCTCTTGGATAGTGGAAAAATCAAACAGTTTGGTGTTTCCAATTTTACGCCTTCCCAAATCAGCATGTTGGAAAAGGATATTGATGTAAGTGCCAATCAAGTTGAGTTTTCCATTACTCATTTAGACCCTATGTACGACGGTACATTCGACGATTGCATAGGCAAGAATCGTTTTGCAATGTCTTGGAGTCCGTTGGGAAAAGTTTTTCGTGAAAGAAGCGAACAAACAGGTAAGATTAAGGAAACTCTTTCACAACTGGCACAGAAATACAATGTTGAGGAAAGCCAGTTGCTTTTGGCATGGATGCTGACACACCCAGCAAAACCATCTCCAGTAATTGGTACTACAACCAAGGAAAGGATTACGGCTTCTGCGGAAGCCGCCCATATTGAACTTGATTTACAAGATTGGTTTACCCTTTTGGCGGCCAGCCAAGGGCATGAAGTACCCTAAAAGGAAAATAATGGAAGAAAGAACTGTATTGATCACGGGTGCAACCAGCGGTATTGGAAAGGCCACCGCAAATCTATTGGCAAAAGAAGGATTCAGACTTATACTCTGTGGAAGAAGAGAAGAACGTTTGAAGGAAATTCAGAAAGATTTGGGTTCAAAAACAGAAGTGCATACTTTGAATTTTGACGTTAGGGACAGGGAAGCGGTTTTCGGTTCAATTAGTTCATTGCCCGAAGCTTTCTCTAAAATTGATGTTCTTATCAATAATGCTGGTAATGCGCATGGCCTGGACCCAATCAACGAAGGAAGCATGGATGATTGGGACGCCATGATGGATATCAATGTAAAGGGGCTGCTGTATGTATCCAGGGCAATTATTCCTCAAATGGTTGAGCATAAATCGGGGCATATTATCAACATCGGTTCCACCGCGGGAAAAGAGGTGTATCCCAACGGCAATGTGTACTGTGCCAGTAAGCATGCTGTTGATGCGATTAACCAAGGAATGCGCATTGATTTAAACGCTCACGGAATTAGGGTGGGTGCCATCAATCCGGGGTTGGTTGAAACTGAATTCAGCCAGGTACGATTTAAAGGGGACGATACCCGTGCTGAAAAGGTGTATCAAGGTTATCAACCATTGCTCCCCGAAGACATTGCTGAGCTTATTCTTTTTACCATTACCCGACCCAGTCATGTAAATATTGCGGATTTGGTGGTCATGCCCACGGCTCAGGCCAATAGCACTATAGTGAAGAAAGCACTATGATCAATAAACGCCTGTTGGTTAAAAATCTCTTGGCTCATAATGATGAGAATAGCTTCTATGACAAAAAGAGATTTATTTCGATAGGCGAAAAAGAAGGCAAGGCGAAGTTCTTGAAGCACGTTTGTGCGCTTGCCAATAGTAACCCCAAAAACAATTCATTCATTGTAATAGGGGTAGAGGATGAAGACAACAAAATTGTTGGTGTCGATTTTTTTGATGATAGCAGGATTCAGAATTTGGTGAACGCTTATTTAGATAACCCTCCTTTGATTTCATACGAGAACATTCCTTTCCCTCATTTGCCCGATGGCAAAGTAGTTGGATTGGTGACGATAAAATCCAATGGAAAGGTCTGTGCACTCAGAAAGAATATTTGGAAATATTATGGCGGGGCCGTTTTTTTTAGGGAAGGTAGTATAAGTCTGCCCAAAGCTTTTGATATTGAGTTGAAGGATATCAATTCCAAAGCTGTGGCTACCATAGAACAACATGCAAGGAACAATATTGAACTGACCTTGGACGCCGTAATAAGTTTTATGAACAAGCGGCATGCAGATTTGAGCAGCCATTATAAAGTCTTTAAGGAACAATTTGTGGTATGTTGGGCGGGAAATGCAAAAAGGGTTAAGAGCAAAACCTATTTTTCCAGAGTAGATATTGAGCTCATCAATGAGCAGGTGAAACTGTTTTATTCAGCTTTGGATGAAATTACAATTGAGTATAATGAAGATTCCTTCTCTACTTTGGAATATGTTCAGCTGGGATTGGGAGTCCAACAAAAATATTACCCTCTTGAAAGAATGGAAATCACTTTTTCCGAAAACGGAAAGTATAACATAAAGAGTGAATTGGTCTTTGAACCTCCCCAGTATGATAAAAAAACATTGCATCATGTATTGAACTCCAACAATTCAATCATGATGAAACTGGACAAACAGATAGCTTTGAATAAAGCGGAAAAGACGGATTTAAAACATCTGCCAGCAACCTATTTGATATGTTATCTGAATGGTTTTGAAGAAGCCAGGGAATGGATGGAAAAGGCGAGGCCCTTGTTGAAAAAGACTGATGAAGGAGTATACCAGTCATTGAAAGAGTCCCTTAGGGTTCTTCGTAAGGTGAAATATAATTAGTCTTTCTTCAGCCAAATGACCTGATAGGCATTCAATTGCAAAAGCCCGCTTTTTAGGGATACCTTTTTATTTGAAACCAAATCCTTGGGTTCTCCCTTTGTAAAATACCCAAGTTTCATTATCCAAGAAGCATTGACCACTTGGGGGTTTTCATCGAAATTGCAAAGGACGAGAAGGCCATCATTTTTGCCATCAGCGCGTTCGAATGCAAAAATATGATGGTTGCCCGTATGATAGAGAGACACGTTGTTGGTATCTGCAAAAATGGATGTACTTTTCCTAATTTTCACCAATCGCTTCAGGGTGTGGAAAATCTTGCTTTGAGGGAGTTTTTTTTGGGTTAGTTTATCTATTACTTCCCAGTCTTGATAGGGGCGATTTACCCATCTACTATCACCCTTTTTATCATCCTTTTCAAGGAAAGAATAATCATTTAAAGTACCTATTTCGTCTCCAGCATAGAACATTGGGATTCCTCCAAAGGAGAGTATTATTGAATGTAGCAAGATTATCTTGGAAACCGACTCATCAATCAGTTCTTCATCATTTTCCCCGATAGCTTTCTCTAGGCCAAGCAGTGAGGCGGCACTTCCCGTAATTCTTCCATCTCCTGTTTTTGGGTTATGCATAAACAACAGTCCCTTTGCAGGTGACCAATCCAAACGTTGGCAGTAATAGTCCAATAAAAACTTTCGATGTTGAGCAGGATTCCAGCCAATTTCTTCAATGAATTGATTTTCGTAACCGAGTCCAATATCATCATGGCAACGCACATAGTTGAGCCAAGTGGCATCTTTTGGCTTTTCGGGTACATTCTCCAAGCTTTTATAGAGCAAAACCGTTTTTTTTGTAGCAATGGAATTCCATAGCAATGCCATTAAAGAAGCGTTGTAGGCAATTTCACATTCGTTACCAAGTTGAATACCCTCTCCAAAGTATTTAATGATTTCCTTAGGCGCCACTATGGCCTCTGCTAGCAAAACAGTTCCAGGAGCAACAACTTGTAAGCACATTCTAAAGAGACTTACCAACATATGGGCCTCAGGAAGATTTTGGGAAATAGTACCAATTTTTTTCCATAAAAAAGCCAGTGCATCGAACCTGACGATATCCACTCCTAGGTTCACCAAATTGACCAACTGTGTCAACATTTCCAGAAAAACTTTGGGATTGGTGTAATTGAGATCCCATTGATAGCTGTTAAAAACAGTCATAACCCATTGTTGCATTTCAGGGATATAGGTGTAGTTCCCCGGTGAGGTTTCTGGAAATACCTCTGGAAGCGATTTTTCAAAAGCATTGGGAACGGTAGTATCGGGATAAGTATAATAATACCCCTGATATTTTTTATCTCCTTTTTTGGCTTTTTTGGCCCACAAATACTCATCGGACGTATGATTTACCACAAAATCCAACATAAGGTACATTCCCTTTTTCCTTAGGCTTTTGGTCAAATTGAGAAGGTCTTTTTGATTTCCATACCGTTTGTCAACCTTATGATAACTATTCACGGCATAGCCTCCATCGTTTTCTCCTTTTGGACGAGTGGTAACAGGCATTAAGTGCACAAAGTTGATCCCAAATTCTGTGAAATAGGATAATTTTTCTTTTAAACCCTTTATGTCTTCATTGAAATGCTCTACATAGAGTTGCATTCCCACCATTTTTTCTGTTTGATACCAATTTCCAGATGAAATGCGTTCAAGATCTTGGAGCTTTAGCTCTTCAGGCCGTGTTTGATATAGTTTTGGCAACAAAGTCAACAACTGTTCAAAAAAGGGTTCGTGCTTTTCCTCGGGATAAAGGGAAAAGAATAGGTTTTGGATTAGACTGAGGTTGGTTGCCATCCTCAGATGAAACAACGATTCGGAAGATATGTCTTCAGCTTTTGAAGATAAAAGGCGATGTAAGGCAGCTTGGTTCATTAACTCTCCAATTGGGATTTTGTGGGAAGGGCTGGAATTGCCCCGTAGGCAGTAGTGGTAATTGCCCCAGCTTTATTTGCTTTCTCCACCATGGCCAACAGTAAGGAAGTATCACTGAAAACCTGTTCGTATTTATCCAAATGGGAGATTTGGGACAAAAGACATCCAATGAAAGCGTCACCAGCTCCGGTGGTGTCTATTGCCTTAACTGGAATACTAGGAACAATTTGTTTCATACCATTACAACTGACCAAAGTGCCTTCTTTTCCTAAGGTTACGGTTATGATTTTTGTTCCCACCTCATGGAGTGTATCACAAGCATCATCAACATTTGAAGCCCCGGAAAGCAAAAGCGCCTCTTCTTGGCTGAACTTACAGAGATGGGATTTTTCAATGAAGGGCATACATTTTTTAATGAACTGTTGCTCGTTGTCCTTCCAAAGATCGCCTCTATAATTCGGGTCAAAGCTTATGAACATTTCCTTGGTCAGCGCGTCAAAAAGGTACTTACTGTAAGCTGTTTCAAGTGGTCCGCCCAAAAGTGCTGTTGCAGCACCCAGATGAAGCATATGGCCTACAAAATCTTTTCTAAGGGAAGGATCATAAGTCAACTCCCTGTCTGAACCACGGCTGAACACAAAATCACGTTCTCCGTCTTCTGCAAGGGATACAAAGGCCAATGTTGTAAAAACTGAAGAAGTTTGGGTCAAGGAAATATCAACGCCCTCCTTTTTTAGGGTATCCAAAAGAAATGAACCGAAGGGATCATTCCCAACACTTCCTACAAAAATCCCTTTTCCCCCTAACTTAGAAATAGCGCAGGCTACGTTGGCTGGAGCGCCCCCGGCTTTTTTGGTAAAATGCAAGGCTTTAGAAAGGTCGTTTCCTTGATTCTCAGCAACAAAATCAATCAGAAGTTCGCCAACACAGAATACTTTTTTCATACCCCATTAGATTCGTTAAGAAACTAAAATAAGGAGAAAAGTGGGGCTAGTCCAAAATTTTGTGGGATATGACTGTAAAATAGGTTTCGGAACTGTTTTTGCAAAGGGTTTCTCTTGCCTTGGCCTCAATAACCACATTTTGTTCCAAATTGGAAGGAGTGAACAAAAACACCAGATTGAATTGTTCCTCTTTCGAAACTTTTTGACGAACAGTACTCCCTTTTTCGAGTACTTCCATTATCTCGATTGAGGCAACATTGGATTTTTCAGCACCACAAACATTTTGTGGGGATTCAAATACGTTCAAAACCCTAATGTTGAAAAGGATTTCGTCTGTTCCTATCTGCTGAAATTGGGGAATATTGTCTGCGGAGTCTGCAGTTGTATTATCGGTTGTACTTTCGCTACAAGAACTCATAAACAGCATTACAAAAGAAAAAAAGATAGATTTCATGAGCTAAATTCTTTAAGGATATACGATTTGGGAACCCTAGTTAGATGTTAAAAAAGGCGCGGAAATAACCGCGCCTTTATATGTAATCCAAAAATTAACGTTTAATGATTTTGAAGGTTTCATTAATGTTTGCCCCCGAGATTGTTACAAAGTATATACCTGGGGTTGCATTTGAAGAGTTCCAAATCAATGGACGGGAACTGTCCCAATCCTTTTGTTCAAAAACCAATTGCCCAACCATATTAAATACTTTGGCACTTACTCTAGATTTTTCGGCATTTTGTACTGCAAAATAGAATTCATCTGCCGAAGGATTGGGCCACACAGCTGTAATTACTTCGGGCTTGACCTCTGCAAGGTTTTGTGGAATATCGGTCGCCTCTTGGTCGACTTCACTACTTCCGGAGGGAGCTATTTCCATAGCGCTTTCTCCTCCAGCCGTTGGGGTGACGGTTCCAAAAATCTGAAAAACCTGATCTTCAGGGGCACCACCAAAAACAGCACTTGTAGGTCCCCAATCCGTTGCACCTGCTCCAAATAAGTCTCCAGTATCCCTAAATGCAGATTCGTTTCCAATGAGGCCAACCTGTGTTAACCAGAACCACTGGGTGGCATTTGGAAGAAAGTCCAGATTTGCAAAAACAGATAGCCAGTATGTTCCCGGTTCCAAAACCAAATCCTCAGGGAGACTTAAATTCAGATTTGTATCCGTTGGTTCAGAATTTGGTACAATAGCACCACTATCGTAGATAACTGCTCCGGGCAAACCTCCATTGTTCTCGTAAACAACAACATTAGCGCTTGTCAGTAGCGGGTTTCCATTGGCTCCTCCAAAGGCAACAATGTTGTTTATTGTCCACTGATCCCCCTCAGGAACGATGAAATCGTCGGCGCTTTGTATCAAGGCACCTCCAAAATCTGGAATCAATTGAGATGGACTACTAGATGAAATCAATCCGTTTTGTTCGTAAATTGGGAATTCAGTCAATGTGACGGTAAAGCCCTCCGCAACTTGTTCTCGGCCCGATGTTGCAATAAGGCCAATGGCTGCCGAACCTTCAGATTCTGGAGCAAATGAAAGAGATAGGGTATTTCCGTCCAACTCTGCAGTTACCAAGTTTGGATTGGAATTGGTTAATTCAACTGAGATGGCTCTTCCTCTCGAATTCACAAACAAATCCGTTACATCAATTTCAACGGGTGGATTGTTGATAGGAAGGGTTAAATCAGGTAACAAGAACGAAGTGGATAGTTTTGCATCAGGAAATCTAGATGCAAAGAATTGAGCATTGTAAACACCATTTCCGTGTGCGGCTACGGCAACAAATCCATCTTCGCGTGTCCTTATCATAGGAACTACGGCATTACCAACTACAAATGGCTCTCTGAACCATCTGGTTCTTGTGCCATTTAAATAAAAGGAAACATACAGTCCTGTACTTGTTCCTGCATAAAATATATTGTTGTTCCCACCAATAGAAAACCAGCGCACGGAAGGGCCATTTCCTGTTCCATCGGCGTTCTCTTCAAGATTTCCACTGATGTTTTCCCAAGTCTCACCCCCATTTTTACTCATAAAAATACTGGGAATGTTATAATTGGAGAAAACTGCGTAAACCCTATCTGAGTTGTTAGGGTCTACATAGATCTGATTGATATTACCCGTTGGAAGACCTTTTCCGGTAGAAACATCAACTGGAACCTGATCATCTATATTGGCATTCTCAATTTTGAAGATTAGCCCAGAAGAAGTCCCATAGTATAATGTGTTGGCGACGGGAAACCTAGACACATCCAAACCGGAAATAACGGAACCATCCGGGGTTGCGGTTTGGGTCTGTTCTACCCAATTGACTGTGGTCGGCGCATTGGAGAAAAGAGGTATCTCATCCAGATTGTTGTTTCTCCACATGCGGTCTCCAGCAGGCATGTACATTATATTGTCGTTTACAGGGTCTAGTACGAATGGAGCCACAAAATCAAAACCTGTTGCGCCAGCAGGTTGAACCCTTGTAAAGGATACAAATTCACCTGTTTCATCGAAATTAAGACGGAACACTACCCCAAATTGCGCCGAAACATATCTAGTTAGTCCGCCATCAGCAATCGCATTGAAAGCACCATCACCACTAAAATCACTTTCCCAAGGGTCATTTCCATTTATGGAATTGGTAAACCACGTACCATTATCTTGGAACCCAGCAACAATGTCCTGACTATTTCCTTCGGGGTCAATTGCAATGGCGTAAGGTTGTGTGGTAATGTATCCATTGTTGAGAGAAGTCCAACTTACGGGTTCAGTGGTTATGGTAATATCCTCTGTAATTTGAACACCTCCATCATTGGCGGTAATTACCCTATCTGGATTGGATGGGAGAAAAACCAAATTATGTTGATCTGGGTGATGATTTGGATAAAGCGCGAAACTATCACTAAAGATAGTATAACCTCCTATCCAACTTTCAAATCCGGTTGGCGTTGTAAAACCAGTGGTTGAACGATACAGGTTGGTCCCTCCTACGAATACCAAATCGGGATTGGTTGGGTGCACTTTGATTACCATATTATATGCCCCTTGTAAGTCTAGATTACCCGCTACACCCCCAATTGAAGTAGGTAGGTTTGCTGTTAAATCTACCCATTGCTCTTCTGGGGTTTCTGCGTCTGCTTGATACCTCCACAAAAAGGCCTCTCCGTTTGCACTTAAATCAAAAGAGAAGAAGTAGACACGATTTTCATCTGAAGGATCGTACTGCATTATGGTTCTACCATAAGAGGGAAAGATTCCTTCTGGTGTTATGTTGGTCCATGTTGTACCATCCTGTGAAGTATAAAATCCAGCATTCTCAGCTCCAAAAATATCAACTGTGGCATACAATGTACCACTTGGAGTTACAATGACTTCTGTTTGGCTATCAAAGCCACTAGGCAGTACTTCGTCAAAGTTTCTTCCACCATCTTGCGAACGGAACAGGCCATCAAAGGTCGCTGCATAAACATCTCCATTTGAAGGATGAATCGCCAGACTATTGATCAAATCAAAGGAAGAAAAGGAAGTCACGTCGTTATCGGAAGTACTTCGTATTCTAAACCATGATCTACCATTGTTGTAAGATTTAAAAATACCAGAGCCTTGGAAGAAAGCTCCCGGTGCACCGGCAGAATTCCCAAAACGCTCGCCCGAAGCGTAGTACCATACATTTTGCTTGTTCTTTCTTGGGTCTTGGGCAATGGCAGTGATACTTGGTGATTGAAGGTTTCGGGTAACACGTCTCCAGCTTTCGCCTGAATTGGTAGAACGCCAGAGGCCACCTGAAACACCACCTGCCAAGATGATGTTCTCATCCCGCATATCCAGAGCAAGTGCCCGCGTACGCCCTCCTACATTGAAAGGCCCACGATTACGCCAATAGAAGAATCGCTTTTTTGACGCTTCTTCACCGTAGGTTTTCGACATTTCCTGCTGGATATCGGTGGGAGCAATTTTATCCGAAAAGGTAACTTCTTTGGAACGAATGCCTTCTGGAATTTGCTTTGTTACTGGATCTTGGACTTGACGGAATTCATAAGAAATTCTGTCCATTGCCCGATCCCCAGTAGCTTTGGGTCTTTGCCCTACTGGACCGTTTTTACTGTCGTACAGTTTGGATTGTTTGTACAGATTATGCCCTTTTTGAGGGGCATCATCATGTGTTTTCTTAAGCTGCTGAGCTGTTCCATGTGAGATGAAAACAAATAGAAAAGCAAACAAAGAAAAAGATAGTTTAGTGAGTAGAGGTTTTTTCATATAGAGGTCTTAAATTAATTAGCCTTTTAATATAACAAAAACTTAAATTCCTGTTAAAAGATTCCTACAAATATCGATGAAATGCACTGTTATAGTATAGTGTTTATTTTAGCTTCCGCTTAGAAACTTTTCAGTAAATAATCAAATCTTAAAGTATATTTTGAATCTACGAACAGTATAGTTATGTATACTTGCCAAAAATTTGCTTATGCGAAAGTTGGTTATTGGAGATATTCATTCAGGTCTTAGGGCACTTGAACAACTTCTGGAAAGAGCTGAGGTGACAAAGGAAGACCATCTTATTTTTTTAGGGGATTATGTGGATGGATGGAGTACTGCGGTCGAAACAGTTGATTTTCTAATCAATTTAAAGGATGGTTGGAACTGCACATTTATTAGAGGTAATCACGATGAGCTATGCAAAGAATGGATGATTACAAAAAAGGAGAATCCGCAATGGTTGGCACATGGGGGAATCGCAACAAGAGATTCATACCTCAGGGCAAATAGAGTAACATGGGATAGACATCTGGACTTTTATACTGGAATGCAAAATTATTATCTGGATGAAAAAAACCGGCTTTTTCTTCACGCTGGTTTCACGAACCTGAAAGGCGTGGCCTTTGAATATTTTGACCAACTCTTCTATTGGGATAGAACCCTTTGGGAATTAGCCAAAGCACTGAATCCAAATATTGATATTGACCACAAGAACTTTCCCATGAGATTAAAAAACTATACGGAGATATTTATAGGACACACTCCAATCTCTAAAGCTGGGGTGGTGATTCCTCAAAATAGTGCCAATGTATGGAACATGGATACTGGTGCTGCTTTTAAGGGATGCTTGACAGCAATGGATATAGATACCAAACAATTTTGGCAAAGTGAGCCGGTGTACACCTTTTACCCTGGAGAAAAAGGGAGAAATCAGTCAATCCCTTCGTAATTTGGCATAGCCCTTCCCGAGAATAGAACTGAAAATACCAATTATACAGTTTTTGCAACCAACGATACGCTTGCCTTTGACTTACATGGCAATTAGTAAGAAATTTGATTCAATATTAGGTAAGGGACCCTATTTCTCCCGACAAAGCTCCGGCATTGAAATAGGGTTTAATTTAAGTTTGAGTTAGTTAAGTTGGTTTTAAGACCGTCAGTTTTATGTTCATCTAAAATTGGCGGTTTTTATTTTATAGGTCGAATTTTATCCCTTGTGCCAAAGGAAGTTCAGCAGTATAATTTATGGTATTGGTCTGTCGGCGCATGTACACTTTCCAGGCATCTGAACCGCTTTCACGACCTCCTCCAGTCTCTTTTTCACCACCAAAAGCCCCTCCTATTTCGGCTCCGGACGTTCCTATATTTACATTGGCTATACCACAATCGCTGCCCGCTACCGATAAAAACCGTTCCGCTTCCCTTAAGTTGTTGGTCATAATGGCCGAGGAGAGTCCTTGTGCTACATCATTTTGCATGGCAATGGCATTTTCCACATCACCAGAATATTTCAAAAGGTATAAAATAGGCGCAAAGGTTTCCTCTTGAACAATCTTAAAGGTATTGTCTGCTTCAACTATTGCTGGTTTTACATAGCAGCCACTTTCGTAACCTTCTCCAGAAAGAACTTCTCCTTCAACAATGATATTGCCTCCTTCCTCCGCTACTTTCTGAAGAGCAGAATTATACATTTTGACTGCGTCAAGGTCAATTAAAGGTCCCACATGATTGTTTTCATCCAACGGATTACCAATTCGCAGTTGTTGGTATGCATCTACCAAGGCCTTTTTGACTTTATCATAAATAGATTCATGGATTATCAATCTTCGAGTGGAGGTGCAACGCTGTCCCGCGGTGCCCACTGCACCAAATACCGCTCCAATAACGGTCATTTTTATATCGGCATCTGGGGTTACGATGATGGCGTTGTTTCCCCCAAGTTCCAACAGTGATTTTCCCAAACGGGCAGCAACAGCCTGAGCTACAATTTTGCCCATTCTAGTGGAACCAGTTGCAGAGACCAAAGGGATTCTTTTGTCATGACTCATAAACTCTCCAACCGTGTAATCACCATTAATGAGACATGAAATACCTTCGGGAAGATTGTTTTCCCTTAGTACTTCGGCTATAATGCTTTGACAGGCCACTCCACAAAGGGGTGTCTTTTCTGAGGGTTTCCATACGCAGACATCTCCACAAACCCAAGCCAGGGCAGTGTTCCATGACCAGACTGCCACAGGAAAGTTAAAGGCCGAAATGATTCCCGCTATTCCAAGCGGATGATATTGCTCGTACATTCGATGACCCGGTCTTTCCGAATGCATGGTAAGTCCGTGCAATTGTCGGGAAAGGCCAACGGCAAAATCGCAAATATCAATCATCTCTTGTACTTCGCCCAGACCTTCTTGATAAGATTTTCCCATTTCGTAGGAAACCAATTTTCCCAAAGGTTCTTTTAATTCACGAAGCTTTTCTCCGAATTGACGTACAATTTCTCCGCGTTGGGGAGCAGGTACTTTTCTCCAATGATGGAAAGCTTTGGTCGCTGTTTGAATCACTTTTTCGTACTCCTCTTTTGTGGTTGACGTAACCTTTCCAATACTTTGTCCATCCACAGGCGAAAAGGATTCAATCAGTTCACCAGAACCAAATGAATGAACACCTGTTGAGGTACCATGATTGATTTCTTGTAAGCCTAATTGTTTCAAGGCTTCGTCTATACCAAAAGAGAGTGCAGCAATTGCCATTTTATAACTTTTTACGCGGTTATTGTTAGATTTTTACAAAACTACGAAGAACAGGAATTACCGAGGAAAGAAATCAAATATAATGTGAGGCCAACCAAAAAAGAATACCGAGCAAAGCTGGAATGCCTTGAACTATAAATATTTTCTTAGATGCCGAAATGGCACCATAGATTCCAGCTACTAAAACACAACCAAGAAAAAATAGGGCAACGTTGAATTGCCACAGGGCATCTTGAATCAAAAGGGACCAAACTAAACCTGCAGATAAAAAACCATTGTACAATCCTTGATTGGCGGCAAGGGTTTTCGTTCGTTCAAAAAGGTCTTCAGGAAAACTTCTGAACACCTTTTTGGCCTTTGTTGTCCACGCAAACATTTCCAACCATAAAAAGTAGAGATGCAATAGTGCGACAATAGCGGTAATGATTTTAGCAACTAACAACATAGTTATGAATCTTCAGATATAAAACGTTTGTCAACGGGCATAACGGTTCCACAATTATTACAGGTTCTTAATTTTTTAGAACCATAGAAATGCTTGAAATGACTTAAAAAATCCTTCTCAATATCATGAAGGGTAAAATAGGCCTCATAGAGTTTATTGTTACAATTATCGCAAAACCACATAAGGCCATCATCAACATTCATGTGGTCGCGTTTTCGTTCTACTACCAACCCAATAGACCCTTCATGCCGAACGGGTGAATGGGGTATTTTTGCAGGATGCAAATACATATCTCCTGGCCCCAACTTCATGGTTTTCTTTTGTCCATCCTCTTGTATATGTACCTCTATGTTACCTTCCAGTTGATAAAAAAGCTCCTCGGTCTCGTTGTAATGATAGTCCTTTCTAGCATTGGGTCCGGCAACAATCATAACAATGTAATCACCAGCCTCCTTATATAGATTTTTGTTTCCAACGGGGGGTTTAAGGGCATCCCTGTTTTCTTCTACCCACTTGGTAAGATTGAAAGGTTCTTGTATAGTCATGGGCTTAATTTTTACGAAAGGTAAAAAAAAGACCTGTAGTAAAACAGGCCTTGATAAAACACTTCTAATATAACCTAGACTAAAATCTTATTCCACCAACATAAATATTTGTGTAAAGTATGGCCGCCCCTCTTTGTCTAAAACAACACTTAGAGCTGTATGGGTATAGTTCCCTTCCAATGTGCCTTTATGGTCTGAGCTTTCCAACCAGCCACTCAATGCAAGCTGTGCGGAACTATAATGTCTTGCAACATTTTCAGCAATTCTGATAGCATCTGTTCTTACCGTTATTTGGGCGGCCCTAGATTCAAAATTGTCGTGACTCAATTTATTTTGAGCAATCATGTAGCTGTTATGGTCTTCTGCGAAGGGATATACTTCGGAACTGGCCTTTAAAGCATCCACTCCTATAGAAGCTCTATGTTCATTTATCATATCAAGGAGTTCTGTCTCTAGTTGGCTGGCATTTACTTCTGCTTTGCTGATAGATTCCTGATTGTTGGCTATAATTTCCTGTTCGGAAGTCGCTGACGATTTACTACATGTAATGAGTATGATAGCCAAAACCGCCGTTATAGCTGCAGTGCTCAACTTTTTCATTTTCGGGGGTGTTCATTAGTATTCTCTTGTGCTCGTATAGCTAATCTAAAAGAGGAGATTGCCTAAGCAATAAAAACTCCATAAGGAAACGGATTTATCCGATTATATGCAGGTAAGAAGTGATTTCCCACATTTTAAATCCAAGAAAATCAACCGTTTATCGAAAAAACACGCATTTCATACGCCTCGATTTAAATTCTGAATTTTAGGGGCATCCTCTTTTTCCTCAAGGACAAAGCTGAACACCAAAGCTCCTATTTCTTTAATAGGTTCATAAAAAATAGAGGATTGTTTGGTTTCTTCGTCCACAAAGTTGAAGGAATCCGTAAGTCTTTCAAAGAAAATAAGAAGCGCACCTAGAATGATGGCAGTTTTAAGCGCCCCGAAGATGCCACCTGCGATTTTATTGAGAAGGCCCAACATGGCAAAGTCAGCAATTTTGGTCAAAAACTTGCCGGCAAAATGTACAAGAACCACTATGATAAAAAAGGTTATAAGAAATGCGGCAATTTTCACATAATTCTCTGACCAGTTTACCTGTGCTTTGAGATAATCCCCGGTAACGTAAGAGAAATGTATCGCCCCATAAAGACCAACTATTAGGGCCAACAAGGAAGCGATTTCAACAAAAAGACCATTTTTAAGGCCTTTGATAAGACCCCAGACCAACAATATGCCAATTACAATATCAAAAAAGGTCACTTATGGGTTTTTAACAAATATAGAACTTTGGTTTGTACCTTTACCGAACCAACTAAAGTTATGGCTAGGGACGAAAAGTTAAAGGAAAGATGGACAGTTTTAGTGGAAAAGCTCTCGGCGCAATTTTCTGATGGAGATCCATTGGAACTTGATGGAATCATTTATTTGGTGGGTGTTCAGGAACTGGGCAATTTTCACAGATCTTTTAAAAAAGATGAAAAGGTAAACTTAATGCACATAGCCATTTGCAGACTTTTGGAGCCGTACGGATATTACGATTTCGATTTTTTTGATGAGGATGGATGGCCGCACTATAAGGTAAAGGAACAACTCCCCCCATTGAAAGCCGGTGAACAATCTGTCTTGATGAAAGAGGCCTTGGTCAACTACTTCTTAGAGAAAAGCTATATAGACTGATGGAACTGAAACGACCCTATTACGCAGTTATTTTTACGAACACCAGAACCGAAGAAGATAATGGCTATGCGAAAATGGCGCAGGACATGGAGGATTTAGCAAGAAAACAACCAGGTTTTTTGGGTTTTGAGAGCGCACGATCATCTCTTGGGATCTCAATAAGCTATTGGGAGAATCTGGAATCCATCTCCCGTTGGAAGGCCAATATAGAACATCAAGTGGCACAACAAAAGGGAAAAGAGCAATGGTATTCTTGGTATAAGGTCAGAATTTGTACTGTGGATAGAGAGTATGAGTTTACGCAACGGAGTTAATGTAAACTTAAATATCCCTCATTGTGTAAAGGTTTACATTATATGTATTTTTGAAGTTTGATTGCAAAAGGTATGAAAGAGAATATTAGATTTTCCAACTTGGACAGAGAGCACACCATTCAAGAATTGACCAAAGAGACTTTTGATTTGGTCGTGATTGGTGGAGGAATTACTGGCGCAGGAATTGCCTTGGATGCAGCTTCCCGTGGAATGAAGGTGGCTTTATTGGAGAAAGGGGACTTCGCTTCCGGAACCAGCAGTAAATCCACCAAATTGATTCATGGAGGGCTACGTTATTTAAAGCAATTCGATTTTTGGTTGGTGAAAGAGGTAGGTTCCGAGAGAGCCATTGTTCACAAATTGGCACCTCACTTGGTACTTCCTGAGAAGATGTTGCTTCCGCTCATTGAAGGGGGGTCCTATGGAAAATGGTTGACCTCGATTGGACTTAAAGTCTATGATATTTTGGCTCAAGTGACCGGTGATGATAAACGGCAGATGCTGGAAAAAAAGGAAGCCCTGAAGCTGGAACCACTTTTGCCCAAAAAGATATTGAATGGTGCTGGGTACTACGCAGAATATAGAACTGATGATGCCCGATTGACCATTGAAAACATTAAAACAAGCCTTCAATATGGAGCCAAGGCATTGAACTATGCCAAGGTGGTTGATTTTATGTATGACAACGATATCATTTCCGGAGTCAAGGTGAAAGATGAGATAGTTGGAAATGAGTTCGAGATAAAATCGAAGCATGTAATAAGTGCAGCAGGGCCTTGGGTTGATGAACTGAGAAGCACCAATAATTCCAAAAAAGGGAAACGCCTACATTTGACGAAGGGAGTCCATTTGGTATTCCCAAGGGAAAAATTACCCGTAAAGCAATCCGTATATTTTGATATTCCCGATGGCCGGATGATGTTCGCTATCCCAAGAGGAAAAGTAACCTATGTGGGTACAACGGATACCAACTTCAACCTAGATAAGGACAATGTGCGAACTGATGTGGCCGATGCCATCTATTTGATTTCTGCAGTAAACAACATGTTCCCGGACATTAATCTGGAAATGGAAGATATCATTTCCTCATGGGCTGGTTTAAGACCCTTGATTCACGAAGAGGGAAAATCCGCTTCAGAATTATCGCGAAAGGACGAAATATTTACTTCCGATACTGGTTTGGTGAGTATTGCAGGTGGAAAATTGACCGGATATCGAAAAATGGCAGAACGTGTGGTCAATCGTATCACAAAAAAAATGGAGGAAGATGAAGGAATATCTTTTGAATCTTGCTCGACTGACAAAATTCCTCTCTGTGGGAATGATTTCAAGAAATTTAAGCATGTAAAAAAATACATTGGCGAGATTTATGAACGCATAAAGGATGATGGTTTCTCGGAATATGACGCTTGGTACTTAGTGACCACCTATGGCAAGCAAACAGAGATTATTTTAGAAAACTATGCTTCTTTGCGAAACAAAGACAATTATGTGAAAATGATTCGGGCCGAAGCTCAGTTTTCCATAGCATTTGAAATGGCGGCCAATCCATTGGATTTCTTTATTCGAAGAACGGGAAGGTTATATTTCGATATTGATAGTATTCGTGAATATCTTGAACCTGTCATGGAAGAGTTCAAAAAAGTGTATAGCTACGACAATGCTCAAATGCTTGCATTCAAAGAAAAGATTCAAGAGGAACTGGAATCTCATTCCAATTTCTCATTGGAGCGGATTTAATCCAATTTTTCAGTAAGCTGTTTGAAAATTTTTTTGGCCTCTTTTTCCTTGTACAGGATGTTGTAAACAGCGTCAATGATTGGAGTTTTGGCTTTCTTCTTCAATTTGGCCATTAAATCATGCGCGCTCTTTGCGGCATAGTAGCCTTCAGCTATCATGTTCATTTCCATCATGGCGCTTTTAACGGTGTATCCTTTGCCAATCATATTTCCGAACATGCGATTTCGGCTAAAAATAGAATAGCCCGTAACCAACAAATCACCTAAATAAGCCGAATTATTGATGTTTCGCTTCATTTTGTGAACACAACCGATAAATCGTTTCATTTCTCGAATGGAATTGCTCATCAAAACGCTCTGAAAATTATCGCCATAGCCCAAACCGTGCGCTATTCCAGCAGCTATGGCATAGATGTTTTTGAGCATGGCCGCGTACTCCGTACCGATTATGTCATCGGATATTTTGGTCCGAATGTAATGGCTTCTCAATTTTTTTGCCACCAGTTCAGCCTTGGAAGTGTCGGAACAGGCCAAAGTAAGATATGAGAGGCGTTCAAGGGCAACCTCCTCGGCATGGCATGGTCCAGTTAACACGCCAATGTTTTCAAATGGAATATGGTAAGCTTCATGAAGATGTTCTCCCACTATCAGTCCCGTTTCTGGAACAATCCCTTTAATTGCAGAAAAAACAATTTTATCCCTAAGGGATAGGGTCAAATTTGCAAACTCCTTCTCCAGAAAAGCAGAGGGAATAGCCAAAATCAGCACATCCGAAGCTTCCACAATTTCATCAATAGAAGAGCTTAGATGTAGCATGGAGACATCAAATTGGGCGGAGCTAATATAATGTGGATTATTACCTTCCCGTTGTAGATGTCTGATAATGGAATCGTTACGAATATACCAAGCTATTCGGTCCATATTTTCGGAGAGCATTTTTACAATGGCAGTACCCCAACTACCACCTCCTACAACTCCAAACCTAAGCGCGTTTTGCATATTTCAATTTAAGGATTCAAAACTAATCAATCCTTTAAACACTACATTAATATCTGATTATCAAATGGTTATGATTTTGGCATAATGCTTGGTTTAGTAAAGTATAATCAAAAGACTGAAATTATGAGAAATGGAAAACTACTATTCGGATTACTCTTTATAGGCCTCTTGGCTTCATCATGTTACACAGATGTCATTATCGAAGATGACTTCATTGAAGCATCACCGGTCAACACCGCTCTGGTTTTAGAGAGTTACGATTTATGGTATATCGACATCAATGCAAGCCGAGGAAATGGAGAAGTTCCTTTTTTACAGCGGGCGTTTACCATTTCTTTTAATAGAGGTGTCATATATGTAAATAACAATTTGGCTGGCATAGGAAAAACCGGTAACGGTTTTGGTATAGATGTGGGTGCTTACGGAACCCTGAACGGGGCTGTGGAAGTAGATCATGATATTGATGGTCTTTGGTTTTTAGAGGTATTGGCAATAAATGATAGGACAATTGAGCTTTACAACCCAGATACAAACACGTCTTATGTTCTAAGGGGGTATCAGAGAAACAACTTTGACTATGATTTGGTGTTCTATGATAATATCCACTTTTTCTTGCAGGAATATGAAGCTTGGGAGAAAACATTCACTAGCGAAGTTGGAGCTGTCAATGAGTTCGACGAAGAGAATTATCTGCAGTTTTTGTCAGGTGGAGGACAAGGCGTTTTTCGTTCTTCCATAGATAACGTGGCAATACCGCTTGTGGATTTGGTTTGGGACTATGAAGGCATTTATGAGGTTTTTGATGTTGAAGGGGATAACACACTTAAAACTTTAACACTGGATTACGATTTCTTGGGCAATGATTATTTTGAGTTATACGTTATCAATGATAGTACCATAGAGTTGTTTGATGTAGCAAGTGGTACCGTATACGAGTTTACAGGAAGAGGGTTTGTACAGTATTTGAAGGCAAATCCAAAGACAGGAAAAAAGCGGGAAAAAGTTAAAAATTCCATAATGAACGTAACTCGGCAAAGAAAAATGTAAGGACAAAACATAGTGTTCGACTATATAGACAAGTTTTTTGGTTGGTTATTTAGTTAAAAATCGCCTCAAGTGCTAGCTTGGGGCGGTTTTTTTGTTGGTTATACCATTCGCCTTCTTCTTTCCATTTGGCTTTAGCCGTTACTATGCTTTTCTTTTTTCGTAACTTTTTGGTTATGAACAAAGAGTATAAAATGGAAATGGCCAATAAGGCCCATGAAGAAATCCCAGGTAATCCTTCAACCGCAACAAGCAGTACCCAAAAGTTGAATGATAGATCCAAGGGGAAGCCTTTACGAGTTCTTTCTGAAGATGATTGGAACTTTTGGATGGAACAAGGATATGTGGTAATAAAAAATGCGGTTTCCAAGGAACAAGCTAAGGCTACTGCGGACTTTTTATGGGAATTTGATGAGAAAGACCCCAATAATCCGGAAACTTGGTATGCTCCACCGAGGGCGGAAATGAAAATGAAGGAACTCACGGGCACAGGTATGGTTGAGGTGTACAACCATCAATATCTCTGGAACAATCGACAGACCGAAAAAGTATATAATGCTTTTGTGGATGTTTGGGGCACAGAAAAACTATGGGTGACCATTGATCGGGCCAACTTAAACTTTCCATTACAGCCTGGGATGAATAAAAAGGGTTTCATCCATTGGGATTATGACCCTGAAACGAAACCTCAAAATGTTCAAGGAGTTTTAGCATTAGCGGACCAAATGGATGAAAATATGGGGGGATTCCAATGCATTCCATGGCTGTATCGCAATTATGATACATGGAAATTGACCCAACCTGAAGACAGGGACCATTTTCAACCAGACATATCAGGTTTGGAAGACAAAATAGTAAAAGTCAAGATGGAAGCAGGGGATTTGTTGATTTTCAACAGTACGCAACCTCATGGTATCCGTCCGAACAAATCTGGGAATAAGGTGCGTATTGCCCAATACATCTCCATGATGCCTGCGGAAGAGGAGAATGAATCTCTAAGGCAATGGCGCATCAACTCATGGAAAAATCGAGTTGCACCAGAAGGCTATGCCTTTCCAGGTGACCCCAGAAATTGGGAACGCGATAAATATGAAACCGCTAAATTAAATCCTCTGGGAGAACGATTACTTGGGTTAACAGCTTGGTAAGATCGTTAAATCCATAAAAATAGGTGAGCTAATCACCTACTTTACAGAATAGTGCTATTTTTGCCGGCTTCAAAACATGGGCAATGAAAAAGTACTTGAACCTTTTTGATTTTTCACAGAAAGTAAATTATCGCACAGAAGTGTTATCAGGACTTACTGTTGCTTTGGCCTTGGTTCCAGAGGCTATTGCGTTTGCCTTGATTCCAGGCTTCTCCCCATTGACCGGTCTTTATGCAGCCTTTGTACTGGCTTTGGTGACTTCAATATTGGGAGGTCGACCGGGTATGATATCCGGTGCAACAGGTGCTGTGGCGGTAATCTTCGTAGGATTGATTTTAGAACTCAAACAGACTTTTCCTGGAATTGAGCCCACAACAATATTAAACTATGTGTTTGCAACGGTAATTATTGCCGGAGTCATTCAAATTTTAGCTGGACTGCTTCGTCTGGGAAAATTCATTCGGCTCGTACCTCATCCTGTAATGTTTGGATTTGTAAATGGTTTGGCCATTATCATATTTATGGCGCAATTCCCTAATTTTTATCAAAAGGGAACAGAAGAACTTTTATCAGGAACACCCTTGTACACCATGTTGGGTTTGACACTTTTGACTATGTTGATTATTTGGGGTTTTCCTAAGCTGACAAAAGCATTCCCTTCATCTTTGCTGGCCATTGTTGTGGTTTCCGCTATTGTAATCGGCTTTGGAATTGATACATTGACGGTTGCCGATACTATACAAGAAGGTGAAAGTATAAAAGGTGGGTTTCCACCCTTGTCCATACCTAAAATTCCATTTACTTGGGATACATTTCTAATCATCATTCCCTATTCTGCCATTGTAGCAGGAGTAGGTTTAATAGAAAGTTTATTGACACTTAATATTATTGATGAAATCACGGAAACAAGGGGTAGTGGAAATAAAGAATGTGTAGCACAGGGAACTGCAAATATCCTCTCCGGATTCCTGTCTGGAATGGGAGGATGTGCCATGATAGGACAGAGTTTAATCAATACTTCATCTGGGGCAAGAGCAAGACTTTCTGGAATTACTGCTGCCGTGATGTTATTGGTGTTCATCATGTTTGGGAGTAGTTTGATAGAACAACTGCCTATGGCAGCTCTAGTGGGACTGATGTTTATGGTGGCCATTGGAACTTTTGAATGGGCCAGCTTTAAAACATTTAGGAAAATGCCAAATTCCGATGTTATCGTTATGGTTTTGGTGACTTTGATTACAGCCATCACACATAATTTGGCGGTAGCCGTTTTACTGGGTGTTATTATTTCGGCTCTTGCGTACTCCTGGGAAAATGCAAAACGTATTCGAGCAAGAAAGCATTTGGATGAAAACGGAGTAAAACACTATGAAATTTATGGCCCTTTGTTTTTTGGCTCCACAACCTTATTTGGGGAAAAATTTGACGTTCAAAACGACCCTAGTGAGGTAATCATCGATTTTCAAGAAAGTAGGGTGGCTGATATGTCGGGGATTGAGGCTCTGAACAAGATTACCGAACGCTATGCCAAAGCTGGAAAAAAAGTACACCTAAGACACTTGAGCAAAGACTGTATCCGCCTTTTAAAAAATGCAGAGGATATTATTGAAGTCAATGTGATGGAAGATCCTACTTATAAAGTAGTGGTGGATAGTTAAGTCTATTCCCTAACCTTACCTGTAAACACACTAACATTTGGATTGATGGGATTTCCAGTTACCCTGCGAAGCATGGTAATCTGGCCTGTATGGTAAATGCAATCGGAAAGCATGCCATTGATTAGATTCCAATACGGGAAAGGTGTTTGTTTTTCTCCTCTTTGAAAGATTACCGCAAAATCTTCAAAATCAGATGCCTGTTTTCCAAGAACGGCTTCGCTGGCTGCTTTGAGATTGATTAAGGTCTTTTCACGCAATTCACTGTAAGTCAATTTGGAAAAATCGGCAGGGCGAACGTTGGGTGTGGCAGTCGGAGCATTCAGAATCATTTCGGACATGCCATAAATGTGTTGTAGAGTTTCCAAAACACTTCTCGACTCTTCGGAGGGTTTATAACTCCAGTCTTTCTCGGTTAATCCTTCGGTTGCCCAATAAAATCGGAATCCCAAACCATCAATCATCCGAGACACAACATTGCCAGGGCCATAGTCGGAAGGGTAGTCGGGAATTTCTCGATAAGGTAATTCTTGAGATTTCATAGGGTTGGTTAAAAGAAAAACGATGAGAAACAATCCCAATTTTTGTATCATGGTGTTACTGTTTTCGTGGACTCCAAATTTCATAAATGGGAGAACCTTTGCTGCTTTTGCCGGAATGATGCCAATTACCGTCTTCCAATTTAAAGTCAAATGAAAGACTGGCTCCAACCCTTGAATCATCCCGGGAGAAAAACCCTATGTTTTCGACATATTTTCCGTTTTCTGAAGTATAGGTTCCTCCGCCAGTTCCCATAAACTCTTTGGTCTCGGTATTGTAGGCAATCCATTGGAATCGAGTGCCGGATAAGATTTTCATGGTTTTTCTAGGCCGGTTTGTATCACGCTGTTGAATTTTCCCGTCTCGCATTCTTCCCGAAATTAACCATGCTCCGTTCAACACTCCTGGAGAACCATCATCAATACGAGTCCAAACCTTACCCTCTAGATGCATTTTCCCATCTATGAGTTTAAATTCCAAACTTTGGGAAGTTCCGACCAATTGGGGGTCAAAAGTTGAAAATTCGTAGGTGCAGTCAAAATTTCCATCCTTTGCTTCGTAAGAACCGCCCCAAGTGCCCATAAATTTTCCTGAATCCTTTTCAAAAAAAGCCTCGGAAACAAAACCGTCCGAAATAATGACTACATGCTGCGTTTCAAGGTCATCATCATTGGGCATAACTGTTTCCCATGCCCCATCGATGGATTGGGAATTCAGGGTAAGACTAAAAATTAGCAAGAAAAGGGTAATGCAGGTTTTATCTATCATTGAACTCATCTGAATACAAAACTTTACCGTTTATATCTTTTAAAGATACGTAATCAATGGCCCCTTTTCCAGTAAAGGTAAAAACCAAGCCCATAATCTTTCCCGTTGCTCCAGTGAATTCGGTTTCCGTCGCCAAAATATCATTCAAATATAGCTTGAAGGTTCCTTTATGACAGATAATTTTAATGGTTTGCCACTCATCCAGTTTAGCGCCAAGTTTTGAGAAATCGTTTTCTGTCCCCATTAAAATGGTATCACTTAGTTTTAGATTTAAGTTGCTTTCACAGCCTTTATCAATGAGTCCTACCCACGAAACATCCTTTTCATCAATCCATGTCACTTCCATGTAGGGGCAAGTTAAATTTTGGACATCTTCAAACTTTGCCCTGGTCTCAAGTATGAATGATTGGCTTTGAAGATTCTCAAATTCCCTGATATTAAAAAAAGACAGAATCAAGTTCTGTTTTGGGTCGTAGCCAGCTTTTTGTAAATCTAGTTCCTCAACTCTTAAATTCCCTTCCGATATGATGTTTTCTTGATTTGGATACAACGGAACATCCTGCATCCTCTTCGATTTCGCAGTGACGAACCAGCCGTCAGTTTTGACATGAACACGTGTTTTTTTGATGACACTGTCGTTGGCAATCAACTTTGCCCAATGGAAGCCCGGATAATAATAGATTTCTGAAAAGTTTTTCTTTTCTGGACGTATTGCCGATTTGTGCATGGGATTCCACGAACGCTGTATAAAAAAGCTATCTGCTTCAATTCCAGCCAGGTCATAAGAAAAAATGACTGAGTTGGGTACATTGAAGGCTACTGTTTTATTGGCCGAGAAAGAAACTCCTTCAGGAATTACGATTTCTTTCTTTTTTTTAACCAGGGATATCAAAAGAAATGTCAACGCCATAACACCCAAAACCGATAGGGCTAAAAGCGGTCTTGAAAAGCGCTTCTCAAGCTTAGCATGGGTTGACGTAGATTGAGAAAAACCGTTTCCTTGATTCTGCCGAAAAGCATTCCAATTTTCAAAATCAAGTAAAGAAACCAAAGCATCCAAAGTACTGGGGTGTGGCATCTTGTTGAAATTTCCCTTCCAAAGCCGTTTCATTGTGGATAGACTTATACGAATATTGGTCTTTTCCTCAATTAAGTCCGCCAAGTAATTCAAATCCCTTTGTCCGAGAGTCTGGTTTGTTGACGCTTTTTCAGGAAAGTATCTGCCCACAATTTGGGTAATGCAACTATTCAATAAGTCTTTTTCAACAGTGGTCATGTTGTGAATTCAAAAATGAACGGGATTTGGATTATAAATAAACGGTTTTTGATGGTTTGTTACAGTAAGATTCATCTGAATTTTGAAAAAAAAACCACATGAAGCGTTTTAACAGAAAAATTGATTGGACTACACTTTTACTTTTGATGTTGATTTCTAGTGAAGCGATGTTTGCTCAAAAAATCGAGTTCACATCAGAAAATTGGAAGATTGTTGATAACGAAAACAACCAAAACCTTGATTTTCATACAACCAACTACAAGGGGAAAAATGCCTTCCGGTTGGGAAGGCATAAGATAGCCAAACTAGAAGGGAGATCTTTCGAAAATTTTGTGCTCGAAATGGACATTGCTGGCAAAGCCATGCCAGGAGTAGGATTCCACGCCAAGGACTTGTTTAATTATGAGTTTTTCTACTGCCGAGTGTTTTCAGGAGGAAAGGAGGATGCGCTCCAATATGCTCCCGTATACAACGCCGCTCTACCATGGCAGATATACAACATGCCGATTTATGAAACAAAAGCTGAATTCAAACCGGAGGAATGGTTCCATTTGCGAGTAGAGGTGTTTGATAAAAAGATGAGAGCATTTATTAACGATGAAAAAAGTCCAAATATGGAAGTGGAACTCTTACAGGATGAGACGGGAGAAGGTTTTTTGTTTTTGAAGACCAGTTTTGCCGAAGCCTATTTTGCCAATGTTGAAATCAAGGAATTGACCACTCCATTTTCGATTAAGGAGGTCCAGAACCCAAATTCGTATTTGACCGACTGGCAAATTTCAGAGCAATTGGAAGGCAATATCTACTCCCAGAGGCAATATTATGAGTGGTTGAATGATGCAGAAAAAAACCATACATGGAAAAGCATCAAAGCAGGTAAAAATGGAATCGTGAATTTGGTGCGTTACTTTGACCACCCCAAAGAGTCCATTTTTGCGAAAACAATTATTGTTTCGGAAACTGACCGAGAGGCTACTTTGGCCTTTGATTATACTCAGGTTTTATTGATGGTCTTAAACGGTCAGGTGGTATTTTTTGGCCGAGAACTTGACACTGGTAATTTTATGCGTGTGATGGACGGTGAGGAAAAAATACTGTTATCCCTAAAAGAGGGCGACAACAAACTGGTTTTCTGGATAAGATCGGATGACGAGTGGCAAGATGCAAATCCTCGTTATTTGGGAAGAAAACAAGCAATGAACTGGGGTTTCATCGCACGACTCGAATAAAAATAGCCCCTTAGTCAGAAATCTTTTTTATGTAATGGACCAGAACATCTTCTTTTTGGAAGCCCAGTTTTTGGTGAAAGTCCTGAGCCGCGGTATTCCAATCCCACGTATCAGAGCCAATTTCAGAACAACCTTGAAGTTTGGTCCAATGTTCGCCTTTTTTAAATAGAAGTTTGGCAAGACCTTGTTTTCGATATTCGGAATCCACATATATGGCATCAACATAGCCTACTGGAGAGGTCTTCGAACCCTCCACGTAGTCTGTTCTGATGGAAACCGTGACAAATCCGATGGAAGTGTTCCCAGACTTTGCCATAAAAGTCTTGTACTTCGGGTTGTCTGCCATGCGTTTGAGCTCGAATTCAGTTTCCTCAGGGGGATAGTCCTTAAAGAGTATTAGGGACATATCTAGCCAAGGTTGAAAATCAGAGGGTCTATAATCGACTATAATGAGGTTATCCATGAGGATTACAAAAAAAATAAACCCGCTCTAAATAAGTATTATAGGGTTCTTAAATATTCCGCCAAATCACGCGCTTCTTCTTCAGTAAGATTCTGATTCAACATGATGGCGTTGTTGTACTCTTTCAATAAAGCTTTGGCAATAGGGTCTTCTTTAAGCATACCATCAGGATTCAACATCATGTTCATAACCCATTCTGGACTTCTTCGCTCATACACTCCTTTCATGGCAGGTCCAATCATACGTTGGTCCACCATGTGGCAGGCGACACAAATAGCGTTGAACTGAGCTTCTCCACGGGCCGCCATCTCGGTATCAATTTCATCCGGAAAAGATACTTCTTTGATTGGACCAATCCCTTTGTTGTTCAAATCTACGGGAACACCTTCATTGGCTACCGTTTTTTTATCTTCAGATTTAGTGCGGCTTACTTCAAAACCGTCTTTCTTCTCTTCTTTTTTTCCTCCGCAGCTTACAACAAATGCTCCAAGAGCTAGTAACAGGATTGCTTTTTTCATGGTGATTGCTTCAAATTGGATTTGACATTAACGAAGACACTAAGATAGGGAATAGCAGGTAAATGCTAACCGGAGTTTTTTATGAAAAACTCCAAGGCTCTTTTTTCTGTGTAGGTGATGTTGTTTTTTCCCCAAAACCCAACATGTCCTCCATAAGCAGGAACTTCCAAATACAAGTGATGGTTTTTATCAGCTTCTTCATAAGGATAACAGGTAGTTCCTAGGAAAGAATCGTTCTTCGCATTGATGATTAAGGCAGGTATGTCAATTGTTTCAAGAAACTGCAGAGAGCTACAGCTTGTGTAGTAATCCATGGCATCTTTAAAATTATGGGCCTTACTGGTATACACATCATCAAAATCCTTTAGAGTGATTATTGATTTGATTTCAGCATCTGAGATTAACTCCGGGAAGAGTTTTTGTTTCTGACGAAGTTTTTGAAGTAGGTTTCTTTTAAAACGCTTAGCATAGAGCATATTTTTGGAAGAGAGTAATTGCTCGCATGAAGAATGAAGATCACAAGGTACGGAGACAGCTACTGCAGCTTTGATTTCCTTGGGTACCCCTTCTCGTTCTCCCAAATATTTCAGCAACAAATTGCCGCCCAAACTAAAGCCTTTGATATGGATTGAACGATACTTTTTGTTTTCTAAAATATGATTGATGACTTCCGTTAAATCCCCCGTAGCTCCAGAATGGTATGACCTATATAATTGATTAGGTTCGCCACTGCAGCCTCTAAAATTGACCGCACATGCATCAAATTCATTGGCATTGAACAGTTTGGCACTACCGGTTATATAGTGTCGTTGAGCATCGCCTTCCAATCCATGAAGTAGAATGACTAGTCTGTCTGATTTACCTTTTGAAAAGCTCCAATCCAAATCCAAAAAGTCGCCATCCATAAGTTCAATTCTTTCCCTTTGTTGACTAAAGCCATTTACTTGCCTTACTAGACCGGCATATATGGTTGAGATATGGCCGTTCTTGAAAAAATGGGGAGGACTATACCTGGAAGTGACTAAGGGCATTAATACAAAATATTGTCTTTGGGTTTAACAGGCTCAGGTAGCTCTTGTTCATCAAGCATGTCCCTTAGGTCAATTTCAATGGTTCGGCACAATGCGGTCATCGGTACATCATTGATTCTACCTTCAAAGGGGTCTTCACTGTTATCCCCAACAATTTCCATGGTGGTAAAAATCCAAGAAATCAAAACTGAAAAAGGTATTTGCAAAAAAATCAACCAATCCATACCATCGACACCAAAATCTTGGTTATGCGCCTCAAAAACATTGAGTAAACCAAAGGGCACTAAAAGGACAAAAATCCAAGTGAACACCTTTGAAAAAAAAGCATACTGTCTGGGGAAAGGGGTATTTTTTATGCGTTCGCACTTTCCTTGTAAATTATAGAACTCCTCCAAAACTGCTTGCAATTGGATTTCCTGAAAACCGTCAATCACACCATCCTCTCTTAGTTTGGTTACATCAAGTGCTTGATTTTTCACCAAATGGGTCGCTGGATTGACCCTTTTTTTCAAATCACTAAACTCCCGCATGCTTACAAAATGATAAGCTTCATTGCAGGAGATGTTTCGTTCGCCGTGTTTATCAAAAACACGTTCAACCGCCTTACCTTCCTTAATACTCCAAGATCTTGGCTGCCTCAGTTGGACCCGTAAAGCATTTAGCCAAGCGACATGTCGAAGAATCATTTGTTCTTGCATCTTTTTGTCCGCTTGCGGGTCATCTGATTTTACAAAGGCAAGCACGCGTATGCCCCAAGTTCTGCTATAGTTAACAATGCCGCCCCATATTTTTCTGCCTTCCCAGAATCGGTCGTAGCTCTGGCTATTTTTAAAACCGATGTAGAAGGAAACAGCGATACCTATTACGGTAAGGGGCTGAAAGGGAAGGTCAATAAATGTCCAATCCAAACCGTAGTAAACGCCAAAAATCACAAGGGCATAGAGGGTAAAAAAGATAAGGTTCTTCCAACCATATCTTAGAATGATGTCCCAACTGATATTGCGTTTAATGTACATTTGGACAGATTATGAACTAAAATAAAGAAATCTTACCTATTCGAAGCGGGTTCTAACAAACTAAGACACCTTTATTGTATTTTTAGGTAATGGCTATGAGACCCAAAAAATGCGAACACCTTGACGCAATCACTGAAGTTAAGCGAGCGGATAAGTACGAATGTGCCGAGTGTGTAAAAACCGGAGACCGATGGGTCCACTTAAGGACCTGCCAAGACTGTGGAATTACGTTATGCTGTGATAGCTCACCCAACAAACATGCCAGTAAACATGCAGCTTCACATAATCATTATGTCATTAGTTCCGCGGAACCCAACGAGAACTGGTTGTGGTGTTATGAACATAAGGCGATTGCAAAGTATTAAGGTGATGGAGAAAATGGGTTAATCCTTCGGATAGACTTCCAAAAGTTTAGTCTGTTCCTCAATGGCTTCCTTAAATTCAGTTTTTAAAGATTGCACCAGTTCCGATATGGGCATAACATTTTCAATGGTCGTTACGCCCTGACCGGCGGACCAAATCGTTTTCCAAGCTTTGGCTTCGGTGTCCAATTCCTTTCCAAAATCTATCTTATGGTCTTTTTTAAGGTCTTCCTCAGAGATTCCTGCTGCTTTAAGGCTTGCGGCCAAAAAGTTGGCATGCACACCCGAGATGGCGGCAGTATAAACCACATCACTTGCTCCTGAATCAATAATCATCTGCCTATACTCTTCGGGCGCCTTACTTTCTTCCGAATTAATGAAACGGGTACCCATATAGGCTAAATCGGCACCCATTTGCATCGCGGATGCCACATCCCTACCGGTGCTTATACATCCAGATAGTAAAATAGTTTTGTCAAAAAATTGCTTGACCTCCGCTATTAAACTCATGGGATTAATACTCCCGGCATGTCCCCCAGCTCCCGCGGCAACCAAAATGAGACCATCTACCCCTGCCTGCGCTGCCTTCTGCGCATGTCTTTTTTTGATGACGTCATGAAAAACCAATCCACCGTAGCTATGAACCGCATCAACAACTTGACTTACGGCACCTAATGAAGTAATGATTAGGGGCACTTGATGTTTGATGCACAACTTTAAATCCGCTTCCAATCTGGGGTTGGTTGGATGTACGATGAGGTTTACTCCAAAGGGAGCAGGTTTCTTCCCAGTTTCCTCCTCAAAAGCTTCCAACGCGCTTTTTATCTCAATCAACCACTCCTCAAACCCTTCACTGCTTCTTTGGTTTAGCGCCGGAAACGTCCCTACTATTCCATTTTTGCAACACTCGATGACCAATTTTGGACCAGAGATTAAAAACATGGGGGCTGCTACCACTGGCAACGCAAGATCTTTGATGAATTCAGCTTTTTGAGACATGGTTTCGTGTTAAAGTATCATTAAAAATAAGTTGATTTTTGGGATAGATGGGTATCTATATCCAAAACTATGATAATTTTACAATTATTATGCATGCATAACAAATAACCGACTATGTTTTTTAAGGAATTTGATATTCGATGGAGCGATTTGGATGCGAATCGACACTTGGCCAATTCGGCTTACATCAATTTTATGAGCCACACTCGTATGACCTATCTAGGGATTTTGGGGTTCAATCAAAAATCCATGGCCAAGCACAACATTGGTCCAGTGGTCTTTTACGAACACATGTACTACTTCAAGGAAGTTTTCCCTGGAAAACCAATAAAGGTCTCTTTAGGTCTTCAAGGGTTGAGTAAGGATGGGATGTTCTTCGAATTTGAACACAATTTTTACGACAGTGATGGAAAAAACTTTGCCCGATGTGAAATGATGGGTGCATGGATGGACTTGAAGGAACGTAAACTCATCGGTCTTCCGCAAGAGTTTTTGGATGCCTTCGGTAAAATGGAAAAGGAAGCTAGCTTTAAGGTCTTAACCAAAGTGGATACTAGGAAGTTTGCCAAAATCCCAAAGGATTTGTAAAAGCTATTCTTTATAAACGTTTGGCTTAAAATCATTTGAGGCCAAAACAATCCTATCGCCCTTTTGAATGGATTTACCTTGTTTTTGGGAGAAAGACATTTTCAGGACATGGTTTTGAACAAGAAGTTGAGCGACAAAAGAATTACCACTAGATTCAATGGACAGCACTTCTGCAGTTACTTTAAAATCTTCACTGATTTCCTTTGAAGCAAACAGTTGGTGAGGATGCCCTTGTTCAACTGTTTTACCATGGTGGAGTTCTATAACCCAATCGGATAACTTAATGATTTCCTCAATATTATGACTCACTAAAATGGTGGTCAATTTGTACTCTTTATGTGCTTCTAGTAGATGTCTTTGCAATTTTCTTCTTATGTTATCGTCAAGAGCCGAAAGGGGTTCATCCAGGAGTAAAATGTTTGGTTGTTGAGCTAAAGCTCTGGCCAGTGCCACACGCTGTTGTTGTCCTCCAGAAAGATTTTTCGGTTTTTTATGCTTCAAATCTCCAAGCTCGTTCAATTCTAGCAGATGCTGCAGGTTGACGTTTTTTCTCGTACCAGCAGCGAATTGTAAATTTTCGAGCACCGTCATATGGGGGAAAAGGGCATAGTCTTGAAAAACAAAACCAACATTTCTTTCTTGAGGTTTTAAGTTGATGACTTTAGGCTGTGATTGAAACCATATTCTTTCGTGTACCGAAATTCTGCCCTTATCTGGTTGAAGTAACCCTGACAAAATTCGAAGTAAGGATGTTTTGCCCGCTCCAGATTCTCCAAACAAAGCCACCATTTGACCTTCTTCTATAGTAAAACCCACATCGAGAACCATGTTACCAGAGGGTGAGTCGAGTTTCTTTTGGACCTGAATATCAATCATTTCCAAAACGGTTTAATATATCGACCATTTATAAGATAAACTGAAAGTAGAATGGCAAATGTGGTTATAAATAGAATGGCGGAATAAAAGTTGGCCGCCTCATAATTCAAGGCTTCAACCTCATCATAAATAGCAATGGATGCAACTTTGGTGACTTCTGGAATGTTTCCGCCGATCATCAAAACAACACCAAATTCCCCAATGGTGTGTGCAAAGGCCAAGACAATTCCGGTCAGTACTGCGGGTTTTATGTTGGGCAATAATACTTTTGTCAAAGTTTCCCACTTGGACTTCCCCATTAAATAGGAAGCTTCTTTTAGGGAAGGTGAAATGCTGGAAAGACCCGATTGAATGGGGTGCACCATAAAAGGCAAACTGTATAGGATGGAAGCCAAAACCAGCCCGGGAAAAGAGAAAACCAGTTTTATTCCGAACCAATCGTTGAGCCAATTTCCAAAGGCATTTCCTGGACTAAACGCAACTAGAAAGTAGAAACCAAGTACTGTAGGTGGTAAAACCAATGGCATGCTGACCAAAGTTTCGATGACAGGTTTCAATTTTGACCTGGTCTGCGCCAACCATGAAGCCAAGAGGATAGAAATGACCAGTAGCAAAAAGGTAGTGACCAAGGCCAATTTAAGGGTAAGTACCAAAGGGTCCCAAATCATGGATTCCAGTTGTGGATTAGGTTGTACAATTTAGCCATTTTAAAACGACTTTATATGGGTCTAAGAGAAATCAGTTGGGGATGGAATACCCATACTGTTTCAGTATTTTCTGGGCCTCTTGGGAGAAAAGAAACTCATAAAAAGCAAGTGCTTCTTTGGAAGCGCCGTTTTCTTTCTTTATAAGGCTTGCACTTTGAAGAAGTCTTGGATAAGATTCTTCTGGAAGGGCAATCCAATGACCCTTGTTTTTCATTTCTGTTGAAAGCACAACCGCCATGGAGGTAAAACCAATTTCAGCAGATTTTGAAGTTATGAATTGGTTGGTTTGCGCAATACTCTCCCCATATACCAGTTTCTCAACCACGCTTTCATAAAATGGTTGATTGCCCAGTACGGCCAGCGCAGCTACTCCATAAGGCGCTGTTTTGGGATTGGCTATGGCTATGTGCTGAACAGTTTCCGTCTGAAGCAGCGAAAGAGAAGGAGTCAAATCTTCCATCACCGTCCAAAGTACTAACTTCCCCTGGGCATAAATCTTAGGCTTTCCTTCTGTTTTTTTGTTTCGGTATAACTCTTCTGGGTATCTTATATCTGCTGAGATAAAAACATCGTAAGGTGCACCTTGTTGAATTTGGGCGGTAAGTTTTCCCGATGATCCTAAAATAAGCTCGCAGTCAATGGTGGTTTTATTGGAAAAGCTGTCTGCAATTGATTTCATGGCGAACTGCATGTTAGCCGCAACAGCTACCGTAACTCTTGGTTTTGAATTGGCCGATTCATTACAGCTCACAAAGGCTAGAATTGAAAGAAAAAGTAAGCACCTAAAAGACGTCCTCATCATGAGAATCAAAAATACGCTTTAAAGAAAGAAAAGAACTAGGGTCTTGGCTTGGGTTTTTTGCTGCTTAAATACACACCGAACAAAACCAAACAGGTGGCCAATATTTTCACCAATGTTAACTGGTCTTTTCCTGAAAAAAGAGCAAAAAAGATTCCAAAAAGTGGTTGTAGGTAAACAAATGCACCCACAGTGGATGCTTTTAATTGTGTCAATGCAAAAACATTGAAAAGATAGGTCAAAAAGGTAGTTCCTATCACCACAAAAGCAATGGAACCATATACCCACAGAGGCATGGTTGACCACTGTATTTCTAAAAACTCGGGTAACGTTATCGGGAAATTGATAATAAGCGCAATGGTAAAAAGCCAGCGCATCAAAGTAAAGGGGTGATATTTCTCAATCAAGGTTTTGGCCACTATCAAATAAGCTCCATAAGAAGCTGAGTTGACTATAAAAAGAAAATTCCCCAATGGGATATTTGGTGCGTCACTACGAATTTCGGCACCAAACAAAATTAGCGCCACTGCACCTGCAAAACCCATCAGAATTCCAAATCCCTTATTGAGAGTTATCCGTTCATTAAGGAACAAGGCTGATAAAATAACCACAATGATAGGTGTAATGGTAATTAAAACGGCACTGTTAATTGGAGTTGAGAGTTGAAGACCCTTAAAGAAAGCGAGCATATTGATGACCATACCCAGTACGGCACATACAAGAACCCTGAGCCAGTCCTTTTTCTCTATTTTTTCCTTTGGAGCGAACAACGAAAAAATCCAAAAAAGTGCTGCAGCACCTACCACCCGTAGCATGATAAAACCGAAAGGTTTTACGTAAGTGGGCATAACCCCCTTGGCAATGGTGTGGTTTATACCATAAATGGTGGTGGCTCCAATAGCGGCCAATATAGCCAAGGTGCGTTTGTTCATGCGTGTAAAGCTTCCTTGGCGGCCTGAATCACTTTTTTGGAATTTCCGACAAAGATTTGACTGTCTAATACTAAGACAGGTCTTTTCAAAAAGGTATAATTATCCAGTATCAGCTCTTTATAATCTTGCTCGGCAAGTTCTTTTTCATGCAATCCTCTTTGGCGAAACAACATTGCCCTTCTGCTGAAAAGAGCTTCATGACTTCCAGCTAAGCTTTTCATTTGTTCTAGCTGTTTGGGAGTTATGGGTTGTGTTTTTATTTCTTGGAGTTCAACGCCGTCCAAAGGTTGCAATTCCTTTAAAATTCTTTGACATGTGTTGCAGGATTCCAAGTAGTATATCTTTTTCATATTCAATTGATTTGATCATTCATAAATCCGAATAATTTTACCGTTATCCTTTCCCATTACACTTCTTTCATATCCTCTTGCCACCTTGGCCATTGGGACTGGGGAGTGTCCAGGAAAATAATTTCGGTATTTTTCATAAGCATCCTCCACCATTCCCGCCGAAACCACATTCAGGCGGTTGCCGTATTCCAATTCCAAGGATGCGGCTTTTACAAAGCTATGAATTGCACCGTTCACCATGGCAGCACTTGCTGTATTTTCAACAGGGTCATCAGCTAAGATTCCCGTAGTCAGAGTAATAGACCCTTTGGGATTTAGATAAGAAAGACCGATTCTTGCCAGATTTACCTGTCCCATTAATTTACTATTGATTCCTATATAGTAATCTTCTTCGGTCAAAGCACCAAAGCTATCCCATTTGGCTTCTCCTGCTATACAAACAATGGCATCCACTTTGCCAATCTGTTGAAACATAGCTTCAATAGAAGGAGTAGAAGAAATATCGACTTGAATTTCTCCACTTTTTCTACCTGCAACTAGCACCTGATGTTCTGTCTGAAAATGTGCTGCTACTTTCTTTCCAATGGTTCCGTTTCCCCCTATGATCAGTATTTTCATTTTTTTAAGAATTAAGAGGTTGCAAAATCAACAGCTGCTAATGAATGTATCATGGTCGTATCAAAAGAAGGAATGGTAACCTCTTTTTCTGGAATTAATATCGGCAACTCGGTACAACCTAGAATGACCCCTTGTGCACCTTTTGATTTCAATCCTTCTATTATTGCCAAACAATTTTCTTTGGCTTCTGAGGTGAATTGACCCTTTACCAATTCCCCATAAATCAAATTCTGGAGATACGTTCTTTCTTCTTCGGATGGAATCAATACTTCCAAGCCAAAATCGTTTGTCAGGATTTTGGTATAGAAATCCCGCTCCATGGTAAAACGGGTGCCCAATAGGCCAATTTTTGAAATATCTTTCTTCTTAATAGCGTTTCCTGTTGCTTTGGCGATATGCAAAAATGGAACTGAAACGGCCTCTTCAATGTTATCAGCTACCAAGTGAATGGTGTTAGTGGCCAAAATGATAATATCTGCCCCAGCAGACTCTAATCGTTTAGCTTCTATGGCCATAAGTTCTCCAATTCTTTCCCAGTTATCGGCAAAGGACAAAGTTTCGATTTCTGCAAAATCCACGGAACTCATTAAAATTCGTGCAGAGTGGGAGCCTCCCAATTGGTCAGCCACAATACGATTGATATATTGGTAATAGAACTTAGAAGATTCCCAGCTCATTCCTCCGATTATTCCTATTGTTTTCACGTTTTTGATGTTTATTTAGTTCTGCTCATGAATTCGGCTCCCGCAATAGGATAAGAATCCAAAAAGGCAAAAATGATTTTGATTACACTTCTTTTTTTGGTTTTTGCGTAGTGGTGTGGTCCTACGTTTTCGCAAGGAATGGTTTTTTCCATGACCATTAAATTTATATTTCGCTAAATCTCGATATGTTGTTCTAAAAAATTAGAGTTCCTTTTGTAGTTCTTGTAAATATGCTTGAATTACCTCCTCATTTCGTCTGTAATACGTCCATTTGCCATGTCGGCTGGGGATTACCAAATTGGCATTTTGCATAGAATTTAAATAGGTTGAAATTGTGGATTGTGATAATCCGGTTTTGTCTTGAATGAACCCAACACAAACCCCATCATCAAAATGGTCAATTTCTTGATGCGGAGGAAAATTTGCTTCGGGGTTTTTGAGCCATCTCAAAATATTTACCCGGGTTTGGTTCGCCAATACTTTACTGATTTCAACAATATTCATGAAGCGAATATAATAAAAATATCTACATATCTATATTTTTAGATATGTAAAAATGTTTTAAAAAAATCCAGACGATAAACTAAAGTTGGATACCCCGTTTTAGATACTTGTTTGATTCTGCATAGGGAATGGTCAATACGATTGGTCCATCGGCATAAGAAGCTACTTCATATTGATTATAAATCAATTGTATACCATCTGGGGTATATCCTATGTTTTCTGCCAGATGGAACATATCACCATCAAACATAAAGCCCGTAGCGTTGATATTCCCATCTTGGGGAATCTTCTCTTGAATCCTGAATTTAGCTTCAGCAAAGTGGATAAATCCCTCTTCATCTTCAAACAGCTGCCAATTTTCAAGTTCGGTTCCCTTTAGTTTATCAAAATTCAAAAAAGAAGTCGAGCTGTATCCATGTGCGCCACCAGTAAAGATATATGCATTGATCACCAATGTAAGCATGTTATCATCTTCATAAACAATGTCTCCATTAATCTCTGCCTCCCAAGCCACTTCATCTGAAAACTTTTCCTTTAAATCTTTAAAGCTGGTGCTAAAAGATTCAACTGCCCCTTCAATAGAGACTATCTCGGTTTCCTCTTCAAAAGAGAGTAGAGCGATAACTTCTTCCCTCAAGGCAGTATTGATGGTTTTTGAAGTGGATATATCGTCCAATGCTTCTGGAAGCTTTATTTCAATTTTTGGACACACATCGCAAGCAGTATTGGACAACTCAAAAGTCCCAAAAGTAAGTTTGGCTTCATTTTCACAACCAAGGAGGAGCAAAATGAACAAAAGTACGCCGATGGGTTTTTTCATGATTCGAGGTTTAAGGCATTTCAAAAATAAGACTTCGTTGATTACTCCAAAAGATAACGATACCTTTGTTCGCATATCAAAACAAAATGAGCAAAAAAGACTTGAAATTCAACAGCAAGACTATTCACGGAGGGCAACATCCTGACAAGGCCTATGGTGCGGTAATGCCTCCAATTTATCAGACATCCACATACGCGCAAAGCACACCAGGAGGACATATGGGATTTGAATACTCCCGTAGTGCCAATCCCACCCGAACCGCTTTGGAAAACTCTTTGGCCAGCATAGAAAATGGGCAATATGGTTTGGCATTCGCAAGTGGGTTGTCTGCAATTGATGCTGTGATAAAGTTGTTGAACCCAGGAGATGAGGTGGTCTCTACCAACGACCTCTACGGTGGTAGTTATCGTTTATTCAAACAGGTTTTTGAAAAATATGGTATTACATTTCATTTTATAGGAATGCAGAGTTTGGATGCCATTGCTTCGCATATAAATGATAAAACTAAATTGATATGGGTAGAGACCCCTACCAATCCAATGATGAATGTTATTGACATAGTGGGAGTTTCTAAGTTGGCTAAAGAGCACGATTTACTATTGGCCGTTGACAATACCTTTGCCACACCATACCTGCAACGACCTTTGGATTTGGGCGCAGACATAGTCATGCACTCAGCTACGAAATATTTAGGAGGACATAGCGATGTGGTAGTGGGAGCCTTGGTAGTGAATGATAAAGACTTGGCTGATAAATTGTATTTCATCCAGAATGCCAGCGGTGCAGTATGTGGTCCCATGGATAGCTTTTTAACCCTTCGTGGAATTAAGACACTACATGTACGTATGCAAAGGCATTGCGAAAACGGTAAAGCGATAGCCGAATACTTGGCCAACAATCCTAAAATAGAAAAAGTGTACTGGCCCGGTTTTGAAACCCATCCAAATCATGATATTGCCAAAAGCCAAATGGATGATTTTGGCGGTATGATTTCTTTTGTACCCAAAGGGAGCAGTTATGAGGATGCCATCAAAATAGTGGAAAAACTGCAGGTTTTCACTTTGGCAGAATCCCTGGGTGGTGTTGAAAGTTTAGCAGGTCATCCTGCAAGCATGACCCATGCCAGTATCCCGAAAGAAGAACGCGAAAAAAGTGGTGTTGTTGATGCGTTGATTCGCTTAAGTGTAGGTATTGAGGATGTTGATGATCTTATCTTAGACTTGGAACAGGCCATCGGATAATCTGAAATTGCAAAATTTTCATAAAACAAGCCTTAAATTGTTTAAATAGCATAATTTTGCCGTCAAATTCCTAATTCGATAAAAAAGGGCCCATTTCGGGAACTTCAATTAACAATTTACCAATCCTTATATGGAAGCAAAAATCAAAGCATTTATGGATGAGGTCAGAAGCCGTAACGGCCATGAACCAGAATTCATCCAAGCAGTTCAAGAGGTTGCCGAAACCGTCATACCTTATATAGTAAAACATGATATCTACCATGGTAAGAACATTCTATTGAGAATGGTTGAACCGGAAAGACTAATTTCTTTCAGGGTAGCATGGGTTGATGATCAGGGGGAGATCCATGTAAACAGAGGATATCGTATTCAAATGAACTCGGCAATTGGCCCATATAAAGGAGGGCTTCGCTTCCATCCAACCGTAAATGCAAGTGTTTTGAAATTTTTGGCTTTTGAGCAGGTCTTCAAAAACAGTTTGACAACCCTTCCAATGGGGGGTGGAAAAGGAGGTTCGGATTTTGACCCAAAAGGAAAATCTGATGATGAGGTCATGCGTTTTTGCCATGCATTTATGACTGAATTATGTCGACACATTGGACCGAATACAGATGTTCCAGCTGGTGATATTGGAGTTGGTGCACGAGAGATTGGATTCTTGTTTGGAATGTACAAGAAGATAAGAAATGAGTTCACAGGAGTGCTTACCGGGAAAGGCCGCTCATGGGGTGGTTCATTGATTCGCCCGGAAGCTACAGGCTATGGAACGGTGTATTTTGCAGATAGCATGCTCAAAACGCAAAATCAGTCTTTTGAAGGAAAATCAGTGGTTATCTCTGGTTCTGGAAACGTGGCCCAATTCGCTGCCGAAAAGGTATTGCAGTTGGGTGGAAAAGTGCTGACACTTTCTGATTCAGGTGGGTACATCTATGACAAAGATGGCGTAGACGCCGATAAACTGGAATTTGTCATGGACCTGAAAAACAATAGAAGAGGAAGAATTTCGGAGTATGCGGATAAATATCCATCTGCAAAATATCATAAAGGGAAAACACCATGGGAAGTTGCTTGTGATGTTGCCCTTCCATGTGCTACGCAAAATGAGTTGGATGGTGATGACGCCGCCACACTCATTAAAAATGGATGTATCGCAGTTGCTGAGGGAGCAAACATGCCATCCACTCCAGAGGCAATTCATGCTTTCCACGACGCGAAAATCCTATTTGCTCCTGGAAAAGCATCCAATGCAGGAGGTGTAGCTACTTCAGGATTGGAGATGTCTCAAAACTCACTTCGTATCAGTTGGACAAGGGATGAGGTAGATGAGCGTTTGAAGGCAATTATGGAAGACATCCATGATTCATGTATTGAATATGGTATGGAAGACGGTTATTGTAATTATGTAAAAGGAGCTAACATCGCAGGCTTTGTTAAAGTCGCGGATGCTATGTTGGCCCAAGGGGTAATCTAAACCCGAAATATATTTAGTAAAACAGTTTTGAGACAGGGTTTATCTTTACCTTGTTTTAAAGCTGTTTTTTTTTGAGCTAAATGCAAGTTACCACCAAGGCCATAGTATTATCTTCTTTAAAGTACGGTGACACCAGTCTAATCGTAAAGGCCTATACGAAAACTGATGGGTTGAAATCCTATTTGTTAAAAGGGGTTTTGGCTTCAAAGAGGGGCAAATTAAAAGCAGCTTATTTCTTACCCCTAATGCAGTTGGAAATTGTGGCCAACCACAAAAACAAAGGGACTTTAGAAAGCATTCGAGAGGCCAAAGTGACCAATCCCTACTCTTCTTTGCATACCGATATTGTAAAAAACAGTCTTGTTCTTTTTTTGGCTGAAATGTTAGGGAATTCGATTCAAGAACATGAACAGGATTTAGCACTTTTCAACTATTTGGAATACAGCTTGCTTTGGTTAGATGAGCATCCAGTTAATGCCAGTTTCCATCTTCTTTTTTTGTTGAATTTGACGAAGTATTTAGGATTTTACCCAGACACTTCTTTTTCCAATTCTCCTTATTTTGATTTACAGGAAGGAAGTTTTAGCACTTCACCATCTTTGAACCCTGTGGTCCAGGGCGAAAATTTAACAGAGTTCACTAAGCTGTTGGGCATAAATTTTGATGCACTTGCATCAATAAAAATAGGAAAACCCCGGAGGCGAGAACTTATCAAAATAGTTATTCTGTATTTTCAGCTACATTTGCACGGATTCAGAAAACCCAAGTCCCTGGAAGTTTTAAACGCAGTTTTTGAATGATATGCGTAGCATAGTTGGATGTTTCGTTATTTTCATTTTGGCATCTTTTTCAGTCTTCGCCCAAGAAATAACCGTTTTGGATGCCGAAACAGGGAACCCTGTGGTCAATATTGCGGTTTACAACAAGGAACAGACCAAAACCGCTATTTCCGATTTTAATGGAAAATGTGATATCAGTGTTTTTTCCAGAAACGAAAGAATTACATTTAAGCATATCAGCTACGAGATTTTTACCACTACCAAAGCACAGATAGCCAGAAGGGGAAACCGTATCTACCTCAATTTAAGGCCTGCAGAATTACAAGAAGTAGTGATGTCAGTTTCGAAGTGGGAGCAACAGAAAAGTGACATCCCCCAGAAGATTGAGTCTATTGACGCTAGAAGCATTTCTTTTACCAATCCCCAAACTTCGGCAGACTTGTTACAAAACAGCGGTAAAGTATTCGTTCAAAAAAGTCAACTGGGAGGGGGAAGTCCCATGATTCGTGGCTTTGCCACCAATCGTTTGCTATTGTCCGTAGATGGTGTCCGGATGAATAATGCGATATTTAGGGGAGGGAATGTCCAAAATGTAATTTCAATTGACCCTTTTACCGTTAAAAACACAGAGATTATTTTTGGTCCAGGGTCTGTAATTTATGGAAGCGATGCAATAGGTGGAGTAATGAATTTTTTCACCCACAAACCTAGATTTTCCTTTACCGATAGCCTAACGGTTTCCGGAAATGCATCCTACCGATTTGCTTCTGCAAATAATGAGAATACGGCTCACTTTGACGTAAATTTTGGGCAGAGAAAATGGGCAGCTTATTCCAGTTTCAGCTATAATAATTTTGATGATTTGGTAATGGGTCGTCATGGACCGGTGGAATATTTACGAAATACTTTTGTGGAACGAAGGGATGGAATAGATGTTCTTGTAGAGAACGATGACCCAAGAAGGCAGGTTCCCTCAGGTTATGATCAAGTCAATTTCCTTCAAAAGTTTACCTACAAACCCAATACCACTTGGAACTATGATTTGGGATTGTACTATTCCGAAACATCAGACTACTCTCGTTACGATCGTTTAATCCGTCCAAACAGCGACGGTACGGGTTTAAGGGCGGCGGAATGGTTCTATGGTCCCCAAAAGTGGTTTATGGGTAATTTTCAAATCACAAAAAAGGGAAAGAACAAATTTTATGACGGTGTAAAACTCACAACGGCCTACCAGCATTTTGAAGAAAGTCGCAATGAGCGCAGGTTTCAGGACCCCACACGATTTACCACGGTTGAGAATGTGGATGCACTTTCGGTTAACTTAGACTTTGAGAACAAAAAGATAGGTGACCTTCGGCTTTATTATGGAGCTGAATACCTTTTTAATAAGGTGAACTCCGAGGGAAGTCAAACCAACATTGAAACCAATGCAGTTACTCCTTCGGCATCTCGCTATCCAGACGGCTCTACATGGCAGACCTTTGCGGGGTACATTAATGGAGAATACAAATTGAAACCTAACTTCACCTTATTGTCAGGCTTGCGTTATAGCCAAGTTTGGGTAGACGCTCAATTTGATGATACTTTTTTTCAGTTCCCCTTTGAAGAGGCAGATTTGATTACGGGAGCTCTAACAGGGAGTATCGGGTTCAGTTGGTTTCCTAGGGCAGATTTACAAGTCACCATGAACGGGTCAACAGGATTTAGGGCTCCAAATATCGACGATATTGGAAAGGTGTTTGATTCTGAACCTGGTTCTGTGGTAGTACCAAACCCAGACTTGGAACCTGAATATGCCTACAATATTGAGCTGGGATTGCGAAAGAATTTTAATGATAAATTGGTAGTAAAAGGTGCTACTTATTATACCTATTTGGTAGATGCTTTGGTTCGCAGGGATTTTTCCTTCGGTGGTCTACGTGAAATTGAGTTCAATGGAGAATTGAGCAATGTTCAGGCTATTCAAAATGCGGCCAAAGCCTATGTTTACGGTTTTGAGTTTGGAATGGATGCTTTTTTCACGGAAAATTGGTCGCTTTCTTCGAACTTGACCCTTACCGAAGGCATTGAGGAAGATGATAGTGGTATCGATTCTGCAGCGCGACATGTAGCCCCTACTTTTGCAGATGTGCATTTAATTTGGCAAAATCAAAAAGTTAGAGCCGATTTTTTTCTAAACTACAATGGAGAAATAGCTTTTGAGGATTTGGCCCTGTCAGAAAGAAACAAACCCTTCATTTATGCTACGGATGACAATGGAAACCCATATTCCCCTTCGTGGTACACCCTAAACTTTCGGTCGCAATATCAAATTACCAATGCTTTGAGGAGCACCTTAAGTCTTGAGAATATAACGGACCAAAGATATCGGACGTATTCTTCCGGAATCGTGGCGCCAGGGACTAATTTGATACTTGGATTAGGATACAGTTTTTAAAGGGAAGAGGTTGTGTAAAATGCACTAAGGCGCGTCATTCTGAATTTATTTCAGAATCCCAATAACTTGATAACCCAATATTTATGAGAAACTGAAACAAGTTCAGTTTGACGAATATCAAACTTTTTATACAGCCTATTGATATATTTTTCTTAGCTACGACCTAGTTGTCCAACTTTTCTTTGACATCTTCAGCAGCTTTTTTCAAGTCCTCTGCGGTCTGTTCCGCAGTATTCTTTAAATCCTCACCCGCTTTTTTAAGGCTATCCAAAGCTTGTTCTGTTTCTTCTCCTGCTTTTTTAAGCACATCGGATGCATCGTCGGCAGCTTTCTGTAAATCATCCCCTGCTTCTTCAATGGTTTTTGATGCTTCTTCAGAGGCCTCTTTGGCCTTATTGGCAGCTTCTTTACAGGAAACAATGGTTCCCAACGAAATAAAGATTGTAAGAGCAATAAAAATTACTTTTTTCATAATAAAATGGTTTAGTGTTAGGGATTCAAAATAATAAAATTGGCCGGTTTTCCAGTTTACGGAGGTATTACATTTACATTAAGTCAATTACGAAGCTTTCTTAAGCGATTTCACTACAGAGAATTCCACTTAAATTTTTAATTTTGCGAACTTGGAATTTGAGAAGAAAAAGGAACCGATGAAGTTCGCGGAATACAAAGGATTGGACTTGCCAAAAGTAGCCGATGAGGTATTGGATTTTTGGAAGGACGAAAAGATTTTTGAGAAAAGTGTTTCCACTCGGGAAGGCAAGGAAAGCTATGTCTTTTTTGAAGGCCCTCCCTCAGCAAATGGAATGCCTGGGATTCACCACGTAATGGCGCGAACCATTAAGGATATATTCCCAAGATATAAGACCATGAAAGGTTTCCAGGTGAAGCGGAAAGCTGGTTGGGACACCCATGGTCTACCTGTGGAATTAGGGGTAGAAAAAGAACTTGGGATTACCAAAGAGGACATCGGTAAAAAAATCTCCATTGAGGAATACAATGAGGCCTGCCGAAAAGCGGTGATGCGCTATACCGATGTGTGGAATGAAATGACCGAGAAAGTTGGGTATTGGGTGGACATGGATGACCCCTACATCACCTACAAATCCAAGTATATGGAATCTGTTTGGTGGTTGTTGAAACAGATTTATGATAAAGGGCTCATTTATAAGGGATATACCATACAACCGTACTCCCCCAAAGCGGGTACTGGATTGAGCTCCCACGAGCTGAACCAACCGGGTACATATCAAGATGTCACGGATACTACGGTCACGGCACAATTCAAAGCAAAAAGAGAATCATTACCTGATTTTCTAAGGGAATTAGACGGAGAAATCTATTTTTTAGCATGGACAACCACACCATGGACATTGCCTTCAAATACAGCGTTGACCGTAGGCCCCAAAATTGAATATGTTTTGGTAAAGAGTTTTAACCAATACACTTTTGAGCCTACCCAAGTGGTTTTGGCAAAAGCACTGGTAACAAAACAATTTTCAGGAAAGTTTTTTGAGGCAGAAACCCAAGCAGATTTTGAAAGCTTTGAGAAAGGGGCAAAAAAAATACCATACCAAGTTGTACAAAGTTTTTCCGGTAAGGATTTGGTTGGGATTCAATACGAGCAATTGATAGACTATGTTCAGCCCTATCAAAATCCAGAGAACGCCTTTCGTGTCATTTCCGGAGACTTCGTAACTACGGAAGACGGTACTGGTATTGTCCATACCGCACCTACTTTTGGAGCGGATGATGCCTTCGTGGCCAAACAAGCGGAACCCGAAGTACCACCCATGTTGGTTTTGGATGAAAACAACAACCCTGTCCCTTTGGTTGATTTGCAGGGTCGATTCCGTCCAGAACTCAAAGAGTTTGGTGGCAAGTATGTAAAAAATGAATACTATGATGATGGTGAGGCTCCCGAAAAATCGATAGATGTGGAGATTGCTATCAAACTTAAAGAGGAAAATAAGGCGTTCAAGGTTGAAAAATACCTTCACAGTTATCCCAACTGTTGGCGTACTGATAAACCGATTTTGTACTATCCTCTGGATTCTTGGTTCATAAAGGTGACCGACGTTAAGGATAGGATGTTCGAATTGAACCAGACTATCAATTGGAAGCCAAAAGCTACTGGTGAAGGACGTTTTGGGAACTGGTTGGCCAATGCCAATGATTGGAACCTATCCCGGTCGAGATATTGGGGAATACCTCTTCCAATATGGAGAACCGAGGATGGCAAAGAGGAAATGATTATGGGTTCCATAGAACAACTCAAAGAAGAAATGTCCAAATCGGTTGAAGCCGGCCTCATGGATAAAGATATCTTTGCTGATTTTGTGATTGGCGACTTGAGTGAGAAGAACTATGATACGGTTGACTTGCACAAGAACATTGTGGACCAAATTACTTTGGTATCGCCATCTGGAAAACCCATGAAACGGGAATCAGATTTGATAGATGTTTGGTTTGATAGTGGTTCCATGCCCTACGCTCAATGGCACTATCCTTTTGAGAACAAAGAGTTGATAGATGATGGTGTGGCTTTCCCAGCAGATTTCATTGCCGAAGGAGTGGACCAGACCCGTGGATGGTTTTATACCTTACATGCTATTGCAACTATGGTATTTGACTCCGTTTCTTATAAAAATGTGGTCTCCAACGGTTTGGTTTTGGACAAAGACGGAAAGAAAATGTCCAAGCGATTGGGCAATGCCATTGACCCATTTGAAACATTACCAAAGCATGGTGCTGATGCCACCCGTTGGTATATGATTTCCAACGCCAATCCATGGGACAATCTAAAGTTTGACTTAGATGGTGTGGTTGAAGTAAAAAGAAAATTCTTTGGCACCCTTTACAATACCTACTCCTTTTTTGCACTCTATGCCAATATTGATGAGTTTGATTTTAGTGAAGATGAAATAGCACTGAACGAAAGGCCGGAGATTGACCAATGGATTTTGTCAGAGCTTCATTCCCTGATACAAAAAGTGGACGAGGCATACAACGATTACGAGGCTACAAAGGCAGCACGCATGATTTCCGATTTCGTTCAAGAAAACCTGAGTAATTGGTATGTGCGCTTAAGTAGAAGGCGATTCTGGAAAGGGGATTATCAACAAGATAAGATTTCAGCCTACCAAACCTTATATACGTGTTTGGTCACAGTAGCCAAACTTTCAGCTCCTGTGGCACCTTTTTATATGGACCGACTATATAAGGATTTGAATGCAGCCACTGGAATGGAGAACTTTGAAAGTGTTCATTTGGCAGATTTTCCATCTTTTGACGGTAACATGGTTAACAAAGCGTTGGAAGGAAAGATGCAAATGGCTCAAAAAGTATCTTCGCTGGTTTTGTCCATACGCCAAAAGGAGAAAATCAAGGTAAGACAGCCTTTACAGAAGATAATGGTGCCTGTAGTGGATGAAAATCAGAAAGCAGAAATAGAGGCGGTATCAGACTTGATTAAATCAGAAGTCAATGTCAAAGAGATTGAGTTGTTGGATGATGCTTCCGATATTTTGGTGAAGAAGATAAAACCCAATTTTAAAGTATTGGGCCCTAAGTTTGGTAAGGACATGAAGGCTGTAGCTGCTACTGTGAGTCAGTTGAACCAAGAAGATATCCAAAAAATGGAGCGTGAAGGCGAATTAATGCTTGAAATAGAAAATAAAAGTATTATTTTACAGTTAACCGATGTAGAGATAACTTCCCAAGATATTGAGGGATGGTTGGTAGCAACATCAGGAGCCCTTACGGTGGCCTTGGATGTGACCATAGATGATACACTCAGAAAAGAAGGGATTGCAAGGGAACTGGTAAATAGAATCCAGAATCTTAGAAAAGAATCGGGATTTGAAGTTACAGATAAGATTGACATCAAAATATTAAAAGACGGTTTTGTAGAGAAAGCGGTATCGAGTAATGAAGATTACATCAAAACAGAGACCCTGACCGCAGAATTGAATTTTGAGGAAAAATTGGAAGAGGGCGTTGCAATTGCCTTCGATGAAGTAAATACAAAATTATTTATCCAAAAACATTAGAACATGGCACAAGATTTAAAAGTAAGATATTCGGATAAAGACCTTGAAGAATTCAGAAACCTTATTGAGGAAAAAATAGAAAAAGCCAATAAACATTTAGAGCTTTTGAAAAGTTCATATATGAACGACGGGAATAATGGAACAGACGATACTTCTCCCACCTTTAAGGCTTTTGAGGAAGGTTCTGAAACCATGAGCAAAGAGGCGAACACACAATTGGCCATACGTCAAGAAAAGTTTATTCGCGATTTGAAGAACGCATTGCTCAGAATTGAGAACAAGACATATGGAATTTGCAGGGTTACCGGTAAGTTGATCAACAAAGAGCGCCTTAAGTTGGTTCCCCATGCTACCCTAAGTATTGAGGCAAAAAACATGCAGAAATAATAACATGTGCCCCCTAAGTTCTTTTAAATGTAAGGGGCTTGTTTTTCCTTTTGTGTCTCTGTTCTTTTTCAGTGTTTCTTCACAAAAAGTATTGAAAAAAACACTGGTGGATTCCCATGTTTCCAGGATAGTAATTGACGTAAAAAATTGCTATCAAGTAAATTTGGAAACCACCTCTTCAGATGAGTTAAGGATAAATGCCAGTATGGAAGGCGAGTACTCCACAGATTTAGTGGTAAACCTTGAGACCGAAGGAAAGTCCATTTTGGTAAGCACAGGATTCCATCCCAATTTTATCTTTCCAAACGATAAGCTTAGTGCGCATAAGGTGATTTCAATTGCTTTGCATATCGAAGTTCCTGAGTACAAGGAAGTCGTGGTCTATGGGACAAATTCGCATGTTGAAGCCAAGGGGGATTACCGGAAACTCACAGTAAGACTCTCTGATGGAGACTGTAAAATAGTTGATGTGGGGGAAACCGTAGACGTTACCACCCAAAAAGGGGATATTTGGCTCAGTACAGCCTCTGGAGTGGTGGAAGCGGCGAGCGATTATGGAAAAGTCTTCAACAAGGACTTCCCCAAAGGGGATAAACACTATATGCTGCAAAGCAAAGAGGGTAATATCTACTTGAACAAAACGAAATAATATGCCTACTTTTGCGCATTCTTTAAAGAAACGATGAATCTAAAAAAGTCCCTACTCATCATTTTTCTGATTCTTTTGGTGGATCAAATCAGTAAAATCTATATCAAGACCCATTTTATTCTGGGAGAATCTGTTGATGTTTTCAGTTGGTTCAAAATCCTGTTCATAGAAAACGAGGGTGCTGCCTGGGGAACTAAACTAAGTGATTTGCTTCCTATTTCGGAAACTAACGGCAAATTGGTGTTGACCATTTTTCGGCTTTTTGCTATTGTAGGAATCGGGTATTGGTTATGGGACATTATCAAAAAGAATGCTCCTAAAACTTTGATTATTGCCGTATCACTCATATTCGCGGGAGCCTTGGGTAACATTATTGACTCCGTTTTATATGGAACCATATTTAATGAAAGTGTTGGGCAGGTGTCTACTCTTTTTTCTAATGAACCCTACGGAAAGTTATTCTATGGGAAGGTAGTGGATATGCTTTATTTTCCAATGATAGATACCACTTGGCCCGATTGGGTACCTTCTTTGGGAGGAAAAAGCTTTCGGTTTTTTGAGCCGGTTTTCAACATTGCAGATACTGCAATAAGTACAGGAGTGGGTATTTTGATTGTCTTCAACAAAAAGGCCTTTCCAAAGACAGAAAAGAAAGAAGAAGCTTAAAAGGTGTAGATTTGGTTTGGAGTTACACAGTAATCTAAACCAATATCCTTTTCATGAACATCGGTAATTGGTTCTTCTTCTACTTCAAAAAGTGAGAGTCCAATTTTTATGGTTTCGAAATCGCATTTAGATAGGAATTCATCATAAAACCCCTTTCCATACCCAACACGGTTACCAAGTTTGTCAAAAGCTAATAATGGGATAAAAACAACCTCAATTTTTTTCTCAGGTATTTCAATACCGTCAATAGGTTCAGGAATGGACCACTCGTTTAGTCTTAGTCCAGTATTGTCGGTAAGTAAATAATGTTTCATGGAATGTTCGCCTATCACTTTAGGAACAACAATGTGTTTGTCCCTACCTTGAAGCAAGGTGATCAAGGGTAAAGTGTCCACCTCTTTGTTTTTTATAATGCTCAGAAAAGTATGGAAATAAAAAAAATCCCATATTGGGATTTGTAAAATTTTATTTACTAAGGTTATACTTTTTGTTTCGATTTCATCTCTTTCTAGATGAACTCTGTTTTGTCTGTATTTTCTTCTTAGTTCATGTTTCAACATAAAATGTTGAAGCGTTTGGGGTGTCTTGGAATATTAATCTTGAAGAGTCTTTTTTTCGGAAACCGAATAAAAGATTTTGAAAAACAACATCAAGATGAGATACATTCCCAAGACGATAATATAATTTTCCATAGGTGTTATAATAATTCAGTTTAAATGTAAGTAAATAAAACGAGAAGATTACTATGAAATGCACTTTTTATCGATGAAAAGCACTTTTTTTAGCAACAGTTTAACAATTTGAGGGAAATTTTAAACACTTTTTTTGGAACAACAAGTATCATATTGTTGTTTACTTGAATATCGGTTCAAAATCCAAGAGTTCCAAGTATTTTGAAGTAAAGACCCAAGTATCAAATCTGGAATGCCATCAATCAAAATGAAATATAGATTTATCAGTTTTAACTATTATCCCATTTATTTACATTTAACTTTGTTTAAGACCTTTCGTTGCTATAAAATATGTCCAAGACCGCTATTGAGGTTCAAATAAGTACGCTGCCCAACAATCCAGGAGTATATCAATTTTTCGATACTGACGGCAAGATTTTATATGTGGGTAAGGCAAAGAACTTAAAGAAAAGGGTCTCTTCTTACTTCACCAAGAACCATGAATACGGCAAGACCCGGGTAATGGTCAAGAAAATTGTATCCATCCGCCATATAGTGGTAGCTACAGAATCAGATGCCCTTCTTTTGGAGAACAATCTCATCAAGGAACATCAGCCCCGATACAACGTTTTGCTAAAGGATGATAAATCATATCCATGGATTTGCATCAAAAACGAACTTTTCCCCAGAATTTTCATGACCCGAAATATTATTAAGGATGGGTCTGAATATTTTGGCCCATACACGAGCGTGAAAACCGTGAAAACGCTCCTTGAACTGATAAAAAATGTTCAACCTTTGCGTACGTGCAAGCATCTGTTGACCAAGGAGAAGATTGAAGCGGGAAAATTCAAGTTCTCCCTGGAATACCATCTTGGTTTTTGTCAGGGTGCATGTCAAGGACTGATCACTGAAGAAGAATATAGCAAGCGTATAGAAAAAGTAAGGGAAATCATCAAAGGGAACTTCAAAGCACCTTTACAGGAGTTTAAAGCTCAGATGAAGGTTCTTGCTACTGAAATGGAGTTTGAAAAAGCGCAAGAAATCAAGGAAAAAATAGAAATACTTGAAAGTTACCAGGCCAAATCCACTGTGGTCAATCCCAAAATTAACAATGTAGACGTGTTTACCATTATTTCTGATGGGACGCATGGATATGTAAACTTTCTCCAGCTTTCGCATGGTGCTATTACGAGGTCACACACTTTAGAAATAAAGAAAAAACTGGACGAAGCTGATACTGAGTTATTGCAACTGGCCATCGTAGAGTTGCGACGCCGTTTTAGCTCTGATAGCAAGGAAATATATTTGCCATTTCCCGTGTCTGTTGAAGATGACCTCAAGGTTACGGTACCCAAATTAGGAGACAAAAAACGCATCATGGAGCTTTCCGAAAGAAATGCCCGCTTTTTTAGACAAGATCGTTTTAAGCAAATAAGAATCACGGACCCGGATAGGCATACCAAACGTATCATGGCCCAAATGAAGTCTGATTTAAGACTTTCTGAAGAACCCATACATATAGAATGTTTTGATAATTCGAATATTCAAGGGAGTAATCCAGTGGCCGCATGTGTCGTATTCAAAAATGGAAAGCCTTCCAAAAAAGACTACCGCCATTTCAATATAAAAACTGTACAGGGCCCGGATGATTTTGCAAGCATGGAAGAAGTGGTGTACAGGAGATATAAAAGATTGTTGGATGAAGAAGAAAACTTACCACAGCTCATTGTAATTGATGGCGGTAAGGGACAATTGTCCTCGGCATTGAAAAGTTTGGAAGCTTTGGAGCTGCGGGGTAAGATAGCTATTATTGGTATTGCCAAACGTTTGGAGGAAATCTATTTCCCAGATGACCCGATTCCACTTTACCTTGATAAAAAATCCGAATCGTTGAAGATAATCCAGCAACTTAGAAACGAGGCACATAGATTTGGAATTACCCATCATAGAAATAAGCGAAGCAAGGGCGCTATTGATTCTGAACTGGAAAGTATTGAAGGAGTAGGCAAAAAGACCGCAGAGCAGCTTTTGAAAAGTTTTAAATCGGTAAAACGAATAAAGGAAGCAACGGTGGAGAGTTTGGCGGAAACTGTAGGAATGGCAAAGGCAAAAAAGATTTATGAATCCTTTCATTAAGAATTGGAAATGAAGAGAAAGATTGCATTTTTCCTATTTATTATTTCTGGAATAGTGGCTTTTTCCCAGGCTAATAATGGTTTGGAGGAGTTGAAGGTTGGGTTGGTTCTGAGCGGGGGAGGTGCAAAGGGTTTGGCCCATATTGGGGCATTGAAAATCATTGAGGAAGCTGGTATTAAGATAGATTATATTGGAGGAACAAGTATGGGGGCCATTGTAGGTGCTTTGTACGCTTCAGGATATTCTGCCAACGAACTGGACTCCATTTTCAGGACTACTGATTTCCCAAGGCTTATAACGGATAACGTGCCCAGGGGGGCAAAGACTTTTTACGAAAAAGACGACTCTGAACGATATGCATTGAGTTTACCGTTTGACAACTTTAATGTTTCCTTTCCCCAGGCCATTTCTGGAGGGCAAAACATTTACAACGAATTTGTAAAACTCCTTTTTCACGTAAAGGATGTATCTGATTTTAAAAAGCTGCCCATACCTTTTATCTGCATGGCAACCAATGTTGAAACGGGCGAAAGCGTTCTTTTGGACAGTGGTTATTTGCCCGAAGCCATTATGGCCAGTGGTACTTTCCCTTCCTTGTTTGAACCTTCCGAAGTGGATGGTGATATATTGATTGATGGAGGGGTTGTGAACAACTATCCTATAGATGAGGTCAAGAAAATGGGAGCGAATTTTATCATAGGTGTTGATGTGCAACATGATTTGGCATCACGGGAATCCCTAACCTCTGCAACGGAGATTCTGCTTCAAATCAATAATTATAGAACGGTTAACGATATGAAAGAGAAATCCAAACAGACCGATATTTATATTAGACCGGACATTAATGATTTCTCGGTCATAGATTTTGAAAGAGGACAAGAGATTATTCAAAGTGGTCGCGATGGAGCTATGGAAAAACTTGAAGAATTGGAGCAAGTTGCCATCAAGCAAAATGCTATTCCATATATCAAACCTAATATCCCTGCTATGGACAGTCTTACCATAAACAGGTTGATCATACGTGGAAACGACCGCTATACCCGTGGATATATTAAAGGAAAACTAAGGTTCAATCTGGCAGAAAGGATTCCATTTGAAAAGCTAAAACAGGGAATCAACAATTTATCTGCCACGGGAAATTTCAAAGCCATTCGTTACGAATTGGTCTCCAATGGTCTAGGTACTGATTTGATCTTAAAGTTGAGGGAAAAAGAGACAAAAATGTTCATTAAAATGGCGGCTCACTATGATGATTTGTACCAAAGTGCTGCACTAATCAACCTTACCCGAAAGAATTTCTTATTGAAAGATGATGTCGCTTCTTTTGACTTTATATTGGGAGACCATATTCGGTATAATTTGGAATACTATCTGGATAAAGGATTTTATTGGAGTTTTGGTATAAATTCGAGATTCACCGATTTTGATGAAGAAATTGATTTTGGACTGATACGTTCAAACTTTGATGTAGTTGATGACCCTAATATTCGGGAAATCACCTTGGATGTTACTGATCTCACCAATCAAATTTATCTACAGACCGTTTTTAGGGAAGAATTTGCTCTTACTCTTGGAGTGGAGCATAAACTATTGAGATACAGTACAAATACGTTAAACGATTTAATTGAGCAGGAAACACCGGAATTAGTTGTTCCAACTTCTTCTGATAGGACTTTTTTCGAAGACTCCAATTATTTCAGTACTTACGGGTCTATTAAACTTGACACATATAATGATAAATATTTCCCAACCAAAGGATTGTTCTTTGACAGTGATTTTCATCTTTACCTTTTTTCATCCGACTTTAACGACAACTTCAGGGAGTTTTCAATTGGGAAAGCGCAGTTAGGAGTGGCTTTTCCATTGAAAAATAATTTGTCTCTTAACCTGGAAACCTCAGGAGGATTTAAATTGGGAACGTCCAGCGTTACTTCTTTTGATTTTGTTTTGGGGGGTTATGGCAATGATTTTGTAAATAATTTCATTCCATTTTTTGGGTACGATTTCCTGAGTTTACCAGGAAATAGTTTCGTAAAGGCCTACGGGCGATTGGATTATGAATTCGCACCTAAGAATCATTTTATGTTCACCGCTAATTTCGCCAATGTAGAAGACGATTTGTTCAGAACTGGAGAATGGTTCTCCGAGCCTAGCTTCACAGGTTATGGTATTGGTTATGGCTTGGAATCTTTTTTGGGCCCGGTTCAGGTTTTTTATTCTTTTTCTCCAGAATCCAATGAAAACCACATATTTTTTAGCGTAGGTTACTGGTTTTAGAATACCTTGCATACAGCCTTCTTGTCTAAGGATTTCATAAAATTTTATTCGGTTAGTTAAAGTCCGTTAAAAACTTATTTTCCTACAAAGTCTTGATGTATCTTTACAAAACATAAGGGGTGGTTCCCTTATAACTTTAAGTATTGGTTTTTCATAATTTAAAGTTTGGTTGGTTATTTAGGAAAAGCCCGGTTGCTAAACTGGGCTTTTTTTATGCTACAATATTTTGAAACAGCTTTTGTTTAAGTAATTGTAAACTAATCATCTTGAAGCTTGATTTTACTAATTTTACAACCATAGTTAAAGCCATGAAGAAAATATACATCCTACTTTGTATTCTTTTTACCCTTCCTATGGCAGGACAAAAAACCTATCCTGCCTTTAAATCTGGGGAATGGTTAAAATTTCGCATTCACTATGGGTTCTTAAATGCCAGTTACGCCACTTTGCAATTAAGCACTGATAAAATAGATAGTATTCCCGTTTATCATGTTGTGGGTCGAGGGAAAACCACAGGCTTTGCAAGTATCTTTTTTAAGGTGGATGATACTTATGAAAGCTACTTCGGCCGCAAGGATGGCAAACCCTATCGATTTATTAGAAAAATAAACGAGGGAGGCTACACGAAAGATATTGAAATTGATTTTCACTATGCCGAGGATAAAGCCATTCTAAAGGACAACAAGAATGGAAAGGAATTTGACATCCCCGTGCATGATGATATCCAAGACCTTTTATCCGCATCGTATCACCTAAGGAACAGGTATAAACTTGAGGACTTCAAGGAAGGGCAATCCATCGATATGGACATGTTGTTTGATGACGATGGCGTTTTTAAGTTCAAATTGAAGTTTTTGGGAAAAGAAATCATTCGCACCAAATTTGGAAAAGTAGAATGTCTTAAATTTAGGCCTTTGGTTCAATCAGGGCGTGTTTTCAAAGAAAAAGAGAGCCTGACCTTATGGGTTTCCAATGATATGAACAAAATACCTGTCCGCATTAAGGCAGATTTGGCTGTAGGCTCTTTAAAAGCAGATTTGGATGGTTATAATGGGCTTCGCAACCAGTTTAAAATAATAATGAAGAAGCGATAGATTTTACTGAATGAACCAGGACGACATCATTAAGTCCCAAATCCACAAACTTGAAGAAAAATACAGGCACTCAGGTCAGGACCTTAGCTCCTACCTTGATGGCCTCCTATATCAAAAATACCTTACGTACTGGGATTATATCCATCTAGACACCCTGCTTAGTCTTCAAGTGCCCAGAACCCATTTTCCTGATGAGGAGATTTTTATCATGTACCACCAGATTACGGAGTTGTACTTTAAACTGATTTTGCATGAGCAAAAACAGCTTGTTGAAGACAAATCCCAGGATTTATCCTTCTTTGTGGAAAGGATACGAAGAATGAACAGTTATTACAAAGCGCTTATTTCTTCTTTCAGTATTATGATAAAGGGAATGGAGCGCGAACAGTTTCTTCGATACAGAATGGCATTGCTTCCCGCAAGCGGATTTCAATCGGTTCAATACCGAATGATCGAGATTTATGCCACGCCTTTGGAGAATTTAGTCCATTTGGATGACCGGGAGACCTTTACAGGAAAAAATACCATTGAAGAGCTTTTTGAACATATATACTGGAAAAAGGGAGCGACCGATATAACCACTGGAGAAAAAACGTTGACATTAAAACAATTTGAATTCAGGTATACCCCCAGACTGCTTCGAATTTCAAATCAAGTAAAAAATAGCACTATCTATCATAAATACCTTCAGCTTCCTCAAGCATCCAAGAACAATGAAGAGTTGATAAATGCGTTAAAAGAATTGGATGTGAATGCGAACGTGAATTGGCCATTGATGCATATGGGTTCCGCCTATCGGTATTTGGCAAAAGAAAAAGCTGAGGTGGACGCCACTGGAGGTACGAATTGGAAGGCCTATTTGCCTCCGAGTTTCCAGAAAATAATATTTTTCCCAACTTTGCACTCTGAAGGGGAAAAAGAAACTTGGGGAAAACAGTGGGTAGACCACATTTTCAATCCTGAAAACAAAAAGATATAACATGGGGAAATATTGGGGCATCGTTGTGTTGTTATTTGCTTTGGTCGGATGTAAGGAGACCAAAAAAGTCGAACCGATTGAGGTGGCTCAAATTCCAATAGAAATACCCAAGAAGAAAATTTACGGTTTTGACCTTGATGAATTCAAGGTTGTCAATGACACAGTGCGTAGAGGGGACAGTTTTGGAAAACTAATGCTGGCCAACCATGTGGATTATCCTAAAATCGTTACTATTTCTGAACAGTACAAGGATAGTTTTGATGTAAAGCGTATCAAGGTCGGAAGACCCTATACCATTCTTAAATCCCGAGATACGTTGGAGAAAGCAGAAGTCTTTATCTACGAGAACGATAAAATAAACTATACTGTTGTAGATTTAAGGGATTCTGCCGTCGCCTACAAGAGCAAGAAAAAAGTAAAGTATCTATCAAGAGAGGTTTCCGGAGTTATCAAAAGCTCCCTTTCACAAACACTGGATAGTCTTGGAGTGGATTATCTGGTCACCATAAACCTTTCGGAAATATATGCCTGGACCATTGACTTTTTTAAATTGGAAAAAGGAGATAAGTTCAAAATCCTTTTTAAAGAAAGGTATATCAATGATAGTATTTATGCAGGTGTAGAGCCCATTGAAGCTGCACTCTTTGAACATAAGGGAAAACAAGTCTATGCATTTCCTTATGTCACAGATTCCTTAAAACAAATACAGGATTATTTTGATGATGAAGGAAACAACCTACGTAGCACGTTTTTAAGGGCTCCTATCAAATTTGGATATCGATTGTCCTCAAGATACAATCTTAAAAGAAGGATAGCGTATTATGGATACAAAGTGAGACCTCACAGAGGGACTGACTATGCTGCTCCAATAGGAACCCCTATTATTGCCACCGCAGATGGCACGGTAACAGAATCTACAAGACGGGGAGGGAATGGTAAATATGTTAAGATTAGGCATAATGGGACGTATAGTACCCAATACCTTCACATGAAAAAACAGGCGGTAAGAAGAGGAGAGTTTGTTCGCCAAGGTGATGTTATAGGATGGGTAGGAATGACCGGTAACACAGGCGGTCCTCATGTTTGCTACCGATTTTGGAAGAATGGAAGACAGGTCGATCCTTTGCGGGAGAAATTACCAGCGGCTGAACCCATTGCGGATTCTCTTCGGACGAATTATTTGGAACACATAGCCCCCATGAAACAACAACTCGATTGCATTGAGTTTGTAGAGCCACAACAACAAGAAACACTGATAACCTATAACACTGAAAATGTCCCTCTCCAAAATCAATCCCTCGACAACTGAGTCTTGGAAAAAACTCCATGACCACTTCAATCAGCTAAAGCCTCAACATCTCAAAACACTTTTCAAGGAGAACCCCCAAAGAGCAAAGGCGTTTTCCATCCATTTTGGTGATTTTTTTGTAGACTATTCCAAGAATAGGATAACCGAAGAAACACTTTCCCTGCTATTGGAACTAGCAGATGAGGTCAAGCTAAAAGAAGCAATATCTCAATATTTTAAGGGCGAAAACATTAACGAAACGGAAGATAGAGCAGTATTGCATACTGCACTCAGAGCTAAAATCAGCGATTCCATTTTTGTAAATGGCAAAAACATAGTTCCGGAGGTTTATGAGGTTAGGGATAAGATAAAAGCTTTTTCAGAGAGAATTATTTCTGGTAATACCAAAGGATATTCGGGTAAAGCATTCACCGATGTTGTTAATATTGGCATTGGGGGTTCAGATTTGGGTCCGGTCATGGTAACCGAAGCTTTGAAGTTTTACAAGAACCATCTCAATGTACATTTTGTGAGTAATGTGGATGGCGATCACGTACATGAAACACTGAAGGGACTTAATCCAGAAACTACTCTCTTTGTTATAGTCTCAAAATCCTTTACTACCCAGGAAACTTTGAGTAATGCGCTCACCATTAAAAAATGGTTTCTTGAAAATGCTTCGGAAAAGGATGTCGCCAAGCACTTTGTGGCAGTATCCACCAACTTGAAGAAAATCGATGAGTTTGGAATAAGTTCAGAAAATGTATTCCCCATGTGGGATTGGGTTGGAGGTCGCTTTTCTTTATGGAGTGCTGTTGGGTTGTCCATAGCCCTTTCAATAGGGCATCAAAACTTTGAAGAGCTATTAGATGGTGCTCATGAGATGGATATCCATTTTAAAGAGACTCCCTTCTCTGAAAACCTACCTGTAATCCTTGGGCTTTTAACGGTTTGGTACAACAACTTTTTTGGCGCGGAAACGGAAGCGATTATTCCTTACTCCCAATACCTTCATAGGTTTTCTGCCTATTTGCAACAAGGTATCATGGAAAGTAATGGGAAGAGCAAGGATAGGGCCGGAAACTCGGTTTCCCATGAAACTGGAACCATTATCTGGGGTGAACCGGGCACCAATTCCCAGCATGCCTTTTTTCAATTAATACATCAGGGAACAAAACTCATCCCAACAGACTTCATTGGCTTCAAAGAATCCCTACATGGAGATGTGGAACACCACAAAAAGCTAATGGCCAACTTCTTTGCCCAGACAGAAGCTTTAATGAATGGAAAAACGGAGGAGGAGGTAAAATCGGAGTTGGAACAACAGGGAGTAGGACCAGAAAAACTGGATACCATTCTCCCATTCAAGGTTTTTGAAGGAAACAAACCCACAACCACTTTGCTCATTAACAAGCTTACTCCTAAGAACCTTGGTGCCTTGATAGCCCTATATGAGCATAGAATCTTTGTTCAAGGGGTAATTTGGAATATTTTTAGTTACGACCAATGGGGTGTGGAATTAGGTAAGCAATTGGCTAAAAATATACTTGCCGACCTTGAAAATTCTGAAATTGGCAGACATGATAGTTCCACAATGCAACTTCTTCAGTTTTTTAAAGGTTAAATTAAGAATTCTTTAAGATTAGCAAATCTTAACTAGCTGATAATCAGATTCATTAATGTTATCTAAATGTTAAGAAACCTTTCTTTATTTAACATTCCCTTAATAACGAAATGTTAAAAATGCCACACTTTTGCAGTGCTATTTGATCAATTTAATACTGTAAAATGAAAAAATTCTACTTGGCCGTTTTAGCCGTATTGTTTACGGCGACAGCCTTTGCACAGGGTGTTACTTCTTCCGCCATGGGCGGTAAGGTAACTGATAATACTGGTGAACCTCTTCCTGGTGCCAGTATAGTGGCGATTCATATGCCAACCGGTACAACTTATGGTGCTGCTACCGATTTTGACGGTTTCTACCGAATTTCAGGTATGAGAACAGGAGGTCCTTACAAAATCACCTTTTCCTATATTGGTTTTAACGATGATGTGAGGGAAAATATCTTTTTGAACTTAGGGCAAACATCCAGGCAAAGTTCCCAATTACAGGAATCTGCCACTGCCCTGGATGAAGTGGTAATTACTGCCGTATCCAATGGGACTTTTAGTGCAAACAAAACAGGTACTGAAACCAATATTTCTCAAAGAGAGGTGGCCACCATACCAGCGGCTTCAAGGTCTTTGGCGGATTTTGTTCGTCTTACTCCTCAAGCTCAAGTGTCGGAAGGTGATGATGGATTTTCCATATCAATTGCTGGACAAAACAACCGATATAACGCAATCTACATTGACGGTGCGGTAAACAATGATGTTTTTGGTCTTGCTGGTTCCGGAACTAATGGAGGGCAAACAGGGGTAAACCCGCTATCAGTGGATGCAATCGAGACTTTTCAAATTAACGTTGCACCTTTCGATGTAAGACAATCTGGTTTTTCTGGAGGTTCCATCAACGCGGTTACGCGTTCTGGTTCTAATGAATTCCAAGGTTCTGCCTATTATTTCACACGTAATGAATCCCTATCAGGGAAGACTCCTCCAGATTTGGTAGGTGATGGTGAAGAAAGACAAAAACTAAATGAGTTTTCGGCAAATACATATGGTGTTCGTTTAGGGGGTCCCCTAATCAAGGACAAATTGTTCTTCTTTGTTAACTATGAAAGGAATGAAACTGAAACGCCTCAACCTTTTAACTTCAGCAACTATACGGGACGTTCTTCTGAAGCTGATTTGGCGAATTTGAGCAACTTCCTTCAAACCAATTTTGGCTACAATCCTGGTATTTTTGATAACAATACAAGAACCTTGGAAAGTAACACTTTTGTTGCTAAGTTGGATTGGAACATCAATGAGAATCATAACCTATCATTGAGACATAGTTATGTAGGGGCGGAGAATCTTGAATCTAGAACTTCTGGTAACAGAGAAATAGGATTCCTTAATGGTTCAGAGTTCTTCGAATCCAACACAAATTCCACCGCGTTGGAACTCAATTCTCGTTTTGGCAATAAATTCAGCAACAACTTCATTGTCAGTTATGCTAGAGTAAGAGATGACAGGGACCCATCTGGGGAGCCTTTTCCAACAGTTGAAATTCAAGACGGTGACGGAGATATCTTCTTTGGGTCTGAGCCTTTTTCTACAGCTAACTTGTTAAATACAGATTATGTAACCATTACAAACAACTTCAACATATATGCTGGAAGACATACTGTTACTTTAGGAGCAAACATGGAATTTGCACAGGTAAAGAACCTATTCTTTGCTTTTAACTTTGGTAGTTATACTTTCGAGGATTTGTTTGATGATGATGGGAACCTTCTTTCCACTGGTTTAAACCAGTTCTTGACCAACCAAGCACCGGTTGAATATCAGCACGGTTATTCTCTGGTAGGAAGCACTGCAGTAGGTGATGAGTCTGATGGTTCTGCTGACTTTGAAACAGAACAATACGGTTTCTACGTTCAAGATGAGGTGGATGTAACTGATGACTTCCGAGTTAGTATTGGTGCACGTATTGATATTCCTGTATGGAAGTCGGGTCCCGTAAATGAGGAATTCAATACCACAACAGTTGGTCTTCTGGAAGCTGCAGGTAAAGATTTACAGGGAGCCAGAGTTGGTCAACAGATTAGCAATGCCGTTTTCTCTCCTCGCTTAGGATTCAACTGGGATGTTAATGGGGAACGGACTACCCAGATTCGTGGAGGTATTGGAGTATTCACTTCTCGACTACCTTTGGTATGGCCAGGGGGTACGTACAATAATAACGGTATAACAGGCGGATTTGCTGCGGATTTCAATACAACTGTTACCCAGTTTAATCCGGATGTTAACAATCAAACAAGGAACGTTGAACCTGGAACCGGAGCACTAGGCGGGAATATTGATTTGATTGCACCAAACTTCAAATTGCCACAAGTAGTTAAGTACAACATTGCTGTTGATCAAAAATTACCTTGGTGGGGATTGATTGCTTCTGCAGATTTTTTGTATACTGATGTAATCACAGATATTTTTTATGAGAACCTAAATATTCCTGAAGCTATAGGTAACTATCAAGGTGCTGATAACAGGCCATTCTATACCAGAAGTTTTTCAGACTTGATTGATAACACTTATGGTAGAATAATTCTGGCTTCCAATACCGGTGGTGGAAACGCCACAAATGCAACCTTTACACTATCGAAGCCATTCGAAAACGGTTTTGCAGGGTCAATTTCATATGCATATGCAGAATCCAATAAGATTTTTGATGGAACGTCTTCTCAGAACAGTTCTCAATGGCGTAATATTTTGACAGTAAATGGTAAAAACTCTGATTTACCTGTTACTAGATCTGATTTTGCCTTGGGAAGTAGAATCATAGCCAATGTTTCATACCAATACAACTGGAATGAAAATATAAAAACTACATTGGGTCTGTTCTATCAAGGTTTTCAAGGTACTCCATATAGCTTTAGCTATAATGAAGGTAGAGACTTGTTGAATGATGACTCTCGTGACAATGCTTTGATTTATGTGCCAGCTAACCAAGGTGAGATTGCATTTGCAAATCTTACCGATAGCGATGGTAACCTTGTTGCCACTCCTGCAGAGCAGTGGGCGGCCTTGGACGCGTTTATCGAAAATGATGACTATTTACGCACACGAAGAGGAGATTATGCAGAGCGTAATGGTTCAAGAGGTCCTTGGAGCCATATTGTTGACTTAAAGTTTTTGCAGGATTTCTCCGTTAATTGGGGAGACAGCAAACATACTATCCAGTTATCTGCAGATATCTTTAACTTCACTAATTTGTTGAACAAAGATTGGGGTCAGTTGAAATTCGTAGGAAGCGAAGTAAGTCCTCTTACGACGGTTTCTACAGGAGATATACCAACCTTTACACTTAACACAGGTGTAGTTGGATTGGACGGCAGCGCTAATTTTGAGGAATTGGATGACGAAGGCATCCAATCATCAAGATGGCAAATGCAATTGGGAATCCGATACATTTTCAACTAAGCAATCAATAGATAGTTAATTTCAAGACCCCGCCCTTAGGCGGGGTTTTTTATTCCCAAAATCATTACTTTTAGGCAAACTAATTGACCATGGAAATTCTTCAAAACCTACACTCCTACTTTGCATATGTTGTTCTTATAGTTCTTGTCCTCGCTGTTTTTAATGCGTTGAGTGGCTGGATGGGCAAACGTGATTTTACCATGCACAAAGACCTACGTGTTAGTCTTTTCGCTTTAATATTGAGCCATATCCAGCTGGTAGTTGGATTAATTCTATACTTCGTTTCGGCAAATGGGCTAAAAGCGATTCAAACCTTGGGCATGGGCGGGTTGAACGCTCCTGCTCGTTTATTGGCCTTGGAACATCCCTTCACCAATATACTGGCCATTGCTTTGATTACCATTGGCTGGTCTCGCCACAAACGTTTGATGGAGAGCGACAAAAAGTTCAAAACCATTACCATTTTCTACGGTCTGGGTCTTGTGCTAATTCTTTCTCGCATTCCATGGAGACAGTGGTTTTAGTCAAAAAAGGGGATTACTCCCTTACAACACGTATTCTGGTATCACCGACGAAATCAGCATCTACCATAAGTATTTGCTCTATCCCGTTGTAAAGAGCAGAATTCAGAGTATAGGTGTTGAATCCGCATTCTCCTATGTTTAGAGATAAGTCTAGAACCAACGTATCCGTTACTTGATCGTTTAAATTAATTAGCCACGTGGTTTCACCACCACTACCCAAAAAATTTAAAGTGATTAAGTTTTCAAGACCGTCCACCTCGGTAAAAACGATTCCCGTTATTAGAAAATCATTGAATTCAGCTGTAATCCCGGCTGCTGGAAATGTCCCATTTTCAATAAGATTATTTCCCTGATTATCCACAAGCTCAATAAAGATAGACTGTACTATTGGGTCTATTACCACTTCAGGACATGGGTCATCGTCATTTGACCCGCAAGAATAATATAGGATACATAGCATTACAATAAATAGCGTTTTTTTCATAGGATTGCTTTGTTATGAGATACAGAAACTTTTCCAAGGTTGTTTTTAAGGAAGGCTAATCTCTATATTCTTTTAACAATAGAAGGTACACTGGAAAATGATCGCTATAGCCACCTTGATATGTGGTTCCAGCGTATGTTCTGAAAGGATAACCCGCGTACTTGCCATTCGTGGTACGTAGATAGCTTGGAGCATAAACACCTGCTTGCCAGAGAAAATAGCCTTTGTTTCTTTGAATCAAATTCGAAGTCATAAAAAATTGGTCAAAAAGATTCCATTTGTCTCGATAAGCCAAGGACCCGATACCTTGTTTATATAGTTTTTCCATGGGATTGAACAATTCCATACTATCCAAGGTTTTACGATTGCCTTTGGTCTTAAGTACTTTCTTAAAGCTATCATTTTTTGGGTCGTCGTTAAAGTCCCCCATACTTATGATTTTTGCGTCAACATCTAGATTTAAAATGGAATCTATGATCCGTTTGTTCAATTGTGCAGCCTTAATTCTATTGGGTCTGCTTTTTTGTTCGCCTCCCCTTCTTGACGGCCAATGGTTGACCAAAAAATGAATAGGCTCATCATCCAAAACACCAGATACCACCAACTGGTCGCGTGTGTAGTTGCGCTCTCCAAGTTCATCCAATAGCATTAAGCGATGACTTACAAATGAAGTGGGTAGAAAGGAGCGCTTTTTATAAAGCAAAGCAACGTCTATCCCACGCTCATCAGGAGAAGGAAAGTGAACAATACCATAATCATGAGCTAAAAGATTTTGATGCTCTACAAGATCAACCAGGACTTTTCTATTCTCAATTTCGCAAAGCCCGATGATATCCGGAGCAGATTCTGTTTTTTCACTACCAATCTCAGAAAGCACTCTAGTGATGTGGTCAATTTTTCGATCATATCTGGTTTTCTGCCATTTATATCTGCCTTGAGGGGTCCTTTCATCATCAAAAACAAGTGAATCATTTAGAGTGTCAAATAGATTTTCGACATTATAGAAAAGAATAAATTAGCCTTATGCTCTACAAAAAATCTTATTACACTTTAAGGTGCTGTTCTGGTAAAATCCCGCTAGTAAAAGTCTGTTAATAAGATTGTTGAAAGGTTGGATGGATTAATATTTAATTTTCTATTCATCTGTTGTAGATTTAACTTGCCAAGTCTTTGTAGTATAGAAGAGTCTGAATTCCAATCAGGTTGGCTTCAAGCCTTGACCCCTTTTGGCTTTAATCGGTCAAGTATAGACTCGTTTTAAGACACTCTATATAATTTGGTTCAGGGTAAGTAATCAAATTAGGGATAGCGATACTGCAAGGATAAAAGTTCCCTCAATGCCTATGAGGATAGACTTAGGTACTGTTGACTTAGCGGTCAGTAGTTTTGCAAGCCGGAAAAGAATCCACTTGCTTAAAAAAATTCAAGCTAGCAGAAGTGTCGTCAAACAAGATCGCAACTTGGGGGACGACACTTTTTTGTTATAATCTATTTTCTTGATTAATTATTATTGGATGGATAAATTTGATGTAAGGGATCAAATATTAAAACATGTAATCTAGCCCAATGTCCCAAAGCAAAAAAAATGCGTGGTGCTTTGCCATTTTCGTCTAAACTATTATATAAACCTATCCTACCGAAAGATGGCATCTCAGACTGATATATGTTTTTTTTCCCCATTGCTTTAGCATAAACAGCTTTTAAGTTTCTATTTGGCGAGGAATATATCTCAAAATCAACATTGGAGTGTTCATTCATTAACTCACCGAGAGATTTGGAGCATACATCTTTTAGAACGTCAAAATAGTCATGAAAGTCTTCTTTGATAAAATCATTTGACGTATGACAAATATTAGGTTCATAGTTCTTTTGCAATAAGTCGTAGGATACACTTGGCCTTATAAATTGTACCGCTCTAGGGGCATCACCTGGGTTAAGGCGAAAATCCAAACCATAACTCTCAATCTCTTCGGCATGGTCATTTAGAGCATCAAGAAAAGACATTATTACGCAAGCAGTGGATTATAATAGTCAAACATTGAATCAATACTAATTTCATTGCTAGAACGTTCAAATGCATCTAATCCGTCTCTGGCAATGTTCCATGGGGCATCCGCATGGGTCTTGAGCACTAAGTTTCCCTCAGATTGAGGTGAGTAAAATTTTATGGTAGTATTTATGTGCTCGGTTTGTAACTGGTCTAAATCTAACTCATTCATTTGTGTTTCCAATTCCTCTGGAACATCACCTTGCACATTTATTTTAAGTGGGGTATTACGATAGAACTTTTCACTAAATGTATTATATACTGATCTATAAACAGGGCCATTTACCCAAGCTTCAGGCAATTCATCAAACAAAGTATGCTTTTCAAATCTTGCAATATGCCAAGCCTGTATGTAATACAATATCTTTTGCAATTTCAATGGGGTAATTGTTAATCCGTTTGAATTGCAGTATAAGATTATTACATCTACCAATTTGTCGATTGGAATTGTTTTCATGGTTGTTTTAGTCCAAGCGTCGTGCCAAAGTTACGATATAATTATTTACATCTAGAAAACATGAATTTTTCTTACAAAATCAATCTATATATTGACCTTACACTTAAAAGTGTTTAGTACTTAGGTACAAACTAATGCTTAAAAATCCATAAATCTTTGAAAGTTTGTCTAGATTTCAATAGTCGAGTAATCCTCCTCTGAAATTATCAAATGGTCCAACATGACAATACCGAGAAGACCTGCCGCTTTGTCCATATCTCTTGTGAATTCAATATCCGCTCTACTAGGAACTAAATTTCCTGAAGGATGGTTATGACAAAAGATAATTTTTTTGCACTTTTTCGCTACAGTAAAACTAAACACATCAACTGGGACAAGAATCATTCTGTTGTTGCTTCCAATAGTAACTAACTCAATGTATTCTATATCATTAGAGGTATTTAGTCCAATAGTCCAAAAGTATTCTTTGTTTCTGTGAAGTTTGTTTTGCCTTCTTAAAACTTTTTGCATTATTCGAGCAATGTCTTCTGTATCTGAAATGTTTCTGTCTTCTCCTTTAGGTAATCTTACGGTCATGAGTTAAAGATAACAAAGTATATTTTGAGCTAGTTTACCTTCCAAATGGTTAACAATAGGTTACGACAATTCTTAAGGGAATCCTACCTATACTTTTTCTGAATGGACCATCTTTAACGATACGGGAGAAGCGGGAACCTTCAAACAGACCCAAAATGCGCCAGAGGATTTTACTCCAAAAGTCAGGGACTAGGGGAAAGCAACCTATCTGTTAATCCAAAACACCCATTCGTCAAATAACAAAGGTCTAGAACTTGAACTTTCACTTTATTTATAATCACTTCAAAACAGTAATGACTTTGTACCCGAATCCGAATTAAATACCATGTAAAAGCATATTATGACAGAGAATGAAATCAATGGGATAATTCAAAATTTTTATCCTTCATATGGTCTGGCTAAAAAAGACTTGAAAAATCAGGTATTGAATGTAAATACTGCTCTAAAAAAAGCAGAGTTCTTCAACGCGAAGGAATTTCAGAAAAATTGGGATTACACGAGATTGGCACTTTTTAAAACAGAAATTCTAGGATACAGTAACGCTCGTGATATTGGTTTGGTAATGGCTATTTTTTCAAGAGAGACCGGGCCCTTGAACTATCGATATTATAAATCCTTTAAAAAGAACCAGCTTGATAAAAAGTATGTGACTTCTGGTGCCGATGTACATAAGGATGGAATTGCCGGTTTTGATTTTATGCTAAGTGGCGGTCAAAAAAGATTCCATACAACCAGCTTTAAAAAAGCCAATATTACATGGGAAAAAGTGGATGCCTCAGAATTTAGAAATGGGAAAACCGTACAGCGACCTGCAAGGATAAAGGTGAAAGACTTTCTTTTTTCAGGATTTTCCATGATTGCTTTCAGTAATAAAAGGTTGAAAGAAGAAATTGATGATTTTGAGTCTTTGTCAAAAGAGGCAAAACGAGTATGGGCGGCTCTTTTCTTTGCAGGCTCCGGCTATGCCAGGCATATGAAAAAGGTTATCGCGAAACATTGTGATACCAAAGGGATAAAAAAAGATTACAATTTAATCATAGATTCATCCATGAAATCCACTTCTAACTGGAAAAATGTAAACTCACGATTGACGAATGCCAGAAGAATGGGGTTAAAATCCGAAATATTTGATCAAATATTGGAGATGGAATTCTTGGATATTGATATGGAATCCTTGTTTAACAAGGTAAAGGATTCGTTCAAGAATCTATGGTAGCAAATTATAGTCTTATAAGATGGTTTTAGCCTTTTCAAAAGGGCTTATACCCGAACTTTTGTCCTCCTACCGAGGCATCGGCCATAAGGCCTGCCTTTGGCAAGGCAAAAACAGCTACACCGTCTTTGTATTTAGCACTGGCCGCAATCCCGGTTTTTAATACCACCGCAGAAGCTTCAGCCGAAAATTGAAACTTTCCTTCCTTAAAACGGTCCAAATCCACAGAGGTCTCAAAAAAGATGATTTCAATTATGGCTTGTCCGCCAGCTTGCAAACCTACGTTCAACTTTTTGAGATTGGCCATACCAATCATTTCTCCACCCTCATACACCACACCATTACCAGACGCTCCTCCAATAATAAAACCTCCTTTGCCCACATTTGGGAACAGTACGTAACCTGCAGAATCGTCAAAAAAGCGCTGTAAACCAGCGTCTGCCTTTAATAAGGTCTTTTTGGCTTTTTTGGCATCGTTTATAATCTTTCGGTCCTTTTTGGATTGGGCATTGATTCCAACAGAAAACATGGAAACGATAAATACCAAGGCAAAAAACTTCAAGGTTCTCATAATAGATGATTTACGGAATAAGGACGAAAGTAAAAAATAAACCCCTTCCATATTGGAAAGGGCTTGCTAATAATTGTTAATGTCCGTTATTTTCCCTTGGGAAACGACTTGTGCGCCATGACTTCTTCCATTTGCAATACGTGACGTTCTGTGTGGCCCGCAGCAAATATGATGACCTGGAGCCCGTCAACGGTTCCAAATGGTAAATCGCTATTGTATCGGTTTCTTAAATCATCGTTGGTGGTTCTTACATATTCAATATGCTCCTTTCTTTTCTCCATAAAAGCCTTCACTGTTTCTTCAAATGAGCCGAATTTTCCACTTGGTTCAAAAGCCTCGGTAGTTTTTACACGATTACTACGGTCAGTAATAATTCCCATAAGTTGCTCATCCTTGAATTTCAAGGAATCTCGCAAGGCCGGGTTGGCACCGGAAGCAACGGTCTTTTGGATAAATCCGCCGAAGGCATTTTCAGAGATGGCCAAATGTTCCACACATTCTGCAATGGACCAAGAACTCTCTTCTGCTTTAAAATTCAACTGCTCTTCTGTTAAACCATTGATTACACTTTTCATGTGATCCCGAGTTTCTTCCAAGAGTTCTATCACCATAGTACGTTCAGCTTCGGTTAGTTTGGTAGTATCCTTACTAAAGCTAAAGAAGGTAAGGACCAAAACAGGTAAAATGATTTTTTTCATGTGTTACGATTTTATGATTGTTGAGATTAAGATGATTAATACGAGGTCATTGAATGCATTTCATATTTTGTTCAAAGCCAAAGCCGGACACTTTCAAAGGTAGGAAGGTTGAAGTTCCCACTAGGGGGGGACATTTGCCATATCAAAGGTCATTTTTGCTATCCTTGGCTTCCCCAGATAGAGAAAACCTATTTTTTTATAATGTTTCGATATGACCAAATACATGTTTTTTAAGACTTTAAAACTAATTTTAAGATAATTTGAAAATAGATAAGCGACGATTCGTAATGTGTTGAATCACTGCCTCAAAACATAAATTCAAGAAAAAGAAAATTTAACTTGACTGCCACATTTCGTAAAAGGTTGTGGCAGTTTTTTTATCTTTCACTGTAAATGGAAAATTCGGAAAAATTCTTCAGCGAAATTCGAAATGGCAACGCTGCCAAAGTTGCACAAATGTTGCAAAACCAACCTACTTTGATAAATGCAAAGGATGGTCGTGGGTCTACACCTCTGATTTTGGCCACATATTACAACCAAAAAGAAGTTGCGGAAACTCTTTTATCACATGGGGCTGGAATTGATGAAAAGGATGGTTCTGGGAATACGGCCCTAATGGGTGTATGTTTTAAAGGGTATGTAGAAATTGCTAAACTTTTGATAGATGCCGGTGCCAATGTAAATGTGACCAATGTGATGGGAGCTACCTGTTTGATTTATGCGGTGACCTTCAACCATTTGGAAATTGCTGAGCTCCTACTGGCCAACAATGCAGATATTTCAGTAAAGGATGCACGTGGGAGCACTGCCTTGGACCATGCCAAAACACAAGATTTTAAACCCTTAATCACCCTCTTGGAGGCGAATTCTTAAAGCCTATGAATTCCAATCAACTGAACCTTATTAAAAGAATAAATGCCATTGCCGACACAGGTTTACTTTATGCGGAGGGCGACTATGATAGGGAAAGATATGAAGAATTAAAGGGAATTGGCACCGAGTTGATGGCACAGGTAGCTGAAAAACCCCTGGAGGTGCTCAAGGAGTTTTTAATTCCCTCCGAATCATATCCTACACCTAAATTGGACATCCGGGGTTTTGTAATTAATGAAAAGGATGAGATACTGATGGCCAAGGAAAGCGTGGACAGTAAATGGACCATTCCAGGAGGGTGGGCGGATATTGGAAGCACACCTTCGGAAGTTGCTATAAAGGAAATTTGGGAAGAGACTGGAATGAAGGCGGAAGTGGTACGTCTTTTAGCGGTTTATGATAAACAAGTTCATCCACACCCACCTGAACCCTACTATCTTTACAAAATAATCTTCCATTGTCAGATAACTGGCGGACAACTTAAACCCGGTTTTGATATGCTAGGGGCAGACTTTTTTTCATTAGACAATCTTCCCCCTCTATCTGAGGAACGTATTTTGGAATTTCAGATAAAGCAGTTGTTCCAATTGGCCAAGTCCAAAACCAACGAAGTTTATTTTGATTAATGAAAGTTGCTTTAATTCAATCTCCATTAATTTGGGAAGACCCCAATGCCAATCGAAAGGCTTTTGAATCAAAAATGGCCTTATTGCCAAACAATGTCGATTTAGTCATTTTACCTGAAATGTTCACTACCGGATTTACAATGTCACCTGAACATATTGATGCTTCTGAAGGGCTTCAAACAGTGAAATGGATGCAAAGCATGGCACGGGAACTTCAAATTGCCATCGCTGGGAGTATTGTCTTTAAAGAAGAGGGTAAATACTATAATCGCTTGTATTTTGTTGAGCCTCATGGAGGATTTACTACATATGACAAAAGGCACACGTTTACTTTAGCAGGAGAGCATAAGAAATATGAATCCGGAGAGAAAAAGGTTATAGTCCATTATAAGGGATTTCGATTTTGTCCATTGATTTGTTATGACCTTCGCTTTCCTGTTTGGGCAAGAAACACAGAGGATTATGATGTCTTAATCTATGTAGCCAACTGGCCAAAGCCACGAATTTCTGCTTGGGACACACTACTTCAAGCTCGAGCCATTGAAAATATGGCGTATTGTTTAGGGGTAAATCGAGTAGGTTTTGATGAGTTGGGGCATGAATACCCTGGGCATTCATCAGCTTATGATGTCTTGGGTAATCAACTAGCTCTTTCTACAGGAGAAGAAATACTGTATGTGACCTTGGACAAAGAGCATATAGATAAAAACAGAGAGAAACTACAGTTTCTGGAAGACCAGGATGATTTCAATCTGTTATAATAAATGACTGCTCCAGTTCCCAATTGGCCCTTACCTCAATGATATCAGGATAATAACTGACTTTTTCAGGTTGAATCTTTTTCAAATAATTGCCCGTGTCCCAGATGCCATTGGCATTGTCATCAAAAATCACCCGAATCATATATCGGGCTGGTTCAAGATTGTTGAATTCCACAGGTGTGGGAATTTCCAAGATTGCTTCCCTTTGCGTTTCACCTTGTTCATTGGTCAACTGAACAATCATGGGATACCTAACCGTACCAGAAAGGTTTACCCTTAGGTTTCCGTAATCCGCGTAACTGCCAGTAGTAAACCTATAGGTTAAGCTGTCATTTTGAATACCAAAAAAATCGGTGATAGCACCAGGATTGAAGTTAAATTTATAGGTTTGGTTGGGTTCTTTTTCGAACGCAAAGTCAATCTGATTTTTAACGGAATCAACGGCATAACCATAATCGTAAGGGATAGAATCACTCACGAAGACCTCAACATGGCTAGTGTCCACAGCTACAATGGGTGTATTGGCCGAGAGGCTAAAAATCTCTTCAAACCCAAATTTACCGCTAACGCTGTTGGTGAGTCTCAAAGAATCCAATTCGAGTTTTCTTGTTTTTACCGTAAACGTATCCTTTTGATCCAATACCTTGTTTTGCACCAAAAAGATTATAGAATCCAAATCCGTTGGGGTCAACCAATAGTTTAGGGTATCGGTTTCCCTTTCTTTTAAGATGGTAGTTCGTACTGAATCTGGTAAATCGGTAAGGCTTTCTATGCTAATTTCCTCTTGTACCCCTTGATAACCAAATATGATGCGATTTTTTGCCACATAACTGGGCACGGAGGCAGAGTAGTCGGGTATTTCCTTAAAAAGGTTTAGGAGATATATGGAATCGGTAGGTATTATGATGGTATCCTCAATAAATCCAATTTTATCCTGTCGTTGGTCAAACAAGTTGTTTTTGTTCAAATCCTTTAGGGCAATAAGCTTGTATTTTCCCGCTTTGAGATTTTTCAATTCAAAAATGGGAAGACTGTCCAAGGTGTTGGAAATATAGTTTGGGGGTCTTTTAAAAACCGTAGAATCTGTAAAAGATGTGTCCAATTCGTAGAGCATAACACTGATAAACTCTTCTGCCTTTCTATCATAAGCATCTTTTACAGCCCCAGCAAGGGTCAGTGAATCGATATACGTACCGGTTGAAAAAACGTAGGTAAGAAAACTATTGGGATTACCTTCATTATTATCCACTATGCTTTGACCAAAATTCAAGGTATAGGTAGTGTTTTCGCTTAAAGTATCCTTTATTATAACTTCCACATATTTGCTGACTCCGCCCTGTGGTTTTACTTCTGGTAAGTACTTTAACGGGGGAGATATGATCAACTGGTTCTGAACGTCTTCAAGTTTTACGTATTCGTCAAAATACAAGCGAATGGTATTCGATTTAAACTCGGTTGAGAAGTTTTCCGGCTCGGTACGAATCAATTCGGGTGGAGTTACATCCTCCGGCCCACCCGTTGGGTTTCCTCGGCGTGCACATTGCCAAAGTACCAAGGCAATCCAAAGGACAAAAAAGAAGCTCAAGTATTTCTTAAGATGAACCATAAAAAATTATTGGGCAAAGAAACGATTAATTTGATTTTTGAAAACGGACATTGGCAAAATTTAACCCTACTCCACAACGGCCATGCTGGCCACAGAGATTTCAACCCCAGGCAAGTCAGCAAGAGTTCTGGCACAAGCCTCCAAGGTCGCTCCTGTGGTAATTACATCATCAACCAATAGTAAATGTTTATATCCCTTGTTTTTGGATGTATCACATTGAAAGGCATCTTTAATGTTTTCCCATCGCAATTGTCGGTCTTTTTTGGTTTGGGTCTTGGTATTTTTGGTTCTGATAAGCAATTCCGTTGAAAAATCTGCTTGAAGATGCTCGGCAATCTGTTTTGCAAAAAGCGATACTTGATTATAGGTTCGCTTTTTTTCTTTTTTGGGATGAAGTGGAACAGGTACTACTACGTCAATAGCTTTTAGTGTGTTTTCTTCTTTCAACAAAGAACCGTACCAATCACCGAAAAAAGCGCCTATCTCCTCTTGTTTTTTATACTTTAAGTGATGCATTAGGTTTTTTACCATTCCATTTTTCGAGAAAAAAACAAAAGAAGCAGCCTTTTTTATAGGAGTTCGTCCATAAAAAATGCGGTCAACTGCATTTTCTTCACTAAAGTTATGATCGGTGAGTGGCAATTCATGTCGACAAACGGCACATAAAACATGTTCTCCTCTGGATAAATGGGCATTACATCCAAAACACACTCTTGGCAATAGGATGTTGTTAATATCGTTTATTATCTTAGCCAACCTTTTGGACATCAAATCTTATTTTGTTTAGAGTAGCTCTAGAACCCCATGGACGCCCAAGATAACAATTTCAATTACAAGATAATCTTTGCCGCACTTGTAGCAGTAATTGTGGGTATTCTCATTGCATTTTACTATAGCTATGCCCAGTCCAAGAATCAAATGGTTTTTTTGGAACAGGAAAAGTCGCTTTTGGTTAAGGATTTGACCTTGATGAAAGCGGAAGTTGACCGGCTATCTGGCTTGAACGAAGTAAATGAAATTGAACTGCAAACCTCCCGTTTTAGAGTAGAACAACTGTTGGATTCTGTGGGAAGGCTGAATTTTAGTCTTACCAAACTCAAAGAAACACGCAGCGAACTTCGCATGTTGGAGGTAAGTTTTGATAGCTTAAAACTGAAAAACAACTTTCTACGATATAACAATCGTCTTTTGGCCGATAGATATGAAGAAACCCAAAAACAACTGCGGGATGCCAGAGGACGAGCTAGCAATATAGAAAAAAGAGAGTCTTTGTTGCGTGAGACCAACAGAGAGTTGAGTCGCGAGTTAAAAATTAAAAGCTACCTAAAGTTGCAGAATGCAGAAGGCAGTGGATTTAGACTTAGGGCAGGTCGACCTATAAAAACCAACAAAGCTTCCACAATTGAGAAATTGAGAGGCTGTGTTACCATATTAAGTGACCCTTCGGAGAGAGGAAAAGTACGTGTGCTGTATCTTCAATTTTTGACACCGGAAATGAAGGTAATCGAAGACAATGCCAATACGATTTCTGTGGGTGGAAACACCTATAGTAAGAAAGTGGAGATTGTCTACACCGGTAAAGAAATTAGTATTTGTGATGCCATAACCGTACCTGCAGAATCCCTTTCTGAAGGAATTTATACCCTTAATGTTTTTGAGGACGAAAGACTTTTGGCCTCTACTGAATTTCAGTTGAAATAACCCCTTATTTTTTAGTTCAAAAAACTATTTTTGCCCCATGGCGAATCAGGAAGATATTTTCAAAAAGGTTATCTCCCATGCAAAGGAGTATGGCTACATATTTCAATCCAGTGAAATTTACGATGGGCTTAGCGCTGTTTATGACTACGGTCAAAATGGAGTTGAGCTAAAAAAGAATATTCGCGAATACTGGTGGCAGGCCATGGTTCAGCTAAATGACAACATTGTTGGAATTGACGCTGCCATTTTTATGCACCCCACTACTTGGAAGGCTTCGGGACACGTAGATGCATTCAATGATCCCTTGATTGACAACAAAGATTCCAAAAAACGCTATCGTGCAGATGTTTTGGTGGAAGACCATGTGGCCAAGATTGAAGCTAAGATTGAAAAGGAAGTCAAAAAAGCGGCCAAGCGTTTTGGGGATAGTTTTGATAAGCAACAATTTTTGGAGACCAATCCACGTGTTTTGGATTATCAAGCCAAAGCGGATGGTATCCTGAAGCGTCTGGGAAAATCTTTGGAAAATGAAGATTTGGCCGATGTTAAAGCCCTTATCGAAGAATTGGGCATAGTTTGTCCAGTTTCCGGTTCTAAAAACTGGACGGATGTAAAGCAGTTCAACCTAATGTTCGGCACCAAACTGGGGGCTACGGCAGATTCAGCCATGGATTTGTACTTGCGCCCGGAAACAGCACAGGGAATCTTTGTCAACTTTCTGAATGTACAAAAGACGGGAAGGATGAAAATCCCCTTTGGGATTGCACAGACGGGAAAGGCATTTCGTAATGAAATCGTGGCGCGCCAGTTCATTTTCCGAATGCGGGAATTTGAACAGATGGAAATGCAATATTTCATCAAACCAGGAACCCAAAAGGAGTGGTACGATACCTGGAAGGAAAAACGCTTGAAATGGCACCTTTCCTTAGGATTGGGTCAGGATAACTATCGTTTCCACGACCATGAAAAATTGGCACACTACGCAGATGCGGCCGCCGATATTGAATTTAGATTTCCCTTTGGCTTCAAAGAATTGGAAGGTATCCATTCCAGAACTGATTTTGATTTGGGAAGCCATGAGAAATATTCCAACAAAAAATTACAGTATTTCGACCCTGAAGAGAATAAGAGCTATGTGCCCTATGTTCTGGAAACTTCAATAGGGTTGGACCGTATGTTCTTAGCCGTTTTCTCCAGTGCACTGCAAGAAGAGGAACTTGAAAACAATACGACTAGGACCGTACTTAAAATACCAGCTGTTTTGGCCCCTACCAAAGCCGCCATTTTACCTCTTTTGAAGCGTGATGGTCTACCCGAAGTAGCCCATAAAATTGTGGAAGAGCTAAAGTGGGAGTTCAATGTGGTTTATGATGAAAAAGATGCCGTGGGCCGTCGTTATCGTCGTCAAGATGCGGTGGGTACTCCCTTCTGCATAACCGTGGACCATCAAACCCTGGAGGATGAAACCGTAACTATCCGTCATAGGGATACTATGGAACAACAACGGGTAAAGGTGGATGCCGTAAAAGATATCATTTCCAAAGAGGTGGACATGCGGTATTGGTTGCAACGAATTTAAGGTAGGTTCGCGTTTTGCAGTAAAACACCCCGACAATACACTAAAAACGATTTAGATACGTTAAAATATAGCCTTGCACGCACCCCAAATTTTAAAAATGCGAAAGCTATATTTTTTTTTCGTTGTTGTATTCTTTTCCAGCCTACTTGTAGCCCAAGAAGAGACCTCCAATTATTTTGACCCACCCGTAGATACTCCAGAAGAGGAAATTTTGACTCGTTTGGACAGTTTAAAGAACAAACTGATTCACGATTATTATAGCAATAACTTTCTAGAAGTTCTAAAGTATGGAGATATGGGACTCCAACTGGCCAATAGAATTGACAATTTGGCTTGGGACGTTGAAATATCAAAGTATACAGGGAGTGCGCTTATCAGAATAAAGGACACGCTAAGAGCAGAGAAAACATTCACCGAATCGTTGAAAAAGGCCAAAATTGTCAATGATTCCACATTGATTGCCGATGCCTACAACAATCTTGGCAACCTGAACAACGAAATTGGACAAGACGCAAAGGCAATTGCTTATTACAATGAGGCACTAAAAGTATATCGCGCCAAGAAGAACGTAACACGGGTTTTCGTCATTCATTTCAATCTTTCGGACATCTACTTGGATCAGGAGAATGTAGCAAAATCAAAACAGCATGTCGCAGGTCTGGATAAATATTTGGATTCCATTCAAATCCCATTGTTACGTGCTGGATATTACTTTTCCAAGGGCAGATTGGCCTTATTGGAGAAGGATTGGGACAAAGCCATAGAATATTTTGATAACGACATATCGCTATCAAAAAAGCACGATTATACCGACGGCCTCGTAGAAGGCTATGAATTCCTAATTGAAGCCTATGTGGGTAATGGGGATTATGAGCAAGCCTATCTGGCCAGAAAAGAATCGGACGAGTATGTTGATAAGAAGCATGAGATAGAAAAAGCAGCTGCCATAAATGAGGTAATTGCCCGAATGAACGTGAACCAGTACAAACAAGAGCTTAAGGCTAAAGAACTGGAAAATGAGATGAACCGTCAGACGGCGGATAGAAACAAAACCATTGTTTATATTACTTTAGCTGCTTCTGTAGTTTTATTGATTTTTGTCTGCACCATGTTTCTTTCCTTCAAGAGAAGAAAAGCATTGGTAAGGAGTCTCCAGGAAACCAATGTGCAGTACCTGGACGCCAAAAAGAAGGCAGAGGAGCTTTCCGAGGTTAAGACCAACTTCTTGTCTGCCATCAGTCATGAGTTACGAACTCCTTTGTATGGTATCATCGGTATCGCCTCCATCTTAAAACAAGAAAAACCTCTCGCGAAATATAAGGAGGACATCACCTCTTTAAAGTTTTCAGCAGATTATTTGCTTGCATTGATCAATGATTTGTTGTTCTTGAACAAATTAGATGCGCTGAAGAACAGGGAGTTGGAGAACAAACCTTTTCACTTACGGAAATTGGTGCGAAATATCACCAATTCCATGGAGCACATGCGAGCGAAGAACAACAATCAATTCGAGATTGAAATTACAGATGACATACCCGAATTTTTGAAGGGCGACTACGTAAAGCTCTCCCAAATACTCATTAATTTGATTAGCAATGCCTGTAAGTTTACGGAGGAGGGAACCATTACCGTTTCCATAACGCCCAAAGAAATTAGGGAAACATGTATTCTGCTGGATTTTAAGATTGCCGATACAGGTATGGGTATTTCCGAAGAAAAGCAACGTGATATTTTTGATGAGTTTACCCAGGATATGAAATCCAACGATTTTCAGGGCACAGGATTGGGGCTTGCCATTGTAAAGCGACTGTTGGATTTGCACGATGCCACCATTGAACTAAAAAGTGAGAAAAATGTGGGCACCGAATTCTCCTTTACCATTTGCTATGAGGTAACGCAGAAGACCGAAATTGAAGAAGTGCCCAAGGAAGAAACCATAGACCGCAGCATTGTGGGCAGCCATATTTTGATTGTGGACGACAACAAAATCAACCGCTTGGTGACTCGAAAAATCTTGGAAAAGAATAAGTTCACCTGTACCATTGCCGAAAATGGGAAAGAGGCGCTTGAAATTATTAACGATGAGGTCTTTGACATGATTTTGATGGATGTGAACATGCCCATTATGAATGGTTTTGAGGCGACACGTGAAATACGGGGCTTTAACAGTACCGTTCCCATTATAGCACTTACGGCCACGGACCCTACCAAATCTTTTGAAGACCTAAAAGGTTTAGGTTTTACCGACTTGATTATAAAGCCTTACGATACGGCCGACTTCTTGGAGGTGATCAAAAAGAACTTTGTGTCTACAGTGAAGATTTAGAAAGCAAATAGCGCTAAAACAAAGACACCCCAAGTATGAAGGACAAGCTATCGTAATTGGGGCTAGAGGGTAAAAAGTCACCAAGTAATTCCCTGCTTGTTTGGTATCTTAATTCTGCACTGTACCTATTCTTGAATTTATAACCCAATCCAAAAGCTACATTGCCCTTGCTATCAAGTTCCGTTTCGTTTAAAATGGAATCATCGGCTCGGACAAACTCAAGTGAAGAACCTGAGCTAAAGTCAAAAACGTAGGATACGTTCAAAAAGATTTTGGAATTCTCATCCAGAAAGAGATAGTGTCTCAAGGTCAATGGAAGTTCAATGGAAGTATAATCCACGTTTACATCAAGTATTCCACCAACAACATTATCTACATTTACTGTGCTTTCAGCACTGTAGGATTGGTAGGTAGGTTCAAGGGCAATGGCCCATTTGTTTTTGTTGAAAGGAAAAACGTATTCTATTTCCAAACCAAAACCAAAGCTTTGTTGGTTGTCAAAATCAATTGTACTCGATTCTGAAGACTCAAAGTCCAAGGACACCGAAGAACTGTTTAAGCGGGGCCTGAGGGAAAGATGAAATGGATTTTGTTGTTGCTTGGGAAGGTAGCTTGTCAATTCGCTATTGGTACACTGGTTGTATTCCGTAAAGAATCGGGTCAGCTCGTTTGTGTTGTAATCCAGTTTTTCAATGTCGTTCATTTGAATGTCACCACACTTCAGATTCACCCATAACTGCTGTCTGAATTTGTTGTTGTCGCCGACTCTGTTGTCGGAGGTCTTGTATTTTTTATATATCAACTGCTCAACTAAGGAGCCGTCTTTATTATAAAAAAATCGCTTAAGTTGACCGTCTACGTACTCATACAAATTGGATTTTCCTTCGATGAGCACTTTTAAAAAAAGGACCTCTTCTTTAAACACAGGATTTTTATCGGAGGTAATGTATTTAATGTTTTTGCTGGAGCGATCTATATTGACTCTATGTCGTTGGTATTTAGAAATCCCGTTAATGGCAAATTCCTTAATGTTGTTTATTGTAGCTTTTTCGGGGGTTGAATTCTCGGATAATTTGTATTCAATTTCCAAAGGATTGTTTTTCCAATCTACATTTTTGATAAAACAGTCTACTTTTTGGCCTGCACTGCTGATGTAGTATCCCTTTTCATATGAGATTTGGGAATAGATAGTTGAACTTAAAGTGGCAAAAAGAAAAAATGAAAGGAGGGTTTTGGTCATTTTTGGGTTTTAGGTTGATGTATTGGTTCTGAAAATACCTGAACTATATTCAAGAAAAATACCACATAAATCAATGATTTGATAGAAAACTCAAATGATTTTTCGCTAAACCCTTACACAGAAGTTCTTAAGTCCTTCTTACTCAAAACTTTCACCAAAAAACTTTCAAAACCAAACTGAAGAACCTGGCATGTTAGCTTTTCCTTGTCACTAATTAGTAGTTACACAAAACAATTTAAGCATGTACCTTGCCTCAGTTGACATGAACTGTATAAGTAATATGTTTGAAATGTCCCAAATACAGGAATTATCCTGCTGGATTACCAACTCCTACGGGTCAAAAGAAGAAATACGCAAGCGCCTGGACTACATCGTGTTTATGCTGCACTTTCTGCAAGAAGATACCTTCACTCCCAGAGAAATTCAAGATGCGGTAGAATTGCTTAAAGGTTTGGGGGAGGTTTTGGAGTGAGTTGGAACGGTAATCGCGTAGGCAGTTTTAATCAATGAGGATGGATTCAATTTCGTCTATTACCCAATTTCCATTTTCATTTTTTAAATATACTAGAGCGGTTAACCCACATTGCTGACCACAGGTCGCTGAGAAATCCATGATTCCAAACTTCTTTTTTTCATCAAATAGAATTCTTGAAAAGCCAATTAATCCTAACAAATAAAAGTCTTTGCTTCTATTCCACCTCTTTTCTGGCCCCGGAACTTCACTTAAGTATTTATAATTGTAATCTTCCCTTTTTTTAATTTTTAAAATATCTAGCCTGTAATTGTTTCCAATTTTTAGGGTATCAAATTTTAACTCAGTATCTGAAAAGTACAGATTTATGTATTTATTGTAAAAGGAGTTGTTAAATCCATAAACAGAGTCCATTATTCCGATGATAGCATTAACCGAAGTTTCCTCAGTCCAAATTGATATATTGTCCCCTAGGGTTTTCTTTATTTTAAAAACTCCTTGCCATTTTGGGAATTGCGAATCAATTATTTTGGGAACTACCTCATAGAATACCTTTCGTTCAAACTTTAAATCCGTTTGTCCATTTGAGTAGTTACAGACGGTGAGGATAGAAAATATGGATAAGAGATATTTAACATTCATAAATGCTCGGCGTCTCGAATATGATTTTGATATGGAATAGAATTACAATGAATCATAAATTATTACTAGATATTCATTTTAGTCTACATATACCTCTGTCCCTTGTCCTAATTCGACCCCATCAGCTATAAACTTTATTTTCTTTTTCGATTTAGGCACTTGAATAATTAAAAATGGGGACAATTGACTATCATCATTATCAGGGTTGGTATTCACAATGTTATACTTAATCACAAACTCTTTATCATCCTCTTCAATTCCAACTAAGTCAATTTTATCAAGTCCTTTTTTGTCTTTATCTGAATGAAATATCTGTACCAACATTTTCTTTTTGTAAAGAGTCTCTTCGTCAAGATTATACTTTTTTCGAAAGTCGGCAGATAAATAGTCTTTATTGAAATACTTGTTAAAACACACTATTTGTAGATTAGGAATAGGTGAGTCGGTTCCATGGGCAATTATTTTGTAGTCGACAGCACTAAGTGTATCGTTCTGCGAAAAGACCTTGCAAGAAAAAACGATTCCAATTAAGCAGCTAAATAATAGCATTCTGTTTTTCATAGAATTCTGTTTTTCTTGTTGTTCTCCTTTATCTTTGCCAAGAATCTAGTATATTATAAAATACAATGAATTGTAACGATTGTCAATACTCTTTACTCCTTTTCTACTTTAAATTTCAGAGCAGCTTTTCCATTAAAAGAACCATGTCCAAAAAAGAATAAGGAATCATACCCCACTATTCTTTTTGGATATACTCTTTCTCCATTTTGTAAATATACCCAAGGTTTTTTATCTCCCCTTGAGCCTATGTAAATCGACTTTGTTATGTATCCTATCCCATTTGAATCAATCCTTAGATTTTTTTCATTGTCTGGATGCACTACTAAATTAACTTCACCGGTAAAATCGTTAGGGACTATAATTTTTAGTGGCGGAGCGTACACATAAATATGAAGACCTACTACGATTATTGATGATAGTATAATGAATAACTTCTGGAAGGTGTACTTTTTTAGAACTAAGTCTAGAATTCCAGCAAGAATTGCCCCCACAGCGCCAACTCCAACCCCACAAATGATGAATGTCAATATGAAGGGAAACCAAAATCCATAAGCAGAGGGAAGATAAGCCATTCTCACAATCAGAGTAATGAAGAGAATCACCAAAATCAACCATAAAACTTTTCCGTAATCCTTTTTCATAAGTATCGAAATCTATTTTTATTTCTAATGAAATTCAATGCTTACTTGGGTAATCAAATCGTTTTTAAAGCCCAATAAAATAGGGTTCTTGATTTTTCTTGGATTGTTCATGCACATTCCAGCCATAAGACACTTTATTTCAAAGCGCTCCAAATCATCCACTATACTTTCGGTTGTTTTCGCATTAATAGTGTTGTCGCCAATTTTTAGAACCCCTTCAAACGATGTGTTCGGAAAGTTTTTGTCCCCATCCCAATTGAAGTTGAAGGCAAGCGTAAGTAGGTTGCCGTCTACCGTATGAAACACAAGGCCCAGATCTGTGTAACGATAATTAACTTTTCCAGTGGGGTACACTTTATAAACTTCGGGTTCTCCGAGTATTTCTACAAGATTTTGGTATGTGGTTGAATGGTCAATTGAGATGCCGTTCAAGGTAACCGAGTAGTCTTGATTGTAAACCACTTCTATGGTTTCTTGCCCAAAGCAAATAATGGATGAAAGGCAAAAAAGTAATGCGGTAAATACTAGTTTCATGGGGTTTGTTTTTGATGGTTGCAATGGCCAACATGTAGGGTTTTGCGGTCCCAAAGGGTTTTATGCAGTTTGAGTATTGTTGGAGACTTTTTTCTCATAATAGGTCAATACCTCATTGGCTCTTTGGGTAACAAAAGGGTTGGGGGCATTGACTTTTCCAACTGAGGTCACCATATTGTTCATTGTTCTTTCCAGGGGCCATTTTCCATCTTTGGTCTTCTTTGACTTTAATAATTCTATGGCTGGAATTAATTTTTCCGATTCCACCTCTTCTCGTTTTAGCAACCAAAGTATTTCCAAAAAATCTCCTTTGTAGAAATTGGGAAATGTCAGCAAATCCAATTTGTTTATCATTACTTTTTCCGGATTTCTGGAGCTATAACACACTCTATGCTTTAATATGAAGTTGATGCATCTTTCTTTTAGTGTTTTAACCTTATCATCACGCCTATCTTTGGGGATAAAAGAAATTCCTTTGAAGAGTTTGACTATACCCCAATAACAAGTATGCTTGCCATAGCAGCTAGTGTTGGTGCAAAATTGATTTTTGGGTTCTTCATATTTTCCATCATCAAACCGTTGATTCTTGCAAAAGAAATCCAATAACCTATTGCTTTTTTCGTCCGGGGCATCATTAAAATAACAATCCAAATACAACATATTCCCATTTAAACAGGGGATTGGGAAGTGGTCTTCTTTTAGCGTGTAAATGCCATGCTCTTCATCAAATAAATGGGTTTTTACGGTTTCCAACGGCTTTTTTATTCGGACATCATCCTTGTCACATTCAAGTTCTGCCAACAAAATTAGAGTCCAAAGGGAGGCTTTATAGTTTGGGACATAATGCATGTAGTCGGGATAATGCTTATGTGTTTTGGGAATCACTTTCCAAAGCCCGTTATCATCTCGGCTATCAAAAATTCTTTCAATTATGTTTTTTTTCTCTTTCAACACCTTACATTGTTTCAGTCGCCGCAAACGGTCATATGGCTCATTGGTTTTGACTTTTTCCCACGGAAAGAGCGACCTTACTTTAAAGATAATTGATTATGGGAATTTTCTTGAAATTTTAAATTCTTATTGACGTAGAAAACTGACCGTTTTTAAGCATTACTTTTCGATATTCGTTAGGGTCAGTAGAATCAAAAAGAAGGTCAGTATGCCCACAAGGGTCGTAAAACGCCCCATTTTTTTTGATTTGGTCCAGCCAAAAAGCCCTATATCAATGCACAAGAAAACGATTCCCAAAAGAAAGGATATGGCGCTAATCTGATTGGATATCTCCAATGTTATGGGTGAAAGGTTTTTGGGATACCCTTTAGTGGTCATCATTACAAGTTTTGTCATCCCAAAAACCGATACTAGAAAGCAGCTTGCCGTAAGAATTGTTACTTTAAAAATGCGATTGTGGATTTTGCTTTCTGTTTTGTCGGTTAGTAGATTGGCAACAATGGCTATCGAAAAACCCGCTAAAAGAGAGGCAACTAGTATCAGTTGGTTCACAACGCTGTTCAGATATTCGGGATCTATATCCATGGAAAATTCTTTTTAGTAATTGGTTATACGTGGTGCAGGTTTTTATTCAAAAGCTTTTTTGGTTTTGCATAGACATGTGCTTCAAATTCCTGGTTTTATTTTTATTGGTCTTCTTTGTTTTTGGCTAGGGTAAGCCCCTCTTGCATTTCTGTTTCAAATGATGAGTTTGGGTATTTGGTAAGTCCCGCGTTAAAATATGTAATCGCATTGGTATAATCTTCATGCTTTAAATAAAATTGCCCAAAACGATTTTGCCAATAGGCCGAAGCGTATCGCTGCGTGCTTAGAACATCCTTAAACTCGGTCATGAAAATTTTGAAATACTCAAAGTTGTCCCGCTTCCAGGCCAACCAGATGAGTGCATTTTTTGTGCTGTTATCTATTTGTTTATCGAAGCCAAATCGTTTGGCCCGTTCCTCAAAATACGAAGTCAGGTAGTCCATTCCACCTAAATCAATATACGCTTCTATACTTTCAAAAACCAGTGAATTATAATTATGATAGTAGTGTTTTAGCCCCTTGTAGATTGCTAAATGGGGCAATGATTCATGGATTTCGTCATTGAACAAACGGTATTTCCAAATGAGATTTTTAGGAGCATGGTTATTTAATACTTCTTGAAATGCATCCGTAGAACCTATATAGTAAATATCCTTTTTGGAGTTGGCCATGAACAGGTACACATCTTTTTTGGAGGTAAACCCTTTTACTAGGTCTTCGGAAGCGTAGCCCCCGTCAGTTATGATGGCTCCATCAAATACTTCACTTTGTTGCAGAATCATTTCGCTTATATAATAAGCTGCTGCCTCCCATCCGAAAATCACTCGTTCATCACTTGTTCTGTAGTTGGAGTCTACATAATGAACCACTTCTTTGATTAAAAAACTGGTGAATTTTTCACTTTCATCACCAAATAAAGTTCGCCGTAACGGATTGTTGGTTGCGATACCTACCACAATCATTTCTGGAATGGCACGAGGGTTTTTCATGGCCGTTTGAACAGCCACTCCACTTAGAAAATACCGTTGTCCATCTAAAATGTACAGCACGGGATATTCCTTAGTGGAATCTGAGTATGATTCTGGAGTATAAATTTGAATGGCTCTATCCTGATTTAATATGGAAGACTTAATGGTATGATTAACACCAATGGTAATGGGAGAATTATACTCCTGAGCTACGCATAGTCCTGTATTTACAAAACAAAATAGGGTGAAAATGAGCAATCTTTTCATGGGGTGGAGTTCTTCAAAATAGTGGCTATGATTTTGTCCTAAGTTCGTCAGATAAATTGTACTTATTGTTACTTACTGCTAAACCTTTTCCAATTCAACCAATCTTTTCATTAGCGTCTCAAATAATTCTTCCGTAATCGGAAACTTTGAAACGTGTGGTTCGTATTTCCGTCGAATTAAACTTTCCGTAAACCCGTCTTTATTCGAGGCTTTTTCATCATTCAAGTTTCGAACACAAGAGTCGATACAATCAATTGCTTTAGCAAATTCTGATTCCCGCGTTTTTCGGTGTTCATATTCCGCCATTATTTTTTGAAATCTATTGGAATTTGGTAGAAATGAAGAGATTTTTTCCAGTGCCTTTTCTTCTTTTTCTTGCTTTAATTTCATTTCCTCTGGGTTGTTGAATTTTGCATCTCCAGCATAAACTTCTACAACATCGTGATAGAGTAGGTATTCAAAAACTTTTAGTTTGTCCAAAGGTTCATTGACAAAATCTAGTACTACATCGGCAATCAATAAACAGCTCCAAGAATGTTCTGCGCTACTTTCTTTTCTATTCCCAACATTGAGTCCACGTTCAACTGTTTTCAGTTTTTCCAATTCGGTCAGACTCTTGATTAGTTGTTCGATTTTCATAACAGAAGGTAGCGTTTTCGTCAAACTCCATTTTTGACGTAGTTGAGGTTTTGTTAGCTCCAGGGTCTACTTTTTTTCTTCACGTAAAATTTTCTCCATTTTACGACCTTTTGCCAATTCATCAATCAGCTTTTCCATTTGTCTACACTGTTTGTACAACTCAAATTCATCGGCTATTTCTTCAATGCGATATCCACAAACCACTCCTTTAATCAAGTAAGAATTTGGATGTATGTTGGCTTTTTGAAAAAATGTTCTAAACGTAGCTTTTTTATCAATAAGGGCTTGTAGAGCATCTTGATCAAAACCAGTGAACCATTGGATTACTTGGTTGAGTTCTTCTTTTGTTCTTCCATTTTTCTCCAATCTATTCAGGTAAAGTGGATAAATGGATGCGAATACCATATTGGCAACCTTTTCATTTTTTTCGGTGGTGACTTCCATTTTGTTCGATTTTAAATCTATTGGTGCTTGTGGTCTCAGCTATGATTTATGATATTGTTATTCTACTTTTTACTTCGATTTCAGTTTTTCAATTATTTCGGTCAAACACTTTTCAAATTCCAATTGATTAACCGTTATCGACTTTTCATTGATGGAATTGAAATCGGTTATCGATTCAAAATAGTCTACTGGATTCATTGGATCACCCCTCCAACCTTCACGTCTTGAAAATCCATAACTTAAAGTCAGGTCGTTTTTCTTCTCCACTCTTAAACAACCTGTGTATTGGTCTGAAAAATCAATGGGCAGATAAATAACCTGTCCGTTTTTCAATTCAGCTTGTTTTTTATTCCACGAATCGATTAATCGAGCAACAGCATTTTTAATCTCTGCTATTCCATGTTTTGGTTCAATCGCCAAGGCAAAATAGTAAGTGTCAAATTTTTGTTGTCCTATTAGTTTAGGTATTTCAAACAACAAATCATTATGTCCACCTCCATTATTTTCTATAATCTCTATGTTCAGAGGGCTTTTCATTGATATTTTGGCTAACGGTTTCGGCGATGCCCTGATGGCCAACTACAGCCATTTATTGGTTGAATTGAAAGTACGAAAAAATGGCCAAGTGGAAGGCCTGTATTAAAGCCAGTGTGGAGAACTTTAGTTATTTTTCAAATAACATGTTGGCAATTTCTGAATTCATTTGATTGGGCCTTATTTTCCAGTCATAGGCGCCATTTGTCAACAGGATTATCGTAATGTTCTGATTTGTGTTTTCATTCCAGTAATGCCTAAAGGATGAAATTCCAGCACCGCCGTGACCCACCATTCGGTAGCCTCCTTCAAGTCTATAGGATTCCCATCCCAACCCAAAATAACCATCCTTTCCATTGGCCAATTTAACGGGCGTCCAAATCTTATTAAAGATGTCTTTGTCCAGAATCAGTCCATCTTGTAATGCTTGAAACCATTTGGCCAAATCATTAATAGTGATGTTTAGACCCGCACCAGCATACATTGGTGGCGAATAATTGAGAGGGAACATTTCTAAATTTCCATTGTTGTTTTGGTAGCAGGTCACCCTATTTGGAATCACTTTTTTAAATCCACCATATTTAGCGGAAATTAAATTGAACTTGTCAAAATATTCCGTTTGCATGTGCGATTCAAAATCTTGGTTGGCCAATTTTTCAATTATGGCACGAATCAACAAAAACCCTGTTGCATTATACTTTGATTCCGTTCCTGGCTGGGAACTAAATGGTTTATCCTTTATGGCATCAATAACCGATTGTTCACTTTCTGGCGCTAAAAAAATTTGATAGTCTATTTGGTCTGGAACACCAGAAGTATGGGAGAGCAATTGTTCTAGCGTCAATTTTTGCCATGATTCGGGCAAGTCGTTTCTGCTTGGAAGAAAATCCCCTACGGTTTCACTTACGTCCCTATTATGAATGCTCAGTAATTTATGAAGGGCAATTGAGCTGAACATTTTGGATATTGAAGCTACGGGAAAGGATTTGTCCAGGGTCATAGGCACATCAAGTTGGGCATGTGCCGAACCGAATGATTTTTTGTGCACTACTTTATTGTCAACAAGTATTGCATAGTTTAAACCAACAATCTGTAGACTATCTAGGGTACTTTCCAAGTAGGCATCCGTTTTGCCAAAAACACTTCTATCACTTTCTTGGGCGTACGATTTTCCTATCAAAAAAGTGATTAGAAGTAGCTGTAAAATTAATTTCATTTGATTTGTTTGTTTCAATGACCCATGAGATTTGAAATTGTTACGGTTTTTAAAAAATAAGGATTGTTTTTTATATACCACGTTATGTGTTGGAGTCACTCCCTGTATTTAGTCAGTTAAGATTGGTATTTCTACGTAGCTGTCATTGTACCATTTAACTTCTAAAGGTTCATGAGCATCTTTTATGGATTCCTCGCTTACGGTTTTTCCAGTCCCATAGTTGAGTTCGGAAAACGGATTTTTATTGACATTAATATACACAAGCAGACGACTTCCTTTGCTTAGTTTCTTACTGACCAAATGTGTGTTTGAAAATGGAATTCTTTCGATTTCTTTGGGTTGAAGTAATTGCCTGTTTTCGATATCATCCGCATAACTTGCTCTTCCGACAATATAAGATAGGTGGAATAGTTTTCCATTGGGCATCACTTCGTAAAGTGTGACTCCAAAATCAAAGTCTTTTTTATTTATGCTGACGGTTAATTCACCCAGAAAAGAGCCATTGACAACAATGGATTCTTCAAGAGGTTCGCTTATAAAATTAAATCCATTGCTCAAATCCATATCCTCTTTTATTATCGGATTCGGATAATAATCATTATTGCCATTTTTTCTATCGGAAAAATCCACCTTTTGGGATAAGAATGCAGAATTTACAGGCTTTTCATCATTTAAAGTATAGATGTCATTCTGCTTTTCAGTTGTCAAGTAGAATTTTAAATGGGTATTGCTCATATTTTCAATCGATGACGCGCTTCGCCATTCGTTTGCTCCCATCACCTGGTAATTGATTTTGTTTTGCAATTTTTCGGGCTTGTTGCCATCATTGAAGACATAATCGAACCATTGATAGGTTATTTCATTTGTGTTTATCAGCGCGTCCTTATCAACTTCGTATCCATTTATTTCTTCAGAACCATTGCGCTGCGCGCCAAAATGACTGTATGGGCCGATAATCAAATAGTGCTCGGCATTTGGATTGTATTTGTAATGCTCCCTTAAATAATAAAGTCCTGAATTTTGTGAATCGTTGTAGTAGCCATCTATCGAAAGTATGGGAATATCAATTTGTGAAAAGTCTTCTTTATAAGGCGCCATTTTTTGCCAATACCCATCAAATGAAGGATGGCTTATCCATCTTTGAAAAAGCCTGTTGGGTATTCCGTCAATACTATCCATTCTATTGTAGGATACACCAGTTTCCCACCAGTTGAACATCAAATTTCGAGAACGTTGTCTATCATTGCCGGCGATAGTATCCAAATATTTATTGTTCCCGACTAGAAATGCCCATTCGTAATTCGGATTAATAAAAATATTGTTCTCCATCGGCAAGCCCAATCCAGGTCTGTTTGCCACATAGGGCACAATTGTTTTAAGTGCAGGGTGTGGTTTTTTCAGCGAGGCCCATTGCGTAAACCCATTATAGCTGCCACCGAACATCCCAACGCGCCCATCACACCATTCTTGCTTGCTAATCCAATCGATAACATCATAAGTGTCATTGGCATCATTTTCATAAGGCCAAATTTCATTCGGGCTAAAGCGTTTTCCTCTTGCGTAAGCAATAACTCCCACATAACCTCTGTCTGCAGATTCTTTTATGGTGTTTAGGTCACGGCCTTTGTCCCTGACATAAATGGTACTCTGTAAGATTACAGCCTGTGGTTTGGTGTTTTCTTTTTTTCGGCAAACGATTGCTGATAGTTGCGCCCCATCCCTTGTTTCAATTACAACATCTTCAATCAGGTAATCGTCATTTGAGTTGGTGAGTTGTGTGTTGTCTTTTTTGTTTGATGTATTGCAGCCTAAAAGCAAAACAACACATACATTCAGAAGGATTTTCATTCAGTTGTTTATTGTAAAGACGATTGATTTGGTTGTATGTCGCATTTTCCATTTGTAGCTAATGGTCTCGGCGATGATTTTGGTGTCTTACAAAACCATAACAAATCATGGTTATTAATAGCAAAAGTTTGTTTTATTTATTCGCTTCTTCAAAACAATCCTGCATAACTGCTCTTTCATCTTCAAGAATTTTTTCCGCTTCGATTTTTGAGTTTTTATACTTTTCACCAAGTCTTTCAATAGTACACTTACAATATTGGTCAGCGACCGTTTTATCGATTTCAGGATTTGTGATTCTGAATTTTCTGCTACATTCCTGAAGATTCTTATTTTCTAATTCCCTTTTCACTTTAAAATAATCGTAGACATTATATCCGATAACGATAACTAGAATTAGGAATCCAATGCTTTTAAACTTCTGCATTTATGATTTTTGCAAACGGTTTGGCCACGCGTAGTTTCCCGAAGGGTATTGCGAATAGGTTTTGTTGTACACAGTTTTTTATTTACAATTTATTTCAATCCTTTCTCGAACATTTTCACTTCCAAGTTCAAGAGACTTTTTCCAATTTTTACAAGCTTTTTCGTCATCAAATTTCAATTTATAAGCATTTCCAAGGTTCGCGTATACTAAGGGGTATTTTGGATTAATCTCAATTGATTTCAAATAATCTTGTATTGATTCCGAAGTCTTTCCAATTGCCATTTTCGCCACACCTCTATTCATGTAAGCCTCATGGTCGTTTTGATTAAACTCTAATGATTTAGTATAGTCAGCAATTATAAGCTCATTATTACCATTTATGGCTTGGCGACAATAAGCTCTTTGGTAATAGGCTTCCGTGTCTTTTGGATTTTTCTCAATCGCTTTTGTAAAATATTCTATTGCCTTTTCGTAATCACCATTCTTAGCATGAAATGTCGCAATGTTATAATAGTCGTCACCACCGCAACCGGCTAAGAAAATTGAAATGAAAAGCATTGGTGTGAAAATTCTAAGCATTGGATTTTTAATTGTGTACAAAGGTCTCGGCGATGACTTTATGGCCAGCGCCAGCCATTTATTGGTCGAATTGAAAGTACAAAAAATGGTCAGGCAAAAGCTATGGGTTATAACCGTTGTTCTGCATAATTTTTTAACTGATTCAGAAATCAAAATGGGAAAATTCATAAATCCTAAAAATTGAATTCAAATGGCTTTGGTATAACTGACCAATAACTTGTTATCCCTTTCGATACCAATCCCTATATCTGTAATTTTTTCATTGTTGCTCCATGTCAAGGTATAATATCCCGATTCAAAGGAAATAATCAAATATAGTTTTGGTGAGGTATTGCCATCTGTATCAGAGTAAGTAATCTCAAATTCCCCTTCATATCTCCTTTTTTTGTTTACTTCAGTTAGTCGTATTCCGATTCCCTTTCCCCGTTCTATTGTATCTTTTCGTTTAAAAATCCATTCAGCTTCAATGCCATGGATTGATTCTGAATACACTACACAACCCAAAGGGATGTTACTTTTATTAAGCATAATCTGTTTTAAACTACGTAGACGGTCTCAGCTATGAGCTATAGTCATTATTGGACACCGTTATTTATACTTTCTTTTGGCGATTAGATACTCCTTTTCATTGACGGTTTTGTACTTCTTGGTCCAAAGTCCACTATCATTGTACTTGTATCTAAAATATTCAAACTCATATTTCGCTGGCCCGCCAATCATAATGATTGGAAATTCTTGTTCAGGTTCAAATTCTCTATGAATTTCTACAACATTATTCCAGTTGTCGTATTTATAAGAGGTGGTTGCTTTTTCATTGATAATTTTGTCATCTAAATCGTTGTATGTGCTATATACAGTAGATTTAATAACATTTCCGTTCTCATCATATTCAAAGGTTTCTTTGTAAGGCCAAATGTTATGTTCATCTTCTCTTTCAATCAATTTTGGCTCACCAAATTCAGTGAAATCAGAATACTTTTCAGTTATTCCGTAGTCCAATTCTTTTCGAATCAGCAATCCATCCTCATAGTCTAGCTTAATCTCTGAAACTTTATTCACATTTCCATCATCAGCATTATATTTCTCAATCTCCCTATATACGTTATCGAATTTATCATATTCGAAGAGAGCCAAGTAAGTCAGTTTGTTTCTGCAATAGTTTTGTTGCTTTACGACAAGTCCATTTTTTAACTCATATTTATATTTCCAACAGCTTTTTGGTTCGAATTTATGAGTATAAAATCTATACTTCTTTAGCAGTTCTTTTGGCGGCTGTTCAGGGTACTGTCCCAATGATTTTCCAATTATGAACAGCATAAAAAATGTTGACAATAATAACTTATACATGATTCGGCACAACTTATATATGGCGATTTGAAATATACTTCTATACCCCCAATTTAATGCATAATCGTACTATCTTGTAGAGGATATCTGTAATTTCTCTTAGTGAAGGAAATAACTTTTCTACTCTTCCAAAACAATCGTTTTACCCGTTTTGGCGCTTTCTCGGGCAGCATCTAAAATCTCCATAACCACCATATTGTTTTCCAGGGAAGAAAGGCTGTAAGAGGATAAGCGTATACTTCCTTTTACTACAGCAGCCAATAAAGAGAAGGGGTCGTTGTAGGGCGCCTCTCGTTCAGCTAAGGTGGTTTTTTCTTCTTCAAACCCATCATAACCTTCCGCTATACGTACACGTAGGTCGTTTCGGTTATCGGCATAAATGGCTCCTGTTAAGCCGTATAATTCCATGTCTTTTCTGCCCATGGGCCAATTCCAAGAGGCTTCAATAATGGCTTGGGCCGTATCATAAGTGAGTAGTATGGTTGCATCGTCGTCCACCTTGGGGTTATTTTCGGCTTGCAACTGTTGGGTAATTGCAGTTACCGTATTAGGTCGTTTTCCCTGCATCAGCCAGGTCATAAGATTGGCCCCGTAGCAGCCAAAATCGGTTATTGCACCACCTCCGTTTTCCTGGGGGTCGGTGAGCCAATCCAGAAACTCTTTGTTCACCCCAATTTTTTTCGGGCCTCGGTGTCCATCGCGCACAATCACTTTTCGTAAATCCCCAATCTTACCTTCATTCAAAAGGGCTTTGGCTTTATGGTTGGTGGGGTACCAGGTGGTTTCGTAATTGGTGAGAAGGTGTATGTTGTGCTTTTCGGCCAAGGCTTTCATCTTTTGGGCATGGTCCATGCTCACCGCCAAAGGTTTTTCTACCATCACATGGATGCCTTTTGGAGCACAGGTTTCTACCACTTCCAAATGGTCATAAATGGTACCAAAAGCGGTCACCGCTTCGGGACCAGTAGCCGCAATCATTTCGTCCAAAGTGTTGTACACTAAATCCATAGAAAAGCCATGTTGCTCCGCATAGCGTTGGGCCAAATCCCGATTGGGTTCGGCAATACCAACAATTTCAATATCTCCAATATCGTCCCTTCCCAAAATCCAGTGTACATGGGTATGGGTCAGACCCGCCACACCCACTTTCAAAGGTTTTTCTTGGGATTGCATGTTGGCAGATAGCATCATAAGAACAGAGAACAAAAAAAGAAAGTGATGTTTCATTTAGCTAGTTACAATTTACAGTTCACTCAAGAGGGTATGGGTATCCTTAATAGTAGCAAATTCATCCTTGAGGTTGGCCAGTTCAATCTGGTGTACCATATTCGCCCCAATAAATTCTCCATCAATCCCTTTTTTGCTAAAGGCGGCGGTGGCATCGGAAATAAGGGTCACATCAAAGCCTAAATTGGCGGCCATACGGGTAGAGGTTGAAATGCAGTGTTCCGTGGTCAATCCAGTAATGACCACCTTATCAATGCCTTTCTGTTGCAATTGTTGCTCAAGGTCGGTCCCGATAAAGGCGCTGTTCACATCTTTTTGAATGACAGGCTCTTCGTTTTTTGGAGCGACTCCTGGATAAAAAGCATGGGTTTCTTTGGAAGGGTGCAAGGGCGAACCGGGGTTGGTGGAGCAGTGTTGCACATGAAATATGGGCAATCCTTTTTCCCTAAAACTGTTCAAGATTTTGGTGCAATTCTCTTCAGCCTGGGGATTGTTGCGTTCCTCTCCGTAGTATCCGGTCTCTTGGATTCCTTTTTGAATGTCGATGAGTAATAATGCGGTCATACATACTAAGCTTATGACCAAGTTAGGGATTAAAAACGGAAACCGATGGACAATCCACCTCGGTACATAAAGTCATCCTGAAAATCTTCAGGATTGATATTTCTTCCAAAACCAGCAAAGATTTCCAGACTGAATCGTTCACTTCGTGTCACCCACTTATTTCCCAGCCCTAGCCCCAAGGCCACAGTGCTATAATCATTGTTTCGCGGGCCAAGTTCTTCTTCCGAAATTTCGTCCTCCCCAGTATAATAGAGCCCAAAGGCTTCTGCAAAAAAGCCGCTTCGGGGTTGATAGCCAAAGTATGCCCTAAAGTTGGGTCCGATTCCGAAGTTTCCATTGAAATCCGTAGCATCATTATCAAAATAGACGGTTCCCCCTATACTGGTATCTTCGCTGAAGAAATACTCGTATGAGCCTTCTACGCTTGTGGTGGCCAAGAACAGTCCGATATTGAATTTCAGTTCATTGTCATTGTCGAATCTTGGATACGCTTGTCCTAGTGCAAAATATCCGGAGAACAAAATGATAAAGAAAAGTATTCGTTTCATGGTCAAGGTTTTAAACACTATTGGGATAATCAACTAGTGTTCCAAAAAACAAAGGTAATGGCTTCTTGGGTCAAATTGGTTTTAAAGAGCCAAGGACAATGGTTATTTTTAGTAAAAATTTGAGCATGAACATAGTTTCCTATAATGTAAATGGTATTAGAGCCGCCTTGAACAAAGGGTTTATTGATTGGCTAACAAGTGTAAACCCTGATGTGGTTTGCCTGCAAGAGACCAAGGCCCAGAAAGAGCAGGTGGATGTTGAAGCTTTTGAAAAGGCGGGATATCCTTTTCATTATTGGTTCAGTGCGGAAAAGAAGGGGTACAGCGGTGTGGCCTTGTTGTGCAAAGCAGAACCGGACCATATTGAATATGGGACAGGGATAGACTATATGGATAATGAGGGAAGAAATATTCGCGCCGATTTTGGGGACCTTTCCGTGATGAGTATGTACCTTCCTTCTGGGACCAATCTAGACCGACTGGAGTTTAAACTGACCTATATGGCCGACTTTCAGAAGTATGCCAACGCGCTTAGGAATGATAGACCCAATCTGATTGTTTGCGGGGATTATAACATTTGTCATGAAGCCATAGACATTCATGACCCGGTACGGAACAAAAATGTTTCTGGCTTTTTACCCGTAGAGCGTGAATGGATTGGGAATTTTATGAACAGCGGATTCATTGATAGTTTTCGGCACTTTAATAAAGAACCGCACAATTACACGTGGTGGAGCTATCGTGCCAACGCTAGGGCCAATAACAAAGGTTGGCGTTTGGATTACGGTATGGTCGCCAATTCACTGGAAAGTAGATTGAAACGTTCCGTAATTCTTTCAGAAGCCAAACACAGTGACCATTGCCCCATACTGCTGGAAGTCGAAAAATAACGAAGGGGTAAAACCTCTTCCAGAACTATATCTTATTTTTGAGGCTTTCAAATTAAAAATTGCATGAAATACACTAGAATTCCCCATACCAATATTCGAGTAAGCAAGATTTGTTTGGGAACCATGACTTTTGGAAGGCAGAACAGTGAAGAAGAAGGCCATGACCAAATGGACTATGCCTTGGACCAAGGCATCAATTTTTTTGATACGGCCGAATTATATCCCGTTCCTGCCAAAAAAGAATTGTATGCGGTAACTGAGGAATTTATTGGGAGTTGGTTCAAAAAAACTGGTAATCGTGATAGGGTAGTTTTGGCCACAAAGATTGCAGGACGAGCCGAGTTTACAAAACACATAAGGACCACTGGGTTCAGCAAAGACTCCATCATCAAAGCTGTAGAAGGAAGCCTAAAGCGGTTGCAAACGGACTATATCGACCTATATCAATTGCACTGGCCTGAGCGAAACACCAACTATTTTGGACAACGAGGATTCAATGCCCATGCCGTGGATATGTGGGAGGATAATATCCATCAGGTTTTGGAAACCTTGAGGGATTTGGTAAGCGAAGGTAAAATAAGACATGTGGGTCTCTCCAATGAAACCCCATGGGGAACTATGCGATTTCTGGAAGAGAGCAAAGTACACCAAAGTTTACCTCGAATGTTGACTATTCAGAACCCATATAGCTTGCTAAACCGTTTGTTTGAGGTGGGCCTTTCTGAAGTTTCCACTCGCGAAGGGATTGGTTTGTTGGCGTATTCTCCTTTAGGTTTTGGCGTCTTGAGTGGAAAATATTTGGATGAGATACAGCCCCGTAAAGGTCGAATTACGTTATTCCCCAACTATAATAGATATAGTGGCCCCATCTCGGTTGAAGCCACGAGGAAATACAATGATTTAGCGAAAGCCCATGGATTAAGTTTGGCTCAAATGTCCTTGGCTTTTGTAAACACTCGCCCTTTTTTGACCAGCAATATTATTGGTGCGACTACCATGGAGCAACTTAAGGAAAATATTGAAAGTATAGATGTTGACCTTTCCGATGAGGTATTGGATGGCATAGAGGAAATCCATAACGCCATACCGAATCCGGCACCTTAGAGCTTAGCCGAATAGGTGGGAAACCACATCTTCAATCTTGGAAACCAACTGCACCTGGATATTCGGATTCTTTAAGCCTATCTTATTGTTTTTGGACACATAAATCGTAGAGAATCCTAGCTTTTCTGCTTCCAAAATACGTTGGTCCACGCGTTGCACGGGACGAATCTCCCCAGCAAGTCCGACTTCAGCAGCAAAGCATACCCCCTTTTCAATAGGAATATCGGAGTTGCTTGATAGGATAGAAGCCATAACGGCTAAATCGATGGCAGGGTCATCCACAGAAATACCTCCTGTAATATTCAGAAATACATCTTTTGCTCCTAATTTGAAACCGGCTCTTTTTTCAAGCACAGCCAGTAGCATATTCAAGCGTTTTGCATTGAAGCCGGTTGCTGAACGTTGCGGTGTGCCATACACTGCGCTGCTCACCAAGGCTTGGATTTCAATCAATAGGGGACGCATGCCTTCTACCGTTGCGGCTATTGCCGTTCCACTTAGATTTTCATCGTTTTTAGAGATAAGCACCTCGGAAGGATTGTTGACCTCACGAAGGCCACTGCCCTGCATTTCGTAAATACCCAATTCGGCTGTTGAACCAAATCGGTTTTTAAGAGAGCGTAGAATTCGATAAACGTAATTTCTATCTCCTTCAAATTGCAGCACAGTATCCACCATATGCTCCAAAATCTTGGGACCTGCGATATTTCCATCTTTGGTAATATGTCCAACAAGAATAACTGGAGTATGGGTTTCCTTGGCAAATTTGATAAGCTCAGCGGTACATTCCCTGATTTGTGAAATACTTCCAGCCCCAGAATCCACATAATCTGTATGTAGGGTTTGGATGGAATCGATGATGACCAAATCCGGTTCCAGTGAGGTGATTTGTTGGAAAATGTTTTGGGTTTTGGTTTCCGTGAGGATGAAGCAATTTTCGCTTGAAGGGAGGATGCGGTCTGCTCGCATCTTGATTTGCTTTTGACTCTCCTCACCGGAAACATATAGTGTTTTGTAAGGCAGTTTTAAAGCTATTTGAAGGAGCAAGGTGCTTTTTCCGATACCGGGCTCACCTCCAAGCAAAGTCAACGAACCAGGAACTAATCCGCCACCCAATACACGATTGAACTCCATATCTTGGGTGTCCAGGCGAAGTTCCTTTTCCTGTGTGATTTCCGAAAGCCGTATTGGAGAACCGGCTCTTTTCGATGTAGGCGTAGCACTTGATTTCCAAGCTGGCTTTTCCTCTTTCTGAATAACTTCTTCAACAATGGTGTTCCATTGTTTGCAGGAAGTACATTGTCCAATCCATTTTGGGTATTGTGCTCCACAATTTTGACAAAAAAAAGAAGTTTTTACTTTGGCCACTCGCCCCAAATTTGAGGCTAAAGATAGCACAAAGTCTTAAACCGATTTTAAGGGATTAGTAACCGAAATCAGCTTTGAGTGCATCAATTTTTTCGAGGGCCATATCCTTGGTCAAGAAGTCGATTTCTTCCATCTGAAAGGCTTTTTCAAAGGTTTTGAACGCTTTTTTGGGCTCTCCCAATTGTTCATAATATTCGCCTTCAAAATAAAAGCCCAACATAGTTTCGGGGAATTCCTTTTTACAAATCTCCGCCAAGGGTTTCAAAGACTCAAAATCCTGTTTTTTAAGGGAACCTGCATAAATGGCCATGATATCGTTCAAATCTACGGACTTTTTATACCCAAGAAGTTCCTCAATTCTGGCATAGCGTTTTTCCAGATATTGGAAAACAGGCTCATTCGAGGTCAATATCTCTGTTTTATATTCTTTTGGACTGATGGGTCTGAACATTTTGAAAACATTGTCGAATGCCTTGCTAATCCCATAGGTTGTAATTGAAACGTGGTCAGCGTTATCGTATTCATCAAAATAGTAATGCAAAGACTCCTTGTTTATGGATTTGATGGCATTGTTCATTTGAAGAATCCGCTGCCTGTCTTCTGTTTTTTCTTTTTCAACTATGATATTGTAAAAGATTTCTTGGTCCAAATCGGAAAGACGGGCAGGAACGCGACTTTCCATATCGGGAGCCAAGACAGGGGACACAATTACATAAGAGTTGAAATACGACTTGTCCTTGAACAAAAAGTAATTGCCAAAGTTGGCCGTAATATCATAGCCCACAAACATCTTAAATGGGGCAATATTATATTGTGTTTCCAAATAGGCAATAAGCTCAGTGCCTAAAAATTCATAAAACTTGGCACCTTTTTCCGTAGGCAAACCTGTGGACTGCTCAAAGTCGCAGTCATCCCAACGCAAATCATTTTCAGATTGATGAATTCCTACAACAATGGCTTCAGGCATTCTGCTGTTTGCGCCATATACTTTGACGTTGGCCACAACGACATCAAAAAGATAATCCGCATCTAGAACAACAATCAAAGGGTATTTCTTGTCCTCAGAGTAATTCTCAGGGAAATAATAGGAAACGTTTCTCCGTTCCTGAAGTTTAAAGGATTCAAAGATTTCTTGTTTTACCTGACCGGCAAGGCTGAGGCTAACCATGCCAATAAGCAGGAGCAGATATTTTTTCATTTGGTTAAGTATAAGATGGCCGGGGTCTACCGATTTCTATTCAATAACGGTAGTACCATAAAGGATATTGTGCCAAAAACGACCACCATCATGGTCTGGGCAGTCCACATGATCCATCCATAGGCGTCTCCTGAAGTCTTGCTGATGCCATAAACGGACAAAGCGGCGGTGACAACTATAGGGAAAAGCCCCAAACCACCATTGGTGGTGGCCATGGCAAAGGCACCGGCAACAAAGGCAACTAAAAAGGCGCCTAAAGGTAGCTCTGTGGTTTCGGGAACTGTAAACTTAATGACCCAAAACATGCCAATATAACAGGCCCAGATGAAGAAAGTGTGAAAGATAAAGGCCCCTCGATGCTTCATTTTGAAGATACTCATGACACCATCCAGAAGTCCGTTAAGAAAAGCCTTTATTTTTAGGGCAAAGCTGGAGGTGGATTTTTTAATGAGTCGGATTGCTATAACGAGTCCAAGCACGCCAACCAAAAGTAAGACCAGTGACCCAATAAGTCCAATTCCATTTTCTTCCAGAATGCCCAAAATTACATCGGTCTGGACGAGGAGCGCTATGGTTATGACCAGAAGCAGCATAATGACATCAATGATTCTTTCGGTCACAATAGTACCAAAACCTTTTTCAAAGGGAACTTTTTCATAGGTGTTGAGCGCTGTGGCCCTAAGGATTTCCCCAGAGCGAAGAACAAGGGTATTGGCAAAATAACTGGTAAGGATAATGAGAATATTGTTTATCAGTTTTGGTCGATATCCCAAAGGTTCTAAAAGATAGTTCCACCTGATAGCTCTAGAAACATGACTCAGAATACCTATGAAAATGGACAAGAAGACCCAAATGGGATCTGCACTTTTAATGGCTTCAAAAATTCTGGCCCTATCCTCCGGGGTTGTGGAAGCATAGGAATAGTACACTAGCCCCAATCCGATGAGAATTGGGACAGTAATTTTGAGAAACTTTTTCAGAGAGGTGCTCAAAACTAGTTTAGCCTATTGGTTTCCTCGTTGGGGAACACTAATGCAGGATTGAAGGATTTGGCCTCTTCAATGCCCATCCAAGCATAGGTTATCAAAATGAGGACATCACCAACAGCAACCTTGCGTGCCGCGGCCCCGTTCAAGGTTAGTTCACCAGAACCTCTTGGCCCAGGAATGGCATAGGTTTCCAATCGCTCACCATTGTTGTTGTTCACGATTTGGACTTTCTCTCCCCTAATAATATTGGCCGCGTCCATTAAATCTTCATCAATGGTAATGCTACCAATGTAGTTGAGGTCTGCTCCAGTGACCTTTACTCGATGTATTTTAGATTTTACAACTTCTACCTGCATGGCGCAAAATTAGTTAATTGAGTTTTAGATTGTCTATTAAACGAACGTCATTCGCATAAACGGCAATGAAAGCTCGATATTCTTTATTGTTTTCTTTTCTTTTTATGGGCAGCAAGGTTTCCTCCTCTGAAATGCTGAAATATTCCAATTCAAAATCCTCATTCTTTTCAAATTCAGACCCTACCCAATTCAATAGATGATTTGCACTTTCCGTGCCAAACTTTTTCTTGGCAGTTTCCAACGTTTTATAAATGAAACCAGCCTTTTGTCGCATTTCAATGCTCAATCTTTCATTTCTGGAACTCATGGCCAATCCATTCGGCTCACGCTCTATGGGGCAACCTATAATTTCTACCTTAATACCTCTCTTTTTTACCAACTTTCGGATAATTTGAAGTTGTTGAAAGTCTTTTTCACCGAAATAGGCTTTGTCAGGAGAAACAGTTTTGAGAAACAGTTCCACAATAGTGCCGACGCCATCAAAATGTCCAGGCCTGAAAGCTCCTTCCATGGCTTTGTCCAAACCATCAAAATTGTAGTTTTGGGAAACCACAGAGCCTTCATAAATATCATTTGCAGAAGGTGCAAAAACTAAAATGTTGGGGTCTACTTTCCTTAATAGTGCCAAGTCATGGTCCAAATTTCTTGGATATTTCTCCAAATCATTAGGATTGTTAAACTGGGTCGGGTTGACAAAAATACTCACGACTACCTTGTCGTTTTCAGAAAGCGCCTTTTTGATCAAGGAGAGGTGTCCCTTGTGAAGCGCGCCCATTGTGGGAACCAGACCTAAAGTCAGGTCCTGCATTTCCTTTGATTCAAGAAAAGAAAAAAGGTCCATTTTGGTGTAAAAAATTGACATCTCGAGTATTAAAAGCGTGCAAAAATACTATAATTACTGGTAATCAGCATAATTTTTGTACTTTTGCAGCTACGTTTTTCGGATAAGTAAAAACACGACTTTATGAATGGAAAAAAGATATTGTTTGTATCTTCTGAATTAGTGCCCTACCTCCCTGAGAACCAAGTCTCCTTAATGTCATACGAAGCCCCTAGAATGGTAAATAGCAATGGGGGTCAGATACGTATTTTTATGCCGAGGTATGGAAATATTAATGAGAGAAGACATCAATTACATGAAGTAATCCGTTTGTCGGGAATGAATTTGGTAATCAACGATATGGACATGCCGTTGATTATAAAAGTTGCGTCCATACCCAAGGAGCGTATTCAAGTATATTTCATTGACAACGATGAATATTTTAAGAGGAAAGCCACTTTTACCGATGCTGATGGCAATCTTTTCCCGGATAATGATGAAAGAGCCATATTTTTTGCAAAAGGCGTGGTTGAAACTGTAAAGAAGTTGAATTGGTCTCCGGATATTATCCATGTCCATGGCTGGATGGCTTCTTTGCTTCCATTGTACTTAAGAAAGTATTACGCTGATGAACCGTTGTTTGCTGACAGCAAGATTGTGTTGTCCGTATATGAAAACGGTTTTGAAGGTGAGCTTGACAAAGAAATGATGGATAAAATCAAATTTGATGGAATTTCTGAGGATAGCATTGGGCCGCTTTCCCAACCCGACTATAATAATTTGTTAAAGGTTGCCACCGATTATTCCGATGCCATTATTTTAGCCTCGGAAGGCGTTTCTGATGACCTAAAAACACACATAAACAACTCTTCCAAACCAGTTTTGCCCTATGTCTCTCTTCAAGAGGCAGAAGAAGCTTATACCAATTTTTATAAAACTGAGGTTCTAAAATAAAAAACATGCGAAATTTGAAAGGGATTAAACCTTTGGCAATTGCCATGGTTTTGGTTGCGATGTTGGTTTCATGTGAAGAAGAATTAGGTACTCTAGGAGAGGGTGTGGTTGCAGGAGAACCTTTTACCACTGGCCGTGAAGAATATAATGTTTTTGCATTCAATAAGGGAGTTCAAGCGGTACAAACCAATAGATTGCCCCTATACCAATTGGGGACATTCAATGACCCAATTTTTGGTAGAAGAACTGCGAGTATTGTCTCTCAGGTCACTTTTCCTGGGGGAACTCCGAATCCAACATTTGGTGATAGCACCCAAGAAGTTGAGGATAATGCTGATTCGGATGATAGTGACTCTACGATACCCGAAGAAGAAACAGTGGTAGAAGTAATTTTATACTTACCCTTTCAACTTCCGCCTGGCTCAGTACGTGACACAGATGGTGATGGTGTTGAAGACGAAATTGAACGAACCGAAGCCGATAGATTGGACCCCAACTCAGATTGGGATGGTGATGGTGTAAGTGACAACGATGAACGTATTTTAGGTTCCAATCCTTTTGACGAAACCGAAGATGGTACAGGAGACAATTTTGTTCCCAATACATTCCGAAGAAGATTCGCTTTGGATAGTATTTTTGGAAATAGGATGCAAAACGTTAATCTTAGGGTTACGGAATCTACATTCTTTTTAAGGGACCTTGACCCAAATACCAATTTTGAAGAAGCTCAGGAATTTTTCTCCAACCAGGACTTTTCAAGTTTTGAGGGCGAGGTACTCTATGATGGTTCTGACCCTGGTCAGGAACCACTTGTTATTAGTGATTTGGAGATAATCACTTTTCAGGAAGATGACCCGGATACCGAGGATGTGGATGAGTCCGAGGTAGTAGAATCTAGACTGCCTCCAGGCCTACAAATACCATTGGACATGGATTTTTTTCAAAGAAATATCCTTGATAAAGAGGGGCAGTCTGAATTACTCAGTGTATCCAATTTTTCTGACTTTTTCAGAGGTATACGTATTACCGGAAATGGTGTGGAAGAAGACCTTTTGTTCCTCTTTGACCTTACACAGGCTACCATAACAATTACATATAACTTTCAGGATTTTAATACTACAGATGATGTTGCTGAAACTGTAGAAAGAGATTTTATTTTCAATTTGATTCAAGGTGCCAATGGATTGGTAACCAGAGGAAATGCAGTCAATACTTTTGAAGATGAAATACCAGCGAGTATTTCCAGTCAACTCGATAATGGCGAGAATGCTTCTAGAATTTATTTGAAAGGTGGTACAGGAGTTATGTCCGAAGTATTGCTGTTTGATGATTTAGAAGACTCTGAAACTAGGGGCAGGAACTTGATTGAAGAGATACGATCAAACAATTGGATTATCAATGAAGCCAATTTGGTTTTTTATGTGGACAGGGAAGCATTGTTGAGTGCTGGAGGAACAGTAGTGGAACCACCTAGATTGTATTTGTACAATGCAGAGACCAATCAACCCCTTTATAATCTTCTTACTGACCCGGATCCTACAGAAGTGTTTGAACCTCTTACTATTTTACCAAGTTACGACGGATTACTGGAGCGTGATGGAGATGTGGGATTACGATATACCGTTAGAATAACGGAGCATATCAACAATATAGTTGTTAGGGATTCCACTAATGCTAAGTTGGCCTTGGCGGTATCATCAAACGTAGGCATTCCTTTTGTCCAAGAAGGAGTAGGTGCTTCAGAACCAGCTACCATTGACGTCCCCATAATGTCCACAATCAATCCTTTGGGTACTGTTTTGTTTGGAAGTAATGTTCCTGCTTCAGAAGAAGATAGAAAACTGAAGTTAGAGATTTTTTACACAGAGGCAAATTGATACATTTTGTGGATTTTTTACGTTATATATCTTAACGTAGCTTTTTTTTTACATATTCATTTTACATTTGCGTGAAATTAGAACGCTAAGCGTCAAAATCTTTCTTCTATGTGTGGAATTGTAGGATATATAGGTCATAGAGATGCATACCCAATAATTGTCAAGGGATTACAGAGATTGGAGTACAGGGGATATGATAGTGCAGGAATAGCTCTCTACCATGACGGTCAAATTGTGGTGTCCAAAACCAAGGGCAAAGTAGATGATTTAAAGGTGAAGGCCGAAACTTCTAATAATATAGAAGGCAGTTTGGGATTAGGGCATACAAGATGGGCAACCCATGGAGTCCCCAATGATACCAATTCCCACCCACATTATTCTAATTCTGGTGACCTAGTAATTATCCACAACGGAATTATCGAGAATTATGAGTCTATTAAAAAAGCCCTAACCTCTAGAGGATATGAGTTTAAAACTGATACGGATACCGAGGTTCTGGTGAACCTTATTGAAGAGGTTAAGGATAAAGAAGAAGTTAAGCTGGGGCAAGCAGTTCAGATTGCGCTTAATCAAGTGGTAGGAGCTTATGCCATAGCGGTTTTCGATAGAAACAAACCAGACGAAATTGTGGTGGCTAAATTAGGAAGTCCCTTGGCCATTGGAATAGGAGAGAACGAATATTTTGTTGCTTCAGATGCCTCACCTTTTATTGAATATACTAATAACGCGGTGTATTTGGAGGATGAAGAGATGGCCATTATCCGTCTGGGTAAGGAGATAAAGTTGCGCAAAATCAAGGATGACTCCATAGCCTATCCCAATATATTGGAACTTCAATTGAATTTAGAGGAAATAGAAAAAGGAGGGTATGATCATTTTATGCTTAAGGAGATATACGAGCAACCACGAGCAATTTTAGATACATACAGAGGACGCTTACTTGCTGACCAGGGCATAGTGAGAATGGCTGGCATTGACCAAAACCTTGAGAAATTCCTGAACGCCAATAGAATCATAATCGTAGCTTGTGGAACATCGTGGCATGCCGGTTTGGTCGCGGAATATATATTTGAAGATTTGGCGCGTATTCCTGTTGAAGTGGAATATGCTTCTGAATTTAGGTATAGAAATCCTGTCATCACGGAAAATGATGTTTTAATTGCCATATCGCAATCTGGAGAAACAGCTGACACGCTTGCAGCCATAAAGTTGGCGAAGGAAAAAGGAGCTTTCGTATTCGGTGTCTGTAATGTAGTAGGGTCATCCATTGCTAGAGAAACCCATGCCGGAGCCTATACGCACGCAGGACCAGAGATTGGTGTAGCTTCGACAAAGGCATTTACCACTCAAATTACAGTATTGACCTTGATTGCCTTGAAGCTAGCAAGCGAAAAAGGAATCTTTTCTTCACCTCAGTTCCATGAAATCTTGACAGAATTGGAGAATATTCCAAGTAAGGTTGAAAAAGCATTGGAATCCAATGACTTGGTTTCCCATATAGCGGACATTTACAAAGACTCTACAAATTGTCTTTATTTGGGAAGAGGTTACAATTTTCCGGTGGCACTTGAAGGAGCTCTAAAACTAAAGGAAATCAGCTATATCCATGCAGAGGGTTATCCAGCTGCCGAGATGAAGCATGGCCCCATAGCTTTAATAGATGAGCAAATGCCGGTAGTGGTAATTGCCACTAAAAAAGGACATTACGAAAAAGTGGTCAGCAATATTCAAGAGATAAAGTCACGAAGTGGTCGTATTATCGCTGTTGTTACTGAAGGTGATGAAACCGTAAAAGAGTTGGCAGATCATGTTATTGAAGTTCCAGAAACCAATGAATGCCTAACACCATTGTTGACTACAATACCACTTCAATTACTTTCATATCATATAGCGGTTATGAGAGGCTGCAACGTAGATCAACCAAGAAACTTAGCAAAGTCGGTTACTGTAGAGTGACCTTTACAAATACAATAAAAGTGAAAAAGGCCCCTGAAAAGGGGCCTTTTTTGTTAAAATCACATTGATTGCCCTATTTTTTTGGTGAAAAAGTATTATGCATGCATAATTTTTTTCAATTTTGTACAAACCGAACCAAAAAAAATGTATATTCCGCTTCCAAAGTTTTACTTATCCTTAAAACTAATTTAACTCAAATTCAAACTAATGAAAAAGCTTATTATTTTTTCCATGATGCTATTTGGAGCAGCTTCTTTTGCCCAAACTACAGTGACTGGAAAAGTAGTTGATGAAAACAATGAACCCATACCAGGTGCCAATGTGGTACTTGTTGGAAAAGCAGAAGGAACTACAGCAGATTTTGATGGGAATTTCACTTTCAATACGTCCCAAGAACCACCCTTCCAATTAAGAATTACCGGTATTGGTTTTTCAGATTTTGTGGCAGACGTTACGACAAACAATCAAGTGTTGTCAATAACATTAAGCGAGGCTTCAACAATTTTGGATGAAATAGTAATTTCCGCTTCGAGAACGCCAGAACGTATTTTTGAGTCTCCGGTTTCCGTGGAACGCTTTGGCTTAAAGGATATTAAGAATACTACGGCGGAGTCCTTTTATGGAGGGCTTCAAAACCTTAAAGGAGTAGACATCAATACCAACAGTTTAACATTCCAGTCTATTAACACCAGAGGTTTCGCCACCTTTGCAAATACACGATTTTTGCAGTTGGTGGATGGGATGGATAACTCCGCTCCCGGATTGAATTTCGTTTTGGGTAACTTGGTGGGAATGTCTGAGTTGGAAGTACAGAGTGTGGAGATTCTACCCGGTGCCTCTTCTGCATTGTATGGTGCTGGCGCATTCAATGGAATTCTTTTTATGACCAGTAAGAGTCCGTTTGATTTTGAAGGAATTAGTTTTTACGCCAAAACAGGGCTAACTTCTCAGGAAGCAGCAGGAGATAACCAATATTATGATATAGGGATTAGAGCAGCCCACGCCTTTAGCGATAAATTGGCTGTAAAGGCTAACCTTTCTTTCTTGCAAGGTGAAGATTGGCATGCTGTTCGGACGGATGATATCAACAGACCAGGTGCTGATAGAACTAATCCAGCTTTCGACGGATTGAATATTTATGGAGATGAAGCTTCCACAATTCTAAATTTTGATTCTGCCGCGGGATTACCGGCTGGAACCATAGGTTCAGCAGAGGTTTCACGTACAGGATACGAAGAAAGAGATTTGGTTAATTATGGAGCCCAAAGTGTAAAAACAGATTTCTCGGTATACTATAGACCTTTCGCAGATGATTTTGAAATCATATATCAAGGAAGAATAGGTAGGGGTAATACTATATATCAAGGTGCTAACCGATATGCAGTACGAGGGTTCAATCTTCAACAACATAAGATTGAATTCAGAAACGATAATTTCTTTTTACGGGGATACATCGTCTCAGAAAACGCGGGGGATTCCTATGATACCCGATTTACAGGTTTGAATATCAACAACCGATGGAAATCAAATACGCAATGGTTCACCGAATATGCCCAGACCTATATCCCAACATTTTTAGGAGGGATACAACAAGGAGGACTAACTAGGGAGCAGGCTTCCACGGCGGCCCATGCCGCTGCTAGACAAGCCGCAGATACAGGTAGATTGATTCCAGGAACACCCGAATTTCAAGCTGCTTTTGATGCAGTTACGGCAGATGGAGATTTGACCACAGGGTCAAGATTTATAGATAATACTAAATTCCGTCACATTAATGGAAACTATAACTTAGCACACCTTATCAACAATTGGGCAGATATCCAAGTAGGAGGTTCTTTTAGGGAATATGAATTAAATTCCGCAGGAACAATCTTTACGGATATTGATGGTCCTATCTCCTATAATGAGTTTGGCGCGTATGCACAATTACAAAAGAAATTCTTGGATGATAGATTGAAGTTCACCGGTTCGGTTCGTTATGACAAGAATGAATTTTTTGATGGCTTCTTCTCACCAAGAGTGGCATTAGGATATACGGCTGGAACTAATAGAAATCATAATATTAGAATATCGGCACAACAAGGTTTTAGAAACCCAACAACCCAGGATTTGTTCATTGGATTGAACGCGGGTGCTGCGATTTTAGTAGGATCTGCTCCTGATAATTTGGATAGGGACATCAGAAGGTTTGATGTGACTCCTGATGGACAAAATTTGATCGGTCAATCTACTGTGGAAATTCTTGGAAGAGCGGCATACGAAAATGCCTATTCAGTAAGTTCGGTGATTGCCGGAGCTCCTGAAGTAGCCAATGCTGAACTTGTACAACCAGAAGAAATTATCACTTTTGAAGCAGGGTATCGTGGTCAAATAGGAAAGTTTACCATTGATTTAAGTGGTTATTTCAACCAATACAGCAATTTTATTCTTAATCAAAATGTATTTGTCCCGTTGTATGGAACTGCTGGAGACAATGGGCTTTCTTTACTCGCTTTACAAAACGGAGATAGACAAGTATATCAAACCTATACCAATCTAACTGAAAATGTGGATTCTTGGGGGGGTACCATTGGTATTGACACAAAGGTTTTTGGAAACTTTGATTTGGGTGTGAACTATACCTATGCCGACTTTGATTTTGATAGAGAAAGGTTCCCGGATTTCCTTACAAGTTTCAATACTCCTGAGCATAGAATAAAAGCTTCCTTTGGAAATACAGAGCTATTTAAAAACTTTGGTTTCAATTTTAACTACAGATGGAGCGATAGCTTCTTATGGGAGGCCACATTTGCAGTTGGCGATGTACCGGCCTACTCGGTTTTGGATGCGCAAATCAACTATTCGGTTCCAAGTATAAAATCAGTATTCAAAGCAGGAGGGTCCAACCTTTTGGCTGATGAATATTTCCAAGCCGTAGGTACTGGTTTAATCGGAGCTATTTATTACGTTTCATGGACCATAAATCCATAATTTTTGACAACAACTCAAAGATGGGGCGCTGATAAATTCAGCGCCTTTTTTATTGCTGTAAAAAAGGTTGTTTTCGTTTCTCTTTAAAGAAGTAAAAGTATATCTTTGCAGCCGAAAAAATCGAGAGATTTTTTATCCTATTCAATTAAAAATTAATAGAGTAATGTCTAAAGTTACAGGTAAAGTTGCCCAAATTATCGGCCCGGTCATTGATGTAGAGTTTGGATCCGGAGTAGAAATCCCAAAGATTTATGATTCCTTGGAAATCATTAAAGAAGACGGTTCTAAATTGGTATTGGAAGTACAATCACATATTGGTGAAAATACTGTAAGAACCATCTCTATGGATTCCACTGATGGATTGAGTAGAGGAGTTGATGTTAATGCTACTGGGAACGCCATTCAAATGCCTATCGGGGAAGATGTGTACGGACGACTTTTCAATGTAATTGGAGATGCTATTGATGGTCTTGAGGATTTGCCAAAGACTGGGGATAATGGTCTTCCAATTCACAGGGAAGCACCAAAATTTGAAGAGCTTTCAACTTCTACAGAAGTTTTATATACAGGAATCAAGGTAATTGACCTTATCGAGCCTTACGCCAAAGGGGGAAAAATTGGATTGTTCGGTGGTGCTGGTGTAGGTAAGACCGTATTGATTCAGGAATTGATAAACAATATCGCAAAAGGTCACGGTGGTCTATCTGTTTTTGCTGGTGTTGGTGAAAGAACCCGTGAAGGAAACGACCTGCTTCGTGAGATGTTGGAATCTGGAATTATTAAATATGGAGACGATTTCTTGCACTCCATGGAAGAAGGGGGATGGGATTTGACCAAAGTGGACAAAAAAGCCATGAAAGAATCCAAAGCGACTTTCGTTTTTGGTCAGATGAACGAACCTCCTGGAGCTAGGGCCCGTGTAGCACTTTCCGGGTTGACCATCGCAGAATATTTCCGTGATGGGGCTGGAGATGGACAAGGTAAGGACGTTCTTTTCTTCGTAGACAATATTTTCCGTTTTACGCAAGCAGGTTCTGAGGTATCTGCCCTTTTAGGTAGGATGCCATCTGCGGTAGGATACCAACCTACATTGGCGACTGAAATGGGTGCTATGCAGGAAAGAATTACATCGACTAAGAAAGGTTCCATTACATCAGTACAAGCGGTTTACGTTCCTGCTGATGACTTGACTGACCCTGCTCCTGCGACAACCTTTGCCCACTTGGATGCTACTACGGTACTTTCTCGTAAAATTGCAGAGCTTGGAATTTATCCCGCTGTGGATCCATTGGATTCCACTTCAAGGATTTTGACTCCTGAAATTTTGGGTGACGAACATTATGCATGTGCGCAACGCGTTAAGGAGCTATTGCAACGCTATAAGGAGCTTCAAGATATTATCGCCATTTTGGGTATGGAAGAACTTTCTGAAGAAGATAAGTTGGCAGTTGGTAGAGCAAGAAGGGTTCAGCGTTTCTTATCACAACCGTTCCACGTGGCAGAGCAGTTTACAGGTATTCCAGGAGTTTTGGTTGATATCAAGGACACCATTAAGGGATTCAATATGATTATGGACGGTGAGCTAGATCATCTTCCAGAGTCAGCATTCAACCTTAAAGGAACCATCCAAGATGCGATTGAAGCTGGAGAGAAAATGTTAGCAGAAGTTTAGTAGGTATGTATTTAGAAATTGTATCGCCCGAAGCTACTTTGTTTTCAGGAGAAGTGACCTCAGTTACGGTTCCTGGAATCAATGGTGAGTTTCAAATGCTTCAAAACCACGCACCTATTGTTTCTTTATTGGGAGAAGGTGACGTTAAGGTGCAAGGTAACATTGAAATCCATGAAGACTTTCAGAACAAATTTACCAAGGGGACCAATGGAGAAACTTTATTATCCATAGTGAGCGGAACCGTGGAAATGAAAGATAACAAAGTGATTGTATTGGCAGATTAAGCCAAATTCTAAAGATAAAATTTGAAAAGCCGCTGCAAAGCGGCTTTTTTATTGCATTATAATCAACGACCAATCTTTACCATCCGAACTATAGTTTTTGAGTTCCACAAACCCAACCGCCCTGTGGGCATTCATGGAACGTTGATTTTTGGTATCAACCTCGGTAATGATCGTGTCAAAACCATCGGGCAAATGCGTTTTCATGTTGGAATATAGTTTTCGAAACAACCCTTGTCCCCTATGTGTTTTGGCGATGCAGATTTGTCCCATCACCATGTAATTGGTTCTTTTTTTCACAACCTTGTTTATTTCATGGAACATAGGTTTTAGTATGTCAATGCTTTCCGCAAATTTTGGATGCATGGAAAGGGCATAACCAACAACTTTTTCATTTTCAACTGCTATGATATGCTGGGACATATCATTCATTTCCTTTAGAAGTTCTAGGGAGTGCTCTACAGTAAGAAAACCATCTTTGACCATATCGTTTTGAGATAAGCTTTTAGGCAGGTTTTGTTGCTGTAGGGTAAGAATTTGCTCCAATTCCCGAGGAGTTGAAGCTTGTTTGTATACAATCATTGCAAGCCTATTTCAATAAAGATAGTACTTTTGAAACATGCCAAATTTTCCAAAAAAACTGGAGAAAAGACTTCAAAAGCGAAAGACAGAGAATGCTTTTAGGGAATTGCCAAAAAAGCAAAATTTAGTAGATTTTTCTTCCAACGACTATTTAGGTTTGGCGCAATGTGATTGGATTATCTCAAAGGCAGAAAGTGTATTGGAAAGCAGACAAATAAGGCAACATGCAGCCACAGGCTCGCGTCTACTTACTGGAAATCATCAATTGTATGATGAATTTGAAGCTTACTTATCCAAACACTACACTACTGAAACTGCTCTTGTATTCAATTCAGGATACGACGCCAACATTGGACTACTCTCTTCCGTACCGCAAAGAGGGGATTTGATTCTATACGACGAATTGATTCATGCGAGTATCCGTGAAGGTATTTCAATGAGTTATGCAAAGAGCTACAAATTTGCCCACAATGACTTGGAAAGTTTAAAAAATAAGATTGGAGTTTTATTTGGAGCCCAGCCGAAAAGTAAAGAAAACGAGGTTTATGTGGTGACAGAGTCTGTATTTTCCATGGACGGAGACTCCCCTGATTTAAAGGCTCTGGTAGATTTTTGCTCAGGACAAGGATTTCATCTTATCGTGGATGAAGCCCATGCCATTGGTGTTTTTGGAAAAGGTCTGGTAGACCGTGTAGAAACTACAAATGAGGTTTTCGCGAGAATCATAACATTTGGTAAAGCTTTGGGAAGTCATGGTGCCGCTGTTTTGGGCGGCAAGCATTTGAAAGAGTATTTGGTAAATTTTGCCCGTAGCCTGATTTATACTACTGCTATGTCGCCACATGCCCTAGCAATTCTATTGGCGAGTTATTCTTTTTTGGAAAAAGAGGGCTTGAAAAGACAAGAACAACTTCATTCCAACATTGATTTTTTCAAACAGGAAATAAATCGATTTAATTTGGAAAACCGTTTTTTGGACAGCAATTCTGCTATACATTGCATGCTGGTTCCAGGTAATCAAAAGGTAAAAGAATTATCACAGGTGCTAAGGAATGAGGGTTATGATGTTAAGCCCATTCTTTCGCCAACAGTAAAGTTCGGTGAAGAGCGATTGCGATTTTGTCTACATTCCTATAATACCAAACAAGAAATTGAAAATGTACTTAAAACGATTAGAGAGCACATATGAGCAAGGAACTAGTGACCCTGGGTAGTTTTGAATTTTTAGCTGACGTCCAAATAATCAAGGGCAAATTGGAGTCTGAAGGAATAACCGTGATTCTAAAGGATGAAAATACCGTTTCCATTGACCCATTCGCAAGCAATGCATTGGGAGGGATTAAATTGCAGGTATATGGGTCGGACAAGGAAAGAGCTGAGGAAATCTTTAATGAAGTTCGGAATTATGCAGTAGATGAAAATGGTGAGTTGATTGTTTGTCCCAATTGTAAAGCCACCAAGTCCGAAATATACTATTCGAGAAAGGGAGTTTTCTATAAGCTCTTTCCTTTCTTTGAACCTAAAAAGTATCGATGTTTAAACTGTAACTTTATTACAAAACCGTCCCAATGATAGTATTTGTTACCGGAATATCAACAGAAGTTGGAAAGACAGTTGCTTCGGCAATTGTAGTAGAAGCCTTGGAGGCGGATTATTGGAAACCTGTTCAAGCCGGAGATTTGGACAATTCGGATAGCCACAAAATTGAGCGATTGATATCAAATACAAAGACTAAGATTCACCCTAACTCATATGCGCTGAATACTCCAATGAGCCCTCATGCAGCAGCGGAAATTGATGGAATCAGAGTGGATTTGAAAAAAATTGTTGCTCCTCAAACAGAAAATCACTTGGTTATTGAAGGTGCAGGAGGGTTACTGGTGCCATTGAATGAAAAAGACACCATAAATGACCTCATTCTACCCAATTACAAAGTAATTGTGGTATCACGTCATTACCTGGGAAGTATCAACCATACCCTGCTTACCATAGAAAAGCTTCAGAAAAAGAATTTGGAAATTGGAATCATATTTAGTGGAGATGAGCATCCAACCACGGAAAGTATAATACTTAGTAAAACAAATGTTTCCTTTTTAGGAAGAATAAATGAAGAAGTGGATTTTGATAAAGAAGTTGTAAAGAAGTATGCGAAAAAATTTAGAACTGCGCTAACGTCATTCTAGTCGTTGGTAGATAAGCCCACGACCAATGGTTTCTCTTAAAACGTAGTGTTCTTCTAAGTAGGGGTCTATATAGGCGTTGAGCTCTTCATATTTTTTATCAAAAATTCGCTTTCCTTTTCGGGCCACTATGATTTTAGGTCGTTCTTCTTCAAGAATATATCGTAATTCCTGTATGGACGTTTTCCTTGGATTTTTCATGTAGGGAAAAAGCTCTTCGCGGGTAATATTACTGGGGTGTGTTGATGCGACAGTTGGTGGCGTAGCATCCAACATCCAGTACCCGATGTGGTATTCAGCAAAAAAAATGGATTGGTTGTCTAACTTGTTGTCCATGATGTATTTTGGCACTTCAATCCCTTCACCATTATAAAAAGTTCCTTTTTCCATTTTGTTGGATACTATGTTCGCATATTCCAGATAAGATTCAATGGGAACAAGAATAAGAATCAACAATAGAGGTTGATATTTTCTTTTGATTTCAGGAAGCTTACTGACTGCAACGGCAAATGGAATCAATATGAAGGGATACGCCTGAATCAAATAATGTCCATTGACCTTTCCAGCTTGAACAAATGATAAAACAATTCCCGAAAAAACTATTAAGAGAACCTGAATACCCGCATCACTATAATCCAGCAGCTTTTTTTTATAGGTTGTGTAGTAAAAGAGAAGAGTCAAAAGTACCAAGGGTAGAACTTTCAGCGGGGAGTTCAACTTTCCCTCAGAATAAGCTATGGGCGCTTCAAAAATGGATTCCCACCAAATATTAAGTATTCCACCGATGTAATAGGGAATTGCAGTAAGGGTAATGGATATAACTGCACCGATACCCAAGAGGAAGAGTCTTGGAACCCCCTTGGAATATTCCTGATGTCTGATAATCGACCAAATCAAGTATATACCCAAAGCAGCAAAAGGGTAAGCCATATTTAATTTGGACATAATGGACAGACCCAACAGCGCACCGGCTAAAAAATGCCAGAAAATATGTTTTTTAGAGAGCAATACATATACCCCAGCAATAAAAAAGGTCACGCTAATATGCTCTGACATTACACCCTGTAAACTTCCAAAAAGACTCATAAGGCACACACAGGCTATTGCGCTCCAAAAGCTCACCTTTTTAGAGGTAATTCGCAATCCAATTAGATAGGTAAAAAGTGCTGACAGAGTTACTAAAAGTGTACCAAAAAACCGTATGGCAATAAAGCTCTTGCCAAAAATTTTGATGATAACTGCAAAAAATAAAAACGTAATGGGTGGTTTTAGATCCCATAGTTGGGTATAGGGCAAAAAACCATCAACCCAGGATTGTCCCATAATGATAAACGTGCTCTCATCCCTATCGATATAATCCCTGAAAAAGAAGGGAAGTCGGATGAAAAAGTCTAACAAAAAAAGAATGAGCAGCACTGTTTTCCAATTCAGTTTTTGATAATCTGGAGTTACAATGCCAAGAATTTTATCAAGCAAGGTGAAGGCTGGGTTTTTGGTGATTAATTATCATCTTTGCAAGATAGATAAAATGAAGTTTTGAAGAATCCGGTAGCATTGGAAAAATTGGTCGAAAGGGATAAAAACCATATATGGCACCCGCTTACCCAACATAAGACAGCCCATTTGCCTTTGGGTATTGTGAAGGCCGAAGGAGCCCTTGTCTGGGATGAAGATGGGAAAAGCTATATAGATGGAATTGCTTCTTGGTATACCGCGATGTATGGGCATTGCAACCCATATATTGTTAAGGCCATGACCCAACAGATGCAGAAATTGGATTTTGTCATGTTTAGCGGTTTCACACATGCTCCTGCCGTGGAATTGTCAGAAAAACTAATAAAGATACTTCCCGGCAATCAGGCTAAAATTTTCTTTAATGATAATGGTTCAACTGCCATTGAAGCTGCTATCAAAATGGCTATTCAATACCATCACAACAAAGGAGAAAAACGAGATACTATAATCGCATTTGAAGATGGGTTTCATGGAGATACTTTTGGAGCGATGTCCGCTTCGGGAATATCCAGTTACAATGGACCGTTCGAGGATTTTTTATTGAAAGTAATCCGTGTTCCAGTACCAACAGAAGAAAACTTGAAGGCTGTTTTGGGAGAATTGGATAAAATTCTTGCTGAAAACCAATGCTCTGCCTTTGTTTTTGAACCCTTGGTTCAAGGAGCAGCTGGTATGAAGTTCCATTCTACCGAAGGTTTGGACCAAATGATTGCCGTATGTCAGAAAGCAGGAGCACTTTGTATTGCAGATGAAATCATGACTGGCTTTGGGAAAACTGGAAAAAACTTCGCATCAGAGGACTTGACCCATGCTCCTGACATCATTTGTTTGAGCAAGGCACTTACCGCGGGGATGTTTCCATTAAGCATTACTAGCTGCTCCCAAACTGTTTTTGATGCTTTTCTGAGTGATGAGGTTTCCAAAGGATTTTTCCATGCGCACACGTACAGTGCTCACCCCGTGGGTTGCGCTGCAGCTTTGGCTAGTATTGAGTTGCTAAATTCTGATGAGATTTTGGAACGAAGAGCTTATATCGCTCATCAACACCAACGCTTTACGGAGAGAATACAATCACATCCCAAGGTTAAAAATGCACGAAGTATGGGCGTAATTTTTGCATTGGATTTGGCTGTTGAAACGAACCGTTACGGTTCGCTACGTGATAAATTATATCGGTCTTTCATGACTCAAGGGGTTAATCTCCGACCTTTGGGCAATACCATTTACACCTTACCTCCTTATGTAATTACCGATGAACAATTGCAACGTATTTATTCAACAATAGAAGGAGTGCTTGAAGTAGTTTAAGAAGTAGAAAATTAGTCTAAAAGGTTCACTGAGGCATCGCTTATTTCAACACGTATTTCCCTATAATTCCATGTGTCGCCTTCACCATAAGCATCAATATAAAGCGTACCGGAATCCTTCGAACCTTCTATGGGAATGACCATTTGTGCCTCTTTTTTTCCATTCTTCCAACTGATATTGCCTTGAACCATACCCACTTTTTCGATAGGCGTACCCAACACATCAGTTAACTGTTCATCATTGTTTATTAACTCAAAGGCATATTCATAGGGTTGTGAATCTTCCATCATTTTGGTCACACCAAAAAAGAGTGAGGCAAAGAACACAATACAGATAATGATAAGGGTGAGGCAACCTCCTACTGGTACGACCCATTTCCAATTTCTTTTCCACCAGTTGGGTTGGGGTACCAGTTCGTTGTCCATTGTTATCAAGTTTATCTGTTTTATGAAGATAAGAACTTTTATTTTTGCCCGAATTAGATTCAGTGTTGAAGAAACCAATTTCCATTACAGCTCTTTCATCAATCTCTTCTTTGGGAAGTAGTACTTCAGAAGTATGGGATTCTTATCAAAAAATGACCCATGGATTTACCCCAAAAAACGTAAACGGGAAAAGTGTGTGGGTATCAGGGCTTACGAAAAATCAAAAGAGAGAAATAGATGGCCTACGGAATTCGGACACCAAATATCACGAGTTGGATGATTCGGTTTTGTTTGCTGTTAAAACAGCTAGACAAGCTATTGGAGAGGCGGGTTGGAATGAAAAAACAAATTTTGGGGTAAATATTGGTTCTTCACGCGGCGCCACATCACTTTTTGAAAACTATCACCAAGAATTTTTAAAAAAAGGAAATGTTTCCACATTGGCTTCACCGACAACGACATTGGGAAACATCTCATCATGGGTCGCGCACGATCTTAAGTCCAATGGGCCAACCATATCACATTCCATAACCTGTTCCACAGCGCTTCATGCCTTGTTAAATGGAGTGGCTTGGATTCAGAGTGGAATGTCAAATAGGTTTTTGGTAGGAGGCAGCGAAGCTCCGCTTACACCATTTACCATTGCGCAAATACAAGCGCTAAAAATTTATTCAAGACTGGAAGCACCATACCCCTGTCTCGCGTTGGATTTGGAAAAGAAAACAAATTCCATGGTATTGGGAGAAGGCTCATCCATGGCCTGTTTGGAAGAAGGACTACAAACAAATCGTTTGGCAAAAATTGAAGGAGTAGGATATGCTACAGAACCTTTGACACACAATGTTTCCATTTCTACGGATGCTCAGTGTTTTCAGGATTCCATGGAGATGGCTTTGAACGGGATATCACCTGAGGAAGTAGATGTTATAGTGCTACATGCTCCAGGCACCGTAAAAGGCGATTTATCAGAATATAATGCCATCCGAAAGGTTTTTTGTAACAAAACACCTTTTTTGACTACCAATAAGTGGAAAGTAGGACATACTTTCGGAGCTTCGGGAATGCTCAGTGTGGAAATGGCCATACTGATGCTTCAACACCAAGAATATTTACAAGTCCCTTTTACGCAACAAGAGACTCCGTCAAAATCCATTGAGAAAATCATGGTAAATGCGGTTGGTTTTGGGGGCAATGCAGTGTCCGTACTTCTTTCCAAATAATGTAGAAAAGGTTTATGGTAAAACCTTATCTTAATACCTAAACAATAACCTAACACTTTAAACTATGGAAGACTGGTTTTCAGCACTCACTCTTTTTGAAAAAGTTTATTGGATAGTAGCCATTGTAGGCTCCATAATATTTACTGTTCTCATGGTCATGACATTTGTAGGTGGTGATGTCGAAGATGTTAGCGGTGATGTGGATATGGACATTGATGGGGACACCGGAATTGGCTTCCAATTTCTTTCTTTCAAAAATCTTATTGGATTCTTCACCATATTCGGTTGGTCTGGAATTGCCTGTATGGACAATGGACTTTCCACTGGAGCGACCATATTGGTTTCAGTTACCTGTGGACTCTTGATGATGTTCGCTATGGCCTCCTTGTTCTATTACTTGGCAAAACTTCAAAGTAGTGGTACGCTAAAATTGAAGAATGCCATGGGGCAAATTGGTGAAGTATACTTGACCATAGGCGCCAATCGGTCCAGTATAGGGAAAGTAAGTGTGAACGTTCAGGGGACTTTAAGGGAATTGGAAGCCCTAACGGACGAAGAAATCGATTTAAAACAAGGTAACGTCATTAAGGTAAAGGAGGTTACCGATAACGGAATAGTAATTGTTAAACTCTTAAATAATTGACCATATGCTAATACTACCCTTACAATTAGGTGGAGGGGCCTCCCTTCTCGCCATTGGCTTTGCCATCCTCTTTTTCTTCATCATAATCATCTCGTTTATCCGACGGTATAAGAGATGTCCTTCAGATAGGATTTTGGTGGTCTATGGAAAAGTAGGTTCTGGTAATTCAGCCAAATGTATTCATGGAGGAGCCGCATTTATTTGGCCCGTTATCCAGGATTACGAGTTCCTAGATCTTACCCCGATCTCAATCGAAGTTGATTTGACCAATGCTTTAAGTAGACAGAATATTCGAGTAAATGTTCCTTCTCGTTTTACCATTGGTATTTCCACAGAACCTGGAGTAATGCAAAATGCTGCTGAAAGACTCCTAGGTTTGGGAATGACCGAGGTACAGGAATTGGCCAAGGAAATCATTTTTGGTCAGTTACGTCTCGTTGTGGCTTCCATGGATATTGAGGAAATTAACTCGGATAGAGATAAGTTTTTGACCAACATTTCGCAAAGTGTAGAGTCTGAGCTGAAAAAAGTAGGTCTTAAGCTTATCAACGTAAACATCACGGACATCGTGGACGAGTCCGGTTATATTGAAGCATTGGGTAAGGAGGCTGCTGCCCATGCGATAAATGCGGCCAGAAAGTCCGTTGCGGAAAAAAACAGGGACGGTTCCATTGGTGAGGCCAATGCTTTGCAAGATGAAAGAACTCAGGTTGCTGCAGCTAATGCAAAAGCGGTTGAAGGAGAGAACGTTGCAAAGATAGATGTAGCCAACTCAGATTCATTGCGTAGACAACGGGAAGCAGAGGCAGAGCGTACAGCTGCTGCTGCAGAAAAAGTACAAGCCGCAAAAGCTTTGGAAGAGTCCTATGCGGCTGAAAAAGATGCAGAGATGGCCCGTGCTGAACGTGAAAGAAGTTCGCAAATGGCAGATATTGTAGTTCCTGCGGAAATAGACAAACAAAAAGTGGAGATTGAAGCAGAAGCAGAAGCCGAAATGATTCGTAGAAGAGCCAAAGGTGAAGCAGATGCTATTCTCTTCAAAGCTGAAGCAGAGGCCAAGGGAATCTTTGAAGTTTTGACCAAACAGGCAGAGGGTCTTGACCAAATCGTAAAAGCTGCTGGGAATGACCCCAAAGATGCTGTGCTCTTATTGATTGCCGATAAGCTTCCGGAGCTGGTAGAAAAACAGGCTGAGGCCATTAAAAATATCAAAATTGATAAAGTAACGGTATGGGATTCTGGTTCCAAAAGTGAGGATGGAAAAAACTCCACTGCAAACTTCATATCAGGAATGTATAAATCCGTACCACCTCTACAAGAAATGTTCAACATGGCAGGAATGCAATTACCAGAATATTTGAAAGGAAAGGATTTAGAAAATCCATCCGGGACTGAGGAAACCGATAAATCCTCGGAAAAGGATAAAACGTAGAATTTAGTTGGTTTAATAGGAAGAGGGCTTGTAGTTTTAACTATGGGCCTTTTTCTTTTCATGACATCTGTCTTATCTTGGTTTAAGAATAAGACCTATTTTTGTCTCCACATCCGAGAAATATGAGTGTAATAAGAAACAACTGGACCAAAGAAGAAATCTTAGAAATTTACAACAAACCGTTAATGGAGTTATTATATGAAGCGGCAACGGTGCATCGCAAATTTCATGACCCCAATACAGTTCAAGTATCTACTTTGTTATCCATTAAAACCGGAGGCTGTCCGGAAGATTGCGGCTACTGCCCGCAAGCTGCAAGATACCACACGGATATTGAAGGGAATGATTTGATGTCCGTTCAGCAGGTAAAAGCACAAGCCTTAAGAGCGAAGTCTTCGGGAAGTTCCAGGGTGTGTATGGGTGCCGCATGGCGTAATGTAAAAGATGGACCCGAATTTGACCAAGTATTGGAGATGGTACGTACCATCAATAAATTGGATATGGAGGTATGCTGTACGTTGGGCATGGTTACCGAGAACCAAGCAAAACGACTCGCGGAGGCAGGACTATACGCATACAACCATAATCTAGATACCTCTGAGGAATATTACAAGGAGGTGATTTCAACCAGAGGGTATGAGGATCGTTTGGAAACCATTGAAAATGTGAGAAAAACCAATGTGACTGTCTGTAGTGGCGGTATTATCGGTATGGGAGAATCTACCGAGGATAGAGCTGGAATGTTAGTAGCACTATCCACTTTGAGTCCCCAACCGGAATCCGTTCCCATTAATGCATTGGTAGCGGTTGAAGGAACTCCTATGGAGGACGAAAAACCAGTTGAAATTTGGGAAATGATACGTATGGTTGCCACCACTCGAATTGTGATGCCAGAGACTCAAGTAAGACTCTCCGCAGGGCGTACAGAAATGAGTAGAGAAGGCCAGGCCATGTGCTTTTTTGCTGGGGCGAACTCCATTTTTGCTGGAGACAAGCTGTTGACCACACCAAATCCCGATGTAAACGAGGACATGGAAATGTTTAAAACGTTGGGATTGAATCCACAAAAACCATTCATAAAGATTTCTCAGCCCAAAACGGTAGAAGCCAAAGATTCAGAATATCAATCCTTGGGAGAGAAGCCCAGATGGACGCGTCCTGACCACACGATTGAACGAAACGAATTGGCTAAAGAAAAGTCAAAGTTAGCGACCAAGGAATAGAGTCATAGAAAGGGTTTAAAAACCTTTTAGTAATTTTGTAGTTTCAAACTCGTTGAAATATTGGAACTTAACCTTGAACAAATTCCTCGAGAAAAGACACTTTCTAAGAAAGAGTTTCTTCAAAAGTACTTTAGGCCCCAGAAGCCAGTAGTCATCGAAAACTTCATCGAGGATTGGCCGGCTTATTCTAAATGGAGTTTGGATTATATGTCGCAGATTGCTGGTGAAAAGGAAGTGCCTCTTTATGATGATAGACCAGTGAAGCATGATGAGGGATTCAACGAGCCCCATGCCAAGATGAAGATGAAAGATTATATCCGTCTTCTTAAAAGCGAACCTACAAAATATCGCATTTTTCTCTGGAATGTTATCAAAGAGATTCCTCAGCTTCAAAAAGACTTTAAATATCCAGACTTTGGACTTCGGTTGATGAAAGGACTTCCTATGTTGTTTTTTGGAGGTAGTGACTCGCATACTTTTATGCACTACGATATTGATTTGGCCAACATCTTTCATTTTCATTTTGAAGGAAAAAAGCAATGTATCCTATTTCCGCAATCAGAAACCAAGTTTTTATATAAAATCCCTCATTCTTTAATTACGCGGGAAGATATTGATTTTGCCAACCCGGATTTGGACAAATGGCCCGCACTTAAAAATGCAAAGGGACACATTGCACATTTGGAGCATGGAAACGTGTTGTACATTCCAGAAGGGTATTGGCACCATATGAAATACATTAGCCCAGGATTTTCCATGAGTCTTAGGGCCATAGCCCGTAAGCCCAAGAATTTTGGTAAAGCGTTATACAATATTTTCTTTATGCGCCATTTTGATAATATGATGCGAAGATGGAAAGGTCAAAAATGGATAGATTGGAAAAATGAAGAAGCTATAAGACGGACAGAACTCATAGCTATTCAAAAGTAGTGGTCACTTGGTGAGTTCCATAACTTTTTCATAAACCAATGGGCTTTCCCAACCTCTATAAAGCAAGTAATCGGATAATTTTTTTCTTTTTTTGAATAGGTTGGGTTCGGTGAGTTGTGCCAATTTTTTTTTAGCCAAAACGTCAAGAGTTTGAAGATAGTCCTGATAGTCAATTTCAGTAAGTGCAAGTTGAATATTGAACTTTGAAATATCCCGTTGTTTTAATTCATTTTTGATTCGGTTTCTGCCCCATTTTTTTATGTTGAACTTCCCCCGGGCAAAGCTTCTTGCGAAACGTTCTTCGTTCAAATAGTTCTCTTGGATGAGGTGGCCCATTATACTATCAATAGCTTCAGGAATCATACGCATTTCCCTCAATTTCTTTTCGACTTCCTTATGGCATCGCTCTTGATAAGCACAGTAACGTTCCATTTTTTTTTGGGCCTCCTGAACTGAATAATGTACATATGTGCTCATTTGCTAAAAGTACAAAAACAAAAAAGCGACCCCATTGCTGAAGTCGCTTTATATTATCGGATGGTCTTTCCTTCCTTGTCTTTGAATCTATATTCTAGATAAGTGTAGGCATCCCTTGGTTGAATCTTAATCCATTTCTTGTGGTCCAACCACCATTTGAATCGTGGTGACGGAAATCCTTTGGTCAAATATGCAGCAATAAATGGATGTAGGTTCAATACAATATCCTTATGCTTTCTATTGCTTTTTAATATTCGTTCCAAATCTGCATTGATTTTATCAATCAACACAATCGGAGCTTCGACTTCCTTTCCTGACACATTGGGGTCCTCTTCACTGGTCTTAATGTTCATTTCTGGGCGAACACGTTGACGCGTAATTTGAACGAGACCAAATTTACTTGGGGGCAATATTTTGTGCTTCGCACGGTCTTCCTTCATCTCGTCCCTCAGGTGATCAAAAAGTTTTCTTCTATGATCGCCTTTGGTCATATCAATAAAATCTACCACGATTATACCACCCATGTCACGAAGTCGCAATTGCCTTGCAATTTCGGAAGCGGCCAAAAGGTTTACCTCAAGTGCGGTATCCTCTTGATTTTTCGCTTTATTCGAACGGTTTCCACTATTTACATCAATTACATGGAGTGCTTCGGTATGTTCAATTACCAAATAGGCTCCTTTGCTCATGGATGCCGTTTTGCCAAAAGAAGTCTTAATCTGACGCTCTATTCCGAATTTTTCAAAAATAGGGGCAGACCCTGAATATAGTTTAACTATGGATTCTTTTTGGGGTGCAATCTCATGCAAATAATCTTTGATTTGATTATATAAAGTCTCGTCATCCACATGGATTCCGGTAAAGGAATCATTAAAAACATCCCGAAGTATGGAAGAAGCTCTATTAAGCTCTATCAAAACTTTGGAAGGATGAGGTGCCTTTTGCAGTTTTTTGCACATTGCCGACCATTTGGTCAGCAGATTCTGAAGATCTTTGTCCAGTTCAGCAACTTTTTTGCCTTCTGCAACGGTACGGATAATAACGCCAAATCCTTTGGGCTTGATACTCTTCACCAAGCGTATCAATCTATCCTTTTCTTCTTTGCTTCCTATTTTTTGAGATACGGAAACACGGTCAGAAAAAGGAACCATGACCAAGTAACGCCCTGCTATGGAAAGTTCAGAGCTGATTCTTGGGCCTTTGGTGGAAATGGGTTCTTTTACAATTTGTACCAACAATGACTGATTGGCTTTTATTACATCATTGATGCTGCCATTCTTGTCAATATCTTTTTCAAATGGAAAATCTTTCAGGGTGTAATCTCTAAGCTTCCCTGTTCTTACTTTTTTGATGAACTTGAGCATGGATGACAGTTGCGGGCCAAGGTCATGATAATGCAGAAAGGCATCTTTTTCATAACCTACGTTGACAAAGGCCGCATTGAGTCCGGTAACGGGCTTTCTTATCTTGGCTAGGAAGATATCCCCAACGGAAAAGTTGTTGTCGTCCTCATCCTTGTGAAGTTCAATGAGTTTTCCATCTTTTAGTAAGGCAAAATCGACTGCTTCAGAACTAGATCTAACGATTAATTCTCTATTCACATGAATCGATTTTGATTTATTCCAATGTGAAGTGTTTTTGGAATAAATGATTAAACAATATTTGGAATCGGTTTTTTGTTAAACCGATTGAAATTCTTCATTTTGAATCTCTATGTCAAAGAACGTATGCATGTAAAATGAAAAAGTAGTTGCAACAACTACTTTTTCTTGTGTCGGTTTGCTCTTCTGCGTTTCTTACGCTTGTGAGTAGCTACCTTATGTCTTTTTCTCTTTTTACCACTCGGCATATAGCTTTTCCTTTAGTGTTAGTTGAATTATTTTACTTGTACGTTGCTCTTAACACCTTCAACAAAAACTTTGGCAGGCTTAAAGGCAGGAATATTATGGGCCGGAATTTTGATGGTAGTATTTTTAGAGATGTTTCTACCTGTTTTTTCCGCTCTTGTCTTAATGACAAAGCTACCAAAACCTCTTAGGTATACATTGTCGCCATTTTCCAAGGACGATTTCACTTCTTCCATAAAAGATTCAACAGTTGCTTGAACATCTCCTTTTTCCATACCTAGTTTCTCCGAGATTCTAGTTACGATATCCGCTTTCGTCATTTCGTTAATTTAATTTCTGTTTTTTTAGGCTTGCAAATATAAAAATTTAAATTAATCTTTTGCTTAATGCCTTTAATTTTAAGTACATAAACCACTACTTTTATTTTCCATAATTTTTTTGATGAGCTTTTCACAAAAAGTATTGAACTGGTACAAAGAGCATAAACGGGAATTACCTTGGCGAAGTACCAGGGATCCCTATAAAATCTGGCTTTCTGAGATTATATTACAACAGACCAGGGTTGTACAGGGAACGCCCTACTATTTCAAATTCATAGAAGCATTTCCCACCGTACAGGACTTAGCTGCTGCTCCAGAAGAAAAAGTATTGAAACTATGGCAGGGTTTGGGCTATTACTCCAGGGCACGGAATCTGCATGCTACGGCAAAAATGGTTGTAAAGGATTTTGGAGGTGAATTTCCAAATTCCTATGAGGGCCTAAAACAGCTTAAAGGTGTGGGTGACTATACAGCAAGTGCTATTGCTTCCATATGTTTTGATATTCCAGAACCTGTTGTGGATGGCAATGTATATAGGGTCTTATCCAGATACTTCGGTGTTGAACTTCCAATAAATTCCACCAAGGGCACAAAATATTTCAAGGAATTGGCCAGAGAGGTAATGGATACCAAAAACATTCGTGACTACAATCAGGGCATTATGGAATTTGGTGCTATTCAATGTGCTCCCAAAAAACCATACTGTCTCTTATGTCCTTTAAATGATGGATGTGCTGCCCTAAACGAGAATAGGGTTAAAAGCCTTCCGGTTAAGTTGGGAAAGACCAAATTGAAACATCGCTACTTTAACTACCTGGTTTTGGTTGACGCAAACCAAAACACGCTTATCGAGCAAAGAAAAGGAAAGGGTATATGGCAAAATCTGTATCAATTTCCTTTGGTGGAAACCGGTAGTATTGCAGACCATGATACAATGGTTAAAGAATTGCAGCAAAAACCTTACGGAAAAAATTTGGAATCTTTGGTGCTTTTTAATGAAGAGCCCATTGTCCATAAACTATCCCATCAACATTTACATACGCAGTTTTGGATTCTTAAGCCTTCAGAAAAAATCAAGGATGGGATTTCCTGGGACCAAATCGGTTCATTTGCTGTACCAGTTTTGATTGCTGACTTTATCAGGACTTTTAAAATTTAGTACCTTTGTCCAATTGAAAAGTTATGAGCGGAACATTAAATAAAGTGATGCTAATTGGCCACTTGGGAGATGAGGTTAAAATCCACTATTTTGAAGGAGGTAATTGTATAGCCCGCTTTCCACTGGCGACCAATGAGACCTATACCAATAGACAAACCGGCGAGAAGGTAACCAACACGGATTGGCACAACATTGTGGTGCGCAATAAAGCGGCCGAAATATGTGAAAAATACCTTAGCAAGGGAGATAAAGTCTATCTCGAAGGAAGACTGAAAAACAGACAATGGCAAGGAGAGGACGGAAATACACGCTACACTACTGAGGTTCATGTTCAGGATTTCACTTTTCTTTCAACAAACAAAGAAGGAATGACGAACCCTTCCCAACCTTCTGTTGCCAATGCTCCGGTTCAACCAACCCAACCTGCTGCCCCAGCCGCTGAGGAGAGTGTAGAAGATGATGATTTACCCTTCTAAAAGAAAGATTTAAATACTACTAACTTGGACCCTGACCCGTATTGCTTGTCCATTGCATTGTTCGCTTACAGCGGAGTTTTTAGTGTAAAAGTCATTGTACTACTTGTTTTATTGTGCTTTTCGGCACTTATTTCTGGTGCGGAAGTCGCCTTGTTCGGACTTTCCCCAACAGATTTGAATGAACTTGAAGAAGAGAATGAATCAAGTGGGGCGATGATAAACAGGCTTTTGGACAAGCCTAAAAAACTCTTGGCCACTATTCTTGTTACCAATAATGCCATAAACATTGGTATTGTCCTTTTGTTTAGTTCTATAGGAAATACGCTCTTTTCGGAAATAAACCAGACCTTATTTGGAGTAGTATCCGTACGTTTTTTACTCGAGGTCATTGTTGCTACCTTTTTGATTTTGATGTTTGGGGAGATTCTTCCAAAGATTTATGCCAATCGAAACAAAAAACAGTTCTCAACACTTATGTCAAGACCTCTGCGTGCACTAAGTGTGGTTTTAACACCTTTTAGTTCTCCCATGAGTTCAGCCACGGTTTTTTTACAGGACAAGTTGGGGAGACAAAAATCCAATTTTGGAGTAGATCACTTATCCCAGGCCTTGGAACTGGCATCAGAAGGAGATACAACTAAGGAAGAAAAAAAGATACTCGAAGGTATAGTAAGCTTTGGTAACACGGACACCAAACAAGTAATGCGCCCTCGAATTGATATTTTTGCCCTTAACGAGGAAATGAAGTTTCCCGAGGTTATTTCTGAAATAAAAAAGAACGGGTATTCACGTATTCCGGTCTTTTCGGAAAGTATGGACAATGTTCTAGGAGTCCTATATGTTAAGGATTTATTGCCCTATTTGGAACGAAAAAGCTTCAATTGGATGTCTTTGATTCGAGAACCCTATTTTGTTCCGGAAAATAAAAAATTGGATGACCTTCTACTCGAGTTTCAGGAGAAGAAGAATCATTTGGCAGTTGTGGTGGATGAGTACGGAGGAACTTCAGGAATTGTAACTTTGGAAGATATCATTGAAGAAATTGTTGGGGATATCAGCGATGAATTCGATGATGAGGATTTGATTTTTTCCAAATTGGACGATTTTAATTATGTCTTTGACGGGAAGACTACCTTAAAGGATTTCTACAGGGTGGTAAAGATTGAAGATGAAGACGAATTTGAGGATCAAAAAGGGGAATCGGAAACCATTGCGGGCTTTGTTTTGGAGATTTCTGGAAGTTTTCCAAAAAGAGGAGAAAAAGTATTTTTCAAAAACTATCAGTTTGTGGTGGAAAGCTTGGATAAAAAACGATTAAAACGAATTAAGTTCACTTTGCCCAATGAGAGTTAGACTCCTTATTTATGCCTTTAGTATTGTTTTAGCTCTTGGATGCAAGGGCGATGTGCTGCCAAAACCCAAGGCTATGTTGCGTTTGGACTATCCAGAAGCATCTTATCAAAAACTAAATTCAGATTGTGTTTTTACTTTTGATAAGAATGACATTGCCTTCGTCAAAGAAAACAAGGACTGTTCTTTGGTTCTGGATTATCCCTCAATGAAGGGTTCAATCTATCTAACATACAAAAAAGTAGAAAGCAATCTTGATACGCTGCTTGTTGACGCCCAGAAACTGTCCTATGAACATGTAGTGAAGGCGGATAATATTTTGGAACAACCTTTCATCAACCCAGGCGATAAGGTCTATGGGATGTTCTATGAAGTAAGCGGTAATGCCGCCTCACAATCCCAATTTTATGTGACTGACAGTACCTCTCACTTTGTTACAGGCTCTTTGTATTTCTATGCAAAACCAAACTACGATTCCATTCTTCCCGCCGCAATATATCTCCAAAAGGATATTAGAAAAATCATGGAGAGTCTTAGCTGGAAAAACTAAAACTATTGTTGTTTCAAGAGGGCTTCAGCCTTTTCAAGGCTCTGATTTATTTGTTCACGTAGCGCCTTTACCTTTTCTTCCTCTTCATTTAGCCATACCTGTTTTTGTTCAGTTAGAGCTTTTCCTTCCAATATCTCATCAGAATCAAAGCGGTTGCCAAAATTCATCATCCAATCCATCATAGCTTTGTTGGCATCTTGCAGGTCTTTCATCGCAGCTTGATATTGTTGGCCTGCCTCAGTAGTATCAACTTTACTTTTAAGCTCGCCTACCATTTTCCCTAGCTTTCCCATTTTAGGCATTACCTCATCATGAATTGCCATTACCTCTTCCATTTGGGTAGGTCCTTCAGGAGTTTCTTTTTTTTCTTTGCAGCTCATGGTGAAGACTACCAAAAGAGCTAAAATTATAATCTGTTTCATTTTCCAATCGGTTTTTTCAAATCTATTACTTTTCAAGATATGGGGCTAGCCCTTCATCGAACATCTTTTCCATCATCGCGCTAACGACCCTATCCGTTTTTTTGGGATGCCCCCCTTCAAAAGGAGGTTGGGGGTCGTACTCAAGATTCAGGGTGATAAATTCGGCATAGTTTCTTCCTAGAATCTGGTCAACAAGGGCCAAGCTCATATCGATTCCTGCAGAAACGCCAGCACTGGTCCAATATTTGCCATCATTTACAAAACGTTTTTCAACAAATTGGGCGCCATACTTTGCAAGATTTTCTTCAGCTCGATACCAGTGTGTAGTGGCTTTTTTGCCTTCAAGTAAACCTGCAGCGCCCATAATCCAAGCTCCAGTACACACGCTTACCGTGTATTTGCTGTTATCATCAATTTTGCGAATCCATTGCAAAAGCTCTTCGTCTTTGGTGGCTTGATAGGTTTCTATAAATCCCCCCGGAATCACAAGCATATCCAATTGGTCAATGTCCTCTATGCTATAATCCACATGAAAGGTTACCTTATCGCTGCTCACTATTTTTCCTTTAGTTCTCCCAATAAGAATTTTTTCAGTAGGATACATACTGTTCAACACTGAAAGAGGCCCCATAGCATCCATGGTAAAAAAACCGTCATATAGAAGAAATCCTATAGTTTTTACCGTATCAGTGGGTACTTCATATAGTATGGCCATTGATTCGGCATGGCCCATGGCTTCCAACTCTTCATCGGAATAAAAGCTTCCGTCCGGTTTCACATTTCTGTTTTTGGTACTTCCCATCTCTTCTTTTTTCTCTTCGGAAGTGTTAGTAGTTACTTGATGGTCTTTGCAGGAAAGTATTAGCATCGCAACCAACACTGTTGTTAATAATTTCATTTTATGTTGTTTTTAATTAAAATCTGTAGCTAAGGGTACTGCCAAAAGTCAAAGGGGCAGCTGTCCTAACATTTCTGCTTCCGAAACTTGTGTCTGCATTTCCAAAAGCGAGATAGGTTTCATCTGTAAGATTTTGACCCCAAAAGATCAATTGATAGTTTTTATATTCAAAAGATATACGGGCATTCACCAAGTTGTAAGAAGGCTGCTCCAACGTATTTTGAATGTCGGTAAAGTAGTTGCCAATACTCCTGAGTTCACCTCTTACGGTGGCTCTTAATTCACTCGAAATACGTGTTCCATACTGTGCTCCCAAGAACAACGTATATTCCGGAGCATTGCTTAGGGAGTTGCCGCTGATATCGGTTCGTATCTCCTCACCTGAAACAAAATCCTGCCTAACCAAAACAAAGTCTTCATATTCCGTATAGTTATACCCAAAACTGGCATCAAGTTCAAGACCATTTACTGGGATTAATGAAGTTTCAAGTTCTAAACCCATAGATGTGGCATCTCCAACGTTCTCCCGAGCAAACGTGGACAATGCAACAAGGTTAAAGAATTGAAGGTCTGTCCAATCAATATAAAAGGCCGTAGCACCCAACCTAAATCTGTTATCCATTGAGTTTAATTTATAGCCCAACTCAAAGTTATTCGAATACTCAGGGTCAAATGTTTGATCAATACCCTCTGGCAATCGCTGCGCATTTATCCCGCCAGCTCGAAACCCTCGATTATAGCTTACATACAAATTGGAATAATTGTTAGGTGTAAAAGAGAAAGCCAGTTTTGGTGATAAGGCAGAATAGCTTCCTTTTTCCGTTACTTCTTGAGCATTTTCAATGAGTTCATCATCCAGAAATATTAAATCTCCGAAACCATTAAAAGTGGCTTCCCGTTCCTCAAAATCATATCGTAGACCTCCCGTTAGTTCAAATCCATTGCCGATTGCAATACTGAGTTCACCGAAGGCTGCAAAACCCTGATTTAGTCCTTCATTTCGGAAAATGATGTTCGACCCTCTTGGTAATTGAAGGAAATCGGCTTCGCCATCGGTTAATTCCTGAGCAAGATTTGTGGAAGGCTCGAAAGCTTTTTGAGAAAATCCAAAGATTCCACCAGTATATTGCCATTTAGAGTCTGCATCGGTCGAATTGATTCTTATTTCTTGACTCCATACTTCTTGAGGGGGAAGTTTCTCTCCAATTTCATCATCAACGAAAGAGTGGAAAAATCCAGGAAAGTCAATATCCTCAAATGCCAAAACTATGTTTTGATACGTGGCGATGAAGCTAAGGGTATAGTTTTTACCATAGTATTTGCCAACCAAAGCTGTATTGACTATGTTCCTATTATGACTTCCCAATCGGCTCAAATAGATTTTGTCCGGATTTTCGAAAGCGATTTCCTCATTGGGTTGTGAGACAAAAAATCCCGTTGCATCGGACCAGTCTTTTTGTGATTTCACATTCAATGAAAAGGCTAGCTTTTCTGATGCCAACCATTTTAAGCTAAGATTTCCATACAAGTTTCTAAAATCCCCCACGGTTTCCCCATCCAAAGATGGATTTGGTACAAAAGCCAAAGAGGCATCATTTTCCCAATAGCCATTTCTGTTTTGAAACAAACCTGAAAAACCAAAGAAAAGCCTGTCTTTTATCAAGGGTGTTTTCAATGCAATAGAGTGTCGGTTTAAACCCAGATTACCAAAACCAATTTCAGCAAAACCTTCTGTTGTGTTTGTTGGTTGCTTGGTAGTTATGTTAATCACCCCACCCATGGCATTTCTTCCAAACAAGGTGCCCTGTGGTCCTCTTAAGACCTCAATCCGTTCAATATCCGTTAGCGCAAAACCATTGGCAAGAATATCCAATTGATTCACATCGTCAATATAGGTGGCCACTGCAGGGTTTTCACTAAAAACCTGTATCCCTCGTATAGATTGAATCGCCTGAAAAGGTACCCCAGACTCTTGATAAAGATAGTTTGGGACAATGGCTGTAAGACCTCCCAAATCCCAAGTTTGAGTATCTTCTATGGTCTTACTATCCAATGAACTCACAGAAATGGGAGAAGTAACCAATGCTTCCTCTCGTTTTCGGGCCGATACGACTACATCTCCCAAAACGGTAGTTTCTTCCAAAAGAATAACGGTCAGTTCAGAGTCACCTTCGAATACTACGGTTTGAGTCGCAAAACCTAAGGCAGAAATCACAATGGTTTCTACCTTAGAATTGATTTCCAATAAAAATTCACCCTTGCTATTGGTTGCAGTACCTAAACTGCTGTTCAAAACCTTGATGTTTGCCAATGCAATAGGTTTGTTTTTAGCATCTTTTACCGTACCCTTAAGCACAGTTTGTGCCGCTCCTGTCAAAAATGAAATGAAAGCGAGCATCAAAATCAGCTTTTTTTTCATGTACAAAGCCTAAAATGCATATTGGGTTCCCAAAGTCAGGGTCTCTCTGGTTCTTAGCTGAATTCCATTGACATCCTGATAAATTGGTGATGCCACTTCAAAACCGAATCGGAGATTTTTTAAAGCTCCTGATGGAATGTAGATGTTAAAGCCCAATCCACCGTTCACAAAGTTTCCCCCAGAGTTCTCAGTATCGGCTGTAATCACCATCATAGGATTGAGGTTAGGGTCTTCTCCCTCAATTTCACCGACAATAAGTCCTTCCAACCTTGCCGAAAAACTTAGCCAATCTGCAGCTTTGATTGCAAACCAGTTATTGAGGCTATATCGATTTCCATAGCGGAACTCCCTATCATTTTCACCAAATCGAAAAATCCCCCTGAGTTGAACACCCCATGAATTGATTTCACCTTGACCTAAATAGGTAAGGGCCAAATTGGTATCAAATGTGCCACTTCCAATTTGCATGGGGTAGGGCAGTTCTGTTTCGTTGGGTGCCGAAGCTGGAGTAACGTCACTTTCTGTGATGCTTCCCGTTGGAATGGAGAAGCCCAACTGCCCGTGCAGGGTTTGCTGATTTTGATTGAAGAATCGGTACAATCCGGAAATTTGGATGTCACCAAAACCACTAGCCTCCGTTATGAATGTTCCGCCCATTCGGGTTACATGGTCCATCTCCATGGATAAGTAATTGAACATGGCCATTACGGTGATTTTATCGCTTGGGGCGAACATTGCTCCCAACATGTGCATGTTCATGGGCATTTCTGTGGGGGTTACCATATAGTTTTCTAGGGCATCACCAAAGGAGGCATCGTCGCTGCCTTGTTTTAGGTCTTCCATGTTCATATACATATATCGGTAGGAGAACATCCATTCTCCCTTTCCGTGCATATGGTCTCCCATTACGGGAATTGGAGCGTGTCCGTCTGGTCTTCCTGCGGACCATTTTTGTGCAGTATTAGTAGTTTCTTGTGCATAAAATGCAAAAGCAGCCATCATTGCAATGATGGATAAATAGTATTTCATTGTATTGTTTTAAAAGTGTATTATTTGATTAATACCAATCAAAAACTTGGAGAACCGTTGGCAGGTTCCCTATTAATTGGCGTGAACAAGAAAAATCAACAAGAAATACTTGGGGGATGAAAACTTTCGGATGAGAAGATATAACTGTAAGGATTCATGTATTTGAACCTTTGTTCGTCATGAACCTTTAAGAACTTTTCTGAAATAAAATCAGGTAATTGCACAAATCCAATAGGATACTCCTCCATCGCAATCTTGGGAAGATTTTGTTTTTTATCCTCATTTTGTTCCTGAAGCATCTGCATCAAATAGCATTTTCCATTACATTGAAGCTCTTTATTGTCCTTATTAACACACAAAAACTCAGCAATGTAATCCTCGTATATAATGAATTCCATCAAGGGAAGGATGGGTCGTGTCATTGCAATGACATAGAGCAGAACAAAACTATATACGATGAAGTTCTTCAATCAAATGGGATTTGGGTGACAAAAATAAGGCACAAAAGCTCAAATTCTCTCAAATATACCGCACTTTTGCACTTTAAATTTCTAAGGTGACCCTACAAAATAGAAAGTGGATTTATCTCTTTGTTCTTTCCGTTATTTGGGGTACATCTTACATCCTTATCAAAAAGGGACTTGATGGGTTTAACCCGGTACAACTAGGAGCTGTACGAGTAGTGTTGGCTGGTCTTTTTTTATTCATAATTGGATTCAAGTCGCTTCGTACCATTAGCAAAAAAGAATGGCCTTGGGTAGCCTTATCTGGTTTTGTGGGAAGTTTTATCCCCATGTTTTTGTTTGCATTTGCCCAAACCGAGATTGATAGCGCCATAGCATCTATTCTGAATTCGCTAGTACCTCTTTTTACCTTGTTCATCGGGTTCTTTGCCTTTGGAATTAGTTTTGGGCATAATCAATTAGTAGGCGTGATTGTTGGACTTGTCGGAGCAATATGTTTGGTTGTTTTCGAAAGCCAAATCAATCCGAGTCAAAATTATTGGTATGCGGGATTCGTAGTTCTGGCAACGATTTGCTATGCATCGAACGCAAATATTATTAAGAGTAAACTTGATGATGTATCGGCCATGGGAATTGCTGTGGGTAATTTTTCCGCAATTATTGTACCCGCACTTTTGATTCTTCCCTTTTCCGGATTTTTCTCCCAGGAAGTTACTACTGGTAAGTACTTTTGGAGCTCATTGGGATATATCGTTATCCTTTGCATTATGAGCACCTGTGTAGCCAAAGTTATGTTCAACCGGCTTGTTCAGATATCCTCTGCGGTTTTTTCGGTTTCGGTAACCTATCTTATCCCTTTGGTAGGGATTTTTTGGGGAATCTTGGATGGAGAAGAATTTAAGCTTCAACAATTGTTGGCAGCGGCAATTATTTTGTTGGGGGTTTACTTGGTAAACAAAAAAAAGACGCCCAAATAGACGCCTTTTTGTTCGTTTGACATTGTATTTTATTCGAAATCCGCTGGAGTAACACCTTCGTTTACCTTGATTTCCTTAACTATAAAATCAAAAGTCTGAGGTCCTGCAGATTGGGATAATTTGAATGGGAACTGAATTCCGGAGACTTCCTTGTAATCTGAAAGTATTAACGTCTGACTAATTTGTTGTCCCTGTACCTCCTGTACTTCCATTTCCTGAAGTTTTAATCCAGTTTCAACATCGTAAAAAGCAGATTTATTCTCGGTGATCTTTAGTTTATAGGCCTTTTTGTCTCCGACAGTTTCCACTCCCTCAAGACTGATGCCACCAGCAACCAAATAATTCAATTCTGGGAAAGCAGCGGACTCCTCCTTGATTTTTTGGATTTCTTCCTCAGATAAATCCTTTCGTTGACCCTGTGCGACCATATATCCTTTGTCTCCATCGAATACCTGTTTTTGCATGGAATTACCGGCGACTTTTATGTTCTGCATGAACTGGTCCTTAGAGGTTTTCTTCAATTCCAGTTCTAAAGTCATACCTTGCATTTGGGCTTCGGCAAACATGGCATAGGATTCTACACCTTCCAGTTTTGCCTTGCCTCCTATAGCAGAAATGTAATTCAGCAAAATGGACTCGGCGGTGATTCCCTCGGGAATCGAGGCATTGTAATCTGGCTTTTCCGTTTTGTTTGCAAACTTGTCGTAATAGAGTACGGGTACTTTTTTACCATTGAATTCTACTTTCTCCAAATTCTCAATTACTTCACTTCCCTTTCCGGCAACGACTATTCGGGCCTTGTCTATGGATAAGTGTTTTTGGGCCGCTTTTTGGACATCTTCTACAGAAACTGCGTTAATGCGCTCCAAATACGTTTCATAGAAATTATCCGGAAGGCCTTCTTTTTCAATGTTCAATGCATAGTTGGCCACGGTTTCCGGTTGCTCCAGTGCCATTACAAAACGCCCTGAATATTTGGCTTTGGTGTTCTCAAGCTCCTTATCAGAAACGGGTTCCTTAATAATTCGGTCAATTTCTTTTAGAATTTCTACAACTGAACTATCAGTGACTTGGTTACGAACTTGGGCAACTGCGTTGAACCGGGTAGGACCAAATTTATTATCGCGGATGGCGGAATATGAACCATAGGTGTATCCTTTATCTTCTCTAAGGTTCAAAAATAGTCTTCCTTCTCCGCCGCCACCGAGTATCTGGTTGGCAATTAAGGCTGGGAGATAATCTTCATCCTTCATTTGAAGCTCAACCAAGTTTTGTACGGAAACTTCAGATTGAACGGCATTGGGAACATCAACGAAGTTAATTTGTGTGTATTGGGCATCTTGAGGTTTGGAATAGATCAAGGAAGGTGGTGTGGCTTTCGTCCATGGGGTAAACGCCTCGGTAATTAATTCCTTTGCCTCTTCAAACTGAACATCACCTATCACTACTAAATAGGCATTGGCAGGAACAAAATTCTTCCTGTAAAACTGTTGCACATCGGCCAAGGTGACATTGTTCACTGTTTCTTCGGTAAGAAACTCCCCGTTAGGATTGTTTTTGCCGTACCCCAAAGCCAGCTGTACTCTTCCAGAAATAGCAGAAACATCTTTTTCCTGGGTTTTTAAACCAGTCAAAAGAATATTTTTTTCTTTGTCAAATTCCTCTTGATTGAAATTTGGGTTCAAAGCCATATCCGCCATCAATTCCAAAATTCTTGGGAAGTATTTGGAAAGGCTACTGGCAAAAGCACCCTGCGCCCCAATGTTTATGGTGGCACCCAAGAAGTCCACTTCCTCATTAAAATCGTCTTTGGACATATTGGTGGAACCTTGTCCCAAAAGTGAGCCTGTCAAACTTTGAACGCCGGCCTTATCACCTTCAAGTACCGGAGGATTATCAATTTCAAGCTGAATTCGTACTCGTGGTAGTTTGTGATTTTCAACCACCATAACTTTCAAACCATTCATTAGCTCAAAAGAATTGGGCTTGTCCAAATTTATCTTTGGCGCTGGTCCGGGTTCGGGTTGCTTACTCCTATCAATCTGTGCATTGAGTCCAAATGCAAAGAGGATAAAAAGGATTGAAATATAATTTTTAATTGTTTTCATCTTAATTTTCCGTTTTGTCTCCTGGCAAATAGTTAATGATTACGCTTTGGTTGGGCTTTAAATACTTACTTGCCACCTCTTTGATTTCTTCCCGTGTTACGGAACGATAGATATCAATTTCCTTATTGATCAAGTTGGTGTCCCCATAGAGCAAATAGTATCGGGCCAAAGAATTTGCTATGCCCTCCACTCCAGAGTTCGCATTTACAAAATCATTCTCGAACTTGTTTTGTAGTTTTTGATAGTCTCTTTCAGAAATTAGCTCGTCTCGCACCTTTGCCACTTCTTCTTCCATTTCTGTTTGAAGCACCTCCAAACTGGTTTCACCAACTGGAAGTGCAAATACTAGGTACATACCGTAATCTTCTTGACCAATATTGAAAGCTCCTACTTGAAGAGCTTGCTTTTGGTCGTCAACCATTTTCTTATACAACTTGGAACTCCTTCCGTCGCTTAAATAGGTTGAAATCATATCAAGAACATAGGCATCTCTTTCCCTAAAACCAGGAGTTCTATAGGCTAAACCTATGGCAGGTATTTGAATGTTGGCATCATATGCTGTCGCAATCTTTTGTTCTGTTATTGGTTTTTCCTTTGGATAGTTGCGAACAATATCAGCGCCTCTGGGAATGGGACCAAAATAATCTTCAATCATTTTTTTGGTTTCTTCTATCTGAAAATCCCCTGCTACAACCAAGACTGCATTGTTGGGCACATAATACTTTTTATTGTAGGCCTTCACATCCTCCAAAGTGGCTGCATCAATATCCTTCATATAGCCTATGTTTGGATCTTTGTACGGGTGAACGTCAAAAAGATTTTTTCCCAATACAGCCAAAAATTGACCGTAAGGACGGTTGTCATAAGTTGAACGCTTTTCTTCCTTTACCACTTCTTGCTGGGTATCGACCCCTATTTGATCAATTACAGGATGAAGCATTCTTTCTGATTCCATCCAAAGCCCAAGTTGTAGATTATTTGAAGGAAATACTTCGTAGTAATAGGTTCTGTCCTGCGAAGTATTTGCATTATTGATTCCTCCATTTGAGGATACAATCTCAAACCATTTTCCCCTTTCAATATTTTCTGTTCCTTCAAAAAGGAGATGTTCAAAAAAATGGGCAAAACCAGTACGGCCCTCTGTTCTATCTTTACCTCCAACGTGGTACATTACCGAAGTGGTCACGACTGGAGCTCCATTTTCCTGATGCAGGATTACATGAAGCCCATTGGGCAAGTCATACTCCTCAAAAGAAACTTCTTGAGCAAATGCGAAATTTCCTAATCCAAGCATGAGAAGACCCAAAAAAAGAGTTCTTTTCATATTTATAATTTAAGAGTTAACGTGTCATGATGGGTTAGACTCAGTTTTATCTGACATGTTACACGAATATAGGGTTAATCGAAAGGATTTTCGGATTTTTAAATGTTTAGTTTTTGACAAAAAGAACCAATAATTCCCAAACATTCAGTAAATTATATACCCATCCAAAAAAGCACTGATATGAAAAATCTAACCCTGCCCATCCGGTTTGGTATTGTTACCAGCGGCATTTTAATGGCCTATTTTTTAATTCTTGCCCTGATGGGAAAACATACCAATGTTTTTTTTAGTTTATTCAACGGGGTAATTACAGGTTTTGGAATTTATGAAACCATCAAGTATACCAAAATACGGATGGGAAAAGAGTTCAGTTATGGAAAGGGATTTACGGCCGGAATCACCATGGGATTTGTAGCTACACTTTTGTTTACAATTTTCTTTGCATTTTACTCAACGGAATTGAACTCCAATTTTTTAAACGAACTTTCCGAAGTATGGTCCAAAGACTATGCAAATTTTGAGGGGATAGTGTTTTTCACGGTAGCTATAATGGGCTTTGCCACTACCTTGGTTTTGACCCTTTCTTTCATGCAGCTGTTCAAATCATCCAATAACCCTAAAAAATAGGGGTAATTGTGTCAAATAATGCTTGTGAATTAAGGATTTAGGAGTATATTTGCACCCGCTAAATCCAATTTAGCCTTATTAAACTCTAATAAACGCATTATGTACGCAATTGTAGAAATGGCAGGGCAGCAATTCAAAGTTGCAAAAGACCAGAAAGTGTACGTACACCGTTTGCAAACAGAAGAAGGTAAAAAAGTAACTTTTGATAAAGTTTTTCTTTTGGATGACAACGGGAACGTTACTGTAGGCGCCCCAGTCATAGAAGGTGCAGCTGTTGAAGCTAAAGTTGTAAAGCACCTGAGTGGAGACAAGGTAATTGTCTTTAAAAAGAAAAGAAGAAAAGGATACCGCAAAAAAAATGGTCACAGACAATCTTTGACCGAGATTGTGGTTGAAAGTATTGTGGCAAAAGGAGCTAAAAAAGCAGCTCCTGCGAAAGCGAAGGCGGAAAAGCCTGTTGAGAAAAAAGAGGCCGCTCCAAAGAAAGCCGCTGCTCCTAAAAAAGAAGCACCTAAAGCTAAAGCAACAGAAGACTTATCTTCCAAAACAGTTGTTGAGTTGAAGGAAATGGCAAAAGCCAAGGAAATCAGCGGATATTCATCAATGAAGAAAGCAGAGCTTATTGAAGCTTTGAGCAAATAAGGAATAAAGAACTAAAAAAGAAATATCATGGCACACAAAAAAGGTGTAGGTAGTTCAAAAAACGGTAGAGAATCAGAATCGAAACGCTTAGGGGTAAAGATTTTTGGTGGACAGGCTGCTGTTGCTGGCAATATTATTGTTAGACAAAGAGGTACCAAGCACAATCCAGGAGATAATGTATATGCTGGGAAAGATCATACCTTACATGCCAGAGTGGATGGTATTGTTCGATTTGACAAAAAAGCTGGAGGCAAATCTTTTGTTTCCGTTGATCCTTTCGAAGCTTAAAAAGCATTTACTAGATAAAAAAAGCCCGCTATTTAGCGGGCTTTTTTATTGCTTCTACTTTAGAATATCTTCTATTATTTTTAGATGATGCCCTGTATGTATCTTTAAAAATCGTTTGGTCTGCCCTTTGTTTATTACATTAAAATAGGGATGCTCAAAATGCACATTTTCATGTAAACTTTCAATCTTTTTAAGGTTTTCCTTGGCTTCTTCCAGCTGGGCATAAAGGTCTTCCGTTTGTATGTCTTCAGGTGGGCGTACTATTTTTGGCGATTTTGCTACACCTCTTGGAAAATCTCCCCAAGCAAAAATCATAATTCTTGTAAAGTTGAAATTTGATTTAAATTCCTCTGGGTTTGATTTTTCCAGTATTTCGCAAATCCGATTAATGGTTTTTAATGAATGATCAACATGCCACGCTACATCAACTTTAGACACTTTTGGATTTGAAGCATCTCTTTCAAGAATGTAGGATTCGAGCAGTCCTATTTGACCATCCATAAAAGCGCTACTGTTTTCTGTGTTTCTTGCCAAAGATATTCCCAATAGAATGAAAGCTAAAGCTAACAAAATAATAGCCATTCTTTTCATACCTCAGCTTTTTGATGTTTTGTCATGCCGCCCATCACCATTTTCATGATACGTATTTTTCCCCAACGTGGTACCGTTCGCAACCCAAAAATCAAAATCTGTGTAAGCCTACCAGGAAATACTGTGGATTTTCTTCCTAATGATTTTAATATGGGCAAGGCTATATCTTCAGGGCTTAGGGTACTGGTCATCTGCATGTCCGCTACTTTTCCAAAACCGCTAGCGACAGGACCTGGTGCAGCGGCAAGAACATCAACACCGTGTGGTTTTAATTCGTGGTAGAGACCTTCTCCCAAGGATTGCACATATGCTTTGGTCGCAGCATAATGAGCAGCATTGGGCACTCCCTGAAAACCTACAATTGAACTCATTAGAATAATTCCACCACCACCTTTTTGGGCGAATGTTCGAGCAAAGTGATGGGTAAGCATCATCAAAGCCAAATTGTTTACCTGGAGCATTTTAATTTCAGCTTCCAAATCTCCCTGAATGAAATCTCCAGAAGTACCGAATCCGGCCGATGCTACAAAAAGACCAATCGGTAAATCACCAAGACTGTCTATAAGTTGCACGACGCTTGAAGTTGATGAAATATCGGCTATAATGACATCCGTTACTACGCCCCATTTATCTTCCAAAGCTGAGCTCAACTCAGATAATGCCGTGGCATTTCTTCCATGCAGTACCAAATTAAAACCTGATTCAGCCAGTCGTGTGGACAAGGCCATACCAATTCCTGAAGAAGCTCCTGTGACCAATGCCCAGGGACCATACTTGTTCAATAGTTTTTGTTTTAGATGATTTGAAAAGCCCATTTCTCGATGTTTTTAGAATTGAAAAGTGTATCCAAAGTCAGGAAAGAACCCTATTTGGTCTACTTGGTCCACATTGTTGGTGAGCCGGTTGTATCGTCTTGCAAAGACATTTTCATTGGCCGTAACATTTTGTAGGTCCACGTAAAATCTGTGGGATTGTTTTTTGCTTCTACTATTGATTTTAAGGCCAAACTTGACATCCCATCTAAAGTAGCCATCCTGTTGCTCGCTAAAGGCCAAATCTTCCTGCAGTATTTCAAACCCTGCAGCTCTTGAAGCTTCAAGGTCTACGGGAGTAAAAAAGCGTCCTCCGGCAAATGAAAGTCTGGAGTCCACAAACAGAATCTTACTTTTGTTGGCACCCATAGGGAATTCTTTTCCGGCCAAAGCGTTTATAACGTAACCATTGTTAAATGGAGTGTCCCTTTCAATTCCATCACTACCTTCATATCTACTTTCATAAAAAGAACCGGTCAATAAACCATAGTAGTTTTGACTAAAAAACTTCTCCAAGGTGAATTCTATCCCTCTATTAAAACCTGTGCCCTCGTTTACAAGGGAAACCCTGTCATTGGAAAATCCAAAATCCGCACCTTCTGTAAGGGAGGAGTAACTGGAAGGGAACGATTCTACGGCAGCATTATCAATATCTTGATTGTAGACCTCTATTTTTCCTCTCCAATCATTGCCCAACTTTACATCATACCCCAACACGTAGTGATTGCTTCTTACAAAATCCAAATCTCTGTTGGTTTGAACCAGATTGCCATTTACTTCTTCATTTAGAAACAAAAGAGGGAAAGGAACATTCTGATGATGGAGTCCATATCCAAAATTTATTTTATGATTTGGTGCTATTTGAAAGTTCAAAGCGGCACGAGGTTCAAGCACAAATTGCTCATTTAAGCTTGCGTATTGGGCATGCAACCCTGCATCCAAGGTCAGTTTTTCTGTTAATCTGAACTGGCTTTGCACATAGGGTTGAATTATCGAAAAAGATTCATCAACATCCAGAAAAGTGAATAAATCAGGGTCACCATCACCATTATTGTCCGGTTGTTCGTCTCTATCACGGGTAGTAAGTTCCACATTAAAATTCTCAAGCAGGACCCCGGTTCTCAAGGTTGCTCTGTTACTCAATTTAGCATTGAACAAGGTGGAGAACGAAAGCCTGGATTCCGAGTTATCCGATTCGGTGAACAAAATGATTCTTTCCTGAGGAGTATCTTTATTTATGAATCTATCTGCTGTAAACTCATTTCCTGTGAATGAAGTTCCTACAACTGTTCTCAGATACGATTTCTTTCCGATAGGAATTTGGTGTTTTATGCCTACTACTCCAAAATTCGAATCGACAAAGGTGTTTTCATCCTCAGCAGCAAACAAATCATCTTCGTCGATATCATCACCCAAGAACTCTATATTCGATGTACCTAACATTCCAAATAGGGAGACCCGCCCCAGTTTTCCTGAACCAAAGTCGATGTTGTATGTTAAATCACTATAGTTTGGGGTGGCAGCGGTACCACCTGCACCGGTTCCCAGTAAATCGATTAATGAATAACGCGCTGCAATTAAGAATGAACCGTTCTTTTTACCCAAAGGGCCTTCCGCATTGACTTCAACTCCAGTGAAAATACCCACTTGTCCGGAAAACTCATAGTCGTCCACATTTCCTTTTCTCAGACCTAAGTCAAAAACACCGCCTAGGGCATTACCATATTCCGATGCAAAAGCCGAGGTTAAAAAATCCGAATTCTTCAACGTGTTGGGGTTAACTGCGGATACAGGGCCTCCCGTGGTACCTACGGTGGAAAAATGATTGGGATTTGGTACCGGGATTCCTTCCACCCTCCACAACAATCCCGTTGGAGAGTTGCCACGAACCACGATGTCATTTCGGCTGTCATCCGGAGTGGAAACCCCGGCAAAGTTTGCTGCCAAACGGCCTACATCACTTCGTCCCCCGGAAAAACGGGTTACTTCCTCTACGCCAAATTGTCTAGCGGATACCGTTGCCAACTTGTTATTGGCCCTGTCCTTATTGGTATTGGAGGTCAATACGACCTCGTCCAATTGATTAAAGGACTCCAATAGAGAAACGGTGAGGAAAACATCTTTTCCTGTGGTCACTTCTATATTGGGCAGGGTTACACTCTCGTACCCAATATAACTCACCCTAATTTTTTGTCTACCTGTTGGTGTGTTTTCAAGAGTAAACCTACCATCCTCATCCGTTATTACTCCCAAACTTTCTGCTTGTTCCAGTAATTCAACCGTTGCACCGATAAGTGGAATTTCGGACTGCTTGTCCAAAACAATTCCTTTGATGGTTCCTGTTTGAGCCATAAGTTGTTGGCCAATTAGTAGGGCTAATACAATTCCTAACTTTCTCATGATTTTTAATTGTTTTGCCCAAAGATGTCTTGAATCACCATCGGTAGGGAGCATAAAAAGCTGGGTTGTTGATTTTGACTCTGTCGGCACCGGTAAATAGATTGAGTTGAATTTTCCGGCCTTTATGTTTGGAAATACAGTTTAAACTTGAAAATGACAGATCAGCTTCTTTTTTAGCAATTGGTTCAATCGGGAAAGGGGTGGCAAAAAGACTTCTTTATCTTTATGGTTGATATGAAAGATTTTTTTACAAAGAAGGGCCTTAGAAAATTTTTCTTCCGATGGATGGTGGTCAATGTTGTATATCTGATGATAAAGGCTACTGTTGAGCGTGATAATGATGATTTTGAGCAATTCATAAGCCCTACTGCCGTATTTTATTATGTTACCGCGTTCTTATTTTTTATGGTCACATGGGAATATAATGATAGGCTTATATCTAAACAGATGCGTTTGGGAGGGCTTAACTTGAAAAACAGTCTGGTCATTTTTGCAAAAACAATGTTGCTACTGGTACCAATGACTACTATCATATACTATTTGGCCCTTTTTCCTTTTAAAGACATTCTTGGAATTGTATGTAATGACCCAGTACGAGAATTTTGGGGAGATGTCTTTAGGGCGTGGCTACTGGCAACAGCAGTGGTTTTCGTGAATCTCTTTTATTTTTCGATTAAACAAAAAGACGATCTTACCCGTCAAATGGACGATTTGAAACGAGAAATGATGGCATCCCAATACACCACATTGAAGAATCAGATAAGCCCTCATTTTTTGTTCAACAGTCTAAATACTTTGACTTCGTTAATGTACGAGGATAGGGATTTGGCTTCGGATTTTGTGACCCGTTTGGCTTCTACCTACCGTTATATTTTGGACAATAGAGAGCACGATTTGGTGAGTCTCCAAAAGGAAATCAACTTTTTGGATTCCTATATTTTTATGATGAATGTAAGGCATAAGAAGGCTGTTGACATATCCATGGACATACAAGTACAACCAAAAAGGTATTTCATACCTACCCTTACGTTACAAATGCTTGTTGAAAATGCCTTAAAGCACAACCAGTATAGCAAAGAAAAACCGCTCCATATTTCAATTTCCAACATTCAACAGGATGCTCTGGTAATAAAGAACAACCTTCAAAAAAGGGTCAAGCCCGAGGAGACCACAAAAATGGGCCTACAGAATATCAAAAAGAGGTATGCGTATTATTCGAACAAACAGGTCCTTGTTCGAGAGGAGGAAGATTTCTTTGAAGTGATTATTCCGCTTTTGGAGAGCAATGTAATGAGAACGAATCTTAAAACCATTTCGTGATGAAGGCCGTAATCGTAGAGGATGAGGAATTTGCGGCAAAACGACTTGGGCAGATGGTCAGGGAGTTGGCTCCTGAGATTTCCATAGTTGCAGAGATAAATTCGGTGGAAAGTGGAGCAAACTGGTTCGATAAGAACCGTATCCCGGATTTGATTTTTCTGGATATCCAGCTGAACGATGGGTACGGCTTTGATATTTTGGATGGATTGCACGAACATCCTCCAGTCATTTTCACTACGGCCTATAATGAATTTGCCATACGTGGATTCAAATACAATGGATTGGACTATTTATTGAAACCCATCGTTAAAGAAGATTTGAAGAAGGCGTTGGAAAAATTCAAAAAAAACATAACCAAAAATGGGAATGGCACTTCGGAAAATCTTGAGCATTTAAAACAACTTTTCCATAAAGAATACAAACATCGTTTTATGGTTAAGGTTGGTAACATGTTCAAATCGTTCAATGTTGAGGACATTGCCTACTTTAAATCGCATGAAGGATTGATTTATTTGTACACACATACTGGAAAATCATACCCTATTGAATATACCATCGATCAATTGGAGAATATCCTGAATCCCATCCATTTTTTTCGTGTCAATAGAAAATTCATGGTATCAGTTAAAGCTGTAACGGAAATACATAGCTATTTTAACAGCCGTTTATTATTAAAAATCCTTCCCAAGGAAGAAGAGCAGGTCGTTGTTTCTAGGGAGCGGACCACCAACTTTAAGCGCTGGTTGGACATGTAACCTTTTCCTAATTGCATTTCAGTAGGTCTTCGATGAATCAGTAAGCTTTATAAATACAAATAGGGAATTTACCATCTCTGGTTTCTAAAACCATTGTTTTTGGCAAATTCGACAGTGGCCACTAGATAGTCTTCCAAATTGTACTTGGGGATGGGTAAAATACTTTCCAACAACGTAGTGTCCCATTCATATGGTTTTGAAGTCAAATATGGCGTTAGATGGACACCAATAGTCTCATAATAGAATTGTTCCAAAGCGCTTTCAAAGTCCGAAGCGGTATCCATCAATTCTTGCGTTAGCCTAAAGTTCTTGAAGTTTACCGTTTCCAATATTTTGGCAATTCCATTGAATATGTTTGTCCCCTTTGAATTTACAATGTTCAATTGTTTTACGTCTGTATCAAATACTTTGGTTATTACCTTGGCCGCATAGTCCGTTGGAATAATATTCAGTTTACTATCATGGTTTGCCTGAATTCGAACGGGTTCAGAAGAAGGACTCTTATAAAAGAATTTGGCAAATAGATAAAACACCATGTACTTGGAGATGAAAAAGTTCGGACTGTCCATAATATTTCCGCCAAGCACACTTGGGCGCAGTATTTGGATAGGGATATTAGCTTCAGCACCAGCCTTTACCAAATACTTCTCTGCTGCATGTTTGGAAGCTTCATAATAGTTTCGGTATTCGCTCTGCTCCATATCTACATAATTGTTATTTAAAAGCCCTTCCAATTTTCCAATGGAAAAAGCTGTACTTATGTAGATGAATTTGGAAAGGTAATCCGTGTATGCCTTAAAAACATCTTGGGTAAGGACCAGATTCTCTTTAAAAATCTCGTTTTTACTGTCCGGATTTATTGAGAGATTCACGAATCCAGCAGAATGAATAAAATAGTGAACGGGTTTTTTTTCAAGAAAGAAAGCTGGATTCAATAGGTGTTGAGCATCTATTACCTCGATTTTATTTTGAACAGCATCCTTGTTTTTTTGGATAAATACAGGAGCAGAACTGCTGTCCAGAATAGCTGTTATCCTATCCTCAGCGGAAATATGCTTCTTTCTGCGAACAATCACATAGATTCTTTCCAGAGTATCAAATCTGCTTTCCAGTAGCGAAAAGAGTATTTGAGACCCTAAGGTACCTGTAGCTCCCGTTAAAACGATATTCATTTGGCGGATGTCATATTATAATCTAAAATAATAAACCCTTGCCATAGGCAAGGGTTTATCTATTAAAATTTTAGAGCGCATGCCTAATATCTATAATATTCCGGCTTGAAAGGTCCTTCAACCGTAACTCCGATATACTCGGCTTGGTCTTGTTTAAGTTCTGTAAGTTCAGCACCCAATCTGGATAAATGCAATTTGGCAACTTTTTCATCCAAGTGTTTTGGAAGCATGTATACTTCGTTCTGATACGTATCACTATTGTTCCAAAGCTCAATTTGAGCCAGGGTTTGGTTTGTGAAAGAGTTACTCATTACAAAACTTGGGTGTCCGGTAGCACATCCTAGGTTAACCAATCGTCCCTCGGCCAAAATGATAATATCTTTGCCATCAACAGTATACTTATCCACTTGAGGCTTAATCTCATCCTTAGTGTCACCGTATTCGCCGTTTAGCCAGGCCATGTCGATTTCATTGTCAAAGTGTCCAATGTTACACACAATGGCTTTATCCTTTAAGGCCTTGAAATGCTCAGCTCTAATAATGTCTTTGTTTCCTGTGGTGGTAATAACAATATCAGCGTTGCCAACCACAGTTTCCAATCGCTTTACCTCGTAACCATCCATACAGGCCTGAAGTGCACAGATAGGGTCAATTTCAGTTACGGTCACTATGGCTCCGGCGCCTCTGAACGAAGCAGCAGTCCCTTTTCCAACATCGCCATAACCGGCAACTACCACTCTTTTTCCGGCAAGCATTGTATCTGTAGCTCTTCGAATGGCATCCACAGCACTTTCCTTACAACCGTATTTATTATCGAATTTAGATTTGGTTACCGAATCGTTCACATTGATGGCGGGCATAGGGAGTGTACCTTTCTTTACACGCTCATACAATCTATGAACACCTGTAGTAGTTTCTTCGGAAAGCCCTTTAATGGCACCTGCCAATTCTGGATATTGGTCCAAAACCATATTGGTCAAATCTCCACCATCATCAAGAATCATGTTAAGAGGCTCTCTTTCCTCGCCAAAGAACAAGGTTTGTTCGATACACCAATCAAATTCTTCCTCTGTCATTCCTTTCCAGGCATATACTGGTATTCCCGCGGCAGCTATTGCAGCAGCAGCATGGTCCTGCGTGGAAAAAATATTACATGAACTCCATGTTACTTCAGCCCCTAAGGCAACCAAGGTTTCAATCAAAACTGCGGTCTGGATGGTCATATGTAGGCATCCAGCAATGCGTGCTCCTTTTAGAGGTTGTTCAACTTTATACTCTTCGCGTAGTGCCATTAATCCAGGCATCTCCGCTTCAGCCAATTCAATTTCTTTTCTACCCCAATCGGCTAATGAAATATCTTTTACCTTGTAGGGAACATAGGGAATTGTCTTTGTGCTCATACTTTTTGTACTTTAACTTTTGTAGCTTAGCTATTTAAGGCTGCAAAGATACAAATTACTAATCTCTTAACAGTGCCCATTTACAAAAGCATAACAGTTTCTCCAAATACCACGGCTTACCTGTGGAAAGTAACCGAATCTGAACATGATTTGGCGAAAGGTGTTGAATTGACAACACATTGTCAAAATCGCCTGGAGTCCATGAAATCAGAGATGCATAGAAGGGCTTTTCTAAGTATTCGACATTTATTCTTTGAAGCGGGCTATGAGGATAAGGATGTATACTATTCCGACTTTGGTAAGCCCTATTTAAAGGATGGAAATCATATATCCATTACCCATTCACATAACTTCACGGGTATAATTATTGGCAAGAAAGAAGAGGTAGGTATCGATATTGAGAAACAGCGTGAAAAAATATTGAGAATCGCATATAAGTTTACACCTATCCACGAATATAGAACCTTGGCCAATACTGAAGCCATTATTAGAAAGCTTACCATTGTCTGGGGGGCAAAAGAATCACTGTATAAGATATACGGCGAGCCGGGATTGAGCTTTTTGAAACACATAGATGTTTCGGATTTTCGTTTTGATGATTTGAAAACTAAGGCCAAGGTTAGATATCAGGGGCAAAAATCCGAGTTTGGAGTAGATTTTTTAGAATTTGAAGGCTTCACCTGCGTCTATGCGCAAAAGGAAGATTAATTTCTACCATTGGCTTTTGTAGCTTTGTGGTTTTAAATTTGGCATGACCCATGAGAATATCCGTTGAGTTGACACTCACTCCCCTTAAGGATGATTTTGAACCACCAATCATCAACTTCATTAAAAAACTAAGAGCTTCTGGGCTTACGGTTTTGGAAAACCCCTTGAGTACGCAAGTGTACGGCGATTATGATGAGGTAATGAATTTACTTAAGACCGAAATCAAGGAAGCTTTTGACAATTTGGACCATGTGGTTCTTCAAATGAAAGTGGTTAAATCGGATAGAAGTACCTATGAGCCCCATTTTTGATTGGTTGTTTGCCCAGTACCAAGGTGTTCCTACATATTTAGTAATACTTGAGATAATAGGAGTTGTTTTTGGGTTCTTAAGTGTTTGGTTTTCCAAAAGGGAAAATATACTGGTTTACCCCACTGGAATTATCAGCACCGCCATTTTCGTATATATCTTATTAGTATATGGACTGCTAGGCGATATGCTCATCAATGCGTACTATTTTACTATGAGCATCTATGGTTGGTGGGTTTGGACCAGAAAAATTGATGAGACGCATTTTATTCCAATCACCCAAATGAACGCTTTGGAAAAAAAATGGGCAATCCTGTTGTTTCTCTCCACAATAGTATTTGTTTTTGGGGTTTATATCATCTTCAAAAAGTTTGATTCATGGACTGCTTATGTGGATACCTTGACCACGGCCATTTTCTTTGTGGGCATGTGGTTGATGGCCAAAAAAAAATTGGAAAATTGGACCTTCTGGATTATTGGTGATATCATTTCTGTTCCCCTATATTTATACAAGGGGTTGGTATTTTCCTCTTTTCAGTACTTTTTGTTCACCATTATTGCCATTTATGGCTATCGCGCATGGAAGAAAAGCTTGGGCAAGAGCCCTCAGACCTTGTTAAAGTAGTTTTATTTGGGCCAGAGTCTACAGGAAAGACCACACTTTCCAAACAATTGGCAGACCACTACCAAACCCTTTGGGTTCCTGAGTATGCAAGAGAGTATTTACAGGAAAAATGGGATAGGGAACAGAAAACGTGTGAACCTGATGATTTGTTGCCAATAGCCTATGGTCAAATGGATTTGGAAAATACCTTGGCAAAAAAGGCCAATAAAATTCTTATCTGCGATACCGATTTGCTAGAGACCAAAGTGTATTCAGAGGCTTATTATCTAGGGTATTCTGACCCACTTTTGGAGAAATACGCCCTACTCAATTCTTACGACTTATACTTATTAACTTATATTGATGTGCCATGGGTAAAAGATGATTTGAGAGACAAGCCCGATGAACGGGAAAGAATGTTTTCGTATTTCCATGAAACTTTAAAGAAATACGATAGGAATTTCGTTACTTTAAAGGGAGATAAAGAACAACGATTCCAGTCGGCAAAACAACACATAGACAAACTACTTTACCCATGATTGAATTCAGCTCTGATGATTTAAAACAGCTCGAAGAAAAGGGGATTTCCCAAGAGAAAGTATTAAGTCAAATCCAAACCTTTAAGGAAGGGATTCCCTTTGTAAAACTTAAAAAAGCTGCAGTTGTGGGTGATGGAATTCTGCGCTTTTCAAATGAAGAGCAATCAGATTTAATTGCTTACTTTGAGGATGCTTCTGAGAAACTGTACCTATTAAAGTTTGTTCCGGCGTCGGGAGCCGCATCCCGTATGTTCAAGGCCATGTTCAATTTTTTGGATTCCTACAATGCATCAAATGAATCCTTGTCGGCATATTTTGGGAGAACTGGAGATAAAGCAGTGCAACAGTTTCTAGAAGGAAAAGAAAGTTTGCCATTTTACGACCTAATTATGGGTCGTATTTCTGGCAAGGCGGAAAACGCCGATGAAGAATCCCATCTATTTGTAAAAGAGATGTTGGTGGAAGAGGGATTGAACTACGGATTCTACCCTAAAGGATTGTTGCCATTTCACAACTATGAGACAGAATCCGCGACACCTTTTGAAGAGCATTTGAAGGAGGCCGCTTTTTATGCAAAGACCAATGGGAATGCAAATCTGCATTTTACCATTTCTGTGCAACATAATGATATGTTCAAAGATGAGCATGCCAGTTCTGGGCCTAAGGTATCTGAGGCTACAAATACGAATTTTCATGTATCGTATTCCAATCAGAAACCATCAACGGATACTATTGCTGTTGATTTGGACAACAAACCTTTCAAAAAGGAAGATGGCTCCATTTTGTTTAGACCGGGAGGTCATGGCGCTTTAATAGAGAACCTAAATGAACAAAATGCTGATATTATATTTATCAAGAACATAGATAATGTCGTAGTGGATGAGAATTTGAAGGCAGTGGGGAACAGCAAGAAAATGCTTGCAGGTGTTCTTTTAAAAGTACAGTCCAAAGCTTTTGAATATGCAGCAGATTTAGAAAAAAACAATATCTCCGAAGAAAAATTGATGGATATCAAAACATTTTTGGAAGACGAACTTAACGTAAGGTTTCCTGAAGACTTTGGCACTTTAAGTTTTGACGGTAAATTATCTGCTGTTAAGAATAAGATTAATAGACCCATTAGGGTTTGTGGCATGGTCAAGAATGAAGGTGAACCTGGAGGTGGCCCATTTTGGATTTTGGATCATGATGGTGGTGTTTCCCTTCAAATTGTGGAATCTGCTCAAGTAGATATGTCAGATTCTGAACAGGCAAGTCTTTTGAAAAATTCCACACACTTCAATCCAGTGGATATCATTTGTGGAGTTAAGAACCATAAAGGGGAAAAATATGACCTTCTGGAATTTGTTGACCATAAACAAGGTTTCATTACAGGAAAAACACAAGCAGGGAAAGAATTGAAAGCTCTGGAACTTCCTGGCCTTTGGAATGGGGCGATGGCTTTTTGGAACACCCTGTTTGTTGAGGTTCCATTAGTCACGTTCAATCCGGTTAAAACGGTAAATGACCTGCTCAAACCTAGCCATCAGGCATAAAAGGTTTTAATGCCATTATTTCACTATCCCCTGATCAGGGGATTTTTTTTGCCCAAAAATGTCAAAAAACTGTTAAAAACCTCATTTTGAGGTGACCCGGCCAAAAAATCTGGGTCTTACTATATGAAGTAAAGAAACAGATTATGTGGTTAATAGGGATTACAAGTTTTTTAGTATTGCTGAATTTGGTACTGTTAGGTTTTCTTTTTTGGACAAATAGGAATATAAAAAAACAAACGATATAAGTATACCAGACGCTAGCGTCTGGTCATTTTTGGTTGGTTGATTTGGTTGAAGGCCGCACATGTTGCGGCCTTTTTTTGTGACCTATACGAGATAGCTGTGTCTAATCTAACAGAGAAAGAGAGATGATACTTTTTAGAACGGTATTTGTAGTAAGTATAATCGTTTTGGCGATATCCATTTTTGTCCTTCTGTCCATTCACAGGAGAGAAAACCAACAGAAAAAAGGGAAATAGGATGATGCTATGCAAACACTAACCATGCGTTGTCCACTTGAAGGCTGCTTTTGCAGCCTTCTTTTTGTATAAAAAATACACAGTCATCTTTTGGGGTTCACACTATTACACAATATTAGAACTCTGTAGAAATAATATAATATACTGATAATCAAATATATAAAACCGGTTTAGTGATTTATTACCCATTGGCATCAGATTTTCATGGTATGGATTGAGTTTAATTATTAAAAAGACATATCATGAAAAAATTGATTTTAGCAACAGTATTATCATTCGTAGGATTTATGGCAACTGCTCAAGAGGCTGCAACAGATGTTCAAAATGAGGAAACAATCGTTGTAGCGGATGTACAAGATTTTGAGGAAATCAGTGTATCCGACCTTCCCGAAGCAGTAGCGGCTGCAGTAGCAAAAGACTATCCTACAGCTAGCATTGATAAAGCCTATAAAAATGCGTCTAACCAATTTAAGTTGGAGCTTTCTTTAACGGATGGTTCTTCCGGGACTGTTTATGCGGATGCAGAAGGCAATTGGATAGAAATGTAATGAAAACAACACTAGTTTTTGATTAATCGTGTTAGGTTAGTTTGGTTAGGAAGAGGTTTGCTTTGGCAAGCCTCTTCTTTTTGTGACAATTTTACCAAGAATTTATCATCCTTTCCTGTGGGTACGTCGTATATTGATTACGAGATATGCCCAAAATCTTAATCATTGAAGATGATACTGCTTTTAGTCAAATGCTGTCCCGCTTTTTGACCAGGCATCAATTTGCAGTCACGGTATCGATTTCGCTCAGAGAAGCAATTTCCCAAATAAAAACTTCTTTTTTTGATGTTATCCTATCCGATGTCCGCCTTCCGGAAGGTGATGGGGTGAGCTTACTTTCAACAATCAAAAAAGAATCCCCGCGGACGCAAATTATCATGATGACTGGATATGCGGAAGTAAAAACGGCTGTGAAGGCCATGAAAAAAGGCGCATTCGACTATATTTCAAAACCTTTTACACCTGACAGCATTTTGGAAATTATCAATGATGCATTAAAAAATGGGGGAATTGAAGAAAAGGAAAGAATAGATGGCGAAGTTGTAAAAGCTTCTCCTTCAACATCTGATTTTATATTAGGAAACAGCGAAAGCTCCATTACACTTCAAAATCATGTCCAACTGGTGGCACCTACGAATATGTCCGTCCTGCTAATTGGTGAAAGTGGTACGGGAAAAGAAGTAACAGCCAGGGCGATTCATAATACAAGTTCAAGGAAAAGCAAGCAGTTTGTTGCTGTGGATTGCGGTGCAGTACCCAAGGAAATTGCAAGCAGTGAATTTTTTGGGCATGTTAAAGGAAGTTTTACGGGTGCAGTGGAAGACAAGATTGGGCATTTTGAGGCTGCGAATGGAGGAACTCTGTTTCTGGATGAAATAGGGAATCTTTCCTATGAAAATCAAATTCAACTTTTGCGCGCTTTACAGGAAAGACGCATCAAGCGCGTGGGAAGTACCCAAGAGATCCATGTTGATTTACGGATCATATCGGCTACCAATGAAGATTTGAGAAAAGCGGTCGCTGAGGGTAGGTTTCGAGAAGACTTGTATCATCGCTTGAACGAGTTTTCAATTGCAATACCCGCCTTACGCGAAAGAGGCAATGACTTATTGCAATTTGCGGAAGCTTTTTTAAAGAAGGCCAATTCAGAAATTGGTCGTGAGGTAGTAAAGATTTCAGAGGAGGCAAAAACGGTTTTATTGAACTACGCTTGGCCGGGAAACTTGAGGGAGTTGAAAAATAGCATTAAAAGGGCTGTTTTGTTCTCCGAAGGAGCCAGTCTTGAGATTGAAGTATTACCTGAGCATATAAAAACCAAAACAAAACAGAACACCGAAGCAAAGGATTTTTCAAAATCCTCGTATGAGAAAGAGCGAATCTTAAAAGCTTTGAAACAAACTAATTTTAATAAAAGCAAAGCAGCAGAATTGCTTCAGATGACACGGAAAACACTCTACAACAAAATCAATCTGTATCAATTGGATGTATAAAGAACACTCCTTGTATCTCTTTTTCAAGAGCCAAGAAAATACCTTTTAATGTTTGGTATTCCTTTTTTGCATTGGTGCATTCGTTTTTTTTTGTGATAACTTCCAATCGTTCAAGAATGGGAATGGCATCTTTCACTTGAAGTTGTCTAAACATGGGCAGCGTCTGATGGGCAATGTACCTTACCTTTTTGATATCCCTCAGCGAAAGAGCGTCTCCCAATAGTTTTAGGTTCTGAGCGTTGTTTTCAAGAAAAGTGGCAAGCACACTTTCAAGGGCTTCTTGATTTTCCAAAAAAGAGGAAATAGGTTCAAGATTAAAGAGTGAATGCGAATAAGTGGATTGTTTTTCAGGGATTTCATACGCTTCGATTGTACTTTCAGAAATAACCACTTGTAACGTTTCAAGCAAGGTTTCTGCAGAAAAAGGCTTGGGCAAAACTTCCGAAAACCCAGCTTCAATGTATTTTACTTGGTCAATATTGCGCTGTCCAGTCATGGCAATTATGGGTTGATTGTTGTAATGCGAATAGGTTTTGGACTTCAATTTCTTTAATACTCCAAAACCATCCACATCCGGAAGATTAATATCGGTCAGAACAAGGGAATAGGAAAAATCACTAGGAATCTCCATATCCTGAAAAGTGCGGAATCCTATAGCTTTGATGCTATGTGATTTACAAATCTCCAATAACAACTCTAGTAAGGCTTTGTCATCCTCAAAAATCAATATGGATAGAGGGTCATTATTGGAAATTGAAGATTGATGTTCAATTGGAAATTCTTCCTGAGTTCCGTATTCCAAAGGAATATAGACTATAAATGTACTTCCTTTCTGTTCCATACTTTCCAAATCCAAATACCCGCCCAAAAGTGAACTCATTTTCTTCGCAATGGTAAGTCCTAAACCATATCCTCCATATTTTCCATAAATTGACTCATCAGCCTGCGTGAATTCTTTAAAAATCAGGGCTTGCTTTTCTTTTTTAATCCCAATGCCACTGTCCATCACCTTTATTTTCAAATAAGGCCCTTTCTTGGTTTCATATACGGAAGCATCTACCTTAACAAAGCCTTCATTGGTATACTTGAATGCATTGCCAATCAAGTTGTTCAGAATCTGACTTAGGCGTACAGGATCACTTTGTATGGGAGTGTGGAGCTGAGGGCTAACCGTCCAAGAAAAAGCAACGTTCTTTTTGTCTGGTATATCCTCGTATTGGGTAGTAATGGCATTCAGGAGTTCCGGTAGGAGAAAGGACTTTTTTTCAATGGGTAACTGACCTCCCTCCAATCTGGAAAAATCCAAAAGATCACTTAGAAGGGTATCTACATAGGTTAAAGCCGATTTCATATGGTTCGTATACTTCAAAGGTTTCTTCTTTGTGTTTTTTTGCTCCAATAAATCGGTATATCCACGAATGGTCGCCAAAGGAGATTTTAGGTCATGACTTACTGTGGAAATTAACTGCTCCCTGCTCTTCAAGAGTGATTCAGAATAGGTTTTTTCCTTTTCAAGTTGATCTTTATATCGTTGTACCTTAAGAAAATCGTTGGAAACCAATACGGTAAAAAGTATAACCACAAATAGACCTAAAAAAGCCGCAATTCCCCCTAACCGAATACTACGTTCAATCACTTTTTGTTTCTGAAAACTGTCAAATTCGGCGTTCCTATAAATTTCTTGCTGAAGTGAAGAAATGATGCTGCGTAATTTTCGGGAAAGCTCCAAATCCGTTCGGTAAATGTTTACCTCCTTTTGCGCTAAGGATTGTTTCAATCGGGTATTCTCAATTTTGGATTGGGCCAAAATGGATTTTGAGACTTGCAGCAAAGAATCAATGTTTACTTCTTTGGTTGATGCATTGCTACTTTGGGGAATATTTTCATTCAATAAGTTCACATATTCCGTAATGGATTTTTGGGTGGATGGAGGAAGCTCTTCATAATTCGCAACGAGATTTTCAGGAGTGATTCTGCCCATATCAATCTCCATTTTCTTGAAGGCCCTCAACAAAGAATCCATGGGAGCATACTCTTTGGCCTCCAATCTAATTTTTCGTAATTCAGCAGTGTTAAAAGCCTTTTGAATAAGCAGGTCTTGAACGCTGTCCAATCTCTTCTGCTGAGAGCTTTCCAGGGTAAGCACTTTCAAAGAGTCGATAAGAACCGTGATGGAATCAACCTTTTTGGAATAGGTCTTGAGCGTATTCGACTTTCTGGTCTGTAAGGCCAACTTGGACAGGTTTTCTGCCTCGTGGAGTTCCGTTAGTAGAAGATTGGTCTGAAGTAGTTTTTGATTATCCGTTGATTGGCTCTGGACCGCATCATAGGTTTGAAACTCGGAATAAATCAAGTATCCGGCAAGCACACCTAGACTGACCAGCACAAAATAGCTAGTTATAATTTTTAAGGTGAACCTTTTCTTTTGTTTGGGGCGCATGGGTAGGAGATATACGTAGAGTTTGAAGGCCTGGAATATCTGGACTTTGTTAATTAACTTATTTTTTTGTTATGAAAAATGACAACCGGGTAGTACATTTGCACCCATCTCAAAGGGGTGCTTTTTTATAAAAGGCTGAGATTATACCCAATGAACCTGGGCGGGTAATGCCGCCAAGGGACGGCCGAGCAACAAAGGTCTTGTAGACCTTTGGGGTGAGGAGCGAGACGGTGCGCTGGCCCAACTATCAAACGTTTCGCTTACATAAATTAAGTTTAACCAGAATAATAGCCCCTTTTATTCGTAACATTTTTACGAATGAAACTACTATGTTCTACCTATTACCAAAAAGCCACCAAACATCGAAGTGGCTCAATGCGACAATTAAAAAGAGTCAAAAAACATCGCATTAAAACTATTTTCACAATTACCGCCCTTTTTGGGCTCGCGCTGAGCTTAAGTGCACAAGAATCGCCAACAGATTCCCTGGAAGGAAAACAAGTAAATCTAAATGAAGTGGTTGTTTCTGCTTCTCGTGTTACCCAGGAATCTCCGGTTACCTTTTCCAATCTTCAAAAAACAGAAATTGCCAAAGTAAATCTAGGTCAGGATATTCCGGTCCTGCTCAATTATTTACCTTCGGTAGTTTCGACAACTTTTGATGGAACAGGTGTGGGATACACCGATTTTCGAATCCGGGGAGCTGACAACTCTCGAATTAATGTCACCATTAACGGTATTCCATACAATGATGCGGATAGTCAGACCACATTTTTTGTCAATCTTCAGGATTTTGTCTCTTCTGTAGAGAATATTCAAATCCAAAGGGGGGTAGGGACCTCTACGAATGGAGCTGGGGCCTTTGGGGCCAGCATCAATATTTTGACCGATAATGTGGCTGAAGAAGGTTATGGTCAAATTTCGAATAGCTTTGGAAGCTTCAACACCCGAAAACATACGGTAAAATTTGGTACAGGATTGCTGAATGATCACTTTGCTTTTTCAGGAAGACTTTCCAGAATCAAATCGGATGGTTACGTCGACAGAGCTTTTTCAGATTTGAGCTCCTATTTTTTGGATGGTGTTTATAAAGATGATAATACCCAGATTAAACTACTTGTTTTTGGAGGTGAGGAAATTACAGGACTTTCCTTTGCCGGTTTGGATGCGGCAGGTCTCGAGACCAATAGGCGTTTTAATTTTGATGGTCTTTATGTCGATAGGGATGGCGTTCAGCGATTTTATGATCGTCAGACCGACAATTATAAACAAGACCATTATCAATTGCACTTGACCCAACAATTTGACGACAATTGGAGTGGAAATATCTCTTTCCACTACACCTATGGAAGAGGGTTTTTTGAGCAGTATGTGGATGACGCTTCCCTTAGCTTTTTTAGATTGGACGAGTTTGATTCTGACGGGGAAACTGTTACGAACTCGGATTTGATTACCCGTCAACATTTGAACAGTGATTTTTATGGTACGGTTTTTAGCTTGATTTATAATTCGCCTAAAGTGGACGCTGTTTTTGGCGGGGGATGGAATCGCTACGATGGCGAACAGTTTGGTGAAGTTATTGGTTCCGAGTTTGCCATAGTCCCTAATATCCCGAATCGTTTCTTTGAAAATGAAAGTGATAAAAAGGACTTTAATGTTTACGCCAAGGGAACATTTAAGTTGAATGACCAACTTTCGCTCTTTGGTGATTTGCAGGTGCGTAATATCAATTATGAAGCTGGTGGTTCATTGTTTGAACCAGGAGCAGCCTTGAGTGTTGATGAAACGTACACGTTTTTTAATCCTAAGGCTGGGGTTACCTATAATCTTAATCAAAATAACAAGCTCTATCTATCTTATGCAAGGGCAAACCGAGAACCAGCTCGAGTAGATTTTGAAAATGGGAATCCCGAAGCAGAAAGTTTAAATGATTTTGAATTGGGGTGGAGGCATATTACCTCAGATTTTCAATTGAACACTAATGTGTATTATCTGGATTTTAGAAATCAATTGGTACTTACCGGAGCTTTGGATGAGGTAGGTTTTCCAATACGTACGAACAGCGGTAGCAGCTTCCGTTTGGGTCTGGAGATAGATGCCAATTGGAATATTTCGGATAAGTTCAGTGTGCGTCCCAACCTAGCATTGAGTACAAATAAAAACCGTGATTTTTTCTTTCAAAGGGATGGGGAACTTCAGAATTTGGGCAATACCAATATCTCATTTTCTCCTGAAGTCATAGCAGGAAATGTGTTTACTTTTAGTCCAAATGAAGGTTGGAGTTTTAGCCTCTTTTCAAAATATGTGGGAGAGCAGTTTATGGGGAACATTGATTCACCCGTTTCCCGATTGGAGGCCTATTTTGTTAATGATTTGAACATTCAATATCAGATTACCACGATTCCTATTGTCAAGTCTATCGTGTTTTCGGGTCAAATCAATAACCTGTTCGATTTGGAATATGAGAACAACGGTTTCTTTTTCACTTTTGACGACGATTTTACCACTCCAGGGACGGTTACCACAATTGAAGGAAACGGATTTTATCCACAAGCAGGGATAAACTTTTTATTGGGAGCAACCATAAATCTTTAGAGATGAAAACATTGAAACTAGCATTGGATTGGACCCCAAATACCAACCACATTGGGTTTTTCGTTTCCAAAGAATTAGGATATTATAAGGAGGAGGGACTTCAGGTTGAACTATTGAACGCAGAAGATGACAACTATACTGTAACACCTGCCAAAAAAGTAGAGCTGGGCAAAGCGGATATGGCCCTTTGTCCTTTTGAAAGCATCATCAGTTATCGGACTAAAAGACAAGCGTTCGATGCCATTGGAATCGCGACCATTTTTCAAGAGGATTTAAGCGCCATTGTGGTGTTGGAAGATTCTTCTATTGAACGACCTAGCGATTTGGATGGAAAAACCTACGCTTCGTATAAAGCACGGTATGAAGATGAGATTGTTCGCCAGATGATAATCAATGATGGGGGTAAAGGCGAAATGGATTTGGTATACCCTGATAAACTGGGTATTTGGGAAACGCTCCTTTCCAAAAAATACGATTCCACATGGATTTTTATGAATTGGGAGGGAGTTCAAGCCCATAACCAAGGTGTTCGACTGCGTGCTTTTCGTATGTCGGATTATGGTATACCCTATGGGTATTCACCTGTTTTAATGGTCTCAAAATCTAAAGTGGATAACTCAACAGAAGCGTATAGTTCATTTCTAAAGGCTACAAAAAAAGGGTTTATGTATGCAAAGGAAAACCCAGAGCAAGCGGCAAACATTTTGAGGCCGTTTGTATCTGAAACTGATTCGGATATTGATTTGGTCAAGAGTCAAAAAGAGAGCCTTGTTGCCTATGGAGACACAAATGAATGGGGAAAGATGGAAAAGAACAGGGTAAACGAATTTTTGCAGTGGCTCAAGGAAACCAATTTGGAAACATCGTCTTTGGTATATGAAGATTTAGTCTATCAAGGGTTGGATTATTGATTTTTGTGGGTGGAAACGATGGAGAACTATATCTCAAAATAGGATTCCTCAAAAAAGGGCACTTTCTTTGTTTTAAGAACCTACGTTTACATGGGAAGTAAGAAGATTCGCTGGGGAGTAATTGGATGCGGAAGTGTAGCTGAGAAAAAAAGTGTTCCTGCCTATCAACAAACGGAAGGCTTTGAAGTATCCATGGTAATGTGCAGGAATGGGGAAAAGGCCGCTGATTATGCAAGTCGACATGGAATCCCTAAATGGACTACTGATGCCAAAGAAGTCATTGAAAACCCTAATATCGATGCCATTTATATTGCCACTCCACCAGATTCTCATAAATACTATGGTCTTTGGGTGGCCAAAGCGGGTAAAATTTGTTGTATTGAAAAGCCTATAGCGCCAAACTACAAAGATAGTTTGGCCATTTTTCATGCATTCCAAGAAAAGGGCATTCCATTGTTCATAGCCTATTATAGGAGGTCTTTGCCTAGATTTTTAAAGGTAAAGGAGTGGTTGGATACAAAACAAATAGGAGATATTAGGCATGTCCGATGGTTGAAAACAAAGGCACCCAATGCAATGGATTTGAGTGACGAATATAATTGGCGAACCGATGCAAAAGTGGCCCCAGGAGGATATTTTGATGACCTGGCAAGTCACGGATTGGACCTTTTTACCTTTTTGTTGGGTGAAATAGAAGAAGCCAGTGGTTTTGCTCGAAATCAAGGAGGATTGTACACTTCTTATGATGCGATTACGGGCTCCTGGGTTCATAAAAATGGAGTAACCGGAGAGGGTTGCTGGAATTTTTTAACCCATCACCGCGAAGATGTTGTTGAGATTTTTGGTTCTGAAGGAAAAATCACTTTCGCCGTATTGGACGAGGCACCTTTAATTTTGGAAAATACCTGTGGGAAAGAGGTTCTGGAAGTTCCAAACCCGGAACATATTCAGAAGTTTCATGCTGAGAATATAAAGAACCATTTATGGAGTAAAAGTACCCACCCATCAACAGGTCAATCTGGATTACATACGAGTTGGGTAATGGATAAAATCCTAGGAACCGACAAAACCAACTAATCTGAGACCAATCAATTTGAAATGGTCACTATACTCCCGCTCTGAGTGGTCCTATAAAAAAGAAGGTCAAAATACCGATTGCCATCATCAGGGCGGTTGAGCAGTTGGCCCGTGAACAAACTATAAGTTAAGCCATCGCAGGGACAAACCACGTTTTGCCCCTCTATTTCCATCGTTGAACATTCATTTGGTGTCTGATTGGGACAACTTGCTTCAAAAGCTAGGAAGGTATCAATACCATTTCTAATTACAAAAGCCCCTCTTATTCCTACGCCGGCGTTTCCAACATATACAGGGTTACCGATGGTGTTTAAATTGTTATATAAGGGAAGATTTAGGTCCAGTTCAAATCTAAATCTTGCTTCTTGCAAAAATGGATTTCTGTTCTCTGGGTCGCTATCACAACCAAACAAAATAAGTAAAAGGGCAAGGGTCCAGAAGTGTTTCATGAGTTCAATTTCAAAGCATTATAACGACAAAATTGGGTAAAAAATGCCTATATTTGCGTTAAATCCTCGCAAAAAACTGTGCATTGCACAGGGTTCGTTGAGGATTTTTGTATTTGTGAAGATAAAGTGCATTGGGAAAATAGATTTTATTTTCTCCAGTGTTCTTTTGCATTAAAACTGATGAAGATGAGTAAAATATCATATTATACCGCCGAAGGATTAAAGAAATTGAGGGAGGAGCTAAACCATTTGAAGGATATAGAACGTCCAAAGGCCTCCCAGGCAATAGCAGAGGCCCGTGACAAAGGAGACCTTTCCGAAAATGCAGAATATGACGCGGCTAAAGAAGCGCAAGGATTGCTTGAGATGAAGATTTCCAAAATGGAAGAGACTTTGGCAAATGCCCGATTGATTGATGAATCTCAATTGGACACTTCCAAAGTATTGGTGTTATCCACTGTGAAGTTGAAGAATCAAACCAACGGAATGGAAATGAAATATACCTTGGTAGCTGAGAGCGAAGCGGACCTAAAGGCAGGTAAAATATCGGTCACTTCACCTATTGGAAAAGGACTTTTAGGAAAGTCCGTGGGGGATGTTGCGGAGATTACGGTCCCCAATGGAACTCTAAAGTTCGATATTCTCGAAATTACAAGGCAATAGGAACCTGAATTGATTATATTTAATCCTGCCAATTGGCGGGATTTTTTATTCAAAAAGCTTTTTAAATGCCAAGTATTTTTACAAAAATCATAAAGGGAGAAATCCCATGTCACAAGGTTGCCGAGGATGATGACCATATTGCTTTTTTGGATATCAACCCCAATGCAAAAGGTCATACACTCTGTGTTCCAAAAAAAGAGGTGGACAAGATTTGGGATATGGAAAAGGAAGAGTATTTGAAGTTAATGGATTTTTCCTATAAAGTTGCCCAAGCCATTGAATCCTCAGTATCATGTGAACGGGTGGGAATGACGGTAATTGGATTAGAGGTTCCCCATGTACATGTTCATTTAATCCCTTTGAACAGCATGCAAAATGCAACTTTTCAACATAAGGTTTCTCTACAAACTGAAGAGTTTGAAGAGATTGCCCAAAGAATAGGGGAACACCTCAGATAATACCCTCCAAATGCAGATATATAGCGGTTCCGATTAACCCTAAAACCAAAATCAGGATTATAAAAAACAAGGTGGTAAATCGTACAGAAGGTTTGTCTGGCTCTACCAACTTGTTGTAATAATCAAAAACACGCTCAATATCTGTGGTCCGGTTTACGGGATAGATGATCGAATGGCATTTTTGACACTTCATTTCGTGGGTAACTTCGTCTGTAGTTCTGTGAAAAAAAGCATTGTACGTGTGCTTTTGATAAAAGGTGAGTTTTAGTTCTTGGTTATAGCATACTGGGCAGTGATTGGTAATATCTGCTTCTTTTATTACAATTTTTTTTGTTTTGGACATAGGCTGTAGGGATTAGGGGCTTGCTTTGAGGGAAATTTGCATGATTGTTCCCTCTTTACTTGACGAAAGTACTTTAATTTTTCCTTTATGGTATTCTTCCACAATTCTTTTCACCAGAGAAAGTCCTAAGCCCCACCCTCTTTTTTTTGAAGTGACTCCTGGATTGAATATGTTCTGAAAGTCGCTTTTTGGGATGCCATGTCCCGTATCCGTTACCAGGACATTCACATTTTGTCCCTTCTGCTCAATTTCAATACTAATGTTTCCCCTGCCTTTCATAGCATCAATACCATTTTTTACCAAATTTTCAATGCTCCAATTATATAGAGGTGGATTCAATAACACGGGTAATTCAGAAATGTTCGAATTAAAAGAAAATTGAATGAGCTTTGAGCTTCTCCGTTTTAGATATTCATAGGCCTTTTCAGTCTCGGAGACAATATCATGTACCTCAAGTTTTGGCGTAGAACCAATCTTGGAAAACCGCTCGGTAATCGTGTGGAGACGCGAAATATCCTTTCCTATTTCTTTGGTGATATCTTCATTGATGTTTTCTGATTTTAGCAACTCGTTCCAACCCAACAAGGATGTCAATGGGGTCCCTATTTGGTGGGCAGTCTCTTTAGCCATGCCGGCCCACAGTTTGTTTTGCTCGGAAGCTTTATTGGTCTTGAAAAAGAAGAAAATAACGGTCCCGAACAAAAAAATGATGAGTAAAAGAGCAAGTGGATAATATTTCAATTTGTTCAAAACCTCTGAATTACCATAGTATAGGGTTTCCAATAGTTCTCCGTCTTGTACTATTTGAATGGGTTGGTTCTCATTTCTATATTGTGCAATTTTTTTTTGGAGGTAAATGGAATCCTGGGCTTTTTCTTCAGGAATATTGTGTGTCTTAATAGTCCCGGCCTCATTTACCAAAATCATTGGGGTAGAAGTATTATTGCCCATGACTTTTAGGGTAAGATTTCCAAGTTCTTGGTCTACCGAAGATTGTATCAACTCTAATTGGGCCGTAGCCCAAATTTCCATTTTTAACCGCTCTTCCTCCTTAAACTTTTTAAAAAAACTATTGGTGTTCCAAAGAATCAGACTCACAATGACAAATGCCGAAATCAGCAGTGTAATGTTGGAAGCTTTTCTTTTGGGGTTGAAGTTCACTTTTTTGGTGTAATTGTCTTTAAAGATAGCGGAAAATGAAAAATACTGTTGATAGTTCGTTGATACATTCTCATTTTTATGGACTTGGTTTTTGTATTTTTGAGGCATTTTGAAAAGCAGAAAACATGGAAGTTCAGGGAAGAATAAAAATGATAGATGAGACCAAAACCTATGGGAACAATGGTTTCAGAAAACGCGAAGTTGTAATTACCACAGAAGAACAATACCCTCAGCATATTCTTGTTGAGTTTGTTCAGGATAAATGTGATTTATTGAATAGTTATCAGGTAGGACAACAAGTAAAGATAAGTATCAATCTCAGGGGTAGGGAATGGACCAATCCCCAAGGTGAGGTAAAGTATTTTAACTCCATTCAAGGTTGGCGTATTGAGAATTTGGAAGGTGCTCCGGCCTCGGAAGATATGCCTCCTGTTCCTCCTATGGAAGCTTTTGAGCCTGCTGATGATTTGAATGAAGAAGATCACGACGACCTTCCTTTTTAATTCATCTTGGGTTTCACCAAGCTCATAGAACATCTTTTTAGGCGGTTCTTGCCGTCTCCTTTTACCATTGCCGTTCTACTTACCATTGTCACTATGGTACTGGCATTGTTGTTTTCTGAAGACACTTCCCAAGGGTCTAGAATTACCACAATTCTGTCCTACTGGGAAAATGGCATTTGGAACAGTGGACTTTTGGTGTTTGCCTATCAAATGATGTTGATTTTGGTGCTTGGTCATGTATTGGTATTGAGCAAACCCATGGAACGCTTGATGCTTGGAATAACCAAATGGGCAACGAATACGTCTACTGCCGCGGTTTTGGTAGTGGTTTCTACGATGTTGGTCTCCTTTTTCAATTGGGGTTTGGGTCTCATTTTTGGCGCTATTTTGGCCCGAAAAGTGGGTGAGCATGCACAAGCCAATCAGATACCCTTAAATTACCCCTTGATTGGCGCTTCGGGTTATGTGGGTTTAATGATATGGCATGGAGGCATTAGTGGTTCTGCACCACTAAAAGTAGCCGAAGAAGGCCATATACCTGATTTGTTGTCTGGTATTTCGGATAATAGTGTACTGGAGCAGCTGCCTTCCTCCATTTCTACATCCTTGACCATATTAAGTGGTTGGAATCTATTATTGTTCTTTGTGGTTCTTTTGGTGATAGGGCTGTTAGCATTTTTCATTGGGAAGAAAGCATCCCCAACTTCATTTTATTTGAAGTCATATACCTTCAGTTCAACGGAGAAAAAGGATTTAGTTGGAGCAGAGCAACTAGATCATTCCAAAGGAATGGCTTTGTTCTTTGGGGGTTTACTTTTTGCCGCGTTTTTGGTTCAATATCTAATACCACTTCAGCAACTGAACATAACTCCTAACATGCTCAATTTTTTTATGTTGGGATTGGCGATAGTTCTGCACGGTAGCTTCAAGAGTTTTTTGGAAGCGGTGCAAGAGGCCATCACGGATACATCTGGGATTTTGATTCAGTTCCCTCTATATTTTGGAATAATGGGAATTATGGCCGGTAGCGGCATGATAAATTCTATTTCTGATTTTTTTGTCTCCATCAGCAATACAACCACCTTACCGATTTTTACATTCTTCAGTGCTGGGTTGGTCAATATTTTTGTACCCAGTGGCGGTGGTCAATGGGCTATTCAAGGTCCTTTGGTGTTAGAGTCAGCGCTGCAATTGGATGTTCCTTTGCCGAAAGCTATAATGGCCTTGGCCTATGGCGATCAGATAACGAATATGCTACAGCCATTTTGGGCTCTTCCCCTTTTGGGAATTACCAAACTCAAGGCCAAAGAAATACTACCCTATACTCTGGTTTTCATGTTGTTTGGAACATTTATATATATCATTGGCCTGTTACTTTTGTAAGGCTTTTTTGTAATTTTATAAAAAATTGCAAGGTGGAAAAAGACAAGAAAAATCTTCCGCTTTTCTTTTTGGGGGATAGGTTGGAGTTTCCTCCTGTAAGTGCTGCCAACGAAGATGGGCTATTGGCTGTGGGAGGTGATTTGTCTCCAGAAAGATTGGTTTTGGCCTATCGTAACGGAATTTTCCCTTGGTTTAATGATGATGCCTTGATTCTTTGGTGGAGCCCAGACCCAAGAATGGTCTTGTTTCCTGAAAAGCTCAAAATCTCCAAAAGTATGCGTAAAGTGTTGCGCAGCAAGCAGTTTTCTCTTACTACCAATACTTCTTTTGATAGCGTTCTTGAGCATTGTGCGAAAGTAAACCGCAAAGGCCAGGAGGGAACTTGGATAACCACCAATATAAGAAAAGCGTACAGAGAGTTGTTTGATAAAGGTTTTGCAAAATCCTATGAAGTTTGGCAAGATGGGGCTTTGGTTGGCGGACTCTATGGAATAGATTTGGGACACGTTTTTTGTGGTGAAAGCATGTTTAGTTTGGTTCCCAATGCTTCCAAGTTTGCTTTTATAAAAATGGTTAAAGAACTACAACAGCTTAATTATAATATAGTTGACTGCCAGGTTCATACCGCTCATTTGGAAAGTTTAGGAGCAGAACTTATATCAAGAAGTCGTTTTCTTGAAATACTAAAGGGATAATTGAACCGTGGTCAATAGAAAAATAACATGCTGGATTTGAGGAGCTGTGTATTCTTCAAAACGATATTCCATCCCTATTTGGAGCTTGAATTCTTTGTCCAATTGCCAACCTATCTGTCCGTTGAGACGAAAATCATATTGGGACGATTCGCCTTTGGCAACGCTTAGTAATTGTTCAGCACTACCAACAAGATAAGGTTCCCCCAAATTCAACTTCTGACCTTTTAGGGGAAAATCAATAGCAAATCGATATCTAAACCGATGGGTTGTTAGATTAGTTGTGATACGTTGCTCACTGCGAAATCTATGTCCATATCGGATAGTGAAGGGCCGGTATTTGAAATTGTATTGTTGTGTGAGCCGCAGTTCATTGGAAGCGTTCTCAAAAATATCCCTAAATCGGTATTGAATTCCAAGGGCAACACTTTGGTTTTCCTTAAGGACTAATTTCGAAAAATGGACCAAATCCAACTGTCGACTCGTTAAGCCGAAATTTTCATCTTCCAAGAAAAAAGAGCGATAGGCTACGGAAAAATTATGTCCGTATGTTGGGGAAACATCATAATCTATAGCTGCTTGGGGTTGCCAAAAACCCGTTACATTTTCTTGTGCATTCAAAGTAATGGAAAGTACAAGGCAAGTTCCTATGCCAAGGACTCTAATAAAGGACATGGTTATACTTTGAACTGATGGATTTGCGCATACTCAGAAATTGACCATCGGAATTGAATAGAATTTCGAATTGCTCATACCCCTTTTGCTTCTTAGCCGAAACAATGAATTCATAATTAATGTAGGGCAATATGAGATTTTGGAAAGCTTCGGTAAGGGTTTTACTAGGCGCTTTGTTCTCTACCGGATATTGCTGTTGTATCTTCTTGACCGTAAACTTTAAAAAGTTCTGCTCAAGATATCGAACAATGTTCAACCAACTTTCATTAGGAATATCTGTCTCTCTTATAATGAATTCCACATCCTCCAAAGAACCAGATTCATCGAACTCGACGCTGTACCGTAGTCGTCCTTTTTTGAACTTGGCCTCGTAGCTCTTTTTGTCACCATCAATTTCTTGGTAATACCTAATCCGTTTCGCATCTTCTGTAAACGGAGACAACAGTGTCTCAATGCCCTGAGGAAGCTCTGAAGGGCTGATTTTATATTCAACTTCTCTTTTGGTTTGGCCAAAACAATAACACTGACCAAGCATTAGAACTATAAAAAATAGCTTATACTTCATTATATCGAAAACAACTTACTTCGTGGTCATTTACCATTCCAGTGGCCTGCATATGAGCATAGACCACGGTACTACCTACAAATTTAAACCCCCGTTTTTTTAAATCCTTGCTAAGTGTATCCGATAAGGGTGTGGTCGCTGGGGCATCTTTATAGCTTTTCCAAGAATTCCTAATTGGGGAGCCATCTACAAACCCCCATATGTAATCGCTAAAGCTGCCAAATTCTTCTTGAACTTTCATAAAGGCTTGGGCATTGCTTATGGTCGCATGGATTTTTAACTTGTTTCGAATTATTCCGGAATTGGACAAGAGCTCATCAATTTTTTTTGGATTGTATTTGGCAATCTTTTTATAATCAAAATTGTCAAAGGCCAATCTAAAATTATTACGTTTTCTGAGCACAGTTATCCAACTTAATCCGGCTTGAAAGGTTTCGAGAATCAAAAATTCGAAAAGTATGGCATCATCCTTAACGGGAACACCCCATTCTTCATCATGATAAGCTTCGTAGAGTGCATCTCCCTCGCACCAACCACAGCGATGTTTATCCATTTTTAGGTTTTGGATAAAGATATAAGAAAAAGTACTCTTTGCTTTTAGAGAGATATTAATTCCCTAGCCACTACAGCATTGTCTATATCGGCATAAATCTTTTGTAAGCCTTTATAGAATTCGTTTTTGTCCTTGCGTTCAAGAATTGCTGTGTATGTGTTGTTTTTACGTTTAAGAATGCCGGTTATAGTAACCACCTGATCCACCATATGGTTGCTTGGTAAGTCTGATTTATGCAGATAATTGATTTTCTGTTTTAGGGAATTCCAAAGAAAAAGATAAGCCGCATTTGCTGGATTGCCCACTTTAAAATTTGCACCTAATTTCACTTGGTGCGGCTTTACAGGGATTACGAGAGCTACTTTGTCGTTTCCATGATTGGGAAATAGGGCAGGGCGTTTTCTTTTAATTTTCATGGTATTCTTGATTAGGGTGTAAAACTCTGAATGGTAAAAAGATAGAGCGGCATTCCCAATGTTATGTTGAAAGGGAACGTAATGGCGAGAGCCATGGGAATATAAAGACTTGGATTGGCTTTAGGTGCAGCAATCCGCATTGCGGCAGGGACAGCAATATAAGATGCACTCGCGGCCAAGATGGCAAATAGAAAACGATTGCCCATACTATCGGTGATAAATTGACTGAACCATGCTACTAAACACCCATTGATTATGGGTAGCCCAACCGAAAAGAATAGTGCAAACTTTCCTTTTTTAACAAAGTCGCCAAGTTTTCTACCACTCATAATACCCATATCCAATAAGAATACGGCTAAAAAGCCCTTGAAAATGTCTGTTGTGAACGGCTTTATACCCTCAGCCTGTTGTTCATTGGCCAAAAAGCCAATGGCTAGACTTCCTAGAATGAGAAGAACGCTTCCATTGGTTACCGAATGATGTAGGACCTTACCAAAATTGCCTTTTTCAGTCCTGTTTTTCTGAAATAGGGCCATTAAAAGTACACCAACAATAATTGAAGGAGCTTCCATTAAAGCCATTACTGCCACCATATGCCCCCCAAAATCTATGGTCTCCATTTCCAAAAAAGAGATGGCCGTAACAAAGGTCACTGCGCTTACCGAACCATAGGAAGCGGCTATGGCACCGGAGTTTTCCACATTGAATTTACGTCTCAAAATGAAATAGGCAAAGACTGGTACTGAAACGGCCAAAAATATTCCAAAGAATAGGGACCAAACGATTTCCATACTGAAATCACTATGGGAAAGCTCTAGGCCACCCTTAAAACCAATGGCAAAAAGTAGGTAAAGGGATATGAATTTTGATGAATTTTCGGGTATAGAAAGGTCGCTTTTCAACTGAACGGCGATGATGCCCAAGAAAAAGAAAAGCAAGGCTGGGTTGGTCAAATTATCGACCAAAAGGTGTAAGTCCATTTATTGTTATTCCTCTAAGGTAATGTTGAGAACGCCATCAATTCTAAGCCTTTTTCCCTCCCAGCGTACACTGTTTATGAAGTCTTTGGCTATGATTTTCTCTTTTTCAAGTTCTTGTATGCGGTCATCTGGATATTTCGTGTTCGCATCCTTGTTCCCCTCGCACCATGAAAGACGCTGAAGTTTATGGAAATTGATTTTCTGTTCTAGTAGAGCAATGATAACATCGGATGCTTCAGAAGGTGAAAATGTACCATCTACCAACTGAATTTTTTGTTTTGTTTTTACAACTGTTTCCATTTTTATTTTTTTGGGTAATTAAGGTATTAGGGTTTTTTTATCTCTGAGGCTACCAAAAGGGCGACGATAATTCCTGAGCATAAAAGTATTTTATCGAGAAAAAGGGATCCATTCTGAATCGATAGAGCGATGAAAAAGCAAATCATGCCTATTAAAGTCGCTTTAGCGGCCCGACTACGGTTAAAGGTCCATTTAACACTTTTAGATTTGGATTTCTGTTTGTACGGCAACGATATTTTTTCTTCCATGTGGTATAATTTGGGGCAAAGGTTATACATTATTATTATATATGTTTATTTATATTTATTATTGTATAAATAAATTTATTTTATGAACTATACCTTAAATCAACTCAGAATATTCTTGAAAATAGTTGAAAAACAGAGTATTACGAAGGCTTCGGAAGAGCTTCATTTGACTCAGCCTGCCGTATCTATTCAACTAAAAAATTTTCAAAACCAATTTCCGATTCCCTTGACTGAGGTTGTGGGAAGGCAATTGTTTGTGACTGATTTTGGTAGTGAGATTGCATCTGCGGCTAAACGGATTTTGAAAGAAGTGGACAGTATTAATTATAAGCTTTTGGCATATCAAGGAGAATTGGCCGGGCGCTTAAAAATATCTGTAGTGTCCACTGGAAAGTATGTGATGCCCTATTTCTTGTCGGATTTTGTACGAGAGAATCCTGGTGTTGATTTGGTAATGGATGTGACGAACAAGTCCAGGGTGGTTGAAACCTTGGAAGAAAATCAGGTAGATTTTGCATTGGTAAGTGTACTGCCCCAGCATTTGAATTTAAACAAAGTGAGTTTAATGAAAAACGTTCTGCAATTGGTAGGCAATCCAAAATACTTTGAAAAAGTAAAACTGGGTAAAAGTGTCTTTTCAAAGGACACGCCGTTGATTTTTAGGGAAAAAGGTTCGGCAACAAGAGCGGCTATGGAGAGTTATCTGACCAAGCGAAGCATTACGGTAGGAAAAAAGATTGAGCTTACTTCCAACGAGGCAGTAAAGCAAGCTGTAATAGCGGGCCTTGGATGTTCCATAATGCCTTTGATAGGTGTGCACAGGGAATTAAAAAATGGAGAACTGAGGATTATACCCTCAAAAAGTCTTCCCATTATTACCACATGGAATTTGGTTTGGTTGAAGAATAAAAAATTATCTCCTGTATCTAACGCTCTTTTGGATTATTTGGGAACAAACAAAGAAGAAATAATGAAGACACATTTTCAATGGCTGGATAGCTACTAGAATGTTTCCTCACTTGATTTCGGTATAATGGTAATCGTACTTTGAATCTCCAGTACTTCTCCCTTATTTCGGGCGTCCAATACGATGTCGGTCACCCTTTTTTTAGCCAATTTAAGTTCTTCTATCCTCTTTTTGGATTGTTCCAAATTCTTGCCATCATTTTCTTGTAGGTTCAAGAGTTGGACAGTGTGAAACTTTATTTTATAGTTCAGCAAAGACAATAATACATCGGCCGATTCTGCAGGCTCAAAAATACCCTCCACCAAACGAACTTGATACGAAGCATCATAGACCGGATCGTCTTTTTTGGTCTTCAACCAATTGAGAACCTTGTTTTTCATTATTTTGATTGTTAGTTAGAATAGCTTTCAAAGTGGGCTTATATCCGTAAAAGTTTCTACCGTCTTCCCGCCTAAGCACTACTTGGGTCCTGCCATCTCTTAAAACCTCCATCTGGTCTATAATCACCATGGCCCCATTAAAATTGAGACGCATCCCAAAACCGGAACTGGTATTAAGGGAATTCTCCAAAACAATTATTTGCGACTTCGGAATTTCTATTATCAAACCGCTTTCTGAATCTCCTCTACTTTCAGTAAAGTGTTCAAAACTTATGGTTTTAAAATGCTCTTGCCCATTAAGTATTGAGCAAAACAAAAAGGTAATCGGAATTATATAAAGTAATCTTCTTTGCATAGGCTTGATTTTCAGTAAACTGTATAAAGATAGTTTTAATTGCAAATAAAAAAGCATTACTATTGTTAATAAGTAGTTAAACTATTAATATATGATAGTAATACTGTTATATTTGCGTTCGATTTAATGAAAGTGTTTTATATGGAAAGATTGCTGCATTCAATTCGAATAGGGATAAACGATAAAATCTATGTCAAAGACCCAGAATCATCTGATTTGGGAAAACGTATCATAGAGCAAAGCATTTTGATGATTGATGAGATGGGTTTTGAAAGCTTCACCTTTAGGAAATTGGGCGAACGCATTAAATCCAATGAGAGTTCTATCTATCGGTATTTTGAAAATAAGCACAAATTATTGTTGTATTTGGCATCATGGTACTGGGGATGGTTGGAATATAGAATGGTGTTTGCCACAAATGGCATTATGGATAGAAAGGAAAAGCTTAAAAAGGCCATTCAGATATTGACCCAAACAGTAGAAGAAGATGTCTCATTTTCCCATATTAATGAGGTGCTATTGAACAAAATAGTAATCAACGAATACTCCAAGTCTTATCTTACCAAAGAAGTTGATCGCGAGAACAAGGATGGTTACTTCATTATTTATAAAAGGCTAGTAAATCGTTTGCACGAAATGATTGTGGCCATGGATGGCAATTACCCTTACCCTTCCAGTTTGGCAAGTACAATTTTGGAGGGCTCCCTGCATCAATATTTTTTAAGGGAGCATTTTCCCATGCTTACTGATTGCAACGACGTAACCACACCAACCGAGTATTTTATGGATCTGGCTTTTAGGGCCCTTAAACCGACAGTAAATGGCTAAAAACATATTAACGGCATGGCAGCGCCTTTTGGGGCTTCTTGCTTTAGATAAAAAAGATGTCCTGCAAATCTTTTATTATGCAATCTTTGCAGGTGTGGTGAACCTATCCTTGCCTTTGGGGATACAAGCCATTATTAACCTTATTCAGGGGGCACAAGTAAGCACTTCTTGGATAATCCTGGTCGTATTGGTCACCTTGGGTGTTGCATTTGTAGGGATTTTACAGTTGATGCAGATACGGATAATTGAAAATGTTCAGCAGAAGATTTTTACCCGGTCTTCTTTTGAGTTCGCGTATCGGTTTCCAAAGATAAAAATGAGCCAGCTGTTAAATTACTATCCGCCAGAGTTGGCTAATCGTTTTTTTGATACGCTCACCGTACAAAAGTCGCTTTCAAAGATTTTGATTGATTTTCCGGCGGCACTCTTGCAAATCATATTTGGATTGCTTTTGCTCTCCTTTTATCACCCATTCTTCATCATTTATGGTATTCTGCTTATCCTTTTGATATATGTGGTGTTTAAATTTACAGCTCAGAAAGGTTTGGAAACCAGTTTGGATGAATCCAAAAACAAATACAAAGTGGCCCACTGGCTTCAGGAGGTTGCAAGAAGTTTGGTCAGTTTCAAGCTATCTGGAAAAACTTCGCATGCCATTGACAAAAATGACACTTTGGTAGCGAAGTACCTTGATGCACGCGAAAGCCATTTCAAGGTTCTTATTCTCCAATTCATACAAATGATTGGGTTTAAAGTCTTGGTGACTGCTGGACTTTTACTGATAGGTGGTCTTTTGGTCCTTAATCAGGAAATGAATATTGGACAGTTTGTTGCAGCTGAGCTTATCATACTTTTGGTAATCAGTTCTGTTGAAAAATTGATTCTTGGACTTGAAACCTTCTATGATCTATTGACATCCCTTGAAAAATTGGGTCAGGTGGTGGATCGGGAATTGGAACCTCTTGAAGGGGAGCGTCCATTTTCAGAAAATGACGGTTTTACGGTGGAGCTTCAAAATGTTTCTTATCATGTTCCCGATAGAGATAAAAAAATCATCGATAATATTTCATTAACCATCACACCTACGTGTACCATTTTACTTCAGGGGCCCAATGGCTCTGGTAAGTCAACATTACTCAGATTGATTGCTGGAATCATAGAGCCAAGTAATGGGAACATTTTTGTGAATAACGTTGCACTGCAAGGACTGAATTTGAATTACTATCGCTATCACCTCGGACAATCCCTTACGGAAGAGTCACCTTTTGAGGGTACAATTTTGGATAATATCACTTTTGGTGATAAGGATGTTTCAAAAGATGATGTGTACTGGGCTCTTGAGAAAACGGGACTTACTGAATTCGTGAAAGAACAACCACAAGGGTTGAACACGATATTGTATCCGGAAGGGAGACAAATACCCTACACAATATCAAAGAAAATAGTTTTGGCTCGAAGTATTGTGAGAAAACCCAAGCTTTTGATTTTGAAAGATCCACTGGATCAATTCACAGAAGAAGAAGCAGTCCGAATTATGGACTTTTTGACCGAACCTTCCAATGGATGGGCTTTGGTTGTGGTAAGTCAAAACCCAAAATGGACGGACCGATGTGGTCGTATCATTACAATTGAAAACGGAAAGTTGATTAACGAAAGATAAAACACCATGCTCAATATATCTCATAACAAGTTGAACCAGAAGGTGGATATCACCGGACATAAAGCCGGATTAAAGGTTTTTCATAGAAGACATTACAAACACTTTAATCGTTTTTTAGCGGCTTTTTCAATAATTCTTTTGATAATACTGTTCCTGCCATGGACGCAGAATATCTCTGGAGATGGTTTTTTGACCACGCTTAAACCCGATCAAAGGCCACAGACCATTCAATCGCCTATTCCAGGTCGTATTGAGCGATGGTATGTACGTGAAGGAGATTTTGTAAACAAGGGAGACACTATTTTACATATTTCCGAAGTAAAAAGTGAATACTTTGATCCCAACCTTGTTGCCAGAACTGGTCAGCAGATTAGGGCAAAAGAGATGGCGGTAACGTCGTACGAAGAAAAGGTGAAGGCCCTGGGGACTCAAATCCAGGCGTTGACCAAGGAGCGACAGTTAAAATTGGAACAGGCTAGTAATAAACTGTTGCAATCTAGGCTTAAAGTACAAAGCGATAGCATTGATCTTGAAGCAGCCAAGACCAATATCTTGATTGCTCAGCGTCAATTTGACCGAACCACGCAGTTGGAAAAAGAGGGACTTAAAGCGGTGACCGATGTCGAGGAAAAGCGCTTGAAATTACAAGAGACCCAGGCCAAATTGATTTCACAGGAGAACAAACTCCTTACCAGCAAAAATGAGGTAATCAACTCTCAAGTTGAAATCAATAGGGTTCAGGCAGAGTATGCCGATAAAATAGCCAAAGCCCGAAGTGATAGGTATACCGCGCAATCCAATCAGTTTGATTCTGAGGCGCAGGTGACCAAGCTGGAAAATGAGTATACCAATTATGAGATTCGAAATGATTTGATGTACATACGGGCTCCTCAAAGTGGTTTTATCAACAAGGCACTGCAATCCGGAATAGGCGAGACCTTTAAAGAAGGGGACCGTTTGGTTGGGATTATGCCCTCGGATTACGAAATGGCCGTTGAAACGTTTGTCGAGCCTATCGATTTGCCTTTGATGCATTTGGGAGAGAAAATACGAATCCAATTTGATGGATGGCCCGCAATAATATTCAGTGGATGGCCCAATGTATCCTTCGGAACTTTTGGGGGCAAAGTGGTGGCCATAGAGACTTTTATCAGTGACAACGGAAAATATAGAATCTTGGTGGCACCTGACCCGGACGAAGCTCCTTGGCCTAAGGATTTAAGGGTTGGTTCTGGAGCGTTTACCATGGCCTTGTTGGAAGATGTTCCAATTTGGTTTGAACTGTGGCGACAAATCAATGGATTCCCACCAAATTATTATCAACCTGTAAACGGCAAGTCCGATGTTGCAAAAAAATAGGAACTACTTTTTCATCCTGTTCTCATTCCTTGCAATGAGCTCAGGAGTATATGGCCAGCAAGATACGGTAGTCCTTAAGTTTAAGGAGTTCCTTGGCTATGTCAAGAAGTACCATCCGGTGGCTAAACAGGCACAATTGACCATTTCCATAGGTCAGGCTAACTTGATGAAAGCTCGTGGGGGTTTTGATCCAAAAATTGAGGTGGATTATAATCGGAAAGAGTTTTCAGGGACCGAATATTGGGACCGTTTGAATGCGACATTTAAAATCCCTACATGGTACGGTATTGAACTTAAGGGAAATTTTGAACAGATTCAAGGGGAATTTACCAATCCTGACGAATTCTTGCCAGATGACGGATTGTACAGTCTTGGGGTTTCATTCTCCCTGGCGGATGGTTTTTGGATAAACGAGCGCATGGCTACCCTGCGGAAAGCCAAGTTCTTTAGGGAGCAGAGCAAGGCGGACCAAGATTTATTGGTCAACGAAATTCTGTATAAAGCATCGTTGGCCTATTTTGATTGGTTAAGGGCCTATCAAGATGCCCAGATTTTCCAGGACTTTTTGCAAAACGCCGATAGACGATTTCAGGGCATCAAAAAAAGTGCATTGGCCGGTGATATTGCCGTAATCGACACTGTAGAGGCAAAAATTGCAGTTCAGAATAGAGCACTGAGCTTGGAGCAAGCCCGGGTAAAACTTATGAAGCGCTCCTTGGAGCTGTCCAACTTTTTATGGCTAAATGATTTACCAGTCGAATTACAGGCCAATGTGGTCCCAGACGATGGTGTTGAAGATGATATTGACGAAACTTTGGAGATTATGGGTAGGCCTTTGGATAGCTTCACTCTTGAAAATCACCCAAAAATACAATCGCTGGAATACAAGATTGATGGCCTTGTGGTTGACAAGAGGCTGAAAGCGAACAAATTGTTGCCCACCTTGGATGTAGAGTACAATTTTTTGACGGAGACCCCGGGGAATATCGGTTCCTTGGAGACCAATGAATTCAAGGGAGGGGTGGTTTTTAGTGTACCTATATTTTTGAGGAAAGAACGGGGAGATTTAAAATTGGCAAAGTTCAAATTGCGAGATGCTGAATTTGAGAGGGACAATGCCTTGGTAGAGATTCAAAACAAGGTGATTGCGATTTATAGGGAACTCGATTCATATACTACCCAAAACCAATTGATTGCAGATATTGTGAGGGATTATGGCACACTGCTATCCGCTGAAGAACGAAAATTCAGTTTTGGGGAGAGCTCCTTGTTTTTGATTAACTCCCGGGAGAGTAGTCTTATTGATGCTTTTTTAAAGCAGAATGAGGTTCAGAATAAGTTCTTCCTCACGAAAGCGATGTTATTCAAGAGTTTGGCCATAAACCCAGTGGACTTATAGATGGTGAAGCATGGCTCAAAGGAGAACGGTACTGGAAGAAAGCGGCAAGCAAAGGAATCAAAACTTTAAGCTATCAATTTCTTCGGGCGTAAAGGACACCTTCTTTATTGTTTCTGGAATATTTTCCGCTGCCTTTGGTCTAGAGAGTTTTCTTTTGCCCAATCGATTTATAGATGGTGGGGCAACAGGTATTTCACTACTGATATCAGAAGTAGCTGAAGTTCCTCTTTGGGCCCTTATAATATTGGTCAACATCCCATTTTTAATAATGGGCTATCGAGTTATTGGTAGGCAATTTGCCATTAAGGCAGTAATTGCAATATTGGGTTTGGCGCTAACCTTGGTGTTGGTCACTTTTCCCGAAGTTACCCAGGATAAATTGTTGGTGGCTGTTTTCGGAGGGTTCTTTTTAGGGGCAGGTATCGGACTTTCCATTAGAGGTGGAAGTGTACTTGATGGTACGGAGGTTCTCGCTATTTTTCTTAGCAAAAAATGGGGGGTTAAGATTGGTGACGTCATTATTCTAGTTAACCTGGTCATTTTCTTGGCAGCCGCTTATCTTCTATCAATAGAAGCGGCATTATATTCCATGCTAACCTATTTGGCCGCATCCAAAACCTTGGATTTTGTGGTTGAAGGTATCGAGGAATACACTGGGGTTACCATCATTTCCCAAAAGAGTGAGGAGTTGCGTGAAATGATTATTGAGACTATGGGTAGAGGATTGACCATTTATGATGCAAGAGGAGGATATGGAAACAAGGGGGAACAAATGAAGTATGAGGTCATTTACACCGTTATTACCCGACTGGAGATTCGTAAACTCTATCTTGAAATCGATAAAATAGACAAAAAAGCTTTCGTGATAATGAACAGTATCAATGATACTAAAGGAGGAATGGTAAAGAAAAGATTTCTAAATCATTAAACCGAGTTCATTTACTGATTAAGCTTACGATTTTATAAAATAGCCATAATCCAAAATTAAGTCTGCGGATGCATTAAAATTAAAACTTGAAGTAATCTAAAAAACACTTCTAAAATGAAAAACAGATTACTTCAAGTTATAGGGTTGACCACCCTATTTTTACTGGGTTCTTGTGCATTTATCGATGATTTCTCTGGTGGAAAAACCGATGATTTGGAATTGAAATTTGTAGATGAATTTGTTATTCCAGATGATACCATGTTTCAAAATACCTTGATAGGAGGATTATCGGGTATTGATTACGCTTTGGGCACATGGTACCTTATCGCAGATGACCCAAACAATGCAAGATTCTACAATGCGACCATATCTTATGATATGGATGGGTTTATTGATATCTCGATTAATGGAGTAAATGAATTACTGGATAACACCGGTAGCTCTTTTGGTGGAGGAACCGTAGATCCTGAAGCTATTCGGTTTGATAATGGGAACTTGGTTTGGACCAGTGAAGGAAACATCAACAATGGTGTAGACCCTTTTGTAAGAGTGGCTAACTTGACCGGGGCATACGTTTCTGGAACCAATTTGCCTTCACGTTATCAGGCATTTATCGGTGATGCGGCAAGAGGACCAAGACAAAATGGAACTTTTGAAGGAATTACTTTAAGCTATGACAAAATGGGGTATTGGGTTACAATGGAACTTCCTTTGGTTGAAGATGGTCCTGCCCCTACTACCCAAGATACGGATTCCCCAATTCGTATTTCATACATAGATAGAGCTTCTGGGAACTTTGGAAAGGAGTTTGCTTATGAATTGGACCCTGTGGTGAGACCAGCTGCAAATGGGAGTACCTTTGAACTCAACGGGGTTGTGGAGCTTCTTCAATATGACGAAGAAAAATTCTTGTTCTTGGAGCGTTCTTTTTCTACGGGATATGATTATGGTGGAAATAATGTAAAGATTTATGACGTTGATATTTCCGATGCTACAGATGTAAGTGGAGTAGAGGCCCTTGTCAATGCGGATTTTACAGTAGCCTCCAAAAAGCTTTTGTTTGATTTTGAAACAATTCGCAACCAACTTACTGAAGGAGTGGTTGACAATATTGAAGGAATTACGTTTGGTCCAGATTTTCCTAATGGTAATAAATCGGTCGTTTTGGTTGCCGATAATAACTTTAGTGCCTTTGGCCCACAATTGAACCAGTTTGTTCTTTTTGAATTGTTGGATTAAGTGATTGGTTTAACGCTAAAGAATCCACCTTTTTTAGGTGGATTCTTTGCATACTGTTCTTACTGTAAGTTTTTTGCAAGTAATCCCACAAATGATAAAAATCAACAAATGTACTATCCGTTAGAACTACATTTGGAAAAATATAAATATGGAAACAGTAGTGGAGAATCAGAAGGAAGATGTATTGAACTTAGTGCTTTCGGGAATAGAAAAAGGAATGTCTTACCAAGCTTATAGGGAACTAGTAAAAAATTTGGCAGAGAATCGTGCCACTACGGGGCCTGAGCAATTGGAGTCCCTTATTAATTATACCCAATTGAACGACCGAAGAATGGCTCGTTGGGACAAGACTTTGAAGATTTCTGAAGAAATCAAAGAAACTATTTCCAATCTGGATTCAAATTTGGCCTTTTTGGCATTAAGCGAAAGTTGGTGTGGTGATGCATCTCCAAGCCTGCCGGTAATCAACAAGATTGCAGAGCTCAATGAAAAAATTGAATTTAAAATTGTTCTGCGGGACGAGAATTTACCTTTGATGGACAAGTTTCTGACCAATGGTACAAGGTCTATTCCAAAACTAATTGTTTGGGATACAGATAAAGAAGAAGTTGTTGGAGAATGGGGACCAAGACCAAGCATTGCTGCCCAAATGGTTGAGGACTACAAGAAAGAACATGGAAAGTTGACTGCAGACTTCAAACAGGATTTGCAAATCTGGTACAATAAGGACAAGGGCCAGAACACTCTTGAGGATTTAGTTCAACTACTTACTCTGAAATAGATAAGTGATTGAGCCTATCTGTGAGCTTTTGGAGCTCGAATCAAAACGGGCTTTTAGAGCATATTGAATGGCATTGTCCACCAAGCATCCATTGCTCGTGCTGGAACTTTGATCATTGAAATCTGCTTCGACTACGTAACCGCTTTGGTCTACTTTTATATTAATAACCACTTTTCCACCTTCAATACAAGTATAAATGGGTGGTGGCAAGGAATATGCATTTCGGTCTACCAGCGAATAGGAAATTGAAGTTCTTTTATCCTTTAATGCGTTGGTAAAAGTTTCTTTTTGCTCCTCACGTTCGGTAAGCTGTTGCTTTTTTTCCTGTCGTTGTTCCGCCAACTTTTTCAAATTGTCAGCAAAGGCGTCATCTGCGGCTGAATGTTCGCTGGCATCGCTGGTCAAAGCCCTCTCTTCCATCAGTTCTTCCAAGGTTTTTAAAGGCTCTGGATTACCAACGGTTGGTTTGGCCGTTTCATTTAAGGCCATATGGCTTTTAATTGGGTCACTATTGGCAAGTTCCTCCAATCTTTTTTCCTCTTCCTCCAGCAATTTCTCAATATCTTCATCGGCCAAACTTAACTCTATCACATACTCTTCCTCCTTCATTCCTCCCAGATGGATGTTGTACATCAACAAAATGACCAACGCCATGGAGAAGAAGGTGATTAAAAAAGATAACTGTTGACGGTTAAGATTCATGGTGCTATAATAACCCCTTTTTTTTTAAAATATTTTACAATTGGCTTTTCCCTAACTCCTTTTTTAGGGATTTTAACCATTACCTTCAAGATTTTGCCTAAAAACCTCGGGTGTAACAGCTTTAGATACGTTGAAATCGCCTATTTTGGTTCTTCTGAGTTTGGTTAAATGGCCCCCAGAATTCAGGGCTTTACCAAAATCATGCGCCAGTGAACGTATATAAGTGCCTTTGCTGCAAATTACCCGAAAATCAACTTCTGGCATATCAAAACGAGTAATTTCAAAAGTGAGAATTTCTACGGTTCTCGACTTTATTTCAACTTGTTTTCCTTCTCGGGCGTACTCGTAAAGTCGTTTCCCATTTTTTTTTAGTGCCGAGAACAAAGGTGGTCTTTGCTCAATTTTTCCAATGAACTTTGGCAAGATTTCTCGAATGCCCTCTTCCGTAATATGTGAAGTGGGATATGTTTGGTCTAACTCGGTCTCTAGGTCATAAGATGGGGTGGTCGCACCGAGCTTGATGGTTCCGGTATATTCTTTGATTTGTCCTTGAAGCTCAGGAATTTTCTTTGTGAACTTCCCTGTACAGATGACCAATAATCCCGTAGCTAAGGGATCAAGTGTGCCAGCATGACCAATCTTGAACTTCTTGTTGAGGTCAAATTTTTTGCGGATGGCCCATTTTACAGCATTTAACGCTTGGAAAGAACTCCATTCGTAGGGCTTGTCAATCAAAAGAATTTGACCTTGCAAAAAAGATTCTTTGGATGTCACGATTTAGAAATTAAAACAGCGAAATGTTCCGCCGCTATTTGCAAAGGGTAAAGGTACGGCTTGATTTCAAAATCATTGAAGGCAATCTTCAGCGGCATCTTCAATTCCCATTAACTTTGCCATTTGGCAAGCTATGGTTTGAGCTTCTTCCTCTAGTTCTTCCACTTCTTGCTTGCAACGCTTTTTTTCTCGTTCCAATCCTGAACAAGGACCTTTACAATTGTCCAATTCAAGTTCTATTCGTTCACAATCAGCCTTTTGCTTAATAATTTCTGCCGTAATTCGATTTAATCGTCTTTCCAATCCTCTTTTATCAGTGGCAAAATTGGTTCCTTCACGTCCCAGTGCATTAGGGTCGGAGGCATTATTTGCTACACGTCTCTGTATTCTGTCTTGAACCTCAACCATTTCCAAAGCTATTTGTTCTTTGCAATCAACGTCATCGGGTTCACAATCCTTTAATCTATCCAAAAGAAATTGTATTCTGGCATAATCCCGTTCCATGGCTTCGTCAACCTCATCACTTATAGGTTGACTTGAAAAAGATTGGTTGCCCATGGTTACTCCTAAAGTAGCTTCTTTATATGAAGAACCATCGAACGATTGTGCGGAGGGAACCATTTCATTAAGGGTAGCTTCGAATATACCTTCGTTAGACTCTACTTTGGTATAGACCGATAACCTATTGCAATCACCAATTGTCTCATCTTTAACCACACCCACTAACAGCCCTACCAAGGGCACGCCAGTTGTAATTACCCTTCCCCCTTTGTTTTCTGAAAAATGCATAGTGACCTTCGCTTTTTCTCCATTTGGACTATTTACCATAGCGGCATAGGCCTTGGTTTTTTGCTTGATTGCGCTGGGTTTACGGTCAGCGACCTCTCTAAGGTTGGCGGTGTTATTAAAAAACTCGTTTAGAAATACAAGGTCATTAAACACTTTGTCTTCACCAATTCCGTCCATGGCTACAGTTATTGCTCGTTTTATATTGAATTGAGCGTCGTTTACATAGACTACTGTTTTTCCACTTGGCATTATGATAACGCCATCAACAGAGCCAAATTCACTATCTATTGCCCCAAAATTGACCATCATGGTTGTTCTTGACAAAAATTTGGAGCCATCGGAGGTATTTACAAAGTAATCTAACTCATAAGTTTCTTCAGTACCATCTACATTGGATTTTAACTGTGAAGAAATGAGATAATCAAACTCAAACTTTCCATTGAGGTTGTTGGGGTTAGTTCTTATTGAACTTTGGTCTTCAATCGGCCCGATGCAAAAGGAATTACTTTCGGGATTATTGCAAGCAGCAATCAGTAGGACCGAAAAAACAATAATGAGGTTTTTTTTCATGGCGGATACTTAGGGTTATTTGTCATGTTCTGAAGTAAACTGATAGTAAGCTGTACTTCATAGTTTTCAATAAAACAACAATTATTATGCCGTTAATATTGTGCTTTTAAACATCAGAAGGTTAAAAGGCTTTGGTAAAATTTCTAGGATATAAATTTTAACCCCAAATACTCCAAGCAATTGCAATAAGCCCTACGATAAAACAGTAGATGGCAAAATAGGTAAGCTTGCTTTGGCGTACCAATTTAATCATCCAAGTACATGCGGCCAGGCCAGCAACAAATGCTGCAATAAAACCAGCCGTAATGGCTACGGTCTGATCTCCTGTAAAATGGATATCACCGCTTAAAAGGTCTTTCGCCATTTTTCCAAAAATTAGCGGTACAACCATCAAAAATGAGAAACGTGCTGATTTCGATTTATCTACTCCCAATAAAACAGCTGCTGAAATTGTTGCTCCACTTCGGGATATGCCGGGCAGGATGGCGACAGCTTGCGCTATACCTATGACAAAAGCGCTACGATACGAAACGCCTTTATCCGTTGTTTTGGCCATATCCGCTAAATACAAAAGGAATCCTGTAATGAGCAACATGATTCCCACAATGACAATGGCTCCATCAAAAAATACTTCTAAGAAGTCCTCCAAAAAGAAACCCACCAAAGCGGCAGGAATCATCGAAATGATAATTTTCATGGAGAATTGGGTTTCCTCATTCCATTTAAATTGAAATAGGCCTTTAAAAATCGCAATTACATCTTTTCGAAATACAATGATGGTGCTCAATGCAGTTGCGAAGTGGAGAATAACCGTAAATAAAAGGCTTTCTTCGGGAAGAGCATCAGCTCCGAGAATAGCTTTGCCCAATTCTAAATGCCCACTCGAGGATACTGGTAAAAACTCAGTTAAACCCTGGATAATTCCAAGGATTATTGCGTCAATAATGTCCAAATTATTTTTTCTTTTTGTGAGGATTCAACAATATGGCATATACCTGAATGCCCAGTCCAACTAAAACTAGGGTAGGTGCCAAACGTATTCTTCGAAAACTATATATGTCTGGGTTGAAAACATTGGGGTCGTCACTTCCGCCTCCACTCATCAAAATAAAACCCAATGCTATGAAGGCCAATCCGATAAAAAGAAAGAGGTAATTTTTTCTTTGAAACACAAATTCCTTCGACGGTTCTTTTTCCTTCTTATTTTTCTTACTCATGCCGTAAAGTTAATAATAAAGATCATCAGTCCTTAGATTCAAAAAGCGCTGTGTGGCAATATGCGTGCTTAACCAGGATATTAAAACCCCAAGTACAAAAACAGAGACAAACAACCCAATAAGCGTTATCAAGTCCTGAAACAGATTTAACTCGGGGAAGTTGAGATTGACGTAATAAACGACAACTGCCAAAGCAATCAGGGCGATGAGCGCCCCCAACATACCCAATTGAATATTTGTCCAAATAAATGGTTTTCTGATAAAGGTTTTTGTGGCTCCCACCATTTGCATAGTCTTGATAATGAATCTCTTTGAATAAATGGAAAGTCGGATGGAGCTGTTTATCAATAATACCGATATAAAGGTGAAGACTCCACTAGCGATTAGAATCCATAGGCTTATCCGTTGTACGTTATCACTAAGCAAGGAAATCAGGGGTTGGTCATAACTCACTTCATCCACATACGTTTTTGAGGCAATTTCGTCTGCTATTTCGGAAATCTGGGTAGGTGTAACAAAATCCGCCTTTAAATTGACGTCAATGGAGTTTTTAAGGGGATTATATCCCAAAAACTCAACAAAATTCTCCCCAATGTCCTCACTATATTGTTCTGCGGCATCCTCTTTGGAAACATAATTTGCGGATTTGGTATACTCGGCCAGCGCCAAGCTTTTTTGTAGTTGTTCAATTTCTACAGGTTTAGCATTGTCCTTCAAAAAGACGGAAACTGTTATTTGTTCCTTGAAATGGTCCGCCAACTTTTTGGTATTCAATACCAGAAGTCCCAAAACGCCTAACAAAAAAAGAACCAAAGCTATGCTCAGCACTACAGAAAAGTAGGATGAAATCAAGCGTCGTCTTTGGTAGCGTTCAATATATTGGCTCATTGGGCAAAATCAGTACGTAAAAATAGAAAAGTAAATTGTAATTAAGCGATTAAACCTATTTTTGCCCAACCAAAGGAGAATATAAGAAAATGAACTACAATTTCAGGGAAATTGAAGCCAAGTGGCAAAAGTTTTGGGCCAAAAACGAAACGTTCAAAGCAACCAACAATTCCGATAAACTAAAATTCTATGCGCTCTCCATGTTTCCGTACCCTTCCGGAGCAGGACTTCATGTGGGCCATCCTTTGGGATATATTGCCGGCGATATCTATGCGCGCTTCAAAAGACACAAAGGTTTCAATGTGCTTCACCCCATGGGGTATGATTCCTTTGGACTTCCAGCGGAACAGTATGCCATCCAAACAGGGCAACATCCGGCAATAACTACTGAAACCAATATAAATAGGTATCGGGAGCAGTTGGACCAACTTGGATTTTCATTTGATTGGAGTCGGGAAGTGCGTACCTCTGACCCCAAATATTACAAATGGACACAGTGGGTATTTATTCAGTTGTTCAACTCATGGTACAATAAAGCTTCGGATAAGGCAGAGGATATTGCTACTTTGATTTCCATTTTTGATAAAGAAGGAAATACCCATGTTGAAGCATCTTGTGATGAGGATACCCCCTTATTTAATGCTAAGGATTGGTCCGGATTTTCAGAAAAGACCAAACAGGAGATACTTTTAAAATATCGATTGACCTATTTGGCGGATACGGAGGTAAATTGGTGCCCGGCCCTAGGAACAGTTTTGGCCAATGATGAAATTGTAAATGGCGTTTCTGAGCGAGGAGGGCATCCAGTAATCCGAAAGAAAATGACCCAATGGAGCATGCGGATTACTGCGTATGCGCAACGTCTTTTGGATGGTCTGGATACGATTGATTGGCCGCAACCATTGAAAGATTCCCAAACCAATTGGATTGGTCGCTCGGAGGGCGCTTCGGTGACGTTCAAGGTTAAGGACCACGACGCCAGTATCGAGGTGTTTACAACTCGTCCCGATACCATTTTCGGAGCAAGTTTTATGACTCTTGCTCCCGAGCACAATTTGGTATCCCGAATAACCACCAAGGAACAAAAAGAAGCGGTGGAAACCTACGTGGAGGCGACCGCGAAACGTTCCGAGCGGGATAGAATGGCAGATGTAAAAACTATTTCTGGAGTGTTTACAGGTGCATATGCAGAACATCCTTTTACAAAGGAACCCGTCCCCATTTGGATTGGGGATTATGTTTTGGCCAGTTATGGGACTGGAGCGGTCATGGCTGTTCCCTGTGGTGACCAACGTGATTATGATTTTGCAAAGCATTATAACATTCCAATCCCCAACATTTTTGAAGGGGTCGATATCTCAGAAGAAGCGTTCGCGGATAAAACCAATACGATTATTGCCAACTCCGATTTTCTAAATGGCTTATCCTACAAGGAGGCAACCTCCAAAGTGATTGCTGAACTGGAGAAACTAGGACAAGGTGAGGGAAAAATCAATTATCGTCTTCGTGATGCCGTTTTTAGTAGACAGCGGTATTGGGGGGAGCCTTTTCCGGTGTATTATGTGGATGGCATGCCGCAAATGATTGATTTGGAACACTTACCTTTGGAGCTTCCTGAGGTGGAAAAGTACCTTCCTACAGAAACTGGGGAGCCGCCTCTGGGCAATGCAACACATTGGGCTTGGGATGCCAAGAACAACAAGGTGGTTTCCAATGAGATGCTGAAACAAGTCCGGGATGACGGTCATTCCGAACTTGATTCGGAATCTTACGAAGGAGTCTACCCACTGGAATTGAATACGATGCCAGGTTGGGCGGGGAGCTCACAATACTTTAACCGCTACATGGACCCGCATAATGATGAGACCATATATTCCGAAGAGGCTATAGGATATTGGCAAGATGTGGATTTGTATATAGGGGGGAGTGAACATGCCACGGGGCATTTGCTGTATTCCCGCTTTTGGCAGAAGTTTTTGTTTGATAGAGGCATAGCTCCTAAAGACGAGTTTGCTAGAAAGTTGATTAACCAGGGGATGATTACGGGGACTTCAGCAATTGTCTTCAGAATTAAAAATGAAGACAGATATGTATCCTTGGGGCTTAAAGATAAATATAGTACCGATCCTTTAAGAGTAGATGTTTCTCTAATAAATCCCTCAGATGAATTGAATATTGATGGGTTAAAAAAATGGCAGCCAGAATTTAAGAATGCCGATTTTATTCTTGAAGACGGAAAATATATAGTGGGTCGGGAGATTGAAAAAATGTCAAAACGATGGTTTAATGTTGTCAACCCGGATACCATTTGTGAGGAATATGGAGCGGATTCCCTTCGTTTATATGAAATGTTCCTTGGGCCTTTGGAGCAATCCAAACCTTGGAATACAGCGGGAATAACCGGAGTTCATTCTTTTTTGAAGAAACTTTGGAAGCTTTATGGCGCCTTAAATGATATTGAGCCATCTGCGGAAAATCTAAAAACACTGCACAAAACCATCAAAAAAGTGGAAGAGGATATCGAGAGCTTTTCATTCAACACCTCGGTTTCCACTTTCATGATTTGTGTCAACGAGTTAACATCCCAGAAATGTACAAGTAAGTCCATTTTGGAACCCTTGGCGATTCTGGTTTCGCCCTATGCACCGCATATTGCCGAAGAGCTTTGGGAGCGTTTGGGTCATTCGGAATCCATTGCCAATGAAGCATTTCCTGAGTTTGAAGAAAAATACTTGGTGGAAAGCACAAAGGAATACCCTATTTCTTTTAATGGAAAACTTCGATTTAAGTTGGAACTGCCTCTGGATATGGGCAAAGATGAAATTGAAGCTGTGGTTATGGCACATGACAAAACCAAGGAGCAATTACAAGGGCGTAAACCCAAAAAAGTGATTGTGGTTCCCGGTAAGATTATCAATATTGTAGGCTAGCTCCGCCTTTAATGATATAGCATAGGTTATCCCGTCCAAAGGACACAAACCTTTTAGACATTTAAAATCCATCCAATGGGAAATATTGAAATTGTTGGGTTGGTCGCAGCCACCCTAACCACATCTGCCTTTGTACCCCAAGTATACAAAGCTTTCAAAAACAAATCGACTAAAGATGTTTCATTGACCATGTACACGGTTTTCTTGGCAGGGACAATACTTTGGTTGATTTATGGGATCAATATTCAGAGTCTATCGGTCATACTGGCCAATGGCATAACATCTTTATTGGCAATTCTTATGCTAATGCTAAAAATAAAATATAAGTAACCCTATATAAATATGGGTTGTTTGACATTTTTATATAAATTTTTAATAACAACCCCCTAATAAAAAGGGGTTATTTTAAATATTAATTACTTTTTTATCGATACACCCCTAAATTTTATCGATAATTCCTTTTTTATTTGTTTTTTTTGTGACACCTTTGAGCTGTAATCGGAAAAACATAATAATGATTGTTGGTGTACCTAAGGAAATCAAGAATAACGAAAGTCGTGTTGGAATGACTCCGGCTGGCGTTTTTGAATTGGTAAAGAACAACCATGCCGTTTATGTGCAGTCAGGAGCTGGGGAAGGTAGTGGCTTTTTTGATGAAGACTACCAACAAGTAGGAGCTACTATATTGAATACCATTCAAGAAATCTATGCTATTAGTGAAATGATAGTAAAGGTAAAGGAACCGATTGCAGAAGAATATCCCTTGGTAAAAAAAGGACAGATTGTGTTCACCTATTTCCACTTTGCTTCAAGCGAGGCGCTCACTAAAGCAATGATTAATAGCGGAGCAACTTGTATTGCTTATGAAACCGTTGAGGATGAAGATGGTACACTGCCTTTGTTGACCCCAATGTCTGAAGTGGCGGGTAGAATGGCCATTCAACAGGGGGCCAAATATTTGGAAAAGCCCAAAAAAGGCCGGGGAGTGCTTCTTGGAGGTGTTCCGGGGGTGGCTCCAGGCAAAGTATTGGTGTTGGGCGCGGGAACTGTTGGAATTCAAGCTGCAAAAATGGCAGCTGGCCTTGGAGCACATGTAACCATTTTGGATGTGAACATGAAACGACTTCGTTATGTGAATGATGTAATGCCCAGTCACGTGGTTACCGAATTTTCAAATGAGTTTAATATCAGAAAACATATAAAAACCCATGACCTCATCATAGGTGGTGTGTTGATCAAAGGAGCCAAGGCTCCAAAATTGATAAGCGAAGAGATGCTTAGTGATATGCGTCCAGGAACAGTTATCGTTGACGTGGCTGTTGACCAAGGCGGATGCATTGAAACCACTAAGCCCACCACTCATGAGGACCCCACATACATTATAAATGATGTAGTTCATTACTGTGTAGCCAATATGCCAGGGGCAGTCCCTTACACTTCTACCGTAGCCTTGACTAATGTAACACTGCCCTATGTGCTAAAATTGGCCAATATGGGATGGCGCAGCGCATGTAATTTGGATAAATCCTTATCCAAAGGACTCAATATTGTGGAAGGGGAGATAGTCTACAAAGAAATTACAGAAGCTTTCAATTTAGAACCCGTTTTAGTTTAGTTTACATTTTGTCAGTAAAAAAGACCCTGTCACAAGTTGGCGGGGTTTTTGCATTTTAGTTGGTATCTTTAGATATACTAAAACACAAAAGCTATGATGACATATTATATATTAATTGGAGGTATTGCCCTTGTCAGCTGGTTGGTAAGCAACCAATTGAAAAGCAAGTTCAAAAAATACTCCAAGGTACATCTTCGTAATGGGATGAGTGGAGCCGAAATTGCTCAAAAAATGTTGGATGATCATGGAATTCGAGATGTAAAAGTGATTTCCACAGCTGGGATGCTGACGGACCATTACAATCCGAGGAATAAAACAGTAAACCTAAGCGAATCAGTCTATAGTCAAAGAAATGCGGCTGCAGCAGCAGTGGCAGCACATGAAGTGGGCCATGCCGTGCAACATGCGCAAGCTTACGAATGGTTGACCATGCGTTCCAAATTAGTCCCTGTGGTCAGTGTTACCTCCGGAATGTCCACATGGATTGTTTTTGGAGGAATTGCGTTAATGGCCACAAATGCCTTGGGAGGTATTGGTTTTTACGTAGCTGTTGCAGGTCTGATTATGATGGGCTTCGCTACATTGTTCAGTTTTATAACCTTGCCAGTGGAATACGATGCCAGTAAACGGGCTTTGGTTTGGTTAAAACAAAAGAATATGGTAAGCCAACAAGAATACGCAGGAGCTGAAGATGCTTTAAAGTGGGCTGCACGTACGTATTTGGTTGCTGCGCTTGGAGCCTTGGCTTCCCTTTTGTATTGGGCCGTTCAAGTATTTGGAGGCAGGGATTAATCAGCCTGAATAAAAGAAACATAACCTGCTCGCCATATATTGAGCAGGTTTTTTTGTGCCAATTATTGTAATTTTCGGATAGATACTTCAGTAAAGAAATGATACCCCGAGAATATCAAGGTTTATTTAGTAACATTGCTCGCTATGTTACGCTTTCCCAAGAGGAACAGGAACAGATTGCCGCTATAATTAACATCACCCCCATAAAAAAAAGGCAGTTTATTGACCAACCGGGCTATATCAGCCCGTATCGCAACTACATTGTAAAAGGTGCATTTCGGTCCTTCTTTTTGGATAAGGATGGTAAGGAGCACACGGTTCAAATTGCCATTGAAGATTGGTTCGTAAGTGATTTTTATAGCTATATCACGAGAACTCCGGCTACCTTATTTGTGGAGGCTTTAGAGGATTCAACTTTGCTTCAAATGAAATATGAGGACATTGAACCGTTGTGTGGAAAAATACACTCCTTGAGCGAATACTTTAGAGTATCTACCGAAAAAGCTTTCGCCTATTCCAGAAATCGAGCACTTTCCAACTTGAGTATGACGGCCGAAGAGCGCTATTTGAAATTGACCTCCATGTATCCGGGTATTGTGAATCGCGTTCCACAACGGATTATTGCCTCCTATTTAGGGATGACTCCAGAGTTCTTGAGCAAAATCAGAAAGGGAATCGCCCAGAATTCTTAAACTAGTTCAAGAGTTTTTCCTAACACAGATTATTAGAGCTCGCTTTTGGTCTGTTCAAATTTGTAGTGTTGAATTTTAAATCTATCTACAATGAAAACAACATTGAACAATGCACTATTTGGGTTTCTAGGACTGCTCATGGTGATTTTTGGATTAAACAAGTTTCTCGGCTTCATACCCGTGGAACCTCCAGCGGATGAAACAGCGCAAAAATTTTTGGGCACCATGTTTACCTCTTACCTTTTTGTGGTGGTCGCCATGGGAGAGATAGTTGGTGGCATTCTTATCGCGATTAAAAGAACCAGACTCTTGGGATGGTTGTTATTGGCTCCAATAGTATTTAATATCGTAGCCTTTCATGTGGCCCATGATTTTATAGGTAATGGTATTTGGCTGCTCCCAACAGCTTTGTTTATAGTTGGCATATTCTTCTTAAAGGAAGAATCCCTTCAACTTTTAAAGCTTAAATAAGATGGAAAAAAGAGTTTGGTTGATTACCGGAATATCGAGCGGTTTGGGAAAAGCCTTGACAAATAGAGTTATGAACTCGGGTGACTTTGTGGTGGGAACATTCCGTAAGGAAAATCAGGTCAATGCATTTAACACGGCAAATACCGGAAGAGGCTTTGCTTACCGCTTGGATATCACCGACCACTTAGGTATCGAAAATATGGCAAACAATATCAAAAATGAGTTTGGTAGAATCGATGTTTTGGTGAACAATGCTGGTGTTGGGTTTATCGGGGCTATTGAGGAAAGCAGTATGGAGGAAACAAGGCAGGTTTTTGAAGCTAACTTCTTCGGAGCTCTAAAAATGACTCAAGAGGTATTGCCCATGATGAGGGAGCAAAAAGTTGGACATATCATTCAAATTTCATCCCATGGTGGCTTGAAGGCATTTGCCGGGTTCGGAGTTTACAATGCCAGCAAATTTGCCTTGGAGGGTTTTAGCGAGGCTTTGGCACAGGAAGTTGAACCTTTAAACATTAAGGTGTCTTTGGTTGAACCTGGACCGTTTCGTACGGAATTTGCTTCTTCAAAACTTCCGGAAGCAAAGAGAATGATATCTGATTATGATTCCACCGCCGGAGCATTTCGGGACAAGCTCAAAGGAGTGGACGGAAAACAGGAAGGTGACCCGGAAAAAGCGGCGCAAGCCATATACGATTTGGTAAATTCTCAAAATCCGCCTTTACGACTTCCTCTCGGAACAACCGCCTTAATGACGATAGGGATGAAACTTCATAGCGTAAGAACGGATTTGGAGGAAAATAGGAGCATCGCCGAAAGCGTAGTTTTCCAGTAATTTCTATATTGAAATTTGCCTATCGATTTGTTGGTCCAGCGAAATGAAGGTTTCCGTTCGGGAGACTCCTTCAATTTGCTGGATTTTTTTATTCAAAACCATCATCAAATGTTCGTTATCCCTGCAGAGCACTTTGATTAAGATGGACCAGTTTCCGGTTGTATAGTGGCATTCCAAGACCTCTGGAATTCTTTCGAGTTCCTTTACAGCTCGAGGGTTGGCCATGGCTTTATCCAAAAAAATACCAATATAGGCCATGGTGGTATAGCCCAATACTTTTGGATTGATGATAAACTTTGAACCTGCGAGCAACTTGGCGTTTTCCAGCTTTCGAAGTCGTTGGTGGATAGCCGCGCCAGAGATACCAATGTTTCTTGCAATTTCTAGTATCGGTCTTCTGGCATCTTCCATCAAATACCTTAAGATTTTTTTGTCAATACCATCTATCTTGACAGAATTGTTATTGGATTTCATCTTTTGCATTGAAAATTGAAGCTAAAGATATTTAAAAAACAACAATCTTAAATAGCAACTGAGTCCGGATTATAGCCTAGATACGGTACTTCATATTCTTTAAAATGAATCTTGTAGGATTCCAGTTCTTTTAAGATGGGTTGGTACACTTCTTTTTTGATGGGTATTTGGACACCATGGTTTTTGATCTTACCATTAAGAATCAGTAGTGCTGCCATGGCAACTGGAAGTCCAACAGTTTTGGCCATAGCGGTATGGCTGTTGTTATCACCCAAGACCACCATATTGGCATCAATCTGTTTTTTTACGCCATTGAGTTCGTAGCCAAATTTATGGTACATCACAATCATATCCCTTTCATGGGATTCAAGGGTCCAGCTGTCCTCCAAAATATACTGAAGCATGCGGGCCGGAGAAGCTTGGGCAAGGGGGATTTTTTTGGTATGATCAAATAGGTTAAGCTCCAAAAGTTTACCCCATCTGATATCATCTTGGTCAATTTTTAGATAATGTCTAAGTTTCAATTCTACGGAATCAGTAGGCGAATAGGGTAAGAACAGATTTACAAACTCCCTATAGGACATGCCCTGTGAGTTTTCAATAACATAGCTATCATCCGTCATACCCAACATAACGAACATCTGCCATGCCTTGGAAAAACCAACCCTTCGCATGGTTCCTCGATATAAGGTAAGTGCATCTTGCAAGCCATAAGCTTCGCGGTACTTAAGAGAGTCACGATTAGCGTAGGCTTCAAATGTGCCATATTCTTCAACCTCCAAAAATTCCGTTCTTCGAAAAAGTTTTTGATAGGGAATATATTTATACGTCCCTTCCTGAATAAATTTTGCAGCACCTCCTTGTCCTGCAACAACAACATTTCTAGGATTCCACGTAAACTTGTAGTTCCACAGGTTTGAATCGTGTTCAGGTGCCACCAGCCCACCGGTAAAGGATTCAAAAAGAAGCATTTTTCCACCATTATCGCGAATACGGTCGATGATCTGCATGGCGCTCATGTGATCGATGCCAGGGTCAAGGCCAATTTCGTTCATAAAAACAAGCCCGCTATTTTTTACATCCGAATCCAGTTGTTGAATGGCATCGCTTATATAGGAAGCGGTTACCAAGTTCTTTTTATGGTTCAAACAATCTACAGCAACTTTAATATGCAGTTTAGGAGGCAACATGGAAATCACTACCGAAGCATCCCGTATCATTTTTTCTCTTTTTTCATCTTCAAAAATATCCAGCTGTTGAACAGTGCAATTGGGATGTGAGGCAATTTTTGGGTCAACTGAATTGGGGTTAATGTCGGCAATAATAAGCTTAAGCTCTTCACTCGTGGATTTTTCTAAAATATGGTCCAATAAATAAGCGGTAGATTTCCCAGCTCCAAATACCAAAACAGTTCGGGACATAGCTTTTAGTTACTTTTGTTTTACCAGAGACTAAGGTATCAAATTGTTGTATTTGTAAAATAAAGGGCAAAGAAAGTTATGAAAAGAACATTTTTAATAACGGGAGCGATATTGGGCTTGATAGGAATTCTTCTTGGGGCATTTGGTGCCCATGGTTTAGAAAGAATTGCTGATTACGAAAGTGTAGATTCTTTTGAAACGGGGGTCCGCTATCAAATGTACCATGCTTTTTTCTTTCTTTTTGTTGGACTTTGGGGTGGGATGAAGGGAAAATCTGAGGTCATATTGTATAGATTGACATTGACCGGGGTTATTCTTTTCTCTGCTTCAATTTACATTTTGGTTATAGGAAAAGCCCTTTCATTCGATTTAAAATACTTAGGTCCAGTTACCCCAGTTGGTGGCATTCTTCTAATTTTTAGCTGGATTTTTTTAGCATATAGCATTTCGACCCAAAAAAGGGCAAATAACTAGATTAATACGGACTAGAGAATATATAATTTTCTAGTTTTGCCCTAACGTTAAAAGTAAAAAAATGACATCTGACAGCCCATTTACGAAATCGATTTCGTTAAAGGATTATGGAATCCATCATGATAGGATACACTATCAGCTTTCTCCTGATACCTTACACTCAACAACCATTGATATGGAGATGGGAAAGCAGGCCTCTTCTGGAGCTTTAGCCGTCAACACCGGGGAGTTTACTGGAAGGTCACCTATGGACCGATTTATTGTGGAGGATGAAATTACCAAGGACAAAATTTGGTGGGGTGACATCAATATTCCATTTGATGCCGGAAAGTTTGATAGGCTATATGACAAAATGGTGGATTACCTTAATGAGCGCGATGTTTTTGTACGGGACTGTTATGCTTGTTCGGATGAGTCATATCGTTTGAACATACGTGTTATTAATGAATACCCATGGTCCAATCTGTTTGTATACAATATGTTCTTGAGGCCTGAAGAGGAGGAACTAAAGTCTTTTGACCCTGAATGGGTGGTGCTGAATGCCCCAGGCTTTACCGCGGATGCCAAAATTGACGGTACCCGTCAACATAATTTTGCCATTTTGAACTTTACACGGAAAATTGCTATTGTAGGGGGTACGGGATATACTGGAGAAATCAAAAAAGGTATATTCTCAGCTTTGAACTTTATTCTACCAGTCCAAAAGAACACATTGCCTATGCACTGCTCGGCCAATGTAGGTCCTGAAGGAGATACAGCACTTTTCTTTGGTTTATCAGGTACTGGAAAGACAACTCTCTCCACAGATCCTAATAGAAAGCTGATTGGTGATGATGAGCACGGATGGACACCACAAAATACAGTTTTCAATTTTGAAGGGGGTTGTTATGCAAAAGTGATAGACCTGTCTCAAGAAAAGGAGCCCGAGATATATGGTGCCATAAAAAAAGGAGCTATCCTGGAGAATGTCATTATGGATGATAATGGTGTAGTTGATTATTCAGATACCACCATTACGCAAAACACAAGGGTAAGCTATCCAATACACCATATTGAGAATATCCAACAGCCTTCGATTGGGAAAAATGTGAAGAATATCTTCTTTTTGACCGCTGATGCTTTCGGAGTTATTCCACCTATATCAAAACTGACACCTGCCCAAGCTGCATATCACTTTATTTCTGGCTATACGGCCAAGGTGGCTGGGACAGAGGCTGGGGTGGTTGAGCCACAACCTTCTTTTTCTGCATGTTTTGGAGCCCCATTCATGCCCTTACATCCTGCCAAGTATGCGGAGATGCTAAGCAAAAAAATGGTGGAATCCGGAGTAGATGTTTGGTTGATTAATACTGGATGGACCGGCGGACCCTATGGTGTGGGAACACGAATGAAACTTAAGTATACCCGGGCCATGATAAGTGCTGCCCTGAGTGGAGAGCTTGGGCTGTATTCCTATGACAAATACCATATTCATTCTGTATTTGGAGTGGCGCAGCCCAGGGAGTGCCCTGGTGTTCCAACCGAAGTTTTGAGTCCGAGAGCAACTTGGAACAACGATGATGCTTATTATAAAACGGCCTTTAAACTGACAAACGCGTTTCGCGAAAACTTCAAAAAGTTTGAAGCCTACGCCAGTGAAGAGATTAGGCGTGGAGGTCCTCAACGCTATGCATTTTAATTGAAAAAGGCCGCTCTTTAGAGCGGCCTTTTTGATATAAGAGCTAAAGCTTTAATTATTTGTTTACACTGGTAATGTATTTCTGAAGGGCCATGGTCATTGAAGGTGTTTCAGGAGTAGGCGCCTTAATATCTATTCGAAGTCCGGCGTCTGTGGCAGCTTTTACTGTGCTATTACCAAAAACGGCGATTCTTGTGTCGTTCTGTTCAAAATCAGGAAAATTCTTCAAAAGAGATTCTATTCCCGAAGGACTGAAGAACACCAATACATCGTAATAAACGTTTCTCAAATCAGACAAATCACTGATTACTGTCTTGTAGAAAATACCTCTTGTCCAATCTACTTTAAGTTCATTCAAAGCTTCAGGAACAGCAGCCTTCAAAGTATCGGAGGAAGGAAGCAAGAACTTTTCATCCTTGTATTTCTTAATCAACGGTACCAATTCGTTGAAAGTTCGTTTGCCAACATATATTTTACGCTTACGGTACACTACATACTTCTGTAGATAGTAGGCAACAGCTTCAGATTGGCAGAAATACTTCATACTATCAGGTACCTTAAACCTCATTTCTTCAGCAATTCTAAAGAAATGGTCCACAGAATTTCTACTGGTAAGAATTATGGCAGTAAAATTATTGAGGTCAATTTTCTGCTGTCTTACAGTTTTGGCCTGTACTCCTTCTACATGAATGAAGGGTCTGAAATCTACTTTTACTTTTTCTTTTTCGATTAATCGAGAATAAGGGGAATTTTCGATTTTGGGTTCTGGTTGGGAAACCAAAATTGTTTTTACTTTCATAAGATAATCAACCTTTTAGATAGCTTCCAATTACAACCAAGGGTGCAATTTCGAGTGCGCAAAGGTACAAAATAAAATAAAACAAATAGGAGACTATCACTTTTTGATGGTTCTTCACCAGCTTTATCAGTCCAATGGCATTAATTAAAAGAATAAGCCCAATGGCTATGTAAATGACAGTTTTTGAATTGTTCAGTATGTAAATCAGAATTATGTTACTAAGAAACATTACCAAACTACTGTGATTAAAATATGTGGTTTTGTTATAAATCACATCCCAAACCAGTTCTTGGGTATTGAAAGCAAAAGCCTTGAAAAGTTGAAGGAAGATTTTAACAGTTTGGAAAACTATTACCAATGCAATAGTAATCAAGAACACCTCAAAAGTGTCCTGATTTGACGTACCGTTCCACGCCTTGTTAATCAAAAAAATGAATAACGAAAGGTTAATGAACTGGAAAATGGTCATGAAAATATGGAACCAGTTTAAAAGACGTCCTTTTTTGTTGGAAAGCATAATATACTTATTGTTAAAGGGCAGAATCAAGAAGTTGAGGAACTTGGTTTGAAAGAGATACTTTCCCAAAGTCATTACAAGCATACTCAAGACCAAAGCTAAGGTCATCCAATCCAGAGATTCTATGGTTCTGATAATTGGGTTCATTGTTAAATTTTAACAGGGATTCCATTCAATCCAGGAAGTAGACCGTTCTCAGAAACACCCACTCTAAAATACTTAGGATTTTCAAATTTGGATTTTGGCAGTTCGAATCTAAACTCAAGAGTATCTCTGGCAGGGATTATTTGCCTGTCTTTTTTAACAGCTTGTACCTCCATTGTTTGTAAATCCTTTACTTGCTTGTAGGCATTTGAAAATGCAGCAGAAAATGAAAGTTTTGATAATGGAACATCAAAATTATAGGGATTGTAAATCTTTAAAGAGTATTCCTTTTCTACAGAAGTGGTATCCACTATGCATTGCAACTTTCGAAAAGATTCAAAATTATCCATAAATGTTCCAAAATACACTGTTTTATTATCAGAGTGCAAAAATTGAATGTCTCCACTTTTAGCATATTTCGTTACGTACAGTATCCTTTTGTTTTGGACACTTTTTTCAGATTCATCAATGGAATACTGGCTTTTCCGGTACATATGATTGTTTAAGGCAAAACTAGGTTTTCCAGAGTAGAAGGAGTACATGGATGGGCGACGATAAGAATTTTCGAAAATCACAGGAACCCCTTTCGACTTTTTCTTGAGTTCATTCACCCAAACGGTATTGTCATGGGTTTCAAACCTAAGAGGGAAAAGGGGTTTGTATACTAACCATGCCCGCGCGTATAACATAATCACTAGGCTTACAAGTCCCAATCGATATACCCATTTTCTGGAGCTTGAGTTTTCCAAAATGTAGTTGAATGTCAAGATGGCTAGGGGAATTGAGATGACCACCACCCATTGTGTCTGTACCCTCCTATTGAAACTTGAAACAAAAAAGAAAATGATTACCCCATAGGAGAGATATTTTAGGGCCTTTACAAAAAGGTCGGTTGTGTTGGTTTTTAGCAAAGCTTTATAGACCCAGAAAAAAAGGAGCCCAAAAATGGCCACAAGATTAACTAAGTATCCCAAGGTAAATTTAGAAAAGGAGTAGGCTTGGTTGGGGCGTTCATAAATGTGGTATTTAATGGAAACAAAATCATGCCCATAAAGCCATACGAAATGAGGTATATAACAGAGCAAAGCGATTATGACGGCAAACCACGCCCTAGGCTCGCGCAATAGCTTTAGATTGGACAGCAATACGAAAACAATGACAAGAACTGCATGGTATTTACTATACATCAAAGCTGCCATTACCACACCAATGGCAAGAGCAAGCAGATATGATGGTTTTTCCAAGAAAAGCTTGTAAAGCCAAAGAAAAAGTGCAGTAAAAAAAAGTAGTGGAGTATCAGGGAGTGTAAAGAATCCGTAAGCATTCAAGAGGGTGGTGGAAAACAATAGAAGAAAGAAAACCACCACGTGGTCTTTTTTCTTGGGATTATCTATGGTCAACCACAGAACCACATAAGTCCCCACAGATAGAACACAACTTATAAAACGTACGCCCAATTCTCCATCAAATAAAAAACTGCCTATTTTGATAAGAAAGGCAACCATGGGAGGGTGATCAAAAAACCCCCAATCCATATTTTGCGCATAGTACCAATAATAGGCCTCATCATAAATGAGCTCGGTAAGACTGCTTTGAACAAGGTTTAAGATGAAAAGTGACGCGAGTAGAATAAGGAAAATCGCGGGGAACCTTTGGGTCATCAATAGATATTTTGGTGGGATAAAGGTACAAATATTGGTAAACTGCGGTGACCGTAAATCTATAGTATTAAATCAGAACACAATGTGTTATTTTTGCCGTCTAACTTATCATGAATGGCAGACGGACTCGTCATTATACCTACTTTCAACGAAATCGAAAACATTGAGGCGATTATCAGAACGGTTTTCGATTTAAAGAAAGATTTTCACATTCTGATTGTTGATGACAATTCTCCAGATGGAACAGCAGAAAATGTCCGAATGCTTCAAGAAGAATTTCCCAAGCGACTTTTTCTGGAAGTAAGGAAAGAGAAATCCGGCTTGGGAACAGCCTATATCCATGGTTTCAAATGGGCTTTGGATAGGGACTACAATTATATATTTGAAATGGATGCCGATTTTTCACACCGTCCCGCGGATTTGTTGCGTTTGCATAGGGCGTGTTTGAATGAGGCAGACGTTGCCGTGGGGTCTCGCTATAAAAAAGGGGTCAATGTGGTTAACTGGCCTTTGTTCCGTATTCTGCTTTCCTATGGAGCTTCCTTCTATGTAAAACTGATTACGGGAATGAAGGTTCACGACCCAACTGCTGGTTTCGTATGTTATAGAAGAAAGGTTTTGGAAGAAATTGATTTGGATAGGGTACGTTTTATTGGCTACGCTTTTCAAATTGAAATGAAGTATAGAGCCTACTTAAAAGGCTTTAAAATAGAAGAAGTATCCATTATCTTCACAGATAGGATTCATGGTAAGTCCAAGATGAATTCAAAAATTGTCAAAGAGGCCATTTTTGGAGTGATTACGATGAAACTAAGAAGCACCTTTTTAAGAAAAAGTTTTTAGCAATGCCAAAGATTCTATTAAAGAATGCCAAAATGGTCAATGAGGGGGAATGTTTCGAGATGGACGTTCTCCTAAATTCTGATTTCATTGAAAGAATTGATAGGGATATTTCGGAACCTATGGCAACGGTCATTGATTTAAAAGGAGATTATCTCTTCCCTGGGATTATCGATGACCAAGTACATTTTAGAGAACCCGGGTTGACCCATAAAGGAACTATTGATACTGAAAGTCGTGCGGCACTGGCAGGCGGGATTACGACTTTTATGGAACAACCCAATACAAACCCTCAGACCACCACAATTGAAAAGTTGGAAGAGAAGTTTGGTATGGCGTCCAAAAGCGCTTGGGCCAATTATTCTTTTCTTTTTGGAGGAACCAATGATAATTTGGAAGAGCTAAAGCGACTGGACAGGAATGCCTGCTCAGGGGTCAAACTTTTTTTAGGTTCGTCTACAGGAAACATGCTAGTAGATGATGAAGTCGTTTTGGAGCGTATTTTCAGTAGCACAGGAATGGTCATTTCTGCACATTGCGAGGATGAGGGAACCATAAAGGCCAATCTTGAAAAGTATAAAGGTGAATATGGAGATAATATACCCATTCACCTGCACCCCATTATCCGAAGTGAAGAGGCGTGCTTCTTATCTTCATCAAAGGCCATAGCCCTTGCAAAGCAAACCGGTGCCAGGTTACATGTTTTTCATTTGTCCACTGGAATAGAAACGGATTTGTTTACCAATGCAATTCCCCTTGAAGAGAAAAAGATAACAGCTGAGGTGTGTATACATCATTTATGGTTTTCTGATGAGGATTATCAAAATAAGGGTGCTTTCATCAAATGGAATCCAGCTGTAAAGACACAAAAAGATAGAGAGCAATTGTGGGAAGCCCTTTTGGATGATAGAATTGACGTAGTAGCCACCGACCATGCTCCGCATACGTTGGAAGAAAAAGACAATCCCTATACAAAATGCCCATCTGGGGGACCGTTGGTGCAGCATGCACTGCTTGCCATGCTGGAAAAGGAAAAGGAGGGAATGATAAGCAAACCAAAGATTGTGGAAAAGATGTGCCATAATCCGGCCAAGCTTTTCGATTTGGATAGAAGGGGGTATATCCGTGAAGGATATTATGCCGATTTGGTTCAGATACAAGAAGGAGTCTCCCAAATGGTTGAAAAATCCAACGTGCTATACAAATGTGGTTGGTCTCCTTTTGAGGGAACTACTTTCCACTCAAAAGTGATGAGAACATTTGTTAATGGCCATTTGGCCTATGACAATGGTATTTTTTCTGAGAAGCGGAATGCAAAAAGACTCACCTTTAACAGATGACAAAGAGAACCGTACTTGCTTTTGTTTTGGTATTAGCGGTTTGGAGCTGTGCTGAAAAAGTGGTGGAACCACCTGAGGATTTGATTTCCGAAGAAAAAATGGTCGACATTCTCCATGATTTGGCCCTACTCAGAGCTGCAAAAACCTCTTTTAATTACTACTTAGAGGATAACAGTGTGGAGACTATGGATTTTCTTTATAAAAAATATCAGATTGATAGTATCCAATTTGTCCAGAGCGATAAGTACTACGCTTCTATTCCATTGAGATATCAAATGATTTATGAGAAAGTGGAGGCAAGATTAGAAGCAAAAAGAAAGGTATTGGAGGAAGACAGCCAAAAAAGAAACGATAGCACCAGAGCTGCCCAACAAAATAGAGCAGACTCTTTGAACAAAGTCAGAAAAGAAGCTAAGCCTTCATCGTAACTTTAAACTTTTCACAACAAAATCCGATTACCTCGTTAAGCGATTCATAAGTGAAATTAGGTATGGTTTTCGATTTTGAATTGTCATACTTGTCTTGTTGATACAAACCTTTCACAAGGTTTTTTGTAAGTCTTCTGCGCTTCCCAAAAAATGTACTTTTTAGGAAATCGATTCGCCAAAGGATCTCCAATAATGAAAGGGAAACTATTTTTGACGGAGGTTCCACACCTAAAGCTTTAGCCATATTGAGAAATACCTCATGATAGGTCAAATTTTGATTGACCAAGATATAGCGCTCATTTTCTATGTTGGATTGCATTAACAGTACCATGGAATTCACCACATCATTCACACTTACGAAGCCACTTCCACTTGGGAATGAATATCGCCCTCCTTTTGAAGCTCTTCTGAACAATAGGCCACTGCCCGAACGCCAAAATCCTGGGCCCAATACAATTCCAGGATTGACAATTACCACAGGAAGTCCCTCTTGGGAGCCTCGCCAAACCTCTAGCTCCGACTCAAACTTCGATATACCGTAAACGGATACTTGGTTATCGTTCCATTCTACATTTTCATCATATATGGTTTGCCCTTTTTTGCCAGAACCTAACGCTGCAATCGAACTTACATGGCAAAACTTGTTGACCTTATATTTCACGCTAAGGTTAATCATGTTGGCCGTACCATCAACATTTGTTTTAAGCAAATCGTTAAGATCTTTGGGATCAAATGATATCAAAGCAGCACAATGGTATACTTGGTTAACCCCTTCAAAACAAGGTTCCAAAGAAGCTAGGTCCGTAACATTGGCCTCGACCCACTGAATTTTATGGTATAACTCATGTGGTTCTTCAGAATAAAACCCAAAGACCTCCAGTACTTTGGTTTTCTTTTTGGGGTCTCGATACGTTGCCCTTACGGTTCCGCCATCCTGTACAAGTTGATAAAGTAAGTGTGAACCTAATAGTCCAGTTCCCCCGGTGACTAGAATCATATAACTAAAGTAGTTCTTTGCGTCGTATTTCCGTAACGATCTAAGAACTTCATTTTATATTTGCAGCGATTTAAACTACTAGGGATGAAAACAAATTTTGTTCAAGAGCTGAAATGGCGTGGAATGATACATGACGTAATGCCAGGAACGGAAGAACACTTGATGGAAAAAATGCAGGCTGCTTATGTCGGGATAGACCCCACTGCGGACTCATTGCATATTGGACATTTGGTGGGGGTAATGATGTTGAAGCATTTTCAGTTGGCAGGACATAAACCCATTGCCCTTGTAGGTGGCGCAACAGGAATGATCGGGGACCCTTCGGGAAAATCGGCAGAACGTAATCTTTTGGATGAAAAAACCTTGCGAAGAAACCAAGAGGCCTTAAAAGCACAATTGTCCCGTTTCTTGGATTTTGATGGCACTGAGTCAAATGCAGCTATTCTTGTCAATAATTACGATTGGATGAAGGACTTTTCCTTTTTAGACTTTATTCGGGACGTGGGCAAGCACATAACCGTTAACTACATGATGGCCAAGGATTCCGTAAAAAAGCGATTGTCATCGGATGCTAAAGAAGGCATGTCCTTTACGGAGTTCACGTATCAACTGGTTCAGGGGTATGACTTTTTGTATTTGTATCAGAATCATGATTGCGCCCTCCAAATGGGTGGAAGCGATCAATGGGGAAATATTACTTCTGGAACCGAACTCATCCGTAGAATTGGCGGAGGGAAGGGATATGCCCTGACCTGTCCTTTGATCACAAAGGCCGATGGCACTAAGTTTGGAAAGACCGAAGGAGGTAATATTTGGTTGGATGCCCACCGCACTTCACCGTATCGTTTTTATCAATATTGGCTGAATACTTCGGATGTGGACGCGGAGAAGTATATCAAGATTTTTACCTTTTTGAACAAGGAATCTATTGAACAGCTGATTGAAGAACATAATGAAGCACCGCACATGCGATTGCTTCAAAAAAAGCTTGCCGAAGAAGTAACTTCAATGGTACATTCTGAAGCTGATTTGGACCGAGCCGTGCAGGCTAGTAATATTCTTTTTGGCAAATCTACTTCTGAAGATCTAAAACAACTGGATGAGCAAACGTTCTTGGACGTTTTTGAAGGAGTGCCCCAAGCTCAGTTATCTATGTCAGAATTGGAAAATGGTTTGGATATGATTGGTGCGCTGGCAGCAAAAACAGGATTTTTGGGGTCCAACGGAGAGGCTCGTAGAGAATTAAAACAAAACTCCATTTCCGTAAACAAGGAAAAAGTGAAAGAGGATTATTTAATCACTAAAACCGATTTGATTAACGATAAATTCGTGTTGCTTCAGCGAGGTAAGAAGAATTACTATGTGCTGGTCATGATGGATTGACGACTATAAAGCCATCAAATTACATCCCCTAACATCAGAATGATCGAACCTTCCTAAAACCTCAAAGGAACCATCTGGGTATACTTTCCCCAAATCTTGAGTGGCAATAAATGAGCAAGAATAGACATTGGCTAGGTCAATTATATTGATTCCTCCCGTTTTACCATAATCCTGGGGAGAAAGTGGGTCTTCAGTATCCCTTGTCAAAACTTTCATCCAAGGAGGGCAATCAAATGTACCTTTACCCAAGGAGTATGCTTGGGACAACAGTTCGGTCATGCCATATTCTGAGTATACGGCATCTGTTCCAAACGCTTTTTTTAAGTGGTAATGCAGTTCTTCACGAATCATTTCTTTTCTTCTTCCCTTCATGCCCCCTGTTTCCATAATCTTGGTATGTTTTAAGTTCATTGGATATTGCTCTGCCAAATCCAATAAGGCAAAAGAGACCCCTATCAACAGGGTTTTGGTTGCTTTCTCCTCTAGTTCAATGAGTTTTTGGTGAAGTTGTTGTACGTCGTATAGGTAGAAACCACTGTCTGGGTGCTGGGATTGATGAATCAAGTCATCTACCATGAACACCAGTGATGACCCTTTGCGTTCCAAATACGAAGGAAGTAAAGCAAGAATACAATACTTCTCGGGAGCCCCAAGGAAAAGAGTGAACGCTTTTGTAAAGCTTTCTCTATAAATATTTAAATCAGGAATGAAATGTTTGCTAGTTGTGCTTCCTGTCGTGCCACTACTTTCAAAAATAACTTCAACAGGTTTTGTAAAAGAAACTATTTCTTTCGATTTAAAGAATTCGATAGGAAGGAATGGAATCTCAGAACTATCGGAAATGTTTTTTGGATTTTTACCTAAAAGCTCACAATATGACTTATAAACAGGGTTTTGGCTGAATTGAAAATCAAAGATTCTCAAGCACTGGGTCTCAAACTCATCCGAATTTGAAATTGAGAAAATGGATTGGATATTCTTGAATTCCATGGCCCACAAAAATAGGCCAAAAAAGAAAAAAGCCCTTGAAAGGGCTTAAGATATGGGGGTTATTTGATGACCAATTTTCGAGTCATGGTCTTTTCCTGTATTGTTACTTGAAGTACATAGACTCCAGGTAACAATCGTGATATATTTAAGGTATTTGTGGATATTCGTTCCGTAAGGACAACATCACCAAATACATCAAAAATCTTAACATTTTTTGTCCCGTTAGATGAAGTAGTGATATAGATTTCATCTCCGTACGCAGGGTTCGGATACATTTTGAACCCTTGTAATTCGCTCACCTGTTGTGTGTTTACAGTGACCAGTTCTTGACCGAAGGTAAATAGTGGTAATGCCATAAGGATAACTAAGTAGAGGTTCTTCATACATGTTGATTTGGGGTCTACGCATTATAAAAGTAGCTAAAGCTTAAGGGTATACCTATAAAATGTTGTGAAACAGGAAATTATGTAGGTTAAGCTGAAAAACGTGAACGTTTACAGGATATAAGGGTCAAAATCATCGACGAACTACTTGATTATCAGTTTTCTGGTGGCAACTTTATTGTTTTCCAGAATTCGGATAATGTACATGCCCTTGTCCAAACGAGAAAGGTTTAGTTCCTTACCTACCATGGTGGTTTGGAGTACTTGGGTTCCTAAAACGTCAAAAATTGCTATTTGTTTAGGATTATTGGAAAGAGTCTCTATAAAAACCTTGTGTTGGGTGCAGGGATTGGGATATAGTTTTAAGCCATCGATATCTGCATTGGACTCCACATTCTCTTGAGAGAATCCAATGGTACACACAAAAAAGAAAAGTACCGCGTAAAGGTGCTTCATACAAAGTAGGTTACAAAGGCTATGCCACAAATATATATAATTACATCGCTGAAAGTGAGCCTTTTGTCGAAAAAGGGTTGGCTTTTTCGATGAAGTGCATGAAAAAAGCCCCGAATTACGGGGCCTTAATATTATTATTAGCGCTTATTTTTTAGTTGATGCCTACAGTCCAGCCAGCACCCCATGTGGCAACATCGGTTCCAGTTGCATTAGCAGAGTCACCACTAATTACATCTGCTTGAGTTGGAGGAGTTGGGTTTGCAAAATCATCTTCATATAAAAACTCTTCGTTTACACCAGTAAAAGAGACATCAGTAAATTGAAGATCAGTAGGAATGTTGTCTGAGGTAATATCCCCAGCAGTGTCATCTTCCACTACAACACCTCTTCCGAAATCTTCGATAACGACATTGTTAAAAATACCACCAGTCCCAGCACGTAAACGGAAAGCTCGACTGTTGTCGCCACTTCCAATAACTGTAGCGTTGTTGATGGTTGGGACAGATACGAAACCGCCAGAGTTTTGAAAGTCTGTATTGAACCCATCCATTTCAAATCCACTATCACCGTCCAAAGTTTGTGACACAAATACGTCCGTAATAGTACCGGTATAACCTTCTGTCCAGTCAACTGAATCATCTTCAGCTCCCACAATGGCAAGGTTGTTTACGTTCACAGTTCCACCAAAAAACTCTATACCATCATCAGAGCATTGGAAAACCTGTACATTATTTATAGTGGTTCCACTTCCAACTGCGTACAATGATAATCCGTTTAATTCTTGGGTCCCATTAAGAGCACCACCTACGTACTCCAGTCTCAAATAACTGATGATACCGGAATTGTCGGCAACAATAGAACCTCCATAAGGAAGTTGGCCTACTTCACTAGTTGGAAGGTCATCTGGTTCAGCAGGATCGATTAAGTTCGTGGTAGATTGGCCCAAAATAACCAAACCTCCCCAGTCTCCAGGTGCAGGAGTATTAGCGGCAGAGGTCATGATGACCGGGTTTGCTGCCGTTCCATTGATTTGTATTTGGGAACCTCTAAGCACTGCAATATAGTTTTGTACTCCATTGGGCTCAGCTTCTATTACCGTACCTGCAGGGATGGTCAATGTTGCACCTTCATCAATAAATGTGGCAGCAGCTAATCGATAGGTTATAGAAGGATCTAGTGTTGTATCTTCGGTAATAAAACCGAAAAGCTCTTCGGTTCCATTTCCACCACCGTTTCCATTGTTTCCGCCCTCGGTGTTATTTACGACACTGTTATCGTTAATAACAATATCTGGCGTGTTGTCCTCCTCACAGCCCACGATTAAGAGCGCTATTATGAGTAAGCTTGAAAGAAATCTGATTTTCATTTTTAAAGGGTTTAAAATAGTTATCATCTGTAATTAAAATTTGTATTTAAGTGACAAGCCTACATCAATACCATCCTTGAATTCGGTAATAATGAGGCGGTTGCCCACTTGGTCTGTTTGAGAAAGTGTTATATCTGGGTTAAGTAAGTTTCTTGCAGTTAGTCCTATTTCAAAGTTTTCGGTAATTGGATTGATAATTACCAGATTTAGGGTTGTAACGGATTCTTCTGTAATATCTCCAACAGTTCCTGCACCTAAAGCAAATATCCTGTCGGAAAAGTAAGAGCCAACCAGTGTTGCTTTCGGCTTGAATTTCCCTATGGTAGGAGTAAAACTAAGATCGGTATTAAAGATAATATCTGATGCCCCTTCCAATTCACTTTCTGTTCTGTTGAAACTGGTAGTAAAGGTGCCTCCTACGGATTGCAGGTCCTGGTTAGTGTCGGTCCATGCCAAATTAAATCCAAGATTAAGGAGGGGATTATCTTCAACATCCTTTAAGATATTCTTTCGAAATTCCAGTTCAACACCAAAAACATCAGCTTGATCCCCAGTTCTGAAATAGCGCTGGTCCCCTGTAGCATCCCTAGCGGTTACCCGGTTTACTGGATCTTTGATCTGTTTGTAGAAAACGCCCAAAGAAATGATTTCCCTAGGGGATAAAAACCACTCGTACTTTAAATCGTAATTAAATATCTCAGAAAAGTTCGGTCCGCTTCCATCAGCACCTCCAAGAAGGTCTGGATTACCACCATAGCGAATAACAACATCCTCATAAACGAAAGGAGCAACTTCCTTGAATTCTGGAAACGAGGCAGTCACACTAAACGAACCCCGTAGATTCATGTCTTCATTCAAAGCATACCTTGCATTTAAGCTAGGTAAGAGCAAATTGTCATTTGAGGTTACGGTAGTTGAGGTACCTGGGGGAATGATGTCACCTTGGACATCATATGTAATTTCTTGTTGGAAATTCTCAAACCTGATGCCGGGTATTAGGAGTAATTTTTTATCCAAAAGCTGGATTTCGGTATTGATGTGACCAGCATATACATTCAACTCACCTCTATATTGGCTATCTGGTAATCCAGGTCTGTTCACGGTACTTTGTCCAGGTATTGGATTTAAGGTTACCACATCCCATAAACCACTTCCATTTGGAATATCTATATTGGATACATTAAATATTTCATTTAGATTATTTACGTCAGTAATCTCCAAGTCATTATCCGTAAACTCGTATCCGTAGCGGATGGCATTGAAGTTTCTTACCTTACGTCTACCGGCATAACCCACGTTTAACGCAAAGTTTTCTGAAAACTGCTTTTTTACGTTAATGAAGCCGTTAAACTCATCATCTTCTATTTCTTGAAAGAACCGTTGATTGTCAAATGCTACGTTATCAAAAAAGATAGGATTTGTATTCGGGTCGCTATCCAATGCCAATTGATAGTTTTGAAGCGTGAAACGTTTACGGTCCGGTTCGTCGGAAAGTACCTTATTATACCCAAATCCCCAGTTGGCTTCAAAACCCTTTTCTTCATCATCGAACTCACCCAAAAGTTGGTTTACAAATATCTGATCTTGGTTAAAACGCCCGTTATAAACAAAGAATCCTTGATCTGTATCTCCAATATCATCCCTAATCGTACCTTCTCCATTTACACCAAAAAACTCGGTTTGATCTTGGGCACTATTGATGTACAGTGATCGATATTGCAATTTGAATTTGCTGGACGCTATATAATCGATATTAGCCAACGCCGTAGTAGTGGCGTTGTAGATATATTGATCTACATTGGGATAAGAGGAATTCAATGTATTAGTAAAATCACTTGCTTCACCCTGTCTAAACCTCCAGCCATTGGCAAAGGATGCAGTCCCAAAGAAGTTTAGTCTAGATTCTTCATTAAACACAACAGAAAACCCACCTTCAATACCGAAGTTTACGTTGATTGGAGAACCTCCGTCAACTGGATCAACCGGCTGACCAAGAACAATAGCGAAAGGATTGTTGTCATATCTGTTATATCGACCAAAGTAGCTTATACCTTCATTCAACAAAAAATCTTCTCCAATAGCTGCAGAGTTTAAACCTGAGCCTGCGCTAACACTGAGGTAAGCCTTACCTGTATGAGCTTTAGATACAATGTTTACATTACCGGCAGAGAAGTCTCCATAGAAATTGGTAGAAAATGCCTTACTCACTCCGATACTCTGTATCACATCGGACCCGAATAAATCCAAGTCAATGTTCTTTTTATTGACATTGGTGGAAGGCAGAGATAGACCGTTGAGCGTTGTGTTCTGATAGCGATCACCCAAGCCACGTACGTAAACATTACTAGAGCCTTGTTGTTTTGAGATTCCAGCAATTTGTGCTACGGCTGCTGCTGCGTCACCAATACCTTTTCTCGTCAATACTTCTGCTCCAATGGATTCTTGGATAACAAGAGCCTTTTTTTGCTGCAGGAGTAATGCAATTTCAGAATCTTGTCTCGCGGATGTGGTAACCACAACTTCATCCAATCCAAAAGTACTGGCACCTAATCCTGCATTAACCTCAGTAACCTTATCAGATTCGACAACGACATTAGGTATTTCCAATGTTTCATATCCTAAAAAACTAATTACTAGGGTATAGGTTCCAGGGGCAACATCTGCTATTTCAAAAAGGCCATCCACATCTGAAGTGGTTCCCTGAGTGGAACCCTGAATAAGAACATTTGCAAATGCCAAGGGTTCATCATTAAGTTCTTTATCGGTCAATTTACCTACGATACTACCGTTTTGTTGGGAGAAAGCTGCAGTACTAATTATGGTAAAGAGGAGTATTAGATATGTTTTCATTAGTCTTCGTTGGATTATAATTCGGGGCAAAGAACGAGACAGCCTGTAAATGCGATGTTAGCAACGTGTTAAGTGTTTATTTGAAAAGTGTTACAATAAGGTTAGGAGATTAAATGAATGTTAAGCATTTATCGAGTTATCGTATTATATTTACATTTGGGTGTTACTAATTAATTCTACCATCCCATGAAAACAAAGGATATCAAAATACTATTGGTTGACGATGAGCCAGATATCTTAGAAATTGTGAGTTACAATCTCTCTGCTGAGGGGTACGAAGTTTTTACAGCGAAGAACGGCGCCGAGGGCGTTGTCAAGGCAAAAAAGAAGAGTCCCCACCTCATTATTTTAGATGTTATGATGCCAGAGATGGATGGGATTGAAGCTTGTGAGGTTTTAAGGAATACCCCAGGTTTGGAGAATACCATTATTACATTTTTGACTGCCAGAGGGGAAGATTATTCCCAAGTTGCCGGTTTTGATGCCGGAGCCGACGATTACATAACCAAGCCTATAAAGCCCAAAGTGTTGGTGAGCAAAGTGAAAGCCCTTTTACGGAGATTGAAGGACGAAAAGCAAGAGATTGAAGACATTGTAAAAGTGGGTAACATCGTAATCAACAGGGAAGAATATAAAATTGTAAACGATGGTAAGGAGATAATTTTGCCACGAAAAGAGTTTGAGCTTCTATCCTTATTGACATCAAAACCCAGTAAGGTTTTCAAACGGGAGGTCATCCTTGACAAAGTATGGGGCAATGAAGTGGTTGTTGGAGGAAGAACCATAGATGTACACATCAGAAAATTGCGCGAGAAGATTGGAGACCATCACTTTAAAACCGTAAAGGGCGTGGGCTATAAGTTTGTCTTGTAATGGCCATTCAAACCAGGAAATCCTACAAGTTTGCCCTACGTTCCTCCTTTTTCATTTCTTTAATAACAAGCCTTCTTTTTTCAGTTGCAATGGTCCTTTTGGAAGAATGGAACCTCTTGCTGTTGGCATCCCTTTTTATCAGCTTATTCATTATTTCATTCGTTGTATTGCAAGTCCGGGTGGAACGCTTCATTTACAGAAGAATCAAGAAAATATATGATGATGTTTCACTCTTGGAATCCTCTACTTTTTCCTCTAAACCCGTTACAACGGATATGAAGACTTTGACCGAGGAAATTGAAAAATTTGCTGAGGACAAAAAAATTGAAATAGATACACTAAAAATTCAAGAAGAGTATAGAAAGGACTTCTTGGGGAATGTATCCCATGAACTAAAAACACCATTGTTCACCGTTCAAGGGTATATATTGACCTTGCTTGATGGAGCAATCAATGATAAAAAGGTTCGGGAAAAGTATCTGGCGCGGGCGAACAAAGGGGTGGAGCGATTAATCTATATTGTTCGTGATCTTGACTTGATTACAAAACTTGAAGTTGGTGGACTGAAGCTTGAAAAAGAGGATTTCGATATCATTGAATTGATTCAAAATGTATTTGACCTATTGGAGATGAAGGCCGCAGATAAAGAAATTACCTTGACTTTCGATATGGAATATCCCGAACCCATTTTCGTGAAGGCGGACCGCGAAAAAATTCAACAGGTCATCAGTAACCTATTGGTGAATTCAATTAAATATGGTCATCCCAAAGGTACCACGGAAGTTAGTGTTGAAAATCTCATAAAGAACAAAGTCATTGTTCGGGTAACGGACAACGGTGAAGGAATTCCCAAAAAGCATATTCCTCGTTTATTTGAACGTTTTTATCGTGTGGACCAAAGTGGAAGTCGTAAGGAAGGAGGCTCAGGGCTTGGACTTTCTATCGTAAAACATATTATTGAAGCGCACGATGAAAAAATCTATGTGGAGAGTGAGGAAGATGTGGGTTCTGAGTTTTCTTTCACCTTGGAAAAAACCCCGAATAACTCCAAATAGTCAATAGTGGTATCGAATTGTGTCAGCCCTTCAAAAGAGGCGACTCTATCCAATTGTTCCGCGGTAAAATCATCCTGCTCACAATATGGAACATACCCCTGCTTTTGCATTCGTTTGGCCAAATACTCCTGCTCATACTGACCTGGGGTAGGGATAAAAAATGCTTTCTTTTCCAATTTGGCCAAATCCATGACCGTGGTATATCCCGAACGACAAAGAATTAACTTGCTTTGGTTGATGGCTTTTTCCAGCTCTTCAGATTGCATAAAATTGAAAAGGTCCAAGTGATATTTGCCTTGCTCTAACCTTTCATGGTTTTGTTTTTCCTGTATTTTTCCCTTTACAAATAGAATGTTTCCGGCAAAAGCTTTTAGTTCTTCCAGTAATTTTTCTTCCAGTAGAGTACGCTGAGGTTCCGGGCCGGATAACAGTACCATTAAATCATAAGACACCTTCTTTTTGTTTTTTTTAAATCGACTAAGGGGACCTAAGTAGATAATGTTCTTTTTCTTCTTTTTTAAATGACCGAGTTTGCCGGTTAAGTTGGGTTTCCCTTCAACATCGGGCACCCAACATGCATCAAACTTCTTGATAATGTTTTGGTGTGCTTTTGAGCTCATCCATGTGGTATTTCCGGATAGAACATTCAATTGATGGGTAATAAAGACGCATGGAACTTTTTTATAATATACCCCTAAACGATTGTCAGAAATAATACCGTCCAAATCATATTCTTTGACCAATTTCTTTATTGCCTTTTTTTCTTTTGACATGGCCTTGAAGACTTTTGGAGAGTCCCAGATTATCTTAAGTTTGAAATTACGCCCCTTTTCTGCATAGGTTATTTTATAAGAAGGGAGCTCAAAAGAAGGTAGGTTGGGAAACTCCTTTTGTAACAAAGACAGAGCTACTCCGTCTGAAGCTATGTATGGCTGATGGCCTTGAGCCAACAGGGCATGAATAATAGGGATACAACGTGTGGAATGTCCAAGTCCCCAGTTGAGAGGAGCCACTAGGATACGTTTGGAATTTTGCATAGAACAAAGAAACAAAAACATCAAATCATTATTGAATTCCTTAGTTTTACAAAATGTTAAATGATAGCCTTGGGAAGTAAGAATAAACTAAAACGCTTTAAAGAAAATGAGTCCTTCCCCAATGTTATTCAGCCCACTAGGGATGAAGCTCTGAACGACTTTGTTTGGAAGGGAAAATGGTGTGATTTCTTCAAAAATGGTAACCCTCTTGTTTTGGAATTGGGCTGTGGCAAAGGGGAATATTCTGTAGGGTTGGCGAAAAGAAATCCTGGTAAGAATTATGTCGGCATTGATATAAAAGGAGCTCGGTTTTGGCGTGGGGCCAAATCTGCGCTGGAGATGGACCTGCCCAATGTTGCTTTTCTACGGACACAGATTGAGTTGGTTGACTCACTTTTTGCGGAAAATGAAGTGGATGAAATTTGGATTACATTTCCTGACCCCCAAATTAAGTACAAACGAACCAAACACCGGATGACCAACCCTGTCTTTTTGAATAAATACAAGCAAATCCTCAAGCCTGATGGATATATTAATCTTAAAACGGACAGTGAGTTTTTGCACGGATATACCTTAGGAATACTTCAAGGTTTAGGGCATGAGATATGCTATTCAAATCATGACGTTTACAAAAACGAGGGAAGCCCGGATGAAGTTTTGGAAATACAGACATTTTATGAAAATCAATATCTTGAAAAGGGAAAACCCATAACCTATCTTCAGTTTAGGTTTGCTGACATATGACACACCTTCTAATCCTCTTTTTTGCCACGTTCTCTGCTGCATTTATGGCCACGGTACCCCCGGGGCTTTTAAATATGAATGCTGCAAAAACTAGTGTGGAAAAGGGAAAATTGAATGGGATAATCTTTAGTCTTGGGGTCTCTTCCATGATTATGGTACAGTCTTATATTTCCGTTCTCATTTCCAAGTTTCTCTACAACAATCCAGAAGTTATCGATTTGCTTTTAAAGATAGCTTTGGTAGTTTTTGCTTTTTTTGCAATCTACTTTTTCGTTACTGCTAAGAAAAAGACTAAAGGCGGATTGAAACCAGTGAAAATGAGCAAAAAGAATAGTTTCTTCAAAGGGATGCTTTTGGCCGCTCTGAATTTACTGACCATCCCCTATTATAGTGGTCTTAACGCGATGTGGAACAAAGCAGGTTGGATTAAGTTTGAGATTACGGACATTCTTATTTTTGTACTGGCTGCTGGAATGGGTACGTTCTCGGTATTGTATTTGTATACGTTTTATTTTAATAAATTGGAGACGAAGACCAATAGATTTTCGAAAAACTCAAACTATATTTTGAGCGCTTTAATGCTAATTCTTTTGATTATCACCTTAATCCGCATTTTTTACAGATAAATGGAAGAACCCAACTTTTTTGATAAGGTTTATGAAGTGGCAAAGTTGATTCCTTACGGAAGAGTGACCTCCTATGGAGCTATTGCAAAGTATTTGGGTGCTGCACGGAGTGCTAGAATGGTTGGTTGGGCCATGAACAATTCACTGGCAAAAGATGTACCAGCACATCGGGTTGTTAATCGAGTAGGGGTTTTGACGGGAAAACACCATTTTGATGGTACCAATCTGATGCAACAACTTTTGGAAAATGAGGGGATTAAAGTGGTGGACAACCAAATTGTAAATTTTCAAAAGCACTTTTGGGATCCGGCGAAAGAACTTCAATAACCCAACCCTATCCCACCATCTTCATTTTCAATGGGCAAACTTCCCAAAATGAAGCCGTTGCCGTATCTTTGCAATTTAGAATCAGTTTAAACGACGGCAAACAAAACGATTGATGAAGTTTAATAAAGCAGACATTCTTAAAGCATTGGAAAAAATCTCTGCACCAGGAGAGGGACAGAATTTAGTAGAGAGCGGAGCAGTGACCAATGTTCAGGTTTTTGGTGATGAGGTTGAGGTAGATGTAACCATAAAGAATCCAAGTCTTCAAGCCAAAAAGAAGACCGAGGTAGAGATATTAAAGATAATACACCAAGAAGTCTATCAAAAAGCAAAAATAAAGGTGAACCTTAAGGTGGATGCTCCGGCAAAACCTAAAGTGAACCAAATCAAGGGGAAACCCATTCCTGGAATCCAAAACATCATTGCCGTTGCCTCAGGTAAAGGAGGCGTGGGTAAGTCTACGGTTACCGCCAACCTTGCGGTAACTTTGGCCAAAATGGGTTTTAAAGTTGGTCTTTTGGATACCGACATTTACGGACCATCCATGCCCATCATGTTTGATGTTGCTTTGGAAAAACCCCTTTCCATCAACGTGGATGGTAAGGCAAAAATGAAACCGGTTGAAAATTATGGGGTCAAAATGCTTTCCATTGGTTTTTTCACCCAACCGAACCAGGCAGTTATTTGGAGGGGACCTATGGCATCCAAAGCCTTGAATCAAATGATTTTTGATGCCCATTGGGATGAACTGGACTTTTTGCTCTTGGATTTGCCTCCAGGAACTGGGGATATCCATCTGAGCATTATGCAGTCTTTGCCCGTTACGGGAGCTGTGGTGGTCAGTACTCCGCAAGAAATTGCCTTGGCAGATGCCCGCAAAGGTGTAGCCATGTTCCAACAAGAGGCGATTAACGTTCCCGTATTGGGAATAATAGAAAATATGGCCTATTTCACTCCAGAGGAGTTACCTGATAACAAATATCATATCTTTGGAAAAGATGGGGCCAAAAACCTTGCTGAAGACTTAGGCGTCCCTTTTTTAGGTGAAATACCTTTGGTTCAAAGTATTCGGGAAGCAGGAGATGTAGGAAGGCCGGCAGCGCTTCAAACGGCTACGCCAACAGAGGAAGCTTTTGAAGAGTTGACTAAAAATGTGGTTAGCGAATTGGTTAGAAGAAATACTGATTTGCCACCTACTGAAGCAATTAAAATTACAACTATGGCCGGTTGTGCAGCGGTCAAAAAGAAATGAGTATGACATCAGAAGAATTACGTAGCAATGTAGAGAAAGCTTTGGAAGAGATAAGACCTTTTCTTCAAAGTGATGGAGGCGATATCTCATTGATTTCCATTGATAATGAAAATTCAGTGAAGGTGAAGTTGGAAGGGAATTGTATCGGGTGCAGTGTCAACCAAATGACGCTTAAAAGTGGTGTTGAAATGACCATAAAAAAATATGCACCACAAATTGAGGAAGTGGTCAACTTAAGTTAGTATGACTAAAATCATAATTACTTCATAAGGCAAAATGTAAGTTGCACCCTTCAAAACATTTTACATGATTACAACCGATATTTTGATTATTGGAGCGGGACCTACGGGTCTTTTTGCTGTTTTTGAGGCAGGGTTACTTCAACTAAAATGTCATATTATTGATGCACTTCCCCAACCTGGTGGACAGTGTGCCGAGATATATCCAAAAAAACCAATCTATGATATTCCTGGGTTTCCAGAGGTATTGGCCGGAGAATTGGTGGATAATCTCATGGAGCAGATTAAGCCATTCCAACCAGGATTTACTCTAGGGGAACGGGCGGAGACTATTGAAAAACAAGAAGATGGTTCATTTGTGGTTACCACGAACAAAGGAACTCAACATAAAGCTCCAATTGTGGCCATCGCTGGAGGTCTTGGAAGTTTTGAACCAAGAAAACCTCAATTGCCCAACCTTTCTGATTATGAAGATAAGGGCATAGTTTACATGATAAAAGAGCCGGAAGTTTTTCGAGATAGAAGGGTTTTAATTGCCGGAGGGGGCGATTCAGCCTTGGACTGGTCTATCTTTCTAGCAGATGTAGCTTCAGAAGTTACCTTGGTACACAGACGAAATGAGTTTCGTGGAGCTCTGGATTCAGTAGAGAAAGTGCAACAACTCAAAAACCAGAAAAAAATTAACTTGATTACCCCAGCTGAGGTTAGAAGTTTGGAAGGAGCAGAAAAACTGGAGAGGGTTGTGATCGAAAAAACGGATTCAGGAGAAAAAATAGACTTGGAGGTGGATGATTTTATTCCATTGTTTGGACTATCTCCAAAGCTAGGACCAATCGCAGATTGGGGTCTTGAAATTGAAAAGAACGCCATTAAAGTGGATAACACCCTGGATTATCAAACCAACATCCCAGGAATATATGCCATTGGCGATGTGAATACCTATCCCGGAAAACTAAAGTTGATTTTGTGCGGTTTTCATGAAGCCACTTTGATGTGCCAAAGTGCCTACCAACGTATCCACCCAGATAAAAAGTACGTCATGAAATATACAACCGTTGGAGGAGTGACTGGATTTGATGGTAGTAAAAAAGAAGCTCCAAAAGCAGTGGTCAAAGCGATAGAATAGTAAGGAATTTTGTTTCTTGCGGACTTTTATGGCGTCTAAAGTACTTAAATGAGCGACATTAAAATCAAAATCACGGATAGGCAAGGTGTACTGCATGAAGTGGATGCACCAACGGATATGAACATGAACCTGATGGAGGTGGTGCGTTCCTACGAGCTTGCTCCTGAGGGTACAATTGGCATTTGCGGCGGTATGGCCATGTGTGCTTCGTGTCAATGTTATGTGAATTCAGGTCATGATCTTCCTGAAAAATCGGATGATGAGGAAGCCATGCTGTCCGAAGCTTTTAATGTTGAGGACAATTCCAGATTGGGTTGTCAAATCCATATCACTCCAGAGCTCGAAGGGCTGGAAGTGGAACTAGCGCCAGAAGAAATCTGATTCTTTTTTGTCATTTCTGCGAAGGCAGGAATCCATAGAAAACGTTTGATGGATTCCCATGAAAATGGGAATGACAAAGGCGATTATATCCTAGCCTGATAAGTAAAGAGATTGTAATACCTCCCTTCGGAAGCAATCAATTCTTCATGGGTACCCTGTTCTGCAATTCTCCCACTTTCAATAACTAAAATTTGGTCCGCTTTACGAATGGTACTTAAACGGTGTGCTATTACAAAAGTGGTCCTTCCCTTGGTCAATTCGGCTAAACTTTTTTGAATAAGTGCTTCAGATTCTGTGTCTAAGTTGGATGTGGCCTCGTCCAAAATAAGAATTCTTGGGTCTGCCAAAACAGCTCTCGCGATGGCAATACGCTGCCGCTGACCACCTGATAGCTTAACCCCTCGTTCACCTATCAATGTATCCAAGCCTTCATCAAACCTATCGGTGAACTCGTCTACATAGGCTGCTTTAACCGCTCTCTGTAACTGCTCTTCGGATGCATCTGGCCTGGGGAAGAGAATGTTTTCTCTAATGGTTCCCTCAAACAAAAAGTTATCTTGAAGTACCACACCCAAATATTGCCTAAAACTATTGAGGTCCACTTGGGATAAATCTTGTCCATCAATGGTAATGGTTCCAGAATTGGGCTTTAAAAAACTGGCTGCCAATCCTGCTATGGTCGATTTTCCCGAACCGGAACTCCCCACTAAAGCAACAACTTGTCCTGATTTTACCTTAAAGCTGATATTGTGCAGCACTTCTTTTTCCTCTTCATAGGAAAATGAGACGTTGATGAAATTCACGTTGCCCAAAATGGAATCCAGTTGAAGGGTGCGTTCACCCTCTTCTGCCTCTTCCGGAGTGTTCATCAATTCTTCCGTTCTATCCAATCCTGCCAAGGCCTCGGTCAACTGACTCCCTATATTGCTCATCTGAACAATCGGAGCAATCATAAGCCCCAATAAAATGGTAAACTGTACAAATTCGCCAACGGTCAAACTACCCTCAATAATTTGATATCCGCCAAAGCCCATAACACTTGTGGTGGCCACACCTAACAAAAATGTGGAGGAGCTCGACATAAATGCTGTCGTGGTCAAACTCTTTTTTACGTTTTGGTACAAGCGGTCCACGCCCACTTCAAAAACCGCTTCCTCTTGTTTTTCGGCATTAAAACCTTTGATTACACGTATTCCCCCGAGCGTTTCCGTAAGTCTTCCTTTTACTTCTGCATTGATTTTTCCCCTATTTCGGAAAATGGGCCGAATAATCTTGAAAGCTTTCAGAGCAATCACAGAAAAAACAATCAATGGAATAAAGGTTATCAGGGTCATAGGAACACTGATGTCTAAAAGCAGAATCAATGACACCACCGCCGTGATTGTTCCTCCGACCAACTGTACTAATCCAGTACCAATAAGATTGCGAACACCTTCTACATCTGACATGATTCGGGATACCAAGGCCCCCGATTTTGTGTTGTCAAAAAAGCTGATGGGTAGGGCCAGCACTTTTTTTTGCACCTGAGCACGCAGCTCTGATATTAAATATTGTGCTTGTACGCTGACTATTCGGGTGAGAAGGAATGAGGTTATGGCCTGTACCAAAATGGCCAGCATGACACCGGCAACCAAATACTTGAGCATGGTATAATCCTTTTTTACAATAACATCATCAATAAGATATTTTGATGCAATTGGAGCAACAAAGCTTGCCGCTTTGCTAATGGCGATTAGGAGCAAACCAATAAGCACTAATTTTCTTTTGGGCCAAATAATAGTTTTGAACGCCTTGAGGATGCTTACTTTTTTTTCTGACATAGCTTTTGGGAAAGAGTGTGCAAGTTAGTTCAAATTTTAGGCCGGTAAAACCAAAAAGGGTCTTCATGAACTGAAAAACGTGAACAAGACCCACTTATACTATCTTTGAGAGGATACAGTTTGTAATTAATGAAAACAGCATTTCTTTATTTTCAGATGCTTTTTGTGACCATGGCATTGTCGCAAGAGGACTATCCACAGCTTCAAGAAATAGTTACGGACCATGCCAACATTTTCAGCAATGCGGAATTATTGGGGATGAGGGCAAAACTCAGTCAATTTGAGGCAGAGACCACCAATCAGTTGGTTGTACTCACCATTCAACGATTAGGCAGTGAGACCATTGAACAATATGCCAGCGGGACTTTCAACCAGAACGGATTGGGCCAAGCGGATAAGGACAATGGAATACTGATTCTTTTTGCGAAGGAAGATAGGGAGGTGAGAATAGAAGTGGGCTATGGTCTGGAACCTTTTATTACAGATGCTTTGGCATCCAGAATTATAAGGAATACCATGATTCCCGAGTTTAAGGAAGAAAACTATTTTGAAGGATTGGACTTGGCCACTAATCAGATTATCCAATTTTTGAATGACCCTGAGGCTCTGGAGGAATTCAAGAATGAAATGGATGAAGAATCTGACATGGGCTCGGGAGTCAAGATTTTCATGATGTTTTTTCTATCCATTTTTGTGGTGGCTGGAGGATTTATTTCCTACAAGTCCTATGGCAAAATGATAGAGGTGTTTCGGGGAATGTTCATAGGTAAATTGGGTGTCGTTCCAGGTATTTTTATGGCACTGTTCAGTTTTATTCCCTTAGTGTTTTCTATGGTTTTTGTGGTCATGCCCCTCGTCTTTGTTGTCATGATTTGGGAAATTGATATTGCAAAATACGAGTACCTATTGGACGATTTAAACTGGTTAATCTATGTAGTTATTGGTAGTTTAGGACTAGCTATGCTTTTGGCCGTCTTGAAAATTCGAATCAAAGGAAAGGAAGATTTCAAGCTTTCATTCCTTAAAAGCGATAGCAAATACATGTCCAAAACATTTTCTTCGGGAGGAACGCATTCCTTTGGCTCAAGCTCGAGCAGTGGGAGCTCCAGCAGTTTTTCTGGAGGTGGTGGTAGTTCTGGAGGTGGTGGTGCTAGTGGGAGTTGGTAGTTTTCTTGTTATCTTCACTCGACAATCCTTAAATACATCTAAATGAGAACCCTTAGTCTAATTTTCTTGTTGATTTTGTCTTCTTGTGCGCAGAAAAAGGAGCTCACCGAAGTTGAAAAATGGGAAGCTCAAGCGGAAAGCGTTACAATAATTAGAGACGATTTTGGGGTTCCACATATTTACGGAAAAACAGATGCCGATGCTGTTTTTGGATTGCTTTATGCCCAGTGCGAGGATGATTTTAATCGCGTGGAACAAAATTACATTTGGGCCATTGGTCGGTTGGCAGAGGTAGAAGGTGAGGATGCTATTTATAGCGATTTGCGCGCTAGACTATTTATGACCCAAGAAGAAGCCATAGCTAATTATGAGAGAAGTCCAGATTGGTTAAAGAAGCTATGTGATGCCTTTGCAGATGGCATCAACTACTATCTACACACACATCCAGAGGTAACACCCAAACTTTTGACCCGTTTTGAACCCTGGATGCCTTTCTATTTTAGTGAAGGAAGTATAGGTGGTGACATTGAACGAATTTCTACTAGGAAAATCCAAGCCTTTTACGAAGGCGATATGGAAATTCCCGAAATGGAGAAATTAGAAATAAAGAAGCAAAAAGAGATGGCCGAACCCCAGGGGTCCAATGGAATCGCTATTTCTGGAGAATTGACACAGTCCGGCAACGCCATGCTGTTGATTAATCCACATACTTCATTCTATTTTAGAGGAGAAGTACATGTTGTGAGTGAAGAAGGGTTAAACGCTTATGGAGCAGTGACCTGGGGGCAATTTTTTGTATATCAAGGTTTCAATGAAAAAACAGGTTGGATGCATACCTCCACTTACACAGATGTGATGGACGAATTTAAAGAGGAAGTAGTAAAGCAAGATGGAACTTTGCTTTACCAGTACGCGGAAGAATTGAGGAGGGTAGAATCCACTGAGGTTACCTTAAGGTATAAGGATGGAGATGAAATCAAGGAAAAGACCTTTCCTATATATCATACGCATCACGGACCAATAACACATATGGTAGAGGGGCAATGGACAGCCTCTGCCATGATGTGGGAGCCGGTTAAAGCCTTGGAGCAATCTTATATCCGGACAAAACAAGATGGGTATGAAGGATTCCGAAAAATGATGGATATTCGAACCAATTCTTCGAACAATACGGTTTATGCAGACGCGGAAGGAAACATCGCCTACTTCCACGGTAATTTCATTCCTAAAAGAGATACCATTTTCGATTTTACGCAACCCGTTGATGGAAGTAACCCTGCCACGGATTGGAAGGGATTGCACACGGTAGATGAAAATATATTGGTTTTGAATCCAAATAATGGTTGGATTCAAAATTGCAATTCCACTCCCTATACTTCGGCTTTGGAAAATAGCCCTAAGCGAGAGGATTACCCAAAATACATGTCTCGTGACCAAGAAAACTTCAGGGGAGTTCATGCTATTGAATTATTAACCGGTAGAAATGAATATACTTTAGATAGTTTGATTGCTTTGGGACATGACCCGTATTTGCCAGCTTTTAAAGCCTTAATTCCAGGGTTGGTTAAAGCTTATGATACGAACCCAACTTCAGAATTGAAAGAACCCATAGAGCTACTAAGAAACTGGGATTTTACCACTTCAACGGAATCTGTAGCCATGACTTTAGCGCATTTTTATGGTACGCAAAGTTACATGCAAGCGGAACGACCGAAAGGGATGTATTCCATGCAATTAGTGGAGTATTGGGGAAGTGAATCCCCTGACCAAGAGAAGCTGGCATTGTTTCAAGAAACAGTGAATCAACTTAAGGCGGATTTTGGCTCATGGGAAATGCCTTGGGGGGAGGTAAACAGGTATCAGCGGTTAAATGGGGATATTCGCCAAGCTTTTGATGATGCGAAACCTAGTATTCCCATTGGTTTTGCTAGTGGGAGGTGGGGTGCGCTTGCAGCGTATGGCGCTCGATACGATAACAATACGAAAAAGATATATGGTACGCGAGGGAACAGCTTCGTGGCTGTGGTTGAATTTGGTGACAAAGTGAAAGCCAAGACTATTTTGGCAGGTGGGCAGAGTGGTGATCCAGATTCACCTCATTTTGATGATCAAATAGAAATGTATGCCAATGAGGATTGGAAGGATGCCGCTTACTATAAAGAGGATGTGCTAAAGCGAGCGAAAAAAACCTATCGCCCCGGAGAGTAGTTTTTATTCTTCTTCCTTAACTACAATTAAACTTGCTTTGGAGCCTGTGGAAAGGTTCCAACGGTTGTTATGGATGACGACTCCTTTTTCATCGGCGACCACAACTTGTGCCGTGTTGGGGCCGGAACTACCCTGATTGAGCGCCTCAAAGTCTATTCTGTTAAAACCTTTTACCAAATCAATGTTTACACCTTTAAAAGTTCCAGATAACAGAATATTGGCCTCTACGACCTCTCCATTCAAATAAATCTTTACTCGATCGCCGTCCACATACTCGTGATCTCTGCACACAATGCCAACAAATTTTGCACTGGTTTTGATATCGCCCAAGTACTGATCGCCATAATGCTTTTTGGACCCTTTCTTCTCTTTTTCGCCAACCTTGGGATCAATTACCAAATCATGACCCGCCTGTAATAACTCTTTGTCCGGCAACATCTTGACTCCAGGTTTGTTGTTTTTTGAAACGAGGTTATTATCTAATACCGAGGGCATATTAAGCAAAGTACCTTGATTACTACTCTTAATATCCAAGTTGTTTCTCTCACCTATTTTCAAAGGTCTAGTTGTTGGAATATCCCCTTGAGCCTGCATGGAAAGGAGCCCAATAGCGAAGAAGAACAGTAAGATTATGGACTTTCGCATAGCAATTTGGTCGTTAACCATTGCTAAAGTTAACAAATACCTTGCCATTTGGGTTATAAAATGGAGTTAAATCGATAAGGGGAGAGGATGCCGAGTTAAAGTCTTCACAAACCAGTAAGGAACCTTATGATGGGAACAATGCTTGATGCTTGTTTGGCTTAAACTATAAATCAAAACAAAAAATGAAAAAAAGATTTTTTTTAGCGGTAGTGCTTTCGACATGCTTGATCTATGCCCAAGAACAAAAAAAGGACAAACTTACCATTGAAAAAGGTACTTGGACTTTGGGCGGTAATGTATCTTTCCGAACTGATACTTTTGACTCAAGCATAAACAATACGATAACAGACGGCAATGGAGAAATCATTGATGTATTTTCCGAAGAGTTGAACAGGGATTTTTCATCAGTATCATTATTTCCAAGAGTCGGTTATGTGTTTAGTGACAATTGGGTGGTTGGCTTGTTAGCAGATTACTCAGTAAACAATTCAGATACTGAGAGAATCCAAGAAGGTCAGGATGCCTCCTTTTCAGAATTCAAAAGCGAAGGGATATCACTGGCTCCATATGTTAGAAGATATTTTGGTGTAACGCCTGATTTGGCGTTTTACATGCAAGGAGAAGTGGGTTACGGAAAATCATGGTCAGAGGAGATTTTCGAGAATTCAGAAAGGAGAACATCCAGTGGAGATAACTTTTTTGTGAATTTAAGACCTGGAGTTTCTTTTTTCGCCACAAAAAACCTGGCTTTGGAATCATCAATAGGTGTGTTGGGATATTCATCCTTTAATTCCGAAAATGAAAACTCTGAAAATGAAGGTCAAAACTTTAACTTCAGTATAAATGGTTCTGACCTGCTGTTTGGGTTGTCTTACTTTTTCTAAAAAATTGAGCCCACTTTTCAGTGGGCTTTTTTTCTTTTCACTCCAAACAAGGGCTGTATCAATGGAATTTGCAAGATAATAAAATGATATACCAGCCAACTCAGCCCAAAAGTGCCAATAACCAAAACAGAGGCTTTTGACCAGAATCCCCATTTTAAATCCATAAGGTAATACGCAATTCCTACGGTTATGGTTTGGTGCAAAATGTAAAAGGGATATACAGCGCGGTTGGAATAGGCTAAAAGTTTGCTGGGTTTATTCAAGTAGTCTACCGCGTAGGCAAAGAGAACTAATATCCAAGACCAAAGATTAACTACTTTGACAAATCCTTCAATAAAATGAACCAAAGTACTGTCTTCTAAAAACAGCCAAATAAACAACAATGTTAGAAAAGCACCTGAGCCGATGTAAAGGGCTTTTTTCTTTACATTGTTCAGATTTATCCAGAAAACATCTCCAGTAGCTATTAAAATAAAACCACTGAAAAACAATACGATGTAGAAGCTGATGGTGAACCAATCGCCTATCAATGCATGGTTTACTGGGAAAAAAGGTTCCACCAAAACTTCAATGAAATACAGTGGAACAATGAATACATACATCCCCAGGGAAGTATTCATAATTCTCCCTATGTTTTTTATCATTGCCGTATCATGATTTCTTAGGTAAACAAATAATGGGGCCAGTAAGAGTGAGAACAAAAATAGATAAGGAAGAAACCAAAGATGGTGCCAACTAAGGTTTCCTTCCGGATATATTCCTTTGAACGCAATGCTGGTATAGTACTCAAAATATGAACCTTGGAAAGCCCCATTGGCCAAGCGCTCAAAATATACTTGGGGAGGTACAATGAGCAACATGCCTACAGCTAAGGGAATACCTAGTCGTAAATAACGTTCCAATACAAATTTACCAGTAGATCGTTTTCCAAGTGCATAGTAGGTTCCCATTCCTGAAATAACAAAAAGAATGGGCAATCTCCATTGATTCAGAAATAGCATGGGCCACCTAAGCCACTCGTAAATCTCATTGTTTTTGATATGCCAACCCCAAGGAACAAAGAACATTCCTACATGGTATAAAATCAGTAATGCAAAAACGATTACCCTTAACCAGTCCAAATCGTGACGTCTTATAGTAGTTTTCATGATGAATTGTTTTTGCCAAAGGTGTAAACTTGAATTCATCAACTTAAATTATTGGATGTAGTATGCGTTCGGAATTATAATTTGGGAGAAATTAGAAGGAAAATCACTCTTTGTTTTCCTTCAAAAAAGCTGAGGGTGAGGTGTTGGCGTACTTTTTAAAAGCAGCATAAAATGCTGATTTTGAGTTAAATCCAACCGAATGCCCTATAGCTTCCACAGTGAGATGGGCAAATTCTTCATTTAAAAGGCGGTTTTTTGCTTCATCTACCCTTTTTTGATTGATATAGCTGTTAAAGTTGTTGCCCGTATGTAAGTTGATGGTTTTGGATAATTGATTTGTGCTTGTATGCAATTGATCTGCGAGATCTTTTAGTGATGCAGAGGGGGATTCAAAATAGCTTTTCTTGTTAACCAATGAATCAATTTCGCTAAATCGTAAACCTGACAAAGTAAGTGTTTCGTATTTATCTGCAATCCAAGATTTTTCAAAAAACCGTGATTCCCCAAGGATAATATATGTAACTGAAAAGATAATGAGGGTTTGAATCATCCCAATGTAGTGATCCCCGCTATCATTATCATATCGATAGAAAATAAAGAACACGAAAACGAAAACGGTGAACAATATGATTACAGAATTCCTACTAAATAAGTACTTGCTAGCCTTTATTTGGTTGGGAGCATTTTTTTTGCGTTTCCATTCCGCCCAAACCAGTTTAAAGGATAAAACACCATATCCGAAAAAGCTTGCAAGCACCAACCTGTCAAAATGGGTTTTTATCCATGAATAGGAAAAATTAAATGAATCAGGTACTTTGACATAATCAATTCCAGATGGGTAGGCACCTAAATAGGCGTTGAATTTTACAGTCAACGGAGCTAAAAAGTAGGGAGTTACTAATAAAGCGTAGCCAACAGGAAAAACAAGGTGCCACCAATGCTTTTTGAAAGTAACCTTCTCACGGCGTAATAGGCAAAACAAAAAAAAGTAAAAGGAAGGAGCAATGCACAAAACTATAGGTTCAGTGGAATCATTGAACGTCATGGTATACTTCATTAAGCCAGTATAGCACAAGTAAATATCCAAAGTGACCAAAGATTGAAAAAGAACGGAAAGCGCTAAAAAAACTAAAATTCTATTTTTTCTCGCCCTGAAGAAAATTACAAAACATAAAAAGAAGCCTTGTACAATACCGAAAAGCATGATATGGGAAGCCAAGTTATGACGAACGGGTATTTGGTCTATCAGTTGTTGTAAGGTTTCCAAGAAGAGTTAATTTATTGTAACTTCAGCCTAGCGGAAAAGTACCAATTTCTCGAAAACCAACCAATATGGAAAAACGACTGTTTTTAAAACGATTGGGACAAACAGCTCTGGCCGCTCCTTTTTTGACAATACCTTCGGATGTGTACGGCCAAGACAGGACTCTGCCTTATCCAACGGATGAAGACACCTTTTGGGAGCGCATTCGAATGGACTATCACTTAAAGCCAGACTACATCAATTTAGAAAATGGCTATTACAACTTTGTTCCCACACCAATTTTGAACAAATACATAGAACATGTACGAATGGTCAACTATGAAGCATCACACTATATGCGAACAGTTCAATGGGACAACAAAAATGCGGTAGCGGCACGTTTGGCAAAACTGGTCAACTGTTCTGAAAAGGAAATGATAGTTACACGGAATACCACCGAATCGCTGGATATGATTATTGGGGGCTTCCCTTGGAAACAAGGGGATGAAGCGATTTTTGCACAGCAAGATTATGGTGCAATGCGCATCCATTTCCATCAACAACGAGACCGGTATGGAATTGTTTGCAAAGAAATTTCCTTACCCAATCATCCCAATTCAGATGAAGAAATCGTGGAACTATATGAATCCCAGATAACTCCAAAGACCAAGTTACTGATGGTATGCCATATGGTGAACATTACGGGGCAAATTCTTCCCATCAGAAAAATTTGTGATATGGCCCATTCGCACGGAGTTGATGTAATGGTAGATGGAGCTCATGCTGTTGGCCATATTAAGGTAGATATTGCCGCGTTGGATTGTGACTACTACGGATCTAGTCTTCATAAATGGTTGAGTGTTCCTTTAGGCGCCGGCCTGCTCTTTGTGAAAGAGAAAAACATTTCAAAGATTTGGCCTTTGTTTGCTGAACACGAAGATGACAAAACCAAGATTCGTCACTTGAACCATACAGGAACACATCCGGTTCATACAGATTTAACAATCAATGATTCCATGGATTATTTGGAAATGATTGGTTTAGAGCGGAAGGAAAACAGGTTGCGGTTTATCCAACGGTATTGGTCTGAGCCCCTTCGCAATGTTGAGAACGTTGTGGTCAATACACCTAAGGAATCTCACAGAAGCTGTGGAATCGCAAATGTTGGGGTCAAAACCATGAAACCCCACGATTTGGCGAAAACCTTATTGGAAGAATTTAAAATATGGACTGTGGCGATAGACTATGCTAACGTGAAAGGATGCAGAATTACCCCTAACGTTTATACCACAACAAAAGAACTTGACTATTTTGTTGAAGCAATTAAAACATTGGCTAAAAGGGCTTAGTCAGATATAATCTACCAATTTTTCTGGTCCTTCCAGAAGCAATCTCACAATCTGAAGGGTACCGTCTGTTTTAGTGGCAATTTGCCATTTAATTAATGATATTTCTCCCTTTTCTATTTCTATGCCTGTTATACTTCTGGGATGTACACAACTACCATCATTGAAAAAGGGAATCTGTCCCGGTTCAGGAAATCGGGGTCTGTGGGTATGTCCTGCAATCGTAATTCGCAAATTGTTTTTCAGAATCCAGCGTTTTATTCGCTTTTCTATTCGGATAAGCTCCTTGTAATTCTTGGCTGGACTGGTTGGGTCTGCTATACCTACTACTTGAAGTGGTTTCCAAAGAATTCGAACTAAAAATCGTCCTATACGCCAGCAAACGTAGTTCCACCAATCCGCTTGATGTCCATGGGTGCAGAACAGTTCTTGTCCCGTTTCTTTATGTTTAAGAAGAAGGGCTTCGTGATATTTTATCCCTTCAAACAAGGATTTGTCGGAGCCATCAATAGGCTCAAAATAATGGGTAAGATATTTTTCAACGTAGTTGGGGTTCTGATAGACCATATCATGGTTTCCCCAAACCATATTCAGTCTTTTTTCATTATGAAATTGCTTCAGCAATTGGAACACATTTTTGTGGGCTTCAAAAATGGATTCGAAACTGATGTTTTCCCATAGCTCGTCCCCATCGCCCAATTCGCAATATTGGAAACCTTCTCGGTAATAATGGCTCAAGGCATGGAAATAAATGTTCCGATTATTGGCAAAATCGTCTGCAAAACTGTTGTCTCCTCTATGGCAATCGCTAAAAATGATGAATTTTGAGTCGTCATCAAAAGGGATGATTTTAGCCTTCGCATAGGCTTTGTCGAGTCGTTTAAAGGAAGACATTACCAGTTTTTTTTCTAAATATCCCTAAAAAAAAGCATTTAAACCCATAAAGATTCCCTTAACACATCCGCATTTTTTGATTTTGTAACTTTACCAGCTAAACCACGACTAAATACTGTATGCAGCACGACTACAATATGGAGAGTCCTATGCTTCAGTTGGTAAGTTTCAACAAGTTGTTGGAACACTATGAAGAACAACTAAACAGCAAGGACAAATATTTGGCGGACCGGGCAAAGTTCGTATTGGATGCGCAAGCACCTTATCCCGAACTTCGAGAGGGCTTTAGTGATTTAAGCCTATTGACCAAATATGAGGAAGTGATTCGCATTATTTTGGCTGACACTTGTTCCCCGGTACTGGGCAAAAACGAAATCAAGACCATATCTTCCCCCTTTGAGAATTTTGTGTTCAATTCATCAGAACGCTTTAAAAACATCCTAAAGGATGCGGGCGAGGATTATGAATTGGAAATCAGAAACCTTCCTAAGGATATCAACTATATCTTAAAATGTATCATAGTCCTTAATTTCCATTATGGGTATAAAATGGATTTTAAGCGGCCTTTGTTTTACGATATTCCCGATAAGAATGGATTAATGAAACATTATCGGGTGCTGTACAACGCAGATTTTATGGAAATCCATCCAACGGAAGAGTCACGGGAACTGACGAAGGAGGATGTTGATGAGCTTCTGGAGAATTTTGACAATATAGACCTTTGGAAGGAGAAAATTCCACCAAACAGTTTTGTTTCCAAGGGATTTGTGATTGCCAACATGTTCGACGTGACCGCTGAACATTCCATATCCGAGATAAAATCTACCCTTATTGGAAGCAATAAAAGGGGGAGTGAAAACTTTATGGAGAGTTTCCAGGATACGTTTAGGTCCCTTTTTAACCTGAACAACATCCGAGTTGGTTTTGCGGGTTATGATTCTGGCACCAATCGTTTCTTGAAAATTTATGGAAAGGGCATTGAGAGCTTTCTGTTGAACGGAAAGGAGACCGGAGTTTGTACGGACATGCTTTGTGAGGGTTCTTATGGTAAGTTGTTGGATGAAAATACGTATTTCACCATCTCTAATGTTGAAAACTATTTCAAGAAATCAAACGGCCAGCAACCTTATAAGGGACTATATGAACAAGGCATTCGAAGTGCTATTCTAGCTCCAATTGCGGATAATGGGAATCTTTTGGGTGTGTTGGAATTGGTATCCGATACTGTCAATGAATTGAACAGTGTAAATGCAAACAAGCTTGATGATGTAATGCCGTTCATAGTTTCTGCGGTATTGCGTTCCATTGAGGAAGAAGAGAATTTAGTGGACGCCATCATTCAACATGAGTGTACCACGGTTCATTCATCCGTGTATTGGAAATTTCAAGAGGAGGCCAAGAAGTTTATGGCTGATGAACTTATTGGAAATCAACCTTTGTTTAGGGAGATTGCCTTTAAAAATGTGTATCCGCTATACGGTCAGGTTGATATTAAGGAATCTTCCAAGCAAAGGAATGTTTCCATTCAGCGTGATTTGATGATCCAACTTTCTGAAATCAATAGTGTCCTTCATGTAGCTGTAAAAAAATATAAACTTCCCATATACGAGGAATTGATGTTTCGGGTGGACACCTATCTAAACGAGGTAAAAGAAGCACTGTATACGCATACCGAACAGGCGATTTTTGATTTCGTGAAAGAGGAAGTGAATCCTGTTTTCAATCACTTGAAAAAGCTTGATAGGAATATTGGAGCACTCGTTGAAAACTACGAATCCCAAATAGACCCAACCACCGAATCATATTATGACCACAGGCGTAATTATGATAATAGCGTGATGGAGGCCAATATGCAATTGGCCGCTTTGTTGGATAAGAAACAGGTTGAGGCCCAAGAAATGTTTCCGCATTATTTTGAGCGATATAAGACCGATGGGGTTGAACACAACATGTACATTGGCAGCTCTATTGCCAACGACCGTATTTTTGATGAGCTTTATTTAAGCAACCTAAGGTTATGGCAACTTCAGGTGATGTGCGATATGGAGAACAAATACTATGCACTTAAGCCTGAGCTGCCCGTTAAACTTGACGTTGCTTCCTTGGTTTTGGTATATAGCACTCCGCTGGCCATTCGATTTAGGATGGATGAAAAGCGTTTTGATGTGGACGGTACGTATAATGCGAGATATGAAATCATAAAGAAGCGCATTGACAAATCCTACATTAAAGGAACAAATGAGCGTTTAACACAGAAAGGAAAACTTTCCATAGTGTACTCTCAGCGCAAAGATGAAAAGGAATACATGCGGTACATCACTTTTCTGAAATCCAAAGGATACTTTACCAATAATATTGAAATTGTGGAGCTTGAAGGACTTCAAGGGGTTACGGGCTTAAAGGCAATTCGAGCTGAAATATTGTATACCAAGGATAAAAAATCAGAACGTACCTATACGTATGCTGATTTGATGGAAGAGTTGAAGATATAAGATTAGAACGTCATTCTGTCCGGTCCAAAAAAGCGGAAAGCAATACCAAAGGCAATTACGGAAACTATCATTCCTACCATGAATATGTTGTAGGTAATTCTTAAAATCTTATACTTTTTATTCAAAACAAGTCCTAAAAAGTATAGGTCCTTGGTTAAAGAGGAGTACACATATTCTTTATCCTTAACCAACTCTTCGAGCGCCCATTCGTATTCATCCAAGTCCATTTTATGGAAATTTCCAAAAAAGAGCAGATTCACTTTCTTTTCCTCAACATCCTGTTTGGTAAATTTTCCGCTAGTAACATTAGGTCTTGTTGCCAATATGGATAATACCATGGACACTACACTGAAAACAATGAAAATTAGAGTGGGATAAATCAAGTACGTATTTGAAGGATTGTCCAGTTTGGGAATCAGGTTGGCCAGTACCAAAGAAATGATAATAGCATTCACCGACAATAATATGTTTGCCTTGGTGTCTGCGATATCGCTGAGTTTCAAATGGTTTTTTAGGGTCACCCGGTACAGGGTCTGTACACTTCTATCTGGACTTTCACTTTTATACTTTGCCTTTAAAGCCTCTTTTTTGGCAATTTCTTTTTCGGTCTTTTTCTCCTTGACCAATTGCTTCAGATTCCTTTCTTTTCCTTCTTGCCAGTTCTCAAGGGCATAGTCGGTATAGAATTGATGTTCGTTGCGGAACATTTTAATGTTTTCGTCCCGCCATTCTTTTGGGGAATATTGGGCAATACCTAATTTCTCCAATTCCTCCTTAAGAAAATCAGTGGTTTCCCAATAGCTTTTTTGGGCAAAATGGGAGGAATCCGCATCACGAATAATCTTTTCAGATAGTTTTTGTGGTTCGTAGAAGCGCTTAGTGGCCATGATATCATCACAAATGGTCTCAATGGCATCGGCAGCATAGTTGTGTTCAGAAAGAAATTCCTTGGCAATGTCGCAGCTGTTTTCCTCGTGGTCATTTACCCCTTTCGTATATCCGGTATCATGGAACCAAGCTGCTAAAACGAGCTTTTCTTTTTCCAGTTCGGGTAAATCGTAGTTGTTGAGTAATTCTTTAGTACTTTTAACTACACGCTGGGTATGTCGCAAATTATGGTACAAAAATTTTGGGTCGAGTTCTTTTTCCAAAAGTTCGGTCACATGAGTTTCTGCCTTTCCAATAATTTCCGACATAGCTTTCGTTTGAAAACTCCAAAATACAAAATTTTGGTATCAACCTTAGCATTATGAAACTACGTGCATTACCGTTAATTCTATCACTTCTGATTACAGGATGTGCCACCTACAAAGAAAAATACGCAGAACCATTTCAAAAAAGTATTGTTCCCAGTGAAAAAGCGGTTGAACATACGTTCTATTTAATAGGTGATGCCGGGAAATCGCCGATGGGTGGATTGAATCCAGCACTTGAGATATTTAAGTCCAAACTTAAGGATGCACCTAAAGAAAGTACGGCTTTGTTTTTGGGAGATAATATTTATCCAGCTGGAATGCCCGACCAGAAGGATGATCCGGAGGGCTATAAAAAAGCAAAGAATAGTTTGGATGCTCAATTCGCAACGCTTGATGATTTTAAGGGGGACCCTATTTTTATCCCAGGAAATCATGATTGGTACAGTGATGGACTTAAGGGATTGAAACGACAGGAAGAGTACATTAAAGAGTCCTTGGGCAGTAAAAAAGTGTTTCAACCCAAAAATGGATGTCCCATCGAAAAGATTGAGATTAGTGATAATATCATTGTGATTGCCATTGATTCGGATTGGTACTTGGTGGATTGGGACAAACATCCCACAATCAATGATGAATGTGAAATTAAGGATAGGGTACGGTTTTTTGAGGAATACGAAAGTCTAATCAAAAAAAACCTGGACAAAACGATTATTGTAGCCATTCATCATCCCATGTTTACCTACGGCTCCCATGGCGGGTATTATTCCTTTAAACAACATTTGTATCCTACCAGTGGGAAAGTGCCGCTTCCCATTTTAGGAAGTATTGCCAATTTTTTGCGTAAAACTTCCGGGGTTTCTATAGAAGACCAATCAAACCAAATGAACAATCGTCTGAAAAATCGACTTGTGACCTTATCTCAATTTTCGAATAAGGTTGTTTTTGTATCTGGTCATGAGCATACTCTTCAATATGTTGTGGAAGAGGGTATACCTCAAATCGTAAGTGGGGCAGGAGCCAAAACCGGGGCTACCAAGCTAAGAAATGGCAGTAAATTCTCTACGGGAAGAATGGGGTACGCAGTATTGAAAGTCTTCGCAGATGGGTCATCTGCAGTAGACTACTTTGGTCCAAGAGAGAATGGTACGGAAGAATTCCTGTTCAGTTCTGAGGTCTTGCCTGCAGATTTAAAGGGTGACACCAAAGAATACCCGAAAGACTTTCCTAAATACAAAGAAGCATCAGTGTATTCTGAAGAGGAAATTAAAAAAACCGGTTTTCACAATTGGCTTTGGGGTGAGCGCTATAGAAAGTATTATGGTACCAAGGTTAAGGCCCCTACCGTTTTATTGGACACCCTGTATGGTGGTTTAAAGGTCGTTCGAAAAGGAGGGGGAAATCAATCCAATTCCTTGAGATTACAGCATAGTGACGGACGCCAGTTTGTAATGCGAGGCCTAAGAAAGAGTGCAGAGCGCTATTTACAAGCCATTGCATTCCAAGAACAATATATTATAGGTGAATTCGATGAATCCTACACTAAGGAGTTTCTCTTGTCCTTATATACCGCTGCTCATCCGTATGCCCCATTCACCATTGGGGATTTATCGGATGCCGTAGGAATTTATCATACCAACCCTAAACTATTCTATATTCCAAAGCAATCCACTTTGGGCGACTTCAATAATGAATTTGGGGATGGTTTGTATATGATAGAAGAGCATGTTTCCGACGGTCATGGCAATCTGTCAAGTTTCGGATATTCCAATAAAATTGAAAGTACTTACGACCTTATAAAAAAGCTTCGTAAGGATGAAAAATACAAGCTTGATGGAATTGAATATGTGAAAGCAAGATTATTCGATATTCTCATTGGGGATTGGGACAGACATATAGATCAATGGCGTTGGGCGGAGGTTGATGACCCAAATGGGGGAAAAATTTTCAAGCCCATTCCCAGAGATAGAGATCAAGCCTTTTCAATCTGGGGGGATGGATTGATTCTTGGAATTGGGAGCAAGACGATTCCTGCATTAAAGATTTTTGAAGGTTTTGGTGAAGAGGTCCGAAATGTAAAAGGGTTCACCTCGTCTCCACGAACATTTGCCTTGGACATGGCCATTTTGTCTGAAACGGATTTGGATATGTGGGTAAAACAGGCCAAATACATCCAAGAAAAGATAGACGAAGAAGTGATTGATAAGGCTTTGCAAAATTTCCCGGAAGAAGTGCGGGACGAGACGGTTCAGAAAATCAAAAGCAATCTATTGTCACGGAAAAAAACTCTGGTAGAGATTGCAAAGGAATACTATCGTGTTTTGAATAAATTCAGCGTAGTTACCGGAACGGACAAGGACGATTACTTCAGTATACGTTCTTTGCCCAATGGGAACTTGGAAATCATGGTGTATCGTATAAAAGGAGGCGAGAAAGAAGACCTGTTCTTCAATAAAACCTATAGTCCGGAACAAACCAAGGAAGTGTGGATCTATGGCCTTGACGATAAGGATGTTTTCGATATCAGTACCCCAAATTCCAAAATAAAGATACGGGTAGTGGGTGGACAAAATAACGATGTCTATAAAATAGCTGAAAAGTCAAGAAAGGTCCACACGTACGATTTCAAATCCAAGAAAAACACCTATGATCAGGCGTATAGTGGAAAAACCCATGAACTAGATGATTACGATACGAACAACTACGTCTTCGAGAAGGTAAAAGCAAGTAATAATCAACTATTGCCTGCCTTTGGTTTCAACCCCGACGATGGTATTATTCTAGGTTTGACCAATACCTATACTTTCAATGGATTTAGACAGAATCCTTTTACACAAAGGCATACCATTGATGGGGGTTTTTATTTTGCGACTAGCGGATTTGATTTAGGATACAATGGTGAGTTTGCCCATGTTTTTGAAAATGTGAACTTGGAGATTGATGCAAGATTTACAAGTCCAAACTTTGCCATTAACTTTTTCGGTTTTGGCAACGAAACAGAAAACAATGATGACACTGAAGAGTTGGAATTTGATTTTAATCGGGTTAAGATACAAACCATTAAGTTTAAGCCTTCCTTGGTTTGGCGTGGTAGATTGGGTTCAAAAGTACGCTTAGGGATTTCCTATGAAAATTATGATGTAGAAGAAACGGAAGGGCGTTTTATTGAAGGGTTTTTTACTGATGCGGGAAGAGATACTGAACAAGACTTTTTTGGAGTTGATGCGGAGTATAGCTATTCCAATGCGGACAATGAAGCTTTTCCAACTTTGGGGATGAGCTTTACCCTGCAGGGAGGGTATACCATGAACGCTACGGATACGGATAGGGCTTTTGCCTATATTATTCCAAGTTTGGCATTTGTACACAAGCTTACATCGGATGGGCGACTCGTCTTGGCCACTAACCTAAAAGGCCATGTGAACTTTGGTGATGACTTTGAGTTTTATCAAGGTGCCAGTATAGGGGCGAATAATGGTTTGCGAGGTTTTAGATTCCAGCGCTTTACGGGTAAGTCGGCCTATTTCCAAAATACGGATTTGCGTTACAGTTTCCGACGTTCCCAGACCGGGCTATTGCCAGTAACACCGGGAATTTATGGTGGATTTGACTACGGAAGAGTTTGGTTTCCAGGGGATTCCTCGGATAAGTGGCATAATTCCTATGGAGCTGGATTTTTTATAAATGGTGCAGATATTTTATCAGCCAATATTGGACTGTTCAATAGTGCAGATGGAATGCGTTTTGCATTCGGTTTTGGTTTTGGATTTTAATTGATTTGAAAGCGAACAGCACTCCGTGAGAGAGGCTTTTTACGATTTAGGTAAATCAATGTATCTAAGCGAGGCGGGACGCCCATTTCCGTTTTGAGAAATGTACAATCTTCTTCTTTTGGCATCAATTTCAATTCCATTCGGGGTTATGAATCCAGCTTCTAGAGCACTGCCGTCTTTTTCATTGTATTCTCCGGAACCCGCAAGCACCTCTACTTTTCCATTCATGTCAACTTGATAAATTTTATTTGAACCATATCCCGTACCATAAATATGACCTTCAAAATAAGTGATATAACCTATTACATATCCCGGATAAACTACAGGAAGTGTGGCCAGTTCGCTTATTGATTGATTATTGTCAATTTTATAAATCTTTCCTGTGGTAAAGTTGCTCACGAAAATGATGTTCTTTTCGCCATAGGTTATCCCAGTCACACCTTTGAGCCTTTCATCTTCGATATAGTCTTCTACGATTCCATCCATGCTCACTTTTCGCAGAACGGGATGCGTGTAACTAGGTATCAAAAAGAAGTCGTTTTGACTATCCAACAAAATATCCCCTGAAAATCCTTCTAAGGTGGCTATCTTTTTCATCTTACCATCTTTATATGACATAAGGTCACTCTTGTAAAAGGAGTTGCCGTTATTGAAATAATAGGTTCCATTAGGTGCCAGGGTATTTCCTACAGCTCCACTTACCTCCTTAGATAAAATGGTCGGTTTCCCTTCGGGAGATATCACATAGATATGTTTGCCTGTTCCAGAGATATCGGAATTAGCAGTTCCGTATTCGTTGATATAGATTTTTCCTTCCGCATCAATGGTGATAGAACCATTTCCCGAAAAGTCTTTCAGAAGAGTTTTTACCTCTACCGAAGAGTTTTGTGAAAAATGTGGAATGGAAACTAAAAGAAAGCAAAGAAGAACAAACGAATTGATTTTTTTCATGATTACCTGAAATAACTTGAACTAAGTAAATGCGTGGCAATCTATTTTGAAAGTTATCAGGCAATCGACCGTTTGTATACGCTGAGACCTATTATCTGAAAATGATATATCATTCGGAATTTTGAGGAAGTTTGAAACGATACAAGTTACGCCCCTTGGTTTTTGATTGCTCATCGGCAATCAATAAGGTTTGGTTGTCCAAAAAGCAAATGGACTCCTGTTGGGTTCTATACTCAACATCAATGACCTTTAGTTTTCCTTGAGTAAAATCATCAAAAGAAAAGTCCGTGTAAAGCCAAATGAATCCAGAACCTAAGAGTGCAATTTTTTTTCCGTCTGGAGAGATGTCCGCTCCGGTAATCGAACAAAACTGGCTGTCCGTGCAAGTCTTGAAGTCACCTACCAATTTGGCTTTGTATGAGCCTGGTGTATCGGGAATCTTGTAAATGAAAGCTTTTCCTGTGTACGGCCTAGCTCTGTTTTTAGTAATCACGTAAAGCGAGTTTCCATGGTGAAAGAAAGCCTCACAATCAAAATGCAAATTTTTCTTTTTAGGGGGAAACTCCTCTTGTTCCGGATACTCAAACTTTATTTTCTTTGCGGAGACTTTTCCATCCTCAAATCCTTGTTTCTTATCAATTTTGAGAATTGTAAGATTTTTTCGATCGTTTGCATTGTTTCCAAAATCCCCAATGTAAATGTTATCGTAGCGGTCTTTGGTTATATCCTCCCAATCGTGGTTTTTGCCATTTTCAACTTTTACCTCCCTGACCAAGTTGCCTTTTAGGTTTATCTGATATAGCTTGTCTTTATTTCCGTTGTCTTCAATTACCCAAAGACTCCTATCCTTCAAAGCCACTATGCCAGAAACCTCATTGAGTTTATTTGGTAGCTTCCCCAAGTAATCAAGATTTCCGTGCCAGGGTTTTTGTGCACATGCTTGACAAACGATTAAACCAAGAAGTACAATCAATCTATTCATCACCATTCTTTAAAGGCATATAAATCTCAGCCTGCCATTCCAATTCATTACCTCCAAGACTAGGATTATCTAAAAACACTTCGATAGGATTGGGGTCTACAGCAATTCCATTCTTTTCGGCATACGTCAAAATACGATACCAAGCACGGTCAGATGTACTATAGTTTCCCTTGTAAATAGCCTTAATGGCTTTTCTGCTCGAGTATTCCTTGAATTTTATTTCGCGGTGTTCAGGGAGTGAATCTGTTTTTTGTATCGGATAACAAAAGTTGAATGAAATACTGTCCGTTACGATATTCCAGTTTGTAATTTCTACAAAAGGTGTCCCTACAAGTTTTAAGTCATTTTCTTCAATGAAACTGCTCAAATAAGGGAAATCCCTCATCATATCGAACGCCTTTTTGGATTGAATTCCTTTTGCAGGTAGATAAGCACAAAAGCTTGGGGGCAGTTCAGCTTCACCTTCAACCTTTGCTTTGAACTTTTTAATATGATTATTCAAGAAAGCACTGTAATCCAATAAGTTCTTTTTTGAACGTTTTTCGATTATTGTATTGGTAAAGGGAATGAGAATTCTGTTTTTTAGACTATTTTTTTCATCGGTAATGCTAACTCTTATACTTGATGTAGAATCCGAAATGGGAGTAATAGTCCATTCATAGTCTACAACGGAGTCTCCGAATTGTAACCTTTGATTTACATGCAGTAAGTCCTTTTGTTCTAAGATTTTTCCAGAGAAGTTGCTTTTTCCCCATACCTTCAAAGTTTGGTTTATGGCTCCGGGAAAGGTATTGGCTTTGAAGGTTACAATGTAGTCGCTTGGTTTAATAAACAAATACCAGCTCAAAAGGAAAACCAAAGTTCCGACAAATCCAAATAAAGCTTTTTTCTTCATAGCTTACTTGAAATGAAACTATTGGGTCATTTGCAGATTATCAATTACGAATTTACCAAGATTTCGGCCTTGATTTACACCTATCTCCACTGCTGCTCTGTAATGGATACCACCATACATTCTACTGATGGCCGCCTCATCGGCTGCAGCTTTAAATGAAGGAAAAGAGCGTACAGGTAAACCATAAGGCACTTCGGTATCATCATGGAAAGCAAAATTGTCACCAAACACGTCTGTGAGGGCCACAGCTGCTGCACCGGAGACTACACTGTGTCCACTCGTGTATTCAGGAAAAGGTGGAGTCTGAAGTATAGGTTCCCAATTTTCGTCTATATGCTCATTTATAAGGGTCTCGGGCCGGATTAAGTTGCTTCTATATTTTTCATCCCAGCAGCTTATGAAAGCATCTGCCATAGCAATGGATGCCTTAGTGTATGCATAAACCGTTTTATGTAAATCAGCATTACTTTTTCGACTGGCTATTTTGGTGATTCCAATCCAATGGGCACCAGGAGTTATTTTTTTTGTAGCGAACATTAAGTGCCCTCTGGTAACCGAAACATAAGGATTGCAATCCCAAAACTGCGCAATTTGGACCTCTTCCGAAGCATCTCCTTTAGCTGTAATATCGTTGCTTATGTCATAGACTTCCTGAACTTCCTTATAGAAGTCTGAATCTTTGTCCATAGAAAATGGGGGGGGTGGAGTGGGTTTGAACTGACTTGCCGAATCAATTACAAAAGGACGGATTTTGCTCCAGTGGGGTTCTATTCCCGCCATATATGCTGGCGGTGTAGGTTGCCAACGGGAAGGGTTGTCGGTATCTACGGTAAACTTGGGCATGGTACGTGTTTGGGCATAATTGTCTCCATTCATCCATTCCGCAATATGCTCAGCTACTTCGAGACCATATTTTTTAGAGACTTCGTATTGATCCCGGTTCTTGGTTTCCCACAAAGCATAGAGACTATCCCGATACGTTTCAATTCGTTCCTCAGAAAAAATTAGTCTCTTGTTTAAATCGATATGGGCCACTAATGCCGCCAATTCATAATTAAGAGAAGTAGTATCTACAGGTTTGGGAATAGGGCTAAGCTCTCTGACCTGATTGGCTAAAGAAAGGTATTTGTTGTCTTGTGAAGCCAGAATTTCATAAGCTGCGATATTGGGATAAACAAAAATTCTGCTGGCAACGGGAGGAGAGAAAATATCATGAATCATTACTTGAGTTACCCTATCTACTGATTCATGGAAATCCTCAGGAGAAATGACAATATCCTCTTTTTTTTGTGAGCAAGAAATTACTAAAACGGCCAAAAACAGCAACAGCCCAATTCTTCGTATCATTTTAAACATTTTAGTTGAGTAGTTTATACATCTTTGATTTTTCGTTGTTGAAGGTGACCAATAAATAGTCACTTTCACCCACGGTAAGGACATGCAGGTGCCTTACTGATTTTTTGGTTAGGTCCAAACCTAAATCATCTCCCAAAATTATGTCATTTTTGGAAGAAATCAATGCTCCAGGGAAGGAATCAAACCTTCCGTGAAATGGCGTGGTCCCGAAATAATTTCCACCAACCAATACCTCTTCCGATCCATCTCCGTCAAAGTCATGGGAGACAAAAGCCGTTATAGGAGATACTTGAAGTTCTTCCCTAAAGGGAACAAAATTGAACTTACCATCTTTATTCTCTAAATATCCAGATCTAAGCTCGTTAACCTCTAAAATGGATGCTTCGTCCAAAACGGATTTCTCAAAAAGGGCATCAATGGGTTTGCCAGCGAAGTCTTTGTAGCTTACAAAGGTTTTTCTCAGTGAAACTATTTGACTGGATAATTCATCTAGGCCGAGGAGCGGAAATTGTTTTCCATTTTTCTGTGTGGTTACTATGGTTTCTGTTGTGCCGTTTTCATCAAAATCAGAGAAGTACATTTGCATGGGAGCATTAGAGTCTGCCTTAAATTTGGAGTTGGTTCCCCAGTTGCCCAATAAATAATCCATGTCCCCGTCATTATCGATATCAAAAGGGTGAATGCCTCTCCATAGACCATTTAATGTTTTTTCCGCTTCAAGCAAGGATACTTCTTGAAAGCCATTGGATGTGTTTTTAAAGAATTTAGGTTGCATCCACTCCCCAACAAGTATTAAATCATCTTTACCATCGGAATCAAAATCGCTCCACGAAGCATCCGTTACCATTCCAACCTTTTCAAAAAGATTTCCTTCCGAAACAACAAAGCCGTTTTCAGTGTTTTCTAAAAGGTAGGAATTTGGGATTTCTCCAAATTTTGAGGATACCACGTGGCTTCCAACAAACAAATCCAAATCACCGTCGTTATCAAAATCATTTGCTTTTATCGTTGAGGTGTTATCAAACAACTCAGGTAAATTGACAGTTTCAAAAAGAGAATCTTTTTGAACAAACAGCACATTTAGTAAGGGCCTGGCTTTTCCAGAAAAATCTGCTCCTCCAGCACCTATAATGAGGTCGTTTTTTCCATCTCCATTAAAGTCATTGATAAGCGCAGTAATATCTTCACGAATCGAATCTTTGAGGATTTCAGCAAACTTTTGCTCAATAAAACTGCTGTCTGTTTGAAAGTAAACCTTCGAAGGGGAGAATTTAGAACTACCCAAGAAAATATCCGTTTTATTATCGTTGTTAAGGTCACCCAATGCCATTGCGGGGCCTCTATCCGAAACACGATATGGAATCAACTTTTCTCGGTTGAAATCAATATGGTTATCTTCCTTGTGTTCAAAATCGATACCCAAATTGGAATCTATTTCCTCAAATAAGGGTTTCGTTTTTAGTTTTTTGTTGTACTCAAAAGGTTTGGTGTCTTTTTTGACCACTTTTAGGGTTTGATTTACATCAACATCCCTAAGCATTTGATGGGTTTTATCGGGCCAAACGATTTTTAATGAATCCACTTTTTGAGCTTGACCATAGCCAAAATGGACAATGGGCTGTGAACTGGACTGAAATCCCCTATTTGGGAAAAGCTCTTTAAACTGTAAAGTTCCTTTGTGGTACGAATACACCTTGGAACCAATTCCAAAAGGATTCCTTCCCTCAAATCTTAATTTTAGTTTTAAGTAATTGGATTTGGAATTTGTCTTGTTGATGTAAAGGGTCGCTTCTGTATTGATGTTATTGGTGACTAAGTCAAGGTCACCATCGTTGTCTAAATCTGCATAAGCAGTTGCTCCAGAAACCAAGGTGTCCTGTGTTATCCATTCCTTGGACTTGTTCTGGAATTTTAATCCCTCTGCCCCTCTAAAAACAGCGTTGTTGACCGCTCCTGACGGCATAAGGTTTAGGGCTTGTTGGTCCACTAACTTGGTGTTGTCTAGCTTTTTCTGAATTTGTTCATTGGAAACAAAGCGGATGTAATCCAAATCATTGGGCCGTTTTGGTATTCCGTTTGAGACAAACACATCTTGCTCTCCGTCCTGATCATAGTCTCCAAAAAGTGCACTCCAGCTCCAATCCGTTGCAGCAATGCCACTCAATAAGGCAGTTTCAAGGTAGTTCCCCGAAGGCTGATTGACATATAGCATATTTCGTGTGAACTGATAATGATAGCCAAATCGCTCCACACGCAATCGCTGAATCTGAATGTTATCATCACCTTCAGAGGATTTAAGTGGAATCTCATCTTCAGGTAACATATCCAGTGATAATAGGTCTGGCAGGCCATCGTGATTGATATCTGCTACATCACTGCCCATGGAGAAGCGACTGGTATGGCCAAAATAGTCTCTTAGGCTTTCGGTAAAGGTTCCATCTCCATTGTTGATGTAGTAGTAGTCGTCTTCGTGGAAATCATTTCCAATATATAGGTCAGGATACCCGTCCTGATTGAAGTCAGATACCGAAATACCAAGCCCATAACCATTTATCCCTCCAAATATCCCTGCATCTTCACTGACCTCGGTAAAGGTATCGCCATCATTTCGCATGAGCTTATCGCCGGTTTCATAGTTTCTTTCATACCGAAGGTCAACCCTTCCAAAAGACTCTTGGGTGTGAACCGCATGATTTAGAAGGTACAAATCCAAATCTCCATCCAAATCATAATCAAAAAAAACGGCAGAGGAGCTGTAGGAATCGAAATCAAGTCCATATTTGGATGCACTTTCAGTAAAGGTATTATCACCATTATTGATAAACAATTCATTATAACCTTCAAAACCATTGATACCCACAACCGCGCAAACATAGATGTCCAAAAGACCATCTCCGTTCACATCGGCCATAACAGTTCCTGTGTTCCAATCGCTTTTTCCTTCGACGCCTGCTTTTTCCGAAATATCTTCAAAAGTCAAATCGCCTTTGTTTAGATAGAGTTTATTCTTCACCCTGTTCCCGGAAAAGAAAATATCGGGCAAGTCGTCATTGTTGATATCCCCTATCGCTACCCCTCCTCCGTTGTAGAAATAGAGATAATCCAAAATATTGAGGGCATCGGATTCTTCAAGTGAATTCGTGAATGTAATTCCCGTTTGTTCCGAAGAAGGATTCTTAAAGAGTTCTCCTTCCTTTTTACCACAGCTTGCGATAAGCAATCCGGCTACTATGCTAATACAGATTCTATTCATTTATAATTCTCTCTAAGAACAAGGGTTTGGAATTGTTGATGCCAATAATATAATGCTCTTTGTTATTAATGGTTGCTTTTTCAATACTTCTGGCGGGCCCTGAAATGTCGATTGGGATGTTTTTGTTCCACTTGGGCCCATTATCCTTGAAACTTAAAATAATACCATGGGAGGCATCCATTCTTCCCAATTGTGTACTAATTTCATAGTTGTTCCCTACCAAGAGTAAGTCTTTTACACCATCACGGTCAAAGTCATCTGCAAGCATATCATTGACGGTTGATATTTGGGCGATGTTGGGAAGTTGTTTTTTTATGAATTGCAGATTGCCGGTGTTTTCAAAATAACAGCTGGCTAGTTCATATACCTCTTTCTTAATGGCGCTATCTAAGTTTTGTTCTCCAAAGAGGTCTTCCAAAGACGCTTTGGCAAAGCTTTTATAGGAAAGAAAATCTTTATTGAGAAATGGCAGTTGTTTTACCAACTCATCTTTTGAAGCAAATGGAGTTTCTTTAGTGCCGTGATAATAGGTAACCAATGGTTCTACGGACCCATTGGTGTCAAAATCTTTACTGTACAAGGTAAGAGGTCTTTCCAAAGAAGCCTTTAACTTGCTGTTCAATCCCCAATTGCCTACCACTAAGTCCATGTCCCCATCACCATCAAAATCATCAACAATTAAAGAGTTCCAAAGGCCATGGGAATTTTCCAAATTATCTCCTGATGCAAGGGTCAATTCTTTTCCGTTGTTTAAAAAGATGGTAACAGGCATCCAATGCCCGACCACTATCAAATCTGTATACCCATTGCCGTCCAAATCAATCCATGAAGCATCTTTTACATTTCCAACTTGTTCGAATTCTTTTGAAAAAACAGAGGTAACATCCTCAAAGTTACCTGAACCATCATTTTGAAATAGATATTGACGGTCTTCAATTCCAAATTGTCGGGGCTTTTGGTCTGAAGTAATTGTGAGGTCCATGTCCCCATCATTATCAAAATCCACAGCCAAGACTTTGGAGGCATTTAGTTCAACTCCTTTAAAAGCTAAAGAGTCTTTCACAAACCTTCCATTTTTATTCAAATAGAGTCTAGGTTGAATTCTACTTGAGGATTTAAATTCGTTCCCTGCACTGACAACCACTAAATCTTTGAAACCATCACCATTAGCATCGAAAAAGGTATGAGCAACATCTTCATTAAATGCATCTTGGGCGAACAACTCATCTTGCAGTTGGGTAAAGCCACCTTCCTTGTTCTGAACAAAGAGGGCAGATGCTTGAGCTTTGGCCCCAGAAATGAAAACATCATCCAACCCATCTTGATTTATATCTGCTACGGAAACACTTGGCCCGTTGTTCGTATTGGCAAATGGGATTAATGGATCTACGTTGAACTCCACAGTGGGTTTTTCATCATGGGCAAAAGGAATCAACCCTTCTACTGGTTTGAAAAAATTAAAAGACTTGTGCTTCAGCGAAGCAATCGAATCAAGGGCATCTTCATACTTAAGAGTAAGCTTTCCTACGGAGACTTCTTTCAAGGTTTGAAACCTTTTTGAAGGCCATATGACCTGTAAAGAATCAAGAATTGAATCTTTGCCCAAACCTAAATGAATCGTATTGGTCGTTGACGAGAGATACCCTTTTGTGGGAAAGCTTTCTCCAACCAACGTAGACCCTTTTATGTAAGCCTTGACCTTTACCCCAACACCAAATCTGTTTTTTGTAGTTCCTTCGAACGATAAGGAGAGAGAACGATTATTGTCCTTCTGGGTATTTTCCAAAATGTAGGCTTCTTCATTGACATTGTTCACCACAACATCCAAATCTCCATCATTATCCAAATCGACATAGGCACAACCATGGCTAAATGAATCTTCACTTTCACTCCAAGTGTTGGTCACGTCACTGAAAGTCAAATCTCCATTATTTTTAAAGAAATAGTTGGGCACTTTTTTTTCTGGAAGTTCACCAATAAAGCTCATCTCCTTTTGTGTCATACCGCTCTCTATGGCCTTTTGGATTTTTTCATTGGCAATGAAGCTGATGAAATCCATGTCATTGGTAGCTCCTTTAATCCCATTTGAAACAAAAAGGTCTTTATGACCGTCATTGTCAAAATCGGCAAACAAGGCACCCCAGGACCACTCTGTGGCAGCCACTCCGCTCATGTGGGCAATTTCATTGAAAGTTTGCCCCTTTCTGTTCAAATGCAGTGTGTTTTGCATGTATTGAGGAGCAAATCCATTCCTTAAATATTGGTCATATGTTGGAAAAGCATATTCCAGACCCGAAGTTTTATAGGTTTCCAAGTTTTCTGGGAGCATATCTAAAGAGATAATGTCTGTCCATCCATCATTGTTAATATCAGCTATGGTATTCCCCATGGAAAAATGGGAGGTATGGCCTAATACTTTTTCGTTGGAAGAAATGGTTTCCTTGAAAGTACCATTCCCTTGATTGAAATAGAAATAATCATTTTCAAAAAAATCATTTCCAATATAAACATCTGGATAACCGTCATTATTGACATCACTAATCCCGATACCTAAACCATAACCAATAGATCCCTGAAAAATGCCTGCTTCTTGGGATACATCCATGAACTTTCCATCATCATTTCTGAAAAGGATATCTCCGGATAGAGAATCGATTTGTTTACGCTTGCTTCCTTTACCATAGGTCCGGTTTGGTTTTACTGAATGATTGAGGAGATACATATCCAAATCACCATCCAAATCGTAGTCAAAAAAAGCAGCTTGGGTAGAGAATCCCGAGAAATCAAGGTTATACTTATCTGCTTCTTCTTTGAAGGTGGGAATCCCCTTGTTATCTGCCCCTTGATTCACATACAACAGATTTTTGCCCTTTAAGGTTTGGTAGTTCCCCACCTTACAGACATAAATATCCAACCAACCGTCGTTGTTTATATCAACTTGGGTAACCCCTGTGGTCCATTCATCCGAATTATCAATGCCGGAAGCTTCTGTAATATCAGTGAAATTAAGGTTTCCATTGTTCAAATAAAGACGGTCAGACTCTTGATTTGACGTAAAATATAAATCCGGTAGCCCATCGTTGTTAAAATCCCCGGCGGCCACTCCTGCACCGTTGTAGAAATACAAATAGGTCAGGATATTGAGCTCGGGAGTGTCAGTCAATTGATTTTTGAAAGAAACTCCGGTCTCCGAAGCGCTTCTTTTTTTGAAGAGTTTTTCCTTTTCCTGTTTTTGTTTGCACCCCGAAAACAAAATCCCCATTAGGCATAAAAAACAACAAAATCTTCCCATGAAAACAAAATAGGGTGAAATATAGACATTCCCCCAAGAACAGAAAAAGGGGAATCGTTAATGTTTGAAAAAGAACAAAAACATAGAAATTGTTGATTCTGTAAAGTTGGGTATGACAAATTGGTATATCCTTATTAAATAAACCAATATATTTATAAAGTATTAACCAATTTAACCAAACAAACATGTTGGGCATTCTATCATTCCTGGGTTTTACCTCTTTAGTAGGGATAATCGCATATCTGGCAACCCGCTCTACGGATGAAAAATCTTCGGATGGTTATTTTTTGGGAGGAAGAAGTTTAACGGCAGGAGTTATTGCAGGGTCCTTATTGCTCACAAATCTGTCCACGGAACAGATTGTTGGGCTTAACGGTAGTGCGTACAAAGACGGCCTATCCGTTATGGCATGGGAAACTTTGGCCGCAATTGCTATGGTAATCGCGGCAATCTTTTTGCTGCCGAGATATCTGAAAGGAGGCTTGACAACTGTTCCACAATTTTTAGCGGACAGGTTTGATGTGTCTACCAAAACCATTACTTCAGGTTTATTCTTGACCGGATATGTGGTGGTTTTGTTGCCAGTCATCCTTTACTCAGGTTCCGTGGCAATAAGTGGCATGTTCAAAGTACCCGAGCTTTTGAACGTTTCTGACTCTACCGCTCTGGTAATCTGTATTTGGGGAATTGGAATCATCGGATCTATTTACGCTGTTTTTGGAGGTTTGAAAGCTGTAGCCGTATCGGATAGTATCAATGCAATTGGATTGATAATAGGGGGAGTACTTATCCCGATTTTTGGTTTGATAGCCATTGGGGATGGAAGTGCTCTTGATGGATTGGAGACTTTGATGTCTACAAATCCAGAACGTTTTGATTCAACTGGTGAACATGGACAAGAAGTGCCTTTTTCTACCATCTTTACGGGAATGATGCTGGTCCAGCTGTTTTATTGGGGTACAAACCAACAGATTATACAGCGTGCACTTGGAGCCAAGAATTTGGCAGAAGGACAAAAGGGATTGCTCTTGGCATCTTTTCTCAAGATTTTGGGTCCTGTCATATTGGTTCTGCCCGGTATGATTGCCTATCACTATTTTGAGGGAGGATTGGCTTCGAGCGATTTGGCTTATCCCGCCCTTGTAGGAGAGGTATTGCCAGATTATTTGGTTGGTTTTTTTGCAGCAGTTTTGTTTGGGGCTATTTTGAGTTCTTTCAATAGCGTGCTCAATAGTTCCGTGACCTTATTTGGTATAGATATCTACAAGCAGCACATAAACAAAGAGGCCCCCGAAGTAACCGTGGTAAAGTATGGGAAGATATTTGGGGTATGTTTAGCCTTGGCTGCCATGTTTATTGCTCCGTTGATTGCGAATGCTGGAAGCTTGTTCAACTATCTTCAAGAGATAAATGGTATTTACAACATCCCCATATTGACCATAATTGTAGTGGGTTATCTCACAAAACGAGTGCCTGCCATTGCGGCAAAAATTGCCATATTCCTTGGTTCCGGACTCTACATTTTGAGTCAGTTTATCATTGGCCCGAGTTTGGTGGGGAAAGCAGTGGAAGATGCCAAAGCTTTGGGAATTACGGACGAAGCCGCTCTCCGTATTGTGGAAGCTGATGCGTACCCGCATTTTCTGCATGTAATGGCAATTTTGTTCTTGTTGAATGCGGGAATCATGCTCCTTATTGGGAAGTTCTATCCTCGCAAAGAACCTTTTGTCCAGAAGTATACGGAACAAGTGGAAATAACACCTTTTAGGTATGTGAAGCAAGCAGGCGCAATTATCTGTTTGATTGTAATTGGAATTTATATCTACTTCGCCAAATAGAAACTACTCTTCCAAAGTATACCAATCAATATCGGTCAGAATATCACGACGTCCTTTCTTGTCAGGGGCATAATTTGTAGCCAGATAGTTGACAATAATCTCTTCGTTATTACCTAGGTCCCATAAGTTCTGGGTTTCCTGCATCCAACGAATGGTAGCCACCCAACCTTCTTTGGACATTCTATTTTGGGTGACCAATTTGGCAGAATGGCAGTTAGTACAATTTTGAATAACTTCTGTCAATCCATCACCATCAACAAAGCCCGTCGCAACATGGATTCCATTTTCAATCAAATCTTCCTCCACTTCTTGAATATCGACCAAATCTGTTTTATCAGGTTGTCTTTCAAAAACGGAAGGGTTCAGAATTACGTACAGCAAAGAAAAAATGCAAAGCAAGATGATACTGAAACCGATAATCAATTTCCTGTAAAGTGTTTCAACCTGACTTTTAAAACGATTCTCAAAAGACATATCAGGAAACTTTTATTGCAATTCGATGACAAGCATTGTTTAAATAGCCTTTTGGGTTCCATCCTGGTAAAAGCATGGGTTGGCTTTTTCCATTGGAATCTTTGGCTCGGGCCCAAACCTCATAATATCCTTTTTTTGGGAAATGGTTGATGGAAGCACTAAAATTTTGCCATGCCAATCGATTGGCAGGTTTTTGCAGCGAACACGAATGCCAGGTGGAGCCGAAATCTATGGAGTACTCCATACTTTGAACTTCAAGCTCTCCCGCCCAAGCATGCCCTCGAATGTTCAGTGCTTGTCCTTTTTTGATGATGGCTCCAGACTTTGGATAGGTAATCAAAGATTTAACTGGCATGGATTCGATAATGCACATATCTTCATCAGCCACTTTTTCCCCAGGAGCAACCGGTTCGCACGGTACCCTATATGAGGTCCCTGTCATTTTAGCTCCATCATGGACTTTGTCCCGAATGCTAAGTCGGTTAACCCATTTACCAGAAGCGGATGCTGGCCAACCTCCTGCAATCAATCGAAGAGGATAACCATGTACCAGGGGAATGTCTTTTCCATTCATTTGAAATGCTAACAAGGTTTCGTCTTGCAATGCTTTTGCCATAGGTACTCCACGGGAAATAGGTTCCTTCTCAGGATTCCGGCTAAGATGAATATCAGCTGCATGATATCCTATGTAAACCGCATTTTCTTTGAAACCTACATCTTGTAAAACATCTTTTAAACGAACTCCGGTCCAATTGGCACAAGAAACAGCTCCCACTGTCCATTGATTTCCCTTTGCAGGGGGATTGAACTCGCTTCTGCCATTACCTCCGCATTCCAAAGTCAGTTGATAGGTATGGTGTTGGAATTTGGACTTTAACTCATCTAGGGTGTAGGTTTTTGGTTTTGAAACAGATTCTCCATCGATGGTCAATTTCCAACTCTTGGCATCAATATTTTCAGGTATCAGCCCATTGTTGCGAATGAACATGTACTTGTTTGGAGTTACTTTATCATCCAATAAGTGGGCTTTGGCCTCAATGTTCCAGGGCTTGTTGTTGAGCACGGACATTCCTGAATCCTTGTCGAATAATTTGAAAGGGTCCGTGTCTTGCAGGGCTAAAGGAGTATACCCTTTAGGTAAATTGTTTCCAAAAACAATATCTGCACCTAATATAGTGGCGAATGAGGTTAATGAGGTTTGGGATATAAAACGCCTTCTATTCATCTAAATCTAATGGAATATGATGTGCAATGCGATAAGGGATAACAGCATACCAATACCAGCTTTACCTAACATGGGAGAAGCTGGTTCGGCCCTGAGCTTATCTCTAACAAAACCGGTTCTAGACCCTATCCAAATAATGGTAAATCCAATCAAAATCACCCACATAGCCCTTATGAAGTAGTTCATATCGGGGAAAAACTCCAAAAAGAAGAATTGTAGGGGAACGGTTGCCAAGAAGCCAAACAGTGCCACTCTGTGTTTAGGAAATGCCAAGAACGCAGCCGCTGAAATAAGTACTACGATACCGCAGTTAATGAAGTACCTAAGCTGGTTCAACGTATGGGTAAAGGCCGCACCAGGATCTTGGAACTTGAGATATAGGAGCACAATTCCGATAATAACACCAGATATGAATGAAATCAATATGGCTCTTTTCCCAGAACGAACCACTTGTTGGTCCGAGGCATTCTTGTTCACATACACTTTGTAAATGTCGATGGACCATAATGTAGCCAGAGAATTAAAGGTAGAATCTACCGTACTCATCAATGAAGCGAACAGGGCACAAAGAATGAGACCTTTTACTCCTACTGGTAGATATGTATTTACCAAATAGGGAAAAGCTGCGTCTGGTTCTGGAAGGCCGTTATCACCCAAAATTCCTACGAGTGCTATACCTGGCAAGATGATAATGGCAGCCATGAAATACTTCATAAGTCCACCTACCATGAGACCGATTTGAACATCTTTCAGACTTTTGGCGGCCAACGAACGTTGAACAACGGATTGATTGGCACACCAGTAATTAATATTCAATAGGAAAGCTCCAAAAATATGTATCCAAGGTAATGTATCGTGATCAGCTGGTAAATGTAAGTGCATCAAATGCCCTGTCTTTTCATAGAGCTGGGACCATCCGCCTAGGTGATAAATCGCAATAAACATTACCACAACACCTCCAGTCAATAAAATAGCGAACTGGATAACATCGGTACGTACCACTGCCGCCAACCCGCCAAAATAGGTATAGGTAGCTGAGAATAGCCCTAGAAAAAGAATGAGAATCGCTATCCGAATCAATCTATCTTGATGGATGAACGATAGGTAATCACCAAATACCAAATCAACTGAGTAAGCCCCCCAGAAGAGAGCCGCACCTAAGGTGATTGTCGAGAATAGCAATATGTTCGAGCCGGAATACAAAAGGGCAACCGTACTACCCAATCTGGTTTTAATAAACTGCGTAATCGTAATGATTTTTTCCCGTAAATACATGGGAACAAAGATGAACGCAGCCAACAAAAGACCTTGAATGGCATTTATTTCAAAGTTGGCCTGAGCCAATCCATAGAGATAGGCGGAACCCATGAAACCAAGAAACTGATACCCTTGAACATTAGTGGCAATTGTTGAAAAGGCAATTGAGGGCCATCTCAAGTTTCTTCCACTTAAAAAATATTCCTCGGTCGTAGCTTCTTTAGAGGTTCTGCCCGTAATCGCAGTTACAAAAACGATAATAAAATAGGCACTTACAATAAGTAAATCAATCATATACTAGGTGGTTATAGAAGTTAGTTCCATAGCACATGAATCCAAATTACAAAGATGTTTAATCATAGGTATAGGAAAAAGGTCGGTTATGGAAATACTATTTAACTACCCAATATACTATTTTGTTTTCAATAAAAGCCCTAGATATCTGCTATATTCTCACTCCAGCGGCAAGGGGAGTAGAAGGTTCTTCAGCGCCTACTTTTCCTTGTACTATTGGCATGGAGAAGGTTTTTAGTTTGGGCAATACCAACTTGGCAAAACGCTCACACTCTTCTTTATGGGGATACCCAGAGAAGATAAAAGCTCGAATACCCATATCCATATATCTATTGAGCTTCTCAACAATTTGGTCAGGGTTTCCAACCAAGGCAGCTCCACAACCTGAACGTCCTCTACCAATACCAGTCCACATATGAGGTTCTACGTAACCATCATCCTCGGAAAGCTCCCTCATCTGTGCCTGTCTACTTACCCCGTAGGACTTTGCGTCCAAAGCCCTTTCCCGTATCTCTTTTCCTTGTTCTACCTCGAGTTTGGACACAATGCTATCTGCATATTCCCGTGCTTCTTCCTCAGTTTCTCTAACCACAACATGAACACGAAGTCCAAAATCCACTTTTCGGCCATAAGTTGCAGCTTTCGCACTCATGTTTTCCATAAGCTTTCTAAGGTTTTCCTCAGTCTCTGGCCACATCAAGTAGACATCACAATGTTCAGCACATAGCTCAACAGCAGCTGGTGAATATCCCCCAAAGTATAGCAATGGGCCACCATTTTGATAGGATTTCATTGGCAGTGAAGGGACTTTCATGCTATAGAATTGACCTTGATAGTCTATTTCATCTTGGGTCCATCCCTGTTTTAGGATTTCAATGACCTCCCTGGATCGCTGGTAACGGTCTTCAGAGGACATGCTTTCTTCACCAGGAAGCGGAGATGAAATAATATTGATGGTAAATCGACCTTTAAGAATATGGTCAATCGTGGATAGGGTCCTGCCGAGCATAGCTGGATGGATTTCTCCACAACGAACAGCGGCCAGCATATTGATTTGTTGGGTCATTGGCGCCACTGCAGAAACAAAAGGCAGTGTGTCCTGACCTACTTGATAGGACGACGGGCACAGAATATTTCTAAAACCATTTTTATCGGCGGTCAACAAGATTTCTGAAGCATTTTCAAATGTACTTTTGTAGTCCATGCTTCTTTCACCCAAATATCTGTCATCACCATTACAAATAGGTGCAAACCAAGAAACTTCAGCTCCTTCGAGATGAGGTGATCGAATTGTTATTTTTGAATTATCCATTATTTTATTTTTAATCAATTTCTCTTCCTATTGCAGCTTCCCAAAGCATGTACCACTCTTCATGGGTAAGGTTGATATCAAGTGCTTTGTGGGCTGTTTGTATTCGTTCCAATTTTGAAGTCCCTAAAACGGGAATGATGCCTGCTGGATGTTTTCTGAGCCAGGCATATAAAATCTGATCATGAGCAGCATCATATTTTTCACCCAGTGTATTCAGAACATTTTTAATTGCCTCCATCTCCTGAGACGTGGTCTTTCCAAACAAGCTTCCTCCTCCCAGAGGAGACCATGCCGTTGGAATGACATTGTGTTTCAGACATTGGTCCAAGGTTCCATCTTCAAATGCACTTCTTTGTAAAACTGAAATCTCTACCTGGTTGGTTACCAAAGGCGTGATGGCATGCAACAAATCAAACTGTGAAGGTGAAAAGTTTGATACCCCAAACTCCAATACCTTTCCAGATTGTTTTAGTTTTTCAAAAACCTCTGCTATCTCATGCGGATTAAACAGATAATCAGGTCTATGCAACAACAAGACGTCAATGTAATCTGTTTTTAAATTCTCCAATGACAAATCCACAGATTCCAAAATATGTTTTGGGGAGAGGTCATACGATTTGACGTTGTGATTAGGCCTGTTATGTGAAATCAGCTTAATACCACATTTGGTGGTAATTCGCATTTTTTCCCTTAAATCATTTCTGGATTTCAGTACGTTTCCAAAATCTTCTTCGGTAGTGTAATGTCCATAAATATCAGCATGGTCAAAGTCCTTAAGACCGAGTTCCAGACATCCTTCGATGAATTTTTCATATTCGGAAGTGGATAACTGGCTTCCCCAAGTACCCAATCGCATGGTACCAATAATTAAGGGAGAAATGGTTTCTTTGGTTAAGGCCATATACATTGTATAATTCTCAATTGGAGTCAAATTTAACCAATTAAACCAAAAATGTAAACGTTTACATTATAAAATTTCATAATATTGCCCATAAATTGCATCTAATAAAACCGTAACGAAAATGATAACGATTATCTCGGGATCAAATCGAAAGAATAATAAGACCATACACTTTGCCAAATACGTATTTGAAGAATTGAAGAAAATGGCAAATGAGGAAGTAAAGTTTCTGGACATCTCCGAATTTGCGGGAAATGTGGTCAACGTGTCTATGTACAAAGATTCAGAACAACCCGAAGTAGTTCAACATATTCAAGACGAATACTTTATACCAGCGGGTAAGTTTTGGTTTTTTATTCCGGAGTACAACGGAAGTTATCCAGGAATTGTTAAACTTCTCTTGGATTCAATGTCCGTTAGGGAGTATAAAACAAGTTTTGCCGATAAAAAAGCTTGTATCACTGGTATTGCTTCAGGCAGGGCTGGAAATCTTAGAGGGATGGATCATTTGGCAGAAGTATTGAATCATTTAGGAATTCATGTCCATCCTAATAAAAATCCAATCTCTTCTATTTATAAAATGCTCAATTCGGAGGATAACTCAGTAAATGATGAAGCCATAGAGACCCTTCAAAAGCAAATTCAACAGTTTCTTAACTATTGATCAAGGTTTTTGGTGGACTCTCGCCGAATGAGTTTCGGGGATAACACTTTTGCTGTGGGTTTTGTTTTTCTCTTCAGATTTTGAAGTAGCAGGTTCGCCGAAAGCTCACCCATTAGAGAGCTTTCTTGATCTATTGAGCTTAAACTAGGTTGTGTCAGTGCACTAAAGTTGGCGTTGCCAAAACCTATTAATTTTACCTGTTTGGGAACTTCAATCTTTAAGGTGTTCAACAAATTGAGCAAGTGGATGGCCATTTCATCACCATAGGCAAAAATACCATCTATATTAGGGTGCTTTTTTAATATGTCTTTTAGACTGTTTAAATCTTCTTCTGGGTTTGATTTGATATTGGGAAGATGGTTCACCAAATACTGGACACGATGTTTTTGAGCCGCAGCTACGAAACCTTTCTTTCTTTCTTCAAAAATACTTACATCGGGGTTGCCCGCGATATGCAAGATATTTTCGCAGTCCATATCGATAAGATGTTCAGTTGCTATATATGCCCCTAGGTAATTATTAAGTAGAACTGCATTGATAGCATCAAGTGTAGGGCGCCGGTCAAAAAAAACAATAGGCGTTTTGCTATCAATTATTTTTTGAATCTGGGTGTAATCTTTTGTTTCCTTTGAAATGGACATCAATATACCATCTACATTGAGTTCCAAAAGTGAGTTTAGTGCGGCATTTTCTCTTTCCTGTTTTTCATGGGTTTGTGAAATGATGATGTTAAAACCCGAATCACTTACAACACCTTCAATACCATTGATGATATCGCTGAAGAAAGAGTTATTAACCTCTGGAACGATAACCCCGATGATTTTACTTTTTCCACTGCGCAGGGCGGCGGCCATTACATTTGGCCTGTAGTCGATATCTTTTGCCGCTTTTAAGACTTTTTCACGTGTTTTGGGAGAGACCAAGGCGCTATTGTTGAAGACGCGGGAAACAGTGGCGAGGGAAACCCCGGTCATTTTTGCTATTTCCTTTATACCTCCCATGATGTATTTTACAAATAATTTAAAACGTAGAAAAGGGAAATTGCGCCTAACACAATCCAGGTGGTGATACCTACTATAAGAATGTTAAAGCCCAATTTTTTTAGTTGGGCAATGTTGATTTGCATTCCAATTAAGAATAGAGTGAAGATAAGGGCCTTCCTAGCAATCCAAACAATACTTTCACTTACTTGACCTGCTTCTGGGACATATGAACTAATAAGCATAGCACCAATAAATCCGAAGATAAACCAAGGAAAGGCAAATCTTTCCTTTGAATTGGAACCAAAAGAAATTATTAAAACCAACGGAATGATCCATAATGTTCTAACGAGTTTAGTAGTTGTGGCAATATTCAAAGCCTCATTGCCGTAAACCTCGGCAGCCCCCACTACGGAACTAGTATCATGGATAGCAATGGCGCTCCACGTTCCAAACTGACTTTGGTCCAAACCAAAATAATGGCCTATATATGGAAAAATAAACAGGGCAATTGCATTGAGAAGAAATACAATGGCCAACGAAATTGATGTTTGTGATGAGTCTGCCTTTAGGCTCGGGCTTACTGCGGCAATAGCGCTGCCTCCACAAATTGCTGTTCCTGAGGCTACCAAAATTGTGGTTATACGCTCTGATTTGAGAATTTTTCCAATAGCAAATGCTATGATGAATGTGCAGACAATCGTAATCAATGTTATAAAAAAGCTGTTCGAGCCAACTTCCACAGCCTGCTGCATATGTATTCCAAAACCAAGGCCAACCACGGATAGTTGTAAGAGAAGTTTTTGGAATTTTTTACTTTTTTGAACAAAATCGTCGTTAGCAATTTTAAAGATTCCCGAAACCATACCTGCTGCCAAAGCTAGGGCGGGAGAGATGTAACCCATTAGGGTGCCTAAGAGCACGGCGATACATAATATGTAGGTACTTACTTTAGAGAGCATTTGCGAACGGATGTAAAACTACAAATAAAAATGTAAACGTTTACATTTTTATTCCTTTCTACATCAATCCCTATTAAACTCAAATACTCTTGGGGCTTCATTGTTAATGGCTACGAATAAAAACTCTTTACCATTCTTGTCTTTAAATTTGGAGAGATGTTTAATCTCGCCTTTCACATAAAATCCGGATTCGTCATAAGGAGTCCAATCAAAGCTTCCATCACCAGAACCTAAAAGAACGCCACCATAGCTGGCATCCAATCTGCTGAATTGTGGTTTGAAGTCATAGTTGTTTCCACCAATAATCAAATCCAAGTTTCCATCGCCATTGATATCGGTACAGTTCACATCGCAAACACAGGAAAACTGAACCTCTTTTGGTAGGCTTACTACCTTGAACTGCCCATTTCCTTCATTAAGGGCGACAACAGTTTGTGTTGTATTTATTTCCTTAATAATGGATTTTTTCAAAATAGTGGTATCTATCAGTTCTTCCACACTCTTGGTAGCAAAATCTGAAAACTTGAGATTTTCTTTTTTTAAGGAATTTAGTTGTGCGGTTAGTTCCCTTTTCAGAGTTATCGGGACATCTTTGCCATTATAATTCTTTGTGAACAATTGCTCTATTGTTCCATTATCATCAAAATCGTTGACAAACATCTTTAAAGGAGAGGAGGTATCCGCTTTATAGCTAAAATTGCTTCCTTGGTTCCCGAGGACGAAGTCCATATCTCCATCTGCATCCAAGTCTTCAGCATAAATTGTGTTCCACCAACCGGACAAACTATCCAAACTGGTTTCCCTTGGACTTAATCTCCTTCCATTATTCTTGAAAACTTTGATTGAGCCCCAATCGGTGGTGATAATTAGGTCTTTTTTCGAATCACCGTCATAATCAGTCCAAATGGCGTCGGTGACCATTCCAATATTTTTAAGATGGAAGGCTTTGTTTTCGGTAACGTTCGAAAAGTTTCCGTCTCCATCATTCTCTAGAAATAAGTGTTCTGGATTTACACCGTAAATTCCAGGGACGCTTCTACTTCCTATAAAAAGATCTTGATCACCATCTTCGTCATAATCATAGGAGGCAATTACAGATACATTGTTGCTTAAACTTGGAATTGTATTATTACTTTTAGTGAAGTTCCCCTTTCCATCATTTACATAAATTCGGTTTTTAGGGGAAACGCGATTATCCGGAATATTTCCCCCTGAGGCCACTACAAGATCCATATCCCCATCACCATCTATATCTACAAATGCAGAAGCTGTATCTTCATATCTTCTATCTTCTCGAAAGATATCTTGTGAAAAAGTTAGTTCTAAGTTTCCATTGTTTTGGTGGAATAGTAATTTGGCAGCCGCTCCCCTAGATCCTCCCATAAAAACATCTTCATCCCCATCATTATCAATGTCAGCAATGGAAACTGTTGGGCCTTCTTGCGATAGCATTTTAGTGATAAGTCCTTCGTAATCATAATCGACATGTTTATCCTCTATATGCTTGGGTAGCTTTGAAGATACTTCGGCTAGTAATACGGTCTTTTCTTTTATCGAAGGGGAATACTTTTGCGAAGCATCGGTTTGATTCAATGTAATCTGGGTGTTGGGCTCTACATTTTTCAAAGTCTGATACATTCCGTTGGGCCAAATGATTCTTAAGGAATCTGGACTACTTTTCCCAAGGCCGATGGTCATTATATAATCAATTGATGATTGGAATCCTCTGGAAGGAATCATTTCTTGCTGAATGATTTCTTCATTTGAAAATATTTCAACAAGACTTCCTATTCCTCGTGTGTTGGGATTTTCTCCTTTCAATTCAATTTTTAGGTAATTGTTGCCTAGCGTTTCACTGTTGTTTCTGTAAACAAAAAGTTGTTGATTTACATTGTTTACCACTAAATCTAAATCACCATCATTGTCCAAATCGCCATAGGCTGCGCCATTGGAAAAACTAGGAGTAGCCAGACCCCAATCTTCCGAACGGTTGGTAAAAGTCAAATCTTGATTGTTTTTAAATGCGTAATTCGGAATTGGTTTTGAAGGCATTGCGTTGATTACCGCATCCTTTTGCTCTTTGTTCCCATAAACAGCGGTTTGTTGTCTAGTAACATCTTCAAAGAAATCAATAAAATCTTGATTGGTGAGATCGTGATAAATACCATTACAAACAAACACATCGCGATAACCGTCATTGTCCATATCAAACAACAAGGCGCCCCAGCTCCAATCCGTTTTTGAAATACCACTGTAATGCGCAACTTCGGAAAAGAAACCTCCCAGATTCAACTGTAAAGTGTTTTGCATAAACTGGTAATAGTAGTCGTTTAATAGTTTACGCTGATGAATATCATATGTTTCAAAAGTTGTTGTCGTTTTCAGACGTTCATCACTTTCCGGTAACATATCCGTTACGAATATATCCGACTTTCCATCATTATTTATATCAGCCATGTCCGCTCCCATGGAGAACAGACTTAAATGATTCGTCCATTCTTTTATGCTTTCGGTAAAGGTCCCATCCTGATTGTTTATGTAGAGATAATCGTGTTCAAAAAAATCATTGGACACATAAATATCTGGATAAAAATCCTCGTTAACATCGCCTACTGTAACTCCAAGACCAAAACCGATAAGACTGCCATAAATGTTGGCTTCTTCACTTACATCCTTGAAAACGCCACCGTCGTTTCGTAATAGTTTATCTCCACCACCTTTAATTTCGTCAATAACATTCCAGTCTTCTGCCCTAACATCCCTTTTATTATCGTAACCTAAACTGGCAACAGGGATAAAGCTGTTGTTCAACATGTAGACATCTAAATCTCCGTCTTTATCATAGTCAAAAAATGCGGCATGTGTGGTAAAACCACTATCCGCAAGGTTGTATTCTTCTGCTTTTTCTGTGAACGTCAAGTCTCCGTTATTGATAAAAAGCTCATTTTTTTGATCGTCTCCTTGAATGTTTCCGGCATTGCAGACATAGATATCGAGCAAACCATCGGAATTGATGTCCACAAAAACCACACCGGTGGACCAAGCTTTGTTGCCTTCCACTCTCGCCGAATTCGAAATATCTTCGAAGGTAAAATCCCCCTTGTTAAGGAATAGCTTGTTTTGCTTCCTGTTAGCGGTCAAATAAACATCTGCCAAACCGTCATTGTTTACATCTCCTATAGCAACACCTCCGCCGTTGTAAAAATTTCGATACAGAAAAATGTTGAAGTCTTCTTCATTTTCTACAGTGTTTTCAAAAGAGATTCCCGTTTGGGTGCTATTCAGCAGAGAGAAAAGTTTAGAGGTATTTTCATGGGTATCTTCTTTTATCGTTTTGGTATTACAGGAGAGTATTAAAACGGTTGTTAAAAGTAATGTCGGGAAGATTGATTTATATAACATTGAATGAAATTCTGTAATCCGGAAAGCTAAAAATTTTCATCTAATTATCATAGACACTGGTGTAGATTAACACTGATATTGGAAGCAAACTGGAAGGTTATGGAAAAAAAAAGAGGGCAATTAGCCCTCTTTATAATTATGGTTGATAAACTACTATTAATAACCTTCGTTTTGTACCAAGTTTGGGTTAGAACCAAGTGCTGTAGCTGGTATTGGGTAAAGCCTACGGAACTCATCTTGAACAGTTTTCATTTCCCATGTATCTGCGAAAGTGCCAAAGCGAATTTGTACCGCTCTGTTTCCTGCAATATTAGCCTCAGTGTTTAACTCTTTTGTAATCTCGTCATTGAGTTCTTCCAGAGTAATAGATCCCAAAGCAGGAACACCTGCTCTTTCTCTAATCAGGTTGACGTCCGCTACTGGGTCTGCACCCGTACCACCGCGAAGACCCGCTTCAGCTCTCATAAGTAGCGCCTCGGCAAATCTCAACCATACAAAATCATTTGTAGGGCTTGGAAAACCATCATCTCCACGTTGTGGATATTTTACCACGCGTATTCCGTTTCGCTCATTGTTGATTTCCAAACTGGTTAAAAGCTCATCTTCGTAAACCAAATCGGTTCCTTGTCTGTCTTGAAGTGGGGCTCCAGAACCGTCCAACTGTTGTCCCCTCAGGTATCCAGTAGATAGGCCATTAAAATCCGGTCCGTCCAATCCAAGCCTAGCATCATCAGCTACATCATTGGTGCCATGAAGCCTAAAGGTCTCGGTTAGGGTTACAAAACCGTTCCATCCTGTTTGGTTAGGGTGAATCATGTTAAATACCCTTTGTCCAGTACCAGTATCCAATGCCATGATTACCTCATCATTGGTAGATAAATCCCAGATATCAAAATAACCGTATTGACCATCGCCATCATCCAACATGAACCCAAAATCCTCAATAGCATCTACATCTGCGATTACCGCGTCCATGGCTCCGGCTGGTGCCGCACCAAGAATACTACCAGAATTTAAGTTGACCTTGGCTCTGATAAAGCGAGCAGCAGCCTCTCCAATAGTGAAAAGGTCACCGTCAGGCCCGTCTGTATGAAGATCTCCACTGGAAATCGCTGCGTCCAAATCTGAAATAATCAAATCAAATGCCTCTTGTGCACTCAAGACAGCTGGATCAACATCAACACCATCATTTACTCCCCTAAAAGGAACCTGGCCAAAGAAGTTAAGTACCATGAATGTATTTATGGCTCTTATTACTTGTGCCTGTGCAACTTGCGTTGCTGTTCTTCCAGCAGAGCTAGCGGGATCTAAAAGCTGTGTAGCTGCTAGAATCTGGGAGTTACGATTGTTCCAAGAATTCAATACATATAATTGGGTAGGATTCCAAGTATGATTATGCAATTGTCGCCATACTCCATTATCACCCCAGTCAGCACCTCTAGTTAAAACAGCAACATTATTTGCTGCAACCTCCATACAGGCATACTCGTTATTTTGCGCATTTAGGTTTTCAAGATTATTGTAAAGCGACTCCAAGGAGTTAGCAGCACTCACAACACCTCCAAACGAACCATCTGATTGGGCAACAGAAACTGAGTCTTGAAGAGGAACTTCCAAATCTGTACAGGACTGGCCTAACAGGAGTAGCGATGCTAATCCTAGAGATTGGACCAATCCTTTTTTAAACATTTTTTTTCTCATCATTTTGATTTTTTTTTATTAAAAAGTTGCATTAAAGCCTAAAGAAAAAGTTGTTGGTCTAGGAAATGCTGTAAGGTCTATCCCTAAAGAAGGAACATTATTAAGGTTCCTGTCTACTGAAACTTCAGGGTCTTGACCACTGTAGTCAGTTATAACAAAAAGGTTCTGACCACTCGCAAATATACGTAAACTGCTGAAAAGGCTATCTTCAGGGAGTGGGAAGTTATGTCCTACAGTTACGTTCTGAAGCCTTAAAAAGGAACCATCTTCCAAGAATCTTGAAGAAACTTCTGCAATATTCAACGGGTTTTCTGCTCCAACAAAAGGCAATACATCGGCTGTTACGTTTCGGCCCTGTGCAAGGTTACCGATTGCAAAGAATGCATTTCTGTTGTTACTGTAAATAGACTGACCGAACTGGCCATTGAAAAAGATGCTTGCATCCCAATTTCTGTAACGGAAATTCTGAGTAAATCCTAAGGTAACATCCGGTAAAGCACTTTCGCCAACAAAACGAGGTGTTCCAACTGTGGATTCTTCCCCATTTGCATCCAAGAAAATATTTACACCCTCAGTTGGGCCAATATTGTTTGGATCGGCAACAGGAGTCAGGCCTCTCCAATCATTTAAGAAAAAGCTAAAAAGTGGTTGACCATTCTCCAATTGTTGGGCAAATGCACCTGTCAGACCAGGACCATTAATCGCTCCAGTTTGAATAGGCTGCCCAGTAAAGTTTTGGATAATATTGTCGTTATAACCTACGTTAAAGTTGGTATCCCAAGAGAAGTCCTCGTTCTCAACGATAGTGGCATTTAAGTTAAATTCTACACCGGAGTTTTTGATTTCTCCATCTACATTTTGAAAAGCAAATGGCTGGACAGCAGGTTGGGCACTTTGTACCTGAAGAAGGAAACCAGAGGTAATTCTACTGTAGTATTCCAAAGAGCCGCTAACTCTGCTATCTAGAATAGCGAAGTCCAAACCAATATTTAGTTGCTCATTTTCTTCCCAGCGTAAATCTGGATCCTCGAATGCAACGAAAAGAGTGCCCCCTGGTTGAAAGGTACCACCATTATCTATACCTCCCGTGGCAGGTGGGGTTTGGTCAATATTTCCTACATTAAACCTTTCTCGTCTGGTAAACTGATTTGCACCTAATCCTTCTTGGTTTCCAGTAACACCCCATGCCACACGAAGTTTGAATCTATCAAAGAACTCTGGGAACCAGTCTTCTTCTGACATTGTCCAAGCTGCTCCTACAGCACCAAAAGTACCATATTGGTTGTTACCACCAAACCTTGACGAACCATCAATTCTCAGTGTACCAGATAAGTTATATTTACCCTGAATGGAATAATTAGTTCTTAGAAAGAAAGACTGCAATTCATCACGAGTTAAAGAACTCTGGTTTGAGAATGTTTGCGCAGAAGCAAGGTTATTCACCATTTGGAAAAGGTCAGTTGTTCTGAAATTTGCTGCCTCAATAGTTATGTTCTCGGCAACGAACTCTTGATAAGAATGTCCTAATGTAATGTCCAGAACGTTGTCGTTTGGACCAAAACTCTTGTTGTAATTAATATACGATTCCCATGTTGTATTAGTCAAATCGACTTCAAAGAAAGTAGCTCTACCTTGTCCAAAAGTCTGTTCGGAATTGAATAAACTCGAAATAGCTGAATTCGCAGAAGATGTGGACTTGTCCAAACCTATGTTCGTGTTGAATTTAAGGTTATCCGTAATTTTATATTCAGCCCCAACGTTAATCAACGCTCTCAACGTACTTGAGATGTTTCTAGTTAGACCAAGCACGGCTAGAGGGTTCCGTGTTTCAAATGTTGGTTGGTTGAAGGAACCATCATCATTGAATATTGGTTGCGTAGGGTTAAATGCCCAAGTGGTTGCCAATAGGTCACCACGAGCGTTGGGGTTATCTGCAATTGGAGGTCTTTGCGCTTCAATATTCGAAATAGTAGCTTGTGTACTTAATTTCAATTTGTCATCAAAAAATCGCTGTGAGGCATTGAATCTTGCCGTTAACCTATCAAACGTACTGTCCTCGACTTCACCTTCTTGATCTTGGTACCCAAAGGAGATTCTATAGTTTCCAGAATCATTACCACCTCCATAGGCCAGGTTGTAATTCTGGGTGAATGATGTTCTATAGATTTCGTCTTGCCATGAATTCCTAGCGCCAAAATCAAAATCAGAAGCAGTTCCACCCAAGTCAGTTTGTGCTTGTAAAAATTGGTCAGGAGTTAATAAATCCAATTGATTGGGTACATACCCAACAGAGAAAGTGGAGGAAAACTCTAAGGTACTTTTCCCAGCAGAACCACTTCTGGTGGTTATCAAGACGACACCATTGGCGCCTCTTGAACCATAAATAGCTGTTGCTGAAGCATCTTTTAAGATGTCGATACTAGCAATATCTGCTGGATTAAGGAAACTTAAAGGGTCCAAAGCGGCGGCTGTACCGATATCGGTATTTCCTCCCCCAGAGACTCCGGAAGTATTACCCCCATTCAATGGAATACCATCCACTACATATAGTGGGTTATTGTTGGAACGCACCGAGGCAGTACCACGAATTCTCACATTTACCGCTGCACCAGGTTCACCAGTGGTGGCGGAAATCTGCACCCCCGCAGTTTTACCTTGAATTAATTGTTGCGGATTGACAATTACACCTTTGTTGAATTCTTCAGCTTTTACACTTTCAACTGCACCAACAGAAGTTCTTCTTGATTGAGTACCGTAACCGACAACTACAACTTCATCCAGTTGACTGGCATCTTCTTGAAGGGTCACATTTATTGTAGTTTGTCCATTTACAGGAATTTCCTGTGATGCAAAACCGATGTAACTGAAAACGATGACTGCGTCAGCTGCAACATCATTAAGTGTATAATTACCATCAAAATCAGTTTGCGTACCATTGGTTGTGCCTTTGACTACAACACTGGCTCCCGGCAAAGGTCCACTGGCATCTGAAACCGTACCGGTTACTGTTTGGGCCTTAACCATACCGAAACATAATAATGCCCCAATAAAAAGAAAGCCTCTAAGTAGCGTAATCTTCATAAATAATTAATTTTAAGTTTAGTTAATTTCAATTCAAGTGTTAAACATATATAAAAAAAAGGTTAATCAAAATTTAAGCATTATTCAGTGTTTAACGAAAACGGTTTCGTGTTGATAAGTTTGGGAAAATGTTGGTTTGATAAATCTTTAAGGCCTAATTTAATCAAATCTTAATAATAATGCGGCTTTTTAACGAAATTAATAATACCCTACGAATATACTATTTTATTTCAATCACTAGATTTAGCGACCTTCATTGATGAATTTCATTTCTTCTTAGTGTTTTGTTAAATGTTTATCTAAAAGAACTGTTAATACACTGTTTTGGTTATTTTTCCATTTACTTTTTAAGATTTGAGAATAAACTATTGAAATCAAAAATCACATTAAAGGATATAGCAAGGGAACTTGAAGTTTCCATTTCCACCGTTTCCAAGGCGCTGAAGAACAGCGAAGAAATCAGTAGGGATACCAAGGAAAAGGTTCAGGCATTTGCACGTTTGTACAACTATAAGCCAAACAACATTGCTATTAGCTTAAAGAACAAGCGTACCAAAAATATCGGTGTTGTGATTCCAGATATTGTTCACCATTTTTTTACTACGGTTATAAGAGGTATCGAAAAGTATGCGAATGCCAAGGGGTACAATGTAATTGTTTGTCTTTCCGAAGAGTCATTTGACAAAGAAGTAATAAACATGGAGATGTTGGCAAACGGCAGCATTGATGGTTTTATAATGTCACTTTCCTCAGAAACACAGGCAAAAAAGGATTTCAATCATCTCAAGGAGGTAATGGAGCAAGGAATTCCAGTAGTTTTATTCGATAGGATAACCAATGAAATTGATTGTGATAAGGTAATTATAGATGACAAATTAGGAGGCTACCTCGCAACCAAGAAACTGATTGAGCAAGGAAAACGGAAAATAGCCCTTATTACAACTGATGATTATTTAAGTGTAAGCAAAGCTAGAGGGCAAGGTCACAGAAAAGCTTTGATAGATAGTGGCTTGGAAGTTGATGAATCTCGAATCCTCAAACTCCCTACCATGGAAATGGACGAAGAACGTATACGCAGTTTTTTTGATAGCATTGAGTTTGACGCTGTTCTCTGTGTGAACGAAATTTTTGCTGTTTTTAGTATGCGGGTGGCTTTGGAAAAAGGCTTGAAGATACCTGATGATGTCGCTGTGATTGGATTTACCAACGGACTTCTGTCCAAGTATGCTAATCCTAGTTTGACGGTTGTAGCTCAGCATGGAGAAAAAATGGGTGAGATTTCTGCTCAAATGCTGATTGATAAAGTGGAAAGTGAAAAAGAGGAAGAAACTTTTCAAACCAAAATTTTGGAACCTACTTTGGTAGTAAGAGACTCAACAATTAACTAAGTTTGTCCCTTTAGAATTCAATCTACAATCTTAACTTCTACCATATACTTAACAAATGAACCAAGATTATATAAAGGCAGACCCCTGGTCAATTATCGAAGAAGGGTTTGACAAAGAACGTGTAAAATCTTCCGAAAGTCTTTTTAGCATTGGAAATGGCGCTATGGGCCAACGGGCCAATTTTGAGGAAACCTACACAGGGGAAACTTTTCAAGGAAGCTATATTGCTGGGGTATATTATCCTGACAAAACCAGAGTCGGGTGGTGGAAAAATGGGTATCCAGAGTATTTTGCCAAGGTATTGAACGCACCCAATTGGATTGGTATTGATATATCCATTGATGGAGAACCTTTGGACCTAAACACATGTAGGGAAGTAAAAGACTTTGCACGTCAGCTTAATATGAAGGAAGGTTGGTACCAACGGTCCTTCGTTGCTACAATGCCCAATGGTATTGAGGTTTCAGTTGTTTCTACCCGTTTTCTAAGCCTACATCTAGATGAATTGGGAGCAATTAAGTACGAAGTTCAAGTTTTGAACAGAGAAGCTGAAATTACTGCATTCGCATATCTGGACAGTGGGATCAAGAATATGGACAGTAATTGGGATGACCAGTTTTGGAACACAACCCGTGTCCATTCTGAAGGTAATCGTGCTTTTATTGAGTCCCACACCCTAAAAACCAATTTTGCCACTTGCACCTTTATGGAAGCCACTCTTTATCGGGATGGCAATGCATATGAAACTGAACCGGTTCACAAAAAAGATGAACTAGCAGTTGGAATGAGTTTTGTGGTTGAAGCAAAAAAGGGAGAAAAGATTGCGCTTCAAAAATATGGGGGATACACTGTTTCAAGAAATCATAATTCCTCAGAATTGAGGAATGCCGCCAATAGTACTTTGGACAAAGCTTCTGAAATTGGATTCGATGGCCTATTTGAACAGCAAAAGAAAGATTGGGCGAGTATTTGGGAAATGAGCGATATTGAAATTGAAGGTGATATCAAGGCACAGCAAGGCATCCGTTTTAATATTTTTCAGCTGAACCAAACGTATTTAGGTAAAGATTCCAGATTGAATATAGGCCCTAAAGGATTTACTGGAGAAAAGTACGGAGGAAGTACCTATTGGGATACCGAAGCCTATTGTCTACCATTTTACATGGCTACAAAAAATCAAGAAGTGGCATGGAGTCTTCTGGAGTATCGGTACAACCACCTAGAAAAGGCCATTGAGAATGCTGAGAAGTTAGGGTTCAAAGATGGCGCAGCACTTTATCCTATGGTTACGATGAATGGTGAAGAGTGCCACAATGAATGGGAAATCACTTTTGAAGAAATACATAGAAATGGGGCTATTGCCTTTGCCATCTATAATTATCATCGCTATACCAATGATTATAGCTATGTTCCAAAAATGGGGCTGGAGGTATTAATAGGAATAGCTCGTTTTTGGCAACAACGTTTCAACTATTCCGAAGACAAGCAAAGCTATGTCATGTTGGGAGTAACTGGGCCTAATGAATATGAAAATAACATAAACAACAATTGGTATACCAATTATTTGGCCAAGTGGTGTATTGAATACACATCCGAACAACTAGGGAAAGTAGAAAAGGAGTACCCAGAAGATTACGCTAGGATAATCAGTAAAACTCAATTAACTGTTGCAGAAACCAATGCATGGGATAAATTGGCATCCAATATTTATTTTCCTTTCTCCGAAAAGTATGACGTGTACTTGCAACAAGACGGTTTTCTGGACAAGGAAATGATTCGTGTCAAGGATTTGGCAAAATCGGAACGGCCAATTAATCAAAAATGGAGCTGGGATAGGATATTACGCTCACCATATATTAAACAGGCAGATGTGCTTCAAGGTTTTTATTTTTTTGAAGACCATTTTTCGCAAGGGCAACTTGAAAAGCATTTCGATTTTTATGAACCCTTCACGGTCCATGAATCATCTTTGTCTCCTTGTGTCCATAGCATTCAGGCCGCCAAGTTGGGTCGGATGGAGCAGGCCTATACCTTTTATTTAAGAACCTCTAGGTTGGATTTGGACGATTACAATAAAGAAGTAGAGGAAGGGCTGCACATTACCTCAATGGCCGGAACATGGATGAGCATAGTGGAAGGTTTTGGAGGAATGCGGGTCAAGGACAATCAATTGTCTTTTGAACCACAAATTCCGGAACAATGGCAATCCTATGCCTTCAAAGTAAATTTCAGGGGACAAATCATTACCATCAAGGTGGAGAAGGGCACATCTAGTTTTTCGGTTACCGGAGATACTGATTTAGATGTTTTGGTGAATGGGAAGACGGTTACCTTAACTCCAGGAAAAGTAGTTCAGGCATGAAAAAATGGGCCTTCGGTTGTTTTTTTCTGATACTTGGGGGCTTTCTGGCGTGCGAATCAAATATCAAAACCAAAGAAGTGGAATCAATTACAGAAAGAAAGGCAGTGATTTATCAGGTATTTACAAGACTTTTTGGGAATACCAACACTACAAATAAGCCATGGGGAACCATTGACGATAATGGTATTGGAAAGTTTTCAGATTTTACCGAAACCGCTCTTTCCGAAATAAGAGACTTAGGAGTTACCCACATTTGGTATACAGGCATTCCTCATCATGCCGTGATTAATGACTACACAGAATTTGGTATTTCCAATGATGACCCCGATGTTGTGAAAGGACGAGCAGGTTCGCCTTATGCTGTTAAAGACTATTACAACGTGAATCCTGACCTTGCCGATAACCCAGAAAATAGGTTGCAGGAGTTTAAGGATTTGGTGGATAGGACCCATAAAGCCGGAATGAAAGTGTTGATTGATATTGTGCCAAATCATGTGGCACGAAACTACGAAGGCCTTACCAATCCAGAAGGAGTACTGGACTTTGGAGCGAAAGATGACACGTCTTTGGAGTATCATGTAAACAACAATTTCTACTACGTAGTTGGAGAGGAGTTCAAAGTGCCCAGTTGGGATGGAGATTATCAACCTTTAGGAGGTGAAAACAATGTACTTTCCGATGGTAAATTTAAAGAGATTCCAGCCAAGTGGACAGGTAATGGGTCAAGATTGGCCCAACCCCATTTCAACGATTGGTATGAGACGGTTAAAGTTAATTATGGAGTAAGACCTGATGGAATAAAGGATTTTAAGGAATTACCTGAATCATATAAGGACAAAGGCTATCAAGAACATTATAACTTTTGGCAGGATAAAAAGATACCGGATTCTTGGATAAAATTCAGGGACATCGCCTTGTATTGGTTGGATTTTGGTGTAGATGGATTCCGTTTTGATATGGCCGAAATGGTCCCCGTAGAGTTTTGGAGTTACATGAACTCCAACATCAAGATGAAAAATCCAGAAGCTTTTCTCTTGGCGGAAGTGTACAATCCGGAATTGTACCGAGAATATATCCATAAAGGAAAAATGGATTACCTATATGATAAAGTAGAGCTTTATGATAGTATCAAACACATTATTAAAGGATACGGTTGGACCGACCATATTCCCGTTGTTCAAAAAGGAATTCAGGATATTGAACACCACATGCTACATTTCTTGGAAAATCATGACGAACAGCGTATTGCCAGTCCAGACTTTGCAGGAAATGCAGAATTAGCAAAACCTGCGATGGTGGTTTCGGCGACCATAAGTACTTCGCCCACCATGATTTACTTTGGGCAAGAAGTAGGTGAACCCGGAGCAGAAGAGGCTGGTTTTGGAGATCCAACCCGTACATCAATTTTTGACTACATAGGAGTGCCTCATCACCAACGCTGGATCAATGATAAAAGGTTTGATGGAGGTCAACTTTCTAAACAGGAAAAGCAACTTCGGGATTTCTACAAAAGACTATTGAATTTCACGATTTCCAGTGAAGCCTTGATGGGAGAGTATGAGGATATCCATTTCTTCAACAAGGAAAATACCGAAAACTATGATCATAGAGTACTTTCTTACGTAAGATGGTCTCCTAATGAAAAACTCATTATAGTTTCAAACTTCGAGGAAGGTAAAACCTATAGTTTTGAACTACAAATCCCGGAACATCTTATTCAAAAATGGGATTTGAAAGATGGAAACTATGACCTTAAGGAAGAATTATATGGTAATGCACTTTTCCAATTGATGGTCGAGAAAGGTTTAGGCAAAATCAATATTGAAATCCAACCATTGGAATCTCTTATCCTGAGTCTGAAATCATAAAAAAGGGCAGATTGATATACAACCCGCCCGCCAGTTAAAGGTCGGTTAATTGTCCTTATTTCTTACTGGCTGTTTTTTGATATACCAATGCGATGATGGCTCCGACTATACCATAATATAAAATGTCTATTACAGCCTCAGCAATATGACCGGTCATATCCATCCAATTGGCGGTAGCATACCAAATAAGCCCCATGGAAATGCCAACGAAGGCACCAATCAAAGCACCAAATTGAAAACCCTCACCTAAAGAATGATGTCCTCTTGCCCATTTACTGTACAAAGAGCTTAATACAAAAGCCCCAACAATATTTCCAAGGGCAATTAGTCCCAAATTCGGTACTTCCTTCATCACATTGACCAAGGAGTGTTCCTCAAAAAAGTCGGCGGTAGCAATACCCCAAATGAGGTATCCTAAGAAAAACATGACCACCCCTGCAACAAGAGTGGCCAACAAGTTTGATTTTGAAAACATGTTTGCTAATTAATTGGTTGTTAATATGATAAAAATATTAAATATTATTTGACAATTTGACAATACAAGTAAGTTGTGATTATTAATCTTATTTTTAAATGCCCTTCCAGCTGGATTTAGAGCATTCTTGTTTTAACCGTTTTCTAACCAAATTGTATTTTTAGGCATCAAATCAACTAGAATGAAAACTGCTTTGCGATTTTTAGGAATTGTGTTTCTCTTCAATGCATGTACAATGATGAATTCAAAACCTTTGGTAATCGGACACCGCGGTGCTATGGGGCATGAAACGGAAAATACATTGGCCTCGGTTCAAAAAGCCTTGGATTTAGGGGTGGATATGATTGAAATTGATGTGTTCATCATCGAAAGTGGTGAAATTGTAGTTTTTCATGATGAACGAGTGGACCGCTTGGCCAACAGCGGAGGTAGGATTGAGGAATACAATATTTTTGATGTGAAGCAATTGATTTTAGATGGGAATCACAAGATTCCAATGTTACAGGAGGTATTGGACCTTATTGATAACAAGGTGGCACTTAACATTGAATTGAAGGGAGCCAATACAACCGACAGGGTAAACTTCATAATCGACTATTATGTTAGAGAAAGAGGATGGTCATTGGATAACTTCATCATTTCTAGTTTTAAATGGGATGAGTTGCGAAAAATGCGAGAGCGAAATCCTTCCATAAATATTGCCGTATTAACTGAAGAAGACCCTCTAAAAGCTATAGGCGTAGCAAAAGAATTGAATGCGGTCGCCATTAATCCTTACTTTAAGAAGCTGACAGCGGAGAATATAGCTCAAATAAAAAAAGAAGGGTTTAAGATTTACACTTGGACCGTGAATGAACCTGCCGATATTCAAGGCATGGTCGATTATGGTGTGGATGGAATCATTACGAATTATCCTGAACGCGTGAATTAATGTTCGATGTTATTGTGGCGGGTGGAGGTGCTGCAGGTTTTTATGCTGCTATTCAAATTGCCCAAAAAAACCCAACTCTTAAAATTGCTATTCTTGAACGGGGAAAAACAGTGCTTTCCAAGGTAAAAATATCTGGAGGGGGTAGGTGCAACGTTACCCAAGCCAAGTTTTATGCGAATGAACTAGTGGATGGCTATCCAAGAGGACAAAAAGAATTACTGGGGCCCTTTCATACCCATGCTCCAGGAGATGTTGTTGCATTTTTTGAAGAGAGAGGGGTGCCACTCAAAACTGAGGAAGACGGCCGGATATTTCCTAAAAGCGATTCCTCTCAATGTGTTATAGATTGCTTTCTGAATGAGATAGAAAAACATGGAATCCAACTTCTAAAAAACAGTTCCGTAAAAGGTTTTGAGAAGCTGAAAAATGGGAATTGGCAAGTATCCACAATGAATAAGAACTATGAGACGCGGATACTGCTTTTGGCCACAGGGAGCAATACCAGGGTATGGAGTTTTTTACAAGATATGGGCCATACCATTGTGCCTCCTGTGCCTTCATTGTTCACATTTAATATTAATGATGAGCGCATCAAAGGAATACCTGGAATCAGTGTCGATGCTTCTATTGAGATTCCTCCCAAGAAAATATTCTCTTCAACCATTAGCGTAGATTTAAAGAGTGCACCCAAGCAACATCCAGTTCTGGAGTCAGAAGGTCCTGTGCTCATTACTCATTGGGGTCTTAGCGGCCCTGCTATTTTGAAATCATCCGCATGGGGGGCAAGAATTTTGGAAAAGTATAAATACAATTTTAGGGTCATAGTTAATTGGACGCCAGAGTATTCTACCGCTTCTATGGAAGGGTTTTTACGTGAAGTAAAAGAAGTGGAAGCCAAGAAAACAGTTTCAAGGACACAAGCACTAACCTTACCCAAGCGATTATGGATGAGGTTAGTTGGTGCCGCCGGAATATCCAAGGAACTCAGGTGGGGAGAGGTGAACAAGGAACAATTGAAGAATTTGTCAAGACAACTTACGGCTTGTTCGTTTAAAGTGGAAGGGAAAAGTACATTTAAAGAAGAATTCGTGACTGCGGGAGGTGTAGATTTAAAGGAAATCAATTTCAAGACATTTGAGAGCAAATTGTTCCCTAACCTATTTTTCGCAGGAGAGATTATCGATGTTGATGGGATTACGGGTGGTTATAACTTTCAAAACGCATGGACTGGGGCATACCTTGCCGCCCAAGAAATAGCATCTAGGTCACTTACTGTAACCACATAGACAAAAAAGCGGCCAAAGCGGCACCCAAAATGGGGCCAACTACAGGAATCCATGAATATCCCCAACCATTTGAACCTTTATTTTTGATAGGAACCAGTGCATGTACTATTCTTGGTCCAAGATCACGTGCAGGGTTTATAGCATACCCAGTGGTCCCACCTAGCGATAAGCCAATTCCCCAAACAATAAGAGCTACAGGAAGTGCACCAAGTGAACCTAATCCAATAATACTGTTGTCTTTCATTAGGGTCGCATCGGTGAAATACAGTACCGCAAAAACCAATACGAAGGTGCCTATGGTTTCTGTCAAAACATTCAAGAAAGTATTTGGTATTGCCGGAGCGTTACAGAATACTGCCCGTTTGCTGTTCCCATCTTCGGTTGCATCAAAATGATCTTTATGAATCGCCCAAACGAAAAAAGCGCCAAGCATGGCCCCAATAAACTGCGCAATGATATAATGGGGGACATCATAGATTGAAAAGTCACCTGAAAGTGCTAGTCCAACAGTGACTGCAGGGTTCATATGTGCCCCGCTATAAGGGCCGGCAACTACAACCCCGGTATATACGGCAAACGCCCATCCGGTTGTAATTACAATCCATCCGGATTGACTGCCAAAAGTTCCTTTGAGGGATACGTTTGCGTTTACACCGCATCCCAGTAGAATCAATAAGAAAGTGCCTACTATCTCAGCAACAAAGGGTGTCATACTAAAATGATATTAATTGGTTTTGGTCCAATGCTCCAATGCTTCAATAGCACGATACCAGCCCTTTATTCCATTTTCGATGACTTCTCGTTCTTCGGTTGGAGTAAAGCGCACATCGGTTTCCCAAATTTTCTGGATTTCCTCAGCACTTTCCCAAAAGCCTACTGCCAAACCTGCTAGATACGCTGCTCCCATGACCGTGGTTTCCACTATTTTCGGTCGAACGGCAACTGTATTCAATACATCAGCTTGAAACTGCATCAACATATTATTTACGGTTGCGCCTCCATCCACGCGAAGTTCTTTAATAGATATGCCCGAATCCGCTTCCATGGCCTTTAAAATATCCATGGTTTGGTAGGCGATGGATTCCAAAGCTGCCCTAGCAATATGGGCATCTGTGCTTCCACGGGTTAAACCAAAAATGGTCCCTTGGGCATATTGATTCCAATGTGGTGCGCCTAGACCGGCAAAAGCTGGAACAAAATACACCCCTTCGGATGAATCAATGGAACCTGCCAAATCTTCAACATCTGATGAATTCTTTATGACTTTAAGGCTATCTCGAAGCCATTGTACAACGGCACCAGCGATGAAAATACTTCCTTCTAGCGCATATTCTGTTTTTCCATTGATTTTCCAAGCTACGGTTGTAAGAAGATTGTTTTTGGACACAATAGGTTTTTCACCAATATTCATCAGCATAAAACAACCAGTACCGTAAGTGTTTTTTACCATACCTTGCTTGGTGCACATTTGACCAAACAATGCAGCCTGTTGATCCCCGGCAATACCCGAGATTGGAATTTTGGCTGCAAAAAAATTGGGTCCTGTATGTCCGTAGACTTCACTGGATTGTTTTACTTCAGGAAGCATGCTTTTTGGAATGGTCAATAGTTCCAACAGTTCATCGTCCCAATCCATGGTGTTGATATTGAAAATAAGCGAGCGGGAAGCATTGGTGACATCAGTAACATGTAGCTTGCCCTCTGTCATTTTCCAAATGAGCCAAGTGTCAATGGTGCCAAGGACCAAATCTCCAGCTTCCGCTTTTTCGCGGGCCCCTTCTACATTGTCCAGTATCCACTTAACCTTAGTTCCCGAAAAATAAGAGTCAATGACCAAACCTGTTTTTTCTCGAATCATTTCAGATTTGCCTTGTTGCTTCAGTTCATCGCAATAGGCGGATGTACGTTTGTCTTGCCAAACAATGGCGTTATAGACGGGTTCGCCAGTATTTTTGTCCCAAACCACTACCGTTTCCCTTTGATTTGTTATTCCAATGGCAGCAATTTGGTCTCCCTTTATTCCCTTCTTGCTAACAGCTTCCGCTGCCATTCCTGCCTGAGTGGCCCATATTTCTGTTGCATCGTGCTCTACCCATCCCGGTTTTGGAAAAATCTGTGTAAATTCTTTTTGGGCAACTGAAACAATGGTTCCCTGTTTGTCTACCACAACTGCTCTGGAACTGGTAGTGCCTTGATCTAAGGCAAGTATATACTGACTCATTTTTGGTTAATTTAACATCGCTGAATTTACTAAAATAAATCGGAGTTGTCCGATCAAAACTTAAAATTCAATCGATGAAAAAACACATAGCCCTTTTAAGGGGGATCAACGTAGGAGGGCATAAAAAAATAAAAATGGCAGAACTTAGAGAAGTATTGTCTTGCAACGGATTCCAGGAAGTTCAAACCTATATTCAAAGTGGTAATATAATTTTTCAAACCAAAAGTCAGACCTCTCTGGAACTTGCTAAAAAGATTAAGCAGCTTATTGAGGACAAATTTGGGTTTCAAGTTCCTGTTTTGGTGATTACCGCCGGGGAATTGCGAAACCTTTTGGACAACAATCCTTTTGCTGAAAAACCTGAAAAGAACTTAATGTTTTTCACTTTACTAAAAACTACTCCCGATTCAGAAAAGGTATCCGATTTCAAGAAATACCAATTTGAGAATGAGAACTTTCATTTTACCGAGAATTGCGTGTATTTGAGTTTTTCAGATAACTACAGAAACTCAAAACTCAACAATAATTTTATAGAGAACAAACTGGGGGTGGAAGCTACGACCCGCAACCTAAAAACCATGGAAAAACTACAGGAGCTTCTGGATTCTTAGTTAAGTCTCCAGATGGAAAAATTCAGTAGTGTTGCGAAACCAACCCACAGTAAATAGGGAACCAAGAGAAGCGCAGCTACCTTACTGACAACCCTGAACCAACGAATGGTGAGGATAATAAGCGTCAAAAGGGTTAGGATGACAATTAATGCCCAAAACGGATTTTTAAATCCAAAAAACACAATACTCCACAGGGCGTTGAACAAAAGTTGAAACCCGAAATGGTACAGCGCCGTTTTCACCCATATATGATGAAAACCTTTGGACCATACAATACCTGCAGCGACTCCCATTAAAACATAAAGCACGGTCCAGACGGGAGCAAAAACTGCATTTGGAGGATTAAAACTGGGTTTGTTCAAGGTGGTGTACCAAGTATTCACAGAGCTCTGCGTAGCAAAGCTGGAAAGAAAGCCAATAAACAGGCAAACAAGTACGGCAATACCGATATAAGTGACTTTCTTTTTCATGACGGGTGTTGGCTCTCTAAAATAACAATTTATTTCATTCTTCCATTTGGGCTGCCAAAGCATAGCTATATTTGCTCAAATTTTTATTGGATGACGGAAACTGAGTTTATACCAAAAGCATATACCAACTTTCCTGAAAAGGGAAAAGTGGGCTGGAAGGCACCTAGTAATATTGCTTTGGTGAAATATTGGGGTAAAAAAGCCAATCAAATTCCAGCCAATCCCTCCATAAGCTTCACGCTTGATGTTAGTGCGACCATAACACAGGTTTCGTACACTAAAAAGAAAGTTGATTCCAATGGCTTTTCATTCGATTTATTGTTTGAAGGTAAGCCCAAAGAGGATTTTAAACCCAAGATTCAAACTTTTTTGGAGCGGATAGAACCTTACTTGCCCTTTTTGAAAAAGTATCACTTTGTCATAGAAACTTCCAACTCATTTCCTCATAGTAGTGGTATAGCTTCTTCTGCCAGTGGTATGTCTGCATTAGCGTTATGTTTTTTGAGCATTGAAAGCAAAATTCAGGATATGGAACTCGATTTTTTTAAGAAAAAAGCCTCTTTTTTAGCTCGATTGGGTTCGGGAAGTGCTTGCAGAAGCATTGAAGGCGATTTGGTGCAATGGGGCCATCACCAAGGCCTAGAAATGAGTTCGGATTTGTATGGCATAAAATATCCTTTTGTAGTAGACCCAATTTTCAAAAACTATCAGGACACCATATTACTTGTGCATAAGGGACAAAAACAAGTGGGCAGTACAGTGGGCCATAATTTAATGCACGATCATCCCTATGCTGAAAAGCGGTTTGAACAAGCACATTTGAACTTGGATAAATTGAAGCCGATTCTAGAAGAAGGAGACCTTCAGGGTTTTATGCAGCTAGTGGAAAGTGAAGCATTGACCCTACATGCCATGATGATGACCAGCATGCCCTATTTTATTCTTATGATGCCAGATACCCTGGAAATCATTAATAAACTTTGGAGATTTCGCAAAGAGACCAATGTGCCGATATGTTTTACTTTGGATGCCGGAGCCAATGTGCATGTTTTGTATCCAGAATCAGTAAAGGAAAAAGCAATTCAATTTATTAAGGATGAACTGGTTGCGCATTGTGAGAATGGACACTATATTTGCGACCAAATTGGAACCGGAGCTAAGCAATTATTTGAAGAATAGCATAATCTCTGGGCATTGGAAACGTTATTGTTGTTTTAAACTATAACCTAATTGAAGTAAAACCAACTTTTTTGTTTATCTTTATTTTGAAAAAGGTTAAACAAAATCTTTTTAGCATATGAAAGGGCCACTTTTTTACTCTAAGATTTTACTTTTTGGCGAGTATGGAATCATAAAGGATTCCAAAGGACTTTCCATCCCTTACAACTTTTTTAAAGGCGCTTTGAAAACCGATGGGAACCTTTCCGATTCAGCTAAAGCATCCAATGAAAGCCTAAAGCGGTTTGTGGATTATTTGAAGGAAATGGAATCCCATGAGCCTGATTTGGTTTCTTTCGACTTTCCCAAATTGGAGGCCGACGTGGCTGAGGGGATGTACTTCGACAGCTCCATTCCGCAGGGATACGGTATTGGTAGTAGCGGCGCTTTAGTGGCTGCGATTTATGATAAGTATGCCAATAATAAAATCACGGTTCTGGAGAATTTGACCCGTGAAAAACTACTTACCCTGAAATCCATCTTCTCCAAAATGGAATCTTTCTTTCATGGAAAGTCTTCTGGTCTAGACCCATTGAATAGCTATTTGAGCCTACCAATCTTAATAAATTCCAAGGATAATATAGAATCCACCAGTATCCCTTCCCAAAATAAGGAAGGAAAGGGTGCTGTTTTTTTATTGGATAGTGGAATGACAGGTGAGACGGCTCCTATGGTGCAGATTTTTATGGAGAAAATGAAGCAAGAGGGCTTCAGAAATATGCTCAAAGACCAGTTCATTAAACATACGGATGCTTGTGTAGAGGATTTTCTTAGCGGTAATGTAAAATCGCTTTTTGGAAATCTTAAAGAACTTTCAAATGTGGTTTTGGACAACTTCAAACCCATGATTCCCTCTAAATTTCATGACTTGTGGCAAAAAGGGATAGAAAGCAATGAGTATTACCTTAAGCTTTGCGGTTCCGGTGGTGGTGGATATATACTTGGATTCACCCAGGATTTGGACAAGGCTAAAAAAGCGTTGAGCGGCCATAAATTGGAAGTGGTATACAACTTCTAATCCCATCACATGCTTAGTAGAAAAAATAAACTCTTGCTTTTCAAGCTATTGAGTTTGTTTTCGGTTGTTCGTGGTTACAACATTCTAATCATTACCTTAGCCCAATACCTCACTTCCATTTATATACTTTCACCCGATCTTCCGTTAAGAGAAGTCGTTTTTGATTTTAACCTCTTTTTAATCGTTACTGCATCAGCCTTGGTCATAGCCAGTGGATACATTATCAACAATTTTTATGATGCGGAAAAAGATTTAATAAACAAACCTACGAAGAGTATGCTGGATAGATTGGTAAGTCAGCGATTTAAACTGACTACATACTTTATCCTCAATTTTTTGGCGGTTTTCGCAGCAAGTTATATTTCCTTCAGGGCGGTATTCTTCTTTTCGGCTTATATTTTTGGAATTTGGATTTACTCACATAAACTCAAACGCATTCCTTTTTTAGGGAACTTGGTTTCGGCTACTTTGGCCATAGCGCCATTTTTTGTGGTATTTGTGTACTACAGAAACTTTGAAACTGTAATTTTTGTGCACGCGGTATTTCTCTTTCTACTTATCCTGGCCAGGGAGCTGATAAAAGACTTGGAAAATATGGCGGGCGATATGGCTCAGAATTATAAAACCGTTCCCATATTATACGGCACCAAAGTTTCAAAGGGAATTATAGGGTTTTTGATTTTTTTGACCCTAGTTCCCGCACTGCTTCTTATACAAGTTTTTGATGTAGGCTATATGTACCTTTACTTCTGGATATGTATTGGACTCTTGACACTTTTTATCATTTTGTTGGCGAAGGCCAGTGGCAAAAAGCATTATGTTTGGCTCCACAATATTTTAAAGTTCATCATTGTGGGAGGAGTTTTCAGTATTCTCCTTATTGATGTAGACCTCGTATTAAACCGAATTTTATAATGGAAGACAAACTTAAAGTGGCCATAGCGCAGATTTCGCCGGTCTGGTTAAACAAGAAAGCTACTCTTGAGAAAACCATAAGCACGGTCGCAGAAGCTGCGGATAATGGGGCAGAACTAGTAGTATTCGGAGAGGCATTTCTACCAGGATATCCTTTTTGGCTGGCCCATACCGATGGAGCAGCATGGGATTTAAAGGTGAACAAGGAATTGCATGCGCATTATACCCGAAATTCCATTCAGATTGAGGCCGAGGAATTGGATACATTGTGCCAATTGGCCAAGGAAAAAAGCATAGCAATTTACTTAGGAATGATGGAACGCGCCAAGGATAGAGGTGGGCATAGTCTATATTGTTCTTTGGTCTATATTGATTCCAACGGAGAAATTCAATCAGTGCATCGTAAACTGCAACCCACTTATGATGAGCGCCTTACTTGGGCTCCAGGTGATGGAAACGGACTTAAGGTTCATGCATTAAAAAAGTTCACTGTGGGAGGCTTGAATTGCTGGGAAAATTGGATGCCCTTGCCACGTACAGCGCTTTATGCCCAAGGTGAGAATTTGCACGTAGCAGTGTGGCCCGGCGGGCTACACAATACCAAGGATATTACCCGGTTTATTGCTCGTGAATCCCGCGGTTATGTTATTTCAGTTTCCTCTTTGATGCACGTGGATAATTTTCCAAAGGATACACCTCACTTAAATGCTATTCTGGAAAAAGCTCCACAGGTGTTGGCAGATGGGGGCTCTTGTATTGCGGGACCTGATGGAGAATGGGAAGTTGAGCCTGTTGTTGGTACAGAAGGGTTGATTTACCATACTTTGGATATTAATCGAGTGTACCAAGAACATCAAAATTTTGACCCTGTGGGCCATTATTCCAGACCGGATGTAACACAGCTTACCGTAAATCGAGAACGGCAATCCACCGTTAAAATAAAAGATTAGTTATTCTGATTATTCCTTTTGCTAAAAAAGGACATCAAAACATAGTGTTTTGTTGCCCTTTCCATCGTTTTTGATTGTTTCAACTTTTAGTTGCTATACCTGTTTCTCTCTTCATGGAGTTCGCTGAGGTACTGCACAAACTCATATTGGTTTCCATCTGCATCCGCAAAGTAATCCCGTATTCTAAATTGCTCCACTTGTTTAGGATAGTCACGTTTGTACCCATGCTCTAATAGATTTTTCGCTATTTCTTCAACATTAGGGACTACAAAACCAATATGGTTAATACCCACTTTGGCATAATTCTTCTCCGCCTTTGTATGTTTGTTTATGGCTTGATTGATTGCAATATAGGTGTAATCATCACCTAGATGGACCCATTCCCGAAGGTCATTTCCGGCTCCTCGTATCTTAAAATGAGGAAAGGCAACTTGAAAGAATTTTATTGCTTCTTGAATATTATTGACTGTGATGTTGGCATGTTCTAAGTATATCTGCTGCTTCATGGTACGTTGTTTTTGTTCAGAGCAAATTTCCAAATAGAGCAGAATATGAAAAATGAACCTCCGTACAGAAAACGACCTGTACTTTAGTACAGTTAATTCAAGTACAAAATCGGTTTAGACACTAAAGAGACCTCTTTTTAAAGCTATATCTATAGCTTCGGTTCTATTTTTGGCGTTTAGTTTGGATAGAATTGAGGTAATATGAAACTTCACAGTTCTTTCTGTAATGTGCAATCTGTTGCCGATGGCTTCATTGGTAAGACCATCTTTGATTAGCGTGAGTACTTGAAGCTCACGTTTCGTAATTGGATTTTTGGGATAGCTGAATGCATTGGATGGATTCTTGTTATCCTTCAATGTATTGGATTCAAACAAAAGCTGGTTTAAATCTTTTTGAAGATGAATCAATTCCTGCAAAGCGGCTTTTACTTTGAGGCTATCACCCATTCCACTTTGTAATGAAGTAATTATTGATTCTAACTTGGGAAGAATTACTCCTTCGGATACCCGCCCTAGGTCGGATTTTGGGTTGATTTCTTTTCTTCCAAACGATGTTTGTAGGCGAGCTCGCTGGATGCAGGTGCCAACCAATTCCCCAATAGTATTCAAAATGGTAAGCTGTTGTTCATTCAATTTTCTAGACTCCCTGCTCAGCAGATTTATTAATCCAACTTTTTGGCCTTCAATGATAATCGGGATTGTGGCATGAAATCTCAAGTCGTTCGTGCCAGAATTGATATCCTTTAACCGAGAACAAGCGATTTCTGAGATATTTACCGCTTCTTCCATATCATCCGACAAATACTGTTTTATGCAGTAGCACCAGCCCGACAGACGTTCAGGATAGTTGCTAAGAGCAGGTGGTAGATTATGGGAAACGGCTAGATAAACAGACTTGTTGTCTGGTTCGGTAAGCCAAATCCATCCTGTTTCCAAATCCAGTATTTCAGCTGTTTTTTCAAGGGATTTACTGAGCGCTGAATGCAAAGAGTACTCCTTGTTTAAATGACTGGCGATATCATATAAATGAGCGAAGTAATCTTTATTGTTCATCCTAAAAAGAAATGATAGGGTATTTAATCGGAACCTTTATCCAATAATTCATACCCCTGACGGATTCCTTTTTCAATAGGTGGAACCCCTCTGTCCATCCATGAGGGTTTTCCATCTCCTTTCAAATAGTAATCAAAATATTGGGCCATTCGAATACTGAAATCCTTTCGGTTTTGCATTTTTAAAGGCCAATGGGGCTCTCCATTATAATTTAGGAACCAAGATGGTTTTCCCAAACGACGTAAACTCACAAAAAATTCAATGCCTTGATACCATGGCACATGGCCATCGGCATCATTGTGCATGACCAACAAAGGGGTATTAATCTTATCCACATTGAATATGGGTGAGTTTTCTATATACCGCGAAGGGTATTCCCAAGGGGTGCCACCTATTCTACTTTGGGTATGCTCATATTGAAACTGTCTGCTTAGGCCAGTCCACCATCGTATACCACCATAGGCACTTATCATGTTGGGAACTGGTGCCCCTGCTTCGGCTGCTTTAAAAATATCAGTTTTGGTAACCAAATAGGCAATTTGGTAGCCTCCCCAACTATGCCCTTGCACACCTATGTTGTCCTTATCTATAAAACCTTTTTCCACCAAGGAGGTGACTCCAGGAATGACGCAGTTGTATGCACTTTCTCCAGGATAACCCACTCGATATTCCACATCCGGGTTAAAAATGATGTACCCTCTACTGGTATAAAAACTATAGTTTATTGAAGAACGCTCAGCTTTCGGATATCGGTGTCTGTGGATGCCATCAGAACTCTTTTCATAGAAGTTTACCAGAAGCGGATATTTCTTGTTGGGGTCAAAATTCTCAGGTTTTACCAACATACCTTGAAGTTTTTTTCCATCCAAGGAAATCCAGTCCATCAGTTCAATAGTGCCCCAATTGTAGTCTGTTTGCTGCGGATTGGCATTGCTCAGCTTGATTTGTTTCTTGAAACTTAGGTCCGTAATTCGCAAATCTGGAAATTCTTCAAATGACTGACGGGTGAATATCAAAGCATCGTCTAACAAGGCCTTCTTGGGAGAAGAGTAGCGGTAAGGTCCCGAAATTAAAGAAGTAACCTTATTGTTTTTGGGATTAAACTTGGAATAGCCAGCATCTTTAGTTGTTTCGTTAAAAGTGCTAAAAAGCAAGGGTTTACTGAAATCGATAGCCTCTTCTTCTTCATCCAAATCCAAATAACGATATACAGTTTTGGAATCCCTGCCATCAGTCAACTTTACTTTTGCTCCGGTGTCTGGATGTATTTTCCAGATATCATATCGATCATAGACCAAAAAGTGTTCGTCATCTTGAGTCCACCCTGCAAATCCATAAGGAAATGGATAATTGGGGTAATCGTTCTCCTCACTATAGGAAACGAGGTCTTTGGTCAAAGAAGTTTGCTTTCCCGTCATAAGACTATAACTAACCCATGTACTATCCACTCTACTATAAGAGTATCCATAGTTCCCTTTCGGACTTATTTGCAATCGGGGTACTTTCTTGAACTCATGTTCTGTTTTTCCAGAGCTAGTGTTGATTACTTTGTAATCATAATAGCGTCTCGCTGTCCATTGGCTGGATAAATCATATGGTTTGGCGTTTCGAATCAAAGCTAATCCAGCATTTCCCTTATCTCCTAAATCAATATCTTCATAAGTGCTATTGGCTAGTGGGATTGTTTTTTTGTCACCCAAATGATAAACCGTTGAAAAGGATTGAATGGAATCATTTTTTAACTGCAACTCCTGAACGGTATACAACCGAGGTTCATCATAGGTCCAAACTTCTACATTCACAATTTCTTCTTCCAGCAAGGAGGTATCTTTTTCAATAGGGGGTCTGGCTAATCCAAAGTACATTTTAGACTCGTCTTTGGAAAAATGTATTTCTCCATGTTTAGAGACCACATAACCTTCTGGGCTCATAGCGTTGTCCATGACTTTTTCGGCTTTAGAATTTCCTTCTTGCCATACATAAAGCTGGTTGGGTCTTAGCTGTACTTTGGTCGTGTCTGTATCTGCTATGAAACCGAAATTTTTACCGGATTCACTAAATCCAAGTTGGAAATACTTGGCCTTTGGGGCTCCGTGTAAGTTTAGCGTTTCATTGGTTTCTAGATTGCGGACAAAAACACCTGCATCGCTATCCTTTGTCTCCCCTGTGGTAGCATAGGCCAACCATTTTCCTTTTTTGGCGAAGACGTAGTCCGTAACAAACTTTAAGGTGTCCCGGGTTTTGGTTTCTAGATTCAGAACTACCAGATGGTATCCAGTTTTCTTTCCAACTTTTTTGGGTTTATCCTTTTTCTTTTTTGATTCGCTTACCGAATCCTTTTCTTCCTTCTCTTTCTCTTTTTTGATTTCCTCCAATTGGTAGGCTAGATAGCCGGACCATTTCTCAGGAATCTTAAAAGACTTGATATGTCCAATCTTTTGTAGGCTTTTGGTTTTTAGATTGAAAATTCCCAAAGAGTCTTTAGGGAGCTTATCCTTTTTAACCCTTCTTCTTTGCATGTCCATAACACTGTCTTTCCATGCATTGATTGTAAAAACAACGTAGTTTGAATCGTAAGTGAAATGCCCTTCTTTTCCACGGTCGTATTCCAATACGTACTTTCCTTTAGCATCTTGAACTTTGAAGAAATGGTCTTTTTCTCCTTTCCAGAGACTATAAAGGATATGGGAGCCATTTGGAGCTATAGCTTCGTCTTGGACAGTGCTCCAAATATCATAATCGATGTGATCCAACACCTTTTTTTGAGCGAAAGAAATGGCCGGAACGACCAGCAACAGGAATACAAGAATTCTTTTGAACATGGTTGTTTTGATTTGCCTTGTAAATATAGTCGATACCTTTCATTTACCTCGGGTGAAAGTGGACCCAGTTCCCTTGCTTTCAACAACATATTTACTAGGGTTATTTAAAGGGATTATCTACATTTGCCAAAAATTATGACTGATGGCGAAATCAGACTTCAACAAAGGAGGCAAGAGACCTTCCCGTACTTCTCAAAAAGGGTTTCAACGAAAGCCATTTTCAAAAAAATCCAACCCTTCAGGCAGGCAACAAAAAAACAATCGTTCTTCCAATCCAGATGAAATTAGATTGAACCGATATATTGCCAATGCCGGGATTTGTTCCCGTAGGGAAGCGGACACCTATATCGCAGCAGGGAATGTAACCGTAAACGGAAAAGTAATTACGGAAATGGGTTACAAAGTAAAACGCTCGGACGATGTGCGGTTTGATGGCAGAAAATTGAATCCAGAGAAAAAGGAATACGTTCTTTTAAACAAACCCAAAAACTTTATCACAACCACCAATGATGAAAAGGGTAGGCGTACGGTAATGGAACTGGTGTCCAGTGCCTCCAAATCGCGTTTATTGCCCGTGGGTCGTTTGGATAGAAACACCACAGGCCTTTTGTTGTTTACCAACGATGGTGATTTGACAACTAAACTCACACATCCACGACATGGCGTTCGAAAAATGTATCAGGTTACCTTGGACAACAATTTGAGCATGTCCGACCTACATAAAATCCAAGAAGGATTGGAATTGGAAGATGGACCTGTTCAGGTGGATGATGTAAGCTATGTTCAAGGTGCTCCCAAAAAAGAGATAGGGGTAATTATCCATAGCGGACGTAACCGCATAGTCCGTCGGATTTTTGAACACTTGGGCTACAACGTCATCAAGTTGGACCGGGTGGTCTTTGCCGGTTTGACCAAAAAAGACTTGCCCCGTGGACATTGGCGACATCTTACCGAGCAGGAGATAATCAATTTGAAGATGATTAAATAATCTTGTGGTAGATTATTATTTGACAGGATATCCTAGAATGTAGTATCCTGCATTTTTACCATTTCTTTTTTTAGCATCACTTATCTCCCATACATATTTTTCGTTTTTTCGTTCTCCTAATAACTCCTCAACGTCCTTGAATGTATAGGTTCTCATTAATGAGGCTTGTCCATCCCATGCATAGATTATGGGAATCAATGGAATCAGATAGGTAAAAAGGAGTTGCTTCGCTCTTAGGGGTCTTACAAAAAGAGTCATGCACAAGGACATGATCACCAGGATTATAAGTGAAATGGGAAGAAGAATCCACCAAATTAGTATGGGAACGTTGTTTTTGGCAATTTCGTAAATCAACAGGGGCTCACCGCTATGTTCGGCCTTATCCAAAATCTGTTTGGCAATGGATGGTCTCATGTGATGAAAACTAGCAATCATGGTTTTAAGCCCTTCAGGAGCGGTATCCATTTTCTGCGCATCCAATGATTCAGGATGATAGGAAACATTAGAAAGGTTTAAAGCATTAATGTCCGCAATGGTTTTGGTATTTGGATATAGGTCAGTTAATAACAAGTTAACTTGGGAGTCTTGTCTTTCCTCATTGATTTTCCATATGGTTTCAATCATAGGTCCTCCAGAACCAGAGCCCAAATCCACAATTTGATTAAAATCAACTTTTTCCCTTACACTTAGAATTAGGTTGGACAATACCTCAGAAGTACCTACTAAACGGTGAAGAACCTTGATGAGGTTTGTAGCTCCAGAACGTAGGTCAAGTGGTAACCAATCAAAATCCTCGAATTCAAAAAGCTGTAATCGTTTCATCTTGACCTATTTATTGTACTCAATGCTGCTACACTATATTTTTCATCAAGTCTTTACAAAAACTATCAATCCGGGATTTGGTAATATGCTGCATGACCACCACATGGGCCATATCTCCTTGTGTGGCCAATTGATATTTCCGAACCAGGGCAGGGATAGGATTTTTGAAAGTAACTATGATTTGATTGGGAAAATGGAAAACATCTGGATAGTTCATATCCTTTAGTTTCTGTGTAAGGTATTTGGCATTTTCAATGCACTGCATACCTTCATCCCTAAAACCTTGAATTCCTTTTTTCTGAAAAATATACCAAAGATTCAGGGCCAAAAAACCATTGCGCGAACCGCTTATGGTTGTATCCTTCGTTCCTACATAAGGCACCCAGTTTTCACCAAAAGCTATGTCGTGTACTTTTTTCTGGCTTAAAACAATGCCACAGGGGTGTATGGCCCCAGGAAACTTATGACCCGAAATCGCAATGCTGTTCACCCCATTTTCAAATAAAGACTCTGCATTTTCCAGAAAAGGATAAATAAATCCCATTAAAGCGGCATCCGCATGAATAAAAACCCTATCTCTGGGAATGCCTAAATCATTAATGACCGTATTAATTTGAGTTAAAGAATCCATGGCCCCTGTCATGGTTGTTCCCAAATTCAGGTTGACTATAATACCATCTTGATTTTCTATGGTTTTCAGCTTTTTTGCTAAGTCGTCATAATCCATTTCGCCACTTGTCTGTGCTGAAACTTGGAGAGCTTTTATACCCAGCAGATGTGCGTTCTTGGGGATAGAATAATGACTTGATGATGAAAATAAAAAAACGGGGCGCTTTCCTTGGTTGGCAAGGTAATCACGACCTGTGTACATGCCGTATAAATTGCCCTCTGTTCCGCCGCTGGTGATGTAGCCCCAGTAATTATCTTCAATTCCATAGAGATGGGCAACAAAATCCAACGCTTCTTGCTCAAATTCCTTAGTATGCATTTTGGCATTTCCGTGTACCCATGGATCACCCGCATTGTTCAGATGTAATTTGGCCAGACTACTAATCCCCAGAATGGAAAGATCATTATTTTCGGGAACTTCTGGATAACCGAAATAGGTAGTAGAATTCTTGATTTGCTCTGCTAAGAAATAGGACAGCCGAATCTCTGCTTCAGCCAACCGTTCCAGGTCCTCTGAATTGTTCATGTATTATTGGTTTTGTAACGGCAAGGTAATGGATTGTTGTAAATGCAACAAACCTTTATAGAATTGATATTAGACTTTGAAAAAGAAAATGAAACGTTCAGTCGAGGATTATGCCATTCTTGTCTTATGAAACAGTATTTTCTTCTTTTAGCTTTTCCCGTAGGTAGCTAAAACTGTTCCCAATATTCTGGAATATGTCTTCTTCAGGGACAAGATCTGGAATAATGTCAACAGCTTTAAGCATATCCAAAGGTTGTTCTTTAAGGCCTACAAGAATGACTTCGATGTTCTGTTTACGTAAATCAAAGATAATTCCTTCCAAAGTGTACAAACCGGACTGATCTATATAAGGAACCCTGTCCATTCTCAAAATAATTGCAGTAATGTCTTTTGGAAGGTTGCTTATTTGGTCTTTAAAGTACGAAGTAAAGCCAAAAAACAATGGACCATACAGGTGTTTGATAATGACTTTATCTTTGTATTCTTCGTAAAACTCCTGCTCATCTTGCCAAGGTTTAGAACCGTCCATATCTGAAATGCTACCTACTTCCATCCCATTTTCACTAATATCACCTGATTTTTTCATAAATAACAGACAGGCAAGAGTTACACCGATACCTACTGCATAAATCAAGCTGCCAAATGTTGTGATTAGCAAAACAATTACAAGGACGATGGCATCGGCCCTCGGTACTTTTGTCAAGTGTTTTAAACCTTTGAAGTCAACGATTTTAAAACCAATGGGAATTAGTAAACCGGCTAGCACACATAATGGGATATGAGCTGCAAGTTGACCAAGACCTAGAAGGACCGCAAGAAGGAAAACACCATGAAGAATTCCAGATAGCCTTGTTCTACCACCTGCATTGATGTTTACCACGGTTCCTTTGGTAGCACCAGCTCCTGGGATTCCTCCAATGGCCGCGGCTAACATGTTTCCAATACCCTGACCAATAAGTTCCCTATTACTGTTGTGTTTGGTCTTCGTAATGTTGTCTGCAATAACGGAAGTCAATAGGGAGTCAATACTGCCCAGTACAGCAAGTACCAATCCATACTCCAAAATTGTGGAGTACGCTCCAGAATCAATGGTTAGAATTCCTCCAAGTTGAAAAGAGGGGAGTCCTGAGGGTATTTCTCCAATTACAGGAACATCCATTTTGGTAAAATACGCAATTAGGGTAGCTACAATCATGGCAACCAATGCACTGGGAATGGCCTTTGTGAGTTTTGGAAAGAGAAAATAGATGGCAATCGTCACTCCCCCTAAGAGTAATGCGTAGATGTTCGCCTCAGCAAAAAGGCTAGGAAAATTTTGTATGACCGTTACTGTAGATTTAGCTGAATCAAGCCCGGCAAAAGGAAAAAGCTGTAAAATGACGATAATCAACCCTACACCACTCATAAAACCCGAAACCACAGGATAGGGAAAGTATTTTACGTAGCTCGCAATATTCATGAATCCAAAAATCACTTGAAAAAGCCCTCCTGCCAAAAAAGTGGCCAAGATGATAGGAAGCGCACTCTCCAGACTGCCGTTCATTTCTATGGCAGTTGCAACCAAAGCGGCAGAGACCACAGTCATTGGACCGGTTGGACCACTGGCTTGAGTTTCCGTTCCTCCGAACAAAGCAGCAAAGATTCCTACGGCAATGGCTCCATAAAGACCCGCTGTAGCTCCCATTCCAGATTGAACCCCAAACGCTAGGGCTAAGGGTAAAGCAACAACACCGGCAACTAGACCTCCAGTAAAATCACCTCTTAGATTCTTAATGTTGTAAATTTTGGAAAGCATGGTTTTTTCGTAAAAGTAAACAATGGTTTGTAACTACATGATTAAGTTTCGGATACCGGCTTTATCGGAATCCAGATTTCTTCTTCAGATTCGGGGTCGTTGTTCTTATAATTGGGACCCAGTACTTCAAAATGAGGTCTATTATCTAGAACATATTTTGAACTAGGTAACCATTCGGTAAAAATGTACTGGAATATAGAGTTATCCGAACTTAACCCTTTATAATCAAAAACGGCATAAAGCCCTTCTTGCAAAACGAAGGTCTCCATCCCTTGTGGAACATTTGCAAAATCTTCAACTTCTACAGCAGCCCACTTTTCGAACTCAGCCATGGGATTGAAGGAGTCGAAGTAGGATAACGGATAAACCTGCATTGAAATCTTATCGCGAGATATACGATTATTTATTTCGTGGATTTTTGGACCAAACTGTCCCCAAAGCTGGCCTGTTTTATTGTGGGAAATACTCATGGACATTGTATTTCCTACTAGCTTCTTTTCTGGTAATATTTCAATTCTGGGTTTCACGGGAATATGAATTATCATCAACAATGTTTCTCTGGGCCTAAAGTTAATAACCTCGTATAAACGAAATGCGGGATTCCAATGTGATTCTTGTCCGACACCAAAGCTTTAATAGGTGCAAAGTACTCTATTTGAACTTTTTTCCCGCATTACGTCTATACCCTGTGGGAGTTCCTGTTTATTCTTTTTTATGCCCGGGTTCCCATATCAACCGAACAAAGGAGCTTAACCTTTGATTTTCCCTACTTACCGGAATTCCTGCAATAATTCCGATTAACAAATTATCTGCAATTCCCAGTCTCATCTGAGGTCGAACTGTCATGTCAAAGTCTTTTTTTAAGATGGTCTTGTTAAACTCAACACCCAGAAAGTTTCTTGTGCCCGAAATCATGTAATGAAAACTGCTATTGATGTCATACGTAGTGTGAAACCTATTAGAATCGAAGTTTTGCTCTATCAGAGGACCTGTATATATCAATGAATGAAAGTTATTCCCCCAGCGCTTGGCCACTACTAAGAAGGGATTGTAAATATTTCCTTTAATGAAGGGCCTTCCTAAATTTCTGAATTCTGAGAGTTCAAACTCGTTTATGTATCCTAGCGCCATTGAAGTAGCCATTGGTTCGCTTACAAAGAATGACCATTGAGCAGCAATTTTTATACTATTCAATTGGTTGGATGGGACCGAATCTCTTACCGTCCCGTTTACTGGGGAATAAAAGGTAAAAGGCAATTCGACTTCCAATCCCAATCTGTTTATAGGAGCCCATTCATACTCTATTAAAGCTTCGTAAGAATCGAATTTCAAATTATCGGTAAGCCCTAATCCTATGTTCCATTCTTTTTCGCCTTTTCTTGCTCCCAAGTCGCGTATCAAATCAATGTAAAGGGGTTCGGCATGTAAAACCTTATCAGGTTCTTTATGGTCTTCAACTTGTTGAATATAGAGAAGATCTTTCTCGTTATCAGTTTTTTGGGATACTCCATAGGTTGGGTATGCCAATACAATGATTAGCATAGTTTTTATTTTGATATTCATTTTTGATTTGTTTTAAGCATTAAGAATTATCCCTACGTCCTTTTGGTCATAGGGATTTTAGAATCATAAAAAACAAATCAAGCTTTGGGCGGAGGAGAATCTATTTCTTTGAAGCCTTTGGTTAATCTGGCTTCATAATGAAGGCAAAGCATTTCTTTTTCAGTGAGGTATCGATGTGTGATTTCCTTGTTTTTGGTTGTATGAACCAATAGTTCAATCTTTATATTCTTTTTTTTGTTGTGGTCTTCTGTATCATGGTCATCATACTCCTCAAAAGCATTTTCAAAACCTAAAACCTGTTCTACCAAAATTTCAATAATGCTTTCTTGGTCATTGAAAGACAGGTCTTCTGGGATATAATCTGGGAAGGGGTCTGAACTATCAACACTCATATTGAGAAGGTAAAGCCCAATAAATCCCCAGAGGATTCTAGTAAAAAAGCTATTTCGTATTCTACCAAGCATTATTCGAAAATCTTATACTGATTGAAACTCTGAAAACTTAGTAATTCTTGGCTCCAGGGTAAACTAGTTTTCTTTTACTTTTAAATGACCATCAAGTTCCGTATGAAGCTCATTCAATACCTTGGGGATATTTTCTAAATAGGCCCTATACTTTCGCAGTGGTTTTCCTTTTTTGAAATATAGCGACCCATTGTTGAGGTCAAAATCCTCCCAACCCATATCATACTTGCTGTTTAGCTTTAACTGAATTTGAGTGGGCTCAAATGTGTATTTTCCGGATTCAAAGCGGATGTTTACCCTATAGGTTGCATTGTAATACTGTTTCTCTAGGTTTGCCGCATTGTTTTTTAGGGAAGAAATATGAATGGAAATATCTTCGGCAGTACAATCTATCGTGAGGTTATGGGTCTCTGAATTTTCCTCAATCCAGTCAATGGTTTTTTTATACAATTGCGAGGTTGTGTAGGCACCTATCTCGGACGTTATGGCTTTTGGGTATATTCCGTCCGCTGTAATGGTAAATTCAGTTTGACCATGACCCAGGGTCACAAAAAGCATGCTAAGGCCAAGAATCAGTTTCTTCATGATTTTGGTCGTATTTTCTTTTCAGAGATAGACATCACAATACTTTTTGGATTGTTGTTTCTATCCAGTAACGAACTGTTCATGTGTTCAGAAATTCCAACGGCTTCCCAAATCATGGGCTTTATTTCTTCAGAAGGGAAGGAGTGAAAGTCCTTTACCGAAATATGGCGTATTAACTTACCTGTACCACTTAGCTTTACGTTTGTCTTTGTTAGTTCTGCTCCACGGTTAAATCCAAAATTCACATGTTTTTTATACACTGCAATATGACAAAATGCATCTTTTAGTTTTTCCGATTTAGAGTATGCGATGGCAACAGCGTTGTAATTGTCCCAAATTAATTCGTTGGTCTCTGGCACTATGTCCAATATGAAGCTGCGTAAATCCAAAGTCAATCTTTGGATGCTATCATCATAAGGTTCCAAAAATTTTTTGAGTTGTGGATTGGGGTCCATTTTATTTTGCCGTAATAATATATTGATAAGGTAGTAAATCCACATTTACATCAAAGGAAGAATACCCTGCTTTTTTAAGTTCGTCAACCACCACGTCCATAGATAGTTTATGATCTGAAGGTGGCCCTACAGGAGTATCTGTTTTGAAGAAATCAATAATGACCAATTTTCCATTGGTTTTCGTTCCCTTCCTTACCTGCGCAAAGTATTCTGGCCTATTTTCAATATGATGGTACGTATTGACTACCAATACCAAATCTACCTCGTCTTCCTCTAAATTAGGCGAATCATATGGGATTTTGCGGGTTTCAATGTTTTCTAGCGCGTTTCCTTCAATTCGGTTTTGGATGAATTCAAGAAAACGATCATCTACATCTGCTGCAATCACCTTAGCTCCCTTTTTCGCGAGTTTTACAGAAAAATAACCTGAACCGGCTCCAATATCCATGATGGTCTGTCCCTGGATATCCCCTAAATGGTTTAATACCTTATAGGGGTGTTGATAAGCATCCCTTTCAGGAGACTCGAATCGCGCTATAAGGTCATCGAAGGAAGATTTATGCATGAACTCATTGGCTGAAGCATGTCCCGAATGCTTTTCATGCTTATGCTCTTCACTATGCGTTTTTGCATCTTTTTTAAGCGTGTCTTGACGATCATTTTTACATCCTAAGCCTAGACATAAAACCAGGATAATAATTATATTTTTCATTTTGGGATTTGTTTTGAATTTGATGGCCAAAGACAACATCAGTCTTTTTTCACCATTTCAGAATTAAAACATCTTTTAAATACAAGAATATCTCTTAGACTATAGAATCAATGCCCAGTAAAATAGCCATACAACTGATAGGCAAACAGACCTATTCCTGCCAACACCAGATACCAATTCACTGCTTGGTAAAAAGCGGGAAACTGCTTATGCTTTCGCGAAAGCGTAATTATAAAAACGATTGGAATCAATGCAAGTATCTGCCCTACTTCCACCCCCAGGTTAAAGCACAGAATTTTTGCCAAAAACTGTTCTTTTCCTATGTCAAAGGATTGTAGCCTTGTAGAAAGTCCAAATCCGTGAATCAATCCAAAAAGACCCACCATTAGGAGCAAATTGGGCGACTTTACTTTTAATTTTTCAAAACCACCCAAATTCTCGAACCCTTTATACAAAACACTTAGGGCAATTACCGCATCTACCAAATGTTCATTTGCTGTAATTCCTGCATAAGTAGCGCCTATAAGGGTTATACAATGCCCTATAGTAAAAACGGTAATGAAGATCAAGATATCTTTAAAACCTTTTAGAAAGAATATGACACCAGTAAGAAAAAGCAGGTGATCATAACCTGTGAGCATGTGTGTTGCCCCTACACGAATATAGGCTAACAAACCGCCATTGCGTAAAATCTCCTGATCAGCACTTGTAACATCATGTGCAAATCCAAGAAGTGGAACAAACAACAGGACTAACAGCAAAACTTGCTTTAAACGTGCAGACATCCTTAATTCTATTTTCTGAAGACTAGGAACAACAATCCTATGATTAGTAAACTGCCCAGAACAAAAATCCAGGTGGCATAATCATGTTCATGGTCATGATCATGTGTATGCGTATCTGCACCATGTTTGTGGCTCACTTCAAAAGCAAGTGTCGCCCACTTGGACTGATGGGTCAATTCGTCACTATCAGTGACTCGGGTCATGTGAATGGTCCGCAGATAGTAGATACCGTCTTCAGGTAGGTCTACAAGAACCATACCTTCGTCATTGGTTCGTAATTGCTGCCCACTGGTATGGGTATGTGTTTCCCCTGTTTGTGATTCATGGGAATGACCATGCCCATCACCCGAGTGTTCATGATTATGGGAATGTTCAGTTCCATCATGTGTGTGATTATGGTCGTGATCATTATGTGTATGAGCGTGGGAACCTTTAATATAATCAGCAAAGACTAGTTGGTTGGATAACGGTTCACCATCGAGAAGCAACTGTATTTTCAACTTTTCGCCACTATATTTTTCATATGGATTCGCTTTCGGAACAAACTCAATTGGATAGCCTAGCGCTGTACTCCAGTCGTTTGTTTTTACGTCGCCTACCTGATAGATGGCTTTTACATGTTTTTCATAACTCTCTACCGCATCTTGATCTAAAAGGCTGTCATTGGTACGTTGTTCAAGCATATCGAGGACACCGTCATGTTCTAAGTAGCTATTAAACTTTTCCGCGCTGAGTTCAATGTTTCTTGCTTTGGTAGAGACCCCTGCCACATAGGTTCCGGCTACACCTGTATTGAAAGTTAATTGAGTAATAGTGCTATCCTGATCCTTCCACTGCTTAGGGTCAATGGCTATCCTTTCGCCTTGAGCAATGAGAGAGGCATCCAACATTCTATCCCGAGTGATGATATTTTCACTCTGTTCAAAAGTCCCGTTGTATAAGCTCAAAACGGCTCCTTGATTAGGTTGCAAGAAATAGGTTTCCATTTTTAAGTACAGATTATGACTGCACAGGAACAAACTGACCAGGAATAGGAAAAAAGGTTTACGCATGAATTAGGTTTAAGGCTCTAAAAATACGACTTAAACATACTTAAGGCACACGTAGAGAAGCATAAAAATCCCTCTAGTTAATCTCTTTTAACTAAAATTTTAGAGTATACTGTTGTACTTTTTGTCCTTACTTACTTTTTTGCCTTCTCAATCACTTTGTCGTACCTACTGTCCATACAGACACTGAGGTCGGTGGTCATAAACTTACCATCTAAAAACAAGCTGAAAATAGTTGCAGGACTCGGGCAGTTTTGGGCTTCTTCCATTGTTTTGAGCTTAATCACTTTTAAAGGAAGATTTCTTTTTTCTGCTGTTTCAACCAATGAGTTCATGGCGTGAAATTCGGCAAAAGGACATCGGTTTGAGTAATACACAACAATCCCTTCTCTGTCTGGGCATTCCCCACTCAATACTGATTCATTGAACTTGGGGTTTTCAGAACTTTTATTAAACTTTAATGCCAATAAACTGAACCCGCTCGTAATCCTTTCCACTTCTTCAAATCCTTGTCTTAACAACCATTTGGTATCACTCATAAAATGGAACTTTTTTGTACCTACTACAGTTGCAAGGCCATTTTTATTTTGCGCTTTTGCATCTTCAACAGCTGATTGCAAAAGGGCTTTTCCATAACCGTTCTTCTTATATTTACCTGAAACCCAAAAACAGTTTACATTTAAGTAATTGGGTGCTGTTATGGGAATCCAAGCATTTTCTGCAGGGCCGTATTCTATAAATACTTTTGCCCTCTCATCAAGTCTTCTAAAGACATATCCATTGGCAAACTCTTTCTTTAACCAGTCTTTTTTTGCCTGATAGCTGTCAGCACATTTCTTGTCGGATATGGCGCAACAGATGTGCTCCGAAGCGATATTTTCGGGGTTTAATTCAATGAATTTTTTCACTCTTTGCTGTTTTGAATGAAGCCTAAGGGCCTAGATGAGCCACGGACTTCTCTGTACTATAAATTTAGTGAAATTTGATGGTTGCAGAGGTTAGTAATCAATCACAAATGATGATAATTCTAGTACGTTATTTGGGCCATACTTTTTCAAATCTTACACAGACTATCAGCATTTCCTCGGTTGGTTTCTCGCCACTTTCCTTCAAAAAGTTTTCAAAAAAGTCCCAGTGTGCTTTCTTCCATTTTTTAAGAGGTTCAATATCTGTCCCCATATCCAGTTCAGCATATTCTTTGGAAATCTTGTTGAATGGAATTGTATCAACACTTACATTTTTTATTATGGCTTTTGCTTTCCCGTCGAAATCTGTTATTATCTGTATTGCTCCAACACTAGGCAAATCCACATTGTATTGTTTGTACAAGCGATAAAGTCCGGAGGAAGCCTTCTTTTTACCTTTCAAGGTTAATTCTGCAAGACGATTTGCATCTTCTCGATTATTATGAAAAAAATCAGATTCGGGAATTTGCTCGTTTTCTGCTCTAGGATTTGATTCAGTATAATCTTTCCACATTGCAGAAGGAGAAATACCATATTCATTTTGATTATTCTTTTGCTTTTCCGCAATAGTTTCCGGTTTAGGTTTCTTTTCAGTTTTACAGCTTGTAAGAGCCAAACATAAAACCAACATTAAATACTTCATATAGTTTTTTCAGTATTACGGCAATGATTTCTAAATGGAAATTGCTTAAGGTTATTGAATCTATAAATCAAACTATATTAAGCTCGTTATTCCGTAATTTCTATACTATCTGCGTCAATCACCTGAAGGGCTTTGTTCACCTTGGGGAGATCTTTTCTTAGAATATTGTCCAAATTGCTCAACTCAATCTCAAGTTCTGCTGAAAGCTCTTGAAACACTTTGTAGGCCCCATCCGTTGGCTTGGCGTCCCCATTTTCGACACTGCGTCGCAAGGAAGCCAATCTATTGTTCAACTTAATAGGGAAGTTCAATGGGTCTTGTCCAGACTGATTTTTAACTTGATATAAGTTTTCTTCAATAGCACTTAGTTTACTGATAAAAGGAGTGATTGTTCTTTTCATAGCATTACTGGACAGTTTTTCTTCATGTTCCTTGAGTTGTTTTTTTATCTCTCGAATATGGATAACTGCTTCATTGGCTGTACTTGTTTTCTGCATAATTTTATTCGCCAATTGAAACTGTTCGTCCAAATCTTCCTTAGTGATTCCTTTTAAATTAGGATTCATATGAATTGAAAAAGGATAGGTCTTTTCATAGTCGCCTGATTTGATTTTCACTTTGTAATCTCCAATGGGGGCTTTTGGACCTCTTGTAGGTCGTGCACTCCAAATGATCATCCCCTCAAAATCCGTAGCACCTTTATAACGCAAATCCCAAGTGAAGGTGTTCAGCCCTTTTGCGGTGGTTGGTTTGGAAGAGCCGCCCCGTCGCCACCATGGAATGTTTTTATCCACTTTATATTTGGGTTTGCTACCTGTAAACGTATCAATGAGGTTGTCATTGGCATCCAGAACTTCAAAAGTGATGGTGTCCAGTTGTTCTTTCAGATAATACTGCACAGAAGCTTCCGAAATACCGCGAATGGCGTCCCTGGGTTCAAAAAGTACTACCGATTGGTTCAACATTTCTGGCTTAAATTGACGCAGCGGAAGAATATCATCCAATATCCAGAACCCACGGCCATGTGAACCCAAAACCACATCGTTGTCCTTAATGACCAAATCACGAATGGGCGTATCCGGAAGGTTCAATTGCAGGCTTCGCCACTTCGCGCCGTCATCCATAGAAAAATACACCCCGTGTTCCGTTGCTAAAAACAGGAGCCCCTCTCTTACATGATCTTCGCGAATAGCTCTGGCAAAATGCCCATCTTCAATTCCGTTGATGATTTTGGTCCACGTTTTACCATAGTCATGAGTCTTGAAGACATAGGGCTGTCTATCATCTACTTGATAGCGATTTGCTGCCACATATAAAGTACCAGGTCGGTGTTTTGATTCGTCAATAATGCTTACCCTTGAGAATTTCGGCAAATCGGATGGGGTGATGTCTTCCCAGTTTTTACCTCCATCACGCGTAATATGGATTTTTCCATCGTCCGATCCTGCCCAAATGGTATTTATATCATGGAAAGAGGGTGCCAATGCAAAGACGGTCGCATAAATCTCGGGGCCATTCATGTCCATCGTAATTACCCCACCAGTTTTTCCTAAAGTACTTGGGTCGGCATAGGTCAAATCAGGACTTATCTTTTCCCAAGTCTGCCCATCATTTGTGGTTTTCCAAACGTGTTGGGAACAGGTGTACATTACCTTGCTGTCTTGAGGCGCGAACATAATAGGGAAGGTCCATTGCCATCTTTCAGGAAGGGCCTCTGCTGGCTCTCCTGAAAAGAATCGTGGATATACCTGAATATCTCGAATTTGACCATTACTTCTGTCATATCTAGTTAATAGGGCTCCTTGACTGCCCGCATAGAAAATGTCCAAATTTTCAGGGTGTTGGGTAATCCATCCACTTTCTCCACCTCCTACAGCATAATACCAGCCTTTGTTATGGCCTCTGGCTTGCATGTGGCTCCAGCCATCGCTCGGCATGGCAAGAGTACTGTTATCTTGTTGTGCTCCAGCAACATGATACGGCACATCATTAGTGGTCATCACATGATAGAACTGTGTGGTGACAAAATCTTGTTCTGTCCATGTTTTACCTCCATTGATGGTAACATTACCTCCTCCATCGTTGGAATTAATCATGCGTTTTGGATTATTTGGGTCAATCCATAAATCATGGTTATCGCCGTGGGGTGTCTGAATGATGGAATCGAACGTTTTTCCTCCATCTGTTGACATATACATTCGAGTATTCAGTCCGTAAACCGTTTCTTTATCCAAAGGGTCGGCATAAATTCTGGAATAGTAGAAAGCACGTTGCCTGAGTTTACGTTCATCATTGGTCTTTTCCCAAGTTTTACCCGCATCATCGGAACGAAATACCCCTCCTTCATTGGCTTCAACAATGGCCCACACTCTTTTGGAATCAGCAGGAGAAACAGTTACTCCAATTTTTCCAATGGGGCCTTTAGGTATCCCGGAATTTTGGGTGAGGTCAGTCCAAGTGTCGCCACCATCTGTAGATTTCCACAGCTTGCTCTGGCCTCCGCCACCCCACATTTTCCAAGCCTTGCGATACACTTGCCAGGTAGTTGCATATAGAACGTCAGGATTGTTTCTATCAATAATTAAATCCACCGCACCCGCTTTGGGTCCAACGTACAGTACTTTTTCCCAATTTTCACCCCCATCTTTGCTTCGGAATACGCCCCTTTCTTCATTATCACCATAGGGATGGCCCAAAGCCGCCACATAGACCAAGTCAGGATTTGTGGGATGAATTCTTATTCTCGCAACAGCTTGAGTTTCCTTTAGTCCTAAATGCTTCCAAGTTTTCCCAGCATCTTCAGATTTGTATACCCCATCGCCTTGGGTAATACTGCCGCGCAATTGGACTTCGCCCATGCCAATGTAAACAATGTCAGGATTAGTTTCTGCAACGGCAACGGCACCTACTGAGGAACTAGTTACTTGTCCATCGGTTACGGGTTTCCATTCATTTCCACCATCAATTGTTTTCCACAATCCGCCACCAGTAGCACCAAAATAATACTCGTTGGGGCGGCTTGGGCTACCCGCACAACCTAGGGAGCGGCCTCCACGTTTGGGACCAATATTTCGCCATTTTAGACCACTGTAAAAACTAGAGTCAATCTCCGTATTCTGAGTTGATTCTTGAGCAGATGAATTGAAAAAACAAGCAAGTAGTGCGCATACAAATGCGATAGGGTAGGATTTTTTCATTAGGAAGGTGTTTTCGTTAGTCGTTTCGTAGCCTTTCCATCAAAAGCAAACACCTTAAAGATACTATAATCCGACCATTTTAGCACCGGATTTTTTAAGAGGACCGAAACGGATTTAGGAGGAGAAAAGAATCAAAATCAATATCCTTCAGCTACCGCATCACCAGTTCGTGTATTATCCGCTGCACCTTCATAGGAGCCGTCAGGTCTTACTAAAATAGCCTCGGTTCTTCCTAATTGTTCAACTTCCCTGAAAGATGTATGTCCCAGTTCTTTTAATCTTGTAATGGTCAAACTATCCAATGCCCCTTCTTCCATTACAATTGTATCGGGTAGCCATTGTGAATGATGTTTTTTAGCATCAACAGCTTCTTGCATGGTCATACCGTGGTCAATGACATTGATAATGTTCTGGTAGTTGACATTTATTATGGTTGAGCCTCCAGGAGTACCTAAAACCATAAATAAGTCCCCATTTTTTTCAACGATGGTCGGACTCATACTGCTCAACATTCTTTTTCCTGGGGCAATAGCATTGGCTTCACCCCCTATAAGGCCAAAAATGTTTGGAAAACCAGGTTTTAAACTAAAATTGTTCATCTCATTATTTAAAAAGAATCCCGCATTATCCACCAATACCTTACAACCAAAGTAACCCACTAAAGTGGTGGTTATGGAAACCGCATTTCCTTCCTTATCAACTATGGAAAAATGGGTAGTTTCAAGGCTTTCGATTTTATCTACTTTCCCAGCTTTAATTTCTGCTGAAGGTGTTGCCTTTTTCATATCGATTGAAGCATTCCTGCTGGCAATATATTCCTTATCCAAAAGCATTTCAATGGGCACATCATAAAAATCCAGGTCTCCCATATGTTCGGCTCTATCTGCATATGCTCTACGCTGCAATTCCGTCATTACATGAATCGTTTCGGGAGTGTTGTGTCCCATTTTTTTAATATCGTACGCGTTGGAACCTTTTAAGAGTTGAACTATGATAATGCCACCGCTTGATGAGGGAGGCATTGAAATAATGTTGAAAGAATCCCGATAAACACCTTCAATGGGGTCTCTCCACACAGAACTGTAGTTTTCCAAGTCTTCCTTACTGATGATACCTCCACCAGAATTCATTTCGTCCAAAAGGAGTTGAGCCGTTTCTCCTTTATAAAAACCATCTCTCCCAAAATCCCTAATGCGTTCAAGGGTGTTAGCCAGATTTTTTTGAATCAAGGAATCCCCTTGCATCCATGGTTTGTTTTTGATAAACAACATCGTTGAATCATTAACTGCACGAAAATCTTGTTGAGCTCGATTAAAAGTCCACGCATCATATTCTGAAACAGCATAACCGTTTTTCGCTACATCAATGGCAGGTTGAATTAAAGTGTCAAAACGTAGAGTACAGAATTTTTTATAGATTTTGTCCATACCGTCCACTGTGCCTGGAGTGCAAGCAGCCAAGTGCCCCAAAAGTGCTTTTTGTTTCATCACTGAATCCGTTTTCGTGTCAATGAACATATCTCGACTGGCTCCCGCAGGCGCTGTTTCTCGAAAATCCAGTGCCCCTTTTTTGCCATCGGCGGTCCGATAAACCATATAGCCTCCTCCGCCAAGATTACCAGCTTTTGGCAAAACCACGGATAGGGCATACTTCACGGCCACTGCTGCATCGAAGGCGTTGCCTCCTTTCTTCAAAACATCCAAGCCTATTTGCGTTGCAATGGGATGAGCAGTAACTACCATTCCATTAGCGGCAACAACACCTTCATTGGATTGTTTTTCTAAAGTGACTGTTTTTAATTCTTTAGACGTATTTGTTTTACATTGCCAAAGAATACATACAATAAGTAGAAGGAGTAAGCTTGTCTTTTTCATGGTTCTAGTTTTATGAAATTTGGCCTGCGTGATAGTAATTACATAAAGTTAACAAGAACGCCAAAATGAGTCATAGACCTTGTGGAAGCTTTTTTGCTTTTCACGAGAAGTTGAATTGATAAATGGTGATTTGTATCCCTGCAATTGTCAATTCACTTTTTACATTAGTCTTGTTTCGGGCTTAGAATGTTCCTCACTTGAACAGCACTAGTTTTTAGTGAGTTCCAATTCCATTTCAAATTGTTCCAGATAATTTTCAAGTCCTACTGAATTAAAAAAATTGGTCATGTTTTTTGCTTTTTTATCTACATTGATAATAGAAAAGGTGTCTCCATGTCCTTTTGCCAGATTAGAGAGCAAAGTTGAAGCTATTCCATTTTTTCTATAATCTTTATGCACAGCGACTTGTTGTATCCGTTTGCTTTGTGGATTGTATATGAGATAACCCACGAGTTGGTCGTTTAGATAGGCTCCAAAAGAAGCATTGACCGTTCTCAACGTATTCATCACATTTTTAGAGTTTTGCCATGTAGGATTTATATCCCAGAAAGATTCCATTGTTTTCCATGAATAAACTAGCAGTGGACGGATTTCTAAATCTTTGTTGGTCTTATTGGATTTAAAACTTCCTTTGAAACAAGCCAATTTCCTTGTTTTGACAAAGCCAGATTTTTCATAAGATTTAATAGCTTGAATATTTTGGGAGATAACCTCCAGGACAATTTTATCAACCCCATTTTTCTCTAGAACTGGTAGACTGAACAGGTACATTCGTTTGGTCAATCCATTCCCTCTTTTAGAGGGGATGACACCTGTTCCTCCATTATAGACTACTTTTCGATTTTTAATAGTGTCCCAACCGTGAAGAATAAAAGCAATCAGTTTTTGATTGTGAAAAACACCAACTGACAATTCTAGGTCAGTTTGGTCTGCGATCATTTTGGATTTCAGTTGCTCTTCGTTCAATCGAAAAGGAACAAAATAGTCGGAAAAGGACTCATTAAAGACATTGAGAATGTCAGTGTGCTTAATTCCTACTAAGCTTTTAATCTCCATCTGTCTTTGTCAAGTTACATGTAATGGTTTTGGTTTCGATTTCTGCAATCTCAAGAAATTATAATGAACCCTAGTCCTTACCAGCTACAGTTTATGTATCTCATAAACCATTTCAACCATTCCATCCCTAAAAGCCGTTACGTTTTTTAAATGCAATGGAATTTGCTTGCCAATATATTCGAAAAAGAGTATTCCATCACCTAAAAGGGTAGGGACTGTGGTGATGCATATTTCATCAGCCAATCCTTGTTGCAGAAATTCTTTGGTAAGCATAGTTCCGCCAACCATCCAGATGTTTTCAAATTTTGGCTTTAACTCGTGATTCACGATTTTGGTCAAATCACCGGAAAGAAATTGCACGCTTTTTTTGTCCGATTTTAAGTCTCTGTTCGTAAGCACAAAAACCGGCGTTTTACCATAAGGCCAGCCTAGTTCAACGGCATGCTCATAGGTTCGGGAACCCATAACATAGCAATCTATGGACTCGAGAAATTCAGCTATGTACTCTTTTGTCAGCTCTATTCCTTTAGGGTAAGTATCTTTTGAGTGCATCCAAGAAACGTCTCCATCTTTCTTGGCAATAAAACCATCAACACTGGAAACCATATGAATCGTTATTCTTGAATCTTTTACTTTCATTGCTCAAATTGTAGCGTGTATATTCTTTTGTGTTGTGTTCTTTATTTTTTTAAAATTCCTAAATATGCTTGCCATACGCCAACTTCATCTTTGTATTGTTTTGCCATAACTCGTGAAATTTGCGCTATGTGTCCTAAATCATGCACTACCCATGTGGACAGGAGTTCCTGTAAGTTAACCTCACCCAATTCAGGATGAATACCCGTTTTTTTTAGGGCTAGCTTGTCAATGTTTAATGCTAGTAATTCTTTTATATTTTCAGCCCTCAATTTTTTAAATTCCTTCAGTAATTCTGAGATAGTCTTTGTTTGACCTTGCTTGTTTTGCGCGAATCTGTCAAATGGTTCAAAGGTTTTGTTTTGTGATTGCGAGAGAATTATTTTGGCTCTTGGTATCCAATCCGTTTTTTCACCATGAATTAAATGTCCAATAATTTCATAAGGACTCCAGGTGTTATCACCTTCATTGTGCATTAGCCATTCATTGGAGATCCCATGTAATAACGTCTCTATGGATGCAGGCGTTCTCTCAAGAATTTCAATCGCTTTGTCAAGTTCAAAAACCATTTATTTTATTTTTTTGACGCACTACGAACCCTATGGATGGTTATAGTAATGCCGTTTATTCCATATAAACACTGATGACGTCAATCCACACGAATTTTGTTGTATTTCTTCAAAATGTTGAGGACTTTGTCCTTAGGAATGGAGTTTATCGTATGACCATTTCTTCCAGTCATGGTCTCTGCGGCAAATAAGGAGTTTATAATGGCCTCTTCGGTTGCTTCAATAGTTGCTAAAAACAAGGGTGTTATTGCTCCATTGCGCAATACTTTGGTCTCATTAAATAACGAGTCACTTGAATGGGGAATACGGTTCTTTTTTGCTGTTGACACTGCTATAACGTAATCCCCGCTTCCATTGGATGCAATTCCACCTGTTTTTGCCAATCCCATAATGGCCCTTTTTGCCAATCTTTCAAGATTTCTTGAATCCAGTGGGGCATCGGTCATCACCACCATCATACACGAACCATCCACATCATATTTGAATTGGGAGGGATAATTGTCCAGTTCTTTGGCTATTGGAGCTCCGTTAATCTCCAGCACCCCACCAAAATTGGATTGAACCAAAACACCAACGGTATATCCTCCAAATTCTTCAGGAATAATGCGGGAAGAAGTCCCAATGCCCCCTTTGTACTGAAAACAAATGGTTCCTGTTCCTGCTCCCACATTGCCTTCTTCTATACGTCCTCCCTGCGCGTTTTGTATGGCGCTTAACACATGTTCGGATTTAATGTGTCTCCCTCTGATATCATTTAACCAACCATCATTTGTTTCTCCAACTACTGAATTTACCGAGCGTACGTTTTCATTTTCTTTCAAGGTATAGGTAATCAGCGCATCCGAAGCAACAGGAACGCTCAATGTGTTGGTAAGAATAATGGGTGTTTCAATATTCCCTAATTCTTTGACTTGGCTATAACCTGCCAACTTCCCAAAACCATTTCCAATATAAATAGCCGCAGGAACTTTGAATTGAAAAATGTTTTCGCTGTGAGGCAGAATTGCGGTCACACCGGTTCGTATACTGTCCCCAATAATCAATGTGGTATGACCCACTTTAACTCCATCCACATCCGTGATGGCATTGTACTTGCCGGTTTTTAAAACGCCAATCTCAATCCCGTAATCCCGCAGCCTTTTGTTTTGGGAAAACGAAAGCATAGCATTTGTTGCTAAGAGTGCAAGTAAGATTCTAATCGTAAGTAAATTGTTGTTCATTGGAAGCTTAGTCTTTTTCCTCTTTCTCTTCCTCCTTTTTATCCTTCTTGCGTTCCCAGGGTTTCCAATCTTTTCCTAGGGTATGCTTTTGAACCCACTTGATTTCCTCGATATCCCTGGTACGAATATGACATGGCTCCTTAAAACCGTGAGGTTCACGAGGGAATTTTAGGTATCGTACCGTTTTTCCAAGATCTTTCAGTGCGGCAAAATACATCATGCTCTGTGCTTCGGTATCAGTGATGTCTTTGTCTCCATGTAAAAGTAGGAGAGGCGTTTCTACCTTTTCTACATGGGTTAGGGCAGACTTTTCGCGATACCCTTTTGGGTTCTCCCAAAAAGTCCCACCGATGTACCATAGCCTGACATCAAAGTTAAATCCGATTCCATATTCTGAGCGCCAATCCGATACCATAGCGCCCAAAGAAGCAGCTTTGAAGCGATTGGTTTTACCAATCACCGTACCTCCTAGAATTCCTCCATAACTCCATCCACGGACGGCCATTTTGCTGGAGTCAATTAAGCCCTTGTCAATTACAAAATCCACTCCACTCATGAGATCATTGTAATCCCCTCCACCAATATCCTTCATATTGCCACGCAGGAGTGCATCCGTATACCCACTACTTCCACGAACATTGGGGGCTAATTGAACATAGCCCAAACCTGCCCATACATGATAGCAATAGCTAAATGAATTGGAAAAAACCCCAGCGGGACCACCATGGATATGAAGTAGAAAAGGGGATTTCTTGGAAGCAGATTTCGCAGGTTGAAACAACAGTCCTTCGATTGACAATCCATCGGTTGACTCCCATTGAACGGGTTCCATTTTGGCCAGTTCGATATCTTTTTCAATCCAGGGATTGAGGCTGGTCAGTTTTTTGGGTTGGAAGGGAGCGACTGTCGAGAAGTAAAGATCAGTGGGGGTATCAAAGTCGCTGAAGCTTAAAACCATTTTACTTCGACTTTTGTCCATTCCAAGAATTCTCCAAGTGCCCGTTCCGTTGCTGATATTGGTGTAATCCCCTGATTCCAGATTTAAGCTATAGACATTGGAGTTGATGCCTTGCTGTCCGCTAAAAAAGATAGACTTTCCATCAGGTGCCCAATAATGGCCGCGTATGTTTCCTTCAAACTTTCCAGAACGAATCTGTATGCTTTTTGTGTTCACATCCACTGTCCAAATCTTTGCGTTTTTCAGCTCCCATCTCTTATCATCAGCGGCCGTGAAACTGAGCATTTTACTGTCTGGAGACCAAGCTAATCCTCCCTCCGGAGCCCTATTGTCAGTGAGCTGGGTTATAGAGCTATCTGCCACATGATAAAAGAAAATCTCTGACAGATCTCTCTGATTTCTGCGGTTTTCAGTACGTGCGGTATAGGCGATATGTTTTCCATCGGGACTCACTTTCATATTGCCAATAAGCAATTCTTTCTTTAACAGCGGTTGAATCTTCTTATCTTCTACGTCAATCACGAATAGATGCCTCCATTCGGATGCACGTTGTCCATTGGGGCCTTCGTCCACAACCACATGGTCATACCCGTCTTTTTTATCTTTTTTGGCTTCTTTGGAAAGCGTTTGGTTTGCTAAAAAATAGATTTTTTTACTATCGGGAGACCACTGATATGACCTAATACTTTCGCTGTGTTTACTTAGCTGGATGGCCTCACCACCATTGGCTCGGAGCAAAAACAATTGCGATTTTTTTTCTATAGTACGTGTTAAACTTATATACTTTCCATCAGGTGAAAACTGGATGTTGCTCCCACCGTCCTTTCCTAGAAACTGATAATCATCCGACCCATTGGGAAGAATGCTGTGGTATTTCGTATTGCGTTTGTTTTTTGCCCAATCCAGTACAGATTTACCATAAAGAATTTGATTGCCATTGGGTGAAATGTAGGCGCCTTGTAATCGAATCATGTTAAGGCCATCGTCGGTCGTCATGGCTCTTTTTTGTGCGCTTAGATTGATTGTAAAACACAATACAATCAAAAAAATGAAAGGTTTTTGTATAAGGGACATTTGTTGTTTTCGCTTTAAAACGTTTTTAAATGGTAGCATTGAACGGTCAAGCTATGAATTATTGCCATATTTTGTTATGGTCTTTTCTTAGTTTTTATTAACTATTTCCTTGCTTTCCATTTGGTTAATATATCTTTTTCCCTATTCATAAAGGAGCGTTCACCATTCAATATGTTATCTCGACGTTCTTGTGTAATGGCATTGGAATACCACCATTCTTTAGTAGCCATAACGGTTTCTGCCAGTGGTCTAAATTGTAGGCCGGCCGCAATGGCTCTACCGTTATCACTTTTGGACATACCTGCATATTCCGGTAATTGGATAACCCATGGCTGAATTCCGATGATTTCATTGTCTTTCAGAAAGTTGAGGTCATCAATTTGTATGTAGTTCACTGGAGAATTATAGCAGGCATGAACTCCGTGGACAAAAGCATTGGTTGTCATGGGAAAACAAGGACCTGAAGCATTGTAAGTCCCCGCCGACTTGTTTTCAAGCAATCGTATCATCCATTCTGCCAAGTCCCTTACATCAATGTACTGGACCACCTCATTTCTGTCCCCTGGAATGATTATATCCCCTCCTTTTTCAAGTCTGGCCAACCAATATGGAAAACGATCTGTACGATCGCCAGGGCCAACAATCAATGATGGTCGTACGATGATAGATCTGTCAGCTCCGAAATGGTTTATGGTCGCCAATTCTGAGTTGGCCTTCATCACACCATATTCGTAGGTATATTTTGCATCTCCCTCTGCTTCTTTGGGTACTTCCAACACAACCGACCGGTCTTCAGAAAAATCTTCTCCATAATACGGATAATAAACACTGATTGAAGAAGTGTACATGTAATATCCAACCTGATCTTTTAATAACTGAGCTGTGTCTTCTGTCCATTTCGTTTTACGTCCAGAGTTGTCTATGACCACATCCCATGTTCTGTTTTTAAGTGCTTCCAGATTGTCTTCTCTATCCCCAACGAGTTGTTCAACTTTTGGAAAAAGCTTTTGATGAACGCTGGGAATGGTTTTTCCTCTCGTAAAGGTTGTTACTTCGTGTCCTCTATCTAGGGCGTATGCAATCTGATGCGGACCTAAAAAACTTGTTCCTCCAAGAATGAGGATTTTTAGTTTTTTGTCATTCCATTTATAATCGATTATGCTTTTTACCGGACTAGCTTCTACAATTGATGTTAATCCTAAAGCAAGCCCCATTCCCAAAAACTCGCGTCTGTTTTTTTTCATTTTCTAGTTTTGTTTGATAGCTCCTCTTCTTATTGGTTTATCAGTAATTTAATCGAATGTTATGCTTTTGGTTAAGATTTTGATACAACAATTTCAATAGGAAATGCTCCAATTGAAATCCTGCGGTTTTATTAGTTGGTGAGTCTAAAGTTAGTAAGAACGCAGTAATGAATTATGGTCTTTGTTATAAGCAGCTTTATCTTGACTTGGTTGAGTGGTTAACTGCACTCCATAGTAGATTCCAATATGACATACATCATTAATAAAAATAACTTGACTCGTTTATCCAATGGAAACGTCTTTTCATTAACCTGAAGTCATTTATTTCTAGAGGTCTTCGCTTAGCAGTTATAAAGACAGAATCGTTTTTTATCATTCCCTTTAATACAAGCGTAGTTGAATCAGGTTTTTCAAGATAAAACCTATTGATTTTTTTCTGAGCGATCAATATGGAATCCATCCCATAATAAATACTATCAGCAATACCTAGTTCATTGTAAACCATTTGCATTTTTTCAGATAAATCCGTTGGGTCTCCATATAGCATAAGTTCTTTTTTATCGACGTCAACATTTATGAATGCGACACTATCTCCCCTAAAGCGTACTGCTTCAAGTATTCTATCTCCAATAATGAGCTGCTGCCAACGCTGGGGATTCTCTGGTGATAAGGTGTCTTTATTCAAGGTGAATAACTCAATGTCATAAAGCCCAGCATATTCGGATTTGGCCTGTAAACTTTCTTCAGAGCTCTTCTTGTAGCTAATATTCTCTTTAACTGAGACAATCAGAAAATAACCTATTACAACAATTTTCAATACTATTTTTGAAATACCTATCCATCTTTCTTGATATACAGGCGCTTGAATAACAGAAAGCGAAACGGCTTGGCCGGTCAAGAAAAACCGGATGATACTTTTAGCATCTTTAAGGAATAAAAAAAGAGCCATGACGAACAAAGCTGTAGGATACATTTTAGCATGAATATCATAACTATAGTTTACGGCTATTACGTTGATAAGAGCCACCATGATTAGGATTGTTCCAAGGGCAGTTGTTCTTCGAAAAAACAGTAGCAATGCCGCTCCTTCTGCTAAACCCATGAAGACATTGTATTCATAAGAATGACCAAAAAAAGCCCAGGCCAAATGCATGGGTGACATGTCTCCCACACGCTCTGTCAACGTATAGTATCCAAGGTCGGGAAATTGAACTTTAAAAAATTTATACAGCGCAAATAGAAATAGTGTACATGCCAAGTAGTAGCGTATGATAGTGGTGAGCCAATAATAGAGCACCTGATAATTTTGGCGTTTTCTATCGAGTAAGCTCCATAGGATAGTTCCCAAAGCGGCCACAACCGCTATCGTGAAATAAAGTAAATAGATGTAAGTTCTATCGTTGTGTTCCCCATCATATGGGGATATGATGATATATTGAATGTTGAATAGGTCTTTCCCAACCCAGGAAACTACGTTATCCAATAAAGTCGAGAGCGGCCCATAATAATATAGTTGGGTCAATATGGGGTTCACTGACCAATCCATAAAAATAATGAACAGGACAAAAAATATCAGAGCAAAACGGAATCCAATTTTATGATAGCCCCTCCAAGCCGGTTGTATTGCGGAATTTTCTCCCATATCACCAATATTTTCTTCCTACTGCTTGTATTGAGCAGGTTTTTCGTCTCTTCGTGCTTGCTTTCCCATAAGACCAAACAAATTGCTCGCATGATCTCAGTTATCATCTTATTACAGTTTGGCCCCTAGGCAAACGTCACGTGTTGGACACTGCAATTTTCTAGTGAGCCAAAAGCGTGTGTAGAAACAATTCCGATTTGTTTTTAGTTCGTTTGAAGTTAAGGATTTCTATTTTTTGCTCGACATTAGCGATGAATTATGGTCATCATTGGCAATAGGCTTTTATTTTACTCTCTTGATTCCACCAAATACAAACACAGAAGAAGAAAAGACCAATAAAATCCCAGGTATAACTGCACCTAAAAAGAATGCCAGTAACGAATCGATGAATACCAAAATAGCAATGAAGAATAATATTTTCTCAATTTCATGTTTCATGAACAGTGTTAATACTCCTAATCCGGCAAGTCCAAAAAGTTGAATGGAAGGATGGGCAAACAGAATGGGGAAAATTTTCTTTATAAATGGTTCGGAGTTGGATTTTTGAATTACATCAGTAACATAAAAAAATCCACTCCCATGAAATAGAGCCATGATAATCAAAAGTGTACAACCGATTATGGTAGAAGTTTTGGTGATATTGGATTTTGGCATTTGACAAATTTACTTTCTATAAGAGTAGACGTAAAATTTATCAAAACAGTTGTCTAGGATTGGTATGGTCTGTTGCCAACTGTCTCGTGCAAAAACAGTTTTAATGGTTTTGATACATCCTTAGTTGCTGTTTATATTTTCAAGAATTTCTTTTTTTAGTTTAGTAAAATCTACCCAATAGGTTTTTGATACCCAATACGTACTTCCATCGTCCCTTGTTTTTTCTTCACCCCTGGAGAAAAATAGATATTTCCCATCTGGTGAGACCGTGGCAGTACTTTCACTTAGTTCAGTGTTTATTTTAGGTCCTAAACTATAAGATTCTGTCCAGGTTCCATCGATATTGAAGCTGATGAATATATCCCCATTATCTGGTTCTGATACTTTTTCAGAATCATATAAAATATAACTTTCATCAGGTGCCACATAGGGATGGGCAATCCACTTCCCATTGGTATTGATTACATCACTCATCCTTTCAACAGATGTATAATAACCATTCTGATTAATGGCATAATAAATACCCTCGTCATTTGCTCCAGGTTTTTCACCAGAAGTGAAATATAGATTGCCATTTTTCGAAGGTGTGGTACACATGATGTATATATCCAAAAATGGTTTTTTCATCAGAATGGGTTCGCTCCAACTACCGTTTTTATCTTTTTCGATATACCATTGATGCAATCCTCTTGGGGTATTTGATGCTTTAATGGTATCATTAATTGGTCTTGTGCTTCCAAAATAAAGTCGGTCTCCATTTGGACTAAAGCGGGAATGAAAATCCAGATATTCCTTGTTGGTTGAAAAAAAAGCTGGTTCTGGCTCTGACCATTCTCCATTTATCAATTTCATGGTATAAAGATTATGACTCTGGTCTACTTTTCTACGGTTGAAAAATAATTCATCCATATCGGGACTAAAAGTGATTGAAGTTGAGACATGGTCGTCAATCGATATAATGCCAGGTGCAAAAACCAAAGGTTTATCCGTTGGAATTTGGGTATTGAGCAAAGTAAGATTCGATTTGTAATTCTCTCTACAAGACTCCAATATCGAGGTCAACAATAAAGCCAAGAAAATGGATAAAAGTCTTACGTATTTCATAATTAGTTTATTCATTTTCAATAATCACAACTAACGGTTATGTGTATGATTAGTTGCGGACTTTTCCTGTGGAAAATGTCCACCTTTAGTAAAGGTAATTGATTGAAGGAAATCTATTTGTTGAATTTCCTACCGTAATTACTTATTTAAGTTGTTGTGCTCCGTTTTATTCACACGGAACAACTCTATTCCCTCGTTGCGACCCCGTAACTGAACTTTCCCTAGGGATTGGATTTTGTAGTGACTTTTTGACTTGATTGCATTGGTAAAATCCTCAGAAACCAACAATTCTGCCCCATACTGATTGCATAAACTTTGAATTCGAGCAGTAGTGTTTAAGGTGTCTCCAGTGAAAACAATATCTTTTTTTAGACGTCCTATTTCACCTGTAGTAACCTTTCCAAAATGCAGTCCAGCTTTAAATTTCGGTGAAAAGCCATATTTTGAGAGATAAGATTTATCCTTAGCACTTAATGTCAATTTCATATCAAAAAAACAGTCCAAGGCCTTCTTCGCAAAATCTTTTTTTACCTTCCATGTGATTACGATTTCATCACCTACATACTGATAGATTTCTCCACCATATTTAAGAATGGCATGAGATAAATCGTCGTAATAGTCCTTTAGCATTTCAAAATAGCGGATATGGCCAAGTTTTTCTGCATGCGCTGTGGAAGATTTCATGTCTAAAAACATAAATACCCTAAATTCTGACTTTGGTTGATGGTATTTCCCAGTGAAAAAGTTCAATGATACGGCATGACCCATATTATCACTTACTTCTTTGTAAAACAAACTAACGAGTATGGCCAATGAATAGTAGCAAATTATGCTCCAAAACACAAAATTGGTAAAGAATGATAGTACAAAATTCCAGACAGTTGAACTAAATGGACTCTTGTTTTGGTTTACTGCATGGCCAAGAGCAACAGTGATAGCGGATGCTATTATTATTGCTACGGTGTATAGAATGGATTTAAAGATAATTTTTTGATAGAAGCTTCTATTTTGAAACCATTTGTTTACATAAAAAACTTCTAAAAATCCAATAATTACACCTACTACGAAAGCGGTAACAACCGAAACAAAAATATTGGAATCAAAAGGATTTCCTGTAGATGGGTATACAGGATGATTACCCAAAATACCTTTCTCAAGAATTACATGAACTGCACTAAAGATGGCAGGTACAATTCCAAAAGGGAGGATTTGGAAAATTATTCTTTTTTGTTTCGTCGAAAGCAATTACATTTTTTTAATTGAGCACAACGGTCCAGTATAAAGGCAGTAGTCTGCAATTAACCCAAAGTTTTATATACCAGCAATATACTTAAATAAACAAAAAACGGTTTGGGACTACTCCAAACCGCTATTGCTTTTATACAATGTTGGTAATAGTTTAACCTACTGGTTTGCGGTCTTTGGGCTGATTGTAGTTGCGACTTCACTTATTGAATTTGCCGGGAAATTTCCTTTTTTAGCATGTTGTTCAATCAAGGCTTTGTTTTCTGCTTTGTACACACAGTAGACTTTGTCGCCCGTAACATAGCTGTGTTGCCATTCAATTGTAGGCCCCATTTCCTCTAAGACCGTACAGGATGTCTTGGAGATTCCCTTAAGTTGTTCTGCTGTTAAATCACCAGCACCTGGAATAATACGTTCGATTACATATGTTTTCATAGTGTCCTCATTATTAGTTGTGGTTGGAATTTCTTTTTGTTGTGAATGCACAGTGCTAAAGACGAACAACAATAACGCAGTAAATGATAGTAGAGATTTCATAATTCTAAATTTTTGATGATTATTAAATGCATCACAAATCTAGGGGAGTACTTCACACATCGTTTTTCTTAAAAAGTCAATCTTTTTACTTTGGAGTTCAATTGGGATTGTCACAGAGTTTAAGCCTTATCACGATACTCTGTTGGTGAAAATTTGATTTTCTCTTTAAAGATTCTGCTAAAATGGGATACGTTTTTAAAACCACATTCAAATGCAATTTCACTTATAGTTTTTTGAGAAGTCCGAATAAATCTTTTGGCACGCTCCAAACGCTTTTCAAGAATCCACTTTCCTGGGGTAGTACTATAAAATTCTTCAAATTCCCTTTTAAAGGAAGAAAGGCTTCTATTGGCCAGTTGTGCGTATTCCGATAGTTTCAAATTGTACATATAATTGGCCTCCATAACTTCCCAAATAGGAACTTCGTAACCATTGGCAAGATTGTTTACATATGATAGTATATGGTTGTTTTTTGGGTTAATGAAGACGTTATAAAGTAATTCCTTCAATTTAATGATCAGAATTTCTTCAGGTAAGGAATCTGATTGATTGAAATATGGAATGAGACTGAGGTAACAGTCACGAATCCGATTGTTAACATCCATAGGAATTACCATTTCATTGGGTGGTGGTGGGATATCTCTTAATGGTAAATGCGGTCTGAACTCATTGAATATTTTTTTTAAGAACTCATCCTTGAGATAAAAGGCCATCAATTCCCAACCCTTGAAAGCATCATCCATCTCTTGTAAAAAGGCGGCTCTTCGCAAAAGAAATCCGGAATTCTTGTTTACAGTATAGGTGTGTTCCCCTTGATGAAATATTCTCCTTCCAGAAATAGAAAATGTAAGTTGATTGTATGGGGAATGTAACTTAATGATTTTTTCTTTCTGTGGGCAATGGTAATATAAAAACAAGATGTCTTTTATGGAAAACTGCTTGAAAATATCGGGATTGGCTTTATGGAGATCGTATACATTCATAGAATAATTTCTTCAATACACCACTATCTATTTTATTGAGCTTAATTATTGCCAACGTCTGTATAAAGATACATGAAACATAAGCACACTCTTATGAACCAATTACCGCAAAATGGCGGATAAAGAGACATTTGTTAAGATTTAAGGCAACAGAGAAGCAGTTATCAGCCCAAAACCTTCTTCATTTTAGCTTCGATTTCTTCCAAGCATAGATTGCCCAAACTGCCTTCATGTGTATGCTCAATGTCCTTTTTGGGTTTAAAATTCCCATTTTCTATAGCCTTGCCCATACTTTTGTAAGAGTCCCTAAAGGGAACTCCATTTTTTACCATTTCATTTAGGGTATCCACACTGAACAGATAATCGTATTTGGGGTCATCCAAAATGTTGGGTTTTACCTGGATTTCCTTGAGGCTAAAGGACATCATTTCCAAACATGCCTTCATATCTTGAATGGAGGGGACAATTACTTCTTTGACCAATTGCAAATCTCTGTGGTACCCGCTAGGTAAGTTGGTCATAATCATACTCAACTGGTTAGGGATGGACTGTAGTTTGTTGCACTTACCGCGAATGAGTTCAAAGACATCCGGATTTTTCTTGTGAGGCATAATGCTGCTCCCCGTAGTGAGTTCATTGGGAAAGGAAATAAAGTCAAAGTTTTGACTCATATACAAACAGATATCCATGGCCAGTTTTCCTAAAGTAGAGGCCACGCTGGCGATTCCAAAGGCTGCGGCACGTTCCGCTTTTCCTCTTCCCATTTGGGCAGCTACCACATTGTATTTAAGCGTTTCAAAATCCAAGGTCTCTGTGGTAAAACGTCGGTCTATGGGGAAAGAGCTTCCATAGCCCGCGGCACTTCCCAAGGGATTCTGGTCTGTTACTTTATAGGCTGCTTGGATAAAATAGAGGTCATCTACCAAACTTTCAGCATAAGCAGAGAACCAGAGCCCAAAAGAGGAGGGCATGGCAATCTGTAAATGCGTGTATCCTGGAAGTAAAACCTTTTGGTGCTTGTCCGCCAATTTCAATAAGAGGTCGAACAAGGTTTTTACCTGATTCTTGATTTCAATAAGTTCGTCTTTTAGGTATAGTTGCGTAGCCACCAAGACTTGGTCATTTCGAGAACGTGCGGTATGGATTTTTTTGCCCACATCTCCCAACTTTTCAATCAATAGATACTCAATTTTGGAGTGCATATCTTCAAAATCGTCTTCTATCGTAAAGGTGCCTTTCTCTATGGATTTTCCAATGACTCCCAACTCTTTGACCAAACTTTTGGCTTCAGCCTCATCAATTAGGCCAACCTTACCCAACATTTGCGCATGGGCTTTGGAAGCAATAACATCATATTTGGCAAGGACCAAATCCAGTTGACGGTCGTTGCCCACCGTGAAATGGTCTATTTTCTTTTCGGTACTGAATCCTTTATCCCAAAGCTTCATGGTGTTTCTCTTTTAGTATTCATCAAATTGGTTAAAACTTGCATTGCAGCTTTAGCTTCTGTTTGGGCTACAAAAATATGGTCGTGGTAGTACGCTGCCACCACATTACAAGGTATCCCTTCTTGAGCTAGGGCATTGGAAATCGCTGCTGTTAGCCCAACCGCTTCCAAAGAAGAGTGTACGTTCAAAGTAATCCAGGAAGCTACGTAGTCGTAATCCAAATGTAGCGCATCCGCTTTTTCTTTCTCTAGAATCAGTGTAGTGCCCTCTTCTTCTTTAAAGCTGGCAACGATTTCCTTGAAATCCAATGGTATGGAATGTTTTGAAGAAACAAACACATATTCCCCTGAATGAAGTACCGGCTCCATTTCATTCAGTAATTGTGTTAGTTCCTTTTTTCCAGCCATTTTTTCCAAGCTATGCTGTGATAAATCCGTTTAATATTTTAATGTACAAGTCAATGCCCTCCTCAATTTCATGGACGAAGATATATTCATCGGCCGAGTGGGAACGTGTGCTGTCGCCAGGTCCTAATTTAAGGGATTGACAACTTAGGGCCGCTTGGTCCGAAAGGGTAGGAGAACCGTAGGTTTTTCTCCCCAAAGCCAAACCACTTTTTACTAGATTGTGATTAGGGTCAATAGCTGAGGAGTTTAGTCGCAATGAGCGTGGTGTCATCTCGCATGGGGCTTCTTTCTGTAAAAGTTCTGCAATTTCAGCATTGGAATAGCGGTCGTTTACACGAACATCCACCACCATATCCACATGCGCAGGAACCACATTATGTTGTTTGCCCGCACTAATTTGGGTAACGGTCATTTTTACCTCGCCCAAAGCCTCTGAGGTCTTTTCAAAATGATAGTTCTTGAACCATTCAAGCACTTCGATGGTGTTGTAAATGGAATTGTCGTCATTTGGGTGTGCTGCATGGGAGGGAGTTCCCTCTACTACGGCATCAAAAACAATAAGGCCTTTTTCTGCAATAGCCAGGTCCATTAAGGTTGGTTCTCCGACAATGGCGACATCAATTTCAGGCAGATTAGGCAAGAGGGAAAGCAAGCTGTTTGGACCTGCACTTTCTTCTTCCGCTGTTGCCGCTATGATAATGTTATGGTTTAGGTCATCCCTATGATAAAAATGAACAAAGGTGGCCAAAAGTGAGACCAAACATCCTCCCGCGTCATTGCTTCCTAGACCATAGAGTTTCCCATCTTCCACATAGGGATGAAACGGGTCTTTGGTGTAGGCGGTATTCGGTTTTACCGTATCATGATGGGAATTCAACAAAAGGGTCGGTTTGGAGGCATCAAAATGTTGATTGAAAGCAAATACATTGTTGACTTGCCTCTCGGTTTTAATTCCAAAACCTCCCAACCAATTTTGAATGGTATCCGCCGTTTTATCCTCTTCACCAGAAAAGGATTGGATGGAAATCAGTTCCTTCAACAGGGCAATCGCCTTCTCCGTCAATGTTTTTTGATTGTGACTCATAATGTCAAACGTGTATATTTTGATGAGGTATTGGACAACATACTTTCGTTGCCAATACATACTTGATGAACGTTATTCTGTAGGGCATAAAAACAATTGTGCATTTTGGGTAACATGCCGTCAGCAATAACACCGTTTTTAAGCAATTCCTTATAGCTTTCGGAGTTGATGTGTTCAATTACCGAATCTTCATCGGACACCTCACGCAAAACTCCCTTTTTCTCAAAACAATAGTACAAGGTAGTCTCATAGTTTGAGGAAAGACCCACTGCCAATTCAGCTGCAATTGTATCTGCATTGGTATTGAACAACTGCCCCTTCCCATCATGTGTCAAGGCACAAAAAATAGGAGTAAAACCAGCTATCAAAAGCTTTGAAACATTTTCTCCATGCACGCTATCAACATCACCCACAAAACCAAAATCGATATCCTTTATGGGTCTTTTGTGTGCATGGATGGCATTGCCATCAGCGCCGCTCATTCCAATGGCGTTGGTTCCAATGCTTTGTAGCTCTGCCACGATATTTTTGTTGACCAAGCCCCCATAGACCATCACTGCAATATCCAAACTGGCCGCATCGGTAATACGTCTTCCATTGATCATTTGTGCCTTAATGCCAAGTCGGTTGCCCAGTTCAGTAGCTTTTTTTCCGCCACCGTGCACCAAGATGGTATGGTTTTCCATTTTGGAAAACAACTCCAAAACCTGGGATAATGAACTTGAATTTTCAATGACATTCCCTCCAATCTTTACTATGGATAATTTTGGTTTCATAGTTTCTCCAAGAGCTTTTTTAATATAATTTGCGCAGAATAGGTCCTGTTATTGGCTTGTTGAATCACCAAACTTTGATTACCATTCAATACGGCATCTTCCACTACTACGTTTCTTCGTACAGGCAGACAGTGCATGAATTTAGCATTACCCAGCTTTTCCTTCGTCATCATCCAGCCAGAATCTTTAGAAAGCACTTGCCCATATTCCGAGTAGCTACTCCAATTTTTCACATAAACGAAATCAGCGTCTTCCAATGCCTTTTCTTGGTCTGTTTCAATTTGACAACCTTCAGTAATCTGTGGATTGAGTTCGTAGCCTTCGGGATGCGCAATTATAAATTCCACCTCTTGGCCTTTCATCAGGGTCACAAACGAATTGGCCACGGCATGAGGTAAAGCTTTTGGATGTGGCGCCCAGGATAAAACCACCTTAGGTTTGTCCTTAGTTTTATTTTCTGCTAAGGTAATCGCGTCTGCTAAGGCCTGTAGGGGATGCGCTGTAGAACTTTCCATGTTCACAATGGGAATGGAAGCAAATTTGGCAAAGCCGTTGAGTACCTCCTCTGCCTCATCTTTGGCTTTGTCCTTTAATCCTGCAAAAGCACGAATGGCCACAATGTCCGCATATTGAGAAACCACTTGAGCGGCCTCTCGAATATGCTCTGAAGTGCCTTGGTCCATAATCGTTCCATCTTCATATTCCAAGGCCCATCCTTCATTTCCAAAATTCATGACCATGACCTCCATCCCTAAATGCATAGCCGCTTTTTGTGTACTCAAACGGGTACGAAGGCTATTGTTGAAAAACAACAAACAAATGGTCTTGCCCTGCCCCATCTTTTTATATTGATACGGGTCTTTTTTTAGTGTAATGGCTTCGTTTACCCAATCGGGCAGAGAATCGATATCCTGTAAAGAGAGAAAATGTTTCATGAAAGTTCTTTGTTTAAGGCTTCAAAGAATTGGTCAATATGGTCTTTGGAAATGTTCAAGGCTGGCAAGATTCGCAACAGCTTCTTATTCTTTGAACCTCCAGTGAAAAAATGCTGGTTGTGAATCAATCTTTTACGTAGGTCGGCAACTTCAAAATCAAATTCCAGCCCCAGCATTAATCCCCTTCCTTTGATTTTTTTCACGTGCGGAATTTTGGCTGCTTCCTGTTTGAAATAAACTCCCAAGGTTCTGGCATTTTCAATTAAGTTTTCTTGCTCCAATACTTCCAGAACGGCTAAAGTGGCAACGCACGCCAGATGATTTCCTCCAAAAGTGGTGCCCAGTAAACCATAGGATGCCTTTATGGACTCATGAATTAAAATGCCGCCCACTGGAAAACCATTGCCCATGCCTTTGGCTATGGAAATAATGTCAGGTTGGATTCCATGGTGCTGGAAAGCAAAGAAAGCACCACTTCGCCCAAATCCGGATTGTACTTCGTCAGCAATAAGCACCACACCGTTTTCTTTGCACTTTTTGGCTATAAACTGATAGAATTCTGTGGTAGGTTCATCCAATCCACCCACGCCTTGAATCGCCTCCAAAATGACCGCACAATAGGTATCAGATTGGATAGCTTTTTCAAAAGCATCAAAATCATTCAGTGGCAAAAAGGTGACCTGCTGTTGTTTGTTTATAGGCGCATTGATAGCGGGATTGTCCGTTGTGGCCACGGCAGCCGAAGTCCTTCCATGGAATCCATTGGAAAACGAGATGACCTTGGATTTTCCGGTATGAAACGAAGCTAATTTTAAAGCATTTTCATTGGCTTCTGCCCCTGAATTGCATAAAAACAAATTGTAATGCTCACAACCCGAAAGCCTACCTAGGAGCTCCACGAGTTCTTGCTGCAAAGGATTTTGCACTGAATTGCTATAGAAAGCGATTTTTTCCAATTGGGATTTTATTCGATTCACATAATGCGGATGTGAATGACCAATGGAAATGACGGCATGACCTCCGTAAAAATCCAAATAGGTCGTTCCGTGATTGTCTTTGACCTCAATTCCCTTTGCGGAAACCGGGGCAACATCATATAAGGGGTATACATCAAACAACTCCATACTATCCTTTTCTGATCTGACTTATTTTTTCGAACGAGGTAACGATACCACGAATCAGGGATGAACTAAGTCCTTGATGTTCCATTTCGTTCAATCCTTCAATGGTACATCCTTTAGGTGTTGTTACCCGGTCAATTTCTTCTTCGGGATGCGTACCTGATTCAATCAACAAATTGGCTGCTCCATTACAAGTATGCATGGCCAATTCTTGAGCCTCTTTAGCATCAAACCCTAATTGAATGGCGCCTTGTGTTGTGGCCCGGATGAGGCGCATCCAGAACGCAATTCCACTGGCACAAATAACCGTGGCGGCCTGCATTTGTTCTTCCGGTATTTCCAAGGAATGCCCCATTCTGTTAAAAATGGCCTTGGCCAAATCGATTCGCTTTTTGCCCAATTCATTACTGCATATACAGGTCATGGAATTACTAACGGAGATTGCCGTATTCGGCATACTTCGGATGATGTATTTGTCTGAACCTATTGTTTCTTCCATTTTGGAAATGCTGAAACCCGTAATCGTACTGATGACTACATGTTTTTCCGTCAGCAAATCCTTTACTTGCTCTAGTATAGCTTGAAAATGCCCCGGTTGAACGGCAAAAATCAATATGTCCGAGTGTTTTACTGCCTCACGATTGTCGGAGGTAACTGTTACATTTCCATATTTTTCAAAATTCTTGATTTCATCCAAATTCCGTTTGGTCAAGTACATTGTTGTGGCACCATTGCTGTGCAACACCCCTTTGGCTATGGATAACCCTAAATTTCCTGCTCCGATTATTGCTATTTTCATAATTTCTTTTTGTCATCTCGAGCACAATCGAGAGATGGTTATTTTGTCAAACTCTCGCCCTTCGACTCCGCTTAGGGTGACAGCTCGACCTGATTTTTATTTTAAAAGACTCCCGCCTTAAGTTGTAAGCCCAAATCTTCTTTTAGTCCAAACATCAAATTCATATTCTGCACCGCTTGCCCGGAAGCGCCTTTCAATAAATTGTCAATCGCGGAGGTAACGAGTAAAACATCCTCATGTTTGTGCAAATGAATATGGCACTGATTCGTATTTACCACCTGTTTTAAATGAATAGGGTCATCGGTTACATGCGTGAACAAAGCTTCTTGATAAAACTTTTGGTATAGCGACTTTGCTTCTTCCAGGCTTCCTTCATAAGCTGTATAAGCTGTGGCCAAAATACCTCGAGTGAAGTTCCCTCGGTTGGGCAGAAATCGCAATTTGCCAATAGTATTTCCGAAAGAGTTTAAGCTTTCCCCAATTTCCCCTAAATGTTGATGGGTAAAGGGTTTGTACCAAGAAATATTATTGTTTCTCCAACTAAAATGTGAGGTAGGAGACAAGCTTACTCCAGCGCCTGTACTCCCTGTCGTTGCATTGATATGTACCTCTTGTGATAATGCCCCTTCTTTGGCCAATGGAAGCAATGCCAGTTGGATAGCCGTTGCAAAGCAACCTGGATTGGCAATATGGGTGGCATTGACAATCGCCTCTTTTTGTAACTCAGGGAGGCCGTATACATATTTGTTACCTTGAAATTCAGCATCATTTTCCAATCGGAATTCGTTGCTGAGGTCTATGATTTTGGTTTGGGCACTAAATTCGTTTTCAGATAAAAATTTGGAAGAGTTCCCATGGCCCAAACACAGAAAAACAACATCAACCTCTAGGTTTGATTCCCCTGTAAACTCCAATTCAGTTACTCCCAATAAGTCTGGATGGGCACTTGAAATGGGTTTTCCTGCACGGGTAGTACTAAAGACAAAATCAATTTCCACACCAGGATGATTGAGTAATATTCTGATGAGCTCTCCGCCAGTGTATCCTGAACCACCAATTATTCCAGCTTTAATCATTTGTTGTTCTTTTTGTGTCATGCTGAATTTAAATCAGCATCTCATTGGAGTGAGACCCTGAAACCAGTTCAGGGTGACGTCTATTCAATGTTTTTGTTTACGTGATTAGCAATTTTTCCGGGATTGGACAGGATTTTGATGAATCCTTTCGCATCATCGGCAGTCCATCCTTTGTTCATTTCACCATAACTTCCAAAAGAAGCATTCATCAAATCGTGCGTGGAGTTAATACCATTTAGTTCAAATCGATACGGGTGCAAAGTTACCAGCACATCACCGGATACATTTTTCTGGGTGTCGGTTAAAAAGGCTTCAATGTTTCGCATCACTTCATCCAAGTAGTTGCCTTCATGCAACAACATACCATAAAAGTTGCCCAACTGTTCCTTTTGATATTGCTGCCATTTACTCAAGGTGTGTTTTTCCAATAAGTGGTGTGCTTTAATGATGATTAAGGGAGCAGCAGCCTCAAAACCAACCCGGCCTTTTATACCAATAATCGTATCGCCCACGTGAATATCCCTTCCAATAGCATATTTGGACGCGATTTCGGATAATTTCTCAATATTCACAACAGGACTTTCTTTTTCTCCATCAACTGCCACAAGCTCGCCTTTGTCAAACGTCAACTTTAAAACTTTGGAAATCTCTTTTTCCAATTGACTCGGATAAGCTTCGCCTGGAAGCGCTAAATGAGAGGTCAAGGTTTCATCCCCTCCTACAGAGGTTCCCCAAAGGCCTTTGTTGATAGAATATTTAGCTTTTTCCCAGGAATACTCAACTCCGTTTTCTTGCAGATAGGCTATTTCAGCTTCCCTGGATAATGTGTTGTCTCGAATTGGAGTAATAATTTCAATTTCTGGAGCTATTATTTGAAAAATCATATCGAAACGAACCTGGTCGTTCCCAGCCCCTGTACTTCCATGGGCAATGTATTCGGCACCAATTTTTCGAGCATGGGTTACAATTTCTATGGCTTGTACAATTCGTTCCGCACTCACGGATAGGGGGTAGGTGTTGTTTCGTAAAACATTTCCGAAGATGAGATATTTGACCACTTTCTCATAAAACGTCGCAATGGCATCGATGGAAGTATAGGATATTGCCCCGAGTTGTAAGGCCTTTTCTTCTATTTCTTGAATTTCTATTTCTGTAAAACCCCCAGTGTTCACACTAACGGCATGCACTTCGAAATTTTCCTCCTTGGAGAGGTATTTGGCACAGTACGAAGTATCTAATCCGCCACTATAGGCCAGTACTAATTTTTTCATTTGGTTTTCTTTTTAAGAAAAAGGTTCTGTTTCATTTCTTTCAATCGTTGGAATGCCTTCCCGTTCAATTTTCTTGATTTGTATGTATTGACTTTGGGGTCATGTAACATTCCTGTGCATAGACACATTTTACGGTCGGTACGGGTGAGAATATCGAAATTCTTGCAGGTCTGACAGCCTTTCCAGAATTCAGGGTCGTCCGTAAGTTCAGAGAACGTAACAGGCTTGTAACCCAGTTCATAATTCATTTTCATGACAGCTAGTCCTGTGGTGATTCCAAAAATCTTAGCATCAGGAAACTTCTTTCTGGAAAGCTCAAAGACCGCTTTTTTGATTTTTTTAGCTAATCCTTGATTTCTATAGTCGGGATGCACAATTAAGCCTGAGTTGGCCACAAAGTTCTTATTTCCCCAAACCTCGATATAACAGAAACCTGCAAAGTTTTCTCCATCTAGCGCAATGACTGCATTCCCATTTTGAAGTCTTTGGATAATATATTCTGGAGATCTTTGCGCAATACCTGTACCTCGAACCTTTGCAGATTCGGAGATGGTGTCACTTATTATCTGGGCGTATTTAAAATGTGATTCGTTAGCAATTATAATTTCCATTGCCAATGCGATTTAAACTAAAATTTAAACTAAGGATTCGATGGTTTTTGCGGAAATGGACTCACCTATTTCCATAACTAGAGTGCACCCTTACGGGCGACGGCGAGGTGCGAAAGGACGTATTGGAGCAATGGTGCTCAAAGAAGTTGATATGTAATTTTGTCCGTTCATTATTGGGATAAATGTACAAATTAATTCCAACCTCCCTAATTTGGGGATGTTTTTTTGAAGAAATCTAACTTTTTTCCTGACTTAGTGGTCAATTCATAAATGAAAAAGGCAAACACCACAAAATATTCAATAGCCAGAAGCCATAGATTTTCGGTAAAATCGGGATTGGAATAGGCCCAATAGCTCAATATTGCCACCAAAGTCCAGAGGATTGGGAACTTATATTCAGTGAATAAACTCAAGGTTAATAAGAAAATGATGTACCATGGATGCACCGTACTGGACAACACCAAATAGGTAAAAAGAACCCAGAGCATGGATTGGATTAAGGTTTTGAAGTTTTCGTTCTTCCTGAAAAATGCAAGGATCAAGGCAATCCCTATTACAGCAAGGGCCATAATCTTGCCATAGGTTTTTATCAACTCCCAAGGTTTTGCTTCAAAAAAGTTGACTCCGATGAATTTGACCACATTATATATTCCCGCATTGAATTCGAAATTGGAAAACCAAAGCCCAACTGTTTCAGAATAGTTGTCAATAAAAATTGTGGTGTAAAAGGGAGCAAGGAAAGCAAGGCAGGTGGTAAAAACCAAAACATAGAATCCGACACTCTTTTTAAATCCGAGATATCTTAAGAACAATGGTAAGAATAGGATGGGAACCAATTTCACCAAAATAGAAAGGGCGTAGATGGGTGCTGCAGACATCCATCGTTCTTTACAGAGCAAATACATTGACCAAACAAAGAAAAAGAGCATAACCCCTTCAAAATGTAAATTGCCAGAGAGTTCCAAAATAACCAAGGGATTCAAAAAATACCAAAAGACGTTGTTGGGATTGCTATTCAACATTTTCAACAGTCTACTTCCAAAATAAAGAATACCTATATCCGCCAAAATAATTTGGACACGTAGCGCTATAATACTTCCTAATATGCTTTTTCCACCAAAAAAGGCAGCAATGGTGAACATAATTTGATTTAACGGAGGATAATTGCTGAAGTGCTTAGCACTCAATTCACCCATTCCATCATAAAGCATGTTATAATTTGCCATGGGAATTTGTGACCATTCCATGATTTGGTAGGGGGTATAAACATATGGGTTTAAGCCGCTCTTAATCAACTGACCGTCCCAAATGAACCTGTAAAAATCTTGTGATAGAGTTGGTTCTGCAAAAAGAAAAACCAAGCGAAACAGCACTCCTGCTATAAACAACAGCTTAAAATTCCATTTTTCAAATTGAATAAGCTTAAGATGACAGATGAAAAGAGCGATAAAAAGAAGAAGTAGTTTCAGAAAGTCTGTTCGGTCCAAGTCATAACCGAATACCCAATAAAAAACGATGCTTGTTACTACCAATAACAAGGGTATTTTGTGCAACGCGATGTACCGGAGCAGTTGGTTTGGCATTTACGGGTAGGCTTAAAGCATACTAAAATAGACCTTTAAAATGATTTGTGAATGAAGCATAAACCATTTTACCATTGTGAGAATCTGCATTTTTTTCACTCTTTTTCGTATTTGATTATTTTAGTGCTTTGCGTAACAATTTAGATACGTCGGCGTCTTTTAGCATAGCAATTTTATCATTTCATGGTTTACGAACCCCAACTTTCTGAAGTACAAAAACATATTGACCATTACTGGATTCTCAGCGCTTCGGATCTTTTGGCATTGAACAGCACCCAAATGTTTGCTTACCCTGGTATTACCCCTGACATGATTATTGTGCTTGACGGACATTATTCTCTTTCATACCAAGGCAAAAATTTCAGGTCGAACAGAGGTCTTCTCTTTAGTTTTATACATGAAAAAGTACATATTGATTTTTCATCTTTGAAGCGTTGTATAGTGGTCAAGTTTAAGTCCAGGGCAATTTCTTCATTAAAGCCATTTATTCGGGCTTGTGCTGATACCATTATGAGGAACTCGGTAGCGTTTACGGAAGATGTTTTCGGTTTTGGTATGCAAAGACTGAACGATTATCTAAAAGCGTGCGACCCAAAATTATTGGTTTCTGAATTGGATAGCTGGTTTGCGCAACGTTACCGAAAGGAAGATGAAGGATTTATTGTCGAAATGTCGCAAGAAGTAAGCATGGATTGCGATTTAAGCACTATTATGCATGCAACGGGCTACTCTTATTCAACCTTGGAACGCTATTTCAAAAAAGAAACTGGATTAACTCCCAAAGCCTTTCAAACCTTACAACGTTTCAAAAAAGTGCTCCGCGAACTCTCAACAACAAAGAATCATGATTGGCAACATTATGTTTTACAACATGGATACTATGACCAAAGCCATTTTATCAAAGAAATGAAAAGGTTTACTGGACATTCTCCTTCAGTCTTGGTTCAAATGCCTAGTTTCATAGAATTACGCCCCCATTATAGCTGACGAATTTTTACAATGGGGATTTGAAACAAACACCAATCTTTGTTCAAAAATCAAGAAAGATGAAATATTTATGGCTGTTTATCGCTATCAACACATTATTTTCCTGTTCTTCTGCTAAGAGAATTACTTATGGAACAAATACTACTGCCGAGTTACAAAAGATTTTGGACGAAGAATGTGGTAAAACTAAAAATGGTATCGTAGGTATGTCCCTTACCGTCTTATCACCCCAATTGGATATTGATTTTACAGGAAGTTCAGGGTACGACAGTTTGGAGAAAACAGACCTCCTTAAAGCCGAACAACCTTTTCGAATAGCCAGTCTGACCAAAGTTTTTGTAGCCACATCCATATTACGACTCTATGAAAAAGAATTACTCTCCCTAGAAGACCCTATTTCAAACTATATTTCTGAAGAACATCTAGCAATTCTGAAAAAAGGAGGTTATAATCCAGAACAAATTACTATAAGGCATTGTCTTACACATACCAGTGGTCTATATGACTATGCAGAAGGTGGTCCTGAGTATATTGAAGAAGCCTCAAAAGACCCTAATAAACGATGGACCAGAACGGAACAGATACAATTTGCCATGGAAAATGGACAACCCCATGCAGCACCTGGCAAAGAGCATCATTATAGCGATACGGGCTATGTGCTTTTGGGAGAAATTATTGAAAAACTCAATCAATCAGGCCTCGCTGAAGGATTACGCGAACTTTTGAAATTTGATGAATTGGGGATGTCAGCTACATATTTGGAAAGCCTTGAAAAAAGACCGGAGGGTCTGCTCCCCAATGTAAAAAGATACATGGGAGAAATAGATGCATCAGATTGGGACAATTCCGTTGATTTGTATGGTGGTGGAGGTCTTGTCTCCAATACGAAAGATTTAAGTGTTTTTCTACAAGCGCTCTTCAACGGAAGAATTTTTGATTATCCGGATACCCTGGATATTATGTTACTTAAAAAGGATTTTGATGATAAGGGCGAAGGACTGCCGGAGCAGCGGTTGGGTTTTGGCAGTATAGTGGGAAAGAAATCGGGCTTAGAAGTGTATATGCATACAGGTTTTTGGGGCACCGTTTTTATGCACATCCCAGCATATGGTTGTAGTATTGCTTTTAATAACACCAATGATGGGGATAGTGAGGTCTTGCAGCGCACCATAGATTATGTTTTGGAATTAGGGAAAAATAAAGATTAGGACTATAAATTCTTTTATTTCAAACTAGATTTTTGTTTGTCTAAATCTCTACTTAATTAACAGAAGTCTTATCGAGAAATCTTTGGCTCGTTTTTTTTAAGTCGATTCTTGGATAAAGTGTATGGAGAACCACCTTTTTTGTTTTAATCCATTTGTTCTATGCTTTTCCGAATTTTGGGTTCTTCTGCCTCTGAGTTTATGCCCGACAGACGTACGATCTGCCAGAGAGAAAAACCCAAACTGATTGTTTTTACGGGTTTTGTTTTTCATGACTGTTCTTTTTTGATTAGATGAATATTAGGCCGTAGCCACTAAAATTTCTGCTTCCCCATTGGTAGGATCCAATGCTTTTTCACCATAGACTTCAATATCTGCGGTATAGGCTCTTTTCAAGTTTGTATTCCAGATTTTCATCCAGGTATTGATTACCGCATCTTTGGTTAAATCCCCTTTTGCGGTAAACTTTGTGTAGTTGGATGCTGGAACCATCTTCACGGTCATATCCTCTGGGATATTGTCCAAACTGGATACGTTACAGCCTATAACCAAGGTATAAGGTTGGAAATGGTCTCCTTCATAATCCGTGTACATGGCATATATGGTATTATCCACTTTGTTAGGGATACGATTTAGAACGTTCTCCCCTGTGAATTTTCGCCATAACCGGGGAATGTCTTTGTCACCTTTTCCAGGTTTGTTTGAGGTTCTTACTGCGATTCCGACAATGGTTAATTCTTCTTTTTTAGTGTTTGTCATGATGATTGTTTTTTAAGATATGTACAAAACTAAATCCAGTTTATGACAAGGGTGTGTCAGGGGTTGATTGAAAACTTGAATTTCTTTCAACCATGAATGTTTTTGTCTGGATTTTCCTTTATGAAATCGCTAACTTCACTTATCGGTTCATGTTTTATCCATATCGGGAAATGAGGGAAATCGAAATAACATCCAATTCCGAGACTTTATCAGCCACTTTGTTCGAGAACGATTCTAGTGAAATAGTCCTAATTATCGCCTCTGCTACCGGAGTAAAGCAGGAGTTTTATAAGAAATTTGCTCAGTACATTTCAGATAATGGAATTACTGTTATCACCTTTGACTACTATGGCATAGGGAGTTCTTTAAAAAAACCGATTACAGAGTTAAAAAACAATGCAGCGGATTGGGGTAGAAATGATTTGGAAAGTGTACTTCAATTCGTCAAAAACAACTATCCAGAATCAAAAAAGATTGTTCTAGGGCATAGTATAGGTGGTCAATTAATAGGACTTGCAAAGTCGTCTGAAGACCTGGATAAAATAGTTTTGGTTGCCGCTCAATCTGGATATTGGAAATATTGGAGAGGAATTGGGAGATTAAAAATGTGGTTCAATTGGCACATTCTTTTTCCAGTTCTTCTAAACTCCTTTGGATACTTGAATTCCAAGAAAATAAGTGGAATGGAAAATCTTCCAAGGAATGTGGCAAACCAATGGCGGAATTGGGGTAAGAACAGCGATTACATCCTTAGTGATGAATCGATAAAGGATACTTTCTATGAGAAAATAAAGGTCGATATTACTGCATTTAGTATTGAGGATGATGATTTTGCCCCGCTAGCAGCGGTTCAATGGATGACACGACAATACAAAAACGCCATTAAGAAATCGATTCATCTTAAACCTGAGGATTTTACCTCAAAAAAAATTGGACATTTCGGAGTATTTAAAGAGAAATTTCGAAATACAATTTGGGTACAGATTTTGAATGAAATAACGTAACATACTACGCTAATAAATGACATAAAAGCTTATTGATTCCCGTAATGGGAATCATTCTCATTATACCTGTCATATGACTTATAATATTCTTCCAAAGTCATGTTATGCGATTCAAACTCTTCGTAAGTGTTTGTGACCTTTTGGATGTGGTCAATTCGGAACACTCTAAAAGCTTTTCTTAATCGACAATACGCAATTAACAACCATTTTTCTTGGGTACTGTATAAAGCAAAGGGCTCTATATCTCGGTTGGTGGATTTGTTCTCCAAGGAGAGATACTCAATATTCAAGACTTGAAAGTTGGTCAATGCCGATTGAATCCGCATAAGATAACTACTCGTCGTTTGGCGTGAAAAATTATCGGTAAAATAGATTCGGTCTTTGAGCAGACTGGCCTTATCTTTTTGCGAACCTTTTAAAAGGGCCTTAATTTTTAAAATAGCTTCGGTATAGTACTGCACAAAGGATGCATCTTTGTTTTTTAAAACAAGTTGTTCTGCAGTAATTAGAGCATTGGCCTCATCCTCAGTAAACATTACCGGGGGTAGTTGATAACCCTCCATCATGGAGTAGCCCTTACCTTCTTCCGTGACTATGGGTACTCCAGATTTTTCCAGCGTTCGTATATCTCGATATATGGTCCGGATACTAACATTGTGTTTTTCGGCCAAGGTCTTGGCTGTGACAATCCTAGAGGATTGTAACTGGGTCAATATGGCTGTGAGCCGTGATAGTCTAGGTTTTTCTTCCATGCTACATCAGAAATGGGCTAGCTTAAAAGATAAAAGTAGCCATTTTAATGTGCCCAAAAAACCCAATGAGATTCCGAAATAGATTCGGTATGGAACAAAAAAACTACGCCTTTGCAGTCAAGGATTTAAAGAAAACGAAACTAAATCCTAAAAACAACATCAAATGGAAAGGAAATAGTCCATAATCGTTCAAAGGAATTGCGCTATACATTCCAAATAGGAAGTACACCATGAGGGCGAACTCGATGACCATATTTGGAGATAGTTTTTTGGCGAGGTATTTATTGCCTTTCCAACTATCTGTAAGACTATTGATATTGAATTTTGGCGTCCTTACAAATTCACTCCGTTTACCCATATGACCTTCCATAACTGCGATGGAATTATGAAGGGAAAACCCTAAAGCCACGGAGAAGAAGGTAAAGAACAATTTGATGTAATCCACGAAGTTATCAAAACTACTGCCCTGAATACTTTTGTAGGTAAACCAATAACAAATAAAAAGAATAATGGTACTGATTATAAAGAAGCTTGTTACTTGAAAAATCCAACCCAAATGGCCGTATGTGTTTTTGATGTAGAGCATGGGTATGCTTAACAAAGCCACGATAAATACACACAAAAACATAGAGCTGTTCAACAAGTGCATCACTCCATGGAATTTGGTGCGGAATGGAATATTTTTGGCGGTGATGACGCTCCAAACGGTTTTTCTAAAGTTTTCTGCACCCCCTTTGTTCCAACGGAATTGTTGAGAACGTGCTGCACTCATTACCACAGGTAGCTCGGCTGGAGTTTCTACATCTTCCAAATACTTAAACTTCCAGTTCTTCAGTTGAGCACGATAGCTCAGGTCCAAATCTTCAGTTAGGGTATCACCTTCCCAGTTTCCTGCATCTAGGATACACTCTTTTCTCCAAATGCCTGCAGTACCGTTAAAATTGATGAAGTGTCCTTTCGAGTTTCTACCTACTTGTTCTAACGTAAAGTGTGCATCCAAAGCAAAAGCTTGAATCCGAGTAAGGGTTGAATAATCTCTATTAATGTGACCCCAACGGGTTTGGACCACACCGATTTCTTCATCTTTAAAATAAGGGACGGTCTTTTTTAACCAATCGCTCTCGGGTAAAAAGTCAGCATCAAATATTGCGATGAACTCTCCTTTGGCTATTGCTAGACCTTCTTTGAGTGCTCCTGCTTTAAAACCTTGTCTATTTTCTCTTCGAATGTGTTGGATATCCAGACCGGTTTTTTGGAGTTCTTCAATTTGTTTTGCTGTCTCAATCACAGAATCATCCGTGGAGTCATCCAATACCTGAATTTCCAGCTTACTTTTAGGATACTCTATTTGAGCAATATTATCCAAGAGTCGTTCCATTACATATTCCTCATTGTAAATCGGAAGTTGTATGGTCACATGAGGTATTTCTTTAGGGTCAAGGAGATTGTACTTGGGAGCCTCCTCGTTTTGTCTTTTCTGACCGAGATAATTAATCAAAAGATTCAACTGTGCCAGGCTATAGCAGAAAATCAATATCAGTGCGGTACTGTAAATGGCAATGATGATAAAAGCAATTGTTAGTCCCATTATTTTAAACTGTATTTAAAGATCCAACCCAAGATTTTTACGCCAGCAAATATAGTACCTTTTACGGTTCCTGAAACTTTTGAGACGCCAATTCTCTGTTTATAACGTACTGGTACTTCGATATATGACATTTTTTTTCGCAAAATTTTCAATTGCATCTCCACAGTCCAGCCATAAGTTTTGTCCTGCATCTCCAAAGCTTTGAGCTTTTCGTATTTTAGGGCACGGAAAGGTCCTAAATCCGTAAATTTTGCCCTAAAAAACAAGCGCATCAAAAAAGTAGCCAATTGGTTCCCAAAAACCTGCTGTGGAGTCATAGAACCCGGTTCACGAAGTGATTTTTTTCGTGCACCAACCACAAAATCAATGTCTTTTTCTAAAATTGGAGCCACTATCTTATCCAATTCTTCCGGATAATCAGAATAATCTCCGTCAATAAATACGATGATATCGGGCTTTTTGGATTGTTGGTCCACATAATCCATACCCTTAAGGCATGCATATCCATACCCTTTTCTATTTTCTGTTAGAACCGTGGCCCCTGCTTTTTTCGCGTTTTCAACCGTGTTGTCGGTAGAACCATTGTTCACCACAATGACCTCGGAAACAGAATTTGGAATTTCAGCAACTACCTTGGCAATGGAATCCCCCTCGTTCACCGCTGGGATGATAACTTTAATATCTGCCATTTATTTTAAATCGGAAAGTTTGTTTTCTTTCTTGAAGCTTCTGAAATCATACCATTCCTTTATTTTTTTTCCATTGCTATATTTTTGGGCCGACTTCAGTTTTTCATTTTTGTATTTGAGACAGTACCCATTTTTTACTCCCTTATGTAGTTGGCATTTGTGATTGATTTTCCCATTTTCATCATAGAACAGCCACCATTTCACCATGTTGCCCTTGATGTAATGACCTTCCATGTCCAATTTGCCATCTTTTGTATAAAAGTACCAATAACCTACTTTAAGATTGTTTTTGAAATGACCCTGTTCCCTGATTTTCCCATTGGGAAAGTAAAATTTCCAAAAATCCTCTTTGGAATCTCCTTTTTTCCACCCCTGTGACTTTATAGAACCATTGTTGTGGTATTCTCGATGGTACTCTTTTTTTAGGGAAACAGGAGAAGCCAAAAAAATGAAAACCAGTAAAAAGCGTAACATCTTATTTTGAGTTCACCAATTCCATTAAATCAACATCATTCCCCAACAACACTTGATTGCTGTCTATTCTTCCCTGTAAAGGACCATTTTCCAGTTTTAGCACACCTCTTGGGCAAACCGCGGAACAAATACCGCATCCCACACAGCTGGAACGCACAATATTTTCACCTTTTTGGGCGTAGGCTCTCACATCGATACCCATTTCACAATAGGTAGAGCAGTTGCCGCAGGAAATACATTGACCCCCGTTGGTGGTTATTCTGAATTTTGAGAAAAGTCTTTGTTGAAAGCCCATCATCGCAGCCATAGGGCAACCAAATCGACACCAAGCTCGGTTCCCAAAAATGGGATAGAATCCGGTTCCAATCACACCAGAAAAGATACTCCCAATAAGAAATGAGTAGTTTTTTCTAAGTGCACCTGATTTGAATAAAAAGACATGTCCTTCGCCACTAAAAAAATGAATGGCAATCAATGAAATGATAATTACGAAGTATCCAATGGCCCCATATTTGGCATCTTTCTGTAGTTGGTCGCGCTTGAAAATCATAACCCAAGCGAACACTAAGGTCAACAATGCGGCGACACCTAAAAGAAAGGTAGTCTTGGTCAACCAATATTTGCTAGTATCGTTCCCTAAATAGGAATAGATTACAGCGGTAGTCATAAGGGTAACAAAAACCACGACACTGTGAATAACCCATCTCTCAATTTTCCAAGCCTTAACCGACTTATCACTCAATTGTCTGAAAGGGTCACCAATAGTTTCTGCCAGGCCACCACATCCGCATACCCAGGAGCAATACCACCGCTTGCCAAATTTGTATGTCAAAAAAGGAGTAATCACAAAAACGGAAAGGATAGCAAAAATGAGCATGGCAAAGCCTATGTCACCGGAGCTTAAAAACCCTTTTATTCTATACGATTCAAAGTTGTAATAGTTGAGTGGCCAGATGTTTTTTAAATCCAAGAAAGGAAGGCTACCTCCTTGAAGTACGGAGCTACCGTTCAATCTAGCCATGAATTCAGGAATTAAAAAAGCAAATGAAGTCTGAAAGAACATCACACTCATAGTCCTTATCCTTTCATATCGATTGTGGCGATATTTCCACATAAACTTTATCCCGAATGCCAAAATAGCTACAGTATACAACGCGCCGTAAACAAACCATTGACTTGCCGGATTACCACTCAAAGCCTTGCTCAGCGGGTCGAACAGGCCTATAACACCCTTATTGTCGCCTCCATTTACCAAACCTAGATATTCAGGAAAAAAATACAGAATCACATAAAAAGTGGTAATGGCCAGACCTGCTATCCAGCCCCAAAACCCAAGGTTGGTAAGCGATTTGAACCAAACCCCATCGTTCTTGATGCCTGGATATTTCCCCTTATACTGTTCCCAGGAAAACCATATGGTACCGCCTGAAATTGAAACTAATGAAAGGGTAAGCCAAAAGGCTTTGTTAGGAAAGCTCACATTAAATGTAGCCAACAACAAAATGGCCAATCCTAGCATGCCCACTATGGACGCGATTTTTTGATTTAGGTTAATTTCTTTGGGAGGCTGACCGGTAAGGGCCATGCTTCTATCGTAAGTGCTCATGATATTAGGATTGTCTTTATGTGAGTTGAAATATTCTTTTGAAACTTTTCTTTTTGGGTTTTATTGAGGTACCCCTATCCGAGTTGTACTTGGATAGAATCGCGGATTCATGATGCTTGTAGAATTCCGGGTCGAAATTGGCGTCTGCCAAATGCTGCATTACATAGTTAACATCCTTTTCTTGGGTCAACCACCTATCAAACATTTCATGTCGCATACGAATTCCAAATGTATTGATGCCTAGAAACTGTTCCGTTTCTTTATTATAAGCTACTGTAATGCAAAGTTTTTCTGAAGAATGTCTCCAATGAAAATGTGCCTCATAATCCTTCATACCCCTTTCGGAAAACACCCAACCATAGGTTTGGTATTCGATATCCAAAAATTTAGCTGAATTAAACCAGTGTCCTGGTTTGTACTCTATGCGGTTGCCGCAAATGGTTTGGGCAACGGTTTCCCCCATCATTCGTCCGGTATACCAAACTGCTTCAATAGGTCTTCGATTGCCAATGGCCTCATGTTGCTCTGCACAATCACCTATGGCGTATACGTCCGGAATATTGGTTTCAAGATGGCGGTTCACTTTGATTCCTCTCCCTAATTCAATTCCTGAATCTTTCAGAAAATCCATATTTGGAGTCACGCCAGCTGTTAGCCCTACCATATCGCAAGGTAACTCTTCACCGGTTTCTGCAATGATCACCGATTTTACTTTGCCATTTTCATCCGAAACTATTTCTTTTAAGTTTGTGGCTAAACGCAAATCAATATGATGCTCCAGAATGTGTTCATTAATCATCTGGGATTCTCCTTCCGGTAAAACACCGTTCCAAAAGCTACTTTCCCTTACTAAAAAGGTTACTGGAATATCTCTAGTACGCAGCATTTCGGCCAATTCGATTCCAATAAGTCCACCTCCTACGATAACTGCTCTTTTGCAAACTTCTTTGTTTGGAGCATTGACTTCCAGCAAATCCAAATCCTGTTTAGAGTATAATCCTTGAACCCCATGAAGGTCTTGACCAGGCCACCCAAATTTGTTGGGTTTGGAACCTGTGGCCAGTATCAGTTTATCATAATGCAAGGTGCGTGAGCCATCAAGGGTAAGTGCCTTGTTCTCTGTGTCCACCTTGTTTACAAAAGCATTCACGAGTTCAATCCTATTTTTTTCCCAGAACCAATTTTCATAAGGTTGGGTATGCTCAAACTTCATGTGACCCATATACACATACATCAAAGCGGTTCTAGAAAAAAAGTAATCGGTCTCGGCAGAAACAATAATGATTCTTTTGTCGGATAGTTTTCGGATATGGCGGGCGGCTGAAACACCTGCAATACCATTCCCGATAATTACAATGTTCTCCATGAGGTATTATTGGTTGTTGGTTGTGTCGTTTTTAAAGATAGGAACTTATCAAGAGTCTTCAATTTAGAAAGAATTTAAATTTCAACCATTACCGTAAGGTTATTCTTCAAATAGCGAACTCGTAACACTCTGATTATTAAAATCTTAAATATATCATAAAAATTTAACAGTGCTGTATGGTGTTAAAATGACCCTCGACATAATGGTCAGTTTTAATCAACAAAACAATTGAAATGAAAACAAATAAAACACTAATCGTACTCATGTTTCTGGTTCTAGCTCAATTTGGGTTTGGTCAGAAGACCTCTGACTTTTTCTCTAAAGCCGATGCTTTTTTCAGCACTTATGTTAGTAATGGCAGAGTAGCTTATAGTGAAATTAAAGCTAATCCTGCTTCATTGGATGAACTTTTGGCGATAGCCAAGGAAATTCGAGTGACTAAAGATGATGCAAAGACCTACCAAGCTTTTTGGATTAATGGGTATAATCTTTCCGTCATAAAGGGAATTGTGGACAATTACCCGATAAAATCCCCTTTGGATAAAGCTGGTTTTTTTGATAAGAAAACATATGACATCGGCGGGGAGAAGACTACACTGAATGATATCGAGAACAAACTGTTGCGTGCTGTTTTCCCACAGGAATCACGCTTTCACTTCGTGCTTGTTTGTGCGGGTCTTGGATGTCCTCCCATAATAGATGCAGCCTATACTCCCGCAAAGTTGGAGGGACAATTGCAAACACAGACCCAACTGGCCTTGAACAACCCAAACTTCATTCGGGTCAAAGGAAAAAAGGTCAACCTATCACAAATATTTGAGTGGTATACCGGAGATTTTACCCAAGGAGGTAAAAACTTGATAGAGTACGTAAACCAATATCGCAATGAAAAACTGGACCCAAAAGCTAAGGTGGGTTACTATAGCTATGATTGGGCCCTAAATGAAACCAAATAAAAGTAAAACGACTATTCAACACATCATGAAAACAATATTTAAAAATACCTTTTTTGCCCTATTTTTTCTGGGAGCGGCTGTTGTATCTGCTCAGGACGATGACCAATCCGGCAGTAACATACAGAATTTGACACCTTCCAAACTTATTGGTAAAGGACAATGGGACATTAAATTGTTCAACAATCTGTACACGCAAACCGAGAGTACATTTGAAGCAGAAGATGGAATTCGACAAAACTTTTTCACCTCTACCTTAGAAGTCTTTACGGGAGTATCGGATACTAAAAGGGTAAATGTTGGGGTTATCGCAGAATACAGGGCCAATGGTAGAGATTTTAACCTAGAAAATGGCACTACAGAGCGAAGAAACACCTCTGGTCTGACTTCAATTGCACCATCCATCAAAATAGTTCCGTTTAAAAGAGTAGGCAACTTTTCCATTCTAAGTTCTTTTTCCATTCCATTGATTAGTCAAGAAGTGGACGACAATGGAGTGTTCCTAGATCAGGATGGATTTACTTGGCAAAATCGTTTCTTCTATGATTACACATTTCCAGGTAAAAAGTGGCAAATTTTTTCAGAGATAAATTCTGAATACAACTTTGGGGATGATGCGGTACAGGACGCGAATGGCATTACAGTTGAAGGTAGCTTTGCCAACAACAGTCTTCGGTTAACCCCAGGTATATTTTTGAGCTATTTTCCCAGTAGTAAGTTTACAGTATTGGTCTTGGGTCAGCATACCGAATTGATAGATTTAGGAAACAATTTTAGTCAGAATTTCACTGCCCTGGGAGGTGGTGCCAAATATCAATTGACTAAAGAATTAAATGTTGAATTCCTATATACAAACTTTGTGAGAGGAAGGGATACAGGGCTTGGAGAGACATTTAACATAGGTTTACGAGCTGTTTTCTAGACAGAACCTTACATAAAAGCCTAAATTAGAAGTCTTAATTCTCAAACTATGAAGAAATTAGGACTTCTTTTTTTATGCATGCTCCAGTTTTCTTGTACCAGTCAAAAAAAAGAAAAAATAAATGGGGTAAGTTTTGTAGGGTCACGAGAAAAAGTCGACCAAAACCATATAGAACCGGTTTTAGAGGTCAATGCCAACTATGCGGCGGTAATGCCCTTCGGTTTTGCTAGGAACCTTAGCTCACCAAAAATAATCTTTGATACAGAAAGACAATGGTTTGGTGAAACTAAGAAGGGCGCGAAGCAGTACATTGAAATGCTTAAGAAAAATGGGGTTAAGGTAATGATGAAACCCCAGATTTGGATTTGGCGTGGAGAGTTTACCGGGGATATGATGATGGAATCAGAAGAAGATTGGAATACTCTGGAAAGTACGTACGAGGACTTTATTCTCACCTTCGCAAAATTGGCTCAGGAAACCAAGTCTGAAATATTTTGTATTGGAACGGAGCTGGAAGAGTTTGTGAAGTATAGACCGGACTATTGGAGTAATCTGATCAAAAAAATTAAAAAGATTTATACAGGGAAGTTGACATATGCGGCAAATTGGGATGAATTCTCTAGAACCCCATTCTGGAAAGAACTGGATTTCATAGGTGTGGATGCCTATTTTCCACTTTCTGAAGAGCGTTATCCAACCATGGAAGAACTCAAATCAGGATGGCAGCCTTGGAAGACCAAATTGGTGGACTTATCAAATACTACCGATAAACCAATTCTTTTCACTGAGTTTGGATATAGAAGTATGGATTATACGGCCAAAAAACCTTGGTTGGTGGACAGAAACCAAATGGATGTGAATCTTCAGGCTCAGGCAGATGCCACTCAGGCCATCTTTGATGAATTTTGGAACGAGGACTGGTTTGCAGGAGGATTTATATGGAAATGGTTCATACATCATGATAGATCGGGTGGCGCTGAGGATAACCGTTTTACACCACAAAACAAACCTGCGGAAAAAACGATACGAGATTTTTTTGCGAAACGCTAATGAAGAAGTTTAAAGTTGCTTTTGCTTTATTATCATTAATCCTGTCATCTTGTTCTTCAGACGGGGAAGATGAGGCTATCCTAGATGCCATTCGATTGGACTCTTTTTTGGAAGGGAGAGAAGTGGTTTTGGATAATGTGATTGCCTGTGCGGCAAGTAACAGAAATCCAGAATTAGTAAGCGTTTTTTTATACCCCCGACCAGGTGTGAGCAACATCAGATATTTTGAAACGTCTACGGCTGAGGTAGATAAGAATGATTTTGCCCAGTATACAAGTAAGGAGCTTCCTTTGTTTGATGTATTCAATGGTCATTTGCTTAGGTACGAAATTGAACCAGAAGAAGAAAAATGGGTCATTGTTAGCTTTGAGGAAGAGGGAGACGTGCATGTTTCAAATCCCATTCGGTTAAAACAGCTTTCCAAGCCCACTGAGTATTTGTCAGAAAATGTAATGACCGACCTTTCAATGGGTACTATGCCGCAATTTACTTGGGAAGATGGTCGCTTTACCGATTCCCGAATATACTTCCATGTGGTTACCAATGCCTTCAACGATTTTTTATCAGGCACATATACTTTTGAAAGAAGGTTTCAGTATTACAAATTGGATAATGTGGTATTGAACATTACCGAAGAAACTCCTCCAATACTAACTCCAGGTACACCGTATGGTTTTACCTTACTTGCAGTAAGTGAAGACAATTGGGTGAACTTGTTCTCCGAAATACCTTTTGAGCTTGAATAGGTTAGGTATTGGTAGTAGAATCGCAATTGAGTTTGGTTTATTTAGAGCCAATGGGTTAGCTTTATTAAAAAAGAATTGCTGTGATACATAGGTGCTTGGTTACCTTAACCGTTTTTTTGGTTGTGTTCTTTGGATACGGCCAAACACCTACCATAGCCAGCCTAAAAATTCAGGGAAACGAAAAAACCAAGACCTCTTTCCTTGAAAAAATCATAAAACTTGAGGTTGGTACATCTTTGGACACCACCAAGATGGAAGAGGATATGTACCGACTTAAGCGATTGCCTTCGGTTTCCCATGCGTATTATCAAGTCTCTGAATCCTTTGCCGAGAATCAGGTAGACGTCGTTTACGGAATTGAGGAAAATTTTACCTTAATTCCCTTTGCCAGTATTTTCACCTCTAATGATGATGAATTTGCGTTTCGGGTTGGATTGCAGGAGTTCAACGTTCTTGGTCGTAATATCACTTTAGGTGGCTTTTATCAAAGAGACATTTTTGACTCTTTCGGAGCACATATACGGGCTCCAAATATCTTTGGCCGAAGATGGGGTTTGGCTCTCAGCTATCAGGATTTAACCACAGAAGAACCTGTTTTTTTGGATAACGGTAGTGCAGATTACCGCTACAACAATGAATCCATAGAGGCTTTGGTCCTGTTTCAACTCAACTTTAAAAACAGATTTGAGTTTGGAATCAATTTTTTTACGGAGGACTATCAGTTTCTTTCAGGGGATACGGACCCAAGCGTTCCCTTGGCTTTACGGGTCAACAAACATTTGCTGAAATTGCTCTATAATTATGATGCAATTAAATTTCACTACCAATATCTCTCTGGATTTAAAAGCTCGTTGAATCTACAATACGTCAGAAGCGATGATGGGCAGCTCCCACCATTTTGGATTGGTTTTAACGATTTTACCTATTTTCTCAGGGTGGGTGAAAAAGGAAATTGGGCAAGTCGACTACGATTGGGATTGTCCAGCAATCTGGATACACCATTTGCTCCGTTCGCAGTTGATAATAACTTGAACATACGTGGAGTAGGAAACCTTATTGATCGTGGTACCGCCGCTATTGTTTTAAATACGGAGTATAGACATACCTTGATAGATAAAGATTGGTTTGTACTTCAAAGCAACGTTTTTGTGGATGGTGGGTCTTGGAGAAATCCTGGGGGTGATTTCAGTGATTTTGGAGATGATCAAAACCTGAGAATTTACCCAGGTATGGGGCTCCGTTTTATTCATAAACGAATATTTAATGCCATTTTTAGGATTGATTATGGTCAAGGTATAACCCCAAACTCTTCCAGAGGGGTGGTTTTCGGGATAGGACAGTATTTTTAGTGCGTTTTTCCCGTCATTTTTTCGGATATTTGTAAAGCATCCCAGCAAAATTCTTTTTGATGAAATACAAACTCGCATTAGTACTGTGGGTGTTTCTGGTATGCACTCTATTTGCCCAAGAAAAAGCCTATAAGGTTGTCGCCGAACCTGGTGATGGTATTTATTCCATACTGCGAAAACAAGGATTGGACCCTGTTAAGCATTATCAAGAATTTGTGGAACTCAATCAGGAAAACATCAAAGATGGCAGTTTTCTGCATGTGGGAAGAGAGTACTATATTCCCTATGCAGCTGAATCTTTTAAAAATGTAGGGGTTAGGGTTTTTTTGGCTTCTGATACCGAAGAACCAGTATTTGAAAAAGAACTTAGAAAACTGTCCAGGAAGAGCGATGCGTTAAAGGATGTGGTCTATTATTTGATTACCGAAAATGGCGAAAAAGCATCGAGTAGTTTCGCTAAGGAAGTAGAACTCAATTTGGCAAAGACACTTCTAGAAAATGGGGCCCACGTGTTTGTGCTTGAACAAAAGGGCTTTGAGTATTCCAATAAAGAACAGGAGGGTATTGAGCTGATGGGAGCATATGTGGAAGCAGTAAACAAAAGATACCTAAAGCATTTTGGAAAATACCAAAGGCTGCTAATTATACGTGCCAACGGACAAATTAAAGGTAAAATAGATGTCTCTGTATATCATCATAAAAAAAGTGATGAAGGAAAGCGATTGGCGAAAAACCTGAGAGAAGTCTTTCAAAAGAACAGCGTTAAGAATCGTTCATACAAAAGTATAGAGGCCATTATTAATGATGACAATACGCTATACCTGGCCAAAAATGTGCTGCCAGCCGTGAGTTTGTTGGATATTGATGGAACGTCTGCCCAATCCAAAAACAAGGGAATAGAAGTAGTGTCCAATAAAGCAATTTTGGCCCAATGGTTGGCCAATGGAATTCTAAAGGATTATGCCGACCTAAAGATAGAAGAGTGAATCTCTAAAATTCAATCATCTCCTTAGGTCAACAGATTTTTGCGATAATAGCGATACAATTCTTCAGGACCAGCCCCCATGTAGCTTTTTAAGTGAATCATCCCAAAGTGGAACTGGACTTTTACCCATCCTTTATCTCTATATTTTCTTGCTGAAGTAATCACGTATTCAGGAAGAACTTTGAATTCCGTCTGCTCATATAGCCGTTGAATGAATTCCGTGTCCTCATAAATAAAATAGTCCTCGTTAAAACCTTCGGTTAGTTCAAAAAGGTCTTTTTCAATAAAAAGAGATTGGTCTCCTCCTCGGCATAAGGTGTGGTTTATTCGTGTAAGCCAACCAAAAAGACGAAGCATCGGATTTTTTGAATCAAATTTCATCCGAAAACACCCAGATTGACTCCCATTCTCTACAGCCTCTAGTATTGTTTTATCAAATCCTTTGGGGGGGAGAGTGTCTGCATGTAAAAAATAAAGGATGTTTCCTTTGGCATGTCTGGCACCCGCATTCATTTGTCTGGCTCTGCCTCTTTTGGAAGAAATTACCGTTGCCCCATATGATTTTGCGATGTCAACCGTACGGTCTGCACTCCCTCCATCAATACAGATTATTTCTTCTATTTGCGAAGTTGTGGCAGACGAATAAAGGTTTTTCAGGACAGTACCCAAGCCTTTTTCCTCATTCAGTACAGGAATGAGAACACTTATTTTCGGATTACTTTGCATCATTTAAACTCCAATCATAATCCAAATAACTAATGCTCGCTTTTTCGTTTATCGGGTTGTCTAAATATTGGTTAATGTACTCTAAAAGAGAACCATTTTCTGTAAAATCGCCTTTGTACCACTTGAAAATCCTTGATAATTGCGCCTTTCCGTTTTGGAAGCGGTTACGTTTTGTATCATTTACAAAGTCTTTGGCAGTTATGGATAGTAGACTATCCATATTTTGGGCGGTAAAGGCTGTGTTCAGTAATTTTGGACAGGAGTATGAGGCACAATTGATGGCGAAGTGAATTCTGGGTTCGTTCATTTTACGCAAAACCTCGTGTTCTATATCATTTAGGGAGGTGGTAATATTCCCCACCGTAATCCACTTTTTCTTCCACCTGTTGGGAATGTCCTTTATGCTTTTAGTAGGATAGTTGTCTACTATTAGTTTTACCGTGGCCGCGTTGTAGAGATTGATATAGTAAGCCAACTTATCTTCTTTTGTCCAAGAACTGGTCGGGGGTGTATTTGAAAGGTTTTTGATATAGGATTCTAAGGATTGGATATCAGTTTTGAATCCTTGGTAGTTCACATTGCCCTGATCATCCACATACTTTTTCAATAAATCGTTCCATGAAGTATGGTCTGGCTTCTCAGTCTCAATATCAATCTTTTGAATCAAACTATTGGAATCAAAAACAGTATTCTGAGTAAGCTCGGGTTGGCAATTAAATAGTGATGCAAACAACAAAGTGTAGCCCCAAAAATTCATAGCAATTGATTTTGTGGTTTTATGTTGTAAAAGAAGTCTAAAAAAAAGGGCAAAACTTTCATTTTGCCCTTAAAAATCTTTTAGCAACAGCCTCCACCGTCGTAGTGCCATGTACTCTCACTTATATGAATCTCATCTGAAGCTTCCGCAAGAGCCGCCGCAGTTTTATCACATACGGCCAAAGGTTGATTTTGTTGTAGAACATGACCCTTATGATCATCAAAATATTCTTCGTTACCATAATATATCGCTGTTTTTCCTGTGAATATACAGGGACCATCTGTAGGCATAGGGTCTTTTATAGCAGCAATTTCAATAGATTCGATATGAATTAATTCGTCCGTTGGGTAATGATTTGGTGTCAAGACCCTATATGATTTTCTAGCACGGATTTCAATGGTTCCGAAACCAGCATCGGTCAAAACTTTTACATAATCCCTAATCGGAATACTACCACTTAAGCATAGCGCACGAAGACGGTCGTCATTGCGGAGTTCTTCATTCATAGGTTGTTCACAAGTAGGATCGCTCATCACCAGTCTTCCATGAGGTTTAAGAACTCGGTACATTTCGGAAACTGCTTTTTTCAAATCCTCCATCTTAAAGATGTTGAAAAGGCAATTCTGGGCCGCTACGTCAATACTCTCATCTTCTACAGGTAGATTTAAGGCATCTCCCTTTACCAGATTAACGTATTCGCTTTTGAACCAATCGTTTTCTTCTTCAGCTATTTTGAAGTTATTTCGAGATGCTTCCAACATTTCGTCCACAGAGTCCACTCCAGTCACTCCTGCAATTTGCCTTGAGAAATATGCAAACTGAAGTAGTTCCATGCCACCTCCCACACCTACGTACAGCACTTTAGGGTCATTGACCAAGTCCTGGGCAGAAACTGTACTTCCGCATCCATAATTCATTTCCTGCATAATTTTGGGGATGGACAATCCAGGGAACTGCCAAACGGGATTTGTGGTACAGCATAGGCCTACATCTGGGGTCAAGGCCGCTTCTTTATACAAATCTTGGGTTGCATCTAAATAACTCATATTTCCTTAATTAATTCTTTAAACAGTTGTATCATTTTTGGTTCGGTCTTTCCTGCTATTTCAATAATCTCCTGAATATTAATAGGTTGTAGATTGTCAGGATCACATTCGTCGGTCAAAACCGAAACGGCTACAATTGGTAGTCGTAAATGATTGGCGACAATTACTTCCGGTACAGTACTCATTCCAACGGCATCAGCCCCCAATATTTTCAACATGCGATACTCCGCTTTGGTTTCCAGTTGAGGTCCAACTACAGAAACATAGACTCCTTTTTGGAGAGAGATGTTCTCCCGCTCAGCAATGTCCTCTATTTTCTTACGCATATTTGGGTCGTAGGGTTCACTCATGTCTACAAACCGATCACCGAATTCCACAACATTCTTAAATGCCAAAGGAGAACCTCCCTGCAAATTGATATGATCTTCAATGAGCATGATATCTCCTTTTTTGAAATCAAGATTAATGGCTCCGGCGGCGTTGGAGACAAATAGTTTTTGAATCCCTAACCCGTGCATCACGCGTATGGGGTATGTAATGTCCAAAAAATCGTACCCTTCATACAAGTGAAAGCGTCCTTGCATTACCACTACTTTCTTCCCTTCAATAGTCCCATAAATCAGTTTACCGGAATGGAATTCCACGGTAGCCAATGGGAAATAGGGTATATGGTTGTAATGAGCCTCAATCGGGTTTTCAATCTCTTCTACCAATTGTCCAAGGCCTGTACCCAAAACGATGCCGATTTCTGGCGATTCAAAGCCTCTTTTTTTGAGATATTGTAATGATTCTTCGACTTGTTTTTTAGTCATTTTTCATGTGTTTTAAAAAAGGTTGAAATGCCTCATCATCCTTTATATCTTCATAATGGTCCACATCATTCTTTTCCTCCAGCAACAAAATGTTTTCTTTTTCAAGGTCTTTTAACGTGTCACTCAAAACAGTATCAGTACCCCAAGATTTATTTTGGAACAACTTAGCATTTTGAACGGTCATGCCCAAAAGGTAGTATCCTCCATCTTCAGCCGGACCAATTACGTAATCATGCGCATCAAGACTGGAAAAAGCCTCTTCCAAATCCGCTTGGGATAGGTTGTACATATCACTACCAATGATAATGATTTTTTTAAAACCTGAGTCAAAACCATTGGCGAAAGCATGTTCCATACGTTTTCCTAAATCGTCACCTTTCTGTAATCTCTTGTCGTACAAAGTATTGTCCCAAATATCATCTTCCCAAATGTTCTCAGAGTAATAAACATGCTTACTGGAATTTAGATTATTGGTAAATTTTGCAGTATGGTTGAGAAGGAATTTATAAACTTCCAAAGCAGCAGAGTCGCCTATTTTGGAGGCTAGCCGGGTTTTACACTTCCCAAGTTCAGGATTTCGAGTGAAAATAAGTAACAGGTTGGTTTCTCGCTGGTTCAAACTAATTCTTTTTGGTCGAGTATACTTTGGTTCCGTTGGTCAAAAGCAGTCCCCATTCCTTACTATATGCATGCACTTTTTCGGTTTCTTTGCCAGATTCATCAAAAACAGGATATCCTAGATTTTTCCAAAGGAAGATACCCCCAAACAGGTTTTTGACGTTTTTATATCCAGCCTGCAAAAGCTTTTCACCAATATCTTCTGATCTAACACCAATAGAACAATAAACCACGATGGTACTTTCTTTATTCGGTATATGGGTTTGAATCCTACTAAAATCAAAATTAGAGTAACCTGACCAAATTGCATTTTCAAGGTGACTTACCATAAACTCGTCCTTCTCGCGAGCGTCCAAAATCACCATATCTTTCATGCTTGAAAGGTTTTTGGGTTGGATGTATTCTACACTTCCTTCATTTAAATCGTCCAAAGATTGACGGATGGAAGACTGCCCAACTAATCCGAAGGAAATGGAAAAACTAAGAAAGAGAAGATAGAGCTTGAACATGAGTTCAAAATTAAGGACTCGCCCCGATATTTTTGGTCTGCAAGAAAACAATTATGGTTATCTTAAGGGTAATTTAAGTTTCCTGCCCATGAATCGATTTTTTATCCTTCTTTCTGCCGTTACTTTGTTCTTGGCTTGTAAACCCAAAAAGGAAGTAAAAAAGGAGATTGTTGAGAACCCTGGAATCTATACCGAGATGTACCGTCCCCAATATCATTTTAGCCCGGAAGAAAAATGGATGAACGACCCCAATGGGTTGGTCTATCACGAAGGAATATATCACTTGTTCTATCAATATTATCCGGATGATATAGTTTGGGGACCAATGCACTGGGGTCACGCAATAAGCAAGGATATGGTGCATTGGGAACACAAACCTATTGCACTTTACCCGGATGAGCATGGACTTATTTTTTCAGGTAGCGCCGTAGTGGATAAGAAAAACATATCTGGATTTGCCAAGAATGGAGAAACGCCTTTGGTGGCCATGTTCACCTATCATTTAATGGAGGGTGAGAAATCTGGAAGGGATGATTTTCAAACCCAAGGCATCGCCTACAGCTTGGATAATGGGGAAACTTGGGAGAAATATGCTGGCAATCCGGTAATAAAAAATTCTGGAATTCGGGATTTTAGGGACCCAAAAGTGTTCTGGTATGAAGAAACGGAACAGTGGATTATGGTTTTGGTAGCTGGGGACCATGCTAAATTTTATAGCTCAGCCGATTTAAAAGACTGGAGATACGCGAGTGATTTTGGTAAAAGGCAAGGTGCCCATGGTGGGGTTTGGGAATGTCCAGACCTATTTGCGTTACCAGTTGAAGGGACTGAAGAGAAAAAATGGGTGCTTCTAATCAGTATCAATCCTGGAGCTCCCAATGGCGGAAGTGGTACTCAGTATTTTATTGGAGAATTTAATGGAAAACGATTTACATCCAACCAAAAAGAACCCAAATGGCTGGATTACGGTACAGATAACTATGCTGGGGTAACTTATAATAACACGCCGGATGATGAGCGCATATTTATTGGATGGATGAGCAATTGGGACTATGCGCGGGACACACCTACAGAAAAATGGAGAAGCGCTATGACACTCCCAAGGAACTTAGGGTTAAGAAAAGTGGAAGATGATTACTTTTTGGTCAATTACCCATTACAGTCAGTGGATGACATAGCAAAATCTGTTTTGGCTCGATTGGACGATGTGAAGCCAAATAAACAGGAAACCATTTATCTTGAAGGATTGCATCAATCACAGATTAAGTTCAAAACCGCATCCAAAGATTTCATGCTTAGTATAAAAAATGCTTCTGGAGAAAAAGTTGATTTGATAATGGATTCCAAAAGTGAATCCTTGCTTTTGGATCGCATGAAATCGGGTCAAATGAGTTTCCAGGCAGAGTTTGGAAATAAAAAACATTATGCCCCAATACAAAGACTTGGTAAAGAACCCTATGAAGTGAGTATATTTTTGGATTGGTCTTCCATTGAGGTATTTGTGGATGGTGGGCTCTATGCCATGACTGACCAAATCTTTCCTACTGAACCGTTCAATGAACTCATTGTGGAAAACAAAGATTCAAATCATGCTATTCAACAGATATCCATCTTGGGGATGCAGTCCATTTGGTAAGGTGAAAATGTTGATATTGTAAATAGCTTGACAAAAATCAGTCTTTTTAAACAGTTTTATTAGAAAATTTGTCGAACAAAACCCCTCCTAAAGATAGTGGCTCCGGACCAACTCACTTCAATAAAAGACCAAATAGGCAATTTGATAAAAATTGTCCATGACCAGGAACAGGATAATACAGAATTACTTGCGGAGGTTTGTTTTCCATACTTAGGGAGTGCAAAAAATTTACTTCACTATGGCACGGTTAGGAATTATGATTTGCGAGAGATACAAACGAAACTAAAAGAATTGGGTCTTTCGCGTTTGGCGAATGCGGAAGGCAATATTTTGGAGAGCCTTATCAATACTCACAATCTTCTTAAGTTTTTGACTAATGAAAATGGGGAATTTGTACAGAACGGCGAGCTGGAAATAGGGAAGGGCAAAAGAAAACTTGAAGAACATGCTGAAGCTCTTTTTTCAAATGGCGGAAAAAATAGGAGGGTCAGGATTATGGTTACCATGCCTACCGAAGCTAGCACAGACTATGAAATGGTGTTGGAAATGGTGAAAAATGGAATGGACTGCGCTCGCATTAATTGTGCACACGACTCACCCGAAGTTTGGAAAAAGATTGTGGAAAATCTGCGAAAAGCTTCAGAAGCCTGTAACGCGAATGTGAAGATTGCCATGGATTTGGCTGGGCCTAAAATCAGGACGGGAGCTTTGGGAGAAGGCCCGAAAGTGAAAAAATTCAGGCCCAAAAGAAATGATGAAGGTGTCGTGGAAAGCCCCGCTGCAATTGTTTTGGTTCCGGAAGACAAGCAGAGCAGAGGTCCCGATGAAATTCCAGTTCCTTCACAATGGATAGAATTGGTGCAGCTAGGAGATAAGTTTGTTGTTCAAGACGCTCGAGGGAAGACTCGAAAGTTGGTGGTGACCCAGGTTGCAGAAAATACGGTTTTACTTCAATGCAGAAAGACCATATACCTAAAAACGGGAATGCAATTGGTTTCCAAAAGAGTTTCATTACCCAATGCTGTTTTAGGGGAGATTTCCCCCAAGGAAAAGGCCATCGAGGTGCATGTAGGAGACACTCTAATTGTAAAGGGGCATGACTCCATTGGAAGTTTGCCCAAGTTTGATGAAAAAGGAAATCTGGTTAATCCAGGGAGTATCGCTTGTCAGCCACCTTCGTTGGTCGAAAAAGTAAAGGAGGGGGCACCCATACTTTTTGATGATGGAAAAGTTGAAGGTGTTATTGAAAGGGTTCATGACGATAGTTTTGAAGTGAGAATTGTAAAAGCAAGACAGGGAGGTACTCAGCTCAAGGCTGAGAAAGGAATCAATTTTCCAACCTTGGACCTTGGTTTTTCAGGTTTAACGGCAAAGGATAAGGAAGACTTAAAGTTTATTGCCAGATATGTGGATATTGTCAGTTTTTCTTTTGTCAATACAGAATCTGATGTAGAGGAGCTACTTGAAGCATTGAACGATTTGGAGGTACTTGACAAAATTGGGGTGATATTGAAAATTGAGACCCGTTTTGCCTACAAAAATCTAATGAAAATTTTGCTGAAGGCCATGAAAACCAAGCCTATTGGAGTAATGATAGCCAGAGGGGATTTAGCCCTGGAGGTGGGATGGGAGAACATGGGAAAGGTACAAGAGGAAATACTTTCCATATGCAGTGCAGCCCATGTTCCTGTGGTATGGGCCACACAGGTATTGGAGGGTTTGGCCAAAAAGGGCCTGCCATCACGTTCTGAAATCACCGATGTGACATCCTCTCTACGGGCGGAATGCGTCATGCTAAACAAGGGCCTCTATATAAATGAAGCTATTTCCCTTTTGGATAAAACACTGGAAAGTATGGAGGAATTACATAGCAAGAAAGAGGGACTGTGGCCTAAAATGGATAACTTATAAATTTAGCAATTTGATAACCATTTTATTGCGCTTAGCCTTTTGAAGAAAAGGTGGGCAATATGTAATTTATAGTCTGGTTTTTGGACTAAGTACGTAGCAAACAATGAGTAACTTAAAGACACATTAGATATGAAAATTGGAATAAACGGAATGGGCCGAATCGGAAGGGCCGCATTAAAAGTAATAAACGAAACTCCGGGTCTAGAAGTAGTAGCGGTAAACGATATTGTTCCTGTTGAGAACATAGCCTATTTACTTAAATACGATACCGTTTATGGCGTGTATGACAAAGAAGTTTCTCACGAAGAGGACGCTTTGGTAGTAGATGGAAATAAAATCCAGTTTACCTCCATCAGAACCCCTGAAGAATTGCCATGGGGTGAATATGGGGTAGATTTAGTGATAGAAAGTACTGGGGTTTTCACCAAGGGTGAAGATGCAGAAAGACATTTAAAAGCTGGAGCAAAAACTGTGATTATTTCGGCTCCCACTAAAAGCGTGGATACACCCACTGTGGTTCATGGAGTAAATTCTGTTGATGGGGAAACCAGTGTATTTTCCTGTGCCAGTTGTACTACCAACAATATTAGTCCGGTAGTTGAGGTGCTAGGTAGGCGTATTGGTATCAAAAAAGCGATAATGACCACGGTTCACGCGTACACTGCTTCACAAGGAATGGTAGATGCCCCTTCCAAAAAGAATTTTAGGATGGGTAGAGCCGGAGCGCAAAACCTGATTCCTACCACAACAGGAGCGGCAATTGCTACTACCAAGGCATTACCTGAATATGCTGGTAAATTTGATGGGGTAGCGATTCGGGTTCCTGTGCCTATAGGTTCCATTTCTGATTTGACCTTTGTAACCGAAAAGGAGGTTACACCGGAAGAAGTGAACCAAATTTTGGTGGAGGAAGCCCAAACAGATCGCTACAAGGATGTTTTGTCAACTACAGATGAACCTATTGTGTCTTCCGACATAATTATGAGCCCCTATGCTTCAACAGTGGATTTGGCCATGACTCGAGTTGTAGGCGGTGATTTGCTTAAGGTAATGACCTGGTATGACAATGAGTGGGGCTTTACCAATCAAATGGTCAGGCAGATTCTGGAAATCAAAGGATGAGCATAAAACAAAATAAGGGAAGCAAACTGCTTCCCTTATTTTTTGGTTGGTTGTTCATGTAAATGAGACACCCTTCTGGGTGGAGACTTCTTGACAGGCCTAAAGGCCTTTTTTAGTTCATATAATGGTACAAGCTATTGATGAGTGCAAAAACAGAACAAGCCACCATCAAGTACCAAAAAGCATAGCCTATTTTTTCTTCTACAGTGTTCATTTTTGAATGGGTTATTAAAGGTTGAATTTTGATTTCTTTTCGAAATTACTGAAAAGTACGGGTAGATCTTTTTAGCTTTTTATTCTCTGTAGGGGAAAAGTCATAGGTGGTAAAAAAAAGAGTATAAATGGAAATGGGTCTAAAAAGAAATTCTATACGGTAATGTGGTTAAAAAAACAAAAAATGCTACTATTGCCAGACCTTAACTAATAGATATGAATTTTAACAAAGTGGACCAGGCCATTGCGGAACGCATGAGCCATTGGGGAATTCCTGCGCTGCGTATTTCTTTTGCCATTATCTTTTTCTGGTTTGGTATTCTAAAACCATTTGGACTTTCATCGGCAAGTGAACTGCTCAAGGATACCGTAGCATGGCTTCCTTTCGGTCAACCAGATACTTGGTTGGTGGTCATTGGCTGGTGGGAAGTGGCCATTGGGATTACCTTTATGTTTAAGCGGACCACACGAATAGCCATAGCGCTTCTTTTTCTGCAAATGTTGGGTACGTTTATGCCCTTTGTGTTTTTGCCCGAGGTAACTGTGCAGAACGGAAATTACTTGAAACCTACTTTGATAGGACAGTATATCTTAAAAAATGTCATGATAATATCTTCCGCGCTCATTCTGGGCGGAACTTTTTATCAAAAAAAGAATATATAACTAGGCAATGTGCTTATACTAGCGGAGTACCTTTTAGACGCTTTTCTATTTTTCTTTTCTTTTCGGTGATGCTCTTCATCACATCCATAAGTTTGGAATCCTTGGTCTTCTTGTAGATTTCGTTTATGGAAAGTATAAGTTGTTTAGCTTCTCTTGAAGCTTTTACGCGGTCACTGGTGGACATATGGCTAAGAGTCCTATTGTTGAACTCCTCTGCTTGAAGTAATAACTGCTCCGTCATTTTGTGTGTAATTAATCTAGTTTATTTAAAATTAGTCTAGATTGGGTAAATATAATCCTTAGTTTGATATAAAAAAGTTATAGCACCATTCATTTTGTAGATTTATGAAAATCTTAAGAAAGTAGTCAATGGACTACAAAAGAAAAGTAAGGTTTTCCATCTATTTCTCATCTTTTTCGCTCCAAATCATACCAAAACAAGTCTGGTTCTCTTTTTAAGTTGTATAGGTCCTGTATAGGTGTGTTTCACATGAATCTTCGCGTAAGGGTCAGGGTCATCTATTCGAAAAGAGAGTTCCAATTGTTTTTTGTGTATACGCAAAAGCCCATCTACCAAAGGCTGGGTTAGACAAATACGTGGCCCTGTTTGGTATTTGGATAGGTCAAAAGCCTAAAAAAAGGAAAACCCCTAGAGTCTATGGGGAAGTTCTTGTTTGATGAAAATCCAGAGCACAACTAGGGTGTTAAATAATCTTAAAACTCAAAACATGGGTTAAACCTATGTAATAGGCCGAAGTCTTAGGGACATAATCTCCAAAACAACATAGCCATGAAATCCCTAAGACACATTTCTTGCATTGCCTTTGTATTCTTTGTTTCGTGTTCTACTTCAGATGATTCTGAAGTTACCCTATTGGAAGATGATTCGGATTCTCTTCTGGACTGCACGAATCCGTCCAGTATTTTTACCATCAACTTGGACCCAACGGATTGTGATATTGATATTGAAACCGAGTTGGGTATTGTTTCCTTGTATTCTGAATCCATTTCAGGGACTACCAGAAAGATTACGATTAATGGAGTGGCCAATCACCTTGTGGGGGAGTTTCCCAATTCAGGCAACCCAAGTACCATAGCCGAAACGAAGGAAAACTACACTATGACCATGGAGCCAGAGCTTGCAGCCAGTGTAACGAATGGGCAAGGATATACTATGGCCATCTATTTTTCGGGTGTTGTAGGAGAACCCTATACTGCAGAGTATTTTGTTGGGTCGGACGGAACCATTAACCGGGACTGGAACATAACGACCTTACAATCAGAAAGAAGTTTGGGCTTGGACTGCAATAACGCCCATGCGCAGCCCACCGGACGATATCACTATCATGGTACACCTTCAAATTATGTTTCATTGGAGGGTATTGACGGTTCGGAAATGGTAAAAATTGGATACGCCGCCGATGGTTTTCCGATTTATTACAAGTATGCCTATGCCGATGATGGAGTCACTCTAGTGGACTTGAGCAGCGGATACCAGCTAAAGACAATAGAACGGGGAGGGGATGGAATAGGCGCACCTAATGGATGCCCAGATGGGCTTTATTTTCAGGATTACGAATATGTGGATGGCATTTCCAGTTTGGACGAGTGCAATGGCATGTTTGGTAAAACCCCAGAATCAGATAACGAATATTTTTATGTGGTCACGGATAATTTTCCCTCCTCACCTTTGTGCTTTTCCGGTACTCCCGATTCCAGTTTTTCTTTCAAATAAAAAAGTAGATGATGACCAAAATTATTTCCCATGGCTTGGTTGTGTTGTTTTTCATGTGGACAACAACCCTATTTTCACATCAACCTAATCAGTTGACATATACTTTTACATTGGACGGGGAAACGTCCACTTTGACCATTCGTTTTACGCCAAAGACTCTTCTTGATATTTTAGAGTTTGTAAAACCTGGATTAAGGGATTCTTCAAGAATCAATTTGAATAACTACAAAGATGAGCTTTGTGAGTATTTCGGAGAGCGGATTCTGCTTAATGAAAACAGTTTGCGAGGCAAGTTGTCCATTACGGAAATGAACTTGATTGCCCATGAAGCTTTTATCACATTCGTTTCGGATGATTCACTTGATTTTTCAAAGGGCCTTCATATAAAAATCAATTGTCTCGCAGATGTATACAATCGATTGGAAAACTTTGTGTTCATCAAACATCTGAAATCAACTGACAGATATGCCTTGTCCAAAGAAAATAGAACTGCAGTTTGGGAATTTCCCGATTCCGCCAGTAAAAAGGAACTTGGGTCTTTTGGAATCGAACCGTTTTGGATGGTTCTATTGCTCTCCCTGATTTTTATGTGCCTATCGTTTATCCTCATAAAAAGAAAAAGCAAAGACAATGAGCCTAAAAAGATTAAGGGTGTTCTAGTCAAATTGAAACACGGTAAATAATCTATCGGGAGACTGGATTTGCTCAATCCTCCAAACTATCAAATTCCACAAATTCATATTGCGGGGAGGCCTCGAACAATTGCCTCAATATTGCTGCATGGCCGTTGCCAAATACCGCCAATATTCTGTCTTGCGGACCTTCCGTTAGCCGAAGAATATTGGAAAATATCCTAACGTTTCTGTTATACCACCAAATGGTAAAGTTATCTGCACCATCATAGTCTTTGGTGGCCATTTGCCCAGTAAGATACAGTCCAAAATTGGTGTTGTGCGACTCCCGTGAGTTCATTTCCTTTAAATAGGTCAAAATATGCTTATGTTTTACTTGTGTATCACGGTAATCGTACCACTTAAAGGCACTGTCCAAATAGGGGTCTTTAGCTTTCCAATCTATGTTTTCTATTAATGATTTAGCTAAGACTGAATCCTTTTCAAAAAGCTCGCTCTGCAAGGTTTCGGCATCCACACTGTACACGCTGTCAATGTCTAGTTCGTGGGCCACTCGTAAGGCTATCTGATAGCGTTCGTCGCGTTTATCACGGTAATTTCCATTTCTGTATTCCTGATAGCGTTTGTTCCAATCCGTTCCGGCTTCAATCATTATTTTGGTTGGCTTAAATTTTTTGATATACTCCACAAGTTCCGTTACCTCAGTTTTCTTGGGTTCCTTCAGAACATCAATTTTACTGTCGTCCTTGGTTTTGTGGTTGTCTAGCCCAGGATAGTCCAAATGGAACATACCCACTACTAACACTTTGGTCTTTTCCTTAGGGAAAAAGTCGGATTTTGTCTTTTCAATGGATGTGTTTTGTGCAAAGGATAATTGTACCATTATCCCAACTATAAGGAAGCTGATTTGCTTTTTCATTTTTCGATTGTTTGTATGAAAGATGAAGTTGAAATACAATTGTTACGGAAATCTTCAAAAACCAATCAAAAACACTTCACTCTAAAGTCCAAATCTGGAGCATCTGACCCAACTTCTAATACGGAAAACCATCATAAGACGATACAACGTTATAAGTTGTTGTCCTTGCGCTGAAGTCTAAATGATATGAATCCGTTATGTAATTTGAATGTCCACCCAAAAGACTTAGTCAAAGATTTAGGGTCGACTCTCATAAATGTGATTGGTCAAATCCTGAGCTAGCGCGACCAAATCAATGCCCAAAAGTTCCTTGTTGGTACTCAATACTTGTGTGCGAAGCGGTTCGGGCAATTTGTCAAAACCATCCTTGGCACCTAATATCATACCTGCAATTGCGGCAACCGTATCGTTATCGCGACCGTAGTTGACAATGAATTGCATCGTCTTTGTAAAATCGCCGTTTCCATAAAAAAGTCCTGCATACAATATTTCCCAAATCTCACCAGCATGGAAGGCAATCATGTGTTTATTGCGTTCTAGTGCCTGATAGATGGCTTCCTGTCGATACCAATCCAACGTATTTCCAGGAAAATTTTCTGGAACCTTTATGCGAACTGAATCTTTGTGGATTACTAGAGCAGGGGCATCCCCAATTTTTCCGACAATCAGGCTGTCATTCAAGACCAATGAGGGTACCAAGGGTATTTCCTCGATTTCAAGGGCCGCTAGTATATAGTTTTCGACTCCTCTCGCAATACCTCGCGGAATACGCCCTATCAAACGGCTATCTTGATAGGCATACGGGTCGATGTAAGCATGTGCCTGAAGAATACTGTCCATATCCTGTGTTTGTAACGCCATATTGCACATTACGGCAGCAATACTGGAAATGTCTCGGCCGTATCCCATGTCAAAAATGGTATGCTCATAGGCCAATTGATAGGCCGATTCGGCATTAAGGGCCAAGAGTCCAAACATTGGAGTGTACAGCATGCCAGCGCAACTTATTTCTCCTCCATAGAATCGGTCACGGGCTTGTTCGTACGATGTGCCGCCCTCTTGAAAGGCTAACGCCACACGTGCCCACTCCTTGATCCAATTGATTTTTTCAATTTTGGCATCTAGGCTGTCGGGTTCTGCAAGTATGGTGCGATCAGCCAACGTCTTTGCATTGTCCTGATAATAATCTATAATGAATTGGGCAAAGGCATTTGCATTCGGTGGGGTTGGGCCGGTTATAATATAACGGGCCAGAGCAACCTTCCAACGGGTGTCGTCGGTAGTGGCCCCTTCAGGAAGATTGTGCGCCCAAGATCCTTCTGCTGATTGCCCGGATGTAGCGGGAGTTAATCCAGTGATATACCCATATCGACGTTGAATATCCTTTCGGTTCCACATTTCGGTCGACAATCCCATCGCATCCCCTATAGCGGAGCCGACCAACGCCCCAAGAACCCGGTCGTGGAGCTCTTCTTTGGATAAATCGATTTGCCGTTTGCCATAAATCGGTTTAACGGGACTGGGCAGCACCAATTTTGGGGTTTCCTCCTTACAGGAAAGTATCAGAGCAACCAATGAAATGATGAATGTTGATTTTATGGACATGCTACAAAGTTTTATCGGAAAGTACCATATTTCGGGCTTCCTGTAAAAGGTGTGTTTTTTCGTTTAAAGTGCGCTGCATGGGCAATTGGGCCAGACCGATAAGCCTGCGTAGTATTTCTACACCAGCCACTTGCCTTACCAATATTGGGTCGTGTGCGCCTTTGTATACTTTCAATACTTCTTCAACAACTAAAAAATTTGAGGTGGCCATAGTGAGGTGAGCGGCCATTATACCCAAATCGAACTCAGGAAAACCTATGAAACTAAATTCAGGGTCGATGATGTAAATGGAGTCTTCTTGGCTCAACCAACTTCCTGGATAGTAATCCCCATGAATGAGACAGGTTCCCTGCGAAAGGTATATTTCGCCAATTTCTGTCACCTTTTTTTTGAGAAGGTCATCCGTTTTGAAAGGTAATGAAAGCTCTTGAAGTCCCTCCTGAACCGCATTGAGTGAAAAACCGTTTTCTTTCAGGAAGGGTAATATAAATATGTGTTGATGGTTCAATTCGCGCAACTGTCGGTTTTGTGGAAAGGTATCCAACTTACCAACAGAGTGAATCGTTCCTGCCAACTGGACCAATTTTCTGATTTGTTGGGACGAGACCTTGCGCTGACCATATAAATATCCCATATCATCACATTGGCCTAGGTCTTCCTGCATCATTAGATATTGCCCTGCATCATAGGCTATCACTTTGGGAAAAGAAGTTGCTATGGAAGAGCCTTCGAGAGCCTTGTAAAAATGTCTCTCCACAGCAATACGCTCCAAAGGGGCCTCTATCTGCGGATATTTTTGAACATAGGGACGTGATTGTTTTAGGATAAACGAACGATGGTTGGTTTGCACCCTAAGGACCACGTTCATATTTCCTTCTCCCGCTTTCTGTAAGGATTGGATATGCTCATCGGCTATCAGCCATCCATTAGCTTTGAGGAATTCTTGCAGTTTGTGAAGTGCCAGATGTTCTTCAATATATTTCAAAAAAAAGAATTTAGTAGAATACAAAGATGAAAAGTCTGCCTCAGATTTTTATAAAAAAGGAAAACTAATTCAAGTTTGACATGTTTTTATAGTGAAGAAGGACAAGCATTGAAAACGAGGTAGCAACGAAACACTAGACTCAAATCGAATTGCGCCTTTCAGCATAATTCTCCCATTCTCTTGCTAAGTTTGGAAGTGACAATAATTTATTGTGCTTGGAAACAAAAAAAGCGTTCAATATTTGAACGCTTTCCTGTAACTCACATTCTTGTGAGTTGTGGTACCTCCAGTTTCACCAAAATTGAAGAAGTATACTTCAGATTGCAACTAATAAAAATTCAGAAAGGTCTAGTTGCATGTTAACTAATCACTTATGAACTTTAATGGAGGATAATAATCTGGACCATATTTTCGAGCTTATACTCTGTTATCTCGTACTGCTTGTTTATGAAAGGTATTAAAAATCAAGATTTATTGCTATTTCCAAGCTTTAATAGAACCAAACTTTTTGGCTATCGCAAAGTTTTAAAAGTTCTAGAATGAATGAGCGGATGGGAATAATTGAAGGACCAATTACTAAGTTATTAATGGTAAGGTTTCAGATGGGCTTCATTTGATATTTACTTTAAATGTAATGATTTACATTTTTATAGTATATTTTAAAAATGATATAAGAGTTAATGTTTTCTTTGAAGTAACCTCAACGTTACTCTCTAAGTAACTAATTTTTTTATTTTAATCCCCATATTATAAAGTCCATTCCGCAAAATTTTTCGGTAAGTAATAATTATAGACCTGATTGTTTGCTCGTCGTAAAACAATAGATTGTAAAAAACCTCGATAAGAAAAGTATTCTGAAACTCGGTTACTTTGATGGCCAGTGGGCACGGTATTTCTGCTTTGGAAATGTTATTTGCCTTGATTTCGTTAGTGAGTTTTCCATTATCATTCAAGTCTCCGCCCAAAAAGTTGAAAAACGAAAAACACCGCTTCGGAACATATATCTCTCTAATCGTTTCCGTATTAAAGACCATTTTTCGAAGAGAATTCAGATATAGAACTGAACTATATTCTAAATATTCTTTAAAGACGAGTTCTAAATCAACCTTATAGTATACCAAAACGTTCCCAATAAGATTACCAATTACATTTTGACTATCCTGATTCAGTCTATTATGGAACAATGTCGGAATCAAAATATGATTTCTGCCTGTAAATTTAACCCCAACAAGTGCTAGAACTGACATAAGTATTGTGTTAGGACTGAGATTCGATTTCTCCCTCAATTCTAAGACTCCTTTAAATAAATCAGACTCTATGGTGAATTTTATGAACTCACCATTAGTATTATTATATAATATTCTCTGAGAATAACTACGCCAATCCTTGTTTTGCAATTTTGGTTTGTTATGAATGAGCGCACTTTTTTTGTAAATCACGTCATAATTTATAATCAGCTCATTGGAAGAAATCCTTTCTTTTAACTTAACTATTCTCTTTTGATCAGGTTGTTGAAGAAGTCTGGGATTAGATGCGATATGTTCTTTAATAGATATAGGCTTGTTATTCAAAAACAAGGGATTCTTGCCTTTCTTGTTGGCTAAATAAACTCTTTCAAGCTCCCTTTTAATGATTCTTTCCGACCATGCATCGCAAAGTATATGATGAATATATAAGGAGAAGAGCTTTTTTGATTTTTGATGCTGTACGATGGCTCTTGTCAATGGAGGTTGAGATAAGTTTTTCAACTCGTATAGGATTGTTTTGATGCTTTCGTTGGCCTGGGCTTCATCTGCACAAATCTCTAATCCGCAAATATGACTGTTAGGTTCTGCAATGGCCATTTTCACTTCCCCATTTATTTCTGGAAAAAAAGTGCGCAGTGTTTCGTTTCTTTCAATCAAGTACCCATAGACTTTTTTAAGATTATTAATACTGACTGTTGAAGGGAGAGTAGCTTCGATTTTTACAAAAGATGGGGTTTGGTTATGGTTTAAGTATGAATTCAACTTCCAATCACTTAATTGGCGTGCTGAGACGGCATAGGTTTTCATATTTTTCAATATTTGTTCGTTATCTCTTTAATAGAGAAAAGCATTTGCCAAAGAAGTTATGATTAATGTGCTGTTTTAAACCAGATTGATTTTTCTGTCGGTTATCTCATAAATCTTGTCGCAGTATTTCAATGAGGCGGTCCTATGAGTGATGAAGATTATTAAAGATTCTTTTAACTCTCTCCTTATATTTTCAAAAAGAAGTTCTTCTGTTTTACTATCAAGGGAAGAGGTGGCTTCATCAATAATTAAAATTGGGGGTTTCTTTAGAAAAGCTCTAGAGAAAGATATTCTTTGTTTTTGACCATCTGACAATATAGAGGCATTGTTTGTTAGAACAGTATGTTCTTTGTGTTCGAGATTATTTATTACTTCAAAAAGTCCTGAAAGCCCAATAGCATTCTTGATTTCTTGAGGATTTGTTTTCGTAATTCCATATTTTATGTTTGTTATCACATCGCCGGAAAATATCTGGTTTTCTTTTTCGATTAGAGCGTAAAACTGGTTCCAGTTTGATATGTTTCTTATCCCCTGCACATTGTTCATAAGAACTGTGCCTTTACATGGTTCTAGAAATCCACAAATCAGGTCAATCAAAGATGTTTTTCCTGACCCACTTGCTCCAATTATGCCATAGACATTTCCCCTTTGAAACCCAAGATTTACTTCTTCAAAAACATGTTTGTTATTATAACTTATACTTACATTCTTAAGAAATAGACTTTCAAATTCTTTTGGATTTGAAAAACTTGAAGGAGTTATGATATTATCTTGAAAATGTTCATATACTCTTGCCATTGATACTTTTGCCCTTTCCAATTCATTATAACTATTAATTAAATTCAACATTGGATTATACAATTTGTTCAAGTATTGCAAAAATGCCACTAATGCTCCCAAAGACATTAAACCTTCAAAGACCTGTTTACCTCCATACAAGAGAACTATTAACGGTCCAATGGCTATCAAAAAACCTGTTAGATGATTACTGCCTCCTTTGATTAAGGAGATTCTTACATAATAGTGAATAAGCTCTCGTTGTAACCTAGTTGCATTTTTCTTTTCACGTATGTATGTGTTGAAGCTTTTTATTACTCTAATATTCTTAATCCTTTCAAAGTAAAAATCATGTAATTCTGAGTCTTTAGCTTGTAGTTTTTTAAAAGATTTTCGAATTTCAGGTAAGAAAGTTTTCGTGGATATAAATATGAAGGGTAGAACAAAAAGGCTAAGAAAAGTAAGCTTGTAATTCAAAACAAAAAGCATGATAAGTATGCCAATAATGGTAATACCATTGTTAACTATTTTAAGTCCAAAAGATGAAACCCCATCTTGAATCGTCTCAACATCATCTTTAAGCAAAAAAACGAGTTCTCCAATCCTCTTTTTTTTTAGTTTGCCTAATTTTTCTCTCAACAAGCTTGAGAACAAATCTATTCTAATATCATTAATGGTCTCTTGATTAATTCTGGTAAACAACACCTCGAACAAAAGGTTACCTAAAATCCTAATGATGTATATTCCCAGAAGAAGCATTAGGATGTTCATTAAATCCCTGTAATTCCCAGATGGAAAAATATCATCAATTATGATTTTAAGGACGTAAGGTGTAGCTAGTGATAGTAAACTTGTGATAATTAGTAACAATGAGGCAAAAATTCCTTTAATAGCATTTGGTCTCAAATAGTTAAGAAAGAAAAAAAACATACTTTTTGTCACTCTTCGTTTGATTACAAAAGGTTGTGAAAACTGATTAGATTAATCGAAGAAAATCACAAAGGCTAGTGCGGTTTGTCCGTAATGTGTTAAAGTAATCGCGATTTTACTGTATCCAGAATTTTCAAAAATCTTCTTAGTTTTACCATGGAGACGGACATATGGATTGCCATTTATAAGTCTTAAAACTTCAATATCATTCCATTTAACACCCTTGCCCCATCCAGTCCCTAAAGCTTTCATCACAGCCTCTTTACCAGCCAATCTAGCAGCATAGTGCTGTACGGGATTGTTTTGAGATTCACAATACTTTATTTCTTCCGTGGTAAAGACTCTTTTAATGAAGTGCGAACCTTTATCGATTTCGTGTGAAACATATTCTAACCCTATCATATCAACTCCTACATTCATGATGTACTACTGATTTGTCAAAACTGCGTTTGAAGAATTAAATACGAATGTCCTGTTTTAGACTACTCATGATTTTTTCAGTAATAACTTCAACGGAAAGGAAAAAATCCATATCAATATCATCATCATTAAATTCAATTTCAAACTCATCTTCTAATGAGGTAATCAAGGATAGTGCCTGTGTAGATTCACTCAATAAAATATGAAGTTTGTCACCTATACTTAACTCGAAGTCTTCTTCTCCAGGGAAATATGAGTTTATTGTACTTTTTACAGCATGCAAAATGTCGGTTCTAACCATATTTAATAACTTTAAACTCTAGAATATGAGTTTTCTGTTGCTATTTGTTTTAGTGAATCAATCGCCTTGATATTATTTCTTTTTTTAAAATTGTCCATAACATTTTTTATGTTGGTCGCATTTATAAAATTCTCAGTAAGTGAAATCCCAGACTGAATGTTGTAAACCGCATGCCACCATTTGCTTGGGGTAAAAACGATTTCACCCGGTTTTTGAATACAAACCACTGGTCTTGCATCTTTTAGTTTTGGATATCGATTGTAATCTGGATAAAATGGATTTACTTTCCCTTCGTACAATAAATCTGTTTGCGACTCATCGTAAAAAAGCCAAAGTTTACGTCCGGAAATTACCGCATTCCATGCGCTAGTATCCCAGATATCCATGTGTACGTTGCTAAAGGTGTTAGCTCCTCCTATATATAGCCATGACAGGATATGTCTTATTTTTCTGGATTTAATTGATCGATACCAGCATTTAAAGTAGTCGGGGACTATATAATCATTTTCTAAAGGAGTATTAAGATGAATCTGGCAGTCTATAAGATAATAGGGGAACTTACCTTCTTGTCCATCTATATTTTCAAGAGCAGTAGCTAGGTAATCCTCAAGAGTGAATTTCTTGATTTTCCTGTCTTTACTTAAAACATCCCTAGCATCAACTTTTTTGTCCCCATAATGTTTACGGAAAAAAGAGCTATTCCACTTGGAGAATGCGTCCCAAGAATTTGCGACATCTTTTATTAGTACTGGCCTGTTCTTAAATCCAAAATTTTGATTAAAAAAATCTTTGGTAGGCTTTGAACACTCTTCCAATATGTCTTTAGACTTTAAATAGTCTGTAATCTCTCTACTAAACATAATTTTCCTTTTTATACTTAATCGATTAAGAATTTGAAAATGCCATTTGAATGCTATTCACAATGAAATCATAATTGTTTTTATCCATGATATCGATTACAGGAATTTTCAATTCTTTGGAATAACATTTCATACGATTTTCCATTTCATACTTATCCATTACATCGTAGTTTGCTAAAACACCCCCATTAGTTGTTTTTATAAACCTTCTACGATACGGAGTCATGCATAAAAACAAAGTTTTTGCCCCTGTGAAGATTTTAATAGTCTCAATAGTATTTCTAATCAAGTCAATTTCATCAGTTGGGTTAATAGCGCAAACAACGGCATCGGGTTTGAGGCTGGAAATGAAATTGAGTGAGGATAATATATAGTCAGAAGAATCTAAGATTTGGGCATTACGCGGTATCATACCACCCTGTGTTCCTGAAATAATTATATCCGGATTATTTACTTCTTGTATTCCCTTAAGACATTGTGAAATGTATTTTCCCCACTTATCATTGGAAATTTCAACCGGAGAATTGAATCCGTAGGGAAATAGCATTTGAGCTCCAAATATTACTGCTTGAGGTTCTGTTGCAAAATGGGATACATTATAGCCAAGAGCTTCAAGACTAAATTTGATTTGGAGTTGTATGGTAACTTTGCCTTGCTGACTGCCTGTCCCTACAACAGCTAAAACAGGTACTTTTATCTTTGGAAGATTTGAAAATTCTAAAGCCTGTTGAAATTGTTGGAGATTTATACCTTGGTAGAATAACTTTCCAGTATACTTTCTTTTTTGTTTTCTGATTTCTTCTTGAATAAGATTAGATACCGACCTATCCCATACAATGAAGCTTTTATTTCTTTTGACACACTCTTCTATGATTCTAATCCCAAAAAGTATGTTGGCATCAAAATCCTGTTCGAGAAAATAGCCCACAACAAGAGTATCAAAAAGGGAAAAGTCATTTTCACTTAAAGTGCCTGACCTGTAAACTACATCAGTAGTGGATTTCTGAATTAACATGCTCTTTTTTAGCACTTTCGGATAATCCATAAGCAAGGTTATTGGAAACTTGCTTTGTTTTTTGAATTTTAGTATGGTAGAGTTTTCTTTCTCTGAAATTGGAAAAAGTGCAATCTTTTTAGTCTCCTGGAGACTCTCCATGCAGTTAAAAAAAACTTCCTTTTGTAATTTGCTAGTAGTTTTAGATTCTCGAAACAAAAAATCATCAAGGTTTTTTCTGTATTTGAAAGGAATAACTTTTGAAGAACTATTCTTTCTCAGAATTGAATAGATTTTTTTATGCAAATTGCTTTCACATTCGTTAATTAGTCGAGATAAGATTCCTGTAAATCTTGCAGCGGCGTAACTTGTACCTGCAGTAATCCGATACTCTGAATCTTTCCAAAGTACCCTTTGAACTCCGCCATAAGCTAGAATATTTATTGGTGCTCCTTCACAATATCTATACTCCATTTTGTTTTTGACTAAACCATTCGCTACTCCGAACACACAAGAAAAGAATGCAGGAAAACACGGGCGACTAATACTTGGATGAGCAGCAGCCACGATAAAAACATTTTTCTGAAAAGCTTCTTCACATATTTTTTTTAGTCTCATGGAAGGTACTTCAGTAGGAATACCTAAACTCAAGTTTATGACATTGGGTTTTAAATTTTCAATACTGAACTCCAATGATGAACAAACAAGACTCTCATTGATTATCCCATTAAGGGAGGTCATATGAACAGATAGTATTTTACTAGAAGAATCAATTCGGTTTATAATTCCTGCTATCGCAGTACCGTGACCAGTATCATCAGAACAATCATTATCCTTAATTTTGATTGATCCATCTTCATCTACGGAAATTAAGTAACCTTCAATATCACAATTTTTGAGTTTTGGATGGTTTTTTTCAACACCCTGATCAATTATCACAATATTCATTTTCACTATTTTCTTATCAATGCATATTGATATTGTGGATCATAAACTTCATCTAAAGAATTTATAAGACGAAGAAAATTTTTGTAATTGCGATACCCCTGATAAAGATTCATGTGATTTCCAATTCTTATAGCCATATCACTGTTCATATTAACAGGCTTTAGGTCTTGTATCAATTTTCTAAGTTTATTAATCAAGGGGAAATCAGACAGGTCTTTTGCGAATTCATTCTTATCATTATGCACTGTCAAGGAAATTAAAGGAAAAACGTTGAAGCTCGATAAACCGGAAAGTTCAAACTGCATTTTCGCCACTTCGACTCGTTCAACAAAATGGAAAGATTGTGTATCTTCTTGAAGAATATTGAAAATTCTTTCCAATACGTCGTATAAATGTTTTTCATTTAGATAAATACAAAGTTTATATAAGGATTTGTATTTACTCTCCAAACCGACAAAAGCATTCTTTATAACCACGTATTTCTTTGAAAATAAATTGTCAATAAAGGGAAAATCATGTCTATTTAAGGTGTCAATTATAGTTTGAGCATATGACAAAGTATGGAAAGAATTTCCCGACCTTATTATATTTAGCCAACCATCACATTTTTCTTTTAATCCATTTTTAACACTTATGGTTGATTGTAGTTCCTCAGCACATATTTTGCAAAAAAGCAAAAGATTGTAATTAGCCACATTGAGTTTTCTTAAAGCGCTGGACTTGTTCTTGATTAAGGAGTCAATATCAAGATTTCTATTGATAAAGTTTAGAGTGTAATTATTAAAGTTACATTCGTGAAAAAGTTCCGAATAAGTACTAAAGGATTCTATTAGTTCTTTTTGCTCCTCATTATTTCGAGGAAAATTATTGCTTACTTTAATTTCCATGAGCTATTGTTTAGAGAATTTTAGGGAACTTATGGTTGGTGGTTTTGAACTGAGCTTGATTGACTTAATTCTTGGTCATAATTAACCAGTGGTCCATAGGATCTAAAGCTGTAGATAAAACCTTATCTTCATACGGGAGTAAATCTCGAACTTTTTGAATTTGCGGTTTAATGGTTGGCTCAATACCACTGTCTTCGATTTCTCCCATTAAAACATTTTTTCCTGCCAATCCATTTATGTAGATAATGTTTTTCGAAGGAAGCACGAGGTTATAGCGTGTAGCCATTGAACCATACGTTTTGGCTGTAGAAATAAATTGGACATTAGGCAATTGTAACATCGCCATAATAAAACTTTCACTAGAGCAAGCAGTCAACCAATCACCGATAATTATAACTTTTTTGTCACTTAATCTCAAATAGGGGTTTGGTTTGACCACCAAAAGTTGTTCTTCACCATTGATTACGGTTTTTGAATAAGTCAAGGAAGTATCTAAAAATGTTGAAAATAGTCTAATTGAGGATAAATCTTCTCCCCCACCATTTCCTCTTAAATCAAGAATAATTCTCTTCGAATCAATTAGTTCATGAGAATGATTCATAAACTTGAGATAAGTATCTAGATACCAATTCTTAATGCTGAAATAGGAAATACTATCATTAAACTTCTTGAATTCGCAATGTTTAAGTAATTTAAATCCTTTTGGAATTCTTGATTTTTGATTATAGGTAATGAATAATGAGTCCGTTAGATTGGTGTCATCCTCATAAACAATATGCGTAGAATCTGATTTGTAACCCGATAAAATTTCTCTCTCAATATATTTTATCCTACGATGCTCTGCGGATTTTGAATTATTCCAAAGGCTATCAACTATATGGCTTACCTTTTTACCATTTATTACTTTGATTTTAGAACCTATTTTCAATTTTGAGAACTTCTCATTCAATACTGCACCAACGTAAAGCTCTTTACCAATAAAAACCCCTCTTACCGGTCCTCTTAGTTTGCTAGGTTTTCCCATTTCATTTTTGCAAGCTGAGGCTAACTCTACCCCAAAATGTGCGTCATTAAAGTTTTTAGAAACAAATTCATCAATCTTTGAGATTAATTCGCACAATTCTAAATCCCTAATAGTATCCCAATAGCTGGAGAATTTCATTTTTATCACCCTCTTTTTAATTTTCTTTTCGGAATAAAATGGATAGTATTCGAATGCAAGATTTAGAATTTCATAAATAAGCGTTTTCTCATCTGGGTTTGACCCTTCTATGGGTTCCAAATTAATAGTACCAGTAATCAACGTATTGTCATATATTTCATTTGTTACGTCGATTAATTCATAAACGTTTTTTTTTAATAGTGTTTCTTCTTGATTAAGTAGTGCTTTGAAAAATCGATGATTTACCTTAAGTCTTTTTTGATTTTTATTTCCGATTATTAAATCGTAAATAGAAAAACTTCCGTTACTACTTTTGGTTGAAGCAACAATACTAAAACTGTTTAGTAATGTGGGGTTGGAATTTGAACCCTTGAAAAATGCATTTTCCCTACTGAAATCTTTTAGATTAAACTGGATTGGGGTTAAAAATCCATTCTCCGGGACTTTCAATTCTTTATAGTACCATTCCTTTGAATCATCAGAAAACAAAACAAAATGTAATTTTTCGATATTTTTTGTTTCTAACCTACAAAATAACCCTAGGTTAGAACTATTTTCTAAATCAACACTCTTTCCCTCAAAAGAGGTAGACCAGACCAAACGATAGTCCTCTATGGCTTTTTTTGAAGGAAATAAAGCAGAAACTTTCTTGTCTTTCAAAATCTCATTAACATGCAATCCTCCACGCAAATGCTTTTCACCATATTCGTAAGGCGGGAATACCAAATCATAGTTAAGTTTTTCTTGATTCTCACTTTTAAATGAATATATCGTATCCGTAATGACATCCTCATAGAAAACTGCTTCAAATTGAGCTGTAACAATAAGAGATGAAAAACAAAAAAGAAAACTAAGCAATTTCATTTTGAAAAAAATTGATTTCGTCTATGTAGTGGATATCTAAATTGTAAATTTCTGATAGACAACTTATTAGATATTTTTCAATGAATTCCCATTGCTCTGGAGGAGTGTATTCACTAAATCGTGATCTACAGATAGTTATTATTTGAGGTTCACCTACTTTTTTGGAGATTGTGTTAACAAACTTTTTAACTCTTTCTTCAATCTCCTTCTTGTTTTTTAAAAGACTACTTGGATATAACTCATTATAATAATTTAAGAGATAGAAATATTTTCCATCAATTTTTCTAGCTTCTACCCTAGATGGTAAATAATTCAAACGGTGGTATTTGTCATTTGTAAACTCATTAAACTCATCTTCAGATATCTCAATTATTATTTCCTTGTTTTGATTAGGCATTCCTGTACAGGAAAAATAGTCCAAGTCTATGTCTAATACCGGATTTACTTTAGATGGTAGGTTTTCTTCGGTAACAAGGTGATACTCAAATTCTTTGTATGTTGTACTGGACTTTCTGTACTCCTCGATAATCTTAGGTATATCTTCAATCTTACCAGACATCAATTTCTTACCGGAATCATTTAAGGATTTGACATACATTTTATTTGAAGTGATTGAAGATTTTCTATGTTTTTGTTTAACCCAATAAATACTTCGGAATAAACCTTTATAAATTGAGGGTATAATAAAAGAGGCAATGTTTAGCTCCTTAAATACAAAATCATGAATATCGGATAAATCTGAACCTAAATTGTCTATAGAAATATTAAACCTTGGAGTTCCCATGTCTGAATGCTCATCAACATGAATTAAGCAATTTTGCTTTTGTTTAATAAGTCCATTAGCTAGGGCATATTGCCATACGAAAAACGCTTCATTATGTTCTTCTATAACAAAGGTTTGAATTGAAGTTTTTTTCATAAACCTAACAATTAAAAAGAATTGGAAAATTATTTATTGGTATGGCCGGTATTCTCAAACTTTTGATTAATGGGAGCACTTATGAGGTCCGGATGATTTTTCAACATTAGATATTGTTCCTTAACAAATGGTATTGTTCTCTCCTTCCAATATGTGCATGGTGGTTTCCCGGTTTCAATTGCTTGATGAGAACAAGATAATTGGTCACAGACCGGCAGGTATTTACATTCGTAGCAGTCTTGATGCAATTGGAATCGGTCAAAGTCAAAATATTCTTTGAAATCATCAAAACTATAGCCAGAATTTACATGATTGACACTTCTTTTTTTATCGTGAATAGTCTCCCAACATTTGTGAATGTATCCTAAAGGGTCGATAACCATACTATAAGGAGAAACCCAGGTTGCGCAATCTTGCTGTTTGGATGGAAGAGTCCATTTCAACTTTGCCTGAGGTATATTATTCTTTGTGGCCCATTTATTGAATAATTTTATTTTTAAAGCGCGGAAGTCTTGTAGTACATCAAAAAATTCAGGATTACTTAGGCCTTCAGAACTGTCATAATCTCCAGCTTCTTCATAAACCCTAAGCCACGAAGGACTAAAATTGAATTCCGAAAATCTCATAGGCCATATACCATAACTTTCCATATCTTCGAAAAATTCCGCGAAACTAGACGCTACTTTTCTATCGACGTTAATTCTAATATTTGTCTTAATTCCAGTTGGCATAATAGATAGATTCTCCAATATTCTCTCGTAATTCTTTCTTGTGTCAGTATTTTTTCCTTTCAGTGGTCTACTTTTATTGTGAGTTTCTTTCGAACCATCTATGGTCACCTGAACGTTTTGAACTTTATTTTCGATTAAGAAGTTCCAGGTCTTTAAATCAAGTAATAGTCCATTTGTAATAATATCAGAATTATAATCCATCCCGTATTTCTCGCAAAGTTCTAAGAGAAGTGGAGTTAATTTTTCAATTCCAAAAGTGTTAATTAAGGGTTCTCCACCGTACCATGTTACGTTTAATGTTTTCCAAGATTTTACAGGAGACTTTACTATCATGTCATTCACATATTTGGCGATTCCGACAATGTTCTCCTCACTCTTAAGCGTTAGATTTGGCTTAACAAATTCAAAACAATATGGACACCCCATGTTGCAAAGAATAGTTGTTCCAATAGTGAGGTTAATAGTACCGGGAGATTTAATTGTTGTATCTCTTCTTTCTTTCGAATAAAATGAATGAAACTCTTCACGCTCATCAATATCCGCATCAAGAAAATAGCCCTTAGAATATAAATATTCAAGCATAGGTAGATTTCTTCCTTCGCTCTTGAGGTCAATTGAAGTTATGTCATGGTAGCGCTCTAACTCAATACCGTTAGAGTAAGTCAACAATTCCAACCCCCCATTTTTTGTATTGTAGAGGATATATTCATCAGATTCAACGATTGGAATTAGCACATTGTAGAAACTTGACTTTATCATTTTTTATGTCGTTTAAAATCAACTTGTTGTAAAGGTTGCGCAAAGCAAATAGTTTGCTTTTACCAATAAAAATCGACTTATTAGTCATTATTGGGCTGTAGTAAATATTAGAGTGTCTCCCGGAAGTTTAAGCCAAAAGACTTTTAGGAAAGGTTGATGTAGCCTAATGGTACGCTATGTTTTTGAAATATGATGGAACCGATGACTGAATAAATCAATCACCGGTATAAAACTGATTTGCTCTCTATCGAATTAGCAAGTTTATACTCAACACTTGTTCCAAATATCAGAAAATCTAACGTATTAGATTTTCTGCGACTGGTATTCGTAATGAAAGCAAAAAGAAATAGATTAAGATTTGAGTTAAAAAAATAGCAAAAACTCATTTTTCTTAATTAAATCGAATTCATCATTTTAAAGTAACTGAAATACTAAAAAAGAATATCATCTGCTTCATCTATCCCCCGATTAATCCGGCAGGTTGTTCCGTTACCAAACTCATTACAAAGGAATTCAACTGCGCCTCCTTTTGCCTCGGTATCAATTTCTGAAGGTTTAATTAACTCCTTTGGCAACTTTGGAATTTGTCTCTCTTTTTTCATGTTTTAAAATTTAAGGTTTATTGAATTAAAATAAAATATCACTTTCCTCATCAATAGCTCCGTTGATTCTGCAAGTGGTTCCACTACCGAACTCCCTACATAAAAATTCTACTGAATCTCCTGAAGTGTTGAGGTCAATCTCTGTTGGTTTAACCAATTCTTTAGGCAATGCTTTCAATTTCTTGTTTTTCATTTTTTCGGTTTTAAAGATTTTTAATTTTTAAAATAATATGTCATTTTCTTCATTCATACCATAGTTAACACGGCAAGTAGTTGCGTGATCATTTTCTCGGCACATAAACTCAACCATTTGAGTTGTAAAAAATGTATCTGTTTTCTCTGGCTTAATTAGTTCTTTTGGTAAACTCTTTAATTTTTTTCTTTTTCCCATTTTTATTTCTTTAGAAAAGAATATCTTCATTTATTCCACTTTCAGAATTAACGCGACAATGAGGGCCGCCCTGGTATTCCCGACATAAAAAACCCACGATTTGCTCTTCATGTCTCAGGTCAATTCTTGAAGGTTTTTTTAACTCTTTAGGCAACACTTTTCTCATATTCCTAATTTTTTCTGATATAAAAGTATTTTGATTTAAGTCTGTATTCAATTCCTTTTTTTTGACACTTATTCTGTTTTTTTGTTTGAACTCTATTCCTGTCAGTTCTTTATTGTCCATTTTTAGAGTTTTTCTAAACTCTCCTGGTGTACAGAAATAAATTTTTTTGAAACAGCTGTTAAATCGTTGTTCATTGCTAAATCCAGATTGTCTTGCAATATTTTTTAGGCTTAGTCCCCGATTTTCCATTAAATTCACGGAGTGCTTTACTTTAAAATTTAAAAGCAGTCTTTTTGGATTTAGTAGCTCATTTTTTTTGAACTCTCTTGATAAGGTACAATCGGTGATATTTAATTGCTTTGCTATTTCTGAAGTCCCCATCAAAACCAGGTAGTTGTCTTCGATTATTCTTAAGGCCCTTACTAGTAAGGTTGACTTATTTTCTAAGTGAATATCTAGTTCTCTGAGTGTAATTTTAGAATTCAAGCGATTGATTGAATTCCTCAAAAATTCCTCCAGAGTAAATAAATTAGAACGCTTAATGATTCCGTTAACGCCTATTTCTCCGCACTTTCTTATAGTTTCTGGTTTGATTTCAGGACTTACAATCCCAATTAGCGGAAGTTCTTGAAAGTTTTCTTTAATTTTTGCAGCTAATTCCAGCATAATCGGACTATTACTTTTCCAATAGAGCACTGCACAATCGAATGTTTTCTTTCTTAGAAAGGATATAGGAGCTTCCCTTATTTGGACAAACTGTAACGATGCAGATTCTTTTAGAACTGACTCAATACTACTTCTTATTGTCTCGCTCCCGATAATAAGACAGGTAAAAAAGTTCTTACGATACATGTTGTAAAACTTATTGTTTGAATCGGATATTTCAATTAATAGCAGGACGTTTAGTTTTGGTGGTTTGCGGAAACATACTTCATAGCCAAACTAAATCGAGGCACATTACATATTCGTGTTGGAACCGAACCTGTATGTTCAATGTTGCCTGGAAATATTAAGAATCTTCCTGGCGTTGGCAATATAGCTCTTACGGTATCGCGCCCAGAATAGAAGAGAGTTTCTCCTCCCCAGCGATAGTCCCAAACATTGTTTACGTAATAAAGAACCGTAATGTCATCTTCATTTATTTGACAATCTCTATGTGGAAACTCCATATCTCCATAAAATGACATATTAATATAGGACCTATTAAGATTGTATACCTTTTCATTATAAAACTTAGTAACAAAACCTCTCGCGGTTTTCCCAATCTCAGTTTCTTTTTCGAACAAATCAGTTTTAAAATCTGTACTAAATATTGGATAACGATCGTCATAGTCATCTCTTTCATTTTTTTTAAATGAAAGTTTTGAAACGTAATCGAAAAATTGATTTACTAAGTCCAAATTCAAAGCGCCATCTATGATATGTATTTTTTGGGATTCAATAGAGAAGGTAGTAACATTAGTCTTGGTTAAGACTTTTTGCTTATTAGACATCTAGATTATTTTTAAGGTTAATGAAACTTATATTTTTACACTTTGAATACTTAGGCTGTTCAATGGAGCAATCACGCTAACGTATCGGTTCAGACATTTTATTTGCAAATAAACTTCACAAAGGTTTTTATTCTTCATTACTTCCGCTCTCAATCCGTGAAAAGGTCCTTTAGTAATTAGAACCTCTTGTCCAACTTTAGGCTTTATGTACTTTATTTGAATGTCTCTAATGAAACCTGAATTGGTAATTTTTCTAATTGAGCTAATCTCCTGATCGCTGACCTTGGAATATTCAGCGCAATATTTAAGAAACTTGAATGCTCCATTCAGCTTCAGAGTAATATAGATTTCCTTGCGGGAAGTGGGTTTTACGAAGATATAAGTTGGAAAAAGCGGTTTAGTTTTGTAATCTTCTTTTACACTTTTTGAAGTATAATTTCTTTTTATTAAGGGCAGATAATGCGTTATACCTTGTTTAGAAAGCTTATCAGCAATTTTTTTTTCATGGTGGTGTTTCACATATAAAACCATCCATCCATCTATTATGTTTTGGGGCATAATTCACAAATAGTACGATAAAATTTGAAAAATCTAAAAGGAACAGGGCTTCGCCTCTCTAGTACGAATCTTGATAATTCGACTTGACTTCTTAAATAAAGAAAGTAGTATCTACTTTAAATGTAGGAAATATATTCGCTAAAATCTTACTATTTTGTAAGATTTAACTCTAATTTTACATATTCTAGCGGGGTTGAATCCGAAAAAAGAAACTTGTTATTACTACAAAAATTTTCTACCGACCATCAATTCGTACTTGGTCTAATCTTCATGTAAATGTTGAACTGGATTTGTCTTTGCAGCCTTTAGGCTTTGCCAACTAACAGCCAGTAGTGCCATTACAAGAGTGAATACGCATGATAAAATATAAATAGAGAAGTTGTTTTTAATTCTAAATGCAAAGTTTTCTAACCATCTATCGGAAAGATACCATATAATCGGAGTGATAATTAAAAAAGCGATAAATACCCATTTGACATAATTTTTGTTAAAGGAAACCAAGATTTCCGTAATGGTCGCTCCGTTGACTTTTCTAATACTTATCTCTTTTCTTTTTTGTTTTAAAAAATACGTAGACATCGCAAGAATTCCGAGTGAGGAGATGATTATTGAAAGAAAGGCAAAATATGACAATAATTTTGATAGCCTTTCTTCCTTTAAATACCACTCTTGGATGGTTGTGTTTACAAACATTAATTCAAAAGGATTATCGTTGGTAAGCCCAGCATATACTTTTTTAATTTCCTTAATCGTGTTGGCAGTGTTTTCTTTACTTGAGCCTAATTTGATAAAAACTTTATTCGCATAGGAATTTTTGGTTTCTTGTTTTATCATCAAGGGCCTAATCCCAAGTTGGAGACGGTTAAAATTAAAATCATCCACTAAGCCCAAAATAGGTACTTTTTCCCCGTCAAAATTTACATTAGAAGCTGTCCGTTCAATACCCAATTCCTTTATTGCAGTATTGTTGAGGTAGACTCCTTTTTTGCCAAAAGCCGTACTGTTAGATTGAACAGGTATATCAAAAACTTCAAAAAATGCGGTATCTACCCGCATTTCTTGAAAGCTTACAGGTCTTCCTTCATAAGTAAACGATTGATTGCTGCCACCATCAATGGGACTTCCCCATACAATGGATATAGCCTCAACTCCGGAGACCTTCATTATTTCTTCCTTGATTCTTGATTTTTCATTTGGATTACCAAGGTAGTCCGTCCATATTAGATTCTCATATTTGAAACCTAGATCTTTGGATTTTAAGTACTTAGTCTGATTGATTATAATCCAGCAGCTTGCTAACAAGCCGATTGTGATAGTAAACTGAAAAATTATGAAATACTTTGTGTAAACCGTCTTTGTACGTTGTCTTAACTTCCCGCGTACAATCTCCAAAGGTTTAAATCCTGATACCTTGATTGCTGGGATAATTCCTGAGATCAAAGTAATCGATAGTAGAATAGTGAAAAAAATCAAAATGCTTCCAATGTTCAGTTCATCGGTTAAACTTAAATTCAATCCTAAACGGTCGTTTACATAAGGGGAGAGTAAAATTGTAAATAAAACTGACATTAGAGTTGCCGCCCCACAAAGGAAAATGGACTCCATTAAGAATTGTAAGAAAAGTTGATTTTTGGAACTTCCAACAAGTTTTCTAATCGCCACCTCTTTTCCACGAAAAAAAGCCTGAGCGATGGTCAGATTAATATAGTTGCCAATTGATAGTAGTAAAATTAGAAACACAATTAATACCACAACATAAACTAGAAACTTACTACTGTTTTTAGTCCAATTACCCTCTTTCTGACTATAATAAATTTCTTTTAACGGTGTAAAAACTACAGTTGAAGCATAACCATCTTTATATATCCAAAAGTTATTTTTAAAATAGGATAATATCTCATTTGCTTTCGAAGGCAAATCAGAATTGGGTTTTTCTAAAAGATAGATACTAAGCGAGCAAAATTCGAAATTTTCCATAAAATCTTGCATGCCTAAAATTTCTCCCATACTCCCAATATTAACGATCGCATCAACTTTTTTTAGATGGGTGTTTTCCGGAAAGTCAGACATAATTCCTGTAATGATAAATTGGAATTTGTTGTCCAAGCTTATGGTTTCACCTATGGGATTCCGGCTGGAAAACATTTTTTTTGCCAATGATTCACTTAAAACAATGCTACTTTTGGTTTCCAGAACATTCTGTCCGTCTATTATGGAGTAAGAAAAAATTTCAAAAAAAGAACTGTCTACTGCTAATAAATCAATCTCAAATTTTTCTTCACCTATATGGTTTATGATTGATTTATTGTCATATGTTCGCGTATAACTTTCTATTTCTGGCACTAATTCTGATAAAATGGGAGCGATAGGGGCGGAAAATTCTGTTCCCTCATGTTCAATTCTGAAAATTCTATCTCCGTTGACGTGAAACCCATCAACTGATGATTCATTAATTAAATATGTGCCTAAAAAAAACACGAAAGTAATAGCAATAGAAAACCCAAAGATTGTAACGAATGTGTAAAGCTTGTTCTTAAGAAGATATCTGAAAAAAGTCCTTATAAAAGTTTTCATCGGATTAGGTTTTGAACTAATTACTGTTGCACAAAGTCGTTGTTTTTCCAATTTATTGATCTAAATTCATGCCATATATATATGTTGCTGATTATCAAAATTTTAATAATAAAATGTAATAAAAGACTTCTAGGTATTGTCAATATATTTTACACCATGTGTAAATGTTTTGAACACATTCAAATTTATACTTCTTTTAGGTGGTAACAGCTTATGCTTCTTACTTTTTCCTGAATAAATAAAGTTTTCTAGCGGCAAAAGCAGCTAGAGAATCCTTAAAGTCATATCTGGTTCAATTCCTAGTTGAATCAGGGAACAAGATTCTTTATTCCGGTGTTTAGTGTTACTTCTCCAAATTTCTTGAGTTGTGCCCTAAAATAGGCCAACGATTTTTTCACCTCCAACCCTTTTAGAGATACTTCCATGGCGGTAAAATATACTAGAAGTGATTTAGGCCAAAGGGGTAGTAGTTGTTCGGGGGAATATTTCAGGAGCAGGGCATTAAATCGAAATCTAACCGCCGAAAATTCAAAGAACATCGCTAATTGGTCAAAATAATTGAATTTCTAAGAAACAATAAAAACGAATTTGTAATTCAAATCTTACCTTTATTTGTCCATTACCATTTCATTGAACTTAAAAACAAATGGCATCAGAAAATTATGAAATTGCTTTAAAAAGGATTCGAGAAGCAAAAAAGAATCATCTAAGATATTTAGATTTAAGTTTTCTGGAGTTAGTTGAAATTCCCCACGAAATTAGGGAGTTGAACTTTCTTATGGATTTAGACTTAAGCTATAATAACCTCAATATCCTATCTGACGAAATTTATTCATTAGATAATCTACACTACCTAAATATAAGTAACAATAATCTTAGCGACTTAAACTTTATGCTAGGTAGAGCTTACTCTTTTAAAGAAATTAATATTTCCAATAACCAATTTAACTTCATACCAAGTAGTTTGTTGAAAATTGGTGTATCACACATACTTTATGAAAACAATCTTTTCTTGACAATTTACCTTACGAATTAGTTGCTAGGGACGACATACATTATATAGATTTTTATCTGGATGCGCTTGCAAATGATGATCGAAGCAAGAGACTTTTTGAAACGAAATTATTAATAGTTGGAAAAGGTGATGTGGGAAAAACTACTCTAATGAGGACAATTTCAGATTCTAAAACTGAAGTGGCCTTAGGTGAAGAAGAGAGTACTCATGGAATAAATATCAAATCTATAACCAAGTCAATATATTTTCCAGCTAAAAAACCTTTTTACAGAAGAAGTTTAGATTTCGATATGCTTTGTTTCAAAGAGTTTCACCCATCTGAGAAAAAGTTCCTTTACTATCCGTATGATCCAGACGATTTTTTGCAATCAGAATTCGATTACATGGACGATTACATGGAATTAAGAATTATTGAAGAGCCTTACAAAACGGTGAGAAATGATTTTTATTTTAAGAAAGGAGTCAAAATTAATATCTGGGATTTTGGAGGACAGGAAATTTTATACTCCACACATCAATTTTTCTTAACTAAAAGATCAATTTACTTATTTGTTTGGGAGCCTAGATCTGACACTGAGGAAGAGAATTTCGACTATTGGTTAAACGTAATCAAAAGATTGAGTTTGAACAGTCCTGTTATTGTTGTAATGAATAAGTCCGATGTAAGAATTAAAAGCATTGATGAAAACGGGTACTTGAAAAAGTTTAACAACATCATAAGTTTTCACTACGTATCATGCCTTACTAAGGAAGGTATTGATAACTTAATTTATGATATCAAAAACGCTATATCAGAAATTCCTCATATGGGGGATAAATTACCTAGTGCATGGGATATAATCAGATTAAGATTGAGGGAATTAGACCAAGACTATATTGATTTAGAAAAGTTTGCTGAAATATGTGGCCTAGATAAACCAGAAAACCTTCATTTCTTAAGTGAATACTTGACAGATATAGGAGGCATTATACACTTTAATGACGATATTTCGTTAAAGAACATTATTATACTAAATCCTCATTGGATTACTAAAGCCATTTATGAGCTTGTTCAAACCAAGAAAATACAAGAAAACAAAGGACTGTTCTCAGTAGAGGATTTATCAGAGCATTTAGATCAGGACACATATCCAATGAGTACGTACCTTGGAATATTGTCAATGATGGAGAAATTCGAAATTTGCTTTAAAATAATTGGGTCTAGGAATAAATATATAATACCATCCTTATTAACAGTTTCACCGCCGGATAGAACAATTTTGGAATACTTTAGGCTAGGTGATTCTTTGAAATATGAAATAGAATATACTTTCTTGATTCATGGTATTATTGAAAGACTCATATGTAGACTAAATAATAACTTAGAGGGAACAAACTTTTGGAGATACGGTGCGGTTTTTAATGACGAAAATAATAGAGCTTTAATTCATCTAAATAAGATTGAAAAAAAAATAAACCTAATTATTAAGGGAGACACTCCCTCACAATTGTTCAGCGTGCTAAGTCATGAAATAGATAGAATCCATAGAGACCTGAAGCTGAATACTGATGATTTTGATGAAAAGATAGCATGTAATTGTTCGGAATGTTCTTCAGGTAGTAATCCTTACTTTTTTAGCAAAAACGTTTTGAAAAGGTTTCTGACCAGAAGTAAGGAGCAGATTGATTGTCCTAAAAGCACGGAAAGGGCAGAAATTAAAGAAATGCTTATTGGCTATAAATCCAAGAAAATTAGCGTTCCTTTAGTACGTAGCTTTGTAAGAGCCCTCTCATATTTACAAACGAGACATAAGCTTGTTGAAAGGTTTAATGAAGATGAGATTAACACATTCTTTCAAGACTTATTGTCACCAATGCTAATCAAAGATGGCTATATTACAAACGAACAATCTTTTAAAGGAAAATCGGAATCTGGAAATTCACAAGGAAGACTTGACATTGCAATTGAAACTGCTGATAAATTGAATGTTTCCATATATGAGGGTTTTATCTTAGACTCTTTTAGAAAAAGTATTGTTGCCAGGCATATTGAAAAAACAATCAAACATTATGATCCTACCGGATTAAGGGAAAAATTTGTCGGGGTATATTGCAAAGCAAACAGCTTTATTACTTTACACGAAAAGTTTTCTAAATACTTGAAAACCCTTTCAACTAATGGAATTAAATCAATCAGTACGGAGGATTTGTCACATATTTATGTAAATGGGTCTGAAATGAAAGTGCTTAGATATAAATATGAAAGATCAAGCGTCAAGTTATCATTGTTTGTGATTTTAGTCAACCTGAACCTATGATTGTTTTGGGAAATACTATTCCTCATTTTATATTAAATCACCGAGATTATTACTTCCAAATATTAAGAAAAATGTCAGTATTGGAGTTTTTAGAGATTTGGAAGTCTTACAATTACAATCTACCTACGGAACCAAATTTAAATCTTGATAAGTATACCTATTTTCTTTTCTCCCATTCTTTCCAGTCTTGGTCACTGGCTATCGGAAAAACTTGACCAAAGATTCCAAACCCAATATAGATTGTTTTACTTCTCTTTTTTGAGTGCATGTAAGATATTGAGAACAAATAGTAATTTTTGATGTCAACGTTGACCAATCCCAATAGTTTTGCGATACCATATGCAGGCCCTTCACCAAAAGTGTTTCCTTTTTCCTTTGACTCAAGTTCAATCATTTGTTTCAAAGCAAAATCAGAATGCTTTTCTTCTGTTGGATTGGTTATAAATGCAGTAAGCAGAATTGCGATTATCGCTAAAATTGTAATTGTTTTCGTGTTCATTTGGTTTTTATTGTGTGCCAGTCCCAAACACGGATTACCAAAAACAACAAGCGTGGAACTGTAGAGCTATCCGATTCACAGGTATCGCCAAACACCCACTACACAAATAGATACAGCCCACGCCATAGCGTGAGCGTTAATCTATTATTCCTGTGTAGTTCCTTTAATTGGCGATTTTGTGAACCAAGAATTACTTTAACGCAATGTCAATATGTTGATGTTATGTTCTTTCTATACGTTTTGTTTAATTGTTAAAGATAGTGCTTCGGTATAAATGAGTAATGGAAATAAGGAAAACAGAAGGTGAAATTGAGAGTGCAATTGTTATTAGAAAGTGTGAGTTCCTTTATTCAGATTCAAGTCATCAAATATCATTATATATAAACTGCTAAGAATAGTAAACAGCAGTATTACTAGTTTAAAACCTATTAAATAAGTCAAATAGTTAAAACTATATGTTAGAACTTTAATTACATAAAACATTGGTTCACAATCAAAAAATTGATCTTGAAATACATTTACCCTGCAGAATAACATTAGTATTATTAACCATAAGGATAGAATAATAGCATAAGATATTGTGGATATGAAATGACTTGAAAAGATTTCAAAACGTTTTAGATAATTTTCCTTCGCTTCAGTATCATTCGATTCCAATAATTCTCTCCTTAACTTTAGTTTATCCGCAATAATTAGTAGGAGATTGAAAAAAAGGCCTGCGAAAATGCTCACCCCCGTGATTAAGTAATTTGAGACATCACTAGTCAAAAAAACACCAAAGACTACCAATATTAGGGATACGACAAACGGAATTATATTATAGTAAAAATTTGCAACCCATTTTTTAGAACTATCTCCATTTTCGTTTTTGTAAAGAGAGCTAACAGCATCTCTTTTTATTTCCCATATGGATAGTTTTTGCCAACTGAATACTTTTCCAATATGTCGTCTAATATTGATCATTCAGAAGGGGTGTAATTTATTTCAGTTTTAATTTTATCTAACATTCCGTTAGTATATACCCTACCTTTTTCATAATCAATGTAATCTTTGCTTGTTTCCTTCAAGCTTTCAGGAAGATAAATTGTGGGGGTGATTTCAACATGTTTTTCTGCAGAAGCATGAGCTTTATGATTTTGGTCATCCTTGTAATATATAATAGTTTTGTAGTCGTCGTTATTATTCATTTCCAAATCCGAAAGATTTGATCCAATTATGTGCTCTGGAGTAAAAAGACTATGTAAAAAATTATCAGGATCATTATTGAATCCTTTTATTTCAATTCTCACTTCCAGCCCTTCGCTATCAGTAAAGGCAGGATTTAGTCTTTCCCGTGCCGATCTTGACAGAGTATTTTTAAGAAAAGCGATTTTGTAAACAGAGCTATCCGCAATATATTGCTCTTTAATTTCGGTAGGGATAAAACGTTCATATACCATAGTAGTGTTATATTTTCTAAATACTTCACGAATATGACCTATAATTAAGTTGTTTACTCCATAATCCGTATAACTCTGAATCATCAAAATACCTGTTTGACTATCATAGGGAGCCCACAATTTGAAATAGTATGGAAGTGTGGTAAGTTTATCCTCTTCTATCAACCCCTCCGGATTGACCATGTCATCTACATTAAAGATTTCCTGTTCAATACCTGTAGGACCACCTTTTATTATTCCATCAATTATATAGCTAGAAGGATATGGATGTATTTTATGAATACCTATACCCTTTGTTTCATTAGGATTCAACCTAAATTCATTGTCAAATAAATTAATAAAATCCTCTATGAAATTCAAATAAATCTTATCTCTTGTTACCGTTTGAAGATCGTCCTCATCCCTCACAAAGTTTTCTCTATAAAATACTCCAAGTTGCTGGTATTCTTCGCCAGCACGTTTTCCCCTTTCTTTTAGAACAAATTGATAAATACTTAGTTGTAGTTTCGCCATATTTTAAAAAATTAAATGAAAAGTTGAACCTTAGCTTTAGATAATAAAAAAGGTAGAATTAGGGGATATACTAAAGTATAAATTGTAGAGATAATTCCTATCTCTGTATTCATTTTTTACTTCAAAAAAAGTAAGACAGGAAAAATATTTCAAATTATTGAATTTAGATTAAGCCTTCGTCCTTTATATTTGAAAAGTGGAATCAATTAAAGACATAGCAATAAACCTTATATCTGATGCAATTTCGTTTATATTGGGAGCTATGTTCGTTTTTTCGCTTGCCTATATAAAAAAACCTAATCTCAAGCATGCGAGGTTAAAGGCGAACAATAGTTCGAATTTCTTCTACCTTTTGTATCAAATGTGAGTGCAAAAGTTTGCTTTATTAGAATCGTTTCGAATAAAGGAAATTATAAAATTCTGAAAATAATTATCTAGTCAAGAAACAGGTATAATTGCTAACCATGGTTGAATTGTTTGAGGAATAATTTGACGTTTTCCTCCTTGCTTATCTTAATGTAGTTCATAAACGACTGCTCGGTCTTATGCCCGGTCAGTTTCATAATGACCAATGTACTAATCCCTCTAAGGTGCATGTTAGTAGCGAACGACCTCCTTGCCGTATGTGTACAAATCAGTTCATGTTTGGCATATTTGGTCTCTATCCTTCCTTCACCCGATGTATGATATTTTACTATTCTTTCATCTAGACCTGCTTCTTTCCCAATCTGTTTCAAATATTGGTTCATTTTTTGGTTGGTATACGCTTTGGGCAAAGACCCATTATATTTCGCGATTATTTTTTGAGGGATTGGTAATAATGGTAAGCACACTTCTTCACTTGTTTTTTGAGTCCTCAGTCTTATGATATTACCAACTATTTTGTCCGATGATAATGTTGAGAGGTCACTGAACCTCAATCCGGTAAAACACCCTATTAAGAAAAGGTCTCGTACTTTTTCAAGTTTAGAATCGCCCGAAAGGTCCAAATTAAATAGAATATTAAGTTCACCTTCGTTTAGATAGATATTGTCCACCTCTTCCCTGAGGACACGGAAACTCTTGGATTTGTAGGTGCGGTTTTTGTTGTGGCCCTGTTCTGTTGCCTCATTGAGGAATGATTTAAGAACCTTTATCACTTTCCCAAACCCATTCACAGTTAATTGCTTGTAATTGAGGTAAAAATCCATAAATTCATGGTAGAACTGCATGTCGATGTTTTCCCAGCAAATCGTCTTTTTACAAAACCGCTCATAAGCCTTGAGGTTGTTAAGGCAATTGTTATAAGACCTTATCGTATGAGGATTCAGACGGACCTTGCTGTTTTCCATATGTTGGTCTATGAACTGCCAAAACAACAATTGGGTTTTGCCAACGCTCGGCGCATTCCTTCGAAATGTTGACTTGACCAGATCTACAGTAGGATTGATGTCTTCTATCAACGCACGGTTGACAATGTCCTCAATTTTTTGCTTGAATTTCCTGAGGTAAATGTTGAGCGTACTGTGTCCTGGATAGCTTCGCTTTACCATCTGCTTTCCCTTGTCCCAATATCGAATATCTATCGATTTTTTACTGTAAAACAGTCTTGACCTGCCTTGGTGCGAGTACCTTATCATTATCATATGGATTGGATTCTTTTTTCTACGGTTGGTCTGGGTCTGGGTCAGTTGAAAATTGATTGTTGCCATTTTTTTAGATTTTACGATTAGGGGAAGGTCCCAAATATGGTCTCCGGACGACCCTTAGTAATTGGAATAGGTCAATACCTTGTCCAACGATATTTGTTGGCAATAGCTTTTCCCATACGTTTGAACCAATCTCTTGACCGCTTTCCGTCTTTGAGATTTCTGTGAATGGGAAAGGTCGGAACCGTTGATCGAATCCGTAAGGATCTGTGCAGGGTCCAATCCATGCTGGTCGCACAGCTTTAGGAGATTTCCATAGGTTAACTGGATAATGGAGGGCTTTTTAGGGAAGTTATGGGCGCTATGGAGCAGTATGGAACCAAGCCTGTTCATGAAATCCTTGTTAAGGTAATTCATGAAAAGATTGGAGCAGAGGTCTCCTGCGACTAAGTCACGTTTCAATGATTTTTTTGGGTTTAAGTATTTGATTTCCGTTTTCAACCTCCCATGATTAAACTCAATCCTATCGTACTGCTTTTTGGAGAGTTTCTTTTTCAAGTTCACGCATGGGTCGTAAAACTTTATGGCATCATCTATACCTCTTAATACCAGCAGATTCTTCTTTTGCAATATTGTTTGGTAACCGACTGCTGTCAATATCGACCCGGTTAAGTGTTCAAAATCGAGACTCTCTGTAATAAATGCATACTCCAATTCTTCAACCGATGAGTGGAAAAGATCTATGTTCAAGAAGTCGCTTAGAATATCAAGAGCGGTGAAGATATTTTGTTGTGTGAACATCACATAGTTATGTCCGCAAAAAAGATATGGGAGGCTGGTCTTTAAGTCCACATTCTCATTATGTGTCCAGATATCGAGGTTTTTTTCAAACAGGTTAAGTTGCCAATCGTCCAAAGCTTTGCGCTTTAGGTGATAACGGTTCTTGATTGTGGGATGGGGTGTCAACTTACTGAAATCAACACTTTCCGTTTTACTTTTTAGGTGGATAAAATCAATTTGGTTCATCTTATTGTTGTTTTAAGCAAATAATTCAGTGTACCTCAGCCCAGTTATTTCCAGTCTTTAAATCTACCTCAAGGGCAATACCGATTTGGGCGGCGTTTTCCATTTCATGCCGCACCAATTCCTCCATGATTGTAATTTCATGTTTCGGAACATCGAAAAGCAGTTCATCGTGAACGGTCAGTATCATTTTGCTCTTTAATTTCTGTTTTGTAAGCTGCTGGTCAATATTTACCATTGCCATACGCATGATATCTGCTGCTGTACCTTGTATGGGTGTGTTCATGGCCAATCTTTTGGACATTTGGCGCTTAATTGAATCATTGCTGTTGATGTCGGGGATGGGTCTTTTTCTGCCAAACAGGGTTTCGGTATAACCTTTAACCGTTGCCTGGTATATCAAGTTTTCCTTGCATTTTGCAACATCGGTGTAATTGGCGAAGTAGCTGTCGATTATCTCTTGCGCCTGCTGCGGGGTATGTTGCTTTTTGGTGACATTGGACAAGGTCTCAGCCAGTCCATGTGCTCCCATGCCATAGATCAATCCAAAATTCAATGATTTGGCAACGTCTCGTTGCATATCGTCCACATCTTCAATATTTTTTATCCCGAGCAACTTGCACGCGGTTAATCTGTGGACATCGATTCCGTTCTTATATGCGTTCAACAAGTTTTTGTCCTGGCTGAGAACCGCCATGACCCTCAGTTCTATGTTACTGTAATCGGCACCGATAAGAACATGGTCCTTTGAGGAGGGCACAAAGCATTGGCGCAGCATTTTTCCGATAGTCCTGCTCGGGATGTTCTGGAGATTTGGCTTGGAGCAGCTCAGCCTTCCTGTTTCGGTCACAGTTTGGTTGATTGAACAGTGCAGTTTGTTGGTCAGCGGATTTAAATTTGAAAGTGCGGGAATAAAGGTGCTCAGGACCTTTTTTGTTGCCCTGAGTTCCAGAAGTTCTTTGACAATAAGGTGGTCGGCCGAGAGTTTGGAAAGCACTTTTTTTGACACAGAGTAGTTGCCCTGTTTGGTTTTTTTTCCAATAGGAGGGATAGCATAGTGTTCAAAAAGCAACCAATTGATGTCCTTGGTAGAGTTGAGGTTTATTTCGGGTATAAGGTCACCAATGATAGATTCTTCGAGGACCAATGAATCATCTTGAAGTTTTTTGGCAATACTTTTAAGCAGTTTTTGGTCAATGGCAACACCATTGGATTCCATTCTTGCCAACACAGCTACCAACTTTCTGTCGAGGTCGTAAATATTACCGACCCCGGATTCTTGGATTCTTGGGTTTAGATGATGAAAAATCTGTAAAGTCTGGTCTGTGTCCTCACAGGCATATTTAGTAAGGGTTTTAATTGGGACTTCCCATATTGAACCATGGTTTCCCATCATCTTGTCAAAAGATAATTGGTCATAGTTCAAATGGATTTTCGAAAGGAGTTTGAGCCCATGTTTTTTGCGTTGTGGGGACAGTACATAGTCCATAACCATGGTATCATGGATTTCACCATTGACTTGGATTCCGTGGTTTTTTAAAACCTGTAGGTCAAATTTTAGGTTATGGCCCACAACGATTAATTGTGGATTGCCCAATAGGTCCTTAAGAAATGAAATGGCGTCGGAGCCTACCTTGTTTTTTTTCTCCAACGGAACATACCATCCCTGGTTTTTCTCAATCGAAATTGCCACTCCTGCCAGATTACAGGTGTTTACATCCAATCCGTCCGTCTCACAATCGATACAGATGATTTTTTTCATTCCTTTATTATTTTTAGGATTGACGACATCTTTGCCTTTGTTTTGACCAGTTGGTAGTCGACCTCTATGTCCTTTATCGATGTCGGTTCTGAATCGGTAGCTCCCCCTTGGGTCAATACTTCAAAGTACTGCCTAGTATCCGAGGGTACTTCACGATAATTGAGTTCACGGTATTCAAAGTATTTTTTGATTTTTCTTGTAAAAGAACCTTGGTTGGGGATGTACCTTCTATTGAGGTAACCTCCTTTTATAAACTCGTTGTAAGTGTCCTTTTTATGGAGTTTGGTCTTTCCTAGCCTAAGAAGTTCGTCGAGGTATTCGGTAAGCTCTGGTCCCACTTGGTTCAGTAGCTTGCGTTGGTTGATGTTGATTTTTGGAGCTTCTACCAGACCGAATTTTAAATAGTACGAAACCGACCAAGCAATGAAATTGTAAAATCGGTTCCATTCCTCCGTGTCCCATTCATCGAACAGCGTCCTTCCAAAATCGGTTTTTGGGTTAAGGTGCTTTCCATAATAACCGCTTATTTCAATTTCATGCTTGCGCCGTTCAGAACTAAACCCTTCGGTCTGTTTGAGCAGGTTGTTGGCGGTTATGGCAATCTTTGGGGAGTATTTGTAGGGTATGACCTCCTCTTTTTCAAATTTCCGCTCAATTACAAAGTCATCTGAGCTCACATTGTAAAAATTGTCCAAAGACTCATATTTCGTGACATCGTTGATTAGGATGTTATTGGTGGCTATTGTTACCCGCTGGTAGGCGAACCGGGCCGAACTTTGAAATGTCTTTCCGGCAATCTCCTCACAGTTTCTTATATACTTTAGACAACGTAGCAACAGGGATTTTCCACGACCGCCATTGGCAATATTGTGCTCATCGGCAATTTCATCCACCAAAATGACAATCTTGGGATTTGCTGGGTCCTTATAGCGATGTGCTAGATAACCAAGAGTGCAAACCAGGGCTTTGTAGCGATTCAAGGTTCTTCCCGAGACTTTCCATACAAACGAACGAAAATCACCTCTCTCTTTTTCTATGCTGAACTCATGGTCAACAATGCTGGATTTCAATATCAATGACTTAACATCCCTATGTTTTTCAAATTCGACTTCTTTGGCAAATATGTGGAGGATACCATTACTGAAGTTGATGGCGCAGGAATTTTTGCTATCCCTGCGAATGGGAAGCTCTTTACATTCAAGATAGTTTAAGGTATTTGAATGGTACAGCTTTTGTGATTTTTCCACTATGACGTTGGCTGCCATTTGTCTTTCCTTGAAATCGTACGATTCGGGAAGTCGATTAAGAATCTTGTCCAACACCAATTTTGACAACTGCTCAATCGTTATTGTCTCGACAATATTGCCCTTGACAACTGCCAAGTGGTTCCTATCGTTCAATCTTATTTTGATGATGTTGAGGTGACCAAGGAATTTTATGAAGTTGTAGTAGTTCACCTCCGGCCTACGTCTTTTCAATCCCCAAAATTTGAAACTCGGATCAAAGTACTCAAAAGCCATTATTTACCTTGATTTAGGTTTTTGATAAACTGTTCAATCTCATCTATCCTAAATCGGATGCACTTGTCCAATCTGTACACAGGAAAGTCTTTATGCCTCTTCCTTAGGTTGTAAAGATGTGATTTAGAAAACCCAAGCTTTTCACAGACCTCTTCCGAGGTCAGTAATTTGGTTTTGTCACTGTCTTGAAGACTTAGTTCCCCTATTTCTTCCGAAAGACACTTTTTGATTTGGCTTTTGAGATGTTCACCCAGTTCGTTCGCCAGTTGTTGAAGGTGATAATTAAGTTTGTCCATATCGCTAGTTTTAAAGCTTTCCAGCGAATATGGGCTAAATAGAAGAGAGAATCTTTAATAGCGTAAAAGTGTAATTAAGATAAACGGTTATTTACGCTCACATATGTTTTTGCCCATATTGAGAAGGTATTTTGATAACGGATATTGGCCTAGTTTAAGTTTCTTTTTATAATAAGCTTCCCTAATTTCCTTGAAATTACAGAACATAAGCTTTGCGAAGTCATTCCTGGAACCCATCTTCAAGACCTTGGCTGATGGAATGTTGACGGCGTACTTTCTTCTGTTCGACGGTATCTTATCTACTTGCTCATTTCGTTTCTTTGTCACAAACTCGTTATGGTTCTTGATTTCGGAATTATAATACTTATAAAGTTTATGGAACTGGGCTGAAAGCCATTTAGAATCCGAAACCTTCAAATTAAGATATTCGTTTGGCCGGGGCTCAACGTTTAACTTGAAAGAGTTAACGAACATTGCATCAATTTCATCAGTAGAATAATGTTGCTTAAAAAGGGAGTGAAAATGGTCTTTAAAGGCTTTCAATTCTTTGGTCCGCAAAAGGAGGGGCAACTTAAAAAAACCCACCTGCTCTCTTGCTTCACCATCGGTATATGGTGATTCTGGAATCAAAGCTTGAATCTTGTTCTCAAAGCGGTTTTCATTCTTTTTGTGCTTTATGAGAGCCTTTGAGTAAGTCTTGAGATCCCCTATAGAAAGCGTTGAAATCAGTTTTCGGGAGTTTTCAAGAGTTGTTCTGTACCAATCATCATAGGCTTCTGTAATTTCACTAATTTGATTGAAATGATTGTACTCCATTACTATTGGATTGCTTTTGAAGTCCGGGTCGATGTACTTCACTAAATAGTACATGAAATGGTATTTTTCCTCAAGGGAAAGGATATGTTCATCCAAAAACGAATCCAATGCCTGTTTCGAAATCTTCCCGTTCTCTATGAAATCGTGAATTAGGGAGAATATCTTGGAAACAGATTTGGGTTCCAAATCATGTAGGTATAGTAAGGTCCTTTTTTTTCTTTTCAAATTGGAATCATTGATGGACCACTAAGTTAAGGGAAGAAAGCAAAATTCAGGAAGTGAGCAAGCTTTACGTTTCTGTAAACAATTTTAACCTTAAAGAGCGTCTATGGTAAGGGGTGCTATTGTATAAAAACTTTTGGAAATTTTGAATCAGTTTTTCAGCTGAAATGGAGATATGGTATGAGGGACAAAGTCTCGGAAGCACTTATTTTGCTGATAACCCCAGATGTTTTAGACCACATTTGAGAGCTCTAATCAAAAAACCCCCGCAAAACAAGTGTTTGCGAGGGTCTTTTGTGGTACCTCCAGGAATCGAACCAGGGACACACGGATTTTCAGTCCGTTGCTCTACCAACTGAGCTAAGGTACCTTCCATACCTTTTGTAAAGGCGGGTGCAAATATAATTTCAAAATTAGGATATACAAACAAAAACACGAAAAAAGGAAACGGTTTTTTAGTTTTGTCGTATGAATCTTGTTGTCGACATAGGAAACAGTCTTACTAAGTATGCGGTTTTCGAGAATCGTAAGCTTTTGCATTTTGAGACCTCAGAGTCCAATCTGTTCTTATCCAAGATTAAAGATGTTTTTGAAAGCTTTCCCAAGGTGGAGCATGCTATTATATCCACCGTGGGGCAGTTGGAGAACAAGGAAAAGGAAATTTTGGCCCTTTTTTGCAAGGTTCATGTGCTTTCCCATACATCCAAAGTACCTTTTAAAAACAGTTACGCCACTCCAAATACTTTAGGCATGGATCGGATTGCATTGGCCACTGCCGCTTTTTACCAATACGCCAGGAAGAATGCCCTGGTAATTGATATGGGAACTTGCATTACCTATGATATGATTAATGATTCAGGTGAGTATATCGGAGGTGCCATTTCACCAGGACTACATATGCGATACAAAGCGATGCATGCACAAACAGAAAAGCTCCCTTTGTTGGCTCCAGAAGATCTTTTGGATTTTATAGGAAATTCCACTGAGAGTTGTATGCACAGCGGAGTGATAAACGGTCTGATAAATGAACTGGATGGAACAATTGACCAGTACCATGCTCGTTTTCAAGATTTAACAGTTATTTTAACAGGTGGCGACTCGCAATTTTTTGTCAAACGACTAAAAAATTCCATATTTGCGAACTCTAAATTTCTCGTGGAGGGGCTTAATTGCTTGCTGGAATACAACAAAAGCTAGATGGTAAAGAAATTTTTGATTGCATCTATATGCGTGGCCGCCCATGGCCTTTTTGCACAAAACGGAACCATATCACCTTATTCATCCTTTGGAATAGGAGAACTTAGAAACAACAGTTCGATAGATAATCGCATGATGGGAGGTATTAGTATGTATGGAGATAGCATACATATTAATCTTCAAAATCCAGCCGCTTATTCTAAACTTAAGTTAACGACATACACTGCGGCGGTATCCCATTCTGAAATTAGATTGGAAGATTTCACTCAAGAGCAGAATACCTCAATAACCAATTTAGAGTATTTGTCAATAGGTCTTCCCTTATCCTCTAAAATGGGAATTGGTTTTGGACTTATGCCTTTTACTTCAGTGGGTTATAATTTGGAAGATGTTGGCACGAATGCCAACGGAGAAGAGGTAACCAATGTTTTTGCGGGAGAAGGAGGATTGAACAGGGTGTACTTTTCTCTTGGGGGAGAGGTTATCAAAAATGTGAGCTTGGGTGCAACGGTAAACTTTAACTTTGGAACTTTGGAGTATCAAAGGATACAAAGTGTGGAGGGCGTTCAATTTGGAACGCTGGACCGTCGTGAATCCAGAATAAACGGATTTGATATCAACTATGCTCTAAACTATACACCCCGTATAAAGGACAAATATACTTTGTACACTTCTGTATTGGTTAATACTCAGGCCAACCTTACTTCACAGAATTCGGAAACTTTGGGTTCTTTCTCCTTAGTAAATGGTCAAGAAATTGAGGTGATCGATGTAGATTTAGACGCTGTCAACCTTAGAAACACAGAACTCAAGATTCCAACTCGATTTACCTTTGGTCTTGGATTTGGTCAGGATAAAAAGTGGTTTTTGGGTGGAGAATACAGTTTTCAGGAATTCAGTAGTTTTAGCAACGACTTTTTAGGACTGGACAATGTAACCTATCAAGATGCCAGCACAATGGCCTTTGGAGGTTATTTTATTCCTGATTACAAATCGCTTTCAAGCTATTTTAAGCGTATCAATTATAGAGCAGGAATTAAATATGATGTAACTGGTTTGGTAGTCAATGGAAGCGAAATAAATGACTTTGGCATAAATTTTGGCTTTGGTTTTCCGTTACCTAATTCTTTTTCCAATGTAAACCTAGGTTTTGAGTTAGGTAGGAGAGGGACTACGGTAGCAAATTTGATAGAGGAAAATTACCTTAATATCAGCATAGGACTTTCGTTAAATGCACGATGGTTCCAGAAAAGAAGGATAGATTAATAAAAAAAATTAGTACATTAACCGCTTTAAAATTAGTAAGATGAAGAAGAAACACTACTTAACGATGTTTGCGGGTCTCATGGCGATGGGTTTAAGTATGGCTCAAGCGCAAAATCCTGAGTGCATGACCAATCTTTCCATTTACGCAGAGCACGCTAAGGTCAAAAATTATGATGCAGCATATGAACCATGGAAAATGGTTTATGAAAGCTGCCCAGATATTAACAAGGCTAATTTTTCCTATGGGGAAAGAATCCTTAAACACAAGATAAAAAATACGTCGGGAGCCGATAAAGATGGCTTTATTCAAGATTGTTTGGAGCTTTTTGATAACAGCTTGAAGTATTTTCCTAGTAAGTATTCTAAGGCTGAGGTAATTATAGATAAAGTTTTGTTGCGATATGAACACAAGATGATATCCAATGATGAGATTTATGCTGAATTGGGTACTGCTTTTACCGATGACCGAACAAATTTCAAAAATCCTAGAGCGCTCTATTTGTATTTTTCAAGCCTTGTAGATTTACATGGTGAGGGTAAAAAAGAGCTACAAGAAGTTTTTGATGTGTATGATGACGTAACGGAAAAGGTTGAAGAAGAAAACAAAAAATTGACCGCTTCTCTTCAAAAGCTTTTAGCCAAAGAAGATGCCGGAACTGCTTTGACCTCTAAAGAGAAAAGACGTTTGAAAGCTTATACAACAAATTCAGAATCCTATGGTAAGATTGCTACAAGTATAGACTCCAAATTAGGTGCTTTGGCAGATTGTGGAAATTTAATTCCATTATACGAAAAGAGCTTCGAAGCTAAGAAAACGGACGTAAATTGGGTTAAAAGAGCTGTGGGTAGAATGTTCTCCAAAGAATGTACTGACGATCCTATGTTTCAAAAGTTATTTGAGGCACAAATTGCCTTAGACCCTTCAGCGGATGCCTATCTATATGGCGGTACGTTGAAACAAAAAGCAGGAGACAACAAAGGAGCTATTGCAGACTTTAACAAAGCGGTAGAATTGGAGACAGATCCGTATAGAAAATCCAATATTCTATACAAGATTGCTACAACTGTGCGAAGAAGTAGTAAGTCGCAGGCACGTAGTTACGCTCAAAAAGCTATCAATGCAAATGCATCCAACGGTAAGGCATATTTATTGATTGCTAACTTGTATGCTAGTAGTGCAAATGCTTGTGGTACTACGCCATTCGAAAAAAGAGCAATCTACTGGAAAGCAGCAGATATGGCTAGAAAAGCAGGAAGAGTTGACCCATCCCTAAGTGGAAGAGCAAACAAATCTGCAGCTAGTTATGCAGCAAAAGCCCCAACCAAAGAGATGATATTCAACTCAGGTATGGCAGGTAAAACCGTAACATTCAGTTGTTGGGTTGGAGGAAGCGTAAAAGTTCCTAACCTATAAGGTGAGACCTAGTCCTAAAAATATTTTTAAGAGTTTTGCCACGGTGTTAGCCGTGGCAATCCTTTTTATATCCTGTGGTGATGACTATGAGCGCATAGGTGAAGAGGCAATAAAACCTGTATTTCCCCAAGGCGTGGCCCAAAATTTTACGCTTATCTATTCGGGTACACAAGAAGAGGTCAGTACAGAGGATCAATCCGACTCTAGGGTCATTGCTATACTTAAGAGCCCCATATCAGAAGACTATGACAACCAGTTCTTTAAATACAAAACATTCCCAGAAGGTTTACAGGTCGATTTTTTTGATGAAAAGGGTCAAAAAAGTGTTGTTATAGCAGACTATGGCATTGTGTACACGCAAACCAATTTGATTGATTTACAGGGGAACGTTGTTATTGAAACCCATGACGGGAAGAAACTGGAAGCGCCCCAGATGTATTTTGACCGTAAGAACAATTGGGTGTTCACCGAAGAGAAATTTACCTACACCAATCCTGAAGATGGAACCATTATGGACGGAGAGGGCATGGATTTCAATCGAGATTTCAGTTTTTTTAAGGCTCACAAGACCTATGGGCTTATGACCATCAAAGAGGAAGACAAATAATGGAAAAATATTTAAAATACACTATCTATATTAATCTTATCATCGCTATTCTATCTACTTATATGGCATTCAATTTTTGGGAAACAGACCGAAATCGTGCCTATATTTTTATTTTTTTAGCTGTGATAACCGCTTTTATGTTCTTTTTCAGAAGACATTATTACAAAAAGTTCGAAGAAAGAAAAAAGAACAACAAATAATAGCTGTAACTTTCTAATATGGATTCTCCCATATTGATTATTGTTTTGTCCCTACTATTTTCGGCATTTTTCTCAGGAATGGAAATTGCTTTTGTCTCGGCAAATAAAATCCATATTGAATTGGAGAAGATGCAGGAGGGTTTTTTCGCCAAGGTACTTGGATGGCTTACACATAAACCTTCCAAGTTTATTGCCACTATGCTCATAGGGAACAATATAGCCCTGGTTATTTATGGGTTTTATATGGGCGATTTGCTTATGGAATGGTTTCAAACCCTGATGCCCACACAAAATCAATTTTTGGATGCATTATTTACGGATTTCAGCCTGCTCACACAAACAGTGATCTCCACCTTTATTATTCTGATCACTGCCGAATTTTTGCCCAAGGTTTTCTTCCAAATTTATTCGAATACCTTGTTGAAGGTGTTTGCTATACCGGCATATTTCTTCTATCTTTTGTTCTCCAGTCTATCTTGGATGGTCATCAAGATTTCCGATTTTATTCTAAAAGTGTTTTTTAAGACAGATGGCGATGAGGTCCAATTGGCTTTCACCAAAATGGAGTTGGGGGATTATATCACCGAACAGATGGAATCGGTTGAGGAAGAGGATGAGGTGGATTCCGAGATTCAGATTTTTCAGAATGCTTTGGAATTTTCCACCGTAAAAGCACGAGAGGTTATGGTGCCTCGTACCGAAATTATGGCAGTGGATTTGGAAGAAACCCCAAAGAATTTGACAAAACTCTTCACTGAGACCGGATATTCCAAAATCTTGGTATACAAAGAAAGCATAGATGAAATAATTGGCTATGTCCATTCCTATGAACTGTTCAAAAAGCCCAAGACCATAAAAAGTATATTGCTACCGGTTGAGTTTGTGCCGGAAACCATGCTCATACAGGATATCTTGAATGTATTGACCAAGAAACGCAAAAGTATGGCCGTGGTTTTGGATGAATATGGTGGAACTTCGGGAATTATGACTGTAGAAGATATAATTGAGGAGCTTTTTGGAGAAATTGAGGATGAGCATGATTCCACTGACTTGCATGAAGAACAATTGAGTGAGAATGTGTATAAATTTTCTGCTCGGTTAGAAGTGGATTACATCAATGAGAACTACAAATTGGAGCTTCCTGAAAGTGAAGAGTATGAAACTTTGGGCGGATTGATCATGAATGGCATTGCTGAAATTCCAGAACAGGATTCAGAAATCAAGATGGACAATTTCGTATTTCGCATCTTGGAGGTGTCCAATACAAAAATCGACCTGGTAACCGTTCAGGTGCTCCTTGAAGATTAACACTTTACCATCTTTTTCCAGCTTTCTAATTTGAAAAGAAAATGGTATTTTCGCCCACTGAAATATAGAAAACTAGCGCAGAATGGCAATATTGGAGAATATCAGAAAACGAACTACCGTACTAATTTTGATTATTGGTTTGGCCTTGTTCGCATTTGTGATCTCAGGAGTTTTTACCAGTAACGAATTTGGAGGGGCAAAAGTAGGTTCGGCAGTAGCCGAGATTAATGGAGAAACCATTTCCATTGATGATTTTCGAAGAGAAGTAGAAAGCGCTTCCAGAAGATTTGGACCTAACTTTCCCGCAACCCAATTGGTTAACACCGTTTATGAGCAACAAGTAAGAAAAGCCCTTTTGGGCCAACAGTTCGAGGACTTGGGAATCAATGTTGAGAGCGACCAGATTGTGGAGTTTGTAAGAACTTCAGGTTATGCACAGATTCCGGATTTCTTGGATGAAAATGGAATCTTCAATGAAGAGGTTTTCCGAACTGCGATATCGGATTGGAGCGTGAACAATCCAGCTCGATATGAAGAATGGTTGGGAATCGAAGAAATAATTATCCAATCGGCTAAGGAACAGATTTACTTTAACCTTATTAAAGGTGGTGTTGGTGCCACACTTGCTGAAGGGGAATTTGACTATAAAATGGCAAATGAAAAGGTTGATATTCAATATGCACGCGTACCTTATACTTCAATTGCCGATAGCACCGTTCAAGTGTCCAAGGGTGAAATAGAGGCCTATGTGAAAGAACATGCCGATGAATACAAGCAAGAGAAAGCTAGGGATATTCGTTTTGTGTATTTCGAGGAGAAAGCGTCAGCTGCTGATGAGAAAGTAAAGGAGGATGAACTGATAGGTCTTTTGGGTGACTCTGTTGAGTATATTGAGGAAACCAATACTACGGACACTATTCCAGGATTCCGAAACACAACAGATTTGGCTGCTTTCTTGGACAGAAACTCTGATTCTAAGTTTGATACGATTTTTAAGGCCAAAAAAGACTTACCCTCAGTTGTTGCGGATACTTTGTTGGCTATGAATGTTGGAGAGATTCACGGTCCTTACCGAGATGGTGATTTTTTCAAATTGAGCAAGATAGTTGATAAAAAAGCCAATGGTTCTGTAAAGGCAAGTCATATCCTTATTACTTATGAAGGTGCAGAACGTGCCAATCCTGAAGTAACACGAACCAAAGAAGAGGCTGAGGCAAGAGCAAACGAGCTTTTGGCAGATGCGAAAGAAGAAGGAGCTCAGTTTACCGCCTTGGCCCGGGATAATTCTGATGGACCATCAGCACCTAGAGGTGGAGATTTGGGCTATTTTCAAGAAGGTGTGATGGCAGATGAGTTCAATGATTTCTGTTTTGGAAATGACGTTGGGACCGTAGGTTTGGTAGAAACGCAATTTGGTTTCCATGTAATTAAAGTAGATGACAAGCAGGATGTAATTCAAGTGGCTACGCTTACAAGGGAAGTAGAACCTTCAGAAGAAACCATAAACACCTTGTTTACCGATGCTACAAAATTTGAGATGGCTACTTTGGATGCTGAAGCGGAATCTTTTTCAACTATTGCGGGAGAAAGCAATTATACGGTTCGTCCAGTAAATAAAATCAAGGAGTTGGATGAAAATCTACCGGGATTATCCAATCAGAGAGGGATTGTACAGTGGGCCTTCAATGATGATACCAAGGTGGGTGACATCAAACGTTTCAACGTTAACAATGGCTATGCTGTAGTGCAGTTGACCAAAAAATATAAAGAAGGCCTAATGGCTTCGGAAGACGCCTCAGCCACGGTTTTACCCAAAATAAGAAAAGAACGTAAAGCAGAGCAATTGATGAGCGCAAATCAAGGTAAATCCATGGAATCCTTTGCATCGGATAACGGAGTGGTTGCATCTACTGCTACGGCATTGACCATGAAATCACCAACGTTACCAGGAGCAGGTAGAGAACCTCTAGTTGTGGGTACGGCGTTTGCCCTTGCTCAAGATGGAACTTCAGGACTTATAAAAGGAGAGACTGGGGTGTATATGATAAAGGTGACCAAAAAAGAGGCAGCACCAGAAATAGACAATTTTAGTACCTATGCCCAAACCTTAAAAACAAGCTCGTCCAATAGAGTCAATGGCGATGTTTACAATGCTCTTAAAGAAGGGGCGGAAATAGAGGACAAGCGTGCTACTTTCTATTAATAGAAAATAATAATGATAAGAATAAAAAGGCCCCTTTCAAGGGGCTTTTTTTTGATGTTTTATCAAGGTGTTTCTGGTTTGGCATTAACCAATTCCTTGATTGAAACCCCATCTATCAAAACATCTTTAAGAACGGCGTTCCCATCTTTTACGTGCACTAAAGCATAGGTGGTTTTTGTGGTATCCCTTTGAGATTCCCGATATGTAATTTCCGCATCGTAAGCTTTGGATTCTTCCATATAAAATCGTTCAAAAGGATATCTGACATCCATGGTAACCCTATCAGCTTGATATGGATTGATGAATCCCACTTTTGCTTGAACAAATTCTTGGGTATGTTTTGGTTCTTTCTTCCAAATTGAATCAATTGCAGCGAACCCATCGCTATCTTCTTCAATGGAAACATAAACAGCGTCACCTCTATGCCAACCATGGTCGCGTGGAATTTCTACTGTGGTATTGTCAAAATCCAAAAAGATATACTTGCCCCTAAATGGGTCATTAGGGTCTATTGGAGCGGTCTTGAACTTGAACTCTTTTCCAGTTTCCAAAACGTCCTCGTTGTCCCATATCATTTTTGCCGGTATAAAAAGTTGGACCAGAACCATGAGGATGAATAGTGAAAATGTAGCTTTTTTAGGTGTCATGGTTTTTCCTCTTTTTTAACATCCAATAGTTGGTTATGAAGAATCCCGCTCCAACAGAAACGAATAAAATCCCTCTGGCAACAAAGCTCAAGTCAGTATCAAAAAACCTGCATGCGATTAGCACAGTAATAATGATAAGTCCAAAATTCAAGATTCCCAAGTGATTCTCTCTTACTCCTTGTCGAATTGTCAATAAGCCCAAACCAAAAACATAGAGATTTATAAGAATTGGGGCAATGGGGGAGAATAGACCAAGCACAAAAGCAAGTATGAAAAAAAAGAAAATTGGCGCTAGCGGTTTGATGTTCGTTAGGCGTTTGTTCTTTAAATGGGTATATAACAGTACTCCAGCTAAAGTTGATAACAAAAGCGCGACCAGAAACTCCTGGGAAATAAGTATTTTTTGATTTAAAAAATCGCTTCGTCTTAAATCTTCCCAGAACCAATCAAAGCTTAAAATCATCAACAGCACTATTGTACCCAGAGAACCAATGGTCCGGTAGCCGCTGTTCCTTGTTTTTTGTTGGCTAAAGAAATTCAATTCACCAACTAAGTAAAACACTCCAAAGAGGCTGAAATAGGATACAAACATCAACTCTTCGGTCTTGTCTGCCAACGTTCCAAGCGTAATGGTTAATGATAAGGGAATTGCCCAGTTATGAAGCACCATAAAATTGCTGTTGGGGCTTTTCTTATAAAGAAGATAGTAGTAAGGCAAAATACTAAGGAGCATCAACCAATACATATAAGAATCGGAGTATGGATAGGACCAGTAACTTACTTCACAAGCATAATACGTAATTCCAATCAACACAAACAAGGAAGTAACCGAAGACCCCATGACATAAACAAGGGGAAGCGAAATCAACATCCAAGTCAGTAAAAAAGAACTCAAATCTCCGGGAATATGGTAAATCTGACTTACCAATGCTATACTGGCGCCTATTGCAAAAAACAGAAAAGCAGTTGTGCTTTCCTTCCATGCTGTACTCCCACTTTTCTTGAGCAAACTATAACAGCAAAGTAATTGTCCAAGCACCAAAGGCAAAAAGGCAAAACATGTTTTTGTAAATCTTGAAAGCTCATCCCAATTATGGGCAATGATTAAAATGATGCCAAGGCCCACTAGAATTGCCCCAAGTATGCCGAAGACAACAAAAAGCCTATTGGACGATGGGCTTTCGCTCTTAGTTTGATAATAACTCCTAATGTTGTTGGCAATATCTTCTGTGATGACATTGGCCTTTACCAAATCCTCTAAATCTTTAAGAATACTCATATTCCAGATTGGATTATTAGCTGGCAGCCCTTCTATTGTTTTGAGTTCGGTTAGGTTGGACCTGAGCTTATTTAGTGGAAATATAATGAAACCATTGAATTATGGATTTCATGAATTCATAAACTACCTGTTTAAATTTATGAATTGTAGAAAAAGCTTTGTAGATACCATTGCTATGTAAGCACCATCTGATTATAGGGAAGAACGGTTTCAAAACCCCTTTCCACAAAGGAATTAACGGAATTTTCATCACCGGTGACCAATGCAAAATCCCCTCCCCAAGCGCCTAAGCTCTTAATTGCTCCCGAAAAATCTGGGAAAAGGCTAGATTTTACCGGTTCTAGGCCTAATACTTTTGAAAGAAGAGATTCATGTTTTTCCAGGAGTATTATAAAATCATCCAAAGAATCACAGCTTATCATCTGTTGGGTGATACCATTAATTTCCAATATCAATTGGTTTTTATCAAAAGACTGCTGACGATAGGCAGCAATAGCTTGTTTGCTACTCTGTTTTTGGTTGAGATATACAAAGAATAGGGAATCCTTAAAGGGAGGGTCAAATGCAACTGCCTGAACCATGGGTCGTTTGTTCTTTAAGCTATACATGATAGGAGTATCGTATTGTGCGCAAGCAATGTCATAACCACTTCCACCAAAAGCATTCCATAGTAGTTGATATGCATCTATTTGGGCCCATTGTGCAATGTTGTTTATAAGAGTGGATGAACTACCCAGTCCCCAATCCCTTGGAAAAGTCAAACGGGACATAGCTTCAAATCCCATACGTTCTTCCAGGAAATTAGAGTTCTGTTTCTTGGCTTCAATTAGTAATCCTTGAAGGGTATTGGCCACTTCTTCATTTGTCGTATTGCCAATTGAAAGATTATCAAGCGTAAACTCAGCTTCAAACCAGATGTCTCCGTCATGCGTGATACTTTTCCAAAGCAGAATGGGTTTTTCAATCGGGTTTATAGTAAGAGATTGTCCATACTTTGTTGGAATGGCCAAACCTTGTGCACCATCCAAAATAGCGTATTCCGCCGATAGTAATAATTTTCCATTGCTATAAAACTCCTGCTGCATCTAAGGCCTGAGGTTTTGTAGTGCTTCTTTAACAGATGCATTGGTCACTGTACGCTCTTTAAAATACTCAACCAATTCTTTCTTCTCATTATCGTTGGCTCCCATTTGGTTTAATATGTTGAGCAAGTGCATTTTCATATGCCCTTTTTGGATACCTGTAGTAACTAAAGAGCGCAAGGCCGCAAAATTTTGAGCCAATCCAGCGACCGCAATAATCTGCATTAATTGTTTTGCTGTTGGGTTTTGAAGGATTTCTAGAGCCAATTTAACCAAAGGATGCAAAGAAGTGAGTCCTCCAACAGTACCTAGAGCCAAGGGTATTTCAATCCAAAACTTGAAGATATCATCCTCAATGGAAGCATGGGTCAAACTTGAATATGAACCTTCCCTAGCAGCATAGGCATGAATCCCAGCTTCGATAGCACGAAAATCGTTTCCCGTCGCAAGCACTACGGCATCAATACCGTTCATAATACCTTTGTTATGGGTAACGGCCCTAAACGGTTCGGCTTTCGCAATTTGTACCGCTTGCACCATTTTGTTGGCAAATTCTTTTGGAGGCATCCCCTCTTCGTTTAGAGCTTCAACAAGGCAACTTACTTCAGCCTTTACAACACAATTTGGCACGTAGTTGGAAAGGATGCTCATCACGATTTCAATGGCTTTTTCTTCATCAGTAAAACCAGGATACGTATTGGCCTTATCCTTTAAGGTTTTTGCAAATTGTTCCAAACAAGAATTGATGAAGTTGGCGCCCATGGCATCCAAGGTTTCAAAGGTGCAGTGCAACTGAAAGTAGTTGTCGATCGCTTCGGTTTTATTTCGAAGTTCAATGTTTGTAATACCTCCCCCTCTTCTTTCCATACTTTGGGTAATATCAGAGGTACTATCAAAAAGTTCTGACTTTATTTCAGAAAAAAAACGGGAAAGTTTTGAAAAATTACCTTTAAATATAAAATGCACTTGACCTACCTTTTCGGTTCCCAAGACTTCGGTTTTGAACCCTCCGCGTGAGAGCCAAAATTTTGCTGCCTTACTGGCTGCGGCAACTACCGAACTTTCCTCTATGGTCATGGGAATGGCATAATATTCCCCATTGATTAGAAAATTGGGAGCTATGGCAAAAGGCAGATAGTAATTGGAAATGGTGTTTTCTATGAATTCGTCATGCACCTTTTGTATTTCACCATTCGTATTCCAGTATCGTTTTAATAACTCTTCGGTCTTTTCGGGGTCTTTGGTAAAATTTTGGGCAATCCATTGGATTTTTTCATCCTTGGAAAATTTGGAAAATCCTTCAACGGGCGTTTTCATAGCGTTTGGTTCTGCTGCTAAAATATAAACATTGTGTTCACTTTTATTATGCCAGTCGCAAATAACTGTTGCATTGGCAACAATAAAATTTATATTTCCGATAAATATTAGTAAACTTGGTAGATTTTAAATGTAATTACTTCCATGTACAAAAAAATTCTCTTTTGCCTATGTTTCATAGGTTTTTTATCCCAAACAATAGCCCAAAAAGCAAAAATATCCCTTGAAGAAATTTGGGGAGGCGCTTTTAGAACCGAACAGCTCGATGTGCTTCGGTCCATGAAAAATGGAAAACAGTATACCATCCTAAATTTCAATAGAGGTGATGGTTCCAGTAGTTTGGACAAATACGACTATACCACTCAACAAAAAGTGGAGACCATAGTGGCATCAGGTTCAAGCGTTCCCAATTTTACATCCTATGAATTCAGTGCTGATGAATCGAAGATAATACTAGCGACTGAAGTTGAGCCCATTTTTAGACGATCCCGCTTGGGAATTTACTATGTGTATGACGTTGCGTCGAAAGGGGTTACCAAAATTTCTGATAATAAAATTCAGGAACCGGAACTCTCTCCAGATGGCTCAGAAGTGGCGTACGTTATGGACAATAACCTTTACATTTTTGATGTAGCTGGAAAAACAACGAAACAAATCACCCATGATGGGAGTTATGGCGCTATTATAAATGGGGTTACGGATTGGGTATACGAAGAAGAATTTGCTTTTGTAAAGGCTTTTGCATGGAACAGTGATGGTTCCAAAATTGCCTTTCTTCGTTTTGATGAGACCAATGTCCCTCATTTTTCAATGGATGTCTATGGCGAAATGCTATATCCCTTCCAATATGAATTTAAGTATCCCAAGGCGGGAGAAGAGAACGCCAAAGTTTCTTTGCATATGTACGATGTTGCTTCGGGCAGTACAACAGATGTAGATCTAGGTGATGCCTACTACATTCCTCGAATTAAGTGGATGAACAGTCCAAAATTTTTGAGCGTCCAAGCGTTAAATCGACATCAAGACCACTTAAAGCTTCTGTCTGTAAATGCAGACGATAATTCTGTAAGCATACTAATGGAAGAAAGGGATGAGGCTTATTTAGATGTGACTGACAATCTTACATTTTTAGCGGATGATAGCTTCATTTGGACCAGTGAGGCAGATGGTCACAACCATATCTACCTTTATGGTAGTGACGGAAAATTGAAAAATCAGGTGACCCAAGGAGATTGGGAAGTGACCAACTACTATGGATACGATGGAAAACGAAAAGTGATTTATTATCAATCCACCGAAAATGGTTCCATAAATCGAGATGTGTATAGCATCAAAACGAACGGTAAGTCCAAAAAGAGACTTACCCAACAAGAAGGAACAAATGCTGCTGATTTTAGCGCAGATTATACATTTTTTATAAATACATTTTCCAGTGCCACTACACCTTATCAGTTTACTTTACATCAAGCATCAAGTGGAAAACAATTAAAGGTCATTAAGGATAATTCGGTTTTGGACGGCAAGTTGGAGACCTATGAGTTGAGTCCAAAGGAATTCTCTACGATATCCATAAATGGAAACGACCTCAATATGTATATGATTAAGCCGGTGGATTTTGATGAAACTAAAAAGTATCCCCTTTTCATGTTCCAATATAGCGGGCCTGGTTCGCAACAGGTAGCCAACAGGTGGTTTGGCGCTAACGATTATTGGCATCAAATGTTGGTTTCCGAAGGATACATAGTCGTCTGTGTAGATGGAAGAGGAACTGGATTAAAGGGACGGGACTTTAAAAAAGTGACACAAAAAGAGTTAGGGAAGTATGAAGTTGAAGACCAGATTGCCGCAGCAAAAAAGTTAAGTGAATTGCCGTATATTGATGAAACTAGAACGGGAATTTGGGGCTGGAGTTATGGTGGTTTTATGTCCACCAACTGTTTGTTAAAAGGAAATGATGTATTTGAAATGGCTATAGCTGTAGCGCCAGTTACTTCATGGCGTTTTTACGATACCATTTATACTGAACGATACATGCAAACACCTCAGGAGAATGCTAGTGGTTATGACGACAACTCCCCATTTAATTATCCAGAATTGTTGAAGGGAAAGTATCTCTTGGTACATGGTTCTGGGGATGACAACGTGCATGTTCAAAACACCATGCGAATGGTAGAAGCTTTGGTTCAGGCCAATAAGGATTTTGAATGGGCCATTTACCCAGACAAGAATCATGGCATCTATGGTGGCAACACTCGTTTGCACCTTTTTACCAAGATGACCAACTTCATCAAAGAAAATCTCTAATCAACCTAACTCAATATGTCAGATATCAAACCAAAACACCAAAGGGAACTGTTTGGACATCCCGTAGGCCTTTACGTGCTCTTTTTTACAGAAATGTGGGAGCGCTTTTCCTATTATGGAATGCGTGCGCTGCTCACATTGTACATGACCGCAAAAACCTTGGAAAATGACCCACAAAGTGGTTTAGGATGGACAGTTACGGAAGCATTGGCCTTGTATGGATGGTATACCATGCTGGTTTATGTAATGAGTATTCCCGGTGGATTTTTGGCAGATAGATATTTAGGACAGAAAAAAGCGGTGACCATTGGTGCAATATTATTGACTATAGGTCATGGAGTTCTGGCCATTGATGATTTATGGGCCTATTACACAGGTCTTGGTTTTGTGATTTTGGGCGTGGGAATGCTCAAACCCAATATCTCCACAATGGTTGGAGGCCTATATAAGCAAAACGATATTCGTAGGGATAAAGGATTCAGTATTTTCTACGTCGGCATCAATTTAGGTTCCTTCTTGGCCTCTCTATCGGTTGGATTGGTAGCCCAAGTTTATGGTTGGCACTACGGATTTGGTATGGCAGGAATAGGAATGCTCTTGGGACTTATAGTTTATTTATATGGACAAGGATTCTTGGTGCATGTGGGTAATCCGCCCACGGCAGAGGAAAAATCCTCGGATATCAGTTTGGGAGAGCTTTTTTCCCAACTGTTTAAATCGCCACTACAATTGGGCATCGTGGTATTGCTTTTGGCCTATTCAGTTTATGCTGGATTTACCTACGAAGGGGCAGATAGTTGGGGATTTGGAATTCTTTTTATTTTCCTTTCACTCATTACGGGTATGATGATGATGATTTATAAGAACCTGAACGGGAAAGTTGAAAAGGACCGTTATGTGGTGCTGCTCATTTCCTTGTTAATGGTAATTGTATTCTGGGGTTGTTTTGAACAAATGGGAGGGCTGATGAATCTTTACGCCCAAGAAAAAACCAATAGGATGCTGTTAGGTTGGGAAGTTCCAGCTGCATGGTTTCAATCGGCGAACCCTGGGTTTATTATCCTTTTTGCCGTTGCCGTTGCTGGATTTTGGGCAAGAAGAAAGCTTAAGGGAAAGGAAGCTACTTCACTCTTCAAAATGGCAGTTGGGGTAATAATTATGGGTATTGGTTTTGCCTATATGGTTTTTGCATCACTTCAATACGAAAGCCAGGGAAGTTCGGCCATGTATTGGTTGGTTTTGGCATACTTGTTCCACACTTTAGGGGAATTATGCCTTTCTCCAGTTTCACTGTCATTTTTTACCAAATTGGCCCCCGCCAGATATATGGCATTAATGATGGGTGTGTATTGGGCAGCAACTGGATTAGGAAACAAGGTTGCTGGTATAATAGGTGAAAGTTCAGTAAAGGCCGGTGAGTTAAAAGTCTTTGGAGGCCTTTTTCTTTTTGCGGTTTTGTTTGGGATTTTAGTACTCCTTCTCATGAAGCCTTTGAAAAGACTGACACATGGAGCAGAAGACCAAGAAGTAGATATGAGTTCTTAGGGATTGGGACTATTTAAATACATAAGCTCCCTTTTCACGGGTATCGTGGAAAGGGATTTTTTTGTTTATGCATGTTTTCTTCCACTGCTTTATGTGGGTCCTGTAATTTGTTCCATCCATAATCACTTTTTTTGGTTTCAAGGAATCCAGCCAACGCTCCAAATTGATTTTTGGGGATTGGGAAAGCCATAGCACGTCTATATCTTTTTTAATGGGAAAGACTGCGAAACTATCCACCCGATATATCTGTTTTGAATTGATACGAAGAGCGTTTCCGATGGACTTGTTTTCCATCAATTCCAAATGCTCTCCAATTTTAAAGTTTATGGTCATCTTTTCTACTAAAGTACTATCCGAAGTATACGAAGTCAGGTGCTTTTCATGCTGATGAAGCAATACAGATGCTTTTGATGAATGTACAATAAGGTATTTGGCGCTGTTTTGAAGATGGAACGCTCTTCTTACACCTAAAACCTGTAACCCAATGACGGCAAGACTTAACATCAAAACAGATTTAAATTTAGGTTTTGATAAAACCAGCACAAAGCTGATAAATAAAACATACAATAGGGTCATTTGAAAGCCATCCAATGGAATTTCCTTGAACACAAAGCTTTCCTGGTCCGCTACCCAAGAAACGATAGCGTTCATTATTCGAATACTATAATTATAACCAATGACCAATGGTTCGGGAAGAAGGTTTGCCAATGAAAGAATCATGGTTAAAATACCGGTTCCTAAAATGACTCCCAAAAAGGGAATAATCAATAAATTGGAAACAAAAAATAATATAGGGAACTGATGAAAGTAGAATAGGCTAATGGGTAGTACGCCAAGTTGTGCTGCTAGACTAACCGAGAATAGCTGCCAAGTTTTCCGAACCAGAAAATGGTCTGGAAACCAAAATCGTTGTAGCTTGGGATAAATCCATACAATGGCAAACACCGCAGCGTAACTCATTTGAAAACCTACCTGAAATAGGACCAAAGGATGCATCAACAAAATGAAGAACATGGAAAGTGCAATGATGTTAAATGAATTTGTTGGTCTATTAAGGTATTGAGCGTAGGCTAAGAAAGAAAACATGGTCACCGCTCTTACTACAGATGGAGATAATCCTGCAAGAAAAGCATAGGCCCAAAGCAAAAGAACTACGGTGCCCAAGTGTATGGTCTCTCCCTTGGGAAGAAAGGTCAATGGCTTAAGTAAAAATTGAAATAACAAGAGAAGTACACCCACATGCAACCCGGAGACAGCCAAAATATGTACCGCCCCTGCATTTTTATAATTGGTGTAGGTTTCTTCGGAAATATCATCTCTTTTTCCCAACAAAAGAGCCTGGATAACCCCAAATTCATCTTTGCCAAATTTTTCTTGGGATAGATTTTTTATGATACTTTCCCTAATTTTCATTGCTGTTCCGAAGAGTGAGCCTCTGGTTTTTTTCTTTTTTAAAATAGACTCAGGAGAAATTGTGATTTTGTGATGAATTCCCTGTTTCTTCAAATAGTCTTTGTAATCAAACTGATGTGGGTTCAAAGGAGATTGAAGCTCATCAAGTTTAGCCAAGAGGACTACTTCATTATCCACTTGAAAAGGTATTAATGAGGAATCCTTTGAAATATTCAGAATCAGCTTTCCAATACATTGCTTTCTTTCAAAAGCATTGACTTTGGCAATATATCGTTCTTGATAGGGATTTGGTTTAAGGACTTCAATGATTTTTAGTTGCCAAACACCAGTCTCTTCCATATCAAAATGGGAGTAGTGATTTGGTAGTGCTTGTCCAAGAGCAATGGCGGTAATGAAAATACCGATGCAAACCATTGAAGATGCCAATGGCCATAAAAAGAATTTTTGAATCCGCCACGTCCAACCCAATAGGGCAAGGGACAAAATCAAAATAAGGAATATGGATAGCAATTGAGGTTCCAAGTAGAACCCCAAGATTATCCCAAAAATCAATAGTAAGGTCAGTTTGACCGATACAAAATCAAAAATTCGCATTATAGGATTCGAGTCGCCTTCACAAAGGAGTAGTTCCAGAACCCTTCCCTTAGGGAAGAGACTATCACGCCACGTGAGGTTGTGGAGTGTATGAACTTGATATCGTCTCCTTTTACGTCGACTACCAATCCAACATGGTTGATGCGTTTTCCGCTTTTACTGGTCTTAAAAAAAAGCAGGTCTCCTTTCTGAACCTGTCCAACTTTAATTCGCTTTCCCACTTCGGCCATTTGATATGACGTGCGTGGAAAAATAATCTCATGTTCCTTTAGACTCGCATATACAAGTCCTGAACAATCCATACCTTTTCTTGTTGTCCCTCCAAATTTATATCGGGTACCATTAAAGGTCATGGCCGTGGCAATGATGTCCTTGGCCTTTTGGTTCTTCTTTTTTTCCCTTTTGGAAATCTTCGGAGTGAGGTTAGTCTCCTCGGATGACCCCTCTACCGTGACGGTTCGGGTCTTGCTGTACGTTCGTTTTTTGCTCGTTCCGCAGCTTATTACTGCAAAAATGCAAAGCAAACCAATTATTTTTCGCAACATCCAAGAATACAATTTACTTCTTGGAACGTAAATCTAAGCATTTTTGATGAGTAATTGTGCCGCTTTTTGACTGGCTCCTTGTCCACCTAACTTCTGTTTTAATAGCGTATAGTCCTTTAAAATCCTCTCTCGTTCCGGCCCATCTAGAATTTTGGTGAGCTCGTTTCTGAGGTTAGTGGTGGTTAAGTCATCTTGAATCAATTCTTTGACCACTTCCTTGTCCATGATTAGATTGACCAATGATATATAGTCCAAAGTAATAATGCGTTTGGCGATTTGGTATGAAATCCAATTCCCTTTGTAGCACACTACTTGGGGAACATTAAAAAGAGCAGTTTCTAAAGTTGCCGTGCCGCTGGTTACCAGTGCAGCGTGAGCATATGTAAGGAGGGCATAGGTTTGGTTGGATACAAATCCTACGGTGTTTCCTTCCTTAAAGGTGGCGTAGAACTCATCAGATAAACTGGGAGCCCCAGCGATTACAAATTGATACTCGGAATACTTTTTTTGAACCGAAAGCATGATAGATAGCATCTTTTGAACTTCCTGTTTCCGACTTCCTGGTAACAAAGCAATGATGGGTTTATTGCTATCTAGATTATTATTTCTTCTAAAGACGGCTTCGTCTTGGATTGAAGTATTTGCGATGGCATCAATCAAAGGGTGTCCGACAAAATCGACGGGATATCCATGCTTTTTTTCATAAAAATCCTTTTCAAAAGGAAGAATGACATACATATGGTCAATGTCTCTTTTGATTTTTTTGATTCTGTCTTCGCGTGATGCCCATATTTGCGGGGAAATGTAATAATTAGTGGAAAATCCCTGGCTTTTGGCCCATTTGGCAATCCTGAGATTAAATCCGGAAAAATCAATAAAGACAACCAAATCTGGATTAAACCGCTGTATGTCTTCTTTGCAAAATCGAATGTTTTTAAAGATGGTCGGGATATTTTTGATGACCTCCAAAAATCCCATAAAGGCCATATCCTTGTAATGTTTGGCCAACTCGCCACCTGCGCTACGCATCAAATCCCCGCCCCAACAACGAATTTGTGCAGAGGTATCCTGCTCTTTAAGGGCTTTGATGAGGTTGGAACCATGCAGGTCTCCGGAGGCTTCGCCAGCAATTATATAGTACTTCATTACAAAGAGGATTCAGTATCAGCCTGTTAATTTATAATATAGGATTATCAAAGCGGTTAGCAATGTGGCAATCATAACACCCCTTGCACGGTAATCCCGTTTTAGCCGTAGGAAACCGAAAAACGCAACAAGATTTAAAATGGCTCCCAACGCCAATAAACTGCCAATATGTCCTTGCTCCACGGCAGCGCTGTAGGTTTCTATAATTCCCAAGTCCGAAAACAACAAAATATACAAAAGGGTTCCTATGGTGTTTGCAATAATTCCTAACACAAAACCTATGATAATTTCTTTTTTACGATTCATTTAAACTCCAATTATTAATTTGTGGAATTATGTGATGCGCGGTGAGATCAAACTGGGTAGGAACCACGGAAACGTATCCATTTGCCAAGGCCCACTCATCAGTATCCTCACCCTTGTCCAATAGTTCAAACTCCCCTGTAAGCCAATAGTAATCCTTTCCGGTTGGGCTTGTTCTTTTATCAAATTTTTCTTTCCAGTTGGCCCTCGCCTGCCTACAGACCTTTATTCCTTTGGGTTCGATATCTGATTTGGGAATGTTTACATTGAGAACGGTTCCTTTCGGAATGCCATAGCTCAGGGCTTGGGATACAATTTTTTTGACAGCCCTCAAAGCCGGTTCAAAATTGGCGTCCCAAGAATAATCGCATAGTGAAAAACCTATGGCGGGAACTCCTTCAATACCCGCTTCAATGGCTGCGCTCATGGTCCCAGAATAGATTACGTTGATAGACGAATTGGAACCATGGTTGATTCCACTCACACAAATATCCGGTTTACGGTCCAAGATTTCCTGAAGGGCCAGTTTTACGCAATCAGCTGGTGTTCCGCTACAACTATATTCGGCTGGAGCGCCCTGTTCGGTATCAATCACAACCTTTTTAGAATACAAGGTATTGTCAATGGTAATTGCATGCCCCATACCACTTTGTGGGCTGTCGGGGGCGACCACAATGACATCCCCAATATCCTTCATGGTTTTTATCAAGGCACGTAGACCGGGAGCCGTTATTCCATCATCATTTGTCACTAAAATGAGCGGTTTATCCATTTTATATAATTAACGGTCCAAAAATACGTTTTCATAGGGATATGAAGACGAGCTCGTTTAACAAAAAATTATACGGGGTCTTCCCTTCTGGCATGGTTTTTTCAGTATCTTAGGGAATTCATAGAAAAAGAAAAAAGATTAATGTAACGCGGATTTGGTGAGGTAAGCCCATCGTATTTGCACCCAACAAATACCACTTTTATGAAAAAGAATTTCACGCTGGCATTTTTAGTGATTCTGGTAGCTGTAGCATCGTGCAGCTTTACAAATAAATCTTTCGAAAACGATGACAAGGATAAGTTGTTGTTGGATTTGATTACTTATGTGCTGGAAAAGGGGCATTATGAGCCCAAAAACCTTAATGATAGTTTTTCTTCCAATGTCTTTGATGATTTCATTGATATTCTTGACCCGACTAAGCGTTATTTCTTGGCAAGTGACCTTAGGGAATTTGAAAAGTACCGGTTCATGATTGATGACGAAATCAAGAATACCGATATCACTTTCTTCAACATTGTGTACCAACGACTCATGAAGCGGATGGGAGAAGCTGAAGAGATTTACAAAGATGTTTTGGAAACTCCTTTTGACTATAGCAAGCAGGAAACCATCAACATAGACTACAAAGATCAGGAGTTCGCCGCCAGTAAGAAGCAACTACGTGAAAGGTGGAGGCAACAACTTAAGTACAATACCTTAGGGGTGTATGATAACAAGCTTAATGAGAATGAGGATAACTTGTCTGAATCTGAGTTGGAAGCTGAGGCAAGAAAAACTACGGAAAATACCTTAAGTGAATTCTTTGACTTTGTCAATGATTTAGAGCGTAAGGATTGGTTTGTTCAATACATCAACACCATAGTGGATGAGTTTGACCCTCATACCTATTATTTCGCACCCGATGATAAAGAAAGGTTTGATATAGGTATGTCCGGTAAGTTTGAAGGTATTGGTGCCAGATTACAGAAAAAACCAGAAGGAGCTAAAGTTGTTGAAATCATTTCTGGAGGTCCTGTTTGGAGAGAACAAAGCCTCGAGGTAGGTGATGAAATACTAAAAGTAGGACAAGATGGTGAAGAACCAACGGATATTGTGGGTATGCGTTTGGATGATGCCATTAAACTTATAAAAGGCCCTAAAGGTTCCATTGTGGATTTGACCGTGCGTCGAGTTGATGGAACAATTGAAGAGGTTTCCATAACCAGAGATGTGGTTATGCTTGAAGAATCCTATGCTAAATCCGCCACAGTCAAAGAAGAAGGCAATAAGTATGGATTGATTAATCTTCCTAAGTTTTATGTGGATTTTGAGGATTACACAGAAAGAAACGCGGCCACCGACGTAGCCAAAGAAGTGGAACGACTTAAAGAGGAAGGTGTTGAAGGAATTATCCTTGATTTAAGGGACAATGGTGGAGGTTCTTTGAAAACCGTTGTGGATATGGCGGGTCTGTTCATTAAAGATGGACCTATTGTGCAAGTAAGATCATCCGGTCAACGCAAAGAAGTTCATGAGGATAAGGATGAAAGAATCCAGTGGGATGGTCCATTGGTAATATTGGTTAATGAACTGTCCGCATCAGCTTCGGAAATCTTGGCAGCCGCTATGCAGGATTATAAAAGAGCAGTTGTAATTGGTAGTAAGCAGACTTTTGGTAAGGGAACCGTTCAAAATGTGATTCCACTTGATAACATTGTGCGAAGTAATGAGCACGGAAATTTGGGAGCCATAAAATTGACTACTCAAAAATTTTATAGAATCAACGGAGGTTCAACTCAATTGGAAGGGGTTAAGAGTGATATTGTCGTTCCAGACCGATACAGCTATATTGATTTGGGCGAGAGAGACCAGGAAAACCCATTGGAATGGGATAGGATTTCAGCAGCGGATTATGAGGCTTGGGATGGTTACATTGATTTTGAGACCACCATTGCCAATAGCAAAAAAAGAATGTCTGAAAATCCGTATATAGAATTGATTGAAGAAAATGCCAAATGGCTGAAAGAACAGCAAGATGAAACCACAGTTTCGTTGAATTATGACGCTTATAAGCAGCGTGAGGAAAAAGCGAAGAAAAAATCCGAGCAATTCAAAAGCTTGAGAGATTACGATTCTGAGCTGACCTTTGAATCATTAAAATACGAGACTGAGTTGTTTACCCAAGATTCAGTGCTTCGTGAAAAACGTAACCGTTGGCACAAGAATTTGGCAAAAGACATTTATGTAGAGGAGGCCATCAATGTTCTGAAAGACTTAAAGTTGAATAATATCAAGGGCGCTGAGCGAAGACTTGCCAGCGTTAAAGGATAAAATTCTATCTTCTATGAGTTTAAAAACCGACCTAAGGAGGTCGGTTTTTTGTTTGCCAATCATTTCATTTTGCTACTTTGCGGTTTATGAGCAGAAGAACGGTATATACACTTCTACTAATTATCTGTATTGTAGGTTTCTGGCTTTTTGAGAACTTTTATACTCCTGATACATATTCAGTAAAGGACAAATCAAAGAAGGAAGAAAAAATTGACAATATCCTCTACCCTAGCTCCACCTATGGCAATATTGTGAGTCATGAATATTACACATTTTCTTACAGTGAGCCCCATGAACAAGCAGAATGGGTTGCCTATTCGCTCAAAAGAGAACATCTTACCAATGATGACAGAAGGAGGCCTTATTTTATTGAAGACCCGGAAGTAAAATCCAAATCTGCTGATTGGCGTAATTACAGAGGCTCGGGGTACGACAGAGGACATTTGGTTCCTGCAGGGGATCGTAGGTTTTCGGAACAAGCGTATAATGAAACATTTTATACAAGTAATATAAGTCCCCAGGACAGAGACTTCAATGCAGGAATTTGGAATAGATTGGAACAGCAAGTGCGATATTGGTGCAAGAAGTATGGTGATTTGGTGGTAATCACCGGAGGGATTCTGGAAAGGGGACTTGAGGAAATAGGGGAGGAAGATGTCGATGTGCCTCGATATTTTTATAAAATCATATATCGGGAAACTGCAGATGGAGTTGAAATAATCTCATTTGTTATGCCCAATCAAGAGAGCGATTTACCCTTACAGGATTTTGTGGTTACCTTGGATGAAATAGAACGGCAAACTAATATTGATTTCTTTTATGAGCAACCTAAGGACTGGCAGAATCAATTGGAATCTAGAGTAGAACTTTCCAATTGGAAGTTCTAAATGCCGTCACGAAGTCTATTAGAATCCAGTTTCAGAAAGATAAACAATAACAAGGTAAAGAACATTAGCCCTGACCCACCATAGCTGAAAAAAGGTAGCGGTACTCCAATGGTGGGTAGAAGGCCGATTACCATTCCAATATTGATGAAATAGTGCATCAGCAGAATTGATATTACCCCATAACCATACATGCGATAAAAATCATTTTTCTGTCTTTCTGCCACATAAATCAACCTAAGAAAGAAGAGCGAAAATAGTATAATCACGGTCGTTGTTCCCATGAAACCCCATTCTTCACCCACAGAGCTAAAAATATAGTCCGTATGTTGTTCCGGTACAAAATCTCCTTTAGTGCGCGTGCCTTCCAAAAACCCTTTTCCAAAAAAACCACCTGATTCAATTGCTTTTTCAGATTGATAGGTATTGTAACCTATGGTTTTTCGGATTTCCTCCAGCTTGTTTTCATCTTTTTCCAAGCTCAACCATAGGGCGAATCGATCTCTGTGCCGCTGTTCGAATATGTTTTCATACACAAAATTCACCGAAAGTGAAAAGAGTATGGCAACAACCAGCGCAATGCTAAGAGGCAGTATTGGAATTTTGGTCGATTTCTTTTTAAAGAGAAACGTAAGAACGGTTAAAGTTCCTAAACCAATACCAATCCAAACGGTACCAAACATAAGCGTAGTAGCAAAAAGCACTACAACAATTATTAAAATGCCTAAGTAGTAAAGTGGAAATCCTTCCCTGAACAGTACAAAGAAAAGTGAGAAATAAATCAAAGCACTCCCAGGATCGGGCTGCGGTAAGATTAGCAGTGCTGGCAAAAGGATGATAAGAACCGCATAGAGTTGGTGTTTTCTGTTTCTGATATCGGTTTGAATATCGCTCAAGTATTTCGCCAATGCCAATGCTGTGGTTACTTTGGCAAGTTCAGAGGGTTGCAGGTTGAAAAAGCCCAAATCGTACCATGAGGTAGCACCAGCTATGGTTTTTCCAAAAAGAAAAAGTCCGATTAAAAGAACCAAAGATGAAATGTAAAAGATAGAAGCAAAGCGTTCAAAAAAGCTGGTTTCCACGAACAGAACGAAAACAATTACCCCTAAAGAGAGTAAGATGAAGAACAATTGCTTTCCATAGAGCGTGGAAAAGTCAAAAATGGAAGCTTCTGGATTGGTCAACGTGGTGGAATAGATATTGATCCAACCTATAAAGACCAAAAAGGCGTACAAAAAAACGGTAATCCAATCTATCCTCTTAACCAGTCCTCTACCAGACATACTCGTTTATCTTGAAAGGTTCCCCACTATACGGTTTGGCGTATTCGTGTTCCAAGGTTTTCTCCAACATTCTTTTTTCCAAATCCTTTCGGGTAATTTCTCCCTTCACATATTTTTCAATTAATAGGGAAGCAATATGTCCTGCATATCGCGCTCCATAATATCCATTTTCGATATAAACTGCTAGCGCGATTTTAGGGTTCTCCACGGGAGCAAAAGCTACAAAAACGGAGTGGTCTGTCAATTGCATTCGTTCACCATTGATGCGGACAAAGTTTTCGACGGTTCCCGTTTTTCCCGCAATTTCTATTCCTGGAATTTGAACCCAACGTGCTGTTCCATATTTGTATACATTGGCCATACCTTCAACTACGGGTTCAAAATGCTTCCTGTCAATGGTGGTATATCTGGGTTCGGTAAATCTGGGATTAATAGATCCACTATTACCTACACTCTTAATGATATGCGGGGTGAAGAAATAGCCGCGGTTGGCTATGGCGGCCGTCATATTGGCCAATTGCAATGGCGTGGCAGCGACCTCACCTTGGCCAATTGAATTGGAAATGATGAAGGATGATGCCCATCTATTATCTCCATATGCTCTATCATAATAAGCTCTGTCTGGAATACGCCCAGGACGGCCTGTAGGCAAATCGGTGCCCAGATAACCTCCCAAACCGAAGCTTTTCATATGCTTTACCCAAACATCCATCCCTTCATCTGTGGTTGGATACTTGTCATAAATTTTCCTGAATGTACCAGCAAAATAGGCATTACAGGATTGATAAATTCCAGAATTCATATCTCGCATGCCACCACCACAGTGACAGCCTCTTTTCGTACCGCCCACATAAAACCCATTGTAGCACCTAAATTTGGTAGAAGGGTCAATTACACCTTCCTGTAAGGCGACTAAGGCGTTCAAGGTTTTGAATGGTGATCCAGGTGATGGTTCCGCCAAAATGGAACGGTCCCACGTAGGCTTGGAAATGGTGTCGTAGTGAAGTTTAGTGTAATTTCTGGAACGTTCTCTTCCAACCAGGAGTGCTGGGTCATAGGTAGGTCCGGAAATCATGGCCAAAATTTCACCACTTTTAGGTTCCAATGCCACTATGCCCCCTCTTTTACCATGCATCAAACGTTCACCATATTCCTGCAATGTTTTATCGAGGGTAATCCTAATTTCCTTTCCTTGCTGGGGAAGTGTATCCAGTTTACCTGCTTTATATGGACCTATATCTCTATTAAAACGGTCTTTTTGAATATATTTTACTCCTTTACGCCCTCTTAGCGTTTCTTCATATTGTTTCTCAATTCCAGTTCGTCCCTTCAGTTCCCCTGCTACATAGTATGGATTGTTCTGAAGGTCCCTTTCGTTTACTTCACTAATGTATCCTAAAACATTGGCAGCACTATTGGTAGCGTAGTATCGCAGAGATCTCTTTTGGATATAGAACCCTTCAAAATGCCGCATTTTTTCTTGCAGGCCTGCATAGTCTTCCTTGGAAAGCTGAGGTACAAGAACAGAAGGAAGCCTTGGAGAATATGTTCTTGCCTTTTTCATCTTGGAGATGAACGCCTCTTTGTCAATGCCCAATAAACGGCAAAACTCCAAAGTGTCCAAGGGTTGAACTTCTCTTGGAATGACCATCACATCATAAGCAGGCTGATTCCCTACAAGGAGCTCTCCATTGCGGTCATATACATATCCTCTTTCCGGATAATCATAAATCGCTTTTATTGCCGGGTCTTCAAGGGTTTGATCTGGAGAAAAACTAAAAAGCTGCAGATAGGACAAGCGGCTTATGAAAACAAAACCAACGATGATGACTACAGAAGAAAGTAATAGTTTTTTCATATGTCAGACCTAATAAATAACCCTATATTTTTCTAACGAAATTATGCTGGGTTTATTCGCTTTTGGGGCTAAAAAGTGAACTAAACATGGCACATAGGAAAAATGTGACCAAGCTAGTGGTAACAAATTTCTTCAAAATTAAGAGGATATGCGATAAACTTAAAATTTCTAGCGAAAAGAATATTAAATGATGTGCCAGTACCAAGAAACCCAAAAAGGTAAGTCGTTGAACCTTCGTGGTATTCTTAAAACTAAAGTTTTGAAATTCATAGTTGACCCCAAAACAGAATCGCATAATTAGTGGTCTAATAAAAGCGGCAGTCAAAGTGGCGAATGTGTGCAGTGCTAGGGTGTCCGAAAAAATGTCAATAATTAGACCCAACAAAAAAGCTGTAACAAGAAAAACGGCTCTATTGCCCTTTATGGGGAACCAGTATAGAAAGATCACATAGACCATCGGATTGATGGAATCCAGAAAATTAAGGGTATTGAAAATCAGTACCTGTGTAAGAACAAGTAGTACAAACCGTAGAATATTTAAGAAAACAGCGTTATTCATCTGTAGTCAGTTGCTCTAATTCCTTGATTTCTCTTCTGTTTTTATTTTTGATTAGATAAACATTCTTGACATTGGCCATGTCATTAAATAGTTCAACATCAATATTATAGAAACTCTTTGAAGCATTTAAATCATACTTTTTGATTACTCCAATAGGGATGTTTTCAGGAAAAATACTGGACATGGCACCGGTAACAATGGTGTCTCCTACTACTAAAGGAACAAGTCTTGGGATATCCACCAACTGCACTACATCGTAATCACGGGCATCCCAGACCAAAGACCCGAAATAGTCCGTGTTTTTTATTTTGGCATTGATGTTTGATTTAGTGTTCAGTACACTTTGTACAGTCGAAAAGTTGGATGAGATATTTTCTACGATGCCCAGAATACCACGAGTGGTTATCACCCCCATATCTTGTTCTATCCCGGAATTTCTGCCTTTGCTGATGGTCAAATAATTTCTAGGCGACGAAAAACTGTTTTTGATGACCTTGGCATTGGTAACCGTATACTCCAGTTGGGTAGTATCCAAAGTCTGCTGGATTTCATCAGGTGAGTTGAAAAGCAACCTCCTTAAACGTTCATTCTCTTGGACCAATTTTGAATTTTCTTCCCTAAGGGAAAAATAACCGGATACACTCTCCGCACTTCCATACACTTTTCCGGTAATCCATTTTGAAGAGTTAAAAAACCTCGATTGATGGTAGGAATGTGAACGAATAGTAAGTATCAACGCAATCAAAGCCAAGAAACCATAGAGGAACGAATTTCTATAGTTGAGTATAAAATTGATGATGCGCTGCATGCAATCGTTGGGTTAGAATAGTTGTGGAAGTGTATTTCTCCCACGTAAAGTTCAATACGGGTCTATTTTATAAGAATGCTTTTGTACCGCTCCAAATTTTTCAATGCTATACCTGTACCTCTAACAACAGCCCGTAAAGGATCCTCTGCAATATAAACGGGCAAATCGGTTTTTTGAGAGAGTCTTCTGTCTAAACCTCTCAGCATCGAGCCACCTCCAGCTAAGTAAATCCCGGTGTTGTAAATATCTGCTGCCAACTCAGGTGGGGTTTGTGATAGAGTCTCCATTACAGCATCTTCTACACGGAGAATACTTTTGTCCAATGCTTTGGCTATCTCACGGTATGAAACTTGTACTTGTTTGGGTTTTCCAGTCAACAAATCCCTTCCTTGAATGGATTTATCATCTGGTGGGGATTTTAAATCCTCTGTAGCGGAGCCAATTTCGATTTTAATAGCTTCGGCAGTACTTTCACCAACATAAAGGTTGTGCTGGGTACGCATGTAATAGATGATATCATTGGTAAAAACATCACCCGCAATTTTCACTGATTTATCACATACAATACCACCCAGTGCGATAACCGCAATTTCTGTAGTACCGCCCCCTATGTCAACTATCATGTTTCCCTTGGGCTGCATAATGTCCAAACCAATACCAATAGCTGCCGCCATTGGCTCGTGAATAAGGTATACTTCTTTGCCATTCACCCGTTCAGCGGATTCGCGAACTGCACGCATTTCCACTTCTGTGATACCAGACGGAATACAAATAACCATACGCAAGGCAGGTGGGAACCATTTTTTCTTTAACGCCGGAATGTTTTTGATGAACATATTGATCATCTTTTCAGAGGCATCGAAGTCGGCTATTACCCCGTCTTTCAAGGGTCGGATGGTCTTGATATTTTCATGGGTTTTACCCTGCATCATATTGGCCTCTCGCCCCACAGCAATTATTTTGCCCGAAACTCGGTCTCGAGCAACAATGGAGGGGCTGTCTACTACAACTTTATCTAAATGAATGATAAGGGTATTTGCAGTACCAAGGTCAATAGCAATCTCCTCGGTCATGAAATCAAAAAATCCCATAAAAGGCTTTGGTTTTTTGGATTAACGGTAAATTTTATCGGCTAATGTACTAAAATTAATGCTTAAAATGTCGTGTGCCGGTCATAACCATGGCCATGTCATTTTCGTTGCAAAAATCGATGCTCAACTGGTCTTTGATTGAACCTCCAGGTTGTATAACGCTTCGTATTCCAGCTTCGTGTGCAATCTCTACACAATCTGGAAATGGAAAGAAGGCGTCACTGGCCATAACGGCCCCATTTAAATCGAAATTGAAGGAATTTGCCTTATTTATGGCTTGATTCAGCGCATCTACCCTTGAGGTTTGCCCGGTTCCGCTAGCACAAAGTTGCTTGTTTTTAGCCAATACTATAGTGTTGCTTTTTGTATGTTTACAAAGCTTGGAAGCGAACAATAGGTCTTCAATTTCTTGTGCACTTGCTTTTTTGTTGGTAACTGCTTCCAGGTCATTTTCAACATCTGTTTTAAAATCTTTTTCCTGAACCAAAGCTCCATTAAGGCAAGTTCGAACCAAGGTTTCAGGAAGATTAGTTTCTTTTTGAATCAAAATGATTCGATTTTTCTTGCCCTTAAGGATTTCCAAGGCATCGCCAGAATAACTAGGAGCGATGACCACTTCGCAGAAAAGCTGATGGATTTCTTCAGCCGTTTCCAAATCGATTTCGGTATTGGCAATCAAAATTCCTCCAAAAGCCGAAACAGGGTCCCCTGCAAGTGCATCCACATAAGCCTGTTTGATTGTACTTCTGGTAGCTAAACCACAGGCATTATTATGCTTGAGGATGGCAAATGTGGCGTCGTCATTCTTGAATTCTTCCATAAGATTGACAGCCGCATCTACATCCAGAAGATTGTTGTAAGAGAGTTCTTTGCCATGCAATTTGTCAAACATCGCCTCAAAATCTCCAAAGAAGAAACCTTTTTGGTGCGGATTCTCACCATAACGAAGCACTTTGCCCTTGGTTTCGCTTATTTTTAAGGTGGCCACTTCATGATTTTTGTTGAAGTAGTTGAAAATTGCCGAATCATAATGGGAGGAAACATTAAATGCCTTGGTGGCGTATCGTTTTCTGTCTTCCAAAGATGTGGTGCCATTTCCTTCCGTAATCACATTCAAAAAGTCTTCATAATCTTCCATTGAAGATACACAGAGTACATCTTTGTAATTTTTGGCCGCGGCTCGAATCAAAGAAATCCCTCCGATGTCTATCTTTTCAATGATATCTTGTTCAGATGCACCACTAGCTACGGTTTTTTCAAAAGGATAGAGGTCTACAATGACAATATCCAATTGCGGAATGTCGAATTCTTCCATTTGGGCCACATCCCCTTCATGGTCCTGTCTGTTAAGAATACCACCAAAGACCTTTGGATGTAATGTTTTTACCCTGCCACCTAAAATAGAGGGATAGCTTGTTACATCTTCAACAGGGACTACGGGAATTCCCAATTCTTTGATGAATTTCTCGGTGCCTCCGGTAGAGTAGAGTGTCACGCCAAGTTCATGCAGTTTTTTAACAATAGGTTCCAAGCCGTCCTTGTGAAATACTGAAACTAAGGCGCTTGATGCTTTTTTGGAAGTGCTCATGTGGTGTCTTAAAAATCAATTTCTTAAGCTCACAAAAGTAAATTTTTTGTTATGAAAATCAGAGCGCGTTTATCAACAAAAAGAGGGTAGTTTTAAAGAATTTGAGCTACTTGCTCATTTACATATTCCAAAAAACGCTCATCTTCTTCTGAAAAGGGGTATGGTGTGTTGGAATCTATGTCGATTTGACCAATATTTTCCCCATCCTTGAACAACGGAATAACAATTTCTGACTTTACCGTAATGCTACATGCGATGTAGTTATCCTGAGCCGCAACATCTGGCACCACAAAATTCTCATTGCTCACTGCCACTTGTCCGCAAATTCCTTTTCCAAAGGGGATAATGGTATGGTCCGTAGGTTCACCCACGTAGGGCCCTAGTTTTAGTTCTTCTTTATCTCCATTTTTAAAATAAAATCCAACCCAATCATAGTGCTCGATTTCCTTTTTTAAAAGGTCACAAACAGATAGAAGACGGTTCTCTACGGATTCTTCCTGAGAGAGAATTTTTGTCACTTGCGGTTTTAAGGCTTCAAACATGGTGTTTTGCTTGTGTTTAGAGTCCAGAATAGTCGTGCAAAAATCGAAAAAATTTCAAAGACGGTTCCATAAAGTTTGGTTAAGCTTTAATCCTAGGTTGAAGCAAAATTGTGATATTTTGTATTTTTGCGATGTGAAAAAGGTTTTGCAACAGGGTTGTTCAGTAGTTATGGCCGTGCTGGTGCTACTTTCCACAATTTCGTGGAGCGTGGATAAACACTTGTGCATGGGGCGTGTAATGGATATATCTTTTTTCTCCCATGCCGATGATTGTGGTATGGAGGTAGCACTTTCTTTGTTGGATGAAGATATCGAAAAACCAGGTTGTTGCGATGATGAATCTTTTGTTTTAACAGGCCAGGACGACCTTAAACTCACATGGTCGGATTTTGACTTGGAGCAACAGCATTTCCTTTTTGCCTTTTCCACCTCGTATCTCGATTTATTTGTTCCTCTTGAAGAACTACCGGTTCCTCACTTGGAATATCCACCTCCCATTCTGGTTAGGGACATTCATGTTCTGGACCAAGTCTTTTTAATATGATGCATTGAATCGAAATGAATAGCCTTGACTTCAAGTAGGTCAAGGATGAAACTATTTTATTCTTAACGATTCAATACATACATGAAGAAAATTAGCATTATACTTTTTTGGTTTCCTATTTTGTTGACCGCCCAAGATGCTATCGAGGGGATGGTCATGGAAGCCAATGCAGAAAATAAACGTATTGGTCTTTCTGGGGCGAATGTGTACTGGTTAGACTCGCCCTTGGGGACGATAACCCAGGATGACGGAACTTTTACCATTCCATACGATCCTAAATACAACAAACTGGTCATAAGCTATATTGGCTTTAAGACGGATACCTTGACTATAGATGCTCCGCGAAAGGTACATCATTGGCTGCAACCTTCAAATCAATTGGATGAGGTGGTTGTAGAACAGAAAAAAGAGGCTGTGGAAAAAGCTTTTTTTTCAGCTCAGAATGTGGTTACCGTAAACAGTGAAGAGCTTTTAAAGGCTGCTTGTTGCAACCTTTCAGAAAGTTTTGAGACCAATCCGGCCATCGATGTCAATTTTAATGATGCCTTGACTGGAACCAGACAAATACAGATGCTAGGGCTCACCAGTCCGTATCTTTTGATTACCCAAGAAAACATCCCGATGGTAAGGGGGGCTTCACAAGCTTATGGTCTGACCTTTACTCCTGGTACCTGGGTAGAAAGTATCCAAATTACCAAAGGAGCGGGAAGTGTGACCAATGGGTATGAGAGTATCTCGGGCCAAATAAACACAGAGCTTCAAAAGCCATTATCGGATGTTCCGGTCTTTGTAAATGGGTATGCCAACTTAAATGGTAGACTAGAGCTCAATACCCATTTGAACACGAAACTCTCTGACAAATGGAGTACGGGACTTTACATCCATGGAAATCGAAGGGATGTAGATGTAGACAATAATGACGATGGTTTTTTGGACATTCCTTTGGCCAATCAAATCAATGTGATGAACCGCTGGCAATACCAAAATCCTGAAACAGGTTGGGTAAGCTTTATCAACGTTCGTTTTTTGAACGATGAAAAGCAGGTAGGTCAATCAGATTTTAATCCAGAAACGGACCGTTTCACCACTAATGCTTGGGGTAGTGAAATTGATACCCGTAGGTTTGATAGTTCGCTCAAATTAGGATACGTTTTCCCAGAGTTGCCTTTTCAAAGTTTTGGATTTCAAACCTCGTATAGCAATCATGCCCAAGATTCATTTTACGGATTCAATGTGTATGATATAGACCATGAAAGCATATATTCCAACTTTCTGTTCAATTCCATCATAGGAAACACAAAACATAAGTTTACCACAGGGCTATCTTTCGCCTACGATGGCTACGATGAATTGGTGAACAATCAAAGATTCAGTAGGACGGACCAATCTTTGGGAGCTTTCTTTGAGTACGGTTATACCAATTTGGAAAAACTGAGTCTTACCGCTGGATTGCGTTTAGATACGCATAACCGGCTTGGCACCTTTTTTACACCACGAATCCATGTGCGCTACACACCTTGGGAAAGAGGAAGTCTTCGAGCTTCTTTTGGACTGGGCCGGAGAGCGGCTAACATATTTGCGGAAAATCAAAAGCTTTTTGCTTCTAGTAGGATTATTCAATTGGATGGCAATGGTGGAAATATATATGGATTTGACGCAGAAAAAGCGGTCAATTTTGGTTTCGGGTTTCTACAGAAATTTAACTGGCTAAACCGTCCAGGTTCGTTTTCGGTAGATTTTTACAGGACTGATTTTCAAAACCAAGTAGTTGTAGATTGGGAAAATCCCAATGCGGTTCGATTTTCTAATCTCGATGGCCAAAGTTTTGCCAATAGTCTGCAGGTTGAGGTCAATCATGAGGTTTTGCCTAAGGTTGAATTGCGTATGGCCTATAAGTATTACGATGTGCAAACGACTTATCAAACAGGCTTGTTACAAAGACCCTTGCAGGCGCAACATCGCTATTTTGCAAACGTTGGGTATAATACCGAGCCAAAGGAGAATGGGAGCCAATGGCGATTCGATTACACCATTCATGCTTTGGGGAGGCAACGTTTGCCCAGCACGGCATCTAACCCAGTGGAATTTCAGCTGGGAGATTTTTCAGAAGGGTATAGTCTTATGAATACGCAGGTAACCAGGGTCTTTTCCCCTAAATTTGAGGTTTATCTGGGAGGTGAGAACCTTACTGGTTTTAGGCAAGACAATCCCGTTTTGGGTGCCCAGGATCCATTTGGACCGAATTTTGATACTTCCATAGTGTTCGCCCCAATACTTGGAAGAATGGTATATCTGGGGTTTCGATTTAAAGTATAAAAACAAAAATAAATACCTAAAAAATGAAAAAGAGTATATTGATTTTAATGCTCCTGTCTATTTCTACAGTCACTTTTGGCCAAGAAAAGAACAAGAAAATGTCCTTTGAAGTGGATGGCGTATGTGAAATGTGCAAAGCACGTATTGAAAAAGCTGCACTAAATGTTTCTGGAGTGAAATATGCGGTTTGGGATATTGCAAGTCATGAGTTGTCTTTGATAGTGGACGAACGTAAAACGAATGCCATGCAAATAAAATCGGCCATGGCCGAAGTAGGTCACGATACTAAAGAGTTGAAGGCTACACAAGAGGCGTATGAAAGTGTTCACCCTTGCTGTAGATATCGCGAACTGGATTCAAATCATAACAAAAAGCACTAAATGCAACAGATTTATTCTGTAACTGGAATGACCTGTCAGGGCTGTGTGGCCTCGGTTCAGGAAAAACTATCTAAAATAGATGGTGTTTTGGATGTAGTGGTCGATTTGGAAAAAGGTGAAGCCACAATGGAGGTGTCTGAATTTTTCTCCTCGGCACAGCTTCAATCTGCTTTGCCTGCAAAATACGGCATTGCAGAAAAGGGAAGTGTTGCTTCAATACTGGCAAGTTCTGAAGAAAAATCAAAATGGGGGCAGTTACGCCCCCTTTTCTTGATTTTCACCTACCTTTTTGCTACGGCATTTTTGCTCAACTACAAAGACTGGAGCACTTCCGAAGCCATGTTGGATTTCATGGGGTTATTCTATATCGTTTTTAGCTTCTTCAAATTTTTAGACTTAAAAGGCTTCCCTGAAAGCTTCCGAATGTATGACCCTCTAGCCAAAGCCATTCCAGTTTATGGTTGGGTTTATCCCTTTGTAGAACTGATTTTGGGACTAATGTTTTTAATGCGAATACGAGTTTCAATTGCGCTTTGGGTTACCGTAATCATCTTGGGAATAACCACCATTGGAGTGACTAGGGCTTTATTGGGAAAAAAAACTATTCGTTGTGCATGTTTAGGCACTGCTTTGAACCTCCCAATGACGGAAGCTACATTTATTGAAAATACCATCATGTTGGTAATGGCTTTTCTGATGCTTCTTGGGATGATTTAATCCAATGAAATCTCTTCGGTGTGTGAAAGGAGTGACCCATCTTCTCCCATTCCTTCTATTAAAACTTTAACTGAAGAAATGTTGTCTTTTGGGATTTTGAATCCCACCTCACCTTTATTGTTAGTGATTAACCTGGGCTCCCAATGAACAATCCCGTAATTTTCAAAGGCCTCTCCTCCTGTCGAAAAATACTTTGGTCTGTAAAAGGCTTTAGGTCTGGAAAAACTGTTTTCCACCAATTTTTCAGCAAAATATATTGAATTTGACCGTAAACGGGGACCTACTTTTCTGTAAATTCGAATTACACCTGCCGATGAATCAAAAGAATCCCCTGCAAGTCCATTACGTTCAAAGTAAACTTCATCTATTTCGCTCATGGGGACATTTAAGAGTTGTCTCAGATCATTAACCAAGAAGTCATCTTCATAAACTCTTACAAAGGCTGCCCTGGAATTAGAATTGGCTAAAAAACTTGCACCACCAGTTCTGGCCCCAGCTGTTCCAAATGCACCTCCTTGAGCAGATCCAGGTCTATTGTTACGTATTACCACCTGTCCTGTTTGCATGATAAAATCCACATTGAATCCGTTTTTTGCAATGAAATCCAACAGAAACACATTGCTCCTGATTTCTTTCTCTCCAATTTTAACACCTTTAAATTGGTCATTCATCAATGGTGATTTCCTCACAAGCTTCGACTTATTTTTCTCTTCTGTCAGCACTACTTCTTCCAACTTGATTACGTCACTAGATAGCTTGAAGGGGATGTTTTCGAAAGATTGGTTAATCAACGGGACCGTGAATAGTTTTTGTGGTACGACGTACTCGCTGAATTCCGTTGAATTGTTTTTCAGGGTGACCATAGGGAATTGAATATCCAGGTCTGGTTTTCTCAATCCTCTTCTTTTCTTTCGAATGGAAAATCTAAGAGTGTCGCCGTTTTTTGATAACAAATCTGTCAACTCCAGGGTTTGGGAGTCGTCCAAATCAAGTAAAACCATGGAACCTACTCCATTTCCAATCAAAGCCAAGCGCTCCTCTTTTTTCAGCTCTGAGTTTAATTTCAATTGAGCATTTACACCATGTTCAAAAGGATAGGTGATTTCAGGTTCCCCATTAAAGATGAGCCCCCAGTCGTAACTGCTCCAACCCTGTGTGAGCATAGCCAGGTCTAGTTCATATTCCTTTATCCTGTCAGAATCCGAAAAATACCGAGAGGAGTTTTCTATTGAAGATTTTAAATAGGGATGTAAAAGGAAGGAGGAAAAAATATTTGATTCCTTTAGATTGTGTGCATTGGATACAGGTAAGGTAGATACACTCAGAGAGACGGGAGTGCTTTTTTTTGTAAGGGTCTTTATTTTCAAATAGACGGAATCCCTTTTTTCCTTGCCCCTAACCACAGAAGCGTTGGCCAAGTCTAGTCCCTTGAAATTGAAAATGAGACGTTCACATATCGGTTCCAAATTTTGATTGAACAAGGTAATGATGTTCGTACCGGGCAAGAGATTTTTTTTGTCAATTTTTATGTTTCTGGAGATACTATCAAAGACAAAGGAATTCAAAGTCATGATTCCATCGCGATGGGTGGCCAAATGAAACGAGTCTTTTTTGATGGCTTCAAAGGTTTTGTTGTTCGTGTTCAATGAGACTACCAACTTCTCCTCCAAAATGTTGTTGACCGCCATGGAAATTCCACTGTTCTTTGCCTTTGGAAGTTTCTTTTCAATAATACTTCCATCTCCAAGAACCACCTTTAAAGTGTAGTTCAATTGTTTTTTGGGCAGTAATTCAAAACGGCCCAAGCCTACCTTATTGGTAAAAACCTCGGTCAATTGATTGTTTTCTTCATCGTATACCCCTCCTTTTTGAATCTGCACACCTCTGCCATTACTGTCTACGATGCGCAGTCCTACCATATTATCTGTATCGGATATTAGATGTCCACCTTCGGGGAGTAGCTGTAAATCATAGGCCTTGTGATTTGTTGGGGATTCTATTTTGGTTAAAGGGTCTACAATGGCAATTTTTTGGACAAAAGGGACATCCTCTTTGAAATTATTCATCCATTTGGTTCCGGCTTTGATGTAGTAGATGCCAGAACTCCATGTGGAGTCTATTTTGAAACTACCATGGGTTATTCCTTTTTCAAACAAAAAAAGGTCTTTGGCAACCTGCTCGCCTCTAGAATTGTACAAAGTACAATAGAGATTCTTTGTGGGATTAGAAGGTTGATTGCTTTTTTTATGGTAAGCGTAGGCCGTCCACCAAATCTCATCTCCTTGAATGAAAGTGGTTTTGTTTAAATGTAAATGAATCGATTCTCTGTAATGCTGGAAACGAGACCCATACATTTCCTTTAATCTGGAAGATTCTTGTTTTTGGGCATCTATATTGAAGGTGAAAAAAAATAGGAAAGAAAGCAGCGGGCAGTAACGAACAGTTTTCATATTATTTTCTTTTTAAAATACGAAAAAGCACTCTGTTCAGTGTCCACTTTATCAAGGATTTAACAAGTATATACAACAAAAAAAACCGCACTAGAATAGTGCGGTTTCCTTTATTATGAAAGACTTAATCTTACATCATTCCCGGCATTCCACCACCACCCATTGGAGGCATGGCAGGTGCATCTTCCTTAACGTCAGTCAATGCACATTCTGTGGTTAAAATCATTCCGGAAACAGAGGCGGCATTTTCCAACGCGACTCGAGTCACTTTAGTTGGGTCTATGATCCCTGCCTTCATCATTTCTACATATTTGTCTGCTTTGGCATCATATCCAAAATCACCTTTTTCATCCATAACTTTGGCTACAACCACGGAACCTTCACCACCCGCATTTTCAACGATGGTTCTTAATGGAGATTCAATGGCACGAGCTACAATTTGTAGTCCTGTATCTTCATCAGCATTTACAGTTTCTGTTTTGCTAAGAACGGATTTAGCCCTTACCAAAGCAACACCTCCACCAGCAACTATACCTTCTTCAACAGCGGCTCTGGTTGCATGTAATGCGTCGTCTACACGGTCTTTTTTCTCTTTCATCTCCACTTCTGAAGCGGCGCCAACATAAAGAACGGCAACACCACCGGCTAATTTGGCCAAACGCTCTTGTAATTTCTCCTTATCATAATCAGAAGTGGTCGTCTCAATCTGAGATTTTATCTGATTCACACGGGTCTTGATGTTTTTGGCAGAGCCGGCACCATTTACGATAGTAGTATTGTCTTTATCAATGGTTACTCTTTCTGTAGTTCCCAACATATCCACGGTCGCAGTTTCCAAAGAGAAACCTCTTTCTTCAGAAATTACGGTACCATTAGTCAAAATGGCAATGTCTTCCAACATAGCCTTTCTGCGGTCACCAAAACCAGGAGCTTTTACAGCGGCAATTTTAAGGGAACCTCTCAGTTTGTTTACTACCAAAGTAGCTAAAGCTTCACCATCAACATCCTCAGCTATGATCAATAGAGGTTTTCCAGACTGGGCTACAGGCTCCAAAACTGGAAGCAAGTCTTTCATGGAAGAGATTTTCTTATCGAAAAGAAGGATGTAAGGATTGTCTAAATCGGCAATCATTTTCTCAGAATCGGTCACAAAGTACGGTGAAAGGTATCCGCGGTCAAACTGCATCCCTTCTACTACATCCACATACGTGTCGGTTCCTTTGGCTTCTTCTACGGTAATTACTCCTTCTTTACCAACTTTCTCAAAAGCTTGTGCAATCAAGTCACCGATGGTTTCGTCATTATTTGCAGAAATAGCTGCAACCTGTTTGATTTTTTCAGAAGAGTCTCCAACTTTCTTGGATTGTTTCGCAAGGTTGGCTACAATTGCGTCTACCGCTTTGTCAATACCTCTTTTCAAATCCATGGGATTTGCACCAGCCGCCACATTTTTAAGGCCTTCTTTTACAATTGCCTGGGCTAAAACAGTTGCGGTTGTAGTACCATCACCTGCCAAATCGTTGGTTTTGGAAGCTACTTCCTTAACCATTTGGGCGCCCATATTCTCTAACGCATCTTCCAATTCAATTTCTTTGGCAACGGTAACCCCATCTTTGGTAACCTGTGGGGCACCAAAGGATTTACTAATGATTACGTTTCTACCTTTTGGTCCTAAAGTCACTTTAACGGCATTGGCCAAGGCATCCACACCTCTTTTAAGACCATCGCGTGCTTCAATGTCGAACTTAATATCTTTTGCCATTTTCTTTTAGTTGATTTTCTTAGTTATACAATTGCTAAAATGTCACTTTCGCGCATCATCAAATAATCAACACCGTCCAATTTTAGCTCGGTACCTGCATACTTGCCATAAAGCACAGTGTCACCTACTTTCACGGTGACAGCTTCGTCTTTGGTTCCTGGACCTACAGCCACCACTTTTCCTTTTTGAGGCTTTTCTTTTGCAGTGTCAGGGATTATGATTCCAGAAGCAGTTTTGGTCTCGGCCGCAACGGGCTCGATAAGAACTCTATCCGCCAATGGTTTGATGTTAACTTTAGCCATATTCTTATTTTTTTAGGTATTTGTTTTAAAAATTCTCGTTTGGAAGGGCAGAAATTATGCCATTACCAAAAAACTGACATTCTGATAAAATAAAAATGCCAGCTTGTCATTTAAGCTGGCATTCATATAAGGTTATGTCATTTATCTTTAGTTGATAGTATCTGCTGGATTGGTCTGGTCCGCAGCTGGAACCTGTTCTGGAACTTGCTCAGGTACCGTTTCGGGAACAGTGGTCTCAACATCGTTTCCGTCCAATACTTTGGATTGCGCTTGACCAAAACTTCCTTTTAGAGAAACATTGGACAACAAAATCAACACGATCAACAAGGTCGCCAAGGTCCATGTGCTCTTATCCAAAAAATCACCAGTTTTTTTGACACCGCCCACAACTTGGTTTCCACTACCACCAAATGAAGAGGATAATCCTCCGCCCTTTGGATTTTGCACCATAACCACCAACATCAACAGAAGGCAAACGATTATTATCAGAATCAAAAAGATGGTAAACGTACTCATTGTTATTTCTTTTCTTTTTGCAGTTTTTTGACCGCTCGAATTTGGTCGGCAAAGAAACCACTTTTTTCTGGATATTTCAAACTCAATATCTTAAAGGCTTGAATTGCTTTTTTGTATTTCTTTTGTTCGAGATAAACTTTGGCAAGGGTTTCAGTCATTAATTCGTTTTTGTCCATACGTACCGAATCTTTGATGTCTACCCTGGCCTGGGATTCTTCTTTTGGAACAATTTTAGGATTGTTTTCTATAAACTTATCCAAAAGTTCAAACTTCCTTTTTTTGTCTATTTCGATGGGTTCTACCACATCAATCGCTTTGGTTGTTTCATCAGAAGTTAATTGCAACCATTCAACGAAAGAGTGTTTTTCACTTTTCGTAAAGCTTAAGGGTTTGCCTATGCCTAGTTGGGTTTCGGCATCCTCTTCGTCTCCAACTTGTACTTCGGTTCGAGGTTTAGGTTCTTTAGAAGCAAAGAGCTTTGGGTCCAAAATCTGCTCTGCATCCTGAATGTTCTGTGGTAAGGGCTTCTCCTCAGACTCTGGAATAAAAATCTCTGTGTCTGGATTTGGTTCAATTTCTTCAGACACTATTTCTTTTTCTTCCAGTTTTGGAGCCCTGCCCGCTATGGAATCGGCAATGTTGTTTTGAACAAATTCGTTGGAAGTAATGTAATCGAAAAGCACGTCCCTATCCGTGGTATGGGCGGCAGTTGCTTTGAGGGCACTATTATATTTGTAGCTATCAAGATTTTTCAAACCCTTTAAGTGCAGTGCCCGAGCTGCCTGAAAATAGGGGTATTCAGCAATTATATCTTCCAATTCCCGTGTTTGTTGGGGAGATAGAATAGTGTTTGACTTTCGAAGAATATGTAAAAAATCCGAAACGTTCATAAAGAGTTACCAATTACCTAGTGAGGCATTAAAGATATCCTGGGTCAAGCGTTCAAAAAGTTCCTCATGCGCCTGAGCCTGTATGGAGGTCAAAGATGCTGAGGCATCAAAATCAAAGAAGAAGGAAAATCGTTTTTCAAAATCCGAATCTTCCTTGGTTTTATTGAAAAAGCGCACATTAACGCTCATAGTCAAACGGTTTTGTGCCGTCAGCTGATCAGATGTAGCGGTCATGGGAGTAACCCGATACTCTACAATTTCTCCTTCATAGAGAAGATCTCCATTGCTTCCTGTCAACGAAAGACTGGTCAAATTGTTGATTTGGTCTTGAAGAGCCAATGTAAAATCCCTGTCCAAACTAGGTACAATGATAGAGCTCGGACTTTGATCGGCATAATTCTGAAAAAAGTTCACTTGGAAACTTTGAGCTGTACCAATATCCGCTCCTGAAAAATTATAGGCTCCACATCCCACCAGATTCAACACTCCTAATAACAATCCAACTATCATTATCTTTTTTCCCATCCGCCCAAATTAAGGATTTACCAGTTATAAATCGTATTGTTTTATTTTTCGATAAAGGGTTCGTTCCGAGATTCCCAACTCTGCTGCTGCTGCTTTCCGCTTGCCCCGGTTTCGTTCCAACGATTTTTTTATGAGTTCAATTTCTTTTTCCTGTAAAGAAAGGGTTTCCTCTTCTTCTATTTCCTCTGCAAAATGATATCGGTCCTCGGAGGGTCGTGAAACCTGTGGGGTACTGTTCTCCACAACGGGCTCTGGAAGATGCAATACTTCAGTGGGCAGAGTTTCTTCCCTTTCCATCTGATTTTCATCCTGATTTCCGTAAATCTTTCGAATTAAGGTTTCGTTTTCTTCCTGGACCTTTTGCGTGTCGCTATTCTTAAGAAGTTCCAAGGTGAGTTTTTTTAAATCGTTCAAATCACCTTTCATATCAAAAAGTACCTTGTACAAAATCTCACGCTCATTACTGAAGTCACTTTCCTTTTTTTCTTGCCCGATTACCGCAGGTAGGTTAGTACTGTTGGCATTCGGTAAGTAACTGCCCAAAGTAGCTGCAGTAATGCTTCGGTTCTCCTCCAATACTGAAATCTGTTCTGCAATATTTCTCAATTGTCTAATATTACCAGGCCATCTGTATTTTAAAAGAAGATCAATCGCATTTTCTTCCAAACGAATGGTGGGCATTTTGTATTTCTGCCCAAAATCAGAAGCGAATTTTCGGAACAGCAAGTGAATGTCTTCCTGTCTTTCGCGAAGTGGTGGTATATTGATTTCAACCGTACTTAATCGATAATACAAGTCTTCACGGAATTTTTCCTTTTTAATGGCCTCAAACATGTTCACATTTGTAGCGGCCACAATCCGAACATTGGTTTTCTGAACTTGTGAAGACCCCACTTTTAGAAATTCTCCATTTTCCAGAACACGAAGTAGTCTAACTTGAGTTGTAAGAGGAAGTTCACCCACTTCATCCAAAAAAATGGTACCTCCATCCGCCACTTCAAAGTATCCACTTCTGGTTTGGGTAGCGCCCGTAAAAGCCCCTTTTTCGTGACCGAACAATTCACTATCTATGGTGCCTTCAGGAATGGCCCCACAGTTAACGGCAATGTACTTTGCATGCTTTCGGTGGGATAAGGAATGTATGATTTTTGGAATAGCCTCTTTCCCAACACCACTTTCTCCAGTGACTAACACGGAGATATCCGTTGGCGCTACTTGCATAGCTTTTTCAATGGCCCGATTCAGTTGCATATCGTTTCCGATAAGCTCGAATCGTTGTTTTATGGACTGAATGCTTTCCATGCTTTAGTTGTTCTTTGAATATTCAACAGCCTCGCCGATGAGTGTGGCGGAAGTGCAATCGTTGATTTTCACATTGACAAAATCCCCTACCTGATAGTTTTCTTTTGGAAATACCACAACGGTGTTTTGGGAGTTTCTTCCCATCCAATGCGCGTCTGATTTTTTGGAAGGTCCCTCAATGAGCACTTCTTCTACTTTTCCTACATGCTGTTGGGTGCGGAAGAGCCCATGCTTTTGTTGAAGATTAATAATTTCTTGCAACCTCCTTTTCTTGGTTTCCGCAGGGACATCATCTTCCAGTTTTCGGGCTGCCAAAGTTCCTGGTCGCTCAGAATAAGCGAACATGAAGCCAAAATCATACTTTACATACTCCATCAGGCTTAAGGTGTCTTGATGGTCTTCTTCGGTTTCAGTGGGGAATCCAGAAATCATATCCTGACTTATAGCGCATTCCGGATTGATTTTTCGGATATTATCTATAAGTTCAAAATATTCCTCACGGGTATGCAAGCGATTCATGGCTTTCAGGATTCGATTGCTACCACTTTGAACCGGCAAGTGAATGTAGTTACAAATGTTTTCATGTTTAGCCATGGTCTCAATCACGTCCAAGGTCATATCCTGAGGATTGGAGGTGGAAAAACGGATTCTCATTTTGGGTTGGGCGAGGGCAACCATATCCAGAAGCTTGGCAAAGTTAACCGAGGTGGCCTTTTGCATATCCGTAGCCTTATCAAAATCCTTTTTTAAACCGCCGCCATACCACAAATAACTGTCTACATTCTGCCCTAAAAGGGTAATTTCCTTAAAACCTCTGCCCCAAAGGTCATTGACCTCTTCCAAAATAGATTGTGGGTCTCTACTACGTTCTCTTCCTCTAGTAAATGGTACTACGCAGAAAGTACACATATTATCACAGCCACGGGTAATGGAGACAAATGCTGTGACGCCATTGGAGTTCAGGCGGACTGGGGCTACATCCCCATACGTTTCATCTTTGGATAAGATAACATTCACGGCATTTCTTCCCTCATCAATTTCCTGAATAAGGTTCGGCAGGTCTTTGTAGGCATCTGGTCCTACAACCATATCCACTATTTTTTCTTCTTCAAGGAATTTGCTTTTTAGGCGTTCGGCCATACAACCCAATACGCCCACTTTCATTCCCGGATTTATCTTCTTTACCGCATTGAACTTTTCCAAACGTTTGCGTACGGTTAACTCTGCCTTCTCTCGAATGGAGCAGGTATTTACAAGAACCAAATCGGCCTCTTCAAGTTGGGTTGTGGTATTGAAACCTTCTTTTGCTAATATTGATGCTACTATTTCGCTATCGGAAAAATTCATCTGACACCCGTAACTCTCAATATAAAGCTTTCTGGTGTTGCTTTGAATCTGCTCCAATGTAAGTGTGTTTCCTTGCAGTTCTTCTTGGATTATTTTCTCTGAATGCTCTTTCTCGTTCATCATGCTTCAAATGGAGGGCAAAGATAGTGCATATTCTGTTCTAGTGACAATTTGGCAGTATTATTTAATAGGCCTTTTAGGTTATTGGGATATTCTTAACTTGCTCGGTAATAAAAACCAACCAAAAATGAACTTTTCACAAGTCTCTGAAAAAATCGATTCAAGCGGGGCTCTGGATTTCGGAAGGATTTTTAATGCTTCGTTTGAACTCTTCAAAAAAGTATGGGTTCAGGGTTTCATTACCTTGTTGTTGACTTTTGTGGTAATCATTCCATTCTATCTGGTGGCATACATTCCTATGGTTGCAGTTGGGATGACGGACCCCTATTATTTTGAAAGTGAAGAATTGCCTGCGTCAATGATTTTGTTCTTCATTGTCTATTACCCAATTATGCTGATAGGAGTAACCATGTTCACCACTTGCCTGACTGCTGCTTTTTTGCGCATTTGTAGAAGGGTGGATTCCGATGAGATTGGAAAGGACGATTATTTTTTTTATTTCAAAAAACCTTATTTGAGTAAGGCTTTTACATTAGCTTTGATTATAACCGGACTTTCCATTCTGGGCATGCTAGCCTGTGGTATTGGCCTTATTTATTTAGTGGTCCCGATGTCACTTCTCTCCGCTTTTTTTGCGTTTGATGAAGAACTTACCTCCGGAGAAATTACCAAGGCGTCCTTTGCATTGGGGAACAAAAACTGGCTTATCATTTTTGGGTTGATTTTCGTTTCCAGCTTGGTGGCTCAGTTGGGTATACTGCTTTGTTTTATAGGGTTTTTGTTCACGGCAATGTTCACACGTATACCTATTTACTTCATTTATAAAGATAGCATAGGGTTTTCTTCCGAAACGGAATTTTAGCATTTCTAAGCGCAACTTTGTTTAAGCTTTTTTATCTAAAGGGTGACATTCATCCAAAAAACTTAAACAACAATGAAAAAGCAATTTTTATTTCTTTTATCCCTAGCCACCCTTTTTTTTATTTCCTGTGATGACTCAAATGATGATGACGAATATGCGGAATACCTGGTAGCTCGACCTTTGGTCATGAGCAGAGCGGATTTTGCCAATAATGTGGATGTTCTTCCGCCAGAACCTATTGACGAATCTGGAAAGGTATACGCTTATCAAGATTATGTCTTTATCAACGATAAAAGCCGAGGGGTTCATGTAATCGACAACAGCAATCCTCAGCAACCTGTGAAAATCGCTTTTATTGAAATTCCCGGAAATGTTGATATTTCGGTTAAGGACAATTTTTTGTATGCTGATAGTTTAATGGACTTGATTGTTCTGGATATAACTGACATTAACAATATCCAACAAGTGAATCGTTTGGAAAATGTATTGAGGGAATGGGTCTTTTTTCCTTTTGAAGCAGATATTGTAGAATATGAGGCCTATGACTACGAAACTGAAATATTGATTGGTTGGGAAACCGTCACGGAAAGAAGATTGATTGAAGAAGTACAAAATCGAGATTTTGACTTTTTTGGAGATATAGCTGTAGCTGAAGCTTCTGATGGAGGTACTACTGGACAAGGAGGTTCTTTGGCACGCTTCAAGATTGTGGGGGAGTATCTCTACGCTGTGGACAGCCATACCATTAATGTATTTGATATTTCGGATTTAGAAAACCCTCAAGATTTGGAAGATGTTTATGCAGGATTTGACATAGAGACTATATTCAATAGAGGAGAGCATTTATTTTTGGGAAGTATGCGCGGGATGTACATTTATGATATTTCATCTCCGGCAACGCCCACTTTTGTTTCAGAGTTTCAGCACGGAACAGCCTGTGACCCAGTTGTTGTAGATGGAGATTATGCATACGTTACCTTACGGGGAGGAAACGGTTGTGGAGCTATTGAAAGTGGTCTTTTCATTGTAGATATTTCAGATATTGAAAAACCGGAATTGACTATTTCCTACCCTATGGATGAGCCTTATGGCTTGGGTATCCGAGATGAGAAGCTGTTTATATGTGATGGGTCTTCGGGTTTAAAGGTGTATGACAAAACAAATGTCGAGGGTCTTTCTTTGTTAAACCATTTTAAAGATATTGTTACGTTTGATGTCATTCCCTTGGAAAGCCATTTGATAATGGTGGGCGATGAAATACTGTTTCAATATGAATATCTGGATGATAAAATCCAGCTTATAAGTCAAATCGGCCTTAATTAAGGTCGCGCAATTTCCCAGTTGAATATCCCGTTTTTTGCGGGATATTTTTTTTGATATCAACCTATCTAAAATCCAGAATCGAAATTTTGATATACTTTTGTTAGCTTAAAAAGCATTGCATGCCGAAGAATTTAGTTATTGTTGAGTCCCCTGCAAAGGCAAAAACCATCGAACGGTTTTTAGGTAAAGACTATCAAGTTGAATCCAGTTTTGGACACATTGCAGACCTTCCTTCCAAAGAATTAGGAGTTGATGTAGAGAATGGTTTCAAACCTAAATACACAGTTGACAAGGAAAAAAAGGCCCTTGTTAAAAAACTAAAGGATTTAGCCCAAAAAGCGGATGTGATATGGTTGGCAAGTGATGAAGACCGAGAAGGAGAAGCCATTTCATGGCATTTGGCAGAGGAGCTAAAATTGGACCGAGACAAAACAAAGAGGATTGTTTTTAATTCGATAACCAAATCTGCAATTCAAAAAGCTATTCAAAACCCACGTGAGATAAATTATAATTTGGTGAACGCCCAGCAGGCCAGACGTGTGTTGGACCGTTTGGTGGGATATCAACTTTCACCGGTTCTCTGGAAAAAGATAAAGCCAGGACTCTCGGCCGGAAGGGTACAGTCCGTTGCCGTTCGATTGATTGTTGAACGCGAACGCGAGATAGAAGTTTTCAATCCAGAGGCATCTTTTAGAATTCGAGCCGAATTCAAAACCAAAGATGGAAGTGTTTTTTCGGCAAAGCTGAACAAAACATTCCCAAGTTTGGAAACGGCCAGGGCATTTTTGCAACAAAACGTTAGAGCTAGTTTTTCGGTAGGAAATCTAGATAAGAAACCCGCCAAGAAATCGCCAGCTGCACCGTTCACAACATCAACTTTACAACAGGAAGCTTCACGAAAGTTGTATTTTTCGGTAAGTCGTACCATGCAGGTAGCTCAGCGCTTATACGAAGCGGGACTTATTACCTACATGCGAACTGACAGCGTAAATCTTTCCAACGAGGCCCTAAGTGCAGCTAAAGACGCTATCGTTCAGAATTATGGGGAGTCCTATAGCAAGACAAGAAACTACACAGGCAAATCAAAAGGAGCTCAAGAAGCGCATGAGGCAATTCGCCCAACAGATATGAAATTGCAGTCACCCTCATTGGAACGTGACCAAGCGAAATTATATGAGCTGATTTGGAAACGCACTCTGGCCTCCCAAATGAGCGATGCCATTTTGGAGCGTACCAACGTAAAGATTAAAGCAAGTTCCCATCAGGAAGAATTTGTGGCCAATGGTGAAGTAGTCAAGTTTGATGGCTTCCTTAAAGTGTACTTGGAAGGTACCGATGAAGAAGATAAAGCAGAGGAACAAGAAGGTATGCTTCCTGCTATGTCCATAGGAGAAGCACTGACCAACAACTATATTACAGCTACTGAACGATTTTCAAGGCCACCCTATCGCTACACAGAAGCTTCTTTGGTGAAAAAATTGGAAGAACTTGGAATTGGAAGACCGTCTACCTATGCGCCTACAATTTCAACTATTCAAAATAGGGGCTACGTAGAGAAAGGAACTGTAGAAGGAACTGAACGCAGTTACATGCAACTTACTTTGGAATCCAATCAGGTTGCCGAAAAGAAATTGACAGAACTTGTAGGTTCTGACAAAGGAAAATTGGTCCCAACAGATATAGGAATGATTGTGAATGACTTTTTGGTCAGTCACTTCACCACTATTTTGGATTACAACTTTACCGCCAAGGTTGAAGAGAATTTTGATGAGATTGCTGCTGGGGATGAGGATTGGCAAGAAATGATGGAAGAGTTCTACAAAGACTTCCATCCCAATGTTCAAGATGTGGAGGAAAATGCAGAGCGTGCAAGCGGAGAGCGTGTTCTTGGGACCGACCCAAAATCTGGGAGACAGGTGGCCGCCCGATTGGGAAGATTTGGTCCTATGGTCCAAATTGGAACCGTTGAAGAAGAGGAAAAACCTCTTTTTGCCAGTTTGCTTCCAGACCAATCCATCACTACCATCACTTTTGAGGAAGCCATGTCTCTCTTTGAACTTCCGCGAAAGTTAGGAGTGTACAAAGGGGAAGAAATAGAAGCGAATGTGGGAAGATATGGACCTTATGTTCGGTTTGGCAAAAAATTCGTTTCCCTAGGCGCAGGAGAAAATGCTTTTGAGGTAGATTTGGACAGAGCCATAGAATTGATTCAAGAGAAGGAAAGAGCAGATGCACCTATAGCCGCATATGAAGGAAAGGACGTTACCAAAGGTAAAGGAAGATTCGGACCATTTATAAAATGGGACGGTATGTTCATTAATGTGAACAAGAAGTATGATTTTGATAATCTTTCTAGTGCGGATATTGCCGAACTGATTGAAAACAAGAAAATCAAGGAGGCTGAAAAGTTGGTACAGGAATGGCCCGAAGAAAAAATCCGAATTGAAAAAGCAAGATGGGGTAGACATAACATTATTAAAGGAAGGGTAAAGGTTGAGCTTTCTAAAGATGTGGATGCATCCAAAATAACGTTGGAAGAGGCCAAAGCCCTTATCGAAAAGAAAACCCCGAAGAAAAAGTCCAAGGCTAAGACGAAAAAGTAACATGGCATTCGATTTTTTGGTTCCCATTAAGGATAAGGTCTTGGCATATTCCGAATTGCTGCCACCTCAATCCCTTGGAAAAAGTATTCATAAACATACCGAGCAAAAAGGGTTTCCAGTTTTTGCTAATGCAACAGTAGCTATTTTTGGTGTGTTGGAATCGCGCAACGCAGTAGAGAAAAAACCTTCGCCACTGGATGTTGATGAAGTACGGATTCAGTTGTATCGATTGATGAAGGGGAATTGGGGAGCCACCATATTGGATATTGGGGACGTTGAGGAAGGAGAAACTGTTGAGGATACGTATTTTGTTGTGAAGGAAATTGTGGCAGGCCTCTTGGAAGAAAAAATCATACCTATAATAATAGGAGCCACTCAAGATATTACCTTTCCCACATATAGGGCTTTTGATAAGATAAAGGACATGGTCAATCTGGTAAGTATTGATAGCAGATTTGATTTTGGTCAAGCGGATGAATTGATCTCCTCCAATTCTTATATGAGCAAAATCATCACAGATAAACCCAACAACCTTTTCAATTTTTCCAATTTAGGTTTTCAGAGTTACTTCAATGCTCAAGAAGAATTGGACTTAATGGAAAGACTTTTTTTTGATGCCTATAGATTGGGGGATGTCGCAGCGAATCTTTCTCTGGCTGAACCTGTTTTGCGCAACGCCCATATAGTAAGTTTGGACCTTACCTCAATCCGTGCCAGTGAAATGGGCATGGGGAGAAGTTTTTCCCCTAATGGATTTACAGGACGCGAGATATGTAGTATTGCCCGTTATGCCGGTCTTAGCGATTCGGTTTCTTTATTCGGTATTTATGAGGGCGATAACTCACACCAAGGTTTTCAGATGATTGCACAGATAATTTGGTATTTCTTGGAAGGCATTACCTTTAGGGTAAAGGAACATCCCACATCCCAAAGTGAAGACTTTACCAAGTTCACCGTACCCACCGATACCGAGGAGCTCATTTTCTACAAAAGCCATGTAACGGAAAGATGGTGGGTGGAAGTTCCTTCAATTTTACCGGAACATACTAAAACAAATTCACCAGCGTTATTACCATGCACCGAAGAGGACTATTTGGAAGCATGTAACCAAAATATTCCAGAACGGTGGTTCAAGGCCTACAGAAAGGGCCTTAACTAAACAAATTAATTTTAGAGGATAAATTGTTTTTGTACAATAATTTGCACGAAAAACAGTTTTGAAAATATGAATTTGTGTTGCAAAGTCTTAGAAATCTAAATCGAATAATTTAACCTAAAGTATGAGAAAGCTATTCTTTTCATCTCTGGCACTTGTTTTTTTACTGACCAGTTGCGGTTCTAAATCAAGATCAAAAGGTGAACTAGTTGGGGTAAAGGGTAAAAAATGGTACCCTGAAAAACCCTATGGAATGGAATTGATTCCCCGTGGTTCTTTTGTCATGGGTAAAGCCGAGGAAGACCAAGCGAAGGTACAGAATGCCCCAACGCGTACTGTAACCGTTCGTTCATTTTATATGGATGATACAGAAATCACGAATAGTGAGTATCGTCAGTTCGTAGAATGGGTAAAAGATTCCATTACCAGAACAAAATTAGCCATCCTAGCAGATGAGTTGGGATTGGGGGCCGAAGATGATGGAATTGGAGAGTATGCTTTTAAGGATACCGATACCACTAAGATTTCGGTTTACGAGCGATATATGTTGGATAACTATGCAGGTCTTGGCGAAACAGGATACGAAGGACGTGCCTTGAACAAGGATGTAGATCTTGTTTGGGATACTTCTGATTATCCGGATGAGTATTATGCTGAGGTAATGGACTCTCTTTATATTCCAGAAGAAGAAAGTTATAACGGACAACGAACTGTAGACGTTACAAAATTGAAGTTCAAATATAATTGGATGGATATTGAGGCAGCGGCACGTGCGAAAAACGGTCGAAGAAAAGACTTTATCCGTCATGAGGAATTGGAAATCTATCCTGATACCACTGTTTGGATTAGAGATTTCGAATATTCCTATAACGAACCAATGCACAACGATTACTTTTGGCATGATGCGTACAGTGATTACCCTGTTGTAGGTGTGAACTGGATGCAGGCCAAAGCGTTCTGTAACTGGAGAACCAAGTTTAAGAATGACGACCAAAAAAGTAGAGGTAGACAATTTGTAAATCAATTTAGATTACCTACCGAAGCGGAATGGGAATATGCTGCTCGAGGAGGCATCGAAGGAGGAACGTATCCATGGGGTGGTCCTTACGTGATTAGTGATACTGGATGTTTCATGGCCAACTTTAAACCACAACGTGGGGATTACGCGGCAGACGCAGCTTTGTATACGGTCGAAGCAAAATCTTACGAGCCTAATGAGTATAACTTGTACAACATGGCCGGTAACGTATCTGAGTGGACAAGCTCCAGCTTTGACCCAGGTGCATACGAATATCTTTCAACCATGAACCCAAATGTAGGTTCTGGACAGAACCAAAGAAAGGTAATTCGCGGTGGTTCTTGGAAAGATGTTGCTTATTTCCTTCAGGTGAGTACCAGGGATTATGAGTACCAAGATTCTGCAAGAAGCTATATCGGCTTTAGAACCGTACAGGATTTTATGGGAGAAGAAGATTCCACCAACGGACGTAGAGGTCTTCCCAACTAAACATAAAGAATAAAAGATAGTATTTTAACCAGTAACCAAATACTTATTTATATAACTTAATTAAAACTAGAATTATGGCACAGTCAAAATCAACAAAAAAACTGTTTAACATGGCCTACGGGCTTGGAGCATCAGTGGTAATTATTGGTGCACTATTTAAAATCCTTCACTGGGAGTTTGGACCCCTTACAGGTGGTTTGCTTCTTGCTGTAGGTCTTATTACTGAAGCATTAATCTTTGCTATCTCTGCATTTGAACCAGTAGATGACGAGTACGATTGGTCTTTGGTATATCCGGAATTGAACAATGGTCAATCCAAAGGAAATAAGAATGATGCCAAGCAAGCTAAAGAAGCTGAAGGTATTCTTTCTAGAAAATTGGATGACCTATTGAAAGAGGCCAACATCGATTCTGAGCTTTTCTCAAGTTTGGGTGAAAGCATCAAAAGTTTTGAAGGTGCTGCTAAAAACATAGCGCCTACTACAGATGCTATCCAACACACGAAGAAATACTCTGAAGAATTGTCTCATGCTGCTGCTCAAATGGAATCATTGAACAGCTTGTACAAAGTTCAATTGGAAAGCGCTAGCCGTCAAGCTTCCATCAACGAGGAAGTAGTACAGAATGCTGGTGCATTGAAAGAGCAAATGGAGTCTTTGGCTACCAATCTTTCTTCTTTGAACGGCGTATACGGAAATATGCTATCTGCCATGGGTAGCAGAAACTAATTGGGATATTGATTGATATACCAAACCCAAATCAAATTAATTATTAATTCTAATTAGATAAAAAACATGGCATCAGGAAAACAAACACCACGTCAGAAGATGATCAACCTTATGTACTTGATCTTCATCGCGATGTTGGCTTTGAATATGAGTAAGGAAGTACTTGCCGCTTTTGGTCTTATGAACGAAAAGCTTGAGACTTCCAATACTAAAATGACCGCAAGTAACGAAGGCTTCCTTGAAGGTTTGGCCACCAAAGCTTCCGAGAATGAGGAAGAATATGGTACGCTTTACAAAAACGCCCAAGAGGTAAAAGAGCTTTCGGATAAGTATTATAACTACTTGGAAGGTATTAAAAAAGGCATGGTTGAAGGATTGGAAGATCCAAAGGACTATGTTGTAATGGATAAGTCAGATTATTTGGACAACTTATTCTTCCAAGGTGATAACTTGAAGTCTGAGGGTAAAAAATTCGTTAGTGAGATTGAAGGATACCGTGATGGTGTAGTGAATTCTTTACCTAAGGATAAGTTCAAGGAAATAAAAGAAGCTGTAAAAACTAGATTCGCAACCGGTGACGGTAAGAAAGATGATGGTAAGGTCGAGAAAAGAGATGGTACACGTCAAGATTGGATTAACTATCACTATGAAGGATTTCCTTTAGTAGCATCTTTGACCAAAATCACGCAACTGCAAGCGGATATCAAGACTACTGAACAAGAAGTATTGAAAAGCTTATTGGAAGGTAACTTGACTGCTGCTGTTAGTTTGACAAACTTCCAGAGTTCTTTGGCTGCTCCAAAGACAGCATATTACACTGGTGAGAAGTATGATGGTAAAATCATTGTTAGCAAGACTGACAAAACTTCTACTCCTGTAAAAGCTGAATTGACTTTGGACGGAAGAAAATTAGCTGAAGGTAAAGACTATGTTCTTGAAGCAGGTGGAATCAAAATGTTGATTGGAGCTGGTACTGCTGGTGACCACGAAATCAAAGGTACTATGTACTTTATGCAGGATGGTAAGGAAGTTCCTGTTGAGGTTAACAACGTTTTCGCTACAATTACTAAGCCTAATGCTGCGGTAATTTCTGCAGACAAGATGAATGTGGTTTACCGTGGAGTTGCCAACCCAATGACGATTTCCATTCCTGGTATTCCAGATAACAAAGTCAGAGCTTCTGCTGCTGGTCTATCCAAGAGAAGTGGTAGCAAGTATGTTATGAACCCAGGAAAAGGAAGAACAGTTACCATTACAGCTTCTGGTACATTGCCAGATGGTAAGCCAATTTCAACCAAGTCTGAGTTTAGAATCAAGGATATTCCAAGACCAAGCGGAACCGTACGTGGTGAGGCTGGTAGCGTGAAAATGCCAAGAAGAAACCTTGAGATTTCTACCATCAGCGCTATGTTGGAAGACTTTGACTTTGATTTGAACCTTTCTGTTGGAGGATTCAAGTTCAAGGTGCCAGGTCAACCTACCATCGTAGTAAAAGGTAACAAATTGAACGCTCAAGCTAAATCTGCCCTTAAGAGAGCTAGAAGAGGTGATGCTGTTCAGATTTTTGATATCAACGCATTCATTACCAATAACAGAAGCTACAAGTTGAAGAAAGTTTCTCCAGTGGTAGTGGAGCTTACAAACTAAAATAAAGTATACTGAAGATCATGAATTGGAAAAATGCATTAGTAATTGGAGCTTTAAGTCTTTTGCCCGTATCGATGATGGCTCAGGCAAACATTTTGAATGCCAAAATGCCGGATGAGATAGGTAAAAAGACCGAAGCGCAAATCGCACAGGATGCGGATGCCCCATTGGCCTATGGCTATGTGGACGACCGGGATATCCTTTGGTCCAAGACCACTTGGGAAATCATTGACCTGGACGAGCGTGTAAACTTTCCCCTATACTATCCTACCGATACAATAGGTATTGGACTCGATAGAAGGTCATTGTATCACGTGCTGATGAAAAACATCAGAAACGGAAACTTGACAGAGGTATATGCTGATTCCTATTTTACGGAGAAACGTGTATTGGATGACCTGTCAGCCACCTTGCAAAAAGTGGATACAACTGACTTGGGATACGAACAATTGAACGCTGGTGAGCAGATTTCTGCTGAGTTTATCAACAGAAGAGATTTGACCGCCGCAGATATTGAAGAGTATCGCATCAAGGGAATATGGTACTTTGACAAGCGTCAAGGTGAGTTGAAATACAGACTATTGGGAATTGCCCCAGTAGCACCAGACGTAAACTTTATTGACGATGAGTCTGTAGACCCTGGAGAAAACAAAGTGGAATTGTTCTGGGTTTGGTATCCAGCCGCAAGACAGATTTTGCACGATGCCAAAGTGTATAACCAACGTAATTCTGCACGCCCTATCTCATTTGATATGCTGTTGAACGCAAGACGCTTCAATGGAGTAATCTATAAAGAGGAAAACGTTCACGGTGATCGTGAGATAGACGATTATATTTTTGACAATGCACTGTTCCAACTCTTGGAAGCCAATAGAATCAAAGAAGTGATTCGCGACCGAGAGCAGGATATGTGGGCGTACTAAGCCAAAAAATAATTTTCCAATTCAATTCATACAACGCCGCACTTTAGTGCGGCGTTTTTTATTTATAAAGTGTCACTCCCAGCCCTGTCCCGAGCTTGCGAGGAAGCTGCGAGAAGTCTAGACGCTTGATTTTTAAATAAAAATTGGGAAGGTTACTTTTGTCCCATGTTAGATTATCTGGTAGTCGGTTGTGGTTTGGCAGGAATTTCTTTTTGTGAAATTCTGGAAAAAAACGGAAAGTCGTTTCATGTAGTTTCAGACGATTCCCAACAATCATCATTAGTTGCAGGAGGTCTTTACAACCCAGTAATCCTGAAAAGGTTCACCTTGGCATGGAAGGCACGCCAGCAGATGGATTTGGCCATGCCTTTCTATCAAAATCTGGAGGAAAAGCTAAAAGTGAAATTGGATTATAAGCTTAGGGTCTTGCGTTTGTTCGCTTCCATTGAGGAACAGAATGGGTGGTTTGAAGCTGCAGATAAACCGGACTTGGACTACTTCCTTTCAACGGACATCCATCAAAACTTGAATTTGCATATTGATGCCCCATTGGGATTTGGGGAAGTGCTTTATACCGGTAGAGTGGATACCCACACACTTCTTGAAGCCTATTCAGAATATTTGACCAAAAAAGAGCTTTTTGCCCATGAAACATTCGATTTTTCTCAGTTAAGGACGAATAGCGAGCATATTACCTACAAATCGATATTTGCCAAGCAAATAGTTTTTGCGGACGGCTACGGGCTTAAAAACAACCCTTTTTTTAAGTACTTGCCTTTAAATGGGACAAAAGGCGAGTTATTAACCATAAAAGCGCCAGGCCTAAAGGAACAATCCGTCATAAAATCCTCCGTGTTTATTATCCCATTAGGAGATGACCTTTATCGCGTAGGTGCTACATACAAATGGAAAGATAAGACCAATGCACCAACCCAAGCTTCAAAGGAAGAACTCTTAACCAAACTAAAGACTTTCTTGAAATGCGATTTTCAGGTCGTGGCCCATGTAGCCGGTATTAGACCCACAGTGGTGGACAGAAGACCTTTGGTGGGAGAGCATCCCATTCATAAGAATCTCTATTGTTTGAATGGTTTTGGTTCTCGAGGTGTGCTTATTGCACCGTATGCTGCAGAACAGCTTTTTGGTTTTGTAGAAAATAGGGGTCCCATTGACCCAGAAATCAATCTGGGCAGATTTACTGAGAAATACCATCAGGAGCTTCCCTAAGTTCCTGAGGTTCGTACTTGATAAAAAAGTTAATCCAAATATTTCGGGAAAGACGAATAATGATTGGCATAAAAACAACCAAGGTCGCTACAATCGCGATAAATGTATTCACCAAGTTCAGTCCAAGAAATAAAAACGAAATAACAAAAGCCGCAACAGCGAACGCTACACCGACCCCGTAGCTAACGTACATGGAACCATAAAAAAAGGAAGGTTCAATCTTATATTTTAAACCACAATGGGAACAACGTTCATGCATTTTGAAGAGTTTTCCAAAAGTATAAGGGTTTTTGTTTTCATACATATGTTCTTCGTGACATCTGGGACAACTTCCTGTTAAAATACTGTAGAGTTTAGTTCCTTTTTTTAACATTTGCAGCGATTTTATACAAAATTACGGATTGGTTTCCGTTCAATAGGTAATAAGAGTTACATAAAATGCTCAATGTCCATAATCTTTCGGTTTCCTTTGGTGGGGAATATCTTTTTAATGATATCGCATTTCGGTTGAATGCGGGAGACCGCGTTGGTCTTATTGGTAAAAATGGTGCAGGAAAATCCACACTACTACGGTTACTTTCCAAGGAACAAGAATCGGATACAGGTTCCATAGCTATCGAAAAAGGTACGCAGATTGGATTCCTAAAGCAGGATATAGATTTTGAACAGGGTAGAACGGTATTGGATGAGGCCTATCGAGCATTCCAAGAAATCAAATCTCTGGAAGTTGAGTTGGAGAATATCAATCAACAATTGGCAGAACGAACGGATTACGAAAGCGAGTCCTATAACCAATTGATGGTGGACCTTACCGAAGTGACCCATCGCTATGAAATCATAGGCGGGTATAACTACCAAGGTGAAACAGAAAAGGTCCTGCAAGGTTTGGGATTCAAACGCGAAGACTTCACGAAAGTGACGGACACCTTCTCCGGGGGCTGGCGCATGCGCATAGAATTGGCCAAACTGCTCTTGGAAGACAATCACGTGCTGTTGTTGGATGAGCCTACTAATCACTTGGATATCGAATCAATAATCTGGTTGGAGCAGTTTCTAAAAGGATATTCTGGAGCTGTGGTAATCGTATCGCACGATAAGATGTTCTTGGATAATGTCACCAACAGGACCATCGAGATTTCTTTAGGGCGGATTTATGATTACAATAAACCCTATACAAAGTATTTGGCCTTGCGCGCTGAGATACGCGAACAACAACTAAGTGCACAAAAGAACCAGGAAAAACAGATTCAGCAAACAGAGCGACTTATTGAAAAGTTTCGTGCCAAGGCTTCCAAGGCTTCAATGGCGCAGTCACTGATTAAAAAGCTGGACCGAATTGACCGAATTGAGGTGGATGAAGATGACCATAGCGTGATGACCGTACGGTTTCCAGTGTCCGTTAATCCTGGGAAGGTTGTAGTTACCTTGGAAGACCTATCTAAAAACTATGGCCCAAAACAAGTACTGCAGGATATTGATTTGTTGGTAGAGCGAGGAAGCAAAACCGCTTTTGTTGGGCAAAATGGACAGGGAAAGACCACGCTGGCCAAAATAATTGTTGGAGAACTGGAGCATAAAGGTGAGGTAAAACTAGGTCACAACGTTCAAATTGGATACTTCGCCCAGAACCAAGCCGATTATTTGGATGGTGAAAAGACCATTCTGGATACCATGGTTGATGCCGCTAACGAAGGAAACAGAAGCAAGGTCAGGGACATTTTAGGGTCGTTTCTTTTTCGGGGAGATGATGTTGAGAAATATGTGAAGGTACTTTCAGGAGGTGAGCGAAACAGATTGGCTTTGGCCAAGATGCTGCTTCAACCCTTCAACGTACTTATCATGGATGAGCCTACGAATCACTTGGACATAAAATCCAAGAACGTGTTGAAACAGGCCTTGAAAAGTTTTGAGGGGACCTTGATTTTGGTTTCCCACGATAGGGATTTTCTTCAAGGATTGACCAACAAGGTGTATGAGTTCAAAGACGGGAACATTAAAGAGTATTTAGGGGATATCGACTTCTATTTGGAACAGAGGCAAGCTGAAGATTTCAGAAAAATCGAAAGAAAAGATAAACCTCAAAACGAGAGTAAATCTGCACCGAAAGAAAATGACTATCAGCAACAAAAGCGATTGAAGTCTCTCAAAAATAAACTTAGCGGGGTCGAAAAGAGAATTGCAGCTTTGGAGAAGGAGATTGCGGAAATTGATCATCAACTCCTGATGAATTATGATGCCACCATAGCCAAAGATGGTTTTTTTGATTCATATGAAGGGAAAAAGAAACTTTTGGAGGATTTGATGGGTGATTGGGAAACACTCTCTGAGGAGATGGAAACCATTGTGGCACAATAATTCACATCCTATACCACAGATTTACTGAGCTTCACAACAGATTTGCCTTAGGTCACACATTAATTTTTGTAGGTTTTTTCTTTCTTATTTGATTTGTAAGTGAATTCTTATAAATCCAAGAAGAAACTAAGAATGAAGCTAACCTCACTCTGTCTTATTGGCCTGTTTTCCCTGGGTTTTGCGTTTGCTAAAAACAGGGTCAATGCTAAAGAGAAAAAAATATTGATTGAGCTTTTTGAGAGTACCAATGGTGCTAAATGGAATAATCCATGGGACCTGAATTCTCCTGTGGATACCTGGAAGGGAATCACAATCAAAGACGAACATGTTGTAGAAATCAATCTTTTTAGAAACAATTTGGAAGGTACTCTGCCTCCAAGTTTGGGAAGGTTGAGGCATCTTCAACATCTAAATCTCGCTTTCAATAGTATAACCGGGGTTTTGCCAAGAGAGATTGTGAAATTGGAAAATCTGAAGGTCCTGCGACTTGAGATGAACCGAATAAAGGGAAATATTCCAGCAGAAGTGGGCCAGTTGAAAAAACTAGAGGTGTTTTCCATGTTCAACAATTTTTTGAATGGACAAATACCGGATGGATTTGGAGACTTGAAAGATTTAAAAGAGTTGAACCTATCAAGCAATAATTTGAAGGGAGCTATACCTAAATCACTGGGAAATCTGACGAAACTTGTTGCTTTGGGTCTTTTTGAAAACAGTTTGGATGGATCAATTCCTGCAGAACTTGGAAATCTGGAAAAATTAAAGGAACTGGTTTTGGCCAATAATCAATTAGGAGGTGAAATACCGATGGAATTTGCGCAATTGAGTAATCTAAAAATACTACAGCTTCAAAATAACAGATTCGAATCTTATACTGGGATTCAGGCCATGGACACTAGACAATTTTTGGTTTTTGACACGGATGATGAAAGTCTAAAACCTAGGTTTAATGATTTGCAATTGCAACGTACCCGCATGGCGGACACAAAATTTGAAGATGTTGACGATAATGAGTAGTTAGTTATACTTTAGTTTGTTTGGTTTGGGGATACAGGCGTGTATCCCCATTTTTTGTTTCATGATTTGGCATAATACATAAACATTTATGAAATATTTAACCAAGACCCCACTTCCAAGACAATAGATTTGCACTGAACTAATCAGCTCTATAATGCGTAAAACTATTCTTTCCGTTTTACTCGGGATTGTTGTTATTATCGTTGCTTTTGTACTATCAAGAGTTATTGTCAATAGCAGGGAAGATAGACGTCCAAGACCCCAAAAAGTGGTTAAGACCGTTTTTGTGGATACTGTTTCTAACGGTGATGTACCTATTGTTATTTCTGCCAATGGTAATCTAGTGGCAAAACGCCGTGTGGAACTTTTTGCTGAGGTACAAGGGGTTTTTAGGCCCGGAGCCAAGGCGTTCAAAGCGGGACAACCCTATCGAGCTGGCCAAACTTTAATTCGCATTGATGCATCAGAATATTATGCAAGCGTACAATCGGCCAAAAGTAATCTGTTCAACTTGGTTACTTCCATAATGCCCGATTTGCAGTTGGACTACCCTGAGCATTTTTCGAAGTGGCAAGAGTATTTGGTCAATTTTGATTTAGAAAAATCCACACCCCCGCTTCCAGAAGTGACTTCGGAAAAGGAGAAATATTTTATCACCGGTAGAGGGATATACACCAATTATTACAATGTCAAGAATTTAGAGCAGCGTTTGGCAAAGTATGGTATTGCTGCCCCATTTTCAGGAGTACTCACTGAGGCTTTGGTTACGGAGGGTTCCCTGGTTCGCGCAGGACAAAAATTGGGAGAGTTTATAGAAACCGGAACCTATGAACTAGAGGTCGCCGTACCAAAAACCTATGCCGACTTTTTAAGGGTAGGTAAGGAGGTAAGCCTTACTAATTTGGATAAGACCCAAGAGCATATGGGCAAGGTGGTACGTGTTAATGGACGCGTGGACCAGACCACACAGACCATTACAGTGTTTATCGAAGTTAAGGGAGAAAATCTAAAAGAAGGACAATATTTAGAGGCTTACCTTAATGCCAGAACTGAAGAGACCGCCATTGAAATTGATAGATCACTCTTGCTGGACAACGATCAGATATTTGTTGTGCGAGATACTATTTTAGATGTCATAGACGTAAATCCGGTTTATTTCACTGACAAAAAGGTTGTCTTAAAGAATGTTCCAGATGGTGAAACCATAGTTTCGCGGCCCGTTTCGGGGGGTTACGCGGGGATGCTGGTCAGGGTTTTTGGAGTACCAAACAACGAAACTGCAACAAAATGAAAAAGGTAATCTCATATTTCATTAAGTATCATGTTGCCGTAAACGTGATTATTATTTCGTTTTTTGTTTTCGGTATAGTAGGTGCTCTTTCTTTAAAATCATCATTTTTTCCTCTTACCGAATCCAAAAATGTATTGATTAACATTGTCTATCCTGGTGCATCTCCTCAAGAAATTGAAGAGGGTATCGTCCTTAAAATTGAGGATAATCTAAAGGGATTGGAAGGGGTCGACCGAGTGACTTCAACCTCTACCGAAAATTCTGGCTCCATTAATGTTGAAATTGAAAAGGGGTATGACATCGACTTCATGCTTTTGGAAGTAAAAAACGCTGTTGATAGGGTGCCTACCTTTCCTACAGGAATGGAACCTCTGGTAGTCTCCAAACTTGATGCCGTACGTCAGACCATCAGTTTTGCTGTAAGTGGTGAAAATATTTCTTTAGCTACGTTAAAACAGATTGGCCGACAGGTTGAAAATGACCTTAGGGCCATAGATGGAATTTCTCAAATTGCCATTTCCGGATATCCCGAAGAGGAAATTGAAATAGCAGTGAACGAGAACAGTCTGTTGGCTTATAATGTCTCCTTTAACGAAGTGGCCCAAGCGGTGGCAAATGCCAATCTATTGGTTACTGGGGGTAACATCAAGACCGATGCAGAAGAATATTTAATTCGTGCCAACAATCGGTCATATTACGGGAAAGAACTCTCCAATGTCGTCGTTAGAGGTGATGTTTCCGGTCGTACTATCCGATTGAAGGATGTAGCCGAAATTCGGGATCGCTTTTCTGAAACACCCAACGCTTCCTATTATAATGATGACCTTGCGGTAAATGTGACCATCACCAGTACCAACACTGAAGATTTAATTGGTTCTGCGGAGAGGGTGAAAGAATATATTGCCGAATTCAACGAGAAATACAACAATGTACAGTTGAATGTGGTAAGTGATCTATCCATCACATTGACACAAAGAACCCAATTGCTTACGGAGAATGCCATTATGGGAATGATTTTGGTACTTCTATTCTTGAGTCTGTTCCTCAATACACGTTTGGCCTTTTGGGTGGCCTTTGGTCTGCCAGTAGCCTTCTTGGGTATGTTTGTTTTCGCACCCATGCTCAATGTGACCATCAATGTACTCTCGCTTTTCGGAATGATAATCGTTATAGGTATATTGGTGGATGATGGTATTGTTATTGCTGAAAACATCTATCAACATTATGAAAAAGGTAAAAAACCCATTCAAGCTGCAATCGATGGTACCTTGGAGGTGATTCCACCCATTGTTTCGGCAATTGTGACTACCATTTTAGCCTTTTCCATTTTTCTTTTCTTGGATGGAAGGATTGGGGATTTCTTTGGAGAGGTTTCAGTAATTGTAATCCTGACACTGGTGGTATCACTAGTTGAGGCATTGATAATTCTTCCCGCTCACTTAGCCCATTCCAAAGCATTACGAAAGCAAAGTGACGCACCAAAAACCGGCATTGCCAAAGTATTCTCTCAATTACGTGTCATTAATAAAATGGGTGATACGGCCATGGCATGGATGCGCGATAAATTGTATAGTCCTGTGTTGCATTTCGCTTTGGAGTATAAGATGTTGACCTTCTCCTTTTTTGTATTAGCACTGGTTCTTACGTTTGGCTCCATTGGTGGGGGAATTATCCGCACCGCATTTTTCCCAAGAATTGCCAGTGATCGAGTGGCCGTAGAACTCCTAATGCCCAACGGGACTAATGAAAAAGTTACAGACTCCATTATCAGTTTGATTCAAGATAAAGCAGCTATAGTAAACCAAGAGCTTACCGAAGAATATTTGGGATATACTGATAAAGAGCTTTTTGAGAACATGATTAAGAACGTTGGGCCAGGTTCATCAGCTGCTACCTTGGTAATTAACCTTCTTCCCGGTGAAGAACGCCCCGATGCCATACGAGCTGATGTAGTCACCAGTAGATTGAGGGAATTGGTTGGCCCGGTTTTCGGAGTGGAAAGCCTAATTTATGGTTCGGGAGGAAACTTTGGGGGTGATCCTGTTTCAGTTTCCCTATTAGGGAATAACATTGAAGAACTTAAAGCCGCCAAAACTGAATTGAAAGGGGCTATGGTGGGCAATTCCTTGCTAAAAGATGTCGCAGATAACGACCCTGCTGGCATCAAGGAAATTCAATTGGAACTTAAGGATAATGCCTACTTATTGGGACTTGACCTACGAAATGTAATGAATCAGGTAAGAGCAGGTTTCTTCGGTGCTCAGGCCCAGCGCTTTCAAAGAGGTCAAGATGAGATACGTGTTTGGGTGCGATATGACCGCGAAAATCGGTCCTCCATTTCAGATTTGGATGAGATGCGTATTCTTACCCCTTCAGGTTCTCGCGTTCCCTTGAAAGAAATTGCAAATTACGATATACAACGAGGTGATGTGGCCATCAACCATTTGGATGGCCAACGTGAAATCAGAATTAGTGCCGATTTAAAGGACCCTGATAATACGAGTGCACCGGATATGTTGGCGTGGATACGAAACGATATTATGCCTGAAATCCAGTCCAAATACCCAAGCGTTACGGCTTCCTATGAAGGGCAAAATCGTGAACGAAACAAATTGACGGATTCCTTGAATTTTGTGGGCTTGGTGGTTTTATTCTTAATCTATATTACTATTGCTTTTACATTCAGAAGTTTTAGTCAGCCTTTATTGCTGCTATTATTGATTCCATTTAGTTTGACTGCAGTTTCATGGGGTCACTGGATACATGGTTTTCCAGTAAATATTCTGTCCATGTTGGGCATAATTGCCTTAATAGGTATTATGGTGAATGACGGTTTGGTACTCATTGGGAAGTTCAATGGAAATTTAAGGCTTGGGATGAATTTCGATGAAGCTTTGTACGAGGCAGGCCGTTCGAGATTTAGGGCAATATTTTTGACTTCGGTTACCACCATTGCCGGTTTAGCCCCGCTATTGCTTGAAAAGAGCAGGCAGGCTCAGTTCTTAAAGCCCATGGCAATCTCTATTGCTTACGGTATCGGTTTTGCAACAGTGCTCACTTTGGTTATGCTTCCTATTTTCTTGTCCTTCAGTAATAGCGTTAAAGTAAGTACGAAGTGGTTAAGGACAGGAGACAAAATCAGCAAAGAAGAAGTAGAGCGTGCCATTAAAGAACAACATGAAGAAGCACATCTGTCTGAAAGTGGTGTTATGTCGGTAAATGGGCATGCAAATGGAAATCCAGTTAAAAACAAATCCCAACAAGAATTAGAAGAGATATTATGATGCAGAAAAACTACCTGCCCACCCTCTTATTATCGTTTTTGTTTACTTGTTCTTTACTTTCTCAAGAGGTTCTTACCAAACAGGAAGCCATAAAATTGACATTGGAGAACAATTTGGGAATTCTCATCGCGGAAAACAATGTTGAGATTGCTGACAATAACAAAAGCGTACTTAATTCTGGATTTCTACCCTCAATTACGGGTACTGCCGGCGCCAACTATCAAAGAGATGATTCTACTTTTGAATTTCCGGGACAGTTCTTGAGTGACGGGGAAGGAAACCCCGTAATTGATGAACAAACAGGGGAGCCTGTCCCTAGGCCTGATGCCGATTTGTATAAGGCTGAAGCGCAGCGCTATAACGCCAGAATAACGGCTGATTACGTGTTATTTGATGGTTTAGGCCGATGGTACGATATGAAAAGATTGAAGGAAGAGTACAATCTATCATCGCTACAAGCCCGGGAAACCCTAGAAACGACCATTCTTCAATTGTTTAGTGTGTATTTTGAAGCTGCTAGAATTTCAGAAAACATTACAGTTCTTGAGCAGACCTATCAGAACACCAAAAACCGACTGCAGCGGGCAAACTACAGTTTTGAATTTGGTCAGGTCAACAAACTTGATGTATTGAATGCAGAAGTAGATTTGGTGAATGACAGCATCAATGTCATGAACGAAAGACAATTATTGGAGAATACCCTACGCGATCTTAATATTGTTCTAAATGCGGATTTGGAGAAAAAGTTTGCAGTGGATACCACAATTACTTTCATAAATGAACTACAATTGGAAGATTTTGCCGCGCAAGGAGAGCAAAATAACGTAAGGATGCTTCAAGCCAAATCAAATATGACCATCAATGACTATACGCTGCAATCCGCAAAATCTGTTTTTCTTCCAACCATTGGTCTTACGGGCTTCTATGGATGGAACCTGAACCAGAACGCCCCAGGGCCCTTCTTTCCTGGAGTAAATGTGAACAATACCCGAAATTTCGGTCTTGGTGCAACCTTGACCTGGAATCTTTTTGATGGAGGGAGAGGCATTACTCAGGTAAAAAATGCCAAAATACTCTTGGAGTCTCAAGATGCACTCCAAAATCAAATTGAACTTGAAGTAAAGCGCGATATAGCAAATGCCAGAGGTGATTTTCAAAATCGTTTAAAGGTTTTTGAATTACAACAACAAAATGTTATCACAGCGACGGATAATTATAGGCGTTCGAATGAACGCTATAAATTGGGCCAAATTACTTCGGTAGAGCTACGTCAGGCCCAAATCAATCTACTGAATGCACAAACCAGTAGGAATTTAGCCAAATACAACGCGAAACTTGCTGAGCTTCAGTTGTTGCAGCTCACAGGACAGCTAATGAATGTTTCCATTTAATGGATTGAGTAGATGTTGGAACACTTCTTCCAGTGCCCGTATTGTTGGGAAGAAATCTCGTTTCTTCTGGATAGGTCTGTTTCAAGTCAAACTTACGTAGAGGATTGCGAAGTATGTTGCAACCCGATTGAGGTTAGCTGTGTGTTTCAATATGATGAATTGGTATTTTTTGAACCCAATATTCTTGGCCAATAATCTTCACCCTTAAAATTAAAGGAGCAAAAATTCAATATCCTGTAACTTTTTAGTAGCTTAAGTCAATAATTACTAAAAAGCTAACTACTGGAATGCAAATTATTGAAAATGCAACCCTCTACGATGCAATTATCGTAGGCTCCGGAGCAGGTGGAGGTATGGCAACTAAAGTACTTGCCGATGCGGGTTTAAAAGTTGCTGTTGTCGAAGCGGGACCTTTTTTTGACCCCGCCAACCCAGAGCAAAAAACACAACTGCGTTGGCCTTGGGAATCCGAACGCAGAGGGGCAAGCACACAATTCAGACCATTTGGTGACTTTGATGCGGCCTATGGCGGTTGGGAAATTGAAGGAGAACCCTATACGCATAAAGATGGTACCAAATTCGATTGGTTCCGATCTCACATGCTAGGCGGACGAACCAATCATTGGGGTCGAATTTCACTTCGTTTTGGTCCAAAAGATTTCAAACACAAAGATATTGATGGCTATGGAGAAAATTGGCCCATAAGTTATGAGGACATTAAACCATATTACGACCGCTTGGATAAATTGATTGGTGTTTTTGGTACAAATGAAAGGTTGCCCAATGATCCCGATGGTTTCTTTCTCCCACCTCCCAAACCTAGGTTACATGAACTTTTTTACATCAAAGGGGCAAGAAAATCCAATATTCCGGTATATCCATCCAGAATGTCAATGTTGACCAAAAAGATAAACAAAGAACGTGGCGTTTGTTTCTACTGTGGTCAATGTAGCAGAGCATGCAGCGTCTATGCTGATTTCTCTTCAGGGAGCTGTTTAATTTTTCCAGCCCAAAAGAACGGAGGACAAGTTGATTTGTTTGTCAATTGCATGGTGCGAGAGGTGACTGTGGATGAAGAGGGAAGGGCAACAGGAGTTTCTTATATAAATAAGGAAGATAGAAAGGAATATAAGGTCAAGGCCAAAGTGGTTGTTTTGGGTGCTTCTGCATGCAGTACAGCAAGAATATTATTGAACTCCAAGAGTACCCAACATCCCAACGGTTTAGGAAATAGTAGTGATCATGTTGGCAAATATTTGCATGACTCAACAGGCGCGGATAGGGCAGCTTTTATACCAGATTTAATGAATCGTAAGCCTTCATACAACGAGGATGGTGTTGGAGGAATGCATGTGTATTCACCATGGTGGGGAGATAACTCCAAACTCGATTTTCCCAGAGGGTATCACTTGGAAATTTGGGGAGGCATGGGGATGCCAAACTATGGTTTCGGTTTCAATGTAAATGAGTTCAACAAATTCTTTGGAACTAAAGTTGGAGGGTATGGCGACATGTTACGAAGTGATGTAAAGAAATATTGGGGCGCTGTGGTTGGAGTTTCGTCGCGAGGTGAGTCCATTGCACGTAAGGACAACTATTGTGAAATAGACCCATCGACGGTGGATGAGTGGGGTATTCCAGTATTACGTTTCCACTATAAATGGTCTGATTTGGAACTAAATCAAGCAAGGCATGCCCACAATACTTTTGAAGAAATCTTGACCAATATGGGCGGGGAAATGTTGGGTGATAAACCGGGAAAGGACATGGATTATGGATTACAAACCCCAGGCCGCATTATTCATGAAGTGGGGACTACCAGAATGGGAGATGATGCTAAAACCTCGGTGACCAATAAGTTCCAACAGCTGCATGAAGTGGATAATGTTTTTATTGTTGATGCAGGGCCTTTTGTATCCCAGGCGGACAAAAACTGCACGTGGACCATCATGGCACTGTCTTGGAGGGCATCAGAATACATTGTGGACCAATTAAAAAAACAAAACCTTTAGCGATGGACAGAAGAAAAAGTATTAAATCAATCGTATTGGGCTCTGTGGCCACAGGTTTGGTGGCCAACGGATGTAAACCAGGTCAGGAAAATCCGGAGACTGGTGTAAAGAAACCTGAGAATGTTGCGTGGCGAACTCCTGTGGAGAATGAAATCATTAACGAAATTCAAGGTGAAGAATTTTTCAATGCACACGAAAGGGAGACATTAACTGTTCTTTGCGACCTTATTTTACCCCCCAGTGACCAGTTCAAAGGCGCATCTGATGCCAAGGTTGTGGATTTTATAGAATTTATGGTCAAGGATCATATCCCCTTCCAAACAGATTTTCGAGGAGGATTAATGTGGCTGGACCATAAATGCAACACGGAATTTGGATTGGAGTTTAAATCCTGCAACGAAAATCAGCAGAAATCTATTTTGGATACTATTGCTTTTTACGACCCTGATGTAATAGCTGAGGAAAGACCTTTTGAAGTGAATTTTTTCGCCACAGTTCGAGATTTGACCATGACTGGCTTTTACACTTCCAAAATTGGTATTGAAGAACTGGGGTACAAAGGAAATATGCCCAATGTTTGGAATGGAGTCCCAGAGGATGTTCTAAAACAACATGGAGTTGCCTATGAGGAAGAGTGGTTGGCTAAGTGCATAGATCAAAGTAAAAGAGGCGTCATTGCCGAATGGGATGATGAGGGGAATCTACTGACCTAACAAATATGGTTTAGATATTTGGCTTGAGAGTATTCTGTGTAAGGGCAAAGTATGTTCGCAACTTGAGTAACAGTATATTCTTTGATTATCTGCCACAGTAAATCTTATTTTTTACCAAAGCATATTGCGTATTGCCGATTCTCCAGCGACCGGCTTGCAGATTAGCTAAGTTGACATAATATCGACCCGATTGACCATCAGCATAATAAAGGACCACTGCAGGATTCTTATTAGGTGCCGTTTCAACTTTCCAAGTACCATAATTAGATCCTCTTGTGACACCATGGGCATTTCCTCCATAGTCTCCCTCAACACTAAATCCGCCATCATAGTTTAAACTAAATCTTCCATCACCACAGAAATTTACATAGGTGAGGGAACTTGCCCTGCTATCGTTTAAATAGGACGTGCGTTGATAATAAACCAGTTGACTACCGGCTAGATTGTTGTAAACCTGTTTGGAGATTCCTGCATAATTGGTTGAAACCTTGGTGTTTTGGTTTTGTGATGATTGGGTAGTTGATGAATTTTGGCTTGTTGTTGAGCCTTTTTTAAAATATGGGCTTAAATCTAAACCAGCTAACTCGTGTTCCGTTGAAATTTGATAAAAATAATAGGAAGTGCCTTCAGAGGTTATATGCCATCCACCTTGTATAGGACTGCCAAAAAACGAGTAATTTCCGGCATCTGAATAGACCATTCCCTTTAGACCATTATTGGTCTTTGTTCCGTTTAAAGCATACATGGTCTGATTGGCTACAAGGATACCTTGAAAACCTGCATCTACCGTTTTCATCTGCATTCCAAACTGGCCATCACTGGTCATAAAGGTACCCTCATACAGATTCTGCGCCTTCATTGGAAGCATTAAAAGGAAATAAAAGAAACTGAAGGCAACAATTTTGGAAGAAACCATGACTTTTTAGTTAAAGGTATTACTTCCTTGAATATCAAATACCAAACCAAAAATAAATTAAGGTTATGTATCGTACCTTGGGTTGAATACAAAAAATCAATAGAAGTAATTGAACTTGCGGAATTATCTATAGAATAGGACGATTCGGCACATCTTATCATAAATGATATTGGTGAATTGTCCAAAACTACCAAGGAACTGGAAAAAGAAGAAGAGATGATTTTATGCAAACAATACCGCATCTTTTCGTAGCACTCTTCGTCTTTAAAAGGGAAATCAAAATTCATATCATGAAAAACTATTTTATGTTAAGCCTAGTTACTGCACTTTCTATTGGAAGTATTCAGGAAACATGGGCACAGTCCTGTGAGACAAGCCCAAAGAAAGCCAAAGAACAAGTTTCGAATAATAATCATTCGGTTACTGGAGCAAATTCGGGCTGTACCCTATCTGCTTGTAGAGGTGCGAAAACGAAGTTTGGTGAGGCTAAAATCATCACTGATTTACGTTTAAGTCTTATTGATTTAAAATCCATGATGGAAAATCATGAAGGGATTTCATTTGATCCGCGGTCTTATGATATACATGGTATAGTGGGAGAAACTGATGAAGAAAGTCTACAAATCATCAAAGACGAAATTGAAATCATTCAAAAAGAATTTTCTGAGAAGTTGAATAAGCAGCTAACCAAAGTGGATTTCCCTAAAAACAAAGCCAAACAGGTATCACTTTTACAATCAAGACTTTCGGACCTTAAAAAGCGATTGTAAGAAGGTCACAGGAATCAAATAAAAAAATTCGTATGATTCGGCGAAAACTGATAAGCACAAGTATCGCTTTGTGCTTTGTTATCTTGTCGGTTACAGGTATCCTATCTTTCTTTTTCAACCACGATTTAAGGGTTGCTGCAGCGCATACGGTCTTTGGTTTTCTTTTCCTATTTGGGGCGTTGTTTCATATTCGAAACAATTGGAAGGGGCTAAAAAGTTATGTAACGAGCCGGGGACCTAAAGGTGCTTTTATATGGGTTGGAATCCTATTTATTCTGGTGTTGGGAATGTCCCTTTTTAATATGGAACCGATTTTAAGTTTTATGGAATTTGGAACGAAAATGAGAGCTAACCAATCTAGAGAGATTGAAAAAGATAAGTTTGTTGTGGTTGATTTCAGTGGGAATCTGCCAAACGAATTGGAAATCGAATTGATAGCTGGCCCGCATTATTGGCATCCACAAATGGCGATATGGTTGGAAGGTGTTGATGATAGTTTTATCACCTCACTTTTTGTGACGCATGCTACTGCAAAAGGAACTTTTTTTGGAGGGCGAACCAAAGAAAACTTTAAAAGTTTTGATGCCGAAAAACAGATTGAGCAAGAATTTAGGAGAGTCGATGCGCTTCCTGTCTGGTCCCATAAAAGAGGGGTGTTACAGGCTGACGGATTATATGCCCCTAGTACGACAAACCCTTTGGCCGATACTGTTTCAGGTGAAACCTTACCCAACAGTTTCCGATTTCGAACAGCAGTAACCGATACAGTGCATATTGTCCGTTTAAGACTGGAAATAAATGTCGCTTTTGATGACAACGAGTTTTATTCCGAATTCGATTTTCCGGATGATGAGGTGTTCCACAATGGAACCGGACAGTTGGGACAACCCTCTTTGGTTTATGAAACGGTACTGGATTTGGCAAACAGGGACAAAAAATACTATTTGATGGAATTAATTGGCCATGGCCATCATTCCGGGAAGGACGGATTTATATACGGTAATATGGAAACTCTTACCACTTCCAGGGAAATAGTGGAAAGGATTTTGGTAAAAGTCGACGGCGATTCACCTTAGTTGTTGCAGCAGTTACTGGGTTTTTGATGGCAAATTATACTGCCTCTACCACCGGAAGTGATTTGGCAACATTCGGCGAACATCTCCTTGAGCTTTTTTCTTCCTCGTTGTATTTTGGAGCGCACGGTGACATAGTTCATGTCCATGGTTTCCGCAATTACTTTCTGGGGAATATTTTCTAAATCCGACATTTTTAGAAGCATGCGGTATTCCTCGGGGAGTTTTTCTATAAAGGGCGCAATACACGGACTGAGTTCTTCAATAGCATTCGTTTCATCCAAAGATTCGTTGATAAAATCATTTTCCAACCGCTCCCATTTCCTTTTTTTGGACCTGTAGTAATCTATGATTGTGTTCTTCGCAATTTTGTACATCCATGCCTTTACATTTCCGATTGAATTTAAATCAGACTTGGATAACTTTAGGAATACTTCTTGAGTTAAATCTTCAGCATCCTCGAAGAGATGCACCCTTTTTTGGATGTAACCAAGGAGTGGTCCATAATACTTACTTATATCACCACCCATGCCATTCACTTTTTATCATATAAGTTTAGACGTGAATCCTAATAAATGATGCAATAAAACTATCAAAAAGAAGCTTCGAGTAACCATTTTTGCTTTAAAAATGATTTCTAGACTTCTTTATCCATCAAAAGTGGTTATTCTGAAGAGAAAACGTAATCCCTTAAAAATTAGTACGGCATTGGGTAAAACTTCGTAAATAGGAAATGTGCTGTTTTGAACATTGGATTTTGTTGCTCAAAACAAAAGTCTCTGCCCCTTTGCATGAAATCTCTTTCGTTGAGTAAACAAACGGACTAGAACCAATAATCTTTGGTGTTTAATTTTGCGGGTGATTTTGGATTTCTTCTTTTACCAGACTCAATATACTGGAGCATAACTCCTGATACTCCATCCAAGTGCCAACTGCGTATCCGGCGTTTATTTTTCTCCAGATAAGTATCTCATTAAACTTTTTGTTTTGATAAAGCCTTGAGACAGAAAGGTCCTCCAAATAGGGATTGTTTAAGCCCATTAGCCCTGCAGCCTGTTTGTTCTGAAGCATTATTTCCATATAAGCCGGCACTATTTCATTGGTTTGATATTTATCGAATACCGCGTCACTCAAGTTGATTTTAACTTCACCGTAGTAACCAAAGATGGTCTCTCGCAGCGAATCGTTTAGAATAACATCCATTTTTCCTGCGGAAATGGATTCGTCATAGGTGCCTGATTGGGTATAAAAAATATGTGAATTGGCTATCGTCTGACTTATCGAGGCCAATTGAGGAAGGTGTTGGTCGTTTTCGGTTTCAAGTATTCTGAAAATGGAATCTATATTATTCAGTACTCTAGTTTCTTTCTCAATTAAACCAGACAAATCAATAGAATCTTGCTTAAAGTCTTCTTTGAATTTATTTAACAGGCGAAACTCCTCCTTACGTTCTTTGTTAAAAGTGTTATAATCATTTATCCGTACCGCGATTAAAATACCAATGACCACAAGAACAATCTCCCCTACAGCATACAGGGCGTATTTACTGAATTTGTTTTCGGACATCAAGCGTTTTCTGAACTTTCGAAAAATTTTTGCCATAGAAGAATTTTTTTGAATCCACCCAACATATATATTACCAATAAAGTATTGATGTAAAGATAACTAAAGACCTGCTGGTTTAAGTTTTGGATTAAAGTAAGAGAGGCAGACAAATAATGAGTCATTTAAAGCATAAAACCGTTCCATTTCTAAAGATTTTGTGTCTACCATCGACTGCTAATCCTGTTAAGTCTAATTCGATATAATAAAATTAAGGTGTTCATTATTAACCAGGTTTTAAACATAAACTGCTTACAACATTAAAACCCAAACAATTCGGGTACCCAAAGACTAAGTTCTGGGACATAGGTGATTATCATCAAAACCACCAACATCACAATAAAAAGTGGGAGTAACGGGCGTACTACTTGCTGAATCTTTAGGTTGGCTACTCCACAACCTACAAATAATACCGAACCCACAGGTGGGGTACAAAGTCCAATGCAGAGATTCAATATCATAATGATCCCGAAATGGATGGGGTCAATCCCCATCTGGGTAACAATGGGCAGAAAAATTGGTGTAAAAATCAATACCGCTGGGGTCATATCCATAAAAATGCCCACAAAGAGTAGAATCAAATTGATGATTATCAAAATGATTATGGGATTATTGCTGATACTTAACAGTCCGGCACTAATCTCCTGGGGAATACTTTCATAACTCATAACCCAACTCATGGCCACTGAGGTTGCAATGAGCAAGATAACAATAGCTGTCGTTTTTGTGGTTTCCAAAAGTATGGAAGAAACATCCTTTAGTTCAATTTCCTTGTAAGCAAAGGCGAGTACAAACGTATAGACAACAGCTACTGCTGAAGCTTCGGTAGCAGTAAAAATTCCAGCTACTATACCTCCAATCACCACGACCAACAGCAGTAAACTTGGGAGCGCATCCAAAAATCTTTTCAGAAAGATTTTGATACCCACTGATTTAGCGGTTGGATACTTTTTCCTCCATGCATAAACACCTGCAACCAGCATCAAGGCCAGTCCAATTAAAATACCTGGGACATAGCCCGCCAGAAACAGCGCGGCTATACTTACCCCGCCACTGGCGAGTGAATAAATAATTAAAATATTACTAGGAGGAATAATGAGTCCCGTGGTCGCACTCGTAATGTTCACAGCAGCACTAAATGATTTATCATATCCTTCTTTTTCCATCATTGGATTCATAAATCCGCCTATGGCCGAGGCTGCAGCAACCGCTGAACCCGAAATGGCCCCAAAAAGCATGCAGGCGATGATATTTACAAAGGCAAGACCCCCAGGTAAAGGGCCTACGATGGCTTTCGCGAAATCAATCAACCTACGGGCAATACCGCCTTGGTTCATCACTTGGCCGGCAAGAATAAAAAAGGGAATGGCCAAAAGCGCAAAACTGTCCAGAGATGTGGCCATGCGTTGTGCCAGAGTCGTCATGGCAGGTATGCTTGGCATGGAAACCACTAAGGTGAGTAAAGCAGAGAGTCCGATGCTAAAGGCAATGGGGACCCTAATCCCCATTAGGACAACAAAACTAATCACCAATATGAGTGCCTCCGTATAGTCCATTTTAGTTTTTTAAATAACTGTTGCGCCTTTTCAAAAAGGTATCCAAACTGAAATAGGTAATAAAAAGTCCTGAAATGGGAACTGCACTATAAATCCAACCCAAAGGAATTTCCAAAGCAGCAGATTTTTGCTGCAATTTAAAAGTAAGTATACATAAGTTGGTGCCGCCAATAACCATAACACACACCGCAAATACAATAATGGCAAACGCCACCAGTCCTGAAAACAAAATAGGGGCCTTGTTTATCGTTGAAACTGGAATCAGGTCTATAGCTAAATGTAATTCTTTCCCAGTTGCGTAAGCAGCACCATACAGGCCCAACCATATTAGGGAAAAACTGGCAATTTCATCGGTTAGCGTGCTGGGACTCCCCAATACATATCGGGATACCACCTGCCATATCACAGAAATCAGCATAAGGGTCATAATGACCAAAAGCAATTTTTCCAGAATGGCATTCACCCGTTTTCTCATCACTGCATTTTTTTTATGGACTGCATCAACTGGAAGGCCTCGGAGTTTGGTTCAAAAAGCTGGTCAAATTTCTTGGTTTTGGCTGCGAAAAGCGCTTTGTTGGGATAGTTAATCTTCACTCCGGCCTCCGTAATTACTTTTAGCGCTTCTGCTTCTGCTTCCGCCCATAATTCACGTTGATAAATTGCGGAAGCATCAGCCGCCTGCTGAAGCCATCCCCGTTCATTTTCACTCAGTCGATTCCATGTTTCCGTACCAACTAACAACACATCGGGCACCGCAGTATGCTCATCAAAACTGTAGTAGTTGCATACTTCATAATGTTTGGAAGTATGGAAACTTGGCAGATTGTTTTCGGCTCCATCCACAACACCTTGCTGCAGGGCAGTGTACAGTTCACCCCAAGAAATGGGGGTTGGGGAACCTCCTAGTTGCTGTACCATGCTGACCGCCATATTACTTTTTTGCACCCTAATTTTCATTCCTTTCAAATCATCAGGCGTTTCGATAGGTCTGTTTTTGGTATAAAAACTGCGACTTCCTGCATCATAGAAACAGAGTCCGCGAAGTCTGTAATCCTCGCCTTTTTCCAAGAATTGACGCCCCACTGGTGAATCATATACAGTATGGGAATGGTTTTTATCCCGAAAAAGATAGGGAACACTCAACACTTTATATTCCGGCACGAAGTTTTCGAGAACTGCTCCGGAAACCTTGGTAATGTCCAAACTGCCAATTTGAAGTAATTCCAGACATTCTCGTTCCGCACCCAGTTGTCCACTAGGGTAAATCTTTACGGTCAATTTTCCTTTGGAAGTAATTTTTAACTGTTTTCCCAAATCCACCATGGCTAAATGCACAGGATGATTGGTATCGAGCCCATGAGCCAGTCGTAACACCTTGGTCTCCTCCTTACTACTGCAGGAAAGCAAGCAACAAAACAGGATTACGAGTGTAAACAATCTGGTTTTCAACCTATTTTTTGATTTTTTTGATGGTTTGTATGGTATTGGAAACGGATTCGGTCAAATCATTGAAGTGGCCGGATTCAATAAGGTCTTTTTTAAATAGTTGACTTCCCATACCTACACAATGGACCCCAGCATTGTACCAAGCTGACAAATTCTCTTCGGTAGGTTTTACCCCTCCAGTAGGCATAATAGGGACCTTGGGATACACTGCTTTTACTGCTTTTATAAATCCAGGTCCTAAAACATTCCCGGGAAATGCTTTGAGCAACTTAGCTCCGAGCTGCAGGGCCTGATACATTTCAGTGACCGTACCACATCCGGGAACCCAGAATACTTCTTTTTGATTGGCAAAATTGGCAATCTCTGGTATCAATGCGGGTGAGACTAAAAAATGTGCACCTTCATCAAAAAAATGGGACGCATCCTCTTTGGTAAATAGGGTTCCTATGCCGAGATAAAGGTCGCTGTATTGTTGGGCATGCGTAACTAGCTCTCCAAAAACCTCCAAAGCATTTTCGCCCCGATTGGTAAACTCAAACACACGTACTCCTCCTTCATAGCACGCATCCAGTACTTTTTTGGCAATATCACTATCTGTATGATTAAAAACAGGAATCAATCCCGTCTCATGCATGCAATTCAACAGTTGTTGATGATTGGCTTCGTCCATGCGTACTATTTGTTTTTATCTAGAGACTCTTCCTGAAGCATCACCACCCATAAGCTTTTCAACTTCATCCACAGTTACTTGATTCGCATCCCCTTTAATAGTATGCTTCAAACAGGAAGCTGCTACCGCGAAATCCAATGCTTTCTGGTCGTCACCTTCGTAAGTTAGTAACCCGTAAATCAATCCGCCCATAAAAGAATCTCCACCTCCAACACGGTCCACGATATGCGTAATTTGATAGGTATTGGATTCATACAAAGTCTTTCCATCATAGAGCACACCGGCCCAAGTATTGTGCGAAGCACTAATGGACCCCCTTAAGGTCGTAATGACCTTTTTTGCTTTCGGAAACTTATCCATCATTTGTCTACAGACCGATTCAAAGGCCTTGGTACTTACTGAATGACCTTGGGTGACATCCACACCTTCCGGATGGATGCCAAAATGCTTCTCTGCATCTTCCTCATTCCCTAGAATAACATCACAATGTTCCACGAGGGGTGTCATAATAGTTTCAGGTTCAACTCCATATTTCCAAAGCTTTTTTCTGTAGTTCAAATCGGTAGATATCGTTACTCCCATTCTGCTGGCCACCTCGCAGGCCTCCAAACAGGCATCGGCCGCACCTTGCGAAATGGCAGGGGTTATACCCGTCCAATGAAACCAGTCAGCATCTTTGAAAACGGTTTCCCAATCAATCATTCCTTTCTCAATTTGTGACATAGCGGAATGAGCGCGATCATACACCACTTTACTACCTCTGGCAACAGCGCCGGTTTCCAAAAAATAGATGCCCAATCGCTCTCCGCCCCAAATAATGTTTTCTACATTGACCCCTCGTTTGCGTAGTTCCATCATGGCACATTTTCCAAGGTCATTTTCAGGTAATCGAGTTACAAAATCCACTGGAATACCATAGTTGGCCAACGAAACTGCTACGTTGGATTCACCACCCCCATAAATCACATCAAAAGAATTGGTTTGGGAAAAACGTAGAAATCCCGGAGGAGCTAGGCGTAACATAATTTCACCAAAGGTGACCACTTTTTTCATTACGTATGCTTTTTGATCTAAATATCACGAATTAAAATCGATTGGAAACCTACTATTTTCGAATTACTTGAAGAAAAGTAAAAGATTTTTAGTTAATTTGTGCAATCGATTGCACAATATTAGCAATTTAATTTGAAATGGAACAAAAAATCCTGAAAATTCATCCGTTTGACAATGTGCTGGTAGCTCTGGATAATTTGAGCAATGGAGAAACGATACGGCTGGAAGACCATACCCTTCAATTAAAACAGGCTGTAAAGGCCAAACATAAATTTGCCTTGACTGATTTCAATAAAGGTGATACCATCATGATGTACGGTGGTGTAGTGGGAAAGGCTTGCCAATTTATAGGAAAGGGCGAAGTGTTGACTACGGAAAACGTGTCCCACAAAGCGGATATTTTTGGAAAGCGAATTCCCCATTTGGATTGGGAGCAACCGGATATTTCAAAGTTTGGGGGACGTTCGTTTTTGGGATATCACCGTTCTGATGGTCAAGTGGGAACGGCCAATTATTGGGTCGTGATTCCTTTGGTATTTTGTGAAAATCGCAACGTGGACGTCATGAAGGATGCCTTCTTGGAGGAGTTGGGCTTCGCACATCCCAATAAATACAAAAGCTATGTAAGAAAGTTGGTGGCCCACTATCAAAGTGAAAACACTTCGAAAAATGCTATCGCGTTGGAGGAAGAACAAATTGAAGTGTCCCCAATTTTTAAGCAAGTGGATGGTATTAAGTTCCTAACGCATCAAGGAGGTTGTGGAGGCATCCGGCAGGATTCTGAAGCGCTTTGTGCTTTAATTGCAGGGTATTTGAACAACCCGAATGTCGCAGGAGGCACTATTCTGAGTTTGGGATGCCAAAACGCCCAGATTTCCATTTTAGAAGATAAATTGAATGCCCTGAATCCCCATTTTGATAAACCCTTGCACATTTTGGAACAGCAAAAAGAAGGGACCGAAGAAGACTTATTGGTTAAGGCCATTCAGTTAACTTTTCAAGGACTGACTGAGGCCAATAAGACGATACGCCGGCCTGCTCCCTTGGAAAAATTGACACTAGGGCTGGAATGCGGGGGCTCCGATGGATTCTCTGGAATCTCAGCCAATCCGGCTGTTGGCCACGCCTCTGATATTTTGGTGGCCTTGGGTGGAAAAACCATGCTCGCTGAATTTCCTGAACTCTGTGGCGTGGAACAACAACTCATTAATCGTTGTACGAATGATGCTATTGCCGATAAGTTTACGAAGTTGATGGAAACGTATTCCAATGCAGCTATTGCTGTAGGCTCAGGGTTCGATATGAATCCTAGTCCAGGTAATATTAAGGATGGTTTAATCACCGACGCGATGAAGAGCGCAGGAGCTGCTAAAAAAGGAGGCACATCTCCCATAACCGACGTACTTGACTATGCCGAATATGCAAATAAACCCGGACTTAACCTGCTTTGCACGCCTGGCAACGATGTGGAAAGCACAACAGCTTTGGCAGGTTCAGGGGCGAATATTATTTTGTTCACCACAGGTTTGGGCACGCCAACGGGCAACCCTATTGCACCGGTGATCAAAATTTCTTCCAATACGGATTTGGCCCAACGAATGCCTGATCTTATCGATGTGGATGCCGGCGGTGTTATTACGGGAGAAAAGTCAATCGAACAAATGGGAGAGGAATTGATGGAGTATATCATCGATGTGGTCAGTGGCAAAATAAAAACCAAGGCCCAAAAATTGGGACAAGATGATTTTATACCTTGGAAACGGGGAATTTCACTTTAACTGTTTTGCATGAAATACTTATTTGATATTGAAGGAAAAAATATTCTTATAACCGGTGGAACTGGGGTCTTGGGGTCAGAATGGTCCAAATACCTTGCGGAACAAGGTGCAAATCTTATTATACTGGGAAGGAAGTTGTCAGAAGCCCAAACAGTGGCAGATGACATTATAAAAAACGGTGGTAAAGCCGCACCCTTTGGCTGCGACGTAACCGATGAGGAAAACCTAAAAAGTGTTTCGGATACCGTAAAATCCCAATTTGGTAGTTTGGATGTACTCATCAATGCTGCTGGCGGTAATATGGCGGGGGCGATTATCAACCCGGAGCAAACGCTATTGGATAGTGATGTAGAGGCCCTCAGAAAAATCATCGACCTCAACTACGTGGGGACCTATCTCTCCATTAAATCCTTTTTACCCCTTTTTCTGGATGATAAAAAGGGAAGTATCATCAATATCTCCAGTATGTCTGCCGAGCGGCCATTGACTAGGGTTATGGGGTATTCGTCCGCGAAGGCCGCTATCGATAATCTCACCAAATGGCTTGCCATCGAGTTTGCGAAAAAATATGGGGAAGGATTACGAGTAAATGCTGTCGCTCCTGGTTTTTTCCTCACAAAACAGAACAAAGAACTCTTGACGAATACGGATGGAAGTTATACGGATAGAGCGAACCAAATTATTGGTAACACGCCAATGAGTCGGTTTGGACAGCCGAATGAGCTCTTCGGGGCTATTCATTATTTGAGCAGTGACGCTTCAAAATTTGTAACAGGCACGGTACTTTCTGTGGATGGTGGCTTTGGGGCCTATTCGGGAGTTTAAAAAATTAGTTTGAAGAGATGAAGAAACTATTGCAAACCATGCGTTGGTACGGACCAAACGACCCGGTTAGTCTTTCAGATATTCGGCAGGCGGGGGCTACTGGCGTGGTTACTGCTTTGCATCATATTCCCAACGGAAAAGTTTGGCCAAGGGAAGAAATTCGAAAACGCAAAGAAGAAATCGAAGCGGCTGGGTTAGTATGGGCCGTGGTCGAAAGCATTCCTGTTCATGAGGAAATCAAAACGCGAAGTGGCAACTATAAACAACACATCGATAATTACAAAACCTCCCTGGAACATCTAGCGGAAGAAGGCATTCAAACGGTCTGTTACAATTTTATGCCCGTTCTGGATTGGACCCGTACCGACCTTGCCTATGAACTCCCAAACGGGGCGAGAGCATTACGCTTTGAAACAGCTGCCTTTGTAGCCTTTGATGTGTTTATTCTAAAACGCCCAAATGCTGAAAGGAACTATACAAAAGAGCAGATCGCCATGGGAAAAGCGAGATTTGAACATATGGGAGCTTCCGAAAAAGCAGAGCTTACCCAAACCATTATTGCAGGATTACCCGGAGCGGAAGAGGGCTACACTTTGGAACAGTTTCAGGAGCAACTTGATAGGTATAAGGACATTGACCACGAAAAGTTGGAACTACACCTAAAGCTTTTCTTGGATGAAATCATTCCAATTTGTGAAGCAGTAGGTGTCAATATAGCTATCCATCCCGATGACCCTCCATTCGACATTTTTGGGTTGCCCAGAGTGGTCAGTACAATGGCCGATGTAGAGCGCATTTTTACGCAAACGGACAGCACCAATAACGGTTTGACCTTTTGCACTGGTTCTTTTGGTGTTAGGGCCGATAATGACCTACCTACTATGGTGTGCCAATTTAAAGATCGTATTCATTTTATCCACTTGCGTTCAACGGAGCGGGACGATGAAGGGAATTTTCATGAAGCTGACCATTTAAAGGGTGACGTGCCCATGGTAGAAGTCATGCAAGAACTTAGTGTTATGCAGCAAGGAAAAGAATATCCGGTCCCTATGCGGCCAGATCATGGCCATCAGATGATGGATGACTTGAACAAGAAAGCTAATCCCGGATATACGGGTATTGGACGCTTAAAAGGATTAGCGGAATTGCGAGGGTTGGAACATGCCATTTTAACGATGAAAGATTCTAATTAATCTATCGCCAATTCTTAAGAAAATTCGTCACTTCGAGTGATTTTCTGTGTTTTTCCAGAAAATCTTATCGAGAAGTGCATTTCGAAATTAAAAACCTTGTTCTCGATACTTTTTCCTTTGGAAAACACTCGAACTGACGGTTTTACTTTCAAAGGTATCATGATGTCAAGGAATCTGAATTAGTCCTTTATGGAATAATCATAGATTTCCTCCATTTCATCGTAATAGGCCTTTAAAACATGAAAGGCTTTCTTTTTATGACCTCCGTTGGAAATTAACCCTTTTCGATTCCACCCATCTTGAATTAAAGGCAAGTTTCTTCTGGGTGAACGAAAATCAGCCAAAATCCAAGGGGTCATGCCTCGCAAGGTTGGAATTTTGCGAAGCATTTTGATTTGTTCTTCATATAAGTACTCTTGATATTCTTCAGTCCATCGTGTTAACTTATCACCATGATGGTTGTACAATGCTCCACCCCCAAACTCACTGACAAAAAATGGTTTGTCATCAGGTAGTTCCCAAGTCACTTCTGAACATCGCTCGGGTAACCCAGAATACCATCCGATGTACTCATTACATGCAATCATATCTACATCTTCGGCAAAAGGGTCGGGAATCTTAACGGTATCAGCAGTACTTTTTTCATCTCTTTCGAGGGCAGCGCTAATAAATCGAGTGTCGTCAATAGCAAGAGTAATCTTTTTTAAATCCCTTAAAAACCTTAATCGCGAAGGAACTTCTGGGGTCTCATTGGCCACTGACCATACAATTACACTTGCTCGGTTTTTGTCACGATGTACAAGCGTTTCCAATTGTGATTTGGCTTGGGCAAAAGCCTCCGGATTTTCATAATCAATGCCCCAATATACCGGTATTTCTTCCCAAAGTAAGATTCCCAATTTGTCAGCCAGCCGAGGCATATGTTCATTGTGGGGATAGTGTGCGAGGCGTACAAAATTACAATTGAGTTCTTGAGCCCATCCGAAGAGCATTTGGGCTTCTTCCAAAGAATTTGCTCTGCCAACCTTTATGGGGTTTTCTTCATGAAGACTGATGCCACGGAGAAAAACGGACTTTCCGTTCAATAGGATATTTGGACCATCCGTTGAAATGGTTCTGAAACCAATATTATCCAGTAAAGTGTCTTCACCGCAAGTGATTTCAACCTTATACAATTTGGGGCGTTTTGGATACCACTTTTTAATGCGCTTTGCTGAAATTTGGAATTCAGCTCTTCCCATTTCATCCAACTGAAAGGTTTCATTAATCTTTGCTTCTGGGATTTCAATCGTCACATTCTGCTTTGCTCCTTTCAATATTTGGACATAACCTTTAATCAAATCGGAGTTGTTGGGGTCCAATTGAATTTGGTAATCTTGAATATGGGTTTGTGGAACTTCTATAAGCTTCACATCTCGGGTAATACCCCCATAATTCCACCAGTCTGTTGTATAGTTGGGGACACGATGCTTTTCCCTTTTGTTGTCCACACGGACCACCAAAGAATTATCCTTGGATTTTAGTTTATCGGAGACCTCAAAATTGAAAGGGTCAAATCCTCCTGAATGCTGACCGACCTTTTCCCCGTTGAGGTATACATTAGTCTGATAGTTGACGGCTCCAAAATATAGAAACACTTCTGTGTCATCCTTGATGGTATAATCGAAAGTGGTGCGATACCAAATGGCACCCTCGTAATATTCCAGTTTTTCGAATTGACTGTTCCAATCCCCAGGCACCAAAATCTCTGAAGAGGTATTAAAATTGTACTCCACACGGTCCCAGCGATTTTCTATGACCTTATCGGTATAATAGGGTTTTGCCGAGGCCTTGGTAGATTCAGCCCGATCAAAGGGAAGCCAATTTCTGTGGTTGCGATACCCCGTGTCGTACGGGTCAATAACATATTTCCAGTTGCCATTGAGCAGGGTGGAAGGCCTGTTGTATGCATTTTGAAGTAAGGGTTCTTGAGACCATATCGACTGGATTCCAAAAAGGCAGAATAGGAAAAAACAAAGAAGTATTCTTTTCATAGTTCAATTGTTTGTAGGTAATATGTTCGTGTTGATTTTGGTGTTCTCAAAAAGTATTTGTGAAGCTTCCGAAACCACTTCCGATTGCGGAGATTGGTCAATAAAGCAGTTTTCAAAATATACCTTTCGAATAGGTTCTTCAGGTCTACCTTTGACGACAATGGACTTATCTGTGGCTTCTTCGATTCGAATATCCTGAAAATAGAAATCCTGATACTTTGTAAAATATTCGTTTCCCCGCCAACCCTTATAATCAGTAGTGAACTCAAAACCGTATTTTACGGTTCCAACGTCAATGTTTCGTATGAAAACGTTTTTGATAAAACCGCCTCGGTCCGGATTGCTTTTAAACTGAAAGGCATGTTTTCCGCTTCCAATTAGTTCACAGTTCTCCACAAAAACATTTCGCACCCCAGCGGACATTTCGGATCCTATACAAAATCCGCTACCTACTTCGGTATTAAAGGTGCTGTTTCGAACGATAACACTTTCGGTGGGAGGGTAGGGCCATCCATCTTGGTCACGACCTGCTTTTATCGCCACGCAGTCATCATGGGTATGAATTATGCAGTTTTCGATGAGTACATTTTTACAGCTTTCGGGGTCGATACCATCATCATTGGTGGTACCCGCTCCAATATTTAGTGAACGTATCGTAACATTTTCGGAAAGTACGGGATGAATCGTCCAAAAAGGTGAACCTTTTACACTGAAATCCTCCAAAAGGATGTTTTTGCAGTTGATAAATTCAATGGTCGAAGGACGGAGATAATGCCCTTCTCCAAAAACTCGTTCTTCTAAAGGGATTTTGTCATTCCCCATTTGGCGGAGAAGCTTTTTATCTTCATCCTGCTTTTGTTTCCACTCATGCCACTTTTTTTCAGCTTGACCATTGATCAACCCTTTTCCGGTAATTGCGATATTCTCGGCATCAAGTGCATAAATCAGTGGAGAATAATTCATAAGAAAAGTCCCCTCCCAACGGGATTTTACAACAGGTAAGTAATCAGAAGGATGGGGTGAAAACCAAAGTTCCACCCCGTTTTCCAAATACAATCGGATGTTTGATGCTAGAAAGATACTGCCCTTAACATGGTATCTTCCTGGGCTGACTTTTATCGTACCGCCACCATCTTCCGAAAGCTGCGAAATAGCCTTGTTGATGTTGTTTCTAAAATCCGCAGTGTCCTTAATAACCACTGTGGTATCCCGAAAGGTGGGAGTTTGAATAGTTTCCAAAATCCTGGGATATGTCGTAGACCAAGCTTCAGTTATGGTATGTTGGGCCTTTTCTTTGGTGAAATCATCCTTAGGTTGCATATTACATGCCAAACTGAACAACATCAGAACGATTCCAATTATTGTTTTTACTCTCGAACTGTACTGTGATATACTTTTTGATGACTTCATATCCTACTGAAATTCATGTTGGTGTACATCACTTAAAAACCGTAATCCAAATGCTGTGGCAATGTCGCGATAGATGAGCTTCATTTTTCCATTGTCTTTCGCTTTTTGGCGAATTTCATAATACCCTCCTGCTAAGTTTTCGTCGGGGTGTTCAACTGAAAATTGATTATTTAAAGTGAAGTCCAGTGCTTTTTTAATATTCGCCTTGAAATCCGTATGCCCCAACTCTAATAATCGTAGCCAGAGAATACCGGCAAATGAAGTTCCTGAACCACATGGAGAGCGATTATCCACTGACCCATCGGTATAGCTTAAGTAGAAAATCACCCCATTTTTTTGTTGAATAGAAGCCAATCCGTGACCCGTTTTAAGAGCGGCATCCAAGTATTTTTGATTCTGGGTCAATGTATATGCTTCAATCAAAGCCTCAGCATTCCAAGTATTGAATCGAGCATGGATTTTTCCAGTGTTGGGGTCATTCGGCTCAAAATCCATCCAGAAGCCATTTTCACTTTGACTGGCGATAAGTCCATCGCAAACCTCTAAAAAGGCATTTTTATAACGTTCCTCCCCTGTAAATTCAAACATGTCTTTCCACAAATAGCCCTCGGCATTGGGTCGTGCAACCTGCTTGATTGTAATTTCATGACCTTGATGTTGGGCATGCGGACTTTTGTCTTTCCAGATTTCTCCGGTTTCTGGATTCACAATATTATAGCTTAGCCGATGCTCTTGAAGATAGAGGTTGTCCAAAATCCATTTTCCAGCCGAGCTGGCGACTTCAGCATAATTGTCGTCTCCCGTTACTGCGCTTAGGTCGAAGAGCCCGGGCGTTCCATCCGTAATGGTGGTCGTATTGATTAAGTTTCCCACACTTGCACCATGAATCGCATTTAGATAACCTGCCAGTGGATGTCCCTCAGGAAATTGGAGACTTGTCCACCAATCTCCGCCTTTTTTCGCATGGTTTAAAGCATCGTGGTTTTGGGTTACCTGGTAGGCTTCCAAAAGCCCTTGTATCAATTGCCCTGTGTGCCAAGCAGGTTCATACTCCGACCATTCGCCGGATATCATTTCATAGTCGCCCTTAGCTTTTCCTTTGGAATCCAAACACACTTTACCAGCATGTTGTATCGCTCGGTTTAATGAAACCTTTATTTTTTGTTGATATGATTCATCTAAATCCAGGGATTCTTTTTGGGCGCACCCCATTAAACACCAAAAAAGGGGAATGGCAAGGAGTATTTTATGGGTCATGGAGTGATTTTAATATTTAAAGTATCCATGGAAACGTTGTGCTTCCAAAACAAAGCGATGGAATCATTTGGCACCTTGCTAAAGTTTACATTGTTCATCTGTACATTCTTTGCGTCTGCGAGGATAAACTTTCCCTTTTCACGAACAAAATCGGATGTCGAGGCCCATTGTTTAATTTTCCTGTTTCCTTTTGGTTTTTTCCATGAAGAATTATCTAAATGGTCCATGAAAGTCACGCTTACATTTTCCAATTGGATTTTGTCCAGCTGTTGTTCGGGATGGCCAGAGAGATAAAAAATTCCATTTGTGGTAATCGAACAATCCTCAAACCTTATATTCTCAATTTGACCCACGGGAGAGTCTTCTTGTCGCTGATGAATATCCATAAAAATACCGTATTCTTGAGGATGGCGTGCTCCTGTTTCCGCATCAATATTCTTAAAAAGTATATCCCGATAAACCCCACCATCCATCATAAACAAAGCCATGGCATATCGGGTTTTACGGATAGTAATATCCTCAAATACGATGTTTTGGGTGAAATGACCACTTCCTGTTCCCAGTTTTAGAGCAGAATCATCACTTTCGAGATAACAATCCTTCACCAAAACATTTTCTACGGTTCTTGGTCTGGGATTCCCTTTTGGGTCATGCCATAGGTGTTCTTTGGAAGTCACTTTTAGGCAAATAGCATCATCACCGGTGCGGATGTCCGAGTTGGTAATGGTAATGTTTCTGGTGTTTCGAATGTCGATTCCATCCGTATTACGACTTCGGGGGTCATTTTTTATGGAAATATTGTCCACAGTAACTCCGTCACAAAAATTGAAATTCAGGGTATGCGACGGGCTATTTTCAAAACGTATTCCAGTTACCGAAACTCCTCTAGCATCACTGATGACAATCCAGGGTTGTGGTCTTTCCGTAAACTTCCAATCATTATCAAAGAAAGCGGTGCCATTTCCATTTATGGTTCCCTTCCCTTTAATTATCAAACTATCGGCATAAGGAGCAGAAATGAAATGTTTTTCGGGGTAGTCTTCCATATTTGGACTGGCCAAAAGTGTCGCTCCTTCATCAATTTGCAAAGTGATATTGGGACCCAATGTCAATGCCCCGGTTAAAAAAGTTCCTTTAGGAACGATTACTTTTCCTTGTGATTGTAATGCCTCTTCAATTGCGGATTGAATGGCTTGTGTATTCATGGTCTTGCCATCAGGAACTGCTCCAAAATCTAGAATATTTAATTCATTCTGATTTTGATTGCTACATGATATCAACAGAAAAATGAATAAGGAAATGGACAATACAGCACCTCTCATTTGGTATATTTTTTATCGTAGGCCCTAACTTGGTCCTCATCCACTTCAACCCCCAATCCAGGTCTATCACTAATATACAAGCGACCATTTTTAAACTCAGGAAAACCTGTCAAACAATCGAAAGCCCCGGGCGCTTTTTCACGCAACGCGAACTCCTGAGGAAGCGTGGCCATTTTAGTGGCACAAACCCAATGAAGCATACAAACAGTGCTCAAGGAAGGTCTGGAATTGTGGGCTACCAGTTTCACTCTTTTTTCAGCAATGTAATCCCCGATACGTTTACCGCCGGTGAAGCCTCCACATTTAAGTAGGTCAGGGTTTACCGCCCATGAGCCTCCATAGGTCAATAGATGTTTAATCTGGTCGACCGTGTAGGCGTGTTCCCCAAAAACAATGGGAATATTGACATTCTCTACAATGGCTTTTATAGCGGAATAGTCATAGGGAGCAGTGGGTTCTTCCCACCATGTCAAATTGAATTCTTCCAGTTCTTTGCCCAGGGCAATCGCTCTTTGTTGGGTATGTCCCATGTTTGCATCCATGGCCAATTGAACACCGGGACCAACAGCTTTGCGAAGAGCCCTGGCAAAGTCAACTGTATTGTCATTGGGGGGGTCTTGATTTTCCAGTCCCCAACGCATTCGGAATTTTAGGGTTTTATATCCTTCTTCAACCAATGCTATTGCCTTGGCTGCAGCTTGGTCGGGGGTAGGATAGACATCTCGCGTAAAACTGGCGTAAATCTCTACGGAATCCCTGAGTTTACCTCCCAAAAGCTCATAAACGGGTTTTTGAGTGACTTTACCCATGGCGTCGTAAACGGCGCAGTCAATTCCCGATAATGAATAGGTAAGTAGACCTCCTGGACCTAAATCATATTCGGACTTTATGCAATGGTCCCACGTCTTTTCCACGTCGAAGATGTTGGTACCTTCAAAGTAGTTCTTTAGGGTTTTTTCTATTAAGGTACGGGAACTACGTTTGTCATTGGGCATGGCTTCAGCCCATCCTTTTATACCATTGTTGAGTTCGACCGAGATAAAAAGAGCTTTACGGAGCATAAAAGTGTCTATGTCCCTGATTACGAAGTCATCATCCTTGGCCATATCCTCGAACATGGCTATCGAACATTCATTGGATTTCAGACTCCAGATAGGAAAAGGCAACCCTGTTGCCAGGGTTGCCGATGAAATCGTTTTAATGAATTCTGACCTATTCACTTACAATTTCTTTAAACTAAAACTAACCAACTCAAACTTATTTTTATTCTCTTGGTGTACCATCAAAATTGATGGTCCATCCCAAGGTCCAATCATCATCTGGTGAAACGGCTCCAACGAAGTTCACAGCTTCGAAGAAATCGCCTAGTGTTGAAGCATCCGATGAATTGGTGGTAGAAACCCCAATAAAGGTGTCCGTTAAGGTTATTTCGTCTACCGAATTCTGATTTACTGGATCTAAGTATTCATCATCAATACTGCTATGCAATCCGTCCTCATCTCCCGCCTGACCATTACCAAATACGGCGGAATTTCTAATGATCATATCACCATCATCGCTTCTGTTTCTGAAGGAATCGTCAAAACCGGTAACAATAAAGTTATGGAATTCTCCTTGGCCTCCATCCCGTATTTGGACCCCATCCGTGTCACCCGCACCATCACCAACGAGAAGTGGACCAATGACCGTAACGTTGGACATTATAGCATCCGAGTTTCTAGGGGATTCATCGGTATCCCTTCCGAGAATACCTTCACTATCATCTACATCGGTAACAATAACCCAAAACTGACCATTACCTTCCCAACCATCACTATAGCGTACACCGCGATCATCTGGTTTGGTTACAAAGATGTGCTTTAAGTTTACAAAACCGCCCCGCATTCGGATTCCGGTATCATCCGCATTGTGAATTTGAACAAAGTCAATTGTGGTTGCGCCTCCTACTTGTCGTAGTTGGAGTGCCTCATCCCCGTTTCCGCCATTCTCAATACGCACATATCTTAAAATTCCCGAGTTACCGTCTGGAGTGTCATCTCCTCGGAGTACCACTCCAATCCAATCCCCATTATCCGGGTCTTCAGGTTGATTGGGTGCCGCATTTATGGATGTGAATATAATGGGTTCTTCCCGAGTTCCTTCGGCTAATAGGGTACCTCCGATTTGAACGTTGAGCTCGGTGTTTTCATCCAAAGCGTATACGGTGGTGCCTTCTTCAATGGTCAAGGTTGTAATGTCGTCCACCTCAACTTCGCCATTGAGCAACCAAAGGTTATCCCTGTCAAAGGTCTCATCAAAGTTAATCCTTCCAGTTACTTGTCTAAAAGTGGTTCCGTTGATTTCTACATCTTCGAAAGCAAAGGCGGGCTCCACTTCAGAAACGGTTGCCGTAAAGGTTGCACTTTCCGATTCACCGAGGGAATCGGTAACAGTAAATGTAAAAGTTTGGGTTGTGCCCAAAAGATCATCTGTTATTAAGAACTCGAATGTGAAGTCATCTTCTCCCTCTGTTCTTTCTGGATAGGTTATGCGCTCAATTATAGAATTGCCCCTTTGCACCACAAACTCCCTAAACAGGGCGGATGCTTCATATTCGGCTGTTACCCTTATGGTTTGGCCAATACGGAATGATCCACTATCTATGGAAAGTTCTATTTCAGGGGAATCGAAGGTTGGTGGTTCAAATGAATCATCATCGTCATTGCAAGAAAACACCAGAAACAAGGTAATGATTACGATACCTGTGCGCATGAGTTTACTTTTTATTCTCATTGTGTTAGAATTTAAAATTTAGACCAAATCGGGCAGACCAATCATAAATCTCATAATTGGTAACCTGGCTGCGTACAGACTGGAACTCTAAGTTAGGTTCGTTGGTAAGATTGACGAATTCAACGAAGACCGTTAAGTTGTCTGAAATCTTTTGTGATGCGTTTACATCCAACTGATAGCGTTCTTCCAAGAAAAAATCCTGTTCTGGGTCATCCGAAAAACTTAAAAGCGAACGTCCATTATAATTCAAAGAAGCTCTTGCACTGAATCCACCCAAATCATATGAAAGCGCAGCATTCCAAGTGTTATCTGCTTGACCAACAAAAGAAACATCGTCTCTAACGAGAGTTTCTTCTGTATCCTCATCAAAAAACTCAAAACTACTGTTGGAATCAACCCATGTGTAGTTTAAAAAGACGCCAAGACCTGAGAGAAATCCTGGTAAAAAGTCAAGTTTTTTGGTAAAGTTCAACTCTACACCCAACAACTCAGCTTCATCCCCATTAATCGGTTCGGTTTGAAGGAATACATCATTGTTGAAATCGACATTGGAAATCTGATCAAAAATGAAGTTTTCAATCCTCTTGTAGAAAACTCCACCTGAAATAACCCCTGCTCCTTTTAAATAGGATTCAAAAAGCAAATCAAGATTGTCTGCACTTGCAGGCAACAACTCTGGATTTCCAGTAGTCAACAACTGGTCTGCAAAGTTGATATTTTGTGATGGAACCAAGTCTTGAAGTTCCGGTCTGGCATACGATTGGGTATAAGCAAACCTAAGGTTTGTGCGGTCATTAAGTTCATACCTAAGATGTACCATAGGTAAAAAGAAGTCATAAGAATTACTTCCGGAAACTGGTTCTGATGAAATTGGAACAGCCGGTGCTCCATCCTGAGCTGGTGGTTCTATCTCCAGCCTTAGTGCATCATAATTCACATCGGTTTTCTCATAACGTACACCGGCCAAAACCCTGAATTTATTAAACTGTAGTTTTCCTTGGAAATAGGCAGCATAAACATCTTCACCCGCATCAAAAAAGAAGCTCTCACTGTTAATACGAGAAGCGTTTTCATCAATTTGGTAGGCCGCTTGATTATCTACAAAGTGCTGCATGGCTCTTTGTGGGTCAGGGAAACGCCCCATTTGATAACGACCATCAAAAATGGAACTTTCGTTGTTGTCAAAGACTTGGGTGAGATTGTACGGACCATTGAATTCATTGTACTCTATGGTGTTTCTTCTTCGAATATTATCCAAGTCTCGATATTTTCCTCCTGTTTTGAATTCTCCCGCGTTTTTTCCAAGATTAAAAGGAACCGTAAGGTTTATTTTGGCTACTGTGTTGTCGCCTCGATTCAGTATGGGTTTATCTTGTTGAAACGAGTTGAAATCATAGGCTGCATAGTCCTCAAAGTCGAAATCTGGAGAAGAGAACAAGGTGAAATCCCCATCTCTGGTCAGTTGTAGGGTTAAATCGCGTTCCCGAAAAACAAAACGATCACTTCGTAAAACCCTCTCTGAACGAGTGTAGTTGATTCCATAATCAAGCTGTCCAAAAGTCCCAAGCGGATGCTTTCCATCAAAGGTTATTGTGATGTTTTCCCTGTCAATAACACGATCATTGATGTCACGCCTCACACGTACATCATTATCCGGACCGGCAATGTCGGGATTCAGGGGGTCATTGTAGTTGTTCCTTGGACGAAAACGGATTCTCCTTCTCAAAGATTCATCTTCAAGTTTATTATATATCGCTTTGAAGATTACCTGAGAGTTGTCGTTAAAACGATAGTCAAATGTGGCATTAACGCCTATTCGAGTCCTTTCATTCAGTAAAGGGCGTAACCGATAATCATCAATGACATTGGCCCTGAATGAATTGGGGTCATCTTCGCTACCGATTCGGCGATTGCGATAGGTAGCTTCAAACCGCTCTTCACCGTTTACCGTGTTATAGTAGCTACCTCCAAAGAGTATTCCGAATTTGTTATCTGCAAATCTTCGGTCGTATTTTAATCGTACGATTTGACTACCTCTTTGAAATAGGTCGTTATAGCCACCACCTATAGAACCTTTAATTCTTCCTTTGGCCGAGGCCGCTGTTGGCGTTATTAGATTAATGGCACCTCCCACTGCGTCACCGTCCATTTCTGGTGTAATCGCTTTGCTAACTTCCATTGAGGCCAATTGATCTGCGCTAATAAGCGCAAGTCCTTCTGTACGACCACCTCCTTCATCCGTAGTTGGAATTTGCTCACCATTAATGGATACCGTGGTAAAGTTTTGAGGGGTTCCCCTGATTTTCACGATACTACCTTCACCGTTATCTCTTTCAATAGTGACACCAGAAACGCGTTGCATGGCTTCCCCTACGTTAATATCTGGAAAGCGTCCTATCAAATCTGCCGAAACAATGGTTTTAATATTATCCGCATTTTTTTGCTGGTTGAAAGCTCGTTGCTGTCCTTCCAAACTTCCGGTTACAATTACTTCACCTAGCGTATTAACCGATGGTTGCAATACAATATCTCCTAAAGAAAGGGAAGAAGAATTGACCTCAATTGTCGTACGATACGGTTCAAAACCGATATAGGAAACCTCAATTTCATGAGACCCATAAGGAACTCGAGGTAAATTGAACAGTCCTTCCAAGGAGCTGCTAGTTCCGATAACCAATTGACGGATTACTACAGAAGCTCCGGGCAGTGGTTCTCCAGCCTCGCCTAAAACACGTCCGCTTACGGCACCAAAAGATTGGAATGCCTCATGGCGGGAAGAAATCTTTACAGGTTCATTGCCCCAAGAAAGGACAAAACCAAAACATAAAAACCAGATTGGGACAATTGTTTTTCTGATTGTTAGCATCTTCATTATTTGATAATCAATTTCAGTTTGTTTGTTTGTGCAATCGATTGCATAAATAATAAAGAAATATTAAATTCACAAATAATAGACGCAAAAAATGAGCAAATACAAATAAATCAAAGCTTTTTCTTCCATTTAAAAAAATTTGGTCAATATTTTTTAATAGTCTAATTAATCTATAAATTGCGCAATCGATTACATGTTTTAGAATCTTAGAGCTAAGTATTTTTGTAAAAAGTTCGTTTGTACGAAATGGAAAACACAAAAAAAACAACCATACACGATATCGCTGAAAAGTTGAATGTGACAGCTTCTACGGTATCCCGAGCTCTAAATGGGAATCCTAGGATAAGTGATACTACCCGCAAAGCTGTTCTGAAAACGGCTCGGGAACTCAATTATGAACCGAACCAAATAGCATCTGCGTTGAGGAGTGGGCGCACGCAACTTATTGGAATGTTGGTTCCTACTATAAACCGTGCTTTTTTCTCTTCTATTATTAGAGGTGTTGAAGAGGTCGCGAATTCTTTGGATTATAGAGTTATAGTTAGTCAATCGAATGAGGTATTTGATAATGAGGAGAATGCGGTCAAGGCCTTTTTGAACGCAAGGGTGGATGGAATTATAGCTTCTATTGGTAAAAATACCCAACAGTTTGATCATTATGAGCAAGTATTGGAACGTGGACTTCCCTTAGTATTGTTTGATAGAACCACGCCCAACTTGCAAACTAGTCAAGTTGTAATTGATGATTATCAAGGTGCTTACCTAGCTACTTCCCATTTGATTGAACAAGGGTGTACTAGAATTGCACATTTCACTACGGAACGAAAAATAGATATTTATAAGGAGCGCTATCGTGGATATGTGAACGCATTGGAAGACCATGGCATTGAACGGGACGAAACTTTGATTTTTAGCGGTAATCTTCAGCTAGAGGATGGGCGTTCACATGCACAAGATTTATTGAACAGTGGTGCGGATTTTGATGCCATATTCTCTGCCAGTGACTATGCGGCGATGGGAGCCATGCAGGTTTTAAAAGAGAAAGGACTCAAAATACCTGAGGATGTTGCTTTGGTAGGTTTTTTGAACGAACCCTTTACTTCTTTCACAGACCCTCCTTTGACTTCAGTGAATCAGTTTCCCATAGAAATGGGGCATACAGCCGCCAATCTTTTCTTCAACGCACTCAATTCAGAGAAAAAGGAAATTGTTCCCAAAAAGACCGTCTTACAACCTGAATTGATTGTGAGGGCCTCATCATTGAAAAAGAAATCATAAATCCTACAATTTAATAACGCTACATGGCAATATCCATAAAGAAAACTAAGGACAATCGATTGCACAAATCAAATTCTAAATTCATGGATGAAGATTTTTTACTTCAGAATGATTTTGCCAAAATGCTTTACCACGATTTTGCCAAGGCCTTACCCATCATTGATTATCACAATCATCTGCCTGCGATGGAAATTGCAGAAAACCATCAGTATGATAACTGTACACAAGTATGGTTAAAAGGCGACCATTATAAGTGGCGTGCGATGCGCACATTGGGGATTGAAGAGAAATACATTACTGGAGATGCCACTGATGATGAAAAGTTTATGATGTGGGCAAAAACGGTTCCCTACACCCTTAGAAACCCACTTTATCATTGGACGCATATGGAACTCCAAAGATATTTTGGTATTTCTGAGCTTCTTGATTCAAACAGTGCAAAGCGGATATATGACTTGACCGGAGAGCTTCTTCAAGAAAAGGAGTTTAGAACAAAGGGCCTTTTGGAAAAAATGAATGTGGATGTCGTAGCTACCACCGACGACCCAATAGATGATTTAAGAGATCATGCAAAATTTCAAAGGGAGGAACCTAACCTAAAACTTCTCCCATCCTTCAGACCTGATAAGGCCTATTCGGTAGAAGAATCCAAAGGATATATTGATTATCTAAACCGTTTGGGTGAATGTGTTGATTACGAAATCAAGACCTATTCGGATTTGATTCAAGCGCTTTATCAACGCATATTGTTTTTTAACGAATTAGGTTGCAAGAGCGCGGACCATGGATTGGAGCAGTTGCACAACTTTGATTTAGGAGAATTTGATGCTTCCTTGATCTTTCAACAAGTTTTGAGTGGCAAAAATTTGTCCAATACGGAGATAGCCTACTTCAAATTTGAGACTTTGGTCCATCTTGGCAGAAAATATGACGAGGTTGGATGGGTGCAGCAGTTTCATTTGGGTGCTCTGCGCAATACCAATCAAAGAATGCTGTCCAAGCTTGGCCCCGATACGGGATTTGACAGTATTGGCGATTTTCAGCAGGCAAGACCCCTTGCCAATTTTTTAAATCTTTTGGATAGTACCGATCAGTTGACGAAGACAATCATCTACAATTTAAACCCATCGGATAACGAAGTTTTTGCCAGTATGATAGGAAATTTTAATGACGGTAGCGTTAAAGGAAAAATGCAGTTCGGTTCGGCTTGGTGGTTCTTGGACCAAAAAGATGGTATGGAAAAACAATTGAACAGTCTTTCCAATTTAGGTCTGTTAAGTTGCTTTATTGGTATGCTAACTGATTCAAGAAGCTTCTTGTCATTCCCAAGACACGAATATTTCCGTAGAATCTTGTGCAACCTTTTGGGGACCGATGTCCAAAATGGCGAATTACCAGCTGATGAGAAGTGGTTGGGGAAAATCGTATCGGATATTTGCTATCATAATGCCAAAGACTACTTCGGATTTTGATTCATAGGCAACATGAAAAAACTAAATAAAAAAACGTCGCCCATGGTGCCAGAACGGCCCATTCGTGTCATTCAATTTGGCGAAGGTAATTTTTTGAGAGGATTTGTGGATTGGATGGTGGACATCCTTAACGAGAAAACCAATTTTAATGGGAACATTCAGATTGTTCAACCTTTGCAAAAAGGAATGGGAGCATGGATTAATGAACAAGAGGGCCTTTACCATGTTTTACTTGAAGGCCTGGAAAAAGGCAGAAAAACCCAAACCACTAGGTTAATTACTTCCATTGAAGGTGTCCTAAATCCCTTTGAGAATTATCAGGCTTTTTTAGAACTCGCAGAAAACCCGGATTTAGAGTTTATTGTGTCCAACACTACCGAAGCGGGAATCGTTTTCGATGAAAAGGACGATAATCCAAAAACGCTACCTAAAACGTTTCCCGGAAAACTTACAGCCTTATTGCATCATTATTTTATCAGCTTTGATAAACATCCCCCAAAGGAATTAAAAATCCTTCCTTGCGAATTGATTGAAAAAAATGGGGACAAGCTCAAAGAATGCGTTCTAAAGTACATTGAGCTTTGGAATTTATCAAAGGATTTTGTTCAGTGGGTTGAACGTAGGGTTATTTTCTATAACACTTTGGTTGACAGAATTGTTCCCGGTTTTCCAAAGGATAATATTCATGTCATTCAGGAGAAGTTGGGCTATGAAGATAATCTTGTTGTAAAGGCCGAGCCTTTTCATTTATGGGTCATAGAAGGCCCTAAGAAACTTGAAGACCTTCTTCGATTTGGAGAAGCAGGTTTGAACGTAATATTTACCGATGATTTGACCCCGTTTAGAACCCGAAAGGTTCGGATTTTGAATGGTACGCACACAGCCATGGTGCCTATTGCTTATCTGAACGGGTTCAAAGAGGTTCGCGATGCTGTGGAGGACGAAAAGATGGCGAAATTTCTTAACCAAATCATTTTTAAGGAAATCATACCCACCCTGGATATGCCTAAAGAGGAGCTTGAAGCCTATGCATACGAAGTGTTGGAACGATTTAAGAATCCATTTATAAAACATAAGTTATTGGATATTTCTTTGAATTCTATATCCAAGTTCAGAGTAAGGGTTTTGCCCAGTATTTTGAGCTATTTGGAACGTTACAAGCAGGTGCCTGAAGGTTTAGTCAATGCCCTGGCTCACCTCATATTGTTCTATAAAGGGGAATACCATTCTGAAAAAATTCCGATTAAGGATAATGAAAGCTATATCACTTTCTTTCAAGAGGTTTGGGATTTGGATAATATAGAATTAATGGTCAATACCATTTTATCCAACAAGTCACTCTGGGACCAAGAGTTAAATCGGGAGGTTCTATTGTCTGATTTTTTAAAAGAAGAGATATCGGCCTTACAATAAGCTCGAATCCCTTAAAACAAAAAGTCCGCCTGAAACAGGGTTTGTTAGTAGGTTTATTGAGCCGTAGCGTCTAAAATTATTAAATATCAGTAAGGGGTATATCGAATGAACTCGTCTGAAATGGAACCATAAAATAGCAGGCTGTTGCATCCAGCTAAAATAAAAAAGGCTTCACATTTTCGTGAAGCCTTTCTTTTTTAGTAGCGGGGACTGGACTCGAACCAGCGACCTTCGGGTTATGAGAATTTACGTTAAAATCTTATTTTAAATTAATATTACTGAAAATCAATTAATTAAAGATTAATATATATTTTTTGAAATCAAAAAAGTGCATTTAATATCATAATATGTTGTACCTATGTTGTACCCATAATTTTGTACCTTGTATAAAAGTATATTGATATGTCAAGCGTACAGGTCGTTCTTAGAAAGAAACCTAACAAACAAAATAAGTATCCCATAGCAATAAGAATTACAAAGAACCGTAAGGCAAGTTATCTTTTTATTGGACAATATATTGATGAGAAATATTGGGATGAGAAGAATAAAAGGGTGAAAAAATCTCACCCGAATTCCATAATGCTAAATAGTCTTATTTTAAACAAACTGTCAGAGGCCAATAATAGTATGATAGCTATAGAGATCCAGAATGGACACTCAACAGCATCAAATATTAAGCAAGATATTATTGGTACAGATAAATTGGATTTTTTTGAAGTTGCGAAGCTTCATCTTGAAAACCTAAAAAATGCTGATAAGCTAAGACAATATCAAACCCAAAAAGGAAGAGTATCCAAATTCATGAGTTTTGTTGGGAAGGAAAAACTCTATTTCGAGGAAATCACTGTTTTTCTTTTAAAAAACTTTGAAAGCTTTATTCTCCACCAGGAACTTAGAAGACCTAGAACTGCTGCAAATTATATGATTCTGATAAGGAAGATTTTCAATCTCGCTATCTCAGAATCCATTGTTGAAAGGAAACACTATCCTTTTGGAAAAAGTAAAATCCAAATTCGGATACCTGAATCCGAGAAAATAGGTCTTTCGAAAGAGGAAGTGAAGATTTTGGAAAATGCGAAAGGATTGACGGATGCTCAACAGGCAGCATTGAATGTTTGGCTTATCAGTTTTTATTTTGCGGGAATAAGAGTGAGTGATGTATTGCTTTTGAAATGGTCAGATTTTAAAGATGGAAGGTTGTTGTACCGTATGAACAAGAACCAAAAACTAGTGTCTTTAAAAATTCCTTTAAAAGCACAGGTGATTTTAGATTCGTATAAACATGATTCCAAATCGGATTTGGTTTTTCCTTACCTATATGGAACAGACTTATCCGATAAGCGGGAGTTGTTGGTTAGAACAAGAACAGTTACTAGAACTTTAAATAGAAGATTGCAGCTTGTCGCGTTAACTGTAGGTATTGATAAAAGGTTGAGCATGCATATTGCGAGACACACTTTTGGAAACATTTCGGGCGATAAAATACCCATTCAGATGTTACAGAAACTTTATCGACATTCTTCAATAACCACAACAGTTGCTTACCAAGCAAGTTTCATGAAAAAAGATGCTGATGAGGCCCTCGATAAGGTAGTCAACTTTTAAACAATTGTTCCCAAATCTTACCCCTAAACTTTGCGCATGGATCCTGTTCCGATTTTATAGCGTTTCGAGGGATAAGCGTGAAGTAAAATCGGAAAAGGGCGCAACCTACTGTTGATTTTGAAGTTCCACTCTTTCTTTCATTGCGAGAGCTTTTTCCTTTTTGTTTGATTGAACCACTTGAAGACTCAAATATCCAATTGTCATGCTCAGTATAATTAGCACGGATAGAAAGAGCACCAACAACCATTTGGGAATGAGCTTGGTCCGTTTCAGTTTCTTATCGATATGGTTTAATGTTTTCATATTCTGTGACTGAACCCTTTCCTGGTGCCTAAGGTGTTCTTTTAGGAGATATTCCAACTTGGAAGTATCCACTTTTACCTCATTTAGACCTTTGGATAGGCCTTCCAATTTTTTGATTGAATTCTGGAACCCGTTGATTTCGTCAGTCAGCAGTTCCATAATGTCATCCAGTTTTTTCATTGTCCTTTATTTTTAAATTCCGATGCCCTGGTCAATGGCTCTTTTAATGGCTTTCTTCGCGAACCTTTTTGCCAAGGCCATTGCGATATTAGTGCCCAATTCGATTGTTTTTCCCGCCAACTTTGCTGTTGGTACTTTTGACTTATTAATTACCTTGTTGGTGGTGTCTGAGATTTGGGCGACTATTCTTCCTGCCGACATGGAACGATGTACTTCGCTTCCCTTAAGGTTTTGTCCCTTGTACTGAAACCGAAATCCCTGAAGTTTCTGTTGCCTGTTGATACTGGGGATTACTTTGATACCATTTTCTTCCATTGACTTGATATAGGCATCAAGACTTTTCGGTCTTTCCGATCGCATCACTTCTTCATGTACCCGCTTTATTTCGTTCCTTATCTGTTTGACTTTGTCAAGTCTTTGGTGTTGGACATCCCTTGCAGTGGTCAATCCCATTTCCTTTGCCACCTCATGGGCCATTTGCTGGCTCCTCTTTCCGATGAAGCTGTCCTTGTATGCTTTTCCGTCAAACCCTATACGGTTGACGTATAAATGGATATGGGTATGTTCCTTGTCCCGATGTACAAATGCTATGGCCTGCCTTTCCTTTAGCCCCATGGCCTTGATGAACTTTTTGGTAAGATTACTTAGTTTCTGTTTTGATAGACGCTTACCATCCTCGATACTGGGGCTCAGCACGAAGCTCAGTGTGTTCTTCTGGGTTCGTGGGTTCTGTGATTGAACGATTTTAAATTCTTCCGTAATCTCCTTAGGGTTCTCCCCGGCCAAATGTTGACTATGAATGATTTCTGCATCCTTCTCCTGGTTCCATCCATAGGAGATGGATGCCCTGGTATGTGATATGGATTTTCCCTTCCCTATCATCTATTGAAGTTGTAAAGGTGGTTCCTTATCTGAATAGCTAATTCCTTAACTTCCTTGGCAAGCCTTGGATCTCTTTTTTTGAACATATTGCTTATCCGTTTGAAATTGTTCTTGTATTTCACCAGCATGGAATAATGTTCCAATTGTTCTGGGGTCAGGCGTTCGATGATGCTATGACCAAGGGCGGAACCACGGCAATATTCGGAAAGAGAAAGTCCAGCCCTTTTGGCCTTAAGCTTGAGCATTTTCTTCTCATAGATGCTACATCTAAATTGAATATGTTCCCTTTTCATTTCCCATTTTTCTTTTGCGACCAGCGGGAGAAAAAGCAAGATTGTCATGACAATGACACATCTTGAATTGCCACCCAACTTCAAAGTAGCAGCAAAGTCAAAAAGGGATAAAAAGTACCCTGTTTTTAACTAAGGAAAAGGAATCCTTTTAAAAGAATCCCAAAGGAAAGAGGGAAACAGTACAGTTTTAAGAAAAGAAAATAATCAGTCCAATGAAAAATCACGACTTCAAAAGGGCATAAGTAAATGCGCCCTACTTGATTTTTGGTTTACGCTTATCTTCCCGAACACTACAAAAATCAAACAGGATCCGGCGCAGGTAAATCCTGGTAAGATTTGGGCCTCATTTAAGTCGGTTATTTTCAATCTGTAAAGTCTCCCATAAAAGGTCAATTACCGATATTATTAAAAAAGACCAAGAATGGGACTTATACCTTTGGGGCATATTGAATTCATAATGTTGTCCTTTAAAACGGCCCTTATTTGGAACTCGTAAATAATTTATAAATTACTGTTCAATCCTGAACAATGAACCAACTAAGAACCGAAATAATTAGACTATCCGATGGAACCGATGAAGACGTTTCAAAAATCTATGAAAACCTGACGCTTCTTTCATTGCCAAAAGGCCGGTTCCTTTTAAAGCAGAAACATTTCTGTAACCAGTATTTCTTAATCGAAAAGGGAACGGTTCGTCTCTATTATTTAAAGGGTGATAAAGATTACACCGTTTGGATGGCAACCGAGGGCCAGGTATTCACCGAAATGGACAGTTATCTGAACCAAACACCTGCACTTGTATCGATAGAAACTGTTGAGGATAGTTTGGTCTATTCCATTGAAAAAAGCAAGAGCGATAAATTGGCCGCTACCCTGCCAGCCTACAATACTTTATTGCGCAGGACCGTTGAGGAGGGTTTTGCCAGTATGTCAAGAAACCTTATCTCCTTTCAGAGCGATGATGCAGTAGAACGTTACCGCAGGGTAGAAAACGAAAAAAATTGGGTGGCCAAATATCCTCTGAAGTACATCTCCAGTTTTATAGGAATTACCCAGAGCACTCTGAGCAGGGTCCGTGGAAGGAGGAGCTGATTTTTTGATCTAGGGCAAAAAATCGGATATTTTGACCGAGTACATTTGTTGTCATAAACTAGTTAATATGTTGGCAACAATACTTATCTCCATAGGTACCGGTCTTTTGACCGCAACTATAGTACTCATAATTGTACTCCCAAAAAAAGTACAGTACATAGAAACCATAAACGTAAACGCTACCGTTGAAAAAGTGTATGATGCAATTAGGTACCAAGAGCGGCTGATGAATTGGTCTGCATGGCCATCCGAGACCAACTCCCTTTGCGCCGTCAAAAACGTGGATGGGCAAATTGGCGCACAGACCGTGTTCTTGAATAGAAAGGGCAAGCAGTTCGGTTATCAGGAAATCACGCATCTTGTCCCCAATGAAAAGGTCAGTTTCTTTTTAAAGAGTGATGTTGTACCGTTCGAGGAGGACGTAAGGCTGCACTTCATACTCAAACCACTGCATGGGCAGCATACCCAGGTCAACCTTTGGTTCGATGAGACCCTGAAAAAACCCCAGTTCTTGATTGCGTATATTGGTGGAATAACCAAATGGGTCCACAAGATGCACCTCAAAGATCTTGCGGGGCTCAAAAAATTTGTAGAGAGCGATAGCCAATGAAATCTTACCAAGGGGAGCAGACCATCAAGCAACTTGAAAAACGCAAGGGCGGTTATTATTATTTAAGATTGAACGCGAATATTATCAACCAGTTCAGTCGCAAAAGAGCTACCCGAATGATATGTACCATCGACGAGAAGGTATCCTACCGCTGTGGATTGAACCATCTGGGAGATGGAAACTTTTTCATCATCGTTGCAGGCAAGTATCTTGACGCGCTCGAAAAGGAACTAGGTGACCAAGTACATTATCAAATAGAGGAAGACCCAGACCAGTTAGGGGTCGATATGCCAGAGGTGCTTGCTGTTTTCTTGGAACAGGAACCGGAATCAAGAGCGATTTTCAACAAGCTGACCGATGGCAAAAAGCGGAGCATTATCTATCAAATTATCAAGATTAAGGATATTGATGCACAGATTCGCTTGATAAGGGATTTTCTAACTGAACAAAAGCAACGAATACGGAATAAATAATCTTCTGTCACCATTCTTAGTAACGGATTAATGTCATAAAACGAACCTGTCTTTGGAATCCACTCTCCTTCTCAAAATTTGCCATTAACCAGTGATTTTATAAAAAGCCGCATTGTTATAGCAACAATCCGTTAAATTCAGTTATTGTCGTTTGGTACACCCACTCCCTTAATTTTGGTTTAGTGGACCTTGTGAAGTAAATCCAAACATAACATTGGTCAGTTTCGTATCAAAAAAGATACTCTTCTTTTGTGTTTTCGGTCTCTTTAGCTGCAATTTGACAATCTTGTAATTTGGTAAAAGTTCGCTAATCCTCGATAAGATTCTTGACCTCATTGATGGTCAGGCTATGGATTTTATTGCCCATATTAATACTTGATTTATTAAGAATACATTTTATGCCCATTTCCTCTTCGATAAATGGCCTTAACGATTCTTCATTGTTCAAGGCAGTACGGTACATCGCGATAAAAACCGAATAAGATGCCTCATCAAGCGGGTAAATAAAAAGTTCGTCAATTTTCATCCCGTTTACGGTTTTTCCCAATAAATAGGTGTGTGCACGTACAATCTTTTTAGCCTCTTCAAAATTCATACATCTTATATATCGTTAATAAGACAAGTTTTATGTTCCCATCCCATAAAAACCCACAATCATGAAACGCAGCTTCGATTGTAAGTATTTATTTACAAGTTATAGAACAACTTGCGATTTTTAAAATTGTAATTGCAAACCGAGTTGTTACAGGTTCGGGATGTAGCTTGTTGCCACGCAAAAAACACCACTGAACCATGCTTTTTAAAAATGTTTTCATGGAATTTGGATTCCCATAGGTTATCCAATGAACGGGCCTTGCCAAAGGAAATTATAAAAGGACATTTCTGAGAATATGCCAGTAAGTCCCTATTTATGAAATTCTTTATATCCGATAGTTGGTAAGGTCCTCTCGAAAAAGCACGGATAAAATTACCTGTTGTTTCATTGATAAAAGCAAAAACTTCAAAAGTGACAAACAATGAAATCGTGTGTCTTAAGATTTAATTAACACGTATAAAATTACATTTTTATAAATCCATTCATCGATTACACCCGTATTGGCAACATCCTATCGACGAATGACAACATATTGTTATGGTTTTGACATTTTAATAATATGTTTGAAAATTCTTTGAAATAATGTAATCTAAACATCTGTAGCTATGTTTCTATTGTCAGGTAAATTTAAAGTAACCTTTGTATTTTTAGTTGTTTTGCTTTCTTCGGTTCAAGACACTTTTGGGCAAAATTGCTCGGTCAATGCCGGGGTTGCGGAGACCATTTGCGAAAATTCACCCTTTACCCTTTCCGGTTCCGCAACAGGTCTGGTGCAAAGCGGACCAACATGGTCTCAAGTAGCGGGTCCCTCGGTAATAATAGCGGACCCTTCCGATCTTAACACAGCTATCAATGGATTGATAGGGGGAAATATCTATTCCTTTAGACTGACGGCAACCTGTACCGATGGTACCACACAATTCCAAGATGTAGATATTACTGTGCAGCCCATTACGACGGCAGATGCCGGTCTAGATGTGGCCTCATGTCCAGACAATACTGGAAACATATCAATCATAGCAAATACACCTCTCAACCCAGGTGAAACAGGTCTATGGACTATTGATGGTGGAAATAGTGCCGGTGTTATCATAAATTTTCCGAACTCCCCTACATCCACCATAACATTGCCCGAAGGAAGTGCAGGCACCACCACACTAAGATGGACCATCACGGGACCTGATTATGCACCGGGTCAAAACTGTGAATCCTTTGACATCATGACCGTGACCAATTATGGGGGCGAATCACCTGTAGATGCAGGAGCCGACCAAAATCTGGACAACTGTTATACCGTTACCCAGTCCACAACTCTTGATGGTAGTTTTGGTGGAAACAATATCAACGGTCAGGTTGGTACATGGTCCTTTGTAAGTGGACCCAGTACACCTAATTTCGCAAATGTCAACAATAATAGGTCTACAGTTTCCAATCTTATCGAGGGAACTTATGTGTTGCGTTGGACGGTGGTAGGCCCCTGTGCTTCAGGTCAGGATACAGTCACCATTACCGTGGACGAGGCAACCCAGGATATTTCCAATGCAAGTACCCAGGACGGTACAATACGTTTTTGTGACCCTGGTATAACCACGGCGACCTTGGTAGGGTCCCAGCCCCAATTTTCTGGGGAAACCATACAATGGACACAGACCTCTGGGCCGGCGGCCAGTATTTTAAATCCATCCAACAGCACCACACAGGTTTCTGGATTGGATGGCAGCAGTACGTATGTGTTCACCTATACCATTGCCAATGCCACCACAGGTTGTGATGATTCGGCGAGTACAACCATACGATATTCGACCAATCCAATAACTATAACGGCGAATGGTGGTAATGACATCATTGCCGCATGTGGCCAAACAGAGGTAGATATTCCCTTTACAACTACAGGTAATGGTTCAAATACCTATGCCATAGTAAGCGGACCTGCTTCATCCACTTTGGTCAATTCCAACAATTTTCAAAACACGGGAAGCACTCCATTGAGTATTGATTTTGATGTTGAGGGAACCTATACCGTTTTGTTCCGAAGAGTGGTGAGCGGATCGGTCCAAACGGGATGTGATGAAGCTACGGATGCCATCAATGTTACGATTTCACTTACTCCAACAAGCGCCAATGCGGGTACCGGTCAGGTATTGGCCTGTAATGTAACCACAACATCTCTAACTGGAAATACGGTAACCACTGGTAGTTCATTGTGGTCACAGTTAAGTGGCCCGAACACTGCTACTATAGATAGTCCATTCGACCAGACCACTGGTATATCAGGATTGGTACCTGGGGTATATGAATTTCAATATGGTATTTCTGGTGGAAACGTATGTGACCCCGCTGCAGAAGCTACTGTTACGGTAGAGGTCTCTTCAGATGCGCCGATAGTCGTTGACGCAGGTCCTGACCAAGGTTTGGTCTGTTTTGGGGCCCCTATTCAAATGGCTGGAGACGTTCCCACAAACAACTTGGTAGGAACCTGGACCGTGGAAACCGCTCCAGTTGGATCCAGTATTTCATTTGCAGATGCCAATGACCCAAATACATTGATATCTGGATTGGATAATGCCAATGAAACATACATATTTAGATGGACCATAGAAAACCCTAATGACAATACATGTCCCGCACCGGGTTCGGATACTGTAACGGTCACCACAAGTGGAACTCCAGGGCCAACTTTGGCAGATGCTGGGAGTGACCAATGTCTAAACACGGGTACTACAGTGGTAAACCTCGCCGGAAATGCTCCCCAAGCTGGTGAAACAGGTCTGTGGACCGCTGTGCCGGCAACAGGGATTTCATTTACCGATACCACATTGTTCAATACAACGGCCAACATTACAGTTGAACAAAGCTATGTCCTTACTTGGACCATTTCAAAGGCAGGATGCCAATCCACCTTTGATGATGTGGAAATCACTATTGGTGTTCCGGCCTCGGCAGATGCAGGGCCTGATCAAGCTGCGTGCTCTAATACTTTTACCATGGCAGCCACCAGTTCCACAGGGAGTGGTCAATGGACACAAATATCCGGACCAGGCGGTTTCACCATAGATGATGGTACGAGCCCAACGGCCCAGTTCACCTTTGGATTTTCGGGACAGTACATTTTTGAATGGACCGTTGACAATGGAACCTGTTCCACCGATTCGGACCAAGTGACCCTATCCGTCGGAATTCCACCCACAACGGCATCGGTCGGAGCCAATCAGACAATCTGTAACGCTACGAATACCATATTGTCAGGAAACGCTTTTGATGCCAATGTGGAGACCGGGTTTTGGACATTACTTTCCGGCGCCCCGAACACCCCGACCATTGCAGATGTGAACGATCCCAATACCAACGTCACCAATTTGGTCGCTGGTTCTTATACTTTTAGGTGGACCATAGTAGGGGATAGCAACTGTCCCACCACATTTGCAGACTTGGACGTCGATGTCTTTGTTCCTGCGGATGCGGGACCAGATCTGAACTTTTGTGAAACAACAAATTTTTTGTTGGAGGCCACTTTTGGATCTACAGGAACTTGGACCCAAACTGCGAATGGTGCTCCGGTAGCAACAATAAACCAAAACCCTGCCAATAGCAATGTGGCTGAAGTGACCATCATCCCTGGAAACACCTATATCTTTAGGTTCACAACAGATTATGGAGGTTCGTGTACTTCTACTTTCGATGAAGTTACCGTAGTATCCAGTACAGCTCCTTCGGTAGATCCAGATGCGGGGCCGGACCAAATACTCTGTCAGGGCGACCTTGTCGTACCCAATCAGACCACGTTGGCGGGAAATACAGCTCCTGTGGATGTTACCAATGCGGAATGGCGGTTTGCCGAACAACCTTCTGGGAGTGTCGCCACCATAGATTCGCCGAATAGCCCTACCTCTACCTTATCAGGTCTTTCGGTTCCCGGTATTTATATTTTGGAATGGAATTTTGAATCGGGCAACTGTGCCAATACGGCAGATGTTGTCCGTATAGAAGTTTTTGATGCGCCATCGACAGCCGATGCTGGTGCGGACCAGCCCAATGCCTGTCAATTGGACGTGCAGATGAACGCAACGGCACCAACAGTGGGTATAGGAACCTGGACGTTCTCAACAGACCCTTCAGGAGGAGCCGCGGTAATAGACAGCCCGAACTCCCCAACCACGACTTTATCAAATATTACTGTCTTGGGAACTTATCAGCTCACTTGGACGGTTACCAATGGTACCACTTTTACAGCACCTTCGCTTTGTGCACCGTCCACGGATACCGTGGATATCACTTTTACCGATGATCCACCTTCAGAGCCAAATGCCGGTCCCGATCAACAATTCTGTGATGCAACCCAGACCAATTTAAATGCGGTTGCCTTGACCACAGGCACGGGCACTTGGTCCCAAACAGAGGGCCCGGGTGTAACCGACCCTGGAACAGCAGCAAACATTACCTCGGTCAACAACCCGAATTCGTTGGTTTTGGATTTGGAACCGGGCATATACGAATTTACATGGACAGCAACCAATGGAGGTTGTTCCCTTACCGATACCATGGAAGTTGAAATTATTTCACAACCCGTTACCGCAGAAGCTGGTCCCGATCAAAATTTGCAACAATTCGCAACGGTCACTTTAGGTGCAACAACACCAACAGTCGGTTCTGGAACCTGGACGCAGCTTTCGGGACCTACTACCGCATCTTTTATCGATGATACCGACCCAGCAACAGATGTTATCGGCACAGATGTTGGAACCTATGAGTTTCAATGGACAGTTTCGAACGGAATCTGTACGGACGAAAGTGATACGGTCACAATCACTATTGACGGCTTGGCCGATTTGGAGTTGACAAAAACGGTTAGCCCCACGACAGCTAATCCAGGAGATACGGTAACATTTACCATTTCCATATTCAATGATGATGTCTCTGCGGGCTCTGATGCAACCGGAGTTGCCGTTAGGGATGTAATACCAGAGGGCTATACCCTGGTCTTAGGGACTGTTAGTAATGATGGTGTCTACAATCCAGGTAATTTTACCATTGATTGGTCCAATCTTTCCGTCACCAATGGAAACACATTGAACCTGACCTTTGATGCCACAGTCAATGGAAGTGGAAATTATGACAATTCTGTGGAGATTACAGGTAGTGATCAATTTGATCCTGATTCTACGCCAAATAACGATATCCCTTCAGAGGATGATCAGGACACTGCAAGCATCACCCTGCAATCCGCAGACCTCAGTCTGGACAAAACGGTACTTCCCATCACGGCAAGTGTTGGGGAAACGGTGACCTTCACTCTGGAGGTCTCCAATGGTGGAGCGAACGATGCAACAGGGGTAAGCCTTGTCGATGTGGTCCCTTCGGGATATACCATCGCGACCATAAACAATGGGGGCGTGCAGTCTGCAAACACCATCACATGGTCCGGGCTATCGGTGACCAACGGTGGCTCTTCTTCCGTAAGCTTCACCGCAACACTGAACGCACCTACCGGTGCAACGAACGAATATTTGAACACGGCACAGGTCACGGCAAGCGACCAGAACGACCCTGACAGTGGTACCGACAACGATGACGGGGACCAGAGCGAAGATGATGAGGACAGTGCACAGGTATCCCTTGAACAGGTCGACCTGGAACTGAGTATCAACAATTCAAGCCCCAACGGGAATGAGGGTGATACCGTAAACTATACCGTCTCGGTATTCAACAACGATGCCGTAGAGACCGGTGCCGGGACCGGGATAGAGGTCACAGTGGCAGTGCCATCCGGAATGGACATTGTTGCGGGAAGCATCACCAATGGTGGTGTGTACAACCCTGGCAGCGGTACCATCACCTGGAGCGGTCTGGATGTGCCCAATGGAGCGACCCTGGACCTGGACTACCAAGTGACCATCAACGACACTGGCAGTTATGACACAACGGGAGAGATTACAGCATCCGACCTTCCGGATTCCGACAGTACCCCCAACAACGATGATGGGGACCAGAGCGAGGACGATGAGGACAGTGCTGCTTTTGCGCTTCAGTCCGCAGACCTGAGCCTGGACAAAACAGTACTCCCTACCACTGCAAGTGTTGGGGAAACGGTTACCTTTACACTTGAGGTCTCCAATGGTGGAGCGAACGATGCAACAGGAGTAAACCTTGCCGATGTGGTCCCTTCGGGATATACCATCGCGACCATAAACAATGGGGGCGTGCAGTCTGGAAACACCATCACATGGTCCGGGCTATCGGTGACCAACGGTGGCTCTTCTTCCGTAAGCTTCACCGCAACACTGAACGCACCTACCGGTGCAACGAACGAATATTTGAACACGGCACAGGTCACGGCAAGCGACCAGAACGACCCTGACAGTGGTACCGACAACGATGACGGGGACCAGAGCGAAGATGATGAGGACAGTGCGCAGGTATCCCTTGAACAGGTCGACCTGGAACTGAGTATCAACAATTCAAGCCCCAACGGGAATGAGGGTGATACCGTAAACTATACCGTCTCGGTATTCAACAACGATGCCGTAGAGACCGGTGCCGGGACCGGGATAGAGGTCACAGTGGCAGTGCCATCCGGAATGGACATCATTGCTGGAAGCATCACCAACGGTGGTGTGTACAACCCGGGCAGCGGTACCATCACTTGGAGCAGTTTGGATGTGGCCAATGGCGCGACCCTGGACCTGGACTACCAGGTAACCATCAACGACACTGGCAGTTATGCGACAACAGGAGAGATCACCGCGTCCGACCTGCCCGATTCCGATAGTACACCTAATAACGATGATGGGGACCAAAGTGAGGACGATGAGGACAGTGCTGCTTTTGCGCTTCAGTCCGCAGACCTTAGTCTTGTTAAAGATATTTCCGGGGTATCCAGTGCCACTCCGAATGTTGGGGATACGGTCACCTTCGAATTGACAGTGACCAATGCTGGACCAAATACAGCGACCAATGTAGTCCTAGAGGACGAGGTGCCCTCGGGATTGAATCTGACCACAATAAACAATGGCGGTACAGCCATTGCAGGAACTTTTTTAAGTTGGACCATTGCCTCCCTTCCGGTTGGTAGCACTACCGTTTCATATCAAGTAACGGTAAATGCACCCAATGGATTCCCAGATGAATATTTGAACATTACCGAGATTACAGCCAGTGATCAAGATGACCCAGATAGTGAACCCTTCAATGATGACGGCGATCAAAGTGAGGATGACGAGGATTTCTTTGTTATCACTCCACAGATTATTGACTTAGAGTTGGACATCAATGTAAGTGATTCCAGTCCCAATGTCGGTGATGTTGTTACCTTCACCATAGATTTAAGCAATTTGGGTGATGTGTTGGCCACAGGGGTTTCCATACAGGATGTATTACCTCCTGGATTTGGAAACGTAACCGGAATCAGCAATGGTGGTTCCTTGGGCGGAGCCAATATCGACTGGTCCGGTCTAACGGTGCCTGTTGGAAGCAATACCTTGACCTTGACGTTCAATGCCGAAGTACTGGAACCTACCGGCACTACTGGTGAATATGAGCACCAAGTCCAGGTCACTGCAGCCAATCAATTCGATACGGACAGTACACCCAATAACGACAATGGGGACCAAAGTGAAGATGATGAAGATAACATATCCGTAGTTCCACAACAAGCGGACCTGAGTTTGGCCAAATCAGTTGACGATACAACGCCAGATGTCGGGGACACCGTCACTTTTACCTTAACAATGACCAACCTTGGACCCAATGTGGCCACAGGAGTCGCATTGGAAGACATCCTCCCAAGTGGATATGCATTGACCACGGTCAATAATGGAGGTTCCTTGTTTGGAAACACCGCATCTTGGGCTGGGTTGACCGTACTTGCCAATGGCGGAAGTACATCGGTAACCTATGAAGCAACGGTGAATGCACCAACAGGTGCACCCAATGAATATGTGAACAGTGCCCAAATCACGGCAAGTGACCAGTTTGACCCGGACAGTGATCCTACAACCGACAATACAGTTGATGAAGATGGAAATGGTGATGGGGACGATGATGATGAAACCACATTAGAGGTCTTTCCTAACATTGGAGACCTGGAGCTGACCAAAATAGTTGTTGATAGCGATACCACACCTTTGGTGGGTACTGAGATCAGCTTTGAAATTACAGTGTTCAACGTGGGAAGTGTGGACGCTGATAATGTAATAGTGGAGGATTTGCTTCCATCGGGATACGATTTTGTCCTGTACAGCGCAACTTCAGGAATTTATAATGAAAATACAGGTATTTGGCAGGTAGGAGACGTTTCAGCCGGGGATACTGAAACTTTGGTAATCGATGTTTTGGTCAATCCCACAGGAAACTACACCAACGTGGCCGAAATTATTGCAACGGACATTTTCGATGTGGATTCCACTCCCAACAATAATATTTTGGCCGAGGATGACCAAGATGATGTTGTGGTAACACCAATACAAGTGGCGGACCTTGCTTTGACAAAGTCAGTGGATACAACTACACCTGATGTAAATGACAATGTAATATTTACCCTAACGGTTGCCAACGAAGGACCTAGTGAAGCTACAGGTATCCAGGTATTGGACCTACTGCCTTCGGGCTTTACCTATGTATCCGATGATGGTGGAGGAGCTTATGTTTCCGGAAATGGGATATGGAGTATTGCAAGTTTGGCCAATGGGAACAGCGCAATTCTGAACATTACGGCTTCGGTCAATACTACTGGGGACTATGTTAATGTCGCAGAAGTTATTGCCCACGACCAGTTGGACCAGGATTCTACACCAAACAATACCACACCATCCGAAGATGACCAAGATGAAGTAGTGGTCACTCCACGACAACTTGTGGATGTTTCCGTTACCAAAACAGCCGATACAAATACTCCAAACATAGGAGGTAACATCAGCTTTACAGTAACAGTGACCAATGATGGCCCCAGTGATGCCACTACCGTTGTAGTGACCGATCTGTTGGCATCCGGTTATGAATTTGTTTCAGCGATTCCATCTGTTGGCACTTACGAACCACTCAATGGTTCATGGACAGTAGGAAACCTTCCTGATGGTACTTTTGAGACCATCGTTATTCAGGCAACGGTCTTACCCAATGGAATTTATACCAATACCGCGGAACTGACCGATCTAAATGAAGATGATATTGATTCCCTTCCAGCAAACAATGATGATACGGAAGACGACCAGGCAACTATTGAGCCAACCCCTGTTTTAGTATCGGACCTTGATCTTGTAAAGACTGTGGACAACACCACACCTTTGGTCGGAGATGAAGTGGAGTTTACCATTGACATTACCAACAATGGACCAAGTGACACTTCGGGCGTAATCGTACAAGACTTGCTACCTAATGGCTATACGTACATCTCAAATACTGCAACAGCTGGAAATTACAATCAAAATACAGGAGCCTGGCAATTGAATGGAAGCTTATCTGATGGAACAACGGAAACGCTTAAAATAAAGGCAACTGTAAACCCAACCGGCGTTTATACAAATAGTGCGGAAATAACCAATTCTGATAATCTTGATCCGGATTCTGTTCCTGGAAATAGTGTTATTGCAGAAGATGATTACGACGAGGCAGCTACTATCCCAATTCCTTTGGCCGATATTTCCTTGACCAAAATGGTGGACAATGAGTTTCCTGATGTTTCGGATCAAATCACCTTTACACTGAATTTGAGCAATGATGGCCCAAGCGAGGCAACTGGAATTCAAGTGTTGGACCAGCTTCCAACAGGATATAACTATGTATCGCATAGTGGGGCGGGCACCTATAACCCTACAAGCGGCATCTGGGATGTAGCAAGTTTAGCGGCCAATACCAATACTTCTTTGGATATCACAGTAGGCATTAATACCACAGGAAGTTATGCAAATACAGCAGAATTGATTGCAATCAATGAGTTGGATCCGAACTCAACCCCAAATAATAATGACCCCAATGAGGATGATCAGGACGGGCAAGTTACCCTGCCTCGTGTTATCACAGATATCTCTGTGGTGAAAACAGCGGATAATCTCGCTCCATCAGTGGGTACTGATATCACATTTACCGTGGCCATCACCAATGATGGTCCAAGTGATGCCGCCGGATTGGTAATCGAGGATATTTTGGCCAGTGGTTATGATTTTGTAAGTGCGACCACTTCCATTGGGTCCTATGACGAGATTATTGGCTCTTGGGATATTGCATCTCTTCCAAATGGCACCACAGAGACTTTGGTGATTGTTGCAACGGTATTGTCCAATGGAGAGTACAGCAATACAGCGGAGTTGATTGCTCTGGACACTTTCGATCCTGATTCTTCACCAGATAACAACTTAAACTCTGAAGATGATCAGGATACGGTAAATCCGGAACCAACGGGCTTGGCCGATCTATCGATCACCAAAACAGTGGATGATATCGAACCAAATGTTGGTGATGTGATCGAGTTCACTATTAATTTGACCAATAGTGGTGATAGCAATGCCTCCGGTGTTGTTGTCAATGAGCTATTGCCCATTGGGTTTACTTACGAGGCCCACACGGCCACAGCCGGTACTTATGATGAAAATACAGGTGTTTGGAATACCAATGGGGTCATCCCAAATGGTACTACTGAGACCTTGGTCATCTTGGCCCGGGTAAATGCACCAACTGGGACCGACGGGGAATATACAAATCGTGTTCAGATTACGGCTAGTAACCAAGCCGACCCGGATAGTGATGCTACATCGGATTTTGACACGGACGACCTAGCGGATGGAATTCCCGATGATGATGAGGCCAGTATCACAATTATGCCTCAATCGGTAGATATTGCTGTAGTAAAAACCGTTGACAACGCAAGGCCAAATATTGGCAATGAAATCAACTTTACCATTTCGGCGACCAATAACGGATCATTGCCAGCAACCAACATCGGTATCGAGGAGCAATTGCCCAACGGCTATCGATTTATCACCGCTACCGCCACCTTAGGCGCTTACGATGCATCTGAAGGCTTCTGGGAAATTGACACCCTAAATGGAAGTGAGACGGCTACGTTGACCTTAACGGTGGAAGTATTGGATATTGAGGATTACCTCAATGTGGCCCAACTGGCCTTTGTGGACCAGTTTGATATGGATACCGCCAACGATTCGGATACGGCATCCATCGAACCAACCTGTCTGGTATTCTACAATGAGTTCTCACCAAATGGGGACGGGGTAAATGAAACCTTTGAAATCGATTGTATTTCAAGATACCCCAACAATACCTTGAAAATCTACAATAGATGGGGCAATCTGGTATTCCAGGCCCAGGGATATAACAATGAGTTCGCCGGAATATCCAATGGACGGGCAGTCATCCAAAAGGAAGAGTTTCTGCCCGTAGGCACTTACTACTACATTTTAGATCTGGGCGATGGTTCGGAACCCATCGCGGACTGGCTATACATCAATCGTTAAAATGATATCGGCAATTATGAAAACAATACCATTAAAAACAATGTTCAAAAAAGCATTTTTGATTCTGTTCGTGCTGATATCATTTCAGTTGGAAGCACAGCAAGACCCACAGTTTACACAGTATATGTACAACACCATAACGGTAAATCCCGGGTATGCGGGCTCAAGAGGGCACCTGTCCATTTTGGGGATGCATCGCTCACAATGGGTTGGCATCAATGGGGCTCCCACCTCACAGGTTTTGGCAATCGATGGCCCCGTAAGTGAGAAAGTAGGTTTAGGGGTTGTTGCCACGTATGATGAACTTGGTCCTTCCAATGAATTGTTTTTGGATGGCAACGTTTCGTACAGTATCCAGGTCGGGGCAAACAATAAAAGGCTTTCCTTCGGACTGAAGGCAGGTGGACGTATCTTTAACGTGGACTTTTCTGAGGGTCTAATTCGAAACCCAGATGTTGCTTTCCAAAATAACATAGAAAACCGGTTCTTCCCGACGGTGGGAGCGGGAGCGTATTACCATACAGAACGTTCGTATCTTGGCTTTGCCATCCCCAATTTCTTTTCGGAGGACCACTATGACGGGGCGACCCAGGAGATTGCCACCGAACGCCTCCATTATTTTTTGATCGGTGGATTGGTCAGGGACATATCGGCGGATATCAAGTTCAAGCCCGCATTTTTTGTCAAGTGGGTGCCTGGGGCTCCGGTGATAGCAGATCTGTCGGCAAACTTCATGATCCGGGAGACGGTGACCGCCGGAATCGCCTATCGTTGGGATGATTCTTTCTCAGGCCTGTTGGGCCTACAGATTTCGCCGGCATTGAACGTGGGCTATGCTTACGACCGTACCACAACCGACCTTAGAAACTTCAATAGCGGAACCCATGAGGTATTTCTCCGCTTCGAATTAAAGACACAGGAAAAGCGTTTAAAATCCCCAAGATTCTACTAAGTCAAAATTTATGAAAACATCTATCCATATAATCACGGTATTACTGATTTTCAGTTTTGGATTTGCCCAAGACAAAGGTTCAAGAGCGGAAAAAAAATATCACAATTATCATTACATCCAAGCTGCTGCTGAATATGAGCGCTTGGCAAAAAAAGGGGACGATTCCCAGGAAACCCTGCAACGCTTAGGGGATATCTATTATTATAACTCCGATATGACCAACGCTGTAAAGTGGTATGGTCAACTCTTCTCCAAATATGAGGAAACACTGGCCGCAAAATACATTTTCAGGTATATCCATACGTTGAAAGGAGTTGGGAACTATCCTCTTGCCAAAGCACTGATGAAAATCTATGCTGAAAAGTTCAATGGGGATGATTTCGAGGTTTCCCAGTTCAGTGATAATGACCTCGCCCTGGATGAACTTCGAAATCGCCAACCCCAATTTGTGGTTACCCATTTGTCACTGAATTCAACCTTGGCCGATTTTGGACCAATGTATTATCAGGACAAGATTGTCTTCGCCTCTAGCAGGGATACCATGAAACTCCATACACGGGTGTACGAATGGAACAAGCAGCCCTATCTCAACCTTTATGAGGCAGATACCGTACAACTGGGCAGTGATTTAGTGGATATCAGGATATTTGGTAATAACATCAATACGAAATACCACGAGGCCGGAGCAACCTTCAACCCGGAAGGTACTATTATGTATTTTACCCGGAATAATTATACAGCCAAAAACCTCGAACGGGACAGTACTGGCACCAATCACCTTAAAATCTATCGCACACAGTTGGAAGGGGGGTATTGGACCTTTCCGGAGGAAGTACCTTTTAACAGTAGGGATTACTCCACCGGACAGCCAGCATTAAGTCCTGATGGTAAAAAACTGTTTTTTGTATCCGATATGCCTGGAGGTATTGGAGGAACCGATATTTATTATGTATCCATTGACCGTACCGGAAACTATTCGAAGCCTGTCAACCTAGGGCCCACTATCAATACCAGTGGAAGGGAAATGTTCCCCTTTGTGACCAATGAAAAAATATATTTTGCCTCGGATGGACATTTAGGTCTTGGGGCACTGGATATCTTCGAGAGTGAATTGGGAAATAGTTTTTCACTTCCTTCAAACTTGGGGCCGCTGATTAATAGCCCCAAAGATGACTTTGCGTATATCGTGGATGAAGCTTCCAACCGAGGCTATTTTTCATCCAATCGCGAAGGGGGAACAGGTGATGATGATATTTATTCCTTTCGACGGTTGGAACCCAAATGCGAACAGTTTGTTAAGGGAACAGTACTCAGAAAAGCCAATGACCAAGCTGTGGTCAATGCCATCGTTGAATTAAAGAAGAAAGATGGATCATTGATTGCCGCTGGCAATACGGATGCCTATGGTGCATTTACTTTTGAAAACATATTGGATTGTGAAGAGAGCTATTCCATTGAGGTCTCCAAGGAGGGATATGATGGGGTATCCGAGGAGTTCAGTACAGGTAAAGTTTTGGGAGAGACCAACAATGTCCCCTTGATCATGACCAAGGAATTGAACAAATTGATAGTCATGGAAAATGGGGTGTTGAAAATCAAGATTGACGACATTTACTTTGATCTCAACAAAGCGGATATCAGGGCCGATGCAGCGCAGGAGCTTGACAAAATCGTGGAGGTCATGAAGGAATATCCCAAAATGGTCATCAAGATCGAATCCCACACGGATTCTAGGGGCAGTGATAGGTACAATGAAAAACTATCGGACCGTCGTGCCAAATCCACGGGAAATTATATCGTATCCCAAGGGATAGAGGGCAATCGAATAGAAAGTGCCATAGGATACGGTGAAAAGAGATTGTTGAACCATTGTTCCAATGGGGTGCGGTGTTCCAATTCAGAACATGATATTAACCGGAGATCGGAGTTTATCATTGTCACTTTGGATTGATGGTGATGACAAGTTTACGGGCATTGTGGAAAAAGTTCGGGAATGGCTGTGACGAGACCATATTTCCTCCAGTATAATTGCAATACATGGTAACGAGAGACATTTATCGGTTAAACCCAACCCTTTGTCCAAACTAGAATTTGGATAATCTTTCACCATAGGGCATTCTCACCAAAAGCTTGATGTTTTACCGAAAATCAAAACCGATTATCAGAGTGGAAGGTTTTAATGCCGACAGTGGGCGTAGGTTTGTACTGAACTTATAACCCAAATCATTATGGACCAAATTTTACTCTTTAAAAAGATTTATGCGGAGGCCTTCCGTAACCTCGGACACAAAATTCTTAAAAATGGTTTTAAAATCTACTTTTGGATTTGCACCGCTCTACTTGCAGTGGTCCTGTACGCCTTTTGCTATAGATTGTTGACAGGATTTGCTTGGGATTAAACAATGTCCATTTGAATTTTTAGTGGTAGTTATAGTGATTATCTCGCCATATTTGACCATGAGACATTCAATACAACAATAGGCCTTTAAAGTCAACGTATTTAAGGACACCAATTAAATGTTGTGGTACAAAATAATTAAATATAATATTGAATAATATCATCTAAAATGGGGCTGTAAGGACTTCAAAATGTTGTACCTATGTTGTACCCAGAACAAATGAAAAGGGTTTCCATTTTTGGAAACCCTTTATTTTAATAGTAGCGGGGACTGGACTCGAACCAGCGACCTTCGGGTTATGAGCCCGACGAGCTACCTACTGCTCTACCCCGCGATGTATATTTTAAATCCTAAGCCCTTGAAAGCCAAAAGGTTAATAATTCCGTCAAATTTCTTGAAAATGCCCGTTTTGTTCGGTCGCGTGTACGCTTTTCAAGAAGGTAAAAGTACGATTTATTTTTAAAAAACAAAATTCTAACACCTTTCATATTCCATGCTATAGTTGTAATTGTACCGGATTGATATAGTTGGTGTTGAGGTCAATTTTATGTTGGTTTCCTAGGCTTGTACTTTGTAAATTTTGTTCGGTAAGATGCTCGCTTTTACAAAAATTTTACTCGAAATAGGCTAAAAGCCAATAGTGAATAGTTTCGTAATATATTGATATTCAATAGTTAAATAGTGATGGCGGGGTCAATATTCTTTGATAACAAACAGATGGTCTTAAACTACGATGACAGGATTTAATTGAACTTTTTGAATTTGGAGTACTGTCAAATGGTAGTTTACTAAGTGGTGTAACTTGTCCCCTGATAGGTGACCATATCCTCTAGATTCTTATTCTGGAATGTATAAAGATATGTATGAAAGCTTCACAAATTCTGGATTTGAATCCATTTCGTCATTCAACGAATCCCTGTCAGAAAACCAAATGTAGTTTTTTTCAATCTCGCTTAGAGTATAATCATTTGGCGGTCGGAATCGAAACACATGGGGTAGGCCCATGGGAATGGACAAATGGTGGTCTGGATTGAAAATGCTGTACATGCTAGTGAATTATCATAAATGTTGCATAATATCAACATAAATATTAAATTTGTGGAAAATATGCAACAAAATGAATCCTAAGAAAGCTATTCTATTGCCAAAGTACCATAAGATTTTTGAGCAGTTGGGCGAGAATATAAAGTTGGCGAGAAAGCGAAGAAAGCTTACGACCGAGCAGGTTTCCGAACGCGCAGGAATTAACCGAACTACATTGTATAGAATAGAAAAGGGTGACCCAAAGGTTGCCATAGGTTCTTACTTCAATGTGTTTAGAGTATTGAATCTTGAAGAGGATTTTAAAAAGCTAGCAGTAGACGATGAATTCGGAAGAAAACTGCAAGACCTTGATTTATTATAATAATGGCAGAAGGAAAGTTTGACATATATGTTTTTGCAGATTGGGTCTGTTTAGAAAAACCAACCCTCATCGGTACGCTATCGGCGCATTTCGCTAAAGGAAAGAAAGCCTTCAGTTTTGAATACGATAAAGCGTGGTTAAAAACCGATGCACAGCGTTTGCTCGACCCTGACATTGAGTTTTATTCCGGGCCACAGTTTCCTACCAACAAAGAGAATTTTGGCATTTTTCTAGACAGTATGCCTGATACTTGGGGCAAAACCCTTATGAAACGTAGGGCTGCACAAGATGCTCGGGCGAAAAATGAAAAGCCAAAAGCCCTTTACGAAATAGATTATCTACTAGGTGTTTTTGATGAAAGCCGAATGGGCGCTTTACGATTTAAGACCGACTTGGAAGGTCCGTTTTTGGATAACGATGCCCAGACGCCAACACCGCCCTGGTCATCCTTGGGCGACTTGCAGGAAGCTGTCAAACAGTTGGAAAGTGATGCTCAGGATGAAGCGCTGAAAAAATGGATCGCCGTATTGATTGCGCCAGGTTCCTCATTGGGTGGTGCCAGACCCAAGGCCAATGTTTTTGATACAAGGAAAAACTTGTGGATTGCAAAGTTTTCATCCAAAACAGATACAATTGACAAAGCGCTATGGGAATTTTTGGCCTATCGATTGGCCATAGCTGCCGGCATCGATATGGCAGAATCCAAAGTGGAAAAAATCAGCGGCCAACATCATACTTTCTTGACCAAACGCTTTGATAGGGAAGAGGATAAACGCATACACTTTGCCTCGGCAATGACCATGACAGGGAATACAGAAGAGACCATTAAAGATGCATCCCCAAACTATCTCGAAATTGTGGAATTTATTGAGAATTACGGAGTTGATGTCGAAGCCAACTTGCACCAACTTTGGCGACGCATTGTATTTAATATTGCCATCTCAAACACCGACGACCATTTGCGAAACCACGGTTTTATTTTACGGGATAAGGGTTGGGTGCTCTCACCCGCTTATGACTTGAATCCATCGATTGAAAAGGATGGTTTATCTCTAAATATTGATATGGATGATAATGCTTTAAACTTTGATTTGGCTAAAAGTGTTGGGGAATATTTTCGTTTAAATGAAAAGGAAATGAATGTCATTTTGAGTGAAGTATTGACAGCAGTTAGATGTTGGAAAGATGTGGCTAAGAAATTAGGAATCAAGAACAGCGAAGTGCAGCTAATGGAAGGTGCCTTTAGGTGGGAATAACGACATAAATTTTAATGCTTAATTTGAACTATGGTCTTAAATTCCGTTCTTTTTATTTAGCTTTTAAAGCCTGCTGCTTCCTAAGTAGATTTTGAAACAATTTGACGGTTCTTTCTTGATAGGCCTCGGGTATTAGTCCACCTAAAATCCATCCGTCTATTATTAATTTCCTATTTTGGAGGTTAAACTCTTTCTTTAGGCAGACCAAGGCTTCCTCCTTGGTATTATGGTCCATCAGCTTGAACAATCTTCTTATGTTTTCAGTCATGGTCGGCTTTGGTAGGTGCTAAATATATTTCAAATTCTGTTAAAGAGAAAGTTAAATCAATTTGAGGGGTATTTATGAACGTATCGTTTTTTTTTTTTTGAACTTTTTAGGAAGATATTAAAACTCTCGCCGCACATTAAACTCTTTACACAAGGTGCAATCTGTAAAGAGTGTCACCAGTTTTAACTTTTATATAAAGGGAATCCCCTTTTGTTCAATTGGATATAGTATCAGGCTGTTAATCGGGGGGCTTGATTTGAGTCCAATATGTGGAAGCCTAAAACAGGTGTTAACATAAGAATGTAGCTGCCTTTTTTATTGAGTGAAGTGCTTTTTTAATATGTATCTTATCTGTTTTCTTCGCAACTTATTTTAGTTCTAAGGTTGTCAGAAATTTCTCAGTGATTTAAATCGGCTTTCAAACTGTTCATTTCAAACCCTTATTATATTGGAGGTATTTGAAGGCAAGAAAACTTGTTGTCGGATACATCATTAATAGTATACAAGAATATTTTGCATTTAACAAAGTGTTCATTATATTTGAATGTTCATTGTCGCTGAACAAATGAAAATAATGAACATAAAAAACTATGTATCGTAACAATGACTTTATATATGAAGCCACTTCTAAGCTTGAGCAGCTCATAAACATTCCTATAGAAATAGATAGTAGCCGTCAAAATTATGACGCTCTATTGCGCATCAAAAACGAGCAATTCATCGTCGAAGCAAAATCTGCTGTTAGAACTTCTAATCAAGGTCTTGTTTTATCTCAACTACAGGAGATGAAAAATAATAACAGTAGGCCTGTTATTTTAATTGCTGAGTATATTTCTAAAATGGCTGCAAAGGAATTGAAGGAACGTCTTATCAATTATATCGATGTAGCTGGCAATGCCTTTATCAAGCACAATGATTTAGTAATATATATTGAGGGGCAAAAGAAGGTCAAAAGAGAAAAAACTAATCAATCTCGTGCCTTTCAAGAGGCTGGTTTAAAGATACTCTTCCATCTTTTGTCGAAGCCCGAACACCTTCAGGATTCTTACCGAAAAATCGCAGAAAAGGCAGATGTTTCTATAGGTTCAGTAAGCAATGTTATGGCAGAGCTTGAAGACTTAAATTATCTTTTAAAAACTAGTGATAAACGTGTTCTTAAGAACACAGGAGCACTCTTAGAACGATGGATTGTCGAATACAATGAAGTTCTTAGACCACGTATCGTAAGAAAACGTATGCGTTTTATTGATCCAGACTATTTACAACATTGGCGAAATATAAATACGAATACTAATCTTGGAACAATTCTTTGGGGTGGGGAGCCTGGTGGCGCTATTCTTACCAATAATCTAAGACCGGAACACTTCACTCTTTTTACTGACCTAGAACTATCAGAATTGGCTAAGGTGCTTCGATTAGTGCCAAGTGAAGATGGGGAAATTGAAGTATTACAAAAATTTTGGAAGAATGATTTTGATGACACTGGTGTAGCCCCTGCCCTCTTGGTATATGCTGATTTGATTAATAGCGGTTACGGCAGAAATATAGAAACGGCAAAACAAATATTGGAGAATGACTTACAATATATCTAGCAGTAGATTCACTCATCCGCTGTTAAAGCCCATTTTAATGGAGCTTACACAATACTTTAAAGAGGCAGGAATCTCCTTTTTTGTGATTGGAGCTACGGCAAGAGACATCATTATGGAATTACATAATGAAAAATCTGGTCGCTTAACACATGATCTCGATATCGCCATAACAGTCAACGATTGGGAACAATGGAAAAAGGTTGAAGAGGAAATTATAAGTCTTGAAAATTTTACCAAAGACAAGAACCAAAAACAACGCTTTATCTATAAGGGTAAGTTTCAATTGGATATTGTGCCTTTTGGAGAAATAATGAAACAGGATAGTAGAATATTCTGGCCGCCCGATGAAGAGTTTGCTATGTCAGTCTTAGGATTTTCGGCTGCCGATGAAGCAGCTTTATCCATTAGTATCGATAAAGAGACTGATATTAAAATTGCCACCCTTAGTGGTATTTTTTTATTGAAAATAGCCGCGTGGAAAGACCGAAATCATAAAAATAACAAGGACGCTGATGATATGGGATTCATCTTAGAAAACTATCTCAATATCAATTCAGAGCGAGCTGCTATGGAACATTATGATGAAGTTTATGGAGTTGAACCTTTTTCAACAATAACTAGTGGCGCAACTCTCTTAGGTAAGGATATCAATGAATTGCTCAAAACCCATCAAAAAACCAAAGCTTCCATAGTTGAAATATTAACTGCTGAAAACAATAAAAAGGAAGACAGTAAACTGATCAATCAAATTATAGAAACGCACAAGGCATTCTCGTTTGAAGAGGTGTTAAATAGTATAGAAAACATAATCAACCAACTTAATTAAACACAACCATTATTTATATGGCCACAACTATAAAAAGTAAAGAAGAAGTAGTATTAGAAGATAATGAACTCGTTTGCATACTAACAGGAGAAGTAAAAAAAATAAAGGCGCAAGAAACTAATTTGCAATCCGTAATCTTAATGCTCAATGAAGAATATGGATTCGACTTAGGTGATATGGAGCGCAATTATACCATTGATTACGAAGATCCAGATACTGGTCGAACTAAAAAACAAAAGATAGATTTAGCCATCTTTGAAAAAGACAAACCGCACGAACAAGATTTTATTATTCGTATATGTGTAGTACAAGATGATAAGGTTAAGGAAACCGATAAGAAAAAAGGCCTTTCTGCTACTTTGGAGAATGCAATGGGTGCAGTTAATAGTTGTGAATTTGGTCTTTGGGCAAATGGCTCTAGCTATCATTTTCTTCAAAAAGAAGATGATGGGATTGGTTTTGATTTTGAATTTACCGATTTATCAGACTTTCCCGGAGAAGGAGAAACCTTGGAAGATTTAGACCGAGCAGACCGCTCGCATACACGTACGCCCGCAAATGACTCTTTGATAAAAGTATTCAAACGTTCGCATGATTATATCTATGGAAATGAAGGTCGAAAAAAAGATGCCTTCTGGCAATTACTGAACCTTATATTTTGCAAAATCTACGATGAGAAGCGAAGATTCATGGAGTTACCCAACGGAGAAAGCTACCGCCGTAAATTTTGGGTAGGTGTTAAAGAACAGAATTCAGAAGAAGGTCGAAAGGCTGTAGCAAAAAGAATTAAAAGTCTTTTTGAAGAACTCAAAAACGATAATTTGTTCTCTGAAGTGTTTCAAGGAAATGAAAGCATTGACCTTACGGATAAAGGACTGGCCTTTATTGCGGGAGAACTTTCAAAATATTCTTTTCTAGATGCTTCCGTAGATGTAAAAGGGCTTGCTTATGAAACTATAGTGAGCAATACCCTAAAACAAGAGGCGGGACAATTCTTTACGCCACGTAACATTGTGAAATTTATGGTAGAAATGCTTGATCCTAAAGAACATCATCGTGTATTGGATCCTGCTTGTGGCTCGGGTGGCTTTTTGGTAATGGTTCTTGACCATGTTCGCCAGCAAATTACCAAATACATGTATCCAGAGTTGGAAGGGCCATTATTAGAAGAAAAATATAATTCTATAGAAGTGAACGAACGTGTTCGAACTTACGCCGAGCATAGCATTTTTGGGTTTGATTTTGACCCTGATCTAAAGAAAGCAGCACGCATGAACATGGTTATGGGCGGCGATGGTCACGCCAATATTTTTCACGTAAACTCACTTGCTTACCCGCTATGGGAGCACCCTGCAGAGGTTGAAAAAATAAACCGCACGATAGAAGAGAGTATCAGAGTTATGCAGGATATTGAAAATGTATACACTACCGATGCTCGTGGTAAGTTTGATTTAGTTTTTACCAATCCACCATTTGGTGCCAAAGTGAAGGTCGAAACGGAAATTGCGTCCCGCTACTACCTAAGCCAGTATAGTAGTGCGCCAGAAGTTTTGTTCATTGAGGCTTGCTACAATCTTCTGAAAGAAGGTGGTAAAATGGCGATTGTATTGCCAGATGGCATTCTAGGAAATCCCAATATGCTTTCGGTAAGAGAGTGGATTCTTAATCACTTCAAAATACTTGCCTCCGTAGATCTTCCAGTAGAAGCGTTCTTGCCACAAGTTGGTGTCCAAGCCTCATTACTATTCTTGCAAAAGAAAACAGAACAAGAAGTACAATTGGCACAAGAACAAGACGAAGGCTATGATGTATTTATGGCAATAGCAGAAAAATTGGGTAAGGACAGAAGAGGAAATCCAATTTACTTGCGTGATGATGAAGGAGCTGAATTATTATTTAGTTCCGAAACAAGGTATCTCTCAAAAAAGAGAAATGGCGAGAAAATATTGAAAATTAGAAAAGAAAAGTTAAAGCAGCTAGACGATGATTTGCCTGAAATCTATAATGAATATCTGCAATTTATAAATTCCAAAATATAGATGAAGACTGGATTAATTAAAATATCAAGATTTGACGAGGGATTAACCGTTCTTAAACCTGACTACTATTTAAATAAAGGAAAGAAAACCATTACGGACTTAATCGAAAAAGGCGTTAAATACGATAGTCTTTCAAATTTATGTGACAAAATTTATCAAGGAGGAATATTTAAAAGAGTATTCGTTGAGTCTGAAACCAATTCTTTTAAATATGTTACAGCAACGGATATGATGAAGGTGCAGCCTTTAGACACAGCGAAAAAGATTTCAAAGAAGTACACTCCTTGGATAGAAGAAATGACTCTCAGGGAATCTCAGTTCTTGGTTAGCTGTGCAGGGACAGTAGGCAACACGGCTTTAGTTAACAAAAGTTTTTCTGGATCGGTAGGCTCACAAGAAATTATAAGAATTGAGTCAGAAAAAGTAAAGAATGGGTTTTTGTATGCATATATAAGTTCGCCAATAATAAAGGATTACATTCAATCTATGATTTATGGTGCAGTCGTTCCCAGGATCTCACCAGTAGAACTAGGCCATTTGCCAATTTTACTTCCCAGTCAAAAACTACAAGAGCAAATACATAATTTAATTATAGAATCTTCAGATTTATTGTCTAATGCCAATTTGCTTTTAAAAAAAACCCAGAAAGAACTAATTAGTCAAGTTGGATTGAAGGCTTTAGATATTGAAGATTACGATTGTTTTGGAAATCACTCTTCAAACAGAAAGGTTTCTGCATTTCATAAAAATATCTCGGAAATTAGTTCTTTGACGATTAATGCCTTCAATCACTCCTCTCGTCTTGAGAGAGTAAAAAAGAGAATTAAGAAAGTGGTGCATAAACCGTTGGGAGAATGCCTAAATGAAACGGGTTTATTCTCAACAGGTTCATTCAAGCGGTTAGAAATAGATTCCTCAAAGTCAATTAAACTTATAAATCAATCTGATATTTTCAATTTTAGAAAAAAAGGGAAAATGTTATCGAAAAGATATATAAATACCGAGAAGCTTGTTGAATATGGGGAAGTTCTAATAGCCGGCGTTGGAACTTTAGGGGAAAACGAAGCATTTTGTCGACCTGTTTTTGCTAATGAAGAACTAAAAGGGCAATTGGTTGCAGGTGAGTTCATTCGAATGAAAACTAACGATAACGTCCCCTCTGGTTATCTTTATAGTTGGCTCTCTTCTGATTATGGATTTAGATTGATAAGGGCTACTCAGTCCGGTACTAAACTTTGTAGGCCGATTCCATCACTACTAAAGGATATTCCCGTCCCAATTCTGGAGAAACCTGTCATGAATGAAATAGATACATCAGTAAAAAAAGCTCATACTATGTTATATCAAGCTTTGTCGAAAGAAGAAGAGGCAATAGCATTAGTAGAAAAAGAAATAGAAAAATGGCAAAAATAATTAAACCACCTTATTTTGAAACGGTAGTGAATGCCGGGGAGAAGCGTTTGCTTGATTTTTTGCAGATAAAACTCCCTGACACCTACTTCTTGATACCAAATGTGGAAATAGCTTCTACCAACCCCCGAAATAATCGCACTCAGTTTTGGGAATATGATCTGATAGTGGTTGCTCCCCATGCTATTTATAATATAGAAAATAAAGACTGGAAAGGCCGCATAGAAGGTGCTGATGATTACTGGTACATTAATGATAGACAAAAACCGAATCCACTCAAAACTGGTCGCCAAAAAACAGCTATTCTAGCATCAAAACTTAAGGAGGCCAATAGAGATTGGGGAAAGGCTTGGATTCAAAACATGGTGACGCTTTCCTATCCCAATTCATTCATTCCAAATCTAAGACAGGAGGCAGGTAAGCTATCTTTCATACTTACCAACGAACTAGTTGATTATATTAAAAATCCCAAACAAATTGGTAAATGGGAAACAGCTATCGTTGATATTCAAAATGATATTGTTCAATTCTTAATAGGAGAGCAAAATAAAAAAGCTCCTAATGAAAAGAAAGAAGTACAAGGCTACGAGATTGTAGAAATCTTAAAACAAGAATCGGATAATTATGTAGAATATCTGGTAAAGCTCAAAAATGTAACCTCAAACATACGGAAAAGGGTTAAGGAGTATTCACTACAGGTGGTAGGTTTATCACCTGTAGAACTGCTAAAGCGCGAGGAAAGTATCTTAAATCAATATAATGCGCTCATAAAAATCCGTTCAAATCCGTTCATTCTTCCTGTCGAGTTCAAACTGGATGAAGAAAATCATCTTTTTTACGAAATTACGGACTTGATGGAAGATGATTCTTTACGTTCAGCGTCACGAAATAAAACCTTCACGTTTGATGAACGTATAAGCATTTTAAAGAATGTAATGAGTGCTCTAAAATCAGCCCATAAGGAGAATATTTTCCATAGGGATATTAATCCTGATAATATCTTTTTAAGTAATGGCTATGCGTATTTAGGGAACTTTGGTAAGTCCTACTTTACGGATCATAATGACCATGGCTACACAGTGATGCCTACGATTAATGAATCTAGTGCCACACCGTACCATCCGTTAGAACTTATTGCTAAAGACGCTTCTAGAGCATCGGACATATATTCGTTAGGGGTATTAATAGCTTGGTTGTTTACAGGAAAAGAACCCATAAAAAATCCTTTTGAACTTGATAAACTAGGAGGGCAACTATCAACAGATAGATTACCGTCCGCGGAGAATAGTTCGTTACCAAAATGGCTAGATGATATCTGTTTAAAAACCATCTTAACCGATAGTGATAAGCGCATAGATAGTATAGAAGAATTAGAAACTAATATCGAAGAAGCTTTAAAAGTTGAGTTTTCAAGCAAAGAACCTACGAAGGCTACAAATTCTCCTATAGCAAATGACCAACTTGATACATATGATTTAAAGGAAGGGGATCGCGTAGATGACTATATTATTCATAAGATTTTAGGGCGTGGGGGTTATTCTCGTGTTTTCAAAGCGAAACATGATTTGCAAGGACGTGATTTTGCCTTAAAACTATTTCATGAAAGTGTTAGTGTTGCTTCTGTAATAGATGAATACAAAGCGTTAGCGGAATTAGACCATCCTAATATTGTGAAATTTGTATGGAACGGACAGACCCGTTATGGGCAATTTTACACCACAACTGAGTTTCTTGATGGAGACAATTTAAGCACTTATACAAAAACCGATGCGAATTTACCAATAGGCACTGTCTATAAACTAGCAGAGGATATGCTCTGTGCACTAAGCTATTTGCAAAATAGAGAGAAACCTATTCTGCACCGTGATGTAAAACCGCAAAACATTATATGGGATAATGAAGGACGTTTTGTACTTATTGATTTTAATGTGGCCTCCCTTAAGCAAGATGATAAGGCTTATGTTGGAACTAATCCGTACTTGGCACCAGATTTAGTGGATGGACATCATATCAATTGGGATCTTTCCGCAGATACCTTTGCATTGGGAATTACATTATATGAACTAGTCACCAAAAAATACCCATGGCCACAAGGTCGCATTCCTAAAATAAGCATTGACCCGGAAAATCCGAAAACAATTAATCAAAGGATTTCCGATGAATTTTGTGAATTTCTACTAAAATCAATTGGAACAAATAGTAATAAGCGATTTTCTTCTGCTCAAGAAATGTTAGACAGCTTGCGTGAAATAGGAATAAAAAATCTCCTTTCAGAGAACAAAGAAAAAGCTGGTTCCGTAGTACTTGATCAGAAAGAATATCATACAGAAGTTTCGATTAGACAAGGTAGTACAGTTATTACTCTATTAAATGAAATGTCAAATTATGGTCAATTACGGAAAACCATATATTCTTCCTTAAACAAATTCAAAGAAAAAATCGATGGCTACAAAACCTCTATTTCTTTAAAAGAGAAATTAAAAGTGGTAATCAAAGTTGATAATGAAGTCTTGATCAATGAGACTTTTTGGGCAGGTGGTGCTCGTAATTTTAATGATGGGAATATCCTTAAAGTATACGACGCTTTAAAGCACTCCTTTAAAGAAAATACTAACCGCTTAAAGGAGCACAAGATAGATGTTGAAGGAATTGATATGGTAGATTATGTTAATTCACTTTATAGTCAATCAAAGTCTGGGAATTGGGGAACACGTGTTAATGATCGAGGATCACAATATGACGAGGCCACATATTCACCTTCTAAATTGGATAGAAAATTAATACCAGATATACTAGATGCACGATTTAAACTAATAATAATTACTGGCAATGCGGGGGATGGTAAGACGGCTTTCATTAGAAAAATAGAAGACGCGGCTAGTGTGAAAAAACTAAATCGGTTTAAACATAAAAATGGAGCTGAATTTGAAGTAAACGGTATTTCGTTCGAAAGTAATTATGATGGGTCACAGGATGAAGACGGGAAAGTGAATAATGAAGTTCTAGAATCCTTCTTTCATCCTTTTGAAGGACTGAGAAATTTTTACAAAGCTAGTGAAGGAAGAATCATTGCCATAAATGAAGGGCGATTGGTGGAATTTTTGAAAACTTCTAAAAAGTACAAATCGCTTCACGACACAATTGACCAATATTTCTACAAAGAAGGTCATTTTGACCTACCTCCAGGATTAATGATTATCAATCTTAATTTAAGATCAATTACTGCTATCGATGGTGAGGAACCTAGCCTCTTCAGACAACAAGTCAAAGCATTGACTAAAAAGAGTCTTTGGACTAAGTGTGAAGGGTGCTCATTAGCAAACAAATGTTTTATCAAATACAATGTTGATTCTTTGAACGACCCAGCTTCTGGCAATGAGGTTATTACAAGATTGGAATGGTTACTTCGTACAGTTGGGTTAAAGCGCGAGTTGCACATTACAATGCGTGACTTACGATCTTTTATTGCTTTTATGATTGCACGTGACCATAGTTGCGAAGAAGTAGATGATGCTTATAACAGCTTATTAAACAAACCAGAAGTATACTGGCAGCTATATTATTTCAATATCACGAATCCGGATTATAAGGATTCTGGGAATAATGATCGCTTAGTGAAATTATTACGCGAAACAGACGTGGGTAGTGTAGCAATACCGAATCTAGATAGAGATTTGTTTTTTGGCCAACACGTGGCAAGACATTATTTAGAATTTGCTGATCGTGAATTCCATTTACTTGATGATTTCAATACAAACAAGATTTGGGTACCAGCTCACGAACAGGATAATGAAATATTGGATAAGATAAAGTCAATTCAGAAATCCTTCGTGCGCCATCAATATTATGAAGGACGTGTAGGCAATTATAAAAAACGGCTTCCGTATCAATCCTTGCAGAGTTTTTATAAAGCGCTTAATGTGGAAAAAGAGAATAGTGTTTCAGATGTAAAACTACATTACATCACAAATGATGAACAATCTAAAAGCAAACAGTTCCATTTTGATGAAGAAGATTTTGTGGATAATTCTACTTTCACAAAAGCATGCCTGAAACAAATTAAACCTCTTGTACAAAGGGAGGAAAAAGGAATAAAGCAATTGTCAATTATTAATCAGGCTACTGAATTTATGGAAGTAATTTCTTTGGATTCCTATAAGGGCTATAGTTGGACAGACTTTAAAAGAGCTACAAATACGCTAACTGTAAAAAAAGCAATACCCAGACTATACGAACAACTAACAGAAGACTCTTTATTGCGTCTTAAAATATCTATTTCTAGAGCCATATCAATGAATGAAGGATGTGAGAATGAGGCTATTTGGCGAAAAAACTTAGTATTAAGTACCTCTGAAATCAACGATCCATTTAGTAGATCGTTCAGATTATTCGATCTCAGTGATTTTGAGCTATTTGTAAGTCGTACGGATCATCTAGTTAAATATCTAGAATACGAACCAGATAGTCTTGTATTTAGACATAAACAAGAAACACATATTGAATTAGTTATTTCACTAGATCTTTTTGAAATGCTTTATTTTATTCAGCAGGGGTACAGTCCTTCCCTTAATGATATAAGAGGAAAGTTTGTGGAGCTAACCATCTTTAAAAATCTACTTGAGAACATCACTTATAATAAGGTAATAGTAACAAGGGATAATCTTGAGTTTTATGAAATAAGCAAGGATGTTAAAAATCATCTTAGTATAAAAACAATGCAATTATAATTATGGCGATAAAACTAAATAAAGAAGAAAGCGTCTTGAGGAACGAACTTATTTATGCTGGGGATGCAAAAGCTGTAAACATAGATAATGTATTTGTGAATTTGTTTATGCTCTTAAAGCACAATGGCATAAGACCTAGACAACGCGCAAGAAGCAATTCTTTTATTGACTTGGATACTCTACAGAGAGTTTTTGGAAAGCTAGAAGAAGATGGTTCTGTAAAAGGCTTTAGCGAGAACAAGGAAGCCGCAGTGCTTTGGATGAGAAGTAATCTGGTAAACATGGTTTATAGAGGCAATCTGGATAAGGAGAAAATATCTTCTCTTAGACCAATCCACCTCGAAAGTTATAGAGTTAGAAACGCAGCCCACACAAGAGATTACAACACCGCAGATCAAGTATATTTAATGCTTGGCGCAAATCCCAACGTAAAAGAGGAACTAAAGAGCTTTCTAATGGAAGGTTGGGATAACACAACTAATAAAATTAATATAAGAACTGGTTTGGATGTTGACAGTCTTGGACTATTGCATGTTATTAAAAATGTTAAACCTGGTTTTTTAGATACGAATAGTTCTTTAAATCAAATCAAGCCGCTATTAGAGGAACAAGCCAAACTCTATTGTGATGATGTGAGACGTTTGCTAGTTTATAAAAGAAAAATTCCGAGAAACGTTGTGGTAGATTATTTGAAGACTATTACGTCATTTCATTTGTCAATTTATATACAAAAGCTAGTTTTTCTACTACCTGAAATGGTAGAAAAAGGAGCTATTAGGCATAGTGATAATTGGAGTATTGTAATAGATGCAACAGATGATTTTGAAAGCAAAATCGCAAAACTTGCGAGTTATGACGCTGAGAGTTTAACGAATAGTATTTACGATTATATCAAGGCTACCTTTCAAATTAATGCTGCCCTGAGAAGATTAAAATTGGAGAAAACAAACTCAACAAATCTAGAAAAAGCGCTTAAGGTCCTAGCGGAAAAGCCTATGGGATTTGAAATTTATTTTGAGACTCAATGGGATAATCTATACAATTCGCTAGAAGAAGATGATAGGGAACTGATTAAAGATATGGTAAAGTATGAAGACTCTTATTTTGATAAATATATTGAACTAATAGTGAAAGCACGCGGCGCTTATCAATATAGGTATCATATACAGCTTATTGATAATCTCTCACAGAAGAATTCGGAACGGGGATTTATGGCCCAAGGACGAAGTAAAAAGCATCCACGGCGTTTCGTCTTAGGGACTCGACTATTGGAGACGCTAGTTCAAATATTGGTATTAAATGTTGAAGAAGATCATTTTACTACGAAAACGCTATCCATAGAGGAATTAATAGAAAACATAAGAACACGATATGGATTAATCATCAATGGCCTTTCTGAGGAAAGATTTACAGATGCAGATTTGAATACGCATTTAGCTTTTAAGGAAAATGTAGAATCATTTAAAATGAAACTACGCCAAATAGGCTTTTACAACGATTTAAGTGATGCCTACATATTACAAAGAGTGCGTCCTCGATACGAATTAAACGATTAAGAAAAGAATGGAATCGACTACCATAAACGTTTACTACCAAAAGATTATAGGCCTTATTCTTCAGTTGCACGACACTGACTTCAAAGCGGCAGACCCTGGTCATTGTATGAAAATTACAGGCCTAGGTGTTATAGAATTAGAATATTTATGGGATCTTCTTATTGAAAAACATTCACATCTAGATATTTATATTGTTTCCGAAGTCGAAAACACAAGTCACAAATTTATTTCCGCGACAAAACTTATCGAGCTTCGCAATAAGCTGGACAAACCTCTACTTATCTTAATACCATCAAACAGCCGCACAGCTGCGGAAGATTCGTATGGTAACGCAACCTTTAAAGAGATATCTCTAGAAGGTATGGAAGAAGAATTGGTCAATACTCTAATAGAACAAGTTCCCGATGATGTTTATGACACGGTAGTTAATGATATTATAAACTATTTAAACCCTTCAAATACTGAAGTAATAGACTACTTAATAGCTATTGACCAAGAGAGGTATGAGCCTTCGGCAATTGGAAATTGTCTATTTAAACTTTCTTTGATACCTGATGAGATTCTTTCAAAACATGTTGAAAAAATTAGGTCAAGATTGAATTTCAATAGAGAAAGTGTTGAGTTATTATCAGCTTTCAATAAACCACTATATGATAGAATAGCTGAACTAAGGTTAGAAAATGATTCTATACAAAAGGATATTGTCAATTTTCTCAAAACTGAAAAAGGAGCACGAAATGCCCAAGAGATTTGTAATGCTATTAAAAATGGCTATAACGAATTAAATTTCAGTTACTGGCCTATTCCGGATTTAGACTTTACGCATATTAAATTGATAACTGACGAGATAAAGTCTAAAGATTTAAAAGTGGAAGATGGGACCAATGTCCTTTACGCACAAGAAGGTAATGTAGCAAAGTTAAAAGTTCGTTTTCACACCAATCCAAATCCAAAGGATATAAAAGATTTACGATTCTTTAGGATTATACTGATGGCTGTTAATGGAAGTAATGGAGAAGAAATTACAGTACTAAGAAAAATCAAAAACTCAAATTCTAATAGACCTTATAGAGATGCCACACTTGAGCTGAACCCGAATATCATCGAGGAAGGATCCTATTTTATAAAGGTTTTAGCTGAAGACGAACATGGTAATATGTTAAATGCTAATGACGAGTTTCGTGAGTCCAAAATTCAAAAAGCGTGGGAGGAGGCTAAGAAAGAAGATGAAAGTACACCAAAAAGTTCTTTTCCATATAAGCTCAGCTGTGATTCGATTGATTTTGACTACGTAATTGAGGAGTCATTAGAACGCGATGAAGATCAGCGTAAGGATAAACTAAATAATGTTTTACAAGCCTATTTCAAATATCGCATAGAAGCGTTAAAGAATGATATCGAAATTGAATTACCAAAACCTTCGGAAACATCAAACATTTGGATTAATGACGGAAAGGAAAAACATAACTCTACGTTTCACATCAATTATTCTGACCAACATAATTATCAAATCAACATCTCGACTAAACTGCGTCAAATAGAAAATAAATTTCTCACAAATGCCGATAGCTTAGGCTATGTAAGATGTCAACTAAAAGGCAATAAGCTGGCAATAGGTTTTGAACAATTACAATTTGTAAAAAGCGAACTAAACGAAATTGTACCGAAATCATTACTAAAGTCAAGATTGCAACTTTTTGAAGCAATTATTAATTCAAATACAAGAGCTAATGGAATTTTTGAAACGGCAGACATATTCAATCTCAAACAGAACATCAGAAAATATGTCTATACATATACCAAATGGACAACAAAATTAAATAACCAGTTAGCGACAGACGAGATAACGTTAGATGAGAAAACAAAACTTAGAGAGTTTCTCATCGAATTGCAAATGATTGACCTTGTTAAGGTCAAAAGTAAATTACCTGACGGAAGTAAAGTCGAAGCAATTCTCCTATCACCTTTACATCCATTACGCTTATGTTGGACTTTACAACTTTTAGAAGTTTTTGAGAATTGGGAACAAAGAACAAAAGAATTTTCAGGGCACAAAGAATCTTGGTCAGAACATTTAGAAGAATTGTTTATTGGTCAGCTCTCTCCTGAAAATAACCAACAAGTTCTAATTGAGACAATATCTCAAAAACAATTTAATTATAGTGGCGAGCTATCATTTGGATGGGGGCTTTACCTAAGTACGGTATCCCAAGAATCTAAAAATGGAATGACTTCTATTTCTAGGCAACTCCAGCATTATTTAAGGTTGTTATTTAATATCACAAGGGACAACTATGTAGAGACTGATTTAAGTATCAAATTGGTAATTCGACATATTAAAAATTACCTATTGCAACATCCTTATATAGATAAATTGGTAGTTAATTTATTCAATGCGGGGGATGCAGAGGTATTTGCTAATGCATTTGTCGAGTTAGAAAAAGAAAAATCATTTGAGAGTATCAATTATGAAGTCCGAATTTTTAAGGGAGATGACAAAATAATTGAGCATGGAGAAGCTTTAAAGACCTTAATCAATCCAGAATCAAATATCTCTGAAGAAGCTGAGGCATTTTCGCAACCTTCTAGGAATAGATTGTTTCCAAAATTACGTTTTTCAATCAACGATATTTCAGACTTCTTAAAAGACCCCTCATCTTATACCTCTCATTTGAGTTTTTTGGTAAGTCCATTCCCTATAACTATCGAACTTATAAAACCAACTATAGAAGATCGCAACTTTTATTTGAATGGTTTAATTACTGAGTCTACAGTGAAGGTAGATGCAAATGGATCTCAAATTAAGTGGAATCGTTTCATTCAAGGTAATAAACTATCACTAAAATATGATACGGCAGGTGCAAACGGCATTAAACTTTTTGAAAACCTTCAAAGTTTTATAAGCGGGGCTTTAGTGTCAAAACACACTCCATCCGTACCTTCTACGCAACTTAGGTTAAATGATAAGGATAAGGTTCTACTTACTCACTTGCACGATTATTCTGATTGGGTAATAACATTTGATAAAGACCTAGGGCCACAGATATTTGATCAACCATCTAAGGATGGTAAAATCCCATTTTTACTGGACTATGTTCCTGGAGAAGAGGCTTTAGGAATTTCGTCATATCTTACAACAAGGCCTACCTCTGAAGTATTAGGGCTACTAGGGCCTCACTTTGAAGAATTCAACCTTGATATTCATAATGAAGAGGACGAGCATAAAATAAAAATTCTTCTTGAAGATTTAAGAGCAGTTAGTAGTTCGTTGGTGCTTCAATTGAATTCTTCGAAAAACAAGGCGTTTGAGGTAATTGGCTCTGCGTTTACCAAGCGAGTGTTGGAAAAAAAGGAAATGTTAGAAGATGCTTTTCTGATCCCGATCGATTTGCATCAAAACCTATTCGAGAATTTACCTTCTGGAAGTAAATCAAGAGCAGATAACTTGCTTGTTTCAATCGATCTCGATAGAAAAGAAATATTAATCTCGGTAATAGAGATAAAATGCCGTAAAGCCTTAGGAGAAAATGAAAAAGATGCTCTTAGGTTAAAAATGCTCGAACAGATAGAAAATACAATAGAAGCCTTGAGAAATCATTTTGATCCTTCATACAATAGTTCTTTTGATAGGTTAGATAGAGAAATTAAAAACAAGGAACTAAAATCACTATTGACCTTTTATTTGGATAGAGCACATAGATATGAGTATCTATCCAATAAAGCATATAATCAGTATTTAGCTTTTCTACAAAAACTTGATTCGGGGTTTAGTCTTTGCTTTAGAAAACTAGGTTTAATTTTTGATTTTGCAGCATCAGAAAGGCATAAAAAGGTAGTCCTAGATAATGAGTCCACCTTTTTTACTTTCGGAGGGAAGTTGATTGATGATATTCTTGACCCTTATTCAGATTTAAATACTAAGAGACTTGAAGAAAGTGATTTTGACAAAGACCTTACAAAAGCCTTTGGAAATATAAGTGAACTTAAACCTTTTATTCAAAGATTCAAATCGAAATTTGAATCCAGCGAGAGTACATCCGATTCTAGCGGAGATGATGAGGTTGAGAATTCAACAGAAGCAGATTCTCAACCTGATAACTTTACAGCAAGTCCGCCGACCGAGCAAACGGTATATCCGACAAATCAAGAAGGTACCCTTAGGGCGGCCGAAACGGAAATAGAATTAAACACAGAAGATGATTCTATGGAATTCGTGTCAAATCATAATGAACATATCTGTCCTGAATTTGACATGCTAATTGGTAAAACATTACCAAGCAATCAATTTGGAATTCTCGGGGAAAGTACTTTACAGAAAAAAATTGCTATTGACCTTAGCGAGACAAACACCATTAGTCTATTTGGAGTTCAAGGCGGCGGTAAAAGTTATACTATTGGGACTATCTCAGAAATGGTTCTTAAACAATTTAGCAATATCAACCTACTTCCATCACCACTAGCTGGGGTCATTTTTCACTATAGTGAAAGTATGGACTATGCGCCTGAGTTTACCTCAATGGTACATTCTAATGATGAAAATCGGGAATTAGAAAAATTGAAGGCACGTTATGGAGCTGAAGCGGATAACATCGAGGACGTTATTATTCTCACCCCAAAAGACAAAATTGTAGAAAGGCAAGCTGAATATCCATCTATTAAAGTATTGCCAATAGCCTTTAATTCTAAGGAACTTAATGTTCAAGATTGGTTGTTTATTTTAGGAGCAGTAGGAAATGACTCTACCTATATTAGACAACTCAAATCAATTATGAAACAGCATCGATCTAATATAACTATAAATGCTCTTTCGGAAAGTGTAGAAGAGTCAGAACTATTGAGTAATTCTCAAAAAGCATTGGCAAGACAGAAACTAAGTTTTGCTCGCGAATATATTAATGACAGCTTTATGATGCGCGATGTATTAATGCCAGGACGATTAGTCATTGTTGATTTGAGGGATGAATTTATTGTAAAAGATGAAGCCTTAGGACTTTTTGTTATAATGCTTAATATTTTCTCTGCGGTAAAGAATCTTAACGGATTGCACTTTAATAAATTCATTGTCTTCGATGAGGCACATAAATATATGGACAATAAAGACCTGACTGGAAATATTGTAACAGCAATAAGGGAAATGAGACATAAGGGAGTGAGTATAATGATTGCAAGTCAAGATCCGCCAAGTCTTCCTAACGAAATTATTGAATTGAGTTCTATTGTGCTACTACATAAGTTTAATAGTCCGCAGTGGCTTAAACATATTCAAAAGTCAATAACCCAACTTTCTACTCTAACTCCTGCGGACATGAGCGCTTTAACCCCTGGGGAAGGGTTTTTATGGGCAACCAAGGCAACGGAAAAAAGTATCTCAGTTAAACCGGTAAAGGTTTCGACTAGACCTAGAGTGACAAAGCATGGAGGAGGCACTATACAGGCTACAGGTAATAAATGAAATCAATTGCATTTTCATATAAAGGAAACAGGGGAACAAATCAAGATGTGATTTGGGAGAGCAGCCTAAGTTCAGGAACGAATCTCTATTTAATAGCAGACGGAATGGGAGGTTACGATAATGGAAAGCTCGCAGCATCGATGATAGTAGAAAGCATTTCTACTTTTTTGTCTACCGTCGATGAAATTAACGAGGAAAGTATTCAGAAAGCAGTTAACAAAGCAAATCTGGTAATTCGACAATTTCAAGAACTAAATCAGTCCAAACTAGGAGCAACAGTGGGGGGCGTGATTGTTGAAAACAATATAGCCAGATGTTTTTGGATAGGGGATATAAAAATTCTAAAGTACTCAGAAAGCAAATTAGATTTTGAAAGCAAGTCCCACAATTTATTTAATGAGACCTTAGATGATGTTACTCCCAATATTTCAGAAATAAAATCAAAATATTCACACGTAGTAACCCGCTCTGTTCAAGGTAATGCAAAGAAATCTATCGTCTCTTACGATGAATTGGAATTAAACTATAAAACAGACAAGCTAATAATTTGCTCAGATGGATTGCACAATATTATTGATAGTCATAGTATTGAGTATTTACTAAATAGCTGTAAATCATTGGATGAAGTGATTGAAAAAATTCGCAGAAGATTAAAAATGGAGGCAGAAGATAATGCTAGTTTTATATTCCTTTCCATGAAGTAGAACAAAAACAGGGAAGCTTTTAATTATACAAATAAGAAAATACGGCGTTTATTCATAAAAAGATTATAAACTCTTTACATTTTGACCTGTGGATATATTTTTCAGTTTTGGCTGAACCCCCTAGTTCCGATTCAAAAAATCTCAACTCTTTCCAAAATCCGCTTTTTGTAAAGAGTTTAAATCTACTATAAAGCCATTTTTATTAACCGTCTAAAAGTTCAAATAAAGGGTCCTTTGAAAATAATTTGGTAAATCAGTGATCATTAGGCCTTAACCATTGGCCAACTCGATTACCGAAATTTTGAATCTTAGGGGGCTTCCTTGATTACAATTCCTCGATATCGCTATCTTTACCATAAACCCCACAAATCTACTGTAATGAAAACTTCAAAAAATTTGCTGTTACCTTTGCTCGTTGTGACGCTCCTTTTATCCTGTAGTGATGACGATGGCACCGTTGCCATGGATAATAGGGCAGAGACCCTGTTCGGACAATGGGAATATGAAGCCATCGATTCTGATACCGCTGTGGATATCAATGGAGATGGAACCGTAAATGTGGATTTGTTCAATACCAATGAAATCCGTCAATGTATAAAAGATAATTTGACATTTTTTAGTTCTCGAGGGTCAGGTGAAAAAAGTGCATTTTCAATAAACGAAAATGGCCTGTCCTGTGGAGAAGTACCAGCTTTCCAGAATGTGGAAGATGATACTTATGAACTCATCAATAATGAACTCATACGCTTTGATAATCGTAACGATTGGCTCATCATTAAATTTACCCAAAATCGATTGGTAGTTGAAGAGGAGGATTTTTTGGATGAACAGGCAGTCGTCATCACTTACACCCTTAAAAGAAGTTAGTTTAAGTTAGGTTAACCTGGGGCGCCCCCTCTTTTTAAACTCTGACTACTCTTCCAGTAACCCTTTCGCTCCATTGATTATTGGTATCCCTGACCCGGACCTCAAAATCTTGATCAAGGTATCTCAAGCGGCTTTCCCGAGCTTCTTCTTCTAACAAAAAGTATCGGTCAACCCCATTGCCGATGGCTTCATTGTAGTTGAAGACCCGTGTATCCCAGCGGTTGTCCCTTCTATTGTAAATCCTGATTTCCACTTGGTCCAATGTGGCTCCACCATACGCTTCGGAACACCCGATGTCAAAGCAGGTATATATCCGTACCTGATAATCACAGCCGTTCAATCCACCACAGCTCACATTGTGCTTTTCGCCTTTAACAAGTGCGACTGGCCTTCGTAGGGTATCCACAAAAGTACTTCCGTTTCGGGTCTCGCCTGTTGAATTGTCCACTGCAAAATCGATGGAAAACTTGTCCGGGGTATCTGGATAAAAGGTCATGTTGGTACTTCCATAATTTAAGGGAACGGTTTCCCCTTCATCATATCGAGTTCCCGAATAAATGATGTATCCTGCTCGATTCCCACGAAATGAGAAGACCATCTCATAGGTCACCGTTGGGTCATGCGTCCCCTCGGCATTGGTGATCACCGTAATGTTGAACGCATCTCCCTCCAGGCGGTCTCCAGGTGCCTGGCTTATGGTAAGATCAAATTGTTCCACATATCGTTCATAGGATAGGCTCACATTGGCCATCTTTGGTACATTGGATGAAGATCTGACATTGAATACAATATCATGGTCGCCCTCAGAGAGGCCTGTATAGTTCCCTGTAAACGATCCTACCGGGACAGTGAACGTTTCACCTGGACCATAAACGCTTCCATCAAATTCAAAACTGCTATTGGCATTGCCCGTGGAATAGTACAGGGTATACGTGTCGCCCCCTAGTCCCAACTCGGTGATGTTGAAATTAATTGTGGTGGATTCCCCAATGAAACCACCGGGCCCCGTTGCATTGGCCGTGAAATTGTAATCCTTGGGACTGACATTGACCGTAATTTCAACAGGTTTCTCCAATCCCGTTTCGTTTTGGGCGAAGAAGGTTATCAATACCGTTCCCTCGCTCACCCCCTCCAGGCTCCAGTTGAAATTCCCCTTGGGAATGTCATAACTGTTGCCAGGGCTTACGGTATTCCCATTCGTATCCTTTATCAGTGCGTTCCCGGTCATTGTAAACCGCATGGTATAGTCGGAAGATCCCACCGTCTCCGAAATGTTGAAATTGACCGAGGTGACCTCCCCAATGGAAATATCCGATTTTTGGATACCTCCCGTAAATGAAAAATCGACCTGTTGGTAGGTGATGGCAATGGGATTCGTGGCGTGGGTCACCCCTGAGCCGGATTCCACGCTGAAGACCAGATTGTGCTCCCCGGGCTCAAAGCCCGTATAAAAGATGTTATTGGCATCCGCACCCAGATTAAACTTTTCGCCTGGTCCATAGGTGTTTCCGCCAATGCTCACCTGCCCGCTCTTACCGGAAGTGAAAAATGCCTCATAAGTGTCATTGGTGCCCTCGGGTTCCTCATCGATATTGATAATGCCCGAAACTGGGATATTGCTGAATTCCGAGGTCTTGGATGGCGTGAAGGTCACTTCAAATTCGTTCTGCTTGATCTCGAGATCAATGATGACAGGTTCGGAAGACTGTCCAAAATTGTCCGTGACAACAAAGGAAATCCTGTGCGTGTCCGTGGTTTCCGGAATGTAGAACAATGAGAAATTGCCGAAGTTCACGGGATAATCCGTGGAATTCCTGAGCTCCGTACCACTTTCATTTCTGAGCGTACCGTTTCCATCCAAGATCTCATAGGATACACTGTACTGGATATTATTGGTATTCCCATTGGACTTGATGTTGAAGTTGAATTGAGTCCGCTCCCCTATAAAGACGGAGTTGCTCTCCGAACTTCCCGAAAAGGTAAATGGAATGTTGGCCACGGCTATCTCGACGCTGTCCCTTTTGGTCTGACCGTTACTGTCCCTAACATCAAAATAGATTTTACGCTGGCCAAGCTCCACACTTTGGAAGGTATAGTTATAGTTGCCGGGCAATATTGGTCTGTTGGTTCCAGGGTCCATGACCCCACCGTTCTGATCCCTGACAGTTCCTCCTCCCTCGCTCTCTGGGGAAAAGGCATGGCTTATTTCATAGGTGACATCGCTTTCCTCATCCTGTGTCTGCAAGTCGATGTTCACCGCCAGGTTGGTGTTCAATTCCACTTGGGAAGAGCCTGCAGTTGCCCGAAAACTAAAGTTCAGATTGCCGACCTGTAACAACAGTTCCCGGGTTATCGTGGCCCCATCGGGGGCTACCGCCGTCATGGTCAGACGATGCTCCCCCAAGGTCTCGGGCTGATAGCCAAACTCGGTCACCCCTTTCGGCAAACGGAACTCCTTGCCCGGCTCATGGGCGGTATCCCCAACATATAAAAGCCCTGTGCCGTTTTCCAACTGATAGGTGATTTTGAAATCCCCAGTACCGTCGCTCTGTGGTCCGACCGTCTCCTTGTCCCGTATCAGCGTGGCATTGATTGGATTTTTACTATTGATGATAAGGGCCTCAGAACCTTTGGTCAATACAAAGCCAAAACTGGCAAAGCTGGTATTGTAGACAAGGTCCAGTTCCTTGGTCAGTTGATTGGAATCCCAAGCATATAACTTAACCTTATGGGCACCAGTATCAACGGCCATATAGTTTAGGCTTATATCAAAATCAGTTAGGGGAATCGTGTCGTTTTCCCGTATCGTATCGTTTTCGCTTCCCAAATAATAGCCCTTTCCATCTATCATGGTATAACGCATGTAATATGTCACATCGGAGACCGTGCGCTCAGGTTCAAGGGAAAAGTCGGTCTTGGAAGCCTCAAAAATGAAGATGTCCTCTTCGTTGGTTCCCGAAAAGGAAAAATCGAAGGAGTCCTCGATGATATTTTCAAAATCCTTGCTACATGCGAAAAATAGAATTAGACACAGTACTGTAGCGGATACTATATAGCGTGGGGTGTGTGTTCTCATAGTGTTCCATATAAATTCTCAAAACAAAAAATAGCGCAATCCCAATCCCGCATAGGGATAAAAGTTTCCTACATCGGAATTGATATGATAATATTCGTTGGCCTTGATCAAAAGCGAAAAATCATTGCTCAATGCAAACTCAGCCTCTGCACCCAGATAGCCGCCATAAATAAACTGGCTCTCGGCATCAATCAATGCTCCATTGGGAAGCTCGTTGCTTCCATTATTGATCACCTCATAACCGAACAGGCCTCCCCCGCCCACAAAAAGGCTGAAACCTCTACGGGGTGATATATAGACCCTGTAGTAGAGCCCGGGCTGTATGGTAAATATGTTATAGGGGATGTCCGTAGGGCCATCCTCAGCAAAAGCCGCCAGAACGCTTATCTGAAAATATTTGAACCGATTGGGATGGAAGTTAAAGGTTCCCATCACTCCAAAGCCGTCCTCCACGTAACCTCCACTGACCCCGACCGAAGACGCCAGGTTTCCACGCATTTGGGCCATTAGTGACACACTGGACAACATCAAAATCAAAAAAACAAGGTAGCGTAATCGTTTTGTCATAGGCTAAAAGCTTAGGGGTTTATTGATCAAGTAGTGGTCAATGGGCAGGGAAAGGTTCCGGTTCCCCTTGTCCTCATCCATATCGACCACCAATACCTTTTTGCGGTCCAGGGTAAATTTTTCAAATACGACAATGAAGTGATTTGCCGAATTGCCCTTAATGCGCTTTGGGACCTTATACTCAAATAGGGGCCGATGGTCCAATTTTTGGTTGCTGGAACTGTTCCGGTAATTGGTGGCAATACTGAACTTTAAAAAGTTCAGGTCGTAATCAATGGACTCTTTGTTCTCGATACGGAACTGCAGATAGATCTCATTGTTGTCATAGTACACCCCGTCCAGCCAGAGGAATACCCTGCCTGACCTGTCGAACAACCTTGCCACCTTGGGTTTGTTGAACTGGTTGTAAAAACAACGCCTACGGATGTACTCCTTTTTATCTTTTTTGTACAATTCCAAGGTAATGGGCTGTGAAACCTCCGCATCCTTTTTCTCCCCTTCATTTCTTAAGCCCCCCTCGCTACCAGCACTGAAATTATGCCTTGGAGCTTCCATGCTTTCCAGTGCTCGCATTGGGTCATTTAGGCCATTGTTTTGGAATTGCTTTACCATTGCGCTACGAACCATCTGATTTTTGTTATCGGCCATGGGAATGGTTATGGCCCATCTCATTTTCTCTGGAATGTCCACCAGTTGCAGGATAAAATCGTAGGCAAGCCCGTCCTTGGTGTATACGGTATAATTCGTGTAGTCCATCTTGTCCGGGGCCACATCGTTGTATATCAATAGGACCATGTTTTGTGCCGTGGGTGAATTACTTCCCTGTGGAAAGGACTCCAGAAAATTGAGTTCTTTGCCATTCACGGCAAAATCATAGGGACTTGGAAAAACCAGCATGGTCTTATAGTCCCTCGCGACCTGGATAGTATCCACCTGTCCGTATGCGAAGAAGACCGCACCAAAAAAGAGGATCGTATGTATATACAGTTTTTTCATTCCATCAAAAGCAAAACCTCATGGTCGTTGATTAACAGTATCCGGTCCCGTTGTTTGAGCCTTTTGTTTCGTAAGAAGGTCCCAACTTCACTGACCATATCACGGACCAATCCCCCAGAGTCATTCACGACCGAATTGGAGACTTCTTGAAGGGCATCGTCGCCGATTCCCGCACTGAATTCCCTCCATAGTTCACCCGCCCTTTTATTGTAAATCCCTTCCCGTCCATCACGGTAATCCTTTACCGTCACCTGAACTGGGACGTGGTTGATATTATCGATGTCCAATAGCACTCGGTTCCCCTGAATCGAGGCCAGTGCATATATAAATGTGTTTTTCTTGAAGAACTTTCCGCCCAGCACCATGTCCTCCAATAGGATGAGCTCCACATTGTCACCAGGGAGAATGAACTGGTCGCGGTACACGGCCGCTCTAAAAACACTAGATGTATTAATTTTATCAGTTCTACGGTCATTTTTTGAAGGGGCATACCCTGTGCTGCCCACAATCTTTTCCTTACCCTCCTGCAGCATTTCCCGATAGGCCAAACGCTGCTCCACTAGTCGTTGTTTTTGTTCCTCCTCACTCAGGGTCTCCTTTTCTTTTGTCATAGTAGTCGTCCGGTATAGCGATGGGGGATTTCGGTTGCCGTCGACTTCCTTGGATGTATCAAAGGAAAGTGCCTCCAATTGCTTTACGATTTCCTGAAGGGAATCCTTTTCCGATGCTTTTTCACTTTCCAGTGATGGACTAGGGGGAAGACTATTCCGTTTAGTTTGACCGTCCTGTCCGTTGGTGCGTAGCCGGGTATTCTCCTTGACATCCAAATCAGGTTGTTCTCCGGGAAGCTCAAGGTTCAGCCCATTTTCCTGTATCTGTTCCCGGTCATTGGGGCCATTGAACTTTTTCACGTTCTCAACTATAAAGAAACTGGTAAGGATCAACGCTATGGGCAAGGCAATGGCAAAATTCCGATACCGTACCACCCATCTTTTGAATGCCTGTATGCTATTTGTGTTCCGTATTTTCATTGGTCCCGTATATCTGAATTGTCCAGTACCTTAAAATCCAAAATCTTGATACCGTTCAAATTATTGGGGGTCGTGCCTACCTCTTTCAGGTAGCCACTTGTCATTAGATTTCTGTAGGTGGTAAACCTGCCCTTTTCAATGGCCTGTTTACCATAGTAGGTAAAATAAAAGGGGTAGCTCGCATAGTCCAAATCAATGGAGTCGAGCTCAACAATGTAGCGATAATCACGCATTACCACATCGTGGAAATATCTTTTTTCGACCAAACGACCGTATAGTCGTTTACCAGAATTATCTGTCATAAAAAGTGCTTTTTCCTCAATGTTTCGTTTTATCATTTGTAAGTCAGGCTCCAGGGAAAAGAACAGTTCGTGGAAATTGCGGATGTGCCCCTCGCATAAAATCTCGAGATTTTGTTGCTTGTCGCGCAATGGGTCTAGAGACAACCGTTGCCCCCCATGTAGCATATAGGCATTGTTTCTGGCCCGCTCGTTGGCCTTTCCAATGAAGTGCAGGGAGGTACCGAAGGTCAAGACCACCAAAAGAAGGCATAGATATACGACATTGCGCTGATGCTTCCTGCTTCTTTCTATATCGTTGAAAATGACATACTTTCCTTTCATAACGTCATTGTATTAAAGTGCGCACCCCCTTGCTCGCCCCACCGGTCTTGATATCCATGGCCGTTTGGACTGCCTTTTTTCCATAATGTTTCGGTTTGGAAACGATGCCCGAACCCGATATGTTCATGCCCTGTACCACGAAATTGGCCAGGGTAGGGGCCTTGATGTAAAAAAACGAGGTCATCAGGATGAGGAGCGATGAGGTCATGATCAATGCGATATCCTTGGCTGCCGTAGTGATCAAATGCTCCACCAGCTTATCCACCAGATTCACCATAAAGAGGTCCACTACATAGAGCATGGGAATCCAAAGACATACACTCATAAACTTTTGCAACCATGCCCTCCACATATTGGAAAAGGCCGGTACAAAAGAAAGGCCGATATTGATTGGGCCGAAAATGATGATGATGAACAGGTAAATAATGGAAAGGGCCTTTATGCCGACGAATATCAAGGTCGAGATGATGTGGGCAAAGTTCGTTACCGAACTGGCCATTCCGACCAGCATTATGGACTGTAGCGCGTCGATGTCCATGTCCAATAGGTTCCAACTGAGACCGTTCTGTGCGGCCACATCAATTTGTGCCAGAGCCACCCGCTCACCAATGGAATCCCAATTCCGTTGGGTCCCTATAAAGGCCTTTCCCAAATTGTCATAAAACTCGAATATGGCATAGGCAAACTCACGGTAGTTCCAAAGAATGAACATCAGCGGAAACCATTTTAGGGCCTTGAGCACATCGGCCCTGTCATCTGATGTATAATGAGTCAATGCAAAAATGATCAGACCGATCTTGGCCACCTGGAAACCAATGCCCAAAGTGGGGCCAAGGGAATTGAAGGCATCATCCACATATTGGTCGAAAATGTTGTTGACCACGCCCCTAAATCCTGTTTCCGTTCTTACCAAGTACATTCAATTAATTTTTATCATGGAATACATCGCCTTGCGGTGCTCATTTTTCTGGATAAGTGCATTGTTCAACGAAATGACCTCCTCCAATACTTTGGATATCTTTTCATTAATGGTGGACAGGGCGGACAAACGGTTTGCAGAATCAATAAGCTCAGGGGTAGAGGATACCTTTGCTCCTTGGGCCGTCAAAGTGGATACTTGGGACACGACCGTGACCAAAAAGTCCATCGCTTCCTTTTTTTCCGTTGCCTGCAAATAGGTAAAGGTGTCCAAACTTTTTCGTGTGCCCTTGTAGGCCTCCAACACCTTGTCCTTAAGGGCTGACAGTTCAGAAATCTCAGGGGAGTCCAATACGTAACTGGCCGGCGTCCTTTTCGCGGTGACCTCTTGGGAGAGGAATTGCGAGGAATTGCTGTTGGCCACGGTATTGCGTTCCATGAGCTTGAGCAAGGTGGCCATGTTGGAATTCAAGGTCGATAGCTGTGAGTTCATGGCCAAAATGTTCTTGTTCAGAATGGCCAATTGGGAATTTGCAGCGGCATCCGTCACCGGTATCTGACCGAATGCCAGGACCGGAACAATACAGGTGCAGTAGAATAGTATTTTATATTTTTCCATGGGCATGGGTGTTTATACGTTCATAGGCCTTTGCGGTCCGCTGCCAATCCTTTCCCTGCTGTTCATGCAGTTCAGCTATGCTGGCCTTTTCATAGGGATTGGTCTCAAAAATGCATTTGGTGGGCAGCGAGGTCTCCAGTCCAAAGACCTTGACCCGGTCCTTCCAACAAATGGCCATCTCCCGCAACTTTCTTCCCTTTGGCAGATCACGGTTCAGGGACAAGACGGCTTGCTGTTGTTTTTTGTTAAGGCCCAGCATGCCACGAATACTTTCAAAGGAATTGCTGAACTCGCTCAGATCCAAAAGAACCTTGATATGGCTGTTTACCACAATGGTGTTCCCGATGTATTTGGATTTCACAAAATCGTCCACCTTTTGCGAAATAAAGATGGGCTGTCCGCCGAACTTCCTCGCCATTCTGGATTGGGCATCCAGATAATTGGCCATTATAGGGTTGTCGAAGAGGTTCCATGCCTCGTCCACGTTCAGTATCTTGTTCACTGCCAATTTTCGCGGGTCCTTCAATTTTTTGTTGAAGACATCGATCATCAAAAAAGCGATGATGGGGAACAATTGTTCGTTGTCTATCAAATTGCTCAATTTGAGATAGATGAGCCGCTCTTGGCTGAGGCGCGCAATCCTATCGTCATCACTGTTCAAGAGATAAGCGCGGGGTCCGTCATGAGCGTATTTCCCCAAAAGCAACAAAAACACATTGAGGTCAAACACCTTACTTCGTATGCCCTTTTCTTTTACGATTTTGGGCAAGTGTTCCCTTACCTGGTCGTAAAAGCCGTTAAAGGAGAATTTTGCGTTTTCCTGGCCCAAATTATTGCCATAATAGCCTTGGACCATCAATTCTATGAGTGTCTGGGAAACGCTTGCATTAATTGTATTTTCCGTTCCTTCCCCATGATGGGTGGTCAAAAGGTGTACCAAGGCGACCAACTGGGTCAGCTTATGCTCCGAAAGGGTCCTTTTCCCATTTTTGACCACCGTATCGTATCGATCCAAGGCAAAGGGATTGAAGGTAAATGGGTGCTCGTCGTCATTTTCCACAACCACCCCGTCAAGAACCGCCAATAGCTTGTCATAGGAATTGCCATTTTCCAAGATCACGATATCGGCACCTTCCCGGTATTCTGAAAACAGATAGCTGTTCGCAAAAAAGGTCTTTCCCCCTCCAGAACCGGAGGCGACCAACATCCCCCGATTGAATATCCAGTCCATGCGTTCGGGTTCCTTATAAATGCTTACCAACAAGGGTTTTCCCGAAGTCCTGTCCACCATACGAAGACCGTGTGTGCCATGCAATGGATTTCTGTAGCCACCCTCAAAATACCAGAGACTGGCCGTCATTTCAGAAGATAAGGGACTGAACATTTCCATACTGGTCCCTATACCATTGCCCATGATACCCCCCAGGAACAGGTTTTTCCGGTCTACTGTATTTTCCTTCACGTTGATGCCCAGTTTTTTGAAACGGGACCGGATAGTATTGCACATGGCCCCAAAACCCTTTTCAGAGGCCGATAGGCCCATTACGTTCAAATGGTAGTAGACCAGTTCTTTGTGGTCGTTCAATATTTGGTGCTGGAACTCATATATCTGGTCCCTGTATGCACTGTTTTTATCGCCCTTGGTATTGCGGGCATATTTGTCCAAGCGTCTTGCCTTGGCCCGTAACCGAGACATGGCCTTCTCTTTTTCAGGGATGTAGATGTACTGGTTGATGATATGCTCCTGTGGAATCTTGAACCCCAGGGAGAACAGGTTGCCTATGGGAAATAGGTTCTCCCCGATACAATACTTTCCAAAATATTCATGCTGGGCCATGTCCTCCTTAAAGAACTGGTCCAAATTTTCCAAAGTGAAAAACTGGGCGCGTTTGTTTCCGATATATATCTTATGGTCACTAAAGTCGAGGTCCCTTCCCGTTCCCTGACCAAAACCAGCCTCCAAATACGTGTCATAATACCCGCCTTCGCCGAAGAGAGACTCATAATCCAATATTCGGGATTGCATCAGCTCCGATTCGTTGATCAGGTCGTTCACCGCACGAACCCTGGACTCGAAGTCGGACGCGACATCAGCATTCAGATATTCGCTGGGCACATGGTTATTGAAAAAGTACTTTCTGTCCTTTCGCAAATACTGATTGGCGCCCTGTGGGGTCCTATCGATGTAGTTTTTTGGTACCTTATGAAGGGTCAAAAAACAATGGTGTTCCAAATAGGGCCTGTCCTGAAAATACCATTCGTCCTCGGCCTCAAAGAAATCCCGTTCCAAACGTTCCCGGTCCATGGTGTATTTTTCACCGAAGAACATATCCTGTTTGTGGAGTAGGCAATTTTCCCCCATGATTTCGATGATGCCCGATACCAAACGGTTCAATGTCAGATAGTCCCCTTCATCAAGGGTATACACTTCGGGTAGCTCCAATCGTAAGGGTATCCCCAAACAACCACGCTCCTTTGAGACCAGTATGGGGTACTCATAGCCATAAATGGGAAATGCGTCCATGAGGGTCATTTTCTTCGCCATACCAACAGCTTTTTTTTGTTAACGTGACCCTTGATGCTATTCGGCCGCTTTCGGTCCGCTTGGGATTTTATAAAGCCATTGCTCCCATAAGCTTTGGAGTAGTACAACATTAGGCCCGTGTAGAGTATGGCCAGGGCAAATGACAGGAGCATGCTCAAAAGGGTAGGAAGGATACTGCTGATTACCAGGCCCATGGCCAATGAAATGAAAGTGCCCTTGAAAGCCTGATCCACATATTTGGCCCTTAGCCCGAAAAAGAAGACATCCTTCTGTAGGGCTTTTGGTATTTTGACCATACGGTTTTCCATGGTCATTGGGCTAAAGTATCCGCCATGGCTGCAAGCGCCCAAAATATCAATAGGCCAATGACCAGATTGCCCACTTTCCTGGCCATATCCTGGTTCTGTTCACGGATGATCAAAAAAGCGAGCCCCGAGATAATGGTCAACGTCCCGGCACAAAAATGAACAATGTTGAAAATGCTGTCGCTGATGCGCTCTGCCCCTTGCTCGGCGGCATCGACCTGGTTGACAAGTTCCTCTATCTGGGCCAGACCGGGTGTGTGGCAAAATAACAGGAGAGTGAGGACTAGAAGATATTTAGCCCGTGTCCTTGGGATCCCCTTCCGGGGGATCATCGGTGTTTTTGATGACCTTGAGTTTTTCATTTTCTTTCGGAATTAAGGATTGTTTGTGTTCATCGGTATCGGACGCACTGAAAATATCCAACAGCTCAGAGCTGGTTTCATTTTCATTGACTTGGTTGAGTAATTGGTCCATGTCTACGTTTTGATACGATTCATTTTTAGCAAATATATTTATTTTTTGCACAAATGACTTATTTTCTGAAAGGTTTTTTTTGCGGTCCGTTCGAAGTATTCGAAAAACCACCACATACCATATCAGGCACAACGTCCCGATGATGATATATACGATATGGTCCCAGTCCAGGTTCAAATCCGCTCCAAGGTTTTTAACAGTTGTGGAATATACTGGCTATGGAAGTGTTCGAGCACCTTCCGCATGATATCGTTCCTGGATGCCTTTTCTCCCATTTTGTAATTATAGGCACTGGTCAGTTTTTCATAATCTGAAAAACAGGCCTTACTGAGCCTAAAGATAAATTGCTCTTTCCTGTCCGGATAGTTATCGCTTTCCATTAGGGCCATAAATGCTTCTATTTTTTTCCGTTCTCCAGTGTTTGGTTTCGATAGACCGGTAGCGTTTGTTATTCCACTGAACCTATTACCCGTCCCCTCCTTTCCTTTTTTCAGGGCTGCGCTCTCTTTCTTACCATCATTCTCAACGCTGGCAGACAGCTCCGTATTGCGTTGCGCTTTCAATTCCCTGGTTTCCTCACCAGTATCCACATTGTCCAGTACTGCGGAATCCAGTAGTTCCTGGACGTTTATTTTCTTTCCCATTTTTTATCCTTTTGAAATTTTTAGTACCCGTTCTATAAATTTTTTGATTCCCATTTCGCTGTTCTCCTTTCCCTCCGGTATGGGGTAAAGGGTGTTTCTGTAACGTTCCCGATACACGGTACGGTCCATGACCACCTCCTCCATGATGGGCATTCCGGCCCGTTCAAAGGTATTCCGAACGGCTTTGAACTTGTTGGCCTTCACCAGTTCATATCGGTTGAAAAATGGATTGAGCGACCGTAAGACGCGATCTTCGTTATTGAGGAAATTCGCCTCCAAGGTCTTGTAGAACATCGCCGTACTGTCTATTTCCAGTTCATCGAGGAAAAACGGGATGAACAAGTGCTCGATGTACAGCAGCCCCTGTACCATTTCCTCGTTGAGGTTTCCGGGAAAGTCGATGATGATATAGTCCACTATTCCGTAATACTTTCGTATCCATTGGTCCAAAGTTCCCACATTGGAACGCACCACGGGATACAACTCCAAATCATCCCTTTTCCCTAGGGAAACCCTTTGTAGGTCACGTTCCCTTTTTTTGAACACGGAATACTGTGGGTCGTCCATATCGATAAGAACCACTTTTTTCCCGTAGGATTTAGAGAGGTTGGTCGCCAGGATAATGTTCATTGTGGTCTTTCCACAACCGCCTTTTTCACCGGCACAAGAAATAATTTTTGTGTCCATAAAAATAAAATTAATTGACCAGGGTAGCATATGACCATATGATGCTATGGGCATTCTACCATTTGAATGAATGACCCTATGGTCATGTAATACGATCATGCTATGGTCAAATGATGAATTGATTATTGCTATATATGAGTATAGCTATATGTATTGACAGCAATGATTATCGCAATATTCAGTACTATCTATATGGCTATATATGACCCGGTAGCCTCTAAAAAAGTAGGATCACATGCCCACTATTCATCGATTTCCCCGGATTGCCCTACAGGGCCTCCAAGCCCGCAGTGCCTTAGGGACCTATGGTGCCCTAAAGAGTTCAAGTATGTGCGAAAATGCAAAAACGGAAAGAAGTGCTCAAAGGGATTTCTTGAATTCCCCAAGGGCATCGGTCACCTTTTTTTCGAGGTCGCGGTACTTTTCCTGGATGTCCTCCTTGTATACCATGTTCTCCCCAAGGTTTCGCTTGGTGACGAACTCGTTGTCAGGCAAGAGTATCCAAATAGGGTTGTACCCAAGGCTATAGAAGTAAAGAATGATCTTAATGGAATTGACCATGGAGGAACCCCGCTCCACATTGGCCAACGTGGAACGCGCCATGTTCAGACGCTCGCTCAATTTGGTCAGGGAAAACTCGCTGAACCGCTTGTCCTGGATATCATCCATGTCCACGAGTTCCTTGCGGATCTCTTTAAGGCGTTCGCCGATATATCCCAAATCATTGGAATCCAAATTGATAATCGATTCAATATCCATTAATCCATGTTTTCTACAGGAAAGCTACAATACCCTTCCCTGTTTTCGTTCTCAAATTCATCCTTTAATCCATCGATCATTGCAGCGGTCTCATTATCGAGTCCCTTTCCCCAATGATCGTAAAAAGCGCTAACCTCGGTCTTTGACCGATTCATTGATTTTGCAATTTCACCATTTATTTTCTTTTCATCAAATATGGCCGTCTCAAGTTCGTTGCCCGTTATGGCCCTGTATTCCATTTTTACCAGCGCATCTACCTCGTCGAGGATTTGATCAAAGACTTCCTGCGCTATGCGGTCCATTTCACAGTGGACCAAAAACTCATCTATGATTTCGACATAGAGCCTCCGCAAAGCCCCTTTTTTGTTTTCCCTTTCCATTGCCTTCCCAAACCCTTGTCTGTAATCAAAGAGCTTTAAGCGCTTCACCAGGTCCTTGAACAACTTACGTTGGGTTCCATTTTGAAACCGCGTTTTGGCCACCTTGTCCAATACCGTCCCGTAAAACTCCAGATACCCCACTTCCTTTTGGAAAAGCGGTATGACGCCTTCCAGAAGATCAAGTTCATCGACCAACCGCATATACTCTTCCTGTTGGTCTTTGAAATCCTTGGGCCTAAAGTCCTTCACTATGGGAAGCTCGTGGGCCGAGGCGCGCTTCTTGGCAGATATATCCGGCTGTAACAGCCCATAGCATTTTTTCTCGGTGATGGTGTCCTCGAAGGTATCTGCCGTCAGCCCCGCAAAATACCCCGTGGACATGGCCGCAATCTTGCTTTTTGGGAGCAGGTCCATCATCTGGGTGCTCAGATTCGTGCTGGTATCGCTGCTGCTGGTATTGGTGGATATCTTCTCCTGGTGTATTTTCCCGAAAAGTTCGGTCAACCGTTTGGCGGTCTCCCCCTTCGCTGCCCCGCAAATGATGTTCGCACAATTGTCGTAGATGACATCGGCCAATTCCCTGCCATAATCCAAAATGAGCTGCCCCACGCTCTGTATTCCGAGCACCGTGGCAATCTTGTTTTCCCTTCCCGTGTCGATGATCGTACGAAGCAACATGATAAAAATGGTTGGGAGCTCATCGATAATGAGCGCCATATGCCTTCTCCCTGGACGGTTTATCCGTTTGAGAATGGTGTTCATGTAAAGGCTCAAAGGGGCGGAATATACCTCCTTGCGGCCCGGATTGTTCTGCAACGAGATGATTTTGGGATGTTGGGGGTCGTTGACCTCCAAATTGAAATCGTTGCCCGACATCACATAGAAGATTTCCTTGGTGGCAATACTTGACAAGCTTATCTGTACTGTACTGGTCTGCCCCGCCAATTGGTCCATGGCCTTTTTTTCAAGGGCGTCCCTAAAGGGTACCAATATCTGGCGTACCTCCACATCCTGCATCATAATTTCCATCAGCACATCGATCTTTACGGTGGTCAATAGGGCCAAATGCCCCGGAGTACAGATATACAGTCCGGTTTCTTCCGCTTTTTTTTTCAAATACCATATGCAACCGCTGGTAAAACTGATGGCACTGCGTGAAAAATAGTCCTGTTTCTTGATCCATTCCGGATTCAGGTTTTTCATCAAGGTTGCCGCCGTATCTATGGCATCCGACTGGTTGACCAGGCCATAGGGGTCAATGGGATTGTTGCGATGGGTCCTTTGGAGATCGTCAAAACAGATGAAGTACATTTTGGGCAATTTCCGCTCCCTCTGTTTTCCCAACTTTGATCTCGCCTCTTGAAGGTATCCATAGGCTTTTTTGGTCAAGGCATTGAACTTGAAATCATAGATGACCATGGCGTATTTTTTGAAAATGAACTGCCCCATAATCTCTTCGATTACTGAAAACGACTTGCCGCTGCCAGGGGTGCCGATGACCAAAAGGGCCCTAAAAAGGTTTACAAAATTGAGCCAGCCCTTTCGCTTTTTTCCCTTATGGAAATAGGTATAGGGAATGTTGGCCGAATACTCGGTATCCAGGCATTCCTCCATCTGCAAAAACGTCTCATTGCCTTCATTGAAAGGGTCCTCCTCGGCCGGGTTGCTAAAGTTGAAAAGCGCAAAGAGTTGCATCCCGTAGGTCATCAGCCCAAAATAGGATAGCCCATAACCCGCCATCGACAACAACATCCAACCCGGGCTTTTGGCAGGGAACCAAGCGGGCACAAGCAAAAGTGCCGCACTTACCATAAGGCCCATGACAATCCTTTTTTTGTGCAGCCCTTTTTTCTTCTTTGGTCGGTACATCATGATACCTCCAAAGAGCATCCCACAGAGAATCCACCGTGATTCTATTCCAGTTGTTGGCAATCCGCTTTGGAGCAGTAGGGCATAGGCATGATCGGCTAGCCATCGATGGCCGAAATAGTAAACATATAGGACATAATACTCCGTGAAGAGTACCAGGGTAAAATAAAAGGCCGAAAGGTACATGCCTATGTAGCCGCGGTTTCTATCTTGCATTTTTTCGTGTTATTGGTTCTTTTCCAATTCCTTGACCCATCTTTTTGATTTTTTCCTGGCCCAACGAATGCAGTTTTTTTTTACTAGAATCAGTTCGTCGTTCCAATCCTTTCCCATCCTTGGTTTTGCCACTTGGATGTTGTTGCCCGAGTAAACTTTGCTTAAGGCATGCATCACCGTTTTCCAATAGGCGCGGGAAATCAGGGGGTTCTCGCCCATATCCAAAATTTGCTGTAGGTCCATTTCCCAAATCACCTTGTCCTTGAAGCCAAGGGCCTTTTTCATAGCCTGCGGATGGCCCTGGAACCGCTGGTCCATAAGGGTATTGAGCTGTTCACTGTCCCTTTCCATCTGGCCGTGTTGCCCTGAGCGGTAGTTCAGCCGGATTTCCGCGACGGGGCGTTTCCAGACCACCTCCATGAAAACAGTCTTGGATTTTCGGTTCATCCAAGCGGATAAAAGTTTTAGGTCATATCGCATGCCCTCCATATCAGAATCAAACCCCAGGTGGAGGGGCAGATTGTCATGGGGGTCGACCAATGCTTTCCATTGAAAGAGTTGGTCCAACTTTCGGTCATCGATATGTCCTGAGAGCGAGATGTAAAAGCAGTTGGGCCTCTTGTGCAGCTCGTGGTAGGCCAAGGCGTCAAAGGCACTTTCAAAGCACACAATTTTCTGGGCCTTGATATCCGGATTGCTGACAAAAAGATATTGGTAGCGTTCGTTGAGGAACAGTCGGAATTTTTTGGTCTTACCGTCCCGCCTGTCCGTATAGGGCCGGTTGTACAGCGTATAGTTCTTGACAATTCCATCAACACCGTATTTCGGTACGGCAATATTGGCAATACGCCCCTTGTTGTCATTGACATGGAAGGCATTGAAAATACGTCCCTTAAAGGCTTCGGATTGAAAGGTCGCCTGGTCAAGGCTTCGTTCCTTTATCAGATAATCCCATCGGCTCAAGGGACCGATATGGTACTTTTCCTCAAGGGATTGTGTTGGGGCAGGCCTTTTTTTTACGGCCGTAGGTCCTACGATTTCATAGGACCTCTCTATACTTTCCAATCCCTGCCGTACCGCCTCATAGAAATTGTCCGATCTCCGCTTGAGAAAGGTGAAGAATCGGCCCTTGTCCAACGAATCCGAGCGATTGAAATAGGTGACCGGGATTCGTTTGGTCTGCAGCACAATGCGATCCCCGTCCTTTTCAAACTCCGAAGAACCAGCGCTGCGTTTTATCAAGCGATATCCCATGGCCCCCAAATACCCTGGAAAATCGATTTCCGTGTTGATCTTGGATATCAGGGCCTTGTAATGGCCCGGATCTTCCGAATAACTTTTCATTGAAATACGATTCTGTTGATAAAAAAGGCCGTCCGGTGCGGACGGCCCTTATGGGTAGTTCCCCGTTCAAAGTTTTACCCCTCTACTGGGTGTCTTTTTTTTTTCATCGGTGACCACTTCCATTTTCATGGCCTTGGCCATATCGATGTTCTTGGTGATAAAGGTCTCCTTTCTGGGCGACCAGCTGACCAGATAGGGCTTTTTGCCGTTGGCCTTGCTCTTTATCTCGATTTCCACTTCCTTTCCGCTATTCAGGGCATTGGCCTGTTCCAAGGTCAATTTCTCCCCATAGATATACGTGTTGGATGTGAGGGCAGGTTTGGTCCGTATATCCTGGAGTCTTGGTTCATAATAGGCCAATTTCTGAAAGATTTCCCCATCGTTGGTACTGCCCTGGAACACGATGAATTCTTTTTTCTCGACCATTCGCTCAAATTCCTTGGCAGTGAACCTGTGGTTATAGGCAACGGCCTTTTCCAAGGTCACCGGCTCGTTCCTTTTGTACTGCACGTCAAGACGGGAGCCTTGGTCGCGGTCATACACCATTTGGATCATTTTCGAACTGTCCTTTAACTGCCCTTCGGAAATGTAGGTGGATTCGTGCATGTACTCCCTGCCTTGCACAAGGTTGTCCTGGATGTTTTCGGGCAGTTTTTCAAAACTGATGTACTGTCCCTCCAATTGCTCCTTGACATCACCATATGCATACCGTTGTGCCGGTGATTTCAGGGTTTCCAACCATCTACTGTTGCGGGGAAGGTCAAAAACCTGTCCCTCGTTGGTCTTGATCGAAACGGTACTGTCCTTTTCGGAGATGACCGTTCCCTTTTGCCACTTTTGGTTCACTTTGACGAAAACCTTTTCTGCGATCTGTCTTTCCATTTTATAATTGAATTAAGGATTAATACGAATTTGTTTAACTTTACCATCTGGATATGTCTTTCCATTTTCATATCCGGAATTAAGGATAAAAGGGGCGGGAGCGCCCCTTTTTTTATACGGCCATACGAAAGGCCTCCATTGCCCTTTCTCCACTGTATATACCGCTCCGTTCCAACTCCTTGGCCCAGTTTACATCCACGGGTTTAATGATTTCTATGGTCTTGCCCATATAGTTTCTGTAATAGCTCCACAAAAAATAGCGGAGCGCGTTTACATCAAAGGGCAGACGGCATAAAATCATGTCCTTTTCCCGTGTGAGTACGATGCTGTGCTGGTTCAATAGGGATTGGTCCGGCATCTTATTGAAGCCCAGATATTCTTGGGCCAGTGAATTGTTGAATTTCTTTATCTCTTTGAACAGATTGGTGAGGGCCTTATCGGTTTCCGGGGCGAAACGGATGCCCAAATGATCCTTGCCCACCCGCACCAAAAATTTGGAATCGTTCAGAAAGGACATCAGCATAAGATCATGGATATAGCCCTCAATTTTGGACCTTCCCGTAAGACTGAGGGCCATCTTGCTCAATTTGGTGGTCTTGTGGATGCGTACCAAAATCTTTGCGGTATCGTAGTTGATGTCCAAAAAAGCAAGGTAGACCGCATTGCGCAACTGGAAACGGCCATGGAAGGCCAGGGCTTCCATGGGACTTCTAAGCACCACCAAATGTTCTATCGACTTCGGGACGTTACTGAACCAGACCGAGGCCGATATATCACTTTCCCCCAATAGGGAATGTCCATTTCCATCCGCGACGACATAACCGGTCAGGGTATTGGCAAGATTGTAGAACGGAAAAACCAGCCTCCCCTTGGTATCGGCGAACACTTTTCCCGCGAACTGGCCTTCGTCATCATTGACTACTTCATAGGGGAGTAGGGAATGGGTCGCTGTCATCCCCTCAAAATGGTTATACGTTTTCTTCTTAGTTTCTAGGACGTCGCTTTTTTCCTGTTCCAAAAGAAATAGGCCCTTTTCCTCCAGCTTTGTATAAAAAGCATCGATTTTTGACCAGAGCCCCAGTTTTGTGGAGCCCTCCGTTTTGGAGAGCTGTTCCAGCACAAGGTCAAACGCTGCCAGTTTGTGCTCAGGTCTGCTGGCCTTATAATAGCGTTGCCCCTCCTCAGTTTGGATGACCATGGCATGGTCCTTTCCCATCTTGTAGCTATGGAACCCGCTTTCCTTGCGAGATGGCTCAAAACCGGAATACTTAAAAAGGGCGTTCAGGTCCAGAAGGTCGTCCCATTTTCGCCATTTGTTGTTCATGAATATATTTTTATATGTGTAAAAATCGATTATATTTGCAAATAACACTACAAATATAATTAAATTTTGGAAATGACAAACCCAAAGCAAGAATTCTTCTGACCATGTGGCGCCGAAACCTCAAATCGAAGTTTAGATTCCTCTCCAAAAATTGGAGGGTCAACTATGGATTTGACAGAGTGCAGCAACAGATAGACTCCAAGGATACATCCCACTTTACCCCAAATAATGGATACTATTGGGCCTTTATTGCACTGTTTTTCCTGTGCTGGGGGCTGCGTTTCTTTTGGACGGACGATTCCTTTCCCCCGCAAGGAACCATGGAAAGGCCATCGACCCTTTCCATGGAAAATAGGCAAACGCTCACCGGTGATGTGCTCTTTAAGGGAATGGCCCTAAAGCTATCGGAGATTACGGACTTCGGCCAAATGGAGAAGTTACTGCGTTTTTTTGCCATGCGACCGTTCATTTTGGACAGTGTGCCTTCCTGTGTTCCCCTGTACAAGGAAAGCTTTGTAGTATCAAGTCCTTACGGGCAACGGTTCCACCCCATTCATCAAATTACGAGACACCATTTTGGAGTGGATTTCGCCGCAACCAAGGGAACCCCAATTTATTGTACAGCGGCAGGGACCGTCACCCATATCGGAAACGACCCAAATGGGCATGGGCTTCATGTTATGGTTACACATGGCCATGGGTTTGTGACACTATACGGCCATATGGACCAAGTGGCCGTCACCATAGGGGAAAAAGTTCCCCCTCATGAATATATCGGAACGGTCGGAAACTCCGGCCTTTCGACCGGACCACACCTGCACTATGAGACCATCAAGGACGGTAATCGATTGGATCCAGCACCTTCCTTTAACATCAAATATGATGTCTACAGGCGTTTGAGCCAATCGAACTGAAGGGGTCGTCATACTATCCTTATCTGACAGTTCCATTCAATATCAAAAGTACTTTCATTGTATATTTTGGGCGTTCGGGCCCGCTTTCCGCTTAAAGTCCCCACGGTGACCCCCAGGAGGGCACCGTGAAGAGCTATCGCTGCAATCGGTAACGCAGCGCCCCATAGGGGCGCATATTTTTGGATAGGGGTAAATGAAGCAAGAGGTGATGTAAACTATTGAAAAACTGTGTTTTATCTATGCTTTAGGGTAAATTGAAGGTATAACCGAAAACAGAAAATCCATAAAAACAAGCTTTAAATGCCCGGGCGAAAGGGACATCCAAAAGTTCACCATTTTCATATGCAATGACCACCGGACCAACTATACAACTAAAAGAATAAACCCTAAAACAAGAACCTATGCTACCCTTGGAGACCCTTTATTCAAAATTGCCCTTTTTGGCCTTTGCTTTCTTTGTCTTGTTGACCGTAAAAGGCGTATTCCGACTGAAACGCTTTTTACGGCTTCCCCTATTGCTCATCCTGTTCCTGCTATTGGCCGTTCCCTTTATCAAGGATCTGCTATGGCTGTTCGCTGCCATGGAACTGTCCATTTGGGGCTATTATCTGGCGAGCAAATGGCCATGGCCGATTGCCTGAGACCTTTGGAGGTGCGGAAATCCCTGTCCGTGTTCCTTGGTAATGCGATAGGGCGTGAAACCGCCCTATCACATTGGTTTTACCCATGCCTTGAGTTGCACCCTGAAGGGTGCCTTTTTGTGGATGGGGGAGAAAGAAGTGGAAGGTGGGAATAGCGGGGATTTTACTGGTTTTTAAAGAGGTGTGATCGTATCTTGAGGTAAGTTAAGTAATTGAAAAACAGACAAATAAATTGTATTTTGCACTATGGGGACCATCAATGAAATAGAGGTGAGTTATCGGCACGAGATTCCAGCGTCCCTCTGGAAAAAAATAGGCTCATCAGCCGATGCGGCTGAGGTCCTGTACGAGCATTGGGACAAGGGCACGATAGGACTGCAGGAATCCTTTAAGGTGGTACTGCTCAACAATGGCAACAGGGTCAAGGGCATCTATGAGATTTCCAAAGGGGGGATAACGGGAACTATGGTCGATTTGCGCATCCTTTTTGCGGTTATCCTCAAGAGCCTTACCGTGGGAATCCTACTTTGCCATAATCATCCCAGTGGCACCCTAAAGCCAAGTGCCAACGACAAGAGCATCACCAAAAAGATACAGAACGCCTCCAAACTTTTTGATATTCAGGTGCTGGATCATATCATACTGGCCCCCGATGGTTCCTACTATAGCTTTGCCGATGATGGTTGTATCTGATGCTATTTCCATCAAAAACATTTTAAAAAGGACGGATTTGGCATGAGGATAAAGAGACCATAAAAACGCACCATCACCAAAACAACACCATAACATAGATTTTTCAAATATGGCCTTCATGGGTCCTATGTAGTGCCATGGTTTTTTACCGTTGCTCTCTTTTCCATCGATAAGGGTTGGTCAAAAGAATACTTCTTTTGCCTAAATTTACCCTATGTCGCAAACCTTCCATACCGTTTTGGACCTATCCCGCCCTGTAGGGGGACTTTCCTTCAGAGAAGTTTTTTGGGAAAAGGGCGGTTCTTCCCCTGACAACACCAGCATACGACTGTCGGAAGCGCAGCTCATTTCAGTTATAAAAGTATTGTTTACCTATGGCCTACATTATGATGAAGTAAGTGAGGAAAAAAGGCCAACTTTTATGGAATCCATAAAGTACAACACCAATGGTATGTTCGATATTCCCCAATCCTTCAGTGGACATTTGCTGAATAATCTGGACGAGGGGGCAAGGTCACAATTTCAGAAACTACTTGAGATGCAACATAACCTTAAGGATGTGCTGTCCAATGAACAGCTCATGGACTTTGTGGAAATGGAATTGATCGACCCATCGGTCTCGTACAGGAAATGGGAATATGGCCGCTATGCAATGGACTATATGGCCAAAGAATTTTTGGAAAGTGTGGATTGGAAAACTGAGCAGCTTGCCATCGGACAGAATGAGATCAAAATAGAGGAGTACCTCTACAGTTTTGATAACCACCTTGACCTTTTTGGCTCCGAGTTGGACGACCATGAAAAAGGCCTCTTGTTGCTAATGTCCAAGGCTAAATTAATGGAAGGGAATACCACTTTGATGGATTATATACTTGCCGGGGATATTGTGCAATCGAATTTGGTCGGGCTTCATCTTCGGAAGGAGCAATTGGCGACGGTTTTAAAGACGGCCATCGAAAACAGCCGTTCAAAGGGAAAAGATAGGGGAGGGCCCAAACCATGAGTGAGGTCGGTGCCTTGTTGCGATACCTTAAAAAAAGGGACAAGGGAGCAGACATCTTGATCGAGGGAAATACCTATACCTCAGAGCAGATAAAATTGGCACAGCAACTCCTGACGGATGCCCAAAAGGAATTGTACCAGTCCCGAAAAAAACCGAAATTATCCAGAAGGCGAGCCTTTATCGTAATTCTTGAAGAAGGCTATTATGATGTCAAGGAATATCCAAAAGAGCTGACCCTTGAGAGCATCCATAGAAAAGCTTCCCAACGATTTGAGTTTTCCCATCGTGCCATGAATTCCTTTACTACACCGAACGAGGTCCATCCAAAAGACCCTTGCCGCCATTATGAGAACGATGGTCTCAGAAAGGCAAAATACCGACAGACCCTCGCCCACCTGGTCACCTATTCCCAATTGTATTTTGAAATCAAGGAAGCGGCACTATCGTTGGAAGTAACCTACAGGGATGTTCTGCAATGCTGATCCCTGGGTAGCGTACAGCAACCCGTGTACGCTACTGCCCATAATAAATCCGACACTGCCCTAGGTTTGCCATAAGAAATCGGAGGTCACGAAGCAAGCCATGTTTTTGTAAACAAAAACTGCTCACCCTGTTCGCAAGGCTTGTCGGGGATCCTCCCCAAACCCCTAAAAATGGCACGACCCAAAAAGGATGTAAAATCGTTAAAGGCTATAATCGTAAGTTTTAGGCTCAATGTGGACGGTTACCTTGAACTGGCCAGCAATGCCGAGACATTGGGCCTCACCATTCCCCAATTCATTCGGAAAAAGATATCTGGGTCAGCCCTACCAAGGATGCGGTATTCGCCCATTGACCGAAAGGTGTACGTGGAACTTTCCCGTATCGGGAACAACATCAACCAACTTACCAAACAGGCACATTTGGGCATGCGGAACCCGATATATCTCGATGGGCAACTGAACGAACTCAAACACCTTTTGAATGGCCTAAAATCAAATATCCTGAACAATGATAGCAAAGCAGATTAAGGGCAAGGATTTCTACGGGCTCTTGGCCTATAACGAAAGAAAGGTCGAAAATGACCAAGGATGCGTGCTGGACACCAATATTACCCATGATACCGTGGTCAATATGACCAGGGAGTTTAATATAGTACGACAGCTACGCCCTCGCCTTGGAAAGGTGGTCTACCATGTATCGCTCAGCCTTCCGATAGGGGATAATCTGGGCGATAGGGAATTCACGGCACTGGCCTTTGATTACCTCAAAGGAATGGGCTTTGACAACAATCAGTACATCGTGTACCGCCATACGGACACCCAGCACGAGCACATCCACATCATTGCCAATAGGGTAAAGTATTCGGGCAAGGTGGTCTCCGATAGCAAGGATTATAAGCGAAGCGAAAAACTGGTGCGAAAGCTGGAGACCAAATATGGACTTTCCACGTTGGAAAGGTCCGAACTGAAAAAGAAAGCGGGCATCACCCAAAACGAAATCGAAAAGGCGATTCGCACGGGACAAGCACCCATAAAACTGGTACTGCAACAACGGATAGACGGCGCACTGCTCCGATCGAACAACGTGGTTGGGTTTATAGAGGAGCTCAAGAAAAAGAAAGTGTATCCCATGTTCAATGCGAGCTTGACCACAGGAAAGGTCACAGGGATATCTTTTGACCACGAAGGAGTGGTTTATAAAGGTAGCACCCTGGGCAGACAGTATTCATGGAACAATATCATCAAACATCTGGATTATGAACAAGATAGAGACCGTTCAATTATTCTCGAAAATAGCCGACCAAGTCAACGAAATGCGGGAACTTTTGGAGAAATCGGACCTGGACCGAAAAGAACTGTTGGAACTCCAAAGGGAAATGCTCAGCGGCCTGAAAATGCTCATGAGAAATCAGAGTACCATGTGGGAAAGAATAAAACAATGGGATGGGTAAAGCCATTGGTCGATGACAATCCTTGGAATGCTTTCAGGCTGGAACTTCAAGAACAGGATAGGTACAAGCGAAAAAGAAAACGAAGGAGGAGAAGGATTTAAGAATCTGTAGGTGTGGATTTGGTGAACAACAAAATACTCGATGCCGTGGTAGAAACCCTCTCTATAGAGGAGTTGGAAGCCATCCTTGTCCGAAAGAAAAAGGAAAGGGACGGAATGGATAGTGCACCACAACCCAAACCTATGTCAGAAAGGGAACAGCAAAAAACACATTGGATAAAAGTGATGGTTTCCATGGGTGTAATTTACCCGCCATAAGTATTGATAGTATACTGCCAAGAACCCGAATTATATATTCATCCACAGTTTTTGATGTGTTCCATAAAAAGTCAATTTGTGATACAACATAAAAAGACCAAGAATTGAACTTGATAGTTTAAAAAGTAAAAATCAGGCGAATTTGTCTCATGAAAAGACGGTTTTACTGGACACCTAGAATCTGCCAGAAACCACTTCATGTTGGTTATTATGGTAAATACATTGGAAACTTTGAGCCTAAGGGCACTTCATCCCTGGAAAAATATAGAATACAAGACAAAAAGCCACTCATGTGAGTGGCTTTTTGTTGATGGATGTACCGGTTATTTAAACAGGTGGTTTCTAAGCTCTGTGGCTGCATGATCGAACATAGACTTGGTTGTCGGTAGTTCGGCCAAGAAGTTCAATAACCCAAAATCATGAATCATTCCATTGTAGCGCACTATGGTCACAGGTACACCCGCTTTATCAAGTTTTCCCCCATAGGCTTCTGCTTCATCCCTTAAGATATCGTTCTCTGCAACTTGAATCAAAGTCGGTGGGAGGCCTGTCAATTGTTCCAAAGAAGCTTGGAGCGGAGAAGCATAAATGGATCTTCTTTCTTCTGGATCTGTCGTATACTGGTCCCACATCCATTTCATGATCGGAGTGGTCAGGAACCTGTCCTTGGCATATTTTTCATATGACTTTTGGGAAAATGAAGCATCCGTTACCGGCCAAAGAAGCACTTGTAGCTTGATATCGGGTCCACCCTGTTCCTTGGCCTTAATTGCAGTTACCGTCGCCATATTGCCCCCTACGCTGTTTCCGACCAAGGCCAATCTTGATCCATCAACATTGATCTGTTTCCCATTTTCGGAAACCCATTTGGTGGCAGCATAAATTTCATTGATGGCCTTCGGGTACTTAGCCTCTGGGGATGGAGTATAGTTTACAAATACCGCCGATAAGCCAGATCTTACAACCAAGTCCCGCACCATCCGCTTATGTGTGGGGTAATCTCCCAAAATCCATCCGCCACCATGAACGAAGATGAATACTGGAAGTTCCCCTTCCACGCCTTCGGGGCGAACAACGTTCAAGCTGATTTCGTATCCATCCGCCTCGATTGTTTTTTCTGATTCCTCGATACCAGAAAAATCAACATCCGCAGCGGCCTGTGCCCCAATTAAGACCTGCCGGGCATCTTCTTTTGAAAGCGTCTCCAGGGCAAGTCCACCGGAGGTATTGAGAGCTTTTAAAAACTCTTTGGTTCCTCGATCAAGGTGTTGATCTGTCAAATAGTCCTCTACTTGACCCTTTACCGGATTGCTTATCGCAATAAGTATTAAAAGTTTAATTAAAGTCTTCATCATTTTAATGTTTTGTTATTTCGCGGCTGTTGCCTCCAGTTCCACCACTGTGGTTTCAAACAGTTTACTGACCTCCACCACGGTTATTGCCGTTCTAATGTTGTTCGATACAATCCATTCCTGAATGGTTCCAAAGTTCTGGCCCAATTCATCAAAGGATGTGGTATACAAAGTAATCCGGGTAATATCCGTGTTTTTGTATCCTGCCTTTACCAGTACCTCTTCAAGGTTGGCAATCGATAAAAGCAACTGACTTTTGAAATCAGCCGTACTTGAGATGCCGTTGGCATCGATTGCGGTCTGACCTGATATGTACAAGGTTCTTTCAGGGTTCTTTACTTCAATGGCCTGAGCGTAATGACGCTCATCTTGCCATGTCCAGGGGTTGATTTCTTTTCTTTCCATGTTTTTCTCTGTTTTTTCTTGAGCACGAAGGTTTGCTATCGTTAGCAGCACAATTGCTAAAACTGTAATTCGTTCCATCTCAAATGTTATTAAAAGTTTATGGTACAAAGTTGAAAAATGGACAAAGGCCATACCTGTGAGCCAACTCACAGAAATGGCCCATCAGTTGTGATTTGGGTCACAAAAACACTTGCTAGGAGTGGAGTCGACTTAGGGTTTCTCGGGAAACACCTAAATAAGCCGCTATTTGTGTCTTGGAAATTCTTTGCCCAAGGGAAGGGTATTCCTTTAAAAATTGCTCGTACCTTTCTTTTGGATTTGTGGTGAGCAGGGAAAGGATTCGTCGTTGGGAGCTCATGAATCCCCCATTTGATTTTTGGAGCCAAAAGATCCCCATTTTTGGTAGTCCCTTACTTAGTTTTTGGTAGCCTTCCAAAGTAAGGTAACATACCCGGGTAGCTTCCAAGCATTTTAGGGAGTAGGTTGCCTCCGATCGGTTGAAAAAAGCATTAAAGTCACTCTCCCACCAGTCCTCCATGGCAAAGGAAACGATATGTTCGTTGGCGTTCTCATCATGGTACACAAGCTTCACAAGTCCGGAAACAATGAAATATGCATATTTGATCGGATCACCATTTTGAAAAATGAAATCACCCTTTTCGAATTCCCTTGTCTTGAACTGGGTAAGCACAAAAGCGAACTCCTGATCGGTCAGATCAACGATTTCTTCAAAATGGTTCCTAAGTCTTTCGTGCATTAAAGTTTATTTTAAAATGATGAATCCTATCATCGATGCTTTTACAGAAAGTAAAATCAAGTTCCACAGCGTTCATTTCCATTCGGGTATACGTCCAAACGACCAACGTATTTCTTGAAATTACTTCACAATAGGGAATATAACAAGCAGCAACCTTAGAACCCTGGCCGTTACGATGAGGTTGATGCGTAGAGCATCTTAGTTTTGTAGAACATTCCCATTTAAGCTATTTGTTAATTTAGTAGGCCGATGTGCGTTTACAAAACAAATGCTATTTTATCATGGCAACCCCAAAAGCACAGTTATGATCTCAAAGGAATATAATAATATAATTCAGTGGAATGATTTTGCAAAAATTGAATTGAGAATCGGTACTGTAGTTTCCTGTGAGATTTTTAAAGAAGCTAGAAATCCAGCGTATAAAATGATTATCGATTTTGGTGATTTTGGATTTCGTAAAACATCTGCGCAGATAACCGACCTATACCGTCCAGAGAACGTGATTGGCAAACAAGTTGTGGCGGTCATGAATTTCCCGCCCAAACAGATAGCGAACTTTATGAGCGAGTGTCTGATTTTGGGTGGTGTTGGTGAGAACAATGAAGTGACTTTGATTCAACCTGAGCGAGAAATACAGAATGGAACCAAAATAGGATAAAATGATACTCGAAGTTGCCTACTAAAATTTCAGGTATGATAAATCAATCATCTAAGAAGGAAATCTTTCGCGTTCCCAACTTCTATCTTGAACCAGGGTAGGCATTTTGTCTCGGATGGAGTTTAGATTAATCCCATAAAATCAACGTTTCTAGGGAATCTACTAATTCACTCCGAAAAGTCTCAATAACTCGCCCATTTAAGGGAGGTAAATCTGTAGAAAGGTGAGAAATATAAACGGTATATAATCAATGATGATATAATCCTATATTAGTTAATAACTATATTCCCCTGTTGTGCGTCATATGACAAACAACTGTTTAATAAAGCAAAACGGGATAGCTGAAAACCGATTAGAGTAAGCACTTAAAACTAAAACTGACCAAATATGAAATCAACTTCAAAATTTTTAATTACTACGATTTGCTATACAGTATTTTCAACTATTTCAGTATTCGGACAAATAACAGACGAACAAAAACTTTTGTATAAAACAGGAAATCCAGCTGATTGGCCAAAAGACCAAGATGCAGTTGTGTCTGCACCAAATAATCATAAAATACTATTGGAAAATGATAAAGTAAGAGTTTTAGAAGTAACCGTCTTACCAAACGAAATTGAGCCAGTACATCATCATCAATGGAAAAGTGTCCTATATATTATGGATGCAGGAGATTTCATTGACCGAGACGCAGAAGGTAATGTGATTATGGATACTCGGAAGTTACCTGAACCTCTTGTTTTTCCTTTGACAATGTATAAAGACCCTGAAGCACCTCATACGGTAGAAAATTTAAGCGATACGAAAACTATTCGGCTGATTAGAGTAGAAATGAAAGAATAAAATACGAACGCACAACAATGGCTATAAGTAATTGCTTGGTCTCGCCTGCTTCTGAAAATCCTCGCGGATTTTCAGTTCGGTATGTACTTGCAAAGTTAAGTGCTAACCCACGCAACTACTCATAGCCGAGACCGTTAGGGCACATTCAGCCCTCGGCTGACTTTTGTCGCTACGTGCTGGCGCACTCCCGCCCCAAAAGAAATGTGCCCTAACGACCCGCTAAACCAAATTACCATCGGTCAAGCTCCATACAGCTTGGGGCAACGGAGCCGCTCAAGCGGCAACGTGCCATAACAGGGCACTAAACGGTAATTTGATCCCGAAATTTTTATTCCCAATACAGCAAAATCGACAAGATACGGCCGCTCTGCGGCCTTCTTGACAGACTGTCGAATGCGAGGCCAAGCAACCTAGCATGGACAGCTTCGCACACGACAGTCGAACGATTTCGCTATATTTCCATAAAAATCCCGGAACTACGTTTAGCGGGTCGTTGTGCTTAATTTAAATTAAACGAATTCAATAACATTAGAAAATAGAGATATGAATGAAATACTCCAGGAATATGCTTTGATTGCTGAAATCATATCAGCGATGGCTGTGATTATTTCACTGATTTTCGTTGGTTTTCAAATTCGAGATAATACTAAAGCTACTCAAGCATCGACATTTCATGAAATTACGACTCTAGATATTCAATTACTTTTAAGTTTTGCAAATTCTAAAGAATCGGCAAGAATAGTTTCGTGTTTTAGAGCTAGTCCCGATTCATTGACCGAAGAAGAATACAATCAAGGTTTTTACTTTTTTGCTGCAGAAGTGCGTCATGTCGAGAATTTATTTTTACAGCACAAAAATAAAATGCTGAATGAAAGAGATTGGAATTCTAGAAAAGCTCTAGTTGAAGGTGTAGTGCAATCACCTGGTTTTGGAGCGTTATTAAAAAGTCCGTTCTTACAATTTTTTGATGGATCATTTATTGAATTTGGAGTAAATCAAAGAGAAAAATTAAGTGAAATAAAAGATAAATACCCTATTAACAGCCTCCTTTAAAGGCTAAAAAATTTCTAACCAATCAAAATAATGGATTAAAGAAAAACTAAGCACAACAATGTGTATAAACCATTGAATCGGTTCATACACGAACACGTTAGCCACAAGTTTCATAATTGGGTAAAAGCAAACAATAATTAATCAATAAAAAGTTTTACTAAAGTGATTTCAACCTCAAATCCGATACTAGAATTTGGTCCTATCACTACCGCTATCATTTTTGGAATTGTTCAGGCAATACTTATTATTTACTTTTTCAGTTTAAAAAAGAGATACCGACAACATAAACTGATTGTTTACATTATTACGGTTTTGCTCATTATGCAAATTGAGTCCTTTTTTTTGCGTACGGGTTATATGAGCTATTACCCTCATATATTTATGACATCCATCCCATTTATATTCCTATTAGGTCCATTTACATTCTTATATTGTAAATCACAAATGAACCTAAAAAGGCTCAAGTTCGAATTTTTTCATCTAACTCCATTTCTGTTTTATTTTATTTATTCATTTAACTTCTTTTTTCAACGAGGTGTATTTAAAAAGTCCATATACCTCATGGAGTTTCGGACAAATATTCCAACAGAATTAGTAAAACCACATTTTTCGACTGACCCATGGAACATTCAGGGTTGGGTAGTCGTTGAACTTTTGTCCTTGCATTTGTTTATTTATGGATGCGTTTCAATAGTACAAATCATAAAATATAGAAGAAATGATAAAAAAGTTGAACGGGAAAAAATTAACTGGTTGACGTATGTAACAGGTATTTTGATATTAGGCAGCCTGATTCTTTTCTTCTCGCAAGGAGGCAAGATTGAAGGTTAAGTATTCTTTAAAAGTCCATTTCCACATTATTCTGCAGATCTGTTTAGTGTTTTTGCTATGTATCTTATTACTCTTTATCTCCTTGGTAAAACTGATCTTTTTAAATTCCCGAGTAAGAAATACTCTAAGTCATCATTATCCTCATTTTACAAGAGAGAAAAGCTTAACCAAATTACCACCTTGATAGAAACTGAGAAGCTCTATCTCAATGAAGATTTTTCATTAAAAATGCTTTCCGAAAAAAGCGGCCTAAGTACTCACAATATTTCACAAATTCTGAATGAGGAATTACAAGTTGGTTTTATAACTCTCACAAACTCCTATAGAATTGAAGAAGCCAAAAGACGGCTATTAGGTGATGAGTTTAATTTAAAAATGGAACAACTGGCTTATGATCTTGGTTACAAATCCAAGTCCACTTTCTTCTCGGCTTTCAAAAAGGAAACGAATTCTACACCTTCAAATTATAGGAAAAAAAGTATTCAATAGTATTTTCCGATTGGTTCGAACCAAAAATCTTAGGAAACATATCCAACCGTACTAAGTCAAAAGTACATTAGCTGGAAACTTTTAGATAATGAAAAAACCAATTATTATTGGAACCCTATTAATTATTGGACTCTTGACTTTGACACAATCTTGTTTTTACAGCCCAAGATATATTTATCGTGTTGTTGCTTGGCAAGATGCTGACTATGATGACTTTGAAAAATTTAAGTATGCAGACATTAAAAAGGCGCATGTAGCATATAAATTCATTAATGGCACAAAAGCACAAACAAGTGATGTGGTTAAAACCTTTGAAGAAGATTCAACCATATCCAATCTGGATAACTTCTTAAAGAAAAAAAGACTCATTCCTTTATTGTAATAAGGAATGATACATTATTATACGAAAATTACTTTTCTGGCAATGATCGTAATTCATTACAAACATCGTTTTCGGTCTCTAAATCAATTTTATCGCTTTTAATGGGTATCGCCATACATGAAGGTGCAATCGGCAACATTGAGGATCCAATTACAAAATATGTTCCAGAACTTGAGAAAGAAGATATAAGATTTAGAGATATTACAATTATGCATTTGCTAAAAATGCAATCAGGTCTTTCTTATTCCCATAATATAAGCTTCCCATTTGTTACTGGAGATAGCCCTAAAACCTACTATCATCCAAACTTGAGAAAAGTAGCTATAAAGCATTCTAAAATCGAGCAAAAACCAGGAATTAAATTTAAATACAATAATTACAATGCTTTACTAATTGGTCTAGTCTTAGAGCGCACTACTGGAAAGTCCATTTCAAAATATTTAGAATCCAAAATATGGCAAAAGATTGGAACGGAGTATGATGCCACATGGAGTACCGACGAAAATAATTTTGAAAAAATGGAAAGCGGGTTTAATGCAAGAGCCATAGATTTTGCAAAAATTGGAAAACTAGCTTTAGATAATGGAAAATGGCAAAATAATCAAATTGTGCAATCTTCTTGGATTGATGAATCTATGCAACCTAAAATGGATAGCACGTATCAAAATTTTAGTAATCCAAAATTTTGGACTTACAACTACCTTTGGTGGGGAATTCCAGAAAAGAATACAAAATCTGACTTTATGGCTATAGGCAACTTAGGGCAGATAATATATGTTTCTCCAAGGGCCAACACTATAATAGTGAGAAACGGTGATGAAGCAGAACTTTTTGATGATAGTGATTGGATCATACTCTTTCAGAACTTTATAGAAAATACTCTTAAACCTAAAGAGTAAACTTATTATACATATGTTCTCCATTGACAACTTAAAAACTAAACCCATCTTAACATATGTTTATTGGACTGCTAAAATCGGAATGGGATTTACTTTTATAATATCTGGAATAAGAAAATGTCCTGGAATAAAATTTACTATTTTAACAAATGACAACCCTGTTGGCTCATACTTTAATGCAATGTATGAAACGGGATTTTACTGGAACTTTATTGGTTACTTTCAAATAATCATAGGTGTTCTAGTTTTCTTTAATCGATTTGTAGTGCTATCTAGCATTCTTATGATACCAGTAACAATAAATATTTTTATTATTTCTGTGGCGCTTCATATGAAAGGAACACCTGTGATAACTTCAGCAATGGTTCTCGGGAACCTATATTTATTGCTTTAGCATTATAGAAATTATAAAACAATATTTATGCGACCATTATAAGAGTATTGCTCAGATAACATAAGACCCAGTGTCTATCAATGTGTATAATCCATAGTTACTCTATAATTCAGATAATATTACTCCTTTTAATTTGTACTGATTCCTTACCCGGAAATCCTTAGGGATTTCCCGCAACGGAGTCATACATAAACCGTTAGCCACAAGCTATTTAAATATTAGAATATGAAAACAGTATTATTATTTATCTTAATTTTTACGATTACTATATCCTGTAGTAAAAAAGGTGTAATAGATATATCAAAGGAACGAGAAAAAATTTTAGAACTACATAATGCTCAAAGAGATTATCATTTTAATAAAGACTCAAATGCCTTTGCCAACCAGTTTTCCGATAATTTTATAGGTATAGGTAATGGAGTCATCAGCAGTTCAACAAAAGAAGAAAGAATATCACGCTATAACAAATACTTCTCAGCAGTCGAATTTGTTAAATGGGATGATGCATCAGAACCAATAATTAGGTTTTCAGACGATGGAAGTATGGCGTACACTTTAGTTGACAAAATCGTAACCCTAACTTATAAAGATCAGAAAGGGAATAAAATTCAAGAAGAAACACACTTTGCTTGGACAGCAATTTATAAAAAGTATAATGAAGAATGGAAAATTGATAGTGTTACGTCAACCCAAAAACCTGTTGATACAGAAGACTAAAGCCAGTGGCTAACAACGTGTATAATTAATTGCGGCAGGAATTTCCAAACGGAAAATCCAGCCTGATTCGCTAAATTAGTGGCTATGGCGGAAAAGTCCATTTGACGTTTTCCGCAACGAAGCCATACACGAGACCATTATGAGTCAGCGACCAACTTCGACATAAATTTGAAAACATGAAAATTTCAACAATCATCTTAGCAATTGCATCGGTTCTTGCCATTTCGTGCAAAACTGACAAAGAAGAAACCTTCGGAAAATTTCAGTTTGCTACTCCTGAGCAAGTCGGCATGAATATGGATTCGCTTGCCAAAATTGAATCAATGGTTAAAGAATATATCGAGGCAAAAAAGTTCCCTGGAGCTGTTACTCTAATTGCTAAAAACGGAAAAATTATATACGAATTGGAAGTGGGCTTGGCAGATTTTGCACAGTCTGTGCCCTATCGTAAAAATCATTTGTTCAGAATGGCAAGTATGACAAAACCTGTTGTATCCGTAGCGGCGATGCAACTTATAGAAGCTGGCAAACTCAAATTGAATGATCCGGTTAGCAAATACATTCCATCTTTTGATTCAATGGAAATTATCACTGGTTTTAATCCTAAGGACACCACTTGGACTAGCGTCCCGACTAAAACACAACCTACTGTACATCAACTTCTTACTCATACTTCAGGCTTAACATATGGATATGAGAACCATGGAGATGCCATTAATGCGAAACTTAATATACCTGCTCTTAACACTTATCAAGACTGGACGCTCCAAAATACAATGAACCGATTTGGCAAACTTCCACTCGTTCATGAGCCAGGTACACAATGGACTTACGGGTTGAGTACTGATGTACTCGGGCGGGTAATAGAAGTAGCTTCCGGAATGGAATTGGATGATTATATCAGAGAAAATATTACTAAGCCCATCGGCGCTACCACATTTGACTTTTACTTTAGTGATTCCAGCGCCACAGCAAATCTGACTCCTTTATTTGGTGCCAATTATGTAACCGATACTTTAGGTCAGTTTGAGCCTTTGAAGTTAGAAGGTCATCCGCTATATATTCCAAATTACCCTATTGCAGGAGCAAAGACCTATTTTTCAGGTGGAAGTGGAATGACAGGGACTGCAAGAGATTACTTCCTGTTTTGCCAGACCATGCTGAACGATGGCGTATTGGGTGAAACGCGAATATTAAAGTCAGAAACTGCACAAATGATGCACCAAGACCAAATTGATACTATTTCTTATCCTTGGGGAACTGCACGGTTCGGGTTTGGTTTTGATATTGCAACGGCAGACCATCCCAATAAACCCGAAGGAACCTATTCCTGGGGTGGAGCTTTTAGCACTACTTTTTGGATTGATCCGTTGAATGAACTTATAGTCATCCAACTTCGACAAGTCGCGTTTTCAGGACATAATGATGAAATTAATGCAAGACTTGAGAAGGTCGTTTATAGTGCATTTATTGAGAATTGAATAACTGCTGAAATACAACTCATAACAAACACTAAAATGAATATACGAACTGAGTCCATTGATAGAGCAATACGTAACAGAAACTTCGGTGCTTTTAGCAAGTGGGCCGCATACTCATTTTGGTTTGGCGTTAGCAATAATGAATAAAAATGAAAAACCAATTGATGAAGATACCACCAATAATATTTCTTGGGTTTCTTTTGTTACAATTTTTCGGGTGCAAAGAGTCGAATTTGCTAAAACCTCAAGAAGGGTTCATAGAAGTGAATGGAGGAAAAATATGGTATGAAGTTTTTGGCTCAGGAAATAGAGCGCCAATAGTTGTTCTTCATGGCGGACCGGGATATCCAAGTTACTATCTAAACCCTTTAAAATCTTTAGCTAAAGAAAGGTCTGTTATATTATTCGACCAATTAGGATGTGGTCGTTCAGATATTTTAACAGATACAACATTGATGAATATTGAGTCTTTTGTTGAACAAACTCATAGTTTAGTTGAGCACTTAAAACTTAAAGAAGTAATAATCTATGGTCATTCTTGGGGTACAATGTTAGGTGCGGAATATTACAAGAAATATCCAAAAAATATAGAAGCATTAATATTGGGAAGCCCATGCATAGACTTAAATATGTGGCAAGATGATTCAGATAAACTATTAGCTCAATTACCAGATTCAGTTAGAGTACCATTAGTAAATCACAAAAATAATTCTATCCCTGATACAACAGCATTCAACAAAGCCATAGATTATTTTTATCATGAATTCTATACTCGCAAAACCCCTTTTTCTAAAGATATAATAAAAGCTGATTCTTCATGGTTCGCAAAGGAAAGTATGGTTTATGAATATATGTGGGGACGTGAGGAATATTCGGTCAATGGAAAATTAAATGGCTATGACGGCAAAGAGATATTAAAAAAAATAGATGTCCCTGTTTTGTATATTACGGGTGAATACGATACAGCGACTCCCTCAACAGTTAAAAAATATCATGAAATCACTCCTAATTCAAGATTGAAAATTATTGAAGGAGCAGGGCATCAAACATTGAATGATAAGGAAGAAACTGAATTGAAAATTATAGATTCGTTTTTAAGCGAATTGGAAAAATGAAAAGAACACTACTGCTAACAACGTGCATGATGTTCATTACCAACAAAAGCAGGCAACGCCAAATACACAAGACCTTTAGCGGTATTATTTTAGTGCTATAAAACGACCCATGCAAGGGACACTCCTTGATTTTCCTTTCCAGTTCCAAAAACAGGAACAAAAAGTCTTTTTATCTCGAAATGAAAACTGTTAATTAGCTACTTTAGTTCCCCATGTAACAAGTTGTGCATCATAAATCTAAAAAAGTGAAATCTCTTATTCTGATATTGGCAATTTTCTTATTGGTCCTATCCTGTAATTCCATTTCTGATAAGAATCTAGAGCAAGTGAAGATTACTAGACAAATGGCCGAATTTGAAGAAATTGACGCTCTTTGGCTAATTTGGCCAACAACCGATCATAAAGAAGGTGAATCGGTAGAGAAGGTAACAATGGCCATTATTGATGCACTTATAAGTGATTTAAAAATTGTTATAAGCTGTGCTGATGACAATGTGCTTCGAAAGGCTAAATCCGAATTAGTTGAAAAATACGCAGATTCGAAAAATCTAATTTTTCGTGTCATTCCATCCGTAGAAATTTGGGCAAGGGACATGGGACCAGTATTCGTCGAAGCCAAAAATGGACGCCATGCCATTGCGGACTTTAATTTCGATTCTTGGGGTTATGGTGATACAACGGAACTGAATTCAGTAACTGAAGAGAAGTATGACGAAAGGGTTGCTGAATTATTGAATCTTCCCCTTATATCAAGTGCAATGGTCAGCGAGGGAGGTAACCGTGAGCTTAATGGTAAAGGAACTTTAATGGTGACTGAGACCGTTGAAAAAGGTCGTAACCCGCAGATGTCCAAGGATGAAATGGAGGCGGAATATCAAAGACTGCTTGGAGTCAAAAAAGTTATATGGTTAAAAGAGGGACTTCTCGAAGATAGCCATACGTTTCTTGGCCCATTATCAACATCTGACAGCACTAAGGCATACACGGTGGTTACAACCAATGGCCATGTGGATGAATTTGCTCGATTTGTCAATGATTCCACTATTCTTTTAGCTAGTATTGACAGCACTGAGCTAAAAGATTCAATTGCCAAGGAAAACCATAGGCGTTTGGAAGAAAACTTCAAAATACTTTCGAAAAGCACCGATCAAGATGGCAATGCATTTAGAATAGTAAGATTGCCATTACCGCAAACCATCCTCACAACAATGAATCCAGGCGATTATGTATACGATTATATCAAAACACTTGATTATGTTGATGGAAGCGAATTTCCAAAAGGAGATACCATTACCGTGGTTGCACCTGCCAGCTATCTAAATTTTATTATTACTAATAATGTCGTCATTGGTCAGAAGTATTGGCGAGAAGGAATGCCCGATAAAATCAGACTCCAGGATGAAAAAGCGCTTCGGATACTTAGGGAAGTATTCCCGACAAAAAAAGTGGTGATGTTGGATGCGTTAGCTGTAAATTTAGGAGGTGGAGGCTTGCATTGTATTAGTATGCATCAACCAAAGTTGCTATTATATTGAACAATAAATTCAATGCACAACGACGCCTATAACCTATCACCAGCCATGACTTGTTTTAAGATTCCTACATTGGAGCTTATAAATAATTCTTAATAGGCTGCGCATTAAAGGCGCCAGGTCATAGCATAGACAGTAAACAGTAATCCTTTCTAGCACGGTTAAAGGAACATATTTTGGGAATCTAGCCCTCCCGCCCAATTAGTCCTATGAACTCGCCTTATTACTAAACTCAAATCAGTGCAATAATCAAATGAAGGTTACACCATTAAAAATAAAACAATAGAAACAGCCGACACCAAGCTGTTGAATCACAACTTAAGGTGCCGACTGCATGAATATAAATCAATCAATTACGTAAGGGCCTTCCGAATCTCCATTAACATCATTTCTAATAAAAAATGACTTGCCATCTGAGCTAAAATATAGGAGCTTGAAACCAGATGCCGTATTCCCCTGGGTGAAACTACAAGCAGCTCCGATATCTGAAAATAGAAAATCTTCATCGTTTGAAACATCCTCCTTATCACTCCATTTCCTGGAAGTATTGATGCCAGAATCCGTTACATTGTTGGTAATAATGTTTCTAGTTTCGTAAATATCTAGAATATAAGACTCCGTTGCACTCGAATTATTATTGCCCTTTTGAAAATAGGCATGATCATAGGTATACTCGTTATGTCCTGTTATTGTGAAAGGCGTATTGGAGGTGTAAAATTCATATTCTTGACCTAAATAAACTACTGCATCAAAACCAGTGCCCGATAATGGAAAGGTTTCGCCATCAAGTAAACTTGAATTATGCCAAACTTCTATTTGAACAGGCCCTTTAATTTCAGAAATTATTTTGTTATTTGGAATAGTACTACTGTTTCCTGAATAGGGGTTTTGGTCAAAAACAAGTTGTAAGATTTCATTACTGTTTTTGTCATAGACAAAGATATTTCCGGGTCGTGCGAGTGTTGCAGAATCTAAAGCGTTAAATGGGATTATGCCGAGTGGAGCATTGGCATCTTTAATAGAATATTTTGGTGAAATATTTCCTGTATTACCATTAAACCAAACATACTCAGTACCAGCTCCATTAAATAAAATGGCGTTTGACCCCGCAACCGCAGTGGCTGCACCAACACCGTCTTCGAACAATCCAACCAAATTGCTATAAACTTGTGTTGGTCGTGGTCCTCTTAACGTACATACTACCGCATCATATTCGGTAGCCAATTTTGTGCCCACTGTTTTACTTGGTTCAAGCACACTTTTAACTACATAAGATAAGGGCAAAGCTTCAGTAATATTAGTGCTTTCCGCTAGTTTTTGACCTATGGTGTTTATATCAAGCTCTCCAGTAAGTGAGAAGGCACTTTGGGCACTTCCGCCATAGGCAATAATCTTGGTTTTCACTTCTTTTAACGCATTATATTGGTCATACTCAATTTCGCCTTCAATTTTAGATCGTAAACCCTGGTAAGTACCCTCAACCCTTGCCCTAAGTTCATTGACAGAGCTGGTTGACTCTACCAACATATAAAAAATACGCCCGTAGGTTACAGAGGATACAAATGTTGCTGGGTTGTCTGCTTGAACAAAAGGCGATAAATCTTCACCTGTTACTTCCGGCGCAAAAATATCACCCAGACCATTGATTTGATCCATAGACATAGTATAGTACTGTTGTGTTAATTTCACTAGTACCCTATTATATTCTTTCTCATTTGAAAAAGAAAGATTGGCGGATGCATTGATGTTAAATGACTCATAACTAACACCCAATTCCAATGCCATTTGTTCTTGACTATAGACTTCTTCAACCTCTAATTGAAAGTTGGCTGGAACTATATTGGGATCATTGGCAATAATTTCATTCATTGCAATTTGCATATTGCCCTTTGTCACTTCATCAACAGTTATCGCAGATGCGCTATTACCATTAAGCAAATTGATGGATACGGTGCCACCAGCTCTATCGACATTAATGCTAGATTGAGAATTTTTACTAAGGGTCTTACCCTGTAAAAGATTACCAGGCCATATCGCCTCGGCATTTGGGTTAAAAAGTGGGAACTGACCATTTCCGTCCAGGACACTCACTTTTTTAGTGGTACAGAAGTAGGTGTTTGTTACGTCGCCATCGGAAGTACTTTCCAGGTACTCTTCATAATAGGGCTCAGAAACTTCAAGAGTGTCTGCAACCCGTTCCACGGGATAATCTTCAACTACTCCCCTCGCTAACACTTCGGAAATAGATAGTTCGCTGACTGAACCTCCCGGCGCTTCTGGCTCAGTGGGGTCAACGCTAGGTGATTCATCTTTGCTACACGAATACACAACAAAGACGAGTATTAGCGGCATTATGACCATGATTTTTGTCAAGAGCGTTTGATTTGTTTTCATAATTCCTTAGTTTTTAAGATTCAACACTCCAAAACTAGAAGCCCCGTAAGCTGAAACCTAAAAACCAAGCTAGACAAACCCTAGACAGAACAGACAAACCTTATCTAACAACTTTATAGACAAGTCAATTTTGAAAAAATTCAATAAAACCTCAAACATCAACAAAAATAGGCCTTAGCAAAGGTTTTAGGGGGTGCAACCTTATTGGAATTCCTAGACTATATATGTACATAGGGACGTAGGCCAAGACGTAATTTGCTGGACCAGTAGCTATAATAGGTATCTTGCAAGGACAAATAATCTACGATGAATGCATTGAAAATTACCCTTTTTACTTTTTTTGTATTCGGGTCAACGTTTGCACAAAACAGAATGGATATTGATAGCCTATTGCTTCAATTCAAGAAGCAACCTTTGGATACCCTAAAAATCAAAACTATAAAGAACATCGTTAACCACTACATGTATAGAGATCCAGAGCAGGCGAAACAATTTGCAAATAAAGAGCTAGAGTTTTCAAATAAGCTGGACTACGATTCTGGAATATCCCTTGCAAACTACCATTTGGGAATAATTTACTATAACCTTGACAAAATTGATTCGGCTCGATACTACTATAAGACCAGTCTTCAATTTGCAAAAGAGATAAATAATGGACTTTACATATCTAAAGTATATCGTGGTTTGGGCATTTTGGAGTTCACTCAAGGTAATCTGAAAACCGCGGATAGCATCAACAATATGGATCTTGAAAATGTCATCAAACTAAGGGATACTGTTGGAATCGCATTGTCTTATGGCTTCAAAGGAAATATAAATCAAAACAAGGGTTTTTACGAAATTGGATTAAAATATGCCCTTAAGAGTCTAAATCTTTTCGAAAAAATAGGAGATTCAATACGCATAGCCGATTGTTATAATCATCTGGCTATACTCGAACATAACTTAAGAAACTTTGATAAAGCTTTGGAATATAACAAAAGAGCTTTAGCAATTTACGAAGATTACGAAGACATTTATTACCAAGCGCAGGCCCTAAATGATATAGGCTTAATGCACCATTTACTTGGCGAACAAAAAACGGCGTTGGGATTTTTTGAAAGGAGTATCCAAAAGTCAAAAGAGGTAAAAGTAGAAACACTGGAGGTCACAGCCTTGACAAACATTGGCTCAACGCATATTAAACTAGAAAAACCTTTATTGGCGGTTCAGTTCCTAAATGACGCTATCGAAAAAGCAGAGAAGATCAATAGTTTAAGAAAGGCTGCGATCGCAAAGAACAAGCTGGCAGAGGCTTATCTCTTGCTGGATGAACCAACCGCATCCAGCAACATCCTTGATGTGGTCAGGCGCTACGCAGTAAAAACCGAAAATCAATCCATTTTAAAAAAAACACTTGAACTTAGCAGCAGGTCCAACGAAGCTCTTGGCAAAACCACTTTAGCTCTTTCTCAGTACAAGCAATTCAAAAGGATCAATGACTCTTTAATTGATTCAGAAAAAATCAAAAAAATAGAGGAACTACGGGCAATTTTTGAAACCGAACAAAAAGAAGCTGAAATCTCCCTACAACAAGAGGAAATTAAGACCTTAAATGAAAAAGCCAAGGTTGATAAATTGACTAAGGGACTTTATGCAAGCGGTATGGCTTCTGCCCTTGCCCTTACAGGAGTTTTGGTTTTTGGGTTTCGACAACGCATTAAAAAGAACAAAGCTGAAAGAGAGAAAATTACCAAGGAATTAGAACACAAACAAAAAGAACTGACCAGCCAGACCTTGCACTTGGTTCAAAAAAGTCAATTTATAGCGGAGATCAAAGAGAATTTGGAAAACATAAAGGACTCCCCCGAAAAGTTCAAGCTTGAGTTTAAACGTCTGGTGATGCTTCTAAAAAAACAAAGCGCAGCGGATAAGGATTGGGAAGTATTTAAGTCGTATTTCTCAGAAGTTCACCAAGATTTTGAAGAAAAATTGAAGTCTTTGTCCAGCAAAATCACAGATAAAGAGCTTCGATTGGCCGCTTACGTTAAAATGGGGCTGAATAACAATGAAATTGCCACAATCCTCAACGTGCTTCCTGCAAGTATACACACTTCAAAATACAGGCTAAAACAAAAACTGAATATTGATAAAGATATTGACTTTGATCACTTTGTTAAAGGTCTATAAAAGCTAGGAACAATCATGCTGGAGAAAAAAAGACAACAATTGGAGTAAAATAATCCATACAATTTTAATTCTGACATAAATAATTACGTCCTCCGTCTTTTGTCCCAATTGTAAAAACGGGTCTAGGGAATCCTATAATTCTTTCCATTCTGCCCCATGAACTTACCGTTTTTTGAAACCTCATAATTTTTTGCAACACTGTTGCACGAAAAACTTTTTATCTTTACATCGTGAAATTTTTGGCAATCATATTATCGACTTACTTCTTGGCGCTCAATGTAGTGCCTTGTAGTGATATAGAGAAGAGTAATGATGATTCCCAGGTAGTTTCTGTTGTTGACTATGGTGGGGAACACGATGAAGACTGTGAACTTTGTTCGCCTTTTTGTCATTGCCATTGTTGTCACGTTCACACGATAAGTTTTAGTTTGCCTTCATTCGAACCTTATCAACCCGAAGTGCCAAAAGAGTCTTTCAACTATCTCGATAGCCTTGGGAGTAACTTTTATCATTCTCTTTTTCAGCCTCCGCAGGTATAATTCAGTTTTTATAGGATAGCTATATCCATTTTTAAGGTTTTCCCTTTTTGGAAAACGTCAATTGCACATTTTGTTTTTGCGAAAAGTGCGCCATAGGTCAACTGAATTAACACCCAATTTTTTATGATTAACAGAATCATTGATTTTTCAATCAACAACAAATTTATTATTGGTCTGCTTACGCTTGCATTAGTTGGTGCAGGTATTTATAGTATGACCCAAGTTCCCATCGATGCCGTACCGGATATTACCAATAACCAGGTACAGGTCATCACGCAATCGCCCAATCTGGGCACAGAGGATATCGAACAATTCGTGACCTATCCCATAGAAGTTGCAATGAGCAATCTTCCCGATGTCAAGGAGATCCGTTCGATTTCACGATTTGGGCTTTCCGTGGTAACGGTCGTGTTTGATGATGATATGGGAACCTATCAGCCACGTCAACTAGTTTCCGAGAAACTGACCGAAGTGCGTGAGCAGATTCCCGAAGAACTGGGCCAACCTTCTATGGGACCCATTTCAACTGGCTTGGGGGAAGTATATCAATATACGCTGAAAGTCGAAGCTGGGTTTGAGGACAAATATTCCCTGGCAGATTTGCGCACGATGCAAGACTGGATCGTTCAGCGGCAAATGGCAATGGTCCCGGGGGTTGTTGAAATCAACGCCATCGGCGGAAAAATAAAACAATACGAAGTGGCCCTGGACCCCAATGAACTAAAAGCCATAGGTCTTGCGATCACAGATGTTTACAAAGCCTTGGAAGCGAACAATAAAAATACGGGCGGTGCCTACATCGAGAAAAACCACCAGGCCAACTTCATCCGTGGGGAAGGTTTGGTACGTAACCTTGATGACATCAGAAAAATCATTGTCAAAAATGAAAACGGCCTTCCAATCACGGTAGGTGATGTTGCCGATGTACGCTTCGGCTCTGCTGTGCGCTATGGGGCATTGACACAGGATGGCGAAGGAGAGGTCGTCGGTGGACTGGTAATGATGCTCAAAGGGGCAAACTCAAACGAGGTCATAGTCCGTGTAAAAGACAGGATGACAGAAATCCAGAAATCCCTTCCGGAAGGGGTCGTCATTCAGCCCTTGTTGGACAGAAGCAAGCTCATAAGCGAGACCACGGGAACTGTGCGCAACAATCTGCTGGAAGGCGCACTCATCGTAATTTTCGTACTGGTTTTCTTGTTAGGGAACTGGCGAGGTGGGTTGATTGTTGCTTCCACAATTCCGTTATCCCTTTTGTTCGCCTTTATACTGATGAACGTTTTTGATGTATGGGCAAACCTGATGAGCCTGGGTGCCATTGATTTTGGAATCATCGTAGATGGGGCCGTCATCATTGTGGAGGCAAGCGTGTTTCTTATGGCCGGTTATGTACTTAAAAAGAATGGTTTGAAAAAAGAAGACCGGGATTCAATAGCCGCCAACGCCTCCAAGAAGATGATGAACGCCGCCTTTTTCGGACAGTTGATAATCCTAATTGTATTCCTGCCCATTTTGGCATTGGAAGGTGTAGAGGGAAAGATGTTCCAGCCAATGGCGTTAACGTTCATTTTTGCGATGATAGGAGCAATGTTCCTGTGCCTGACCTATGTACCTATGATGTCGGCCTTATTTTTAAAACCGCCAAAGACGGAAAATAAATCGTGGGGCGACCGTTTTGTGCTTTGGGTGCAAGACAGGTATGAACCCCTATTGCTGCGCGCTCTGATAAAAGGAAAATGGATCGTAGGTGGTGCGGTTGCCATATTTGCGGTAGCGATCTTCATGTTCACCAAAATGGGCGGCGAGTTCATCCCACAATTGGATGAGGGCGATATAGCCTTCCACGCCATTCTTAAACCCGGTAGTTCTCTCAGCGAGACCATCGGGACCACCACCAAGATAGAGCGCATCGTAAAAGCCGAGTTTCCCGAAGTGGAAAAAATTGTGAGCCGCATCGGTGTCGCCGAAGTTCCTACCGACCCTATGCCGATGGACTTTGCCGATGTGTTTGTTATACTGAAACCACAGGAAGAATGGGTGTCAGCTGAATCAAAGGACGAACTTATCGATAAGATGAAGGATGCCGTAAGTATCATACCCGGTGTCAATTATGAGTTTACCCAACCCATCGAAATGCGTTTCAACGAACTTTTGGAAGGCATCCGTGAGGATGTGGCCATTAAAATCTATGGTGAGGATATCGATGTGCTTGCCGCCAAAGCGGACGAGATCACCAAAATCATAGCTGGTACGGCGGGTATAGGTGATATGAGGGCGGAAGCCACTTCTGGCTTACCGCAGATGACGATTAAGTACAATCGCGACAAACTGGCACAATACGGCGTTAGCATCGACCAACTCAATACAATTGTGCAATCTGCATTTGCCGGTGGATATGCAGGGGTCATCTTTGAGGGCGAAAAACGGTTCGATCTCGTCGTTAGGCTCGACGAACGGAACCGCGCGGACATCAACGACATTAGGAACCTGTACATCAATTTACCGAACGGCTCCCAGATTCCGCTTCAAGAACTGGCCGCTATCGAGTACACACCGGGGCCGATGCAGATAAGCCGTGACAATACCAACCGCAGGACCTATGTTGGTGTAAATGTACGTGGGCGTGATGTGGAATCGTTGGTCAATGAGATCAAGGTCAAGCTGGATGTCAACCTTGATTTGCCCCCGGGATATTTTATCCGTTATGGCGGTGCGTTCGAGAATCTGGAAAGGGCCAGTAATCGATTGCAGACCGTTGTTCCCATTGCCTTGTTCCTAATATTCATCCTGATTTACTTTGCCCTAAAATCCTTTCCACAGACCTTGATGATTTATCTGGCCATCCCAATGGCCACCATAGGTGGGGTGTTCGCCCTTTGGCTCAGGGATATGCCCTTTAGTATTTCCGCTGGGGTGGGCTTTATCGTTTTATTCGGTGTCGCCGTATTGAACGGCCTGGTAATGATCAGTGGGCTCAACGAGCTGAAAGAGGAAGGTGTTACCGACCTCAAGGAACGTATCGTCGAGGGCACCAAACGAAGGGTGCGCCCCATTATGCTAACGGCCTTTACCGATATCCTCGGTTTTCTGCCTATGGCCATTTCTGCATCCGCAGGGGCTGAAGTACAGCGACCGCTCGCGACCGTGGTTATCGGTGGCCTTATTACTTCTACGCTATTGACGCTCTTTATCCTTCCCATTTTTTATCAATGGGTTGAAAAGCGTTCGGAACTAAAGGTTAAACTCAATCCGAAATTCGTAACAACAACTGCAGTGGTTTGCATGCTCTTCACTTCCGTTACCGCGAAAGCACAACAAGTTCAACAAGACGAAACCTTGCCTGCCATCCCATTGGGGAGAGCGGTGGAAATTTCCAAAGAAAATTATCCACTGTTAAAAGCAAAACAGTTGGAAATCCAAAAGCAGAACGCACTTAAAGGCATGGCCTATGACCTGGGGAACACACAAGTTTTCACAGGAGGTGAGGAAGTGAGCGACGGCCAGGGCATCTACACTTTGGTGGGCGTGGGCCAGCAGAACATCAATCTGTTCGGCATCAGCGCAAAGAAGCGTTTGCAGAAACAACGGATTGCCTTGGCAGAGACCGCCTTCGACCTTTCCGGACTGCAATTGGAACAGGAAGTGAAAAAGGCGTGGTCCCTGGCATACCAACAGCGACAGAAATTTGAACTCTACCGTGAACTGGATTCCATCTATTCACAGTTTGAAAAAGCGATTGAACTCAATTTCGAGGTAGAGGCCATTTCACGTTTGGAATATTCATCCGCTATCAACCAGTCGTTGCAAATCAACAATAAACTGCAACAGGCCGAGAGCGACTATGCCATTGCCCTGCATAAGCTCAATCTTTGGTTGGTCTCGGATACGTATTATACCGTTCCCAACACGATGGACGAAAGTGAAGTGTCAGTCTTGGGCACATCCTCAAGTATAGAAAACCATCCCGAACTGGAACTTTCACAAAAGCGAATCGATGAGGCCGAAGCCAGCTACAGAGCCGCCCGTTCTGATTTGTTGCCCAATCTCAACCTTCAGGGTGGATTGCAACAAGTCAACGGAAGCAGCGGTTTCTATACCTATCAGGCAGGAATATCCGTTCCCCTGTTCTCTGGCACGGAACGTAGTCAGGCCAAGGCCGCTAAAATCGACGGCGAAATTGCCAAGACCAACGCAGAATTTTTGAAATTGCAATTGCAATCGGAAGATCGACAGGCCGTACAAGCCTATCAAAAATGGGAAACATCCTGGCAATTTTACAAGAACAAAGCCCTGCCGCTTGCCCAGGAGCAACGACAGGGCGCATTGGTAGCTTACAAGGAAGGTGCGGTCGATTATGCGGCATTTACCCAAATCATAAGGGATGCCATACAGACCGAAATGGATGCACTGGAGGCGCTCGACAATTATCTAAAATCAGTTTTCGAACTACAATATTTCAAACAATAAAATGAAAAATCTATCTAAATACACAGCTATCGGGTTATTGGTAATGCTTTTGGGGATGAGCTCTTGTGGCGATTCCAAAAACAAAACCGCAGCGAACAAGGAGGCAAATTCCGAAATGGAAAAGGAACATTCCGAAGGTGGGGCCGAGGAAGTACTATTGACGGCAAAGCAGTTCGATGCTTTAAAAATGCAGACCGACACCTTGCAAATGCGAAATATGAGCGGGTACGTTAAAGCCAATGGTCAGTTGGAGGTCCCGCCACAGAACGAGGCCACCATCACAACGGTGGTGGGTGCAAATGTAGTGTCCATCGAGGTCATTGAGGGTGATAAGGTCAACAAGGGCCAAACGGTCGCCTATCTGTCCCATCCCAACATCATCCAGAAACAGACGGATTATCTCAATGCATACAGCAACATTCGGTTTCTCAAAAAGGAATATGAACGGCAAAAGACCCTGTACGATGCAGGTGTGGGCAGCGGAGCCAATTTTCAAAAGGCGGAAGCCGAATACCAGGCATCCCGAAGCATGGTAAACGGTCTTGAAGCACAACTTCAACAGTTGAGCATCAGCGCATCCGGTGTAAGAAACGGAACGATCTATCAGCGGGTGGCCCTAAGAAGCCCCATTGAAGGGTTTGTCCAAAAGGTGGAAATCAAAACCGGCCAGTACGTGGAACCCCAGACCGACCTAATTGAAATCGTGGACACCCACCACGTGCACGCAGATCTAATGGTCTTTGAAAAGGATGTGTACAAGGTCAAGGAAGGGCAAAAAGTCACTTTCAATGTCCAATCCATTCCCGGGAAGGAGCTGACCGCGGAAATCTATTCTGTGGGAAAGACTTTTGAGCAGAATCCAAAAGCGGTTCACGTCCACGCCGAAATCGAGAACAAGGAAGGCAACCTGATCCCCGGGATGTACATTCAGGGGCGGATCCAAACGGACAATACCAAAACATTGGCATTGCCCGAGAGTGCCATAGCAGCCGACGGCGAAAGGTTCTTTGTGTTCTCGGTTGAAAGGGAAGGTGATAATTGGGCCTTTATACCCTATGAAGTAACCAAGGGCACCCAAGATGGTGAATGGATCGCCATTGATTTTCTAGCCGAACAAAAAACCGACGTGGAATACGCACAAAACAATGCCTACTATTTAATGGCAGAAATGAAAAAAGGGGAATCGGAAGAACACGGACATTGATAAACACGATCAAACCATGAAAGAAATAGAGCAAAGACTTACCGAAAATGGCGTTCGCCCGACCGCAATGCGGATGCTGATTTACAAATACCTGGCCCAAAAGGATGCGGCCATTGCATTGACGGATATTGAAAACGCTTTTGCCAAAGCTGATAGGACAACCCTATTTAGAACCCTGAAAACCTTTGAACAGAAGGGCGTGGTGCATCAAATAGACGATGGTACGGGCGTTCAGAAATATGCCCTGTGTGAACCAGGTTGTAATTGCGAACTCGAACAGGATCTGCACCTGCATTTTCATTGCACTAACTGTGACGAGACCGTTTGTTTAACAGAACACAAAATTCCACATATCAACTTGCCAGAGGGTTATATTACCGAAGATGCCAATCTGGTGCTAAAGGGTATTTGTGAGAAATGCAGTGGACAATAAATGCACTTCCGTTGCATCCTTATTTTAAAGAATTTTACACCCAATATGAAAAAAAAAGTAAACTTGCGCGATTTAGACCCCAAGCAGCATCAGGGTAAGCACAGTCACGATGATGGACATAGCCATGTCAATCCACCGAAAAAATCCAATTTAAACACGTACCTACCGGCCATTTTCAGCTTTGTAATGCTGATTGCCGGTATAGCCATTGATTATTTTGATGCCATTCCCTTATCCAATGAATGGGTCAGGATCGTTTGGTACTCGATGGCATACATTCCCGTTGGGTTTCCCGTTATCAGGGAAGGTTGGAACAGTATCAGGAACGGTGATTTCTTCACTGAATTCTTCTTGATGTCCATTGCCACGTTGGGAGCATTTGCCATAGGTGAATATCCCGAAGGTGTAGCGGTAATGTTATTTTATGCCGTGGGCGAACTGTTCCAAAGTGCAGCGGTCAATCGTGCCAAGGGGAACATTAAGGCGCTCTTGGATGCGCGACCTGATGTAGCACTGGTTTATCGCAATGGGGATTTTGTTTCTGTCAATCCCGAAACGGTCGAGATTGGCGAAAAGATACAGGTACGAGTGGGCGAGAAAATTCCTTTGGACGGGATTCTTTTGTCCGAAAAGGCATCGCTGAATAGAGCTGCCATTACCGGTGAAAGCAAACCCGATACCATTATAACGGACGAAAAGGTCTTTGCCGGGAGCATCAACCTTATTGGTGTCATCGAAGTGGAGACCACCAAGGAATTTAAGGACAGTTCCATCGCCCGAATCCTGGATATGGTGCAGAACGCCACTGCCCGAAAATCAAAGACCGAACTGTTCATTAGAAAATTTGCAAGGATTTACACCCCTATCGTCGTTTTCCTCGCAATTGGGCTCACATTCTTGCCTTACTTTTTTGTGGACGATTACGTGTTCAGGGATTGGTTGTACAGAGCCTTGATATTCTTGGTGATTTCCTGTCCCTGTTCGCTGGTTATTTCCATTCCTCTGGGATATTTTGGTGGCCTTGGTGCAGCATCCCGAAATGGCATATTGTTCAAGGGTGCATCCTTCCTCGATGCGATGACCAAGGTAAATACCGTAGTTATGGACAAAACGGGTACCGTGACCAAGGGGGTCTTTAAGATCAAGGAAGTGGTCAATACGTCCGTTTTCACCGAAGCGGAATTTATGCAATACCTAATGGCGATGGAAGAACAATCCACCCATCCCATAGCAAAGGCAATCTTGGAATACAAGGCAGATGGTGCAGACTTTGAAGCGACTGAAGTTTCCGAGGTCGCCGGAAAAGGTTTAAGGGGAACGGTCAACGGCAGTCAGGTTTTGGTTGGCAATAAGGCATTGATGACCTCGAATGGCATTGGGGTTTCCTCTGAGACGGATGCGATTGTTGAATCCATAGTAATGGTGGCCATAGACGGAAGGTTTGCAGGCTATGTGACGATCGCCGATAAGTTGAAAGAAGATGCCCACCAAGCGATCGAACACATTAGGGAAGCGGGCATATCTACAATCATAATGCTCTCTGGTGACAAGGATTCCATTACCCAGCAGGTTTCCAAGGAACTCGACATCGATTGGGCGAAAGGCGCTTTGCTTCCGGAAGACAAGCTGAACGAAGTTGAAGAACTCAAAAAACAACCTGATACGACGGTAGCCTTTATGGGTGATGGCATTAATGATGCACCGGTGTTGGCGGCCAGTGATGTAGGCATCGCTATGGGCGGTCTTGGAAGCGATGTGGCCATCGAGACCGCAGACGTTATCATTCAGACCGACCAACCGAGCAAAATAGCAAGGGCAATAAAAATAGGACGTTCTACCCGCAGGATTGTTTGGCAGAATATCGGTTTGGCCTTTGGTGTTAAGGCTATTGTGCTCATTCTTGGCGCTGGTGGGCTTGCCACTATGTGGGAGGCCGTTTTTGCGGATGTCGGCGTGGCGTTATTAGCGATTTTTAATGCAGTACGGTTACAGCGGATGAAATGGACATAAACGCATATTAAACGACCTCGGAGCATTCAAATCTCGATTATCGAGTAAAAATCGAAATAGATATATTCATTTAGGCCAAGCGGCAAAATCCCACGTTACGGGATTTGCATGATCCAATCAACAAGCCTTTTAAGATTCAGCTACGTCTTTGTCGGAAGATTAACATAGATAATTTTAGTCCTATCTAAAAATTTAATTAAATTAACATAAATAATTATAGAGCAATGTCTAAAAGTCTTTATTTGTTTTTTGGCCTGTCTTTGATCACACTGATTGGCTGTGAAAATTTTGGGCCCGAAGAACCGATGGAGTTTGAGTTGCTGGATGGCCCTTTGGATGGATTGTCCATTAGCGAGCAAAAACGGTTTTTAGCCGGCGACATAGCCTTTAATGATGACGTTTTCACCATTGAAAAAGGCCTTGGCCCCATATTTGTTGGAACCAGCTGTGCAAGTTGCCATTCAGGGGACGGCAAGGGGCACCCCTTTAATCAACTTATAAGGTTCGGTGACAATGATTTGACCATACCCTCGATGTTGTCCTTTGGTGATGGCAGGAACCAAATTCAAAATAAAGCAATACCGGGTTTTGAACCTGAGAGCGTGCCGGATGGTTTCCCTTTTACCATTTTGGTTGCCCCGGCGGTTACCGGATTGGGCTTGTTGGATGCTGTACCTGATGCGGATATTTTGGCTCTTGCGGACCCATTTGATGAAGACCAGGACGGCATTAGCGGAAGACCGCACTACAATCTGCCTCCTGAATTCTCAGAGATTCGTGAAAATAGTATTCCCCAGGGCAACAATTACATCTTCAGATTTGGCAAAAAGGCGGGTAGTTATGACTTGTTGCAACAAACCATTGGTGCATATAACCAGGACATAGGGATTACATCCCTTTATGACCCCATTGACCCGTTCAGCGGACTTGAAGAGGATCCTGAAATTAGTACCCAAACCTTGAATGATGTCGTTTTCTACCTTAAAACCTTGAAAGCACCTATTCCTAGAAATCAGACAGACCCTGATGTCATGGCCGGAAAAGAACTCTTTGAATCCGCGCAATGTGCTGCCTGTCACACTCCCACTTTGACCACAGGGTTTTCCCACATTGAATCCTTATCCTTTAAGGAATTTCATCCCTACACGGATTTATTGTTACATAATATGGGCCCCGAATTGGATGATGGATTCACCGAAGGCAATGTTGAGACTTCTGAATGGAGAACCCCACCGCTATGGGGAATCGGCCTATCAGCCAACTCGCAAGGCGGGCAGATCTTCCTGTTGCATGATGGGAGGGCCTCAAGTATTGAGGAAGCCATAGAAATGCATGGTGGTGAGGCAAATAATTCCAAGGACCGGTACTCATCATTAACGCCCAAAGAAAAGTCGCAATTATTGAAATTCATCAACTCACTTTAAATGCATAGAAAAGATTTTATAAGGAAGTTTGGATATCTGGCTGTGGCCTTACCAGCTTCTACTTATTTGTTCAACAGTTGTGCAGGTCTGTACTATGCATCATTTGTTGAAGAAGATGGGGCGCTTCGCATTCCAAAGAGCGAGTTTTTACAGGAGAAAGGAGGAAAACAAATCGAACGTGAAATGGTGGTGGTTCAGAATCGCTCCATGGGATATCCCATTGGTGTATTCAGGACGCCGGACGGAGGCTATAAAGCCAGTTTAATGCGATGTACACATAGAGGCTGCGAGCTAAGTATTGCGGGCAGCACCTATAGTTGTCCATGTCACGGCAGTGAGTTCGACCGCTCGGGCAAGGTTTTAGAGGGACCCGCTGAAGAAAATCTAAGGTCATTTGAAATAACCGCTGATAGCGAAAATATCTATGTGCATGTCTCGTAAAATATATGCTGCCCTTATTTTGACAAATATTTGCGTCCTAACCCTTAGTTCGCAAGTCACTAAAAGAGACAGTATCCAAGAATCAATGAATATGGATGCGGTTTATGACCGCCCATTTCTAACTTTCGATAAATTTCCTGTAAATCTGGGCGGCTATCTGGAGGCTAACTCGATTTATAGCATTGAGGATGGTCTGACCGAAGGGCTTTCTTTTCAAGCCAGAAGATTGACCCTTTTTGTTTCCGCATCCATATCGAAACGCATTAAGTTTTTGACGGAACTGGAATTTGAGGATGGCACAAAGGAGATAGCAATAGAATTTGCTTCAATGGACATTGCATTCCATCCTTTGCTAAACCTTAGAGGGGGCATCGTACTGAATCCCATTGGCTCATTCAATCAAAACCATGACGGCCCAAAATGGGAATTCGTTGAACGACCGGACGTGAGCACGAATTTGTTGCCTGCGACTTTCTCAAATGCCGGTTTCGGTTTATATGGAAAGACGAACAGGGGAGATTGGACCTTGGGGTATGAAGCCTATCTGACCAATGGATTTGATACTAGCATTATCGATAACGAAGAACAAAGAAAATTTCTGCCTGCCGTAAAAGAGAATCCCTCACGATTTGAGGAGAATTTCAGCGGCCGTCCCCTCTTAAATGGAAAGTTGGCCATTAAACATCCAAAATTAGGTGAAATGGGCATTTCATATATGGGGGGAGACTATAACAGGGAGGAAATAGACGGACTTCAGGTGGATACTGAAACTAGGAGGGTGGATGTTCTGGCTTTGGATATTAATACTGCCATCGCTAAGACAGGGACAAAGTTTATCGGTGAGATGGCCTACATTTGGGTAGGTGTCCCGGATACATTTACTCAACAATTCGGAAATCGGCAGATGGGCTTTTTTGTCGATATCATCCAACCCATACTAAAAACGGAAATATTCGATTGGGAAAATGCCATATTGAACCTGTCGCTCAGAACAGACTATGTGGATTACAATATCGGCAGGTTTACCCAAACCGACACAAAAATTGGGGATGACCTAATCGCCCTGACACCTGCCCTGAGTTTCAGGCCATCGCCCCAAACGGTACTAAGAATCAATTATAGATACCAGTGGCAGCAGGATATACTGAACAATCCGGCATCAAAAACCGCCACCTGGTATTTCGGTTTTAGTACATATTTTTAGTGATATAGACTTACTATCGATTTTAGTTATTTGTCTATGAGATTCGACTCCGGCAAAAACAAAGCTTGAGAATAAGAATAAAAATATATTTAAGCATTTTCTTAAATAATTATATAATTGTAACTTTGCTAAAAATTTTAGTTATGGCCCTTGAATTAAGTTGTACTCGTGCCGAGGCAGACCAGAAGCAATTAATACGCTGTCGTGAGACGTTGTATACAAGTTCAGAATTAATCAATAGTGTTGGCAAGGTACTGGCCCTGGCCGGTAATGAGACCAGACTGAAGATTCTTTTCCTTTTGAATGAAGAAGGTGAGCTTTGTCCGTGTGATTTTTCAGATATACTTGGAATGAGTGTACCAGCAATTTCACAACACATTCGAAAGATGAAGGATGCCGGATTGATTACTTCAAGACGAGATGGTCAAACGTTGTATTACTCTTTGGTCAAAGATTCAAGCGAAGTATTGGAAGGAATTTTCGGTAGGCTTAAAGAAAACAAAAAAGTAGCATAGAATGAATATGGAAAAATCATCAAATACAGCAGCGTACACTGCAATAATTTCAGCAATAGCGGCATCAATATGCTGCATAACCCCAGTTTTGGCATTGATTGCAGGAACAAGCGGAATTGCCTCGACATTTTCTTGGGTAGAGCCCCTTAGACCTTATCTCATAGGCCTGACCCTATTGGTACTTGCATTTGCCTGGTACCAAAAGCTGAAGCCAAAATCCCGACAAGAAATTGATTGCGCCTGTGAAGATGATGAGAAACCTTCCTTTCTGCAATCAAAGAAATTTCTGGGCATAGTTACCATTTTTGCTGCGGTAATGTTGACTTTCCCGTACTATTCAGGAATTTTTTATCCGAATACAGAAAAGCAAATAATCGTAGTTGACAAATCAGACATCAAAACCACTGAATTTAAAATCAGCGGAATGACCTGTGCGGGTTGTGAAGAACACGTCAACCACGAAGTAAATAAACTCGACGGAATTATAAATTCAAAAACGTCCTACGGAAACGGAAACGCAATCATTGAATTTGACAAAACCAAAACCAATGAAACGGAAATCGAGAAAGCAATAAACTCAACAGGTTATATAGTAATTCATGAAGAAAATAAATAGTTGTGAATAAATTATTAGTTCTACCAATTCTTGTATTGTCATTAATTTCATTTCAGCTAGATGCTCAATGTTACCCAACTTCAAAAAGCGATAAAAAGGTCACAATAAGCAATAATCAACAAATAGTAAAAACAGTTAAATTTCAAATCACTGGTATTACTTGTGCTGGATGTTCCAATACTATTCATGAAGTTCTTAAAGAAGTTGATGGCGTAACAGAACATTCGGTAGAATACCCAGGCGACATTGCGGTAATACAATTTAACAAGACAAAGACGAGTATCGAAGCCTTAAAAGCTGTTATTGAGAAAAAAGGATATAAAGTAGAATTACAAAAAGATAGAATATGAATTCTGATAGCCATCTTCAATTATGAAAAACAATAAACCAGAAAATATAGAAACCATACAATTGGAAATAGATGGGATGACCTGTAGTGGATGCTCATCACATGTCGAAAAAGATATGAACGCAAAAGATGGCGTTATAAGCAGTGCTGTAAATCACGAAACAGGAATAGGAGAATTTATTATTGATACCATTAAAATAGGTAAAAAAGAATTAATCAATGCCGTAAATAACATTGGCGATTATTCGGTCATTAATGAGGCTGAAAAGGAAACCACTGCTGTTTCAAATTCTGAAAGTACTACAATAAAAGATAGTTCAAGTGATAAAAATGATTACGATTTAATTATCATTGGTGGTGGTTCTGCAGCATTTTCCGCAGCCATAAAAGCTGAAGAGTTAGGACTTACTACATTAATGGTAAATGCTGGCTTGGATTTTGGAGGCACTTGCGTAAATGTTGGCTGTGTACCTTCTAAAAATTTGATCAGGGCGGCAGAAACTGTTTATCACGGGTCGTATTCAAATTTCAATGGTGTCAAACCTAAAGGAGTTGAAATAGATTTTCCAAAGGTGATCAAAGACAAAAAAGCCTTGGTTACTGCACTGCAACAACAAAAGTATATGGATGTTGTACGTGATTTTGAAAACCTCACGATGCTAAAGGGATGGGCGGAATTTGTGGATAAAAACACCATTCTTGTGGATGGCAAAGACACTTACACAGCTACCAATATTCTTATTGCAACAGGAGCAACTACGAATATTCCTAATATTCAAGGATTAAACGAGGTTGGATATTTAACCAATGTCTCCCTATTTGATTTAGAAGAAAAACCGGAAAGCCTAACCATTATGGGAGCGGGCTATATCGGGTTGGAAATTGCCATGGCATACAATCGTTTAGGTGTAAAGGTTCGTATTATTGAATTTACTGATAGACCATTACGTACTCAAACTAAAGATATTACTGATTTGTTAGAAGCACAAATGAAACATGAGGGGATTGAAATATTGCCCAATTTCAGGGCTTTTAAATTCGAAAAACGGGGAACAGACATCATTATTTACTGCAACTGTCCCGATGATTCTACAACAAAGATTGTTGAAAAAGGAAAAATAGTAGTTGCCACAGGAACAAGACCCAACACTTCTAAATTAGGGCTGAATAAGGTCAATGTGGAGCTTTCAGGGATGGGTCATGTGTTAGTGAACGAAAAGATGGAAACCAATATTCCCAACATTTTTGCTGCTGGGGATGTAACCCAAACCCCACCTTTTGTTTATACTGCTGCCACTGAAGGGAGTACAGCTGTAGCTAATGCCTTCTCTCTTTCAAAAACCGGTATAGATTATTCATCTTTACCTTGGGTTGTCTTTACCGACCCACAGATTGCGGGTACCGGTATGGATGAAGTGGAAGCTGAAAGGGCAGGTATCCCCTTTGAAGTTTCAAAATTAGATTTAATACATGTTCCAAGGGCTTTGGCCGCTCAAGACACCAGAGGTTTTATAAAACTGATCCGCAATCCTGAAACTGATAAATTGATAGGTGCAAGGGTAATAGCACCAGAGGGCGGCGAGTTGATTCAACAATTGAGTATGGCGATTGAATTTGGCATAACAGTAAAAGTTTTAGCTGAAAGTTTTTATCCATACTTAACATTAGGCGAAGGCATAAAATTAGCCGCAATTACTTTTGGAAAAGATGTATCCAAATTGAGCTGTTGTGCGAGTTAAATACATAGTATGAAATGGGCATGAACAAAATTAATTTTTTGCTTACCAACCGAAAACAATTAAATTTTTTATGCGAAAGCGGAGCGGTTGATCTGTGCAGAAAAATTTTATTTATTTCATTTTCAGTAAAATAAGAATTTTTAAATAGATGAAAAATTTCCAAAAATTACCCACTGACTTAATCTTGGACATTAAGACCAGACTAAAAACATTAAGTGGCCAGATAAATGGAATCGTAAAAATGCTCGATGAAGGTGAAGACCCTGAACAAATAAACATTCAATTCAAATCCATTGACAAGGGAATCCAAAAAGCACATTACCTACTGTTGGACGAAGTATATCGAAAGACCCTTGCTATCAAGATATCCGAGACTGTCGAGGCCTGCCCCGGTAATTGCGGCAACGAAGAACGTATCGAATTTATACGAAAGCAATTTCCAGATTTGGAATTGGACAGCCTGACCGAAAAGATGAAGGAGATAGATGCGTTAAAGGCCAAGCTCGAAAACTACAAAAATGATTGACCCCCACAATCACAACCGATTTGATGGCCCGCGCGATGCGGGCCATTTTTTTTGAAATTTTATTTGGAGACCACCCTACCCACCGGCCTACCTTTGATCCGTTGTTTGAATTCAATGACGCGTAAATTATATTAAATAGTTAAAAAACAGAAATATGAAACGTCAAGTAGAAGTTTTTACTGCCAATTGTCCGGTCTGTGACCCAGTGGTCAGAATGATACAGGAACTGGCCTGCGATAAATGTGCGGTAACCACCTATGATTTGGTCAGGCAATGTGACGATAAGACCTGTCTTGACAAGTTGGATGAATACGGTATAAAGAAAGTTCCTGCCGTCGTAGTGAATGGTGAACTCTTGGATTGCTGTAGGGATTCGGCCATCACCGAGGAGAAATTGGTGGAAGCTGGAATCGGACAATCCTAATTGTAAAGTATTTGAGTATGATCAACAGAGTATTCCCGAAAGTATCGCTGAAGGTTCACTATGTCAAATTAATATTGTTGTTGGCCATATCAGGAACCGCGATGGCCCAAGGCCACGGCCCGCTCTATGGGCTACAAACACCGACCCTTGCCAAAGGCGGGGTCGATTTGAACGTAGCTGGGATGAGCTTGGGTACCGAGACCGAAACGTCCTATATGCTCCGCTACCTGTTTTCCTATGGCATTACTGAAGACTTACAGGTAAACCTGACCACGCCCACGATGATAGAGCGCTTGGAGAATGCGCCAAGGACGCGGGGCAATAGCAATATGCCAGCCAATGGTGATATTGAGGCTTCCCTGTGGTACCGTTTTTTCTCGAATGCCTTTGGGGTGGGAAAGCGCTTTGAGTCAACTGCCATCCTGGGCGTTTCCGCACCTACCGATGATGTCAGGGGGCAGGTCAATGTGGGCAACTCGATACACGCGGCAATTTCAACAGGTTATGCCTCACGCACTTGGTACGGATGGATTGGCGGCGGTTACCAATATTATTTCGAGAAAGATGGCGAACAGTTGGGCGACCTGCCCTATGCAAGTGCCGTTGTGGGGTACCGCCCCAATATTTTTATGGGCGACTACCCAAAACCCGATTGGCGCATCTTTATCGAATCCTTGGCGGAATTTCCCGGTGACAACAAATTTGATGGACAACCGGATTTTAGCGATTCGCGCAGTACAAAGGTTTTGGTGGGGCCTTCTTTCCTCGGCCTGTATGGTGCCTGGGGAATATCATTTGGTGCGATGTTTCCGGTAGTACAGGATTTGACACCGGGTACGGTGAAAGAAAAGTATCGTATAGCGATAAATTTAAGTTATTGGTTGTAAGCACAGTATAATTTAAAACGTACATAAAATGAAAAAAATCAAAATAATGGTCATAATCGGTATTCTTGGAATAGGCACGGTAAGCGGCCAAATTACCAAGGTTGACCAAGAAGTCTATGGAATGGACTGTGCCCCCTGTGCCTATGGACTGGAACGTGGACTGAAAAAGATGGACGGGCTTCAAGAGGTTCGTGTCAGCCTGAACGATGGAAAAGCGTATTTGGGCTTGGCCGACGAGAACAAACTTACCTTACGCAGCATTCAGGAAGAGGTCAAAAAGAATGGTTTTTCGGCAAAAAAAGCCGAAGTGACCATAATGGGTAACGCAACAAAAGAAGATGACCAATGGTTCATCGAGACCGATAACGAACGGTTTGCGGTCTCGCAGGATACCCCCGTCGAATTGATACAAAAATTGACCGCCGGTAAAACATCGGTAAGTGGTACGGTACAAGATGAGGAAGACGATAACTTATCGGAACAATGGGTTATCCTACTGTCCAAAATCGAATAGGCCTTATGAATTCTTTTCTCAAAATGGTATTGGGCACCAGTTTGGTTGCTGCGATTCTTCCGCTAATGTGCTGTTTGGCCCCGGCATTGTTATCGTTTGTGGCAGGACTTGGCTTCTTGGGCGGAAATTTTGAATGGGTGCATCCCGTGCAGCCCTATCTGACCACCTTTTCGGTCGGGGCCCTTGGGTTCGCCCATTATAAAAATAGTAAGCACTCAAAAAAGTGTGATGGAGATTCCTGTCAGAACGATAGGAAAAAACACCACATTAATTCTTGGGCGCTATGGACTGTTACATTTCTGGTCTTACTAATTACGATAGTAAACTATGTATATGAATTTTAGATTGTCACATATTATTCCGGTCGCTTTTTTGCTGTTCCTTACATCAAGCTGCGAAAAGCCTGAGAAACAATGGAGGTTCGAACGGAAGATAATGCTTCCTGAGGAATCCCGACCTTTGGCTTTGGCAAAAGATGGGGAAACACTGTGGTTTTCTGACCCCGATTATTTTAGGCTTTACAAAATTGACGGGGATGGAAAGGTCTTGGATTCCATTACGGGTATCCAGCGGCCGATGAACATCCATTTTGATAATGGCACACTGTTCATCCCTGAATTTTTGACCGATACCATCTGGCAATATAGAGATGACAAACGATGGCCGTTGAAAATATCCAAAAGACCACAGGCCCCCGCAGGGGTTTCGATATACGGCGATACTGTTCTGATAGCCGATTTTTATAACCACCGAATCATCGTAGAGACCCCGAATAAAAGTTTTACAATCGGCAGACAGGGGCATAAAGATGGGGAACTGTACTATCCGATAGATGTCAAGATGAAGGATAAAAGGATATACGTGGCCGATGCGTATAACAATAGGGTTCAGGTCTTTGGTTTCGATGGAACACACCAAAAAACCATTGGTCAAAATGAAAAAATCAATGTGGCTTCCGGTATTTCGTTGGGTGAAGATAGGTTCGCAATTACCGACCAAGAAAATAGCCGGATATTAATTTTTGACTATCAAGGGAAGTTGCTGCAAATATTAAAGGAAAGCATTTTTTATCCGACAGATGTTCACTTTGAAAAGGGAAGGCTTTTCATCGCCAATTTTAAGGAGAATTCTATATCCCTTTATGGTAGGTAATATCAATTGGATATTTTTATAAAAACTACCTAATGCGTTCATACTCCGTAAATTCGAACGTAGTGTCGCCATTATCGTCTTTATCTAATTCACTTCTGACAAGTAATTGTTGGGCATTTAATTGAATTACAATATGGTATTCACTTGTATTAGAGTTAACATGGCTCAGTTTTCCTGATTCTTCGAGAGACCAAGTGCCAATTTCAGTGAAAGTTTTTGATATCTGGCTATGACAGGCAATTTCCCCGATTCCCCAGAAATAGCGGTTATCTTCTTGCTCGTCGCCCTTAACATATCTGATAATGTCATCTTTTCGGCAATTTTCGAATTGGGCAAACAAATCTTCCAACGGCTCCAATATGCCCAATGAATCATTGGGTTGTCCTCTAAATTCTGCAATCCTTTGCCAATCTCCTGCCAAATTGTTCTCGTTAAACAATAGGTTGACTTGTTGTGAACTTTGGTCATCTTTTTTGCAAGCCCACATAACCAACAAGGAAAGTGATACTATGTAAATTGTTTGTTTTGTCATTACTCGATTGATATAAAGTTACATCTTATCCTACATTAGTACATCCATTTTAAAGAATTATAGTCAGATGGGGTTCAAAAGTTGTTTTAAATGTCCAGGCCATCCGCTAAACAATTTTAAAATGTGAATAAGTTTCTTGCATTGGAATTTAGCCTGTTGGGTTGTCAAGGACAAAAATGGCTGTCCGATTAGCGCTGTTGCTTTTACGTCTCCCGTCGCTTACCTGCAATCTCAAGTATTTTGACTTGATAAACTATCGGAATCCCCCTAGAGTATAATTTGCTCGAAAACTCATTGATAAACTCAACCTCTCTCCGTTCTTTTCGACGAATAATGCTTTTCACACCTTCAATGAATGAGTGTAACTTTTGTTTTGCAATGTCGCCCTCAAGTTCTTCGAATGTGCCGTGCACCATGGCCGATTCCCAGTTGAACATCGATTGTATTTCTTCGACCTGTACAGTGACCGAGTTGTTTTTTCGCATCGCATCGATTTTATGGCCTTCCGAGGTATAGCTAATGATCGTATTGTCGGCAGGGTCAAAATAATAGGTAATGGGAATCACATGGGGCTTCCCTTGCCATAGATAGGCCAAGTGGCCGAGGTAATTGTTCCTGAGTACGCGTTCAATCGCGCTAGTTGTTAAATCTGTCATTGTTATTGTTTTTGTAATTTCAAATTTTTTAAAGACTGTTTTGGAACAGGGCGATTGTTTATAAGGACCATGCCATACTTCCGGTAAGTTTTTGTGCATCCTCACATGGAATATATTCTGCTGGAATAGGGAGATAGGCCAGTACTTCCTCGCCTACATATTCCGAAATCTTGTAACCCCAAATAGTGAGTCCTCTAAGGTTGTTGGCAAATGCAAAGCGTGAGATACCATCGTCCAATAAGGGCTCTTTTCCTTCGGCAATGGCTTCATGGTATTGCTCTATGGCCTCAAAGTTTTTCACATCATCTTCCTTAGTCACTTTCAGGGCTTCCGAGAGCACGGGCTCCAAATCTCCTGAAGTAAGATCGCCCGCTTTTTCCTTTCCGGAATCCTTCAAGGCTTTTTCCAAGAATTGGCCCATGGACATTTTCACAAAATCCTGTTGTTCCTTTTCCATTACTTGATCAATGAACTTGTCAATGAACAGGTGTACCTGAACTTCGGAAGCGGAAGGGGTATCGGTTTTGGGAAGGATAATATCCACCAATTTTGTCAATGCCTCCCCTTCATCCGGGGTAAGGAAATCCGGGGTCCATTCCGATGCCTTATCGTTTTTGCAGCTTTGGACCATACCTATCAATGTCGGGGTGGCCACGTAATATCCCAAGGCTTGCCCCATATACTTAAGTGCTTTTCTTCTATCCATTATATTATATGTTTCCTTTTTTAAGTTGTTGTGCTGCATGGTTTGCCGCTCTGGCGGTAAATGCCATATACGTAAGAGATGGATTTACACAAGCTGCGGATGCCATAAACGATCCGTCGGTCACATATACATTGGGCACTTCATGTATTTGGTTGTTGCCGTTGAGTACCGATGTCCTTTTATCCCTTCCCATACGAGCGGTGCCCATTTCATGAATGCCCAAACCTAGGGCCCCTGGATTGTCAAAAGGCTGCACATCACGCAGCCCGGCTTTTTCGAGCATTTCGACAGCTGATTCCTTCATATCCTTCCGCATGGCCCATTCATTTTCCTTGAATTCCGCATCGAAGGTTACCGTGGGCAGGCCCCATCCATCCAATTTATCATAATCCAAGGTCATCCTGTTTTCTTCGTACGGAAGCACCTCGCCGAAGCCCCCAATGCCCATGGTCCATCCACCGGGTTTTAGGATGGCCTCTTTTAGATCTTTCCCGAAAGATAGTTCGGCGACGGCATCGTCCCAATTGCCCCTTCCGGCACTGCCTTGATAGCCAAAACCTCGCTTATAGTCTTTACGATCGGAATCACCACCAAGGTTTCTAAAGCGCGGGATATATACCCCATTCGGTTTTCTCCCCTTATAATATTTGTCTTCAAGTCCGTCAAACTTGCCCTGTGCTCCCACACCCAAATGATGGTCCATAATGTTCCTTCCCAACTGATCGGAATCGTTGCCCATACCGTTGGGGAAGCGATCGGATCTTGATTGCATCAATATTGATGTAGAGGCAACGGCCGAGGCGCACAGGAAAATGACCTTGGCCTTGAACTCATGGGCTTCCTTGGTGACCCTATCGATGACCTTTACGCCGGTGGCCCGTTTGGTATCGGGGTCGTACATCACTTCATGTACTATGGAATCGGGTCTTAGCGTCAGGTTTCCGGTTCTTTCGGCTGCAGGCAGGGTCGAGGAATTACTGCTAAAGTACGCCCCAAATGGGCAACCACGTATACAGCGGTTTCGGAACATGCAATGTTGCCGCCCTTCGAATTTTTTGGTTCCGGTGATATTGGCGACCCTTCCTGCCGTCACCACCCGACCATTAAAGTTCTGGCTCACCTTTTCCCGAAAACGTTGTTCGACACAATTGAGTTCCATCATCGGTAAAAACTGGCCATCGGGCAATTGTTTCAGCCTCAGGTTTTCTCCCGATACGCCGATGAAGGTTTCTACTTTATCGTACCAAGGGGCGATATCCTTATATCTAACGGGCCAATCCACTGCGATTCCCTCTCGCCGGTTGGCTGTAAAATCGATATCGCTCCAACGGTAACTATGTCGCCCCCACATGATCGAGCGCCCTCCTACGTGGTAGCCACGCATCCAGTCAAAACGTTTGATTTCGTTGTAGGGGTGTTCCAGGTCGTTCACGAACCAAAGTGCACTTGCCACATTGGTCGTGTAACCTGTTCGATTTTGTTTTGGTTGTTTTTTAAGGTCTTCCTGCGTCGGCTCCCCACCGTTCGGAAAATCCCAAGGGTCTTTGTAGGCCGTGGGATAGTCCGTGATATGGCGCACCATTCTTCCACGCTCCAAAACCAAGGTCTTAAGACCCTTCTCACATAGTTCCTTGGCGGCCCAGCCACCACTGATGCCAGTGCCTACAACAATCGCATCATAGGATTCCTGTTCTTCGTTGTAATAATATTTTTTCATCGTCAAATCTTTTAATAGGCCCTTCATTCTTTCGCTTCCTTAAAAAGTTTAAATGACTTTGGGCTCATAGTTCGTATCTAAAGCCAACAATAGCTTATGTCATATTCGTATATAGATTATGGTTTCCTTTGTTTTCCTGTAATTTCAACTATTCTGATTCGAAAGACTATAGGGGTTTCAGGTGAATTCATTTTACTTGAAAATTCACTGATGGATTTGGGAATTATTTTCTCCTTACGGAGGATAATATTTTTGACACCTTGGGCAAACCGATGCAGGAGAAATTTGGCCTCGCTTCCCTGCAATTCTTCAAAAACACCGTGTGCTAAGATAGATCGCCAATTGTTTACGGAACTTATTTCATCTACTTCTAATGATACCGAACGGTTTTCCCGCATAGCATTCATTTTATGTCCTTCGGCAGAATATCCCAGAATACTATTGCTTGTTTCATCGTAATAATAGGTAATCGGAACAACGTAAGGATTTCCTTGTGATATAAATGCCAAGTGTCCGATATAATTATCCCTTAGCAGGCGAATGCCTTCCTTTGTCCTTAAACTTTTTATCATAACTTTTCTTTCATTTTCCTTAAAATCCAATATTTTAACTAAGCACCATACATCGGCCACCCCTTTACCAACACCTTATAACCTATAATTTTTTAAAAACCTTAAATGCGGAAGAAAGGTTAGAAGAAGCATGGTCGTGCGTACCATTTGGTAAGAAATCCAATTACCCAACTTATTGAATAAACCGGCTCTTTGTCTTAGGCTCCCCTTTGTAATTTCGCTACACTGGCTTATGACCATTTCAAAGTCGGCCCGAAGGTTTTCGGCAAATTCTCCGGAATGGACTTCTACGTTCATTTCAATACTACCATAGCAACTAAGACTGTTCAAGTTAAATGAGCCTATGGTAGACCATTTGTTGTCAACCACCGCAGCTTTACCGTGTACTACGGATTTGTTCCATTCAAAAATTCTCATATGACCGTCTAGAAAAGAGGAGTACAAATGTTCGGTTGCCCTACGCACCAAAGGCACATCGCTAATACCCGCTAAGATCACCGTTGTTCTTATTCCTCTTTTACACGCCTTTTTAAAAGCCTTTGCCAATCTGTTTCCAGGTAAAAAATACGAGCCCACGATTACTATTTCCTTTTCGGCATGAATGAAGGCGTTCGTGTAGGCATCACAGACTTCCGTTTTTTGCTGTAGCCAGTCGTTTTGTAAAATTCCCACGAGTGCGCTACCGGCCGAATGTAAAACTGGCGGTATTTTTTTTGAACTCCCTTTTTTGAAAAAATAATCGCTACACAATATTTGTAGATTCTTGGCTGCTGGGCAGTTTAACTGAACGGCGTAATCTAGCCAAGGCTCTTCATCTTGGGTTCCATGGTATTTATCGGCAATATTGATACCTCCTATCAGTGCCATTTTTTCATCGGCGACCGCAATTTTATGGTGCATCCGCCTGCCGATATAAAAATTGTTCAAAGAGAATAAAGGCGAAAAAAAACGAAGTAAAATACCATGCTGCACCAAATCCTGGGCAAAACTATTGGGTAATGCAGCGCTACCATAGGCATCCAATAAGACATATACCTTTACCTTTCGTTGAGCGGCTTTCTTCAAACAGGAGGCTATACGGTTTCCTGTTTCATCGTTTTCAAAAATGTAGGTCTGTAAATGGATTTCTTTTTCTGCCTTATCGATTAACTTTTCCAGCCTTAAAAAATAGTCTTCTCCCGAACGAACCAATTCAACATATTTCGAATTGTCAGCAGCATTTTGAAGTGCTGTTTTACTACGTTTTCTAAGTGCATATCTATGGTCCATCGCTATAGTTTTTTATGCTGGTCGGCCAATAAGGGCCCGTCAAGCCCTTTATTTGGTCGCTTCAAAAAGTAAACCAGTCCCATAGCACCCAAAATGGTTGCACCGGCAATAATAAAAGGGTAATAAAACCCACCGGCTATCAGCCAAGTCCCCAATACCGGGCCCAAAATCTGTCCGATACTGTTCGTGGAACTTTGAATGGATATATTCCTTCCCGTATTTTCCTGGGAAATCAAAGAAACTGCCGAAAGCAGGTTTGGTGTCACCATGGCTCCCCCAGCTGCGAAAATTATTATGGTACCATAAATGTATAGTTCACCGCTCACAAAGGGGAAGACAACTAACGAAACACCGGATATTAATAACCCTAATGTTATTTGCTGTTTTGAGGTCAGCACTTTTTCGCCATAGGTCGCGAACACAGGCTGCAAAACGGCCATTACAGAACCACAGAGCATAAAACCAATACCCACCTGATTGGTTGTAAAGGCCAACTCATCCTTTCCATAAATTGAAAACACGGTCTCGAACAAGGTAACCACAAACTGCATCGCAAAGGACAAGAGCAACAAAATGATAAAATAGTTACTCAGGGAAAAACTGAATTTGACTGCCTCAGAAGCAATACGATTTTTTATTTCGGTATTCTTCAGCCATTTTATGATTATCAGCAATACCACAAAGCCCAAAAGAGCGGCCAAAATAAAGGGAACCGAAAAACGGTCTAAGTGGAACACTCCAAAAGAGTATGTATAGTGTAGGTTCGTTTGCGACAGAAATCCCCCCAGAACAGGGCCAAATATCACACCGGAACTGATAGCGACCCCAGACCAGGCCATTATTTTGGTCCTTCGCTTTTCAGAGGTAATATCACTTAAATAGGCATTACTGACCGGGATGACCGCTGACGTAAAGATGCCCCCTATGATACGGGCTATATATAGCATCGACAGAGAGGTGGCAAGACCGGTTAGCAAGTTCATCACGACAAAACCTACAAGCCCCAATAGTATTATAGGTTTACGGCCGTGTTTATCGGAAAGCTTGCCCCAGACGATAACGAACAAGAGCTGGAACAATGGATAAATACTGGTAAGCAATCCAATATGGAAGTTGATTAAGTCTCTGTCAAGGTTGTCTTTAAGTGCTAATCTTTCGGTATAGTAGGGAAGGGTTGGTAATAAAATGCCATAGCCCAACATCACCACAAATAAACTCAGCAGAATCAAGGATATCCTGCCGAGCTTCTCTTTTTTCTCCATTATTTTTTACCGATTTTTCGCTTCAATAACTGAGCATTAATAGCAACTATGATGGTACTAAGGCTCATAAAAACGGCAGCTACCGCCGGGCCCAGAACGAAACCTGTTGTATATAAGACACCAGCTGCCAAAGGAATGGCAACAACATTATATCCGGTTGCCCAAATAAGATTCTGAATCATTTTGTTATAGGTGGCCTTGCCGAACAATATCAGATTGGCGATATCTTTTGGGTTACTGTTTACCAAAATGATATCGGCGGTTTCCGCCGCAACATCGGTACCGGAACCAACAGCAATACCTACATCGGCTTTTGCCAATGCAGGTGCATCATTGACGCCATCACCTGTCATGGCCACAAACTCTCCTTTGCCCTCTAATTCATCAACAATTTCAACTTTTTGATGGGGCAGCACCTCGGCATAATACCCATCCAAACCAAGTTTGTCACTCACAGCTTTGGCTGTTTTTTCATTATCGCCCGTAGCCATTAAGACTTTGATGTTATTCTTTTTGAATACTTTGATAGCATCGGCAGATTCTGGCCGTATTTCATCGGCTAAAGCAATATATCCCGCTAATTTTCCATCTATTAGAACAAAAACTACGGTCTCTGCGGCATCGCTGTAGGCATCTTCGGGAATTTCGATTTTTTCATCCCGAAGATATCCCGGACTTACTACCTTGACCTCTTTACCCTCTACGATTGCCTCTACACCCTTGCCCGTTATGGCGTTGAAGTTTTTGGGCTTTGGAATCTCAATGTTCTCTTCTTTGACTTTTTTGATGATACCTACGGCAATGGGGTGTTCCGAACTCTCTTCCAAGGCGCTTGAAAGCCTTAAGATTTCTTCTGGGGTATATTCTTGATTAACCGATTCAACTCGCGTAACACCAAAATCACCTTTGGTCAACGTTCCTGTTTTATCAAATAACAAAGCAGAGATTTTTCTTGACTCTTCAAAAGCCGTTCTATTTCTAATTAATAATCCATTTTGTGCGGATACTGCGGTCGATATAGCGACAACCAACGGAATGGCTAGTCCTAATGCGTGTGGGCAAGCAATAACCATAACCGTTACCATTCTTTCTAATGCAAAAACAAATGGAAAACCTAAAATCAGCCAGACTGCAAGGGTGCCAAACCCAATGGCCAAGGCAATATAGGTCAACCATTTGGCAGCTCTATCCGATAGATTTTGCATCTTAGATTTGGTGCGCTGTGCTTCGTCTACCATTTTGATCACCTTGTTCAGGTAACTGTCCTTTCCAGTATGCTCTACCTTTACCCTTAAGGTGCTATTGCCGTTTATGGAACCTCCGATGACCTTATCTTGTACTTCTTTTTTTACCGGTTTTGACTCGCCTGTCAGCATCGACTCGTTCAGGTAGCTAGATCCTTCGGTGATGATGCCATCGGCAGGTACTTTTTCACCGGGCTTTATCAAGATAATGTCGTCCTTTAGTAACTCTTCAAGACTAACATCCTCGATTTTGTCGCCAACCACTTTATGGGCCTCGGCGGGTAGCATACTGACCAAAAGCTGAAGTGCCTTGGATGCGCCCAGCACCGATTTCATTTCCAACCAATGTCCCAACAGCATGATGACGATCAAGGTGCTCAGTTCCCAGAAAAAATCTTCTCCTTTAAGGCCAAAAACAGTGGCTGTACTATAAAAATAAGCAACACTAATAGCCATAGAAATCAGGGTCATCATTCCAGGACCTTTTGCCTTTATCTCTTTTACGAAGCCCTTTAAGAAGGGGTATGCTCCCCAGAAATAGACAAATGTTGATAATGCAAACAGGATGTAGGGATTACCGGGAAGCAATAGGTCATACCCAAAAAACTCCTGTATCATAGGCGATAGGAATAATATTGGGATGGTAACGATTAAAGATATCCAAAACCGTTTTCTAAAATCCTTGACCATCATTTTATGGTGGTCGTGCCCCATTTGTCCATGAGCGGGGTTATGGCCCGAATGGTCTCCACTTCCGTGATCCATTTTAGAATGGTCTTCTTTTTGGTGTTGCTTTTTGGAGGAGTCCATCTTAGCATGGTCATGGTTACTGTGATCCATTTTTGAGTGATCCATCTTAGAATGGTCCATTTTTTTGTTCTTGTGCTCTTTGTGATTGTCCATAGTATTCTATTTAAGGGTTATCGTAATTTTTTTCTCATTTCTTCCGAGATGTTCTCGGCATATACTCCGTAAGCATCTACCAAGATGCCTTTAACTCCGTTTTTGGAAGATATGGCATATAAAACGCTATTGTCATCTGTACTGCTCATACCTTCAAAACGATAGATTTCATCGACTTTAAACTCTTCAGGTTTGATTTCGATTTTAAGCGAGGCACATTCCAAACACGTAGGTTTTAGGTTAAAATCGTAACCATAGCCTCTTTGTTTTAAATCGTTAATTGCTTCTGAAAGTGTATCGTAATTCTTCATTTTGTTTTAGTTATAAGTCATTGTAAAATAACTGCCATCTACCTCTGTGAATTTTTGAAAGGTCAACAAACCCTTATCGCTTAACTTTTCTACTACATCATAATCAAGTTGCTTGATGCGAATACCCAACGCATAGGCTTTAATATTAATTTTTGACTCGATTTCTATGTTTGCCTTATCAGTTTTCAATTGGCGGTCATATATTCTAATAAGGCTTTTAGAACCAAAAAAGTTCAGTAAGCCGGAATCAAAACTCATCTCTAGTTTAATGTCTTTGAGATTGTCCAAATCATATAACTCTTTAAAATCTGCCGAGGTAGTATTGATTTCTGTTTCTTTAGCTTTGGGTTTTGCAAACGGAAATGCCATTACCATAACACTTTCTTCAGCAGGTTTGCAACGATAGGTTGTCGTGTACTTTTCTTCTGATTGCCCTTTATCATCAAACAATTGAGTAATCACCTCAATCTGATAATACCCATTTTCTTCAATTATTTTTCCTGCCTCAAAAATTTGCTTGTTTAGTAATTTACCATCTTTGTTAAAATTTTCACGCACTACCGTTCTGCCTGAAATCTGCTTAATAAGCATTTCGGTTTGTCCGTACATCGAGAGATGGAATAGGATAAAAAATGGTATGTACCATTGTTTTGTCATATATGATGCATTAATTCTTTGACTTCCCTGGCGATGGCATCGCTTAAATCGATGCTATTCGATTGATGGGGGATGGTGTTGCAGGTAATGATATCCTTGACATGGGCATCCCAGAGATCTTGATAGGCATTCCCTGAAAATACGGCATGAATGCCGATACAAATGGCGGGTTTCATGCCTGCATTTTTTAGATGTTCGGTTGTCTCGATCATGGTACGGGCCGTAGAGATGATGTCGTCCACCAAAACAGGGGTTGCGTCCTTAAATTTGTCTACTTCAGGCACCGAGACTTCAACATCACGGTCACCATGGCGAGTCTTTTGTAAGACCGTAAATGGTGCTTCCGCTTTTTCTGCCACATCTGCAACCCACTGCTCGCTTTCGGAATCGGGACCGATCAGTACCGGATTATGGATATTTTCCTTGATGTATTTTGAGATTTCGTCAGCGGCGTGGATGACCCTGTTCGGAATGCTATATACTTCGCCCAACGAATGTATTCTATGCAAATGGGGATCAACGGTTGTAATCGTATCAGCAAAACCGGAAATCAGCTTTCCGAAGAACGTTGAGGTCACACCTTCGCCCTCATTAAATATTTTATCTTGTCGCATATACGCCAAGTAGGGTGCTACCAAACAGGTACACTCAGCACCAAGGGATTTTGCCGTTTGGCTTAAAAAATAGAGTGGTAATAGTTTTTCATCAGGGTCGTGTAGCGTACAGACCAAGACAACACATTTATCTTTTACGTCAGACAGTATGCGTGTATAGGATTCACCGTCGGGAAATTTTCTTATGTTGCATTCCCCGATTTCCGCTTTCATTTTTTTAGCCAACAACTCGGTGAGTTCCTGGTTTCCGGGAAGACTGAATAATATAGTTTTCATTTTGTTATTTATTTAATGGTTATGATATCGTTATGGCGATTTTTGTATTCTAAAGCATAATTTAGCTCACCCTGCGATTCTGCAAAAAGCGTGTATAGTAAGCCGTCTTTTTCAACTTTGTCATTTAAATGGACGTTCAATAAAATTCCCGCAGATTTAGATTGGGGTGCGCCTGAAAGTTTTGCGAGCTTCGCTATCTTTCTATTGTCAATACGCTTCAAAATCCCGGAAGTCTCCGCTCTGATTTCAATTTTATAAGGTGCCAAAACAGGTTGTGTAAAACGTCCCTGGGCTTTACAAATGGCAAGAAATTTTTCGTAGGCCTTACCAGATGTAAGTACCTCTTTGGCGGTCTCCATTCCTTTTCCTTTTTCGACCTTTCCTGAAAGTTCTAGCAGTTCGCCAGCCAACAGCACAACACGTTCTTTTAAGTCCTTTGGTGCATTTTCTTCATTTTTTAGCACATTCAATATATCGATAGCTTCCAATGTTGGTCCGATGCCATAGCCTACAGGCTGCGAGCCATCCGTTATTACCACTTTCACGTTGAGGCCTACGGCATCACCCACAGTTTCCATATGGTTTTGTAGTTTTTCAGCCATTTCCATACTTCGTACCTTGGCCGTTTCACCCACAGGTATGTCAATAACAACGTGAGTAGAACCTGCTGCTGCCTTTTTAGATAATACCGAGGCTATGAGTTGCCCTTCACTATCAATATCCAAGGCTTTTTCAATTTTAATGAGCACATCATCTGCGGGACTTAGTTGGGCAGTACCGCCCCAAACAAAACAGCCACCTTCTTGATTTACTACGGTCTCTATCTCGTCAGCAGAAAGTGTAACGTTGGTGAGAACTTCCATGGTGTCGGCCGTACCTGCTGGGGATGTAATGGCTCGGGACGATGTTTTGGGCATTGTAAGTCCGTACGCAGCAACTATAGCAACTACCAAGGGTGTGGTTCTGTTGCCTGGTAATCCGCCAATACAATGTTTATCAACAACGATTTCCATATTCCAATTCAATTGCTTTCCAGAGGCAATCATAGCTTTTGTGAGGTCGGATATTTCATCAATATTCATTCGGTCGCCTGCACAGGCTGTTATAAATGCTGAAAGATGGATGTTGGAATAGTCGCCTTCAACGATGTCCGTGATAATTTGATTGTAGGCGTTGTAATCCAGTTTTTGGTTATAGATTTTTGCCCTGACGTGGCTTAACGATTCTATAGGTTCCAAATGGGAAACGTACAATGTGTCATTTTCGGAAACATTCAACTTTTTTGCAGCAGCGTCTGATAGACCTATTTCATTGGGTAGCAGGATATCCGAGTTTATAACGTTAAGGCTTGCGACAATGGAATGGGTTGCGGTGGAAACCCTAATTCTGGTCAATGCCTCAAAGCCCTCTGAAATGCAAACGTGGCAATCCTCACGCATATACACTACATTTTCATTTTGGGTATAAATCCCTAGATGCTTGTATTTTAATATGTTTGAATGTTGTTTCATAGTTTATTCTATTTCTTCAATGCTATATAATTGTGGGATTTCCGAGTTCCAACCATACGTTTCCTCGATGCCTTTTTGTAATGCTTCCGCACTTTCTTTTTCACCGTGTACAATAAAAATTCGCTTTGGTTTGTTTCGTATCTCACTCATCCAATCCATGAGTTCTTTATGGTCTGCGTGTGCAGATAGTCCCTCAATCTCAGCTACCTGCATATGAAATGGCACCCATTTTCCATACACTTTTAGTTCCTTTTCGCCTTCCAATAATTTTCTACCACGCGTTCCTTCGGCTTGATATCCTACAAAAAGTAAGGTGTTATTTGGGTTTTGCGCTTGTGTCTCCAAATAATTGAGCATACGTCCGCCAGTTAGCATACCACTCCCGGCAATCACAATTTTTGGTTTGTTGTTTGTTCTTAATTCCATAGTTTCCCGATAACTACTTACAACCGTGAAATGTGAACACATTTCATCACATTCATTGTCCTCTAATCTGTGCCAATCTCTTGTGCGATGGAAGAGTTCCAGTACATTAGCGCCCATAGGGCTATCCATTATCATTTCAACTTTTGGGATTTTATCTTCCTTTAGTAACCTCCAGAAAATAAGCATCATCAGTTGGGCACGTTCCACTGAAAAGCTTGGGATAAACAGGCTACCACCTCTATTGATGGTGTCATTTACTAATTTTTCAATCTGCGGAATGGCCTCTTCTTCTTCAGGATGAAATCTTCCGCCATAGGTGGACTCAATAAATAATACATCAGCCTTTGCCGGTTTTAAAGGTGGGTACAAGAGCAAATCATTGGTTCTACCGATGTCGCCTGAAAAAACAAAGCGTTTTCCGTGCACGTCCAACTCGATGTAGGTAGCACCAAGAATGTGTCCGTTGTACTGAAATCGTGCCTTTACATCCTTGAGAATAGGTAACCATTGCGAAGGGGGTACCCCTTTAAAACGAGGTACGGTTTTTTCAACATCGTTTAAGGTGTACAAAGGTTCTGCAGGACTGTGTTTGGAATACCCCTCTTTGTTGGCACGTTCGGCTTCCTGTTCTTGTATTTTGGCACTGTCGTTGAGGATAATCTCTGCAATGTCCAATGTGGGATATGTGCCGTAAATCGGACCCTTGAACCCCTGTTTAACCAATCTTGGCAAATATCCCGTATGGTCCATATGTCCGTGAGTAAGCAAAACTGCATCAATTTCCGAAACATCGACGGGCGGATATTCCCAGTTTTTGAGACGCAATTCCTTTAACCCTTGAAAAAGTCCGCAGTCTATGAGTATTTTTCTCTCTCCTGTATCTACTAAATATTTTGAGCCGGTTACCGTTCCTGCCGCGCCCAAAAAGTGAGTGGTTATTTCGTTATTTTTCATTGATATTGTTCTCAGCTGTAATGCACAGCCTTAAAATTTTCTAAGATTTTTAATGTCCCCCACAACATGAGGGCATGTTTCCTTTGCTTTCGCCTTTTTCAGATAGTGCAACAATTTCTTTGTACAACCCATGAAAGTCTTTCTTTATGAGTACTGCCATATTCTTGGCAGATTTGGGATCGGTGCTGACCATCTCCAATAGTATTTCAAAGGCTTCTTCAAGAAATTCGGAGTCATCTTCCAATGCCTGGTAAAATGGTTCTAAATCAATACTCTTTTGTTTCTTTAATTCTTCTGTTTTCATGATAGTTATTTTTAAGATTTTATTTTTTTTAATGGTTTTTGCACAGTGCTTCGGAATCCTCCAAAATCTTTTTGTGCCTTGTTTTATCTATTCCGATTTCATTTAATAAAGTAGGTGTTTCGTGAAGCTCTTTGCAGAGCACAATGCCTTTATCCAATAGTTTGGATTTCTCGGCCTTCGTCAAGGTTGTTAAAGAGGTTAAGGGATGTAGGCCGGATTTGTCTATGCGTTCTTTCAGACCGTTTCCTTCCGGATAATCCCAACTTGTAAGCATCAGCCCAACACAGGTGCCATATTGTATGGCATCCGTGGTAAAACGGGTATTCGTATAAACACCCCCTATATGAAACTTTGTTTTATGGCCTTGCTGTTTTTCCCATTGTTTTTCGACATCCAAAAATCTTGAATGGATATATAGTGGAATCTTGACATTGCAAAACCTGCCTTGGTCGCTATGGTATTTGCATTCTATCATATAATGTTTCTTATCCTTTTGGGCAATGACATCCACTTCATGGGTCACACAGCTTCCCTGTATGATGCTACCGACTTGTGTCTGAAATCCTTCGTGTTCCAGCAATCTGCCGACAAACTTTTCAAAGGGGTAGCCCGAAGGCCCCAGTTCCATCAGCGCTTTTTTGAGTTTGTATTTTGATGCGCTTACCCGAGATTTCCTTTTCAACATCATAAAGGCCATTTGATATATCTTCTTGGTGGTCATTCCGTCGAAAACGATGTCCTCAATATTTTTGACGATCTCATCAATTATTATTTCATTCGCACCGGCCCGTTCCAATGACCGCCTTACTTTTTCCATTTGAAAAGGTGCCTTCTCGCCGCTTGCTTTTATAATAGTTATCTTATCCATTAATGTGTATTTTTTTAATATTGGCCAAAGCAAAGACGACCAAGAAAAAGCTTAGGAATATTTCGAGCATAACAACGAATCGGGCAACATCGGAAGTTGGAACAATATCACCGTAGCCCACCGTTGAAAATGTAATGACACTGAAGTAAAAAAAGTGATACAAATTGTAGAGATACGAGTTCGAATAATCAGGAACGCCTTCAAATGTGGTATGGTTAAATTGGAAAAGACAGGCATAATCGGTCGCATAGGAGAAAATGCTAATGATGATAATCAATCCAAAAACCCAAAGCAATCGTTCCAAAGAATGACAGATCTTGATCAATTTTGACAAGCGTTTCAGGGTAGTTGCCGTTATCACAATGGTCTTTCCAAGTGCTGCCGCTACGATAATTATGTGGAATGGAAAAGAGGGGTGGTCTATCATCGACATCAAAACAACATACAGCATCCCTATTCCCAAAATGGTAACCAGGGGCAATACCGTTCTGCCCAGCAATACTTTGTAGAAGGGTCTTTCCTGTATTTGATCTAAGCTATCCGACATAGTGTTATACTTTTCAAATTTTGATAGTCATCACGGGTAAGGAAGAATGGTTCGTGACCCCTTCGGCGATACTTTTGGAGAACAAGCTCAAAAAACCTGTATTACCATGTGTGCACATGGCGATCAGGTCAGCTTTGTTATGTTTCAAATAAGTGTTGATGCCCGTCTCTACCGTCATTTCGTTATACACGCTCATGGAGAAATTCTTGAGTTTGGGAAAACCCTCCAAAAACTTTCGAATGGGGTCTAGGCCGAGGGCAATACTGTTACGGTCCGATTCTGTATTGATGCGCAAAAGGTGAATTTTTGCATTGCATTTTTCTGCGATGGATAGCACCTCTTTAAAGGCATTGCCGACATCCTCCACAAAATCCGAAACGAAGACGATATCCTTGAAAGGAAACCTTACATCATCTTCTTTTACCACAGTGACCGGCACATCAGATCTTCTTACCAAACGTTCGACGTTACTTCCCAAAAGTTCCCGTACCATACCCTTGGTGCCACTACTGCCCGTAATAATGAAATCATGGTCATAATGGCCAGAATGTTTCAGTATGTTTTCCTGGTCCACGTGAAATTGCAAGAAGGTCTGACATTTCAGATTCTCTTTTTCGGCCTTTTTTTCCAATGCACGTAAAGAGGCTTTTGCTTCCCCAATTTTTTTGAGGGTCTCCGGATATCGCTTTTCTTTCTGCTTATCCAATTTTACCCAATCCACCGGTGTTTTCAACAAATGGAAAAAATGAATTTCTGCGTCAAAGAGCCTTGCCATCGTGATTCCAAGCTCCGCCGCCTTGTTGCAGTTCTCTGAAAAGTCTGTGGGTACCAATATGTTTTTCATCTTAACTAGGATTTTATGGGTTGTTTCACTTCGTTTTTATTTCATTTCCTGAAACGGTTCCATTTTCGAAACAATCAAGGTTATAAATGGTGGTTTCAGCAATGTTGGTCAGGGCCGTATTGGTCAAAAAAGCCTGGTGACTGGTAATCAAGACATTGGGGAAGGTCATTAATCGGGCAATTACATCATCTTGTAAAATCTCGTCGGAATGGTCTTCAAAGAACAGCCCTTCTTCCTCTTCATACACATCAATACCGAAATAGCCAATTTTCCTTGATTTCAGTCCCTCTATGACCGCTTTGGTATCGACCAGCGCGCCCCTGCTCGTATTGATAAGCATTACCCCTTTTTTCATGCGTTCGATTTGTTCGGCACTGATGATATGCCTCGTTTCAGGGGTTAAGGGAACATGAAGACTGATGATATCGGCTTCACTACAGAGTGTTCGGCAGTCTGTAAAACGTACGCCGTACATTTCTTTTAATTCCTTATCCTCCTCCAGGTCGTATGCCAGTATCTTGCAGCCAAAGCCATATAAGATTTTGATGAGTACTTTGCCAATTTTCCCGGTACCCAATATCCCGACCGTTTTGCCATTCAGGTCGAACCCTGTGAGCCCGTTCAACGAGAAATTCATGTCCCTGACCCTATTATGGGCCCTAATCAGTTTTCTGTTCAATGCAAGTATCAACGCTATGGTGTGTTCGGCAATGGCATAGGGGGAATATGCGGGTACCCGGGCCACCGTAATACCTAAGTCTTCCGCTTTTTCAACGGCAACATGGTTGTAGCCTGCGGAACGGAGTGCTATGTATTTGACACCAAATTCATTTAATTTTTTCATGATGCTCGCAGATGCGTCATCGCCGGTAAAAAGACATATGGCCTTGTGTCCTTTTGCGAGTGACACTGTTTTTTCCGTAAGTCTGGCCTCATAATAAGTAAGGTCATGCTTTTTACCATTGGTGCGAATTAGATATGGTCTTTCAAATTCGTGTGTGCTGAATACGGCTGTTTTCATTTTGGTTTCTGCTATTAAGATCTCAATTTATCCAAGAATTAAGTACAATATAAAGGATGCCCAAAAAGACGACCGCCCCAAAGGCATAGCCCACTAGTCGCCCTGTTTTTTTAGAGCCCTTGAAAAAGGTAATGCCCAATTTCACGGTCATATTGCTCAGGGTCGCTGCAATGATGACATTCGATGCCAAAATCAGCTTTTCATTCTGCAAGGCAAATTTTGCCATGCTGATAGTTATCGCATCGGTATCGGCCAAACCTGCTATCAATGCCGAATAATAAAGGCCACTTTCGCCAAAAAATTTGTTTCCATAAAAAACCGCGAACAGGATGGCCACATAGATGCCGCCAAAACCGATCGCATTCCAGATGTTAAGCGGATTCCCCAAATTGATGTCGGTGTTCGGCTGATCGTCATCCTTCCGTATCAAAAGCAGGGAAGCTACGAGACAGACCACCGTAAGCAGGGCAAAGGGAATTGTAAGATAGCTCAGGATAGCAATATTGAAAATATAGGCAAGAGCCGCAAGTCTAGGGAACATGATTGCCGAAGCTATAATGATACCCGCTGCGTATTTTTTTGAAAGCTCGGGAGACTCCTTACTTCTGGAGGCATAGATCCAAGCTACCGCCGTACTCGATATTAAACCGCCCAGAATAGCCGTCAACAAGATTCCCTTTTTTGATCCAACATATTTGACCAAAAAGTAGCCGATGAAGTTCAAAAAGGAAACAATGACTATAATAGCCCCTATCTCAAAAGGGTTCAGAAGGCCCTCTGGCCCATAATCCTTATCGGGCAGAAACGGTAATATCAAAAGGGCAATGATTGAGAATTTGATAAAGGCAAACAGTTCTTCGGATGTGATATTCTTTATGAACGAGCGGAAGGTGGTCTTGAGCGATAACAACGTAACCACAATTACGGCCGTGGCAATAGACTCTTTGTACAAATGGCCCGAAACCATAACACCAAGAATAAATGTGGCAATCAAAGCGAGATTTGTGGTATTACCGGTCATGGAATGTTTCTGCACAATGGACAAATGGCTGATGGCAAAGAACAAAATAATGGTCGCCAAACTAACAATGACAAGCCAAGGGGTATAAGTCTCGTTCAAACTGCCCAACATAAAACCGATTATGGCCGTTATCGGAAATGTTCGAATACCGGCAAACCCCTGCTCATCCTTTAGCTTGTCATATTCCCTTTCCAGTCCAAGGATAAGACCTATACCCGTGCTTAGGAGTACCCCCAGAATGTAGGGGCTTAATAGCTCACTTATGTTTTGATGTGTTTGCATTATTTTTTTCTTTCCCTTGTAACCATTATCATTTCATTAATTCCTTTCAGGGTCACAATTCCTTTTAGCTGCCCGTCATCCAAGACCGTGGCAAACTGGGAATTGTTAGACATGAGCTTTTCGTACACCTGCTGTAGGGGCATATTTGTGTCTACTGTTACAAAATCTTTTCTCATAAGATCGGATACATAGGAACCATTGCCATATGAGGAAAGCCCCTTGATCAGGTCCTTTCGTGTCAGCACGCCATGCACATGATTATTTTCTGTGACCAAAAAAACCTCTTCTTGGGTACTTTGCAATATCTGCACCAGGTTTCCCAAGGTTTCCGTGGGCGATAAACAGGTATATTGTGCAATCAAAACATCCTTTACGGTAAATCCGACCAGAGCAGATTTGCCACTTTCGTGCATTTGCTCGACTCCGGCACCTAGATAGATGAACAGGCCAATAAAAACCAACCAGAAATTAGAGAAAAAACCAAGAAAAACGAATATTATGGCTAAAAACTGGCCTACCCGTGCGGCAATGGTCGTTGCTTTCAGCTTATCTAACCTGAATGCCAATAGTGCCCTCAACACTCTTCCACCGTCCATTGGAAAAGCTGGTATCAAATTAAAGACCGCTAGGATCACATTGGCAGCCATGATGTTAAACCAGAAATCTTCACCGCTCATGTGGTCTATTTTCGAAATTGGCAACAGTTCATCGTTAACGTAGAGAAGAACAAAAAGGATCCCAGCAATCACAATATTTACTACAGGGCCGGCCAGTGCCACCACCAGTTCCTGGGCAGGTTTATCCGGCATTCTATTGAGACTGGCGACGCCACCAATGGGATAGAGCGTAATATCACGCGTTGGGATATTATATTTTTTGGCCGCGAGCGCATGGCCAAATTCGTGTAGGACAACGCAAGCAAAGAGAACGATGATGAAAAATGCTCCCTTTATGCCTTCTGTCCAACCATGGCCCATTTCAAAATGCATCATGAATATCCATCCGACAATGATCCAAAACGTCCAGTGGACGAAGACCTTGATGCCCGCATAGCTTCCAATAAAGAGGGACCATTTTTTCATGTGTTCTGTATTTTAAGGGTTTTTGATCTGTACGCCAGCACTATCACCAAACCGTATCCTAACAGGGCAAGAAGGAATACAAATCTATAACCGTAAAGGATGGAGATGACAATGGCAAAGATCGAGGCGGCAACGCCTGCCACGCTTGATATACCCAATAAATAGGGAATGCTTTTCTTCTCTTTCAGGGAGGAGGCCGTTTTCAGCAATACCGGAAAAGGGATTCCTATAAAGAAAGACGGAAGCAGCAAAAATAGGGCGATCCAGAATTCAGATAGTTGTTTATACCATATAGGGAGCAGTACGTAAACGGTTAGTAAGGAAACCAAAATAATCAAGACCGTGTATGTGATGAGCTTTCGGGAAAGATTTTTTTTGAAAGCCCCCGTCACAAGGCTGCCCAAGCCATTGCCCAACAAAAATGTAAAAAGCAGCAATGAAAAAGACTGTGATGGATTGGAAAGTTTTAAGTTGAGTACCTGAAAAAGATATCCCTGTACGAGGATATATGAGAACCCCAATAAAAAGGACACGAGTGCCCAGGTCCTAAATTTTCTTCGCATATATAAAGAGGTGCTTTCTGAAAAAGAGACCGATTTCCATCCGTTCATATGATTGAAAATGAACCACCCGATGATGAACAGACCAAGCCATAAAGGGGTGGTCATGGCATCGGGTAGGCCATTGTTGTAATTAAAAAAATAGGGGGAATCATCGGAAACCGGACTCAAGTTTATGGAAGCGGCTTTCCAAAGTTCATCATACGCATAAGATCCGTTGGAGATATCGTACAACAGTTTGTCGAACATGAACCATTGATAGTTTACGTTCTGCACGATGGTATCCAAACTTTCCTGTCTGATATTCGGAAAATAAAACGGTTCCTTGTCCAATCCATAATAGTGTGTGGTATTATGTGCCTCCTCCATTGTTTTTTGTTCGAAAGGGTTCTTTTTAATGACCAATACAGGGTTCATTTCGTCGGAATAGATATACACCTTTTTTAACGCCTCTATTTGATTGACCCCCATCCGGTCCTGAAGCTCCAAAAAGTTCGCCAGCATTTTATATACCTCCTGCCTTCCGTGCATCGTAAAATAGATGGCCCCGTCTTCCGTTAAACCATCCAAATAATCGGCAAGTGCCTCCATGGTGAACAGATAATTCTCGGTAAGACCGTAGAAATCGGTGCCCCTTGAACTTTTGGTCACCGGAATGGTCAACATGATGGCATCAAATTTTCCCTTGTTCTCAATTATGAAATTTCTTCCTTCGTTCACATGTACCTTTATGTTCTCCTTATCGAGGAAGGTAGAGGGATTGTATTTTTCCATCAATGCTACAAAGGAAGGGTTGACCTCTGCTGCCTCGATATATTTAAAGCCCATGAAGTATGTTGTGGCAATATCTATTCCACCGCCGGGACCTATTATCAGCACCGAATCCTTTTCCTTTTCGCTTAAAAAGTTCAAAGCAAATACGGCCGGAAATCCGGATAATACTTTTCTCATTTTAACAGTATCCTTTGCAAGTTCATCGATATCGATAACTTTGGTTCCCGCAGCGGCATCTATAAACATTGATTTGGACATGGTACCATCAGGATATGTGAACTTTACAAGATCCGTCTGACCAAAAGCACTCCAGCGGCTTTCGATTTTTTCGCTTTTAAAAGCGGGGTTGGCCATCAATCGGTACAAATCCTTGGACGGGTCTTTGGCAACGGGTATAGTGAAGTTCAGGGCATCTTTTGCAAATCCCATTAGAAAAATAACGCCAAGCACTAAGGGCCCCAGTATTTTTGAATAACGGTTCTTGTGCGCTATCAAGGCTACTACCAGGGCCAGCAGCAGTAACCCAATTGCAATTGCCACCACCTGTACCAAGCCAAACGTGTTGAGCAAAAAAACGGAGGTGAGTGCACCTGTGGCCGCCCCTATAAGATCTAGGGCATATAAGGTTGACACATACCGATTATCCGTTTCAAAAATATGGGCATAGACTATTCCGATGGCTATGAACGGAATAGTTGACAAGAATATAAAAATGGGCAGGCCAAAATCAGAGGACGACGAAACGCCCAATTGTGAAAGGCTGAGCAAAAGGGCAAAACTGAGAAACATCGTGACGGACGGTAGTGCCATCCACCAAAGCCATGAATGATTAATCATCTTGGAATATTTGGCATACGTTATCTGGCCAATACCCAAACCCAGTATGGAAAATGCAATGATAATGAGTACGAAATGAAAACTAAGAAGGTACGAAAACAGTCTTGACAGACTTATCTCGAAGACTATGGTAGCCGCAGTCAGCAAGAAAATAATCGCTATGTTGGTCGCCGCTCTTTTCATTGTAATTTTAGCTTCCGAAAATTTTCAAGAGACTCCGCAGTTCATCGTTCACTTGATGTTCCTTTACCACTTGGTCAAACGGGGTAAGGCTCAGTTGGTTGTTCAAGATTCCCGCCATGACATTCTTTCTTCCATGTAAAAGTGCCTCTACGGCAGCAGTGCCGAGCCGTATGCCCAACATTCGATCAAATGCCGAGGCGTTTCCACCGCGTTGTACATGGCCCAGTTTGGCAATGCGCAAGTCCACTTCAGGGTTTATTTCCTTTATCTTTTTGGCTGCCGGCTCGACCCCTAGTTCATCCCCTTCAGAAACAATCACAACAAAGGCCTCTTCACGATCGTAGCTTCCCGCCTTTTCCAACAATTGAATAAAGTCATGCCCGCTTTCAGGTATCAGAATGGCATCTGCCCCCGTACCCAATCCGGAATGGATGGCAATATACCCGCAGTCCCTGCCCATTACCTCTATCAGAAATATTCGGTTATGGGACTCCGCCGTATCCCTGATCTTATCAATGTTTTCAATTGCGGTGTTCACTGCAGAATCGAAACCGAGTGTAAAATCGGTACCTGCCAAATCATTATCGATGGTGCCGGGAATGCCCAAGAACGGCAGGTCACAGATTTCTGAAAATGCCAATAGCCCTTTGAAGGTACCATCACCACCTATAGCAATCAGGGCATCGACCTTGTTCATTTCAAGAATTTGCATAGCTCGTTGTCTTCCCTCCAACGTCAAAAATCGCTTGCTCCTTGCTGTTTTCAACAATGTGCCGCCTCTGTGAACGTTCTTTTTCAGTTGACTGGAATCCAACTGTACTAGGTCACCGTCGATTAGGCCTTCATAGCCTTTTTTAAAACCGCTGAGCCTTAGGTTGTTCATCTCAGCCGTTTTGGCCACCCCGTGCAAGGCGGCGTTCATTCCCGGGGAATCGCCCCCAGATGTGAATACGCCTATGTGTTTAATAGTCTTCATACTCTTATTCTTCATAATTTTTTACAGGTACATTACAAGAAAATCACCCAGCCCGGTTTTCAACGCTTCGTTCTGACAAACGGATATTTACCACCGGATCGGAACAGGGAAACCGGAATATTCTGTTTACCCATCCCATATGGTGAATTTGTCAATATTTTTTCGAGTGGAAACCCTCGGCCTTTTTTGCCCTCCCCTCTTTTGAGGTGAAATTACTTTATCATCACTTTTATCTTTAAAATATTGATTGGCCAAGCTCTCTGCAATAACCAATTCTTCATCGGCATGAATTACCATGACCAGCACTTTACTGTGCTCTTTAGAGATTTTAGATGAATTTTTTCTATTTTGTCCTTCATCGAGCCCAATACCTAAAAAGTCAAGTCCTTGACAAATCCTGGATCGTATTATTGGAGAATTTTCACCGATGTCACCCGAGAAAACCAGCACATCCAAACCGCCCAAGACAGCGGTAAACGACCCGATCCACTTTCTTACTTGATAGCAGAATAAAGTTACAGCTTCCGTTGCCCTTCGGTCAACATCTTCTTTTAAAAGTAAATCAAGTATATCGGTACTTGTTTCGGAAATTTTTGGCGAACCGCCCTCATCATCTGTCAAGCTGTTGGGCCGTTTTGCCCCCATCCGTTCTTTTTTCAGTAAATGCGCAAAATCGCCAAGATCTAAATCTCCGCTTCTTGTACCCATGACGAACCCACCCAATGGTGTAAACCCCATGCCGGCATCTATGCTCTTGCCCTCCTTGATGGCAGTTATACTGGCCTCTTTGCCAAGATGTGCAAGAATGAGCCTTCCATTGGCTTTTTGAATACCTATCCTTTTTTTAAGTTCTATCATGATATGGGAAAACGATAGCCCATGAAAGCCATGCCCGTGCGTGCGTGCCCGTTCAAAATGCCTTGGAATGAAAGGGGGTATCTTGGCAGCCTTGGGCAAGTTCACCAGAAAACTGGTATCAAAAAAAGCTACCTGCTGTAAGGCCGGAAATCGCATTGCGAACGTTTCAACAATCTCAATCTCAGTTGAAAGACAGGTAGGAATATTATAGTCCGCAGTCTGTTTCAGTTCGTTCAATAGGGCGGTATCGATTACTTTCGGCCCAGGATAGTTCAATCCATATGTTATCTTGTGTCCTATGTAACCAATACGATCGAAGCCGGGTTGGTTTTTTAGCCAACCTATTAAAAAAACGGTCGCTTGATAAAAGCCAGGAGCGTATGTCCGTGAATTTTCCCTTTCATTGCCTTTAACGTGGGTAACTCTGAAAACCTCTTTGCCGGATCCGATGTGACGAATATCACCAAAAAGTTCCTTCACGGGATTTTCGGCCATTTCATACATTGTGAACCTAATATTTGATGGCCCGGCACTGATTGTTAAAAGGAGTGGGTTTTGCAGGTACATTTTAACTTGTGATTTTATTGGTTATCGTTATCTTCAAAAGCACAGCTCTTGTTTTCCATAAAATCGGCAGCCATTTTTTTGTATTCCTCGCCAAGGTGCTCCCCGCACCATTCGAGAAGGGCCGGCTGTTCGGAACAAGTGGTATTGCGAACGGCCTTTTTCAATTCCATCCTCAACAACCTCTTGTCGAAGCTGACCTTTTTTAATATGGTTTCGTGATATTCCAGTGTTTTCATTTCTTCAATTATTTGAAATTTACTTTAATGTTGCCATCGTATCAAGTTGTTCTCCAACGGCACGGACACGCTTTCGTAGTTCGGTGCAATACGAACCGTGTAGTGATCAATTGGCCGGTCAGTATTTAGCTGTGCGTAAAAGTTATGTTGCCCTTCTTCGCCCATCCAATCAAATTTCATCGTGTTTCTTTCGGGCGTTTTGCCGTTAACACCTTCTGCGAACAGTTCTACCTGAACATGCTTGGGGTCAATACCATTCAGCCAAATGGGTACTCTAACATGATGTTTACGGCGCTCACTTTCAACCTGAACTTTTCCGAACTTTATGGTATCCCATCTTTTCATAAGTTCGTTTTGCGTGTCTAAAATCCTTTTTCCCGCAGCTCCCTTTTTTGCCGCACGCCTCTTGTATTTTTCTGCTGCAGGCAGATAAAATTGTTCTGTGTACTCCCTTACCGTTCGATTGGTCGAAAAACGGGGCGTTAGGGTCGCAATACTTTTTCGCATTCTCCCTACCCACTGTTCAGGGATGCCTTTTTTGTTACGTGAATAAAATTCGGGTACTATTTGTTGCTCCAGAATTTCATATAAAGCTATCGCCTCGGCAGCATCCAAAGCAGGGTCATCACCATGTTCTTGTCCATCACCCAATGCCCAGCCCACTTCTGGGGTGAATGCCTCGGCCCACCAACCGTCCAGTTCCGATAAGTTGAGGCCACCGTTTACAAGTACTTTCATGCCACTGGTACCACTGGCTTCCCAAGGCCGTCTCGGGGTATTGAGCCATACATCAACGCCCTGGACCAAATTTTCCGTCAACATCATGTCATAATCACTTAGAAAAAGGACATGCCTGTACAAATTATGTTGTTGGATGAACTGCGCCCACTTTTGTATCAACCCTTTTCCCGCTTCATCAAATGGGGGCGCTTTGCCGGCCAAAACCAATTGTAACGGATGTTCCGAATTGGTCAGAATTCGGACCAAACGTTCGGGATCGTACAATAAGAGATCCGGTCTTTTGTAAGGCACAAACCGGCGGGCAAAGCCCAAGGTCAATGTGTCCGGGTCAAGAACTTGGTCGGCGATTTCGACCACTTCAGATGGTAGGCCCGAGACTATTGCCTGTCTCTCAAACCTTTCCCTTATAAAATCGACAAGACGATTTCTGGATTGGTTCCTAAACTCCCAAAGTTTTCCGTCGGATAGCTTAGAAATATGTGCCGAATGGTCATCGAGTTCGCCCCGCCAGCGATCTTTTCCGCAGGCTGTCGTCCATACCTTGTCCGCATATTCAGAATCCCAAGAGGGCATATGAACCCCGTTGGTGACATGGCCAACAGGTATTTCTTGTATCGGCCATCGCTTAAAGAGATTTCGAAAAAGATTTCTGCTAACCTCGCCGTGCAAACGACTGACGCCGTTCACCGCACCGCTACCGCGAATGGCCAGATAGGCCATGTTGAAGCTCTCCCAATGATTATTGGAATCTGCCCTGCCCAAGGCCATCAGGTCATTGAAATCGATACCCAATTCGTTTTTGGCGTATTGGCCAAGAAACTGTTCCATTAGCATTGGACTAAAATGATCAAAACCGGCCGCGACCGCCGTATGTGTCGTAAACAGGTTGCCTGCCCGGGTAACGGCAAGTGCCCGTTCAAAAGAAGTTCCGTTCATCTTCATGAAATCGTTGGCACGTTCCAGCACGAGAAAGGCTGCATGGCCTTCGTTCATATGGCATACTTCTGGCTGGATATTCAGGGCCTCAAGTAATTTGTAGCCCCCGATACCCAGAACAATCTCTTGTTTTATGCGATGGTCGGGGCCACCTCCATATAGCTCGTCGGTAATACCACGATGGAGGGGCAAATTGGCGGCATCGTTGCTATCCAATAGATATAGCTTTGACCTTCCTACCTGTACCTGCCATGTCCTTAGCCATAGCGGGTGACCGGGCAACGATAACTTTATGCGAAGCCACTCCCCGTTGGGTAGGCGTAAGGGTGTAACAGGCAATTGCCCTGGGTCATTGTGCGGGAACAAGGCATTTTGTGAGCCAAATTTGTCGATTTCCTGACGGAAATACCCTTTGGCATAGAGTAGCCCCACGGCCACGACCGGTACGCCCAGGTCACTTGCCGATTTCAACTGATCTCCGGCCACGTTGCCCAGGCCGCCTGCATAAATGGGCAGTGCCTCGCTCAGCATATACTCCATGCTGAAATAGGCAACACACTTAAGCTGGGTCTTGGCATAGTTTTGTTGAAACCAGTTCGGGGCCGATAGTGCTTTTTCGTTCTCATTCAAAAGGCTTTTGATTTTCGCCCGGAATTCTGGATCGTTCAAATGCCCCTCAAGCCGGTCGCGTGAAACGGTCTGCAAGATTACCCATGGATTTTGGGTAAGTTTCCAAAGTTCGGGGTCTAATTGTTGCCATAGTTTATCCGAGGCATGGTTCCATGACCAGCGAATGTTCAGGGCAAGCTCCAAAAGGTCATCGATTCCCTCGACATCAGTGTGTATCAATCCGTAGGGTTGATCAATATGATTTTTTTGTTCTTTCATTTTCATTTTGTTCTTACATTTTCATTTTGTCCTTACATTTCTTCCAATATTGTTCATTGCGGTTAATGATTAAAAAAATCGCTTATCGCTTTCCAAACCTTAAAGGGTTCTTTTAGAAAGAGTTGGTGGTCACCATTCTCCACACGCATTAACTTACTCTTGGTAAATGGCCTTGCAAAATTCTCTACATTTACGTAGGGTGCCATTTTATCGTCTGTGCCTTGGATAAAGAGGATCTTCCGGTCACGTATGTTTTTGGCAAGTACAAATAAATTTGTGTTGAGAATTACTTCGTTCAACGAATTGTAATAGCTCTGCCAAGTATGTTTTTTTGAGTCTTCAAAAACGTCATCGGTCAGATTTTCGGGCTTGAACCATTTAACAATGTATAAGGGGTGTAGCATACAGAACAATTTTCCATATCGGCCTACAGCGAGCGTATCAAAATAAGAACCATCGGGCATCTGTTCCAAAAATTGATCTCTGCTTTCAAAGACGGGAAAGCCGATTACGGTCGCTCCCTTAAACCAGTTAGGATGTTTTTCGAATAATGCCAGCGATATTATGGCTCCCATGGAATGACCGACAATAAGGCTCCCTCCTTTGTCAAACCCCTCTGCCGAGATGACCTTTTCAAGGGCCGTAAGTTGAATTTCGAGGGTATATTCGCTTTGGGGCTTGGGAGAGTCGCCAAAGCCCAACAAATCGACCAAAAGAAGTCTATGCGTTCCGGTAATTTGTTCCAAACCCCTTTTCCAATAGTTTTTTGAACCTGCCAGACCATGGATCAAGACCATGTTTTTATCTCCCGAACCCACTATTTCATAGTTCAAGGGCATGGTTTCTGGATCATATTCAGGAGCTACGGCGACCGTAAGGTATTGGTATCCCGCTACCGACATGATGAGTGCCACAATCGCCAATACTGCCCAAAAGGTCTTTTTCGCTATTTTCATCATTGCATGTTTCATTATCCTATGTCGAACCCGACCTCGTTTTTTCTTACACCCAATTGTTCTTGAAGATCAAAAACTCCATGGGTCTTAGTTTTACCTTAATGAAAAGGCGATCGGTTTCTAAAGCTGTGTTTTTTTCGATTTTGACTTTTTTCTTGTTCCCATAGATACATTCCATAAGAAGATTTTCTTTGTTGATAGCGTTATCTATGGTTACGTATTCTTCTTTGGTATTCTTTGGAGAAGAATTATAGACGACAAGTATCTCGCCCTGATAAAGGATCCTTGAAAATGCCAAAAGACATTGTTCACAATCTGGAAACCGAAAATCGAGCCCATTTTCTGAAGTTTCCCTAAAATACATTCTACCGAATTTTAGAATGGCTTCCCTTTGCCTAAGATGTGCCAAGACCGAAATTCTCTTGAATAGCCATGACCCTTGGTTCAATACGTTGGTCTCCTTATCATCGGGATTGAACATGCCCTCCCTGATATATCGATCATCAGTACCGTTGCCCTCAAAACCTTGTTCGGTACCGTAATAAATACATGGAGCGCCAAGGGCACAAATGAGAAAGCCCATGCCCGCAACAATTTGCTCGGGAGCGGCATTGTGGCCAAAGCGGTGCTTAAAATCCATCCCAACCTGGTCGTGGTCGTCGATATAGGTCACCAGAAATTCGCCATACTCGCCACGGTGAAGGGCATTCTTTCGCAGTTCTTCATAGCGCCGTATCAATAGGTTCGGTGATGAATTGCCCTTTATCACTTCTGCCAAGACACTGTGCAGGGGGTGATCTAAGATAGAATCAAGCCCATAATAGATGTTACGGTCTTCAGGCAGTACTTTAGGGCCTATATAGGGATTGCTCATTTCATCGTTGCCGATAATTTCACCGAACAGGAAAAAGTTTCTTTTGCCCAAAGAGTAAGCATATTCCCGAATCCTCGAACAAAAACGGCTGATATCCTGCCCTTTCATATGTTTGACAGCATCCAAACGAAAACCATCAACATCCACCTCACGTATCCAGTAACAATGGATTTTGGCCAGTAGCTCCTGTAAGTCTTCACTGGCGGGGGAACCATCGTTCCGAAATGTTTTTAAGGTAAAGAAGTCTCCTTCCTGGGTCTCGGGATACGCATCGAAATTCTTGATCAGCCCTTTACGGTTATACATTTCGGGATTTCTCAGTTCAAGGGGTATCGGTCTTTCCTTTTCTCGCCAATCACCCAACGGAAAACGCTCTCCTTTGAAATAATAATAGCTGTAATCAAAGGGATAGGACCAATTATCGCCAGAATGATGCAGAACGACATCCAAAAAGACCCGTATATCAAGCCCGTGTGCCTTGTCAACGAGTTTTTCCAAGTCTTTCTTTGTGCCCCAGCGTTTGTCCACATCTATATAATTCTGAATGGCATAGCCATGGTAGGACTCTGGATTGTTTTCAAACACGGGGCTTAGCCAGATGGCCGTACAGCCCAAGTTTTTGATATAGTCAATGTTGTTGATAATCCCCTTAAGAGTACCGCCAAAGGGCCTTCGCAATTGATCTTCATTCCCGAAACCAGGGTGCCGGATATCGAAATTCTTTGAGTGCCGTGCATTGCTATCATGAAACCGGTCAACCATAAGAAAGTAAATGATCTCCTCACGCCATTCCCTATGGCAGTTTACCCAATATTTCTTGTCTGGGCGAGGTGAAAGTTCTATTTCGTCAATTGATTTTAACATCATCTCGTTTTTAAACATTCACATTGGAATATGGTGTATTTGTAGTTATATCTACCTCTTTGCTTTCTTGTGATCTTGCTCCATAAAAACGGTTGAAAACCATACAGGCCGTTAGGTCACCGGTAACATTGACCGCAGTTCTGAACATGCCGAGCAAGCGCTCTACCCCTATAATTATGATAATGCCTTCAGCCGGTATTCCGGCACTTGACAAAACGGAAGCCAAAATCACCACACCGCCACCGGGTATGGCAGGGGTGCCGATGGAGGCAGCAACTATGGTGACCACGACAACAATAATATTCAGAAGGCCCATTTCAAGGCCATAAGCCTGAGCGATAAACAAAGTCGTTATGGTTTGGTAAAGTGCCGTACCATCCATGTTCACGGTAGCCCCTATCGGAATAATGAAATTGCTGATGGAGCCGTTCACTTTGAGCTCTTCTTCCGCTGTTTTTAAGGAAAGGGGCATCACTGCAGCAGAACTCGTGGTCGAGAATGCCAATAGTTGAACATCCGTGATCTTTCTCAAAAATTTAAACGGATTGCTCTGGCCCAATAGACTTACCAATAACAGGTAAACACCTACCAAAAGGAATAACCCTATCAGTACCACGAGCACATAAAAGCCCAAACCTGAAAGGGAGTTTAGACCAACACTGGATGTAAGTTGCGCCATTAAACCAAATACTGCGATGGGTACCAACAACATGGCCCATTTGACCACGGTCATGCAGATTTCCTGTACGGCACCCAAGAGCAGCTTGACAGGTTTGAGCAAATCGTCAGGTAGCGACAATACGGCAACCCCGATTATAATGGTAAAAATCACAATGCTCAACATTTCACCACTGACCATCGAGGCCAATGGGTTTTCAGGCAGTAGATCGGTAATGGCATTCGGTATATCGTTTATTCCAAACGACAGTTCCGTACTTTCGTCCGTATTGGCCAAAGCATTTGCATGATCGACTTCCGCCTGTTGGTGGAGAAACTTTCCCGGTCTAAAGATCAAGGCCAGAACCGTACCTATGGTTACCGATATAATCGTTGTCGATATAAAATATAAGAGTACGCCCCCGCCCAATCTTTTCAGATTTTCCTTGTCGTTACTCGCTATGCCGGTGATGATGGAGGCCACGATCAGTGGTATCATGATCATCTGGACCAATTTCAAAAAGAGCATGCCCGGCAGGGCCAGCCAATTCCCCAGAACATCGGCGGTACTTTTGGTGATCCAACCGTTTTGGGGACTTAACAACAGGCCTACTCCAACACCAAGAAACAAAGCAATGATAACTTTGAGCCATAGCCGGTTCTCAACCAACCTTTGTAGGCCGTGGTTTAATGATTTTAATGATTTTATTTCCGTATCCAGCATTCTTTTATCAGATGATTTATGCTATTGTTATTCTTTCTTCAAGGTAAACGCCCTGCACGGCATGCAATAATTCCACACCGTCCTTAAAAGGTCTTTGAAAGGCCTTTCTCCCTAAGATCAATCCTGCTCCGCCTGCCCTTTTGTTGATGACCGCAGTTCTGACCGCATCCGACATATCTGACTCGCCTTGTGAACCGCCACCTGAGTTTATCAAACCTATTTTGCCCATGTAGCAATTGGCCACCTGCAACCGGCATAGATCTATGGGGTGCTCCGTGGTCAGTGTTTCGTACATGGCATCATCAAACTTGCCGAATTTCAGGTTCTTGAAGCCAAAATTGGTCGTGGGCAGTTTCTGTTTGATGATATCGGCCTGTATCGTTACCCCTAGGTGGTTGGCCTGACCCGTTAAATCCGCGGCGGTGTGATAGTCCTCTTTGTCTGTTTTGAAAGCATCGTTACGGGTGTAGCACCACAAAATTGTGGCCATACCAAGGCTATGGGCCTCGGCAAAGGCTTCCGCAATCTCCCTTATCTGTCGATTGCTTTCCTGGGACCCAAAATAAATGGTCGCCCCAATGGCAACCGCGCCCATGTTCCACGCTTCCATGACTTTTCCGAACAGGTTCTGGTCATAAGTGTTGGGATAGGACAATAACTCATTGTGGTTTATCTTGACAATGAAGGGGACTTTATGCGCATATTTCCGAGAACAAAGGCCCAACACCCCGAAAGTGGAGGCCACACCGTTGCAACCGGCTTCGATGGCGAGCTTTACAATGTTCTCGGGATCAAAATAATCGGGGTTTTTAAAGAAGGAAAAAGAGGCACTATGTTCAATGCCCTGATCTACGGGAAGGATGCTCAGATACCCAGTATCTCTTAGATTGCCATGCCCGTACAATTGGGCAAGGCTACGAAGCACTTGTGGGCTTCGATTACTATTGACGAATACGTTGTCCACAATATTCTTATCGGGCAACCGCAGTTCATCCTTGGTGACCTTCTGGCTTACATGATCTAAATAGAAAGATGCTTTGTCCCCTAAATGCGCGACTATGTTATCATACGTTTTCATAATGAAATTTTATCCGATTCCTAAACTTGCATTGGTTTTTTCGATGGATCTGTGTGCATCGGTTTCAATGCCTGTGAGTGCCCTGATGGCGTCAATGGTCTCAGGGATTACAATCGCTTGATTGTCTACCACGTAGGCATAAAAAAGTTCATCGCCCACAACCTTGAGCATGTCTTCCCATAGGGCCACCTCGTACATATCGCCCCATGGTCTGCCCATGTCCATAAACATTTCTTTTATCGTGTTGTTGGAGACCAGACCCTGATCATAGTGAATAAACTTGATTCTACTTGAGGTTTTGAGGGCGTTCAATACCTCTTCCTTTGAGGCTTTTTTTCGTAGCTTAACGTTCCAGTAATGCATATGGCTTAGGGTTTCGGGAACTTTGACCGCAGAAGTAATGACATCCAAATCCGGATCGACACTTTGCGCGTCGGGACCTTGATGGCTGGGTATGTCCTTTTCCGGTACCATGGTGTTCATAATACCTCCCAAGTGGCTTTCCCACGGGTCGGTTGCCCTTCTTAATAATGTTCCCCTTCCATAATCCAACAGATCTGCCCTTTTTAAAGCGGTCAATGTCCTCAAGATAGATGTGGTATTACAGGAAACCACCCGGGTAGCATCTAGATTTACCGCAGTGCTATAATTGTTCTCGGCACTAAAGGAGTGGCCTGTGGTCTTGTGTTTTTCCCCTCCCTGTACGATAAACTTGATCCCTTGCCCTTTGTATATTTCCACATTCTTTGCGGCGATGTTCTTGGGGGTACAATCTACTACCAGATCGGTTTTTTTCAGTAACTGCTGCATGTTACCCTTTACCGTAATACCTGAGGCCTTCATTTCGTTTTCGGCATCTACAGTTGCGGCATAGATATCATACCCCTTTCTTACAGCGTTTTGTATGCGCCAATCGCTGATGACATCACAAACCCCGATAAGGCTCATATCATCTTGTACATTAATGGCATCGGCTACTCTTTTTCCGATAACTCCGTATCCTACTACTGCAATGTTTTTCATGTTCTTTTATGTTTAACTGTTCTTAATTGTTTACTGTTTCTGTATAATAATAGAGCACCCATTACCCCCGCTGTCAATGAAGCGAATAGGATGCTTACCTTGGCCGTAAATATTAGGGACTCGTCTCTAAAAGCCAGTTCGTTTATAAACAACGACATGGTAAAACCGATACCGCCAAGAAAGGCTGTCCCATAAATCATGTTCCAATTCACGTTTTCCGGAAGCTTGGCGAGTTTAAATGCAACGAGTAGTCTTGAAAAAGCAGTAATACCGATAAACTTGCCAAAAATGAGACCTAGACCAATCCCCAAGCTAACGGGGCTGGATAGTACTTTCAACAAATCTCCATGAAGATGTATTCCGGCATTTGCCAAAGCGAACAAGGGAAGAATTACAAAGCCCACTATTGGGTTTAAAGTCCTTTCCAATTTTTGAAGTGGAGTTTCGGCCTCGGAACTTGCAGTCTTTATATCCTCCAATATCTCCAATTGCGTTTTTGAGATAAGTGTTCCCTTTATAGACTTGGTTTCTTGAAATCTCTTATGCAAACGGTCTAAACGCTCTAAAAAGGTATTCTCCTTAATTTTTACCCTACCAGGAATGGCAAATGCGGTCAGAATCCCGGCAATGGTTGGATGTACTCCTGAAAAAAAGAAGGCCAGCCAAACACCGCCGATACCAATAATGGCATAGAACCAAGTGCTTCTCACTCCCGCATAATTGCCGATGATCAAAGCTCCGAAGAACAATAACCCATGTAGTAGATCCATCTCGGATATACCGGAGGTATAGAAAAGGGCAATGACCAAGACACCGCCCAAATCATCCACTATGGCCAACGTAATAAGAAAAACTCTCAATGCAGAAGGCAGTCTTTTCCCGACAAGGGCCAGAACCCCTAATGAAAATGCAATATCCGTGGCCATCGGAATGCCCCAACCATTGGAAGCTTCGCCCGAGTTGTTGAACATAAAATAAATAAGGGCAGGGAACACCATACCACCTATTGCTGCACCGATGGGCAGTATTGCATCCTTGGGGGACGACAGTTTACCACCGATTATTTCACGTTTCAACTCCAAACCGACTTGTAGAAAGAAAAAGGCCATTAAGCCGTCGTTTATCCATAACAGTAGCGACTCCGATAGCTGAAGTGTACCCACGCTAAAGGCAATTTCGGTTTGCATTAGGTCGATATAATACCCCTTCCATGGCGAGTTGGCCCACACCATAGCAATAACAACAGTGATAAAGAGAACAATGCCACTGTTATTGAGTCCTTTGGCCGAGCTGCCGAAGAATTTTTTAATACCCCTATTTGAGTCGAGTCTAGGCATCGATGCTGGATTTTTTGGGATTTACATCCTTTTCCAATTCATTATTGGAACTATATTTTAAGGAGGCTTTCATATAAGCATCACGTTTGAAACTTCTTATGATTACCCGGTTGCTTTTTTCATAGGTAAAATAACTGATGGCCCAATTGAAGCCCACCAAAAATTTGTTTCGAAACCCACTGATGGAAAGCAAGTGAACAACGGACCACAAAAGCCAGGCAGCATACCCCCCGAAGTGGAGCTTCCCTAAATCAGCGACCGCTTTTCTTTTACCGACAGTGGCCAATGAACCTTTATCCTTGTACCTAAAGGGTTTGGAAGGCTTTGATTGAACGGTGTTCAATAACACTTTTGCCAAATGACGGCCCTGTTGTATGGCGGTTTGGGCTACCTGTGGATGCCCTTTCGGGGTCTCGTCTGTGATTACCCCGGCAATGTCCCCTATGGCGAAAACATTATCCATACCCTCGACTTTTAGATGGGTATCCGTTTTTAAACGGTTCCCTTTAATTATATGTTTTTGATTGATGCCCTCTGGAATCTGGCCTGTTACGCCTGCCGTCCAAATCAGGTTTTTGGCACTAATTTTCCTTCCGCTTTTGGTTGATACCACATTGCCGTCGTATCCGCTGACGGCCTCGTTCAATAACACTTGCACATTGAGATTTTTTAGATACTGAAGCGTTTTTATCGAAGCCTTGTCGGACATCGAAGCCAAGAGTTCATCCAGCGCTTCAATGAGGAAAATGTTCATTATAGTATTCGGATACTCTGGATAGTCTTTTGGCAGGATGTACTTACAGAATTCCGCCAAGGCACCTGCCATTTCGACCCCGGCAGGGCCTCCGCCCACAATCACAAAATTGGTCAGCGCATCGCGCTCATCCTCATCGCAAGTAATCGCGGCCTGCTCCAAGTTTTGCAACATCATGTGGCGGATATTGAGGGAATCCCGGATATCCTTCATGCCCAAACTATTTCTTTCCACTTCTTCCATACCGAAGAAATTGGTCTTTGTTCCGATGGCCAAGACCAGATAATCGTAGGTGAGCTTGCCTTTATCCGTGACAACCGTGTTGGAAGCGGGTTCGATTTGCGTCACTTCGGCCAGTCTGAAGCTCACATTACCATAACCCTTGAACTGTTTTCTGAAGGGAAATACGATACTGTCCGGTTCAAGTCCGCTGGTGGCCACTTGATAGAACAAGGGCTGAAACTGGTGGAAGTTGTTACGGTCTATCAGCACGACCTGTACCTCCTTGTTTTTAAGGCCTTCTACCAGGGCCAGCCCTGCAAAGCCACCACCCACCACCACGATACGCGGCAGTACGGTGTTGGGCAGACAAACCGAATCTGTTACTATGCAACTGGCCTCTGTACTGTTTTCCGGTATGCAATTACTCTTCATGCCCATTTGGGTTTTAAGGTTTTTTGCCATAAGCGTATTTGTATAGCTTTTGATAGCAATTATACACTAACTTATTTTTCACTTTTTTTTCTAACAATCAGAACCGAACAACTGGCGTGCATGGCAATGGATTGGGAGACCGAACCAAGCAAAAAGCGGGAAAATGCACCATGGCCCTGGGATCCAACAACAATAAGGTCTGCGCCAAAGTTTTCTGACTTTTCGAGAATGGCGCTTTTCGGAAGGCCATGGATAACTTCGGTGGTTATTGAGATTTCAGGGTTCTTATCCTTAACTGATTTGGCTGCATTTTTCACAATAGTTTCCGCTGACTTTCGTGCATTGGACACCGCTTCTTCATAATAATTACCAAGTGGACTACCAAGGGTAGCTGCTCCAGGAGCGGTCAGCAAAGGATTTTCAAAAACACTTAGTATACATACTTCAGTGCCCCCCAGCAAGCGCATTGCTGCAAGTTCATTAATGGCGGCTCTACTGAATTTGGAGCCATCTATTGCCAATACTATTTTCATCTTCTTATATCTAATTGTTCATAAATCTTATTTCATACTACTTGCTTTACCATCTAACTCATGGTAATAGGTCTCATTAATTTTCTCCAATACAAGTGTTCGTATAAGCCTGACCAGTACATCCCGAAAGTAAAAGCGAACAAAAGCTCTTCTATTGGAATGCCGGTCACTAGAATATCACTAAGGTTTTCCAGATTCCAGAAAAGTTCTACATAATCGGGATAGAATGGGAGAATACTTCCGAAATAAACAAAGTACAATGCCGTGAACAGAAATCCACTTATCCAGATTTTGGTCTTTAGGTCCGGACGACAGTACAGCGTGGCCATTCCACCCAAAAACATGGCCGCAATGCCACAGTAGATATGATTCAACGGTGTGAACAGGGCCAATACCAAAAACACGACCGCCGGGACGAAAAGGATATATAGGTGCAACCGGTGCCTTGCATGTTTGCGCTCGGTATGCGGTATTTCAACATACCTTCGCTTAAAAATAAGATTGTACAGTACCGTACCTATACCACCGATGGCAAAAGAAAAGATTAGGCTTTCAATATCGAACCCTGTCTTTATCGCCAAATCGAAAAGCGATGGCGGATGCCAATATTCGGGAACAAAAAGGGGTTCGGTAAGCCCAAAGGGCATGGTTATCCAACTCATCTTCAGCATTTCTCTTCGAGAATCTTTCTTCATTAGATAGACCACGCCCCAGAGGGCTAGAATAATAAGGGACCATATAAACCAGACATATTGCATAATTTTATGGTTTTCGGGCTTCTAAATAATCGACCGCTTCCTTGACCGTCAATGGGTATGTAGCATTTCCTGTCCTGACGTAAAAAGTAGTGGCCCCGGTATAGTTGACATATATGGGTTTTTTGGAAGGTTCGATATCTATTACGCACACCTCCTTTTCATTTAAACTATAGAATGATATGTGATTGCTGAAACAGGCTTCATGCCCCAACTGAGTGGATATAATCCGGTATACCTCCCGCTCGTAGCCATCCCTGTTTTTATGCTTAAGTGTTTTAAAATCCTTTTCCAGGCCCAAAACGCTTCCGTCGTCATCAACACCAATAATTAATTTACCCCCTTTTGCATTCATAAAACCGGTAATGGTCTTGGCTATGACCAGTTCCAGTTCGCGGTTGGTGGTTTTCCTAAAATAATCATAGCGGATGGAAGACTTAAATTCTACCCGTTCATTCTCACCCGCCTCTATCAATTCTTCTAAATCGCGCAGTAACAACTGCTGTTGTGTGCCTATAAGCTTGTTCTTTCGCCTGAGGGTTATGAAAAATAGACCGGAAACTATCCCTAGGAAAATGCCAAGGATTGTAAGCGAGACGCTCATCCCTCTCATATCAAAAGTGAAAGATTCTAAAAACTGCGACTTTAAGACGTCCCAAAACAGGGAAAATGAAAATGGTGTATTGCTAAATTCAAACCAATAAAGCACCATGGTAAAAGGATGGACAAGGAAATAGAAAATGCCCCCCCATATTACCGTTTGGGTGAAAATTGTTTTGATATTTCTTGCAGTACTATTCACTTATTCTACTTTATATGGTTGTACTCCAGGTTCAATTCCGGGATTCTATTGTCAATTGCTCAGTTCTTTGGCACTTTCCGCCAACAAATTGCCTGTGGTCGATGCGACACCGGTTCCTAAAAAGTCTCTCCGATCTATTGTTCAGATTATCTACTCTTAATCTGTGTGTTGTAAAATGCGGCAATCAGGGCACCTGTGAGCCAAGCAATGATAAAAGTCTGGACAATGCCAATAAGTGCCTCCCAAATTGGCACGTCTACCCGTATTATACTGGTAGTGTCCAAGCCGTGCAGCAGGCTGTTGAAAAAGGTTATGCTTCCTTCTTGTCCTGCTGTCGCCAAAACAATCATGCAGCCGGCGTAGAGGATTGCAGCGGTCAGCCCCATGGCAAAACCGAATTTTTTTACATTGATACGATTCATGATTCTTGTTTTAATGTTTATTGTTGTTATTATTCATTTATGAGTTTGTTCATGTGCAAAAACCAAAGTTGGAGTCAATGGTTGCGCTCAAGGCTCTTTTTGTATTCCATTTTATTGTGCATGGCCTTGGCGAGATCCTCGTGTTCTAGCGTGTGATCACAAAAAGAATCGGTCAAAAGGCTGTCCGAAGCAATGACCGGCATAAAATGGTGGGTGGTCAGTAGCATAAGGTCAGGATATCTAGTAATCATATCGCTCAATTTGTTCGCTAGTATGGTATCCTTTGCCGCTGCTTTTACGAGTTCGTCCACCATCATTCCCATAGCATGGTCGTTATCCATCATGTTGGCAATGTATTTTTTGCCCAGATCGTGGTCTTCGACCATCAAGGTCAAAACCTCCTCTTGTTGTGACGGGTCCTTGAGCATATCCTTTACAGCACTTTCTTGTTTTTGTGCACAGGCCGATAATGTGAAAACGGCCAATACAATTCCTACTGTTTTTTTGATTTTTGTTTTCATTTTGATTCATTTTAAGTATTACTAATTGCAGCCACTTCCTAGTGTCAAATCAAAGCTGAAATGACACTATTCGGATTTTAGAATCCTTTTTGTTTCCTCAAATTCCTCTTTTGTGATTTCCCCATTGGCAAATCTTTTTTTGAGAATTGCGAATGGGTCTTCCTTCTTTGATTTTCGGTAAGGGATGTCGTATGGCACAAAGAATATCCATATCAAGAGGATCAACCATATGATCCACCATACGAAGTGCATACCGCCCCAGTGTCCATCGAAAAAATGCATAGTTTTAGGTTTAAAGGTTAATAGTTGTTTGTTCCTGGACTAGCTGTCCTATTCTAAAAGTATCTTTGATCGCTCATATTCCTCCTTGGTAATCTCGCCCTTGGCGAAACGAATTTTGAGCAGCATTAGTGGGTCGTCTCCCTCAATTTCTTCGGAAGAGGAACTGGACGGGGCAAAGAAGATCCAGCCTAAGGCCACGATCCAAATTGCCCACCAGATAAGGTGCATGCCCCAAAAAAATCCATCTTTGTAAAACATATTTTTAATTTTAAGGTTTCTATGATTTTAATTAATCTCTGCAATGGTATAGCCGTCAAGTTCGTTGAGTTGCCCTTGCAGTTCTTCGACCGTAAGCTTCTTGTTCATTTTTACAATGGTTGCGCCCACGGGCTGTAAAAAAATTTCTACATTTTCTATATTCGGGTGTTCTTCCAAGGTCTTCTTTACCCTTGTGACACAGCCACCGCAGCTGATTCCGTTAATTTGATACCTATGCTTCATCGCTATAGCATAATTTTTAATGGTGCCGATGTCCTCGATGTTCTTCTTGGGTCTCGGTGGAAACTTGTTCTTTACTGTTATCATGGTTTTTGCTCTTATCTGGCTTACCGTGACTACCATGCCCGTGACCACCGTGTGGTATAAAAAGGTGTATCAAAAACATTACGATGATAAAGGCGAAAAGCCCGTTGTATCCCGTGATGCCCAATGCGGGTGCGAAAAAAATCAACAATAATGGAAGGCCACAACCGATGACCATCCAAATCCAATGTCCTTTCATATTTTCCAGTTTTTAAAATTAATTTCCACCTATCTTTGGTATCGGGGATGGTCACCTCCATTGGTTTTCATAAGGTTATCACCCATCATTACCAAATCTGTGAATGTTCGTTCCCTTTTTGGACGATGATTTTCATGCGGGAACGTATACTATCATAGCTCGCTATACTTTTTCGCACATCATTCGCATCATACTGTCCATCATCTTTTGATTGCCCTGTGACATCCGTATGGCATCGTTAACCCCTGCCATATTATGTTCGGGAAATTTTACTCCCATGGACAAATTGACTTGTTCACCATGGGAGCAATTTTCTCGTCAATTGGCTGACTTAAGAAACTCCTCGATTTTCTTGCTTTCATGTTCGGTCAGGTTGGCCCTGATCCGCATATGAAGGCTGATCGTTTCCCAATCCGTATCATTGTAATCTGCAGGGGATGGAGCGATATGGCACCTATTACAGGTTTCTCCCCAGAGTTGTGCCCCTGATTTTTCTAGTTTAAACCCTTCTTCCGCGACAACCGTCTCGGAATCCGGAATATCAGAATATCCTTTCTTTGTTGAGGAACAGCTTACAACTGTAGCCCCGATTGTTGTCACAAGTATGACCCCAATCACTATTTTGTTCATTATTTTCATCTTACCCGATTTTAAATAGTCTTATTACAATCCCATGGTGTATGGCCAGAAAAAAAGCCTTTGATATTTAACTGATTTTTCGCTTTCATGTTTTCCAGCCTTTGTTTCTCGATTAGAATCCTATGGCCCAATGCACAAACAGGCCATCTGTATTGGTCAGTCCGTCTCCATCGTGGCCCCCTTCGGTTTCGGTGGTCTGATAGCTAAGCTTGACGACAGATCGCCAACTCAACCAGTAGTTTAGACCAAATGCGTATTGCGTGGATTTTTCTTCCCACTCCGCGCCTTCGGGTGCTTTGAAATCCGAATACCTGGCTACGAACTCCAGATTTTTTATGAATTTGTTTCCGGACATGGTGGGACGATAACTCAATTGTCCATAAAAGGAATTACTTTGGTTGTCAAATGAGTATTCTTCCTCATCGCCATCTTCGTGCGTTTCTATAAACGTTGCCGTATCCACGTTCGAGTTGTTGAATTGGGACTTTACATCCACTATCCCCCCAATCGCGGATATCTGTTTTACAAAAGAAAAGTCAAGGGCGAACAAAAATGCCCCAATGTCCTCGTATTCCGAGTCTTCTTCGCCCGTTCCACTTGTCGAATAGGCCGAAAAACCGATTTCTGTCGAAGAATCTGGGAAAGGCAATAGACCAAGGCGACCCCCATAGGCCTTGGCCAAGTTAGTATCTTCATAGTTCTCAAATTCTAGAATACCCGCCTCCTCAGGTTCCTCTGAACCATCTTTGATTCGTGGACCGTTGGTGGAGTATACCGAATAATTCAATTTGGGGCCTCCCAAATCAAATGCACCCCGAAGTTCTACACCAATGCCTGAAGAGGGTGCGATTCCGTCATGTCCATAGCCCAAGGGAGCATTTGGCAATCTATTTATCCATGCGGGATGTAATCTTTCCATAAATGTGCCAAAGGGCAAAAGAAATTTTCCTGCCCGAACGGTCATGTTCTTGTTGAGCACATACATCACATCGGCATACTCAAGACCGGTTTCCAACTCATCGCTTTCCAGCACAAACTCAAGTTCGGCCTCGAACATCAATCTATCCGAATGCTTGTAAAGAAAAATCGGGGCAAAGGCCGATCCCAGAAAAGTGGATTCCGTTTCATCTCCCGAATCCATGTATTCAAAACCAGTGTGGCCATAACCACGCAACATGAATTGTGTCTTGCTCGGTTCAAAAGTGTTGTAGGTCTGGCCGTACATTTGACCACCAAATACAACTGCTGTTAGTACTACTAGTAGCTTTTTCATTTCTTAAGTGTTCGGATATAATTAATAAGTTCCCATCTTTTCTTTTCGGGCAGAGCTGTCTTATAGGAAGCCATTGGGGATCGCCCTTCCGTTAGTTTCCAGTATAGTGCGCCGTCGGTTTGGGCCTGTACGTCTGAATCGGTAAAATCAGTAGGCTTTGGGGTTAGGCCCGCACCTCCCATGCCATCTCCCTTTCCTTTTGCTCCGTGGCAGATCACACAGAGCATTCTATAGGTCCTCTTGCCGGATGCCGCTGCACCCGCGTCACCCTTTAATGGGTTGACCAAATTATCGGCGCTGGAGGGCGCCGTCCACTTCTCTTGTGCATGGGAGTTGAACCCCACGAACAGAAAGCACATAGCCACAATTGCCATCATGTTAGGCAAAATTCTTTTTTTGTTCATTTTTTGGTATTAAGCTGTTATCAAATCTATTTTTATTGCTTCAGGTTTATCTGCATAATTTTCTATATTATTTATATAATTTCGTCATAGAAATTACGCTCTAAATGTTCTGAATTTTTAAAGTCCGTCATGCTCATTCCCGTAATGCGCTTAAATTGTCTGGACAAATGGTTTACACTACTATAATCAAGCATATAAGCTATGTCGGAGAAGGTATATTGCTGTAATTGTATCAATTCTTTGACCTTCTCTATTTTTAGCTTTATGAAATACTTTTCTATGGTGGTGTTTTCGGTTTTGGAAAAAAGTCTACTTAAAACCTTATAATCACGACGTATTGTGGATGCCAGGTATTCCGAAGTCTTTTCCTTTACATGGGTCGGCAGCTCCTGTATGAGCTCTATAAGTGTAAGCTTCACTTCCTCGACCAACATTTCCTCTTCGCTTTTTGCAATTTCAAATCCGTTGGAATGAATCACTTGTAGCACTTTGCTATCAATATCCTTGTTTGTACCCTCGATTATGCGTACGGAAAGTCTTCCCAATTCAAGGGAAAGCACCTTTATATGTACTTCCTCAAGTTCTTGTTTCAAGACCTTAAGGCAACGTCTACAAACCATATTCTTGATCCAGTATACTCTGTTGGATTCCATATGTATTAGTGTTAATGTTACCCGTCTGATAAACCATTAAGAGTCTAAAAGCTCTTATTGATGATGTTGCCTGAAATGTTTGCCATTGAACCATGAGTTCGGCAAAAGGTTGGCCCAATAAGGATTATGGCCAAATACGGAAAGTGCTGATTACCCTAAGGTAATTAGCTCGAGGAATAAATCAAATTAAGAAAGTTTCGTGAAGTACAAGAATGTCCCTCTCTATCCATGGGGGGTCATAGTCCCGAAAGGGGACAATGTTGGTATCAAGTCCTTCAAAAAGATTTATATAGGTATGGAAAAACGTTTGTAAGAAGACAAACGTATCAGTGCCCAATTCCAATTGGGCATTTTTTAGGTTTTCATCTATCGACTTCACGAAAGACTGACTGCTACAACATTCTTGTGTTGCTAAGGAGCATTCCTTTGAAGGCCTTTCTTCTTGCCGCTCAATTTTCTCGTCACAAGGTTTCGCTTTGCCTAAGACCGCAAGATCTACCAACTTATCGCAACAGAAATGCATATCCGCAGTGAAGGAAGAGCCTGCGAACAGCACTATACAAGTTAGGAAAAAGGCAATTATTTTACGGTTAAGGTGTTCCACTATATAAAATTAGGTAAAAATGTTTAATCTTTTTTATTTGATTGATTTTAACAAAAAATACATAAAAAACATGTTATCAATACTTTATATTCAAAAATGGGATATTAGGCATGGTAAATTTAAAAGATAAGGTTAGACAGAAATATGATAAATGTCATATTTGTGGAGAATCAGGCTCAAAACCAATACAAGGAAGCAATCAGGGTAAGGTTGTGTGCTACCTTACATACGATTTTTGCCTAAAAAGCGTTGGATTTAGTATATGCAATAGCTATGGAACGAAAGAAATTTTTACAGAATCTAGGGGCAGGTGCAGCCTTTGCCCTTGTTTTTCCCTGTTTGAACGGATGTTCAAAAGACGGTGCGGTGGGGGGGCTTCCAGTCCCTACAGGAATTGATTTTACAGTCGATCTTGACTCTCAGGAAGGTGCCCCTTTACAGAATAATGGGGGCTTTATCTTGAAGCAATTTGTGGTGGTGGCCAAAAACTTGGAGGGGCAGTATGTGGCCGCCAGCCAGATCTGTAGCCATCAACAAACGGAAGAAGTGCGTTTCATTACCGAAGATGGGGGTATCTATCGTTGTGCAACCCATGGTGCTAGATTCGATCAGACCGGAAAACCTTTGAACGCTATTACACCCAATCCATTGAAAATTTTCAGTACGGAATTGACAGGAAATTTATTGCGTGTTTTTGAATGAGCTTTTTTTTTTATGGTTTAGGGTATAACTCTTATTGTCATCTTCTTTAGTGCAATAATCGACAGTTCCTCCAATTTACCATCCTCGAAGGCTCTATCGATTTGTTCAAAGTCAATGCTTCCCTTTAATTTAGGTGCAAAGTTTCGGTAATCCTGGATTCTGACACCATCGATGGTACGGGGATTATAGGCCTCACGGAAGCGCATCCCACCTTTACCTGTGAAGTATTTGTAAGCAAGATAATCCAGACTATAGTCGTCTGCATCGAACCAGTATAGAAAAACGTCCTCAAAATCATCACCACCACCCTCCTTTTTAAAGGTAACGCGTATTTTATGGTATTCTTTGTCTTGGATTTTGGATATTCCCATATTTTCAAACATGACAGCGGGGTCTTTGAGCCATAGGGGAAGAAAAGCGAAATAGATTACTGAATTGACCGAATTGGCATAGGCCTTTTTTCTTTTCTCGCTAAGGCTTACCAAAGTATCTGCCACATAGCGGAACAGTCCGTCATTGGTATAGACATCACGTATTTTGGTGCCATCAGACCGTCGGTCAATTCTAGTATATTCAAACCGTCCTTTGTGCCTTTTGTAGATATAGTGATACTCCCTAAAGTCAAATGAGACTTCGGCATTTTTTAGTTTTTCGGCTCCGGAATGTCTTATGGCCTTATCAATGATACTCTCTTGCCCCAATCCGAAGTTTGGACTCAAAAAGGCCAACAGTCCTAAAAGCATCCAAAAGGAAATTTGAGAATGGAATAATGGTCTCATTAGGTCTTACTTTATACGTTTTAACATCAATTGCATCAAAATCTGTGCACTTACACGGGCCTTTTTCTTTACAAAGTCCCTTGGGGTATTGTCACCAATTTCAAAGACCAAGGCCTCGGCCCCATGTTCCACAAAAAAATAATTCCGTGATACATTGGTTGGCCGCATCTTGTCACTTGGCCTGATATTGGGGTCGTACCCTTCGAGCTCAGCTTTAACTTCTGACAGCCAATCAGTCACCAAACCTGGCATATTTCCTTCCAATTTGGAGTCCACAGTATAATAGATATCGTCCCAGGTGGAATGAAAATCGATACCAAAATAAAACTTTCCTTTCGTCTGTTTCACTTTCCCTTCCATAAAGTTCTTGACCGAACGTGTTTCCGGTTGGTTAAAATTCGCCCAGTCCCGATTCAGATCGACTCCGCCGGCATTGTGTCTCCAGTGTCCGTTGTCGACCCCGTCAGGGTTCATCAATGGCACTACATAGGTCGTAAACTTTTTTCTGAAATTTTTGGCTAGCTTTGTATCCGATGCAATGGTTTCTACAAAGGTTTTCATGGCCAGATAACCTGTTACCTCGGGCGGGTGTTGCCGTGAAATGACCATCAACATGTTTCTTGCATTTTCGTCACCAATCGCCAACAGCCCCAAATCCCTATTTTCCCTACTTTTTCCAATTTTCTTTTTTGTGATAAAAGGTTTGGTCGATAGGTCTTCCACCCAACGGGAAACATGATGCGAAGTGTGGAGCTCCTGGCCCGAAACCCAAAGTGTATCGGTGCCTATTTCCAGTTTCATATTTACTTTGACCGGAAGCGAACCTGGGCCGAACGCTCTTTCGCCTTTGTCATATTCCTTGTATCTCGTGGAATCAAGGAGGGACCAATTGACCCCATCCTTGCTGAGCTTTGGAAAGTATCGGTGCTTCCCCGATTCTTGATAGGTCAGCACCACATTGACCTGTGTCCTGTTGTTTGCCCATACCTTGAAGGCGTACCACGGACTGGTGTTAATCGGAGTGTTTTCAGGGGTTATCAATACCGTATAGGTGCTGTCGTTATTTTGAACAATACCATTGAGCCTTGACCCAACAAAATCATTGGAAAAGGTAATACCGTTGCGGGCGAATTTGAAATTGCCCTTCCACTGCTTTTGTACCGCCCTGGTTTTGGTTGGGACCGCTGCGATTGGGGGTTGACCCTGAAATCGCTGCTCTTGAGCATAAGTTGCTGCCAAGCCCAGTAGATAGAGAAAAAGTACTTTTTTTTTCATAGCAAATGACTTAAATAACGTTTGTGTTCATCGATAATTTCTTGAAATATTCCCGTGTTGCCTGATTTACTTTTGCTGATAGGCTAATGGCGGATAACATGGTTGGAATGGCCATCAAGGCAAAACTGATGTCGAAAAGACCAACGACACCTGCCATACTGGAAACCGCTCCCAAACTGATACTGAGCACATAAATGTAATTATAGAATTTTTTGTACCTGGTACCAAAAACAAATGCGATACACTTAGCGCCATAATAGGAGTAGGTAAACAATGATGTCAGGGCAAAAATGGATACAATAAACACCAAGAGTACCGCTCCGAATTGGGGCATGGTCTTGACAAAAGCAGATAAGGTGACCGTCACGCCGCCAATATTCGGGTCTTTCCAGCTATCGGTGACCAATATGGCAATCGCGGTCAAGGTACATACCACAAGAGTATCTATAAAGGGCCCGAGCATGGCTACCAACCCCTCTTTTACGGGCTCCACATTTTTTGAGGCCCCATGGGCCATTGGGGCGGTACCAATACCGGCTTCGTTTGAAAAGGCCGCCCTACGTACCCCCACAATAATTATGGAACCCAAGCTACCACCAAGAACCGCATTACCGGTCATGGCATCTGAAAATACCTGTTGAAAAACCGGTAGGATCTGAGTATGGTTGACAAATAGGATATAAGATACCGAGAGAAAATACAATACGACCATTAAAGGAACCAATTTGCTGGCATAGTTTGCAATTCTTTGAATACCGCCAAAAATAACGATGGATACCAGAATGCTAATCACTACCCCTATCAGCAAAGAGGATCCGACCGAGCTTGTAAGGTCAAAAACCGGCACTAATACATCGTTCAAAACCTGGGTAAGCTGGTTCGCTGTAAAAATGGGCAGCGAACCAAAAATGCCCGCTATTGAAAAAAATATGGCAAGGGGCTTCCATCTTTTCCCCAATCCCTCTGTAATTACGTACATCGGCCCTCCCTGTACAATTCCGGAATCATCTGTCCCCCGATACATTATGGACAAAGAGCAGGTGTAGTATTTAGTGGCCATACCGACTATTGCGCTCACCCACATCCAAAAAAGTGCACCAGGGCCTCCCATGCTTATTGCCAGTGCTACACCGGCAATGTTTCCCATCCCCAAAGTAGATGACAAGGCCGTGGATAGTGCCTTGAAGGCACTGATCTGACCAACACCCGAAGTGCTGTCATATTTTCCACGAACGACGGCTATTGCATGCCAAAAGTGTTTGAAAGGCAACAATCTGGAATAGAATAGAAAGAATATCCCACCCCCCATGAGCAACAATAATAATGGCAGGTCCCAAATCCAATTGCTAAGGTCAATAATGGTGTTCTCAACGCTTTTCAGAACACTATTCACCATGCCCATACTTCGCAGAATACCGTTTATAGCTTTCTTGATGAGCTCCATCAAGCACAATCTCCTTGCCACGGATAAATGCCATGGAAAGCGCGTTAGTTTGAACGTCCAGCGCATCCCCACGTGAAACAAAGATACTCGCATCCTTGCCAACGGCTATCGATCCGATGCGGTCATCAACACCCAATATCTTTGCAGGGTTCAGGGTGATCAATTTAAGGGCCTCTTCCTTTTCCATCCCAAAGGCTACCGCCATTCCCGCATAAAAGGGTAGGTTTCGGGAGGTTGAAAGCATTCCATAGTGGTTCAGTGCCACGGTAATTCCTTCTTGAGAGAGCAAATGGGGCAAGGAATAGTAGGCATCATAATCCATACCGTCATGGTCGGGATAATCGTAGGTGGGAGGCAGTACGACGGGTATTTTGTTTTCCTTGATAAATTCCTTTACCGAAAGCACGGGGTAAGTGGCGACCAAAACAATATTCTTGACCTGATGTGATTTAGCAAACGTAATGCCCTCTATAATTTCTTTGGGTTCCTCGGCATGCACTGCCAATACTTTCTTGCCCTCAAAAAGACCTTGTAGGGCCTCCAGCTTCAGATTGGTCCTTTTTCCATCAATGGACTTGTAGGAATGGGCTGCGGAAAACAAATTTTCAAGTTGCATTACTTTTTCATCGTAGGAACTATTTTTCTTGATATTTCTGGTATTGGTACTCTTATCGTAGGAAGTTGATATTGAAGAGGGCCAATGCAGGTGTAGGGCAGCCTCTTCTTTTAATATAGCTTCCTGCCAGCTCCATCCGTCCATTTCCATTACAGCGGAAGTTCCTGAAATCAATCCTCCAGATCGGATGGACTCTACATGTAGAATACCGTTGAAACGTAAGGTAGGGATGTGTTCCGACCCAGTGTCAAAGGCAAAAACCGTTTTAAGGCTGGGGTTGATATCCCCTTCCTCCAATTTATCATTGGAATGGGGCACGCCGCCGATCTCTTCGATACCGATCAACGAATTCAACAGTATGAACCCTGGGTATATATGTTGACCGCTCACATCTTTAGTCTTATAATCGGCTTTTTGTTCCCCTATTCCCTCTAGAGAACCTACATAGGTGATTTTTCCTTTTTTAAAACCTACGGCCCCATTGGCAATAATTTCTCCCGTTCCGGTATGTACAGTAGCGCCCACTAGCAGTATAGGTTCGGTTTGGGTTTGGGCAGGTTTTGGCATTAATTGCCCGACAAGTTCATTGGAACAATGGAAAAATAAAATCGTGAATGGGAGAAGTATGGATATGCTCTTTTTCATCATCTAGGTATAATTAAATTTATTCGGCTTGTGCCTGTTCGATATATTCACAATGAAACTCAGGCTTGGTATTGGAAATTTTCAAAGACTTAGTTCCTGCTGAACCTTTAGAACGCATGAGTTGGATGATACGGGTACGTTCTTTTTGGTTCTGCTTTTTTAAGCGTTTGTCCGTTTCGATGTCAAAGTAAACGGCTCCCTCGATAATGGTCTTTTCAGGTTTCGAATAGATTGACATGGGGGAGGCGGACCAAAGTACAACATCAGCCGATTTTCCCGTTTTAATACTACCCATGGTATCGTCCAAGTGCAATAGCTTCGCTGGGTTAAGGGTAATCATTTTCAAGGCATCTTCGGCACTTGACCCTCCATATTTGATCGCTTTGGCGGCCTCATGGTTTAGGTGCCGTATGGTTTCACGGCTATCGGAGTTTATGGCCGTAACAACACCCTCTTTGTTCATGATGGTGGCATTATAGGGAATGGCGTTCCGGGTTTCCCATTTGAAGTTCCATTTATCGGAAAAAGTACTTCCGCCGACGCCATGAAGCTTCATCTTATCCGCTATGCGATAACCCTCTAAGGCATGGGTAAAGGTGTTCACGGTAAATCCATACCGTTCGGCAACGTCCATTAACATCAACATCTCCTTTTGTTGATAGGAATGGCATGAAATATGTCTGTTGCCCTCCACGACCTCTAGCATGGCCTCCTTTAAGATATCTTTTCTCGGTTTTGCGGTATTCTGTTTTTGTTTTCTATCAAGTTGATCATAAATGGCCCAATCCTTTTTGTAATCCAAGGCCTCGGAAAACGCATTTGAATAAAACTGCTCCAGTCCCATAAGACTTCTGGGAAAGCGAACGGATGGTGCACTTTTGGATCGTTTGGGGTTTTCCCCCAAAGCAAATTTTATGAAAGGCGCGGCATTCTGGATTTTTAGATTTTCAGGGCTCTCTCCCCATTTAAGCTTGATCAATGCCGACTGACCTCCTATGGGGTCGGAAGAACCGTGCAAGAGGTGTGCGGCCACTACACCCCCTGCCAATGCCCTGTAGATACTTGCATCCTCGGAATCCAAAACGTCCTGCATTCTGACCATACCCGAATTAGCCGCAATTTCATTGACCGAACTAATGGCGATATGTGAATGCTCATCAATAATGCCAGGGGTCAAGTGTTTGCCCGTACCATCGATTATTGTGGCGTTTTTTACGGTCAGGTCGTTCCCGATTTTGGCAATCTTACCGTTTTCCAGAAGAACATCTGAATTTTTGAGAATGCCTTCTTTTTCATTGGTCCAGACCGTTGTATTCTTGATTAGGATGGTTTTGGGCCTTATTTTTTCCTCAGATCCAAAAGCCATAAAGGGATAAATGACTTTTCCCTTCTGGACGGCTATTTTTGAAACTTCTTTTTTCGTACCGTTGTTTGTATCATCACTTTTTTTGATGGCTTTCCATGAAATATTTCTATGAAGATCTACGGTTCCGTTGCCCTTCAAAACGGTTTGGTTTCCGGATGTAGAAACCCACCCGCCCAAATTGTATTTTTTTTTATCAATCTCAAATGCAAGTCCCAGCATCTCGCCATCAATTGAAAAGGTTATATTTTGAACAGTACCTTTAGGGGCCTCCAATTGTGCCAAATAACCCTTGTTTTTTGGTTGGATTTTAAGAGTGGCCGACAAACCCCTTGCTTCCAATTGGTACTCGCCCAGAACAGCTTTATTGGGCGGTTGAACCACAGCATGACCCTCACCTTTAATGTAGTTCTCAAGCAACATGGTGCCATCATCGAACAAATTTCCATCCAAGACGATAAAATTGGCGAGTTTACCCTTTTCCAACGTACCGATTCTATTGGATACTTTTAAGAGGTTGGCAGGTATTGTGGTCAAGGCGGCCAGTGCTTTTTCTTGGCTAAGGCCATGGAGGACCGATTTTCTTAAATTCCGTAAAAAATCGGTAGCTTGGTTGATAGGGTGGGATGTGATGGCAAATTGAACATTGTTTTCCGCCAAAAGTAGGGGATTGAAAGGGGCCAGTTCCCAATGCTTCAGGTCGGTCAGGGATATTTTTGGCAATAGATAGGGATCAGAGACATCAAATGGCTTTGGAAAGTTCAAGGGGATGACCAAGGGAGCGTTCATACTCTTTATCTCTTCGATGCGCTGGTATTCGTCGCCCCCACCCATAATAATAAAATCTAGCTTAAATTCCTTGGCTACCTTGTTTGCCCTAAGTGCGGTTAACCAACCTTCCGTATCGATTATTTGGGGTAGGTTACGATTGTCGATGATGGCCTGTAAGGATAGATCTGTAAAAGGTTTCCATTCTTGGGAGGCATACCATTGGGCATCGTAAAATGTTTGTCGTAACAGGGCGATAGCACCCATGGGAGACACAGGATAATCTTGGGTAGAGCTCCCTTTGTTAAAAGAGTAATGGGCGGCTACCTTAGGTTGTAAGAGCATATTGTTCTCATGACCCTCCCCTAGAACAACGAGTGCCGCTGTGCCGCGGGCAATACCATCGGGTCTGAAGGTCGCCACGGTTCCGAACCCTTGCGACCTTAATTTTTTGGCCATTTTCTTGTCCACCTCAAAATTGTGGGCACCGTTATATTCTGATTTTATGGCCTCATTAGCATTGTACCCCCCTTTGGTATCCGATTGGATTTGTTCCCTTTTAACATATGGATTGCCCCTTCTCGGAATGACAACTTCCGGTTGTCCGTAATTGCTGAACATATCTATAAAGGAGGGATAAATGAAGTGTCCTTCCGCTCGTATTTCAGCGTAACCATCAGGTACTCTGATTTGGGTTCCGACAGCCTCGATTTCCCCGCCCTTTATTATCAACGTGGCATCCTCCAACGTGGTTGCCGGATCAATTACGATTGTGGCATGGGTAAATGCAAAAGCTTTCGGCCGTTCATCGGAAATATCGTTTTTGGGAAAAGTCTGTTGGCCATGGACGGCCAAAAAGGTTAAAAGAAATAAACAGTTTATCGTGAAGTTTAATTTTTTCAAAGTAATCATGCGGCTAATGTGATTTCAGGTTAGTCTTATATATCGAACCAATGGGCCAAATCTTCTTTTATTTGTTTTTCGGATTTGTGGAGAAAGGCATTGGTGTGTTTATTATATTCATATTCGCTGCCCATTTCCGTTCCCTTTTCCGATACCTCTTTTATGGCTGACAGGATATAGTCCAATTCTTCATTGGTCATCGTGGGGTGAAGCGAGAGGCGTACCCATCCCGGTTTTTCGGTAAGGTCGCCTTGGTCTATTCGGCTCGTAATTTTCTGGGATTGTTCTTTGGAAACTTCCAAAAGAAGATGCCCGTAGGTACCAGCACATGAGCAGCCGCCCCTTACCTGAATGCCAAAATGGTCGTTCAACAGTTTTACCACCAAATTGTAGTGAAGATGTTCCATGTAAAAGGAGAAAACTCCGAGCCGATAGCGCACATCTTTTGCCAATACGTGCAGCCCTTTGATTTTGGGCAATTCTTCATAACATTTGCGTACCAATTCGTTTTCACGCTGTTGAATTTTTTCAACACCCATCTTCTCCTTTAGCTGTATCGCCAAGGCCGTTCTCATGGTCTGTAAAAAACCGGGGGTGCCACCATCCTCGCGAGCTTCTACACTTTCAAAGAAGCTGTGGCCGCCCCAGGGGTCCGTCCAAGTGACCGTACCGCCACCGGGATTATCCGGAATGCGGTTTTGGTATAGCGCCTTATTGAACACCAATACTCCCGAACTTCCGGGACCTCCCAGGAATTTATGGGGTGAAAAGAAGACGGCATCCAATCTTTGTGTCTTTTTTTTGGGATGCATATCAATATGGACATAGGGTGCGGAAGCTGCAAAATCCACAAAACAAAAACCTCCGTGGGCATGCATGACCTCGGCCAGTTCATGGTAGGGTGCACTCACTCCGGTAACGTTCGAACAGGCCGTAAAAGAGCCTATTTTTAGCTTTTTATCCTTATGCTTTTCCAACTCTTCTTTCAGGGCTTTTGCATCTACAAACAAATCCTTGGTAGGTTGCATTACAACCACATCTGCAATTGTTTCCAACCAAGTAGTTTGGTTGGAATGATGCTCCATGTGGGTAAGAAAAACAACTGGACGTTCGTTTTTCGGGATGGTAAAGGATTTTTTTAGTTTTTCAGGAACCTTAAGTCCCAAAATACGCTGAAATTTACATAACACTCCTGTCATGCCCGTATCGCTAGTGATAATGACGTCCTCTTGCGAAGCGTTTACGTGTTTCTTGATCTGGCGTTTGGCCGTCTCATAGAGGCCCGTCATCAACTTACCCGTGTAGCTGGTCTCTGAATGGGTATTCCCGACCATGGGGCCGATTCTTTCACGCATAATTTCCTCAATCGGACCATACAATCTGCCGCTGGCGATCCAGTCGGCGTATACCAAAGGTTTTGTGCCGAAGGGTGTCTTTATCTCTGTATCAATGCCGATGGTATCCTTTCTGAAATCCCAAAAATAAGATTCCAAGGTTTCTTTTTCCTGTGCTATCATTTCTCTTTGAAAAAATAAAAGGCCGCCCTTGCTTAATTGAACTCCAAGATTGACTAGGTAACTAACTCAAACAATCAAAATCTGTAGCAAAACTTCCTGCCTCTATGCTTTAATCGCCAATTTGGATGTTCAACTAAGAGGACAGCCCTATACCAAGGATTTATTGCATTCTATCGTACTGGCAGCAACCCGGCAAATCATCATAAGTAGACACCTCTGCCCTGTGGAACTCGGTATCATGGCCTATCGCCGCAATGGCCTCGGAAACCTTGTCCTTGGAAACGGCCTTGTCAGAAACATCGATATTTACCATTTTGGTTTCTTTGTTCCATTCTGCACTGGTAACCCCAGGGACCGCTCTAGCCGCTTTCTCGATTCTTTTTTTGCACATGCCACAATTGCCCAATACCTGAAAATCAAAGGAAGCTACCGCAGTTTCGGTGGAAACCGAACTACTATCCGATTTGCGGTCGTACTGGCAACAACCTGGCAGCGCGTCATAGGCACCGTCGCTCGCCCTGCCGAACTTGGTATCGTGTCCCACTTCATTGATGGCCTTGGAAACCTCTTCCAACGAGGTTTTATTGGAATCATAGGCCACCTGTAAAATTTTCGTATCCTTGTTCCATGTTGCACTTGCCACCCCTTCCAAGGAATTGGCCGCCTTCTCGATACGTTTTTTGCAACCATTACAATTGCCCAACACCTCAAACTCACTTGATTTTTCCTGTGCGTTTGACAAGAACACGGCACAAAGGACCATAACTAAAGACACAAAACTTTTCACTTGCTTTTTCATTTAATTTTAATTTTAAGAAAATTGATATTTATTATTGATTAATGGGATTTGGAACAAAAAGACCTGGGTCCTCTGGCACGCTGGTATTGGCCAATACTTCATCCTCGGGATATAAAAACCGCTCCACTCTGCCAGGGGCCGTTGAGGTATTATTGGGAAATGGCACTGCCACCTCGTTCTCTGTTCGCAGTCTTCTGGCGTCATCAAATGGCATAAATGTTGTGAAGCCCGTAACATAACGTTCCTCAATGATCTCTCTCAATAATGCTGTATCTGAATCTATGCTGTCAGCATTCTCCATACCCCCTGGGGCGAAGTCCGCAGCGGTATATGCATCATACAAAATGGGTTCCCCCGCAACACTGGAATTGAAAAAATTTCCAGTTCCCAATGCTGATCTCCAGGCATTTAAATGCCCCAAGCCAATATTGAAGCCTTGGGCACGGGCACCTGCCTCGGCCAGGATCAACAGATTTTCTCCATAGGTGACCAAGGGTTGTGGCTCCAACTCATTGGCAATACCCAAATTACCATCGGGATTCGTCTCATCTATCCGATAATATGACAGTCTGGCCGCTTCATCGGTCTTTGCATTGTTCCTCGAAATACCGCTGTTCGTATCCAAGAGTTGAATCAAGTAACTGTTGCCCGTTCCAACGCTAGGTGCATTGTTCAGTATGATCCAAAACTTATTTTTCGTGCTCGTGACATCCTCTAGATCAAGGGGAACAAAAATCATACTGTTTTCTTGCAGGGATATTCCGTTCTGTGCCGCTGCATAGGCTTGGTCATATTGGCGGGTAAGCATATAGAACCTTGCCTTTAGGGTCCAAGCGGACTGCAGCCATTTCATAGCGTTGCCATTGAACAGAAAATCCTCCAAGACCACATCTTGCGGGGTGACGTTGGATAGGTTGCTGATGGCGTCATCCAATAGGGACTGTAAGGAATCGAATACTTCGGCCTGGCCATCAAATTCGGGATTGTCGATGTCCAATAAGGCATTGGAATAAACAATATCCCCGTACATAGAGGCATAGTTTCCGATAATCTGTGCTTCCAAGACCCCAGTAATACCTTGGTATAGTTTATTGTCGGGGGTACGGGACCTTATTTCCCGTAACGGAGTAACGACCTCTTGATAGCCGTCCCAATCAAAGTCTGTAAAGGTTACATTGTAATTGTATCGCTCCAACTCTGTTTGGTCAAAACCAATCAACTGACCGGACCAATAGCCCGCCATTCGGCTGGTCGAACCTAATAATATGTTTATGGAGTTTAGCTCGGCCCCATTTAGAAAAAGACCTGGGTCAAGTTCGTCCAAAGTGAAGTTGTTCGGGTTCTCGTTGATATCGTCTACCAATTTTTCGCATCCAACAAATAAAAAACCGATAATTAGTATCAAGAGGACATGTTTGTTATATACTTTTTTCATTTTGTACTGTTTTAGTGTTGGTGGATTAAAATGTGGCAGTTATGTTAAAAAGAACCGAACGTGTCGACGGGTTCGTAAAATAGTCCATGCCAGACGCATTGCTGATGCCATAATAACTGGTTTCCGGGTCTGATCCGATAATGTCGGTCCATAGGATAAGATCCCTTCCCGTCAAGGATACCCGCAAACTCTTCAAAGGAAAGTTTTTGTACCTATTTCTATCAAATGTGTATCCCAAAGTAACGTTCCGGAGTTTGGTCCATGTGGCATCCTCGATGTACAGGTCATTGAGTTTGTTGAACCCAAGGCCCCCACCACGTGTTCTATAGAAGTATTCATCGAGCAATACGTTGCCCGCTCCGAAATCGGCTACATTGCCTCTCACCGTAGTTCCGGCACTGAACACATCACCATTCACATTTACCAAATCCTCGGTTAGGGTGATTTCGTTGCCCACATCGGCATGGGTGCCAAACCCATACATAACGATTCTTCCACGGTTGATGAAATCTCCGCCCTGTGAGTGTTCAAAGAGAAAGCTAAAGTCAAAACCCTTGAAGTTCAGTTGCATTCCGGCACCGCCCCTCCAATCGGGATTGGGATCTCCTATGACCCTTCTTTCGGTATCCACCTCAGGAAACCCGTTCTCATCCAGTGCACGGGTTCCATCTTCGTTCAAGACCGAAGCAGGGAGCCAGAACGAACTCATTGGAAATCCTTTGACAGCCTTTGAAGTGCCCCCGATATCTACCGTCTCCGCCCCAAAGATATCTACCACCAAATTCTCGTTGTTATTAAAATTGGCATTGAATGATAGTGAAAAATCCTCTTTTTCGATGAGTTTGCCCAAGAGATCAATTTCCCAGCCTTTGTTTTCTATGATACCCGCATTTCTGTAGCTGTTGTTGAAACCCGAACTGGGATTGGTCTTGACCTCGAACAGAATGTCATCTATTTCATTTTCATAATAGGTCACCCCGAGGTTCAGTTTGTTTCCGAAAAAACGTAGGTCTGCACCAATCTCGTATTCCGTTTTTATTTCTGGCCTTAGATTGCGGTTACCGCGAACATCCGAAACCTCGAAAACACCACCAAAATCTTGGAAATTGGTGGTTGCTAGCGTCTCGAAACGATAAGGCCCAGGTTGGATCCCGACCTTTCCCCAAGATGCCCTCAACTTTCCAAAAAACTGCTCATCACTTTCAAAAAGGTCGCTGAATTGCCATGCCATATCCACTGAAGGATAAAAGAAGGCCCCTTCAATTGTGGAAGATGCTTCTAAGGAGGCGGATGCATTGACGAACAACTGTTCGAACAATCCAAAATTGATGAGCGCATAACCTCTATTGGTCCGGATTTGACGTAAATTCCTGCTCCAGCTTGTGGAAGCATCGTCCGGATTCAAATCTGATATAGGTTGTCTGGAATCCACTACAAATGGGGTCAATCTTATGGATGATGTCGCTCTTTTTCTGTTATTGAAGTTAAAACCCAATGTTGTGTTCATATTTATGTCCGGAGTGAGATTATGCTTGGTTTTCATAAGAAGGTCAAAATTGTACTCCTTACTTACGGCCACCGTTGAACGCATGTCACCAAATCGCGACCCACCTGCTGTATTGATTGGCAAAAATTGCAACCTTTCATCGGAATAATAGTCCAATCCGCCACGAAGGGTAAAGTCAAGCCAGTTTGAAGCCCGGATATTTATTTCTGGAGTCATTAAAAAACGGTCTACCCTGGTCTCGTTTCGTTGCTCGTATATTGTCCATAATGGATTGTTGTACCCTGCATTGTTGGAGGCCCCAATCTGATTTCGATAAGATCGCTGTCTGTTCTGAAAAACATCGCCATTTCCATCGACATAGGTCCCAATGTGACCACGGATATCAAAGTCCGCAGGATTTCTCAAGAGCCCAATGTATAGACCCGTGATACTTCCACCTCCTCGTATCCTGTTGGATTTTGTGTAGGTATAGGCCACATTATTCCTGATATCCAACCAATCAGTGAGATTTACTTTGGTGTTCAATCTAATGTTCTGACGGTTATAATCGGCATTTTTAACAATCCCGTCCTGTTCCAGGATGCCATAACTAAAAAAATAGGAGGCTTTTTCCCCACCTCCGGCAACTGAAAAATCGTGCTGTAGAAACGAACCGTTTCTAAATACGGCATCAAAATTCTCATCGATGAAAGTTTGCCTTGAATTTTTGGTGGCAATGGGATAATAAAGTTCACCTGAAGGAGTAACAAAATACTCTCCACTGGTGTCAAGGTCATCTTCTCCTCCCGCTCGATCCGCTATGCGGTCTCCCCATGATTCAGTCCTGTTCAAGGCCCGAACACCGTCCCGGCCTTGTCCAAACTTGTCCTGCAAGGGGACCCTTACCGATATGTCATCAATTGAATAGGTGGAACTGTATGTAAAGGTTGGCCGTCTATTAAAAGATCCTCCCTTGGTCGTAATCAAAATAACGCCATTGGCCGCCCGTGAACCCCATAAAGCGGCAGCCGAAGCTCCTTTTAGAATCTGGACATTTTCAATATCATTCTGGTTGATGTCGTTCAATCTTGATTGCTGGGTGACACTTGTACTGCCTCCTATACCGTCATCATCAAAAGAATCATTGCTAATAGGGACACCGTCAACAATAATTAAGGGGTTGCTATCACCTTCAATAGAGTTTATTCCCCTGATCTGTATATTGGCCCCTGCCCCGGGATCCCCGTTTTGTCTGGCAATACGAAGACCGGAAACTTTTCCCGAGAGGGCATTGATGACCCCTGTTTCCCCGGATTTTACTATTCGCTCAGGTTCTACGGAAGAACTCGTTGCACCTGTTTCATCCTTGAGCTGTCTCGTCCCGATGGCCGTGAGGATTACCTCATTTAATTGATTGGCACTCGGTACCATCTCCAGGTTGATGACATCATCTTGACCAACGGGCACCTCAACTGTCTGAAAGCCTATGTATGAGAAGATCAAAAAATCCCCGGTTGAGGCAGCTATCTTATATTTGCCATCAAAATTCGTGGATGCGCCCTTTGTAGTGCCCTTGATTATAATATTTACCCCAGCCAAGGGAACCCCCTGCTTGTCAGTGACCGTTCCCGATAATTGTTTTATTTGTTGTTCAATTGACTTTTTTTGCGGCCGGACGTCTATGTTCTTCTTAATTTTTAAGATGATATATTTTTTTCTGACCACATAATCGACATGGGTTCCCGAAAACACTTGTTTTAAAATTTCGGAAATGGTTTGTTTGTCTACATTGATCGATATTTTTCTGTTGACATCGACTTTTCTGTGGTTATAAGTGAACTTGAACTCCGATAAGGATTCGATTTTATCAAGTACCTTTTCAAGTGATACGTTTTCCTGCTTTAGCGTTATTTTTGTGTTTTGGGAGTAGGTGTTCGCATGAATTTTAAACAGTGATATGACCAATAGAAAAGTTGTAATCTTCATTTTCAAGTCAAATTTATGCGCTCTTTTTAGTGCAAAAAGCGCACCTGGCACTAATTTTTTCATAATTTTGATTAGTTTATTTGTGGTTCAATAATTTTATTTGAATCACCTTACAATCGGGAAATGTTGGCGCATTTTCCGATTTTTTTGACGACGATTCACATGCTTAATAAGAATGCTTTATTTCATTGGCCTTTGTATTTTAGGTTTACCATTAATTTTAATTAACTAATAGGGGTTTACTGATGATTATCCTATTGTTTTCAATCTGATATTCAAAAGGTGTGTCCTCCTGAAAGACTTTTAAAATTTGTTCTATGCCCTCTTCCCGATAAAAAGAGGCTGTGTACACTTGGGTGTCCAAAAAGCCATAATTGTTTTCTATGGAAACATTGAAATGGCGTTCTAGCTTCTTTTTGATACTTGAGAACGGGGTACCCCGGAAAAGCAGAATGCCGTCCTTCCAGGCCGTGTACATATCGGTATCGACCTCACTCACGCTCATGATATGCTTTTCCTTGTTATAGGCAGCCATTTGATTTGGGGCAAGTAGCAAGGGTGGTCTGGTATGACCAGATCGCGATACTTTTACGGCACCCTCCACCAAAACCGTATTGATGGCCATATCCTCTGGGTAGATTGATACATTAAATTCAGTACCCAATACCTCAATGTTTATTTGGTCCGCATTTACTACAAATGGCTTTTTCTTGTCCTTGGTAACAGAAAAATAGGCCTCTCCCGTTAAAAACACCTCTCTAGGGCCCTGCTCCATGAAGGTGACAGGATATCGAAGTGTGCTTCCCGCATTCAAGTATACCCTGGTTTTGTCGGAGAGAACCAATTCGAACATTTTTCCATAAGGTACCGTCAACTCATTGTAATCAAGTTTTTTTGGTGCCTGGGAATCTTCATAAAGAATCGTGTTTCCCCTTTGTGTTCCGATAACTTTTCCACCTTGGGTAAGGATCTTGTCCTTTGATTGAGCTGAAATGACCCTTACCTCCCCATTGCTCAATTTTAATTTGATGTTATCATCGGTACTAGTTGAAATCGTCCGAAGGGAAGGGCCTGTTTCAGAAACGGAGTTCTCGTACAAAAACATTAGGCCAAAAATAACAGCGAACAAAGCCGCATACCGGAAGAAGAGCGTTGTTCGCCTTCTGTAAGATTCTTTAGTGCTTTTTCGTTTGACTGCTTCAATTAGAACATCTTTCCCTTTTTTTGCATTGTCCAACTCAAAAGAGCCCTTAATCAGAGCGCTCACCTGAATATATTCGGCAAACTCCTCTTCGTTTTCCTTGACCCAGTCGCTAAGTATTCGAAGTTCGTCGGTGCTGGCCGTGTCGTTCAAATATTTAAAAATCAATGATTCGATTTTTTTATTAATCATTTTACAGATTTTAATGCTAAAAGATAGAATCCAATAGTAAGACGGGGAAATAGTTTTGTACCCTTGGTTTTTTTAATAAATATTTAGGATATTGTAAAAACTCTGTTATTTGAGTATATGAATTTAAAGTATGGAGACGAGTATGACTTGATTATTGGCCTTAATAAGGGGGATCGGCGTGCCTTTGAAATTTTGGTCCATAAATATTACACTGTTCTATATCTATATGCGCTCAATCTTACCAAGGAAAAATCTGTTGCCGAAGATCTATTGCAAGATGTGTTTCTCAACATATGGGCTAGAAAAGGCATGCTTAACATAAGTACTTCTTTAAAAAGCTTTTTATACAAATCCATTTATCACGAATTTGTCAATCACCATAGGAAAAAGAAGAAGGAAATGAACTATTTGGACACCCTTTCCACAACTGCCTTAAATGCCTTTTTTCAAGAAGATACCATGCAATTGGAATCAGCTATTGAAAAAATGAAAAAAGAAATAGAAACCCTTCCGAAAAAGTGCAAGGAGGTTTTTATATTGAGCAAAAGGGAGGGCCTGACGAATGAGGAGATTTCACAATATTTGAAGATTTCAATTAAGACGGTGGAAGGTCATATATCCAATGCCTTTAAAACGCTAAGGGAGCATTTGAAAAAAACCTGAACTGGTTTTTGGGCACTGGTTGGGTCCGTCAAGTTTCTTCGTCACCCGTTATTCACCGGCTTTTATATCCTTCTTTAAAAAGCCAGGTGCCAATGTTTGTATCTTGTCATATGTTTTTTTTGCCATCACATCTTTCCGCTGGTCTATATATTGAAGATAGCGAAAGTATAGAGCCCCTACTTCTACAAATTTAATTTCGTCAATTGGTAGGCCCGAAAGATATGGGTCATTACGGGAAAAGTTATCTGAAATCTCCACAAACAGGTTTGCCAACTCCTTGCCCACGATATAGTTTGCACGCCCGGCATTGGCCTGTTGTGATAATATGGGGGCTTTAAATTCGATCGCCCTTCTGTCATCGGTGTTCAGTTCAACATGGGATAAACGGTTTCCAATGTTGTTCAGGTTGCCCAAATAAAATAGGCCGGCCATGTGACTTTTGTCCTGATTGTCCTGTCCCCCGGTGACATGCACAATATTGCGGCGTAGGGTATCCTCGTCCAACTGTACACCAGCTTCTTGGCCAATTAGCACAATGCTTGCACGGGTGGCGGAAAAATCGGCCCTCCAAAGTGTCACATGGGGAAAAACTGCCGCAAATGTGGCGGCTATGGTATAGAAGTTTTCAGGGGTAAGCTGGTATAGGGGCAACCATTGGGCAAAGACCCCACCGGCCCCCAACCGCTTTTTTGCCTGCCCAAAATGCTCAAGGGAGTAAAGACTTCCCGTGCCAGCATGCCAAGGGGTAAAAAGGTCGCCCACAATGACATCGAACTGTTCCTTGGTGCCCAAAAGAAAATTTCTGCCGTCGTCGGCCACTATGCTCGCCCGACTATCTTGGAAGAGCCCATTGGCCCAAGGTGAAAAATAGCCTTGTGCAGCGGGAATGACATTGGATACCAATTCCACGGCCACGACCTTTTCCACATCATGGTAAAGTGCCGCCCCAGCGGTAATTCCCGTGCCCATACCCAAGAAAGCCACTTTTTTCGGGGCGGGATGTATCATGAGTGGTACATGGGCCTGCATTTGTTCGACCAAAACCGATTCCGAATCCCCAAGCACATAAAAGTTATCCAAACGCATCTGAATATTTTTGGATTTACGTACGATGGAAACCACTCCATCACTGGATTGCCATGAATCCAATAGTTTTTCATCGGTTTCCAATCGCAACAACGGAGGATTTTTCAAAAGAAGTATCCCCGACACAATTAAAATCGGCAATAGCAACCGAACATTTTTCTTTTCGCCATAAAAAGAAAAAAACACCCAAACAGCAAGGATGCCATAGAAAATGGCAATAACCTTTACACTGTTCCACAGTCCAAGGATATCGAGCAATACAAAGCCCGCAATTGCTGGGCCGGCAAAGCTACCCAGCGAATTGAAAAACACCAGCACACCTACAATACGCCCTGCCGGCCTATTGGTAACCGGAGCTGCTTTCAGCAAGAAAGGGAATACTGCGCCCAAAACAACCGTAGGTGGCAAAACAACTAAAAGAGCCAATTTAAAAACGGCCCATACATAAGTGTTCCAAGAGGCGCCCATTGCTACATACTCAAGTCCGTTTGTGGCAAGGTTGAATATAGTTGGGGAAATTCCGATGAATACCGCTGCTATGCTCAATAGAAGTACTATAACGCGGTTTGACCCCATTCTTGACCTTACCAGTAGATGTGATAAAAAGCCCCCCATCCCCAACGCCAGAAGGAACACCACAAGGATTAGAGCGAAGGAATACACCGAATTCTGCAAAACTTGGGCAAACATCTGGGTCCATAATGTTTCTGCCGACAATGCTAGTGCCCCTGATGAAAAGGCCACTATGATAAACTGGAGGTTGCCCAGTTTGGACGGACCTCCAAAAGATTTTCCCTGAGCTATGGAGGTCCTTGATGTTTTTCGAACAACGGTGGTAGGTGTTGACAGGCTATCCAGAACAACGGCAAGAAGGCCTATGGAGAACATCAGGGCCACGGCCAGGTAGTATGTAAAGCTTACCCCATACTCCAAAATGAGGTAAAATCCGGTCAGCAATGCACCCAGGGCGGCCCCAACTGTATTTACTGCATATAAAGCGGTCCCTCGTTTTGAAAGTTGAGTACGATTTTTTCCAATGTACTGGGACAGGACTGGGAAAGTACCTCCCATAAGAAAAGAGGGAAGTATAAGCAGTAAGGCCGAGAAAATAAATTTCATTGGCAAAAGAATCCCCTTTGAATTCCCTAAAAAAGAAATGCTCTCCGCATAGTACATTTCATAGAATTCCAGACCCGGAACAAACAACAAAGCCGTCAACGCAACGCCCAGCTCCATAAGTCCATACATCTTAAGGGGCCTCCTAAATTTGGCAGAGGCACGGCCTAAAAACCATCCTCCAAGTGCCAGCCCAAGAAAAAAAGCGGACAAGGTTGCGGCGGTAGCATATGCCGCATTCCCGAAAACAAGACCCAGCCTGTACATCCAAATCACCTGGAATATTAGGCCGGCAGTACCGGAGAGAAAGAACAATATGCAAAGCAAAATAAAATGGTCAGCACATAAAGGTGCTTTCGTACGAATTTCTTTATTCATAAAAATATGTGCCAGGTCCTACTTGGAACGTAATAAAAATAAATTAAAAAGAGGCCTTTTTAAAGGCCTCTTTATTGATATTATCCAAAACGTCGCTAATCCAAACAACCCACATAATTGGGATTGTTTGATTCGGATTGTGGCACGGGAAATTTAAGGTTTGCACTGTATTGCCCTCCCTTGAAATAATCTCCCCATGGAAAAACTTCTGACGCGGGCATTCCATGAACATCGACCAGTCTTCTGAGATCCCCTTGCCGGTGGGCAGTGCTGAACAACCAAAAGGCACGTTCTGCGAAGTGGGCCAACAATAGGTCATCGCCGCTAATTCCTGTAAGGTCTAAATCTGATAGACCCATTGTAGCCCTAAGCCCGTTGTGAATATCTTGGACGGTGCCGGCGTCATCGGCATTCGCAGCCGCCTCCGCTTCGATTAGCCGTGCCTCTATTCCCGAGGCCAAGGCAACTGGTGCACTGGAGGAGTTGAATTTCAGTTGGTTGTAATAGAGGGTAATATCATCTTGACCAAACTCCGTTCCACCGTCCCAAGGTACTCTGAGATCCATAGCAGATCTGTACATCAAGCCGTTGCCACCTTTACCATCTGCAATGGAAAATTGACGTCGAACAGTGGTCATGATGTAAATTCCATTCTCTTGTCTTCGGCTGTTGTCTGAATGCTCTATGTTGTAAACAAATTCCGTAGGTACGGTTGCCACTTCGTTAGCCGCATCATCAATCTGGCCAAGACCCAATAATGCACGTGCCTTACCGACTCGGGCCACGTTGGCCAATTTGTCGTTACCGCTTGCATTGGTCATGGCTTGGTCAAACCAATCTATGGCTGTCGTGAACATTTCTTGTTTACTCAATGGTTCACCGAAGATAAGGTCACCCCCATCAGCAGGAGCTTTACTGAAAGAAATTCCGCCACAGAACGTTTCTGCGAATAGAATATAGGAAAAGCCGACTATACTTTGCATTTCGCTTTCAATTTCAGGGTCTCCTCCAAAATTGGCAAGAAGGTCAATGGTCGTCTCGGCCCCGGACCTGGCTAAATGAAGATTTCCATATATCCTGTTCATATCAAAGTTGATATCTTGAAGGTTTCGGGTATCAGCCTCTCGCCTGGTGGGAAAGGTACCGGAGTAATCATATTCATCAGCCATAAGTCCACTCATAACAATAAGTCCCGTAGTTGCCCCATGGCCTGCGGCCGATCCGCTCATTGCAACGGCAAGATCGCCCAAGGATCCTGCACGGAGGGTCTGTAAGCCAGCCTCATTGTCAAGCGACTCAGGAGTAACTATATCAGGATCGGTCACCTCTACGATTGAATCGCAAGATATGCTCAACAATGTAACGAATATTAGTACAAGTGCACTAAAGCACAAATTGGTTAGGTTGTTTTTTGTTTTCAACATCTTTTTCATTTTCTTTTAATTTTAGTTAGAACGAAAGGTTTAGTCTGGCTTTCCAGGAACGTACAGGGGGTTGGCTAAGAAACTCCTCTGTGGTAAAGTTGGCCTGCCCTTCAGAACTTATTTCAGGGTCTAGCCCGGTATAATCGGTCCAAACACCTAAGTTTTGCCCAGAAAGTGTCAGGCTGATTCGGTCAAAACCCAATTTGTTTGAAAAACTGTTGGGTGTATTGTATGTCAAAGATATTTCACGAAGTCTCCAAAAAGAGGCGTCCTCGATATACCCCGCATTGGTACCCAAAAATTTTGAGGCCACGGCCCTCGCCTGATCGAACAATGATGCATTTGGGTCGTTCAGTTCACGGTTATTACTGTTCCCGTTTCTCCAGGCACCAGTGTTATTGTAGAGCTTTTGCCCGCCCCGATAGTTTAATAGCCCTTTTATTACAAATTGATTTTCAAAAAAGCTTAGTACCGGTGTGAAGGAAATATCGGTAGTCGCGAAAGGGGTGCCCAAATAGGCCACTTCACCTACCTGTATCTCATCCTGCCCAATGAAACCGTCACCATTGGCATCGCTGAAGGTATACGTTTCATCCCAATAGCCACCGAGCGGAAAACCTTCGACATGGCGTTGCTGGCCAAATATGACCGGTTCTATCCCTTCACCCAGTTCAACCAGCTCATTGTCAATGAATGAGCTCACGATATCCAATCCTAGGAAAAACTTATCCGTCTCAATGATCCTGGTGTTGAGCGCTATTTCAAGCCCTGAGTTTTTGACAGACCCCAAATTTTCAAAACGACCTTCGCCTACTCCAAGGGATAATGGTAATTGCCGGAATATTAAAGCATCACGTGTTTTTTTATAGAAATAGGTCATTTCTAGACCTACCCGATTGGACAGCAACTTGGCGTCAAAGCCCAATTCAAGTTCCGTGGATGCCTCAGGACTTAAATCTTCATTGCCCACACTACCTATCGTAACTCCCGTGACGCTCTGGCCATCCAATGTAGCGGCAATGGGATTGAAAAATCTTAGGGCGTCATTGGTCCCTGGTTGCACCCCTGATGCACCCCAAGCACCCCTGAGCCGCAGTGAGCTGATGCCGAATTTTTCTGAGTTGTTGAAGAAATCTTCTTCCGATATTAGCCAGGAAGCACTTACTTTGGGATAAAAAATGGAACTGAATGAAGCCCCAAAAGAGCTACCTCGATCGGCCCTTACGGCTCCTGTGACAAATAACTTGTCCTTAAAACTTACCTGTTCTTCCAAAAACACCCCGACTGTACGTGATTCGATAGTCTGTTCATTGCTTTGGGTAACTGCGGCGCCGGCAATCGAATTGCTTCCAGCTACCAATTGTAAGCCCGTTGCAAAAGTACCCTGCGAAAGATTCTGCAAATATTGGAACCCAAGAGAGGTACGAGAGTTTATGTTTTCATTTAGATCGGTTTTGAATGAGCCTACGGCATCTAAGGTATAGACAAAATCATTGAACCTGTTTGAGAACCGGGCCCCTTCATCGTAATTTAGAAAATCAGGTGCTTCACCCGTAGGAAAGAACTGGCTGTCCCACCGCGATGTGAAATCAAGCCCACCTGCAATCCTGATATTTAGTTTTTCATTCGGTTGCCAAAGCGTTTCAAGTCCTGTGGTAAAGCGATTTATTCTTTGGCGGGTATCAATAGTAAATAGTTCCTCTGGGGTGAACTCTCCCCAACCATTGTTGATATCAATTGATGGTGTACCGTTCAGGCCCTGCCCCATCAGACCCAATGCGAAATTATCGTTCAAGGGAAGTTCAAGGTCGCTGTTCGTATAGCCTGTGCTCAAATTGACCTTTAGACTCTCTGTAATCTTTGCCCCAAAATTCCCCCTGAAATTGGTTCGTTGTATATTATTTACGGGAAGTACGCCTTCGGAATCGGTTATGTTTCCTGAAAGGAAATAGGAGAGTGCTTCCGACCCTCCTGAAACGCTAAGCCCGGCACCATAAGACTGCCCTGTGCGAAACGGCGAGGTGCGAGGGTCGTTCAAAGGTTGGAAGGAGTTGATCACACTGGGTACAAAGGTGCCTTCCGCTGCCTCAAAATTGAAGCCTGGATTTCCATCAGCGTCAAGTGCTTGGTAGTTTCTAGGGTACGTGATTACATCTTCAACCAAGCCGCTTTCTAGAAATGCGGACCATCTTGGCTCTCCCTGTTTCCCCTTTTTCGTAGTGATTCTTATGACGCCATTGGCAGCAATGGACCCATAGAGTGTTGCCGCAGAAGGGCCTTTTATAATTTCTATCGATTCGATATCTTCCGGATTGATATCGTTCAAACGTGACGGGGACTGCCCTCCGGTCTCGAACGAAATTGAATTTGCCTCATTGTTTATCAAAACGCCATCTATATAGATTACCGGCTCATTGGATAATGATGCACTATTGGATCCCCTGATTCTGATTCGCGAACCCATGCCCGCAGAACCCCCACTGCTACTAATTTGGACACCACTGGCCTGGCCTTGGAGCAAATCGGAAACATTGCCGATAGGTCTTTGCTTCACGTCATCGCTCACATTGAGATTGGCAATTGAGTTTCCCATTTCCACCTTACGGCGTACACCGGTCGCTGTGACCACCACCTCGTTCAAATCCATCATATCGGGCTTCATGATTACGTTAATGGCCGTTTGTTGCGTCACTTCCACTTCATGTTTGGCAAAACCGATATAGGAGAACACAAGTATATCCCCCTCGGAAGCTTCAATCTCATACTCTCCGTCAAAGTTGGTGGAAACACCTTTGGTAGTACCCTTAACGACGACACTCACCCCGCCTAACGGAACGTTTCCCTGGTCGGTAACTAAACCTGTAACGGTAACAGTTTGTTGCGAAATGTGTGTGCTCCGCGGAGGTAAGGGCGATGGATCCGACAAGGGTTTCTCATTGATTTCAACTAATACGATTAGCTTTCGCCTGACTTCAAATGACACTTTGGTGTCCCTAAGAATCAAGTCCATAAGTGTATCGATTTTCACCTTGTCCGCTTTGACCGTAATCCTTTTGTCAATGTCCAAAACTGAAGTCTTGTACAGGATATTATAGTCCGTATTTTTCTCAATTTCATCAAATATGGACCCAATTGTGGCATTCTCCATATTGATTGAAATTTTGGATTTTTGCGAATACGCGTCGTTTGCATGTAATTGGAACAATGCAATAAACAAAAACAGCGCGGTAATCTTCATTTTCAGGTCTATTTTGGTCGTAAAATAGTTTTTACATAGTGCGTTTTTCATACTTTTGAGATAGTTTAAAAATTGGTCAATCAGTTTTTTAACTTTGTTTGGAATCATGGGGTTGTTAGCGCAATCCCTGATTCTTTTTTTGGTTTATTCAGTTCATAGGCTTATTTTTTAGGGTTATTGTTATCTTCTCTTTAGTGATAGTGAAGTCAAAGTGCTTAATCCTTTGAAATGCACCTAAAACTTCCTCTATAGTTTCCGTTTTGAACCTGCCGGTATACGTTTCCTTGCCCACTCCTAAATCCTTGAGCTCAATTAGGACGTCATAATGTCTTTCAAGTTTCTTAATAATGTTCTGGAAATCTTCGTTTTTGAACAGCAATACGCCCTCTTTCCATGAGACATAGCTACTGATGTCGACATTCTCCAGGAACAGCTTCTTATTGGAATTGGAGTATGAAACCAATTGATTGGGTTCCATTAACACCGCCTTGCCATCCGAAACGTCCCTTTGATCGACAGAAAGGCTTCCCTCCACCAATACGATTTTCACATGGCTGTCGTCGGCATAATTTGAAACGTTAAATTCAGTTCCCAAAACGTTGGCTTCCAGATGTCCTGTGCTTACCGAAAATGGTCTTAGCGAGTCTGAGGTAACGGTAAAATATGCCTCGCCCCGTAATGCTACATTTCTGGGTCCTCCATCATTAAAGACCACCGGGTAGGTCAAGGAAGATCCGGAATTCAAATAAATATCCGTTCCATCGGACAGTGTTACCTGAAACTTTTTCCCATAGGGCACCTCCAACGTATTATATATCAGGGGACCCTCACTGTTTTGATTGGAAGCCAGTTTTTTGTAGGAAATTTTAGTGCCTTTTTGTTCTACGATGTAAGTGTTTGATTTAGAAACTATACCAGAATTTTCTTCATTCAAGGCTTCCCTTGTGGAACCATCTTCCAAAGTAATCGTTACTTCTTGTGTAGGGATAGTCGTTTTTGAATCGATAAAAGTATAATAGGAATACATGCCAAACGTAATGAGACCGACAAAGATGGCCGCGTATTTGAACAATCGGTTCTTCCCACGTCGTATTTTAACCGCGTTTACTTGATGGAAGTTCTTCAAAAGTTCTTCTTTCAAATGTTCCGCCTTTTCTTTTTTCGTTGCCCCCGTTATTACATGGTGAAGTTCTACTTCTTGGCGAAAGGCCAATCTATTTTCTTTGGCCCAATCAATTAACAACCCTATCTCCTTTTCCGTGGCCGAATAGTTTAAAAACTTATGGATGATAATTTTTATATCCCTATTTTTCATCTGTATATTTTAAAGAAAAATCAATAGATATCCCTTAAACGACTGAATACCATAAAACCCTCGTTTTTTACGATAAAAAACGTCAATGATATTTTTTTTTGTTAAAATTGCCTATGGATTTTGTGTTGCAAAATGGGAATTTCGAAACGGTAACAGCTTCTGCCATAGATGATAAAGGCTTTGAAATTATTATAGAATGCTATTATGATCAGGTTATCGGCTACGCCCAAAGTTTATGCCGTAACGAATCCTTGGCAAAGGACCTGACGCAAGAATCATTCTTTAAATTATGGAATAAAAGGAAGAATTTAAAGGAAGGTGTGTTGATTAAAGGGTGGTTGTACAAAACAGTTCGCAACGGGTTCTTGGACCATATAAAAAAATACAAGAAAGAAACCCATTTACTGGAAAAAGCATTCGCCGATACTTTGGACGATGTTGTTTCAAAAGCCCAACAGGAAGAAATACAGCGAAAAATAAGAATGGTGGAAAATGAGATTGACCTACTTCCCAATAGGTGTGGCCAAATATTTAGGTTGAGCAAGATGGAAGGTCTGACCAACATAGAAATTGCCGGACACTTGGGCATCTCCGTAAAAACTGTGGAGGGGCATCTGACCAAAGCTCTAAGGACGTTAAGGGACAGGTTAAATGAAAAAATCCAAGTGCTATTTTTGGCCGTCAGACGTTTGTACTAAGCTGCTGGAAACCATCGACTGGTCCCATATCCCGGTTCAACAACTTCCCATATGTCAAAACCCATAGGCCATTGAAAAATTGACCCCAAAGGGATGTCCAGGCCTTAAACCGGCAGGAACCCTTGATACCGCGTAAACTTCATCCAACAGGTTTATGATATTGGCGGAAAACACAAAATGTTTGTTGTAAAAATATTTTGCCGTCATATCGATTACAAAATTCGATTCCACCCTTAGATTTGGTGCAATAGTGCCAGTTCCAGCTCGGGTTCTGAAAGCATCCGTGTAACGTGCCCCTACATCAAGGACAAATCTCTCATGTTCCAGTCCCAAATTCAGATTGAATTGGTTTTTCGCTATGTAGGGTATTTCATCTCCTGCGGTGACCGATCCAAATATGTCGTTGTCGCTTTCAAAGGAGCTTAGAAATTCCGTATCCGTCAAGGTATAGGTAAAGGACACCGGAAGCCTGAATTTTTCAGAAGTATTCTTCAGGAGATTGTAATCCAACAACAGTTCCGCCCCACTGACCCTCACAGCCCCCGCGTTAAACTGATCCAGACTGCCGGTGCCCCCACTAGCGGCTAGATCGCTGCCCAACAGATTTTGGTAATCATTATAAAACAGAACTACCTCGCCACGAATTCCCTTATGGTTAAAACGGGTTCCCAGTTCGTAATTGATGCTTTTTTCGGCATCCTGGCCGTCGACGGTTCCGGGAGGAGAAAATCCTTTGTGTGCCCCGCCAAAAACGGACAGGCTATTGGTAAAGGTATAATTTGCCCCTACTCCGGGGATCCAAACATCCACTCTGTTGAATCGCTCTGAAAGCTCCGTGCCCGATCTTGTCGGGTCGTTGGTCCCATAATCTATTCTCCCCATCTTAATGTTCTCGTATCGTAGGCCCGGGGTCAATGTGAACCTACCGATATTTAGTTTGTACAACGCATGGGCCGAAAGTGCTTTGGCATTGTTGATTCTGTTTGCATTGGCTCCCTTGGCCCCCACTGTTGTGCGTATGAGATTATTATTTGAGAAGGCATATCTGTCCACCCATTGGAATCTATCTTCCTCGTCGGAGTGGTACCTGACCCCCAACTCCAGGCTTTGGACCCAATCCGTTCCCCAGCGCAGCTTGGCAATGGACTGTATGCCCCTAGAAAGGTATGCTCTGTTATTGGCCTTAATTCCAAACACGTCGGCCGCCGTATCCGTATTTCCCAGCAGTGCAGCGTATTCCATGTTATATGTGGTAGGGTCTGAGAGCACCGTGCTTATTCCAACGCGCTGCCCCAGGTTGACGTCGTCCAATTTATACCAATTACGTTTAAATTTGTTCACGTATCCAGTGGTATTGATACTGAATACCGGAGAAAATTTAAGAAAATGCGTGAATTGGTACTGCTGGTGCTCTGAATCCATGACGTCCTCGGAAGAGGCCCGATATCTTCGATACGGGTCAAGGTCAAAATCAGCATCGGTCAAGCCCAAATAGGTTTCGTTGGCCCGTTCCTCGGAAAATTGGATTTTGAATACAAGTGCTTGGTAGATTCTGGCATCTTCATTTGTATTTATTCGGAATTTTGCCAAGTAGTCAGATTTGTCAAAACCTGTATTACCGCCCCCGTCCAGATTTTTGAAACCATCGGAATTGTAATTGTAGTACTCACTTACAAATCCAAAATTCCCAAAATCATTTCCGATGACAACTTGGGTGTTCCTTGAGTTGTAATTGCCAGCGGATAGGGAAACCTGACCGCCAAATTGATCGGGAATCCGTGCCGAGATCATATTGATCGCCCCACCCGTCGTATTTGGGCCGTATTGGATCTGACTGCTTCCCTTTAGAATTTCCAAGGCCTGCATTCTGCCAAGAGTGGGAAAGTAGTACGCCGCAGGTGCGCTGTAGGGGGCAGGGGCAATTAGGACCCCATCTTCCATAAGGTTGATTTTTGCGCTCCTTTCGGGTGAAGTGCCCCTTAGGCTGATATTAGGTCGTAGACCAAATCCATCCTCCTCATATATGTTGACCCCGGGAACTCGTTTCAACGTTCTGTTGATATCGGTGTAACCAAATCTTTTCAATTCCTTTTCTGAAATAAATTGAGCCGATCCCGTCCTGTTCCTTGCTTCGAATTCGCTCCCCAGTATTGCATTTCCATTGACTACCACCTCATTAAGCATCTCGATTCCAGTTGTGGTCGAATCCTTTTCCATTTCATTTTCTTGGGAAACGCTATTATGCGCTACCAACAGGACCGCAGAGGCCGATAACAAGAAATTCCGCATTTAATATTTATTTAGATTAGATAAAAATAAATTGCAAACCTAGGGATGTTTTTAGTGACGGCAAAATAATTTTGAAGGATTCCGACTAGTTTTTTGGGTCTTCTTTTTCAATGGTGCGAAATTCCCACCATGACCAATATCATGATTAGTGACGTTCTTGTTTGGCTACCTTTGAAAAACAAAAAACAAAAATGATGGCCAAAATTGAAGTTGCCCTTTTTATGGTGCTCTTTTTAAATTTCTCTCTTTTTTCACAGGAGGAACTTGATGATTATGTCATAGAATACCGGGCCATTGCCAGAGGAATGTCCAGAAGAGTAGTGGTTAAGCATAAGATATTTGTCTATCACGCCACGCGAAATCACAAGACCGCCGATAGTTTGGAAATCAAAAATGAACAACGGGCAAAATTGGTTGAACTGTTGGAAGGCTTACCCTTGAAAGGGATGCCTTATTTGAAGCCCCCGTCGGATAAAAGGTTGGCTGACGGTGCCCCCCACGCCAAATTAAAAATCTCCTTAAAAAAGCGCACCTACGAATCCCCCGGCTTTGATCATGGCAACCCTCCAGAGGAAATCAAAGATCTTGTGGAATTTGTGTTGAATATCGCTGAATCTGTTGTTCAAAAGGAATGATACGACCGTCCTCCCGTTTCTAAAATTATGTTAAACACGGTTTTCATGTTAAAATTTTTGTAGTTTTGTCACTTGAATGAAGAGGATTCTATTTAAAATATCATCCTTTCTAATGGCACTGATTGTGCTGTTTTCTACCTTTTCCTATACGGTAAAGCAACATTATTGTTGTGATGTTTTGGTTGATTTCTCCTTCTTTGGCGAAGCGGAATCTTGTAATATCGAAGGTTCAAATCTGATGTATTCGGATGGAACAGGTTTTTCAAAAAAAGACTGTTGTGAGGACGAACTACTTGCGGTTGATGGACAGGACAAATTAAACATAACCTTTGAAAGTCTAAGCTTTGAGCAACTACAGTTCCTTGCTTCCTATGCGTATTCCTTTCTTAATCTGTTCGTCAAATCAACTGACAACAACACATCTTTTAATACTTATCCACCACCTTTGTTGGTAAAGGATATTTTGATTCTGGACCAGACTTTCCTTATTTGATCTTAAATAGTTGAATACATTGCCCGTTGATTGACCGTCAGGGGCTACGTACGTTTTTGTTGAATTTTTCAACACAAGTTTCAATTATTTAATAATCAAATACCATGCTAAATAAAACAATCCGTTATTTTCTTGAGAACAGGTTGATAACATTTATGCTCCTCCTTGCCTTTGTTTTTGGGGGAATCGTAACGGCCCCGTTCAACTGGGAACTTTCTTGGATGGACAGAAGTCCGGTACCTGTTGATGCCATTCCCGATATAGGTGAGAACCAACAAATTGTGTTTACAGAATGGATGGGTCAATCACCTCAGGACATAGAGGACCAAGTTACCTATCCGCTTACCACCGCGTTATTGGGTATTCCAGGGGTAAAGACCATCCGGAGCAATTCCATTTTTGGTCTTTCCAGTATTTATATCATTTTCGATGACGATGTGGACTTTTACTGGAGTCGGACCCGAATATTGGAAAAACTGAATTCGCTGCCGCCAGGTACAGTGCCCAATGAAGTAACCCCTGCCTTAGGACCCGATGCCACGGCCCTGGGCCAAGTGTACTGGTACACCTTGGAAGGTAGGGACCCCAAAACCGGGAAGCCCGCAGGTGGATGGGACCCACAGGAACTTAGGACAATCCAGGATTTTTACGTGCGCTATTACCTAACTGCGGCCAGCGGTGTCTCAGAGGTGGCCTCCATCGGTGGATTCTTAAAGGAGTATCAGGTTGAAATCGATCCCGATGCCATGAAGGCCAACAATGTCGATGTAGGGATGATCATGAACGCTGTCAAGAACAGCAACCTTGATATCGGCGCGAGGACTTTGGAGTTCAACAGGGCCGAATATCTAGTTCGGGGCTTAGGGTATATCAAAAACTTATCGGATCTTGAGGAAAGCGTTGTCACCGTAAGGGACAATGTTCCCATTCGTATCAAGGACGTTGCTAAAATACAATTTGGCCCAGCGGGACGAAGGGGCGGTCTCGACAAAAGTGGTGTTGAGGCCGTTGGTGGGGTCGTAGTTGCCAGGTACGGGGCAAACCCACAGGAGGTAATCCACAACCTTAAGGACAAAATAGCGGAAGTGGCTCCAGGTCTCCCATCAAAAACCCTGGCCGATGGAACGGTTTCAAAGATAACCATTGTTCCCTTTTATGATCGTTCAGGGCTTATCCAAGAAACTTTGGGGACTTTGGAATTGGCCCTTTCCCATGAAATATTGATAAGCATTCTGGTTGTAATCGTCCTGGTACTTAATCTCAGGGCATCGGTATTGATTTCAAGTATATTGCCTGTCGGAGTGTTGATGACGTTCATCCTGATGAAATATTTTAAGGTGGACGCCAATATTGTGGCTTTATCGGGCATTGCCATTGCCATTGGCGTAATGATCGATGTCGGGATAGTCTTTACCGAAAACATAGTCAGGCATTTGGAAATGCCTGAAAACCGTGGGGCCAAGGGGAAGAAACTGGTTCAACTCATATATGTGGCCACTGTGGAGGTGGCAACCGCTGTGATTACGGCGCTCGCCACTACGGTGGTGAGTTTCTTGCCTGTATTTGCCATGCAGGCAGCCGAAGGAAAATTGTTCAGGCCCCTGGCATGGACCAAAACCTTTGCCTTGGTCTCAGCGTTGTTCATCGGGATCATGTTCATTCCGGCGATGGCAAAAGTTATGTTTTCGATCAGAATAGACACCAAAAGAACCAGTAGGGTTTTCAATGCCATTCTAATTGGTTTTGGGCTTGTTTCCCTTATTGCATATGGCAGCTTTCTTTCAATAGCCCTAATTGCCATTGGGATAAATAATCTATTGACCCAAGTACCAAATTGGAACGGTTTTGGCGGGAAAATCAGATTGCCCTATTCTGAAAAACTGGCCAATTACATCAACATTGCAATTGCCATTGTTGTTTTGGTGTACCTATTGACCATCGAATGGATGCCTTTGGGAGTCGCAAACTCGACATTTATCAACTTCATGTTTGTAATCTTGGTTGTTGGATTGGTCCTTGGGGCCTTGATGGCAATCGTGCATTTCTATCAGAGAATCTTGATTTGGTGTTTGAACAATAAATGGAAGTTTTTGTTCATTCCCATCTTTGTTGTCTTCCTTGGGATGAACATTTGGTTGGGGTTTGGTCAAGTTCTTGGGTTTATGCCCGAATTTGCTAAAAACAATGTTGTCTGGGATAAATTGGACAAAACGTTCCCTGGGCTGGGCAAAGAGTTCATGCCCGCACTGGACGAGGGTTCTTTCCTATTGATGCCGACCACCATGCCGCACTCGAGCATTACTGAAAACATGGAAGTCATTGCAACAGTTGACAAACACTTGAATTCCATACCGGAAATTGCATCCGCCGTGGGCAAATGGGGACGTGTAAATTCTGCTTTGGACCCTGCGCCCACCTCCATGTACGAGAACACCATTAACTATTTGCCCGAATATATTTTGGACGAGGATGGCCATCGGATGCGCTTTAAGGTAAACGATGAAGATGCCTTTGTACTGAAGGATGGGTCCACCTATAAATACGGGGAAGATGAATTTAGGAGAATTGGCGTTGAGCAGCTCATACTGGATAAGGACGGAGAAAATTTCAGGCAATGGCGGGAAAAGATAAAGAGACCTGACGATATCTGGAATGAAATCGTCAAGCACTCCAAATTTCCCGGGCTTACATCGGCACCAAAACTCCAGCCCATACAAACCAGATTGATCATGCTTTCGACGGGTATGCGAGCACCTATGGGCATTAAGGTATTCGGACCTACGTTGGAGGTTATCGAAAAAGTGGGCTTTGAACTGGAGAATATCCTAAAGGAAGTCCCTAGTGTGAACCCGCCTACCGTTTTTGCCGATAGGGTGGTTGGCAAACCATATTTGGAAATGAAGTTGAACAGACAGGCGATGTCACGATATGGCTTGACAATCAAAGACATGCAAATGCAACTGTCCGTGGCAGTAGGAGGTAGACAATTATCCACTACGGTAGAGGGTAGGGAGCGGTTTCCTGTTCGGGTTCGCTATGCTCGGGAGTTTAGGGACAACCCTGATGACCTCAAGAAAATATTGATTCCTACCCCCGCAGGTGTTCAGGTAGAACTGGGAGAATTAGCGGATATAGAATACGTCCGAGGCCCCCAGGTCATCAAAAGTGAGGACACTTTCTTGACCGGCTATGTCATCTTCGATATGAAGGAAGGTTATGCCGAGACGAATGTAGTAGAGGATGCCCAGGAGTTGATCGAAGCAAAAATGGAAAGTGGTGAGTTCCAGCTGCCTGCGGGGGTAACCTATCGTTTTACGGGCAACTATGAAAATCAGATAAGGGCCTCAAAACGATTGATGATTGTGGTGCCGATTTCATTGATCGTCATCTTGTTGATATTGTATTTCCAGTTTAAATCAATGACCCCGGCCCTAATGGTATTCACGGGAATATTCGTTGCTTTTGCCGGTGGTTTTATCATGATTTGGCTCTATGGCCAGGATTGGTTCTTGAACTTCGGTATTGCCGGTGTAGAAATGCGAAACCTGTTCCAACTGCACACGATAAACCTGAGCGTAGCCGTCTGGGTCGGCTTTATAGCACTATTTGGCATCGCCACGGACGATGGAGTCATTATGGGGACCTACCTCATGCAGACCTTTGAAAAGGAAAAGCCCAAAACCATACAGGAAATACGGACTTCCGTTCTGCACGCGGGCTCCAAAAGGGTCCGTCCGGCAATGATGACAGCAGCTACTGCAATTATCGCTCTGATTCCCGTTCTTACCGCTACCGGTAAAGGTTCGGACGTAGTTATTCCCATGGCCATTCCGACCTTCGGTGGCATGTTGTTACAGGTAATGACCATGTTCGTTGTGCCGGTACTATACAGTATGTGGAAAGAGAAAAATTTAATAAAACAATTAAAAGAAAGCGATGTTTAGATCAACAAAGATTATTTCAATAAAGGACACCATTGTTTTCATGCTATTCGTTTTTGCATTAGGTTCTTGCGTATTCGGGCAATCTGAACTCGAAGGCTACCTAAAGCTTGCGGCTGAAAAAAATCCCGGACTAAAAGGAAAGTTCAATGACTATATGGCGGCAATGGAAAAGGTTCCCCAAGTGGGCTCCTTGCCCGATCCCACCGTCGCCTTTGGATATTTTATACAGCCCGTGGAGACTAGGGTAGGTCCCCAGGAATGGCGTTTTAATCTGGCGCAAAGTTTTCCATGGTTTGGTTTATTGAACGCAAGAGAAGATGTGGCCACGGAGTTGGCAAATGCCAAATTTGAGGAATTTGAGAACTCAAAGTCCAATCTCTTCTTTGAGGTTAAAACAGCCTATTATAATTATTATTTTATAGAAAAAGCCATTGGGATTACCCAGGAGAATATAGAAATCCTCAAGATTTTCAAAAATTTGTCCTTGGTGAAAATAGAGGCGGGGAATGCCTCTGTGGTGGATGAGCTCAGAGTGGAACTAGAACTGAACGACCTTGAAAACCAATTGGCCTTGTTCCGCGATATGAAATACGCTTTACAGGTAAAATTCAATAATTTATTGAATACAGATGCACAGGACCCAATAGCAATACCGGAGGTTTTGTGGCAAGACGGGCTGCCAGAAGGCCAATTGGATATCGTTGATGAGATATATACGTCCAATCATCAATTGAAGGCCATTGAACATAGGTTAAATGCTTTTGTAAATCAAGAAGTGGTAGCTAAAAAAGAGGGGATGCCCAAATTCAATGTGGGATTGAGCTACACCATTGTCGGGGAAAACCCCTTGTCAACGGCGGCGGATAACGGAGAAGATGCCTTTTTGTTCCCATCGGTCGGCATTTCGATTCCCCTGTACCGCAAAAAGTACAGGGCCATGGTCAAGGAAGCGCAATATTTACAAGAGGGCGAGATGCTAAAAAAGGAAGACAAGAAAAACAGCCTCAACACTATATACGAGAACACTTCCAAGGACTTCAATGACGGGGATAGAAGGATTGCCCTTAACAAAAGGCAATCTGAAATTGCCAAGAAGGTACTGGACATCCTCATTACCTCGTATTCCACGGATTCCAAGGATTTTGAGGAGGTATTGCGAATAGAAAGGCAATTGTTGCAATATGAACTGGCCTATCAAAAGGCATTAACGGATAAAAATGCCGCAGTGGCATTCATATATTACTTACTAGGAAATTAAACGCTAAAAAATCAAGACATGGAATACTTTCAGAAATACAAAAATTATTTCATCGCTGCCGGCATTCTGATTGTTGGTATACTTATAGGGAGTCTTTTTTCAGGAGGAGGTTCCGAGAATTCCCATAAAGATGGTGAACATGAATATGTCCAGGACCCGGAGACCCAACTATGGACTTGCTCCATGCATCCACAGATTAAAATGGAAAAACCTGGTAATTGTCCCATTTGTGGCATGGAACTGATTCCTCTTGAGGAATCGGATGCTTCGGAAAGTATCGCTTCCAATGAAATAGTGATGACGGAGGAAGCCATACAATTGGCAAACATACAGACCACGGTCGTCAAAGAGTCGGATGCAGCCAAAGAGATCCATTTGTTGGGCCGGGTAAAACCTGACGAACGTCTTTTATTTTCCCAAGTTTCCCATATTCCTGGTAGGATAGAGCGCTTATATGTGAACTTTACTGGGGAAAAGGTATATGCCGGGCAAAAGATTGTGCGCATTTATTCCCCGGAACTGATCTCCGCACAAAAAGAACTCTTTGAAACCATCAAATCCAAGGAGGTGTATCCTCAACTATATGCAGCTTCAAGAAACAAACTGAAGCTTTGGAAGCTGTCCGACGCACAAATTGATGCCATTGAAAAATCTGGAAAAGTTCAGGAGCAGATAGATATTTTGTCAGACCATTCGGGTTACGTTATGCAACGTAACGTTGAATTGGGGAATTACATCATGGAAGGACAGACGCTTTTTGAAATTGCCAACTTGGGTACGGTTTGGGTCATGTTCGAAGCCTATGAATCCGATATTCCTTGGATCAATATCGATGACAAGGTGACTTTCGCGATACAGGCACTCCCTGGAAAGACCTTTACTGGAAAGGTCACCTATGTGGACCCCTTTGTTTCTTCGAGTACCCGAGTGGCAAAAGTAAGGGTGGAAGTAAAAAACCCCAACAATAAATTGTTGCCGGAAATGTATGCCAATGGTCGTATCACGGCAGAGATGTCCAATGTTGAGGACGCCATTATAATACCAAAATCCTCGGTACTCTGGACGGGAAAGCGGGCCGTGGTATATGTCAAAGTGCCCCACGAGAGAACCATATCATTCGTGTTTCGAGAAATTGAACTAGGTGCGGACATGGGGGATTACTATATCGTTGAATCGGGATTGGAAGCCGGTGAGGTCGTTGCCACAAATGGGGTCTTTCGAATCGATGCCTCCGCTCAACTGGTAGGGCAAAAGAGCATGATGAATCCCGAGGGCGGAGTCGTGATGACCGGACACAACCATGGGGCAATGGATATGGGTGATGGAAACAACACAAAGGGGACCATGGATGACGATTCCTCCATGGACCATTCCAAAATGGAAACTAAGACGGACCATTCGGCGATGGATAGGCGTCTAAAGGTCTCTGAGACATTTAAGGGACAATTGGAAAATGTGTTTGATACCTATTTGAGTATCAAGGATGCCCTTGTTAAGGATAACGGGGATATGGCCAAAACGCAGGCCGGGGCACTCTTGGATTTCCTTGCGAAAGTAGATATGAAATTATTGACGGATCATGGCGCCCACGATCATTGGATGACAATCTCAAAGGAAATAAAGAGTTCTTCGAAATCAATAAGTGAAACCGCGGATATTGAAGAACAGCGGGGGCATTTCAAACACTTATCGGCCCATTTGTCAAAAGGTGTTAGACTGTTCGGGGTCAACCAAAAGATCTATGAACAATTCTGCCCGATGGCGGACAATAACAAGGGAGCTTATTGGCTCAGCCTGGAAGAGGCGATTCAAAATCCCTACATGGGAGGCAAAATGTTGACCTGTGGCACGACAGAATCGACTATAGATCAATAAGTCCTAAAATAAACCTAAAAATATGATAAAACATGTAATTGTTTATGCATTTGCCGCCGTTGCTCTAATGGGCTGTAAAACTGAGACAGGAAAAACAAAGAATACAGAGGACCCACGGCCGACAACGGTCGAAAACAAGAACAAAGAGGCGCAGCCCAAGATGACTATGGCCCAAAATTATCGGGTAGGATCACAAGTGCCCACTGAACTGGTCTGTATGGTGAACGATGCCTATATGGGAAAACTACAGATGCCTGTTCCCGTCAATGGAAAGACTTACTATGGTTGTTGTCAAATGTGCGTTAAGACGTTGAACAACAATGATGAAGCTAGAATTGGCATAGACCCTTTTAGCAAACAAAGAGTAGATAAAACCGAGGCATTTATTGTGCTTATGGACGTTGAAGGTAAAGTGGCCTATTTCGAATCAGAGGATAATTTTAAAAAGTTCAAAGAAGTTGGCCGAATGAACCATTAAGAGAAGTTTCCATAGCAAATTGGAATTTTTTCGATTACCATCTTACAAAAACATGCTAAAAATGATTAGAAAAGAACACAAAACATGATATGATGGACATGTACTGGTGGGCTTTGGGCGTTGGTGTCCTCGTGTTGATAATCTCATTAGCCGGGGCAAGTATAAGGGATGGTTAAACCGTTCCAAGTGATAAAAAAGCCTTTGATTGAAAAGAAAGGTTGCCCACCCCAAGCTTATGTTTTCAGTACAGAAAGTAAAAGAGACAACTTCAATAGTAATTAAGACAATAGATATACAAACGAAGGGGTATTATGAATTTGAAAATTGAAATGAAAAATATGTTGAGGAAAATTACAATGTCAATGGGACTCCTCATTTCAAGTTCGGGAATTATTGCCCAAGTAGGAACCAACGGGCAAGATAGAAAAGAAGAAGGACGACCTATTAAGGAATATAACCTCACCATTGAAGAAAATAAAATGATGCTTGGAGGGGTCACTGCCAATGCGATGACCATCAACGGTGGTATTCCCGGACCGGTTTTAGAGTTTAACGAGGGAGACCTTGCCATAATCAACGTTACCAATAAAATGGCCGTGGAAACCTCAGTGCATTGGCACGGTTTAATCCTTCCCAATTTTTATGATGGTGTCCCTTATTTGAATACACCACCAATAGAACCAGGAGGGACTTTTCAATACAGAATCCCAATCAACCAATCAGGTACCTATTGGTACCATTCCCATACAATGTTGCAAGAACAGAAAGGTGTGTATGGGTCTATTATCATTCGTCCAAAAGAAAAAACTTTGGAATATGATAAAGATTTGGTGGTGCTACTCTCTGATTGGACTAACGAAAAACCATTGAACGTGTTACGAAACCTTAAAAGAGGTAACGAGTGGTATCAAGTTAAAAAAGGTACAGCAATACCATTGAGTGGAGTCATTTCAGAAGGTGCTTTTGGTGCTCAACTGAAATTTTGGAGAGACCGTATGGAAGGAGCTGATATTAGCGATATCTACTATCCCGCCTTTCTAACCAATGGAAAGTCGTTAGCAGAATATCCAGAATTCAAACCAGGTGAAAAAGTAAGGCTTCGCTTTATCAATGCATCTGCCTCTACCTATTATTGGATGGACTTTGGCGGTGGCAACCCTATGGTTGTATCAAGTGACGGTATCGATGTGGAACCCGTATCCAAAAGCCGATTTCTATTTGGTATTGCCGAAACCTACGATGTTATCGTAACCATTCCCGATGGTACTTTAGAAGTTACCGCTACAACACAGGACGGGTCTGGAAGCACTTCCTTACGATTGGGTCAGGGAACGCTATATCCAGCAAAAAGAATGGAGAGACCGGACAAAGTCGCAATGATGAAGCAAATGGCCAAAATGGATATGAAAATGGGGGCACCTGCAATGGCTGGCAACAAAAAGAAGAACACACCCAAATATTTGATGCAGAAGTACGGAATGAAGATGAATATGAAGGATGGGCAGATGCAAATGGGAATGCTCGATAAGATGTCAATGAATAATGGTCAAATGGACGATAAAATGAAAATGGAAGACCAAAAACCTATGGATATGAATAAAAATCATATGCATATGGAGACGGATAAAAAGATGGACGGTATGGCAGGAATGAAAAAAGATACGATGTCAATGAAATCCACCCAACCGTCGCATGAGATGGATGGCCATATGGGTCACGATATGTCTATGATGCAGAAGGATACCGCATCCTTTGATTACAGCACACGTAAAACCTATTTTAACTATGATTTCTTAAAAGCGAAGGAAAATACCACCTACAAGGCTGATTTACTCATAAACGATATTCTGTTAAACCTTACCGGAAATATGCAACGCTATGTTTGGAGTATGAATGGCGTACCACTTTCAGAGACCGATAATATTAAAATCAAGGGTGGCGAGGTGACCCGTATTACGCTTAACAACCTAACAATGATGCACCACCCGATGCACCTTCACGGACATTTTTTCAGGGTAATTAACGAAAATGGCGAACGTTCACCATTGAAGCACACCGTTAATGTGCCACCAATGCAAAAAGTGGTCATCGAGTTCTACAACGAAGAATATGGTGATTGGATTTTTCATTGTCACGTCCTATATCATATGATGGGTGGTATGGCAAGAGTATTCAGTTATGATACCCCAAGGGATGTAAGGATGAAGGATTTTCCCGCTCAAAACCTCGTTGATGAAACAGACCATTACTATTCTTGGGGATTGTTGCGTGCAGGCTCAAATTTTAACGAACTCTTTTTTATGTCAAGCAATATCCGAAATGGATTTGGTTTAAGGGCAGAGTTCGATTATGATAGAAATCTTGAAGCCGAAGTGAACTATGATAGATACCTAAATGATTGGGTACGTCTCTATGTAGGTGTTAATACAGAAACAGAATTACCAAATTCTTTTGATGAATTCAATACAGTTGGTCTTGTTGGTGTAAAATATTTTTCCCCTTACAGGTTCAATATAGATGTGAGTATGGACCATCAACTGCGCCCAAGAGTACGTCTGGACAGGGAAATTTTGCTTTTTCCAAGAATTTTTCTGGAAGGTGAGTATGAATATAGAGCAGACTTTGGATGGGTCAATGATTTAGGAGATAGCTCTTATGAAAGTGAAACACAATGGTTGGTGGGAGTTTCATATATCCTTTCCCGCAACTTTTCCTTACAAGGGAATTATAACAATCGATATGGCTGGGGTGGTGGTCTATTGGTCCGATTTTAGCCTTTATGGACCTGTATGAACAAAAAATTGAGGAACGTTTTAAACAATCGATATTAATCATAAATCAAATCAAAATGAAAAAAGCAAACGTAAAAACTGGAATTTTGGCCATAGTGATGATAGCCCTAACGGCCACATCTTGTAAAGACAAGAAAAAAGAGCAGGAAGGCCAAGAAGGGCACCATACCGAACAAATGGAGGAGGGTGGCCACATGGACGGGACTATGGAAGATCACTCCCAAATGGATCACGGTGATATGCCTCATAACGAAATGACAATGCTATCGTCTGATATAGTAACTGACTACCTTGCACTAAAGAATGCCCTGGCGTCTGACGATCAAGACGGGGCAGCGATGGCAGGGGAAAGACTCGAGAGCAGCTTAAAAAGCTTTAATTCTAGCAAATTTACCAGTAATCAACAGGCTGAGTTGAACGAAATCATTGAAGACGCCACCGAGCACGCCGAGCATATTGCGAAAAGTGAGATTGGGCACCAGCGGGAGCATTTTGACGTCTTGAGCAAAGATGTCATTGACTTTTTGGCGATCACAGGCTCAGATCGAACGCTTTATCAGGCCTATTGCCCCATGTACAATAATAACAAAGGAGCGCAATGGTTGAGTGCTACGAAGGAAATAAAGAATCCATATTATGGGGCTAAAATGTTGAGCTGCGGAAGTGTACAAAAGGAAATCAACTAAGTGAAGAAAAGCCTAAAAATAATAGTGTTTGTGCTTTTGCTCGGATTTGTGGGGATTCAGTTTTTTCCCACTTCCCAAAACCAAAGCAACACAATACCAAAAACTGATTTTATACTAGTAAACGATGTACCGAAACAAGTGGAGCGCATCATCACAACCTCTTGCTATGATTGCCATAGCAACAACACGGATTATCCTTGGTACAACAAAGTGCAACCCGTTGCCTGGTTTTTGGAGGATCATGTTACCCATGGCAAGGAAGAATTGAATTTTAACGAATGGGCTGATTATTCAAACAGAAGAAAGAACAGCAAGTTAAAATCAATCATAAGTCAGATAGAAAATGGAGAAATGCCCCTTTGGTCTTACACACTAATTCATAGGGAAGCAAAACTTTTGGAGGACGAGAGGAACACCGTTCTCGATTGGGTTTCAAAATTAAAGGACAGTTTATAAACTAAAAATTCAACAAATGAAGAATTTAAAAAATGGTGCAGTAACCCTGCTCATGTTGGGGACTACAATGGGCTACGCACAACACAAAATAGAGCTGAACCATGACCATAGCAAGATGGAAATCAAACTGGTCGAGTTGGAATTTAACGACAAAAACATCGCCAATGCCTACGAACAATACGTGCATATAAAAAATGACTTGGTCGGCTCTAATTCGGGCGATGCCCAAAAGGGAGCGGTAATGTTGAACGAAGCACTCGAAAAAGTCGAGGGTTCCGATGCTGCATTATCGGCCACGCAAAAAATCGCTGCTACGGATAATATAAAGAGACAGCGAAAGGCTTTTTCCGATTTAAGTAATGAAATGGAAGCCTTGTTGAAAGGAACCGTTACATCGGGAAAAATCTATAAGGATTTCTGCCCAATGGCACTCAATGGAGGGGCTTATTGGCTCTCTTCTATTGAAAATATCCGCAATCCCTACTATGGGGCGCGGATGTTAAGCTGTGGAAAGGTAGAAGAAGTAATCCAATGATAGGCACATCTGTTGGGGAAGGGAAGATTAGAAGTCGATTGGTCACAGAAGCCCTTACTTTAACTGGTATAACGCGAAAAATTTGTAATCAAAACCAAAATCCTGAACCAGTATGGATGCACTGAGCATAGATATTTTTGTTATCCCGACCATTGTCCTCCTATTAGTGGTGTTGGCTTATGTTCATTTTCAGGGAAAAGTCACCGATGTAAAAGAATATGGGCGGTATGTACTTAACATAGCCTCGACTGCCTTTGTGGTAAACCTGCTTTGGGAAATTGCCCATGGCACTTTGTACAAAGGATTTGAATATGACCTGAAACAGATTACATTTTGTGCCCTCGCCTCGGTTGCTGATATGCTCATGGTGCTCCTGCTTTTTTTTGGCTTTGCCATCCTGTACAAGGATGTTTATTGGTTCGGGGAACTGAACATACCGCGCTTGGTAGTGTTGGTCACGGTAGGAACCATAGGCGCAATTTTGGCTGAAATATGGCATACCAGTAGAGGAGATTGGACCTACGCGGCCAACATGCCCCTTCTTCCTTTTGTAAAGGTAGGGGTATCCCCTGTGGTGCAGTTTGCACTATTGCCGTGGTTGATATTTTCAGCTGTGGTAAAAAAGATGAAAAAACCCTAGGTAGCTGTCGCATTGTAAGTAAAAATGGTTGATTAGTTAGTTGACAATGTTGATGGATACCTAGGCAAAATTATAAAGTCAAAGTCCTGTTATGGGAGGGGAGATTTCTAATTGATTATTGGTGTATGCAATCCCTTCCCTTGACAGGCACAATGAAATTTAAGCATTATGAAAGATTGTTGTAAGTCGGGAGATAACAGTAAAAAAGATAGATACAGGCTAAAAAGGCTATTGGACTATTTCCTCTATGCCATAATAGGATTTTTAGTCCTTTGGGCACTAATCCAGCAATTCGGCAGCAACTGAAACGTGAATGCCGGCAAATTGATGTCAAATTGGGTAGGATGACGGACGATAAAAAAGAATTTATTCCCGCTTTGGGCCATGACTGGTTGACCGGGTTCTATGACTTGGCCATAAGGTTCACCATGCCTGAAAGGAAATTCAGAAATAAATTGATGGATTTTTTAGATCCTTTGGACGGTGAGGAAATTCTTGAATTTGGGTTCGGTACCGGGCAGAATCTCATTTTGGCCAATACTAAAAATGGAAATGCCAATTATATTGGTTTGGATATTGACCCCAAGGTCAAAAATATTGCTAAAAAGAAGTTCACGAAAAATGATATTGAAATCCAGCTGGATCTTTACGGGGGCGGCGTATTTCCGTATCCTGATAATACCTATGATAAGGTGTTCAGTTCGTTGGTGTTCCACCAACTGGACAAAGAGGCTAAGATTTCCTGTCTAAATGAAATTTGCAGGGTGCTCAAACCCGATGGGGCACTACTCATTGGGGATTGGGGAAAACCTAAATCCAGGTTGATGAGAGGTATGTTCTATTCGGTCCAAATTCTTGACGGTTTTGCGACCACGGCCGACAACGTAAAAGGACTTATACCGGATTTTATGGTGGCTGCTGGGTTTGAAAACGTGGCAGAAGTGGGCCACGTAAACACAAAAATTGGAAGCTACTGCTATTATCAGGGGAAAAAACCAAGTTTTTGTAGGGTTTAGAAGTACTGATAATTTACAAAACATAAGAAAAATAATGAATAACCTTAAAACGATAAAAATGAAAAGAATCAAAATCATTTTCTTGCCATTGCTGGCGGTACTGGCAGTAACAGCGGTCAACGCCCAAGAACCTACGATATCCTCAGAAGAAGAGGCTGTGGTCGCAATCATGAAGAAATACAAGGAGGCCTTACAGAACAAAACCACCGAAGGCACTTTTGAACTGTTCTCCGCAGATTCAAAGGTGTTTGAGCAGGGAGGCATTGAGGGTACCTATGCGAATTATATCGAACATCACCTAGGGCCTGAACTTTCACACTTCAATCGATTTGAGTTCTCCGATTATATGATTCAAGTCGAGGTAGGTCTTCCTTATGCATTTACTACGGAAACGTACACCTATACCATAGAACTTCAAGCTGAAAAAGGCGCATCACCCCGCATTATTAATAGAAAAGGGGTGGCCACCTCAATATTGAAAAAAACTGATGACCAATGGAAAATAATTAAAACCCACTCATCTTCAAGAAATAAAAAGTAACAGTAAATGAGTCGATATATTTATTTAGGCATCGTAGTGTTTGGCCTTCTTTTTGCAAATTGTAAAGAGCAGAAAACCAAATCATTGCCAGAGCAATCGAAAGGAGCAATAACGACCGAACCTCCAAAAAAAGTATTAAGCCCACTTACTTCAACAATGGCAATGATAGGTGATGCTCACATACACATGGACTATTCATCTCCAGGGGTCAGGGGTAGAATCATATTTGGTGGTTTATTGGCTTATGACCAGGTCTGGCAAGCAGGAGCGCATATGGCTACTTGGATAGAAACAAATAAAGATTTACTAATCGATAATAAAATACTTCCGGCCGGGAAATATGGTTTTTTTACGATTCCATCAAAAGAAGAATGGACCATCATTTTCAATTCCAATTGGAACCAACACGGAAAAGATGAGTACGATGAAAAGGAGGATGTTCTTCGTTTTAAGGTAAAACCCTTGATTTCGGATGAATTGACCGAACATCTAGAATATCAAATCAACAAGGTTAATGATAAAGAAGGTGCAATTTCATTGAGTTGGGAGAGAGTATCTGTAGAATTCAATTTTAAGGTAAATAACTAATATGGTAAATAGGCACTCAGCCCTGAAAATAAGAAAAGTACATCGGTATCTTGGAATTTTCTTAGGAATCCAGTTTCTGATGTGGACCATAAGTGGCATGTATTTTAGCTGGACGGACATCGACGAGATACATGGTGACCATTTCAAAAAGGAGAAAGTAAGCCAAACCGGATTCAGTAACCTGTTGGGTACACAAAGTCTTCAACTACAGGATCCAATAGAATCATTGGAGTTGCTTGAAATTGCCGGGAAGCCGTATTACTGGATCAACAAATCCAAGCTCCACGACGCGAAAACAGGTAAATTGAAAACTAAAGTTACGAAGCAAGAAGCTTTACAGGTTGCAGAAAGGCATATGCTTCCAGAACTTCAAGTGGCTGGGATTCAAATAATCAATACGGTGGGAGACCAACATGAATACCGTGGTAGGCTCCTGCCTGCTTACGAAATTAGTTACGACACTCCTCAGAACCTTAAAGCCTACGTGGCGGTGAAAAATGGTGCATTCCAAACGGTTCGACACCGAAACTGGAGATGGTTCGACTTTTTATGGATGACCCATACGATGGACTATCAAACACGTGATGATTTCAACACCACTCTGCTAAGGGCATTTTCATTACTTGGATTGATTACGGTTCTGAGCGGATTCTTGTTGTGGTTCGTGAGTTCACCAACTGTAAGAAGGTTGAAAAAGACCAAAAAAGTGATTTGAAGCTTAATGTGAAGAATTCAAAACGGTATGGGAAGAGTGATTTGTTATGGAAGATAAGTGTCAAGAAAATGAAAAGAGAAAGAAACCGGTGTCCTCAAAAAGGGTTTCCTGGCAAAAGGAGGGCCTCTATCTTTTTGTTTCAATCCTTATACTATTTGGAATATACTTAACGATTACGCTTATTCTATTTGCCCTTTTCGGGAAGTAAAATTTTTGATTCACCGGAGATGTTACGGAGCGTTGCGATTGAGAATCGTGGAAGATGGCCCTGATTACAATTTGTAGGATAAATAGTTGAATAATGAGCGATAGTAGAAGAAACAGAAGAAAGGAGGAGAGGGATTTAAAAAAAGTCAAACCAAACCCTGAGAAGGAAAGAAAGGACAGGAGGACAAAAATATACGGTATTTTGGCCTTGGTGTTGTTTTTTATTATAGCGCTAATTGCCATTTTCTTTAAGGCCATATGGGAATTCAGAGCTAAGTACGGATTTTAGTTTTTAAATAGTATGAAGTCGATTTTATACATAAAAAATATGGTCTGCCCTCGGTGTATAATGGCCATTGAAGAAATTTTGGATAAAATGGTAATTCCGTATACCAATGTCACCTTGGGTGAAATAACGTTAAAAGATGAACTTATGGGTGAAATTAAGGAAGAATTAAAAAATAGGCTTGAAAAAATCGGATTTACAATCATCAATGACCGTAAGGGACAGCTCATTGAACAGATGAAAAATTTGGTTATAAATAAGGTTCATCATTCCAAATCACTCGATGGTGTGAAGTGGCCCGAATATATGGCAGATGAATTGAATCTAGATCACAAGTATTTAAGCTCGTTGTTTTCTTCAGTAGAGAGCATCACTTTTGAACAATACATCATAAATCAAAAAATTGAAAGGGTCAAGGAATTATTGATTTATGATGAGCTGAGCTTAAAAGAAATTGCTTATCAATTGGATTACAGTAGTGTTGCCTATTTAAGCAACCAATTCAAAAAAATCACTGGGATGACACCAACGAAATTTAAGAACAGTGCCATTCAAAACAGAAATTCTTTGGATGAAGTACACTAATAAATTCCCTTGTAAAGGAGCAAGATCTGCCGTAGGTGTTCTTAATTATGTGAAACCAATTCTTCCTAACCGTTAGAAAAACGATGCAATACAAAAAACAGATTGGAAAAAATATTGTTGCGTTATTGCTCGCCTTAGCCTTAATGGCACCTGCCGCCATCCGGTTTTTTCATATGTTCGAAGGTCACGAGCATATCACTTGTGCAGAAAAAGTGACACATATCCATGAAACCGTTACAAAATGTGAGATATGCAATTTCCACCTAACCTCCATAGACTACGACCTAATCGAGTATCCAGATTTATTGCTCAGTAGAATTTTTGAAAAGGTTCACAAAGCCTTTGTTTTATCACAGTTCCATTCCTTTAATAGAACCAACACACAATTACGCGCACCCCCATTCTTTTGTTAAAAGGCGAACAAATCAGTTTCAACTTAATCAAAGAATCATATGTGTAAATATGCACTGTTAATATTGCTCTTAAGCAGTATTACATCATTGTCTCAAAATTGTGATAATATACTTTCTGGTACCATAACCGACCTTCACGATGGTTCATTGCTCGTGGGGGCTACCCTTATTGTTGCGGGTACTGAACAGGCTGTGCAAACAGGTTTGGATGGGAGATTTGCTATTTCAAACCTATGCGATGGCACCTATTCCATACAGGTGTCCCACCCCTTCTGTTTGACCAAAGGTTTTACAGTCAAGGTAGTAGGCAACACGACCACATCATTTAAGCTGGAACATCATATTGAAGAACTTAACCAAGTAGTAGTTGCAGGCAAGGCCTACAGTAACAAATCCAAAACAACTTTTGAGAACACCCTGGCCAAAGAAGATTTGGAAAATTTTAGTAGCGGTTCGCTTGGCGATGCCCTTAATAGCCTAAGCGGGGTTTCTTCTCTAAATACAGGAAACACTGTTGTAAAACCGCTTATAAATGGTCTTCACAGCAGTCGTGTTGTAATCATCAATAATGGTGTGCGAATGGAAGATCAAGAATGGGGTGCAGAACACGCCCCCAACGTTGATATCAATGCCGTTGGCAATCTAACCTTGATAAAAGGAGCAGGGGCATTACAATACAGTGGTGATGCGGTGGGTGGCGTAATTGTAGCAGAAGCTTTAAAAGTCCCTGTAAAAGATAGCCTCTATGGCAAAACGCTACTTATTGCTGCTAACAATGGACGTGGTTCGTCTATTACATCCCAATTAACCAAAAGTTATCAAAACGGCTGGTATACATCAGTTCAGGGAACATTAAAACGCTTTGGGGATTTTGAGGCACCGGATTACATATTGAGCAACACGGGTATTTTTGCACGAAACGCTTCTTTGCAAGTGGGGATCAACCGCTTTAACTATGGCATAGAGGCCTATTATTCATTATTTAAAAACGAAATCGGCATTTTAAGAGCTTCCGTTGCAGGCGGTGCAAGAGACCAGATTCGAGCTATCAATAGCCTCAGACCATTAATCGTCAACGATTTCACATATGAAATCAATGAACCCAAACAAGATGTAACCCATCATTTGGCAAGAATAAAAGCCTTCAAAAGAGTTGATGGCTTGGGAAAGTTGAACTTGCAGTATGATTTTCAAAGAAATAATCGTCTTGAATTCGATATCAGGCGTGGTGATGGCAGAGGAAGAGCATCGTTGGATTTGCAGCTCGACACCCACACGCTATTGCTAGACCTAAATTCACGCTTAGCTGATGAATTAAATCTAAAAGCGGGTGTGATGGGAAGATATCAAAACAATTTTGCAGACCCAGATACTGGTGTGCGGCGATTGATACCGGACTATGATAAATATGATTTGGGTTTATATGCCATAGCAGATTATAGATTGAATGACCAGTGGCTTCTTGAAGCAGGTGGACGTTTTGATTATATCTATATGGACGTTTTCAAATTCTACCGAACCTCTTTTTGGGAATCGCGCAATTATGACCAAGTATTTCCTGAAATAGTTGTTGAGGAACTTGAAAATCAGATTCTGACCAATCCCCAGTTAAATTTCTACAATGCTTCTGGCACATTGGGTACAACCTATTCTTTTGGTAATGATTACAATCTCTATTTTAATTATTCCATTGCATCACGTGCACCCAATCCCTCAGAACTTTTTAGTGAAGGTCTGCACCATTCCGCTTCCAGAATCGAACTGGGTGATTTGAGATTTGATTCTGAAATAGGGCACAAAGTATCTATGACATTTCAAAGGGATAATAGCTTGTTTAGCTTTTCAGTAAATCCGTTTATCAATTCGATTTCAAACTTTATCGTCATTGAACCTACTGAGATTAGACAAACAATCAGGGGTAATTATCAGGTATGGGAATACCGCCAAACCAATGCCCAATTGCTTGGTGTAGATGTTGATGCGTTTTACGCTTTCGCCAAAAACTATCGAATCAACAGTCAGTTTTCATTAGTAAAGGGCTACGACCGTAATAGAGACGAGCCACTGATTAGTATGCCACCCTTGAATATAAAGAACGAAATCGTTTATCAAAAAACAGAGTTCAACAACATTCGGCTGTCGTTACAGAGTGAGTATTACTTCCGACAAAATGAATTTCCTAACAACAATTTTGAGGTATTCATACCAGAGACAGAAACAATGGAACTTGTGGATGTGAGTACACCGCCAGAGGCATACCATTTAATCAATTTCAATTCCAGTATTGATTTTAAAGTCAACAAAAAATCAACACTTACGGTAGGCTTTGGCATTTCAAACTTATTAAATATCAGCTACAGAAACTACTTAAACCGCCTACGCTTTTATGCAGATGATTTGGGTAGGAACTTTTTGTTAAATCTGAAATTCAATTATTAATCATTACAACAATTAAAAATATGAGAGCAAAACTTTTTGAATAACCTAACAACCATTAAAACATAATCAAATGAATTTTAAACCTTTTAGAATGAACACAAATTTTAACCTTTTAAATCAAAAACAAATGAAAAATGTACAACTTTTAGCTACTGTAATATTTGCAACTATCTTGTTCGCATCTTGTTCGAATGATGATGATACACCAGAACCGGTAAATGAAGAAGAACCGCTAACAACCTTAACGGTTACACTTGAACCACAAGGCGGTGGAACAACCATTACATTGCAGACCCGTGACTTGGATGACGAAGGTCCAGAGCCACCAGTAGTTACTGTTTCGCGCAACCTAACTGCTGGAGTTACCTACAATGGTACGATTGTAATTCTTAATGAAACGGTTAATCCACCAGAAAATGTAACAGAAGAAATAGAAGAAGAAGATGTAGACCATCAATTTTTTTATACAGTTGCTGGTGGACTTGATGTAACAACGGAGTATGGTAATTTTGATAGTAACGGCAATCCACTTGGCACAGAATTCACGCTTACTGCAGGGACAGCAAGTTCAGGAGTGTTGACCTTTACACTACGCCATTTGCCAATCAAACCAAACACAGGTCTTGATGATGCAGGCGGTAATACAGACATTGCAGCACCTTTTAATGTAATTATAGAATAGATTTGAATTGGGACACTTTTGTCTATCACAAAATGGATGCCTCTCATAATGATTTGTGAAAGGCATCTTGTTCAAGATTTTTATTAAAAAGCTTCTGCTATACAATGTTCAAATGTGGTATAATTAAATTATAATCAATGCTTAAAATCATTCAAATAGTTGCCTTGGTACAAGGCCTTTTCCTCCTCCTGGTTTTTTACAAGAACAAAAGAAAATATAGAAAAATAACCTTTTGGCTTTTTTGTGGAAGTATCATATCAGTGCTGTTATACATAGTTGGTGATGACGATAATAACCTTTTCGTCGAAGATGCAGATTGGTTCTTCTTTGACAGCTCATTATTTCTTACATTTCTTTTTTTATACTTCAAGTATTTAAATTCTGATAAAGAGGTTTTTTTAAAAAGGGACTATTTGTTTTTCTTACCTAGTATATTTTTATTCTTAAGTGAAACATTGGAAATTTTTTCAGAACGGGAAAACGATCTTTTAGAGATCGCAGAGACATTGATCGAGTTTGTGTTTTTGGGTTACTTAGTCCATATCTTATACAATTTGCTTAGAACTAAAAGGGCTAATAGGGTTTTGTATTTCGTTGTTCCTATTATTTTAATAATGAGCATTTCATACATAAATGGTGTTTTCGATTTGTTTGAGATGGAGCCAATAGTGTTTTCTGATGATGATAATTTTAACACCTATTTGATTCTCATCGTAGCATTCTTGTTTTATGCAATAACGTTCTATTTAATAATGAAACCTAAAGAGCTTATTCCAAGCACCAAGATTACCAAATACAAGTCCTCAAACTTAAAACCAGAATCAATTAAAAGCTATAAAAATGATTTGATACAGATAATGGAAAAAGAAAAGCTTTATCTAGATCCTAGGTTATCGATCCATAGTGTATCAAAAAAATTAAATATTCCAAGGCAATATATTTCTGAAGTTCTGAACGTACATATGAATATTAGTTTTCAGGATTTTGTTAATGGATACAGGATTGAAGCCTTTGTCGTTAACCTACAAAACAAGAAATATGCTCATTATACTCTTTTCGGAATTGCCTCAGAAGTTGGCTTCAGCTCTAAGTCTTCATTTAATGCTACTTTTAAGAAGGTCAAGGGATTGACCCCTTCGCAATTCAAGAACTCCATTGCTAAAAAAAATGAAACTGGTATAGAATAAGTATTCTGGACAACGGACAGATAATCTTGTATACTTGGATGTCGTTCTTTGAAGGAATTTAAATCCTTCTAAAATTGTCAATTAAAAAGCTAAATCCATTAAAAAATAAAATATTTAAGGTACTAACGGGTTCTTTTAGAAACTCCAAAAGAATCAATCTATTAGAAAGTCTTCCTAGAGATTCAGAAATTAAAGTTTTAATTACAAGACCAAATCATAGGTTAGGTAATCAACTCTTAATAACCCCTTTAATACAAGAGATTAATAAACAATTTCCTAACTGTAAAATACATTTAATAGTCAATGGAAACCTTTCTTACATATTGCTCTCCAATTATCATTGTGTAGAGACAATTTTTAACCTTCCTAAAAAGCCATTTAATAATATTATAGACTATTTGATAAAGTCTATAAGCCTAATCTCAAATCAATATAACATTGCAATTGTGGGATGTGAGGATTCGAATTCAAGCAAAATATTTGTTAAGTTGTCAAGAGCTAAATTCAAGATTTACAACTCAGGTACTACCAAGCTCAATAGACCTGAACATATTGCAAAAATCCCTATCTATAATTTAAGAAAATTTTTGGATCCATCAGACTATCTCACCGATAGGTATCCGAAGCTATCAATAAAACTATCTAGACAAGAAATAGAAAAAGGAAATCAACGAATTAAAGCCTTATTTAATAGCAACAAAAAAACTATTTGCATTTTCACTTTTGCTACAGGAAATAAATGTCTATCGAAAAAATGGTGGTTAAAATTTTATAAAGAACTAAAAACTGAGTTTACCAATTTTAACGTTTTAGAAATATTGCCAAATGAAAATGTATCTCAAATCAATTACGAGAGTGTGCATTTTTATAGTAATAACCTTAGGGAAATAGCCTCGGTAATTGAAAATTCTGTTGTTTTCATTGGAGCAGATAGCGGTATAATGCATTTATCATCGTCCACAAATACGACTACATTTGGTTTGTTTAATGTTACCGACCCAAAAACCTATGGACCTTATGGAGGTAACAACATACCCTTAGATACTAATTCTGTTAAAATAAACGAGATATTAGAAAGAATCAAGGAGGCAATCTTCTAAAATAGGTTGTAAGAAGTTAATAGTTGTTTTCACACTAAAGCCAAAAAGCCAATCGTTTGCGAAAAATCTCCAGCGAAAGACCAATATGCGCATTATACTCTTTTCGGAATCACACCGGAAGTTGGTTTTAGCTCTAAGTCTTCATTCAATGCTACTTTTAAGAAGGTCAAGGGATTGACGCCTACACAATTAAAGAATTCAATTCCTAAAAATAAGATAATCGGTACAGAATAAGCATTCTGGACAACAGGCAAATAATCTGGTGCACTTACCTGTCGTTCTTTAAAGTCTATTAAGCACGTCATAATAGTCAATGATCTAATTTTTATTGTCTGATTAGTGTCAGAGTAAAATAATTCTAATTTAAAACAATTAAACTGTAAATGAAACATCCCACTCAATTATTCAGGAAACCATTTTTATCATTACTTTTTATCTTAATTAACACCACGTTATTTGCCCAAGAGAAATATACCATACGGGGAAGTATCAGTGATATAATTAATGGCGAAACAGTATTGGGAGCATCGGTTTACTTAAAAGGAACCACTATAGGAGCAACCACAAACGAGTATGGTTTTTATTCTATTACAGCACCAAAAGGGACATATACACTAATTGTTTCCTATTTAGGTTACAAAGAGATTAAGAAAGAAATATCACTTACCGAGGATATAAAGTTAAATTTTGAGCTTGAAGAGGCCTCAAACACTTTAGAAGAGGTAATTATTACAGCAGATGAAGGCATAGAGAAACTTAATGTAAGAAAGCCGCAGATGGGAGTTGTTGCCTTAAAAGCGGAAACAATTGAATTAGCACCTGCTGTATTGGGTGAAGTAGATCTTATAAAAACCATACAGCTTCTGCCGGGAGTATCAAACAATGGAGAAGGTTCAGCAGGCTTTAACGTAAGAGGTGGCGCAGTAGACCAGAATTTGGTACTCTTAGACGAAGCCATTATATATAACACATCTCATTTTTTCGGATTATTTTCTGTCTTTAATAATGATGCCATAAAAAATGTGAAGCTTTATAAGGGTGACATTCCAGCAAAATTTGGAGGGAGGACATCTTCGGTATTGGATGTAAGACAGAAAGAAGGTAATAATAAAGACCTAGCACTCAATGGTGGTATTGGATTAATTTCAAGTAGGCTTGCAGTAGAAAGCCCAATGTTTAATAAAAAGGGTTCCTTTCTTTTGGCAGGAAGAACCACTTATGCTCAGCTTTTTTCTGGATTGTTGGACGATTTGGGAAATAGTAATATTAGTTTTTACGATTTAAATCTCAAAACCAACTATGAAATTAACGAAAACAATAAGGTCTATTTGTCAGGTTATTTTGGTAGGGATGTATTTAATATTTCTGGTCTTTTAGACAGTAATTATGGTAACGCCTCTGCCAACCTGCGTTGGAATCATATTTTTAATGACAAACTTTTCTCCAACTTATCGCTTATTTACAGTAAGTACGATTATCAAATAATACTAGATTTTGATCAATTGGATTGGATCTCAGATATAGAGAATTTCAATGTAAAGTACGACCTTAACTATTATGCAACCGATAAATTAAAAATAGATTTTGGCCTTAATGGTATTTCCTATAATTTAAATCCAGGAGAGATCGTGCCGTCTACCCCAAGTTCTTCAGTTAACCCTTTGATATTAGACCAGAAAAATGCCTTTGAGGCTGGCGCTTATGTAAGTGCAGAGCATACAATTACAGATAAGCTTACCGCAAGGTACGGATTGAGATATAGTACGTTCAACAGACTAGGCCAACAGACTATCACTAATTATGCCAATAACCAGCCCGTAGTTTACAATCAAGAATTAGGGATTTATCAAAGCGGTACAGCGGTTGGTAACGCACCGTATTCAAGAGGGCAAACAATTAGGCAATTTGGGAATTTAGAACCACGATTGGGATTATCATATAAATTAACCGATAAATCATCAGTAAAGGGAAGCTATACGCGTACGGCTCAATATCTACATTTACTGTCAAACACAATATCTGTAACCCCTTTAGATGTTTGGACACCCAGCGGACCCTTCATAGAACCACAGCTATCAAACCAATACGCCCTAGGGTACTACCGCAATTCCAACGATAACAAATATTCATTTGAATTAGAAGCCTACTATAAAACAACAGATAATCGTATTGATTATATTGATGGAGCCAACTTATTAGGAAATAATACCATAGAAACGGAAATTTTAAATGGGGAGGCAAGAGCCTATGGTTTAGAGTTTCTTTTAAGAAAAAACAAAGGCCGTTTTACAGGTTGGTTGGCATATACACTAGCTAAATCTGAACAACGCTCTTTTGGGGGCAATGCCGGAGGTCCTGGTATTAACAACGGCAATTGGTACAATACACCTTATGATCGCACACACGATATATCTCTATCAGGAGTCTATAAATTATCCGATAAATGGACATTTAGTTCCAACTTGGTTTATCAAACGGGTCGCCCGGTTACCTATCCTTCCGGTCAATTTGAATACGAAGGATCTTCTATTGTCATCTACGACGAGAGGAACGCTAATCGCCTGCCTGCCTACCATAGGTTAGATATTGCAGCAACCTACAAACCCAATCGCAGACCAGATAAACGGTGGAAAGGAGAATGGGTTTTTAGCATTTATAACTTATATAACAGAATGAATGCGGCGTCGATTTCTTTCAATCAAAATTATAATACTGGTGTAAATGAAGCCTTAAGAACTTCGATTTTTGGTATTATCCCATCAATAACGTATAACTTTAAATTTTAGTCATGAATTCAAGAATAAAAAAAATAATCAACAAATTAAGATCAAAAGCAGCGGTAACGATTATACTTCTAAGTTCAGTTGTTTTTTCCTGCACAGATGTTGTAGATGTGGCTGTGCCAACTGAAGCCTCTCGTCTTGTTATAGAGGCGTCTCTAGATTGGGAAAAAGGCACTTCAGGAAATGATCAAACTATTAAACTTAGTCTTACCACACCGTTTTTTGATACAGCCCTAGATCCGGTAGTCGGTGCATTTGTAAGCGTTGAAAATGTCACAAATGGAGAAGTTTATGTGTTCGAGGATCAGCAAGATGGAAGGTATACTATTTCAGATTTCGAGCCTATTATTAATAATGTCTATAATTTGGAGATAATCTATAACGATGAGACCTATATCGCACAAGAAACATTAATACCAGTTCCTGAAATAAACAGGATAGAACAATCACGTATAGGTGGCTCAGATGAAGAGGAGTTAGATCTTACTATTTATTTTGACGATCCCGAGAATGAAACAAATTTTTATTATGCTACCTTTTTAGAAGGCGATGATTTGTTCCCTCTAAGAGTGGTTGTGTCAGATGAATTTACCAATGGTAATGAAGTATCTATTTTTTACGAAGAAAATGCCGAGGATGCAGAAGATGAAATATTACCTGGAGATATGGTGGATATCAACTTGTATGGTATTTCCGAACTCTATTATGACTTCTTGCATATACTTATAGAACAAAGTGATAACGTTGGTGACCCTTTTGCAACCATACCAACAAGGTTAAAAGGAAACTTCGTAAATCTTCAGAACCAAGATAATTATGCCTTCGGATTTTTTAGAGTCACTGAGGTCGTAAATCAAGTTTATACTTTTGTCGAACAGGAAAACTAATAGTATTACAGAAAATTAGAAGTTATGGGAGAACCGATGTTTCTAAGATTTTTTTTAAAGCATCTTGTTATAGGTTCTGTCTACATAAAGGATAAGATATAAATGATTATTTTATAAGTAATAGTATATTATGAGCGCAAATTTGTTTTAAATCAGATTGCTCAAATCATTATTTTTTAGTAATACTTTTAGTCTTTTAAACTATTATAATTTAATATTTTCTAGCATTTCAAATGAGTTAAAATATCATCCGTTGTAGTCCATACTTGCTTTGTATTATTCTTAATTTTAATAGATTAAATTAATTAAAACAACCAAAAACATAAACTATGGAAAACACCGAAAAAAAGCCAAATAATTATTTAAAATTTTTCGCAATGATTGGCACCTCAATGGTTGCGATGTTCTTTTTGATGTACACACACTCGTATCAGATTATTGACCATTTCTGGTACAGTGAGACCAGATTTTTTATGACCCTGATTATGGGTGGGTCGATGGTCATTATTATGCTTCTGTATATGTTAAATATGTACAAAGAGAGAAACAAGAATATTATGATTTTGAGTCTAGGGGTTTTATTGATTGCAGGAGGGATTTGGCTAGTCCGAAGTCAAGTAACAGTTACTGGTGTTGACTATATGGAAGGAATGATTCCCCATCACTCTATAGCTATTTTAACTAGCGAACGTTCAAAAATAAAAGATGTCAGGGTAAGGAAACTTGCCGATGAAATCATCAAGGCGCAACGTAGAGAAATAATGGAAATGCAATGGTTAATCAATGACATCAAGGAGAATGGAATAGTGGAAACAGAAGAGGAGAGAAAGAATCACCCAATTCCTAAGTTTGAAGGTTCGCTTACCAAGGAAACAAAAAATCTAAACGATTAAAAATATAAGTATACATCATCGATTAAAAGAAAAAGGATTTACCTTAAATAATCTTTCCAATTAGGGAAAGGCTTTAGAGGTTGAAAATCTTTTTTCTTTTAGAGGTTGATGAATTCAAAAAAAATTGACTGCCAGCCTGCAAAAAGCTCTTTACAGGAACCACAAGTCAATTTTTCAGCAAATTTTACAACTCTTTCAGCGAATAACGTAACAGCTTTCCCGTGTTCTATTCCGAAATTTGTGAAATACAAAACGGAGTAATAAATGGAAGCAACCAATATATTCAAAACCAAACCCAAAGAACAAAAATCAGGCATAAAAAAATCCTTTCCAGTTACGGGTATGACCTGTGCCGCCTGTGCCAGTAGTGTTGAGTCGATTCTTTCCCATACCGATGGCGTAAACAAGGCCATCGTAAATTTTGCCAGCAATTCGGTTTTAGTCGATTACGATGAAACCATTTCTGAAGAAAAACTTCAGAACGCACTGCGTGAAGTGGGCTATGATATCATTATCGATGCAGAAGACCCAGTGGAAGCACAACAAGAGCTTCAGCAAAAGCATTACCAGGACATAAAAAACCGTACCATTTGGTCAGCTATTCTGACGCTGCCCATCTTCGTACTTGGAATGTTCTTTATGCAATGGGTACCTGGTAAGTGGATTTCTTTGGTATTGGCTATTCCTATTCTTTTCTGGTTTGGGCGTAGTTTTTTTATCAATGCTTTCAAACAGGCCAAACGTGGCAAGGCGAATATGGATACCTTGGTGGCTTTAAGTACGGGCATTGCATTTTTGTTTAGTGTGTTCAATACCTTATTTCCGGAATTTTGGTTAAATCGTGCTATTGAGCCACACGTTTATTACGAAGCGGCGACAGTGATTATCACCTTTATTTCTTTGGGGAAATTACTGGAAGAAAAGGCCAAATCGAATACTTCTTCGGCCATTAAAAAATTAATGGGATTACAACCTAAAACGCTTAAAGTTATTGATAATGGGGAAGAAAAAGAAATTCCCATTTCTGCTGTACAAGTAGGTCAAACTATTTTAGTCCGCCCTGGAGAAAAGATTCCCGTAGATGGGGAAGTTACTAAAGGAAGCTCGTATGTAGACGAAAGTATGATTACGGGAGAACCTGTTCCAGTGCAAAAGTCTAGAGAAGAGAAGGTATTTGCTGGTACTGTCAATCAAAGAGGTAGTTTTCAATTCAAGGCAGAAAAAGTGGGAGTTGAAACCCTGCTTTCCCAAATCATAAAAATGGTACAGGAAGCACAGGGCAGCAAAGCACCCGTACAAAAATTGGTTGATAAAATTGCTGGAATTTTTGTTCCCATCGTATTGGGGATATCCATTATTACCTTCATCGTATGGATGTCTATGGGAGGTGATAATGCGTTTTCTCAAGCTTTATTGACTTCTGTCGCTGTATTGGTCATTGCCTGTCCTTGCGCCTTAGGGTTGGCTACACCTACTGCTATTATGGTGGGAATTGGAAAAGGTGCCGAAAATAATATCCTTATAAAAGATGCCGAGAGTTTAGAACTCGGTCATAAAGTTAATGCTATCATCCTTGATAAAACTGGCACTATTACCGAGGGAAAACCATTGGTGACCGATATACATTGGAAGCGTACACTTGAAAATAAAAATAAATTTAAACAGTTGCTTTTAGCAATAGAAGCCCAATCTGAACACCCCTTGGCGGAAGCAGTTGTTAATCATTTTAAAGAAGAAAATATTGAAAAAGTTGAAATTGCTTCTTTTGAAAGTATTACGGGTAAAGGTGTGCAGGCTAAAACAGAAAATGGCTCACAATACTATATTGGAAACCATAAACTAATGCTTGAGAAGAATATTCAAATTGATGCTTCCTTGATGCAAACAGCAGAAAGTCTTGAAGAGCAAGCAAAAACCGTCATATTCTTTGGTAATGAAATAGATGTATTGGCGATACTTGCTATTGCAGACAAAATAAAGGAAACTTCAAAAATAGCCATTGCAACACTTCAGGAAAGGGACATTGATGTCTATATGCTCACAGGTGATAATAATAAGACAGCATCAGCCGTAGCCCAACAAGTGGGAATAGCAAATTTCCAAGGGGAAGTAATGCCCTCGGATAAAGCAGCCTTTGTGAAAAAATTGCAGTCTGATGGTAAAATAGTAGCTATGGTAGGCGATGGCATCAATGATTCCCACGCCTTGGCGCAAGCCGATGTAAGTATCGCGATGGGCAAAGGGTCCGATATTGCGATGGATGTTGCAAAAATGACATTGATAACCTCAGATTTACAATCCATTCCGAAAGCATTGGCACTATCAAAAAAAACGGTACTGGGCATCCGTCAAAACCTGTTTTGGGCATTCATTTATAATATTATTGGTATTCCGATAGCGGCAGGCGTGCTATACCCTATAAATGGCTTTTTATTAGACCCAATGATTGCAGGTGCAGCAATGGCATTTAGTAGTGTCTCTGTAGTTGCAAATAGCTTAAGGTTAAAAAGGATAAAACTTTAATACTAATTATAAATTAAAATAATATGAAAACTTTAAAATTTAAAACAAACATTAATTGTGGCGGTTGTATATCTAAGGTAACACCACTCTTAAATAATCAGGAAGGTGTTGAAAGCTGGGAAGTGGATACTGTAAACCCAGATAAAATTCTAACAATAAAAAGCGATGGTGCTTCAGAAGAAGATGTAAAAGCTACATTGCAAAAAGTGGGCTTCAATGCAGAAGCTGTAGATTAATGCTCTTTAGTTTAATATGGCTTACATTTTAATTTCGGTTGTAATTCTTCTATTTGCGATTCATTTTTATAGAAAAGCGCAACGTCATAGAATTAAACCATTTCCAGAACATTGGCACGGGCTATTATTAGAGAATGTACATTATTATAGCAACCTTTCAAAAGAGAAGCAAAAGGTTTTTCAACAGCGAATGATGCAATTTTTGAGTGAAGTCTATATTGATGGCGTACAATTGGAATTGCAAGAGCTCGATAAGATTTTGATTGCCGCAAGTGCTGTGATACCCGTTTTTGGCTTTCCAGAATGGCACTATACCAATTTAAGCGGAATACTGTTATATCCAGACAATTTCAATGAGGATTTGCAATTTAGCAGTAAAGATAAGTCGCGTATTATTGGCGGAATTGTGGGAAACGGACGTTTTGAAAAGCAAATGATATTATCCAAAAAAGCATTATATCATGGCTTCAAGAACCAAAGCGATAAAAATAATACGGGCATTCACGAATTTGTACATCTCATTGATAAACTCGATGATTTCACGGATGGAATCCCAGAACGGCTGACGGAGCACCAATACACAATTCCATGGTTAAAACTGATCCACAAGGAAATGGAAGCCATCAATGCGAATAAATCCGATATAAGAAACTATGGCGGAACGAATGAAGCGGAATTTTTCGCCGTAGCCGCCGAGTATTTTTTTGAGCGACCTGATTTACTCAAAAGAAAACATCCCGAACTTTATAAAATGTTGGTGAGGTGTTTTAAGCAGGAACCGAAAAAGTGAAAATGGCTCAGTAAGAAAAAAATATCAGGTCAATAGCAAAGAAATTAGCTAGTTGATAATCACTGGCAATATCCCATTCCATGTGAAGTCCATAACAAGGCACAAAAAAGACTTTACCTTACATAGGTTAATAAGAAAATTAACGCTCTGGTATTGATTTCATATCGGGAATACAACTCATATTAGGGCTTTATGGATTTCACCAAAAAAGTGAGAGGCAAAAAGGTCCTGTTTCTATAGTTCCCCATTGTATGATTTTCGTATAAGTTCGGCCTTGCTATTGATCTCCAGTTGCCTATATATATTTTTGATATGGCTTCGTACCGTATCGATACTCACACAAAGTGAATCTGCTACCATTTTATAGCTCTTCCCCTCAACTATAAGGGCTACGATCTCATTTTGTCTTTCGGTAAGGTTCTTGGGTTTTTTCTTTTCTGGTGCAAAATATCCCACAATCTTCCTAGCAATTGCAGGGGACATGTAGGCCCCACCTTTAGCGACAATTTTTATGGCCTCACCGATTAGCAACAATGAAGTCTGCTTGGATATGTAGGAACAGGCCCCTGCTTTTAATGCTCTGAATATGTGGTCGCTATCTTCAAAAGTAGTAAGAATGACGATATTGACCCCGGGATACTGTTTTTTGAGCGGGGCAATACCATCAATCCCAGAAATCCCCGGTAAATTAACATCTAATAAGATGACATTCGGGGTGGTTTTTTTGCCCTTGGCTGAACTCAGAAAATCTTCAATGGAATACCCAGTATGGACAACGTTTATACTGGGATCTTTGCCCATAAAAGCCATCAGGCTATCCAACACGACACGTTCGTCCTCTATAATCGCAACTTGTATCACGGTCAGGTCAATCATAATTTAATGCGCCCAATAAAATAATGGGTATCGCGAGTTTTGTCAATCACATCATCATGTCAAATTCGTCCACTGGCAAATTCAAATTTTAAATGGCAGGTTTAGTGTAATCCGAAATCCGTTGGTAGTATCAACCTCCAACGACCCTTTCATCTTTGAGGTCCTGTATATCATGTTTGAAATACCCAACCCAGTGTTAACCTTTTTTTTAGCCGGGCATCCATTGTCCTCTATGACTATTTTTAATGTCTTGTTCTGAGTTGCGAATACTACCTTAAACATGTTGGCATTGGAGTGCTTCAAGGTATTGGTCACGGCTTCCTTGAATATAAGGAATAAATGCTGTCTGATTTCAGAAGGCAATTTTTTGGATATGGATATTCCTTCTGTCTCAATCTCAAAAGCAATGCCTTTGGGCAAAAGTACTTCCTCAAACAGTTCTTGCATCCTGTTTACCAAATCCCGCAATTTTTCCTGCCTTGAATCAATGCTCCAAACTAAATCCCGCATCTGTGACATGGCCCTTCGACTGATTGCTCTGATTCTTTGAAGTTGAGCCTTATCTTTCTTGCTTGCCTGCATTTCCATAAGCTCGGTTTGCATGCTTAAACCGCTCAACATGGAACCAACTTCATCATGAAGGTCGCTCGAGATTTGCATCCGTAGTCGTTCAATGGCCAACGCCTGCTTCAATCTTAAATTGAACAGCGTGTATATGATGCTTGCCGCAACCAAAGCGCATAGTCCTATAAACCACCAGCTACGGTAGTAGATTTGCTGAACTTTTATGGGTAAGGCGATTTCCCCCTTGCTCATGTTTCCACTGGAATCCGTTCCCCGAACATGGAGTACATACGCTCCGGCAGGTAATTTATTGTATCGAACAAAAGAAGACGTGCCATTAAATTGCCATTGATTTTCAAAACCTTCCAACCAAGTATAATATTTGTGTTTTTCGTTTTTGAAATAGGAGGGCATTGTCCAATGTACTGTCGTATACTGTTCGTATGGTGAAATCTTAAGAGAGTTCACCCCGTTTTGGATAAGGTCCATTGTGGTGGAAGCCGTCTCTTTTTGATTGAGATGCACCACTTTGGTCAACTTCAATGGAGGTAACTGGGTTTTATCCAAGACTCTCTCTGGCTGAAATCGGTTAAGGCCGTTCATCCCACCAAAAAAATAATAACCGTTGTAACCCCGCAGGGAGGCACCGTAGTTGAATTCATTGTGTGAAAGTCCATCTTCTACAAAAAAATTCTGAAAGCGCTCCAATTCAACATCAAAAAAGGAAAGCCCGTTATAGGTGGAAATCCAATAGCCGTTTTCTCCATACGGCAAAATTGCAGTCACATTGTTATCTGCCAAGCCGTCACTATTATCATAAACCTTTATCCGCTTTTTCTCTAAATCGACGTGATTTAGTCCACCACCATAGGTGCCGGCCCATACCCCATTATTGGAATCCTCGTATACCACCAGCACCTTGTTTTTGTTTAATCGGGGTATGGAACCCGTATGGTAGTGGGCATCGATTTTACCATTGATATCGACCAATAACAGACCTTCACTTTGTGTGGCGACCCAAATTTTGTTGGGTGTTTTGCTTTCCAAAAGAAACTGTAGCCCAGTAACATTCTTAGAATTGGACAGATGATCAAATGGAAGCCAATGCCTCCCGCTCTTAGGATCAAAGAGAAGCAGTTCTTTTAAGGAACGTCCAAACAAAAGCCTTCCATCCTTTAACTGAATTAACGGCAGAACATCCGTTAAGTTGATATAAGGCCTGAATTGCTCATATTCCGTTACAGAACCATCTCCTATGTTAATTTTCATCAAAGTTTCACCAATGGCGTAAAGATGAATGCCGTCTTCAGCAAGTACCAAATATTTTGAATCATACAAGGGTTGCCCGGGGTGTTCATAATTCTTGTTGAACTTAAACTCGTATTCCGTTTCGTTCTCCTTCCAGGCTAATAATTTTCTCCGGCTTTCACATTTGGCAATAATGGTATTGTTGGGTAACTGAACAATTCCACGAATAGTATTGCCCCACCCTTGGTTGTCCGAAACGAACATGTGATCGAACAATTGCTTTTTTTCACTAATCTTTGCGATTCCGCCATCGGAGCCTACCCAAAGTAAACCCGTTCCATCCAAAAACAGTGAAGTGATTTTCTTAAAGTCCATTTTGGACTGTAGTTCCGCTGTAAGATCTGAATAACTACTGTCACCGGCCACTTTAAAAAGACGATTTGCACCAGCAAACCAATAGTCTCCTTGTTTGTCCTGTGCGGCATGGTAAATGTTCTGTGGGACATCTAGAAACCTTATGGATTTTTGTGCTTCCCCATTTAATAAATCTATCCCACCCTTACTTTTGGGAAAAATAAAGTGTTTCCCTTCGCGATCAAAAAAAGATTCCAAAAAATGTAGATCGCGACCAAACCAGTCATAGGTGTCCACAGTCACTGTATTTAGAAGATTTCCGTGTATATCGTACTTTGCAAGCCCTTGGGGAATGTTCCCCCACCAGATGTTCAGTTCACTATCAGTTACCAATGATGTGAACCAACTTATGCCTCTTTTTACTTTGGCCAGTGTGATAAAACCTTTGCCCCGCACGTATTTTTGAAGGAATTGATGGGCGTTGTCCTTAGGGCTTCTATCAAAATTATCGGTGATAATCCAAAATGTACCGTCGCGATTTTGGTGTAATGCCATGACCTCACCCTTTATGCCCGCTTCCTCACCAAAAAGTAAAATACCATCATCTTCAATGTCCATGGCAAACAATTTTTTGTCGGCTACAAACCATAGGGAATCGGCACTTTTAAAGTACATTGTACCTTCAATACTTTCTTCGGGTATAAAATGGGGATTATCCGGATTGCTATTATAGGCGACATACTCATAACCATCATATCGCAGGATGCCCTGGGTAGTCCCAAACCACATAAGGCCTTGCGTGTCTTGGGTGATACTTGTGATTTCACGCGACGGGAGTCCTTGGTCCTGAGTCAGTACCTCTATCTGCGGCTTGACCTGTGCCATGGCCCAATGGCTTAAGAAAAGACCCATTAGGGTTATTTCTGCCTGTTTTTTAGCTAGATTCCTAAGTCTGAACAAAAGATACATTATGTTGATTAATACTAATATACAAAAGGGACGACAAAGTAGGGATGATGCCTGAGTCAACCTCTATATGTAGGTTTTTTTAGCCTAAAACCACATGAAAATGTGATTGCAATGATATGGGGACACAATATATTTTTGATATGTCACATCGCAGTTAAGGCATACTCCACTAACGTAAGTCTTTAGTATACTTTTAAAATGTATGAAAAAAGCATAAAAGATTAGCATTGCTAGCTAAAACCGAACAATTATGAGAACACTAAGAGTATCAGCAATGATAATTTTGTTTTTTATAGGTCAAGGCGCTTTTGCACAAGAAAAGAGTTATGCAGAGACCGTTGTTGAAAATCCAACAGCTGAAGAAGACCTTAAAGTGGGAGCATCCTATTTGGATGCATTGGTTGGCAATGACATGGCAACTGTGGCAGGATTGTTGGCTGATGAATATATAGTCAACGGACCAAGCCACAACGAGAAAATCATCAAATTGGAAGAAATTGCGCAATGGAAAGAAATCCACAAAACGCGTACTAATCAAAAAAACAAGTATGTCTATCAGACTTTTAGGGTGCTTGACGGCGATTACCAAGGGGATTGGGTGTCGGTAAGGGGTACATATTCCTTCATTGAAAATGGAACTGATATTGTGCTTCCATACCAATATACGGCCAATGTGAAGAACGGAAAAATTAACGAAGCTTCCATTTACTACGATCGGTTAAGTTTTGCCAAAAAATTGGGCTACACAATAACACCACCAGAAGAATAAATCAAACCTAAATATCATAACACACAATGAAAACTTTGAAAACAACAATTCTGTCGGCAATCACCCTTTTATTTTTTTCAACCACAACGCAAGCGCAAAGTGAAGTAACCTTGGATTTTCCCAATGCCGATGCGGCGCTAAAACTCGCCCAGCAATACGTGCAGGGTTGGAAGGATATGGATGTATCCAAACTCCAGAAAAATCTTGCTGACAAGGCAATGATATATGGCTTGGGTGCAGGCAATGACTCACTGAACGTAGCGCAGCACAAAGATTTTCTTAAAGAAAGTATGAAAACCTATACTTACGAGCTGACTAGTGAATTATACCTCCCTGTAAAAGTAACCAATAACTGGAACGAAGGCGAATGGGTATTATGTTGGGGGCTTAACACAATTACCCATAAAGAGACAGGTAAAAAGAGCCCTGTACGCTACCATACGGCCATCCTTACCGAAAATGGAAAGGAGATTGTTGGAGTGTATTACTATTATGACACAGGAGATGTTATGAGAAGTCAAGGCTTTACCATTACGCCTCCCGGTAAATAATGTATGGATAAGCTATCCCGTGGCAATCAGCAAAACAGAAAAGGACACAAATCATGACTTAATTAAATGTTCCATTGGAATATTGGGTATTCCCGCTAAATTCTCGAGGATTCACCCTGCAGTTGACAGAACGTCTCCTAGACCAATAGAGATCGAAGAATGTTATTGTACCTATACCTTTCCAAGGGCAGTTCGGATAGTTCCATATTTTGATTTCGGTATTGTTACGAAACTGATGGATTACTTTCAGATAGTACCTGATTTTAGCAATCCCCGTTTTGCAACGCATCGGAGAATTGGACAAGGGCGCAATGTATCTTTGTTTTTTGGTTGGCTATCTGTTCAGACTTCTGCCATCATTTCGAGAGTTGGCTTGCCTTATGTAATGGGGTCGCTTGGTCTTGGTTTCTCATGGGTGAAATCAGCCATTATGGCGTTTCTAACCATCAAGCACTGAAAAGTAGTACATCGGAAGTGGATGGTCAGAAGCTACATTATCACCTTCTCTTTCGTCACTTTCAGGTTTGTTGAGCATTTATTGATGACTTTGGAAGCTGGTGCCCGTATGGAAGTTTTGGTACTCATGAGCCGGGCAAGTTGGGCTCCACCCTTATTTATCAGTGAATTGGATATGCAGGGAAAGACAATAAAAAAAGCATTACAATGCAAAATCTAAAAAGGTGCGGGGTTCAGGTCTTAATAGGAGCTATTATAATCCTTACCGGATGGCTTTGCTTTGATTATTTTCTGGAAGTTTGGTGGGCCTGTACTTCCAAAATGCCCTCGAAATAATAGGCTATGAAGTATATAAAAAAAATACCGTATGCACTATTTCTAATACTTTTCACCACTTGTGGTACTCCTAACAACAACAAGGAGAAATCAAGGACGGGAAGTGAAAAGAGCACCCTCTATTTCCTCTCCGATTCCAGTTATTACTACGTAGGTAAGAATGGTTTGGGAGTAGGCGGATATGATGTTATCTCGTACTTCACCAAAGGAAAGGCCATTGAAGGTAAGGATTCCAATTCTTATGAACATGAAGGTGTTACCTACCACTTTGTTAGTGAACAGAGCAGGTCTCTATTCATCAGCAACCCTGAAAAATACCTGCCGCAATTTGGTGGGTATTGCGCGTTTGGTTTGAGAATGGAAACGGGTAAAGGCGTGGGGTCAAACAAACCGGGAAAGTATCCCAGTACACCTACTTCATTTAAGATTATTAATCATAAACTCTACCTTTTTCACGATTCGCCCAACTTCCGAGCGAAGGAAAGATGGGAAGAAAACGAACTCAAGTTTCTTCGCAAAGCAGACAGGACCTGGAAGACCATACATCCAAAAAAAGAGAACGAGAAGATAACGGTACTTCGCCAAATGGCCGAATTTGAAGATGTGGAAGCCATCAGGCTTATCTGGCCGACTTACGACCACAAAAATGGGGAATCAGTAGAAGAAGTGACCTTGGCCATAATAGATACGCTAGTAAAGGACACCAAAATCATTATCAGTTGTGCTGATGACGCCATTCGGGATGAGGCAAAAAATACCCTAACAGATATTTATCCCAATTTGACCAACCTGGTTTTTGAGGTGATTCCATCCATTGAAATTTGGGTGAGGGACATGGGACCCATTTTCGTGAAAACTGAAAGCGGTGGTCATGCCATAGCCGACTTTAATTTTAATTCTTGGGGATATGCAGATACCTTGTATGCTGCCACTAAAATAGAAGAAAAGTATGATGAGGGGGTGGCCAAAATGTTGAGTATTCCACTTATCTCAAGCCCAATGATAAGCGAAGGGGGAAACAGGGAAGTGAACGGCAAGGGGACACTAATGGTCACGGAAAAAGTGGAATCAGGACGAAATCCGACTATGTCCAGAGCCGATATGGAAGTAGAATTCGAAAGGATGCTCGGCATTAAGAATGTAATCTGGCTTGAAGAGGGGCTGGTAGAGGACACCCATACCTTTCTGGGCCCACTGAATACAGCTGAAAAAGGTAACGCTTATACTGTGGTAACAACCAATGGGCATGTCGATGAATTCGCCCGTTTTGTCAACGATTCTACTATTCTTTTAGCAGCTGTGGATAGTACCGAACTATCAGATCCTCTTGCCAGAGAAAATCATCACCGTTTGGAAAAGAACTTCGAAATACTCTCGGGCAGTCGGGATCATGATGGAAACTTGTTTACCATCAAAAGACTGCCATTACCATCCACGATCCTTACCACAATGAATCCTGGAGATTATGTATACGATTACGTAAAAACATTGAATTATCAGGATGGAAGCCTTTTTCCAGAGGGAAATTCCATAACCGTTGTGGTCCCAGCCAGTTACCTCAATTTTATTATAACAAACAAGGTCATTGTCGGGCAAAAATATTGGCGGGATGGAATGCCCGAAAGCATAAGGTTACAAGACGAAAAAGCAAAAGCTATATTGAAAGAGGTATTTCCCGAAAGAAAGGTAGTGATGATAGATGCCCTACCGGTGAATCTGGGAGGAGGCGGATTACATTGCATCACTATGCACCAGCCAAAAATCAAAAAATGATATGTACATCAATTTCAAAAAACCAATGAAAATGAAAAAATCAACACCAAAGTACATCATGTTTCTGCTGGCAAGTCTGATATTGGCCTGTTCTCAACCAGAACCTGATGCAAAATCACCACCGAAAAATGCCTCAATAGAAGAACAACTTGATTACATCAGTAAAAAAGAAAACTTCAGCACTGAAACGGAACGCTTACAGGCGCTCTTTGAACTGTACGCTGACAATGAGCTCAAACAACTGCCTCCTATGGGTACCATAATGGGCAATCATACTTATGACCATCTTTGGATGGAAGTATCACCCGAAGGGTTTGATAGGCGGAAGCAAACCCTAAAGCGGCTTTATGAGACCAAAGATTGGTTTGATGTAGCTGACCTGTCACCCGAAAATGCGACCAACTATCAGGTGTACAACCGCAGTGTCGCTGACAGCTATTACACCAGCCAGTTTCCTAATCACTACCTCATTGTAGACCAGATCCAGAATTACAATCATTACATCGCCATGACGATGCAGTCCATGCCCATTAGAATGGAAAAGGATTTGCAGAACTTCAAATCCAGAATGGAAGGCATTGCCAAAGTACTTGCTGATATGCAGGCATTGTTACAGAAAGGTCTGGATGAGGGTATCTCTATGCCATACACTTCGGTGGTGCAAGTGCCTGCCCAATTGGTCAGTTTGATAACGGACAATCCGGAGGAGAGTGCTTTTTATCAGCCTATAGCCAACCTGCCAGGAAGTATTGACTCGGAAGGAGGACGTTCGTTTCAGGAAGAGATTAGAAATCTTATCAGTCAGGAAGTGAACCCGGCACTATTGACCTTTCACAATTTCATGAAGGATACCTACCTGCCCAGGGCCCGAAGGACGTACGGCCTCAAAGACCTGCCTAACGGCGAGGCCTGGTATAATGAGCGGATCAGTTTCCATACCACGACTGACCTGACAGCCAAAGAAATACACGAAATTGGGAAACGGGAGGTGGCCCGGATTCTTGGAGAAATGGAGCAAATTATCGAAGAATTAAAGTTTAAGGGAGACATCCAAGCTTTCAATACCTTCTTAAAGGAAGACCCACAGTTTTATTTCATCGATCCAGAGGAATTGCTCAAAGCGTATCGTGACATCTGTAAACGTATAGATCCTGAGTTGCCCAAGTTGTTCGGCATTATGCCAGTACTGCCTTATGGCGTAAATGAGACTCCTGCCTATCGAGCAAAAAGTGCTCCTTCAGCCTATTACATGCCAGGGTCCAGGGAAGGGGGAAGGGCAGGTTATTTCTATGCTAACACTTACGATTTAAAGAGCCGCCCTAAGTGGGGAATGGAAGCGCTCAGCCTACATGAAGCAGTGCCTGGCCATCATTTCCAAATTACCATTGCCCAGGAACTGGAAAACGATCCCGAGTTTAAAAAAGTCACGTTTCAATTCACCGCCTTTGCCGAAGGCTGGGGACTTTACGCTGAGAGTCTGGGTGAGGAACTCGGGTTGTACACCGACCCCTATCAACGCTACGGTAGACTAACTGAAGAAATTTGGCGTGCCATTCGCTTGGTAGTGGACACAGGCATCCATGCTTTGGGCTGGTCCAGGGAGGAAGCGATTGAGTATTTCAAAGCCAACTCCGGTATTGCCGAGCACGACATTACGGTGGAAGTAGATCGTTACATCGCCTGGCCGGGGCAAGCATTGGCCTATAAGATTGGGGAATTGAAAATCCTGGAGTTAAAAAAACGGGCCAAAGAAAAATTAGGCAATGATTTTGATATCCGAGACTTCCACGATGTGGTACTTGGTAGCGGTGTTGTGCCACTAAGTGTACTGGAAAGCAATGTGGAAGATTGGATAGCAGGACAACTGGATCGATAAACAGAGCTAAACAAAAACAACTAAGACTATGAAAACAGTTGGAATTATTGGTAGTTCAGGCTTCATTGGAAGTCATACCACAAAGAAATTTTTAGATAAAGGATTTAAGGTTAAGGCTTCAGTCACTGACATTTCAAAAACGGAGAAATACCACCATTTAAAATCGTTAAACAATGCTGAAAATTTGGAGATTGTCCAGCTGAAGGTTGAGAACAAAGAGCAATTAAAGGAGTTTGCGAGTGGCTGCAATATCCTTGTCCACGGAGGCACTCCTTTTCAGTTAGAGGTGCAGGACCCAAAAACTGAACTGTTTGATCCGACCATAGAGGGGACTAAAAATTTCCTGGAAGTTCTCAATACCGCTTCGGGTATTGAAAAGGTTGTCTTTGTCGCTTCGGTGGGAGCCTACAATACCAACTTTCCTTTGCCTCCGGATGGCCTAGGACCTGACGATACGATTGATGAAGAAAACACTCCCTTTATAAGCGAGGAAAGCCATCCCTATGCACAAGCCAAGTTCATCGCAAACCAGACAGTGGAAAAGTATATTAAGGAGCATCCAGCTATAGATTTTGAAATCACCAGTGTTTCACCTGTTGGGGTAATGGGCATGGCATTATCCAAAAGGGAGGATTCGACTTCTTCGGGACTACAATTCTTATTTAAGAACAGGATAGCCCCCAATCCTTTTATCCAAATGATCTATGAGACAGATGCTGAGTTTGCACTTGTGGATGTGAAGGACGTGGCAGAAGGCGTTTATCGTGCGGCTGTTAAAAAAGGTCTGCACGGCAAAAATTACTTGCTCAGTAGCGAAAGCTGGAAGGTGTCCGATATCTCCGTCTTACTCAATGGTGAGAAACCAAAAGGAAACGCAAAGATCGTTTATAAAAATGATGCGGCTAAAAGGGATTTGGGAATTGAGTTCAATTCAGCGATAGTTCCCCTAACGGAATTTAGCAACAATGTAGCAGTGAAAAGCACACACAAATAAAACGATGGATGTACAACAATTTGTAAAGGAGTTCAACAACGACTTTTTCAATGGAAAACTTTCCGCGGCATTTACGGAGCAATTGCTACAATTGCCCATGGACAGGCCCGATGTATTCACCATGATGCGGCGCATGTTCAGCTTTATGAATCAGGCCGACTTTCCCGCGCAAGATGCATCCGTCATGATGGGTGAAGTATTGGGCGCACTGCTGGCCCGCATACTTCCCGGGGCATGGGAAGGCCGGGTGCCCCCCATAACCGTGCCAGGCCGTCATAAGGTCATCGATGAGTATGTACAAAACAGAATGGGAAATACAGCGGGAAGCAGGTCGATGCTGGACATAGGCTGTGGGTTTCCACCATATACTACCCTAGACTCCAGTAAGCTTCTTTCTGACTGGAAAATTATAGCAGCAGACCCATCATTCCCTGTTTACCTGGTGTACGATGAACAGGAGAATTACGCCACCTTTGACGCTGAGAAAAATGTAATCTACTTCCAACCGTCCATCCCGTCCGTTGAGAACTGGAACGAACTGCTATCAGATACAAAGGTGACAAAAGACCGTTTTAAAATACTATTGGACCAACTGCTCGCTCAGCCACATACATCGCCCAATGGTTACCCTCGATTGGAAATCGACCCTATTAAAACCTATGAAACCGATAAACTGACCTTCTTATGGGGAGGTATCGGCCAGGTGGAAATGGAACCAGTGGATTGTATTCGTTGCTTCAATGTGCTTTATTATTTTGATGATGCTTTTTTCCAAAACGCACTTCAATGGTTTGCAAGTAAAACCAAAGAAGGCGGGTTGGTCCTGATAGGCGGTAATTGGGCGGCATCTTCGGAGTGTTACTACCATGTATACCAGAAGAAGGACGGCCACCTTATTGAAAAGGAGTTTGCTTTCAGCATTGACACATTGTGCCCATTTGGCGTGGTTACATGGTATGCCAATCATGATGACGACCGGCAGACCTCACAGTTGATGCATTTGCTCGGTATCATCCGTAAAGACAAGTTTTTCATGGATGAATTTTACACCCTCAATGATGAACTAAGGGCTAATTATCGGTTGTGCCCCCGTGATGATGACGGTTACTATGGCAATGTTGATCCGTCTATATCACCCCTTGAACTATGGCAATTGGTGGAAAACATCATTAATGAACTGAACGAGGCTGGTTTTAACCATAAAGCAGCTGAAGTTCTCAACCAGGCAGGCCTAAAGGCACGGATCAATGAGGTGGGGCATATAGCAATTGACAACACATTAAATAACTGCAAATGAAATTTAAGCTAAAACACTATTTAGCAATTGCGATAGTTGCCTTGAGCATCAATTCGGCATTTGCACAAGACAATGTGCTTGAATACATAAAGGATTATCCAAAGCTGGAACAGTTCAGATTAATGTACGCATGGTTGGAAAATAATGAATTAGGCACGCTTTTATTCTCTGGCTTGTCGAACGCTGAAACAAAAACAAAAAACGTTCAGGCAAGTGTAGATTATGGCTCTAGTTGGTTTAGTATATCTGACGCTCCGGCTACTATTAATGTTCCTAAGTATGACAGGTACTTCTCGGTTTCAGTCTATGACATGAAACACAATATACGAGGGGTTTTTGTTAATCCGGAGAACCCCATTCTATTAATCCGACCCGGTCAGAAAATGCCCAAAGGTGAGTTTCATGCCGTGGAATTGGAAACAGACCAAGGGCTTATCATAACTCGAATGGTGGTAGCTAATAACATGGCCAAAGTAGAAGAGCTGAGGAAGTCCATTGTAATAGAGGGTGGGAAAGGAGAAATAGATTATGAGGCGAAGGAGTTTTCAAAAAAAACAATAAAATGGGGAAATTCCCTTATTGATGCATCAATTCCTTACATAAAAGCTATTTACCCCCAAAAATCGGGAGAAGTAGACCCAATCACTTTAGCAGCAGTTGTAAAAAGAGCACGTCATGGTGCACCTGCGCAGGCGGTTAAATACAGTGTCATAGCAACTGATGAGAAAGGTCAGCCATTTACAGGAAAGGACACCTACGAATTGACCATACCCCCTAATATTGTCCATAAAAAAGGCTATATGTCGATTACGTTATATGGGGTCGATAATAGACTACTTATTCCCAATGAAAAAATCGTTTATGACCGAACAAGCTATTCTTCCAGACAAAACGATGATGGAACATACACGGTCACGCTTAGTCCTACGGGTAAAGGGTTAAATGGTATTCCTACAGGGAAAGCATTTTATGCGATACTACGGGCCTGTGTACCAATCAAAGATGCCGATATGACAGTTATTGTAAACAAGAAGTGAAACATCAATGCCACTTATCATTTTTATCTTTTTATCCAATACCCAGCGATGTGCTACTCTAAATTTTAGATTATATTGAATAACCTTCAACCTTTTAACCTTGGACAAACGAACCTCATATTTTGAAGACATCACCCTTTTAAAGGATAGACCGGTAAAAGGATGGTCCCTTTTAGGGTTATTACTTTTTGGCCTGATTCCTTTTGTCCTTGCCGAATACCAGGTTTTTATTGCCAATCTGGTTTTGGTGAATATCATTATAATACTGGGGTTGAATGTGCTCGTTGGCAATACAGGTCAGATATCATTGGGACATGGAGGTTTTGTGGCCATTGGGGCATATATGACCGTGATCTTGGATGAGGGATGGCTGCCTTTTTTGCCTTCTCTGATTCTGGCGGGGTTTGTAGCAGCCATTTTTGGGTTTATACTGGGGATACCCTCACTCAGGCTGGAAGGGCCCTACCTCGCCGTGGCCACGCTGGGTTTTGGGTTGGCTGTGACCATCGTCATCGGAAGACTGTCATTTTTTGGTGGACATATGGGCATCATGCCCCCTCAGTTGGAGGTTTGGGGAATGAAGTTGACTACCAACTCACATTTGTATTACCTGACATTAGGTATTGCCCTGGTATTGGGGGTTTTTGCCCGACTACTGATCAAGAGCCGAATCGGAAGGGCTTTTTCTGCGATCAGGGATAGTGATATTGCTGCTGCTTCCCTGGGGGTAAATGTGGTTCGGTACAAGACCATGAGTTTTGCTTTCAGTGCCTTCTATGCCGGAATAGGTGGTGGCATCTGGGCCTATGTGCTGGGTTTTATCAGCCCGGGAAACTTCACCCCCGTCCTTTCCATCCTCCTGTTGTCCATGGTCGTAGTAGGCGGATTGGGCACCATCACGGGATCCGTACTGGGAGCCACGGTCATTACGCTTTTGAACCTCCAAGGAGAAAAAATCCAGGAAGTTCCCCTGATTGGGCCTTTTTTCGAGTGGGTCAGTGTCCATTATATGTCCATCAGTGGATTGCCCAATATCAATTTTGTATTCATGGGGTTGACCGTAATCCTAATCATCCTCTTTGAGCCGCTTGGCCTTTTTGGGATTTGGATGAGAATCAAAATCTATTTTAAAACCTGGCCATTTTAATATGATAGGACAACTCATCATGACGGGAATCGTTGCTGGTAGCATTTATGCTCTGGTCGCACTGGCCATGAGCCTCACCTATAAATCCTCCGAAGTGGCCAACTTCGCTCAGGGAGAAATGGCGATGTTCTCCACTTATGTAGCTTTTGTGATGCTGGCCACCTATCAGCTCCCCTTTTGGGTGGCTTTTGGTGGTTCGCTGCTGTTTGCTTTTCTTTTGGGACTCTTTTTACACCTGGCCATCATCAGAAGGGCCAAAGACCCCAACGTGTTGAACCTTTTGATTATCACTTTGGGCTTTCAGGTCTTTTTGTATGGGCTGGCAGGATGGAAATGGGGATCAGAACAGCGTGTTTTGAAAATCCCGGTATCTCAAACCGAAACGGTTGAATTTGCGGGCCTGATCATTTCACAATTGAATCTGGCCACAATCCTGGTGGCTATCCTCCTCATGATTTCAGTTTACATCCTGCTGCGGTTTACCAAACTCGGATTGGCCATCAAAGCGACCCAGCAGAACGAAACTGCGGCTAAGATCAATGGTATCCCTACTAGGCGAATTGTGGCCATTACCTTTGGTATCAGTTCAGTAATAGGAGCAGTCGCCGGGATATTGATGGCACCTATCACCACTCTGGACCCCAACATGATGATAGAGCCCTTGCTCAAAGGTTTTGCTGCGGCAGTACTCGGCGGGTTCAACAGCCTGGCCGGAGTTGTGTGCGGGGCATTTATTCTTGGGATAGTGGAGAGCCTTTTCGGATTTTATATCTCTACTGAGTTTAAATCTATTGTGGCATTCCTGATCATCGTTATTGTCCTTTATTTCAAACCGTCCGGATTATTTGGGACTCACTACACCCGAAAAGTATGAGCATAGCACTAGCATTGAAAAGAGTGACCAAGAGGTTCGGTGGTCTGATAGCCACTGATGACATTTCCGTGGAGGTGAAAAAGGGCGAAATCTTCTCGATCATTGGACCGAATGGTGCCGGAAAGTCCACCTTGTTCAATTGTATCAGCGGGCTGTACAAAGTCAGTCAGGGTTCGGTTTGGTTGAATGGTGAAGAAATCACCGGGGCTAATCCACATGCAATCGCCAGAAAGGGCCTGAGCAGGACCTTTCAAAACTTGGAGCTATTCAGCAAGATGACCACCATGGAAAACCTCATGTTGGGCCGGCACCTGTACATGAAAACCAATTTTTGGAACTTGCCTACAATGCTCTGGGAAAAGGGCCCGGCAGCCAAAGACGAAATTAAACATAGGGAAAAAGTGGAACAGATTATTGACTTGCTGGATTTGCAATCGGTAAGAAACAGGTACACCTCGCAGCTCCCGTACGGCCAGCAGAAAATTGTGGAGTTGGGCCGGGCACTGGCCGCCGAACCCTCTGTGTTATTGCTCGATGAGCCTGCGGCCGGTTTGAACCTGGAAGAAAAAGATGAACTGGTCTTTTGGATCAATGACATCAGGCGCTTGTTTGATATCACTATCCTGGTCATTGAGCACAACATGGGGTTGGTCACCTCTATTTCTGACCGTATCATGGCCCTCAATTTTGGTAGGTCTATTGTCACAGGTAAACCGGAAGCCGTGATCAAACACCCCGAGGTGGTAAAAGCATATTTAGGATGAAACAACCGATGCTAAACATAAAGAACATTGAAACCTATTATGACAGGATACTGGCACTGAAGGGAATCTCACTATCCATTGAGAACGGCTCCGTCACTGCGGTACTGGGAAATAATGGAGCGGGCAAGACCACCATACTTCAGACAGTCATAGGGCTGCTGGACGACCAACCCGAAAAGGGGTCCATCTTCTTTCAGGGAAGGGACATCACGGGCAAAGAAACCGTGGACATAGTGAAAATGGGGATTGGCTATGTCCCGGAAGGTAGGGAGGTCTTTCAGGAACTCAGTGTTTTGGAAAACCTGATGGCTGGCGGCTATATGCACAATTCAGCCTCGGCAAAGGAGACCATAGAAAAAGTGTATAGGTATTTTCCGGTTTTAAAAGAGCGTCAAAAGCAGATGGCCGGTACACTATCCGGTGGCGAACAGCAAATGCTGGCCATTAGCAGGGCACTCATGAACCGCCCCCAATTGTTGTTTTTGGACGAACCTTCACTGGGCTTATCACCCTTATTGGTAGACCAATTGTTTGACATCATTCATCAGATAGCCAAAGACGGCCTTACGGTCTTGCTGGTGGAGCAAAACGCCAATAAAGCGTTGGCGATTGCCGATTATGGATACATCCTGGAAAACGGCAGGTTTGTCGCTTCCGGAACCGTGGAGCAGTTAAAAAGAGATGAAGATGTACAGGAATTTTACCTGGGTATAAAAGCGGAAGAATCTGTGCGTGCTACACAGCGGTATAAAAGAAAAAGGAGATGGAACTAAGGCCATGAGCGAATTGAACCTAAATACCATCCCAGGACTATTCCTGAACAATGCAGGAAAATTTGGAGATACCATCGCCATTCGTCATAAGTCCTTTGGCTTATGGAAGGATGTGACCTGGCATGAATACAAGGATGCTGCCCTGACAGTGGCAAACGGGCTATTAAGTCTTGGTATAGAAAAGGGTGATTTTGTCGGCGTGATAGGAGAAAATTGCCCCGAGTGGTTATACATCGACATAGGCACACAGCTCGCGGGGGCCATTACTGTAGGCATCTACACTACCAATGCCGCTGCGCAATGCCAATACGTGGTTAACCATGCCGGGTGTAGTTGCCTTTTTTTGGAAAACGAGGAGCAGCTCGACAAATGGCTCCAGTTTAAAGACACCTCGCCACAGGTGAAAAAAGTCATTGTATGGGACTGGAAAGGGCTTGATGATTTCAATGATGATAGGGTCATATCGCTGAAGAAGCTCATGAAAACAGGGGAAAAAGCCTCACCGAAAATTGTCGAAAAGGGAGAAAAGATACGTGGCGGATTAAAAGAGGACGAAACGGCCATTCTGATCTATACATCAGGCACCACTGGCCCTCCCAAGGGGGTCATGCTGACACACAAAAACCTGACCTGGTCGGCGAGAGCAATCTCCGGCATCCAGAAAGAGACGGAAGTTGGCCCGAAAGATGAAGTACTCTCCTTCTTGCCGCTCTGTCATATTTTCGAACGTATGTTCAGTGTACTGGCACACATTCAATCCGGCTATGTGGTCAACTTTATAGAAGGCCCTCAGACGGTCGCTGAAAACCTTAGGGAAATTTCCCCTACTATTGGATATGCCGTGCCCAGGATTTGGGAAAAGTACCACGCTAAAATTAATCTGGCCATAGATGAGGCTACGTGGGTCAAAAGATGGTTCGCACGACATGCGATCAATCATGGGCAAAAGGTCATTCAACACTTAATTGCAGGAAACAATGTCACCCCAATGGACAAATTGCAGCGATGGGTTTTTGAAAAAACCGTTTATTGGCAGATACGCAAACATTTGGGCATGGAGCGGATGCGTTATGCCTTTTCGGGGGCGGCTCCCATAGCCCCGGATATCTTGTTGTTTTTCAATGCGATTGGGCTGAACATTATCGAGGGTTACGGACAGACAGAGTCTTGTGCGGTCACCTCCAGCACACGTTATAGAACACTGCGGTTCGGGACGGTCGGGCTGCCAATCCCGGGGGTGGAGGTCAAGCTTAGCGACGAGGGTGAAATTCTGGTAAAGGGGCCATGTGTGTTCAAAGGGTACTTTAAAAACGAAGAAGCTACCCGAAATACCATCAAAGATGGATGGCTGTACACCGGGGATATCGGAGAAATGGATGAAACCAACCATATCATCATCACAGATAGAAAGAAAGATATCATCATCACTGCAGGGGGGAAAAACATTGCGCCCCAGTACATCGAAAACAAACTGAAATGTAGCGCCTACATCAATGATGCCATCGTCATTGGTGAAAAGAGGAAGTTTGTGGCTGCCCTGATTGTGCTGGATGAGGAGCACATCAGCAAATATGCCCGGGACAATAAGGTGGTCTACCAGACTTATGCAGATTTGGCGGAAAACGCCCAAATCAATGAACTTATCCATAAGGAGGTGGATACGGTTAACAAAGGCCTGTCGAGGGTAGAATCAGTCAGGAAGTTTGCCATCCTGCCCAGGCGACTCTATCAGGAGGATGGAGATGTGACACCTACGATGAAAGTGAAAAGAAACGCTATTGCCAATAACTATAAACAACTTATAGAATCCATGTATCACTAAATTATAAATACTATGAAGAACCTAAACCATTTGATTGCGATAGTAATCTTCGTCACCATAACGTCCTGCGGACGTGGCAGGGGAAGTTCCGAGTCATCTTCACAAACCGCTGAGGTTGGCGTGACTGACAGCACCATTACCATTGGCACCTGGGGGCCGCTTACAGGCCCGGCAGCCCTATGGGGGAACGTACCACGGGGGGTTGATGCCTATTTTCATTATATCAATGAAAAGGGGGGTATCCACGGCAGGAAGATCAATGTGGTGATCAAGGACGATGGCTTTCAGCCGTCAAAAACCGTAGCTGCCGTTCGTGAGATGGTCGAGAAGGACAAGGTGTTCGCCTTTGTGGGAGGTGTGGGGACTGCCCCCTGCATGGCAGTGAAGGACTACATTGCACGAAACGAAGTCCCCTGGGTATCACCTGCAAGCGGAGCGACACATTGGGCATATCCCCCTCAAAACAACCTCTTCAGTACGTACTCGCTTTATTTTGACGAAGCTTTTGTACAGGTAGACCATATCGTCAACAGTCTTGGCAAAGATAAAATTGCGATGATCTATCAAAATGATGATTTTGGCAAAAGTGGATTGGTCGGTGTGAAGATTGCGATGGAAAAATACGACCTGGAATTGGTCGAAGAAGTATCAACTGAAGTGACCGATCAGGACCTGGGGTCCCATGTCGCCAAATTAAAAGATTCCGGGGCTGAGGTAGTCATTATGCAGGTCCTTCCTCGTCAGGGCGCAATAATTACCGGCACAGCCGCTGTTTTGGGGTATGCTCCGCAATGGATTACCAATTCCACATTGAGCGATACCGAGTTGATGCACAAAATCACCGAAGGTCGCTGGGCCGGTGTTCGGTTCAGTGGTTTTTTCAATTACGAAGCAGATGTTGACATGGAAGGATACCAGGCTGCATTGAAGGACAAATATCCGGATTTGCCATGGACCACATTTGTGGCATCCGGCTATTACTTTGCAGAACCTGTCGCCAAAGCACTTCAGGATTCCGGGCCCGACCTCACTCGTGAAAAATTCATTCAGGCCATGGAAAATATCAGGGATTTTAGTGGGCTTGGTTTTGGGATTAGTTTCGGTGAAGGGGAGAGACAGGGTACCAGGGGGGCAGCCATGTTTGAGTGTAGTGAAAACGGCCAGGCCGAGCAAATCTCAGCGCTCAAAATGTCTGAGCTAAACCTTGACTATGCCATTGAAAAGCTGGCAGAGGAATGATGTTGCTTACAAACCCGGGAGGGTTTCAAACCCTAGAGGAAATAACAATTAATTACATGAAATCAGCACAAACATTCTTGACTGAGTTTTTACCAACTGTTCGATAAATTTTTATTGCGAATTTCCTGTCTGCTGACAGGCAGGCATGTGACCATTGAAAAACAAACTATATACACATGAAATACCTCAAATTTTTATTAATCTTATGCGGACTTAGCGCCTGCTCTGTCTCCGAGAAGGCCAGCACAAAAGATGAAATACTATGGGACAGCTATGGTGTTCCACACATTTACGCTTCCTCAGATTCCAACCTATATTATATGGCAGGTTGGGCGCAGATGAAAAACCATGGCGATCTGATTTTGAAACTTTACGGTGAGGCCCGCGGGGTAAGTGCTGAACTTTGGGGAGACGGTTTTGAAGTCAATAAAAATATGCACCATCTAGGTATTATTGACTAGCTTGAAACTTCTTACGAGAACCTTGCGCCCAAGTACCAGCAAATGCTATCCTCGTTTGCCGATGGAGTCAATGCTTACACTGAAAGGCATCGGAGCAGTCTGAACGAAGAATATCTAAAAATACTTCCCGTACGGGAAACGGACCTGATAGCCCACTACTTCAGGATTATCAATTATGAGTTTCTCATCAAGGGGGAATTGCAGGCTGCTCAGCGATTAAATGCAGGATCGAATGCATGGACCATTTCTGGTAAGAAAACTTCAACCGGTAATGCCATGCTGGTAGCCAATCCACACCTCTGGTGGGCAGAACCAATGCTTTGGCACGAGCAGCAATTGATTACCGATGACCATAATCTGTACGGGGTTTCACTAGTAGGGCAGCCAAGTATCGTTATTGGATTCAATGAAAATGTATCCTGGACGCATACTGTGAACCCGATGGACAACACGGACTTCTATGAAGTGAAGAAAAACGGCAACAGCTATTACTTAGATGGAGAATACCTGCCATTCGAGGAGAGTAGCTACACTGTCAAAGAATTGAAAGAAGATGGCACTATCGTAGTCCACGAATTGAACCGAAAGAAAACCAGACATGGTGTGGTAATAACAGATACAGATGATACGGCCATAGCCATGCGCTTTGCACAAATGGACGGCTATACCCCTTTTTTGGAACAGTACCACCTTATGGGCAAGGCTAAAAACCTGGATGAATTCAATGAGGCCCTTTCATTGAGGCAAATGCCTTTTCTCAATACACTATATGCAGACAAGAGCGGCAACATCATGCACCATTTTGGGGGTCTGATCCCTAAGAAGAACGGAGACTGGAACAAATGGCAGGATGTTGTCCCGGGAGACTCAAGTGTAAACATCTGGACCCGTTATTACGAAAGTAATGAGCTGCCAATGGTGGTGAACCCTCCTGGAGGCTGGCTGCAAAACGCGAATGAACCTCCTTTCCTCAATACAGTACCAAGGGTGTTGAATGCCGAGCATTTTGCTTCACATGTTACACCTGAAATAGAAGGTCGATTTTATTTGAGACCGCAGCGGTCAGCGAGACTGCTTCATGAAAATGATAACATCAGTTTTGACGAGCTGGTAGCTTTAAAGCATGATAATAAAGCTGAGTTTGCTTTACGAATACAAGATGACTTGGCGGAACTGAAAAGGCAGACATCTGATTCACTTGTTTTGGCCGCTATTGAAACCATAACAGATTGGGACGCAACCTACGATAGCCAAAGTTCGGGAGCTATTTTTTTTATGGAGTTCGTAGATACTTGGGCAACACAAAAAGCGGTCTCATCCAGAGGTCTGCTGAACGTAGGGTTTGAAAAACAATGGACGATTGATGATCCCCTTAAAACGCCAGATGATTTTAAGAACCCAGAAGAAATGATAGGAATACTCAAAACGGCAGCTCAAATGCACCTGGAAAAATATCCTTCACTTGAAGTACCTTATGGAGACTACTACCGCTTGAAAAGGGGGGAGTATGAGTATGCCGCTACTGGAGGTAACCAATCACTGGGAATTTTTAGGATTCTTTCGGCAGTGCCTGATCCGGAAAACAAAGACCATTTCACTGGGTTTTTTGGAGATTCATTCGTGATGGTTGTGGAGATGGGCGAAAACATTAAAGCGAAAGGCCTGCTCTCCTATGGCAATTCTTCCAACCCGGACAGCCCCCACTATGGAGATCAACTGGAACTATTCAGTAAAAATGAGTTGAGGGACATTTGGTTTGACCGGGCAAGCCAGGAGCAGCACTTACTTAGAAAAGAATGTATGGAGCGAATGAATTAAATGTAACATTTTGAAAAAAATATGGGAAATTGTGATTGGAAACGATTAGAACCAAATACCCTGCATTCGCTTTCCAGCCAAGGCAGGGTAAAAAGTCACCCAAATGATCGACATTGGCAAAACCTTGAAAAATTATTAGATAAAAAACGCCAAAAGAAACAATGCATTATGAACTAAAATTTGCAGCATAAAGACATTTAAAAAAAATATTCGCTGCACAAATGAATTAAATACAGCACTTAAAAAACCTAAACAAAAATATTATGGACACAGCTAATGAAAATCAAATCAATCCTTCCAAAATAATGCAAATTGGAATGGGGTTTTGGGCATCAAAAACTCTGCTCACAGCAGTTAACATGAGGCTGTTCACACATCTCGCAAATGGTACAATGACAGGTCAGGAAATTCAAAATAAATTAGCATTAAATAGCAGGTCCCTTTTTGATTTCCTCGACACTTTAGTGGCATTGGGGTTTTTGAACCGTTCTGGATTAAAGGAGAATGCAGTATATGGTAATTCAGACGATTCAGCCTTGTTTTTAGATAAAAACAAACCAAGTTATATAGGAGGTATATTAGAAATGTCAAACAATAGGTTGTATCCTTTTTGGAACGACTTAGAAGAGTGTCTAAAAACTGGCAAACCACAAAATGAGACTAAAAATGGAGGTAAACCATTATTTGAAGCCATTTATGCAAATGAAGACAGACTTAGAGAGTTTATTCATGGCATGGGTGGTGTTCAAGCCGGGAATTTTATGAAGCTAGCCGATGATTTTGATTTTTCAATATATAATACACTTTGTGATGTTGGCGGCTCAGGAGCTAATCTTTCCATACACATAGTAAAAAATAATGGACATATTAGGTGTATTTCATTTGATCTGCCTCCTGTAAGCCCAATAGCTAAAGAAAATGTAGAACATTTTGGATTAAGCGACAGAATAGAAGTCCGTTCAGGAGATTTTTTTAAGGATGAATTACCACGTGCAGACGTTATCACAATGGGAAATATTCTTCACGATTGGGGTTCTGATGACAAATTATTGTTAATAAAAAAGGCATATAATGCCTTACCTGAAGGAGGAGCTCTTATTGTTATTGAAAATATCATTGATGATGAAAGAAATAAGAATGCTTTCGGATTAATGATGTCCTTAAATATGGCAATCGAGACAGATCAAGGTTTTGATTTTACAGCCTCCGATTTTACCCAATGGGCAAAAGAGGTAGGGTTTAGTCGAACAAATGTGATGCCTTTAACCGGTCCATCAAGTGCTGTTATCGCATTTAAGTAGGAACATTTACTGCATGGTTTCTAATAGTCCATTATTGTTTTCTTCTAATTAACAAGCATCATGATGAACAACCAATAAAGAATGTTAAAATATTTTAGAAAAATTAGGCAAAATTTGCTTTCAGAAGGTGAAATGGGAAAGTATCTGAAATATGCAATCGGCGAAATAATATTTGTGGTGATTGGGATTTTGATTGCGCTACAAATAAATAACGTTAATGAAGTTCGTAAAGCAAATAACCGTGAAAGAGCTATTTTACAAAATTTGATTCAAGAGTTAAAGGCAGATCCATTTCCTATTGTAAGTGTCCCTTAAAACCGCTACTGTTAAAACTAGAATATAACCGTAGAATAAAGGATATGAACAGAAGTCGATTTTCCTAGGCCAAGGTGGTCAAAATTTTTAAACAGTACAAAACAGTTGAGGTTAAAATTAGGACCCTTTTGTGATTAGAAAACGAAAGCACAATTAATCCCATTCCGCAATTGCTTGCTGGCCAGTAATATTTTCAAGTCCCCTGATACCAACATTTAAAGGGAACCCTTTCTCCTCATAGGTTAAATCCCATTAACTCGCCGTTTTTTGGAACTATCATATTCTTTGTTTAATAATACAACCAAAGGTTTGAGCCTATAGATATAGAATACCTCTTGAAAATTACTTTAACTTAGTTCCACACATAAAAGATGTATAGGTCATATGATCTATACACAACTGTTACATATCATTTAAACCAACCATATGAAAAACTATCTTTTTTTACTAGCAGTATCATGTTTGATATCTTGTAAACAGCCTGAAAAAACCATTACCGAAAACGAAATCCTTTGGGATACCTATGGTGTTCCGCATATTTACGCTACTTCTGATAATGACTTGTACTACATGTCTGCTTGGGGGCAAATGAAAAATCATGGAAATCTCATCTTAAAACTCTATGGAGAAGCTAGAGGTACGAGTGCAGAGTTGTGGGGAGAAGGTTTTGAGATTAATAAAGCACTACATCATTTAGGGCTTTATGAGCAATTACAACCTGCCTACGATAACTTATCGCTAGAACATCAGGAAATGCTTCAATCTTTTGCTGCGGGGATTAATGCCTATGCCGACAAAAATGTTGATGAGTTAGACGAAAAATATAGAAAGGTATTACCTGTCACACCATATGACATTATTGCCCACGGTTTTCGTGTGGTGAATTATGAATTTCTAATTCGCGGTACTTTCCTATCCAATCAAAAAATAGAGGGTGGATCAAATTCATGGGCACTTTCAGGAAGCAAAACTGCTACTGGAAATACCATGTTGGTAGTCAATCCTCATCTACCTTGGTCAGATCTATTTTTATGGCATGAACAACAATTTATTACCAATGAATATAATATGTATGGTGCCACCCTTATTGGAAACCCTTCGATAACGCTTGGATTCAATGATAATGTTTCGTGGACACATACAGTAAACACAATTGATAACACAGACCTGTACGAAATAAGAAAAGAAGGGAATACCTACTTACTAGATGGTGAATATATTCCATTTGAAGAGCAAGACTATTTCATCAAAGTGTTACAGGAAAATGGTACTCTAAAGAATATTGAATTTACAAGGAAGCGTACTAAACATGGTATTGTAATCAAAGAGACTGAAGATACTGCACTGGCGATTCGATTCGCGCAGATGAATGATTTGACACCATTAATCGAACAATATGATTTGATGTCGAAGGCAAAAAGTTTAGACGATATGAAAAATGCACTCGCATTAAGACAAATGCCTTTTTTGAATACGGTCTATGCTGACAATGCTGGGAACATAATGCATCATTTCGGTGGTCTTGTACCTAAAAAGAATGGAGACTGGGATAAATGGCAAGGTGTAGTATCTGGTGACTCAAGTGCAGATATTTGGACAGATTATTACGAAAGTGATGAGCTGCCCACGGTTGCCAATCCCCCGTCTGGCTGGCTACAAAATGCCAATGACCCACCCTTTGTAAATACGATTCCTACTGTTTTAGATCCTAATGATTTCGCATCACACATTGCACCAAATAACATGAGATTTAGACCACAACGAGCGGCAAGGTTAATGCATGAAGAGGATAGTATTTCTTTTGATCGTTTAGTGGAGTTAAAGCATGATAATAAAGCAGAGCTTGCATTGCGCTTACATGATGACCTTCTTGCTTTAAAAGATCAAACGTCAGACTCTTTGGTATTGGCCGCAATTGATGTAATGACAAAATGGGATGGTTCGTTCGATGCCAATAGTTTGGGTGCTCTATTCTTTATGACCTTTACCAATACTTGGGCATCTGAAAAGCAGACAAGTCCGTTTCAATTGAGTTCTCTTTTAAAGGACACATGGCAATATGATGATCCTATCAATACACCTGACAAATTTGTGGATAATGACGAAGTAATTGGCATCATAAAAAAGTCTGCTCAAAATCATTTGGCTAAATACACTAAACTTGAAATTCCCTATGGTGATTATTACAAACTTAAAATGGGTGATTTAGAGTATCCCGCAACGGGAGGTCCTCAACATTTAGGCGTTTTTAGAATTGTTTATGCAAATCCAAACGAAGAAGGAAAGTTCATTGGATATTTTGGTGATACTTTCGTTCTTGTTCTTGAGATGGATGAAGAAATAAAAGCAAAAGGACTACTGACTTATGGAAATTCATCTAACCCGAATAACAAGCATTATGGAGACCAACTAGAAATGTTTAGTAAGAATGAACTAAGAAATATCTGGTTTAAACGAAGTGATCAGGAAGCGAATTTGGAATTAAGAGAAAATAAAAACGATATGTAACAATGGCTATAAGTAATTGCTCGTTCTCGCCTACTTCTTAAAATCCGCTAGGATTTTCAGTTTGGTGTGTACTTGCTAAATTAACCGCTAACCCACACAACTACTCATAGCCGAGACCGTTGGGTGCCATTTAAAAACAGACTAATGAAATATAAAAATGTAACAATTGCAGGAGGTGGAATATTAGGAAGTCAAATCGCTTTTCATACTGCTTTTCACGGCTTTTCGGTAACCGTCTATGATATTTCTGATTCTGCTTTGAAAAACTGCAAAGAAAGAATGACGCTATGGCAGAAATTCTATCAAAAAGACTTGGGAATATCGAATGACCAACTTCAAAAGATTTATAAAAGTATTGCATTTAAGACAGACTTAAAATCTGCCGTGAGTGAAGCAGACCTAGTTATTGAGGCAATTCCTGAAAACATAAAAATAAAGTCTGATTTCTATGAAAAACTGAATCAATTTGCACCCAGCCATACTGATTTTGCCACAAATTCCTCTTCGTTACTACCAAGTTATTTTGCAAAAGCCACAGGAAGACCAGAGCAATTTATCGCACTGCATTTTGCAAATCGTATTTGGATTAGGAATACTGCCGAAATTATGGGGCATTCCAAAACATCATCAAAGCTATTTGATGATATGATATTATTTGCGAAGGCAATTGGAATGGTTGCTATTCCTGTAAAAAAAGAACAGCCAGGTTATGTGCTTAACTCATTGTTAATGCCATTCTTGAGGGCAGGACTCAATCTTTGGGCAAATGATGTGGCAGAACCTCATTTAATAGATAAAACTTGGATGATAGCAACAGGAGCGCCAAATGGACCATTTGCTACATTAGATACTGTTGGATTAAAAACATCATTATACATTACTAAGGCACATTTAAATGAAAATTCAGATATAGAGACCACAAAACTTATAATTTCTAAATTGGAAGGAATGGTTGCTGAAGGTAAACTTGGCACTGCCTCTGGACAAGGATTTTATAAGTATCCAAATCCTGAATTTCTTAAGGATGACTTTTTGAAATAAAATATTAAATAAATAAAAATGGACACCCAACAATAGCTATAATTCATTGTGGTTTTGTGCCACACCAAAATAAAAGTATAAATCAAACGGCTGGATTTCGCCGGAATAATCCTGCGGATGATTCCACAACGAAATCATAGCCGAGACCGTTATTCTCGATTAGAAGATAGTCTCGCAATAGGAACCTTTTAAGAAACTGATTTTTTAGTTCTGGGAAGAAAATCACCACAATGTAATTCCAAATCTGGATTTTTTCCTGGACATGCTAAAAGATGGATGCATAGATTTTTTCTATACTTTCAATTTCCTCTTGGGATAATTGATCAAATTCTTTTGTCCATTTGTTTTTCGACAGTTTTCCGCTGTTTTGATCGAAAAGCTTGATCAACAGATCTACTTTGTTATCGGGCAAATTGACCAACGCATTGATTTGATGAGTCATTTGGTCATATTTTTCCAGAAAATCCAACTCTTCGGGGATAATCTTCTCAATGGTCTCCTCGACACATTCATAAAGAAACTCTGTCTGCAATGTGGCATCAAAATAACGATAGAGGTCGATGGTGTCGTTCAAGATTTCAACGTTGTGGTCAGGGGTAGGTTTCCATTCAATCAAATCAAGTCTGGGTGATGAGAAGTGTTCCAATATATCTTGATACGCTCCGATTCGATTCAATATGGCTGCTGAAATCGGAAAAATCATATCCCTCTGGGTGTAGCCCATTCGGACCAAAATGTGATGTATGATATATCGATGTATCCTGCCATTTCCGTCAGAAAGAGGGTGGATGAACACAAAACCAAAAGCGATACTGGCAGCCGCCAAAACTGGGTCATAGCCACTGCCTTGCAGGAGATTGTTGGTTTCGATCAATCCACCAAGCAATGATTGCAAATCTTTTGCCTGGGCCGAGATATGATCAGGCATTGGAAGTAAGCTCTCACGGTCATGTTCACCGATAAAACCTTCGCCTTTGCGGATGCCCATGTGCTTTAATTTCTTGGTGCCGATTACAATATCCTGAAGACGCTCTATCTCTTCAATCGTCAACGGCTTTTTACCTGCCTGCCCAATAGCCTTGCCCCAATTTCTGGCTCTCATGTTTGGAGGATATTCCCCCTCGATGGCAAAGGATGCCTTCGAATCTTTCAACAAAAGAAATGCGGCCGTTCTGCGAATCAAATCCTTGTTTCTTCCTTTTAACCCTTTTTCCATGATTTCAGGAAATTTTGTTAACGTGAAAGCCTCCAGTTTTTTGGTCTTACGTATCATGGGACAAAATTCCCTGGTACCGGGCAAGTTATTCTTTACCCGATGCCTCGTACTATTTTCAACAGGACCCACATATTGATGCTTGGGGTTTACAACTTCAACATAATTCCCGGTTTTTAAGTCGGGAATGTCCAGGGTTTTATCGAAAAGCCATTCATATAGGAACCAAATCCTTCTGGAATATTGGCCAGTAGGCTCGTTCTGCATCATGCTCATTACAGGGGTATCACCGACTGCTAAAAAAAACTCTTTTAAAATGAGCAAATCAAGACCTTCGTACTTTAGCGCGAAAGTGAGATGGCCAATGGCACTATCCTCGGGCATATACCGTTTTGCAAATACCTGCCATTGCGGCGTATTGTACCGCTGTTGTTTTTCTGTTATAATCGCAAGTCGCTCTGGTAGCGGCAATCGTCTATTTCTTGTATCCTCGATAATTTGTAGCAGCCAACCATACCCGATCAAAATTCCTTCCTCTGGTAAGACCCTATCGTGAAAATTGATTTTTTTTCGTGAAAATTGATTACTCATAATTATGTTTCATGAAATATAATTACAAATATAGCATGAAAGTCGGTTACTTTTCATGAAAAACAGTTATAAATGGTAAAATAACATGAAAACGTGTTTCATGTTTATGAAAAAGAGTTAGGCTAAACTGATAAGCCTTTCCAATTTCAATAAACTGACATTTTTGGTGTGGATTATGGAGCCAAAAGCGATGCTTATTTCTGATATATCTTTTGAAAAGAATTCAATCAAAAGAGATTGATTCGCTTAATACTTAGGTGGTGATATTGAAATCACCGCCTTTCTATGCGCCAATAGTTTTACGAGATACGCCATTGTCGGTGGCAAAGGTCTCATAACTGCGATGCCCCGAATTTATACGTAGCTCTTTAATGCGTTTCGAAATAGCTTTCCTTCTTTTATGGTTGTTTGGATTCATCTTCGGGGATGAATTCCCATAAAACGCCAAAATAAAATTACGTGCTAAAGAGCATGCCATCTCACTTCATTCTCTATAAAGGTTTTTCTTAAATTTACGAGGGTCTTGGGACAAAAGGTATGGCCATCGACAGTACTTATAACGTATGAGGCGCAATGATGAATCCCGGTGAGGCAGCACCTCACACACCATAAATAAGCCTATTAACAGTAATGCTAGCCAAAAATCATTCATCAATCCAAAATCGTTCAAATGAAAAATCAAAGAAGTTTTTTACTATTGCTTCTAATAGCTTTTACCCTATGCTCTTTTGGGCAAAATCTACCTAGTCTTATTACTGACAGGAATATCAACTCCACTTTCTCAATTCTGGCTTATGACGAAAACGCGCAAGAATGGGGAATTGCAGTAGCTACCAATAACATTTATGTTGGAAATTCCACAATTTACATAGAACCTAAAGTAGGTGCATTTTCGGTTATTGCGGAGACTGAACCTAAATATGGAATTGAGGGAATTGAAAAACTTAAGGAAGGTAAAACTGTGGAACAGGCAATCCTTGAGATTAGGGATAAAGACAATCAGGCGAATTATCGGCAAATATCAGGAATAGACGCAAATGGAAATGTTTTTGCTTTCACAGGTAGTTCCTTGAAATATTGGAATGGCCATACCTCAGAAATTTTAGGTGAAAATTACGTTGCCATCGGCAATCAACTCGACGAAAATGTACTTTATAAAATGTCAGAAACCTTCGAAACTTCTACGGGGACCTTGGCGCAACGACTTTTGAAAAGCTTGATTGCAGGGCAAGAAGCTGGCGGACAAATCTCGGGAAAGCAGTCAGCTGCTATCGTAGTGAAAGGTGCAGAAAATGAATGGTATAATCAGATTGACCTCCGTGTTGACAATTCAAAAAAACCGATAAAAGAACTGGAAACCTTAATGGACTACCACTATGGGAGAATTCGTCTCAACCAAGCACTTTTTGCAAATCGAGAGGGAAATGAAAAAAGAGCAACACAAAAATTGAAAGAGGCAGAATCCATGTTAGACGGTTGGACTGGAATGTATGCAAAAATTGCACGTGCGAACATCGCTCTGGGAAGGGAAGGTCCCGCAATTAACTGGATAAAGAAAGGACTTGCAGAAAACCCAAAATGGTCGGTTTATCTACCTGCTTTTTACTTTTTAAGAGAAAGTCCTGAAATGGAATCAATTATAAAACCAGGAAACTTTAGCGTTACGGATTGGGAAAGTGCTATGGGAATGTTGAGTAATCTAGGAAGGGAATTAGAGGTAATTGAGTTGGGAAATCGACTTATCTCTAGAAAAATCGAATCCTCTTACTTAAATTTTTTGCTTGGCAGGAGCTATTTCTATGAAAAAGAGCGGGACAAAGCTATTGGATATTTGGAAAGAGCCATAGAAATTGACGGTACAAATATCGAGGCTGAAATTCTCTTGGAACGATTACGGAAAAAATAATTAGAAAAGCACGACTGCTAAAAAGGGCCATAATTGATAGCTGATCTGTTGGTAAAGAGAAAGAACTATTATTACTTTTCTTATGGCTCGATTTCGGTTTGAAAGTTGCTTCGGAAATTGCAGCAACGAAATCATAGTCAAGGCCGTCCATGGCAATATCCCTTCGGGCACGCAAAAGTATGTGCGACGGGCACCCCTTTTGCCCATCGCCATCGATGCGCTTTGTGGATTATTAAAATTAGACCCCCAAGAGACTGTGGAAATTATGACAATTATTGCCAAGTATATCATAATCCTCTTCGGCATTTTCCTTATTGGAGTTTGGTTATTAATACTCCTAAAACCAACAGAGGCAAGATAGAATTTGCGGAAGGCTGGTAGTACTAACTTGATAAATTACTCTGAGATTACGATTTGTATGATATCTGCCGCGGGACTCGTCATTTATTCAAAATATTCAAAATTTCCAGAAATATCCAGCTATATCGGTTGGTTCATGATGGTAACCTCTTTGGTTTTATTATTCGTGCCACAAAGACTTCATCATGCATATGAAGCAATGTGCGCTAACATACCCGCCCCTGTACTAATTAAAATAATATCTCCTTTTCCATTAACTTTTGGAGTGGACATATTCTATTCAGTGGCTTAAATCAAGCGTTAGGAACCTAGTCATAATCATGGACGATGTACAAAATTCGATATGCACATTGTCTTGTTTAGCACTCTACCAAAAAATTTGTACTACGTCCCGCTTATATCAATTAAATAAGCCCGGAGACCACAGCGCCACATTTAGGCATCGTTGACGGCAATGTTCCAGGGCTGTAAATGGAACAATTTCTGGAAATTTATGTATTTTCAAAGAGGGTTACCTTCAATTACCTCTTTGAGGCACTTCCACTTACGATAAATCAAGTTGATTAATTGGTTAATTTTATTCTCCGGCAAGATATTTGATTATCAGTCATAAATACTTGTTGAAGCGAATTGCAATGAATACAAAACTACTTATAGAGTACTTCCACAAACTTCTTCCGTTGGATGAAGAAGAAATGGCCGCCGTTGATAGGTTTTTCAAATTAAGAAAAGTTAAGAGAAGACAATTTATCCTTCAAGAAGGAGGCGTAAGCGCGGTTAATACCTTCGTAATTGAAGGCTGTTTCCGAATGTTTATGGTTGACGAAAATGGAAAGGAACACAATCTTCAGTTTGCCATAGAAAATTGGTGGATCGGTGACATTGGAAGCTTTCATAGTGAAGAGCCATCCCGACTTTATATTGAGGCATTGGAGCATTCAACAATTCTGCAAATAGCCAAAGAAGAGCAACTTAGACTTTTTGTTGAATTCCCAAAATTCAACCGAATTTTCAGGGTATTGACAGAGAATGCTCTTGTGAGCGCCCAAAGAAGAATTCTACACAATATTAGTTCTACTGCAGAAGAACGATATCTTGATTTTGTAGAACGATACCCGTATTTTTTCCATCGAATTTCTAATGTACAGATTGCCTCTTACCTTGGTATGACACCTGAATTCCTAAGTACCATTCGAAAGAAACTCGCAAAATCTTAAAATACCTTAAGGTTATTTCTTAAACTGCCTTATAGGCAAGCTCAATGTGGTTTCCTGAACTTTGTTTAGAACAAAATTGAAAATCATGAAACGTTTAGTAGTACCCGCTTTGACCTTAGTTATACTAATGTCGTGTGGTCAAAAACAAAATCAAGAATCAAATCAATTGTCTAAACAAAAAACTGAAATCATGCAAAAAGAGGAAAAGCAAAAGATTGAAAATTTATTGAGCAAATATGAGAAGTCATTGAACACTTCGGATGCCAATTTGGCCCAATCGCTCTACACAAAGGACGGTGTTTTTATGCCCACGGAGGCGCCTTCGGGAATAGGTTCGGAAGGCATTTTGAAATCCTACGAATTCGTCTTCTCGCAAATCCAACTAAATATTGAATTCTTCATTGAAGAAATCCAGGTGGAGGGAAACATGGCCTTTGCTGTCACCAGTTCAAGGGGAACCGTTAAAATCCATGCAAAAGCAGTTGAGGTGCCCGAAACCAATAGAGAACTTTTTGTGTTTGAAAAAATAGGTGGAGCATGGAAGATTGCCCGATATATGTTCAATAAAACTGAACCAAAAGAATAGTGAGATTGCCATTATGCTGGTTCAAACCCGCAAGGGTTAAGCATTTGATTGGTATTTCGATCAATGGGTTGAACAGAGGTGGTTTAAAAGTTAAATTCTTTTAAACCACCTCTGTCTTTTTGCTATCGGCAAAATTTCCACTGTCCCCAGAAACCAAAAATTAAAGGACTTTTTCCACCCTGAAGAAAACGACTTGCGTAATGATATTTATGATTGGGTTCCTTTTTTTACATAATAGTTTGCTTCCCGCCCTTTTATTTTCAAGCCCTATTATTGTGCGTTCACTGATTAGGTCGCATTCATACTCGACAATTGCTGCAAAAAACTACGAAAGGAAATCTTCCATTTGCAGACTCTGTACCAAATTCTTGTTCGCCCAAACTTTTGAAGTAAAGACCGGCCACCATTAAACTTATCTATGAGTTCGATTTTTTTTTTTTTTTCAAGGAACGGAAAACTCTATCATTTTTGGAAGCAATAACGGTGTCTCCTTGACCCATATATTTAATCAGTTCGTTAAGGCCTTTTTAATTGTCCCTTGAGACACTGGTAACGTACGAGTGGATCTCTTCACATCTACTTTTGTTTAGAAATCCATGTGGGTTACCAGATTTGCTTCTTTGTGGATATCATTGCAAATCCAAATTTCATGGCCGATATCGTTATTCGGCCTTTCAAGGGCCATTTATTACTGTAGATGGGTGGTTGAAAAAAAGGTAATCTGTGATTTAAACTAAACAGCGTATGTCGTGGTGTCTAAGTACTTGACTTCTGCAAGTCTGGTACAATGAAAAAGAAACAAATCTGCGGTTTAAAAGAGTCAATCCAAAATAAGTCTGAATTCATATGCCATACCCAATCAATAGGTACATTTCTAGTATTTCCAATGAATTTTGTTTTAAGAAAGGTACCCGCTATAATCCTCCGGGAGCTCCGCATCGATATCCCTGAGATAGGCGATGAGGGCCTTGAGCGTGGAATGGCCAGTAATCAACATTAATTTGTCACTGGTTTCTGTCTGGGAATATTCTTTGCGCAGCTGTCGGTAAAGTTTTGTGATAAAAGTATGCCTAAAGGAATACAGGGTATAGTCCGTGCCCAGCTGGAACGATTTTCCATGTGCTTTCAAAAATTTATTGTACTTGGCCTTCAGGTCCTTGAACCTTTTGGTGAAATAATCCCTTCTGCTTTCTTCCGATGATTCCCACGGTCCGGTGCCCTTGGGGGTGAACAAAAAATGATCGGAACTGGAAAAATCCAGTTCGTGGATTTCGTTGATGACGATATTTGGGATAATCTTGGTCTTGACCAATTTGTTCTTTGCCCTTACATGGAGTAGCTTTTGCTTGATGTTGATGTCCCCTAACCTGAGACGGCAAACTTCTATCGGGCGCAGGAAATTATAGGATATGAACTTGATAAAGAGCAAAAGGATCGGGTCGTGCTCTTCCATGAAGTTGAACATACCGTCGACGACCTCAAGGGAATACGTCTTGTTGCGCTTTGGGTTCGATTTTAGGACCTTGATACTGGCCACAAAGTTCCTTGGGATAATATCGTTGGCTTCCAGCTCTGCGAACAGGGCACTGAGGACCACCCTGGTATTGTTACGGTTCCTAGCACTGCTGGCCTTGAGTATCCCATTGAGGTAAGCGTTCACCAGTTTCTTGTCCAGTTCCAGTATGTTCCGTTGCAGATAGGCCCTTTTTTCCAGGTACCTTTTAAACTGGCCCAGCCGACTGCGGTAGTCCCTATCGGAGGAGTTGCTCAGGGAGGTTTTCTTGAGCCCATAGGCAAAATCCAGTGCCGCCTCCACGGAGTATTTGTTCTCGGCCCTGAAGTTGGAGCTATATGGGGAATAGCCATTTTTAAGGGCATCGTGGAGCGCCTCCCGGACGAGTTCGAAATGCATTAGGCGTTCCTTTTTGTCCTTGTACCTGCGGTTGAACTTCATGGTGATGTTCGGCTGTCGGACCATACGTGGGTTTCCGTGCCGGTCCTTAAGCTCGGGGTGCTGGTAGGAGTAGTAGATGTACCAGCGTTTTGAGAGGTCGAAGGACTTCCCCCCGTGGTAGAGTTTAGGCTCGGTATATTTCTTGCTGATGCCCATTTTTTGTGCGGTCGCGTGTACGCTTTGCAAGATACCAAAAAAATAATCCATTGAATTTAGATTTAAAAATCTGGTTTTCAATGGATTATGAAGTAGCGGGACCTGGACTCGAACCAGGGACCTTCGGGTTATGAGCCCGACGAGCTACCTACTGCTCTACCCCGCGATATCGGACGGCAAATATACAACTCTTTTAAACATATTTCCAAATTAGTGAGACCCTGATTTGAAAAGCTAAGCGAATTCAAATCAAAAGATCGAACTAATGCCGAGCGAAGTCGAGGCATCTTTTTTGATATTCATTAAGAGGTTGCAAGTCTTGATTTGAATTGTATATCTTCGGACCATGGAGCAACTCAATGATTTTTTGGTAAACGCCATATCCGCAACCGAATGGCCCATGTTTATCTTATTGATTGGTGGAGGTCTTTTTTTAGTAGGGTCTTCAAAATTTCTTCCGTATCGCTATTTTGGCCATGCTATTGCCATTACGGCTGGGAAATATGATGATAAAAAAGCAAAGGGAGATGTTAGTTCCCTTCAGGCATTATCCGCTGCTGTTGCTGCCACCGTGGGCTTGGGAAATATCTCAGGAGTGGCCATAGCCATTCATGATGGAGGTCCTGGAGTGGTTTTTTGGATTTGGATGACGGCATTGATCGGGATGTGCATCAAATTCTATTCATGCAGTCTGTCCATAATGTACCGAGGAGAAGATTCAGATGGAAAAATGCAGGGAGGTCCTATGTTTTACATAACCCAAGGACTGGGAAAAAAAGCCAAACCCTTGGCCATCTTTTTTAGCATTGCGGGACTCTTTGGTTTTCTTGGTGTTTTTACGGCCAATCAGTTTACCGAAACCTTTATGAGTGTGGTTGTTCCTGAAGAGAGCTTGATGGCTTTGGGAGGTACGGAAACCGACCCTTTGTTCAACTGGAAATTGACCATAGGAATTGTACTGGCGATAATTTCTTCCTTTGTGATTTTTGGAGGGTTAAAGAACATTGCCAAAGTGGCAACAGCTATTGTGCCCTTTATGGTCATGGTGTACTTGATTGCAGTAGTAATCGTGATGGTTTTGAATGCCTCACAGGTCTTACCTGCCTTAAAACTGATACTTTCTGAAGCATGGAACTTCAAAACAGTGGTCACCGGAGGTTTTTGGGGCTTGGTAATTATTGGGGTACGTCGGGCTATGTTTTCCAACGAAGCGGGATTGGGAAGTGCCCCCATGTACCATGGGCAATCCAAAAATGATGAACCCATACGGGAAGGACTGGTAGCTATGCTGGGCCCTTTTATTGATACTATTCTGGTATGTACCTTCACCGCGGTGGTCATTATTTTAAGTGGCGCCTATTTAGAGGATACTAGCGGTATTGTGATGACCTTGCAGGCCTTTAGATATACTTTGGGAAATTTTGGCGATGACTTGTTGATGATTATTGTTTCTGCTTTTGCCCTTTCCACGCTTTTTACGTACTCTTATTATGGGGTGAAGAGTCTCTCCTTTTTGACCAATGCCAAAATTGGGAAGTTATATAATGTCTATTTCGTGATTATGATAGTGTTCGCTGCTATTGCTTCATTGGAAGTAGTTAAAAACCTAATTGACCTTTCCTATGCCCTGATGGTCATTCCGAACATGATAGCTGTCTTATTGTTGGCACCTAAGGTGAATCAAGCGGCAAAGGCATATTTTATTAAAATGAAAGAACAACGTGCATAAATCCGGATTTGTAAACATAATTGGAAACCCAAATGTTGGGAAATCAACCTTTATGAATGCCATGGTCGGGGAGAAGCTCTCCATCATTACTTCAAAGGCTCAGACCACGCGACATCGGATTTTTGGAATCGTTAATGGGGAGGATTTTCAAGTGGTTTTCTCGGATACTCCAGGAATCATCAAACCGGCTTACGAACTTCAATCCTCCATGATGGATTTTGTAAAATCAGCATTCGAAGATGCCGATGTGCTGATTTACATGGTCGAAATAGGGGAAAAAGGACTTAAAGATGAGAACTTCTTCAAAAAAATCTCAAATAGCAAGATTCCTGTTTTGTTGTTATTGAATAAGATTGATACTTCCGATCAGGCGCATTTGGAAGAACAAATACAGTATTGGCAGGGTCTGTTGCCCAAGGTAGAGATATTTCCCATTTCCGCTTTGGAAAACTTCAATGTGAAAGAGGTGTTTAATCGTATTCTCGAATTACTTCCAGAGGGACCTCCTTATTATCCCAAGGACCAACTTACAGATAAGCCCGAACGCTTTTTTGTCAATGAAACCATTCGGGAAAAAATATTACTGCAATACAAAAAAGAAATTCCCTATGCTGTGGAAGTGGAGACTGAGGAATTTTTGGAAGATGATAAGATTATTAGAATCCGTTCGGTAATTATGGTAGAGAGGGATACACAAAAGGGAATCATTATCGGCCACAAAGGGAGTGCCCTAAAAAAAGTGGGGGTGGAAGCTCGTAAGGATTTGGAAAAATTCTTTGGCAAACAAGTCCATATTGAACTCTATGTTAAGGTAAATAAAAATTGGCGCAGCAATTCGAATCAATTGAAACGTTTTGGTTACAATAATTAAAGCTTTTTTTAGTATTTGAATAACTATTACTTCATGTTCGGTTTAGACCTTCCAAGGAAATTTAAACCAAACAAAATGAAGAATTACTTTAAGCTATTACTCCCCACATTTTTAATCTTAACCTGCTTTTCCTGCGATAAAATAGACGACTTTTTAGGTGATGGTGGCACCGATGATGAACAACCAACCGATGATGCACCAGTTACTTCAGTTGACTTTAGCTTTGTGAATACCTTTGATGTAGATGGTGAAGACTCTGCCGAAATCTCCGCGTATGACCCGGATACTCAAAGATTATTTGTTACCAACGGTGCTTTGGACGAAGTAACCGTATTTGATATTTCAGATGTCAATTCTCCGTCACGTATTGGCTCGGTAAACTGCCCTAATCCGGGTTCACCAAACAGTGTGGCCGTAAGTAATGGTATTCTTGCAGTGGCCATTAGTTCCGTAAATGAGCAGGAAAATGGCTTTGTGGAATTCTTCGACACTACAACTTTGGAAGAAATTGGTATAGCTCAAGTAGGGGTACTGCCCGATATGGTAGCCTTTACTCCAAATGGAGAATACGCCCTTACTGCCAATGAAGGAGAGCCTAATGATGAATATACGGTTGATCCAGAAGGAAGTGTCAGTATCATCAAGGTGGAAACCATGGAAGTCACCACTTTAGGCTTTTCTGGATTTAATGCACAAGAAGACGCATTGGAAGCAGCTGGCTTTCGTGTTTTCGGACCAGGCGCAGACCTGGCAGCAGATGTAGAACCAGAGTTTCTGACCATCTCAGATGATGGTACAAAGGCTTGGGTTACGCTTCAGGAAAACAATGGAGTTGCTGTTGTAAACTTGTCAACTATGCAGATAGAAAGTATTCTTCCTTTAGGATTTAAAGATTATTCCCTTCCCGGAAACGAAATTGACCCTAGTAATGAGGATGGTAGAAAAGAATTGAGAAGTGTTCCTGTTTTTGGAATCTACCAACCTGATGCCATCGCTTATTATAATGTGAATGGAATGGACTACATAGTTACGGCCAACGAGGGCGATGCTAGGGATTATGATGGTTTTTCCGAAGAAGAACGTATGGCAGGCTTGGTGTTCGATGCAACCGCTTTTCCAGATGCTGCGACCCTTCAATTGGATGAGAACTTAGGAAGATTGCAATCCACCACAACTCTAGGTGATATTGATGGCGATGGTGACTTTGATGAACTCTACAACTACGGGGCACGTTCCTTTAGCATTTGGTCAGGAATGGGCCAGCTGGTTTACGACAGTGGAAATGACATTGCAGAAATTACATTGGACCTCACGCCAGATGCGTTCAATGGCGGTGACAATCGTAGTGATGACAAAGGTGCCGAACCTGAGGCAGTGAGCATCCTTGAAATAGGTGAGCGTCAAATTCTGTTTGTAGGTTTGGAACGTAACAATCAAGTTATGGTATACGACATAACCAATCCAAGCTTCCCAGAATTTCTACAATTGCTATTTGTTGATGGAGACGTAGGTCCGGAAGGTGTTCTTCCTATATCAGCAGAAGATAGCCCTACGGGAAACGATTTGCTTATTGTTAGCAATGAAGTGAGCGGTACTGTAACCATTTATGAAAACAACTAGTTTTTAGTTTCTGCTTCATAATTTATTAATGTTTATCAGAAGGCGTGAGACCTGTTTTCACGCCTTTTTGATTTTTAGGACCTTGAAAAATCCTGTATCAAATCTTCGAGGAAAGTATTTAATTGTTTCATTTGATCCTTACCTTGAGATTTACCAAACCTTCCAACTGCATATAGCGCAAACCAAAGCACAACCAAGAAAACCATCCCAACTATCCAAAGGGTAATATCATCGCCAAGTGAATGTTTCGAATATGCAAAAATGCCGAGAATCACGAAGAGAGTGCCTATGCCAAAGTGAAGAAACATGAAAAAGGTCCATAGGGTAGGGTTGGGACCGAACACTCCATGTATAGTACTTTTATTTTTCTCAAATGATGTAAGTTCTAGATGAAGTTGTGGAGACCAAAAATTGGTATGTTCCTTTCGAAATCGCAGATAAATATGTTCATCCAAACGTTTCAAAATGAATGGAGCCTCGGAAGTCCTATCAAAATTCTTCTTCAAAGATTCCAAATCCGTGATTAAATCAATTTTAAATCGCGGACGAAGTACTATGTCATTGGTTAGGTTGCTCATATTCCAAAGGCATGCACAAAAAAGGTAACGTTTTTTCTTTATAAATAATGGTATTTTTGCCGAAAATAGAAACGCATGGGGGCCATTGTAGCTGTTGTTGGTAGACCGAATGTTGGTAAGTCCACTTTCTTTAATCGATTGATTCAAAGGAGAGAGGCCATTGTTGACGCGGTAAGTGGTGTTACACGTGATCGTCATTATGGGAAGAGTGATTGGAATGGAAAAGAGTTTTCTATTATTGACACAGGCGGTTATGTGGTAGGAAGCGATGATATTTTTGAGAAGGAAATTGACAAGCAAGTGGAATTGGCCATTGATGAAGCGGACGCCATCATCTTTATGGTGGATGTTGAATCTGGGGTTACCGGGATGGACGAGGAAGTTGCCAGACTTTTGCGAAAAGTGGATAAACCCGTGTTTCTTGCTGTTAACAAGGTGGACAATGCCCAACGTTCCACGGATGCAGTAGAATTCTATGCTTTAGGACTTGGAGAGTACTATCCGCTTTCCAGTATTAACGGGAGTGGTACGGGAGAATTATTGGATGCTTTGGTCGAAGTATTACCCGAAAGTGAGGAAGAGGAAGATGAGCTTCCAAGGTTTGCCGTGGTAGGAAGACCGAATGCAGGAAAATCATCTTTTATTAATGCATTGATAGGCGAGGACCGATATATTGTTACGGATATCGCAGGTACAACACGAGATAGCATTGATACACGCTACAATCGTTTTGGGTTCGAATTCAATTTGGTAGATACTGCAGGGATTCGAAGAAAAGCAAAGGTCAAGGAGGATTTGGAATTCTATTCCGTAATGCGTTCCATACGGGCTATTGAACATTGTGATGTTTGTTTATTGGTTCTTGATGCTACCCGAGGTTTTGATGGCCAAGTACAGAATATTTTTTGGCTGGCTCAGCGTAACAATAAGGGTATTGTGGTTCTGGTCAATAAATGGGATTTGATGGAAAAAGAGACCAATTCCGTTAGGGACTATCAGGAAAAAATAAAGAAGCAGATGGAACCTTTCACGGATGTGCCCATTTTGTTTATCTCGGTGTTGACAAAGCAACGTATTTACAAAGCCATTGAAACAGCGGTAGAAGTCTATAAAAATCGTTCCAAAAAAATCCCGACCCGTAAGTTGAACGATGTGATGTTGCCTATTATTGAACACACACCACCTCCAGGTTATAAAGGTAAATACGTAAAGATTAAATTCTGTACCCAGTTACCTACGCCATACCCACAGTTTGCGTTTTTTTGCAACTTGCCCCAATACGTTCGCGACCCCTATAAACGATTTTTAGAGAATAAACTAAGAGAGCAATTTGACTTTTCAGGTGTACCCATAACCATTTTTATGCGGAAAAAATAGGTTAGCTTCCCGAAGCGGGCCTTATGTTCACTTTTTGTTGAATTCGATTTCCATAATCGTCCATGGCGGAAAGAAGATATTCACCCGTTTGAACATCCAATATAAGTTCGTGGAAGTCTTCTGTGGAACCTACATAGGTTCTGTCTAGATACCAATGTACTCGGGTTTCTTCTTGTTGATGAGCCAATTTAAATATAACCTGGGTCGAATGGTTCCCTAAATCTTTGGGTACCAGAATGTCTTCACTTGGTTTAGGATAAATAAAGGCCATTCTTTGACTTTCTTCGGAAGTGCATTCACTTAAGTAGGGGGGTAGGATTTTGTAATTGGGATTGGATGAAGCATAGTAGTATTCCATTATTGGAGGAAGAACAAACCATGTTTTGCTGACCATATCTTCCATGGGATAACATCCAGAATTTACTCGAAACGTCCCAGCAACATTGAAAAAATGCTGTTGATGATAGGGGCATGGTTTACTTTTCAGACCGTTTTTTGGAAGCAATTGCTCTTCCGTGTTTTCACAAAAAACCGAAGCAATGGAACCACTTTCCTTGCAAATGGTGATAGATTTGAGTTCATCGTACGGTTCTTGAAACCACCCACTATAAGGCAACAGGTCCAAAACATCAAATAGGATGGGAGCCGCAGCCTCAATACCTGTTAATCCAGGTCTTCCTTCCCCATCAGCATTACCGGCCCAAACGCCTATGGCATACTTTGGGGTAACCCCTACTGCCCAAGCATCCTTGAACCCGAAGCTGGTTCCTGTTTTCCAAGCTATAGGCTGTGACGAGTCAAAAAACTGCCAATTCTCTGCACCTTCAGGTCTGTTAACTTCCCTTAAGGATTTGAATGTATGGAAAATGGCGCCAGCATCCAAAATGGGAGCTTCCCGTTGAACATCCCCAAAAGAGACAGCGCTATTCAACAAATAGCTAGGTTCTGCAAATTCATCCGTTCTATAAGTGCTCGAATTATCTACAAAATGATTAAGTGTAGATGCTGCTGACGCATAGGTTTTTGTAATATCCCATAGTGAGCTTTCAGCACCTCCCAAAATAAGGGCAAGTCCATAGTGGGAGGAGGGTTTGTCTATAGTGCCCAAATTCATCTTTTTCAACTTGTTATAAAACTTTTGAAGCCCATATGAGCGCAATAGACGAACCGCAGGTACATTGAGCGAACGAGAAAGCGCTCTACTGGCCGATACGGCCCCTATATGCTTTTTACTGAAGTTTTTTGGATGGTAGCCGTTTATTACGGTGGGAACGTCTTCAACTAAAGTATTGGGCAACAATTGGCCCTCATGCATTAAAGAGGCAAACAAAAAAGGCTTTAATGTGCTGCCAGTACTCCTATTTTTGGTTATAATATCCACATAATTGCCATGGTCCCTGTTGGTTGGCGCATTGCCCACATAACTCAATACTTGGCGGGTCTCAATGTCCAAAACCAAAATGGACAAATTGTTTATCTCGTTACTTTTAAGCCGATTATGGTGGTTTTCTGCTACAGTATTTACCTGTTGTTGCAAAGACATGTCAATTGATGTCTGTATGCGTTTTCCAGGATGTTCCAGTTTAATTCTTTCTGTGAGGTGGGGTGTAATATTTGGAAGCTGTACAGGTTTTTGGGGTAAAGGTTCCGCAATAGCAAGTTCATAAGTAGTTTGGTCCATATGATTTTTATCCCACAACTTTTTCAGTAAACGGTTCCTTTTCTGTAATAGGCGAGATTCATTTCGACCTGGGAAAATCAATGAAGGTGCGTTGGGTAGAACTGCAAGAGTGGCGGCTTGGCCCCAGCTCAATTCGTGGGAAGGAATGCCAAAATAGCGCCATGAGGCAGTTTCCAGCCCCACTACATTGCCGCCATAAGGCGTATTGGAAGCGTATAACCTCAAAATCTCATCCTTGGAATATTTGAATTCCAAGCGGGTGGCCATAAATAACTCAATGGCTTTTTCAAAATAGGTTCTGGGTTTATTTTTTCTGCTTAGTCGAATCACTTGTTGGGTGATGGTACTCCCCCCTCTTCGTGTCTCTTTCGTAAGGTTGTGAATCAAAGCATTGAGAATGGAAATGGGATTGAATCCTGGATGTTGATAAAAGTATTCATCCTCAAAAAGTAGGACACTTTGTTTAAATCGTTGGGGAATTGAATCGACTTCGGGGAAACGCCATTGCCCATCATCCGCAATTCGTGCACCCAGTAAAAATCCTTCAGAACTGGTAACCACTGTGGAAGTAGGCTCTTTAAACAGTTTTTTCGGTAAACAAAATAGCCAAACCAGGAGAACCGTAAGGAAACCTAAGGATTTTATTGGGTTCCGAAGCAGAAATCTTTGTATGGACCTCACCCTTTTCATTGGCAGACAGGTTCGATTTGCCCTGAAAAAGGGTTGCTACAACTACTCTTGGTCCATAGGGTAATCTTCATAAAAGTGTTCGAACGTTTTTTCCGTGTGATAATCCTCTGTGAGCACGCGATACACTAAAAACACCACCAAACCCTGACCAAAAATCGTTACATAAAATACCCAACTGAAGGGGAAGTTCATACTCGCCATGATGACCAAGGTTACCAAAACCAAAGTTGTAAAGGCTACTAAACTCATTACTGAAATTTTCATACCATTTTTTTGAAAAATTACGAAACTTCATCAACCTTCTAAAGAAATTATGAAACATTAACGCCATTACTTTCAATTGTTTAACCTTCATAAAGGATGTTATTGTACTACGGAAACCCACTTCCCTTTGTTTCTTGCATAATAGGTGTTGTCATACATGGCCTCAACTTGTGACCCGGGCAGATAATAATCCCCCAAATAGGAAGCATTCAGTTTTACCGAGAACGTTTTTGACTTTTTTGCACCTAAATCAAAATAAAAATGGATTCGGTCATCACGAACATCAATATAATCCGCTTTATCGGAGTTGGTGCTTGAAGTACCTGCATAAGAGGTGTCCACAATTTCCCAGCCGCTAGGAACTATTTGGGTCAATGCGATATTGTCGATGTAGTCATTGCTTGAATTGAACACCGTGATTTTTGCTTCCATTTCAGTTCCTTGTCTTAACTGGGATACATCAATAGAATTTCCGGTAGCGTCCAAATAGGCAACAGACAATCTTAGGTTCCGTTGTTCTTCAAGTTCTTGACCAACAGGTAGTTTTCCGCTTTGTACAAGGGTTACATAAAGTGTATTGTTTTGGATGTTCTTTACTTCAATATTTGCACTAGCCGATGAAATGGTAAGCGGACGTTGGGCAATGGCCCTATCCGTCTTTACTTCTACTTCTTTTCCGTTATGGGTATAGGAAAGGTGAACTGCCTTACCTCCATTTTTGGTAACCATTTTGGCAATAGCAAGTAAGGAATACGCTGTCTCCTGAGTACTGTACCATCGTTGGGAAGATAGGTTTTTGGCCAGCGAAACCGCTAATTCCCTTTGTTGGGAATCATCCATGATCACCATGGTTTCCAAGGCCATAGCTCGGTTTCTAAACACCGAACCATAAGTTCTGTAATCGTAAGAGTTCGATACAAAGTTGATATTAGCTGTTTTGGCTAAGTCTTCCGAAACCTGTTTTTTGCCAGCTAGGGCATAGGCAGCGGCCAATCTCCACTTGGCTTCGTTACTCAAGTTCCTGGTTTCACGAAGACGGTTCATTGCAGCCAGTTCCGGTTGTTGAGCAAGAGCCAAAGTGTACAAACGATATGCCTGGTTCAAATCATCATTATAGGATGTTTGCTGGTTGCTCCATTGTCTGGCCCTTTGCTTTTGATAGCGTAACCAGTTGCTTAGGAAAGTCAGTGGCAGTTGATAGCCTTTTTGTTTGGCTTCCAACATAAAATGACCTGCATAGGAAGTACCCCAATCATCCGCATTGTGGTACCCTGGCCAATAGCCTAACCCGCCGTTCGATGTCTGAAAACTGCTTAGTCTTCTGATGGCAGCCTTGACGTTTTTTTCAATCTCTTTCTTGGTTTCGAAGGTGATGTCCAAAACATCGGACAAGAACAATTGAGGGAAGGCAGAGGAAGTGGTTTGTTCCACACAACCGTGGGGATAACGAACCAAATATTCCATACGCTTGGAAAAATCCATGGGTGGTAAGGTAGAAAACTCCAGAGTTGCTGAATTGGTCCCTGAAGTTCCAAAAACTTCCAATGGAATGGATTGCGCTTGGCTTCCGTTGATGGTGTACAATTGACTACGCGTGGTGATGGGATTAGGGTTTTCAACATCAATCTCGATTTCATCCGAGGCATTTTCACCTGCCCCAGTTGCACTTACTCTAATAGTTTGAAAGGATTGAGAGGGATTTACCTGAAAATCAAAGTTCACAATCTGTTCTCCTACGGCGTCAAAAGAAATGGTTTTTGAGGTTGGTCCCAAGGGCTCAAGAGCCTTGTCAGTTTCAACGGATACTTTTACATTTTTCACCTTTTTCTCCATAGCAAATACCGTAACCGGAATAGTCACTTTCTCGCCCGGAGACAGTTTTCTGGGCAATGAAGTTAATACCATCAGTGGTTTGCGAACAGGAGTGGTTTCTTCGGTTTTTCCATAGGCGCTATTTGCATCTCCCGCAATGAGCATGGTACGTACCGAGCCCACATAATTGGGCATATTGATGGTATGCGATGCTTTTTCACCAGGTTTTAGGGTAAAGGGCCCCAGATAGTTGACCACAGGCTTAAAACGCTGTGCTTTTCTGTTCTTTGCTCCATCAGCAAAACCACCTCCTCCTATCGCATATATATTGTCCACACTTATGGAGTAGGCTCCCATGACATCATCGAAAATATCAAAGGTTTTAACCCCTAAGGCTTGTCTGGCATAAAATGCACTATGAATATCTGGTGTTCGGAATCGTGTTAAATCCAAAAGGCCTTCATCCACAATGGCGAGAGAATAGGTCATCGCTTTGCGATTGGTTTCGGAAACCTTCACCTCAAATGATTTTTCCGGTTTTAGTACGGATGGCATTTCCAACTTGGGTTGTAAGTGTGTTGAGGGGTCTTCTACAGTTATGGGAACTACTCCATACAAACGAATGGGAAGGTCGTTTTTCACTTGTCCGTGAGGTTGCAACAAAGAAATATGGACGTAGACGTTTGGAGCCATTTCAGAGGTTATGGGAATTCGAGTCTGAGTCTCTTGCGCTGTAGTCTCAATCCATTGTTGGGATAAAACTTCCGTTCCGTTTTCAATGCTTAGGAGAGCACGACCTCCTCTATCGGAAGGAAACGTGACGACCGCTTCTTCGCCCAGGGTATACTTCTCTTTATCAGCAGAGAAGACCAGAATTTTGGAACTCTCCGTATCTCCAGATGCAGGTCTTTTCCACCAATTCCTATAGAAATAGGCGGTTCGACCTGTAGCATGACCGGAGTCCTCATCGATAACACGAATAAGGAACCTGCCTCCATCCTCATCAGGAACATTGATTTTAAAACTGCCCTTTCCGTCAGAACCAGTTCTGATGGTTTGTTCCTGGAAAGGTCTATGGACGGTGGCATTTTCATATCGTGATAGGTTATCATACCCACGGTTCCACCACCAACGCCATTCAATCTTAAAAATCTGAATTTTTAGTTTTCTATTTCCAGCGGTTTTGCCCGTTGGGTCTACGCTTACAACATCAAAAGAGGTGTTTTCATCCGTTAGGTAGGAACCGTAACGTTTAGCTTTGGGCGAACGCAATCCCACAAAATGGGAAAACGGGGCTAATTTTTTGGAAAACACATCAATGGAAAAATCGCCTCCTCCTTCAAATACCTTAGTTGTGAAAGTGGCTTGAAGCATCCCAGGCGCTCTTCCATTTGCACTTATTTTCTTATTGATATTCAACTGCCCTTCGCCATCCAACTGTGAAGAAATAAATTGCTCTTCAATATCTGAAAAGGTGCGAACCGGGTCTTGGAAATTATAAGCACCGAATTTTGGAAAAGCATTTGAAGCACTGCTAATTTTAGCGTTGATATCCACTTTTAGATTACGTGCCGGAGCACCATGCAACCATTGAACAGCTACCCTGCCAGTATTACGCTCATTGGCTTTCAACACTTCCTCGTCAAAGGAGATGTTCACCTTTAGGCGGTTGGGCTTTATGGTGGCAATCTTTAAACTTTTATTGTATTCTGCCCCACCTACTATGACCTTTGCATTCCACGTTCCGGTGGGGGCATCTGGTTTTGTAGGGATAGGGAAATAGTAAAAACTACCTTCTTTTTTAGCATATAGCCCATCTGCAACCGAAAAAGAACCAGTTTGGAGCGTATTTCGCTGTACCAATTTGCCGCGTGCGTCGCTTACTTCCAAGGTAACCGGATGGTCATCTGGTATAGGATTATCGGCATCATCCATAACAAAAGTCAAATGGACCGTATCGCCCGGGCGATGGACTCCCCTTTCGGTATAGATAAACCCTTGAAGCCCATTTTGAATACTCTCCCCAGAAACATCGAACTTACTCATGGAAAGGGAATTGCCATCAGCTAATTTGGCATAGGCATAGTTGTTGTCCTTTTGAGCAACTGCGAACGCTATGTTTTTCTCCCCATCGTAAATTCCAAAGCCAGAAGCGTCTGTCGTAATTTCTCCCAACAATTGTTGCTGGTAGTTGTATAATTTAATGGAGGTATTGGCTTCAGGCTTTGTTGATAGTAAATTGGTAGCTGCAAAATGGTACGATTTGTTGTTACCTTTCTTTACAATTAAGCCCAAATCACTTCCCAATAGGTTGGTAGTAGCAATTCTATTTTCGTTGTAATATGCCGAATGGCAGGGATTGTCACGTTCTTCCCAATTATAGTTATAGTTTCTCCAGTAATAGATTTCATTGTCCCAATACCGTTCTTCAAGACTTTCAGTGCTTTGGGAGGATTCAATATCGGTCAATACCTCTGGATTGTTCTCTGGGGACGCGTCCCCACAGTCGTAAGTGGTATGCTCTTTTTTGAAACTGAATTCAACCCTATATAAAGACCCTGGATTGATTTTTATGAGTTCGGAAAGATCAAGTGCGTGAGCTTTCCAATAACTGGTATTCTCCGTGCCGCTTTCTGAAAGAGGGATGACTTTATATGCCACTCTTCTACCAACGGCCCTAAGGTCTGGATTATAGTTTGAGGTCAGGTTGTTCCCTTGAAGAAATTGAAGCATGTTATCCTCGAACACTTGAATGACACGTACTTCTACAGCGGACAGATTTACAGTCTCAAAATAAATAGGCGTGGAAGTTGCATTAGGGAGAATGGTGCCTTTTGATATGAGTCGTACATTCGGCTTTAATTGTTCAAAGGAAACCAATTCCGAAAAGTTTTTCTTCAGTGTAAAACCGTACTCACTTTTTATACCTTCAAAAACCGTCACCCGGACTTCTCCCAAAATTCTGTTGGTAGGATAGACTTTTAACAGGTTACCATCAATCTCGTAGCGAAGGCTTTCTGCGTTTTCAACAGTTACCATACCGTTGAGGTTCTGGTTCTGTTGTAGAGGCTCTGAAAAATTGAGGGTAAGCGCTGCATTGGGAGCGGATGTTGTTTTGGCATCTACTACAACAAATTTGTTAAGACCTGGAACGGTAAATTTTTCTTCGCCAGAATTGTCGATACCCAAGTCTTTTCCATTCCAACGTATCTGCAGTTCAGAATCTTCGGTCTGTCTGGAAATACTATCTATTCTAAAACTGAAGTATCGCGCATTTGTATCGGTCTCTTCCCATTTGATATTGAGCTTTTTTTCTCCTTGTTGCACTTCAAGAACTGACTTGATTTTTGCAGCTTCCAACAAATCAGAAGCATTCAACGTCCCTGTAAGGTATTGCCATTCCTTGCTATAGGATTGTAAATTGCTCAAATTGATATTGAAATTTGGGGTTATGGTCTTAAAACTAAAAGTGTATTCCTTGAATTCACTTTCAATACCGTCAAAAAACTTATTCAAGGCAAGACTGACCACATATTCTGTATCGGGTTTTAAATTTTCAGAAGGGTGAAACATCAACTCCCGTCCGTTTTCAATAGTGAGTTGTCCTTCAATTTTAGGAGTAACGTCCAGGTATTCCCTAGGAAGTTCTTGAGTAAGTTCAAATTGGCCTAACTGTTGAGCCAATAAGATTGAAATGGGTGAGGAAATACTCTGAAGTCCATGAGTGTGAGAGCTGATATAATCTTTGAACTTAAATAAATTGTCTGTTTCTGAGTCAGGAACCTTTTTCTTACAGGAATACGAAATAATTAATAAAGTGCACAGGAGAATCTTTAGAAAACGAGACATATCTATGGTATTAAATACAGTTAAATTAGACCACAGACAAGATAGCTCAAAAAAGGATGTTGGGGTTCAGAGAGTTTGTGAATGGCTCGATAAGATTTACGAATGGTTTTTTCAATCCGGATGGAACCTTAGGAAATATTTATGATTTTACCATTCATATTATTAATAATTTCAGGACATTCTCAACCAAAAAAATGGACAATCATGTTACGAGCTTTCTTTTTTGTTTTTCTTTTGGCAAGTACGGTATGCCAAGCCCAAGAATCGGATTATCAATTGGTGGCCCAAACGGTAAACTATTATTTGGAAGGTGGTACTAACAACGATTACGAAACCTTAAAAAAGGCCTTTCATGAAACGGCAACCATGAAGTATATCACCAAAGATGGATATAAGGAGGTAAATGCCTTGGAATTCTTCTCAGGAATGGACGCTTCAAAACCTAAACAGAATAGAAAAACCCGAATTGCAGATATCACCATATCCGGTCACGCAGCCAATGCGAGATTGGAGATTGATTATCCGACTTTTACTTTTATCGACTACATGAACTTGTTGAAGATTGATGGGGAGTGGAAAGTGGTCAACAAAATATTTTACCGCAAAGCGGATTAAGATTTTTAGGGATTAGTTCAAGTTAACGATAAATGGTGATGTGGCTAGGTCTCGCTCTTCTCCATTGATTTGTACAGCTTCCAATATTGGAATTCCACTACAGCACTCTCCAGTTGGGCTGGGAGAGAATGTCTCCAAATTGAGGCCAATTGTAAAATCTCCACCTAGGTTTATGTCAAATTGAATAAAATCTGAATCAACTGAGGTCAGAGTTAACACTAAAACAATGTTTTCGTTTACCGTGTCGAAAAACAGCGAACTGATGATTTGATTATTGGTAACACCAGTCAAAGAAACATCGTCTATGATGTATGTATTATTAAGAAAAACATTTTCACCATCCAAAAGAATCTCAAGCCCTATTGAAGGCGGTCCTGCACATAAAACGGCGGCGCAGTCAACATCATCGTCAATGCAAGATTGAGAAAAAAACAGGAGAGCTATAAGAATAAAATGAAGGTTTCTTTGAACCATACCTGATGTTTTTTAACAAGATGGTTGCTTTTTGAATGGTTGCTTCTCAACTAGCTTTTTCATAATCGAATGTGAATCTTTACCATCCTCCAGAAGCGCCACCGCCTCCAAAGCCACCACCGCCGAAACCACCACCAAATCCACCGGAGCCAAATCCGCCCCGACCGAATCCCCCTCCAGATGAGCGGGAACTGCGCCCCATATTGCTCAGTATGATCATATCCCAAATATCCAGCCCAGAACCGCGACCACCCCGGTTATTACCCCCTCGGTTGTTTCGGTTTTTGCGGGAAAGTATGATAAGGATGATGAAAAAAATGATAAAGGGAAGTAGGGCCTTTAACGGGAAACCTTCACCATTTGAAAAACTGCGTTCTTCGTCAAATTCACCATTAAGTACCTGAAAAATAGCATCACTTCCTTTGTTTAGGCCACCAAAGTAATCCCCTTTTTTAAACTCGGGGATAATAACGGATTCAATGATGCGCTTGGACAATAAATCCGTAAGGGAACCTTCAACGCCGTATCCTGTATTGATTGCAATTCGCCGGTCGTCTTTGGCCAGTAGGATAAGAATTCCGTTGTCTTTCCCTGCTTGGCCAATACCCCACTTTTGTCCCCATTGCGCTCCTAAAAAGTTGATGTTTTCTCCTTCCGTGGAACCAATAATGGCCACTACAATTTGTGTGGATGTGCTATCAGAATATTGAATAAGCTTTCGTTCTAACGCAGATTTCTCCGAAGTCTGAAGGAGATTCACATAGTCATAAACACTGGTTTGTTTTTTGGGTTTTTCAGGTATTGTGAATTGCCCCCAAACTAGGGAGGTAGCAAATAAAAAGAAGACAAAAAGGCTAACCTTTGGAAATCTCATCGCTCAATTCGTTGATGTCTCCGTGTTCCCATGGAAAATGTGCCTCTAATTCCTTTCCGGCCCTAAGTACTCCTTCGATAATACCTTGCTTAAAATCTCCGTGCTTAAAGTGCGAAGAGATAACTTCCTTGGTACTTTCCCAAAATCCTTTAGGGACCGCCCTATCTATACCGCTATCTCCATAAATGACAAATTTTTTGTCTTCGACCGCCACATATATCAGCACGCCATTTTCGTCTTTGGTATTATCCATTTTCAAAAAATGGAAGACCTGCTGGGCTCTACTAAAATGGTCTATTTTCGCAGTGGATTCAATATGAACCCGGATTTCTCCAGAAGTATTTTTTTCAGCTTCTAGAATGGCATTGACTATTTCTTGTTCTTCTTCTGCTGAAAGAAATTTTTCGACTTGGGACATATTTAATCAAATTGAAAATCAACATCTGGCGCATCTTCCGCCCCTGGTTTGGAACTGAAGAGAGCAAGAGCCTCAAAATTTGCAATACTGGCAATAAAATTTGTTGGGATTTGTTGGATTTTAATGTTGTATTCCCCAGCCAAATCATTAAAACGATTTCGTTCTACATTGATTCTGTTCTCTGTACCTTCCAACTGGGATTGTAGTTCCAGGAAGTTTTGGTTGGCTTTCAAATCAGGATAGCGTTCCACGGTGACCAATAGTCTTGAAAGTGCGGAAGAGAGTCCGGTTTGTGCTTGCTGGAATTCAGCTAACTTTTCAGGGGTAAGGTTATTAATGTCTATAGTTGTACTGGTAGCTTTGGCCCGTGCTTCGATCACGTCGGTAAGAGTTCCTCTCTCAAAATCAGCTGCACCTTGTACAGTTTTGACCAGATTTCCGATTAAATCACTTCTACGTTGATACGAACTTTCCACATTGGCCCATTGTTTGGTCGCTTGGCCTTTCATATTAACCAGATTATTGTTGGTGTTTACATACCAGCTTACCAAGCCGAAAATGATAACTCCAATTACAATTAAGGGAATCAACCATTTTTTCATGTTTCTCTTTTTAAGTGTTTGTTATAGTTGTTGGATAAGTGTAAAGAAAGGGAGTTTTGTTACAACTATAGTTGTTCTTTAATCTTTAAAAGTTCTGCTTTGACTTTTTGTAGTTTTTGAATCACTTCGAACTTAGAAAGTGTCTTTTGCTTTTCTTCTTTTAGATGGATTTTGGCACCTTCGAGGGTAAATCCACGTTCTTTGACCAGATAGTAAATGAGCTGAAGATTTTTGATATCCTCTGGGGTGAACTTTCGGTTTCCCTTGGCATTTTTTTTAGGTTGAAGTACATCGAACTCCTTTTCCCAAAAACGGATAAGAGAAGTGTTGACACCAAATGCTTTGGCCACTTCACCAATACCGTAGTACCGTTTTTCAGGAAGGTCTATATGCATTAATCAAGTGATTGGTTCTCTTGGTTGGCAAACTTGAGCATGTTTTCAAACTCTTCCGCTGTCAAACTTCCATAATAGAAGTTAATAGGGTTGATGCGTTCACCATCTTTCCAAACTTCATAATGCAAGTGTGGAGCTTCGGAACGCCCAGTGTTGCCCACAAAACCAATCAAGTCTCCTCGTTTCACTTTTTGACCGACACTAACGTTGTACTTACTTAGGTGTGCATATAAAGTCATATAACCATACCCATGGTCTATCCGGATATGCTTTCCATACCCCGATGATCTATTGTCAGCTCGCGTCACTTTTCCATCGCCAGGAGCATAAATGGGCACGCCTCTCGGAGCTGTGAAATCCATTCCTCTATGCATCTTTCGGGCCTTTGTAAAAGGGTCGGAACGCCAACCAAAACCAGATGCCATTCGAGTTAGGTCTTCGTTTCGTACTGGCTGAATCGCAGGAATGGACGCCAATAGTTTTTCCTTTTCTTCAGCCAATTTTGCAATCTCATCCAAAGATTTGGATTGGATGACCATTTGTTTTTGGATAATATCCAGACGCTGTGTAGCGTTGGTGATAATTTCAGAATTATTGAAGCCTTCCAAAGACTTGTAGCGATTGATTCCCCCGAATCCGGCCCTTCTCTGTTCCTCAGGAATGGGATTTGCTTCAAAATAAAGGCGATATATATTGTTGTCGCGATCTTCAATATTGGCCAATACCTGCTCTATTTGCTCCATTTTACGATTAAGAATCTCGAATTGGAGTTCGTAGTTCTTTACTTCCCGCTCCAATGAAAGTTCCTTAGGTGTATTTAACCAACTGGTATTTAACAAAATGATAAGAGCTAAAAAACCAAAAAGTGCAGACCCTAGAATAAAGAATGTGAGATTTCGATATTTTCTCGACTTCTTGGGTTCTATCTTTCGATACGATAACGTATCGGGGTCGTAATAGTACTTAACTTTATGCATGATGGGAAATTATCCTATTTTTGCCCATTCTTTTTTATCAAAACAAACAAATATAAAGATTGTTTTGTACAAAGTGTTAAATTTAATAAAACCCTAGCAAAATCAATGACATCCCAAGAAGTTAGAGCCCAGTTTTTGAACTTTTTCAAAGGGAAGGAACACAAGATCGTCCCTTCAGCTCCTATGGTAATCAAAGATGACCCTACGCTGATGTTCACCAATGCCGGGATGAATCAGTTCAAAGAATTTTTCTTGGGAAATTCAGAGGCAAAGTCCAAAAGAGTGGCGGATACACAGAAGTGCCTTCGTGTAAGTGGTAAACATAATGATTTGGAAGAGGTGGGCAAGGACACTTATCATCATACCATGTTCGAGATGTTGGGCAATTGGAGCTTTGGGGATTACTTTAAGAAAGAAGCGATTGAATGGGCGTGGGAGTTGCTTACCGAAACCTATAAAATTGACAAAGACAGTCTTTATGTATCTGTTTTTGAAGGAAGTGATGATGCCGATAAGCTGGAAATGGATAAGGAGGCTTTTGAGTTGTGGAAAGGTATTGTGCCCGAGGAACGCATTATCATGGGGAACAAAAAGGACAATTTTTGGGAAATGGGCGACCAAGGCCCATGTGGTCCCTGTTCCGAAATACATGTAGATATTCGCTCAAAAGAGGAAAAGGAAAAAATACCTGGGGCTACCTTGGTCAACCAAGACCATCCGGAAGTAGTAGAGATTTGGAATTTGGTCTTTATGCAATACAATCGTAAGGCAGACGGCTCCTTGGAAAGTCTACCTGAAAAGCATGTGGATACGGGTATGGGCTTTGAACGCTTGTGCATGGTACTGCAAGGTGTGAAATCCAATTATGACACTGATGTATTCACTCCACTTATCCGAGAGATAGAAACCATAACAGGACATAAATATGGCAAAAACGAGGATGTGGATATTGCCATTCGAGTTGTAGCCGATCATGCCAGGGCGGTAAGTTTTGCCATTGCGGATGGGCAATTGCCTAGCAATAACGGTGCAGGGTATGTTATCCGTCGAATTCTACGTCGTGCCATTCGATATGGATTCACCTTTCTGGATACTTCCAAACCTTTTATGTACCAATTAGTAAAGGTTTTGGGTGAAACTATGGGCAAGTCTTTTCCAGAGTTGAAGGAACAGTACCAATTGATAGAAAACGTAATAAAGGAGGAGGAAAACTCCTTTCTTTCAACTTTGGAACAAGGGCTTGTGCTTTTGGATTCCATAATAGCTTCTTCAAAGGACAAGACGATTTCTGGAGGGAAGGCCTTTGAACTTTATGACACCTTTGGTTTCCCTATCGATTTAACCTCATTGATTCTCGAGGAAAAAGGACTTAAGCTGGATAAAGAAGGTTTTGACAAAGCCCTTCAAGAGCAAAAAGATCGCTCAAGGGCAGCTTCAGAGATTTCTAAGGAAGACTGGACGATTCTTACTTCGGATTCGGATCAGGAATTTATTGGATATGACAGTCTTGAAACCGAGGTCAAGATTGTTAAATATCGAAAAGTGAGTACCAAAAAAGATGGGGACCAATATCAATTGGTTTTTAATTTGACTCCTTTCTATGCCGAAGGAGGTGGCCAAGTTGGGGATAAAGGGTATTTGGAAGCTCCCAATGGTGATGTGACTTACATTATTGATACCAAGAGAGAGAACAATGAGATTGTTCATTTCTCGGAAACTTTGCCAAAAAGCATTTCAGAAACTTTCAAGGCCTCAGTAGATAAAAGACAGCGTTGGCGTACAGCCAGCAACCATACGGCAACCCATTTGTTGCACCAGGCGCTTCGGGAAGTTTTGGGTACACATGTGGAACAAAAGGGTTCTGCGGTACATTCCAAATATTTACGTTTTGATTTCTCTCATTTTTCGAAATTATCCGTCAAGGAACTTCGTGATGTGGAAAATTTTGTGAATGCTCGTATTGAAGGTCATTTACCCTTGGAAGAAAACAGAAATATTCCGATTAAGCAAGCCTTGGCCGACGGTGCTATGGCATTGTTTGGTGAGAAGTACGGAGATACGGTCCGAACCATACGCTTTGGACAATCCATTGAGTTATGTGGCGGCACTCATGTGGAAAACACAGCAGATATATGGCATTTTAAAATTGTTTCTGAAGGTGCCGTTGCTGCTGGTATCCGAAGAATCGAAGCGATTACCTCAGATGCAGTCAAAAAGTTTTATTTCGAGAATAACCGAATGCTCTATGAGATAAAGGACCTTCTGAACAATGCCCAGGACCCTGTAAAGGCGGTGCAGAATATTCAAGAAGAGAATACCGCTTTGCGCAAACAGGTGGAGCAACTCTCTAAAGACAAAGCAAAAGGACTGAAAAACGAACTTGTCGCTGAACTAAAGGACATCAATGGGATTCAGTTTTTGGCTAAAAAAGTGAACTTGGATGCTGCTGCCATTAAGGATATCAGCTTTGAGATGGGCGGGCAAATATCCAATCTGTTCCTTTTACTTGGAGCGGATAAGGATGGAAAAGCGCTATTATCCTGTTACATTTCCAAGGATTTGGTGTCCAATAAGGGACTGAATGCAGGCCAGATTGTTCGGGAACTTGGAAAATTCATTCAAGGAGGTGGTGGTGGACAACCCTTTTTTGCGACGGCTGGAGGGAAAAACCCTTCCGGTATTGAAGAAGCTTTTGAACATGCGAAGCGTCTGGTGGTAGAATAAAGGGCACCCATGCGATTCTTTAAATTGAGAACCATGAATTGGAAGTATATTGTAGGCGAAATTCTTTTAATTTTCGTGGGAATTAATCTTGCCATTTGGTTCAATGATTGGAATTCTTCCAAAACAATTCAAAAGGACAAAGAAATTGCTCTGACCAAAATAAAGGAGGAGGTTGAAAATAACCTTCAACAACTTTTGGAAAGTAGGGAACAAAACCAGAAAATCCCACTCTTTTACATGGAATTGGATAGCTTAAAGAACGAAGATGAGGAGTTGGTTCTTGGTCCGGAAGCCATGAAAAGTTTTGTTGGAAAGTATGAAAACTTCTTTACTGCGATAGACTCAGTACCCTCAGAAGATGGAAAGTACAAGTATGAGGGGGATACCTTTATCAATCTTGACATTACCGACTTGAGCAGCATAGCATGGGACATATCTAAATCCACTGGAATATTTCATGAATTTGGTTTTGATTGTCTTTATAGAATGCAGGGAATGTACAACACCCAGGAACTTGTTCAAACCGAACTTCGTAAAGCCACAGAAGCTCTTAGCAATAAATCGATTGACGATTTGGTGCGCATTTTATCCTTCATGAACCAATTAGAGGAACAGCTAGAGGAGCAATACAGAGCGATGATAGAGAATATCGATAACTGTAAATAGTTTCCGTAGAATGAAGTTACAGACATCGGTTCCACTTAGTAAAGCTCAAAACCCCATAGATTATGCTAGTACGGTCTTGTTGATTGGCTCCTGCTTCTCCGAAAACATTGGGAATAAGTTTTCCTATTACAAATTTCAAGTTGCCCAAAATCCTTTTGGAATCCTATTTCATCCACTGGCCATTGAAAATCTGATTACACGTGCCTTAAATAGTGAAAAGTATGATGCTTCGGACATTTTTGAGTTTCAGGAGCGCTGGCTAACTTTTGATGCGCATTCCAGTATGGCACGTCATTCTAGGGAAGACTTGATAAATACGTTGAACAATGCTCTCCTAAAAACAAAGACGCTACTTGAAAAAGCTTCACACGTGGTCATTACTCTAGGAACGGCTTGGGTATATCACCATGTAGGAAGAGATGTAGTAGTCGCCAATTGTCACAAAGTACCGCAAAAAGAATTTGAAAAGAAGCTATTGGGTATTGATGAAATTGTCGCTTCCTTACATCGTACTATACAGTTGATTCATTCCAAAGCCAAAAATGCAGAATGTATATTGACCATTTCTCCAGTACGCCATTTGAAAGATGGATTTGTGGAAAATCAATTGAGCAAGGCTCATTTGATTGCTGCAATACACCAGTTACAGAATGATAAGGTGACCTACTTTCCTTCCTATGAAATGGTAATGGATGAACTTCGGGATTATCGTTTTTATGATTCGGATATGGTACACCCTAATAAGTTGGCCATAGATTATATCTGGGAACGATTTAAAACCGTTTGGATTTCTGAAAAAGCTTATGATGTAATGGATGAGGTGGAGGCTATTCAAAAGGGACTTTCACACAAACCATTCAACTCTAATTCTGAAGCACATAAATCATTTGAAAAAAACCTTCAGGTAAAAATTGAGTATCTTCAGAAAAATTACCCCACTATAAATTTTGATACATGAAAAAAGTACTTGCTGGCGCTTTGATTGCACTGGCATCAGTATTTATATATAAGTCTTGCTCCGAGGACAATGAACAAACAAGGATTTTGAAGGAGAATTCCATGCTCATCGAAAAAGAGCTAAAGAATGTATCCAAGTTAATCGTATCGGAGGGCCATTTTTCAGAGGTATACAATTACAAAGACTCAAGGGAGTTGTTTGGAACTTGGCTTACTGCAGAAAAGAAAGCTTTGGTCGTAGTCAACGCGGAGGTGACCATAGGGTATGATTTAAGGCTATTGGAGTACGAACTGGATGATGAAAACAAAATACTGAAGCTAAAGACTTTGCCTCAGTCTGAAATCAAAATCAATCCTGATTTTGAATACTACGACGTACAGTCAGACTATTTCAACCAGTTCGGCGCGGAAGATTACAACGAAATAAAGGATACTGTTAAAGCCTCCCTTTTAAGAAAGGTTAAGGCTTCATCTCTAGTGTCCAACTCAGAGAATAGATTGTTGAGTGAACTATCTAGAATTTTTGCAATTACCCAATCCAGGGGGTGGACCTTGGTTTATGAGGGAGAAGAAGTTGAAGATGCCGATGTTTTACTTAACCTTGGAAAAACTGTTATCGACTAATTGAATACCATCATCAATAAGACGACCTACGGAAGGGTTTTCTAGTTTCACATTTTCCAGATGCTTCAGTATTTCCTTTTGAAGCTTCCCATTTTCTTTTTTCTTGGCCAGTTCATAGATTTCTACGGGCAAAAGCCAATCCAAGGGATGTTCTTCTTGCACCTCATCAAAAACTTTGCTCATCGAAACTGTGGTGTTTTTTCCTGTCCTCAAATCACGAATTCGCTGGTAGTAATCTTCAAGCTGAAGTCTTTTAGCATCTTTTTTAACCTTGATAGTGGTTTCTGTAAGTTCGTGGGTAATCAAATCGAAGCTTTTTAAATCTGCAGGACCATTGTAAGCTGAAACTATTTTTTGACCTACGGCCATATGGTAAAGTCCCCAATTGGGTAGAAAAAGTAAGGTGCCGTCGTGGGTAACCGTGCAATCCCTAAAAGTGATAAGAATAATTTTTCCCTGAAGATTTCGTGTACCGGTAACAATGGTACCCTCAACCTTGACTCCTCCTTCAAATTCCAAGGATATTTTTTCCCCTTCAAAAATGTTGTAGGCCCGTAAGTCCCTTGGCCCCATATCTTCAATCGCAAGATTGATACCTTTTAACTTACCTATTGGCGACCCAAATCCTTCTGGATGTTGCAAAGTGCTATGTCCTACTAATTCTTTTTCCCTGTACGCCAGAGCTGTTGGTCCCACTGTTCGGATGTAAATGGGTTCCCCTTTGTGCTCAATGACGCTATGGAATTGCCCAGAAATTTGAATCCCAGTACTCAATTCTACGCTGCCCAATGCTTTGGATTCAATGAGCTTTTGTGCTCCTGAAAGCCCTCCTGTTCTTAAGGCCATAGTATTGGCAAAATCTTCCAATACTTGACTTAAGTGCGCAAAGTTTGGTGTAACAAAAAGCTGAGGTTGTGGTTTGGTAATATCAAAAGGTATTTTGGTGGCCTCTATGGTGTACGGCAATTTGCTCACGTCATCTTTTAAACACCATTCACTTTCCCCAATGGAAGAAAGCAGTCCTGCCCCATAGATTTGCGGATTTTCCAAAGTTCCAATGAGTCCGTATTCAACCGTCCACCAATGTAAGTTTCGAATCAAAGCCATTTCACTTGGCTTGCCCATATTTTCTTGGAGGTATTCAATTTGCTTCTCCGCAGCGTTAATCTCTTCCTCGGGTGTTCCAGGTGCTTCTTTAATAATGGAAAGATGCCTTACCGCTTCATATAATTCGTAGTCCTTTGCACTGGAAATAGCTTTGCATCCAATTTCACCAAAACGTCTCAAATATTCCGCATACTCAGGATTTGCGATGATTGGAGCGTGTCCTGCCCCTTCGTGGATAATATCTGGTGCTGGAGTATACTCAATGTTTTCCAGTTGTCGAATATCGGAAGCAATGACAAGGACATTATAGGCCTGAAACTCCATAAAGGCTGAGGGAGGTATAAAGCCATCAACCGCAACGGCGGCCCACCCAATTTCCTTAAGGATACGATTCATGCCATACATATTTGGTATATCATCTATCGAGATGCCAGTCAAGTCCAAACCATTTACATAAGAACTGTGGGCCACTTTACTGAGATAGTCCACATTCTTCCGCATTACATATCGCCAAACCGCTTGGTCTATAGCAGAATATTGCTCGTAGTCCTGAGGTTTTATGAATTGCTTGAGATGCGTGGGAAGTTTGTCCAATATGGGATTTGACTCGTATGCCATCATTGAAAATTTGGTAGCCTTAAAAATACGAAATCCTTTGCGCTTTAGGGAAAGTTGTAATAAAAAACCGCCCTAAAAAGGGCGGTTAAAATTCTTTAGTTTGAGGCCAACTGCGAGGCCGTGGGATATTTTTCTAGGATTTCAGCAACAAACTGCTTAATTCTTTTTTCCTTTTTCTCAATGTTTTTGATGTTGTTAAGCGTGCCTACACCGCGACCTTGCCAAACCAATTCCCTTTTTCGGCTGTCAATAACATCAATATACAGGGAACCTTCGGTACGCGTGGAAACGTTTGGTCCAAAACCACCGCCCCAGCCAAAACCGGGACCGAAAAGCCAAGGATTGTAGAATCCTCCTCCCCATCCGAAACCACCCCATCCGAAGCCGCCCCAGCCAAATCCAAAGTTGTTGTTGTATACATCAACACGCTCGCGCTCTTTGGTAAATATGCTTACCAAAACATCCGGTTGTTTGGATTTTGCAAAGCCTCTAGCAGCCATCTCAGCATCAATTGCCTTTAAAATTCTTTTTTTGTCCAAATCTGAAATCTCAGCCTTGTCTATACCTGTTTTGTAGAATGCATAGGTCTTATACGTATTAAAATCCGCTTCCTTATCGTAGTCCGTAACTACTTTTACAGACGAGCAGGAAGCTAAAAAAACCAGAGCTAAAATGGGGAGTGTAAATTCTTTTAATCTTTTCATAGTACATTTTTTTGAGTTCATTGAATCCTTGTCTAAAACTTCACAAATATTATGCCGAAAAGTGAGCTAAATGGAGCGTTTGTTGGTTTTTTTGTCATATCCGTATGGGCAATGTCTACAACCACTCTCACAGCAATAGCCCCGCTTCAAATGATACTTTTCGGTGAACACCTTATATCCCTCTTCTGAAAGATAATAATCCCCTTCTTCCAAGGGAATCCACTTTTTCATAAAAAATTGCCATTAGTACCTTAAAAATAAGCCAATACCATGAAACCACCTAAAAAACTGAAATTCAGAACTGAATGTTGTTATTCACCGAAATTGTTAATGCTATTCATCGAATGTGCATACTTTCTCACTGTTTTAACAGTTATCTTTGACATAATCTGAATAAGGTTAATGTCGTGATTATTGTTTTTAAACACTTCTTTTACCGCAATTACGTTGGTCTGTCCCTTTGGCCCTTTATTATTCTTAAGGAAGGGGCCCTGAAAAAAGATGAGGTGCTCATTAATCACGAACGTATCCATTTGCGCCAACAAAGGGAACTTCTTATTGTACCGTTTTATCTTTTATATGTTGCTGAATGGATTTTACGGACCATATTATATCTGGACAGTTATAGGGCCTATCAAAACATCAGTTTTGAGCGAGAAGCTTATGCGAACGAGAAAAACCCAGAATACCTTTCCCATAGAAACGCCTTTAGTTTTTTGGATTATTTGGTTCGATAAATGAATCCATCTTCCATTCCCAATCAAGAAGTAGTGCTTCCAGAACTTATGGAAAAACAAATCCGTCTTTTTATAAAAAGAGAAGATGCGATCCACCCTTTTGTATCAGGAAACAAATACCGAAAGTTAAAATACAATCTCCAAGAAGCGATAAAAAAGGAATTTGACACACTGCTGACTTTCGGTGGAGCCTTTTCCAATCATATTGCTGCCACAGCTTTTGCAGGAAAGGAAGCAGGGCTAAAAACCATAGGGGTGATTAGGGGAGAAGAGTTGAAAAACAGCTGGAAGGAAAACCCTACTTTAAAGTTAGCCGATGAACACGGGATGAGATTGCATTTTGTGTCTCGGGAGTCATATCGCGAAAAAGGATCTCCTGATTTTGTGTCCGGGCTGAAAGAAACATTTGGCTCCTTTTATCTAATTCCTGAAGGCGGTACCAATACACTCGCGGTAAAGGGTTGCGAAGAGATTTTAGCCGAATCTGACAAACATTTTGATTTCATCTGTTGCTGTGTCGGTACAGGAGGTACCCTTGCAGGACTTATCAATGCGTCCCATTCCTATCAAACTGTTTTAGGTTTTCCAGCACTTAAAGGGGATTTTCTAAAAGAAGATATTTATACATTTGTACAGAAAGATAATTGGAAGTTGATAACCGATTATCATTTTGGAGGATATGCCAAAATCAACAAGGATTTGGTTGATTTCATCAATCAATTCAAGTTGAAAACTGGAATTCCCCTTGACCCGATTTATACGGGAAAGATGATGTTTGGAATCCTGGACCTTGTAAAAAAAGATTTTTTTAAATCGGGTTCCCAAATCTTGGCCATCCATAGTGGTGGCCTCCAAGGCATACTGGGCATGAATCTTGTATTGAAACAAAAAAACCTACCTGAGTTGGATATATGATAAGAAGAATCGGAGTTGTATTGATTTTTGGTCTTTTAGTTGCCAGTTGTGGTTCAAAGAAAAGAGTGGTGGCCAAAGAAGAAAAACCTGTGGTCCAAAACAGAAACCCCCGAAATCCCAATTCGGGTTTACCGAAAGATGGTCCCAAAGAATCAGAATTGTTCCCATTGCCGGAAAATCCCGGGCGGTTTGTAAAATTTCCCATCGCCAACACCCAGGAATACATTGAAACATTCAAGGAAATTGCACAGTACGAAATGCGTGCCTTTGGTATTCCTGCCAGCATAACTCTTGCACAGGGTATCTTGGAAAGTGGTTCTGGTCGAGGTGAACTTACTCGAAAAACTAACAATCATTTTGGAATTAAATGCCATACAGGTTGGGACGGGGAGTTTGATTTTCACGATGACGATGCCAAGGGAGAGTGCTTTCGCAAATATAACCATCCTATGTACTCGTTTAGGGACCACAGTATCTTTTTGTCAACGCGTTCGCGTTACAAGTTTTTGTTCAATTATAGGAGGGATGATTATAAGAAATGGGCCTATGGATTACGACAGGCGGGATATGCTACGGATAGAAAATATCCACAAAAGCTGATTGCACTTATAGAACGGTACGATTTGGACAGTTATGATGATGAAGTAGTTCGTGGAGGACTGGATGCGGTCAGGCAGCCCAAAGAATACGAGGTATTTACCCATAAAGTCCAAAAGGGAGATACGTTGTATGCCATTTCAAGAAGGTATTCCATTTCGGTAGATGATTTGAAGCGTCTAAACAACCTCAATAGCAATACAATATCCATAGGACAAGTACTCAATATTAGGAAAGAGAAATCCAAATGATTTATCAAAGAAGCAGCGCCTTGTTCGCTGAAGCCAAAAAATATATCCCAGGAGGGGTAAACTCTCCAGTTAGGGCATTTAAAGCGGTTGGAGGCGACCCAATTTTTGTAAAAGAGGCCAAAGGAGCTTATCTATATGATGAGGATGGTAATCAATTGATAGACTATATCTCGTCCTGGGGGCCATTGATTCTGGGTCATGCTTACGAACCAGTCATCAATGCAGTGATTGAAAAAGCCAAAAAAGGGACTTCTTTTGGAATGCCCACCGAAATTGAAACAGAACTCGCTCAATTGGCAGTTTCCATGGTTCCCAATATTGATAAAATTCGTTTTGTGAATAGTGGTACCGAAGCTTGTATGAGTGCCGTTCGTTTGGCAAGAGGGTATACTGGAAAAGACAAGATCATCAAATTTGCCGGATGCTATCATGGACACTCCGATGCCTTTTTGATTCAGGCAGGGAGCGGAGCGGTTACTTTTGGAAGTCCAAATAGTCCAGGCGTTACCCAAGGTACGGCAAAGGACACGCTTTTGGCGGATTACAACAATTTGGAAAGTGTTGATGCTTTGGTCAAAGCGAATCAAGGTGAGATTGCAGCTATCATTTTAGAACCTGTAGCGGGAAATATGGGTTGCATTATTCCCTCGAATGAGTTCATAAAGGGATTACGTGAACTGTGCACCAAAGAAGGTATTTTACTGCTTTTTGATGAGGTAATGACCGGATTTCGGTTAGCAAAAGGCGGGGCCCAAGAGGCGCTAGGTATAGATGCCGACATCGTGATGTTCGGAAAAGTGATAGGAGGTGGACTCCCCGTTGGTGCTTTCGCAGCGAAAGCGGAAATTATGTCCCATTTGGCTCCGGAAGGACCGGTGTATCAAGCTGGAACCCTAAGCGGAAATCCTTTAGCCATGAGTGCTGGATTGGCCATGCTTACCGAACTCAATAAAAAACCTGAAGTTTTCACCAGTCTGACAGAGAAAACAGAATATTTGCACAAAGGAATCGGGAATGCACTTTCAGAAAGAGGAATTGCACATCAAATCAACCGTTTTGGTAGTATGGTTTCGGTACATTTTTGTGAAGAACCGGTCGTCGATTTCGCATCATCTGCCAAAGGAAATAATGATAGCTTCAAAAAATACTTTCATGGAATGCTGAAACAGGGTGTGTATTTACCCCCATCGGCCTTTGAAAGCTATTTTCTAAATGATGCCCTTAGCTATTCCGATTTGGATAAGACCATCGAGGCCGTTCAGCATTGTGAGTTTTAGGTTTCTCAGTCGCTCTGCTTATTCGAAATGAAAAAGGTGATTGTCATTTCGAACGAAAGTGAGAAATCTCATCCTAAATTCTATGGACATATTGGTTTTTAGTACAAATCAATCTCAGAATTGGGATAAACTTTTAGAGACGCATCCATAACCTCAAGTTTTTTCGGAAAATCCGAATCTGCCTTTACTTCAATGACATAGTCAGTATCATCCAATTCAGTATGGGATAATTCATCATCGAATTCAACCTCCATTTTTGCTAAAGTTTCCTTTAACTTCTTTAGGTCTGTTTTCTTCGGTATAACAATAAGCCAATTCATAACTCAATTTCTTCTATGTTTCTTCTACATAGACTCCTGTAGGCACTGCCTGCATTAATAACCCCATGTCCCGTATCCGAATCCCAACCTGGACTACCCAAATTTATAGCTCCTTGTATTAAAACATCCTTTAAATCCTTTGGACTTAAATTAGGAAAAGAACTCAATAACAATGCGGCTACACCTGCAGCTACTGGGGTGGATGCCGAGGTTCCATTGTCATAGGGTTGAAAAGTTCCACCGGGTCTCTCGGGGCCAAAATTACCAAAGAAATGAGAATAAGCGGCTATATCCGGTTTTTCATTGAAAAAGCCTCCAGGTCCTTGAGATGAATACCCAATTCTTTCGTGTCTACTATTTACCGCGGCAACGGTGATTACTTCTTCTAAACTGTTGGAAGCATGTATTGAATTGCCTGGACCAATACCAGAAGGAAGGCAACTTCCTGAAGGACAATCCTGTCCACAATTGCCCGCTGCAAAAAACATATGTATCCCAGCGCTAATCAATTCCCGAACTTTTCTATGTACAGGATGATTTATATCCCAAACTTCATGTCTTGGCGAAAGTTGTCTATCAGGTTTTCCAACAAATCCGTAACTGTTATTGGTGATATGGGGGGTTCCATCAATTCTCCTTTGATTTAGAATGGCTTGGAACATGGCCATTACCCCTCCCGAATTTTGAACTCCTAAAAAGGGGTAGTCATAAATTTTACAAGCGGGGGCCGCCACAAGGACATCCGCAGCGCACATGGAACCATGGCTGGTTATCGGGGCATCTCCTGGTTGTCTGCTGGCTCCGGCCCTAGAAAACCCTCCAACCACCGGATAGACTTCGCCATTGACCCCTTCATCAACAATTCCTATGACGATATTTTGACCTCTAAATCCTTCACTCCAAATGGATTCAACGGAAAGAAGGGTGCGAATGTCATCAATTGGAACACCTTCCCTAAAAGGACGACAATCCAATCCAAGAGCTGAATTGGCAAGGTCTAAAATGTGTTCTGATGATTGTCTATTATCAAATAGCGTCAATGGAGAGTTTGGCCAGATTTTTACATCTTTCCGATTTTGAATTTCTTCATAGTGTTTATAATCAAATTGACAGGGGATTACCATTGAAGAAGATTCCATATCACTATTTGTGGTAGCGACCGAAAACTCGGATAGAGCCTTTGTATATGCCTTTCCCTCATACATGGGAATAGGTGCAAACTCGCCTGTAACCTCTATCCCCAGTCCGGACATATCGGTCAACATTTTTTCAGACTCTTTTACGCTTTCCGCTTCGGACTGACAATTAAGTTCAAATGTTTCAAATGAATTGGAGGTTTGCTGAGCTAGCTCTAATAGAGCTTTTACTTTGGCCATAGTAGTTTCATTTTTGGGGTTGATAATACTTAATCTGTTTTAGAACTAAATTTCATAAGGTTAACCTACTTATATTGATATAAAACATGGTTAAACTTCAGCTTTGTCGCAGTAAGGATGCAATTGTTATTTGCATCATCTGCAAAATCGTAAGGGTTTGGGCTAGTTGGTGAGAAGTTACAATTTACAGAATCTAGCACTTTTTACATTGTAATAAATCCTTAAAAAAACTATGGGTTTTCGTGTAGTATGAACTTTATTTACGAGTATTCAAGACCGCAGGGGTTGGTTTTTAAAGCGTATCTATTTTTTAAAGAGTCCCCAAAGCCCCAATGCAGGACCAATTCCTAGAATCATGAAAAGATAATGGGGTGGCATATATTCTTGAAGAACACCAATTAATTGAAGACTTACAATAGTGATGGAAAAGCCCACACAGTTAACAATGGTCAGTGCGGTACCTTTCACACTTGGCGGAGCACTCTGGGCCACTAAAGTGGAAAATAGAGGAGAATCAGTTATGACCACCATACCCCAAAACAATAAGAACGTTATAAAAGCAGGCAAAGGAGCATGTATTATTACTAGTGGCGATACCAAACAGCATATTCCCGAAAGCGATAGCGCAGTAGCAGCAGTACGCTTGGCTCCTTTGTGTTGAGAAATATACCCGCCCAATACACATGCCAATCCACCAATCGCGATAATCCAAAACGACCAAAAAGAGATTCGGAATAGGGTGATGCCGTGCCACTCGGTATAAAGGCCCAACAAAACAGGTACAAAGGCCCAAAAGGTATACAGTTCCCACATATGGCCGAAGTATCCGAAAGCTGCAGCCCTAAAATCCTTCTTTTTAAAAATGGAAAAACACGCGGTTAAATCCAAATGTTGACTGGGCTTGCGAAAAGGCCCATCAGGCACCAAAACGACCATAAGCAATCCTCCAAGGGCTGCCAGTGCCGATGTTGAATAAATTACATATTGCCAAGGGAAAAGTGCGGTGAGCCATTTTAAAAAGTGGGGCAGGGCCGTACCTACAACCAAGGCTCCTACCAAATATCCCAAGGATTTACCCAAACCTTTATCATAATAGTCCGAAGCGATTTTCATCCCTACAGGATAGATTCCTGCTAAGAAAAAGCCAGTGGAAAAGCGGGATAAGAGAATAGCCCATCCAGAGGTTTGCCAAACTAGGGCCATATTACAAAGCGCACCCATAAGGGCGCTCCATAAGAAAACCTTTGAAGGTGAAAAACGGTCGGTTAGCGTCAGCAGGGCAAACAGGAGAGTCCCTATAATAAACCCAAATTGAACTGATGCGGTGATATTCCCCAAGCTTTCATTTACCTGAAGCTCTGCAATAAGACTGGTCAGCACACCATTTCCAGCAAACCAAAGTGAAGTGCAAAAAAACTGTGCGATTACAATCGTGGGTAGAATATGCTTGGGTGGCTTCACTAAGTTAATTTCTTATAACTGTCGCCCAGAAAGCTCCAGCTTTACGAAAATAGAAGAATAATTAGAACAATTATCCCTTAATCACATAGCGTAAAAATGTGTCTACAGCTTCAGAACGACCCAAGGGTTCCAAAAAACAAGTGTAGACATTTACGAAAACCGCCAGATAAGTAGCCGGATGTTTCAGTTTTTGATATTTCCAGGCGGCTAAAAGGATTAGTAAAATAATCAATCCTTGGGTAAAATACACGGGCGGCATTATGGGAATGTTGGGCCAATTTTCAACCTGCGAAAAAACAAATACGTTTTGTATCCCTCGGCCCAAGGCAGGCATCATAATGATAAATACCGTAGTGATGAGCCACCAAGCATGGTCTTCCAGACTTTTCCGTTTGATAATACTCATGACTATGGCATAACCAAAAGCGATGATCATTACAATTTCAACAGCTGCTACTCCCATAAAGAACCATGGTTCAAAAGGGCCAAAAGCATCCCGGAGTTCTGCAGAACGGTCGGCATTCACAATATCCCTGTACAGCATGCTAAAAGCAGTGATGCACACTCCACCTGCCAAGAACATTCCAATGATTCCATTGGTGCGGTGTCTTTCCAATTTTCCGTGTGTGGCGTAATACGGCTGTAGGATTAAGTAGAGGTACCAGAAGGTTCCCGTCCAATAATGCACATGTACGGACCATGCATTGTCTGTAAAATCGCCCCAGTAATCCCTGAAAATCCCGAATTGCATCAACACCATGGGGATAAACATCCACAGATGGAGAGTTTTGTATTTATTCATTATTGTAAGTATGTGTTACGGGGAGCTTTTTCTAAAAGCGAGAGGGAATATGCTGATAACAAGATAGATAAAAGATTCTGGAAAGGAAAATGAAATGGACAAAGTACTAAATTGAAGAGGTCAAAACCTCTTTTTAAGCATCCCAAGTCTTCTCCAACTTCCCTAAGGCATCCAAAATGGCCAAAGGACTTCTGCTAAAAATGGAGGCGCCCACCGTAACTACACCAGCGGCTATGTTAATGGCCTTTTGCACGTTTTGCAGGTTTTTGTAAGTGCTGGTAATCTTCTCCGTAATGTTGGCTATTCGAGCCAGGGAATCCTCCACATCGGCCATTACTAAAGTGGCCGACATGGTGAAGAGGTCATCGGAATAAATCAGAATTCTTCTGTGAGACTCTCTTATTTTTCGATTTTGGGCTCTGGTCAGGGTGTCAAAATGTTTCATACGATAATCCCCTATGGACTGGGCCAGTGCCAAGAATCGATTGGCTAGTTCATTGATTTGTTTTGAGGTAAGTCTAGGCATTATTCGGTTTTTTTGAATTGGATGATGACAATATCAATTTCATTGGCGTAGCTGAAAAGCAAATGCTTGATTTCTTCAGCTTTTAGAGTCTCCAAGTTCTCGAACAGTTTTTGGTGGCCTTCCGAAACCTTTTGCAGCGTTTGGGAATAGATGAGAAGTTGGTTTTGCTTCTTTTCAATATTATTAAGTCTTTCGTAATATTCCTGCGTTGCTTGTCGCTTTTCGAAGAACGACAGAGCCTCGTTTTTGGTGATATCAAAGAAAAAGGCTCGGTTTCGTTCTTTTTCTACCTCAAGTTTGCCGTATAAATTAGAGGAAAGGTTAAAATCAAGATAGGCCAGTAACTCCTTTATGGGTTCATTCGCCTCGGTGACATAGGCCTTGATTTTGTTTTTACGTTTGGTATCCCCAAATGCTCGGATGAGGATTTGTGCCACTTGCGAATATGAGACAACCTGTTCCTTTTCAATTTTAATGGAACCAAAACTACCTTCCGTAAGGGCATTATCAAGTGCTTCCGTTTTATAGGTCACCAAATCGTTTTCGGAAAGGAGACTTAGACCTTCAAAGTAGCCATAGACTGCATGAAAAATCTTCAGGTTGATGCTATCGGCTTTTTTTTCTGAAGAGCAGTCACATCCATCCTCCTCAATTACAAAATCATTGGTTTTTTTAAAGACGCATCGGTCTTTACAACTTTGTGCAAAGCCGTAATGAATGTTCTCAAAGGTTTGAACACCTTCCAAAGCAGATAGTGAATAATCGGTGACATGCTGAAGATTAAAACAGCTCGTAGCAGTAATACAACAAACGGCAACTACGGTTATTCGAATAGAGCTTGTTTTCATGAGGTTGAATTGGGGTCGTTAGAGCTACAATGACGCAAGCTCGGATAAGTTACGATTTATCCGTTATTTTTTTCGAGAAAAAAAATCTGAGTTGATTTATCAATCGTGATGAAAAGGTCAGTATTTGGCTATGCTAACGACCGAACTGAGACATATCAAAATCAATAATGGAAAACAAAGAAATAAAACAACCCGTGCCACCTTTTACTTTGGAAACAGCCAAACAAAAAATCCAAATGGCCGAAGATGCCTGGAACAGCAAAGACCCAGTTAAAGTGTCCAAAGCTTACACGGTGGACAGCGAGTGGCGAAATCGCTCCCAATTTATCAATGGAAGACAAGCAATACAGGAATTTTTAGCGGATAAGTGGAAGCATGAACTCAATTACAAGTTGAAAAAGGAGTATTGGGCCCATGGTGATAATCGTATCGCAGTCCGCTTTGAATACGAATATCAAAATAGACAGGGTGATTGGTTCCGGGCCTACGGTAACGAGAATTGGGAGTTTGACGGCAAGGGCTTGATGAAAAAACGTTTTGCCAGTATCAATGATGTTCCGATTACGGAAGAGGAAAGACGTTTGTGAATTGCATAAAAAAAGCGAAATCTTAAGATTCCGCTTTCATCAAGAATAAACTAAACTACTCCCTTTAGGTGGGTTTCATCCATAAAAGGTGCTTCCATTTACTACGTTCTTTTAGCACCAATAAAATGTTTATTGCGAAAAGACCTCCGGTTTGTAATAGTTCGCCCATTTCATCTGATTCTAGAAATAGGTGGAACAGAAAAATATGGAGAGTAATAGGCAACAAGAAAAGTGCGCCTACAAATCCGGTTCCCTGCAAGACAAGTAAAAGTCCAAAGAGCAGTTCGCAAATGCCAAGTACTTGCCAGAAATAGCCTGTTTGTTTAGATCCGCTGATGTACAATATTTTTTGAAGGGTACTTTCTTTTTCCGGACTTTTGAACTTTTCTGCTGTCTCCACTACTTCAATAGGGGAAGGAATAGGTTTTTGAAATTTCTGGATACCTCCATAAATCATGAAGCCTCCCAAAAGCAGACGAAGAATGATAAATAGGATTTTCATTTTATTGGGATGTCAAATCAGTTTCACCTTCGTTGGGATTGTATACATAATTAAATGTATAAAACCGGAAATCGTTACCTGCTATATCCGGGGTAATTTCGCTTGGAGCATCCCTATAATAGCTTAGTATTTCTACCTTGGCGAATTTCCCATCATGGGTTCTAAAGACAAGGATTTTTCCAGGTAATGGAGAAACAATGTTCAATGGTTGATTGTAGTTGTACCACCCATTGTCACTACCCCCTGGAATTGCAAAGGCACCAGTGGCATCTTGTTCAAATGTCAGTCCTTCTGCCGAAGTAACGCTAGCAAAAGTACCATCCACAATGGCTGCACCTGCATTCCCATTTCGTACAGGTTCATCGTTGGTTCCGGTTTCGGTACCCCCATTTACAGCAATGCTCAAACCTCTAAAGGCAATGTCCCATTCGGTGTCACTGTCAGTAACAGCACCAGTAGCGAAGCTAAACTTGGTAAATGGCCCACTAATTTCCCCTTGTCCAAAACCTCCAACTTGGGGTGCTGGAATATTACTGGCCGTATTGCTTTGCACGGCAATAAACTGTGGTTCCTCATCATCATCACTGCAGGCCACAAAGGCCATAAGCATAAATAATAAACCAAATAGTTTTAAGGTAGTCTTCATAGTAATCTCTGTTTTAAAATTGAATATTTAATCTTCCAAAAAATTGTATGCCAGGATTCACCTGAATCTGGTTAAGGGCAGTAGAGAAAGGGTTTTCTCCTCTGAAATCGAGTATGTTATTTGCCCCTAATTGAACCTGGTAGTGTTTAAAGAAGGTTTTTCCAAAGGAAAGGTTGACCAGGGCAAAACCATCTACAAAAGAATCATCGAAATCATCGAGATATCCATTGCCATTGCGATCGGCAAGTCCAAACTTACTTCGATAGACCACACGAAGGTTGGCATTCGCATTCCATTCAGGAATTTCCAAGAAGGTTTTGAAATTTAGGGTATGCCGTGAACGGTTCTCAAGGCCAAAATATTCATCTCGACTAATTTCTACAGTCTGTAAAGTTTCAGGATCTCTAACAAAACCTCCGTTTTCCTCCAACTCGTCTTCCACATTTTTATCAAAGGCATAAAGCAGTTGATACCCAGCCGAAAAACTGAGGTTTTCCAATACTTCATACTTTAGGTCAACCTCTAGACCTTGAGTGTAGACACTTTCTCGATTTATGTATCCAAATACGTTGGCTCCATTTCGTTTAGTGGCCAATATCCTTGTATCTATTAAATCCGTGAAATCGTTACGATAGAAGTTTACGTCTCCCTTAAATTTTCCTTTGTTGTACCCAAATCCCAAGTTGTAACCAATGGAACTTTCTGCGTTCAATGGTTCACCTAAGTCTTCCAAGGGTACCGGTAATATTAGATTTCCGTTGGTATCTGTAATTATCTCATTATTTGCTATGAGTCTTTCCAGCCCCTGTAATTCTACTTCTTTTCCGAACACCGAGTAGTTTCCTCCCTGGGCATTGGTAAAGTCCAGATACAACTGTCTAAAATCTGGTGCTTTAAACCCACTACCTACAGAGCCCTTTATCGCAAAATTTGGTGCAATGGCATAGCGAGCTGATATTTTGGGGCTTAGTTGTGAGTTGTATTCGCTGTGATTGTCAAATCTTGCACCAACGATTACGTTCAATTTTTCAAAGGGTTTAAAATCATATTGGGCAAATACATATTGGGAGTCAAAAGAAACTTGTTCGCCAAAAAGGGAGCGGTCCAATGTTTCAAAATTGTATCCACCTCCTAATGTTAGAGTGTTGTCCACATCAAATGAATTATTGAAACGAACTTCTGGACGAAACAATTTTTGGTCAAAATCATTGTCGAGAAGAATTTCGTTCTCGATAGGGTCTACCGTTTGCTCATTGGTAACATAGTTGGTGTAGTATAGCTCGTATTCAAATTGGGACTTTTTCGAAAGTTTGTGGTCCAATCTTAGCTGCACATTTCCGTCACGTTCTTCACTGGTTCCAGAAGGAACTTCAAAATCTTGGAGAAAATAGCGTCCGGAAGCGAATACGCGAAGATTGTCTGAAAAATCGTAAAACAGCCTACCGTTGAAGGTATAGTTAAAAAAAGGATTGATAGTTTGTCCTTCATCGCCATTGACAAGGTCAAATCCGTCTGTACTCAACCGATCCACGAAAATGGAATATCCTAATTCTTTGTTGCGCTGGTTAATGCTTACCGTGGTGTTTTGGTTGTTGAAAGTAGCTGCCCGATGCGTTACTTGTCCACTCATTTTGGATGTGTTTGGCTTTTCGGTGATAATATTGATAACCCCACCCAAAGCTTCCGATCCAAATAGGGCGGAGGATGGACCTTTTACTACTTCAATTTGTTTGATATTGCCTATGGCAAATCGACTTAGGTCCAGATTTCCAGAACTTCTTCCCACAACAGGAACACCGTCGATTAAAACCAAAATATAATCTGAGGCTATACCCTGTATTTGTACACCTTCACCACCTCCTATAGTAGCATCGGGGGTTAAAACAATACCGGTCTGTTCTTCCAATATCTCATCCAAACGGGTGACACCAGAACGTGCTATTTGCTTTTTAGGAATTAGTGTCACGGGGAGGGGCAATGAGGATAATTGTCTTACTGTACGTGTTGCGGTAACCACCACTTCGTCCAGATTTTCTGTTAGAATTGAGTCATTCTTGGATTCCACTTGTGCCCATAACCCCAAGCTGCACATAAAGAAAAAAATAATCAGATAATTATTTTTATTTAGACTCATTCTTCTTTAGATTTGCGACAAATATATATTTTATTTTTAATCAATCTAAATAAGAATAAATAATTTTTTTAACTGATAAACCTGAGAGAAATGAAACGTGTATTCCTTTTTTCCATCCTTAGTTTGGCATTCGCTTTTGCAGTAAATGGCCAAGACAAAAAAAAGCAAGATCAAGAGACCATCAAGAAGATGTGTGGTTGTTATGAAGTCGGTTTCAACTTTGCAGAAACCTTCCAATACTCCAACGATTCTGCCTATGTTCCTTCTAAAGTAAAGCATGACAAGGGATTGGAATGGGTGCAGTTGGTTGAGGATGATTCCGACAAAATTGTTATGCAACACCTACTTATTGTTGGCAGACCAGACGCTCAAAAAGTAATCAAGCATTGGAGACAAGATTGGCTATTTGAGAATACGGAACTTTACACGTATCATGCGGATAACACTTGGAAGTATAATATGTTGCCCAAGGAAGATGTAAGGGGACAATGGACCCAAAAAGTTTTTCAGGTTGATGACAGCCCTCGTTATGAAGGAACCGCAAGTTGGGTGCATGTGGACGGACAAAGTTATTGGGAGAACACAACCGATGCTCCATTACCCAGAAGGGAATACACCAAGCGAAGTGATTATAATGTAACCTTGCGAAATAACAAGCATGCCATAACTTCAGAAGGTTGGATTCACGACCAGGATAACAAAAAAATCATTAGGAAAAATGGATTAAAGGATGTTGTGCTTGCAGAGGAAAAAGGGTTCAACACTTACACCAAAGTCCCAGATAGTCGTTGCAAGGCTGCACAGGACTGGTGGAAAGAAAATGAAAAGGATTGGGCTTTGGTGAGAGCCAAGTGGGACAAGGTGTTTGCTCAAAACCAAGATTTGAGACTAAACGCCAAGGTGAATGACAAACCTTTATACGCTCATTTGTTCGATAAAGACTTTGTGAAAACTGAAGAAAGTATCGCAAAAACTATTGATACATTTATCGCAAAGTAGCTCTAGAGCTAATGGATTTTGAAAAGGCCACCTAGCTAGGTGGCTTTTTTATTTAGTACCTTTTACTGTTTTTTGTTAAAATAGGTTATTTTGAAAGGTAGAAATTAAGTCTATGACCCGTGATTTTATAGAAATCAACGATTTTACCATTTTGGTGGAGGAGGCCAACTCGAGTGAGGTGACCATTGATTCATGTAGTTTTGATGAGCCTGTTATTGCGGTCGCGCTCTACGGTTCGGGAAACGTTCACCTTTCCATGCAGTACAATGGTAAGCAAGACGATTACGAAAACACAAAAGGATTGGCTCTTTCCTTTTATGCCGATGAGCATGTAGAATGCGTTCATACCGTGTCTGCCAATAAGCCCCTGCAATGTATCGTTATTGCAACTTCTCCGAGAAATCTGAAGAAACTGCCCAATAATGAGGGGGAATTGTTCACGGATTTATTGGAACAACTCGTGAAACCTTCTGACCATTACGTTGAGGGCCCTCGTTTTTTTATGACTCCGGAAATGCAAAACATTGTGAATGGCATTTTCAACAATCGTTACGAGGGGAAGGCCAAAATGATGTTCTTTCGAAGCCAGATTACAGCTCTGCTTTCCCATTTCTTTTGGCAACTTTCCATTTTGAAGGATGATGGTATAAAGAAAGGTGAACGTGAAAAGTTGTACGAAGCCAAAGAAATACTTTCCAATAATTTGGACACTCCTCCATCCCTGAACGAACTTTCTAGAATTATTGGATTGAACACCTTCAAGCTAAAGAAGGATTTTAAGGAGCTATTTGGTGTTCCCGTATTTAAGTACCTACAAAATGAACGCATGGACAAGGCCCATCATCTTATACGTTCCAATGAGGCTACGGTGCAAGAAGCGGCATGGCATGTGGGTTATGATAGCTTAAGTTCGTTTTCCAACGCATTTACTAAAAAATTTGGCTTTCGTCCCAGTGAGATTAGGCAATAGCATGAGGCTGTTTTTCCATGGTCTTGACCGCATAGATGGCAACTTTGCCTTTTTTCCCCTTTAGGGGAATATCTCCCATGGTCTGAAAATGGTATTCCGTGGAATTAAGTTCTTCTTTTAAGGACTCGGAAAGTAGCAGCTCACTGCCCAACTCATTGCATTTTCCCTGAATCCGTGCAGCTGTGTTTATGGTATCTCCATGGTAAGCAATTTCCTTTTTATACTTCCCAACCTCGGTAACGGTTACGATGCCGTTATGCACCCCTGCCTTAAAAAAAGGTACACAACCGTAATTATTCAAGTAGAATTGTTCCTTTTCCGCTATTAGTTTTTTGAAACTATAAAAAGCTTTTAGGCAGTTTTGGTCTTTGATGCCTTCATTGAATTCCCAAGTTAGAACTGCTTCGTCTCCAACATATTGATAGATTTGGGCTTTATCCGGAATTGCCGTGCCTAGATCATTAAAGCAGTCCTGAACCAGCATACTGTATTTTATGTGACCCAATCGTTCCGCCAATTCGGTAGAGGACTGTAAATCCAAAAACATGAATACCCGTTTTTCTTCATTTGGCGTGTAGAACTTGCCCAAGAACAATTTGTAAAGATTTCCCTCGCCCAACATCAGATTCACTTGCCGCAAAACGGATAGCATTAAATCCACAGAAAAAACATAAAAATAAATGGCTCCACTGCCCTTGTCCATAGCAAAAGAAAAGATGTCGAGAGATGTACCAAAATATAATTGATAGGCACCGTACGCAAATACAACTAAAGCCAAGGTGAATAGGATGGTAAACAGGAAACGAATTAATAATAGTTTTCTAATGGAGATTCGTTTGTAGATACGTTCTTCTGTAAGTATTTGGGCAGCTCCCGAAACCAAACCCATTAAAGGGCCAATGGTAAAGGCAATATATAGGCTGGAAACAAAATCAAACTTTAGCTTTCCAAGTTCTTCAGTTCCTATTCCTCGAACTATACTTAAAAAAACAAATGCTAGTGTCCAGCCTATGCAGTAAAACTGGATGATTCGCCATCTACGTCTCTTGTTATCCGAAAGACCCATAGAATCAAAGTTATCCTTTTCGAACAAATCTTCCTCCTTTTTGAACAAATGATTGGATTATGGTGATTCTAGATTTGTCCCATAATAATAAACGAACAGTCATGAAAACACTTAGAACAATATCAATTGGAACCTTGATTTGGATACTTGGAGTTAGCCTATATACTCTATCCTTTTATGTCCCAATTATGAAGAATGCGGAACTGCAGGCCAATTTGATCCTCTTTGTCATGGTGATGCCTCTAGTATGGATGGGGTGTCGATTGTATTATCGAGACAATAGGGAAGCCCATGGTTTACTTCTGGGTCTGGTCTTTTTTGGTATAAGCGCCGCTTTGGATGCATTGATTACAGTACCCATGCTTATTGTGCCAAATGGAGGGAGTTATCAAAGCTTTTTTATCGACTTGAACTTTTGGATGATAGGCTTGGAGTTCATTCTTGTTGCCCTTTTATACTGGTATTTCAAGGTAAATCTGAAAACTAAAAACATATAAACCATCAAAAACTATGAATTATGGAAATCACAGTAAACAGTCTCACACTATTGGTAACTATCCTACTTGTTGGATTGGTAGCCGGACTATGTTTCACATGGGGAAACGCAGTAACTCCTGGTATTGGTCAATTGGACGATCTAGGGTATCTGCAAGCTTTTCAAAAAATGAACCGAAGTATTGAAAACCCATTGTTCTTTGTGGTCTTCATAGGTTCTTTTCCCATAGGCCTTGCAGCCATCTTTATGAACAAAGGCATATCTCCTTTGAACTTTTGGCTGATTTTAATTGCCGTGGCCATCTACTTTTTTGGGGTGGTATTGGTGACCATTCTTGGTAATGTTCCCTTAAACCAAGTATTGGATAAAACCGATTTATTGGCTAGCAGTGTGGAAGAGCTACGCGCACTTCGGCAAAGATTTGAACAGCCTTGGAATCGATTTCATACCCTGAGGATTTTTGCATCGACAATATCATTTGCCATGCTAGTCTTGGCAGCTTTAAACAAATAAAATTTTAATAAAAACACATTTAAATCAAGTATTATGAGAAACGTTTTAGTATTAGGAGGAACTGGAAAAACAGGAAGACGAATTGCAGCAAGACTGCAGGAAAAAGGGCACAATGTCCGTATTGGCTCTAGAGGTGCAACACCTAAGTTTGATTGGGAGGATGAATCCACTTGGTCTTCTGCACTGGAAGGAATAGACAGTGTTTATATCACTTATCAACCAGACTTGGCGGTCCCGGGAGCCAGAGAAGCTATAGAAGGATTAACCAAAGCGGCCAAACAACAAGGAGTTAAAAAATTGGTTTTGCTTTCAGGAAAAGGTGAAAAGGAAGCTGAACTTTGTGAGGAGATAGTTATGCAAAGCGGATTGGATTTCACTATTGTTAGGGCAAGTTGGTTCAGTCAGAATTTTAGTGAAAGCTTCTTTTTGGAGCCTATACAAAGTGGATTTGTCGCACTTCCATTGGCAGATACCAATGTGCCTTATGTGGATGCGGATGATATTGCGGATGTAGCTGTCGAAGCTTTGTTAAAAGAAAAACACAATGGAAACATTTATGAGTTGACCGGCTCTCAATTCTTCACTTTCCGTGAGGTGATGAATGAAATAACGAAAGCTACAGGAAGAGAAATAGCTTTTACTGAAGTTAGCGTAGAGGCCTATACTCAGATGCTAAAAGAACAAGGCGTTCCTGCAGGGTACGTTTGGCTGATTGGATACTTGTTCACAGAAGTATTGGACAATGAGGCCAATCAAGTAATGACCAATGATCTGGAAAAGGTTTTGGGAAGAAAGCCCAAACTATTCTTGGATTTTGTGCAAGAAACGGCCACCACAGGAATTTGGAACCAAAAAGTGGAAGTTTAAAACATTGAACCAATTATTCTTAAACCATCCTTCGGGATGGTTTTTTCATATTTTGAATTACTAATCAACGGCCAAACAGACATTTTCTCACAATTTCTGTTCTGGCTTCGTCCTCTGTTAATTTTAAACCCTTGTCCAAACAATTGTAATCACAGGCATGATGCGATACTTTAACTACACGATTGAAATCAAATTTTTGGAAAAAAGTATCTTTCCTATTCTGTCTAAAACGTATACCCTAACTTTAAATGCATATTGATAAACCCTTCCCCATCGTTCACACGATTCCTATCTACATCATTTAGCAAATGATATATTTTGTAGCCAATACCCAGCTCGTAGGTGAAATTATTTGCTACAGTACGCTTGAAGCCCCATCTAGGACAAATAGCCAACTGTTTGGCAAATTGGGTGCCTTCCGGTGCCCCGGTTAGTAAAAAAAGGTCAGGATAGTACTTCGTTTCAAAGGAGATAAAACTGGCACTGTTTTTAGTAGTGGGTTTATTTTCCTTAGAACGACGTTGGAGACTATAATACCAGCGTGGTTCCAAAGCTATGGTTGGTGCAAAGAAAGGCCCGCCAACCGAGTTTTCAGGGTTAGCTGCAAAGACATCATTTCTAAAAAAACCAACCATGTCAAGACCTAATTCAGAGCGTAAGACTATACTTTCCACTAATCGTGCCTCGTGATGTACCCAAAGACCTATGAGCCCAACTTGTACTCCAAAAAAAGATTTTTCAGATGGCTTGGAATAAATCTCTTCATCTTGTGACCATATTGAAAGAGAATAAGTCAACAATAGAAGAGAAAGAATGTTATTTAAGCTTTGCTTTTTAAGCACATCTATGGATATAGTACAAAATACTCAAATTTTAGAATTTGTAAGCGAAACTATAGAACTAAAGTCTTCCATGTACAATCCACTCTTACCTTATGATTTTCAGTTTCTACCCAAAATTGGTTTTGAAATCTGACAGCAATGGATTTGATGTCATACTTACATCTTTCGTTTTTGACCCTTGTAGATGGTCAGGTAGTATGCTACGCTATGTATTTGTTTATGATTTTATCAAACTATTTCCGTAAGATAATTGTAAAGGATTCCAGCTACTATGGCAAGTCCAAAACTGAGCAAAGTTCCAATAAGCACATACTCCGTAAGTTTTCTGTTCTTACCCTTATTGAGGTCTCCAAAACGGAATACGGATTTTGCAGTAATCAAAAGCCCAATGGATGCCCATTGTCCAATAAGTATGAAACCAAAGACAAAAAGTCGTTCCAGCATTCCTATGTACCTTCCGGCATTCTTGAGAGAGCCTCCTTCTTCGGCATCGTCTTTCATTACCTCTACGATATAAGGGGCCAATAGCATTCGCATCAAGATTCCGGACACAAAGGTGACGAATACCAAGAAGGTAATAAACAACAAAGCTTCTGTGCCTAGAATACTGCTCCAATCCACTTGGAAAGGTTCTTGCCAATATACCATGAGCAGAATGACTCCTAAGTGTAGAATTTGGTCGACCATAAAGAGCCAGCGATTGTTTTTAGGGTTGGTCAAAACCAGTTTCCCAAGATCAATTAAAAAATGGGTCACAATAATAATTGCTATTATTCCCAAATGGCTAAACTGCAAAATGAGCAGTAGTGCTGCCAGATGTATAGCCATGTGCCAATAAAGGTATTTGGATTTCCACTTTTTCTTCAATTTATCCTCTACCCAATGACCAGGTTGTAGAACAAAATCTCCTATAAAGTGGGCCAGAATCAATTTTATGGTAAGTAGTGTCATAGATTATCGAGTTGGGTTATATAGAACTGCATCATTTTGCGTAGAACATCAAAACCGCCACGGTTCAGCTCTTCGCTAATGTTTCCCTGTGACTTATTAAGGATTGAGGCGAGTTCTCTTTGGTTTTTATTTGGGTTCTCAATTGCGTTCTTAATGGTTTGCGAAATAGCAGGTGTCCATTCATCCATGTTGAGCAAAGCCAGTTCCAGTAGCAAATTGATATGGTCATCAAAAGCATGGTGTTCTGACTTTATGGCCAAGTTCTGCTTTTTTAGCCCTTCAAAGCATTTTCCCGAATTTACAAAAGCGCTCCCATTGGATTCCGTTATTTTTTCTGCTTCATAGGTTTTGTCTCCCAATCCAATGGCGATGCGCACATCAATATTTCTAAATTGTTTGATACACGCCTTGATGTATATGGATGCTTCCAGCGCTTTTTTTGGGGTTGTTTCCAGTTGAAAGCTATCACCTCTATAAATTTCCCAGTCTTTGGGTTCATTACCATAGTGGTCAAGGGCTTTCTTTAATGTGGGCAACCATTTTTTAACTTCATGTTCAGTGGAATTTTTAATGTCCCCGGTTAGAATAGCGGTCATGTTCAGTTGTCTTTATTTGAAAAATATCTGCTATCCAACGGATAACTCAGAATATCTGTAAAATAACAGATAATCAAAAATATCTGTAAAATAGCAGATAACCAAGAATATCTGTAAAATAGCAGATAAATTAGTCACTAAACGCACATTTTTCTTCAATTTGATAGTTTTGGACCGAATTCAGGTACTAATTCACCCTCTATCCAAACTAGTTTTCGAGTTTCCGTAGTGGTCTGTACCCATTCCGATTCTTCATCCAAAACTTCGCGTTTCTCTTTATTGAAAAGAATGATTCCTGGAATACCATTTTCATCCTTGGGAAAAATCAACTTTTCAAATTGATGGAACGCATCAGCATCAGAGATTTGGGAAAACTGTCCTACTTTATATAACTCATTACCCTGGGCAAAGAAGTAAATACCGCCTCCTTCGGTACCACATGCCTCTGAATGATAATCAACGTATAAAATATCGTCCAAGTCATAAATCCCCCGGTTGCCTATAGTTTGAATGCTCAAATTTGTATGTGCCAAAGGAATTTTTTGCTCGGAATATTTTCCCTTAACAATATGTCGGATGTTTAAATAAGAACGTTCCTCTTCTTTTGAAAATGCAAAGTAGTAATCGTTCCCGGCTATGGTCTTTTTTTTCACAGCCAACAATCCGCCAAGGATATATCCTTCAGTGGTATCATATTTTACTTTGTAAAATGGTGAGTCATACCCTCTATAAGGCCAAGAAAACTTGGTTTTTTCAACAATTTTAATCCATTCCCCAATTTTAAGGAGTTTTAGAACCTCAGATTCAATTTTAGGAGAACTACGAAGTTTTACATTGTTTCCAAACACAAAAACGTGTTCCCCGACTTCGAAATCATGATTTATTTTGGTGCTATTTAGGTTGTCTTGCCCAAAGGAAAAGTAACAGGCGAAAAGAACTATAAGCGCGATAATATAAAAATTTGCTTTCATCGTTATGGATTTTAAAGATTAGACGAAAGTCTTTAGGGCGGTTAAAATATGTACGTGGAAAATATCAAAATAGTTTTCCAATACTCATTTGGAAAACTCTTCAGGATTTAACGTAAACCCAAAATTGAAATCGCAAGTTTAATTTTCTAGTAATGTTTCGCTAACCCAAAGGGCACTTGCCATGCATAGTTTTAGGGAAACCTGAGAACACAAGACAATGCAAAGAAAAACTGAAACAAGAAGAGCCTTTTTAGCCAAGTCCATAATGGCTTCTGGAGGCGTTATTTTAGCATCGCAACTGACGGCCTGTGAAAAGTTGGATGACTTTTTTGGAGACGATGAACCCAATGATGGCGTACCACGCTTTTTACATGGGGTAGGTAGTTTTGACCCCATTGCTACTGCGGTTATTATTTGGACTCGTTTTACCCCTACCGTGGATGAGGTTGGTAGCTTCATTCAAATCAATTGGCAAGTTGCCACCGATAAGGACTTTACACATGTGGTCAAAGAAGGTCTTCAATATGCGTCCGCTACCAATGACTTTACCATTGTTCAAGATGTAACAGGTCTTGAACCCGATGGGAAATATTATTATCGTTTTGCACAGCCTGAACTAAATCAGACATCCATTGTGGGCGAAACTATTACATTGCCTACGGCTGGTGCTCCTTTAGATAGTTTGAAATTGGCTTTTTGCTCTTGTAGCAACTTTCCAACAGGTCTTTTTAATGTGTATGATGCCATCGCCAATAGCGATGCGGACGTTGTGCTACATTTAGGAGATTATATTTACGAATATGAAGTTGGAGGGTATGGTACCAATGAAAATACCACAGCTCTGGGACGTGAACATGATCCTACCACCGAGATTTTGTCATTAGAGGACTATCGCTTGCGTTATCGTCAATACAGAACGGACGAAGGCCTACAGTTAGCTCATCAAAAGAAACCCTTCATTGTGGTATGGGACGACCACGAAATAACGAATGATGCCTACGAAGATGGTGCTGAAAATCATGATGATTCCGAAGGGGATTATCAAGCTCGTTTGCAACGTGCCATTCAAGTACACAGTGAGTATTTACCTGTACGAACCGATACGCAAGGAGTCATTTACAGAAATTTTGAGTTTGGAAATTTGGTGAACTTGGTCATGTTGGATACCCGAATTGTGGGTAGGGACCGCCAGTTGGGCTTTACGGACTTCTTCAACCCAGATGGAAGTTTTGATTTTGACGGTTTTGGGGCGGCTTTGTTCGATCCTTCTCGAGAATTGATGGGCGAGGCACAGTTGGCTTGGACAGCTGGAGCCGTGGGAGGTAGTAATGCAAAATGGCAAGTTCTGGGGCAACAAGTTTTAATGGGTACCATGACGGTTCCAGCAGAATTGCTGATTTTGATTGGGCAGGTTGCTGCCGGGGATACATCTCCAGAAACCTTAGGGGCTTTGCAACAAAGCATATTGGAACTTTCTACCTTAAAAGGCAGGGCCCTAGCGGGAGACCCGACACTTACTGAAGCCGAATTGGCAAGATTGGCGGCTCAAGTCCCCTATAACTTGGATGCATGGGATGGTTACGCTGTGGAAAGAGAGCGGCTGTATTCCATCTTGAAAGGAAAAAATACAGTTGTTTTTGCTGGTGATACACATAATGCATGGCACAACATTCTAAATGATGCCAATGGAGATAAAATAGGAGAGGAGTTTGCCTGTGCGTCTGTTACTTCACCCGGTTTTGAAGGTATCTTTGGAAGTGACCCCGCGACAATCCAGGGTATAGAACAAGCTTTTACTCTCTTAATTGATGGGTTGCAATATTTTGATGCTGCTCAGAGAGGTTATGTGCTGACTGAATTTACGCCTGCTTCTGCTACGGCTTCCTACCGTTTTATTGATACTATTGCCACGGCTTCGTATACTGAAGTTGAGGGTAATACAACCACATTTGCGGTATAGTCTTAAACGAAAAAAGCCACGCCCATGGCCGGCGTGGCTTTCAAAATCAACAAAAAACACTATCCCCTTCTACCTTCTCTCTGCATTACTTTTTTGCCGTTCATAGCTCTTTTAAGGTTAAGTTCCTTCCATGTGTGGTACTGTTCCTTATTCAATATTTCTTTCATCTTTTGCTGATGCGCAATTTTGCGGTCCAAACGAGCACTTGCTATTTCAAATCGCTCATCTGCAGTGGGTTTTTTCCATTCCCCGCTTTCTTTTTTAGCCCTAAATTCTTCATGCCTAGTTTTTTTGAATGCCGCTTCTTCCAAACTGATTTCCATGATTTTGGCTTGTTGGGATTCGGTCAAATCCAAAGCCAACGTCAATTTCTTGGTGTGTAAAGTGGCCAATTGCTCTACGGAAAGCTCTTGCAAGGCTCCTTTGTTTCTTTTTTGGCCATCTGGTCTTTGTGAAAATGCGCTGATGCTGGTAAGTATCATCAGCAGTACTACTAACTGTTTCATATGTTTAAACTTTAATGATTCAGTTCTTAGACAGACACACAGAACCAAGGTTTAACCGAAGTGTTCGGTTTGTGAAGTTTTTAACAAGTGAACGTAAGTACGGAGTACTACCGAGCTTCTTCAGGTGAGCTCTGGGGATTCTCTATTAATTCGCTTGAATCCTCAAAATGGGTTTCAGCCATCTCAGTAGATTGCATCTGATTGGTAAATTCTTGGTGTTGTTCCACTAAATAGTAGGCGGTTGCAGCAACTACGAAAGAGAAAAAGTAGAGAAGGCTTTTAGTTTTGTAGGTCATGATTTTAGGATTTGGGGTTACTAAAGTAGTCAAACCGATGGCCTTATACCATCATTTGTTGCCAACTTAAGCATTTTAGATGTGAAACCGACAAAAAGCATCATTAAATCGATGAAATGCATGGTTTGCATAAAAAAGACCCTATATAGGGCCTTTTTTTGCTTTTTCCCTGTATTAACTAGGGTCAAGAATCCTATCGATGCGTTCCATCACATCCTGTAAATGATATCGACTCATTCGGTCTGAAGTACGACCCAAACCATTTCGAATGTCGCGTTTTAGACTGTTCAGTTCGGCACGAGCTGCAGAACGAATATCAGATTGACTGGTGTTTACCACGGTTGACTTTCTATAGCCATTAAAACTTGGAAGTTTTCTTTGGTTCTCAGCGGTCATCAAATACTCCAATCGGTCAACATGTGCTTTCTGAAGATTTCTTCTGTAAGTGTCAATCGCCTTCCCACTTCGGGTTTCGGACCAAATACCTTTTCTTAGGTCGGACATCATTTCTAATAGGCCATAGGCATCCGAACCATTTATGGTTTCATTTTCGATGATTCGCGCCATTTTTCCTAAGTGTAGGATATTGTTCAAATACCTTACCTGTGTAGAACGAATTCGTTCAACCGAACCAGAATACTGGGTTTTATTGATAATATTCTGGTCTATTAACCATTCCGGAGTTTCAAAAAGTTGTTTTTGCATGAAATCCATACACTTTTTCTGATGCTCTCGGTCAACATAGGTGTAAACCGCACCATCCTGATCTGCCGTTTTATAGTATTCGTAAACACCGCCAATATTATTGGAAACATGACCCATATACCTTCTATATTGTGCAATTACCTGTCCATATAAGGTTCCTAGGTTATCATAGGTTTCTCCGTCCTCAGTGGTCCATTCCATTAGACGAGGTACGATGCGCTTAAGGTTTTCGATACCATATAAACTTGCCTTCACTGCATCGTCACCTATGTCTTCGGTCTGTGAGCTTGGATCATGAACATCGCCTACCTGCTGATGGCCAAATCGATACATAGGATCATTTTCGTGGGCTCTTATCCAACTGTTCAGAATGGGTTTTTCATCTTCAGCACTTTTATCCAAAATCGGTTTGTATCCCCATCGGATCGAATGTTTGTCATAGACACCAATATCCGGCATCATGGCAACACCTTCGTCGCCAGGTTGTGCTACGTAGTTGAATCGAGCATAGTCCATAATAGAAGGAGCAGTACCATATTTTTGGGTAAAACTTGCAGAGCGCAAAGAATCTACGGGATAGGCTACGCTACTACCCATGTTGTGTGGGAGCCCCAAAGTATGACCTACCTCGTGGGCAGAAACAAAGCGAATCAACCTTCCCATGATTTCATCTTTGAACTCAACTCCACGTGCATCTGGATTAATGGCTGCGGTTTGAACAAAGAACCAATTGCGCAATAGGGTCATTACATTATGGTACCAGTTAATATCGGACTCCAAAATCTCACCACTTCTAGGGTCACTCACATGCGGGCCATTTGCATTTGGAATAGGAGAAGCCAAATAACGTACCACGGAGTACCTAACATCTTCAGGTGACCATTCTGGGTCTTCTTCTTTAGAAGGAGGATCTTTGGCAATAATGGCATTTTTGAACCCAGCTTCTTCAAACGCAACTTGCCAATCTTCTATTCCCTGCTTTATATAGGGTATCCATCTCTTTGGAGTAGCACGGTCTACATAATATACGATAGGCTTTTTGGGTTCGACCAGTTCGCCTGCTTTATATTTTTCAATATCCTCATCTTTTACTTCCAGACGCCATCTGTCCAAATATCTGACGGTTTTGCTTTCTTGTGCATCTAGGCCATAATCCACTTGACCTCGGGCAAACCAACCCACTCTCTCGTCAAAATACCTGCGTTTCATGGGTTCTTTGGGTAAAAGAATCATGGAGTTGTTGATTTCAACTGAAATCGAACCCAAGCTTTGGTTGCTTGGAGGTTCTTTCGCAAAATAAGTTTTTACATGCCTTGCCTCAATATTTAGGGGGTAGCTCTTTACCGATTCAATAAAGCTCCTGTCAGAATCCAATCGACTCACTTTGTAACGTTTTCTATAAAACTCTGGCATACCGATGGCGTTCACATCTTTAGTGAACATTGGATCAACTTCAATTACTGTTGCCGGATTCAGTGAATCTTTTTTATTGAATGCTTTAATATCGAAAGCAAAAAGAACCGGTTCGAAATTTGAATTTACAACCGCTTCGTGAACGGGAAGGGAATCTGCAGCCACATTACCGTAGGAAACCACCCGAAGTAAAACTTTTTTGGGTTTTTTCTCCCAGCGCAATACTTGGGTGTTGATTTTCCCGCCTCCAAAACCAATTCCCGTGGCAGTTTTGGAGATACGACTCACCATAAGCATTTCTCTATTGAACAAAGAATCGGGAATTTCGTAGAAGTGTTTGTCATCAACCTGGTGCACCTGGAAGAGACCTTCATCTGTTTTTGCCTCTTTGGTAATTACCTTCTCGTAGGGCTTAATTTCTCCTTTTTTAGGTTTTGGAGCACTCTTTTGTTCCGTTTTTTTCTTCTTCTTTTTAAAAAGCTGGGCGTTTGTAGATGGAACTATTGCCAACATAAAAAGCACTAAAAAGAGTTTTGGAAGTAATCTTTGAATCATTTTAGGATAGTTTGATGTTTTTAAGCGGCCCTAAGAACTTAAAAATCATGAAAACAGACTGTTAAATAATTATTAACTCTATTTTTTTTTAAAAATGTTTCAATCTTCGGGAGTGATTTATTTTACTAGTGGTTTCCGTTGAAACGCCCACTATAGTGGCGTTTAAAGACTATGGGTTTTCTATAAAAAAATGAAAAAGACTGTAACATTTCAAAATTAGTGTAGTCTTATAAGCATACATCATCAATCAAAAAATTCAATCAAAAATGAGCAAGTTATTATTAATTTACGGTTGTGCACTTTTAGGAAGTTCGGCCGTAGCTGATGAACAACAAAGTACGGTAAGTACAACTGCCGACCAGCAAGAAATTACCACAAGTACGTTTGAGAACAATTTTACAGCATTGAACATCGATGCTGAGGTAGAAGGTTTGGATTCCACATACTATTGGACCAATGAAAATTCCTTTGAACTGAATCTTAATGAAATAGAGTATCTAGAGGATGAAAATGAGCTGGAGCTTGGTTTCGACACCGCCGACTATCTTCCGGAAGGGTTTGACCCGTATGAAACCTATTTTGATTTGAATTCCATTATATATGTTGAAAGTGAAGTCGAATTTGATTTAGGCTTTGATGTCGAGGACTATTTGCCTGGAAATTTTGACCCCTACAACGAAGTATTGGATGTTCATTCCATCAACTATATGGAGGACGAAGATTTGGACCTAGATTTTGACACTCAGGATTATCTGCCAAACGGTTTTTCACCTTACAAGGCTTACCTCAATTTGGACAATGTTCCTTTCATTGAAGAAGACACTGAGGTAGAGTTGGGATTGGGTTTGGATAGCGAGTATGAGTTGCCAGTAGGATTCAATCCATACACGGATACAATCGGAATAGCTTCCGTAAACTATATAGAATTGGAAGATGAGGATTTGGGTTTTGAAACCAAGCCATATCTACCTGAAGGATTTGATCCCTACTCTAGGGTCAAATAAGTAGGATGTTTGATTCATTTTACAAATTTTTGAGTTGTTAGTCAAGAAAAGCCCTCGGAAGAGGGCTTTTTGATTGGAGTTCGTTCAAGTGGCTTTCCTTAACAAAAGAATAACATAAAAATCGACGAAGTGCAAACTGCAATAAGAGCTTCATTTCTTTAACAAAGTATCAGTTTTAAGCTTCTTGGAATACGACTTTTTCAATGTCAGAATCAAAGTGTTAAAGAAGTGATTTTCCCTTGCTATTTCTACAATCGTTAAGGAAAGGCTAATTGTAATAAAGTTAGGATTTTGGGGTTTTATCTTTGTACTATAATTAAAAAGCGACAACTATGATTACCAGAAATACCCTAAAAACAATATTGATGTTGACCTTTGGTCTGTCGGTATTTACCAGTTATGGATTCAATTCCGCTGAAGATTTTGATATCAACACGGTAGAATTCATTGAAGAAGAACAAGAATGGGAACTTGGGTTTGATACGGCCCAGTTTTTACCCGAAAATTTTGATCCCTACAGTGGTATCATTTCAGTAAAGGCCATCAACTTTATCGATGCTTGTGAAGAAGTTGAACTAGGTTTTGAAACTGGAGGATATCTACCATTGGGATTTGACCCGTATATACAATAAGAGTTAGAGTTAGTTTCTTACTTTTTTTTGAGTTAGTTAGTTAGTGAATGGCCCCTTAGAAAAGGGGCCATTTTCTTTTAGAACAATAAAGGTATTATAAACTGGAATACCAATACTAGAAGTCCTACGGCAATAAGGTTGAGGATTACGCCTACACGCGCCATTTGAGGCACTTTTACGTATCCACTTGCAAATACTATGGCATTGGGTGGGGTGGCCATGGGTAACATAAAAGCGCAACTACTGGCCATGGTCACAGGAATCAAAAGATACAGTATTGGAATGTCGAGTCCTATGGCTATCCCAGCAACAACTGGAGCTAAAACAGCTACCAAAGCTACATTGCTCATCAATTCGGTCATGAACAGCATCAAAATGATTAGCAAGAAAGCAGTAAAAAGAATGCTGATATCACTTTGTGCTATGGTGGACGCCACCAAATCCACTATTCCGCTTACCGACATTCCCTTGGCCAATGCCAAACCTCCTCCGAAAAGTATCAATATGCCCCATGCAAGTTTCGAGGTGTCTTTCCAATTAATAATAAAATCTCCTTTTCCAACATCATAAGGGATTGCAAAAAGAGAAATGGCAGCAAAAATACTGATCATGGTATCAGAAAGGCCCAATGTTGGAAAGATGGAATTAATCAAGGTTCGGAAAATCCAGAGAAATACGGTAATCCCAAAAATGACCAGTACCATTTTTTCTTTTCCAGAAGTAGGACCTAGTTTTTTCAATTCTTCGTGAATTACTTCTTTGGAAGCATTGAACTTTAAATCACGGTTTGGGAACATCCATTTTACCAATACCAAATAACTGATTCCAATCATGATGATTGAGAAGGGTAGGCCTAAAGTCATCCATTTTAAAAATGAGATTTCCGTATTGTACTCGTTTTCAAGAAGCCCGATTAAAACAGAATTTGGAGGGGTGCCAATTACCGTTGCAATTCCGCCAGCATTTGCGGAAAACGCGATTCCAAGCATTACGCTCAGCGCAAAATTTTGGTCGTTTTTTGTAAAACCATCTTCATCATCAATCAAAAGTGATATCACTGAAATAGCAATGGGAAGCATGACCACGGTGCTTGCCGTATTGCTAATCCACATACTTAATGAAGCAGTGGCAATCATAAACCCCAATATTACCCGATTTGGAGTAGTCCCCGTGATTTTTATGATGTTTAGAGCTATACGTCTATGCAGGTTCACTTTTTCGAGAGCAAGAGCCATTACAAAACCACCAAAAAACAAAAAGACGATAGGACTTCCGTAGTTGGCTCCGACCTCTGCAATAGGTAGGATTTTTAGAAGTGGAAAAAGCAAAAGGGGCAAAAGCGCGGTAACTGAAATGGAAACAGCCTCTGTAATCCACCAAATCAGCATCCATACCGCAACGGCAATCACATGGTCTCCTTTTTCCGAAACCAATTCAATTGGAAGATTGATTAAAATTAGAAAAGCTACTGGGCCAAGAATCAATCCCCATTTTTTGCTTTGTACCATATGGAAGCCTAAACTAGACTATTTTGAGGAAAAATAAAAAGTGAAAAATACATTGCTACTTTGAACTTTTAGTTTTTAAGTCTACCAAAAAGCCCGTCGTTATTTTTCTCAACCTCAAAAAGCCCTAGTTTTGAAAGGTTTTTTGTGCTCTTGTCCCATTTTTTGCCACTAAGACCTGCTTTTTCTTTGAGTTCTGAAAGAGGCATTTCCCCAACAGGTTTTAAGATATCCATAATGGTTTTTTCCTCTTCTGTAAGTGGGACCTGTTTCTTTTCAGGCCGCATTTGGGGGAAAAACAATACTTCTTGAATGGAAGCATTGTTGGTAAGTAACATTACCAAACGATCTATCCCAATACCTATACCTGATGTAGGCGGCATACCATACTCAAGAGCACGTAAAAAATCTTGGTCAATGAACATGGCTTCGTCGTCTCCTTTTTCGGATAACTTGAGCTGCTCTTCAAAACGTTCGCGTTGGTCAATGGGGTCGTTCAACTCAGAATAAGCGTTGGCCAGTTCTTTACCATTTACCATCAACTCAAACCGCTCTGTCAATGCTGGATTTTCTCTATGCTCTTTGGTCAATGGACTCATTTCTTTGGGATAATCCGTGATAAAAGTGGGTTGGATGTAATGATGCTCACATTTCTCCCCAAAAATCTCATCAATCAGCTTGCCTATACCCATGGTTTCATCAACTTCTATCTCCAATTTTTGAGCAACTTCTCTTAATTCCTCCTCATTCATTCCAGCAATGTCAAACCCTGTATGCGTTTTAATGGCTTCCAACATAGGGACTCTGGGATAAGGAGCTTTGAAATCGATTATATTCTCACCTACTTCAACTTTGGTGGTCCCATTGGAATCAATTGCCACTTTTTCAAGAAGCTCTTCGGTGGTATCCATCATCCAGTTGTAATCCTTGTAGGCCACATAGAGTTCCATTACCGTAAATTCTGGATTATGGGTCCGGTCCATTCCTTCGTTTCTGAAGTCTTTGGAGAATTCATATACCCCATCAAAACCACCAACAATTAATCGTTTTAGGTATAGCTCATTGGCGATTCGCAAATACAAAGGCACATTTAGTGCATTGTGATGGGTCAAAAAAGGTCGAGCTGCGGCTCCTCCTGGAATGGGCTGTAGAATAGGAGTCTCCACTTCCAAATACCCTTTCTGATTATAAAATTCACGTATGCTATTGGTGACTTTGGTGCGTTTGATAAACGTCTCTTTTACCGAAGGATTCACCACCAAATCCACATAGCGTTGGCGATATCTAAGCTCAGGGTCGTTGAACTCATCATACGTATTTCCCTCAGCATCTACTTTAGGTAGGGGAAGTGGTCTCAAAGCTTTGCTCAGTACACTAAAGTTTTTCACCATTACCGTTTTTTCTCCAACCTGAGTGGTAAACAATTCGCCCTCAACACCAATAATATCTCCTATATCCAAAAGCTTTTTGTACACTTCATTGTAAAGGGTTTTGTCCTCACCTGGACATATTTCATCCCGGTTAAAGTATACTTGTATGCGCCCTTCGCTGTCCTGAAGTTCTGCAAAGGATGCCTTGCCCTGTATTCTGCGAGACATTAGTCTACCGGAAATCACAACCTGTTTTCCTTCTTCAAAATCGTTTTTGATACTCTTGGAAGTAGCATCAACAGGATAAAGTGCCGCAGGATAGGGGTCTATTCCCATTTCCCTGAGTTTGGCCAATTTTTCTCTTCGAACGATTTCTTGTTCCGATAGTTGCATGTCTTAAAAAAATTAAAGCGCAAAATTACACTTTTGCGCTTTAATTTTCACTTGGTTTTACTCAAGTGGGCATAATTGGGCGTGTAGGGTTTGTCTAGAAGAATTTGGGCCATATCTTCTTCCAACGATTCAATGGGACTTTCCACAATTCGATTCACCTCTTTTCCGTCCTTCAAGAAGATAATTGTGGGCACCTTGACAATGCTCCAGCCTTTTTCTTCTCCCGTAGGACTCTTTTTGTAATGTTCCTTTCTTCGATCCAGCGCTACAATTTCCAACTGACTTTTTGGGAATTCACATTTCTTCAAAATCTTAAGGACTCGAGGCACTTCGCGTTTGCTGTCACCGCACCAAGTGCCCAAAAATAATTTTACATCGTGCTTTTTTAGGGATTTCTTGAACATTTTGGTTATTTGTTCATCCACCATGTACGATTCGTATCCATTTTTGAACCAGGTTTGATAGGGTTCATTGTTCAGCCCCTCTTCAGTGATTTTTCCAACCATGAATTTTTTTCCATTTTCCATAGTGATTTCCTGATTGTAGTCTTGACAAACCCCGGTAAAGGTTGACAGACAAAACATTGCTGCTAGAATTGTTTTCATGCTTTTAAACTTTGATTTGGTTCGAAAATTCACCAAAATGGGAAAGCGAGAGAGGAAAAACAGGATGGATTTCGGGTCTAGACCGAGGGTGGAAATCTATTTTCTTAGCAGGGTCAAAATATCTTCCCTGCTGGAAACATTGAGCTTTTTGTAGAGATTGTTGATGTGTGTTTTTACTGTACTGTGGCTTACAAAAAGGGTGGCGGCTATTTCTTTGTTGCTTTTTCCTTGTTTGATTTGGTCCACAATTTTCTGCTCCTGGGGGGTCAGTTTTTCCAGTATTTTGGACGCTTTTCCATTTCTTCCATTTCTAATAACAAGGAACACATTAAAACTCAGCGAAATGATAAGTAAAAAGAACAAAAGCGATTTCCAGTTGAACAGGGAGGGATTTTCAAAGCTTGCCAATTGTTCGTCCGTGGTTATTTCTGCTTGGTATTGTTTTGTAAAACTGGTGTTGGGGTATGTGGCTTGTAACCGATAGAGCAGGTTTTCGTAATAGGAGTTCTTCACAATATCGTCAAGATAAAAACCATAGGTTTCATTCTTTTTGTCTGAAAGAAAATCGAAAATATAGAGTTCAACTAAAGGTTCTTTAGCGCTTTCTCCGAACTCTTGAAGTTTTGAAAACCAATTTTTTAAATTCAATTTTAGGTTGGTATCGCTACGAAACTCCGTAAAATCGAATATCATTTCTTCTTTGAACGCTTCAACATCCAAAAGCAATTGCGATTTGATGTTTGTTGACTCCACGGTGCATAGAGCCTGGTTTTCAAATGAGGTTGGAAATTGAATTGAATCCGAGTTATTCCCAATAAATAGAACATTTGGACTGTTTTGGCACTTTCCTAAAAAGTGGGCAGATTCTGCACCTTCTTCACAGTTGTCTAAATGAATTCGGTATATTCTGTTTTCCACTGGGAGATTATTGCCTTTAAATTGAAAGCTACCGGTGGAATCGACCTTGGTTCTCCTTATAATTTGGTCCAAATATATTCTTGAAGACTTTCTATAATCCTCTACCATGGAAAGGTAAATGAATTTACCTGCGTTTTCTTGAGATACATGTCCTGAAAAATGATATTGCCCTTTTGCCATGTTGAGGGAAAGAAAAGCAAGCAGAAGTATCCAATTTCTCATAGGGTAAATCTAACAACTTAAAAATAAAAGATTAGTGTAACAAAAAAAGGATTTGTGCTACTTACTAAGTACATCATCATCAATCAAATATGAGTTTCTGGAGAGTTTTATTGGCTATTTTGTTTCCTCCTTTGTCAGTCATCGGAAAAGGTTGTGGTTCGTTTGTTATTGTCTTACTTTTGACATTATGCGGGTGGGTCCCAGGTGTAATTGGGGCGCTCGTCATTCTAAATAACACGAACTAAAATCAATACCATGAAACGAATTCATTTTTTGACAATGGCTATCGCCGTTGCATTTGCTTTTTCCTGCAATTTTACTGAAGAAATCACCATAAACGAGGACGGGTCAGGAAAACTGTCCATCAATTTTGATGGTTCCGAACTTATGGAAATGGCAGGAGAGGAGATGATGAAAGACAATGAAAAAGCGGTGGATTCCTTAATTTCTTTTAAAGATTTGTTGGAAGAAAAGAAAGACAGTATAGCCCAGTTGTCTCCAGAGGAACAAGCGAAATTGAAGAAACTGGAACCCTTCAATATGCGAATGGTTATGAATCCTGAGGAGAAACAAATGAAGTTTGATTTGTTCAGTGAGTTTAAAAATGTAAACGAGGTCAATGATGCGTTCAACGCATTTCAAAGTGCAAGTTCGTTGGGGCCAAATAGTGGACAGGACAAGCAGCCCAAAATAGGGGGAGAGGAATCTGCTACAGAAGTAAACTATAGTTTCGCAGGAAATACCTTTTCAAGAAAAGCCAAAATTCTGGACCAAGACTTGTTTCAACAGAGCATTGACAGTCTTCAAGGAGCCGAAATGTTTCTTTCCGGATCTACATACACTCTCAAATATCACTTCCCGAAACGGGTTAAATCTGCTTCTGCCGAAAGTGCCACCTTTAGTGCTGATGGGAAAACACTCATCTACGAGGTTAAGTTCTTGGATTTGATGAAGGACCCCTCTTTATTGGACCTTGAAGTGGAATTGGAAAACTAGTTTCCCGCCCGCTCTATTCGTATCTTTGTAGAATGAATAAAAAGGTCATTCTAGAAAACCTGGGGCAAAAAGACTACAAGGAAACTTGGGATTACCAGGAAGAGCTTTTCAAGGGAATAGTAGATACAAAAATTGACAATAGAAGAAATGGGAGTGAATTGGAAACTCCTAACTACTTTCTATTTGTGGAGCATCCTCATGTCTACACTCTCGGAAAGAGCGGCGATATCAATAATTTGCTGGTAGATGACAAAGTACTTCAAGAAAAGAACGCTACTTTTTATAAGATAAACCGTGGGGGAGATATCACCTATCATGGTCCAGGACAAGTAGTTGGCTATCCTATTTTGGATTTGGACAACTTTTTTACTGACATTCACAAATATCTTAGATTTCTTGAAGAAATGGTCATTTTGACCTTAGCCGAGTATGGTCTGAAGGCAGAACGTTCGGAGGGTGAAACCGGGGTTTGGTTGGATGTTGGTACTCCATTCGCCAGAAAAATCTGTGCCATGGGTGTGCGGGCAAGTAGATGGGTAACCATGCATGGTTTTGCACTCAATGTGAATACAGATTTGGGGTACTTTGATATGATGATTCCATGCGGAATAAGGGATAAGGCCGTCACCTCATTGAATGTAGAGCTTGGTAAGCAGGAAGTGGATATGGAAGAAGTAAGACAAAAGCTTTTGAGGCATTTCCAATCGCTTTTTGAGGCCAAGATCATAAAAGAAAAAGCCCCGATTCAATAATCGAGGCCTTCGGTGTTACTTACTGTGGGAAGTCAGCACCATACTGCTCATTAACTTCCCGTTGTTATTATAAGTTTCTTGTTTCACCATTCCTACGCCTTCAGAGAGCCATAGTTTGTCTTTTATTTGCTGCTTGGTCATCATCACTTTGGATGACGTATTTGCTGATATGATGTAACAATCAAAAGTTCCTGCTGGAGTTGTGACGGATTCTTTTCCCACCACCTTTCTATCTGTAGTGTTCACTTCTATCTTCATGCTCATACCGCTCATGTCCATACTTACATCGACATTTGCATCGGAGAGTTCTTTGCCTACGGATAAATTGTTGGGTATCTCCAGATCAGTACCCGTTATTTCCATTTCCAATCCCATTTCTTCATATTGCTTTTGCATTTGACTCGGGAATAGACTTTTGTAATCGATTTTTATTCCATCACCAGTGCAGGTAATATTGTAATCCGATTCAAAGGTGTTTTTCCCTTTGGCGTCTTCATATTTCATTTTCATAGAGGCATAAGTATTTCCCCTATCGTTCTTAACATCTGAAACAATATAAGATGTTGTCCCTTCCAACTTGTTCTTTTTACTGTACAGATTGTAGGAATACGAAGCACCCTGTACCATGGGATAATAAGAGCTACAATTTTCTTGTGCTTTAGCTGAAAAAATAAATAGGCACAGGATAAGTCCCGTAGAAAGTCTTTTTATCATGATTTTGATTATTGCTTGATAAATTCCACTCTTCTATTTTGTGCCTTTCCATCTAAGGTGGAATTATCGCCAACTGGTTCTGATTCTCCCTTACCCTCACTGGAAAGTCTTCCAGAATCAACACCATAAACAGAAACCAGCGCATCTTTAACCGCGGCCGCCCGCTTTTCTGACAATGCCAGATTATTGGCTTCATTTCCATCAGAATCCGTATGTCCCACTATTTTGAGACTTATGGAACCATCTTGTTGCAATACTTGATAAATCTGTCTAATGATTCCCATAGATTCGGGTTTGATGTTGGCAGAACCGGAATCGAAGAGAATTCCGTTAGTGGATATTTTTCCTTCTGCCATCAACTTTCTTCTTAAATCGACCCCGCCTTCTGCAATCTTAAGGTTCGAAATAAGCATACGTTCGCCTTTATCCAGATTTAAGCCTCTCATAAAGATTTTGAAGTTGTTGATTTTAGATGGGTCTTTGATTAGCTGTGGGATGTCAAAGATTTTGGTCTCATTAATCCAGAAACGATAGCGGTTTTTATTCACTGCTATTGAAATATGCATTCGTTCTTTATAAACCTTCCGGAAATCACTTTTCATCTGATTGCGAATGGGGTCTGGGTCACCGGCGAACTTATTTCTAATTTCTGGACCTACGGCGATATATTGAACGGGGTTAAGGTCGGTCATGGCAAAGGCATCTTTATTGCTCAGATTTGCATTTTCAGCACATATAAACTGGGCTTCAATCACCGATGAGGTTTTATTGGTTAGATTAAGAAATCTTAAATCCAATTCAACGGTATATTCCTCAGGCAGTGTAAAATCGGTGATGGGAACAACAAAACTACCAGGATTAATAGCGAACCACTTATCGGTAGAGCCATCAATGGTGACCATCTCACCACCACCGTTCGTGTTCCATTTTGAGGGAAAATCGCCAATGAAATCATTGGAAAAATCATCGAAGAACAAAAGTTTGTCACCCGGGACAAAATCAAATTTACTATATACATTCAGTGTTTTGGGACCAGAAGTTGGAACATCACCGGAACTGGAAGTACCCGTGCTGGTGCCTCCGGATTCACCTTGTTGGCCATTAGGGCTTGGAGGGGTATTGGGTACCTTTTGCTTTTCGTTACCTGTTCCAAGTACGCTGTCCAGTGCTTGGTCAGTTTTCTTTGCTGATTCTTGTTCCACTCTTCGTTCTACAGTTCGTTCAGCAGCCTTTTCCGCCTTTTTCGCCAATTTTTTAAAAAATTGGGCATTTCCGCTATGGCAAAAGGAAAGCATTACTATTGAACTAACAAGTAGTTTAATGGAGGTTTTCATTTGTGTAGTGTTTTGGTTATTCGTAAGTAATTGTGATTCAAATTATTGGAAACTACAAAAAAAAATGTAAGTCATGGTGCAAGATGTGTGTTTTGCTTGAACCAATGTATAACTAGCTGTAAAGAAGGTGTTAATTCAGCTTGTAAACAATTAAGGAATTCTCTTGGTCCTTCGCTACAATTTCAAGTTTTCTGTCGTTTTCCATATCTGTCAAATCGATTAAAGAATTGCCAAAGACTGGAAAATTGGGAATGGATTTGGCTTGGCTGTCGAACAAGTATATTTTTTGGTTCTGTATGTCTGTGACGCTCACATAAATCTTGTCATAGATGTAAAAAATCTTTGGTTCTGAATACACCCCAAGCTCCAACTCAACTTTTTTTCCTTTAATGCTCAGTGTGTTATCATCCATCAATGCCAAGGTTTTGCTGGTGGCATACATACCATGGTCTTTATTTAGGTTGAAATTGGTTTTGGTAATTTTTCCTTGTAGGTCTACTTGTACCAGTACGCCTTTTTTGTCCGTGGTTGAGAATTTATTCTTATACACAAAAAAATCGTTCCTGGAGAAATCAATTTTCTGATTAACGGAAATTCTATCCCGTCCAGTACGGTGAAGAATTTTTAAGGAATTGTCCGCCAACTTAAATAGTAAATAGTCTTTTCCAGAAACTCTAAAGTGTTTTGGAGCCTGTATTATATCGCTTGTAGCTTCTTTATAAGTAAAGCCATCCACAATTTGAGCTTTGTTGTTGTACATGAATACTTTCTTGCCTTGAGTGACGACAAATCGATAATCGCGGTTCCCCTCATAGTCAAAAACGGCCAAGGGATTTAGATTTCCACCTTCAAATTTTATTTTGAAAGGGGGTACATCTTCGCCATTTCGGTCAATTACCATAAATTCATTGTTCGTACAAAAGGCCAACTGAAGCCTTCCATTTTTATAAATATCCACTTGATGCACTTTTCCCTGAATCCTTCCATCCAACTGCTTCTTCCAGAGTACCTTTCCGTTAGTGGATATTAGATATAAGAAGTTGTCTCGGTCTTGTACCACTATTTCCTGTCTATTGTTCCTGTGATTTTTAACAAACGTAGGGTCCGATGCCAAGTCTGAATCTAACTCGATGGTGAAAAGAGGTATGGTTGTATTTGCCGTAACAGCTTTCTTGGTTTTGGAAACTACAAAAGAGGTGTGCATAAAACCACTATCTGCAACTAACTGAGCTCCGAAAGTATGGTCATCCAGTTTTTTACTACCTGATGTATTGAAAATTTCAGCTAAAAAAGTTTGCTCGGATACAAAATCCATTCCTTTGTTATTTGAAATGAATAGCATGCTTGATTCGTTTGCAAAGTTTTCCATAGCCGAATTATAAGTTGTCGACTCGGAAAATGTGGATTTATTCCTGTAATTACTGATGACTGTTTGAAGAGGTTCAATTTTTTCTGAAAAAACGAACGTATTCTCCAACACGGTGTAATAATTGGATTCAAAATCATTGACCAAAGGGTCGAATGTAGAAGTTACCAAATTCTTGTCTTGAAGTCCATTGATATCGCTTCCTTGATAATTGGATGAAGATTTTTTGCTGTTAGATAGAAAATCGGATAAACCTTCACCGCCAAAGGAATTTAAAAACACCACTTTGTTTTGATTCATATTGATAATTCCAACTTCTTCTATGGTGTTGAACAGGGTATCCTTGGCCTTAACCCGATCTAGAAAAAGACTTTGGTTGTTTTGAAAAACATCAAAATCATCAAATGCGTAGGCAATTAAAGCTTCGGTTTTTGCAGGTGCATAAAGAGCAGTTCTACTGCTTAGTGGAGCCGTGCCCTTAAAAAGGTTTATAAACAATTTCGTCGAATCTGAGGCCGTGGCTACTCCGCTTAAAGCGGTTTGGTTTTGATTTAAAGAAATATCCAAACTGGTCCATTCTGCCATAGGTTTTTTCTTCCTGGGTTCTTCTGACAGAAACGAAAACTTTTTGAGGTTAATAAAAACTGTGGCGGACTTATCTTCTTCCGCGGCGGTGTATAGCCTATTCAAGTTTGGGTCTACGGTATAAGAATCGGCACGAAGCAAATTTTCTAGAAGCATTTGCGAAGAACTCAATAGCTGGAAACCATTCTTTTGACAGGTGAAAACTTCCCGTCCATTGACAATATATTTGTTCAATGTATGGTTTTCATAAGAAAACGTTTCGGAAGAATGGTTCGGAATTTGAGATACATCAAAAAAGTTGGGATTGGATTTGGTCGCCAAAACGAAATTATAGTTTTCCCTTCCAATTTTATAAAATCCCAATACTGACTTTTGTTCCGTGTTTATTAATGTCAATATCTCGGTTTCCCCAAGAATAATATCCAAGAAGTTGACGATTTGCCCTTTTTTGGAAATCGTACTGTTTTTTAGCGCACTCAAAAAACCTGTCATGTCGTTTACGCTCATCAAAAATGAAGCATTGGTTGGCAATTGTTCTAGAAATGTGTCAGAGGTCTTGACTTCTTTTTGACAAGAAAAAAAGAATATGAAAAAGAAGAAATAGATTGCCCGAGGTTTCATATTGAGATTTTGAAACAAATTTAGGGTTTTAGATATCGAGCATCAATTGTTCAGGCAATTGTCTAAAACTTTTTCTGTGATACTTGCAAATGCCATATTTTCTAATGGCTTCTCTATGCTCTTTGGTAGGGTATCCTTTGTTTTTCTTCCAATTGTACATTGGGAATTCAAGATGAATCTTCTCCATATAGGCGTCCCTATAGGTTTTGGCCAGCACAGAAGCGGCTGCAATACTTAAATATTTCCCATCACCTTTTATAATACAATGATGTTGTATGGATTGGTAGGGTTTGAAACGATTGCCATCTACCAAAATAAGACTGGGCAGCATGGAAAGCTTATCAAGTGACTTATGCATGGCAAGAAAAGAAGCATTAAGTATATTGATTACATCAATTTCTTCTTGAAAAACGTGCTGCACGGAATATGTTAAAGCTTTTTCTTCCAATATAGGTTTAAGTTCTTTTCTTTTGGATTCGGATAGTTTTTTGGAATCGGTAAGAACCTCATTTTCAAAATCTGGGGCTAGAATTATGGCTGCTGCCGTCACCGGGCCGGCCAAACAGCCCCTTCCTGCTTCGTCCGTGCCTGCTAAATGGCCGGGAGAATCAAACCTTACTAAACTCATTTTTTTAAACAGTAATCATTTAATTGGCAAAAAGACGAAATAGTTTAGTTAAAGAATTTACTATTTCTTAAGACAAAGGTGAATTAACTCAAAATTTGATAATTATTAATGCCTTTTTAACATTTATTGGGGTTGGGGGCAAGTAATTTTTGGAATTTTTAGTTTTTATTAAGATTTTAGCCGCTGACTAATTCAAAAATTCAATTAAATGAGATCAAAGTTAACTTTGATGCTGGCTTCCTTTCTATTGCTGTGCATCAATTTCTCTTTTGGACAAGAGAAGACAATTTCCGGTAACGTAACCGACCAAAACGGTTTGCCATTACCAGGAGTTTCAGTTGTTGTTGTGGGAACATCTTCTGGAACACAAACCGATTTTGATGGTAATTACTCAATCTCCGCTAACGTTGGACAGGTGTTGCGCTTTAGTTATCTGGGCCAGAGAACGGTCAATATGACCGTGGGAGCATCCAGTGCCATCAACGTACAGATGGAAGAAGATGCTGAAGCCCTTGAAGAAGTGGTGGTTGTAGCATATGGTACTCAGAGCAAGGATAAAATTGTTCAGAACGTATCCATTGTAGGCGAAGAAGCATTGGAAAACCTAGTGGTGACATCTCCTGACCAATTATTAAGAGGTCAAGCGGCAGGTGTTAACGTGGTAAATACTTCTGGTCTTTTAGGTACACCTACCAATATCCAGATTAGGGGTGTAAATACCATCAACGGGGGTAGCCAGCCGCTATTCGTAATTGATGGGGTAGTGCTTACCGATAACAGTAATGGTTTTTTACAGGGTGCTAATAATAATCGTAGTGCCAACCCATTTAGTTTTATTAACCCTGGAGACATAGAATCACTGACAGTCTTAAAAGATGCCGGTGCTACCGCTCTATACGGTACAAGGGGTGCGAATGGTGTAGTATTGATTACTACAAAGAAGGGAAAAAGAGGCCAAGACGCTACGGTGACCATTAACAACTTTGTACAGTTTACGGACATCATTGATCTACCTGAGGTGCTAACGGCAGATGAGTACCGCCAGTTTAGAACAGATGTCGCTAACATTCAGGATGGCACCAGTTTACAGCCACAAGATTTGGGCTTGGGCGCCATAGGTGATCCAGGGTCAGATTTTGTAGATCTAATAGGCAGAACCGGTTTTTCACAACATACCGATATCTCGGTACGCGGGGGTACGGAAAATTCATCGTACTTTATTAGTGGTAGTTTTGATGATCAGGAAAGTTTTGCTATCGGTAACGATTTGACCCGTTGGGCTTTTAGGTTGAATTTGGATACCCAAGCCACTAACTGGTTGCGCGTTGGTACTAATGTAGGTATCACCAATACGGTTTTGAATACTATTGGTACGGAGAACAATACCTTTGCACCTTTTACGTCAGCCTTGCTGACAAATCCAACTTTTATACCAAGGGATGACCAGGGGAACTTTGTGCGTTCTCCCAACTTTATTCCGAATATTGAAGCGGTAGCTAGATTAAATACAAATGAAACGGACAATACCCGAATCATTGGTAGCATTTTTGGGGAAATAAGCTTAACGCCAAACCTTAAGTTTAAATCGGAGTTTGGTGTAGACAGACAAACCATTGGTGTTCGCCTTAGAAGAGCCGATATAACCTTTGCGGGTGGTGATGCTAATTTTAGGGCGGTTACGGATGACCTTTATAGGGTAACCAACTCTTTAAACTATACTAACAAATTTGGTAAGCATAGTGTGAGCGGTCTGTTACTTCAGGAATTTGAAGACAGAAGAAGGAGACAGACCCAGGTAGATGGGGTTGGTTTCCTTTCGGATGGTTTGACCAACGTAGGTTCAGCAACCACCCAAACCGTGTCCACCACTGTGGGTGGCACGCCTACACGAACAGGTAGTGTTATTACCGGTTACTTAAGCCGAATCTCTTACGATTACGATGATAAATATCTTTTGGAATTGTCCGGTAGATTTGATAGGTCTTCTAGACTTGGGGATGATAACAATACAGGTACTTTCTGGTCCGTAGCTGGGGGTTGGACTTTGTCCAACGAGAAGTTTATGGAAAATGTTGGATGGATTAATTTCTTATCATTAAGAGGTAGTATAGGAACAGCGGGTAACGATCGTTTAATCGATAATCTCAGTATTAACAGAGGTAACTTCCTCCCTTTAGGGCTTTTCGGAACAGGACAGTTCGGTGGTCTTGCTGCTACAAATGTTAACCAACCTGCAAATCCAAATCTAGGTTTTGAAGAAACGCGAACCATAGACGTGGGTCTCCGATCAAGTTTCTTTAACAACCGGGTAGATTTCAACGTATCATACTTTAAAAGAAATACTACGGATCTATTGTTTAACGTTCCCATTCCGGAACAAACGGGAGACCTTGATCAAAGTCTTAACTCAGGTGAGCTAGAGAACAGTGGATGGGAATTTGAGTTAGCGGCAGATATCATACGATCTAAGGACTTTAACTGGAATTTGCGATTCAACTTGAATACCTTGGATAATGAAGTAATTGCTATTGAGTCCAATGAAATTGATGACCAAGGACGTCGATTCACCGATGTTGGTGGTGGTGGTGTTTCACGATTGCGTGAAGGTTCTCCATTGAGTAATTTCTTCTTGGTACGTGCTGTCGGTGTTAATGCACAGACTGGTGATTTTGAGTGGTTGGATATTGACGGTAATGTTACCACCACACCCAACCTAAACACGGATAGGGTTGATGTTGGTAAAGCTTTGCCTGATTTCGCAGGTGGTTTTACACATACCATAAATTACAAAAACTTGGATTTGACTGCTGCGTTCAACTATAGCGTAGGTAACGATATTTTTGTTGACGGTTTGCGATTCATCGATGGTTTTGATGCTATCGGGGGAACAATCAATGTAAGAAGGCAGAATTTGAATTTCTGGAGGCAGCCAGGAGACCAAGCATTTTTGCCTAGTCCTGCTAGCGCAACAGCGAACAATGCTAACCAACTGTCCACTGCTCAATTGTTTAGTGGGGACTACTTAAGATTAAATAACCTTACTGTGGGATATACTTTACCAAATTCTATCATGGATAGATTAGATTTCTTCTCTTCTGTGAGATTTTATGGTACGGCTACAAATTTATGGACACTGAAAGGTGATGATTTGGATGGCATTGATCCTGAGAATAATGACTCCGGTAGTCCATTGGCATTGGGTCAGTCATTCTTTACGGCACCACAGGCCAGGACCTTTCTGATTGGTTTAAACGTACAATTTTAAAAAAAGTGATGATGAAAATTTTTAAGAAAATAATATTCTTCTTTGCCCTTACATTGCTTGTATGGGGCTGTGAAAGTCGAGTTGAAGATATTGAGCCGGAGGATAACCTTTCCACAGATGCCGTGTTTTCAAATTTCGTTAACCTCGAGGCAGCGGTAATCGGTGTGTATGATGGATTACAGGATGGAGACTTGATTGGTACTCCAGATTTTATAGCAGATTTTACTTCCGATAATGTGGATTTCGTAGGTAGTTTTACTACGCTTCAGGATATTCGTGATTTTGATGCTGATGCCACGAATGGAACAATTGATAATATCTGGTTTGATGTTTTTGATGTTACCCGGGATGCAAACAACATTATTGTAAATCTGGAAAATATTAATGCTGACGATGTACAAGGTGCACCAGCGAACTTCGATGCTTTGGCAATTCAGTTTATCGCTGAAGCTCGTTTTTGTAGAGCCTTGGCGTACCTCGTTGGAGTAAATAATTTTGCCCAGCCCTTCCAAGTAGATAATGGAAATACCTTGGGTATGCCTATAGTAACCGAGTTTTTTGAAGGGGATGTAGAGCCTTTCCAACAGCCAAGATCTACGGTCAATGAGACGCATGCGTTTATTGAGGCTGATTTGCTGTTCGCCATGAACAATTTGCCCGCTTCTAATGGTATCAGGGCTAGTAGCACAGCGGCGAGAGGATTGTTATCTAGACTTTACTTGTACAGAGAGCAGTGGGCCGCTGCAGCCAATATGGCGAACGACGTTGTCAATACTACTGGTTTTAGTTTGGCTTCTGACTTCAGCTTCTACAATAATACCTCATCAGAACACTTGTTCCAGGTAATCAACCAACCGGATGATCCAGCAATTGGTTCTGACTTTGATACATTTTATAATCCTACATCAAACAATGGTAGGGGCGATTTGCCGATTGCCCAAGATTTGATTGACGCCTTTGAGGCAGAACCAACGGACTTGAGGTTTACGGTTTTGACATTTAGCGATGTTGATGCAGGGAATAATCCCGGATTGTTTACCAACAAGTATCCTAACGGAGCTACTAATGAATCCGATCCCAACGTAATACGTATGGGTGAGATTCACTTAAATAGAGCAGAAGCTAATTTGAGAGGTGGAACGACAATCGGTGCCACTCCATTGGAAGATGTAAATGCTATTAGAGCAAGAGCAGGATTACCTGCTTTAGGTTCTGTTACCCTTGATGATATTCTTTTGGAAAGAAGAAAGGAATTAGCTTTTGAAGGTGCACGAAGAATGGATTTGTTGCGTAACAACCAGAATTTGAAACCTGGAGGTGGCGCGGTTACTGCCCCCGGTGCTAATTTTGTTATTTTACCAATTCCAGATGATGAACTGAATGGTAATCCTAATGCACAGCAAAATCCTGGCTACTAGTTTAGAGTAGCATAATTTTATACCAAACAGAAGCGCTTAAAATTATTTTAAGCGCTTTTTTATTTTGGGAAATTATTTTAAGATTGGTTACAAAACCTCTTCCATGGGTATTTTAGGTGAATCAGTGATTAATTGGTTAAAACATGGATATTCTTTTGCATCTACCTAAATCTTAAACTTTTATGGTATTTTGAAAAATCGTATTGGAATTTCCTATTTTGACTCAGCTTTTTCCAGTGGATTTAATTTATCTATTGACCTATGAACTCCTTAAGTTAGAATGACTGAAAACTTTCACATTCCCATAACAACAAAACGCATACCTTTGCCTGTCAATACCAGTACATGAGACATTTTATTTCGGTTCTTTTTCTGTTGTTGAATGCTACTTTTGCAAATGCACAGCAAGATTCAATTTCCCCACCTCCCGTTCCCCGAGATTCTACACGTAACAAACTGCCATTAAAATCAAAGGGAATGGATTCATTGTCTCAAAAAAAAGAAGGGACAACTGCCATAAAAGACTATAAAATTATCTCTTATTCAAGGGACACCACTTTTTTGGATACCAGTTTGACCATCCAAAAGGAATACAAGTACAACTTTCTCAGAAGGGATGATTTTGAACTTATACCCTTTGCAAATATTGGTCAACCTTACAACACTTTGGGTGTCCAATTTTCCGATCGTCATTATTATCCTAGATTGGGAGCTCTTGGGAGAAATTTTAATTACCAAGAAACAGAAGAAATAAACTACTATGATGTAGCAACACCAGTTTCGGATTTAATGTTTAAAACTACATTGGAACAAGGTCAATTATTAGATGCATTGCTTGCTTTTAATGTTAATAAAAGACTTAATCTTTCTGTTGGATTTAAAGGTTTTCGATCATTGGGCAAATACCAGTTTAATCAAGCCCAGTCAGGTAATTTTAAAACCACTTTTAATTATAGAACGGAGAATGACCGCTATAGGATTAGGGGGCACATTGCTGCCCAAGATTTAGATTCGGAAGAAAATGGTGGGATTGCAAATCGGGAACAGTTTGAGAATGACCCAGAAGGTGATTTTACCGATAGGGTGCGAATTGATGTTTTGTTCACCAATGCCAATAACCGTATCCTGGGCAAACGATATTATTTTGATCACCAATTCTTACTGTTTGGAGGAGAGCAAGACTCCATAAAAAAAAGGAAGAGTCAGGTAAGAATAGGTCATGAATTCAATTATGAAACCAAGTTTTACGAATTTGTTCAGACCGCCCAAGAAAATGCTTTTGGGGAAGATGTTTTTTTAACTCCGATAGAAGACAAAGCCCGATTGAAAACAATGTTCAATAGAGTATCTGCCGAGTTCTCGAATAGTACTTTGGGAAGAATTACCGGAAATGCCAGTTTGTATAACTACAACTATTTCTTTAATAGTATTCTTATAACAGATACCCAGACAATCCAAAACCAAATAGAGGGAGAGGAAATTTCTGTTGGGGGTACTTATTTTAACCAGTTTGGTAATCTTGTATTAAAGGGTGATGTAAATTATACCGTTTCGGGAGAACTTACCGGAAATGCTTTTAATTTTTCCTCGATTTACCAGATTAATGAAAATACCACAGTTTCGGGAGGAGTACATTTAGCTTCTCGATTACCTAACTTTAATTATTTGTTGTATCAAAGTGATTATCAGAATTTCAACTGGCAAAATGATTCTCTTTTCGAAAAACAGCAGAATCAAGCCATAACTTTTAATTTGGATTCTAACAAATGGGGTCTTCTTGAAGCCGAATATAGTGCAATTGATAACTACAGTTTCTTTGCTTCCACTATCACAGATGAACAAAGGGCTGCAGGTTTGGCCGAGACGGCTTTTGTTCGACCCTTCCAAGAAAGTGAAACTGTGAACCATCTTCGTATAAAGTATTTTAAAGAGTTCAAATGGAGAAAATGGGCGTTGGCCAACACTGTTTTGTTTCAAGATGTAACCCAAAATCAACAAGTGCTGAATGTTCCAGAGTTAATCACGCGTAATTCACTATACTTTTCTTCTGATGTGTTTAAAAAAGCAATGTATTTGCAGACGGGGGTTACTTTCAAATACTTTACTTCATATAATATGAATGCTTATCATCCTCTATTGGGGGAGTTCTATATTCAAAATGAAGAAGAGTTTGGAGGTTTTCCGCTCCTGGATTTCTTCATAAATGCGAGGGTGAAGCAAACAAGAATTTATTTTAAGTTGGAACATTTCAATTCTTCCTTTTCAGAACCTATCTTTTATTCTGCTCCTAATTATCCGTATAGGGATTTTGTTATACGATTTGGATTAGTTTGGAATTTCTTTTCCTAAACTTTCAAAATCTATTTTGTGATGATATCTGAAAAACAGCACTTTGTGAGTTTTTTAGATTTTTTTGAAAAAAAATAGTTGAAAAGCATTTGCGGAGAAAAAATAAGCTGCTTATATTTGCACCCGCTAAAACGGTAAAGGTATTGTTTTGGTGGGGCGAAAAAGGGGTCCTTTCGGGGCGTTTTTTTTGCTTTGAGAACAGGAAAG